>NZ_FNPC01000021.1 GCF_900107205.1 Halopenitus persicus | reverse complement strand
AAACTCGACAAAGCAGGCCACGACGTAGAGCGTGTCGTCGACGTGAGCGAATTGGGAGAAGGCGTCGACGACACCACGATTCGTCTGTACGCCGTGCAAGAGGGGCGTCTCATTGTCACCAGCGACGACGACTTTGTCCAGCTGCCGGCAGACTCTCACAGTGGGGTATTCTACGTCCCCGACCAGTCGCTCCCCTCGCACGAACTCTACCAGATCATCCAGCGAGTTATCGGAGTGTTCCCCAACCGAGAGGCGATGGACACAGTGACGTACATTACTACCGACTGGCTGTGAATCACGAGTGAAGCGAGCGATACGTGAGTCACCAGTACCGACCGGATCAGCAGTAGGGGCGGTCCAGCGCGACAAGCCTGAATCGGCCAAACAGACGAGACTGCGGAACGAACAAGTCGTAGTGTCGCCGATGTGTCGTTGTGACACGCTCCAAACCACGTATCGTCACTGGACTGATGTTAGGTGCTTTCCTTGCCTTTGGAGTTGACACGATAATAATTGTCGGTGTACTGTGGTACATCGGTCAGATTCCGGGAGCGACTGCAGGTGGCGTGTCAGCTGCTGTCTTGGTTGTTTTCGTGCTATGGATCTTCGGACGGTGGGTTCGTTTGCGTTGGGCGGATCGTCTCGATAGTGAGCGTGTCGAAAGTGCAGATGATCGTGACCAGCGTGATCCGCTTGAACAGCTTAAACAACGGTATGCAGAGGGTGAAATTTCCGATGCGGAGTTTGAGAAGCAGCTGGACACATTGTTAGATGCGGACCGTCGAGCCGAATCGAGTGAGGATCGATCTACCCTCGAACCCAACAGTAGAGAGCGAAAATGAGTACGGTGCCTGTACTGAGCGATTCGACAGACAGAGGTAGGGTGAAACAGGTGATCGATAAACATACTGTACCTAACGTTTACCTGATGCAAGACTCACGCCCTACATTCAGCACACCGCTTGTATTAACAGCGAAGGGATTCACCAGATCTGATTACTCCATTTTATATCTACTTCTGGCATTGTCTTTCACCGGTACTGTTGTGTAGGCTCTGTTGAAATCCCCAGTAGTTGATATTTTCCTACCCTCAATCGCTTAGTACAGTCTCTGTACGCAGAGAAGCGATCCGTTTCACGCGGTTTTACGGATAGCCAAGGGAATGCTTTGAGGGTTGACCCCGCGGCAGTTCACGTGGCTGACGGTCAGTCTCGTAATTATATATCTAGCTTAGAAGTTAAGAACCGGGCTTCGTATTGACCTGTATGGACTGGGGCTTCAGAATTCGGAAAGACGTTCCATCTTGGGTACAGAAACTCGTACTAATTGGTGCGATCCTGCTGATTGCCGGTCTGCAGTATTTCAATATTATATAACCAGCAAGGTCTCAATCAACAGATTACACACCAATTCTGTTGATGCGCTCAATACCGGGGGTCAATCTTGCATTGGAGACTCTGCCAGATATAGGGGATGTGGATCACGATCTCTGTGTTGGATCTGATGAGTTGCGTTGTATCGGTATGTATGGGTCGGATACCCGTGTATGGATGAGAATACCACACGAGTCTGGTAGATTGACTTATGACCGACGGTGGAGTGTCTTAGAGTATGCAGCGACCATCAGACGCCCCCACCGTCGCTACCTTGTCCCTGTCCGTTCTAACTCCCGAACGCAGTCCCCCAGAGTATGACTAGCCGTTGTGAAAGTCCCTATGGACCCAAACTGGATATTACTCTGCTTGATGACCAAGCCCAGGTTCCCACATATGTCCTCTACCCGGCAGACACAACCGACAAAGACGTAGAAACAACGTGGATCCGGTTCAAGGAGAGTGATAGCATCTCGCTGTGGGATAACTGCTGAGAACTCGACGGACACCTACTGTTGTCATCGAATTCGCGTCCCTAACTCTGAACGCAGTTCGTGATAGATCCAGATGAAAATACGATTACGTGCTATTTCAGTCCCCTGTACTGAGAGATCGTGAATCGCCTTTGGAGATTGTGTGGGGCAAATCCGATCAGAAGAGACGGTGTCACACGACGGGTTCGATGACGAGGTGGTCTTGGGTGAGTACGGGCTTCTTCGCCCGACCCGACTCTTCGAATCGGACGATCCCGTGTTCGGCGAGAGTGCCGAGATCGCGGCTAACCTGTCCCTTGTCCCGATCGAGCTTCCGGGCAAGCCCCCGGACGGATTCGACATCCTCGGCCCGCAGAGTTTCAATGATCTCCCGCCGCTTGGGTGAGAGCACCTTGTCGGCGGTGTCCCAGCTGATCACCTGGACGCCGGACATTCCACCCCGGGCGACCGACCGAGCCATTTCTGCACAGAGATCAAGGTCATCATCCCGATCGTCAGCTCCACGGCTACCGCTGTTTATATCTACTTCTGGCAGTGTCTTTCACCGTTACTGTTATGTAGTAACCTCAACGGCTTAAACTCCATACACATTCAAAAAAGCGGATCAACAAGTTCAGCAGTATGTTTTGCCGTTCCTACGTTACTCAGAACATCTTTAGACTCAGTCGATGGAATTCTCCACGAATAGTGGATGGAAGGTCTCGGAAAGCGTGATGAGTTCGTCGACGATCGCGTCGACATACGAATCGTATTCCGGGTCCTGGACGGCATCTTCGTGCCAGACCTTCGTATTGATGATGTTCTTCTTGCGATGAGGATGCCACTCATAGTTTGATAGAGAGTCCACGTGTTGAGAGGCGATTGCTGTGAGTGCCTCTCGCTCTGAGTCGGTCAACCCCTCTATGCTAGCAATCTGTAGTCGAACGGTCGATCGTCCACTCTCGCCTGTCTCACCGATATACACGTCGTACTGGACAGCATCTGGATGTTGCGGGTGCGTCGATCGGAACCCCGCACGCTTTTTCAAATCAACCGTCTGGACGAGATCCGAAATTTCGGTCTTCGTCTGGAATTGGTCAGCGATGGATTGCAGCACACCGGACGCGTCGGTTGTCGGAGATCTACCTCTCCGCATCCCCGACTCGAATACCGTCGAGAAGAACGCCGCACTATCGTGGGTAGCATCTTCGAGATAGTCGAGTACGTCCTCGTACCGGAGGATCGAGTCGAATTCTGCTTCGTCTTCGTCCGATACGTAGCTCTCCGGCGCTACCAGACAGACAGTAAATGAATCCCACGACCCACGATCAACCCGGTATTGCCCTCGATTAAAATACCGCTCAACTTGATCCGGTTGCTTACTCGCGTCGATCTTGTCTTCAATCAAGACCAAGTGCCGGTCACCCGACACCGACCGAAATCCGAATTCAACATCTGACTCCCCTTCACCAGCGTACGTCGCGTGCATAACGCTCCCGAGGTAGCGACTGATTTCGAGCTCGGGGACGGCTTGGCGAACAAGCCACTGCCTGAAATCCACCGAGGTCTCAAGCAACTGGACGAGTATGAAATCAACTTCCTGTTCACCAGCACTTGCGATTGATTCACCGTTCTCAATGTCCATTTACCAGCCAAACAGGAGCTCACAAATATTCGTTCTTCCGCTCAGTGAGTGGTTTTGAGCGGCTAAGCTGATTGGCGATATTGACTGGTGTATCTCGAACACGGCAGTCTACTCTGAAATCTGGAAGCGCTCTATCTCATCTGACCCACATTTGGGACACTCGTCTGCGCCTGACGCAAGAGTCTCACCGCACTGGCGGCATTCCACGACTACCTCTATCTCGTCACCGGGCAGTAGTCGAGTCAGTACTGCGCGGACACTCATAGGATCCGAAGTTTTGGTGGCTGTGAGTTAATGCTACTGGTAATCAGTATCCACCCGGAAATCCGGTGCGTTCAACCCGTAAAGCTGCCAAAGGCTTACGTTCAAGGCCGGATGACATTCATTTGGAAGGACCGCTGTCACACGCTCCTTCCACCCCCTTTCCATGAATGCTGATGAATCGTTCCTCGGTCGCTGCCCGGAATGTGGTGAGGACATCTCGGAAGCGTGGATTCTTGTTGAGTACGAGAAGGACGACGGCACCGAGGGCGTGTGGACCGAGTGTCCAGCGTGTGCGGACGTTGTAGCCCCGGAGCAGACAGCAGAGTAAAGTGTTCGTCGTCGCGTATCCGGAGTAAGGTCTACAAATGGAGATTTCAGAGGAACTTCGCTGTCTGTTCTCGGGTACAGTCGAAGAGCGTAATGGGTCATATGTGATTGAGGTACCGGAGCAAGAACTCCGTCTTGGCGACCTACAAGCAGACGAAACGTACCGTGTGGCTGTTCTACCAGGACCCGCAACCAACGAGGCCGACAACACTGACACCGTTCCACAGCCCGAGCAACCACCACAGAAACCCCCCGTCGAGGAAGGCGAACAACGGACCGTCGAAATCGAAAACATTGGTGACCAAGGCGACGGGATTACCCGTGTTGATCGCGGGTTCGTCGTTATCGTTCCCGACACTGAACAGAGCGAACGTGTCACTATCGAGATCACTGATGTACGTGAGAATGTCGCCTTCGCGGAAGTTGTTGAGCGGGTAAGTTACTACGAGTAGTTGAATCGCTTGATCCTCTTCGTCTGTGGACGGGACCGCGTGATCGATACGCAGTATTCGGATACTGTCTAGCGCGGACTAGTCTATTTCCGGTGATTGTTTCGAACAGTGACCGTACTTGGTCCATCCTCTGTGTTTTGTACACCTCTTGTAACAAGTTACAGGACGATCAAGACTGGCTACGATACGTGTAATTCCGGTACTGAACGGTTTCTGGTTGGTGAGGGGAGTCTGCAATGTCACCCTCGATCCGGAAATCAAACTGGGGAACAAGACGTGCAGGAGCAGTAGATTGATCTACCTATCCACCACAAGTTTAATGCTTAGTGGACATATATCTTTATCTAATTATGTCCAAAGGACATTTCGGGTCGGCGGGGGCGAGTATCGAGTACGGTGCTGCTGGCTGTCTCTTTCCCGTCGATGACCTGGATGCGACGGTGCGCCAGTACCGTGATGCCCAGCTCGCGCTCAACGACGTTGATGGCGAGGATGTCATCGTCGTTGCCCCGACGAGCCTTGCAACCAGTTATTTCCTTACCCAGCACGCGCTCACCGCGATTCCCGTCGACAGTCTCCCCACCGCGATTCAGACCCAGATTGCCGGCGAAATTGACGGGGCTCTCGACTCGTTCGACCTTATTCAGATCGGAAAGTGGAACAGCGACAGTCCGAACCACTCGCTCACTGAATTCGCGGACGCCTGACTCCCGCTAGAGACACACAGCGTGTCATAGAATGCTTCTCATTTCCTTTCTTTTCCAAGCTCTGTCAGGAACCACGTGGTGGGATTCCCGCGTCTTCAGACGCGGGAGGAAGTCAATACTGAGGGTGAGAGCCAGTGATGTTTCGAACATCAGCGGTGATTTCTTGCCGTCCGATATGCGTGATCTGGTAGAACGTCTGCCGACCATCTTGGTCCTCTGGAGCTCCTACGCGAGCGACGAGACCAGCATCAACGAGTTCTCCGAGGTGGTGAGTGAGGTCAAAACTAGGATTGTCGACAGCCTCGGCGAGTTCTTTTCGTGCGACTTCCTCACGGTCCCACAGATAGTACAGGATCGCATATCGCCGCTCATCACCCAACGCTGCTTTCCGAGCGACGTGATCCGTGAGCGTCCCCATGTTGCCGCTAAATAACTGCTCATCCACGTACTGTTCCAGATCCCCCTCATCGGGATCTGGCGCCGTGGGAGTGGCATCTGAGGACATCGGTACCTGAACGTACAGCGCGGATCCATATGAATCTGCTGACTAGAACGAATAATTTCTTTGTTTCTAATTGATAAGATGGTGCTGGTCAGGAATAATCTCCTACGCAAAAGCGAGTCAGTTCACTGTCGCTGACGAGTACTCTGAGGCTGCCCCGTACATTTAGCAGGCCGTTGATGAGCACGGGGAAGACTGGGTTTGGAGCACTACTACGAGCAGCTCTACAGGCAGAGCAGGCCGAGTGCCTCAGGGCTTGACCCCGAGGCAGTTCACCATCTGTATTAGAGAGTCATCACATAAACCCAGAGACCACGTAATAGGATTCTCAATTTAGGACGATAATGGAACCAGCAAATCCAATCGACGACTGAGCACACCAGAGGTGGATAAAAAAATAGGGGTCGGAGACTCACGAGTTGGTGTCGTAGAGCTCCTTCACGTAGGCTCCGTCGTAGAGCATAAGCTGGACTTCGTCTCGGGGGGCGTAGTAGTGGTCTTTGCCGTTCAGGATGTAGACCTTTCCAGGTTCCAGTCGAACATCGGGGTCGTAGACAACGAAGGCCCGGATGTCCCCGTAGTCCATCGACTTGTCCCAGAGGAGCCCCTTCTGATAGGGTCGATGGCTGTTCAGATCTTGCTCACAAGTAACCTGAGCTTTGACCAGGACATTGTCGCCTGACCCTGAAAGATCTGCGAGATCTGCGAGTCCCTGCTTTTGTACCATCTCAGTCACCTCCCTTTCGAGTGACGCTGATCGCTCCGGCGCTCCGGCCAGCCTTGGCGGTCGAACCACACCACGGGCAGGTCTCGTTTGTTCGAAGCGGTTCGTGGGGATGATCACACCCCTGACACCGGACTTTGCCGGGTGCTCGAACCCGTGTCTTACTGGCGTACATCACGGTCGTGATGACGCCGTTCTTGCAGGTCATCAGGAGGTCCATCAACGGATGGAGCCGAGCCTCGTGGTAGTCTTTGTCCGGTGCTTCGACTCGTACACCGCGTTCCCACGCTGTTGCGAGGGGGATGTCTCCGTTGTTGAATCGGTTGCCGTACTCGTCTGCTGCGTGGGACGACACAACTGGACGCTGATGCTGGTCGCTGGTGGTTTTCGTGTGCATAGGTAGAATCCTCTGGTCGGCAGGACGGATCTGATCCTGCCGAAGTGTGCTCAGTCGTACGAACGGTCTCTGAGAACCGCTATCGCGCCGTCGGGTGAGGGGGATATCGAACCGGCAAGCTACACCCTACGCTCGGTGACGATGCTTTGGGCTCAAGTTCACTTCGGCGGGATGGTAACCGAAGCAAGGCTGCTGCTCAGCACGTTGAATACTCTTCGCAATCCACGGAGTCATCTCCTGACGTCGCTCCACGTAGGGTCACAGGGCCCGAAGCCCCTTCGTGTAATCCATCGCGGGCGAGCGCCAAAGGTAACCCTTAGCTGACGAAGTCGAGCCAATCTTCGTGACCTGCCATAAGGCAGGTAGAGGGTATCGGGGAAGGCCTCGAATAGAGGCCGGGAAATTGACATACCCTCGCTGGCTCTCCGAGCCACCTCAGTCGGGGAACCCCCTCAATAACAATATTGTCGCAGGAACATACTTAAACCAAAATTGAGCAGGCATCCCTCTTCAGTTGCCGGATCCTGTCGTTTCCCGGACTGTTCAGCAGCGCTGCATTAAAGAACGCGTCCGGTGCAGGGTTAATGGATGAGTCAATCGGTGTGGGAGACTGCCACTATTGATGATACTATCCGGGAGATCACTGCTGGTGCCCGGTTAGATTATCGGGCAGGGCCCATACACGAGGGCGAAGGGGACGGGGATCTGCCGCCGGCGTGGGGCGTCGATGTTGAATCATACGCCGTCGGGTACGAACCTGTCGGGGAGACTTCTATCGGGGATGCTTCAGAGCGTTACCGCCACTCTAAGTTCTCTCGGTTTCGAACTCCGGCTGATCGCCTCGCCAAACATAACGAGGGGCGGCACCCGTCAGATGGGACGCTGAGTGCGCGACTTGCTCGACTCGATAAGAAGCGGATCACGCAAGCGTACTGTTCTCGGTTCGATGTCACTCCGTTTCAGCGAGATGAGGCGGTGCGGGCGATGCTCTTGTTGAATCTAGACGCCTTTGGGCAGAATAAACGGATCGAGAAAGTGGCGTTAACAGTTATCCGGGTCGTCGTCAACTACAATCGCTTCGCACACTTGCAGGATGAGGATGCTCCACGAATTTCGGAGACTGCAGATTTCAAACGGCTCGCTGAGTCCGTTAATCTGGATAAGCGAACGATGCGACGGCTATCAAGAAGCATCAAGAAGAAGCTGAGTGCAGCTGAGTTCTTCGAAACGAATATAGAGCGCCAAGACCTTCGGCAGGCAGAATTTCAGTATCGAAATGAACGCGACACGCGACAACCCGGCCACGCGTGGCCAGACCATTCCTCTGAATAGGACGTTTGAATCACCCCGGCAATCTTCTTTGTCGGGCAATTGTTGTCAGTATCCCTCAAATGAGGGGTTGAATGTCTGACGACGGAACTGAAGAGAAAATTGTTCGATCGGCACGAATCACACGACATTGTGATGGCACTCCTCTCGGATGTGGTATTCACCTTACGGGGCCCGATCTTCTCCGGTTAGGTATCGATCCAGTCGAAAACGATGTTGTCGATGTCGTTATTCAGGACGGGGAACTCCGACTGGTTCCTGGGGAAGGGGAGCCTGTGATTGTCGAACGCGCCGCGTTTGCCAAGCAGAAAGAACAGTGGCGGGAAGCAGAATCGAAGAATGAGTCATAAGTCTAACTTTTCCTGATACCGGATTCCAACCGCAGACAGGGGTGGTAGACTGCAAACCGTAATATCCCAACGCTCGGGAATCCTCGCGTTTCAGCGTGGGGAGGACGGGGGTGTTTGGAGTACTTCTTCTGGCCAGATCGTCTCGCCGAAAACAACGTCGGTGACGGTTCCGACCGATGCTGGATAGTATGCATTTATATAATTTCCATTTGACATCGGTTCTGGAATCAGTAACTCGAATCGATCATCGGAGCAGTATTGGAGTGCTGGAGTCGGTGGATCACGCAGCTGGCCTTGCGCATGCAAGCGGTACGGTGGTCGATCAGTAATATCGGACGTCACGTCAACAGGATCACCATCATCAATTTCCCAGACCGTCGCGTAGTTCAGTGACAAATAAGTTCCACCTGACGACGACTCGGAGTCGTCTGCTGTAGCAGACTGCGGGTGTGGCTCCTGTGGGTCTGGCTCCTCGAACAGTTTGCTTGCAACTGTGCCGACGAGTACCGTTGCTGTCGTCTTATGAACCGCACGAACCGCGATTCGATCTCCTTCTTGAATCGCTGCAAGATCGCTGAACTCAACTGTATTCGCCTGGTCAGTCGACGCTGTGTTTGGTGAATCTGTCATAATCAACTTCGCGTGGTTGGGTGACTGACTTATACGCTTGCAAAGTTGCTACGCCGAATTACGACTATCGGGGGACAAACCGATTGATTGCGCCATCATTCTAAGGTGGCTGTGGTGTGTCAAATAACTGGCCGCGGAGGTGAGATCAGACACAGGCGGGAGGACTGCTCAAGCGTAATGATCACTGCGTCGTTGATGCGTGGTTCAGTTAGTGATCCCCCATCAGGATCCTGGTAGTACTGGGCCAGTATGGTATAGGCGTGCTGTGAGTCTGGTTGCCCGACTGTGAATCTGCCATCGGCCCTTTCCAGCTCTCGTACTCGATCCGTTCTAACACCCCTGAAAGCCCCGCTTCGCTGGGTCGTTACTCATCCCAGAAGGCTTTGATCCGGTTGTCGAGCCGAGTGAGAACAGCTGCGAGTATGTCCCGCCAGTCGTCGGGATAGTCGGCATCCTCTCCGGGAGTCGACGCATCTGGGGGCTGATGGAAGTGCTCGCGGGTGTTATGGTCATTCGGATGGCGGTCCCATCGGCACTCCCACTCGTTACCGGTCTGGTATTGCTCCGAATAATGGATGCTGAAGTCGTCGGTCTCGAACCAGCGGATCCGTAGATACGCACGGGTGACGCGGCCTGGAAAGTACCCGAGATCGTAGTCAGCGACGACTGCGTTCGGCGCATATTCCGGTCGTGTCTGGATGTCGTCGAACCGATTACTACGGGCGAGGTGTGCAGCAATCCGATCGAGGATTTCTGCATCGATCGGACCGCGACTGGGTGGGTCTGCCGTGTCCTCAGGCATCGACTGGACCGGGCTTGCTACCAGCGACTGGATTGTTTCGGCGTGCTTCGTCGAGGAGTGCGGCTCGCTGTTCGAGTGTCTCCCACTCGGAGAGTGCTTCCCAGGCTGCTTCGGTGGATAGATTCTGCTCCTGAGTCGCATCGATGAGGGACACATCGTCCGGGTGCGTTGCATCGAACTGCGCTCTGTAGTCTTCGATTTGGTTGAGCGTGTCGTCGAGGGCGTCAATGATCTCCTGCTCGGAGTATTCCTCGCGGATCCGGTCGATGCGTCGCCACTGGAAGTACGCGTCGTTGCGTTCGTACCGGACTGGACGACCGTCGTGCCGCTGTACCATTCCCATCTCGTCGAACCACTCTAGGTAGTCTCGTGCTGTTTCGGTGTCGCAATCGGCACGATCGGCAATCGTCGAAACCTTCGTCGGCGTCCGCAGGCCGACGACAACGTTGAGGAGTCGCTCTCGGATTGATCCACCTTTGAGGAGCAAGTCAGGCGATTCTAATGCGTCGAGATCAGGCGGTGATTCCTCGCCGTCGTATGCATCGCCGGGGATGTCTGTGAGGTCCATGTGTGGGTCCGTTGCTGTAGCTACTTGCTCTGGCGATATATATCTATGGAACGCTGAATTATTTCTGCTTTAGCTGCGTTCACGACAGCGCTAGATAGGCTGCATCTCAAAACACGCAAGATCGTGTAAACAGATTGCGTGATTTGAGACAAAGGGCTCTCTGAACCGGAACTCACTGTCCTCTCATACCTTAGTACCGAGGGGGGGGGAGATGGCGTGGTCCAGCGGGAGTCAGCTGATGCGCTTGAGTGGGGTCCGAGTCACACGTCCCGCGTGGTCTCGAATCTTGCCGAGCTCGGCCTAGTCACCAGAGAGCAGCAACACGGTCGATACCGGGTTTCGTTGTCGAACGCTGAACCGACCGAACGGTTTGCAGATTTCGCACGTGAATTCTGCTGAGAATTTCAACAACTCCGAGAGTACATAACGACAATGTTGTTCACAGAGAATTTCGATGCTGTAGAACCGACACATAGACTCGTCTCTCGGAGCCTATCCGGTGTGAGAGACTGGGACGAGCTCGGCCGTGTGAAAGTTGAGAACCGGGCGATGCGTGTTCTGATGGACTACGGAACCGCTGTCCACCTAGGGCTTGATCTAAAACACAGTCAATTTGAGACTGTACAACAGGAGCTAACGCAGGTTCCCGACTCGAAATGTATCTTTATCGGTTCGGATCATAAATTTCGAGCGTCGCTTCCCGAGGACCGGGCGTTGGTTGAGTCAGTACTCGAGATCCCGGACGGTGATACTGCCGCGTGGACAGACCGTCTGTTCAACCTCGTCGAAGTTGTAGTTTTGACTGACCAGTCGTGGCTATATCGCTCAGTACCGCATGAGGCCCATATCCGAGAAATCAACGCGAGAGGACACGGTGGGGCAATCGAGAAATTGAGCGATACATTTGCTCAGGTTCGAGGTTCGGCTATTGTTCCGTTTGGTGAGCTTGCCTCGTGGACAATTAACGGTACCACGTATGATTTGAGATGGAACTCTCTGTATTGCTCTCATAAGGAGAAGAGTGCGTCATATGATTTGGAACGGCTAAGGCAGGTGAATGTGCTGTTTCCTGAGAACGTCCTACATCTTGATTGGAAGCCGATGTCCGAGGAGTCGTTACTTCGTCGAATGATCTGGCGAGTTCTGGGTTCGGAGAGTGCTACTCCGCCAGCACGAGTCGAGATTCCTGCTGATGAAGACGGAGAAAAGATATTGGATGCGTTTCGCCAGCTACGTGATAAACTTGGATATAAATATGACGTTGAGACTCCTTCGGATTAGCACTTCTGATCAGCGTAGAGTCAATAATTGGTTCGCCTGTACGTATTGACTGGAACTACTCCAGAACGTGTTACCTAGTGAGGATCTCAACAAAGCCATATTTATAGATAATTATCCAGATTCGGCCGTAGATGTTACTCACTGTGCTTTCTATCTATGACCCAAAGACTTACTAAAGAATACTGTCTACGGGCAGGTATGCAACGGCAGTTTGAGTCGGATGGGAACCAGACTCGTTCTCTCCCAGAGGGCGCTCACGAAGAGATGAGCACCACGGAGTTTTATGAGCAGATCGGTGAGGAACTCGAAAGCGCTCTCGCATCCGAGTAACGCTGTTTAATCTGCCGTTTTGTCCGCGTCTTCGGAAGTCCAAATCCTTTTGAGCGCTTCTCGTGCGTATGTGAGTAATGACATATACCCCGTCAGTATCTGCGGTCTATAATCAGTATACTGACGACACATACCGGAATAACTCGCTTAGAGGGTGTGGGCGAGACGCATTCTTTGGCGCAATCTATACTCTACACAAGGAATACGGGATTCTAACCGCAAATTTCAAGCAAATCAGTGCCGGCCCGATTGACCACTATTACTACACAGTCCCCCAAGGCCAAACCAAGAATCCACGGTTCCACGCCCAAATGCTTCTTTCGCGGTACCTGTCTGCCATCTACAGAACGATTGAGGTTATGAAATTCTGCCTAGCAACCGCGGCACAAACAGCTCCGACTGACATTTCCATCCATCCGCCGATGAGTCCGGCATTATCTCGGTGGGATAGCTCCTCACAGACAGGAAAGCAACCGTGGAATCAGGCGTGTGATAATGTGATGACGCGGTTCACATATCTCCGTGGGATACGGAACGCTGCTGTTCATGCGTCTCTCAAGGGCTTCAAACTGGACTACGACTCGTCGAATGGTACAGTACTTATCTCGATTAAACCAACCCAGCTTGACCAAGACCAGGCTCTCCAAGGATACGACCCGCAACACAAGCAAGCGACGTATTCCTTCACAGATACGTACCTGCGATTCGAAGACGATACAGATGAGGCTCTTCACCCGGTGGATAACATCTTTGAATACCACAACGCCATTATCGAGCCGTTCATCAAAAAGTTCGCAAACGAACTCTAACTCCACAGGAACTCTTTGCGAGTGATGTGTCCGGCGAGGCTGCCTCTGCGGGGTCTCGTGTCACTAGTCACCCCGCCCTCAGGCGAGTGGGGATGTCAATTCGTTCTGGGTGAAAGTTGGACAGCCATCGCTCCGATAACTATTTGCCGATCCAATAATTATTGGATAGTATGAGTAGCTCGGAGAACGACTCTCACACCACGGGAGATGACGACACCGAGCAAACCGCTCGTGAGCGCCTCTTAGAGGCAATCCACGCGCTGTCACAACCGACGAAGATCAGCGTCCTCGCAGAGATGGCGGACTGTTCCGACCAAGGTGCGCGGAACATTTTGAGTGACTTCGAAGAGCTGGGGATCGTCGAGAAAGCCGGAGAGAACCCGCTGAAGTACGACAAGAACGAGGCGTACTTTCGGTTCCGGCGAGGGTATGAGCTTGCGCAGACGCACTCTGATGAGGAATTACGAGCAGGGATCGTTGATCGATGGAACAAACATCAAGCGTGGAAGCGGGAATTTGAGACAGAGCACCCGTCAACGATCAGCATTGAGCAGGTACAGGAAGAACAGGGTGAAGAGGCTGTCCGTGAGCTTCAGGAATGGAGTGCAACATATGAAGCACTCCAAGATTATATTGAGGCACTAGAACAGGTTCGGGAAACGAAGCTCATTCTTAATTTCCCGGCTACTGTGGGCCATCGTGAACAAGTTGTACAGTCGAATCAATTTGTACAGCCGTTTCTACAGCCGTTTTTACAGGTACAGGATACATCTTCACAAATACTCCGGCAACTTATGGCTCTTCAATTCTCTACTCAGGCGCAGCTCACAGGACTGGAGTTAGGGCAGATGCAGTCGAATATACTGGAGTATGTAGATCAAATCGAGACGACGGAGCAGTAATACGATGTCCGGCGTTTCGAGGCCTGTTGATGCCTACGTTAACAAGCTCTGCCGTGCGCTGGAGACGAAGGGCGGAATTCAAGTGAAAAAGACGATCGACACTGGCGATGGTGAACGTCGGGTACTCCTTGAGTCAAATACATATCCTGACCCTGTGACGGAGATCAAGGTCATTATCAGGTATTCTGGGGCTGTCGGGCCCTCAATAACCTATTGTGAGGACTGGAGTGGTGACGAGTGGGAGTGTCGGTGGGGACGCCATCCGAACTCACATAATACTGAAGAGCACTTCCATTATCCACCAGATGCGGGCGAGAATGAGACTCCGCCAGCCGTTGATGCGGAGTACGGACAAGATATTCTCATTATGACGAATGTCGTTGACTTTCTTTCGGAGCGGTACACCGAGATCATCAGCACGGATTCACCTACGTATCCATCTGACTACCGTTGGACGAATGAGTATTGTTCAGAGACGTATGAGGATCCGCCGTAAGCTGGCCAGATCAGTCAGTGCTGATCAGGAAATATGGTCTGTTGATACGGGGCCGCCCGAGAACGCGCCGAAATCATTCACTTAGCGAATACGCCTAACGATCCCGCGTTATGTGTGATATCGTCGTGCTGTGAGTCTGGTTGCCCGACTGTGACTCTGCTATCGGCCCTTCCCAGCTCTCGTACTCGCTCCTGTTCTAACGCCCCTGAGAATCTCATTCCGTTGGATCGTTACTCGTCATTATCACTCGGCACGTCACCAAGGGCGACGACCCCACTACTTGCGTTGCTCGTGTAGTAGACGGCTCCGTCTGCGAGGACGGGTGCGGTGCTGGGGTACGCGTCGAACCCTTCGATTTGGTGTTCCCACTGAACGGTCCCGTCGGATCGGTCAAGCGCGGCAAGCCCGGCTAAACTCGCTTCAGGAAGACTCTCACCCGAGATAACGATCGACTCGCGGCCGACACTAATCCCGCGGGTTGCGCTTCCGGATTGCTGCCAGATCGTTGCGCCGTCATCGATCGAAAGAGCGACGATTTCCTGACTTCGTGTTCCGAGGAACGCGGTCCCATTGCTGACAGCGGGCGGTGTTCCGAGGCGGTCGCCAAAGGTACCGAGTGAGCGTACTCGCGTCCCGTCTGCCGGGTCGTGGACAGCAAGTGTTCCTTGGTCGGTAACGAGTAACTCGTCGTTGGCGACGACTGGCTCAGTGTCCGGATGGTCGAGTTCGGTTTCCCACAGCAAGGAACCATCTGCGGTGGAGAGCGCGCGGAGTACACCGGTATTGCCATCCTGTAGGTAGCCTGTGACGTAGACGCGGTCGTCATCGATTGCGGTTGTCCGCGCTGCGAGTGTCGGGTGGCCCCAGAGTCGATCGCCGGTTGTTGCGTCGTACGCGATGAGCCCGGTTTC
>NZ_FNPC01000020.1:0-15000 GCF_900107205.1 Halopenitus persicus | reverse complement strand
GGTATCAGATGGTCGCGTTAAGTTTGGCGTGAATTGTGGTAGACAGCGAAGGCTTCGAGCCAGTTTTGAGCTGTCTCTACCTCGACATTGCTGAAACTATTTGCAAACGATGATGTTCGGCGTTCTATTTCCCAAAAAATACGTTCAATGGCGTTCCGATTTCCGTGGCGATCACACGAAATTGATAGCCGTCTTCAGCGAGAACTGGACCGAGATGATCTGCGTCATCGACGAGAAACTCGACGTCATCAAGCTGGTCGCGTCGATGAAGCTCGGTCAGAAACCATCGTGTCGTCTGTTTCATTGTAGTTGGATAGAGGCACAAATGGAGGATTTCGTTTGTATACGGATCAACCGCGCCGTACAGCCAGAACTGCTGACCGTGGAGACGGATCATCTTTTCGTCAACCGCGAGCAGATCCTCCGAGACAGTCGAGATCGGCTGTAGATCGGCTTTCTGAACCCAGTGATGAATAGCGACGTGACTCCGATCGATCCCGTATTCATAGAGAAATTTACTTACCTCACGCAGTGATATACCGGCCAAGTGACACCGGATCTCTACTTCAATCGCCCATCGCGGCGTTCGATCTCGCTCCACAAACGACAAGTCGATCCACGCGATACGTTCGCTGAGGCGTTCGATTTCGGCCATAGACACTCTGAAGTCGAGCGCCTCATCGTCTAACTTAACGCGACCCCGAGCTGGTAGTGTTTAGATAAGCTGATTCCATGCGAAGGCGAACGCTTGTAACCAATTTTCTGCGGTACTCGGTTCGACATGACTAAACGTATTTGAGAATTGGTTTGTTCGTCGTTTTACTTCTCGAAAGACACGTTCGACGGTATTCCGATTCCTATGTGTGACGTGGTGGAATCGAAGCCCGTGACGATGACAGGCCGCGTGTAACCACGGAGCACCATCGACGAGGAAGACCGCGTCGTCAACCTGATGTTTCTCACGCAGTTCCGAGAGAAACATCGAGGTAATGGCGTTCGTTCTCGTCGGATACAGTCGAACGTGGAGCAGGCGGTTTGTGTCGGGATCGACGGCAGCGTACAGCCAATATCGATCTGAATTGAGCTGAATCACGGTTTCATCGACCGCAACGTGATTCGGATTCGCACCGTCTGTCGGCTGTAGATCGGCTTTCTGAACCCACCGATGAACGGTGGTTCGATGGCGATCGACACCCAACTCCTCAAGAATCGAGACGGTATCCGAAAGTGATAATCCAGCCAAATGGAGTCGGATACCGAGCTTCATCGCCGACTCGGGTGTCGCCTCTCGCTCCAGAAAATCTAACTCGATACAACCGCTATCGCCGCTGAGGCGGTCGAACGAGAGCATAAACCACTCGATCTTTTGACCGCCTCATCCTTCGACCTTATCTCAACACTGCCCCCGAGCTGAGCACAAAACTTTATAATTGTGTGAAACTGTAGGTAAATATCTTCATACGCGCCCACTGGTTACTAGGAACTAGTCGTGTGGATGCGTAAATTTTAATGAATCGATTACAGAGAACCCAATATAATGTATAAATACACCCAACGATACTCTGGTTACCTTCTTGTGGCCATTTCAGCGATAATATTTGCCCTCTTAGGTATGTTATACATTATGAGCTTTGAGATAGCTCTACAGGGCCTATATTTACCATCTGCCTTATTATTATCTGCAATTATTATATTGTCCGAGTTCATACCAATTCTCCCCCATCTTGAATTATCTAATCTATCTTCCCCGAAATTGGCAGTTGTGTTCGGACTGTTGGGAATTCCAGTGCTGATTATTTTTGATTTCAATTTTTACTTGACAATGGGATATATAGGATTATTATTAGTCTTATTTATCATCCATATGGACAATGTATTTATATCTCTTTCAATGATATGTTTCATAATATTCTATGCATGCATTCGGAAATTTGGAGGTAATTATTTTTATCACGGGCCTGGAGATCTATTAGTACATATCTACATAATAAAGGAATTTTTAAGCCAGTCAGCGGTGTCTGTCAATCACACCTACCAAAGTTTTCCAGGATATCACCTTATTATAGCAATAATTTCGGATGTAGCCGGGGTCAAACCATACGTTGGCCTTATAATAGTGTCCGTAGTTGTAGCGTTATCCCTGGTACTAATCTCCTTCAAAGCATCTGAGTTATTGACAGGCTCAAAAAGGCTGTCACTGGCTGCAGCTGCACTATTTTCCACGTCATGGATCTCCCTCCTATTTAGTACATATTTCATTCCTCAATCGTTGGCAGTATTTCTTTTTTTAACCCTTTTATTATGCTTTATGCTCAATTACCAAGAGAATACACAGAGGTACACCACTATTAGCATCCTAATAATATGTTCTATGTCTGTGATCCATCATCTCACTTTTGTATTGGTAATGTCAATATCATTGGCGTATCTCATTGGTGAATTCCTATTTGATTTCAACAACCATAATTTCAAATTTCAAAACATTGGTATCCTACCTTTGCTATTGATTTTAATCCCGTTATCGCATTGGATATTCAATAGTAATATTATACAACTCCTTGGGGTTAATTTTCTCGCACTCTCAAGCACTACGTTAGATATGTTTTTTGGGTCAAGCGGGGGTGAAGTAGCCGGAACAATATACTTAGGTAATCGTTCAAACACAGGGGGTATTCCGGGCTTGGTAACAATATATAAAATACACTATACTTTGTTCCTATCTTTGGTTTTTGCAGGATTATTAATTTCATTGTCAAAGAATTATTCTAAAGGAATTATATCGGCAGTTATTATCGGAATTCCAATTGTTTTTCCAACGCCTATAGGACTCTCTCCGAGGTTTGGATATCCGTGGATATATTTGATGGCGATGATCGCAGCTATACCCCTCGAAATGAATGAGCGATTCTCAAAGCGATCCATCGTAGTTTTGATTATAGTGGGTCTAACAGTAATATCCGGAGCGGCCGCTTCAGCAGATGATATTAACATTTTGGATCCTAGTCCACAAGAAAAGGTAACAATATCACAAAACGAATATCAACAACTACACCGTACCTCAGTATACCTTGACAAATATAATCGAAAATCGATCCTATCACCACGAATCACCGGAAAATTATTCGGGACCTATTTTTCGACAGATAATGTCTACAATAACCTCACTGCTACAGAGAGGGGGTTTAGAAATAATGGGCAAAGGATTATATATAGAGAGAGTTGGACGAACCACTCAATATCACCAATACTTGGAAAAGGCCGTGATCCAAGTTACGTAATGACTACCGAATGGTTAACGAATGAGGTGACTAGGATGAATCAGATCTATTCCTCAGGTTCTGTAGGAGTAGTATATTGAATAAAATATAACAAGAAAGTAGAACAGTACGACTACTCTTGACAATGTGGCCTCAATAGCTATAGTAATCTCCAGAAGTATCTGCACACATTTTCAGTGAACCCCCGGAAATCCGTTGATAGAACTTCTCTCCTTTAGCTGGCTACACAAAGAGTTCCAGATTCTACTATAATGTAATGAGAGAAGAAACACAGTCAAGCATTCTTGTTGGTAGTTAGGGGGATGCTCGGCCGTGTGGTTGAGCACGCACACAAACAAGAGTATTTTGGGCTGAAGGTTCACTGACAGAATAGGGCATAGAAACAGCGTTTTGTATCGGTGCGTCAGAGGGTTATTGGGCGTTATGAGAAGGCTTGCGCCAGTGGTACTATTCATTAGCGTACCTGTTAGGGCCCGGGTCCCACCACCATTCAGTGGTCACAATCTATGAGATAAAACTGAAAGTGGCTCTGTTGAAATCCTATCGTTCCAACATTTGTCTCGCTGGAATAGCCGTTAGGTAGGTGTGCGGATGTACCATCCAGTTCTCCGAACTCTTTCGTTCACGACATCCTCTCCTTTTATTGAGGGACGACGTAGAACGGTGACGTATGAATAATGCTGTCAGTCGCCGTCTCAACGTACTTATTGTTCTCTGCTCAGCACTTCTCGGAATTGTATTGACGTACCTCGTTTTGAGTCCGCAAGCTGGATTCGGGTTCTTCCTGTTCGTACTCGTTCCGACGTTGGTAATCACAGTACTGGCGTTCTCATACGTGGAGAAATCGTCGGCCGCCGAAACTGATGAAGAAACCCACATCTGATCGAGAGATAATCTCTGCAACCACGTAATGTATCCTCTATATCTAACGTTCAGAGTGCCTTGTCGATGTTGTGAGTGAGACAGCCGACAACGAGTTCACGGAACTGCTTCCACCAGCGCCGTGAACGGACGAATGCCCCGTACTTGCGTTTGAGCCGAGAATTTACGGTCTCGTTCTGACTGCGCTGACCGTAGAGATCGGCGTCCAGTCGAGCATTCCACGCCTTGTGAAGCGACGAAAATTCTGATGCTTGATGACCGGACGAACACCAGTTTCACGGGATAACGCCCGAATCTTCTGGTCGTCGTATCCCTTATCGCCAAGAAGAACCGCTACTTCTCCGGTGTTTCGCTTGATGAGCGACGGCGCAATCTGCGAATCGTGTTTTCGCGTGGTCGTCACGTGTAAGTCGATGATTGCGTTCACTTTCGTGTCTACGAGAAGCGTGACTTTCAACTGCTGAATCGTCAACTTCGTTCGTTTCGTGTAGTGCTTTGAGGCGTGACTCCGGTCGAAGCCGGAGGCGTCGATACCGACGACACCGTTGGTCGGGAGGAGTGTGACGAAAGTTGAGTAGGACACGCCAAACCGCCATATCAAGCCGATTGAACGCCTTACACAGCGTCGAGGGAGACGGAAGTTCCTCAAGGTCGATGGTGCTCCGAATCCGGGGCATCTCGATGAGTTCGTCGAGAAGCGTTCGGTACGTCGTATTCTTCCGAACCTTGAGACACAGCAGAACGATGTGTTGGTGGAGTGTGTACCGGCGTTTCGAGAACTTCGAGGAGTACCGAGCGACAGCTCGCCGAGCCAAGTGATACGCCTGCTCAACAAACCGAAGTAACCGCGACTTCGGGAGGGCCTGCATTTGGTCAAACTACCGGGCGAACCTGTAACCCTCTGAGGATTTCAACAGACCTGAAAGTCAAAGAGACCGGGGTCCACGTCTGGTCGGCCGTCAATTGGGAGATCGTTGGTATCATTCACACTGAAGTTCGGAAAATTTGGCCTCAATGCGTTGCTATCCGTAAGCTAGTCTTGAAGCACTGTCGCAGCAATCCAGTCGTCACTGTGGATTTCTGTGAATTCTACAACTGCTTCTCACTATACCTGGAAATATGTAGACAGCTATGTCAAAGCTTTCACAGCCCTCTATTATGGAATCTTCTAGCCGTGACATACCTGATGTTCAATACCACGGTCAGCCCCAAAATAGATGGTACTCAAGGTGGTCGAGCAATGGTACCGTCTCGGTAATCGCCGCATTAAAGAATTCACACTCTTCAACAGTTTAGCGGAATCGAATCACGGCGGTATGATTATGGACTCTCAACGAAGGAAGAACGAATATATGCAACGCCCAGGCTTCGGCGAAATGCTCAACTACTTGTGGAACCGGACCGAATAGGGTTTCGACCTAAGCCGCTTGACGTCGTTCTCGAGCTGCGTCTTAAGGCCATCTGGACAGCACAATCTTGTCCGAGTTGCTGTGAAGAGCCTCTTCACGCTTGATGACTCCCTCCGTGTCTGGTGCGCTCGCTGTCACTGAATTCTATGATTCGGAACTCGCCGCCAGCGAATTCCTTAATCCCTCATTCTCTACGCTGATACGTTGTTTAGCATCAATCAGATCGCCTTCCTTGCTGTCTCCATCCTGCAGGACATTCTACGACCGGATCAAGGAGACAGAAACTGCGTTCCTCTGAGGCTTTCCGACTGTCTGTGGCCGTATCTCCCAGACGGTCGGTGACCTGACGCAAGCCGATGAGACCCAGCAGGTGTATTCGGTGTAAAAGAGAAAAGGTCCACTGTGGAAGAACCTCGACTGCGGCGGATCATCAAAAGAGTATGTACAAGCTGGACAGGGGGACTGGGTAATGAATTGAAGCACGTCTCGACACGCCGCGGCGTGCTTCGGGTAGTTTTCGCCGAGAAAGGAACGGACTACGACGCAGAGTTAGGGCCAGAGATTGGGGAGGCTGAAGGCCTTCCCGGCCGCTGAGAGAGGTCTGAACAGACGACGACTAGCGTGTGAAGCGATGGAGCACAACCACAAAATCGTCCTTCGCGATGAAGAGTATGTTTCTGAGGATGAAGTCCATACTGACCAATTAGAGTGTGTCTAGTCTCTGATTCAACCGTGGTTGGCGAACTTCCAGGACCTGTGCAAGAAGGGTTTGGAACAGGTTGCTCGCACGTATAGATTAATTACCGAATCTACGTCCCTTAGGCCGTAGTTATCCTGAGCAAAATTGAATCCTTCCCCTAGGGATTTTAATGTCACGTTCTTAGATAGGAAAATTCATATTCCGTCGTTTGGAATATGATTATTAGTAGCAAATTGATTAGCCCCACAATACTCACCAAATTCCATCAAGAAGTGAACATCCGACGAGGGACTAGTTCTGCTCTTCATTGCTCTGGAGGTTTCTAATATGCATATTACCCCGATCCCGAATGATATCAAAAATCCGTATATTAGCCTATTATATGGTGCGCTTGGCGATTCAGAAGATTTTGTGATCAACGAAATTGAGTTTGATGCCCATTCGTTATTAAAAAACAACCTTGGCCTTGTTCACTTACATTGGCTTCCTGGATTCTACTTTATAGGTTCTTACTTACCTTTAGCACTTCTGGGTGCATTACGATTTGTTATTTTAGTAGAAATAGCACATTTGCGGAGTGAGGGCATTATTTGGACTGCCCATAATAAGCAGTCCCATGAATGTAGTCATCCCTTCTTAGAGAAAACAGTACGTTCTTATCTGGCGTATCGGGCAGATAAGGTAATTGTCCATTGTGGGGCCGCGAAATCGTACTATGAGGATAATATTCGACAAACAAACTATGAAATAATACCACATGGGAATTATTCGCCCGAATTTGATACTGTACCCACAAAGGAAGAGGCCAGACAAAAGCTAGAGCTCAATAACGAACAAACTACGGTACTTAATTTTGGTACGATTAGAAGATATAAAAGACAATGCTACATTGCAGAGTTAGTCGAGAAGGAGCTGCTAAACACAGAGATATACATTGTCGGGAGACCCTGGGAACAAGATCTGGCTGCGGACTTACGGGAAATTGAAGATGAATCTGAGAGAGTAAATGTACATCTGGAATATGTAGAATCTGATGATATCGCTCTGTATCATGCCGCCGCAGATTTCGTTATTCTACCCTACCAAAATATTTTGACTTCTGGTGCATTATTGTTGGCTTTGACATTGGGGAAACCTATAATTGCCCCAAATATTGGATGTCTCCCAGAATATATAACAAGTAATTGTGGTTACTTATATAACGATGATTCGGAATTGATATCCATCCTATCTGATATTGATTCCGGGAAGAAAACAAGCGATGACTTCTCAAATGATGTAATACAGTCGGAAGTTTCGGATCTCAGCTGGGATCGTATAGCTGAATTGCATTCAAATGTATATCTAAGTATTTTAAACGAGGAATGACCGTATTATTGAGTCTCACTGAGAAGTGAGCAGGCCGTAGAGTGAATTGGTTAGATGCTCGCGTATCTGCTCAACGAGAGGTCTGGCGCGGATTTAGATGAATCCTGGAAGACTGAGCGGGCGGCGACATCTGTCAGGGCGTTCGCCGCCCGCCTCCATCAGACCGCAGATGATTCAAAGGAACAATAATTCTCGCTGAATTGGTTTTTCAACGTTTTTATTGTATGTTTGGAACTTGGTACATCGTCTTGCTGAAAACGGTTGCGACCCACCGTCGGCAACCTTGTTAAGGGCGCCGCTGACGTGACGAGTGTCAAGAATAAACGATGAGTGATCTTAGTTGTATCCTACAATAGACATCGATCCAAAGCTATAGTAACCGTTAGAATTTTCTGCTCAGAGATGAATATAGTGTCTAATAGACCATCTCGACGAGATCTCCGTCGAAGAACTCCAAATGTACTTGACAACGTCGACGGAAACAAGCCGACACAACGGTTGTTAGCCGCGATCGCGTACAAAAACGGTGTCACGCAGACTGAACTTGCCGGCTCTGTTGAAATCCTTAGAAACTGATACAAACTGCGGGCGAGATACAGAGGATGGATCCGGCAGAGACACGTGTCGGCATTGGTATTTCTGAGCGAGGAACCGTGACCTGACCTCTTTATGAATCGGAAACACAGGCGGATGTACCTTTAATGAGTGAACGCTACTGTCCGGATTGTGATGTCCAAATGGAGAAGACGAAGGTAACGGCAGAAGGGGTCGGCGACCTCTACGTTGAAACTGAAAGAGATGGTGGTGTGCTTAACCGGCTCGGTGTCGGGCATCAAACGCCGCTTTATGCGTTTCTTTGTCCCGAATGTGGATTTACCCAACTCTATGCCGAACTTTCAGGATAGTACAGCACGATCGGTGATTGCTTTTTCGAAGATACGTGCCCTGTATCCAACAGAACGCTGAGAACATATCTCCGGTCGAGGATTTCAACAGAGCCAGTAATTTATGAACTGCTTTAGGTGGCTGAGGCTGTAACGCAGTACTAACGGTTCAAACACTATATCCAGTAGTCTTAATTATGTGAACAGATCATACAGCGTATGGATCGTAATACCGTCGGCAGTGCTCTTCTCCCACTTATTCGTCGAATGCCACACTGGAAGTTGTCTCTTCCCTGTATTTATGACAGGAGAATTACTCTTACATTTTATATTGATTCCGAAATTGGGCTTTGGCTTGGATATAATGAACCAAAGGTAATTGACTGGTGGAAAAGCAAAGATATGAAGCATTCGGTTATATTTGATGTCGGTGCACATATCGGGATTTATTCGCTCTTGGCTGCTGCGAATGGGGCACGTGTAGTCCACGCTTTTGAGCCAGATCCGAAGTCAGCCTCCAGAATTGAGATACAATCGAAAGAAAATAAACTGAATACGATTCAGGTGAATGAGTGTGTCGTTGGTGACCGTGTGGGGAAGGTAGAGTTA
Source organism: Halopenitus persicus (assembly GCF_900107205.1). Classification (GTDB taxonomy): domain Archaea; phylum Halobacteriota; class Halobacteria; order Halobacteriales; family Haloferacaceae; genus Halopenitus; species Halopenitus persicus. Next base: position 5,870 of record NZ_FNPC01000020.1, on the reverse strand, counting down.
CACCTTAGCGATAACGGGCGACAGCACTCACTTCGAGAAAAACGAGGTGAGGGTGAGTCTAAGCAAGTGAAATCTACAACAATAGATGCATTAGAAGCAGAACCGGATCTTGTGAAGGTAGACGTTGAGGGTGCTGCCGATCAGGTTATCAATGGAGCTACGAAAACAATAGAACAGGGTCGAACAACGTGGTTAATTGAACTCCACAATAGCCGAGAGTTAGAAGCGGTGCAAACTAGTTTTAACGAGTATCAAGAAAAAGAGATAGATGAACGTCATATAGTACTAGAACCAGAGTAGGACACGAACTCTACTTGAGACAATACCTTTATGATACTTATTGAAAAAGAGGTAGTGATCCTGTAGATTTAGTGCAGCAACCAGTAAAATAAAACATTGATATCACAAATAGCCAAGATCTTTGAGCTGATCTTCCATTGCTTCTGTAAATTCCCCATTTGATTCTTTGTCTGTGTCTGTCATTTTCCAATTAGAAATCTTTTGAAGATGCTCTTCAAATTGTTCAGTAACCTCATCATACTCGTTAATTACATCTCTAGACTCATCTGGTAGTACAAACAACTCACGTTGATCACGGGTTGCTTGATATTTGAAAGATGTAGATCGAATAGCTGTTATTGGGTTAGAGTGGTACCTATCGATGTTAAAATCCGGATTATGATTTATATATGCATCAAGATGAGCAATTCCCCGCTGACTGATAGTAAATTTAGGACTCCTACTGTGAAGATCTGTTCCTTGAAATTGTTCTCTATCTGCATCAATCAAACTTGCTACTGTCCTCGTAATGTCAATATGCTGAATAAAATCTGACTGGGTAGTATCAAGATCAGGAAAACCGTAGATGACCAAAGGAACGTTCGTCACTGCATCATGGAGAATGAGATTATGTCCGATAACACCACCTTCTCCAAATAATTCCCCATGATCTCCAGTGATTATAAATATCACCTCATCATCCAATACTGATTTAGCATAATCAAATAGCTCCCCTATCTGATGATCGGCAAATAGAATTTCAGCGTCATACATTGCTTTAATTGCTTCCCATTCTGACGCTGATAAATTACAACCATTAGCAATTGTTTTCTTAATACTATTATTATCTTCAAATATATCGGCCGATATCTCCATTGCCTTCTCAGTAGTTAACTCGATCTCATCAGTAAATGCATCACGCCACGCCTTAGGGGGTAGGTATGGGTGGTGGGGATTGCCGATGTGAAGATATAAAAAAACCTGGTCGCTACTTCGTCTTAACCATTGTTTGGCCCCTTCGGTAAGGATATACGAGAGATTATGTCGTTGGCGGTCTATAGTTATGCCTGGTCCATACGAATTGACTCGTGACAGATATTTCAATGTTGAGATAAGACCAAAATCTTGCGGACGGTCTAGTGTGAGCCAATGAAAATCTTCAAATCCTCTATCCAAATCAGTAGCTGGGCTGAGGTAAGGGTTCGGAGAAAAACATCCCGTCTCGTATCCTTCAGCCTCAAATATCTCGGGTAGTGTATCGAGGTCTGATGGTATTATATCATCTGCTGTTCCATCTATTCCCAAACGATGTCTTGAGAGATACGTCCCAGTTAAGATTGAGGCAGTGACCGCTGGAGTCCACATTGATTGACAGAAACAATTATCAAAATAATTTCCTTTTTTCTTGTTACTAATCTCGTTTAGATTGGGTGTGGTATTGCGCTCATACCCTCCCATAGTGGTGTGATCTGCCCTTAGACTCTCTACGGATATCCAAATAATATGAGGCTCATATTTCATATGACCGTATATTCACCGCGCCAGTTTAGGAATACTGGTCTCGACTTTATACTTTGAGTCAGAATTTTATCGTGGAACGACGCACATCCTGGGATTGAATCAGTACCCAAATCCACCTGCTATGTAATCTCCAGAAGTATCTGCACACATTTTCAGTGAACCCCCGGAAATCCGTTGGTAGATAACGAGTGTGAGGGTCTGGGTGCTCAATATGGGCGTGGAGTAGCTGTTGATGAGCCGAATCCAGGGTGGGCAGGATCGCAGGTCCGTGGGACGTGGGTCACCGACCAGAAGACATAGGCTGTGATCCCGAAGATACCAGAGACGAGCGTGTGTCGTGCGTCAGCGAGTGCACCCAGAGAGAACGCCAGGGCGGCGGTTCGAATGTCTGCTGGCTCGAAACGATAGCAGCACACCGATGACCACGAGGAATAGGAGTGAGTGGCCGAGCGACTGGCCACTGGGGAGCACGTGGTGGTACGCGAGTGGTTTATTGATGAGGCCTGGGAACAGACTATCGTCAACGGCGGCGGCTATAGTGAGTGCGGTGAGATCTGTACAGTCCCGGGGGAGTTGCACGGCCGCGATGGCGAGGACGTCCGCCGCGGCGTGAGCGACTGGAAGTGTGGGGAAAGCAAGAGGGCTGGCTTGCAGGCGGAATCTGTGGCTAGACAGCAAACAGAATTCTCTGAGGCACGCGTCCCATCCCGGACTCACTACGCTGCCCAAATTGAGTGACGGAGAAGGTGTCAACCTTGGGGTGAAGGAAGCGGCCAAGCAATGGCGAGTTGTGCTTCAATAATGCTCGATCGATCCTTACACCCATCAAAACCGAGGGTGTCATAGAACTCTTGTCACACCGTGATGATGGTGCTTCCCGGATTGTCTCCACGCTCGTAGTTGGTGATAGCGACGACGAGGCGAATGCACAGGGCAAGAAACACCTGCGCTCGTGCGTGGACGCGGCCTCGGGCGAACGCACGCCCGAGGCCGCAGTCCTTCACTGATTCGTTGGTTCGTTCAACTCCAGTACGGCGGTTGTACGTCTCATCCAACGTGGACTGCTTCAGCTGAACGTCCTCGCCGTGTTGTTCGATGCGGTCTTCGACCCTGTACTCGATGTCTTTCGGGTCGTCGGCGTTTCGTGCGTTGTACGGGGCGACTGGCACGACCCCTGCGTCCAGCAGGTGGTCGTGCCAGTCAAGCGTGTCGTAGGCGCTGTCACCGACCATCCAGATCGGCTTGGCGACGGCGAGCGCGTCACTCGTGACGCGCATCGCCGTCTCCTCTGATGCTTGCTTACTCTCGGTGAACTCTGCTGCAATTGGGATCTTTTGTCCGGTCGAAACGATCGTGCAGCCGTATCCGTGGTAGTACTCTTCAGCGGTTGGATCGTAGCACTTCGACGCGTCTTGATCGGCTGGCAACGCCCTCACGTCGGTTGAATCAATGCAATAGGTCAAGTCGAGCAGGCCGCGGCGGGCGGCCTGCTCGACGAGTCTGTCGAAGACGTCGTCAACAACGTGTTCGAGGTCCGTGAGAAAGCGATCGACCGCGTCTCTCGACGGCGGTCGATCAAAGCCACAGCTCAGCCAGACGATCGTATTCCGAAGCTCCCGCTCAACCGGGCGAATTCCGTAGATGTCGTGGTAGTAGCAATGGAGGAAGCCACGCATCAGCTCAGGCGGTTCGTGCTCTCGTGTTCGCCCCGTCTGCGCCCGAAATCTTCGAGAAAGTCGAAGGAGAGGTGCTCAAACAACGCTAACGTCTCGGTCTCCGCGACATTGAAGAACGTCTCTACTGAAGAGTCATCTTGCAGGGTCGTGAACTTATTCCACCTCAGCGTTCACCCTGCTCTTTGGTGTGGTAATCGTTCTATGACACCCTCATCAAAACCACTAAATATCGGCCTCTAACTGCATCTCGAAATACTCGACAGACTGTTCCAGACCATCACGAAGTCCCACGTCCGGCCCCCATCCTAACTCTTCCCGCGCTTTCGTAATATCCGGCCAGCGAACCTGCGGATCCTGTGGTGGCAACTCTTCATACGTGAACCCACTCTCACCACCGGTCACCTCCAACACGATCTCAGCCAACTCGTTGATCGTCCGCTCGTCGGGATTCCCGATATTAACGGGCTCTTGTACATCCGACTCCAGCAACGCCACCAATCCATCGATCATATCCGACACATAACAGAAACTCCGGGTTTGTTCACCATCCCCATAAATCGTCAACTCCTCACCAGTCAGCGCCTGCCGCATAAAGTTCGGAATCACGCGCCCGTCGTCCAAGCGCATCCGCGGGCCATACGTATTGAAAATCCGTGCGACGCGGACATCCAAGTCGTGTTCGTCCCGATACGCGCGCACTAGCGATTCCCCATACCGTTTGGACTCGTCGTAACACGACCGCGGCCCATATGGGTCGACGTTCCCCCGATACGACTCCGGTTGGGGGTTCACTTCTGGATCGCCGTACACCTCACTCGTCGAGGTGAACAGATACGTCGCGTCTTTCTCCTTTGCGAGTCCCAGCGTCTTGTGGGTTCCCAGTGCCCCCACCTTTAGGGTCTTGATCGGGTAATCCCGGTAGAACACGGGCGAAGCGAGACTCGCCAAATGGAGCACTGCATCCAACTCCCCGGAGACGTGGATGAACTCCGTGACGTCGTGTTCATAAAACGAGAATCGATCGTGCTCGAAGGCCGCATCCAAGTTCTCAGTTTGCCCACTCACGCGGTTGTCCATTCCGATTACTTCGTGGCCCTCGGCCAACAACCGATCACAGAGAAACGAGCCGAGAAACCCCGCGGCTCCCGTGACGAGGATCCGACTCATCGCGATTGCTCCGCGAGCAAGGCCTCGACAGCCGCATTGATCTCGCCGTCGTCGTGGTACAGCGCCATCTCAATGTTTGCCTCCAGCCAACTCGGGATGTTGCCGATGTCGTAGCGGTCGCCGTGGAGTTCCACACCCCGCACGGCGTCAAGTTTCCGGATGGCGTCAGTTAACTGGAGTTCGCCGCCGACGCCTTTCTCCGTTGATTCCAGCAACTCAAATATCTCCGAAGTGAGCACGTATCGCCCGGTGATCGCGAGGTTCGATGGAGCCTCTTCCTGTGGTGGCTTCTCAACAAAGTCGTTAACCGGGAAGCTCCCGGCGGTTGAATCCACGTTGCCGGTATCAGCGACGCCATACGAGGGTACCTGTTGCCAAGGCACGCGTTCCAAGGAAAGCACCGAGGTCTCGTAGGCTTCTGCTTCCTCGATGAGTGTCTCCGTACACGGTGTGTCGTTTTCGATGATAGTGTCGCCGAGTAAGAGCGCGAACGGCTCATCACCGACGTGTTTTCGTGCGTACGAGACCGCATCACCAAGCCCATCCCGTTCCTTCTGGCGGACGTAGTGGATGTCCGCAAGATCGGCGATCTCTTGCACACGGTCAAGCCGATCGAGTTTGCCGTCAGCCTCCAGTTCCTCTTCGAGTTCGTAGGATTTGTCGAAGTGTCGTTCGATGGCCTGTTTGCCGCGGCCGGTGATGATGAGAATGTCGTCGATCCCGGACTCGACAGCCTCCTCGACCACGTACTGAATCGTCGGTTTGTCTAAGACGGGCATCATCTCCTTCGGTTGTGCCTTCGTCACCGGCAGGAATCGCGTCCCAAAGCCCGCTGCGGGGATGACTGCCTTCGTTACGTCCATAGGTCTCTCGAAAATCGATACTCCTGGTAAGTATGTGTTGTCATTATATTGGAGGTAGTGTTTAGTTAGTAGCATTGAGCCATCGAGCGAAGCTCTGCAACCAGTTTTCGGCGGTTTCCGGTTCAACGTGGCTGAAGCAGTTTGAAAACGACGAGGTTCGACGCTTCAGTTCTCGAAAAATCCGTTCGACAGCATTTCGATTTCCGTGGTGATGTATCTGAAATCGGAGCCCAGCTCGGGAAAGCGCGGTTTGGAGGTGTTTCGCGCCGTCAACAAGAAACACGGCGGATTCGACATCGTGTTTTTGACACAGTTCGCGCAGGAAAATTTCTGTGAGGGCGGTTGTAGCCGTCGCAAATAGCCG
>NZ_FNPC01000002.1 GCF_900107205.1 Halopenitus persicus | reverse complement strand
CTGCAGACCCGCAAACCAGCGATCTGCTTCACGTCCGGTTGTTTTCCACGACCACGACATCGTTAACCGAGATCTTTCTTCGCGAATTACGAGACAAACACGATGTCGAAACTGCTGTCTTTCTCGTTGATGGCGCTCAACACCTCCAAACTGCGCTTTCCCGAGCCGGACTCCGATTTCAGATGTGTCGCCACGGAAATCGGAACGCTGTCGAACGGATCTTTCGAGAGCTGAAGCGCCGAACGTCGTCGTTCTCAAATTGTTTCAGCCACGTTGAACCGGAAACAGCAGAATCCTGGATCTTAGCCTTCGCTCGCTGGCACAATGCCACTAACTAAACACCACCATCCGGCGGTTATCACACGAAAAGTCGGATATAATATATAAATAAATAGAGCGAATGATCCGGTAGTATATAAATAAGTCACGCGACCGCGATGATCGCGGCGACGGTCAGTCCCGTCGCGAGCAGCACCGCCGGGACGTCGGTCCGCGAGAATCGAAGCGGCGGCAGCGTCGGGTTCCACGCGAAACACCGCGCCGTCAGCGCGGTCGCGAGCCGGTCGGCCCGCCCGATCGCGCGAGCGATCCCCGCGACCGCCACGATCCGCATTCGATGGTGAACCGAGCGTTCCGCGCCGCACCGCGCGTGAATCGCCGCGCGCGTGCTCGCGAGGTCGTGACGCAGCAGCGGGAGGAACCGGAAGACGAGCGCGACGCCGATGCCGAGGGCTCGCCCCGGCCGACCGGGGACGAGCCACTGGAGCGCCGCACGCGACTCCCGGACCGGCGTCGACCGGACGAACGAGGCCGCGACGAGCAACACGATCCAGACCCGGTAGCTCGCGAGCCCGGTCGTCAGCGCGTCCGCGGCCCGGATCCACGGCGGTCCGACGGTGACCCCCGCGACGACGGGCGCCGCGAGGAGGAACGGGGCGCTCCAGCGGTAGCCCCACGCGGCCTCACGAACGGTTCCGCCGGCGGCCCACACGCAGCTCACGGCGAGAACGGAAAGGACCGCCAGTCCTCGCGGCGTGGTGTACGCGTACGCGGCCGCGGCGAAGGCGACCTGGAGGAACAGCTTCGACCGCGGATCGAGCCGATGGAAGCGGGAGTCGTCCGGAACGTACGCGACCGTCATTCGGGATCGCCGAGGATCGGGCGATCGATATCGCGGTCATCGTCCTCGACGGCCGCGATCTCGCCGTCGGCGAGGACTACGCTCCGGTCCGCGAGATCGCGAACGGATCGGGGGTCGTGGGTGACGACGACCACGCTCGTGCCCTCGTCGTGGAGGGCCTCGAGGCGGGACCGGACCGACCGTCGGGCGGCAGCGTCGAGTCCGGTGAACGGCTCGTCGAGCACGAGATGGGACGGCCGCATCGCGAGCGCGCCCGCGATCGCGAGGCGCTGCCGCTGCCCGCCCGACAGCTCGTCCACGCGGGCGTCTCGCCGGTCGGAAAGTCCGACGGCCTCCAGGGCATCGTCGACCCGTTCGTCGATGGCCTCGCGGTCGAGGCCGAGGTTCTCCGGACCGAAGGCGACGTCGGCGGCGACCGTCGCCGCGACGATCTGGTCGCGCGGGTGTTGAAACACCATCCCGACCGCGCGTCTCGCGGCCAGCAGGTCCGCCTCGACGGGAGTCCCGTTCACGCGGACGGTGCCCGAATCGGGGGTGACCAGTCCGTTGAACGTCCGAACGAGGGTCGTCTTGCCGGCCCCGTTCGCCCCGGCGAGGATCAGGAACTCGCCGTCCGGAACCGTCAGCGAGACGTCATCGAGGGCGCGAACGCCGCCGCGGTCGACCGTCACCGCGTCGACGTCGATCATGTCGCGGCCAGGGCGTCCGAGCGCACGATCCCGACCGCGGCGGCGATCTTGGCGGCCTCGGCGGGGAGGAAGACGAGCGCGCCCTGGACCACGGCCTCGACCGGGGCGAGTCCGAGCACGAGCGCGAGCCCGGTCACGCCGACCGCGTAGATGACGACCGTGCCGGCGATCAGGCCGCCGACGAGCGTCGGAACGCCGACCCCATCGAGGTCGCGAAGCGCGGGTCCGCGATGGACGGCGAGGCCGACGACCCCGGCCGCGACCGGATACGACCAGAGGTAGCCGGCGGTCGCGCCGACGAGATGGCCGAGCCCGCCCGCACCCCCGGAGAAGACCGGCGCGCCGAGGGCGCCGGCCGCCAGGTAGATCCCGAGCGCCGCCGGCCCCCAGACGGGACCGAGCAGCACCCCGGCGAGGAAGACGCCGAGGACCTGCAGCGTGACCGGCGCGGGCGAGAGGGGAACGGGAAACGAGACGTACGCGAACGCACCGACGAGCGCCGCGAACAGCGCCGCTCGGGCGAGATTTCGGGTCGATTCGTGGCCGACGAGGTCGACCGACTCCGTGGCGGTTGACATACGCGAGCGTTTTCGTAAACCCACTTTAGAATTCTGGTTTACGAGACGGGCATCGAGTCGTGGTTCGACGATCGTGGAAAACCCACGGCTACGGAATCGATCCGGAAGTCATCGGAGAACGGTGCGGTCGACGGCGTTCCGGTCCGATATCAGGCGACGACGGAGACCACGCCGCCGCCGACGATCGCGAGGGTTCCGAGGGTGACGCAGACGATCCAGAAGGGGATGCGCTCGACGACCCGCATCAGCGCGTCGATCGTCAGGTAGCCGACCACGGCGCTGACCGAGAGCGCGACGGCCGCCGCCACGGGACTGATCCCGGGAAGGCCCCCGGCGCCCGCGATCGTCAGCGCGGCGGCGGCAAGGCTCGCGGGAATCGACAACAGAAAGGAGAGCCGGAACGCGGCCGGCGGCTCGTAGCTGCGGAACAACAGCGCGCTCGTGGTGACGCCCGACCGGGAGACGCCGGGGAGGATCGCGATTCCCTGGACGCCGCCGACGAGCAGGGAATCGAGGAGCGTCGGGGTCTCCCGTCCGCCCATCGCGACCGATTCGGAGGCCAGCTGCAGCGCGCCAGTGAGCAGCAGCAGGACGCCGATGGCCGCGATGAAGACGCCGCCCGCGAGTTGCCCCGCCAGATCGACGGCGAAGATGTATAGCGGAATGCCGACGAGCCCCGTCATCAGACAGGCGACGACCACGTACGAGACGATCGCGTTATCGGCGTCATACGCCGACCGGGGTCGCCACCCCGGGGCCGCGGCGAACGCGGTCGCGATGTCCGACCGGTAGTAGGTCGCCGCCGAGAGGGTCGTCCCGACCTGCAGAAACAGCGCGAGCTGAAGCGCGACCTGCGGGTCCGTCCCGACCGCGGTGAGCACCAACGCGAGATTGCCCTGGCTCGAGACCGGCAGCCATTCGACGACCCCCTGGACGATCCCGGCGAGGACCGCCACGGCGAGTTCCGTGAGAGTCACTATCGGGAGAGGGGGCGCGACGACACTTAAGGAGCGTCGATCCCGGTGGCGATCCGGGAGGATTCGGTCACTGGGACTTTCCCGGGTGGGAATCGGCGCGTTCAGTGGCAGGATCGTCCTCGGCGGTCCCGTCCCCGACGTCCCCGTTGGCGCCCGGCGGTTCCGGCGGTTCGGACGGTTCCGGCGGTTCGGGCGGCTCGAGCGCGGCGACGAGCAGCTCGACCGGCTTCGACTCCCGAAGGGTCGCCCACGACCGGTCGTCCCGGAGCGCGAGCGCGCCGCCCGCAACGAGCGCGAGCGCGAGGACGGTCGGCGCGCCGAGGGTCGGTCCGCCGCCGCCGACCGACGCGCCCAGGGTCGCGATGCCAGCGCCGATCGCGAGGACGCCCGCGACGCGCAGGGGCGCGGCACGGAGTTCGGCGTGAACCACGCTCGCGAGCGCGACGACCCGCGAATCGGCCACGCCGCCGGCGAGGCGGTCGAACAGATGGTCGAGCAGGCGAATGACGGGACCCACGGTCCACGTCTCCCGGAGGTCGATCACGATCACCTCCGGTTCGGGCTCGGCGGTGAGCCACCGGAACAACCACGATCGCCGGGTCGTCCGGACCAGAAACCGGCCGCCGTCGGCGAGCGTCGAGTCGGTCGCGGCGTCGCCCGCGCGGTCGAGTTCCCGGCGGGCGATGCCGAGGATCGCGGACTCGTCCGCGGCGGCTGAAAGGCGGGCCGCCGCGCCCGCGAGCGCACGGCCGATGAGCGACTCGCCCGGGTCGATCGACCGGGACGCGGCGGCGTCGGTGTCGGATGACATACGCTGGGTCGGCCTCGTGTCGATCGATCGCGGTTGCGGGCATAAAGAGATGCGCGATCCGTGCGGGCGCGATCCACGGCCGAAACGAAACCCCTGATCCGAGAAAAACGGAACCGCCTTGAGCCCGGTTTGCATACGCCGCGGTATGAGCGATCGACCCGAAAACGTCGAGACGACCACGAGCGGAGCGAGCGACGCGATGACGACCGGCAGCGAGGGGATGACCGACGACGAGGGGGCGGCGGGCGAAGATACGGCGACGGACGCGACGTCCGAGGCCGATGACGAGGACGACGGGACCATCTACTTCGAGGACGTCGAGCCCGGGACGGTCACGCAGTGCGGCTCGACGACGGTCTCGCGCGAGGAGATCCGCGAGTTCGCCGAGGAGTACGATCCGCTGGACATCCACACCGACCCCGAGGCCGCCGCCGAGAGCCCCTACGGCGACGTCATCGCCAGCGGCTACCACACGCTCGCGCTGTCCGTCCGCCTGCTGGTGGACGCCGCGCGGGGCGACCGGGCGGTCATCGCCGGGCTCGGGATCGACGACGTCCGGTGGCACGCGCCGGTCCGGCCGGGAGACACGCTCTCGGTCGCGTTCGAGATCCTGGACACGCGCCCCTCCGAGAGCAATCCCGACGCCGGGATCATCCACGAGGCGATCACGGTGACCAACCAGGACGGCGAGACGGTCCTCACTCTCGAGAACAACGAACTCGTCGAGCGGCGGGAACCGGCCGAGGGAGCGGAGTGAGAAGGCCGGGTCGATCCCGCGGTCGCCGTCCTCCCGAACGGCGCCGGTCCCGTCGTCCTATCGAACGGCGCCGGTCCCGTCGTCCTCGGCGGTCGGCAGCGGTTCGGTACACCAGTGACAGAAGTCGAGCTCCGCGTCGGTCTCCTTGCCGCAGTGGGGACAGGTCACCGCCGGAGTCTCCTCCGGCGCGGCGGGAACCGCGTTTCGCGTCGGAGGACGTTCGGTTCCGGTCGTGGTCGGTCCGCTCCCGGACGACCGGTCAGGCGTCCCGGACGAACGGTCCGACGTCCCGGACGAGCTCTCGGCGGGGCCGTCGGCGGACCGGTCGTCCGTTCCGCCGACGACCGTTCGGGCTTGGGTCCGAGCGCGATCGCGGTCCCGTCGCCCCAACACGTAGGCGTCGACGGCCGACAGGAGGACGAGGACCGTGATCGGAACCAACACGACGGCCGGGACGCCCTCGGGGTTCGTGAGCGGGTTCACGGGTTCCACGTCGTTGACGGAGTGGAGGACGACGGACGCGCCCACGACGGTGAGCAGCCAGACGAGTCCACGACCCCACCGACGGAGATACGCGTGACCGAGTCCGACGATCGCGAGCGCCAGCGCGGCGGCGATCCACGGCCGCAACCGGTGCAACATATTCGAGCGTTACGGGCGCGGCGTACTGAAACTTCTGGGTGGCGGACTCCGAATCAACGTCTTTTAAGCCTTCTCCCCGGAACGGGGAGGTATGCACGGACTCGAAGACCGCACGTACACGTCCGACGCCGAGCCGGGCGATCACGTCACGGTCGCCGGCTGGGTACACGAGGTCCGAGACCTCGGTGGCATCGCGTTCCTCATCCTCCGGGACACCGAGGGCCGGATCCAGGTCAAGTTCGAGAAGGACGAGATGGACGACGAGCTCGTCGAGACCGGTCTCGGCGTCGCACGCGAGTCGGTGATCGCGGTGACCGGCGCCGTCGACGAGGAGCCGCGCGCGCCGACGGGCGTCGAGATCACCCCCGATTCCGTCGACGTGCTCGCGGAGTCGGACACCGAGCTGCCGCTCGACCCCTCCGGCAAGGTCGACGCGGAGCTGTCGACCCGGCTCGACAACCGGACGCTCGACCTGCGGAAGGACGAGGTCAAGGCAGTCTTCGAGATCCGCGGCGAGATCTTCCGCGCGGCACGGGAGGCCTTCCGCGACGCGAACGCCACGGAGATCACGACCCCGAAGATCGTCGCGACCGGGACCGAGGGCGGAACCGAGCTCTTCCCGATCACCTACTTCGGCGAGGAGGCGTTCATGAACCAGTCGCCGCAGCTGTTCAAGCAGCTGACGGCGGGGTCGAGTCTCGAGCGCGTCTTCGAGATCGGACCGATCTTCCGCGCCGAGGAGCACAACACGCCGCGACACCTCAACGAGGCCACCTCGATCGACTTCGAGGGCGCCTTCTGTGACCACGAGGACGCGATGGACGTCTGTGAGTCGGTCATCCGGTCGGCCTACGAGGCGGTCGAACGGAACTGCGAGCCGCAGCTCGAGGCCCTCGGGCTCGAGGCGGAGTTCGAGGCGCCGACCGAGTCGTTCCCGCGGCTCACCTACGAGGAGGCGATCGAGCGGATCAACGCCACCGGCGAACTCGACGAGCAGCTCGTGTGGGGCGACGATCTCCCCACCGAGGGCGAACACGCGCTCGGGGAGGACGTCGGCGAGCACTACTTCATCACCGACTGGCCCTCCGAGATCAAGCCGTTCTACATCAAGGATTACGACGGCGACGACACGCTCTCGACCGGCTTCGACCTGATGCACCCGCGGATGGAGCTCGTCTCCGGCGGGCAGCGCGAACACCGCTACGAGGAGCTCATCGCGGGCTTCGAACAGCAGGGGCTCGACCCCGAGGAGTTCGAGTACTACACGAAGATGTTCAAATACGGGATGCCCCCGCACGCCGGCTGGGCCATCGGCGCCGAGCGGCTCGTGATGACGATGCTCGGCCTCGACAACATCCGCGAGGCGGTGCTGTTCCCGCGCGACCGCCAGCGGCTCAGTCCGTAACTCCATTCGAATGACCGACGATCGATCGAGCGCGTTCGTCCCCGGACACGTCACGGCGTTCTTCAGCGCCCATCCGGACGAGGTCGTTCACGCCGCCGGATCCCGCGGTGCGGGAGTCACGATTTCGGACGGCGTGACGGTCACCGTCGATCCGGTCGCCGAGCCGGGCGAGACGCCGACCCAGACCGTGAACGGCGAGTCGACGACGATCGAACCGGTGACGCTCGTTCTGTCGAAGCTGGACGTCGACGCACGCGTCGCGATCGAGACCGACCTTCCGCTCGGCGCCGGATTCGGCGTTTCGGGGGCGGCGGCGCTGGGGACCGCGCTGGCGGCCGCCGACGCACTCGAGGCCGGCCGGTCGGAAAACGACCTGATTCGGACCGCCCACGCCGCCGAGATCGAGGCCGGAACCGGACTCGGTGACGTCGTCGCGCAGGCGCGTGGCGGGATCCCGATCCGCCTCGAACCGGGTGCTCCCGGGTACGGGGCGCTCGACGGCGTCCCGGCGACCGCCCGCATCGAGTACGTCACCTTCGGCGAGCTTTCGACGGAGTCGGTCCTTGCCGACGACACTGCCGACCTCTCGGCCGCCGGCGAACGTGCGTTGACGACCGTGGAAGCGGATCCGACGCTGGAGACGCTGATGGACGCCTCACGGACGTTCGCACGGGAAGCCGGGCTGCTCGTTCCGCCGGTCGCGGAGGCGATCGACCTGGTCGACGACGTCGGCGGCGAGGCGTCGATGGCGATGCTCGGGCGAACCGTCTTCGCGCTCGGGACCGGTCTCTCCGACGCCGGCTACGATCCGACCGTCTGCCGCGTCCATCCCGGCGGCTCACGGGTGTGCGGGACGGACGACACGGCGGAGTGAGGCACGGCGGAGCAAAACAAGGCGGAGCGAAACAAGGTGGAGCGAGAAGCAAGCGGTGCGAGAAGCAAGCGGCGCCCTCACCGACCGAACCACGTGCCGATGTCCGGACCGGGTCCTTCGTGGACGACGAATTCGACCGCGTTGATGACGTAGTGGGCCACGATCACGACCACGAGGGATCCGGAGCGGACGAAGAGGCCGCCGAGAACCGTTCCGAGGACGGCGGTCACGACCACGCCGAGGCGTCCCTGCGCGCCGTGCCCGATCCCGAACACGATCGCGGATCCGACGACCAGCAGCCACGGATCGATCCCCAGTCCGGTCGCGAACGCGCCGATGAGCACGCCGCGAAACAGCAGCTCCTCGAAGACGGCGATCGTCGGCAGGACGACCACGAGCAGCACCGCCCACTCGACCGCGTCCGTCGGCGCCAGCGACTCCCGGAGTCGTTCCGGCCCCGGAAGCCCGACCCGGCGACCGATCCCCGCGCCGAGTTCGTTCAGAACGGCCACGGCGGCCCCCGCGAGGACGCCGTATCCGACCGAACGGACGGCGATCGGGTCCGCCGGGAGACCGAGGGTCGCTGCCGGCACGTCGTACCACCACACGAGCGCCACGACCGCGGCCAGGAACAGGCCCTGTGAGACCGCGACGTTCGCCAGGAGCAGTCGCGTGGTGATCGTCGGCGACGGATCGGAACGCACGCCGGAATTCGAATCAGCGTCGTGATTCGAACCGGGCGCGGTCCGTGAGGTCACGTCGTCGACGACCCGGACGTTCTCCAGTACGGCCTGCGACCGACGAGTCAGTCCCAGCAGAACGAGCGTGAGAACGGCGATCGCGAGCGTGAAACCGGTCCAGTTCGGCATACGAAAAGGCGAGGGCCGTCGGGGACGAGCCCTACTGCGGGCTCGGGTTGGAGGGGTTCGCGACGCCCTGTTCCTTCAGCGCCGATCCGGTGATCGACTTGAGCCGGGAGACGAGCGAGTCCTTCTCCCCCTCGCCCTCCAGCGCGATGTCGAGCACCTCGCTGATGTGGCTGACGGGGATGACCTCGATCATCTCCTCGTACTCGTCCTCGATCATCACGTCCTGTTCGTTGGCTGCCGGGATGATGACCCGGTCACAGCCGGCCTTGGCCGCGGCCTCGATCTTGTGGGTGACGCCGCCGACCGGGAGGACGTCGCCCCGGACCGACAGCGAGCCCGTCATCGCCAGGTTCTGGTCGACGCCGACGTTCTCCAACGCTGAGATGACGGCGGTCGCGACCGTGATGGACGCGGAGTCGCCGTCGACGCCCTGCTGGCCGGTCTGGACGAACTGGATGTGGATGTCCTTCTCGGAGATGTTCTCGTCGGAGAACTTCTTGATGATCGCCGAGACGTTCGAGACCGCCTCCTGGGCCATCTCCTTGAGCTGGCCGGTGGCGATCACCTCGCCGGGGCCCTGGGAGGGCGTGACCTCGGCCATCACGGGCAGCATAATGCCGGAGTCCTCGCCCATCACGGCGAGGCCGTTGACGCGGCCGACGACGTAGCCCTCCGAGACCTGCAGCTCGTAATCCTTCCGGCGCTCGATGAAGTCGTCGGCGAGCTGCTGTTCGATCGAGCGGGAGCGCCCCTTCGCCTGGAGCACGTGGTCGCGGGTGGTGTACTCCGCGCCCTCACCGCGGGCGATGTCGCCCGCCACGCGGACGAGCCCGCCGAGGTTCCGGAACAGCAGCGTCAGGTGGCCCTTCCGGCCGGCGCGGCGCTTCGCCTCGAGGATGACCTCCTCGATCGCCTCCGCGGTGAACTCGGGGAGCCGCCCGTCGTTGGAGACCTCCTGTGCCACGAAGCGGGCGTACTTCCGGCGCATCTCGGGGGTGTCCTCGATGGTGTCCTCCATATACACCTCGTAGCCGTACCCCTTGATCCGGGAGCGCAGCGCCGGGTGCATGTTCTCCATCGCGTCCAGGTTCCCGGCGGCGATCATCACGAAGTCCGTGGGGACGGGCTCGGTCTGGACCATCGCGCCCGAGGAGCGCTCGGACTGGCCGGTGATCGAGAACTCGCCCTCCTGGATCGCCGTCATCAGGTGCTGCTGGCTGCGGATGTCGAGGGTGTTGATCTCGTCGATGAACAGCACGCCCTTGTTCGCCGTGTGGATGGCGCCCGCCTCCACGCGGTCGTGGGAGGGCGTCTCCATCCCGCCGGACTGGAAGGGGTCGTGGCGGACGTCGCCCAGCAGCGCGCCGGCGTGGGCGCCGGTCGCGTCCTCGAACGGGGCGGTCTTCGTGTCCGCGTTGTTGACGAGCAGGTTCGGGATCATCGCGTCCGACCCGCGGTTCATGTACCGGAACGCGAGCCAGATGACGCCGGCCGCGATGATGCCGAGGAGGATCTGGCCGGCGATGATGAGCGCGTAGCCCAGCACGACGGCGATGATGATCCACATCAGGAAGCTGCGCATCTGGTTGCGCTTGCGGGCCTCCTCCTTGTGGGCGTCGACGATCTGTTCGCCCTTGCCGGCGGGAACCGTCCGGACCTTCGGGTTGTTCCCGTCGTCGGGGTTGTGGTAGACGAGGACGTCCTGCAGCTCCTCCTTCGGGAGCATCTCGGCCATCGCCTTCGCGAGCATCGACTTGCCGGTCCCCGGCGAGCCGATCATCATCACGTGGCGGCGCTGCTTGGCCGCCTTGATGATGACGTCGCGGGCGTGTTCCTGCCCGATGACCTGGTCGACGAGCCGGTCGGGGATCTCGATGTCCTCGGTCGAATCGACCTTGAGGCCGCCGAGGAGGTCGTCCTCGTCGGGGTCCTCCTCGACCTCGGCGCCGTGGACCTCCACGTCGCTGCCGAGCTCCTCGATCGACGGTCGGTCGTCCTCGGGCTCCCCGGGGTCCCGGTCCGCGTCGGGGCCCGCTTCCTCGTGGGGGACGTCCTCCGATATCTCGGTCGTGAGCGCGCCGTTCGAGTCGGGCCCGGGATAGATCATCCCGTCGGAGTCCTCCTCGGAACCGGTTCCGGTCGGCCGGTCGTGGTCGGGCCGATCGTCGGCGGCCGAACCGTCAGCTGGCCGATCGTCGGCCTCGTTTCGGTCGCCGTTCCGGCCCTGGTCGGTCGGTTCCTCGGATGCGTCCCCGTCCGCGTCCGGACGTCCGCGGTCGTCGCCGCCGCTCTCGCGGTCGGCTGGCGCCGCCGGATCGCCCTCCTCGGAGGGGGGTGCCCCGTGCTCGCTGGAGCGCTCGTTCTCGTCCTTCTCGTTGCTCATAGAATCGTTCGTCGCTGTTTGGATCGAGGTGACGGCGATTGATATACTTTCTCCCCTCGTCGTTATCGCCGAGGCGTTCGAGAACGGCCACGAGAGAGGCTGTCGGTCGCCATCACGGGAGCGAAAGGAACTCGCCGTCTTTAATACCCATCCCGCCGGTAGGTCCGGACATGCGGGGGTTCTACATCGGCCGGTTCCAGCCGTTTCACGACGGCCACCTCCATATGGTCGAGGAGATCGCCGAGGAGGTCGACGAGCTCGTCCTCGGGATCGGGTCGGCCGGCGACTCACACTCCACGCGAAACCCCTTCACGGCGGGCGAACGCGTGATGATGGTGACCAAGGCGGTCGAGGACCTCGATCTGACGACCTACGTCGTCCCGATCGAGGACCTCGAACGCAACTCCGTCTGGGTGAGCCACGTCCAGAGCATGTCGCCGGCGTTCCAGGTCGCCTACTCGAACAACCCGCTCGTCATCCGGCTCTTCGAGGAGGCCGGCGTCGAGGTCCGGCAGTCGCCGATGTTCCGGCGCGACGTCCTCGAGGGGACCGAACTGCGCGAGCGGATGATCCACGACCGCGACTGGCAGACCCTCGTTCCCGACGCCGTCGTCGAGGTCATCGAGGAGACCGACGGCGTCGACCGGATCCGGCGGATCGCCGAGACCGACTCGAACGGCAACTCGCTGTAGGCGCGGGGAGGTGGGCCGGCGACGCCGTCTACGCGGATCCGTCCGACGCCGACCCGTCCCGATCCAGCCGCCGTTCCCACTCCGCGGCGGGGTGTGACTCGCGGGTGACCCCGTCCGGTCCCTGCGCGAGCAGCCTGGTCGCCGCCTCGTCCATCACGTCCGGTTCGAGGACGTCGTCCCGTTCCTCCTCGGGGAGGTGATCCCAGAACCGCGTTCCGACCCGGCCGCCGGGGTCGAGACAGTTGACGTTCACGCCCGCGTCCGCGATCTCGTCGGACAGCGTGCGGCTGAATCCCTCGAGCCCCCACTTCGAGGCGACGTAGGGACCCCAGCCGGGCGCCGCGCGTCGTCCCAGCCCGGAGGAGACGTTGATCACGTTCCCGGCGCCGGCGTCGAGCAGTTCCGGAACGGCGTGGCTGACACAGAGAAACGCGCCCGTCAGATTGACCTCGAGGATCCGGCGCCAATCCGCGGGCTCCGTCTCCAGGACCGTGCGTCGCTCATCGTGCAGGCTCAACGTCCCGATCCCCGCGTTGTTCACGAGACCGGTCACCTCGCCGAACGCATCGACCGTCGCCTCCACGAGCGCGGCGACCGTCGCCTCGTCGGTCACGTCGGCGGGGACGACGATCGTGTCGCCCGGCGCGTCGGCAACCGATTCGGCGACCGCACGGAGGTCCGGCTCGCCGCGGGCGGAGAGCGCGACGTTCGCGCCCTCGCGAACGAACTGCCGCGCCATCGAGGCGCCCAGCCCGCGGCTGGCACCCGTGAGGATCACCGTCTCGCCGTGGAGCCGTCCGTCGCCGTCACGTCGATCGCCGTCGTCCCGACGATCGTCCCGGCGGTCGTCGTGCCGTCGATCAGCGTCCTCACCGCGTCGGTCGTCGGCATTCTGCCGGTCGCCGTCGGACGTGCCTCGCGTCATACCGGCACCTCGCCGGCGATCGATAAAAAGGGGGTGGCGACCGCGGCCGCTAGACCGCCTCGATCGACTCGATGAGCCGACACTTCCGGCAGACCTCGCGGCTCGTGGTCGACCCGCACTCGGTACACTCGCCGAGATCGGCGTCGTCATCGTCGCCGTCCTCGCGGTAGCGGTCGGCGACGATCCCCGCGATCTCCTCGTAGCCGGCCATGATCGAGTGGCGCGTGCCCGGGTGTGACTCCTCGAGCTCGTGGAGAACCGACTTGATCTCGCCGCGGTAGGCCTCCTCGGCGTGGGGACACTCGGCCATATGCGAGGGGAGATCGCGGAGGTGACAGTAGAGCGCGACCTCCTTTTCGGGAACGTCCCGGAGCGGCTTCGCGCGCGGAACGAAGTGGTCCGATTCGGCACGAGCGTTCGGGTCCGCCCCGTCGTCCGAGCCGGGATTCCGATCCGCGAAGGGCCCGAGCGAGGCGTCGAAGTGTTTGGCGATCTGGCGGACGTCCCCCTCGAGAACGTTCATCAGCGCCGTCTGTGCCTCGTCGTCGAGGTTGTGTCCGGTCAGGAGCTTGTCGGCGTCGAGCTCCTCGGCGTACGTCTCGAGGAGGTCCCGACGGAAGACGCCGCAGTAGGCGCAGGCGGCCATGTTCTCGGGGTCGGTCTCGACGACGTCGTCCATCTCGACGCCGAACTCCTCGGCGTAGGAGACCACCTCGTGGCGCATTCCGAGGTCGTCGGTCAGTTCCCGACAGGCCGCGAGGCTCTCGTCGCGGTATCCCTCGATCCCCTCGTGGATCGTCAATCCGATCAGCTCGACGCGGGGATCCTGGCCGAACGTCTCCTCGAGGATCGTCGCGAGGACGACGCTGTCCTTGCCGCCCGAGAGCCCGATCACCCACCGATCGGGGTCGTCAGGCGTGGCGTCGGGATCGAGCAGGCCGTCCTCGCGAACGCGTCGCCGGACGCGCTTCTCGACCGACCGGCGGAAGTGCTCCCCACAGAGGTGGGCCCCGGAGTAGGCGGCGTGGGTCACCGCGTCGGCGCCGCACTTGTCACAGTCCATCGCGCGTGAGTTGTCGACCGGGCGGGATACGGGTTTCGGGCCGAGCGCGCCGGGGACGGGCTGACCGCGCGCCGGTTTCGGGCCGGACTCGCGTCCGATCCGTCCGCCGCCCGTCGGACGCCGACGGCGACGTTTTTTACGTTCGGACCGCACAGGGCACGGTAAATGGGACTCAGGTGTCTGCTCGGACACGACTTCGGGGAGCCGGAACTCGAGCGCGAGCGCGAGGAGGAGGGGGAACAGGTCGTCGTGACCGTCCGCGAGGTGAAACGGTGTGACCGCTGCGGCGAATCGCAGGTCGTCAGCGAGAACACTGAAGTGACCTCCCTCGACCGCCTCACGGAGGAGGCGAACCGCGCCGATCGGGACGGGACGCCCGCGGACGCCGGGTCCGCCGACGGGAGGATCGAGGACGATGCCGGATCCGCGCCCGGGGACGAGCGGGGCATCGAAGCCGAGGCGACGACGGAGGACGCGGAGATCATCGAATCGACGACGACCGAGCAATCGGCGACAACCGGTCCGGACGCAACCACGGGGAACGCCGACGTGGCCGCCGATAACACGGCCGATCCGGCCACCGCCGACGCGACCGATCGAGCCACCGCCGACGCAGCCGATCCGGCCGGCGGAGCGTCGGCGGACGACCACGGGATCACGATCGAGGGGGACGTCCCGGCCGACGGCGACGTCGATCCCGACGCCGTCGAGGAGGCGCCGCCGGTTCACGAGACGACCGGCACCCTCTCGCCGGACGACGACGCGGACGCCACCGCTGCGGACGCGCCCGATACGGACGACGGTGCCGAACTGATCGATGCCGATGAAGACGGGGACGGGGCGGTCGGCGACCCGGGTGTGACCGCCGAGAAGACGGGATCGTCAGCGAGCCCGTCGACGGAGCCGTCGGCCGTCGCGGATGCCGAACCGGCGACGAGTTCGGCGACCGACGATCCCGACGGCGACCACCCGACCGACGACGGAGTCATCCTCGATGACGACTCCGGCGGCGCGGACGACGTCCCGGACCGGGAGCACGGCGAGTGGCCCGCGGAGGAGCGCACGCGAGCGAGCGCGGCCGACTCGAATCACGATGGAGCCAACGCAGCACACGGCGGATCCGACGCGGCGGACGCGTCGGGCGCGACCGACGTTGCGGATGAGGCCCGATCGGAGGGAGCCGGCGACGTCGGCACCGAGGACGGGGGAGGAGCCGAGGCCGATCTGCGCACCGGTCACTCGCCGTGGCCCGACCAGCGCGGCGAGGACGAGGGGTTCAGCGCGGACGCCGACCCGGACGCCGGCGAGTCCGTGGAGTCGGCGGTTTCCTTCGAGGGCGGACTGACCCCGGAGGCCGACGGCCCGACCGACTACGAGGAGGCGGCCGACGTGCTCGACCGCCCCGAAGGAGCCGATTCCGCCGTCGTATCCGGCACCGCCGGGGATCGTGGAGGATCGAGCGTGGAGGATCCCGGGATCACGGCGGCCCGCGAGGCGGACGTCGCTGCCGAGCCGGAGGAGTCGACGACCGAGTACTTCTGCCCCGAGTGCGACCTCGTCCAGCCGGCGGGCCGGAGCTCGATGCGGGCCGGCGACATCTGCCCCGAGTGCAAACGCGGCTACATCGCCGAACGTCCCGCCTCCGAATCGGCCTAGTTCGCGGCCCGATCCGGCATTCCCGAGGGTTGCTGCTCGCCGGAGGTTGCTGCTCGCCGGAGGTTGCTGCTCGCCGGAGGTTGCTGCTCGCCGGAGGTTGCTGCTCGCCGAGGGGTGCCGCTCGCCCGTACTCATCGCTCGGTAGCCCCTCACGCGCGTCGATCGTGACGAAACTGGTTTACCGCCCGCTTTCGAACGTCGCGGCAATGAAGGAGTACAAGATGCGCCGCGGCGAGTACCTCGAGGAACGGATGCCCGACCTGAAGGGCTCGATCGAGGAGTACTTCGGCGAGGTCACCGGCACCGAGGAGGCCAACGGTCACGAGCTGTACGTCGTCGAGGACCCGGAGAATCCGGTCTTCGAACGGATACTCGCCGGTGCGGCGAGCTACGACGGCAAGAAGGACAAGCTGGCGGTCCACTTCGAGGAGCGGCCCGCCGAGGAGGTCATCGCCGACGGGGACGCCGAGGCCGCCGCCGACGCGGTGGACGCGAAGAACGACTTCCTCCTCGAGGCGACCGGCCGCGACGCCAAGTCCCGCCGCGACTCGATGAAACGCGCGGTCGAGGACGAGTCGCCCGACTACTGACCGGAACCGAACCGCCGGGGACGGTCCATCGAACGGAGCGATCCGAGACGACCGCTGCGTGCTCGTTACCGGCTCATCGTTTCTGAGCGCCCGCCGCTCCGGTTCCCCTCCCGATCGAAAACCGGCTCAGATCCGACGAGGGATAGCTATCGCGGATTCTGAGCCGGTTTCGCCGGTCCGGAAAGCGGGCGCTTAAGTAGCTCCGTTCGGAAAGGAGGGTACGATGGCGAACGGTAAGTACGCGGCCCGCAAGCTCAAACAGGACCGGCAGAAGCGACGCTGGTCCGACTCCGAGTACGCTCGACGCGAGCGCGGGCTCAAGAAGAAGTCAGACCCGCTCGAGGGCGCGCCGCAGGGCCGCGGCATCGTCCTGGAGAAGGTCGGTATCGAAGCCAAACAGCCCAACTCCGCGATCCGGAAGTGCGTCCGGGTCCAGCTCATCAAGAACGGCAAGCAGGTCACGGCGTTCTGTCCGGGCGACGGCGCGATCTCGTTCATCGACGAACACGACGAGGTCACGATCGCCGGGATCGGCGGCGCGAAGGGTCGCGCGATGGGCGACCTCTCCGGCGTCAACTACAAGGTCGAGAAGGTCAACGGCGTCTCGATGATCGAACTGGTTCGCGGCAACGCGGAGAAGCCCGTCCGATGAGCGAGAGCGACGACTCGGAGGCGGCCGAGGCACAGACGCCCGAGCCGGACGCGCCCGCGGACAGCGAGACCGCCACCGAGAACGCCCTGCTGTTCGGCGTCTGGGACGTCTCGGAGATCGCCTACAGCGACCCCTCCACGAAGCGGTACCTCAACGTGACGCCGATCGCCCACACGATGGGCCGTCACGCCTCCAAGCAGTTCCAGAAGTCGGAGATCTCGCTCGTCGAGCGGCTCATCAACCGGCTGATGCAGAACGAGGAGAACACCGGCAAGAAACAGCAGGCCACGCGGATCGTCCGTGACGCCTTCGATCTCGTCCACGAGCGGACCGACGAGAACCCGGTGCAGGTCCTCGTGACCGCCGTCGAGAACGCGGCGCCGCGCGAGGAGACCGTCCGCCTCAAGTACGGCGGCATCTCCGTGCCGAAGGCCGTCGACGTCGCGCCCCAGCGCCGCGTCGATCAGGCCCTCAAGTTCATCGCCGACGGCGTCGAGTCGGCGACGTACAAATCCACCACCACGGCCGCCGAGGCGCTGGCCAGCCAGCTCACCGGCGCGGCCGACTACGACGTCGAGACGTACGCGATCTCCCAGAAGGAGGAGCGCGAACGCGTCGCGGCGGCGGCCCGCTAGGACGGGCCGCGTTTTCCCTCCCGTTCTCCGACCCGATCAGCGGCGGTGCCCGGCGGGTCGAGCGCCGAGGTCGCCGATCGGCGCCTGAGATCGTTCTCGGCGCTCGAATGGGCTTGGAGCGTTCTCGGCGCTCGAATCCATCTCTAGACCGCGTACGCGCGAGTCGCGTCGACCAACGCCTTTCGGTAGTCGCTCTCGGAGGGGTCGGGCCCGAGCGCGAGGAACCGGCGCTTGAAGTTCGCGACGTCGATCGCGGGGGCGTCGCTCCCGGCCGCCCGTGCGAGGTCGTACAGCCGGTGGTCGCGGTCGGCGAGGTCGTGGCGCTCGACGAGCGCGAGGGCGAACGCGGCGTTGACGGCGGTGATCTCCGGATCGGCCCCGGCCGTGACCGGGGTCGATCCCGGACGTGGCGGGGTCGGGCGGTCCGCGACCGCGCCCGCGAGGGTCGACTCGAGGAACCCGAGAAGCTTGTCCGCGGGCGCGACGGAGAGCGTGATGTCGTCGGCGTAGATGTCCTTCATATGGTTCGCGATCTGATAACAATGGGCGAGCTTCCGTCGCTCGATCGACTCGCCGGCGAGTCCGAGATAGAGCGCCTCCTCGGTGGACTGGGTGTGTGACGGATGCGACTCCTCGTGACGGACCATATGGGCGAACTCGTGGATCGCCAACTCGCGGGCCATCGCGCTGGTCGCCGCCCGCCTGGAGATGTTGAGCACGTGGTGGTCCGGATAGTGGGCGGCCCACGTTCGCTCGTCGGGATTCTCGCGGACGCGAACCCGGACCGGGTCCGCGACCGCGAACTCCGTCTCGAAGAGGTCGGCCGCGCCCAGGAACGGATCGGGGGCGACGTCGCCGTGTACTCGGAGGTCCATGGCTATCAGTACCACGGTCTACCGCCCTAAAGCGCTTTCGTGGATCCGGTCCGCGACGGACGATCGGTCCACCCGGCTGTGAGTCGGATCAACACGAAACGTGCCGAAACGGGCCGAGACGCCCGTCTCCGGCCGGCGTGAAACACTACCCTTTTGACCCCGCTGGCGGTACAACGCATCATAATGGGCCGACGCAAGAAAATCGTCCAGGAATGTGAACGGCTGATGGACAACCCGGAGCACATCCGGAACATCGCCATCGCCGCTCACGTCGACCACGGCAAGACGACGCTCTCGGACAACCTCCTCGCCGGAGCGGGGATGATCTCCGAGGACACCGCGGGCGAGCAGCTCGCGATGGACACGAAGGAGGACGAACAGGAACGCGGGATCACGATCGACGCGGCGAACGTCTCGATGACCCACGAGTACGACGACACCAACCACCTCATCAACCTCATCGACACGCCGGGTCACGTCGACTTCGGCGGCGACGTCACCCGCGCGATGCGCGCGGTCGACGGCGCGCTGGTGGTCGTCGACGCCGTCGAGGGCGCGATGCCGCAGACGGAGACGGTGCTTCGGCAGGCCCTCCGTGAGGGCGTCAAGCCGACCCTGTTCATCAACAAGGTCGACCGCCTCATCTCAGAGCTCCAGGAGGGTCCCCAGGAGATGCAGGAGCGCCTGCTCGCGGTCATCAGCGACGTCAACGAGCTCATCCGCGGGATGGCGGAGAACATGGACGACATCCCGGAGGACTGGACGGTCTCCGTCGAGGACGGGACCGTCGGCTTCGGCTCCGCGCTGTACAAGTGGGGCGTCTCGATGCCCTCGATGCAGCGGACCGGAATGGACTTCGGCGACATCATCGACCTGGAGCGCGCCGACAAACGCGAGGAACTCCACGAGCGCACGCCGCTGTCGGACGTCGTGCTCGACATGGTCTGTGAGCACTTCCCGAACCCGGTCGACGCCCAGCCCCGCCGTGTCCCGCGCATCTGGCGCGGCGACCCTGACTCCGAGCTCGCGGAGTCGATGCAGCTCGTCGACGAGGACGGCGAGGTCGTCTTCATGGTCACCGACATCTCGATGGACCCGCACGCCGGCGAGATCGCGACCGGCCGCGTCTTCTCCGGCACCCTCGAGAAGGGACAGGAGCTGTACGTCTCCGGAACGGCCGGCAAGAACCGGCTCCAGAGCGTCGGCCTCTTCATGGGATCGGAACGCGAGGAAGTGGAACGCGTCCCCGCCGGGAACATCGCCTCGGTCACCGGCCTGCGTGACGCGATCGCCGGTTCGACCGTCTCCTCCGTGGAGATGACGCCGTTCGAGTCGATCGAGCACATCTCCGAGCCGGTCATCACGAAGTCCGTCGAGGCGAAGAACATGGACGACCTGCCGAAGCTCATCGAGACGCTCCAGCAGGTCGCCAAGGAGGACCCGACCATCCAGATCGAGATCAACGAGGACACCGGCGAGCACCTGATCAGCGGACAGGGCGAGCTGCACCTCGAGGTCATCACCCAACGGATCCGCGACAATCAGGGCATCCCGGTCATCACCGGCGAACCGATCGTCGTCTACCGCGAACAGCCCCAGGAGGAGTCCCGCGAGGTCGAGGGGCAGTCGCCGAACCGCCACAACAAGTTCTACATCACCGTCGAGCCGATGGACCAGGAGATCGTCGACGCGATCCAGCTCGGCGAGGTTTCGATGGATATGCCCGAACTGGAGCGCCGCGAGGCGCTGCAGGAGGCCGGAATGGACAAGGACACCTCCCAGAACGTCGAGGACATCCACCGGACCAACATCCTCATCGACGACACGAAGGGTATCCAGCACCTCAACGAGACGATGGAGCTCGTTCTCGAGGGGCTCCAGGAGGCCCTCGACGACGGCCCGCTCGCCGCCGAACCGGTCCAGGGCGCGCTGTTCCGCCTGCACGACGCCAAGCTCCACGAGGACACGATCCACCGCGGTCCCGCCCAGGTCATTCCGGCGGTCCGTGACGCGGTCCACCGCGCGCTCATCGACGGCGAGGTTCGCCTGCTCGAGCCGATCCAGGACGTCCGCATCGACGTTCCCTCCGAGCACATGGGCGCCGCCTCCGGCGAGATCCAGGGCCGCCGTGGCCGCGTCGACGACATGTACCAGGAGGGCGACCTGATGGTCGTCGAAGGGATCGCGCCGGTCGAGGAGATGATCGGCTTCTCGAGCGACATTCGTTCGGCCACCGAGGGCCGCGCCTCCTGGAACACGGAGAACGCCGGCTTCCGCGTGCTCGCCGACAACCTCCAGCGTGAGAAGATCATGGAGATCCGCGAGCGCAAGGGAATGAAGCTCGAGCTGCCGCAGTCGATCGACTACATCTAGCGACGACCCCGTCGTCCCGATCCGTTTCGTTCTTCCTCCGTTCCCGGTCGGCCGCCGCTCCGCTTCCGCTCGGATTCACGCTGTTCGGCATCCAGCCGTTCAGCCAGGCGAGCCGATCCACGCCGGAACCTAAACGCTGTAGTGGATCGGCCGCGTTCCCCCGAGCGTGCAAACGATCGACTCACATCCGATCCGCTTCGGCGAACTGGCCGGACCGCTCGTCCACGGCTCCCTGTTCTTCGATTGGGAGCTGATCTCGACCCAGGAGATCACCGACGCCCTGGGGCACCGATTCCAGGACATCGTCGCGGCCGACGGGATCCCCTACGCACCCGTCGTGGCCAGCACCTCGGTCCACCGCTATCCGACCTTCGAGGACACGGTCTCGGTCGAGACCGTCCCCGTCGACGTCGGCGACTCGAGCGTCGAGCTCGTCTACGAGATGACCGACGGCGACGGCGAGGCGGTGGCGACCGGGCGGATCACGCACGTCACGATCGCGCCCGAGGGCGGCGCGCTCGATCTGCCGGACGCGACGCGGGAGGCCTTCGCGGACCGTCTCGTCGACCGAGATCCGGCCGTCGGACCGGATGCGCCGCGAATGAAAGCCGACGGGGCCGGGGGCGAAGACGGAGCCGCGGCCGAGACGGGGGACGCGCTCCCGACCTTCAGCGCGTCGTTCCCGATCCGGAGTCCCCACATCGAGGGCTCGGAGCTGGCGTACTTCGAGGAGTACCCGAGCTTCGCGGACGCCGCGCTCGAGGCGTTCCTCGAGGACGCGGGGACGAGCCGCGCCGCATTGAGCGGGGCGCGACAGCCGTTCCGGCTGGCGGACTGGCGCTGGGAGTTCACCTCGCCGGTGCCCGTCGAGTCCACGCTGCGGGTCGAGTCGGACGTCCGCGCGGTCGACGACCGTGCGGTCCGCATCGAACACACCCTGCTCAGCGACGACACGCCGAGCATCGAGGGCGTCACCGAGTACGGCTGCTTCGACCGGTCCGGGGAGCGCGTTCCGTTCGAAGCCGACGCCCTCGAGCCGTTCCGGTCCGCCTAGCCCGTCCCCGTCGCGGACGCTGACGCGGTCTCGAGGCATACGATCGCGAGAGGCCACGATCGACCCATATGCCAACTCGGCACAAACCGCCAGACGGCGTCAGATCGACCGTAGTCCGTATCGAAACCGTTTTAGTGGAATCTCCCGAAAACATCCTCACAGAGCGCCTTAGCGCGTGATTACCCCATGAGTGACAAACCGCACCAGAATCTGGCCATTATCGGCCACGTCGACCACGGCAAGAGTACGCTCGTGGGCCGACTCCTCTACGAGACGGGGAGCGTCCCCGAGCACGTCATCGAGCAGCACCGCGAGGAAGCCGAAGAGAAGGGCAAGGGCGGGTTCGAGTTCGCCTACGTGATGGACAACCTCGCCGAGGAGCGCGAGCGTGGCGTCACGATCGACATCGCCCACCAGGAGTTCGACACCGACGAGTACTACTTCACCATCGTCGACTGTCCGGGCCACCGTGACTTCGTGAAGAACATGATCACGGGCGCCTCCCAGGCCGACAACGCCGTCCTCGTCGTCGCGGCTGACGACGGCGTCGCGCCCCAGACGCGCGAGCACGTCTTCCTGGCCCGCACGCTGGGCATCAACGAGCTCATCATCGGCGTGAACAAGATGGACCTCGTCGACTACGAGGAGTCCAAGTACGAGGAGGTCAAGTCCGAGGTTCAGGACCTCCTCAACCAGGTCCGCTTCAACGCGGACGACGCCAAGTACATCCCGATCTCGGCGTTCGAGGGCGACAACATCGCCGACGAGTCCGAGAACACGGACTGGTACGACGGCGAGATCCTCCTGGAGGCACTCAACAGCCTGCCGGAGTCCGAGCCGCCGACGGACGCGCCGCTGCGGCTCCCGATCCAGGACGTCTACACGATCTCCGGCATCGGGACCGTCCCGGTCGGACGTATCGAGACGGGCGTCCTCAACACGGGCGACAACGTCTCCTTCCAGCCGTCGGACGTCGGCGGCGAGGTGAAGACGGTCGAGATGCACCACGAGGAAGTGCCGAAGGCCGAGCCCGGCGACAACGTCGGGTTCAACGTCCGCGGCATCGGCAAGGACGACATCCGCCGCGGCGACGTCTGTGGTCCCGCGGACGACCCGCCGACGGTCGCCGAGACCTTCCAGGCCCAGGTCGTCGTGATGCAGCACCCGAGCGTCATCACCGCCGGCTACACGCCGGTCTTCCACGCCCACACGGCGCAGGTCGCGTGTACGATCGAGTCGATCGACCAGAAGATCGACCCGTCCTCGGGTGAGGTCGCCGAGGAGAACCCGGACTTCATCAAGTCCGGCGACGCCGCAGTCGTCACCGTGCGCCCGCAAAAGCCCCTCAGCATCGAGCCGTCCGGCGAGATTCCGGAGCTCGGCAGCTTCGCGATCCGCGACATGGGTCAGACCATCGCTGCCGGCAAGGTGCTCAGCGTCACCGAGCGATAATCGATGCAGCAGGCACGCGTCCGCCTCGCCGGCACCCGCCCCGAGGACCTCGACGACATCTGCGACGACGTCCGCGAGATCGCGGACTCGACGGGAGTCTCCCTGTCGGGCCCGATCCCGCTGCCGACGAAGACGCTGGAGATCCCGTCCCGAAAGTCGCCGGACGGAGAAGGCACGGCGACGTGGGAACACTGGGAAATGCGCGTTCACAAGCGTCTGATCGACATCGACGCGGACGAGCGGGCGCTTCGCCAGCTGATGCGCATCCAGGTGCCGAACGACGTCAGCATCGAGATCGTACTCGAGGACTAGCGCTAGGGCGCATTCTCGCGCACCGCAGTTTCCTTCGTTTTTCGCGTCGATCAGCTGCAGGATCAGTGACGATTCTTTCGTAAGGAAGAGGACCGGGGTTCAAATCCCCGCGAGGGAACGAGGCTCACGTCGTTCGCCCCGTTCCCTCGCGTGGTCCCCCTCGCTCCCTGCGGTCGCTCGCGGGACCCCCGCGAGTCCATCGCGATCGAGACGGTGACGGCGTCCCCGTCGAACCAGCGACCGGTGGCTCGTACCACGGAGCCCGCGAAAAGTAAGGTACAAGTACGGCGGTCGGTTGGGTATTGATGTCGGCGGGCTCGTAGATCAGTGGCAGATCGCTTCCTTCGCAAGGAAGAGGCCCGGGGTTCAAATCCCCGCGAGTCCATCGGAGCGACCGAGTTCTACGAGGGAGCGAGAATGGTCGAGTCGGATTTGAACCCTACCAGTCGCAGCACCCGAGCGAAGCGAGGGTGACCGACTGGTTCTGGTTCAAATCCCCGCGAGTCCATTCGGCTCGCTTCGCTCGCCTCATTCCCTCGCGTGGTCCCGTTCGCTCCCTGCGGTCGCTCGCGGGACCCCCGCGAGTCCATCGGAGCGACCAAGTTTCTCGACGTGAGTTCATTCTTCGAACGCAGGTCGCGTCGTGCGTTCAGCGTTCGCAACACGGCGTTTCGTCCTGGCTTCCCATCACTCGTGGTAGTCACAACTGATATATGAGAGCCACCGGAACGCGCCGGTAGACAGCTGGTTTTTAAATGATCGTCGCCGTCACCGTCACCGCGCTCGGCGTGCTCGCGGTCGGGGTCATCACGCAACTGTTCGGCTACCGAACGGGAGGAACGATCGCGATCCCGGTGTTGGCAGTGTACACCCTGAAGAACGCGCTGATGTTGCCGATCTTTCTGCTCAGCACGTGTCTCGCATACCTCGGGCTGTCCGTCGTCAAACGGCGGACGCTCATCTACGGACGCGACGAACTCCTGGTGGCGATGGCCATCGGCAGCGGCGTTCCGCTCGTCCTTCTGCTCGCCATCTGGTCGGTGCTCCCGGAATCGCTCCGCAGCGTGGTCTTCATCGGCAGCATCCTTCCCGGACTCGCCGCGTACAACTACCATCAGATCAAGTCGCAGTATCGGAAGTGGGACCTTCTGACGACCGCCGGTCTGCTCGTGGGCCTGATCGCCGTCGGCTGGTCACTCGTGTCGCCATCGCTCGTCGGGACGCTCGGCACCGCCACCGAGCCGGTCCTCTACAGCGCGACGGCCGACGTGGCAGTTTATAAAAACGCCGTCGTCGCCGAACAGTTGGACCGGACGATCCTGGCACGGCCGATCGCCGTCGTCGTGTTTCTGATCGGCGTCGTGCTCTCCGAGCGTATCCGAAGTCGGTACGGGATTCGAACGGGGCTGGTGGCGATGGCGCTGTTGGCCATCTACGCGCTCGCCAACACGTGGTTGCTCGTGTTGTATCTCGCCGTGTTGCTCGTCGCGTATCTGGGCCTCAAAACCGTCCACTACGTGACCCTGCTGTACGGGCGCGTGTTGATCTCCGTCGCGACCGCCACGGCGCTCGTCGCCGTCGTGCCGCTCGCGCTCTCGCTGCCGATCACGCGCGGCCTGTCGGCGTACTTCGTCGCGATCCTGGCCGGCGTGAACGCCTACAGCTGGCACGTGACCGCACCGGCACAGCGCGTGCTCTTCGTCCCGTTACAGATCGGGGCGTTCCTGCTGTTATTGGTCACGACACAACTCATCAGTTTGATTCGACCGACCCTGATTCCTCGGGTGTTCGGGGTCCCGGCGATCATCGCGATGGTGGTCGGCACCGTGCTGTGCGTCGCGGTCGTCGAGCATCGGACGGTCGATCTGCCGGACCGGGAATCGGTCTTCGAGGCGTCGATCCTGTCGGGCGGTGACGAGGCGTGATCGAACAGGGTCACTTCGAGGTGATCGCGACGGCCGACGGCTGGGCCTGGGAGTTTTACGACGGCGACGTCCCGCTCGCGGTGAGCCCGGCTCTCTACGGGACGTCACACGAGGCGCGCGACGCGATCGATGCGGTTCGGGATGCCGTCGCGGAGGTCGAACACCTGTCGGAGTTCGAGTTCGCCGTCGACCCGACGGAGCACGACCGGTCCCGGATCCGGATCCGGGGTGAGGCGTCCAACGACGTTTATCAGTGGTCGCTCGAGCAGGGCGAAACGACCCTTGCGGTGCCGAGCTACACGTACACGGAACGGGATCGAGCCGTCGATGCAGCAGGGCGATTTCGCGAACTCGCGGTCGGGGCGATGCCCATCTACCTGACCGGGGCGCGGGACGAATCGGTCACGTGGGACCCGTTTACCGTCGACCGCGGAACGCTCGGAAGTCGATTGTGGTCGCTGCTCACGCGGGGCAAGCGACATCGGGAGTTCCTCGACAACACCGAGATCCGGATCGTCGTCTCCGGCATCCGCGGCAAGTCCTCCACGGTCAAACGGCTCGATGACGTGTTCAACCGACGTGGATACGACGTGCTGACGAAGATCACGGGCAACCAGCCGACGCTCATCCGGAACGGCGACGTCATCCCGATCGACCGGCCGGGGCCGTACACGACGCTGTACGAGAACGTCAACGTGCTGCGGGAGTTCACGCCGATCTTCGACGCGTACACCCCCGAGAACGTTGCCATCTTCGAGAACCAGGGGATCACCGAGTACACGACGCGGCTGTTCAACCAGCGGTTCGTCAAGCCCCACGTCGTCGTGATGGCGAACGTTCGACAGGACCACCAGGACACGCTCGGAAAGACCCGACGTGACATCGCTCGCGCCTTCGCACGGACGATCCCGCCGGACACGCACGTCGTGAGCGGGGAACTCCATCCCGTGCTTCACGAGTATATGGCCGCGGAGATCGAGCAGGCGGGCGGGACGCTCACGCAGGTCTCCATCCCGGAGGAGCAACGCGGTCGGATCGGTGCCGAAACGGTATACGCGGTCAACGACGTCCTCCGAGTGTTGGATATGGACCCGGTTTCCGAGGAACAACTCAACGAGTATCTCGACGCGATCCAGCCGAAGTGGGTCGACGTTCCCGGCGGCCAGGTGTTCAACGGGGCGGAGATCAACGACATCGAGAGCACGGAGGCGATCCGCCGGGCGCTTGCGGGCGAGAACTACGTCCTCCCGTTCGTGTACCTCCGCGCCGACCGGCGGAGCCGCACCGCCTCGTTCGCGAACTACCTGAACACGCTCGCGGACCGGGACCTGATCCGGCAGGCGAGGGCGGGCGGCGCGTTCACGGACGTGTTCGCGTCGAACGTGGACGTGCCGGTGACCACGCACGGTCGGGACGAGGACGCCGGCGTGGTCTTGGAGGAGATGCTGGCGGAGGACTACCCGGTGCTGCTGATGGGAAACACCGTCGACGAGTTCATGCGGGATATGGAAGCCGAGATCGCAGAGCGCGCACAGCAGGTCGCCATCGGCGAGGCCGATTGAACGGTATCACCGCGTGCCCCGACACCCGCCGCGGAGCCGGCTGCACTCGGAGCTCCGGGTCCGAACGCAGACGTCCCGGTCGGCGTACTCCTCCTCGACGATCTCCTCGAGAAGGTCGAGCTCGCGCTGTCCGTGCTGGTCGCTGGCGAGGAAGTAGGGGCCGAGCCGCTGTTCCACGACGCGACGACCACAGAGCCCCTCCGCCCGCAGCGACCGAACGGCCTCGCGGATCGCCGCCTCCGAGGGGGTCGGTTCGAACTCGAAGTCCGCGCCCCGCTCGCTGGAGAGCCGCTCAAGCAGCCGTTTCGTGTCGATCATACCCGGAGGAACGGGCCTGGACCACTTCAATGATGACACGAATACGTTCGATGGTGCGTCGTGATCGGCGGACGGAACGGAATTTCGGTCGTCCGGACTGGGTCGGTCGTCCGGACTGGGTCGGTCGTCGGGATGAAGCCGATCGTCACTTCGGCCCGACGTCGATCGGGAGCGACTCGAGGTCGGCCTCGCGGCGACGGAACGCGTGAACCAGCCGGAGCGCGATCACGTAGGCGACCACGGCGAAGACGACCGCGAGGACGAGGTTGCCGACCCAGAGCCGGAGCAGGTGGTGGGACCCCGCGATCGGGGTGAACGTGCCTACGGCCTCCGGGGGGATCGGGCCGAGCAGGCGGCGACCCAGCCAGTAGCTCGTCCCGTAGACGCCCCATTTCACGGCGGGGTTGAGGACGATGACCGACGCGAACAGGGCGATCTTGCTCAGCTGCTTGAAGAGGTACGCCAGCGCGAGGAAGACGGCGACGCCGAATCCGAGCGTCGGCAGGGCGGTGATGAAGACGCCGAGGCTGAAACTGAACGCGACCTCCCGCGGCGAGTGGTCCTCGATGAAGGCGGCCTCCAGCCGCGACCGCACCCGATCGCGGGCGTCGCCGACCCGTCCCCGAATCATCACCGTCCCCTACCGTGGGTGTCCGTATCAATGCTTCGGCGCGGGTGGGGCGGCCCGAGGTCGTCGGTTCGACGTCGGGGGCGGACCAGGTCGATTCGATGAAGTCACGACCGGCGCACGCGAGCGGCCGATCGTCAGTCGTCGTCCTCGGCGACGGTCCGGTCCTCCTCCGCGGCGGCGATCATCCGGTCGGGGATCGAACCCGACGCGGGCGGGTCCGCGGGCATCGAGACCGACCGGAGGGTGAAGCGCTTGGCGACCATATCGTACAGGAACACCAGCGTGCCGAGGATGATCAGGGTGTCGCCGGGGAGCCGCGCCCAAAACAGCGCCTGGACGAGATCGCCGTTGTAGAACGCGAGGCTCCGGGCGGCCGCGTACCCCTCGGTGAAGGCCACCTCCAGCTGGAGGAACCCGACGGGGAGCACCGAGACGAACACCATCACCGCCAGACCGACGTTCCACAGCCAGAATGCCCACCGGAGCCGGCGCTCGGTCCACTGCGATGGGACGGTGGCGATCCGGAGCATGTACGTCGCCATTCCGAGCGCGAGGAAGCCGAACGCGCCGAACATCGCGGCGTGGGCGTGCCCGACGGTGAGGTAGGTGCCGTGCTCGTAGTAGTTGACAAGCGGCAGGTTGATGAAGAAGCCGAGCACGCCGGCGCCGAGGAAGTTCCAGAAGCCGCTCGCGATGATGAACATGAAGGGCAGCGTGTACGGGAACGTCTCGTCGCTGGTGGCCAGCGCGCGGTACTGGCCCATCGCCTCGAAGAGGATGAGAATGAGCGGGATCAGCTCCAGAGTCGAAAAGACCGTCCCGAGCGGGATCCAGACGTCGGGCTGGCCCACCCACCAGTAGTGGTGGGACGCGCCGATGACGCCCGACCCCATCACGAACAGCGCCTGAAAGGCGACGGCCTTCTCGGCCGAGCGCTTGCGGAGAAGCCCCATACTCACGAGCGTGAGCCCGATGATCGCGACGATGAAGAACTCGAAGGCGCCCTCGACCCACATGTGGACGACCCACCAGCGCCAGAACTCCGTCATCACGATGTTCGTCCGCGGGGTGTAGAAGAACCCGGCGGTGAACAGCAGGCCGATCGATCCGCCGGCGTAGACGATCATGTGTGCGAGCCCGTAGGGCGACTCGCGATCGAGTAGCGGCCTGAACCCGCGCCAGACGAACGCCGTCCAGGCGACGAACCCGACGAGGAGACCGACCTGCCAGAGGCGACCGACCTCCAGATACTCGAGGCCCTCGTTGCCGATGATCCACCAGAGGTCGCCGTCGATGTAGCCCTGCGCGCCCAGCCAGACCCCAGCGAGGCCACCCACGGCGGCGACGACGAGCGCGACCAAGAGCCCGTTCACCGCGGTCCGCTGGCGGTCGGGCTCGTGGCCGGTCAACAGCGGGGGCAGGAACAGCCCGGCCCCGAGCCACAGCGCGGCGATCCAGAGGATCCCCAGATCGAGGTGGAACGTCTTCGCCAGCGCGAACGGGAACGCCTCGAGGATCGAGACGCCGAACACCTCCTCGATCCCGAAGAACGCGTGGCGTTCGACGTAGTAGTGGGCCAACAGGCCACCCAACAGCACCTGCACCGCGAAGAGCGCGCCGGCGAGGGGGATGAACCGCGTCGCGGCACGCTGGCTCGGCGTGAGGCTGATCTCGTCCGGCGGCGGGATCTCGATCCCCGTCACCTCCGGCTCCGGCAGCGTGACGGACCGGTAGAGCCAGACGCCGATCCCGACCGCGCCGACGAGGATGACCATGCTGATCACGCTCCAGACCATCGTCGCGCCGGTCGGCGTGTTGCCCGCGTCGGGGTCGTACGGCCAGTCGTTGGTGAAGCTGCCCTCCCCGCCCGGCCGGTCGGTGTGGGAGATCCAGGCGGTCCACAGCGCGAAGTCGGCGAACTCGCCGGCCGCCTCGGCCGATCCGACGAATCCGGCCGGAATGCCGCGTTCGGGCGCCCCCTCGTGATAGCGCTCGACGTAGGTCTCACGCACCCGTTCGTGGGCGTACGCCTCCGCGGCGGAGTACTCGATCGTCGTCGTTCCCTCCTCAACGGTGCCATCCAGGTCGTCACGAACGAGCCGGTCGACAGCGGACTGCTCGGGGCCCGGCAGGGCGTCGTAGGACTCCCCGTACCGCTCCCGTGCGTAATAGCTCCGCATATGCTCCGTCTTGAGTCGGAGCGCGTCCGCGGTGTAGTCGACGCCGTAGTAGGCGCCGTTCCCGAGGATCGACCCGTGATTCATCAGCCCGTTCTTCTGAAAGGCGATCTTGCCGTCCTGCACCTGCGTTTGCGTGACGACGACCTCGCCGTCCGGCCCCGTGACCTCCTGCGGGATCGGCGGGACCTGCTGGGCGGAGTAGACGGCGCCGCCGCCCATCACAATCAGGTTCACGACGAACACGACGGCGAGGACCTTCGCGATCGTGCGCCGAGCGAGCTCCATATCGGGGGCGATTCGCCGACGCCACTAATAGTTCGTGTCAATACTATTTAATTTAAAGCGACCGGTCGGAGCGGCGGTCGACGTCAGCGTCGGTGGACCGATCTCGGATCCGGTCCCCGATCGTGACGTTACGGGCCGATGCTACCGATGACGTCGACGGCACCGATGACCCCGTCGATCGACCGTTCCGCGGCGCCGAGGACGACGACCACGACGACCAGGAGGGTCACTAACACCACGCCGGCAAGCAGGACGGCGATGAGCTTCTTCGAGCTCGCTCGGGTATCCGAGATCATCGGTCTCGTTCGGATGAGGCCACGCATCCGACATATAGCTTCGCTTCAATGTCTCCCGAACATATATATAATGTAATGGAAAACCACGGAACATGCTCACGTGGACCGAACTACTGCTCTTTTACGGGGCAAACGTGGTCGTCTGGCTCGGAATCGCGCTCCTCTACGTCCATTATTTCTACGAGTCGGACGCGACCCTGATCGGAAACGCGGACGCGGAAACGAGCACCGAGGAGGGCGTTGATCATGGTTGAGACGATCATCTACGTGGAGTTCATCATCTACCTCGTCGCGCTGCTCGTCATCGGCGCATACGGGGGTCGACTCACCGAAACGGCCCCGGATTACCTGCTCGGCGGGCGGAAACTGGACCTCTTCAGCGGGGCGTTAAGCGAACAGGCCAGCCTCTGGAGCGGGTGGCTCGTCATCGGGTTTCCCGCGTTAGTCTACGCGAACGGGATCTCATCGCTGTGGTGGATGGTCTGGCAGATCCCGCTCGGGATCGTCACGTGGGGCATTCTCGCGAAACGGATCGGCCGATACTCCCGCGTTCTCGACTCCCTGACGATCCCCGGCTTTCTGGCTTCGAGGTACGGTGATACCCGACACTTGATCCGGATAACGAGCACGCTCGTCATCGCGATCTTTATGGCGGGATACATCGCGGGACAGCTGCTCGCCGCCGCGAGCGCCATCTCCGTCGGATTCGACCTCTCCTATAACCTCGGGTTCGCGATAGCGCTCGGCGTCGTCGTCGTGTACACCGTGATGGGCGGCTTCACGGCCTCCGCGTATACGGACGTGCTGCAGGCGCTGTTGATGACCGCCTTCGCCATCATCGTCCCGATCGCGGTGGTGGTGGTGGTCGGCGGGCCCGGCGAACTGATGACCCAGTTCAACGCCGCCGCGAGCGATAGCATGACGTCGTTCACCGGCGGCCGGACGCCGTACGAGTTCCTCATCTTCTCGACGATCGCGGTCATCGCGCTCGGCGGATTAGGGCAGCCGCACGGCGTCGTTCGATACATGGGGATGGAACGACCGTCCAAGGCCGGGCTCTCGATGGTCGTCGCGATCGTGTTCATGCTGATCGCCCTGGTCGGCATTCCGATAATCTCCCTCGGTGCCGTCTTCATGCTGCCGGGGATAGAGAACCAGGACCTCGTCGCGCCGATGATGATCCTCGAAACCCTGCCGCCGTGGCTTGCCGGCTTCCTGCTTGCGGGTGGCGTCGCCGCGATAATGAGCACCGCCGACTCACAGCTCCTCGTCGCCGGCAGCGCGTTCGGCGAGGACGTGTACAACGGGATCATCAACCAGGACGCGAGCGACGGAAAGATCCTGCTGGCGAATCGGATCGCCGTCCTCGGGGTCGGGGTGCTCGCCGCTGCGTGGGCGTGGGTGACGCCCGGTTCGGTACACACGACGATCCTGTTCGCGTGGGCAGGATTGGGCGCGGGACTCGGGCCCGCGTTGGCGCTGTCGGTGTACTGGAAACGAACGACCGGCCCCGGCGTGATCGCGGGAATGATAACCGGCCTCATCACGACGGTCGTTTGGAACCAGCTGTCCGGCGGCCCCGGGATGGTCTTTGACGTGTACGAGCTGCTTCCCTCGTTCACGCTCGCGGTGGCGGCGATCGTCATCGTGAGCTATCTGACCGGCCCGCCCAACCGCGGCGAGGAGGAGATTCAACGGGAGCTCACGGAGATCGCGAAACCCCTCCAGGACGAGATCGATCTCGCCCGGGAACGCCAGCGGACGGCAACGGGACCGTCCGCCGAAGCCGATGACCAGCACCTCGTCGCGGCCACTGAGGAGGAGATCGCCACGACCTACCTCTCGGAACGCCGGCTGGACGACCTCTCCACGGCAAGCAGCTGATCGCGACCGCCGTTACTCGATCGACGGGTCGTCGGTGAACGCATCCAGTTCAACGTCCTCCGCAACGAGTCGGTTCGTTATCGTATCGATAACGGTGACCGTGGACGACGAGGGGGACGGGACGACCCAGAAGAGCTTGAAAACGGTTTCCTCGCGAACCGGATCGATTCGAGGCGCGGTGAACGTCGTGTACGTCTGCGTGATCGTTCGCCGCACGAACGTGTGCGCCGTGTCCGCCGCCGCGTCCCGGTCCACGCGAGGGTTCAGGAGGGACGTGGAGGATAGCGTTCGCGGCTGCAGGTCGGGATACGTATCGTTCTTCCGGCACGTTCCCGTTAACAGGTCCACGGTGACGGAGAGCGTGGTCTCCCGATCCGCGAGGAATCGACGTTCGATCCCGACGTCGAACTCGAACAGGGTTTTCGGAAAGCCCAGCAGGCGTACCTCGTCGGCGGTCGCTGCGAGCTCGGTTCCCTCCAACGCGGACTCGGGGGATCCGTTCGGCCGAATGACCGTTATATCAGGCATAGTGGTGGCCATCCCGCCGGGCTAGACGTTGTCCGCAACCGCACCGTGTCCCGCCGGGGAGTCGTCGAACCGGTCGGCGGAGAAGAAGTCGGCGTCGACGAGCGACGTCGAGCCATCCACGATCAGGTCACGCATGATCTTCCCGACGGCGGGCGCCTGCTTGAACCCGTGGCCGGAGAATCCACAGGCGAAATAACAGCCATCGGGGCCGAGCTGGTCGAGGATGAAGTCGTGGTCCGGCGTCGACGAATAGACGCCGCAGTACCGGCCCCGAATGCCCGCATCACGCAGCTCGGGAATGAGCTCGCCGAGTTCGTCGGTCAGCTCGAGGATCGTCTCCTCGTCGGGCGTCCCGTCGTATCGGTCGGGGTCGACCGCCTCCCCGGTATGGTGGGTGGCAACCAGAATGCCGTCGCCGAAGTCCGGGCGGATATACCACTCCCCGCCGGGGAGGGCCGTCGTCGGCGTCAGGGAGGGATGGTCATCGACGTACTCCTCGGGCGGATCGAGGATGAGAACCTGTTCACGCGTCGGCGTGATCGGGAGGTCGACGCCCACCGTCTCGGCGAGCCGCGGCGTCCACGGACCGGCCGCGACCACGACGGTCTCACACGCGATCTCGCCGGCCTCGGTGTCGACGCCCACGACGGCTCCGTCGTCGACGACGATGGATTCGGCGCCGACCCCCGTGAGAACGGTCGCCCCGTTTCGCCGGGCTGCACGGTCGAACCCGTTCGCGGCATCGGCACCGTCCGAGTAGCCCGCCTCGTCGTCGGAGATCGCGAAGTCGTATTCGGCGACGCCGGTCAGCATCGGATACTGCTCCGGCAGGTCCTCGCTCTCGTACCGTGTCACGGGGATGTCGAGCTCGGAGAGCGTCTCGTACCCGGCCTGCGCGTACTCCCCGCCGGGCGTGTTCTCGTTCGCGAACCGAACCATCGGGTTCCCCTCGTACGCGATGGCCGCCCCGGTTTCCTCGTCGAACCGGCGATAGAAGTCGTGACTCCACCGGGCCATCCGGCTATAGATCTCCTGGTCGCCGTAGTGATGCCGGAGGATCGCCGAGGAATCGCCGGTCGATCCGGATCCGATCCCGTCCTTCTCG
This sequence comes from Halopenitus persicus, assembly GCF_900107205.1. Classification (GTDB taxonomy): domain Archaea; phylum Halobacteriota; class Halobacteria; order Halobacteriales; family Haloferacaceae; genus Halopenitus; species Halopenitus persicus. Next base: position 408,837 of record NZ_FNPC01000002.1, on the reverse strand, counting down.
ACGAGCGTCACGTCGAGGTCCGTTTCGGTCGCGAGAAAGAACGCCGTGCTCGTCCCCATGATTCCGCCGCCGACGATGACGACGTCGGACGAATCCGGCAGATCGATTCCGGCTGACATATGGGATCCATCCCCCGTCGGTCGTCTTAACGGTTGGGTCACCGCGCGAGGTTCGGGACGATCGGCGCGGATCGACGACTATCGCTTCGATCCGCGCAGTCAGACGCCGTAGTCCGCCTCGTCGGGGTCCTCGACGACCTCCACGCCGCGGTTGTTGACCGCGTAGGGGTCGACGCCGACCTCCTGGAGGAACTGCTTATAGAGCCGCTCGGCGGTCTCGCCGTCCTTCTGTTTATCGGAGGCGCGGTCACAGAGCTTGATCAGGGTCTCCGGGACGTCGTTCGTGTGGACGATCCAGTGGTTGATCAGGTCGGAGAGCCGCCGGATCGGGGAGGTGAAGTGGCCGTAGATGTCGAAGTTGAGCGCGTGGTGGCCGCCGAAGGGGTCGTTCATGTACTTGGCGCGCGGCATCACCTTGAGGACGGCCCGCTGGATCTTGTTGAGCTGGCGGTCGGGCGACTGCTCGAGGGCGGCGTTGACGGCCTTTCGCGGGTCGTCCCACGACGAGCCGGGGATCGACACGGAGTCGAGCTCCTGGATCTCCCGCAGCGCGTCGTTCCACTGGTCGGGGGTCGGCTGCGGGTGGACCCGGTACATCGCCTCGACGCCGCGGTCCCACATCAGCGTGTGCGTGACGGCCTTGTTCGCCTTGAGCATCGACTCCTCGATGATGGTATGCGCGCGGTCACGGCGGGGATTCAACACGAGCGAGCCGTCCGCCTTGCGCTGTTCGTGCATCCGGTCGGCCAGCTCGAACGCGAGCACGTTCTCGTCGTGCAGGGGCGCGTCCTCGTCCTCGAGGCGGTTCTCACACTCCGTGTAGGTGAGCCGCTCGTCGGAGTTGATGACGGACTTGTAGATGTCGACGTCCTCGAAGGAGAGCGTCTCGTCGTCGATCTCCATCTCGACGGTGTGGGCGAGCCGGTCCTCCTGGGGGACGAGCGAACAGACCGTCTCCGCCAGGATCGGCGGCAGCATATGGACGGTGTAGCCGGGGAGATAGACCGTGTTACACCGCTTGACGGCCTCCTCCCACATCGAGGTCTCGGGGGTCACGTAGTGGGTGACGTCGGCGATGTGGACCCACAGCCGGTAGGCGTCCTCCTCGCGTCGGATCGAGATGGCGTCGTCGAAGTCCTGCGCGTCGACCGGGTCGGTCGTCCAGGTCGTCAGGTCCCGGAGGTCCTCACGTCCGTCGATCTCCGCCTGGATCTCCGACTCGACGTCCTCCGTGCGGGCTTCGGCCTCCGCGATGACCTCCTCGGGGAACTCGTCGGGGATCCCGAACTCCTCGAAGAGCTCCTCGCGTTTGTTCGCCATGTGCCGGGCCAACTCCTCCGTGACCCGAACGGGTCCCTCCTCGTCGTCCGACTCCGACTGCGCATCCGGTGACATACGCGACACAACGCGTGTCGGGTAGAAAGGCGTGTCGGGGTCAGTAGCACGGGGTGGATCGGATCGCCGATCTCGGACGGGGGCGGGTCACCGGTTCCGAACTGGGATCGGATCGCCGGTTCCGAACTGGGATCGGATCACCGGTTCCAAATGGGGACGATTTATGCGCGTGCCCGCCGCACCCGAGGGTATGCAGGTGAAATCCCGCCACCACCTCCGAAGCGACGCCATCGACGAGATCCGGACGGCCCTGGCCGACGGGCTCGGCGTCGAGATCGACGGGGACGCCTTCGAGCTCGTCGAGCTGACCGACTCCGCGTTCGACCTCGTGCTCGTCGACGGGGAGCCGCTGGTGTTCTACGCCGACGAGGAGCCGTTCGTGACGGTTCGCGGCGCCAACGAGACCGACCCCGACTCCGGGGTCGTCACCGTCGACGCGGGCGCGATCTCGTTCGTCTCCAACGGAGCGGACGTGATGCGGCCGGGGATCGTCGAGGCCGATCCCGACATCGAGACCGGCGACCTGGTCGCGATCGCCGAGGAGACGCACGGGAAGGTGCTCGCGATCGGGCGCGCGCTCGTCGACGGCGAGGAGATGGTCGGCGAGGAGGGGAAGGTCGTCGAGTCGGTCCACCACGTCGGCGACGACCTCTACGAGTTCGAGCCGTGATCGGGCGGCCGGACGGCCGGACGATGAACCAACGGAGCGGGCAAACGATGAACCGACGGGAACCGCACGTGGACGGGGGGAACCGCTCTCGAACGGGCGGGTCACGGCCCGGACCGTCACACCTTTGCGCCGGGGGAGCATTTATATAGTCGATGGAGTACCTGGAACGGCGGGTCACGCTCGTCGACGAGCGGATCGAGGAGGTCCTCGCGGCGGTCGATCCCCCGGAGCTCGCCGACGAACTCGAACACGTCGTTCTCGCGGGCGGCAAGCGGGTGCGGCCGGCGGTGACGATCCTCGCCTGCGAGGCCGTCGGCGGCGACCCCGACGCCGCGGTCGACTTCGCCGCCGGGATCGAACTCGTGCACAACGCCTCGCTGGTCATCGACGACATCATCGACCGTTCGGACGTCAGGCGCGGGACGCCCTCGGCGTGGGCCGAATACGGCTACGGCCCGGCGATCGTCGCCTCCGACGGCCTGCTCGGCGAGGCGTTCGCGCTCTTTTCGTCGAACGAACGGGCGATGGGGATCGTCGCCGAGGCGATGGTCGAGCTCGGCGAGGGGGAGGCCACGGAGCTCGTCGACCGCCCGACCGACGAGGCCGAGTACAAGACGCTCGCGCGCCGCAAGACCGGCGCGCTGTTCCGTGCGGCGGCCGAACTGGGTGCCGTCGCCGCCGAGGCCGACCCCTTCGTCGTCGAGTCGTTCGGGGAGTACGCCGAGCGCGTCGGCGTCGCGTTCCAGATGCGCGACGACGTCCTCGACACCACGGCCGACGCCGACTCGCTGGGCAAGCCGACCGGCCAGGACGCCGAGATGGACCGCCCGTCGGTGGTGCAGGTCACCCGCCTCACCCCCGCGGAGGCGACCCAGGAGGCGCGCGCGCAATCCGACGCCGCCCTCGAGGCGCTGGAGGCGACCGACCTGCCCGACACCGAGGCGATGCAGTACCTCCGCGACCTCGCCGAGTTCGTGGTCGTTCGCGAGCGGTAGGCGGGCCCGCGGAGGACGCCTCCGCCGTCGGATGTGCCACGTTCGTGGATATCTTCTCGATTTTTAATATCGATATATTCATACATACGCATTTACGATCGGGATTATGAACCGTGCTGAGAAGGCAGCCCTCCAGCTGCAGGCGGTCGCCGTGCTCCGGATGTTGAAACGGCCCCGGACCTACGACGAGCTGGCCGAAACGACCGGCCTGCCGGCGGGGGACCTGAATCGCTACGTCAACGGACACGTCCTCCCGGGCCCCGACCGCGCCCGCGAGATCGTCAACGGCGTCGGCCGCGACGCCCTCGCGGACGAGCTGCGGTCGCGGATCGCCTTCGACGAGGAGGGCTACGTCGACAACTCGGCGGTCGTCTTCGACCAGTCGTTCCTGGACCTGGTCGCGCCGGTGGCCGCCGAGTCGTTCGCCTTCGAGACGCCGGACGTCGTCCTGACGGCCGCGACGGACGGGATCACCCTCGGCGCGGCGATGGCCTCCTTCTTCGACGCCCGGCTCGCGTACGCCAAGAAGTCGAAGGAGACCGCCGTCGAGGAGTTCATCGAGTCCCGCCAGCGGCTCGCGTCCGGCATCGAGCTGACCTACTACCTGCCGGCCAACGCGATCGACGCCGGGGAGACCGTCCTCATCGTCGACGACCTCATCCGGTCGGGCGAGACCCAGGAGCTGCTGCTGGACATCGCGCTCCAGGCCGACGCCGAGGTCACCGGCGTCTTCGCGCTCATCGCGGTCGGCGAGGAGGGGCTCGACCGGGCCCGCGAGATCACCGACGCGCCGGTGGGCGCACTGGAGACGATCGAGTAGCCGACGCCGCCCGAGCGTGCTACAGCGCCGATGCCGTCGGCATATCCACATCCGTGATCAGCGGCATCAGCAATACTTATAAACCAACCGCGAGAGACGCACAATCATCCAATGGGATTCACGGAAACGCTCGCCGACCGGTTCGACGTCGGGGCACGCGGCTCCGACGTCAGGACGGAGCTGATCGCGGGGATCACCACATTCCTCGCGATGTCGTACATCATCGTCGTCAACCCGTTCATTCTGGCGGAGGCGATCCGGATACCCGGGTACGAGTTCTTCGAGGTCGTCCAGATGATCGCGATCGCGACGGTCCTCGCTTCCGCGGCCGCGACGCTGGTGATGGCGCTGTACGCCAACCGGCCGTTCGGCCTCGCGCCCGGGATGGGGCTCAACGCGTTCTTCGCGTTCTCGGTCGTCCTCGGGCTCGGCATCCCGTGGCAGACGGCGCTCGCGGCGGTGTTCGTCGAGGGGATCCTCTTCATACTGCTGACGCTCGTCGGCGCGCGCAAGTACGTGATCCAACTCTTCCCGGAGCCGGTCAAGCGTGCGGTCGGCGCCGGCATCGGGCTGTTCCTGCTGTTCATCGGGCTCCAGGAGCTGCAGATCGTCATCCCCGACGAGTCGACGCTCGTCACCCTCGGCGGCGTCTTCGGGAACCCGTGGGCGATCCTCGGCGTCCTCGGGCTCGTTCTCACCTTCGCCCTGTGGGCCCGCGGGATCACCGGCTCGATCGTCCTCGGGATCCTCGCGACGTCGCTGGTCGGCTGGGGGCTGACGCTCGCGGGCGTCTTCGAACGCGGCGTCATCACGCCCGAGACCCTGCCCGCGGCGCAGTACGACATCACGCCGCTTGCGGGCGCGTTCGTGGACGGGTTCGCCGAGATCGAACCGCTCACCTTCGTGTTGGTCGTGTTCACCTTCTTCTTCGTCGACTTCTTCGACACCGCCGGCACGCTGATCGGCGTCTCGCAGTACGGCGACTTCCTCGACGAGGACGGCGACCTCCCCGAGATGGACAAGCCGCTGATGGCCGACGCGGTCGGGACCACGGTCGGCGCGATGGTCGGCACCTCGACGGTGACGACCTACATCGAGTCCTCCACGGGCGTCGAGGAGGGCGGTCGGACGGGACTCACCGCGCTGGTCGTCGCGCTCTGTTTCCTCGCGTCACTCGTGGTGATCCCCGTCGTCGCCGCGATCCCCGGATACGCCTCCTTCATCGCGCTGGTCGTCGTCGGCGTGATGATGCTGCAGGGGCTCACCGAGGTCGACTGGGACGACCCCGCGTGGGCCGTCTCCGCGGGACTCACCGTCACCGTGATGCCGTTCGCCTACTCGATCGCCGACGGGCTGGCCGCCGGCATCGTCGCCTACCCGATCATCAAGATCGCCGTCGGCGAGCCCGGCGACGTCTCGGCCGGACAGTACGTCCTCGCCGTCCTGGTGGCCGCCTACTACGTCCTCCAGACGAGCGGCGTGATCCTCTAGATTTTCGGACGAGCATCGGCTCTCGGCCCGGGCAAGCGGCGTGCTCCTCTCGGCTCGCGCCTGTGGACCTGCGGAACCACACACCACGGCCTTAATTTGCTGGCGGACGTATTCCCCGTCGATGTCGAACATCATCCTCTACGAACTCGAAGGGTGTCCGTACTGCGCGAAGGTCAAGGAGAAGCTCGCCGAGCTCGACTTGGAGTACGAGTCGCGGATGGTGCCGCAGTCGCACGCCGAGCGCGACGAGGTCGAGGCGGTGAGCGGACAGACCGGCGTGCCCGTGCTCGTCGACGAGGACCACGGCGTCGAGGGGATGCCGGAGAGCGACGACATCGTCGAGTATCTCGAGAAAACGTACGGCGCGGCGGCCTGATCGGGACGCGTCTTCCGGTGGGTGACGGGGCGGGACCACGGTCGGGACGGGAACGGAAGGAAACGGGACCGAACGGAAAAACGGGAACGGAGGTCGCGACGCGAGCGCCTCAGGCCTCGGCCGGCTTCTCGGCGCGCTCCTCGATCAGCTCGCGGATCGCGTCGGGGTCGTCCATCTCCGCGAGCTCCTCACAGGAGACGAGGCCGGTGCCGTCGACCCGCTCGCGCTTCCGGCGGTTCTCGGTGAAGTAGACGGACCGCGTTTGCGCGACCGTCCCGATGGAGGACATGATGCGGGCGCGCTTCTCGGCCGCCTCGGTGAACGGCGAGTGGCCGGTGAGCACGCGCATCTCCGAGCGGTCGTCATCGGACTCCGAGACCGCCTTGAACGGCGCCCGCGAGGTCGGATGGACGGTGAAGCCGGCCGCGGTGAGCACGTGCAGAACGTGCTCGTCGTCGGGGTCGGCGTCCGGCGGGGAGGGCGTCGGGTCGGCCTCGCGAACGTCCTCGGCACCCTCCAGCACTTCGACGGGGCTCGAGAACGGTTGGTCGAACAGCTCCTCGAGCTGGATCGCGACCTCGACGGAGGCGTTCATCCCGTCCTCGTACTTCGAGACGGTCCGGCGGGAGACGCCCAGTTCCGTGGCGAGCCGCCCGAGCGACCAGCCGCGCTCCTCGCGCTCGTCGGCCAGCAGGTCGCCGTCGAGGCTGACGTAGAGGCCGCCCGGTGCCGCGTAGATGAGCGGGGGAACCTCCTCGACGAAGAGGTCGTAGGCCGTGTCAGGGTTGAGCACCGGCACGCCGTGTCGGAAGTAGACGACGCCGGGCTTGAGGTCCTCGTCGCGCGTCCGCATTCCGATCACCATCGGGGTGGCGTCGAGGTACTCCCCGAGCCGGCGCATCTCCGCGCCCGTCTCCGCGTCGAGCGCGTCGATGTTCCCCAGGATCTTCAAGAGCAACAGGTCCTCGCCGCGCCGGGCCGCGAGGTCGAAGCTCTTCGGGCGGACCGCACAGCGATCGCTGACGAGGAACGAGGCGTCCTCCAGCATCGCCGTGAGGTTGCCGATCAAGGCTGCCCGTGACATATCCGTGAGTAACCCCTCACCACGTAAATACGTTGTGCCGGCGGACCGACGACGGGGACGCCGCCATCCGGTGGTTTTCGGGCGATTCGGCGACGCGGTTTAAATATCACTCCGGCCGCGAAACCGGCTTATTCGTCCGGGGCGAACGGCGACCGTGACCATCGTCGGCCTCGACGACACCGACTCCCGGTCCCGGGGGATGTGCACGACCTATCTCGCGACCCGCGTCGCCGAGCGGATCGAGGCGACGGACGCGAGGGTTCACCGGCGGTTGCTGGTCCGGCTCAACCCGGCCGTGAAACACAAGACCCGCGGCAACGCCGCACTCGCGCTTCACACCGACCTCGACCCGGACCGGGCGCTCGAGATCGCCACCGCCGCGATCCGGGAGTGGTCGATCGGCGAGGATCCGCGGACCTCCCCCGGCGTCGTCGTCGCCGACGTATCGCCGGACGTCGGGGCGGATGCCGGTCCGGACCCGGCAGCCGAAGCCGACGCCGTCCCGGGGGCGACGGACGAAGCGAATGCCATCCCGGAGCCGATCGCCGAGTTCGCTCGCGGCGCGTTACGGCGTCGCTACGACCTGTCGGACGCGATCTCGCTGATCGACGAGTACGACCTTCACCACGCCGGCTTCGCCGCCGAGGGCTGCCCGGTCGAGGGGCGCGGCCGGATCGGCGCGCTGGCGGCCGTCGGCGCGGCCGCCGCCTTCGAGGAGTGGACCCACGAGCACATCGTCTATCGCGAGTTCGACCGCTGTGGCACCCCGCGGTCGGTCGACCACGACTCCGTGTTCACCGCCGCCGACGCCGGCTATCCGACCGTCTGGGACACCGTCGATCGCGGCACCGACGCGGCCGTCTGCGTCCCGAACGCGCCCGGCCCGATCCTCTACGGGATCCGCGGCGACGACCCCGACGCGTGCCGGGCGGTGGCGGAGCGGATCGACTCGGAGCCGGTCGACCGGGCGGCGACGTTCCTGACGAACCAGGGAACCGACGCCCACCTCCGAACGGGCGAGATCGGGTCGCTCCGTACGGGTGCCGGCTATCGAGTGGACTGCGTGGTCGCGACCGCGCCCGAAACGCGACGCGGCGGCCACGTCTTCCTCGAGCTCGCCGCGCCGGGAACGAGCGCGGGAGCGAAAACGGGAGCGAAAACGGAAGCGGAAACCGAAGCGGAAGCGGATGACGCCCGTGACCGCCTGCTGGCGGCCGCCTTCGCCCCGACCGAGCGGTTCCGGGACCGCGTCCGCGCCCTCCGACCCGGCGACCGGATCACCGTCTGTGGGGAGGTGGCGACCGGCCGGGAGGCGGATGCGACCGCGCCGGAGCGGACGATCAAGCTCGAGAAGTTCGCGGTACGGGAGCTCGTCCGAACCGAACGCGTCACCCCGACGTGTCCCGACTGCGGCCGCTCGATGTCCTCGGCGGGCCGCGGGCAGGGCTACCGGTGTCGGGACTGCGGGACCGCCGCTTCCGGGAAGGAGACTCGGCGGATCGACCGGGACCTCGAGCCGGGCTGGTACGAGGTGCCGCCGTGCGCGCGTCGCCACGTCGCCAAGCCGCTGGTCCGCGGCGGCTTCGACGCGCCGGTTCACCCCGAGCAGTGAACAGCCGATTGACTGCGGGACGAACCGGATACGCGGGACGGCAGGACGTCGGAACCGATCAGTACGTCGCGAGGTTCGTGCCGACCGAGCAGACGTATTCGCCGGCCGCGACCTGCGGGAGCCGGCGCGACCGCCAGAAGATCCCGTCGCTGTCGGCGGTCACGCGGGCCCGCCGGTCGCCGAAGACGCCGGTCACCTCGAAGAGGGCGTCGCCGGCCTCGACGCGCTCGCCGAGCTCGCGCTCGAAGCGAACCAGCCCCCCGGCGGGCGAGCGGTACTGCTCGAAGCCGCGGGCCCGGGTCTGATTGGCGACCGATACCTCCCGGTCGAGGAAGCCGTAGTAGCCGAGGACGTTGAAGACGCCCTCGACGCCCTTCCGGATCGATTCCTCGTCCCAGCCGACGCAGCCCCCGAGCTCGGGATCGACCGTCGGGATCCCCTTGTTGGGTGCGATCCGGGCGAGCTGTCCGTCCGGGCCCTTCTGGTCGAGGACGTAGCCGCAGCCGAAGACCTTCGCGAGCCGGAGGCAGTCGCCGTGCAGGCGGTGCCTGGGGCCACACCGGACGCGGACCTCGTCGATCATCCGGCTCGTCGACCCCTGATGGAGGTCGAGGATCAGGTCGGCGCGCGTGGCGGCGTCGAAGGTGGCGTGGGCGATCCGTTCGGAGGTCGTCCCGGTCGCGCTCCCCGGGTACGCGCGGTTCGTCTTCGTGTCGTCGATGGGGTTCCGGTGTTCGGCGGCCTGGAAGCCGTAGTAGTTGACGATCCCCACGACGAGGACCGCCCCCGAGAGGGCCGCCGGGTCGATCCGGGGCACGACGCGGTTGACGACGCCGAGGCCGTTGAGCTCGTCCCCGTCGCTGACGGCCTGCATATACAGCGTCTTGCCGTCGTCGGCGCCGTTGATGACCGCCACCGGCAGTCGGACGGGCGAGCCGTCGCGCGCCTCGCCGACCTCGAGCCGCCCCGTCGCGGTCTCACCCGGGGCCGCGCTCGCCGTTCCGAGCGTGAGCATTACCGTAGCCACGACCGGCCCCGCCTAAACCGGTTCGATCCGCGTCGGGCGGCCGTGTTCGGAAGCAGGGGGAGACGGCGGGAGCGGCAGCGGCTGGTGGAGGCGACGGCAGTCAGCGGGAATGGAGGAAGACGGCGGGAACCGCCGCCGCTAGTCAGCCTGGATCGCGAAGCCGCCGGAGTAATCGATCCCCTCCATCGTCTCGATGGCGTCGTCGCCACAGACCGGACAGTCGGGGTTTCGCGCGTACTCGACCGTCTCGAAGGTCATCTCCATCGCGTCGTAGAACAGCATTCGCCCCGCCAGCGGATCGCCCGAGTCGAGCAGGACCTTGACCGCCTCCGTCGCCTGAATACAGCCGACCGTACCGGGCAGGACGCCGAGAACGCCCGTGGAGGCACAGTCGGGGACGGTTCCCGGCTCCGGCGCCTCCGGGAACAGACACCGGTAGCACGGGCCCTCGGGGAGCAGCGTCGTGGCCTGGCCCTCGAACTTGTAGATCGCGCCGTGGGCGACCGGAACCGACTCCAGCCGGGCGGCGTCGTTGACGAGATAGCGCGTTCGGAAGTTGTCCGAGCAGTCGACGACCACGTCGCGGCCGGCCAGCAGCTCGCGCGCGTTGGGCGCGTCGAGGCGGCTCTCGTGGGTCTCGACGTCGACGTCCGGGTTGAGCGCCTCGACGTACCGACGGGCGGACTCGACCTTCGGCTCGCCGACGTCGGCGTCGGCGTGGATGACCTGCCGCTGGAGGTTCGACCGCTCGACCACGTCGTCGTCGACGATCCCGATCGTCCCCACGCCCGCCGCGGCGAGGTACTGGATGACCGGCGCGCCGAGCCCGCCCGCGCCGATCACGAGCGCGTCGCTCTCGAGCAGCCGACCCTGGCCCTCGGGGCCGACCTCGTCCAGAATGATGTGTCTGGAGTAGCGGTCCAGCTGCGTGGCGTCCAGCGAGAGGCTCATACCCGACGTTGGCCGGTGACGGGCATAAGGCTACGGGGGCGATCCGAACGCGACCGGCACGCGACCGTCCGGGGCGTCGGCGCGGTGGCTGCCGGACGTGACGAGTCGCTAAAAAACGGCCGAACGCGTCGCCGACGGCGAATCGATCGGCGACGTCGATTACTTGCCGCGGCGCCGGTCGCCGCCGATCGACGGTCGCGTGTGTTCGGTGCCCTTGCCGCGCGTGCGCTGGCCGCGGCCCTTGGTGCCGGCGGAGGTGAGTCCGCGGAACGCGCGACCCCGGTGCTGGTCCTCGCAGATCCAGCTCAGGTCGTCGTCGTTCTCGATCGCGGGGTGGTTCGGGTCCACCAGGATCACCTCGTGCCACTTCTGGGAGCCGTCCTCGCCGACCCAGTAGGAGTTGAGCACGCGCAGGTTGCGGAACTTCCGCGAGGCGCGCTCCTCGGCGATCCGCTGGATCGACTTCCGGCGGGAGAGTCGGTTGACACCCTGGCGCTTCGACCGCCGACCGGCCGTGAAGCGCTGCTTGCGCGAGCCGCCCTTGCGGACGCTCACGCGGGCGACGACGACGCCCTGCTTGGCCTTGTAGCCGAGTTCGCGGGCCTTGTCGAGGCGGGTGGGGCGCTCGATCCGCTCGATCGCGCCCTGTTCGCGCCATTCCTGCTTGCGCTGCCACTGGAGCTCGGCGAGTTTCCCCTCCTTGGGGGACTGCCAGGCGTCCTTGATGTGCGAGTAGAAGCTTCGTGCCATGGGTTGTCCACGGACGCTTGCGATTCAGTCCCGCGACGACGCCGCGGAACCACATCTCGTCCCGTCCCCGACCGGCGTCGGCCGGGCGGCGGGTGCCCGCTGGAGGTCCGTCCCAGCGAGTTGTCGTTCCTTCCGGACGGATTCGCTTAAAAACGTCGGTCGCCGGTCGGCGGTGTGACGGTGCCACACGGTGGATCGACCGGTGGTCCCTCGGTTCCGTTTATAAATGGAACGAACGGCAGCGTCAGCGTCGCCGGGCCTGAGCTACCGGGACTAGTCGGTCTGTCGGTCGATGGCGTCGGCGACGATCGTCATCGCCGTGTCGGCCAGCTCCTCGGTCAACACCAGCGGCGGCACGAGCCGCAACACGTTGCCGTGGGGGCCGGCCTTCCAGACCAGGACGCCGTGTTCGAAGCAGTCGGTCTGGATCGCGTCGACCGTCTCGTCGGCCGGGTTGCCCTCGTCGTCGGTGAACTCGACGCCGATGAACAGGCCCTTGCCGCGGATCTCGGCGATCGCGTCGTTCGAGTCGGCGATCTCGGCAAACCGGCCGCGGATCGTCTCGCCCAGCTCGCGGGCGTGTGCCAGCAGGTCGTGGGCCTGGATGTACTCGATCGCGCGGACGCCCGCCCGCATCGCCACCACGTGGCCGCGGTACGTGCCCGCGTGGTCGCCCGACCCCCACGTGTCCAGGTCCTCGTGGTACATCAATCCCGACAGCGGGAATCCCACGCCGCCCAGCGCCTTCGCGGTCGTCATCGCGTCCGGCGTCACGTCGTACCACTCGCTTGCCCACCACTCCCCAGTCCGGCCGAACCCCGACTGGATCTCGTCGAACACCAGCGGCACGTCGTTGTCCGTCGCCAGATCCCGCAGGCCCTGTAAAAAGCCCTCCGGCGGCGCGACGATCCCGCCCTCGCCCTGGATCGGCTCGACGATGATCCCCGCCGGATTCGCCAATCCCCCGTACGGGTCCTCGAGGATCGCTTTGACCTCCTCGAGGGAGTGCTCGACCGCCTCCTGGGGCGGCTTCTCCTGGTGCAACGGATTCGGATACGGCGCGTGCACTACATCCGCGAGCAACGGCGTGTAGTGCTCCTTGAGCTTTTTATTGCCCGTGACGCTCATCGCCCCCGAGGACGTGCCGTGATAGGCCCCCCGGAACGAGATCAGCCCGTCGCCGCCCGAGTTGTACTTCGCCAGCTTGATCGCCGCCTCGATGGCGTCGGAGCCGGTCGGGCCGCCGAAGACGAAGCGGTTCTGGTCCTTGAGCCCGGGCGGCGCGATCTCGTTGAGCCGCTCGATGAGGTCGAGGCGTGCCTCGGTCGGGAAGTCGATCGTGTGAACGAGCTTGTCGGCCTGCTCGTGGACGGCCTCGAGCACGTACGGGTTCGAGTGACCCACGTTCAACACGCCGATGCCGGCGAACAGGTCGATGTAGGTGTTGCCGTCCGGATCGCGAACGGTCGCGCCCTTTCCCTCCTCGAAGGCGACGGGAATGTCCTCGGGATACGCCACCGCGCTCGAATCGATCTGGCGCTGTTTCTCCAGCAGTTCGCGTGATCGTGGTCCGGGGACGTCCCCGACTGACGGTGCGTCGTCGAAATGAAGCTCCTCGATCGGTGGTCCGGCCATACTCAAGGATTTGACCACTATCGTATAATTCTTACTCTCATCCGACGGCGGATATAAGATCGGGATACTATCCAAAGTAATCAGAATATATTCAACGATATCTAAAACAACGAGGCGTTCGGGTTCGGTCGGACGATGGTCGCGGATCCCGACGGCGGGAGCGATCGGCAGCTGAACGATGGATACGGGGACGGAGGAGCGTCCCGAAAAATGACACGAGGTTCAATCGAAAAGAGGACGATAAAACGGGGTTCCATTTTTACAGTATTAATGCGACATCCGCTAATCGCTTCCAGAACGGTTAAGTGTGCTCATAACATCCACGAGAGTGGTTATCAGACATATGAGACCGAATGACAATACGAAGTCGAACGGCGACAGCCGTCGAGCCTTCCTCAAGACGACCGGCGCCGGAATCGCGATCGCCTCCGTGGCCGGCTGCCTCGGCAACGGCGGCGGTAACGGTAACGGCGGCGGCAACGGCAACGGCGGCGGCAATGGAAACGGCGGCGGTAACGGTAACGGCGGCGGCAACGGCAACGGCGGCGGAAGCGGCGACGGGCTCAAGATCGGGTTCTACAACCCGTTCTCGGGGCCCACCTCCAACATCGGCGAACAGAAGCGGATCGGCGCCGAGATGTCACGGGACATGATCAACGAGGCGGGCGGCGTCCACGGCCAGGACATCGAGCTCGTCTTCGGCGATTCGGAGTCGCAGCCCTCCTCGGGGCGCAACGCGGTCAACCGGCTGATCCAACAGGAGAACGTCGACGTGATCGGCGGCGGCTTCCACAGCGACGTTGCGCTCGCGACCGTCGAGGTCACCGCCCAACACGACGTCCCGCAGATCATCGACGAGGCGGTGTCCAGCGCGATCGTCGATAAGATCAACGAGCAGGAGCTGTGGAACGTCTTCAAGACGACGCCGCCGTCGGAGGCCTACGCGGTGGGATGGCGCAAGCTGATCAACCAGTTCCAGGAGGAGGGAACGGGCTATTTCCCCTACGAGGACCAGACGATCGCCCTCATCGGCGAGGACACCTCCTACGGGCTGACGATCATGGACCTGATGGGGTCCGAGCTCGACGAGATCGGCTGGGAGATCATCTCCGAGGACGAGGTCAGCCTCGACGCGACGGACTTCACGTCGCTGCTCTCGCGGATCCAGTCAAACGACCCCGACGTCGTCTGGGCGGTCCAGACGTCCTCCTCGGGCGCCGGCAACCTCACGCGACAGTTCGCCGAGGCCGGCTTCGAGGAGACGCACTTCTTCCACAACTACGGGCTCACGATCGGGGACGCGCTCGAGACCGCCGGCAGCGCCGCCGACGGAGCGTTCACGATGTTGAACGCGGGCCGCGTCGACTCGCTGCTGGAGGAACAGGGCGCCCTCGAGGCGTGGAACGAACGCACCGACCTCGACATGACCGGCAGCGCGGCGCTGTCCTACCAGAACATCAAGGTCATCTCGGAGTACGTGTCGTCCTTCGAGAGCCTCGAGGCCTTCCGGTCGGCGAGCGTCGAGGAGTGGGAGTCGACGGTCCTCGAACACGACCCGATCCCGGGCGGCACCGGCTACATCAGCTACCAGGATAACCACCAGGCCGCCTGGGGCAGCGTCGACACCCAGCCCGCCCCCGGCTACCAGGTCATCGACCAGGAGCTCAACCTCGTGTGGCCCTCGGAGATCGCCACCGCCGAGATCGACACCTCGGTCTACTGATCACGGATGGCAGGACACGATACGGAGGCTGACCGCGGCCCGAACGGATTCGGAGCCGGAACCCGCGCCGGATCGGGATCGAGCCGGCCGAACGGGGAGCGATGCGGATAACGCGCGTCACCTCGGCGGACGAGCGTGACGCCGTCTTCCCCGTCCTGCGACAGCTCCGCGACCACCTCGACCGCGAGGCGTTCGAGGAGCTGTACGAGCCGATGGCCGAGGAGGGCTACCGGCTCTTCGCCGGCTACGTCGGCGGGGAGCCGGTGGCGGTCGCCGGCGTCACGATCTCGACGAACCTCTACCTCGGCCGGCACGCGTACGTCTACGACCTCGTCGTCGACGAGGACCACCGGTCGGAGGGCCACGGCGCCGAGATGCTCGAGCACGTCCACGAGTGGGCGGCCGAGGAGGACTGTGCGGCCGTCGAGCTCGAGTCGGGCCTGTGGCGCGAGGACGCCCACCGGTTCTACCTCGACCTGGGATACGAGAAATACTGCTACTCGTTCAAATATGACCTCGAGTGACGACACGACGGCCGTCTCGAGCGACGACGTGACCGACGTCTGTTACGCTCCCGCGACGACCCTCGCCGCGGACATCCGCCGCGGGGAGCGCTCGCCGGTCACGGTCGTCGACGCGTTCCTCGAGCGCATCGACCGGGTGAACCCCGAGATCAACGCGTACGTGACAGTCTGCGAGGAATCTGCCCGGGAGGCCGCCGCGGAAGCCGAACGCGCCGTCGAGCGCGGCGACGACCTCGGCCCGCTGCACGGCGTTCCGGTCGCGATCAAGGACCTGAACCGCGTCGCGGGCGTGCGGACCACGTTCGGTTCGCCCGCCTTCGCCGACCACGTCCCCGAGGAGGACGACGTGGTCGTCTCCCGGCTCCGGGAGGCGGGAGCGATACTCCTCGGGAAGACGAACACGCCGGAGTTCGGCCGGAAAACGATGACGGACAACCCCGTCTTCGGCGCCTCGGGGAACCCATGGGACCCGAACCGAACGACCGGCGGGTCCTCGGGCGGCAGCGCGGCGGCGGTCGCCGCCGGGCTGGCCCCGCTCGCGCTCGGCTCGGATGCGGCCGGCTCGATCCGAATTCCCTCGAGCGCCTGCGGCGTGGTCGGACTCCTCCCGGACTTCGGGCGCGTTCCCGCTGGCCCGGTTCGCTCGGACGCGTTTCAGGAGATCCTTCCGTACACGTTCTTCGGGCCGATCGCCCGCACCGTCTCGGACGCGGCGCTGATGCTCGAGGCGATCGCGGGCCCCGACGCGAGCGATCCCTACGGGCTCCCCGAACCGACGGAGTCCTATCAGGAGGCGGCCCGGGAGGCACCCGACCTCGCCGACCTCCGGATCGGCTACTCGCCGAACTTCGGCGACTTCGCCGTCTCGGACGCGGTCTCGAGCGCGGTCGAATCCGCCCTCGAGGAGCTTTCGGCGGCCGGCGCGACGGTCGAGGAGATCGAGGTTCCCTTCGAGGGGAGTTGGGAGGAGCGCCACGACGCGATCGAGTGGGTCCTCCAGTCCCGATACGTCGGACTGTACGAGAACCTCAAGCGCGACGCCGACGTCGACCTGCTGACGATCGACGAGCCGATAACGCCCGAGGTCCGCTCGCGGATCCGGGCCGGTCTCGAGCTCGATACGTCGACGCTCGCGACGGCACGCCGCCGCCGGACGGCGGTGTACGACGCGATCACGGCGTCGCTCGCGGACGTCGACGTCCTCGCGACGCCGACGCTCGGACGGACCGCGTTCGGGCTCGACGTCACGGAGCCGACCGTCGACGGCGAGTCCGTCCACCGGATGCACGGCTGGACGCTCACCTGGCCGCTGAACCTCAGCGGCCACCCGGCCGTCTCGATCCCGGTCGGGTTCGACGACGACGGGCTCCCGATCGGCATGCAGGTGGTCGGCGACCGGCTCGCCGACCGCGAGGTGGTCGCCGCGGGCGCGGCGATCGAGGACGCGATCCCCTGGGCGGACGCGTATCCCCCGACGGCGATCGGAGGTGACAGATGACGACAGTACTCTCAGTTGACGACGTGACGAAACGGTTCGGCGGCATCGTCGCCGTCGACGGGCTCGACCTGGCGATCGAGGAGGGCGAGCTCGTCGGCCTGATCGGCCCGAACGGGGCCGGCAAAACGACCACGCTCAACCTCATCACCGGGTTTCTGGACCCGGACGAGGGCACGGTCTCCCTCAACGGGGAGGACGTCACGGGCGCCTCGCCCGACGCGGTCTCGAAGCGCGGGATCGGGCGAACGTTCCAGATATCGAAGCCGTTCGGCCGCCTCTCCGTCTACGAGAACCTGCTCGTGCCGAACGTCTCGTGTGGGCCGGCCGAACAGGAGGCGCGCATCGAGCGGCTGCTCGAGGAGCTCCAGCTCGAGGAGGTGCGGGAGAATCGCGCCGACGAGCTCAGCGGCGGGCAGAAGAAGCTGCTCGAGCTCGCCCGCGTGCTGATGCTCGAGCCGGATCTCATCCTGCTCGACGAGCCTGCGGCGGGCGTCAATCCCGTGCTGATGGACGACATCATGGACGACATCCGCCGCATCAACGCGAACGGGACGGCCATCCTCGTCATCGAACACGATATGTCAGTGATAAGCGAGCTGTGTGAACGCGTCGTCGTGATGAACGCCGGCCGCAACATCGCCTCGGGCACCTTCGAGGAGATCCGCGACGACGAGAAGGTCCGCGAGGCCTACCTCGGGGGGACCTGAGATGAACCTGATCGAACTCGACGGCGTCGACGCGGGCTACGGCGAGAACCAGGTCCTCCACGACCTCTCGGCGACGATCGCCGAGGACCGCGTGAACTGCGTCATCGGCCCGAACGGGTCGGGCAAGTCCACGATGATGAAGTCCATCCTCGGGATGGTCGACGTCTGGGACGGCACGATCACGATACGTGGCGAGGACGTGACGAACGACCATCCACGGGAGGTCCTCGAACGCGGCGTCGTGATGCTCCCGCAGGGCGGCAGCGTCTTTCCGGACATGACCGTCAAGGAGAACCTCCGGATGGGCGGCTACCTGATCGACGACGACCTGCTCGACCGCCAGTACG
This sequence comes from Halopenitus persicus, assembly GCF_900107205.1. Lineage (GTDB taxonomy): Archaea > Halobacteriota > Halobacteria > Halobacteriales > Haloferacaceae > Halopenitus > Halopenitus persicus. The sequence goes on along the minus strand of NZ_FNPC01000002.1, from coordinate 391,113 downwards.
AGGAGGTCTACGACATGTTTCCCGTCCTCGAGGAGAAGCGCGCCCAGCGCGCCGGGGACCTCTCCGGCGGACAGCAGATGATGGTCGCGTTCGGGCGGGCGATGATGCCCGATCCCGACATCCTCCTGTTGGACGAGCCGAGCGCGGGGCTTGCTCCCCACCTGGTCGACGACGTCTTCGAGCAGATAGCGGCCCTGAAGGAGCGCGGTCGGGACATGCTCATCATCGAACAGAACGTCCGACGGGTGCTCGAGATCGCCGAGTACGTCTACGTCCTCGATCAGGGGCGGCTGGAGTACGAGGGCGATACCGAGTCCCTGCGGAACGAGGACGACATAATGGAGATGTACATCGGAGAACGACACGGATGACGACGGAACCGACACCCACGAACCGCACCGTGTTCCGGCGGGCGACGCCGGGACGGGAGGTGGCGGATGGTTAGCGTCGCCCTGCTCGCCCAGCAGATCGTCAACGGGCTGTTGTTCGGCGGCCAGCTCGCGCTGATCGCCGTCGGGCTGACGCTCATCTGGGGCGTCGCGCGCGTGTTGAACTTCGGCCACGGGGCGATGTTCATGGTCGGCGGCTTCGTCGGCTTCTTCACGCTCGGCGCGACGGGAAGCCTCGTCGCGGCGGTGATCGCCGCCGGGATCGTGGTGTTCGCGCTCGGCTACGTGACCGAGGTGGTGCTCATCCGACCGCTCCGGGACCGCGAGGAGTTCGGGATCCCCTCGATGGTCGTCACGCTCGGGCTCGCGTTCTTCCTCGAGAACGCCTTCATCGTCTGGATCGGGACACAGCGCCAGTCGTTCCCGCGGTTCACCGACGTGATCTGGAACGTCGCCGGGATCACGCTGAGCGCACAGCGCGTGCTGATCTTCGTCATCTCGCTCGTCGCGCTCGGGCTACTCTTCGTCGTCATCTCGCGAACCGAGCTCGGACTCGCCATCCGCGCCGTCTCACAGGACCACGACACGGCCCTGTTGATGGGCGTCCGACCGAACCGGGTGTACGCGATCACCTTCGGGATCAGCGCCGCGCTCGCGGGGCTCGCCGGCGTCCTGTTGGCCCCGCTGTTCGCGGTCTATCCCTCGGTGGGATGGTACCCGTTCCTCCTCTCGTTCGTCGTCGTGATGGTCGGCGGACTCGGGAGCGTTCGCGGAACGCTGCTGGCGGCGATGGGACTGGCGGTCGTTCGCAGCATCAGCATCATCTGGGTGTCAAGCCAGATGGCGATGGTCATTCTCTTCGCAATCATGATAGTCGTGCTCGTTGCGTATCCTGACGGCATCGGGGGGTATCTCGAATGACCGTGCTCGAGACGCTCCGGTCCGGGATCGCCCGGACCGGCGACCGGCTCGTCGAGGACGCCCGGTCACGAAACGGGATCGTCTTCGCGGTGCTGGCGCTGCTGGCGCTGCTGGCGCCGCAACTGGTCGGCGGCTACACCCTCGACCTGCTGACGCAGCTCATCATCGCGATCCTCGTGGTCACGAGCTGGATCTTCATCGCCGGCTACTTCGGGATGTTCAGCTTCGCACACGCAGCCCTCTACGGGATCGGGGCGTACGCGACGGCCCTGCTCGCCGGCAAGGCGGGCGTGCATCCGGTTCTTGCGGTGCTGCTCGGCGGCGTCGTCGCCGGGATCTTCGCGATCCCGATCGCCCTTCCGGTGTTGCGCCTCTCCGGCGCCTACGTCGGGATGGCGACGCTCGCGTTCGCGGAGATCGTCTACCGGCTGGCGATCCATTTCCGCGGTCTCACCGGCGGACCGACCGGATACACGGGATTCCCGCCGCTGCTCGGCGGGAGCCGACTCGCGCTGTATTACTTCGTGTTCGCGCTCGTGGTCGTCCTATTGGTCGTCCAGTACGGGCTGTTGGTCAACCGGTTCGGCCTCGTCGCGCGGGCGATCCGGGAAGCCCCCGACGCGGCACGGATGCTGGGGAACAACGTCCCCCGATACAAGCTCGTCGGCTTCGTCGTCGGATCCGCCATCGCCGGCGTCGCCGGCGGACTGCAGATATACACCGTCCTGATCATCTCGCCGCCGATGATCGAGGTCAATCGGATGATCGAGTTCATGGCGATGGGCATCATCGGCGGCCTCCGGACGATCGGCGGCGGGATCTTCGGGGCCGTGATCGTCTTCGGGCTCAACGAGGGGCTCCGTGACCTCGGCGAGCTCCGGCTCGTCATCTGGGGCGCGATGCTCATCCTCGTGACGATCTACTTCCCGGACGGGCTCGCGGACAGCTCGCTGGACCCGCGCGACCGGCTCCGTGAACTGCTCAACCGGGAGTGATCGCCCGGGGACGGAGCATCCGGCCGAAGACGGAGCGTCCGGCCGGGAACGGCCGACCGGGACCGGACCTCCCGACCGAAAGCGGTCGGTCGGGACGGAACTCCCGCCCGAAACGCGAGACGCATCGGCGACCGACCGCGATGCCGGGACGGCATCACTCGAAATCCGGACCACACCGAACACACGCAATGACGACCCGAGACACGCTCACCGACGCGATCGAATCGAACGAATCCGACCTCGTCGACCTGGTCGGCGACCTCGTGGAGGCGCCGACCGTCACCGGCGACGAGGCACCGGCCCAGGAGGTCATCATCGACCGGCTCGAGGCGATGGGGCTCGAGCCCGACGTCTTCGAGCCGTCGGCCGACGAGCTGGCGGACCACGAGGCGTACTTCGAGACCTCCTCCTACGAGGAGTACGGCTACGAGGGACGGCCGAACGTCGTCGCCCGCCGCGAGGGCGGCGACGGCCCGACGCTCACGCTGGGCGGCCACATCGACGTCGTCGACGTGACCGAGGCGGAGTGGAACCGCGAGCCGTGGTCGCTGACGCAGGAGGGGGAGACCCTCTACGGCCGCGGAGTCGCGGACATGAAGGGCGGGCTCGCGGCGACCCTGATCGCGATGGAGACGCTCGACGAGCTCGGGGTCGAGCTCGGCGGCGACCTCCTCTTCCAGTCGGTCATCGAGGAGGAGGACGGCGGCGTCGGCGGGACGCTGGCGGTCCTCGAGCGGGGATACGTGCCCGACGCGGCGGTCATCGCCGAACCCTACGACGTACCCAACGTCGGGGTCGCAAGCGCCGGCGTGATGTACTTCCGCGTGGTCGTGCCGGGCAAGAGCGTCCACGCGGCGTGGGGCCACGAGGGCGTCAACGCCATCGGCAACGCCGCCACGGTCTACCGCGCCCTCGAGGAGCTCGACGCCGAACGGAAGGCACGGATCGACTACGAGCCGGCCTACCGGTCGAACCCGTCCCTCGAGGGGAACGTCACGAACCTCAACATCGGGACGATCGAGGCCGGCGACTGGCCCTCGACGCTCCCCTCGCGGGCGGTCCTGCAGGGGCGGATCGGCTGGCCGCCGGGCGAGACCCGCGCCGAGGTCCGCGCACAGGTCGAGGACGCCGTCGCCGAGGCGGCCGCCAACGACGAGTGGCTCGCCGAGCACCCGCCCGAGGTCGAGTGGTTCGGCTGGCAGGCCGAACCCCACGAGGTCGACCCGAGTTGCGAGATCGCGACGCTCGCGAAGGACGTGGGCGAGGACGTCACCGGCCGCTCCGGATCGTTCGTCGGCGGCAACGCCGGCCTCGACGAGCGGTTCTACCCGCTCTATTACGACGTGAACGCCGTCTCGGTCGGCCCCGACGGGGCGAACCTCCACGGGGCGGACGAGCACACCACGGTCCCCTCGTTGCTCGAGGCCGCGGCGACGATCGCCGCGATCGCCGTCGAGTACTGCGGGGTCGAGGAGTAAGCCCGACGGCGGGCGGTCCGACCACGTCACGGTGACCGACCCGACCACGTCACGGTGACCGACCCGACCGCGTCGCATCGACGGAACGAATATCGCCCGCGACACACGACACCATAGCCACCGATGACAGCCGACATCACCGTCTACTGGGACGACCGCATGCTCGACCACGAACCGCCGAGGGGCGCCTTCAAGTTCCCCGACACGCCCATCGTCGCGACCCCCGAGGTCCACCCGGACCGCCGGGAGCGCGTCGAGAACGTTCGGGCGATGATCGACCACGCCTTCGGCGACGTCACGGAGACCGTCTCGCCGGCGCGGGCGAGCCGGACCGCGCTCGAGCGCGTGCACGACCCCGACTACCTCGACTGGCTCGAGGCGTTCTGCGCCGACGGCGGCGGCCGGATCGAGGACACGACGACCGGGATGAACGAGCACACCTACGACGCCGCCCGGGTGTCGGCCGGCGCCGCCATCGCCGCCGCCGGGCACGCGCTCGATGCACCGAGCTCCGAATCCGGGCCCGAATCCCCCCTCCCGTACGCGCTGTGCCGCCCGAGCGGCCACCACGCCCAGCCCGACCGCGCCGACGGGTTCTGCTTCCTCAACAACGCGGCGCTGGCGGCCGAGGCGGCGCTGGCCGACGACGGCCCCGCCGACGTCGCTGCCGACCGGGTCGCGATCGTCGACTGGGACGTCCACCACGGCAACGGCACCCAGGAGGCGTTCGTCGACCGCGAGGACGTGCTGTTCGTGAGCGCGCACAACGACCACGGCTCCTGGCATCCCGAGTACCATCCTCAGGAGGGGTCGATCGACGAGGTCGGCACCGGCGACGGCGAGGGATACACCGTCAACGTCCCGCTCCCGCCGGGCACCGGGAACCGCGGCTACGAGGCCGTCTTCGACCGGATCGTCGAACCGGTCGTCGCCGAGTTCGACCCGGACCTGCTGCTCGTCAGCGCCGGGCAGGACGCCGGGCCGGCGGACATGAACGGGCGGAACATCGCGACTCGGTCGGGGTTCCGCGAGATGGGCGCCCGCGCCCGCCGGCTCGCCGACGGGACGGCCGACGGCGCGCTGGCGCTGATCCAGGAGGGCGGCTACCAGCCGTCGCACCTCTCGTTCGCCACGCTCGGCGTCTTCGAGGGCGTTCTCGACCGGACGGTCGAACTGGAAGGGTACGGAACCGACGATCCCTTCACCTTCCTCGACGAGCCGACCGACCTGGTCGACGAGTGGATCGACGAGGCGGTCGCCCGCCACCGGGAGTACTGGCCGGTCGAGTGAGCCGAACCGGAGCGAGCTGAACCGGACTGAACTGAACCGGATGGAACTGGACGGAACCGGACTGAACACTACCCCACACGCCGTCCGGCGGCGTGCGCTATTTCTCGATGATGCTCTCCTCGACCGACTCGCCGAAGTGCCGCGCGACGTCCTCGTAGTAGAGCGCGATCTCGTCGCCAGCCTCGAGGTCGGTGACCGCGGTCCGGCCCTCGCTCGTGGCGACCTTGATCGTCTCGGCGTTCTGCAGCAGGGTCTCGACGCGGTCGACGCCGTCGTCGGTCTCGACCTCCGCCTCCACGCGGAACATCGGGCGCTTCTCGATCTTCACGCGGCCGACGATCGCCTCCCGCGTGCGTCCCTCGGTGTCGACGACCTGGACCTCGTCGCCCGACTTCAGCCCGGCGAGGTACTTCGTCCCGCCGTCCGGCGTCCGGACGTAGGCGTGGACCGCGCCCGCGTTGACCCGGAACGGCCGCGAGGCGACGTAGGGACTCTCGGCGGTCTCGGCGTGGACGAAGAAGAGCCCGCGGGACATCGAACCGACGAGCATCCCCTCGTCGTGGTCCATCAGGCTCCCGGTGTCGATGCAGACGCGGTCCGCCATCCCGGCCTGTTCGACCTCGGTGACGGTCGCGTACGAGAGCTCGAGCCGTTCCCGCTCGGCCGCGTCGCGGGCCTCGACGGCGCCGCGGATGGCGTCCGGCGAGTCGGCGTCGACGAGCACGCCGTCGGAGCCGGACTCCAGCGTCTCGAAGGCGGTCTGCGCCTCGGCGGCCGACGTCACGCCCGCGACGAGGTGGGTCTCCTCGCCGACGCGGGCGATCAGGTTCTCCAGCGGGATGATCGTCCAGTCCTCGCCGACCACGATCGTGTACTCGGCGTCCGCGGCCGCCGCCTCGGCGAACGCCTCGTATCGCTCGTCGAGGATCCGAGTGTACACGCCCTGCGCCCGGTCGTCGCGGCGGCGGAGCGTCGACAGGTCGGCGGACCCCGAGAGGTCCTCGGGCATCGAAATGGTTCCGTCACCCTCGCCGTCCTTGCCGACGATGTAGGCGTCGGCGCGCTCCCCCGCCGCGTCCTCGGGTTCGGCCTCGTCGACGACGTCGGCATCGGCGCGGAACGCCGCCACGTTCACGTCGCCGAGCTCCCGCACCCGCGGGACGTCGCTCTCGTCGACGAGCACCCAGTCCACGCCGGCCTCGATCCCGGCGGTGATCCGGCGCTTTCGCTGCTCCCAGTCGCCGACCTCGTCGTCGGCCTTGACCCAGACGGTGCGTGTCATTGCCGAAGGGTCGTGCTCTCGGTGCTTGAAAACTGCGAAAGCGCAGCCGGTTGCGGGCGCGGTCAGCGCGACGACCGGTCGCAGCTGCGGTCAGCGCGCTCGCGGCGCCCACGAGACCGGTCAGCGCGAGTCCGCGGTCGGCGACCGGGCCCGGTAGCCGCGGTCGGCGCCTTCGACGAGTTCCCGCGAGAGCGCCTCGAGACGGTCGGCGACCGTCTCGGCCGAGCGGTCCGCCTCGGCGCCCTCGGCGACGATGTCGACGAGCGCCGACCCGACGATGATCCCGTCCGCGCCGGCCGCCACGATCCGCTCGGCGTGCTCGCCCGCGGAGATCCCGAACCCGACCGCCTTCGGGACGTCGTACTCCCGCAGCCGGTCGAGGCTGGCCGCCGTCCGGTCGGAGACGTCGTCCTGCGCGCCGGTCGTCCCCAGCCGGGCTTGAACGTAGACGTACCCGGAGACTCGGCTCATGATCCGGTCGAGCCGGTCGCCCTCGGTCGTCGGGGCGACGATGAACACCAGATCGAGGCCGAACTCGTCGCAGGCGTCCCGCAGGGGATCGGCCTCCTCTGCGGGAAGGTCGGGCACGACGAACCCCTCCAGCCCCGCTTCGGCGGCGCGTTCGACGAAGGGACGCGGCCCCGAGGCCTCGCCCCACTGATAAATGAGGTTGTAGTAGGTCATACAGACGAGCGGGACGTCGACGTCGAGCTCCTCGACGAACTCGAAGAATCGATCCGGAGTCATACCGCCCTCGAGCGCGCGGACGACGGCGCCCTGGATGGTCGGCCCCTCCGCGATCGGTTCCGAGAAGGGAAGGCCGAGCTCGATGAGGTCCGCCCCGCCGCGCTCGAGCGCCTCGACGTACTCGAGGGAGGACTCGTAGTCCGGGTCGCCGACCGCGAGATACGGGATGTACGCCGGGCCATCCGCGAACGCCCGCGCGATCGCCTCGCTGTTGCCGGTCGTCGGTCCGTCATCCTCGGCCGGTTCGACGCCTCCGGCTGCCGGCTCGGGATCGACACCCGCGTCGTCGCTCGCGGCGTCGTCGACCATCTAGATCCCCCCCGTGAACGCGGACATGTCCGGCGCGCCGTCGATGTCGCGGGCGGCGGTCTCCTCGATCACTGATTCGAGGTCCTTGTCGCCGCGCCCGGAAACGGTGACGACCACCGCGTCGCCGAGCGCGTCCGCCTCCTGACCGGCGGTCTCGCTCCCGCTCCCGACCTCGCTCTCGGCGTCAGCCTCGCCCTCGTTCTCGGGACCCGCAACGGTTTCGAGATACGCGATCGCGTGGGCGGACTCCAGCGCCGGGATGATCCCCTCGGTGCGCGAGAGGAGGTGGAACGCCTCCAGCGCTTGGTCGTCGTCCACGGCGGCCGGATGGATGCGACCTTCGTCGGCGAGGTGTGCGAGCTCGGGGCCGACGCCGGCGTAATCGAGCCCGGAGGAGACCGAGTGGCTCTCGACGATCTGGCCGTGCGCGTCCTGAAGCAGCTTCGTCCGCGCGCCGTGGAGGACGCCCTCCTCGCCGGCGTACAGCGACGCCGAGTTGGGCGCCACGCCCGCGGCCTCGTCGATCGAGAGGTCCGAGCCGCCCGCCTCGACGGCGTGTAACGAGACGCTCTCGTCCTCGAGGAAGGCGGCGAACGAGCCCATCGTGTTCGAGCCGCCGCCGGCGCACGCGACCACGTCGGTCGGCAGCTCGTCGATCGTCTCGAGCGCCTGTCGGCGCGCCTCCTCGGAGACGACCGACTGGAAGTCGCGGACCATCGCCGGGAAGGGGTGCGGCCCGACGACGCTGCCGATGACGTAGTGGGTGTCCTCGACGGACCCGGCCCAGTCGCGCATCGTCTCGGAGATCGCCTCCTTGAGCGTGCCGCGGCCGGCCGTCACCGGGGTCACCGTCGTCCCGTTGAGCGTCATCCGGAAGACGTTGGGCCGCTGGCGGTTGATGTCGCGTTCCCCCATGTACACCTCACAGGGCATGTCGAGGTGGGCGGCCGCCATCGCCGTGGCGGTGCCGTGCTGGCCGGCGCCGGTCTCCGCGATGACCCGCGATTTACCCATGTACTTCGCCAGCAGGACCTGCCCGAGCGCGTTGTTGAGCTTGTGTGCGCCGCCGTGGAGCAGGTCCTCCCGCTTCAGGTAGACGTCCCGGTCGTACCGTTCGGAGAGACGCTCGGCGTGCTGCAGCGGCGTCGGGCGCCCGCCGAACTCCCGGAGGCGGCGCCGGAACTCGTCCATAAAGCCGTCCTCGTTCTCGAGGACGTACCGCTGGTAGGCGTCGGTCAGCTCCTCGATCGCGGGCATCAGCGCCTCGGGAACGTACTGGCCGCCGTAGCGGCCGAACTTCCCGTCAGTCTCGCCGGGGACCGGAGTCGGGTCGGCCGGATCGGCCGGGTCCACGGCGGTCGATCGCTGCGTCTCGTCTCGGTCGGCGTTCGGTGTCGTCTCGCTCATGGGGTAGCTGTGGGTTCGATCATCGTGAGGGTTGGCGTTCGGTGGCGTCCGCGTGGTCGACAGCCGCGTCGTCGATGTCGGCGTCGACGGTCGCGAATCGTCGGACGTTCGAGCGAACGTCCCCGTCCATTATGGCGCTCCCGATCAGCAGCGCGTCCGCGCCGGCCGCGCGCATCCGGCGCACGTCGGCGGCGGTCGTGACGCCGCTTTCCGCGATCAGGGTGACGTCCTCGGGAGCGTGGGGCGCGACGTCCTCGACGGTCCCGAGGTCGACCTCGAGCTTCGCCAGATCGCGGTTGTTGACGCCGACGAAGCGTGCCCCGGCGGCGAGCGCTCGGTCCAGTTCCGCGCGGTCGTGGACCTCGACGAGCACCTGGAAGCCGCGGTCGCGGGCGGCCGCGAGCATCGGCTCGAGGTCGTCGCCGAGGAACCGGGCGATCAGCAGGACGACGTCGCTCTCGACGGCGTCAAGCTGGGTCTCCCGCAGAAGGAAGTCCTTCCGGAGCACGGGCACGTCGACGGCCTCGCGAACGCGCTCGAGCGTGTCGGTCGACCCGCCGAAGTGCTCGGGCTCGGTCAGCACCGAGAGCGCGGCCGCTCCGCCCGCGACCATCTCCGTCGCGAGATCGACCGGGTCGTCATCGCGCGTTCCGTCGGTGGTCGGGCTGGTCGGTTTGACCTCCGCGATCACCGGCGTTCGTCCGTCTGCCTCCGCCGCGGTGAACGCGGCCTCGAGGTCACGGGGGTCGACGTCGACGCGCTCGTCGCCGCCCGATCGCGACGCGGACGCCTCCAGGATCGACCGGACCGCCGGCGCGAGATCGTTCATCCCATCGTCCATTACTGATCACTAATGTACGTATCTGTTCATAAGGCTTGCGCACCCGGCGACCTGCGGAACGGTCGGCGCCGGCGGTTCCATCGCTGACGGGGTCATCCGGCGGATCCAGCCGTCGGGTGCATCCGTCGGAACCGATCCTATATAAATGAAAGCGAAGCCCCTTATAAATCGACGCCGTACGAACGGCCATGAACGCGCCCGACCGGCGTGAGGATCTCGATCGAAGCGAGGAACCGCGGAGGAGGTCCGGACGGAGCGACCAACGTCGCCCGCGATCGGCCCGGAGGCGGTCGCGATGGTGAGCCTCGACGGGACGACGGGCGTCTACGCGCGCTCGTACCCGGCTCTCGACCGGGCCGTCGAGGTGGGGTTCGCGAGCGGCCACGTCATCTCCGTCTCGTTCCCGGCCGACGTCCCCGCGGACGCCGCGGAGGATCACGAGCTGCTCGACCGGATCGACGCGTACCTCGCGGGGGAAGAGGAGTCCTTTGCGGACGTGGAGCTGGGGCTCACCCTGCCGACCGACCGCCGCGAGGTCCTGGAGGCGACCCGGAACCTGCCGTACGGCGAGTCGGCCTCGCTCAGCCGGATCACGCGGCTGGCCGGGCGGGACGACAACGACCCGGAAGACCTCGAGTTCGTGCGGGAAGCGCTGAACGAGAATCCGGCGCCGTTGGTGATCCCCGATCACCGCGTCGAGGGCGGCCCGTACGCGACGCCCGGGTCCGTCCGCCGGACGTTCCGGGACGTGGAAGGGCTTCGTTGACCGATCGCTCGAACGTCGACGGTCACGATCGATGGAATACTTTTAAACGACGAACCCCGAAGCCGGGGTATGACCGACGCCGAGATCCCCGAGGATCATCCGCGCTACGAGTCGCTGCTGACGCGACACCGGATCGAGGCGGGCGTCGAGAAGGGGATCACGTCGAGGCAGGGCCTGATCGCGCAGGGACGCGGCGAGGCCTTCGACTACCTGCTCGGCGAGGAGACGATCCCGTCGGCCGGCGACGCCGAACGCGCCGCGGCCGCCTACCTGCTTGCCGCCGACCACCCCGTGCTCTCGGTCAACGGGAACGTCGCGGCCCTCGTCCCCGAGGCGATCGTCGAGCTGGCGGCGGCGACCGGGGCCGACATCGAGGTCAACCTGTTCAACCGCACGACCGAGCGGATGGAGCGGATCGCCGCCCACCTCCGCGAACACGGGGCCGAGGGGATCAAGGGGTTAACCGCCGACGGGCGGATCCCGGGGCTGTCCCACGAGCGCGCGAAAGTCGACGCCGACGGGATCGGCGACGCCGACGTCGTGCTCGTCCCCCTGGAGGACGGGGACCGCGCCGAGGCGCTCGGGGAGACGGGGAAAACGGAGATCGTGATCGACTTGAATCCCGGATCCCGCTCGGCGCGGGCCGCGACGGTGCCGATCATCGACAACGTCCTCCGGGCGGTGCCCAACATCACGCATCACGCCCGCAGGATGGCCGACGCGCCGCCGGAGGAGCTGGCGTACGTCATCGACTCCTTCGACCGCGAGGAGGCGCTCGCGGCCGCCGAGGCGGCGATCCGGCAGGGGTCGTTCGCGGCGGAGGGTGAGGCGGACGGGGAGAAAGCGGAGACGGACGAGGCGGACGACTCCGAAACCGACGACGATCAGTAGCGAGCACCACCTATCGGGCGGGTTCCCGGCACGGTGCGCGTCGTCCGGTCGCGATTCGATCCGGCCTACTCGGCCTCGACGGGAGCGACCGGCGTCGGGTCGTCGGCGAGTCGCTCGCGGTCGTGGGGAGCCTCGAAGTCGAGGTCCGGACCGCGGGCGATGATCCGCGAGGGGGTGACGTCGGGGTGGGTCGTGTAGTAGTGTTCCTTGATGTGGTCCAGGTCGACGGTCTCGGCCACGCCGGGCAGCTGGTAGAGGTCGCGCAGGTACGGCCAGAGGTGCTCGTACTCGTGGATCGCCCGGACGTTACACATGAAGTGGGTGTGGTAGACGTGGTCGAACCGGATCAGGGTGGTGAACATGCAGAGGTCGGCCTCGGTGAGCTCGTCGCCGGCGAGGAACCGCCGGTCGGCCAGGACCTCGTTCCAGTGGTCGAGCGCGTCGAAGAGCTCGTCGATGGCCTCGTCGTAGGCCGACTGCGAGGTGGCGAAGCCGGCGCGGTAGACGCCGTTGTTGATCGGCTCGTAGATCGCGGTGATGATCTCGTCGACGCGCTCGATCCCCGCCTCGTCCTCGGGGAGCAGCCGGCGGCCGTTCCCGAGGTCGGCGAAGGCCGTGTCCAGCATCCGGAGTATCTCGCGCGACTCGTTGTTGACGATGGTGTCCTCGACGGTGTCGTAGAGGACCGGGACGGTCACCCGGCAGGTCGCGTCGGGGTCCGCGCGGACGTACAGCTCCCGGAGGTAGTCGCTGTCGTGGACCCGGTCGGGGGTACAGCCGTCCTTCTCGGGCGTGAACTGCCAGCCGTCCTCGCCGCGCCAGGGGTCGACGACCGAGACGTCGATGACGTCCTCGAGCCCGAGGATCGACCGCGCGAGGAGGGTCCGATGGGCCCACGGACACGCGTAGGAGACGTAGAGGTGATACCGCCCCGGCTCCGGGTCGAAGCGCTCGTCGGGCTCGGCGTCGACGTGGGCGGGGATCTCCGACCCGACCATCCAGTTCCGGAACGTGGTCGTCTGGCGCTCGAAGGCGCCCGACTCGTCGGTCGTCTCGTAGGCGTCGGTTCGCCACTCGCCGTTCACGAGTTGATTCATACGCGCTCATAGGGTCGCGACGCTGATAACGGTTCGTGGAGGTGACGGACGCGTCACCGGGTGAGACGCCGGTCATCGGGTGAGTGATGGGACCACGAGACGATCGTTCAACGACGCCACCGTCTCCGTCGCTCCCGCATCGAACGTCGACCGAGCGTCGGCGACCGGCGCCGATCGTCAGCGATCGTCGATGCGTTTATCAGTCCGACCACGGTACGGTGACGTATATGGCCGCACAGGCGATGGATCGCGTTCCGCGATCGTGATGGAGACGCCCGTTTTTCCGAGACCGAGCGCCGTTCGTTCATTGACGAGGCACGCCGTATCGTGACACCCACGTCCAGCCTCGCGACCGATCGAGACGAACGACGCAGCCGAAACGGTCGAAACAACCGAGACGAACGACGCAGCCGAGACGACCACCGTCGCCGAAACGACCAGGAGCGCATATGTTGAACGAAGCCACGACACATCCCGTCACACGAACCGGACTCGACGCCGCCGCGTTGAAGCCCGCGGAAGTCGACGTCGCCCGAGGGGCCGAGCTGCCCCTCGAGACGATCGCCATCGACTACGAGGGCCGTGAACACCTCCCGTCGACCGAGACGCTGCGGGAGCTCGCGGCCGACCGGGAGGTCTACCTCACCACGCCGGTCCGGGCCGACGGGTTCGATCCCCTCGGCGACGACTCGCTGCTCGCGAAGCTGCCGGCGGGGATCAACCGGGTGCTCGTGGCCGGTCACGGCGCGTACCTCGAGGAAACCGAGGCTGAGAAGGCCGTCTCCCCGCGGATCGGGGCGGCCGTCGAGGAGGCGCCGGACGCCTGGGTCGGAACCGAGGGGATCGAGCGCGTGGCCCTCGCGACCGGCGGGGCGCAGTACGAGCTGCTCTCGCGGACGACCGACCGCGACCTGCGTGGCCTCCGCGCCGCGGGGTTCGACGGCGAGATCGTCGTCTACGCGCCGACCGTCTTGTCCGACGACGAGGACGCGATCCTCGATGCGGTCGGCGAGTACGTCGCGCGGCGGCGCCCCGTCGCCCGCGCGCTGCCCGACGGCGCAACCATCGGGGCCGACGCGACGGACCGTGCTCGGGAGGTTCTCTCGGCGGCCGTACGGGACTTCGCGATCGTCGGCGACGTCGGGACGGTCCGGGAACGCGTGCAGGAGCTGAAGGACGCCGGCGCCACGCGCGTCGTCGGCTATCCCGCCCGCGGGATCGACGACTTCCTGGCGAGGTGAACGACTTCCTGACGGGGTGAACGCCCTCCTCGCGGCGTGACGTCCCGGGAAAGGAACTCCCCGCGGGACGGATTCCGTTCGGGAGGCGATCGAGGCGCCGCCGGCTCCACCGTTCTTAAGCCGGCGGCGACCCAACCGACGGGTATGCCAGCGACCAAGGAGATCACCTGCGACGACCCGAACTGCGAGCTCGACATGTTCGAGAACCACTACACCTACGACGTCCCCGAGGACCACACCGTGGATGACCTCCGCTGTCCCTACTGCGGCGGCCGGGACCTCTCGCTCATCGAGGTGTGAGATGGCGGGGGTGCTCGGCGTCGGCCGCACGGCCCTCCGGAGCGCGCTCGAACGGGTCGGCCGTGGCTGGGGGTCGATCCAGGAGCGACGGCCCCTCGATCACGACCTGCTGGAGGGTCCGGACGCCTACATCGTCGTCTTCGACGCGCCCGGGGTTCGCGGCGCCGACGTCGACGTTCGGTTCGTCGACCGGACCGTCGAGGTGCGGCTGGAGCGCGACCGCGAGGACCGCGACGGGTTCGAGTGGATCTTCCCCGGGCGCGGCCGGGAGCTTTCGGGGTCGGCCACGCTGCCGGCCGACGCCGAGGTGACCCCGACCGGCGCGGACGCGACCCTCACCCGATCGGGAACGCTTGAGGTCACGATCCCGAAGGACGCCGCCGAGGGGTCGGTCAGCGTGAGCGAGGAGGAGTCGGCGGCGGAGACGGACGACGCGGAGTAGGACGACTCAGGTCCCGCGTTCCGAATCGGCCGTCGAGTCAGCTGAGGACTCCTCGTCCGGCTCGTCCGGCCGCGTCGCGCCGTCCGACTCCGCATCCGAGCCGCCGTCCGACTCCGCCTCCGAATTCTCATTCGAGTCGTCGTCCGGGTCCGCGTCCGTTTTCTCGTCCGGCTCCGACCCTGAATCATCGCCCTCGGGCCGGACGACGACCGTCGAGACGCGCATTCCCTCGACGTCGGTGACCTCGAAGTCGTAGCCGGCGAGCGTGACGCGGTCGCCGACCGCGGGTTGCCGGTCGAGCTGCGACAGCACGATCCCGCCGATCGTTTCGACCGCGTCGTGGTCGAGGCGGGTCCCCAGCTCCGCGTTGACCGCGGCGATCGTAACCCCGCCGTCGACCACGATCGAGCCGTCCTCGCGGCGCGTGAGCCCGGGTTCGGGCTCGCCGCCGGCGACGTCGAACTCGTCGCGGATGTCGCCGACGACGACCTCCACGATGTCCTCGATCGTGACGATCCCCGCCAGGACGCCCCACTCGTCGATCACGGCGGCCATCTGTGCGTTCCGGCCCTGTAGGTCGGAGAGGAGCGTTGCGACGTCGGTGGTCTCGGGCACGGCGTGGATCTCGCGGGAAATGTCGCCCGCGGTCGGCTCCGCGTCGGACGTCCCGGTGGTCTCGGTCGCGCGCAGAACGTCCTTGGCGTCCACGAGGCCGACGACCTGGTCCGGGTCGTCGGCGTCCACGACCGGGTATCGCGTGTGCCCGGCGTCGACGACCACCGACCGGAGGGCCGGGATGGTGAGGTCGTCGGTCACGGTTCGGACGTCCGGCCGCGGGACCATCACCTCCCGAACGGTGACGTCGTCGAGCTCGAAGACGCGGTCGATCATCTCCACCTCCTCGGCGGCGACGTGCCCCTCGTCGCCGGCGTGGGACAGCGCCATCCGAAGCTCACGCTCGGTGAGCGTCTCGTCGGTCTCGGAGGCCGGCGGCACGCCGAGCAGGCGCGTGAAGGCGTTGGCCGTCCCGTTGAAGACGACGATGCCGGGGAGGAACGCGTAATAGAAGAACTGCATCGGCGCGGCCACCAGCAGCGCGACCCGCTCGGCCTGCGCGATCGCGATCGTCTTCGGCGCCAGCTCGCCGAAGACCACGTGCAGGAACGTGATCACGCCGAACCCGACCGCGAACGCGACCAGGTGGACGAGCTCGGTCGGCAGGAACCCGCCGAGGATCGGTTCGATGAGCGACGCGATCGCGGGTTCCCCGATCCACCCCAGTCCGAGCGAGGCGATCGTGATCCCGAGCTGGGTGACCGCGAGGTAGTCGTCGAGGCTCTCCATCGCGTCCTGCAGCAGCGTGGCGCCGGTTTTTCCCTGCTCGACCATCGAGTCGACCGCGGTCGAACGGACGCGAACGTACGCGAACTCCGCGGCGACGAAGAAGCCGTTCAGGGCGACGAGCACCAGCGCGAGAAGGACGCGCCCCAGCGAGAGCGCGACGTCTACCATCGCTCCCCCGCTGAAATGGACCGGTCCGGGCGACGGTTCCGAAGGATTCGCGGAACGATCAGCGACGCCGGTGGCGTCGATGGCACTGATGACGCCGGTGACGCCGGTGACGCCAGTGACGGCAGTGACGCCAGTGACGCCAGTGACGCCGGTGACGGCGGCAGGGATCCGTGGATCATACCACACTTACTCCGGGTCATCACTAAACGCTACTGTCCGAGAGCCCGATCCCGCCGGCGACCCGGGCGATGTCCGCAACGCCCGAGACCCTCCCGAACGACTTTCGGGCCCCGACGAAAACGAAGCGGTATGTCACCGCTTGACGCTCCCATCCAGGCCGGCGGGTCGATCAGCGGACGGATCCTCACCGAGTTCGTCGACGGACTGATCGCCGCGATCCCGCGGATCGTCTCGGGAGCCGTCTTCCTGCTGTTCGCGTACCTCGTCATCAGGGTCGTCCTGACGGTCACTCGAACCGTGCTTGACCGGATCTATCCGGACGAGGAGCGGCTCATCGTGGACCTCTCGGTGGCGGTCGTCGGGCTGTTCCTCTGGTTCGGGGCCGCGCTCGCGCTGTTGACGATCGTCGGGCTGGGAGAGGTGGCGGCCAGCCTCGGGACGGCCGGCGGGTTCATCGGACTCGGCGTCGCCTTCGCCCTAAAGGAGATGATCGCGGACACGGTTTCCGGCGTCTACCTGCTGAAGGACCCGGACTTCACCCCGGGCGACCGCGTCGAGACGGCCTCGGTGTCGGGAACGGTCACCGAGATCGGCCTCCGAAAGACCCGGATCCGCGACGACGACGGGGAGCTCGTCGTCCTCGCGAACCGTGACGTCGAGAAGAAGTGGACGAATCGCTCGCGGACGCCGACGTCGAGCACCGACGGAGCGGCGGACTCGACGTCGTCGAGCACCGAGTAGCGTCCCACGGGCGTCCGGGGACCATCGGAACGCCGCAGGTCACGCATCCGCGCCGTTTTACCGTCTCGGGCGAGTACCACGGCCTATGACCGATCCGTCCACGCGCGGCGGGGGCCCGGCCGACCCCGCCGACCTCGCCGTCACGATCGTCGACGGGTACGTGGACGAGCCGGCGCACTTCGGCGTGCCGCCGTACCTCTCCACGTATCCCCGCTACACGGCCGGCGCGCTCGTCGACGCCGGCGTGCCGGAATCGTCGATCACCTATCACACGATCGACGAGCTCCGTGATGACCGACGCAAGCGGGCCGACGTCGCGAACGCGGACCTGTTCATCTACGTCGGCGGAATGACCGTCCCCGGCAAGTACGTTGGCGGCACGCCCGCGGAGCCGGACGAGGTCCGCGAGCTCGGCTGGACCGCCGACGGGGTCACCCTGCTCGGCGGTCCGGTCCGGTTCGGCGTCGGCGAGGAGAACGCCGGCGCCCAGGAGACCGAGCGCGACGACCTCGATTACGACTTCGTCGCGAAGGGCGACGTCGAGGCGGCCGCCCACGACCTCGTGGCAAACGGCCTCGAGGGGTTCGGGAATCGGATGCGCGAGACGCAGGAGGGCGACCGCTGGGCCCGTCGCGGGGCGTTCGTGGTCGAACAGCATCCGAACCACCCCGATTACCTCATCTGCGAGCTGGAGACCGCTCGCGGCTGTGCGTACCGGTGTTCCTTCTGCACCGAGCCCCTGTACGGCAACCCGTCGTTCCGCGAGGCCGAGGGGGTCGTCGGCGAGGTCGCGGCGCTTGCGGACCGGGGCGTCGACCACTTCCGGCTGGGCCGGCAGGCGGACATCCTCGCGTTCGGCGGCGACGGGGAGGCGCCGAACCCGGACGCGCTCCGCCGGCTCTACGGCGGCATCCGCGAGGCCGCGCCGGACCTGCAGACGCTGCACCTCGACAACATGAACCCGGTGACGATCGTCGACTATCCGGAGCGCTCCCGGGAGGCGATCCGGATCATCGCCGAGCACAACACGCCCGGCGACACCGCCGCGTTCGGCCTCGAGTCCGCCGACCCGGTCGTCCGCGAGCGGAACGACCTGCTCGTCTCCGCCGAGGAGTGTCTCGAGGCAGTCCGGGTCGTCAACGAGGAGGGCGGCTGGCGGCCGGGCGACGATCCCGGGACGACGCCCGGGAGCGACGACCGCGTCCGCGGCCCGTCGACCGGACCGAACGCCTCGCCGCGGCTCCCGAAGCTGCTGCCCGGGATCAACCTCGTGCACGGGCTCAAGGGGGAGCGCGAGGAGACCTTCGACCACAACCGGCGGTTCCTCCAGCGCGTCTACGACGAGGGCCTGCTGCTGCGTCGCATCAACATCCGGCAGGTGATGGCGTTCGCCGGCACGGAGATGTCCGAAACCGGCGCCGAGATCGCCGAGGACCACAAACGGCAGTTCAAGCAGTACAAACGGGAGGTCCGGGAGACGATCGACAACCCGATGCTCGAGCGCGTCGTCCCCCGCGGGACGGTCCTGCCGGACGTCCACCTGGAGTATCACCAGGACGGGTTGACCTTCGGTCGCCAGATCGGGACCTACGCGCTGCTCGTCGGGATCCCCGGCGAGCGCGAGCTCGGCCGGACGCTCGACGTCGCGGTCGTCGACCACGGCTACCGGTCGGTCACCGGCGTCCCCTATCCGCTCGACGTGAACGACGCCTCGATGGACGAGCTGACGACGATCCCTGGGATCGCGAAGTCCACCGCCGGCGACGTGGTCGTGGGGCGTCCCTACGCGACGCTCGAGGAGGTTCCCGTGGACACGATCGACCTCTCGGCGTACTGCGTCGCGACCGAGTCCGAGCCGGCCACGATCCCCGGCGTCGGCGAGTCCGGGATCCCGGCCGCCGGCAGGAGCGACTGACGAATGGCTCGAGATGGCGCGACCGACGCGGACGTCGCCGCGGCTCCGCTCCGGCGAGTGTCCCTCGAGGTGCCGACGCGCGCGCCCAGCGGCGCGACCAACGCGTACGTCGTGGGCGACTGCCTCGTCGACCCGGCGGCCCGGAATCCGGAGCTCGACCGGCTCGCCGAATCCGGCCGGATCGACCACATCGCGGTCACGCACACGCACGCCGACCACGTGGGCGCGGTCGCCGACTACGCCGCCATCGCGGACGCGACGGTCTGGGCGCCCGAGGCGTTCGCCGACCGGGTCGCCGACGCGGCCGGCGTGACGCCCGACGCGACGTTCGCGGACGGCGACGCGATCGGCGAGGACGGGCCGATCGCGCTTGAAACGCCCGGCCACGCGGTCGACCACGTCGCGTTCGCGGTCCCGGATCGACGTCACGGCGAGATCGGGGATGCCGATGGGACCGGAGAGGCGGGCGAGGCGATCCTCTGTGGCGACCTCGCCGTCGCCGAGGGTAGCGTCGTGGTCGGTCCGGGCGGCGGGGGACTGACCGCGTACCTCGAAAGCCTCCGCCGACTCCGCGACCGGACGCCGACCGCCCTACACCCCGGACACGGTCCCGCGATCGAGGGTCCGGAGTCGGTCACGGCGACCCTCGACCGACTGATCGACCACCGACTCGACCGGGAGGCTGCGGTCCTCGAGGCGGTCGAGGCGGGCGCGAGCGACGTGGACGCCGTGGTCGAGGCGGCCTACGAGAAGGACCTCACGGGCGTGGCCGACCTCGCCCGCGCGACCGTTCGCGCCCACCTCGGGAAACTCCTCGCAGAGGGTCGGATCGACGAGGAGTGGCGGGACCGGATCGACGGGGACTGACGGCATCGATCGACGTCACTCCCCGGCGTCGACGGACCGGGTCGCGGACTGCTGACCCGGCTCGGGGTCGGAGTGGCGACGATGGAGGACGTACTCGAGGACGGTTCTGGCGAGAACGGCCGCGAGGACCAGCAGGCCCAGCGCGACGCCGACGAAGAGGACGCCGATCGCGCCCGGTCCGGGCAGGTTCTCCGGCAGGGTCGCGATCAGGACGACGAATGCCGCGCCGGCGGTCACGACCAGGACGATCTCGAGCACCCGAGCGACGCGGTAGATCGGCCGGTCGCCGAACCGGCCCAGCGGCGCCTCGTCGGTCAGCAGGGCCCGGTAGCCGACGACGAGCGTCTCGGCGAGCACCACGAGGCCGAGGAGCGGTCCAAGGAAGGCGACGAGCAGGAACACGCGAAGCGGTCCGACGGGACTGAAACCGGTCAGCGCCACGACCGTCGCGAGAACCGTCACGAGGACGGCGGCGAGCTTGCAGGCCTGGAGGGGCGCGGCAGCGAGGAACTGACGTGACATTCCGGATCGACGTACGCGTCGTTCCTTATAAAGGTCGGTCACCGTCGGCCTCGGGGATCGACGTCACCGTCGCGCGACCGTCCGTCACGACCCCGTGCTCGGCGTCCGCGACGGCGGTCGGAATCCCGTCTTCGGTCCCCGTCGACGCTTCCGACCCCGTCAGCTCACCCGACTCGTCGCCATACCGTGATCGAAGCGAGGCCGCGATCGCGTCGCGCACGCAGACGCGCGTCGCTCGCCCGACCGGCGTGGCGCTCCCGGAGAAGGTCGCGAGCTCCCCGTCGGGATCGTCGGCGACGACGACCGCGTCGGAGGTCGTCCCCGGGAACCCGGTCAGCGCGAGCAGCGTCGCCGCCTTCGCCTCGGCAACGACCGTGAGCAGGTTCGCGAGCGCGCCGTCCGCGAGCGACCGCGTCGTGCCGGCAACGAGGTTGACCGTGCCGGCGTGGTGCTGGTCGCCGGCAGTCGTCCTCGCGAAGCCGTCCGACTCGTCCGGGTGCGGATCGATCGTGTCTCCACCGACACGCTCAACCGGCAAGGCGGCCGGGTTGGAGAGTCCGGCGGTCGCGAGGACCGCAACCGGGCCACGCCGTGCGATCCGGGCGTGGGTCTGGTCGACGCCGGTGAGGAGGGCCGGGGCGGCGTCGGGACCGACCGACCCGTCGAAGCCCGCGCGGTCGAGCCGGCCCGCGACGTACGCGCGCAGGTCGCGAGCGTCGAACCCCTCTGGCACGGTGACGTTGTACGCGGCGTCGGCGACGCGACGGCCGCCCTCGAAGCCGGTCGAGAGGAACCGCGTCCCCGGCCGCAGAAGTCGACAGACGCCGTCGGAGACGGTCGCCTCGAAGACCGGATCGGAACGCGACCCCACAGCCGGCCGGGGCGGATCGGGGCGCCGGTCAGACATCGAGCGCCTCGAGGACGCCGTCGTTCTCCGCCGGGCGCCGAACGGCGATCCGGACGTGGCTCTCGAGCGTGCGGAACGTGCGGGCGTCACGGAGCGCGTAGCCGGCCGCCCGAGCGTTCGCGAGCAGCGCGTCCACGCCATCCACGTCGGCATCGGCGCGGTCCTCGGTATCGACGCGGTCCTCGGCATCGACGTCCGCCCCGTTGACGGTCGAGACGTCGGCGGTCGAGACGTCAGCAGCCGAGACGTCGACGAGGAGGAAGGGCGCGTCGGACGGACGAACCGTGAACCGCGACGCGAGCCGGTCGGCCATCCGATCGCGCTCGCTCGCGACGCGCTCGCGCGTTCGCTCGAGGAACGCCGCTTGCCCGAGACAGTGCGCGCCGACCGCCGCGGCGGGCGTCGAGAGCCCCCACGCCGGCCGCGCGGTCTCCAAGGCGTCCCGCCACTCGCCGGTCGCGACGAGAAAGCCCGCGCGCAGCCCCGGGAGCCCGAAAACTTTCGTCAGCGATCGGGCGACGACGACGCCCGGCTGGGGGGCGAGACTCGACGCGTCGGTGAAATCGAGGAACGCCTCGTCAACGAGCAGCGGGGTGTCGGCGGCGCGACAGCGCGCGGCGAACGCTTCGCGGTCGCAGCGGGGGAGCAGCTCGCCGGTCGGGTTGTTCGGGGTGCAGACGATCGCGAGCGCGTAGCCGGCCGGATCGGCATCGAGAACGGCGTCGTGCGGGACGAACTCCGGCGTCCCGCCCTGTAGCCGAACCTCGCGGGCGTACTCGCCGAAGGAGGGCTCCGGAAGGAGGACGCGGTCGCCGGGATCGACGGCGAGCGCACAGACGAGTCGGATCCCGGCGAGCGCGCCGGCGGTCGGGATCACCCGTTGCGGATCACAGTCGAGATACTCGCCGGCCGCCGTCCGGAACTCCGCGTAGTCGTCGGACGGATACCGGCGTGCGGCGGCGCGGGCGGCGTCGTACACCGGGGTGACCCCGGCGGGGGACTCCGGGTTCGTGTTCGCGCTGAAGTCGACGACCGACCGGTCGCTCACCCCGCCGTGGGGGACGCGATCGGTCCGGGCGAGGGCCTCGCGGTCCATACGCCCGGAACCGACGCCGCGGACACAAAGGTTCCGTTCGCGGCGACGGCGGGCGGCGGACGATGGGCAGTGGGTCGATCAGGGCCTCACGACCGCCGCCGGGCAACCCGGAGATCGCCGGGACGGTTGACGTTGACCGCGAGGGCGGGGTCGTCGACGATCCGGACGGCCTCGTCCTCGGCGGCCTCGTCCGCAGCCGCGCGCCCGACGACGTTCAACCCGGTCGGCGCAACCCGCGCGTCAGCAACCGTCATCGTCGTGTCGACGCTGACGCCGAGATCGCGTTTCGTCGCGACCGGCACGCAGACGGTGAGCGATCCGTTCTCGGCGTTCCGACGCGCGTGATCGACCGCCGCTGAGACGTGCTCCGCCCGGAGCAACGGGAGATCTGCCACGACGGTGATCGCCGGCCGGCCGACGTCCGCGAGGGCCGCCTGCAGGTCGGCGACGTAGCCCTCGCCGGACCCCTTCCGGGGGATCAGGGCCGTCCGATCCGTCCCCGTCGCGAGCCGATCGGCAACCGACCGAAGGTGCGCGAGCGTCCCCGGGGTGTGCGGCGACGCGACCGCGTGAATCGTCCCCACCGCGTCCGACTGCCGAAGCGCCCGGATCACTCGATCGACCATCGGCTCGTCGTCGACCCGAACCAGGGGCTTCTCCGCGCTCGCGTCGATCGGGCCGCCTGGAGGCGTGTCGGCCGACTCGGATTCTCCATCGCCCGCGAGTCTGGTTCCGCGGCCGCCGCACAGGAGGATCGCGGGGAGGGGTTCGGGGACGCGATCGCCCGGGTGAGCGGCGACGCGATCGACCGAACGCTCGGCCACGCGATCGACCGAACGCTCGGCCACGCGATCGACCGAACGCTCGGCCACGCGATCGACCGAACGCTCGGCCACGCGATCGACCGAACGCTCGACTACGCGATCGCCCATACGATCACCCCCGCGTGAAGCGCCACCGCGCGGCCGACTTCGTTGATCGCTCCGAAGACGTCGCCGCTGACGCCGCCGAGCCACGTCCGCGTCCGGATGCCGACCACGAGCGCGACGACGGGGGCGGCACACAGCGCGGCGAGGACGGCGGGCAGGGCGCCAGCCGGAACGCCGAACAGGACCGGAAGCGCGACCACGACGGCCGGGAGCGCGCCGGCGGGCGTCGCCGGGTCCGCCAGGCTCGACCCAAGCCCCTCGTGGGCCGCCGTGCCGAAGCAGGCCGCAAGCGCCATCGCGAGCTTCGCGCCGACCTCGGCGGCGAGGACGATCCGGGCGGCGACGACGGGATCCGTCGTCGGCAGCGCGAGCGCGGCGACGCCGAGCGTCACGGCGAGAAGCGTCACCCCCAGAGCGAGGACGCCCCCGACGCCCAGGTCGGCGTCAGCCAACACTGCCCGTCGTCGGTCCGGATCGTGAGCGGCGACCGCATCGCCGAGGTCCGCCAGTCCGTCGGCGTGAGTGACGCCCGAGAGGACGTACAGGAGACAGAGGTAGCCGGCAACCGCAGTCGGCCAGGGAGCCGACGCGCGGCCGGCGACGAGGACGAGCGCGGCGAGCGGGAGGCCGATGACCCAGCCAACGACCGGAATCGTCCACGGAGCGGCCCGGAAGTCGTGCCAGTCGCTCGGGCAGCCGCCGGGCACCGGGATCCGGGTCAGAAACGTCACCGCGCCGCGGAGCGCGCCGATCCGTCGGCGGATCGGTCCGGTCGCGGCCGCCGGGGATGGGTCAGTCGATCCGCTGGAGTCAGTCGGTCCGCTCGGGTCAGTCGATCCGCTGGAGTCAGTCGATCCGCTGGGGTCAGTCGATCCGCTCGAGTCGGTCATCCGACGGTCCACACCCCCGTCCCCGCAGCGATCGTCTCGACGACCAGACAGCAGCCGACGGACAGGGCGATCCCGAGCCAGGCCGCACGGTTCACGACGCGGACGCCGCGGCGTGCCGCAGTCGTGGACGGAAGGTCGGCCGCGGCCTGGAGCGTGTAGGTTCCCGGTTTCTCGAGCCGGACGTCGAGGACCGCGGCGAGCGTCGCCATCGGCCAGCCGGAGTTGGGCGAGTCGGGGACGCGAGCCCACCGGCGGGCGCCGAGCATCGCGGCCGGTCGGCCGGCGGCGATCGCGATCAGCAGCGCCGAGAGGCGGGCGGGCACCCACATAGCGAGGTCGTCGAGGCGCGCCGGCGCCCACCCGACCCGGCGGGTTCGGTAGCCGAGCATCGAGTCGAGGGTGTTGACGCCCTTGATCCACGCCGCGGCGCCGGTCGCGACGACGAGGGGAAACGCCGGCGCACGCGGCGCGGCGGGACCGAGCACGACCGCAGCGCCGAGCGTGAAGGCTGCGAGGGGAGCGATCAGTCCGTCGGCGAGGTTCTCGGCCGCGCTCTCGACCGCTGCGGACCGGACCTGGCCGGCCGAGAGCGCGTCGGCGTCGCGTCCGGCGAGCGCGCGGAGCGCATCACGGGCTGCCGGGAGGTCGGAGTCAGCTAGCGAACGGACGCGTTCCGCGGTCTCGACGAGCAGCCGTCGACTGATGCACGTATACAGAACGAGCCCCGCAACGGCGGCGGCCAGTCGGGGGCCTGCACGCCCGGCGAGCGCGACGAGGCCCGCCGCGGAAGCGGCGAATCCGAGGGGAACGACGGCGGCGATCACGACGCCGACCGGTCGGGAATCCGGGATCGCTCGGTCGAGCCGGTCGACGAGGGATCCGAGCAGGGCGACCGGATGGATGCGTTCGGGCGGTTCGGCGAACGTCGAGTCGAGAGCGGCCGCCGCCACCACGGCGAGGGCGGCCGCCCCCGTCACCGCCTGGCCTCCAGCCGGGTCGGGAGGTCGGTGAGGGGCGTTTCGGTGACGTCGATGAACCGGCCGCCCAGGGCCTCGATCCCGCCGTCCACGGCCGGCTCGTCGCCGACGTGCGTGAGGTCCTCGAGGGAGGCGTCGAGCGCCTCCGCCGCGGCCTCGAAGGCGCGGCGGTCGGGCTTTCGCCAGCCGCAGCCGATGCTGGTCGTGACGGCGTCGAACTCCCCGCGGAGGTCGCTCCGGATGAGGGTTCGCGGAACGAGCTCCGGAACCGAGCAGTTCGAGAGAATGCCGACGGGGCCACGGTCGCCGGCGGCCCGAACCGCCTCGCGGGCGCCCGCGCGGAGGGTCACGTCCGGATCGAAGGCCGCGACGACCGCGTGGCGGGCGACGTTGTCGGACACCTCGACGTCGCGGGAGGCCAGCGCGTGCGCCACGTGGGCGGGCAGCGGGATCTCGGCCCCCTCGGGTGCGTCGACGTGGACTTCGCCGTAGGCGACGTGCCAATCGTCCGGCACCGTGACGTCGCGCGACTCGAGCTCGCGGGCGACGGCCTCGGCCGGGTCGATCGGGTAGTCGATGTCGACGAGCGTGCCGAAGAGGTCGAAGGTGAGGGCCACGTTGGCGGCCGTACGCCGAGGACCGGATTGAACCTGTCGGTCGGGGCGATCAACGGCATCGACGAAGCAACGGGCGAATCGTGCGGGTAATCGGCTCTCAGACCTGTCGCGCGAACGCGAGGTTGCCGGAGACGTTCTCGATGTAGGCCCGGACGGTGTCTCCTTCCTGCGCGCCGGGAACGAAGATCGTGTAGTCGCCGCGCTCGGCGACGCCGTCGCCCTTCCGGCCGGTGCCGACGATCTCGACCTCGTAGGTGGTTCCCTCCTCGACGGTCTCGGTTCGGCGCTGGGTCGTGGAGGTCTGTTTGGCGACCGGTCGGAAGGCGCCGCAGGCCTCACAGCGCAGCATCGGCGTGCGGTCCTCGGTGACGAGCCGCGTGTCCGGAAGGCCACACTCCGAACAGGTCACGTAGGAGGCGACGTAGGCGTCGATGGCGGCCTGGAAGTCGTCGGCGCGGAAGTTGCCGTTGTACCGGGCGACGCCGTTCTCGTACTGGCCCGCCGTCCCCAGCTCGCGCTGGATGTTGGAGTGGACGTGTTCGGGGTCACGCGAGAGCGCGTCGGCGATCGCCGAGAGGTTCGTCAGACGGGTGAACGCTCCGTCCTTCTGCGCGGTCGGGTCCGGGACCTGGAGGCGCTCGTCCGAGCCGCCGAGATCCGGCAACTCGTCGATCGCGCGGTCGAGACTGGCCTGGTAGTCCATACGGCCGGGAGGCGGTCGCGACGGAAAGCGCTTCCGGGTTCGCCGATCCGCGGAAATCGACGGGGACAGCCCCACGACCGCCGATCCGCATCGACGATCGACGTCGGTCCATATCGGACGATCGCGTGTCGGACGATCGTGCGGCGACCGACTGACGATCGTCAGACACGGAGGAAGATACTTATACGACCCGGAAATATCGGTATTCGAGCGATGAGCAAGATCACGTTCCGCGCCGACGACGACCTCGTCGAGCGGCTGGAGGAGTACGACGCCTCCAAAAGCGAGGTGATGCGCGAGGCGCTGCGCACCTACCTCGAGTCGGTCGACCCCGGAGACGGGAGGGCCGGCCGGAACGTGACGACGGAGTCCGACGCCGGGACGGACGGACCGACGGACCCGGAAGCCGGGATCGACGCCGCGATCGCCGACCGCGTCGACGAGCTGATCGACGCGCGGCTGGAGGCGGCGCTCGACGACCGGCTCGGCGGACACGGACCGGCCCGGCGCGGAGCGTATACGCCCGAATCAGGGCGTGACATCAACGTAAACGTCACACTCGACGGGGTTCGCGCCGACGAACCGGTCGTCGAAACCGACGACGAGACGGCACCGTCGGCGGACGCCGAGGATCGTAAGACACGCGAGGATCCGGTTCCCGAAGGGGCGCAAACGGACCGTAAAACGTGCACGAGCTGTGGCGAGGATATGCCCGGAGAACACGTCTACTGCCCGAATTGCGGGGAGAAGCGGTCTCACCGGGTGTTCTGTGAGTGCGGCGACGAGATCCGGTCGGACTGGTCGTTCTGCCCCGGTTGCGGCCGCCGAACGCCGGCAGCGGACGTCCTTGACAACCCATAACACCGCGTAAACGGGCGTTTCAGCCTAGTATACGCGTGTTCTCGTAACTCGTCTTACAACGGCCGGTACTTTTAAGTACCTCGCATCTGTGCGTTCATCTGCGTAAGACGGTCGTCTTACAGACGGCCGCCAGGACGGTGATACCGATTCCGTCCGGCGGTTTTCGTGTGTAAGACGGATGGCACGCCGTGTCACCGTCTTACCGGGGGAATGACAATGGAGCGTGTGACACTACGAATCCCGAAACAGCAGATCGAGGAGGTCGAACAGATGGTCGAAACGGGCGAGTTCCCGAACCGGAGCGAGGCGATCCGGTCGGCGGTCCGTGAGATGTTGAACGAACAGGACGGCGAATACAACGGCCGTCGGCGCACCGAGCGCAGCTGGGCGAAGGTGTAACGATGCAGGACATCGTTCAGGACGCCTTGGCCAACGCGGAAGCGGAACAGCGCGAGATGGACGTCGACGCCGATGAGGACGACGAGTTCGGCGATCCGCGGATCGTCATCGTCGGCGCCGGCGGAGCCGGGAACAACACGATCAACCGGCTGTACAACATCGGCGTCGACGGCGCCGACACCGTCGCCATCAACACGGACAAACAGCACCTGAAGATGATCGAGGCCGACACGAAGATCCTCGTCGGCAAGTCGCTCACGCAGGGGCTCGGCGCGGGCGGCGACCCCAAGATGGGCGAGCGCGCCACCGAGATGGCGCAGGGTACGATCAAGGACGTCCTCGGCGATGCGGACCTCGTGTTCGTCACCGCCGGGATGGGCGGCGGGACCGGCACCGGCGCCGCGCCCGTCGTCTCGAAGATCGCCAAAGAGCAGGGCGCGATCGTCGTCGGGATGGTCTCGACGCCGTTCAACGTCGAGCGTGCCCGGACCGTCAAGGCCGAGGAGGGGCTCGAGGAGCTCCGCAACGAGGCCGACTCGATCATCGTGCTCGACAACAACCGCCTCCTCGATTACGTCCCGAACCTGCCGATCGGGAAGGCGTTCTCGGTGATGGACCAGATCATCGCCGAGACCGTCAAGGGGATTTCCGAGACGATCACCCAGCCGTCGCTCATCAATCTGGACTACGCGGACATGTCCACGATCATGAACCAGGGCGGCGTCGCGGTGATGCTGGTCGGCGAGACCCAGGACAAGAACAAAACCCAGGAGGTCGTCAACGACGCGATGAACCATCCCCTGTTGGACGTCGACTACCGCGGCGCCTCGGGCGGGCTGGTCCACATCACCGGCGGCCCGGACCTGACGCTCAAGGAGGCCGAGGGGATCGCGAACAACATCACCGAACGCCTGGAGGCCAGCGCCAACGTCATCTGGGGCGCGCGCATCCAGGAGGAGTACAAGGGGAAGGTTCGCGTGATGGCCATCATGACCGGCGTGCAGAGCGCGCAGGTCCTTGGCCCCTCGACGCAGAAGCAGGCCGACCGGTCCCGCGCCAGCATCGACGGCGGGGACGTGAGCGACGTGCCCGGCGGCGCGAGCGCGAACGGCGGCGCCGACGCCGCGAGCTGGGAGTCCGACGGCGGCGTGGAGCCGACCGAGAAGCAGAACGGTCTGGACGTCATCCGCTAGCCCGGACGGCAGCTCCGCGACCGCGACGTCGAACCGGGACACACGATCGACGTGCCGCCCGACCTGCTTTTTATTCACAGTCCGCGAGTGGCGCAAGCGGATCCGACTTACGTGAACGATCGACAGACACAGGTGGTCGGGGACGGAGATACGGACGATGCTCGGGTTGGAACACGGATTCCGGATCGTCGACGTGCACGCGACGCTCGATCCGGACGAGGAGTCCGTGGCGACCCACGGCCGCGACATCACGCCCGAGCGGCTCGAACGGGAGATGCACCAGGCCGGCGTGGTTCGCGCGATCGTCTCCCCCGGTAAGCGTCCGGCCGGGGAGAGCTACCTCCGCGTGAACAACGCCGTCGCCCGGCTGAGCGTGGACCGGCCGTTCCTCGCGTTCGCCCGACTCAACGGGCCCCGCGATCCGGGAGCGACGCCGGTCGGGCGCCTCCGAAACCTGCGGACCGAGCGCGGGGACCACCACACCCGTCCGGACGACATCGAGCAGTACGCCTACGACGACCGGTTTCACGGCTTCACGCTGGCGCCCGCCGCGGACGGGATCCCGGAGGCGGACGTCCTCGAACGGCTCGCGGACGCCGACCAGCCGGTGCTCGTCGACGGCGGCGTCTCCTTCCCGCCCGACCGGCTCGAGGAGACGTTGCTCCCGTACGGGTTCCCGGTGGTGCTCGGCAGCTTCGGGGGCTACCCGCTCGAGGAATCGCTGATGCGCGAGGCCTTCGAGCTGCTCGCGGAGTACGACCAGCTGTACCTCGACACCAGCGCGGTTCGGTTCCGGGACGTCCTCGAGACGGGACTGCTCGAACACCCGGACCGGATCCTGTTCGGAAGCGGCGTGCCGGACGTCCATCCGAACGTCGCGGTGATGGAGATCCTCACCCTCGACGTCTCCGAGGACTTCATGCGCCGCGTGTTCACGAAGAATCCCTCGCGGGTGATCCCCGGACTGGCGGCCGGCGCGGACCTGTAGCGGACCCGGACACGATCCGTAACCGTGGATCGATATGTGAATGAGCGAGTCAAAAACACCACGTTCCTGGGTCCAGTTCCGATCCGTTTTTGAGTCGGTCGCTCCAAACCGGCGTATGACGCGCATCGTCGTGATCGACAACCACGGGCAGTTCACGCATCTGGAGCGGCGCGCGCTCCGGGACCTCGGCGTGGACACCGAGTTGATCGACAACGACACCCCGCCCGCGGAGATCGACGCCGACGGCATCGTGCTCTCGGGCGGCCCCGACATCGACCGCATCGGCCGCTGTCCCGACTACCTCGATCTGGACGTCCCGGTCTTCGGGATCTGCCTGGGGATGCAGATCATCGCCGACGAGCTCGGCGGCGCCGTGGGCGACGGCGAGTACGGCGGCTACGCCGACGTCGACGTCGATATCACCGACCCGGACGACCCGCTGGTCGGGTCGCTCGCGCCGGAAACCCGGGTGTGGGCCTCACACGCCGACGAGGTGACGGAGCTTCCCGACGGCTTCACGCGGACCGCTAGCTCCGACGTTTGCTCGATCGAGGCCATCGCGAACGCGGAGACCGACCGGTACGGCGTGCAGTGGCACCCGGAGGTCGCCCACACCGAACGCGGCGAGGAGGTCTTCGAGAACTTCATCGCGATCTGCGAGTCGGCCTGACGGCTCCCGAACCGCGGCGCCGCGAACCGTCGGACCGCGGCGGGACGGGTCGTCGACCCGTCGACCTCACAGCCGGTAGGTTCGTCGGGCGAGCGCGCCGCAGCTATCACAGCGACGCCGGTACTGGATCCGGTCCCCGGTGGTGACCGCCTCCCAGGACGGGTCCGGATGGACGTACCCACACGCCGAACAGACGTGACCGTCCTGATCGAGCCGGTCACGCAGCCGGTCGAGCGCCGTCGTTCCGCGTGCCGTTTTTGACATACGTTACCAATACACACTACGAGGACAAATACGTATCGGCGGCTGCTGGGGCTGGCGATCGGATCGATGCGACGGATCACCGGCCGATCCCGCGGCCGACTGACGAAAACGGCTTCGACGGACGAGCCCGACGCGAGCAGACCCGCCGAACGCGATCAGGCGTCGAAGAGGTCGTCGACGGCGTCGCCCGCGGCCGCGACGGCCTCCTCGGCGACCGCCTCGGGATCGACCTCGTCGTCGGGTGCGTTCAGGTAGACGTCGACGTCGAGCACGCCGTCCTCGAAGGTCACCGTGACGTCGAGGTCCGTGACGGCCGACTGGCGATAGTGGGAGAAGACGACGCCCTCGGCCGCCTCGGCGGCGGTTCGAACGACCTCGTCGTCGGACGGGTCCGACGACCGGTCAGCGCCGTCCCGGTCGGTCATCTACGCGCCGCCCGCGCCCGGACCGCCGGGACCCATCGGGCCGCCGCCGGCGCCGCCCTGCAGGAGCTGCTGGAGCTCCTCCTGGAGGCTCTCGAACTGCTCTTGGACGCGCTGTTCCTGCTTTTTGAGCTGCTCGACGCGAACCTCGAGGGAGTCGACCTTCTCCTCGAGGTCCTCGTGGGCGCTCTCGTAGTCCGTCTCGACGAGGATCTCGCCGACCTCGCGGTACATCGTGGCGTCGTCCTCGACGTCCTCGAGCGCCTCGAGGGCGGTCTTCGAGTCGTTGAGCGCGGACTGGGACTGCTCCTTCTGCTGGGCGACCTGCTGGGCGGTCTCCTGTAGGTCCTGCAGCTCCTCGATCTTCTCCTGTGCCTCCGGCGGCATATTACCCTGCATGGACGGGAGGAGACGTCCCGGACTGAAAAACCCCCGTCTTTGTCCTTCACCGGACTACTCGTCCGAACGAACCCGTGAGCGGCCCGTTGCGGCCGCCTCGGCCGCCGACTCCGCCACGTCGACGAGCCGCACCCAGCTGTTCGTGCCGGCACGGAGCGCGACCAGATCCCGGGCGCAAACCCGAACGATCACCGTTTCCCCGTCGCGGTCGAGGAACGCCCGTGACCGGGGATCATCGACCCCGCCGATCTCGGGCGCGAGCGCGTTCGTGACCGCTCGCGATCGATCCCGCGAGGGATACCGAAACCGGAGCGTGGCCGCGTGGGCGAACGACGGATCCGATTCGGACGTGGGGCCGTCCGACGTCGTGGACTCACCCGATGTCGTGGGGCCGTCCGACGTCGTGGGGTCGTCCGACTCGGCCCCGGATTCGTCCGGCGTGGACGTGGATCGGTCGGCCATCGGTTCGGAGAAGGGACTCGGGACCGCGGCGCTATTCGACGGAGACTTCCTTGACGTCGCCGCCGCGCTCCTTCAGAAGCACGCGGTGGCCGCAGTAGGGACAGCGGACGCCGCCGTACTCGTCAAGCGTGACGTCTCGCTTACAGCGGGAGCACCGGTAGCTCATCGGTTCACTCCTCGTCCGACAGGGCTGCGCGGATCGACCGTCGGACGGTGCGGCCGCCGGGCGTCTCGGGACGGTAGGCACCGCCCGTGAACGTCTCGCCCGTCTCCTCGTTGACCCAGATGCCGGTTCCGATCCGTTTGACGGAGTCGCCGTCGACGGTCGCGGAGCGCATATCTCCCTCGATCTCCTTGACGCGTTTTCGGGCGACGCGTCCGTAGCGTGCGCCGAAACGACCCGAACTGCCGGTCGATCGTGCCTTCTGCTCAGCCATAGTACCGTTCGATACTGCCAGCACGAGTAAAAAGGCTACGAGTCGGCTCCGCCGATGCGGGCGTCCCCGATCGCCGATCGAGCCGACACCGACGGGCTGACAAACCCGGCGCGCGAGTCGCCGGTATGGACGAGATCGCCGTCGAGCCGGTCGAGAGCGTCGAGCCGGAGTCGCGAACCGACGTCGACGCCGACCTCCCGGCCGGAGTCGACGCGCCCGAGTACGTGCTCTACGGGGGCAAAGGCGGAGTCGGAAAGACGACGATGGCGGCGGCCACGGGTCTCTCCTCGGCCGCCGGCGGGGTCGACACGCTCGTCGTCTCGACGGACCCCGCCCACTCGCTGTCGGACACCTACGGCGTCGACGTGCCCGCGACGCCGGCCCGGATCCGCGAGGACGTCCCGCTGTATGCGGTCGAGATCGATCCCGACGACGCGATGGAGGACGGCGTGTTCGGCGCCGAGGGCAACCCGCTCGGCGGGCTCGGCGACCTCGGGGAGATGGCGGGCGGTCCGATGGCGGGCGACGGGAACAACGGCGAGTCGGAGTCCGGCGGCCCTGGCGGCGGGCCGGCGGGCGGACTCCTCGGCGGGACGATGCCCGGCGCCGACGAGGCGGCGGCGATGCGACAGCTGCTCGAGTACCTCGACGACCCCCGATTCGACCGCGTGATCGTCGATACGGCGCCGACGGGACACACCCTCCGGCTGCTGGAACTGCCGGAACTGATGGACTCGATGATCGGCCGGGTGATGCAGCTCCGGCAGCGGTTCTCCGGAATGATGGACGGCCTCACGGGACTGTTCGGCGGCGACGCCGACGACGCGGACCCGAGCGAGGACCTCGACGAGCTTCGCGAGCGGATCGAACGCCTGCGGAGCGTCCTCCGCGATCCGAGCCGGACCGACTTCCGTATCGTGATGATCCCCGAGGAGATGAGCGTCGTGGAATCGGAGCGGCTTCTCGACCGGCTCACGGAGTTCGGGATTCCGGTCAACACGCTGGTGGTCAACCGAGTGATGGAGGACCTCGACGACGTGGCCGACGTCGACCCGGAATGGGTCGTCTCGCCGAACCTGGCGGACTGCGAGTTCTGCCAACGCCGGTGGGAGGTCCAGCAGAACGCGCTCGAGCGGGCCGGCGACCTGTTCCGCGGCCGCGAGGTGAAGCGCGTCCCGCTGCTTGGCGATGCGGTCCACGGGGACGCCGCCCTGCGCGTCGTGGCCGCCTGCCTCGAATAACGGCGGCGAGCCGGAGCGGTCGACGCGCGGAGACGGTCTATGACGTCACTTTGGTGAGAAAGCCGTACGCCGCGTCGAGCATCGGGTCGGGAAGGAACCGGGCGAGCACGGCGATCCGGGGAAGCGTCCCGGGCTGGACGCGGGCCGGCGGCTGGGTCGCGCTCGCGGCGTTGCAGATGGCGT
This sequence comes from Halopenitus persicus, assembly GCF_900107205.1. Taxonomy (GTDB): domain Archaea; phylum Halobacteriota; class Halobacteria; order Halobacteriales; family Haloferacaceae; genus Halopenitus; species Halopenitus persicus. The sequence goes on along the minus strand of NZ_FNPC01000002.1, from coordinate 357,342 downwards.
CGGCGACCACCTCGGGCTCGACCGATCCGGGGCCGTCGCCGGCGATGAGCTGAGTGTCCTCGAAGACGCGGTAGAACTCCTCGTAGGCGCCCGACCGGTCGATCCCGGCGTCGTCCTGCTCGTTCCCGTCGCTGCCGTCGACCTCCCGGCTCGCGCGGTCGGCGAAGTTCGTCCGTACGGGACCGGGTTCGACGACGACGACGTCGACGTCGTACTCGGCGACCTCGTTCCGGAGCGCGTCCGACATCGCCTCGATCGCGTGTTTCGAGCCGGCGTAGGCGCCGGTTCCGGGCAGGGCGATCCGACCGAGGACCGAGGAGACGTTGATGATCGTCCCGTCGCGCTCGCGGCGCATCGCGGGCAGGACGGCCCTGATCAGCCGGTGGGGTCCGTAGACGTTCACGTCGAACTGCTCGTGGACGCGGGCCGTGGAGACGTCCTCGAGGGGACCGAACTGTCCGTAGCCGGCGTTGTTCACGAGACAGTCGATCGCTCCCTCCTCGTCGAGGACCCGATCGACGACGCGCTCGACGTCGTCGCCGTCGGTCACGTCGAGGGTGGCGAGCTCGCAACCCGCCTCGCCGAGCGTCTGGATGTCGGCCGGATTCCGCGCCGTCGCGTACACGGTCCAGTCCTCCTCGAGGAACGCCCGCGCCGTCGCGCGCCCGATGCCCGAGGAACACCCCGTGATGAGTACCGTCCGTTGCACGTTCGACGTCTCGGACGGGAGCGCCATAACTTCCACCGTTCCGTCCGCGCGACGACCGGGTGCCCGACGATCGACGGCGGACCGTCAGTGCTCAGGAGTCACCGATCGACCGCTTGACCGCGTCAGCGTACGCGTCCGCGAGCCGCGTCGGCTCGGGAAGCTTGTACCCGGCACACAGCGCGTCGACGATCGCGACCGTGGTCGTCGCCGACACCCGGTGGCCCGGGCTGACGTAGAGGGGGTTCACCCGCCGGCTGTTCGGGTACTGCCGCGACTGGAACGCGTGGCCGATCACGGTCCCGGCGACGTCGTCGGTGGTTCCCTCGGGGGATTCCACGTGCCCGTCGGCGCGGATCGGGGTCGACCAGCCCGCCGGACGCTCGTCGACGTCCGCGTCGGGCGTCCCGCAGAGGAGGCTCTTGGCGACGCCGACGCTCGGGAGGTCGAGCGCCACGCCGACGTGGGTCGCGATCCCCGCCTGCCGGAAGTGGATGCGGCCGGAGCCGTCGAAAACGGCGAGGTCCGGGTCGACCGACAGCGTCGCCAGCGCGTCGAGGATCGGTCCGCCCTCGCGGAACGCGAGCAGTCCCGGGATGTACGGGATCGAGAGCGGCGAGACGGCGTGGGTCCGCTCGACGATCCGTCCACCCTGGAGGGCGACGATCGCCGAGACGACGGCGTCCTCGAGGAACGCCTGATCGATCCCGACGACGACCGGGGGAGCCGCTCCCGACGAACTGGACGACTCGTCGGATCCGAACGTTTCGAGCGTGCTCTCGAACGCGTCGCCACGCTCGGGACCCGGAACGCCCTCGGTGAGATCGAACGGGTCGTCGATCGCCACGGCGTCCGGTCCGAAGGCCGGAGCGTTCCCGTCGCCGAGGTCATCCTCAAAGACCGCGGCGGCGGCGATCTCGCGCTGGAGGTCCTCCATCGCCTCGCGGGACAGACCGGGATCGGGAACGAACTCGGGACGTGCGAGCTCGAGCGAGGACCGAGGACGGTCATCCGTTGACGCTGGATCGTCGTCCACGGGCGTCGCATCATCGTCCACGGGCGTCGCATCATCGTCCGGCGGGGGTGGGGAGTCCACGGCGATCACCGCCGACGTCCGGGACCGCCCGGACCGCCAGGACCGCCAGGACCACCCGGGCCGCCGAACTGGAGCCGGGTCGGCGCGCGCATCTCGTCCTTGACGTGCTTACCGTACGCGAGCCCGACGAGGAGGCCGGCGAGGTGCGCCCAGTGGGCGATCCCGCCGGCCACGCCGCCGAGACCGAGAAAGACGCTGACGACCGCGAACCCGATGGTCAACAGCCACAGCGGCATCGGGATGAAGAAGTAGAGGTAGACGCGGAGCTTCGGGTTCAACACGGTGAGGACGCCCATAATCGCCATGATCGCTCCGGAAGCGCCGACGACGCCGGGACCGACCGGGCCGACCAGAAAGCCCATCCCGATCTGAGCGAGCCCGGCGAGAACGCCGGCGCCGAGGAACAGCGCCGCGAACCGCTTCGACCCGATCCGTCCCTCGACCGGCGGACCGAAGAAGTAGAGAACGATCGAGTTGAGCGCGATGTGCGTGAAGTTGCCGTGGGCGAAGACCGCGGTGACCCACGTCCAGACGTACTCTAGGTGCTCCGGGCGAAGGACGAACAACGACCGCGAGAGCTCCTGGCCGAGGAAGCCCCCGATGAGCACCTGCAGGAGGAACGTCGTCCACATCAGCCCGAGGAACAGGAACGTCAGGTTCCCGCGGAAGTAGCCGAGGAGTCCCCCGGTCGAGGTCGCGCGGTCGACCCGTGCTCGGAGCCGGTCGGTCATCGACCCGGACCGCGACGGGCGTGACTCGTCCGACAGGGAATCGTCGAACCCGCTTTCGAACACTCCCGAGGGGTCGTCCCAGTCGCCGATCCCGGGGCAGTCGTGATTCTCCGGCAGCCGGTGGTCCGCACAGAACGTTTGCCCGCACCGGTGACACTGGTACGGGAGGTTCTCGTAGGCACCACACTCGTCGCACGTCGCCATTGCCGTGGCGTTGTGGCGGCGCGGGTAAAGCGGTTTGGCCTCGCGGTGGCGTTCGGGAGACGCATACCGCGACTGTCGGTCGTTCCGCGGCCGGTCCGGTCGGTCGTTCCGCGGCCGGTCCGGTCGGTCGTTCCACGGCCGGTCCGGTCGGTCGTTCCACGGCCGGTCCGATCGCCCGTATCGAAGCGATTAAGCGGCGGACACGCGAACCGCAGCCCATGCAGCACCTCATCATCCGTGGCGACCCCGGGATCCGCCGCGACGCGGTGATCAACTACGACGGCCGGGAGATGATCTGCTTTTCCGTGAACCGGCAGGGCGACTGGCACGGCCCCGATGAGCCCCAGCTGTGGTGTACGATCGGCACCGAGGACGAGTACGAGACCTACGCGAAACGCGAGTACGTACCCCACCGTCTGGAGACCGAATCGATCGACGCCGAGGACTTGGACGTCGTCAAGGCGAAGGGCGACCTCGCTGTCTGAGACCGGTCGACGGAGTCCGAGCCGACGCGAAACAACGGGCCAGCCGGGCACGACCCGACCGGACTTATAACAGATCGTCCAGATCGTCGTTGTCGAACGCCGAGACTCGATCGACCCGATCGCGGTCCTCCGTCTCGGTCTCGGCCGCGGCCTGGCGTGCCCGTTCGAGGAACCGCTCCACGCGGTCCGACCGCTGGACGCCGCCGAGCAGAACGATCGTCGCGAGCCGGTCCGACTGCAGCGGGAAGTCGCCGCCGCGGACCTCCATCGATCCCGTCTCGTCCTCGAGCCAGCGTCGCGACTTCTCGACGCCCTTGCGTGGAATGCGGTCGATATCGCCGGCCGCGATCAGCAGCGCCCGGTCGGCGTCGGTCGCCTCGGGGAGGCTGAGCCCGGTCATTACCGCCTTCCGCGTCGTGCTCATCAGGGCGGTGACGTTCTCGGCGGGGTCCTCCGCGGCGGGGGCGCTCGCGTAGCCGACCGCCGCGATCCCGCCGGCGCCGAGCGTGTTGATCACCTCGCTGGTGTCGACGACCGACTCGCCGACGCCGTGGGTTGCCTCGCCGGCCGCCAACAGCAATCCGACGCGCTTGGCCAGCTTGCGGTTGAGGCTCCCGTAGCCCCCCTCGACGCTCTCGTCCGTCGAGCGCCACGCGTCGTTGTCGAGCAGGAGCGTGGCGTCCGCCTCGCGGAGGAGCGTCTTCAGCGACCGCCCCGCGTTCACCTGGTAGAGCGCCCCCTCGTCCCGTGCGGGAAGGACGCCGAGCGCGTACACCGGAACGTCGTAGACGCGGCGCAGTTCGCGAACCAGCACCGGGGCGCCGCCCGACCCGGTGCCGCCGCCCAGTCCCGCGATGACGACGATCGCCTCCGCCTCGGCGGTGATCCGGTTCGTCAGCGCGTCGAGGACCTCGACCGAGTCCTCGGCCATCACCGTCGCGCCGAGCTCGTTGTCGCCGCCGACGCCGTGCCCGTTGACGCGCGACTGGCCGATCAGGACGGTGTCGACGGGGAGGGGATCGAGGTCCGCCACGGCGGTGTTGACCGCGAGGGCCTCACGCACCGCGTCGAACCCCATCTCGGCGTCGAACTCGGCCAGGGCGGTCGTCACCTTCCCGCCCGCCTGCCCGACGCCGACGAGGACGGCCTTCATACCTCGTACGATGAACGCACCGGCGTATGAAGGTTTCCCCGGTGACGTCCCGTGATTCCGACGGAACGACGGCCGAGCGGAGCCGAAACGGAGGTCGAGGTCGAACCGAGCGCGGGCCGAGATTTATATACGGAATCGACACAGCGACCCTATGTCCGAACACGGTTCGGCAACGGGTGGACGCCCCGCTGCGACGACCGATCAGGATCGGGAGCGAGCGATCGGAGCCGACGGGAGCGTCGTGAACGGTGACGGCGGCTTCGACCGAATGAACGGGAGCGACGGGACGGGAGCGGCCGACAGGACGCGCGAGGTCGGCGAGGACGATCTGGCGGAGCGCGTCGACGCCATCGAGCGCGCCATCACCGGTGACGCGGCGGCGACCGATCTCTCCGATCGAGCCGCGATGGATGCCCGGATCACGGATCTGGAGGCGGCGATCGAGACGATGGACCGTCGCATCGAGGACCTCGACGCGGCGACCCAGGCGGTCAGGGGGTACGTCGGGGGCGTTCGAGCCGTCAATCGGGAGGTCGAGCGTCGAGCCGATCTCGCGCTCGCGAAGGCAAGCCGCCTCGAAGGCGATCAACCCGCGACCGGGCGAAAGGCGGATCGCGATCACGACGCGCCGACCGACGCCGATGCCGGCGCGGTCGATGTCGGACCGACCGTCGATAACGCGGATGACGACGACTCAGCGGGTTACGGTCCGGCGGACCACGACCGGATCCGTTCCGACGGGGCCATCCCGGACGGAAACGGCGACGGCGAGGCGCCGTGGGGGAGGGACGACGACGCCGGAACCGACGACGGGAGGAACGAATCGACGACGGGACCGAGCCGGTCGGCCACGAGACGTGCCGACGGCGGCGCACCGCGAACCGATCGACCGCCGGCGGCGGCTGCCGCGGTTCCGGACGCGGACGAGATCGGTCGGATACCCGATGCCGCAACCGATCACGCTGATTCCGCAACCGACCGCCCCGACGCCGGCGTTCTCGCGAAGCTCCGTGACGTGTTGTGATCCGAACGGTCCTCGCCGTCGTGGTTGCCGTGGTGCTGCTGGCGACGGCGTCGCCGGCGCTGTCCGACGCCGGCCACCAGACGACGCGAACCGAACTCGGAACCGTCGCGGAGCGGCTCGACCGGATCGCGACAGGGATCGCGAGCGACTCGACGGCGCTCGCCGACCCGACGCTGGCCGCACGGACGACCGTCTCGATCGCCGTTCCCTCGGGATTCGGATCGGCTCCGGTGGAGCGGGCACGCATCGGTTGTCTGCGGGACGACGGGTCCACGATCGATGTCGGATCCCGGTCCGGGGGAAACTGCCGACTGACGCTCGCGTACCGTTTCACCGGCGCTCCGGTCGAGACGCACACGATTCCGGGCGCCACGCTGGCGCCGGCGACGCCGCCGATCGAACTCTCCGCGACGGGGACGACCGTCCAGCTCCGGTACGTTCGTCGCGACGGAACGGCCACGGTCGAACTCCTGCCCGTCGAGACGGAACCGTGACGAAACCACACGACGGCCGCTCATTTATATACGATACCGCGGCAGCCGACGTATGTCACCGCTCGATCGCCTCGGCGACCGGCTTCCCGCCGATGTCGTCGACGGTCTCGGAAGCGTCCACGACCGGTTCGTCGGTTCGGCCGACGAGTCGAGGTCGATCGTTCCGGCCAGCGAGGGCTGTGCGTGCCGAACCGCGATCCCCGACCCTGACGTCGGCGACCGATCCGACCGAACGATGCTGACCGTCGACGCACGCGACTGTCCCGGCGAGGGCGCCCTGGCGTCCGAACCCGCGTGTCGGTCGACCGTCGTTCGCGCCGTGGCCGACCGCGACGTCGACGCGATCCGCGTGCGTGCTCGCGAGCGGCGGTTCACGTACCGCGACCGGGCGGCCGCGCTGTTGCTCGCCGCCGGCCGGTTCCACGAGCGCGTCCGCGGATTCGAGCCGCGAACGGCCGCGACCGCGGCACGGGATCCGCTTCGGGCCGCGACCGACGCCATCGGGCGTGCCGGACCGGTCGCTCTGGCAGCCGCCGAAACCGGACTGATCGAAACGACGCGGCCGGTGGAGGGCTACGAGGAGGTACTTCGACCGTACGTGACGCCGGATATCGCGACCGCCGAGGTCGCGACCCGACCGCCGCCAGGGGCACGGCTCGCGGACCGGTGGGTCACGGATACCGGAGCGACGGTCCGGATCTATGACCACGACGGTGCGTTCCGGACCTACCACCTCACGCCGCCGGAGGCGTCGTTGTCGACGCGGGAGTTGGACATCGTCGCCGCAGCCAGACGACGTCTCCTCGAGGGCGAAGCGGACGGTTCCCGTGAACCCGCAGGAGCGATCAGAGCGACCGTTCGCGAGCGCGAAGCGAGCAGCGACCGTGATCGCGGAGCGGAACGTCACCGGGGTGGAGCTGATCTCGAAACGGCGGACGATCTCGTCGACGTGCTTCGCCGACACACGCGAGGCTACGGCGTGTTGGAGGACGTCCTCGCCGACGACCGCGTCTCCGACGCGTTCCTCACGCCGCCGGTCGCGGAGACGCCGCTCCGGGTCGTGGTCGACGGGGACCGACTCCCGACGAACGTTCGGCTGCCGCCGCGGGGCGCCGGAACGCTGGCCTCCCGCCTCCGACGGGTGTCCGGCGAGGGGCTCTCGCGGGCGTCGCCGACGCTCGACGCGACCATCGAGACCGAACACGGTTCCGTCCGGGTCGCGGCGACGACCCGACCCGCGAGCGACGGCTACGGATTCACGTTCCGCCGCGGCGGCACGGAGGCGTGGACGCTGCCGCGGCTGCTCGAGTCCGGAACGATGACGCCGGCCGCCGCGGGCCTGCTCTCGGTCGCGGTCGAGCGCGGGGTCGCCGGACTCGTCGCCGGCGGGCGGGGTGCGGGAAAGACGTCGACGCTCGGCGCGTTGCTGTGGGAGCTTCCGGCGTCGACCCGCGGGATACTGATCGAGGACACTCCGGAACTCCCGGTCGATCGACTTCGGGCGGCAGGACGCGACGTCCAACGCCTCTCGGTGGGAGACGGTCGCGAGCTGGCGCCGGCCGAGGCCGTCCATACCGCGCTCCGTCTCGGTGACGGGGCGATCGTCGTCGGGGAGGTGCGCGGCGAGGAGGCCGCGGCGCTCTACGAGGCGATGCGTGTCGGTGCCAGCGGAGAGACGGTATTGGGAACCATCCACGGAACCGATCCGGAGGCTGTCCGGGAACGGGTCGTCACCGACCTCGACGTTCCGTCGACCGCGTTCGCGAGCACGGACCTCCTCGTCCTTCTCGATTCCCACCGGGTGGTCACGATCGCCGAACTCCGGACCGGACGGGACGGCGTCGTCTTCGATCGTCTGTTCGAGCGGGACGGCGACGACCTCGTCGCGACCGGCCGGATCGACCGCGGGACGAGCCGGCTCGTGGACGGATTGGCACGCGGATCCGAGTCGTACGCGGACGTGCGGGCGACGATCCAGGCACGGGCGGAGACGATCGCCGCACACGCCGCAGCGGGACGAACGTCTCCGAACACGATCGGGAACCGGGACGCGGAAACCGACGGGGGGAAACGATGACCCCGGAACCCCGAAGCGATGACCGGCTCGGTGGTGAGTCGGGACCGGTCAGTCCGACCGAACCGACCGACTCGGTCGAAACGGCGAGCGACGCGGAACTCGAACGAGCGCTGTCGTTTCTCGACGACGACCGGACGCCCGCGGGGATCGAGGGATCCGCACGGCGATGGGGCCTGGCGGTCGGGGCTGCGGCGGCGTTGCTGGGAGCGGCGCTGCTACGCGGCCCAAGCGGCGTCCCGATCGCCGCCGCCATCGGCTACGGCGTCTATGAGATTCGACGTCGATTCCCGTGCTGGCTGGCAGCCCTCCGACGAACGCGGGCGCTCGGGGCGGCGCCCGGAATCGTGGGCCGGCTCGTGCTTCGGATGCGGTTGGAGCCGTCGATCGAGCGGGCGGTCACGTTCGCGGCGGAGACCGGGAACGGTCCCCTCGCGGAGAGCCTCGCGGACGCGGCCGTCCGGTCGCGAGCGAGTCCCGATTCCGGATTGCAGTCGTTCACCGCGGAATGGAGCGCGTGGTTCCCCGCGCTCGAACGGGCCGGAACACGGATCCGGGCGGCCGCATCGGCCCCGCGGGAGCGACGCGAACGGGGACTGGACCGCGCACTCGAGGCGGTCACGGCCGGAACGACCGATCGAATGGCCGCGTTCATCGGGGACGTTCAGGCGCCGGTGTCGGGTATCTACGCCTTCGGCGTCCTGCTGCCGCTGGCGCTCATCGCTCTGCTTCCGGCGGCACGGGCGACCGGGCTCCCGCTCGGCGCCGCCACGATGGCGGTCGTGTACGTCGTCGTCCTCCCCTCGATCCTCCTCGTCGCCAGCGGCTGGTTGCTGTTGCGTCGCCCGGTCGCGTTCCCGCCGCCACGAATCGACGCGAGCCATCCCGACGTTCCGTCCGGATACCGACGTCCACTCGCCGCCGGCGTGATCGCCGGCATCGGCGGCTGGGTTCTCGGCGGCGCCGTCGTTCCGTGGAGTGCGCCGATCGCCGCCGTCGGGTCCGGATTCGGCGCCGGGATCGGTATGTTCGCGCTCCCACGTCGCCGAGTGCTCCGGCGGGTTCGGTCGATCGAGGCGGCGCTTCCGGACGCGCTCTCGACCATCGGCGGCGCGGTCGCGGACGGCGTCGCGGTCGAGCGCGCGGTTCGACGCGCCGGCGAGACGATGGACGGTCCCGCCGGCGCGGCGTTCGTGGCGGCCGGCCGGCGGAGCCGAACCCTCCGCGTCGACGTCGAGTCGGCGTTGGTCGGCGAGGAGGGACCGTTCGCCGACGTACCGAGCCCGCGGGTGCAGGGGGCAGTGGCGCTGCTGTCGATCGCCGCCCGGGAGGGACGGCCCGCGGGCGACGTGGTCATCGAGCTCGCCGACCAGCTCGAGGAGCTGCGGACGCTCGAACGCGACGCAACCAGACAGCTTCGGACCGTCACTCGGACGTTGTCGAACACCGCGACGGTGTTCGGGCCGCTCGTCGGCGGCGCGACGGTCGCGCTCGCTGCCGGGATGGACGGCGGCGCGATCGCCGGCGGTGGCGGACTCGATCCCGTGGTGGGAACGATGCTGGCGGGGGATCCGACCGCCGGAGCCGGAGGCGGAGCGTCGGCGTCGGCTGCAGCACCGGCGGCCGCCGGTTCGGAGGCGGGAACGGAGGCAGGTGGCGGTCCGGGTGTCGGTCCGAGTTCCGGGCCGATCGTCGACCCGATCCCGGTTCCGGTGCTCGGCCGCATCGTCGGAACGTACGTGCTCCTGCTGTCCGCGATCCTCACCGCGCTATCGACGACGATACAGCGGGGGCTCGACCCGACGCTCGTGGCGTACCGGGTCGGCATCGCCGTTCCGACAGCGACGGCCACCTACATCGTCGCGTTCGTCGGCGCGGGGACGCTGCTGTGAAGGTTTATACCGCATACCGGGGCCACTCCGTGCTATGATCGACGCACCGATCGAAACGTGGTACACGTGGCTGGGGATCGCGGCCGTCAGCGTGCTCACGCTCGGAACGGCTGCAGGAATCCCCTCGGGGCCGACACCGGACGCGAACGGCGTCGCGGACACGATCGACCGCGTCGCCGCCGACGAACTCCCGGCGACGGCCGAACACGGGCTCGCCGCAGACCGAATCCGGCTGTCTCCGACCCGCGTCTCGCTTCGCGGTCCGGGCGGATCGACGACCGCGCCGCTCCGGTTCGGCCCCGTGACGCCGGCCACGAACGCCGGAAGCGACGACCGGCTTCGGAGGGTGCTCTCCGGCGAGCCGCCGGACCGCGTCTTCGACTCCCCCGAGGCCCTGGACCGAGCCGCGGTCGAGTCCCGTGGCCGATACCGGCGGAACCCGCGATGGGAACGCGCGCCGAACCGACTTCGGATTCGATCGATACGCTGGGAGGGAACCCGTGTCACGCTCGTCGGCTGACCGTCGCGACACGACCGCCGTCCAAGGCCGGGTCGACACGAGTTCCGACCGAGGACAGACGGAACCGATCGCCGCGCTCGTCGCCCTGCTCGCGGTGGGCGCCGGACTCACGATGTACGCCGGCGTGATCGCGGACGCCGACCCGGGAACGCAGCCGCGCGAAACGGCCGGGATCGTCCTCGATCGCGTCGAAGATCGGGTCGTCGTTGCCGGCGTCGCACATCCGGACCGGCTGCGGGTCCCGAACGACGTCGGCGTCGATCGCCGGCGGGTAGCCATCGAGCGGCGGCGGATCGGCGTCGCGATGGTCACCGCCGATCGGCGATGGCTGGCCGGCGATCGGAACGCGACCCGACCGCTGCCGGCAGGGACGACAGTCGCACGGCGATCGGTCAGCGTCCGGATCGCGCCGGGTGAACAGGTTCGTGGAGAGCTCCGGGTGGTCGTGGGACGATGACGAGCACCGTCCTCGACGTCGGACTGTTCCTCCTGTGCGTCTCCGCGAGCGTCGGGACCGTCGTGGGCGTCGCCCCACCCGACACCGGCCCGGAAACTCACGTCGACGATCTCGCCGATCGGATCGCGACGGAAACGGCGACCGTCAGCTACGGGACGAACGACGGCGACCGTCGACGCCACCACGCAACCCTGGTCGAACACCTCGCGCTCGCGGCGCTCGTCCCCGAGGACGCGGGTCGCTCGGAACGAACGTACCGACACGCCGTTTCGAACGCCGTCGGCAAGCGGCTCGATCCCCGGACTGGCGTCACGGTTCGCGTTCCAACGAGGATCGAGAGGTCGTCGAACGACGATGACGGACACCGAACCGCGATGACGGTCGGCGGCTCGCCGCCGTCGACCGCCCGCGTGTGGACAACGGTCGTCGACGTGCCGGTCGATCGGGGCGAGACGACGGTCCGAGTCGTGGTTCGGAGGTGGGACCGTGCGGCCGTCTGACCGTCCCGCACTGTCGATCGCCGACGACCGGCGCGGGCGCGTCCCGTTCGCGCTCGTCGGCGTGCTGTTGCTCGTCTCGAGCGGGGCGTACGCGAGCGGGCTCGCCACGACGGGCGTGACCATCGACCGGTCGGTGGAGCGCGCGATGGACCGCGCAAGCGCCGATCTGACGCCGGCGATCCGGAGCGCGACCGCCGACGCAGCGCGAGCGGCGGCCGCACAGCCGGTGACGCGCCCCGGCGGAGACGTCCCGAGGACCGTGATCCGGAACGACTCGGCATTCGAGGACGCGCTTCGGATCCGGGTCGGGCTTGCCGTCGAGGCATCGGTCGAGACGGTCACGGCCCGTGATGGCGACATCCGGGCCACGACCACGGTCCCGTTCGAGGATCCGGCCCCGCCGACTCGGGGCGGCTACAGCCCCGGAAACGACGATCCGACGACGCTCGCGGACGTCCGTGACGGCGTGACGATCGCGCCGGCCGCGAACGGCACGGCGCTGGAGGTGACCGTACAGAACGTGACGACGACGGCCAGACGGAACGGCCGGATCGTCGGGGAACGGACCCGCGACGTCACGGTCGTGGTCGCGGTCCCGGTGCTTGCTGCCCACGAGCGGACCGAGCGGTTCGAGGCCGCCCTGAACCGCGGCGCCATCGAGGGGACGGGACTGGGACGTCAGCTGACCGGCCGGCTCTACGCGATCGCGTGGGCACGCGGATACGCACAGCGGTTCGGCGCGCCGGTCCAGAACGTCGTCGGGAACCGGCACGTGGAGCTCTCGACGAACGCCGGGATCACCGCGGTACAACGGGAGGCGTTCGGCGCGGCGGATCCGAACGCGAGCGCGGGCGTCCGGCGCGCGGCCGTTCGAACCGGTCTCACGGATCTCCTCGAACCGACCGGGGTCGACGAGAACGAGTGGAGCCGGTTCGTGCTCGAGACCTCGGTTCCCGATCCGAGCGACGCCGCCGCAGCATCCACCGAAACCGCCCCAGTCACGGCTGGCAACGGTGACGAAAGCGATGCGACCGACGTGACCGAAACCGTCACCGCCGGTCCGGCGGCGGACGCGGCACTCGTCGAGACCCTCGATCGAACCGACGCGATCGCCGAATCCGCCTATCGCGTCGAGGCGACGAGGCGAATTCGCGTCGATCGGACGGGCGGACGGACCCGACCGCCGTTACGCGAGTCCCCCGGCGCGAACTGGACGTACGTCGGCGAGCGGACCACGAGTACGGCGGACGCGAGGGGGTCCGGCGGCGAAAACGGGTTCGACACGGCGACGAGGCGGGTCACGGCCGATCACCGAACGACGCGGTACTGGACGGACGGCTCGAGTCGGCGAACGACGACCGTGCAGTGGAGCCAACGATACCGCGTCACCGTCGCCGTGGACGGACGGTACGCACCGGCGGCAGGGGCACCCGACCGACCGACGTCGCCGACGTTCGAACGCGGCGGCGCGATCGACGGTCCGAACCTGCGCGACACGCCCGATGCGGCACGCCGGAAACTCGACGCGGCGAACGCCGACGCGGTCGCCGAACGGGCGGTCGAGTCGAGCGCCGAGAGACGACGACGGACCGTCGTGTACGGCGATCGGCCCGCGGATCTCCGGGGATGGATGCGCGACGATCTCGCCGCGATACACGGGGAGGTCCGCGCGACGGAAACCACGGTCGAGATGCGTGCAGTCGCCGCCGGGACGGCGAACCCCTACGGTGAATTGGCGGCGACGCTTCGGGACGAGCGCGACGAGCTGGTCGACGCGCCGCGGACCTACGACGGGGCTGCCGACCGCGCCCGCGTGGCGGCCCGACGCGCCTACGTCGACGCGACGATCGAGGAACTCGAACGCCGGGCACGGACGGCGCAGGACGTACAGGACGGAGTCGAGAACGCTGCAAGCGAACGCGACCGAGGCGGCTCGACGGACGGGACGTCGCTCGGACAGTACGTCGCTGCGGCTGGCCGGACGACCGACCCGGAGCCCGACGAGGTTGGGGTGGAAGGGCCGGGAGGACCGGTCTCGTTCCGGCCGGCTGGGTCGCCCGGGTACCTCCCACGAACGACGATCGACGCCGCCTCGCCGGCGGTCGAGCCGGGGAGCCGGACCCGACCGCTCGTGACGCGGAACGTGAACGTCTTCACCGTTCCCTACGGGGACGCCGCGAGCGGGATCGTCGACCGGGCGCTCGCGGCCGGCGACCGCGTTCCGCTCCCGCAAGCGGGACGGACGCTCGCGGCGAGCGAACGAACGCTCCGGGAGACGGGCGACGAGGCGGACACGCCCGACGGGACGACCGCGTCCGACGCCGGATCGACGGCGACCACGGACGAGGAGCAAGCAGCCGAGCTGCGACGCTCGCACGACCGGCTCGAGTCCGACGTCAGCGGATCGATCGACCGGGTCGAACGTCGCGTCGAACACCGGATCGGAGCGGTCACGGACCTGCCCGGAGCGGAGCGGAAAGCGGTCGTCGATGCGGCAAGCGATCGCTACGCGACACCGGGGCAACTCGCGACCGCGATGGGGGACGGACGATACGCCGAGGCGATCGTCGCGGAGACCGGGAGGCGAACCACCCTTACGGACGGCGACCGCGCTCGCCTCGGGGCCGAGATCCGGACGACGCTGCGGTCGGCGATGGAGTCCGACCGAACGAGTGTGTCGAAGTCGCGAGTCACTCGGGCGGGCGAGATCACCCGAACCGTGGCCCGCAAGCGGATCGAATCCGTGGTCGAGAACGAGCTTCGGCGGGCGGGCGGCAAGGCCGTCGATCGCCTCGGTGAGGAGCACGAATGGGCGACTGACGTGACGAAGCAGGTCGGTGCCGGCCTTCCGGTCGCGCCCGTTCCCGGATATTGGTACGCGACGGTGAACGTGTGGCACGTCGACGTCGCGGGGACCTACCCCCGGTTCGAGCTGCGATCGAACACGGGGCCGCCCGGCCAGCCGTTCAGGTACGTCCGTGGGTCGGGGCGATCGACGGTCGAGGTGGACGGTGAGCGGGTCACGCTCGGCTACACCGAGCCCGTCCGGTTCGAAACGGGGACGACGGTCGTCGTCGCGGTCCCGCCGGGACCGCCCGGCGTGGGCGACGTCGACGGGACGTGGAGCGAGCGGTCCGCCGGCTGGCCCTGTCCGGGGGCCGAACGCCGGACGTGCTCGGCGAAGTCGGAGTCGAGGTGAGAGTCGCGGGGACCGCCACGACCGCAGTCGTTTTCCGCGCCGACGGCGGAGGATCGATATGCTTCACGAAGTCGCGCCGGCTGAAGGCGCCGACGCCGAGACGGTACTCGACGCCTACCGCCGGCTGCTGCAGGAGTCGGTCGACGACGCGAGCGTCGAGACGATCCGGGCCGAAACGGAGCTCGGGGACGACCGGATCGACGCGATCGCGGGGGGGGCCGTCACCGGGATCTCGATCGAGGAGGCGGCGTCGGTCCTCGCGGTCGCGGACGACCGGGACCCCGACGCGATCGTCTACGAGCTCCGGGACCATCTCCTGATGGGGATGACGACCGCGGTCGTCGACGTCGATACGCTCGCGGGAGCGATCGACGCGGATCTCACGGGACAGGAGCTCCAGCAGGCGCTCGAGGGGCGCACCCGGATGACGATCGGACAGCTCGCGGAGATCACGGCGGCGCTCGAGGCGCGGAGACCGTAGATGCGCGTCGCGATCGTCGGCTGCGGATACGTCGGGCTGGAGCTCGGCCGCGGACTCGTCGCGAACGGACACGACGTCGCCGGCGTTCGTCGGTCGGAGCGCGGCGCGAACGCGGTCGAGGCGGCCGGCCTCGTGCCGATTCGAGCGGACGTCACCGAGCCGGACTCGCTGTCGGCGCTCCCGGACGCCGACGCGGTCGTCTTCGCGGCCAGCTCCGGGGGGCGCGACGCGGCGGCCGCACGATCCGTCTACGTCGAGGGGCTCGAGAACGTGATCGCCGAGTACGAGTCACGCGAGGCCGTGCCCGACCGGCTCGTCTACACCTCCTCGACCGGCGTTTACGGCGATCACGGCGGCGACTGGGTGGACGAGACGACGCCACTCGACCCGCAGACGGAGAAGACCAGCGTCCTGGCGGCGGCCGAACGCGTCGCGCTCGAGGCGAGCGCCGAGGCGGGGATCGACGGAACCGTGACCCGATTCTCGGGGCTGTACGGCCCGGACCGCTACCGGCTCGAGCGGTATCTCGAGGGACCGGTGACCGAGGGGTACCTGAACATGGTGCATCGGAACGACGCAGCGGGAGCGATCCGCCACCTCCTCGAGACGGACCGGGCTCGCGACGAGGTCGTGCTCGTCACCGACGACGAGCCGGTCGCGAAACACGCGTTCGCCGACTGGCTGGCCGACGAGTGCGGCGTCGACCGCCCGCCCAAGCGCTCGAAAGCCGATCGGCTCTCCGATCCGAACCTCTCCGAGCGCGCCGAACGGCGGATCCGGACGAGCAAGCGGTGCTCGAACGACTACCTCCGGGAGCTGGGGTACGAACTCGAGTACCCGACCTACCGCGAGGGCTACCGGGCGGCGATCGAGGCGTACCGGACCGGGACTAACGGGGCGCAACCCGTCCGCGACTGACCGGGCGCAACCCGTCCGCGACTGACTGAGCGAAAACCGTCTGGGGGTTTCTTGTAGACCGAGTCGGTGATGAGTGGTGTATGGCCCAGGCCACGGCGGGCGAGGAGTGGATCGCCGACGCGGAGCTGTTCGTCCGTGAGAACCCCGAGCTGGCGGTCGCGACGGCGATCGCGTTGGTGGTCGTGCTCGGGAGCGTCTACGCGTTCGTCCGGCTGCGCCGGGCACGCGGCGTCACGTTCCGGCGGCTGATCGCCGACGCCGAGGAGATCGCGGTGCTGATGCATCCGAATCCGGACCCCGACGCGATGGCGGCCGCGGTCGGCGTCGTCGAGCTGGCCGACCAGGTCGACGTCGACGCGACGATCCAGTATCCGGGCCAGATCCGCCATCAGGAGAACCGGGCGTTCCGGACGGTCCTCGACCTGGAGCTGGACCGGATCGACCACGTCACCGATCTCGCGGCCGAGTCGATCGTCCTCGTCGATCACAACGAGGCGCGGGGGTTCAGCGGGGCGGACGGCGTTCTCCCGCTCGCGGTGATCGACCATCATCCCGGCGACGGGGCCGGCGAGGAGTTCACCGACGTCCGGACCGACTACGGCGCGACGGCGTCGATCGTCGCCGAGTACTTCGAGGAC
Source organism: Halopenitus persicus (assembly GCF_900107205.1). Lineage (GTDB taxonomy): Archaea > Halobacteriota > Halobacteria > Halobacteriales > Haloferacaceae > Halopenitus > Halopenitus persicus. The sequence goes on along the minus strand of NZ_FNPC01000002.1, from coordinate 340,770 downwards.
AACGACGCGACCCCGGTGCCGCCCGACAGGCACGCGAGCGAGACCGACGGGAGCTACACCCTTCCCACCAGCGCGGCGACGGGGTTACTGTACGGGATCCTCGCCGACACCAACCACCTCACCGTCGGCGCGAGCGAGGCCGACTTCGCCGCGGCGAGCTACCTCTACCCCGGCGTCGACCAGGACCGGCTCGACCGGATCGCGAACCCGGCGGTCGACGCCGAGGTTCTCGAGGTGAAGGCACGGGCGATCGCGGGCCGACAGGTGGAAGGATCGTTCGCCGTCGCCGACGTCGGGTCGGTCAACAACGTCGACGCGATCCCGCAGGCGGCCGACGAGCTGATCCAGCTCGAGGGCGTCACGGCCGTGGTGATCGTCGGCGAGCGGGACGGGACGATCCACCTCTCGGGACGGTCCCGGGACGACCGGGTCCATATGGGGAAGGCGATCGAGGAGGCGCTCGCGGACGTTCCCAACGGCGACGGTGGCGGCCACGCCCGGATGGGTGGCGGACGGATCACGCCCGACATCGACCCGACGGACGACTCGATCGAGGAGGCCGTCGACCGGGACGATCTGTCCGACGGGCTGTTCCGGGCGATGGCCGGGGACGTCTGAGCACGCCGACGGTCGCGCGACCGGGATCGGAACGTCAAAACCGCGTTCGGCTCGAGGAGGCGTCCTCGCGTCCGAGCGCCTGCTTGAGGAAATTCATCCAGCGTTTCGTGTCGACGGCGTCCTGCCGTTCGGCTTCGGCCTCGACGTCCGCGGGCTCGAGGGACTCCAGGGCGTCGAGCGCGCGGTCGATCCCGATGATCGCGTCGGCGAGCTCGGCGCCGGTCTCGTAGGAGACCTGCCCCGCCTCGATGCGGTCGAGCCGCTCGATCCGCTCGCGACGAAGGTTCCGTTTCGCTCGCTCGACGCGCTCGCGCTCGCCCGGGGGGACGGTCTCGCGGCGTTTGATCTCGAAGACGAACTCGCGGAGGTCGATCGGCTCGCCCTGCACCTCGATCGTCTCGGGGATCGACGCCCCGATCGTCGCCGCCTCGCGGTTGACGCGCTCGAGCAGCTGTTTGCGGCGATACTCCTTCACACGCGTGCAAAGCGGCTCGCAACACTTCGCTCCTTCGTCCGACCGCGGGGGTTTAGCACGTGCACACGAATGACGACGTATGGAGAGCCTCGAGGCCGAACTCGACCGTGCCCGTGACCTGACGGTCGCCGATCTCGCGGACGCGATCGAGTCGATCGGGTTCGAGTGTACGCGCTGTGGGGCCTGCTGCAAGGGGTACACGCCGAAAGCCGACGACGACGTTGCCGATGGTGATGGCGCTGGAGTCGAGACGGAAGACGATCGATCGCACGCGGAGCCACACACGGCGACCGTCTTCCCCGACGAGGTTCGGGAGTTGCTGGCGACCCTCGAGAGCAATGCGGCCGGCGATGGAAGCGCCGGCGGCGAAGCCGGCGAGGACGACGCGGACGACGTCTCGGGCAGCGAGTACGACTGGCGCGACGTCGCCCGCCCGATGCCGTACGGCCTCGAGGAGTCGGCGGAGGGGGAGCCGGCCGGCGAGACGTTCGAGTGGGCCCTGCAGACGGACGCGTGCGGGAACTGCACCTTCTACCGGGAGACCGACGGCCGCGGCGCCTGCACCGTGCACGAGGACCGGCCGCTGGTGTGTCGAACGTACCCGTTCAGCGTCGCGCTCGGCGGGACGAGCCAGCCGATGGGCGAGGCGGTCGACGAGGCGGGGATGGTTCGGGCCCACGAGTGTGAGGGATTGGGTCGGAACATCTCCCGGTCCGAGGCCGAGGACCTCGCGGAAGCCCTGAAGCGGCGAGCGGTCCGGGAGCTCGAGGAGGCGATCGAGGTTCGGGACGCCTATCGCCCGTCGGGGGATATCGACGGCGTCGTCGTCCACGACTCGGAGGGGCAAAAGCGACCCGACGGAACGCCGATCGACGGGGATCGGACCGAACGGTCGTGAGCAGCTCGGGACGATGAACCGCCGGATGCCGAGGACGACGAGCCGCTGGCGGTACAACTATTATACTCGCTCGTGAGTATCCGGTAGAGGTCTACTATGGAAATTTCCGAGAAACTCCTCTGTCTGTTCAGTGCGGACGTCCGAGAGACGGACGACTCCTACGTCGTCGAGGTGCCGAAGCGGGAGGTGGAAACCGGCACGGTCGACGTCGGCGAGACGTATCGCGTCGCGCTCATCGCGGGCGCGGGCGCGGACGGCGGCGTCGACGGGATCGGCGGCGCGGACGCGGAGACCGGCGAGGGTCCACAACCCCCCGTTGAACCCGGCGAGATGCGGTACGTCGAGATCGAGGACATCGGCAAGCAGGGCGACGGCATCGCTCGCGTCGAGCGCGGGTACGTGATCATCGTCCCGGGCGGCGACGTCGGCGAGCGGGTGAAGATCGAGGTCACGGAGGTCAAATCGAACTTCGCGGTCGGCGAGATCGTCGACGAGGACGTCTGACGGCGGCCTGCCGTCGGTTTCGGGAGGCCGGACTATTCGTCGGCGGGGACGCGAGCGTCCCAGTAGGAGACGGACGCGACGTAATCGCCCGGGATCGTCCGGCCGATCGCCTCGTCGACGGCCCGGAATCCCTTCGCGACCGCGCTCGGCAGGTTCCGGTAGAACCCGTACGGGAGCACGAAGTCGTGCTCCTCGCCGGCGAGGGTGAGATCCGCGGCGGACAGCATCGAGACGACCTGGTCCTCCGAGTAGAGCCGCGACCCCATCGGCAACAGCCAGGTGTAGAGCACGCGTGCACTCCGGCGGTTGAACGTGTCGAAGACGATCTGGTCGCTGCTCACCCGGGCCAGCTCCGAGAGGAACGGAACCGGGTCGTCCATCAGGTGGAAGAACCGCATCGCGAGGACGGCGTCGAAGTGGTCGTCGGGGAACGGGAGCCGCGAGGCGTCGCCGCGCATGAACTCGACGCGGTCGTCGATGCCGCGGTCCCGCACCTTCCGACGACCCTGTTCGAGCATCTCACGGGAGATGTCGAGCCCGACGATGTCGGCACCCTGATCGGCGAGCATCGTGGTGAAGCGGCCGGTTCCGCAGGCGACCTCGAGAACGCGTGTTCCCTCGACCGGACCCAGGGCCGACAGCACCGCCTCCTTCTCCCGGCGGTCGATCACGCGCCCGCCGTCGGCGAACCGGATGTCGTCGTACTCCTCCGCGACGTCGTCCGCCTGATACCAATCCTGTCCTTTCACGCTAGGATGTCCTCACGCCCCGAACGACAAAACCGTACTGGATGTCGACCCGGGAGCGGCGGTTCGAGCGCCCGACGCGGGGACCGTTCCGGACGCGCTCGAGAATGGAAAACGGATCGCACAAGGGTAGTGGGGAAACCGAAGTGACACGGACACATATTAAGACATTATATTGTCGATATCGAATTGTCCTATATATAGCCAACCTTTACGATGGACCGCTGGCACCCACCCGATATGAGCACTCGTTCCGCGGAGACCCACGAGCCGACGATCCTGTCCGAATCGGAGTATCGCGACCGCCTCCGCGAGCTGCCCCCGAGCGCCAAGCTCGTCGCGAAGGTCCTCGAAGGCGACGCGCCGCTCTCGCAGGGCCAGCTCGCCGAGGAGTCGCTGCTGCCCGACAGGACGGTCCGGTACGCGCTCAACCGGCTCGAGGAGTCGGGGATCGTCGACTCGCGGTACAGCTTCAAGGACGCCCGCAAACAGGTCTACTACCTCCGGACCTGACCCGGATCCCCCGGTTGAGCCGTGCGTGACCCGTCGCAGCGCCACCCGGCGGGTCACAAAGAGTCTTTTATGCGCCGCGCCGTACGGATCGAGGTATGAACCTCTCGGTCGTGGTCCCCACGCTCAACGGACGGGACCAACTGGCGGACGGACTGGACGCGCTGTCCGCCCACGCGCCCGCGGCCGAGGTGATCGTCGTGAACGGGCCCTCCGCCGACGGCACCACCGGGATGGTCCGCGACCGCGAGGACGTCGACGTGCTCGTTGAGATCTCCGACCGGAGCGTCAACGTCGCCCGTAACGCCGGCATCGAGGTCGCGACCGGCGAGGCGGTCGCGCTCGTCGATTACGACAACCGGATCGGTCCCGACTGGATCGAGGGCGTGGAGGCGGGCCTCGAGCACGCCGACGTCGTCACGGGCCCCGTGGCGCGTCCGCTCCGTGCCGGGCAGACGGCCGACAGCGCCGAGCGGCGACGGATCGCCGGCCGGAACGTGACCTACTTCGCCGGCGGCAACGTCGTCTTCCGGGCCGGCGTGCTCGAGGACCTCGACGGATTCGACGAGTACCTCGAGACCGGCGGATCACGCGACGCCGCCCACCGGCTCGCGGGGCTCGACCACGAGGTGCGGTGGGAATCCGACCTCTCGGTCGAGCGCGACCCGGACGCCTCGCCCGCGGCGGACGGCGGCCGACCGGACCGCGATTGGGGGTGGAAGTACCGGGCGTTGGCCTATCGGCTGGCGAAGAACTACGGGTTCCGGCCGACCGTGATCCGGCGGGTCGCGGCGCACGCGCTCGGCGACTCGACGTCGGTCGCCCGCGACGTCGTCCGCGGGGCGGCGACGCCGACCGGCTGGGTCGCCAACGGCCGCGACGTCCTGCTCGGGACCGCGACCGGCTTCTCCGACGGGATGGTCGCCCGCGCACGCGATCGGACGCCCACGCGGAATCCGTACGGCCTCTCGACGCGCGCCGACAGGGCGGTCGCCAAGTACGACCGCCGCAAGGACGACGAGACGGACGAGGACGGCGGGGACGACGAGACGGACGGGGGCAGCGGAGACGACGGGACCGCATCGCAGCCCCCGTGACGTAACCGGTTTCACCGCGGACGACGAACCGACGGTAATGGACCGTACTGACGCCATCGACCGGGTGGAGACCATCCTCGAGACGGTCGAGTCCGACCCGATGCCGGTCCCGGTGCGCGAGGTCTGGGTCTACGGCGACGTCGCCTTGGGGCTCGATCCGATCGACCGCCTCGACGTCTACGTGACGAAGGACGTCCTGCTCGGCGACGATCGGGAGGACACGGACGCCGGAGAGCCGGATCCGGACGCGCTCGAGGGCGTCCGCGGGATCGGCAAGACGATCCGCACGGAGTGGGCGCAACGGTATCCGGACCTGGTGCGGACGAACCCGAACGGGTACGCGGCCCCGGAGAAGTGTCTGGCCGCCCACCTCCTTCCGGCCGACGAGCCGGTCCACCTCGAGGTCTGCAACACGGGGTTCGACCGGAACGTCACCCAGCGGCTGAACGGCGCCGTGGCCCGCGAGACCTACGCGGAGGTCCTCGACCCGCGCGGGGTCTGCCTATGGGTCGACGGCGAGCGCGACGACGAGGCGCTCGAGCGGCTCCGGGAGGGGTCCTTCGCGATGCCGACGCTCGAGGAGGCGCTGTCGATGCTGGGTGCCGACGACGACGTCGCCGCCGAGGCGGCCGAGACGGTGCACCGCGAACGGGACCGATCGACCGGATCGTCGGTTCGCGGCGACGTGGTGTGACGATCGGGCAACGGCTGTGACGCTCAAGCAGGGTGGTCGACCCGACCAGGCCTCGCCCGTCAGGCCGACTCGACCCGGCCGACCGTCACGTCGAAGGGAACGACCTCGACGCGCTCGTACTCGCGGTCGCGCATCGCGTCGACGACGTCGCGGCCCATCGACCGCCAGCGCGACCGCAGGTCGTCGTACCCGGCCGGCGAGAGCGCCGCCTCGAGCTCGGCCCGGTGGTCGGCGAGGCCGGCGCCGCTGGCCTTGCGGGCCGCGGCCGCCAGGGACTGGTCGGTATAGGGCGGCTCGATCCGTTTCTCGTGGTGGTAGCGGCGGGTCGTGACCGACTCGAGGCCCTCGCGTCGGAACAGCTCCCGCACCCGGTCGCCCAGGGCGACGTTCGTGCCGACGCCGTCGAGGTATGCGTTCCGGGCCTCACGCTCCAGCCGCTCCTCGGCGTCGACCGTCGAGGAGACGCCGACGTCGGCGTTGTTCGGCTCGATCGCGGCCACGAGGTCGCTCGAGACGCGCCGGAACTCGCGGATCGCCGCCCGCGGGTCGGGGAGATTGATCAGCAGCGCCTGACAGACGACGAGGTCGACCGCCGCATCGGCGACGGGAAGTCGCGTCGCGTCGCCGGCGAGGTATGACGGACGGTCGGCCGTGCTGCGAGGCTGGGCGCGCTCGTCGCGATCACGGGTTCGGTCGGCGTCGTCACGGGCCCGGTCGGCGTCGTCACGGGTCCGGTCGGTATCGTCGACATCGTTGTGACCGCGACCGCGCGACCGCGCGACCCGGAGCAGTTCACGATCCGCATCGACCCCGAGCACGGTCGCGCTCGCGGGCGTCTCGGCGGCGAGGACGCGCGTCAGCTCGCCGGTCCCGCACCCGACGTCGAGAACGCACTCGCGGTCCGCAAGGCGAAGCGGCGTCAGAGCCTCCCGGTCGTCGTCCCACATCCCGCGGCGGGTCCGGTCGAGGTACTCGGGACTGAACCGTCGCACGGCGGAGGCTACGTCGCGACGAGGTTAACAGTTGTTGAGTGGCCCCGCGGTCACTCGCCCGCGCCTCGCCCGCCGCCCTCACGAAACGCGTCGAGCGCGAGGACGGCGGTGACGCCGGTGCAATAGCCGACGAACGCGCTTGAGAGGCCGACCACGGAGAAGCCGATCGAGAGGCCGATCGACAGCCCGAGGACCGTCGCGTCGGCGCCGGTGCCGGGGACGCCGAGCAACCCACCAACGACGACGATCGCGCCGAAGACGACGCCGGGAACGACGCCGACGGCGAGGCAGGACGGGGCGCCACACCGAGCGTACGCGCCGACCAGCGCGATCGGTGCGGGGAGGTACAGCAGGATCGACGGGAGTGCGTCGTCGGCGAGAAAGCTCGTGACGTGGTGGGACGGGGCCACGGATCCCAGCGCCAACACCGCGAGCACGGTGACCGCGGTGACGGCGCCACACGCGCCGATCAGCGACAGTCCCCGGCGACGCCCCGCGCCGAACAGCAGCGACTCGGTGGTGACCACGGCGGGACCGACGGCCAGCAGCTACAAAAACCCGGCCCCTCGCGGACGGTCGTGGTGGACCTCGTGCGGACCCGCTCGACGTTCAGACGTTCACTCGGCCGCCCGGAGTTCACGAACCCGCTCGACGTTCCAGGCGTAGCTCCGGCCGTCCTCGGTCGGCGTCTCGAGGACGAACGGGAGGTCCCGGAGGTCGGGATGGGTGACGATCCGTTCCATCCCGGCGTCGCCGATGTGTCCCTCGCCGACGTGGGCGTGTTCGTCCTTGTTTGTCCCGCACTCGTGTTTGGAGTCGTTGAGGTGGAGACATCGGAGGTGCTCGAGCCCGACGACGTCGTCGAACTCCGCGATCGTCTCGTCGACGCTCGCGGGCGTGGAGAGATCGTAGCCGGCGGCGAAGGTGTGGGCAGTGTCGAGGCAGACGTCGAGGTCCGTCTCGGCGAGGTCGAGGACGGTCGCGAGGTGTTCGAACTGCCCGCCGAGCTTCGTCCCGGAGCCGGCGTCGGACTCGATCAGGATCGTGACGTCCTCGGGCACGTCCAGGGAGTCGATGACGGCGGCCGCGTTCTCGAGCCCGGCCTCCACGCCCGCGCCGGTGTGGGCGCCGAGGTGAACGTTCACGTACGGGACGTCGAGGGCGTCGGCCGCATCGAGCTCCGCCTGCATCGACTCGCGGGACTTCTCGCGGAGGCCCTCCTTGGGCGTACAGAGGTTGACGAGGTAGGAGGTGTGGATCACCCACGGTCCCGCGAGGTTCTCGGCCGTTCCCGCACGGAAGCGCTCGGCCTCCTCGGTGCCGATGTTCGGGTCCTGCCAGACCTGCGGGGAGTGGGTGAATATCTGGCCGCAGTTGCCACCGACCTCGATCTGGTTGTCGATCGCGTTGTCGACCCCGCCCGCGATCGAGACGTGTGCGCCGATCCGGAGTGTCATACCGAAGGCAGGAGATCGCGAGTCAAAGCCGCTTCGGAACGCGCCGTCCCGTCCGTGCCTGAAAGCGCCGTCCGCCTATCGCGAGCCGGGCTGCTCGTGCACCCACGAGTCGGATCGATACTTCTCGTCCGCGCGTTCGCGCGCTCGCGAAAGCTCCGCCTCCGTCCACGATCCCTCCGCTGCCGAGGCCCACTCGGCGAGCGTCTCCTCGAGCGTCTCGACGACCTCGGCCCGGTCCAGGTCGACGAGCTCGTCCATTCCGACGACCCGATCGCGGAAGCCGTCCGGGCCGATCGGCGGGTCGTCGAAGACGCCGAGATGGCGCTCGGCGTCGACGCTGAACGTCAGGGAGCCGTGCTGGATCACGGCGTCGTTGCGCCGGTACTGGGCGTTGCCGGCGATCTTCCGGCGGTCGTCCGCGGGCCCCGCCACGACGTCGTGGGCCGGATGCAGCTCCCGGAGGTAACACGCCGGATGGTGGATCTCCGGAAGGGACTCGGCGACGTAGTCGGCGTCGATGCCGATGCGGGAGAAGAAGTCCAGGATCGGCTCACAGAGCTGGTGATAACACTCCAGCAGCTCGCCGGGGACGACGTCCGCCGGGACGGCGATCGAGTACGCGATGTCGCCGACGACGTCGTGATAGATGCCGCCGCCGCCGGTCTGTCGCCGGGTGACGTCGACCCCGTTGGCTTCACACCACTCCCAGTCGACCGTCCCGGGGTCCTGCCGGTAGCCCATCGTGAGACAGCTCGGGTCCCACCGGTAGACCCGGACCGTCCAGGGTCCTCCCTCGGCGGCGGTGTCGGCCGCGACCTCGTCGAGCGCCATCTGCATCGGCCCCGACCGGGCCTCCTCCCGGATGAGCCGCCAGTCGCCGTCTGGTGCGTCCATACGCCGCGTTCGGATCGCGCCCGAAAAACGGTTGTGTTCCGCGGAACGCCGTCGGTCGTCGCGGTCCATCGCCCGCCCGGACGCACCGGCCGTCGCGGTCGAATCCGTCCTCGGTCGAGTCAATCTCGGTCGAATCCGTCCCGGTCGAGTCGATCCCCATCCAGTCAGCCCTCGATCGCGTCCGTCTCGGGGGCCGACGAGTCGGTCAGCGCGTCCCCCAGCTTTCCGAGGACCGCCGCGACGACGTAGAGCCCGACGGCGACGAGTACGATGACCGGGCCGCCGGTCGCGCCGCCGTAGTAGGCGGCCGCGATCCCGAGGACCACGGCCAGCTCCGCGAGGACGACCGCGATCAGGATCGACTCGGTGAAGCTGCGGGCAAGCTGGGTCGCGCCCGCGACGGGGACGACGAGCATCGCCGCCACCAGGATCACGCCGAGGATCTGCATCGCGCCGACGACGACGAGCGCGGTGAGCACCACCAGCAGCCGGTTATACCAGTTCACGGGGATCCCCGAAACCGCCGCCGCGGTCTCGTCGAAGGTCACGTACAGGAGCTGGTTACGCGTGACGACGACCGTCGCGACGACGACCAGACAGAGCGCGAGCAGGACGACCGCGTCGAAGGGGGCGACCGTCGAGAGGTTGCCGAACAGGTACTGGTCGATCCCCACGGAGAGCCCGCCGGCGTTGAGGCTGATGAGCGTCGATCCGAGCGCGAACCCCGTCGAGAGGACGATCGCCATCGAGACGTCGTTATAGACGTCGGTCGCCTCCGAGATCAGCTCGATCGCGAGCGCCGCGATCATCGCGACGACGACCGCAGTCAGGTACGGCGAGATCCCGAAATCCAGCACCGCGTTGACGAACAGGCCGACGGCGACGCCCGCGAACGCGGTGTGGGCAAGCGCATCCCCGATGAGCGCGAGTCGCCGGTGAACCAGATACGTCCCGATGAGCGGTGCCATCACGCCGATGCACAGCCCCATCAGGATCGCCCGATAGAGGAAGGTGAAGCTCGGATCGAGGATCTCCAGCCCCGTGAGACCGTGGAGCCGTATCATCACCCAGTACCACAGGTCGAGCACGCGGTACAGCGGGGCGAGCGCGAGGTCGATCACTCGCGGTCACCCCCCGACGCCGCCGCTCGCTCACGGGACGCATCGTCGTCACCGGACGCATCGTCGTCACCGGACGCATCGCCGGGCGCGACGCGCTCGATGCCGCCGACCGTCGCGCCGAACGCCCGGGCGAAGGCGTCGCTGCCGAGAAACGCCTCCGTCGGGCCGTCGAAGCGGACGGTCCGGTTGAGACAGACGACGCGCTCGGCGTGGTCGGTGACCGCGCCGAGGTCGTGTTCGATGAGCACGATCGTCATTCCGTCGTCGTTGAGCGCATCCAGGAGACCGTAGAACGCCTCGACGGACTCGGCGTCCACCCCGACGGTCGGCTCGTCGAGGACGAGGAGGTCGGCGTCGCCCGCCAGCGCGCGGGCGATGAACGCGCGTTGCCGCTGGCCGCCGGACAGCTCGCCGATGCGGCGGGTCGAGAACCCCGCCATCCCCACCGTCTCGATCGCCTCCTCGACGGCCGCCCAGTCCGCGCTCGAGAGGCCGCGAACGCCGACGTGCGGGAACCGGCCCATCTTCACGACCTCGCGAACGGTGATCGGCATCCCGACGGCGGCGTCCGTACGCTGTGGAACGTGTCCGATCCGAGCCCCGTCGTCGAACGAACGCGACGGCTCGCCGAAGAGCCGAGCGGTCCCGGAGTCGGGGGCCAACAATCCGAGGACGACCTTCAGGAGGGTCGATTTTCCCGACCCGTTCGGCCCGACCACGGCGACGTACTCGCCGGGATCGACCGCAAGCGAGACGTCCTCGAGAACCGGCGTGGCCGTGTAACCGAACGTGACGTTCGACAGGTCGATGACCGGATCCGGAGAGGTGGTCGCGTCCGCTTCGGTGGCGTCCGGGGCGGCGTCCGTGGCGTCCGGGACGGCGTCCGTGGCGTCCGTGGCATCCGGGGCGGCGGTCGTATGCGGCATCGTCATTCGAAGTTCCGCCATTCGTCGGCCCAGCCGTCGGGCCCGACGGCTTCGGGGGCGGCGTTCCCGAGGACCACCTCGAAGGTCGGCATGTTTATCCGACGAGCGATCTCCTCGTAGCCCCAACCAGCGGCGACCCAGTCCTCGCGAACGCCGGCGTAGGGCGTGACCGGAAAGTAGGCCTCGACGGCCGTTTCCCGGAGGAGCTGCTGGGCCGGTCGTCGGGTTTCGAAGACGGCGGCGGCGATGTACTCGATGTCGTGGTCGTCGATGACCCGCTTCGCCTCGGTGATGTCGGTCGGCTTGACGTCGCCGCTCGCGGCCAGATTGACCACGAGCGGGCGCATCCGAACGTCGTAGGCGACGCCGAGGTACTGGAAGGCGTTGTGGGCGGCAAGCTGCACGACGTCGCGGTCGGCGGCCTCGAAGATCGCCCGGTACTCCGCGTCGATGCGCCCGAGGACGTCACGCTTGTACGCGTCGGCGTTCGCTCGGAGGGCGTCCTCGTGGTCGGGTGCGATCCGAGCGAGCCCGTCGGCGATGGTGTCGACCGACTGCATCGCCCGGTTCGGGTCGAGCCAGAAATGCGGATCCTTGCCGCGCTGCTCGCCGACTCCCTCCTCGTCGCGGTCGAGGCTGGCGGCCAGGCCGACGAGCTCGATTCCCTCGCGGGCGTTGATGAGGTCGGTGTCGACTCCGTCGGCCTCGATCGTCTCGATCGCGCGGTCGGCCCACGGCTGGAAGTCCGGACCGACGTGGATGAACGCGTCAGCCTCGATGATATCCCGGGTGATCCGCGCGTTCGGCTCCCACCCGTGGCCGTGGAGGCCGGTCGGAACGAGGTTCCGCACCTCGACCGGCGTTCCCGCAGCGATGTGACGGGCGAAATCGTAGAAGCTGAAGAAGGACGCGACCGCGACCGGAGAGTCATCGTTCTCGGTCGTGGTGCCCGCTACACCGTCGGTCGTCGCGTCGGACGACGTCGATCGGTCGCCGGGATCGGCGCTCCCGGCACAGCCGGCCAGCCCGGCCGTGAGGAGCCCCCCGCCGGCGGCGAGCGCGCCGCGCCGTGAGAACCGGCGTCGTTGCCGCTCCGAGTCCGTGTTGGACATACGTGCCTCGGGGTAGCACGCCTAACTAGATAATTCTTTGTATCAAAGTATATCTTTAGAGGAATCTAATTATGGCCGACTCATCGTGTCGTGGGGAAGCGGACGGTTCGCCGAGTCCGACGCTGGGATACACCCCTCAGGCTTAATCCCGTTCGCCGTCTAGACTCAGTATGAAGTCCCGAATCACTCGAGCCGTGAACCGTGCGAAATACGCCGCCATCGGCGCCGCCGTCGGCGCCGGGATCGGCGGCCTGTTCGGTCGAAGCACCGCCAGCAGCGGCGGCGCGCTGGGCGCGCTCGTCGGAGCGACGCTCGGGGAGAAGGGTCTCACGCCGAGCCTGCTCGCCGAGAAAGTGGAGACCGCGACGGACGACGAATGACGGACGACGAGTGAGGAGAACCGGCTGACCGTCACGTTCGCCGTCCGTCGCTACCTCGTTCGGCGGTGGTTTTCATACGGGAGCCGACCGAATCCGGGGTATGGTCGATTTGACCGAGACCTTCATCGAGGACCGGAACCGGATCCAGCCGCACCACGCGAACAACCACGGCACCGCACACGGGGGGAACGTTCTGCGATGGATGGACGAGGTCGGCGGAATGAGCGCGATGCGGTTCGCCAGCGAACCCTGCGTCACCGCCCACATCAACTCCGTGGACTTCGAGCTGCCGCTCGAGCTCGGCGACATCGCCTTCATCGAGGCGTACGTCTACGCCGCCGGCCGAACCAGCGTTCGCGTTCGCGTTCGGGTCTACGGCGAGGATCCCCTCACCGGGGATCGAGAGCTGACGACGGAGTCGTACTTCGTCTTCGTGGCGATCGACGAGGACCGATCCCCGGTCCCCGTGCCCGATCTCACCGTCTCGACGTCGGAGGGCGAACGGCTGCGTGACCAGGCGTTGGCCGACGAGTAGCGCGCCGACCGAACGGGAACGAGCTTCGACCCGGCCGCAAACCGACCGGACGTGGCCGACGCCGTTCGTGGTCGGAGCGAAGTCGTCGCCCCCGATTTTTATATCGCGGTATGGGATTTATAACAGGGGGAAGTCCGGATCGCACGGCCCTTTTAGGAGTCGCCGGAGTACGGGCGATATGGTCAGGAACATCGCGGGATTGATGGCCGACCTCGAACCCGAGGACTTCTATCTCCTCTCGGGGGTCGAGCAGGGGATGCGCTTCTCGGAGTGGGTCCGCCGCGACAAGCTCCCGGAGTACTCCGAGCTCACGGCCGAGGAGGTCGACTACCGGATCGACCGGTGTCTGGACGAGGAGCTGATCGAGCGGAAGACGATCCAGTACGAGGGCTACCAGCTGACCTTCGAGGGGTACGACGCGCTCGCGTTGCGCACCTTCGCCGAGCGGGACACCGTCGAGGGGATCGGCGCCCCGCTGGGCGTCGGCAAGGAGAGCGACGTCTACGAGGCCCGGTCGTTCAAGCCGCTCGCGTTGAAGTTCCACCGCGAGGGGTACACGAACTTCCGCGAGGTGATGAAGGAACGCGAGTACACGGCCGACAGACAGCACGTCTCCTGGCTGTACACCGCCCGGCAGGCGGCCGAACGGGAGCACGAGGCACTGGAAACGCTGTATCCGGACGTCTCGGTGCCGCGACCGATCGACTGGAACCGGCACGCGATCGTGATGGACAAGTTCGAGGGGGTGGAGCTGGCCCGCGCGAAGCTCGAGGCCGAACAGGTCGTGGACGTGCTCGATCTGGTGCTCGCCGAGTTGACGACCGCCCACGAGGAGGGGTGGGTCCACGCGGACATGTCCGAACACAACGTCGCGATCGCGGAAAGCGGCATCACGATCTTCGACTGGCCCCAGGCGGTGCCGACCGACCACGAGAACGCGCGGGAGTTCCTCGAGCGCGACGTCGGGAACCTCACGCGGTATTTCGCCCGGAAGTACCCTCACGAAACACCCGATCCGCTCGAGACGTCGACGATCGCCGACGCGATCGCGGACGGATCCTTCGAGACGGTTCGGGTGTACGAGGCGTGATAAACTATATACCGCGATAGGAAATTCGTCATCGGCCGGAACGGAGCCTGTGAGTGGGCTCTCCAACACAGGAGTCGGGAGCGGTCGAAGACGTTCCGATAGTTTTGGTCGGAACGCGACACGGTTTGGATTCGAAACTCGTAGAGGGAGATCGCTGAATATTCAAAAGGGAAACCCCGTTGAATACGGACCCCGTATATACGAACAATGAGCCAGCGAAAAAGCCAAATCAACATCCAGGGGATGAGTTGTGCGAACTGTTCGCAGACCATCTCCGACGCCGTCGGCTCGCTCGAGGGCGTCTCGGAGGCGACCATCAACTTCGCCACCGACGAGGGGTCGGTCACCTACGATCCCGAGCAGGTCTCGCTCGGCGAGATATTCGACGCGATCGAGGAGGCGGGCTACTCGCCGGTGACCGACTCGGTCACGATCGCGGTCACCGACATGTCGTGTGCGAACTGCTCGGAGACGATCCGGGACGCGCTCGAGGGGACGCCGGGCGTCGTCGACGCCGACGCCAACTACGCGACCGACGAGGCACGGGTCACGTACAATCCCGCCGAGGCGGACCGTGGGGACTTCCACGACGCCATCGAGGACGCCGGCTACTCGCCCGTCCGAGAGGAGGGAGGGACCGACGATGGCGCAGGCGGCGATGCTCAAGAGGCGGCGCGCCAAGGAGAGATCCGTCGACAGCTCCGGCTAACGCTGTTCGGCGCCGTACTGTCCCTGCCCCTGCTGGCGTTTATGGTCGACCACCTGCTGGGGCTCGGACTCCTCGGTGACGAGGTCGTCGGCCTGCCGTCCGGATGGGTCATGTTCGCCCTGGCGACGCCCGTCCAGCTGGTGCTCGGCAAGCCGTTCTACGAGAACTCCTACAAGGCACTCGTCACGAACGGCCGCGCCAACATGGACGTGCTGATCGCGCTCGGTTCGACGACCGCGTACGTCTACTCCGTGGCGGTCCTGCTGAAGGTGATCGCCGGCGGGCTGTACTTCGACACGGCCGCGTTCATCCTCGTGTTCATCACGCTCGGGAACTACCTCGAGGCCCGCTCGAAGGGGCAGGCCGGCGAGGCGCTCCGGAAGCTCCTCGAGATGGAGGCGGACACCGCCACCGTGGTCGACGAGGACGGCAACGAGGAGGAAATTCCCCTCGAGGACGTCGACGTCGGCGACCGGATGAAGGTCCGTCCCGGCGAGCAGATCCCCACCGACGGCGTGGTCGTCGACGGCCAGTCGGCGGTCGACGAGTCGATGGTGACCGGCGAGTCGGTCCCCGTCGAGAAATCGGAAGGGGACGAGGTCGTCGGGTCGACCATCAACGAGAACGGCGTGCTCGTCGTCGAGGCGACGAAGGTTGGAAAGGATACGGCGCTCCAGCAGATCGTGCAGACGGTCAAGGAGGCACAGTCGCGCCAGCCCGACATCCAGAACCTCGCGGACCGCATCTCCGCGTACTTCGTCCCGGCGGTCATCGCGAACGCCGCGTTCTGGGGCGTCGTCTGGTACCTGTTCCCCGCGACGCTTGCGGGCGTCGTCGACGCGCTCCCGCTGTGGGGCCTCGTCGCGGGGGGCCCCGTCGCCGCCGGCGGCGTCTCGGTCTTCGAGTTCGCGGTCATCGTGTTCGCCTCGTCGGTGCTGATCGCCTGTCCCTGTGCGCTGGGCCTGGCGACGCCCGCGGCGACGATGGTCGGAACGACGCTCGGTGCGCAAAACGGCGTCCTGTTTAAGGGCGGCGACGTCCTCGAGCGCGCGAAGGACGTCGATACGGTCGTCTTCGACAAGACCGGGACGCTCACGAGAGGCGAGATGGAGCTGACCGACGTCGTCGTGCTCGGTGACGACGGTCGGTCCGTCGCGGATGGCGGAAACACCGCTCCCGATGGAGGACAGCTGGCTGCACGTGAGCGACTCGGCGAGGAGGAGGTGCTTCGGCTCGCGGCCGTCGCCGAGAGCGGGAGCGAACACCCCCTCGCCCGGGCGATCGTCGACGGCGCCGAAGCCCGCGGCATCGACGTGACCGACCCCGACGACTTCGAGAACGTCCCCGGTCACGGCGTCAAAGCGACCGTCGATGACGGCGAGGTGTTGGTCGGCAACCGGAAGCTCCTCCGCGACAACGGGATCGACCCCGCACCCGCCCGGGAGACGATGGAGCGCCTCGAGAGCGAGGGCAAGACGGCGATGCTCGTCGCCTACGAGGGCGAACTCGTGGGCGTCGTCGCCGACGCCGACACGGTCAAGGAGAGCGCGACGGAGGCCGTGAGCCAGTTACAGGAGCGCGGCATCGACGTGATGCTGATCACCGGCGACAACGAGCGCACCGCTCGCGCGGTCGCCGAGCAGGTCGGGATCGACCCCGAGAACGTCCGTGCGGAGGTCCTTCCCGAGGACAAGTCGGACGCCGTGGAAGCCATTCAGGAGGACGGCCGAAAGGCGATGATGGTCGGCGACGGCGTCAACGACGCGCCCGCGCTGGCGGTCGCGTACGTCGGCACGGCCATCGGCTCGGGCACGGACGTCGCCATCGAGGCCGCCGACGTCACGCTGATGCGCGACGATCCGGTCGACGTCGTGAAGGCGATCCGCATCTCGGAGGCGACGCTCGCGAAGATCAAACAGAACCTCGTGTGGGCGCTGGGGTACAACACGGCGATGATCCCGCTGGCCTCGCTCGGCCTGCTCCAACCGGTGCTCGCCGCCGTCGCGATGGCGATCTCGAGCGTCTCCGTGCTGACGAACAGCCTGCTGTTCCGGCGGTATACGCCGGACCACGACTACAAGCTGCTCGCCCGATTCCGATAGGCAACCGACGGAACAAGCAGGATTCGAACGATCAAACCCGGCGTGTGAGATGGTCACGAACCGAGCGCTGGCACGACTCACAGCAGTCGATCAGCCGGACGACGGTCGAGACAACCGGGTACGGCGTTGGGAAGCCATCGACATCGTAGAGGTGGGCAACGAGCGAGCGGTGCGTGAGGCCGGCGTCCGCGCCGTGGCCGGTCGCGGATCCGAGCGTCTCCTGCCGGGATTCGAGACGCTCAGCACAGCGTTCGCGGTGGCGTTCGAGGGTCTCGTGACGGTCCCGAAGCGCCTCGAACCCCAGGTCGGACAGCGGCGTCTCGTCCGCACGAGCGATCCAGGAGACGATCGCGTCGACGTCCTCCCGCGCCGATCGGAGCGACTCGCGCTCCCGATCGAGGGCGTCACGGAGCGCGCGAAGCTCCGCACGCCGCGTCGCGATGGCCGACCGAACGGCCCGCTTGACGGCGGGCGTGAACCCGGCGTCGGTGCCGGGCGCGAGGACGACCGCGATCTCGTCGCCGAACTCCGAGCGGATCGCCCGAACGACTGCCGCGGCGGACGCGTCGGACGCGTTCGACCCCTCGTCGCGGGCGGACAGCACCGTCTCCGCGAACGCGTCGCGAACCGACCCGGTCCGGTCGGCTGCCTCCGCACCTCCGGCGACTCCTGCGTTTCCGGTGACTCCCGCGGCACCGTCGGGCGTTCCGGGGCGACCGGGCTGGCGATCGTGGTGATGCGCCGCGGTGATCCCGCCGTCGGCCAGTCGCGTCGGCTCCCCGGACGAGGAGGCGTGGCTGCCGACCGGGTCGAGATCGCGGACCGCCGCGTCGAACCGCCGAAATGCGGGCGTCAGCGAATCGACGCGCTCGGTCTCGGCGTCGACGCGGTCGAGCGCCGCGTGAACCGCCGTCTCGACGCTCATAGCCGATCACCGGCCGTGTCGGTCGCGTCGACGTCGGCCGCGTCGGCATCGGCTGTGTCGGCACCGGTCGCGTCGGCATCAGCTGCGCCAGCGTCACCAGTGTCGGCATCGGCCGTGTCGGCATCAGCTGCGCCAGCGTCACCAGCGTCGACATCGCCTGCGTCGGATCGGGGATCGGCGGACGCCGCAACGCGGCGTTCGTGGACGACGAGGTCCCGGTACGGGACGGAGTCGTCGTACCGCCGGAGCGATTCCCGATATCGCCGGCACGCCCGGGCGGCTCGAGCCGCCACCTCGCGGCTCTCGAAGACGAGCCCCGCAACGGGCGTCGGTCGATCGCCGGTTCGGGCGCAGGCGAGGTAGTACCGACCGGCGTCGCTGGCGAGCGATTCGATCCGCCGGCGGGTGTCGGCGAGCGTCTCCTCCATCATTTAGGTCGTCCTAAAACACGGGAGAGTAAATAGTTTTAGGTACACCTAATCATTGGAGGAGAACGCGGATGGGACAAACGCGGGTTTGAGCCATCACAATCGCTTTTGGGTGAACCCGTGTGGGTCCGCGTATGGTGAGACCCTCCAGACGGGACTTCCTCGGCGGAAGCGCCCTGACGCTGGCCGCGCTCACGGGAACGCTCGATCCCGACCGCGTGGCCGACTCGACGACGCCAACCGATCGGCGGAGCCTCGATGAGCTGCCCGACTCGGCCGCGAGCGCGATCGCGGCGCTGCCCGACGATGATTCGCTCGATCTCTCGTATCGATTGGTGGTGACGACGGACGTGGCGGATGCGGACGTGGCCGAGGACCTGTCACACGAGGCCCGCGTCGTGACGCGGGAGCTCGACGTCGCGGCCGCCGACCTCTCGACGGTCGTCACGGCGATCACCCACGACTACCGGCGCCGGATCACGGTAGCCGCCGGCTCCATCGACCGGCTGGACCGCGGCGAGGAGGTGGCGACCGTCGGCGACTGGCGGGTCGCCGACGACGGGGACCGCGAGGGGATGACGACCGTCAGCACCGACGGCGTCGCGGCGTTCGTCGCGGGCGAGGACCGATCCGGCCGCGTCGAGGCGGCGCGGGCGATCGCGACGGCGGCCGCGGGCGAAGCGGACGGGGAGGCCGCCGATCGACTGGTCGACGCGAACGCCGACGCCGATGCGGCGTTCGGGCTGGTCGAGTCGTTCGACACCGTCCTGTTCGCACCGGACGCCGCGGAGTCGGGCTTTCAAACCCCGGGCGCCTCCGCGGTCGGAACCGGAGCGATCCGCGCGTTCGCCGGGGGCTTCGAGATCCATCCGGCGCGTCTCCACGGCTCGGACGACCGCGCCGAGAACCGCTACCTGTTTTTCACCGACGATCCCAGCACGCCCGGCGACCGGGCGGTTCGCTCCCTGATCGAGGCGATCGGAACCGGGATCGTCGAGGAGGCGACGATCGACCGGTCCGGCGAGACGATCCGGGTCGACGCGGTTCTCGAGGCGCCGCCGGAGCACGACCACGAGAACGCGCCCGACGTCCGGGTCGGGACGACGGTCGCCGGAGAAGCTGACGGGACGTCGGGCGACGGAGAAGCTGACGGGACGGGGAGTGGCCAGGAGACGGGCGGCGTCACCCTCGAGCACCGCGGCGGCGAGACGGTCACGGGCGACGCCCTCGAGGCGCTCCAGCTGTGGGTCGACGGCGAGCTCGTCGACCGCCAGCCGGCCGACCGACTGGACCGGTTCGAGCCGGGCGACACGCTGACCGTCGAGACCGATCCCCTCGCGAGCGTCGTGCTCCGCTGGTTCGACGCGGAACGCAACGCCCACCGCGTCTACGCGAACGAGGCGATCGGCGCCGAGGCGTTCGCGATCGACCACGACGTCGAGGCGGAGACGGTCACGATCACCTACGTCGGCGACCGCGAGGCCGACGCCGGGAAGGTGGCGGTGACGCACCGGTCGGACGACGGAACGGTCCGAACGCCAGCCCCGTCGTTCGGGGATGGAGGCGGCGGGACCGCGGACGGGAGCGACGCGCTCACGAACGGGGACGCGGTCACGATCGAGGACGTCGGGATGGGCGACGTGGTTTCCCTAACCCTGACCGTCCCGTCGATCCCGGGCGTCCACCGGCGTCCGTTGCAGCGGTTCCGCGTCACGCCGCCGCGGATCCACGTCCACGACCATCCGGATCGGGGACTCATCGCGGCCTATCACGGCGAGGAGGACTACGACGCGTCCGCGTTCCGCGTGCTCGTCGACGGCGAGCCGGCCGACCGGCAGATCGCCGACGAGATCGAAACGCTCTCCCGAGGGGCTGAGATCCCGCTCGGCGAGTACCCGGTCGACAGCACGGTCACGATCGAGTGGCTCGACCCCGAGGAGCCGGTCGTCGTGGCCGAACACGAGGTGGTTCCCGAGGCGTTCGTCGACCTCGAGTACGACCCCGAGGCGGGGACGGTTCGGGTCGAGCACCGCGAGGGCGACGCGATGGCGGCCGACCGCGTGAAAATACGGGCGGACGGGGAGCCACTCGGGACGCAGCCGGCCGACGAGTACGAGGAGTTCGGTCCCGGCGATTCGCTGGCCGCCGAGGTCCCGCCGTTCGCCCGAGTCGAGGTCGTCTGGGTCGGCGCGGACGACGACGCGGAGAGCGGGACCGACGACGATGCGGCGGGCGGAAGGGACGAGCGGGACCACCACCTCGCCGGAACCACGACCGCACGCGAGGCGCTGAAGGCGCACTACGACCCCGGCGCCGCGGAGATGCGGCTGACCTACGTCGGGGCGCAGCCGGCCGACCCCGAGGGGCTGCAGGTCACGACCTACTCGCCGGCGGACGATTCGAGCGACCGCACGAGCGGCCGCCCGAGCGGCGGCGAGCGCGAGACCCTCGTGGTGGCCGAGGAGTACGACGAGCTGACGAGTGGAGACACGATCACCCTCACGGACGTCGAGATCGGCGACCGCGTGACCGTCAGCATCCGGACCGAGACGGCGAATATGGTGAGCGAGCGGTCGGTCGGCCACTACCCGACCGAGCCCCGTCACGGCTTCACCTTCCAGCCCGGCTCGGAGCTGGAGGCCGGAACGGGAGCTGACGGCCGGGAGACCGGAACGGGGACCGACCAGCGGGAAGCCGTTCCCGACGACGGCATCGCGGCGGTTTACCGCGATCCGGTGAGTCGCGACGCCGCTGAGTTCCGGCTGCTCGTCGACGACGAGCCGGCCGACACGCAGCCGGCGGACGAACACGACGTGCTCGAGCGCGGGGACGTCATTTCGCTGGGCGAGTTCGAGCCGGGAACGACGTTCGCCGCGGAGTGGACGCCGCCGGCGGAGCCGGTCGAGGCCGGCAGCCACGTGATCGCGCCGACGGCCGACTTCGCGGTCGACTACGACGCCGCGGACGGGTCGGTGACCGTGACCCACGACGGCGGCGGCGCGATCGCCGCCGAGCATCTCTCGGTCGTCGTCACGCCGGATCCGGGCCGGCCCGAACCGTGGAGCGGCGATGAGGCGGACGGATCGATCGACGAGGGCGATTCGACCACGGTCGAGGTGGGCCAGGATCCCCACCGCGCGTTCGTGCTGTTCCGTGAGCACGAGGTCATCGCGGAGAAACGGCTCGCCGAGAACGAAACGAACGAGACACGGGACGAGGGCGGCGAGACGGACGAAGCACGAACCACGGAAACCGGGACCGCGAAAGCGGAGGCGTCGGCTTCGGGATCGGCCGAATCCGCAGCCGAGGCATCAGGCGGAGCCTCGGACGGCAGTTCTGCCGAATCGTCCGCCGGCGCCGAAGCAGCCGCGGACGCCGAGGCGGAGTGACGGCCCGACGATCTGGTGACGTTCCGGTTCGGAGCCGAATTGCTTATAAATAAACTCCGACGGTCCGCGAACGGCTTATAAATCACGCGCCGACCAGCGGAAAGCCGGCGAGCGAGCTGACGGCCGTCCGCCGAAGTTGCTTATAAATGGACGTCGGCGGGCGACGTCAGTTCTCGATCGCGAAGCCGAGCGACCCGCCACTGCCCGCGGCCAGCGCCTCGTGGTTCCGGCGGGAATCGATCACCGTTTCGCAGGCGGGGCACTCGTAGGTGAGGGAATCGGCGCGAACGTGGATGACCCAGTCGCCGTTGATGCGACTTTCGTGACCGCACGCAAAGCAATACAGCGTCGCCTTGTCGGGCGGCCGTCGCTCGGCGGTGGATGGAGAGGGCGTCATTTCCCGAACTACTCCCCGAACGGGGATAACCGTATCGTCCGGTCCCCTCGCGTGCCAACTCCTCACCCGGGAAACGAGGCGGATCCGGCGACGAGACCGGCCAGTTGCGGGACCGGACCGTCGTTCGTGGGACCGAGCCGTCGTCCGTGGGACCGGACCGTCGTTTGTGAGGGCCGATCAGTCGGCGGCGAAATCGGTCAGTCGTCGGCCGGCGCGACGCCGGTCGGGCCGGATCCCGGCCCGGTCGCGTCCCGGGTCGCGGCGACGTAGGCCATGATCAGCATCGCGACGATCAGGGCGCTGCCCCACAACAGCGTGGTGGGAACGAGAAACGCGAGCCCGAGGCCCTCGCCGAGCCAGACGGCGCCGGGAACGCCCCACTGCCCCGCGAGGAAGAGTCCGGTGACGGCGGTTCGAAGCGTCCCGGTTACCTCGAGCGCGGGGACGGCAAAGCCCATCACGATAGCGAGGATCGACAGGACGCCGAGGTGGGCGTGGCCGCCGATCATCCATCGCGGCACGGCGTCGCCGCCGGCGAGGATCATCGCCTGGTGGAGGCCGACGGCCATCATCACTGCCAGTCCGACGAATCCGGATACCTTGAGCACCTTCGTCATATCCAGCGGGATTACCCGATTCACCACCAATAAATATCGGGGACGGAAGCAACGTTCTCCGGGACGTGGACGTGCAATCGAGGGGCTGTGAACCGGGTTCGGCGACCGGAGCCTAGGAGAACCGGACGCCGAGGTCGTGGAGCCCGTCGTTGTGCATCGCGAGGGTGACCAGCAGGGGCGTGATCGACTCGACCTCGGGAGCGTTGGCGATCCCGCCGGCGTCGAGCGCGCGGAGCCCGTCGATGTCCTCCGCGAGCATCCGGACGATCTCCTTCGCGTCCTCGTCGTCGCCGAGGATCAGGGTGTCGATCCCGAGGTCGGCGTCGAGGTTCGCGAGCCGGGCCGCGGCGAGGTTGTGGAACGCGCCGACGACCGACACGTCGTCGGGCGCGGCGTCGGCGGCGATCCGCGTGACGCTCCCCGCGCCGGGACGGTGGTAGCGGAACCCCTCCTCCTCGCGTTTCATCCCGACCGCCGGGGAGACGAGCACGTCGTCGTCGTCGAGCTTCCCGGCGATCGACTCGACCGTGTCGCCGACGTGGTACGGCGGGACGGCGAGGACGATCACGTCCCCGCGGTCGGCCGCCATCCCGTTCTCGAAGCCGTTGATCGTGACGTCGACGCCGCGGCTGTCGAGCTCGGTCTCGTACTCGTCGGCCTTCGCGTGCGCCTTCTCGGCGTCGCGGGAGCCGATGACGACGTCGTGGTTCGAGTGGAACGCCCACCGGAGCGCCAGCCCTTCGCCGATGTCGCCGGTGCCGCCGAGGATGGAGATGCGCATACCGGGAGTGGTCGTGGCTCGCCCTTAGCGGTTGCGTCACTGGAAACATCGGACGGTGGCGGAGGAAACGGAGTTCGAGGCACCTCGCCCGCGACCGCGGTTGTTCGGTTGTTCGCTCGAGGGCGGGAACGGCGTCACTCGAACAGCTCGGGCAGCGCGTTCACGTCGTCGACCACGGCGTCGGCGCCGGCGTCGACGTACTTGCGCCGCCCGGACTCGCCGGTCAGTCCCCCGGTCAACACGCCGATCCCGTAGTAGACGCGCTCGGAGTCGACCTCGTCGGCGTTGCGCGCGGTCCGGACGTCGTCGAGCGTGTCGCCGACGAAGGCCACGGTCGTCGCCTCGAACCGGTCGGCGAGGGTGACGAGCGCGGCGGGGTGCGGCTTGCCCTCCGCCCAGTCGTCCATCGTGAACCGGTGGATCTCGGGGAGGTCGAGCCCGACGCGGTCGAGGGCGATCTCGGCCTCGGCCGCCGGACGGCCGGTAACCACTCCGACGTCGAAGCGCTCCTGCAGGGCGTCGATGGTGCCGGGATCGACGAGCACCGGCTCGTCGTGGATGTACCCGTCCGCCTCGATCGGGGGATCGCCCCCTTCGAGGTCACGATAGAGCTCGGACCCGAGGTACAGCGCCTGAAAGATCGCCCGAAGCCGGTCGGGATCCCAGGCCTCGCGAACCGCGTCCCACGCCGCGGCGTCGAGCGCGTCCGCAAGCACCGCCTTCGCGCCCGCGAGTCCGCCCCCGGCCTCGGCGACGCGGTCGGCGAACGCCTCGACCGTGAGGTCGATCCCGGGGTCGCGGCGGCCGGCGAGCACGTACAGCGCCGCGGCGTCGGTCAGCTCCCAGTCGTTGTTGAACCCGCCGGCGTCCTTGAAGGGCTGGACGTCCTCGCGGGCGATCGTCGCGCCGTAGACGCGGTCGATCGACTCCACGATCGCCCGCCGGTAGGAGTCGGCGACGTCCACGAGCACCCCGTCGATGTCCAGCACGACTGCGTCGACCTGCATACCCCCGACTCCGAGGGCCGCGAGAAAAACCGTTCCGACTGGCGTCGGGCCGCCGTCGGCACGGTCGGCGATCCAACGAGCCCGACGAGCGGTCAGTCCGCGAGAACGAAGACGGTTTCCGGTCCCGCCGATCGACGCTCGAGCGAGGGCGGCAAGGACGGGGAGGGGACCTCGAACCCGAGCGTCGTGAACGCGAGCGGGGCGCCGATCCGGCTCGCGAACCGGGCGGTCGCGGGCTGTATCTCCGCCGGGAGGTTTCGCGCGTAGACGGCGTCGACCGCGGGGGGCGAAGGATCCCCCGGGCGGTCGTCCGCGGTTGATGACGATCCATCAGTAACGGACGACGAGCCGTCGGCGAGGGCGTGCACGTCCGCTCGGATGAACCGGACCCCGGACGGAACGTCCCGTTCGGTGACGTCGATCGCGATCACGTCGTGTCCCGCGTCCGCGAGCGTGCGGGCCGCGTCGTGGCGATCCCCGATCCCGACCTCGACGACGGTCAGTCCCGCAGCGGCCGCTCCGGGGCTCGAGGCAGCATCCGATCCGTCGTCCGCGACCGGCCGGTCGCGAGCGAGGAGCTCGGCGACGGCGGCGACGATCGGCGGTGGGTCGGATCCGGTCACGTCGGGCCATTTATGACAGGGGGGAGCATAACGGCTTCCATGCTCGTGGACATCGTTCCGGTCGGCGAGGTCTCCGCACGGGTCAAACGGGAGGCCTCGAGCGCGCTGCGGTCGGTCTACGACTGCGAGGTGACCGTACACGACGAGCAGTCGATCCCGGCGTCCGCCTACGACGACGGGCGCGACCAGTACCGCGCGGAGGACCTGATCGAGACCGTGAGCCGCGTCGGGGGCGGCGAGAAGAACATCGGGATCACCGCGCGGGACCTGTTCTACCGCCGCCGGAACTACGTCTTCGGGCTCGCGTACCTCAACGGAAACGGGTCGGTCATCTCGACCTACCGGCTCCAGACCTCCTCGGACGGCGGGATCACCTCCAAACCCCAGCGCGAGGTCGTCGACGACCGGGTCCGCAAGGAGGTCGTCCACGAGATCGGCCACACCCTCGGGCTCGAACACTGCGACAACAGCAAATGCGTGATGTCCTTTTCGCCGACCGTCCGGGAGGTCGACGTCAAGGAGGAGAACCTCTGCGGCTCCTGTTCGCGGTCGATCCGCTGATCGCCTTTCCGCTCGGTTCCACGTCGGTCACCGGTCCCGTCCGGTTCCACGTCGGTCACCGGTCCCGTCCGGTTCCACGTCGGTCACCGGTCCCGTCCGGTTCCGTGTGGGATCACGTCGATCGACCGCGTTCGCGGCCCGTCACACTCCACCAGCAGGACCGCCTGCCAACGCCCGAGGTCGAGCGTCCCGTCCGAGACGGGAACCGTGACGCTCTCGCCGAGCAGCATCGCACGCAGGTGGGCATCGGCGTTGTCGTCGAGTCGGTCGTGTTCCCAGCCCTCGTCGGGCACCAGCTCCTCGAGGAACGTTTCGACGTCGCCGAGCAGCCGCGATTCCGGCTCGTTGACGACGACGCCGGCGGTCGTGTGCCGAACGAAGACGGTCACCAGCCCGTCCGCGTCCGTCGTGATCGCGGCCTCGACGCGGTCGGTGACGTCGTGCACCGCGGTTGGTCCGTCCGTCTCGATGGAGATGGGCATCGTACGCGACCGAACGCGGGCGACTCCGAAAACGACACCGGACGACGTCGGCGGACGTTCGAGACCGAGCCGGCGTGGTCGGCCGTCAGTTCCGGCGATCCGGTTCGAGATCAGGCCGGATCCGCGGGGCGGTCCTCGGTCCGTGACTCGGCGACCGCGAAGGTGAGCGTGCTCAACACGCCCAACAGCGTGCCGGCCGTGAGCACGAGCGCGAGGTCGCCGAGCAGGAACGACCGCACGCCTGCGACCGGCGGGAGGAAGAAGCCCGACAGCGCGTAGAGCACGGCGGCGATCGACACCACGTAGACGGGCGCGTTGAGGTACCGCCAGCGGAACCGGCCGGCGAGGTACTCGTCGGTGATCTGCCCGAGGCTGGAGGTGATCCCCGCGGCGGCCAGCCACTGGACGGCCCCGTGGACGACGGCGGCGACCGCGGGACCGACGGGCATCGGGTCGTCGGGGGCGATCGTCGCGCGGACGGTCTCGAAGGTCTCGTACCCCTGTACGCCGCCGATCACCAACAGCGCGAGCGCGACGACGTAGGTGATGAGCGTCACGCGGCCGGCGTAGAGGACGTTCCGGACGCGGTCGGCCGTCGTGTCGACGGCGGACTCGAGCCCGAGGCCGCGGAACAGCGAGTACAGGCCCAGCAGGGCGGAGATGATCCCGAGCACCATCGCGCCGGCGACGTCGAAGAGGTTCGCCAGGACGACCAGCGGATAGATGAGCAGCAGGATGCCGAGCGGGACGAGGATGGTCCCGCGCGTCTCGGGGTCCGCAAGCACCTGCTTCATCGTGTAGTACATCGACTCCAGGTTCTGGGCCTGCCGAACGACGACGCGGCGCACGCCGTCGACCGGCAGCCGGGAGCGGATCACCGGGAGGACGGACTCGTCCTGGGCGCCGTCGGTGATGACGATCGCGCTGACCTCCTCGCCGCTGGACAGCTCCGCGAGCACCCGGTCGACCTCCTCACCGACCTTCCGGTTGGCCTGGACGTCGGAGCCGTCGACGCCGGTGACGGCGGCGACGGCCACCTCCTCGTCGCTCGTGGCGGCGAGCTCGTCGTGGACGGTGACTCCCTGAAAGAGGACGTTGACGTCCGAGTCCTCCGGGTCGACCGTCGCGAGCGCGACCGCGGCCTCGGTGACGGCGTCGCGGCCGATGACGGGGGTGTCGGTCCCCGTCTTCCGGCCGAGGTCGTCGTCGAGGTCGACGCAGAGGACGAGCAGCATCGGTGACGGCTACGGGGCGGGCGGGCATATGCTTTCGGCCGATCGGCCGCCACTGGCGGCCGCGGTCCATCGATGAGCGAGCGTGCCACACCGGGATCGTCGGTTCGGACGGTTTTTGAGGCCCGAGCCGCTATCGTGGAGTAGATGATATCGAAGGGCTGTGAACAGTGCGCCAAGGGCGGGAAGATGGTCCTGTTCGTCTACGGCTACTGTGACCAGCGGGACTGTTTCTACTGTCCGCTCGGCGAGAAGCGCAAGAACGTCACCGACGTCTACGCCAACGAGCGCCTCGTGGAGGACGACGAGGACGTCATCACCGAGGCCAAGCGGATGGACGCGCTGGGGACCTCGATCACGGGCGGGGAGCCCCAGGAAGCCCTCGAGAAGACCTGCCGATACCTGCGGCTGTTGAAGGACGAGTTCGGCGAGGACCACCACACGCACTTATATACCGGGATCCCGGGCGGCCGGGAGAACATGCGCCGCCTGAGCGAGGCCGGCCTCGACGAGATCCGCTTCCACCCGCCGCTGGAGCTGTGGGGCGACCTCCACGGTACCGAGTGGGAGGAGATCCTGTATATCGCCCGCGAGGAGGGGCTCACGCCGGCCTTCGAGATCCCCGGCATCCGCGCGGAACCGGAGTTCATCGAGTTCCTCGAGGAGGGCGCCGCCGAGTTCTGCAACGTCAACGAGTTCGAGATGAGCGACGGCAACTACCGGCGGATGCAGGAGGAGGGCTTCGAGCTTCAGGAGGGACACATGTCCGCGGTCGAGGGCTCGAAGGACGACGCGATCGTCTCGGAGATGGCGAGCCACGAGAAGGTCTACTTCTGTACCTCCGTGTTCAAGGACGCGGCCCAACACCGGAACCGCCTCAAGCGGATGGCCAAGAACGTCCGCCGGGAGTTCGACGAGGTCACCGACGACGGGACGCTCGTCTACGGGAAGGCGTACGCCGACCCTGACCGCTTCGATGCCCTGGGCGTTCCCGAGGAGTTCTACACGGTCAAATCGAACCACGTCGAGGTCGCCTGGTGGCTCCTCGAGGAGATGGTCGAGGAGGGGGACCTCGACGAGGGGGAGATCATCGAGCAGTACCCGACGGTCGACGGGACCGTCGTCGAGCGGACGCCGGTCGCATAATCCGGCAGCGGCTTCTCCTCGCGTTTCCGTCGCGTCGTTCCGGCTCTCCTTAGTTGCGGTCGGCGTCGGCCAGCAGCTGCGAGGCGTTCACGAGCGACTCGAGCTCGACGTCGTGGTCGGCGAGCAGCTCGGCGGCACCCTCCTCGCGGTCCACGACCACGAGGACGCGGTCGACCACGGCGCCCGCATCGCGCAGCGCCTCGACGGCGTCGAGCGCCGATCGGCCGGTGGTCGCGATGTCCTCGAGGACGACGACCGACTCGCCGTCGGCCAGCCGGCCCTCGATCCGGTTACCGGTGCCGTACTCCTTGGCCTGCTTGCGCGCGATGACGTAGGGGCGGTCGAGCTCGGCCGCCGTGACCGCCACGAGCGGCACGGCGCCCAGGGCGACGCCGGCGAGCTTCGCGTCCACGTCGGCGAGGCGGTCGGCGAAGGCGGCCGCGATCAACCGGAGACACTCGGGGTCGGTCTCGAAGAGGTACTTGTCGACGTAGTAGTCGCTCGTGCCGCCGTGGGAGAGCTCGAACTCGCCGAACCGCACGGCGTCGGCCGCACGCAGCGCGGCGATGAGGTCGGCGGTCTCCGCCGTCGAACCGGATCGCGTCTCCGTCTCGTCCATACGTCGGTAGCGCGCTTCCGGGAGTATAAACCGGTCGAAACGGCCGAACCGAGCGGGCACGGCCCGGCCGAATCGGGCGGGTATGGCCCGGCCGAACCGAGCGGGCACGGCCCGGCCGAATCGGGCGGGTATGGCCCGGCCGAACCGAGCGGCCGTGAATCGCCGACCGGAACGATCGTGGCGCCGGCAAACGGACCCCATTGCGCGATCGGAAAAACTAAAGTACTGTCACGGTATACCATACCGTGTATGTCGTCAGCACCCAGCACGAGCGACGGTCTGTTCGACGAATTCCTCGAGGACCGCGGTCACGAGACCGAGATCGTACGCTGGGAGCGATCGTATAACAAAAAGCAGTGTCCCGAGTGCGGCGGCCTCCACGAGGAGTCGGCCAGCGAGTGCCGCGTCTGTGGCTGGGACCCGTACGCCTGAGCCGGAGACGCACGGCGAACGTCCGCGACCCTTTTTATGCGATACCGTCACCATCGGTGAGTGATGACCGAACGACGATCGGTACCGATACCGGAAACGACCGTATCGGAGCAGCCACCGGAGACGATCACGGGAGAACGGACGCCGGGGACGACCCGAAACCGGAGGCGGCGGACCGGACGGACCGAACGACGGCAGCCGGTCGCCGACGCGACCGGGTCGGTCGGCGTATCGGGGCAAGGACAACGCTTAACCGCCGAGTCACCGTTCCGTGAGGTACGACTATGGGTGTGATCGAGGACGTCTACGAGGACCTCGAGACCGACGTCGAGTTCGACGCGTTCGAGGCGGCGGTCGAGGACAAGGTCGAACAGATGGGCGGGCTCGCGGACGAGGAGACGGCCGCGATGCTCATCGCCCACGAACTCCGCGACGAGGAGGTCGAGACGATCGCGGACATCGAGCCGGGGATGGACGACGTGAAGTTCCTCGGCAAGGTCACCTCGATCGGCGAGATCCGGACCTTCGAGCGCGACGATGACGACGACCGGGAGGAGGGACGCGTCTGTAACGTCGAGATCGCCGACGAGTCCGGCTCGGTCAGGGTCGCCCTCTGGGACGAGATGGCGACCGGCGCCGCCGAGGAGCTCGAGGTCGGCGACGTGTTGCGCGTGATGGGGCGCCCGAAGGAGGGCTACAACGGCCTCGAGGTGAGCGCGAACAAGGTCGAACCCGACGCGGACGCGGAGGTCGACGTACAGCTTCTGGACACCTACCGCGTCGAGGACCTGACGCTCGGCGCCTCGGACGTCACGCTGGTCGGCACGGTGCTCGAGGCCGGCGACGTCCGAACGTTCTCCCGGGACGACGGCACCGAGGGACGGGTCGCGAACCTCACCCTCGGCGACGAGACCGGCCGCGTCCGCGTGACGATGTGGGACGACCGGGCCGACCTCGCGACGGAGTTCGAGGCGGGCGAGGTCGTCGAGGTCGTGGACGGCTACGTCCGCGAGCGGGACGACGACCTCGAGCTCCACGTCGGGAACCGCGGATCGATCGAGTCCGTCGACGAGGCGGTCGAGTACGTTCCGGAGACGACGGACATCGCCGACCTGGAGATCGGCGAGACGGTCGATCTGGCCGGCGGCGTGATCGAGACCGACCCCAAGCGCACCTTCGACCGCGACGACGGCTCCGAGGGACAGGTCCGCAACGTCCGCATCAAGGACGACACCGGCGAGATACGGGTGGCGCTGTGGGGCGAGAAGGCCGACGCCGGGATCGAGCTGGCCGACGAGGTCCTGTTCACCGACGTCGAGATAAGCGACGGCTGGCAGGACGATCTCGAGGCGTCGGCCAACTGGCGGTCGACCGTC
Source organism: Halopenitus persicus (assembly GCF_900107205.1). Lineage (GTDB taxonomy): Archaea > Halobacteriota > Halobacteria > Halobacteriales > Haloferacaceae > Halopenitus > Halopenitus persicus. Next base: position 309,895 of record NZ_FNPC01000002.1, on the reverse strand, counting down.
AGCGTCCTCGAGACCGGGAGCGCGACCGACGGCCACCGGACGGGGGGATCGACGGCCGGTGGGACGACGGAAGCGGCCGAGACTCGACCCGAAAGCGAGGGACTCGACGCGTTCGCCGACGGCGCCGACGAGGCCGCGACCGAGGGGACCGGCACGGAGCGTGCACAGTCCGACGGCGGCCCGGCGGCTGCGGCGGCCGCCGCGACCGACGCTCCCGTCTCGGACGGGGCCGACGGATCGGCGACCGGCAACGGGACGGAAGCGACCGGCAACGGGGCGAAAGCGACCGACAACGGGACGGAGACGACGGTCGAGTTCACCGGGACGGTCGTCCAGGCCGGAAACCCGGTCGTGCTGGACGACGGGGACCGAACGAGGAGCGTCCGGACCGACGAGACGCTGCGCCTCGGCGAGGAAGTGACGGTACGCGGCCCCGAACGCGACGGTCGGATCGACGCCGAGGACGTCTTCTAGACGGCGGTCGACGCCGCCGAGCGGATCCGGAGCTCCGCCGACCGATTTCGAGCGGGGCGAGCCACGGGAATGACGGCACGTATACCCCCGACAGCACCTAACGAAAACGGAGACGGCGAGTAACGGAAAGCGTTATACGGCGGAGCGACCCGAGTGTGTGTATGAGTGTCGAGTTGCCGTTCGCCCCGGTCGACCAGATCATCCGGCGGAACGCCGGCGACCTCAGGGTCAGCGCGGACGCGGCGGAGGCGCTCGCGCGTCGCGTCCAGGACCACGGCGCGTCGCTGGCCGTCGACGCCGCCGAGCGCGCGACGGCGGACGGACGGAAGACGCTGATGGCCGCGGACTTCGACGTCGAGCAGGTCGTCGACCGGGAGACCCTCACGCTCCCGGTCGCCCCGGTCGACCGGATCGCGCGATCCCGCATCGACGACCGCTATCGCGTCGGGATGGACGCGCGGATCGCGCTGGCCGACGTCCTCGAGGACTACGCCGATAACGTGGCGAGCGCGGCGGCCACGCTGGCGCGACACGCGGACCGACGGACGATCCAGGCCGAGGACATCGAGACCTACTTCGCCCTGTTCAACTAACATGCAGTTCGGCTACTCCGAGGTCTGTCTGGAGCACGACACCGGCGAGCGGCACCCGGAGACCCCGGACCGGCTCCGGGCGATCCGCAAGGGACTCCGGCAACGCCACGGCGTCTCCTACCACGAGGCGACCCCGGCGACCCGGTCCGCAGTAGCCGCGGTCCACGACGAGGACTACGTCGACGAGGTCGAGGCGTTCTGTGCCGACGGCGGCGGGAACTGGGACCCCGACACGGTCGCCTGCGAGGAGACGTGGGACGCCGCGCTCGCCTCGGCCGGGCTCGCCCAGTGGGCGGCCCGGGAGGCGCTCGCGGGCGCGACCGGTCGGGACGCGCCGTTCGCGATCGGCCGACCGCCGGGTCATCACGCGGTGGCCGACGACGCGATGGGGTTCTGTTTCGTCAACAACGCCGCCGTCGCCGCACAGACGGTCATCGACGAGGAGCCGGTCGACCGGGTCGCGATCTTCGACTGGGACGTCCACCACGGAAACGGAACCCAGGACATCTTTTACGACCGCGGCGACGTCCTCTACGCCTCGATCCACGAACAGGGGCTGTATCCCGGTACCGGCGAGATCGACGAGACGGGGACCGGCGACGGCGAGGGCGCCACGGTGAACGTGCCGCTGTCGGCCGGCGCGGGCGACGTGGAGTACTGTGCGGTGCTCGATGAGGTGCTCGATCCGATGCTCGCGGCGTTCGATCCCGACCTCCTGCTCGTCTCGGCCGGATTCGACGCCCACCGCCACGACCCCATCTCCCGGATGCGGGTCTCCTCCGAGGGGTACGCGCTGCTCACCGACCGGGTCCGCGACATCGCCGACCGGATCGGCGCGGCCCTCGGATTCGTGCTCGAGGGCGGCTACGGGCTCGACACCCTCGCGGAGGGCGTCGGAATGGTCCACGAGACGTTCGACGGCCGCGAGCCGGTCGAGCCGGAGGGCGAGCTCAACGGGTCGACGCGCGTGCTCATCAACGACGTCGAGTCACAGTTCGACCGCTGACCGGATCGCCTCCCGGATCGCCGCGCGACCGCCGATAGCCGCCAACCGGTCGGCTCCGCGGTTCCGAACCGCACGCCCCGAACCGCACGCGTACGTCAGGGCCGCGGCTCGAAGTAGGAGCGAAGCTGTCTCCCGAACCCGTCCGCCAGCGACGCGACGTCGTCGCCGACGAGCACCTCCCGGTCAGCGATCGCGTCGACCAGCTGCGCGCCGAGGCCGACGTCCGAGAGGTCCTCCTCGGCGAGGAACGCGGCAGCGCTCGTGATCGTTCGCTCCCGCTCGACGACGTACCGGTCGCCGTCGAGGAACGGGCCGTAGGTGTACGGGTCCCCGTCGTCGGCGTAGGCGTCGTAGAACCCCTCCGCGTGTTCCCGCACCGCGACCGGGGGGCCGCGGTGGGTGGCGACCGCGGGCAGCGACTCGCGGAGGGGTTCGATGAGGATGACGGCGCGGCCGCGGTCGGCGGAGCCGGTCCCCCGTGCACGGTCCGCGGCAGCCGGCTCGCCCTCGACCATCGTCCGCGACCGGAGCACCGGAAACTGGCGGTCCTCGAGGGCGCGGACGATCCCGTCGCGCGACTTCCGGAGCTGCGGCCACAGCTGGTCGTCGACGAGCGCCGGCGGCTCGAGGACGATCGCTATCGGAGTCGTTCCGCGCCGGTCGACGTGCTCGCGGACCGCGTCGGCCGAGATCGGCTCCCGGGCGGGCGGGAAGAAGGGCGTCGGACTCGGGTCGGCGAGGTACGCGCGGGCGTGGTGTTGCAGCCGGGCGAGGTTGCGACCGGAGCAGACGGCCGCCACGTTCCGCTCCGGATCGGTGGGATCGATCACGACGAGCGGGTCGTCGAAGGTCGCCGTGCCGTGGTCCTCGGGGTCGAGTCGAACGGGCGGGTGCCAGTCGGCGGCGGCCCGCAGGAGCGGCTCGAATCCGCCGTGCTCCACGACCAGCAGCTCCGTCAGATAACCCGAGAAACCCCGCGTCCGGAGGTCGCTGCCGTAGGCGCCGATTCCCTTGAGGAACCGCTTCGCGAGCAGCACGTCCGCCGCGAGATCGTCGGTGAGCCGTGCGGAGAGGTAGGCGTCGTGAAACGGCGTGCGGTCGACGGCCGATCGGATCTCGCTCGCGTCCGCGACGTCGTAACACGGGACGAGATCGACGTCGAACCCCTCGAGGGTGCCCGTGACGTAGGGGTGTTCGGCGTACTCCTCGTGGCCGTCCGGCAGGACGGCGTGGCCGATCGAAAGTCCGTACCGCTCGAGGTCGGCCCGGGGCAGGTCGGTCGGGAACCGGACGAAGAGGTCGATGTCCCGGTCCCCCGACAGCCACGTGCCGCGGGCGGTCGACCCGACGCGAACCACGTCGACGTCGCCATCGGGGCCGGCGGTCAGGTCGGCGTCGAGCTCCGCGACGGCCGCCCGCGTCCGGTCGACGAGTCGGGCGGCGACCGACTCGAGGCGTTCCCGCTCGGCCGGGTCCGGCGTGATGCGGTCGAGGACCGACCGCCGAACCGATTCCGGATCGCTCATACGGACCGCTTCAGCCGGTCGGCGTGAAAGGATGTCGGTCGGAACTGGCTCGCGACGGGCGACCACGTCCGGATCCGCGACCGGACCGTGACGATCGGCTCGCAACTCGATCCGTACCCCGGGCCGCGGCGATCGGGTGCCGCTGGCGTGACGCGTGGAACCGACCGACGCGACGCGTGGAACCGACCGACGTCGGCGGGTGAAAACGAAAGCCCTATCAAAAGGAGACCAGTATGAACGCGTGCAAGCCGAAGTAGCTCAGTTGGTAGAGCGCCTCGCTGTTAGGACGATCGGCTTTCCCCGTTCGTCGCAGTCACGAGGCGGTCCCAGGTTCGAGTCCTGGCTTCGGCGCTTCTTCCGTCTCCCAACTATGGAGCGTTTCGTCCCGGGAACGGACCCGGATCCGATCGGTTTCGAGGCGTCCGAGCCTCGAGGTGTCAGATCCGGCAGTGGCCGAAGGCGGTAGGCTAAAGAGGCATCGACGGATAGCCCGTGATGAGGGCCCTTAGCTTAGTCCGGCTGAAAGCGACTCGCTCATAACGAGTTGAGCGTTGGTTCAAATCCGACAGGGCCCATCAAAACGGTGGTCGATTCGGAGCCGACCGCACCCGTCCTCATCCCGTCGTTTTCATCCCGGCGGCGATGCCCTTGACGGTCAGCCGGAGCGCCCGGTCCTCCATCGCCGATCGGGAATCTCGGTCGAGCAGCCGAACCTGCAGCAGGTTCAGCGGGTCCACGTAGGGGTTGCGTCGCTCCAGGCTCTCCGTCAGCCAGCCCCGCTTGACCAGCGTCTCCCGGCCGGTGATCGCCCGAACCAGCTCGACGGCCCGGTCGTGCTCCTCGCGGATCCGCCCGAAGACGCGGTCGCGAACGTCGGGATCCGCAAGGGCCGCGTACTCGGCGGCGATCTCCAGGTCGGTCCGGGCCAGCGAGAGCGCGGCGCTGTCGAGGATCGTCCGGAAGAACGGCCACGACTCGTACATCGCCGCGAGCGTCTCGACGTCGCCGCCCGATTCGAGGTACGCGTCGAGGCCCGTCGCCAGCGAGTACCAGCCCGTGATCGGACACCGCGTCTGCGTCCACGCGAACACCCACGGGATCGCGCGGAGGTCCTCGACGGTCCGTTCCCCGCTCCGGGAGGCCGGCCGCGACCCGAGGTTCAGCTCCTCGATCACCGAGATCGGCGTCGCGTCGCCGAAGTACTCGAGGAACCCGTCGGTCGCGAGCAGCTCGCGGTACGCCTCACGGGCGGCGTCGGCCGCCGTCTCCATCGCCGCCTCCCACTCCGGCTCCACGGGGTCGGCCTCGCCCTGGAGCGCGCGCAGCCGCGCGCGAATCTGGGCGTTCAACAGCCGCTCGAGCTCGCGGGTCGCGATCCGCGGGTTCGCGTACCGCTCGGCGATCGCCTCGCCCTGCTCGGTGTACTTCACCGCTCCCGTCACCGTCTCGGGCGGCAGCGACAGCAGCGACTCCGCGACCGGACCCCCGCTCCGGGAGATCGAGCCGCCCCGACCGTGAAACAGCCGGAGCTCGACGCCGTGCTCCTCGGCGATCGTCGACAGCCGCCTCTGGTTGCTGTACAGCGCCCACTGGGCCGCGAGGTAGCCGTTCTCCTTGTTCGAGTCCGAGTAGCCCAACATCACCTCCTGGACGTCCCCGCGCGCGGCGACCGCGGCCGCGTACGCCTCGTTCTCGAACAGCGTCCCCATGATCCGCCGGGCGTCCGAGAGCGCGTACTCGGTCTCGAGCAGGGGGACGACGTCGAGCCCGCTGTGCTCCGGTAGGTCGACGACCCCGGCCGCCGCGGCCAGGAACAGCACCTCCAGGACGTGGGATGGCTCCTCGCACATGCTGATGCAGTAGGTGTCGATCGCGTCCGCGCCGTACTCGCGCTGCCAGTCGGCGAGCTTCGCGAACCGCTCGAGCACGCGAGCGGTCGTGTCGGAGCCGTCCGCGAGCGCGTCGAACGCGACGAGGTCGGGGGCGTCGTCCATCGCGGCGGTCAGGAACCGGACGCGCTCGGACTCGTCCATCGCCGCGTAATCGATCCCCGCGCGGTCGAGCGCCTCCGTAACCGCCTGCGTGTGGTTCTCCTGATGATCCCGGAGGTCGAGGCTCGCGAGGGTGAAGCCGAACGTCGCGACGGTGCGAACCAGCGGGTCGACGTGGGTCGCGGCGACGTCGCTCGCGTCGTTCGCCCGCAGGTCGGCCGCGAGCGCCTCCAGGTCGCGTCGGAACGCGTCCGCGTCCGCGTAGCCGCCGGGGCGAACGTCGCCGACGCGGTCGAGCCGCTCGTGGATACACAGCAGCTTCTGGCGGTACGGCTCGTTCGGGTACCGCGACTCCGCGCGCTCGGCGACGTCCGGTAGTTGGTCCTTGTCGCGGGCGAGCGACTCCCGGACGTCGTCGCCGAGTTCGAGCCGGCTGGCGTCCTGGCTGAGCACGTTCGAGAGCGACCGCACGCGGTCGCGGTAGCCCTCGAGGGCCGCCTCGCGCTGGCGCTCGAGCGTTTCGGCGGTCACCGCGGGCGTGACGTGCGGGTTGCCGTCCCGGTCCGACCCCGCCCACGACCGGAACTCCAGGAGGGTCGGACCGGCGGGACCGTCGTCGGCGAAGGCGGCGACCGGCTCGAGGACGTCGCCGACCACGTCGAAGAGGACGTTCTCGAGGTACCACTGGACGTTCGACACCTCGTCGATCGGCTCGGGTCGACGGTCGCGCACCTGCGGGGTCTGCCAGAGGCTGGTCACGTCCGCGCGAAGCTCGCGTTCGAGCCGGTCGCGCTCGTCGTCGGTGAGCAGACGCTCGTCGAGCTCCGCCAGCGTCCCGGCGACCGACCGGAGTTTGGTCTTGACGGTCTTGCGGCGCGCCTCGGTCGGGTGGGCGGTGAACGTCGGCTCGACGAGGACGTCCGAAAGGACGCGTTCGGCGACCTCCGGATCCGCCTCCCTCAGCAGGGCGATCGCCTCCGCGAGGCCGTCGTCGGGGACGTCGGCCTGCGACTGCTCGCGGAGCGCCCGAACGCGCTCGCGCTCCTCGGCGAGGTTGATCAGCTCGAAGTAGGCGGTGAACGCGCGGGCGACGACCAGCTGCCCGTCGGCGCCGCTCGCCGCGAGCGTCGACCGGAGCGGGTCGCGCGAATCGAGCGCGTCCTCGGACGAGCGGTACGCGATCGCGTCGGTCCGGAGGGCTTCGACGGTCTCGAAGGCGTCCGCGGACGCCTGTTCGGTGAGTACGTCCCCGACGAGCGCCCCGAGATCCCGGACGTCTCGTCGGATATCACGTCGGTACAGGTCCATACGGGCCACCTGCGCCGGACCCTCATTAAACGTGTTCCTTGCTAACACAACACATTCTATGGCGGACACGTCGTGGTCGGAACGGCGGCTTATTTAAGTGAGCCGTCGCCGAACGCCGTATATGGAACCGATCACCGTCACGGCGGCCGCGAAGGGGTTCACCTGCAACGCCTATCTGGTGCCCGGATCGACGACGACGCTGGTCGACGCCGGCACGATGTCCGGCGTCGAGGACGTCATCGCCGACCACGTCGACGACCTGGACCGGGTCGTCCTCACGCACCAACACGCCGACCACGTGGGCGAGCTGGACGCCGTCCTGGACGCCTTCGGGGCCGACCTGTACGCTTACGGCGACCACCCGCGCCGGGACGTCGCGATCGCGGACGGCGACGAGGTCACGGTCGGCGACGAGCGATGTGAGGTGGTGTACACGCCGGGCCACGCCGTCGACCACGTCGCGTTCGTCGGGACGGACCGGCTCTACAGCGGCGACGTCGTCGTCTACAACGACGGTGCCTTCGAGGACGGCTCCTTCGGCCGCACCGACATGACGGGCCAGTCACGCGAGCGGCTGATCGAGAGCCTGCAGGACCTCCTCGACCGGCTTCCGGACTCCGTCTCCGAGCTGTACGCCGGCCACGGCGACGTCTATCGGGAAGCCGAGGGCGACGAGTCCGTTCACGCCGTGATCGAACGCGCGCTCGACCGGGCGGAGCGGCGGGAGCCGAAATACCCCGACGAGTAGCGCATCGGCCGGGACCGACGACTCCGGCGGAGAAAAACGGGAAAACGCGGTGGTGGCGCTGCGCGGCGATCGCGCGTCGGCTAGGCGGCGCGGCGCTCGGTCGCCTTCGGACGGAGGTTCTTGTATCCGCACTTGCGACACTCGTCGGCGTCCTTCGGGTTGCGGGCGTTACAGCGCATACACACGAGCTTCTCGAGCGTTCGCTTCTTCGCGGCGTCGAAACTGGCCATACGTGCCGATACGCGGGTACGCGCTAAAAGCTTGCGAGACGGAGACGCAACTCCGGGAAGCCGGAGACGTAACTCGGGACCGATGCGGGAAATCGAGAAACGACCGTCGGGATACGCTCCGGATCGTGTGAACGATTACGCGGCCGCGGCGGCCTGCGAGATGGCGTCCTCGAGGTCCTCCTTCTGGGTGACCCCGACGAACCGGTCGACGACGCCGTCGTCGGACTCGACGATGAGCGTGGGCAGCGACCGGACCTGGTACTGGTTGGCGACGTCCTGCTGTTCGTCGACGTCGATCTTCTGTAGCTCGAAGGCGTCCCCCAGCTCCTCCTGCAGTTCTTCGAGGATCGGGTCCTGGGTCTTACACGGGCCGCACCAGTCGGCGTGGAAATCGAGGAGTCGAACGGTCATAATGCGCTATGGATGATAGCGTCGGCGCGTGCATAAGGGTTACTCACGCGGCAGCACCGTTGGCGGTCGACCGTTCGGACCGGCGGGTCCCGCGGCGTCGAGTCGGACCAGCGTCGAACCGGTTCCGGTCCGCGTCAAACGGTTCCGACCCGCGTCGAACCGGTCCCGGCCTGTGTCGAAACGTTTACGCGAGTGGCAGCCGGAGGTCGGGGTATGAGCAGCGGTCAGAACTCCGGCGGGCTGATGTCCAGCGCGGGACTAGTCCGGTATTTCGACTCCGAGGGCCGGGACGCGATCAGGATCGACCCGAAAACGGTGATCGCCTTCGCGGTCCTGTTCGGCGTCCTCGTCCAGATCGTCTCGTTGACTATCTGATCCACGGAACCGAGCCGAGCGGGAGAGAACGCGCCCTTTTTGGGAGCCGCACGCGGAGTGACGGGTATGAAAGCAGGCGTCCTCGCCGTGCAGGGCGACGTGTCGGAACACGCCGCGGCGATCCGGCGTGCGGCCACGGCCCACGGGGAGTCGGCGGAAGTCGTCGAGATCCGGGAGTCGGGACTCCTTCCGGAGTGTGACGTCCTCCTGTGTCCGGGCGGGGAGTCGACGACGATCTCGCGGCTGATCCGCCGCGAGGGGATCGCGGAGGAGATCCGCGAGCACGTGGCCGCCGACAAGCCCGTGCTCGCGACCTGTGCCGGACTCATCGTGCTCTCGGCGGACGCCAAGGACGACCGCGTCGAGACGCTCGGACTGATCGACGCCACCGTGGACCGGAACGCCTTCGGTCGACAGGCCGACTCCTTCGAGGCCCCGCTCGCGGTCGACGGGCTCGCGGACCCGTTCCACGCGGTCTTCATTCGCGCGCCGCTCATCGACGCGGTCGGCGATGGCGTCGAGGTGCTGGCGAGCTGGGAGGACCGCCCCGTGCTCGTCCGCGACGGACCGATTCTCGGCTGTTCGTTCCATCCCGAGCTGACCGACGACCCGCGGATCCACGACCTCGCCTTCTTCCCGGAGGTGGCGGCGACCGTATGAGCGACGAATCAGCGGGCAGCGAATCCAACGGGACGGCTGCCGACGCGACGACCGACGGGACGACCGCGGACGTCCTCGACGATCTCTGCGCGACGATCGAGGACCGGAAGCGCGAGCTGCCCGAGGGTTCCTACACCGCCTCGCTGTTCACCCACGAGAAGGGGGAGAACGCGGTCCTGGAGAAGCTTGGCGAGGAGACGACGGAGACGATCCTCGCGGCCAAGGACGACGACGACGCGGAGCTGCTCTCCGAGAGCGCCGACCTCGTCTACCACCTGCTGGTCCTCCTGGCGGTGAAGGACCTCGACGTCGACGACCTCCGGGACGAACTCGAGTCCCGGTTCGGCTAGCACGTCCGATTCCGCCGGCGGATTCCGCTTCTGCCGGCGGACGCGCCGCTCCCACGAACGGGCAGGTCAAAGCATACTTACCGCCAGCGCGGCGATGACTACCCAATGAGTACCGAGACGGAGGGGACGACCGAGGACCGGCGGAAGTACGAGTTCCGCAAGGTCATCGAGGAGCTCCAGGACTACGAGGGCTCCGGCACGCAGCTCGTCACGATCTACATCCCCGAGGACAAACAGATCGCCGACGTCGTCGCCCACGTGACCCAGGAACACAGCGAGGCGTCGAACATCAAGTCCAAACAGACCCGGACGAACGTCCAGGACGCCCTGACCAGCATCAAGGACCGTCTGCGGTATTACGACACCTACCCGCCAGAGAACGGGATGGTCATCTTCTCGGGAGCCGTCGACTCCGGCGGCGGCCGAACGGAGATGGTCACGAAGACGCTCGAGTCTCCCCCGGACCCGATCGAGTCGTTCCGCTACCACTGTGACTCGAACTTCCTCACCGAGCCGCTCGAGCACATGCTCGCGGACAAGGGCCTGTTCGGGCTCATCGTGCTCGACCGCCGGGAGGCCAACGTCGGCTGGCTCAAGGGCAAACGCGTCGAGCCCGTCAAGTCCGCCTCCTCGCTCGTGCCGGGCAAGCAGCGGAAGGGCGGCCAGTCCGCACAGCGGTTCGCCCGCCTGCGGCTGGAGGCGATCGACAACTTCTACCAGGAGGTCGCGGAGATGGCGAACGACCTGTTCGTCCCGAAGCGCCACGAGCTGGACGGCATCCTCGTCGGCGGCCCCTCCCCGACGAAGGACGAGTTCCTCGACGGCGACTACCTCCACCACGAGCTGCAGGACACGGTGCTGGGCAAGTTCGACGTCTCCTACACCGACGAGTCCGGCCTCTACGACCTCGTCGACGCCGGCCAGGAGGCGCTGGCCGACCAGGCGATCGTCGACGACAAAAACCAGATGGAGGAATTCTTCGAGAACCTTCACACCGGCGAGAAGGCGACCTACGGCTTCGAGCAGACCCGCCGGAACCTGATCATGGGCTCCGTCGATCGACTGCTCCTCTCGGAGGACCTCCGCTCGGACGTCGTGGTCTACGAGTGCCCCAACGGCCACGAGGAGTACGAGGTGGTCGACAGCCGCCACTCGACGCCGGACCACGAGTGCGCCGAGTGCGGCGAGGAGGCGGCGGTCCAGGAGCGCGAGGACGTCATCGAGCATCTGATGGCGATCGCCGAACAGCGCGGCACCGAGACCAAGTTCATCTCCACCGACTTCGAGAAGGGCGAGCAGCTGCTCGACGCCTTCGGCGGGATCGCCGGCCTCCTGCGGTACTCCACCGGCGTCTAGAGAAACTCGTCGGGCGGCTAGAGAAACTCGTCAACCTGTTCGAGTCGTCTCGACACGTCGAAGTGGGGTTTTTGAACCGTTTCCGCCAGCCGGTCGAGCGTCAGGTAGACGTCGACGCCCGCGTCTTCGGCGTACTCGAACAGCTCGACGATCGCCGACCGGTTGAGGGCCAGCGATCCGAGCTTTCCGCAGGCGAGCAGGAACGCCACCCCGCCCTCGCCGTCGGGGATCGCCTCGTCGACGTCGGCCGGGGTGCCCGGGTCGGCGGTATCAGCGTCGGCTGGCTGGACGCGGAGACAGCCCCGACAAACCGCGACCGTCTCCGACCCGGCGTGGTCACGCAGGTCGACGGGAACCCGCAGCGCGACGCGATCGCTCCCGCAATCGGGACAGGACATGGCGGGCGTTGGAACCGAGCGACGGTAAAAGGACGCGACATCGAGGTCGGATGCGGAAGGAAAAACGAGAACGGAACCCGTGACCGGGAAAAACGGGAGTCTCAGTCCGCGGAGACGGCCTCGGCCTCCGCGGCGGCCTCGGCTTCCTCCTCCTCTTCCTCCTTTTTCGCCTTGATCTTCTTGAGGCGGAAGATCTCCTCGCGCTCCTGTTCCTCGAGCTTCTGCTCGATGTACTCCTGGTTCTCGTAGAGCTGCGGGAGCAGGGTGAACTCGAGGGCGTTGACGCGGCGCTTGGTCGTCTCGATCTCCTCGAGCATCTTCTTCATCGCCGTCTCGACCTCGGCGGCGAGGATGATCGTCTCGAGCAGCTCCTCGTAGGCGTCGGCCGCCTCGTCGATCCGCGCCGAGGAGCCGAGCAGGCCGTAGCCGCGCTCGTCGAGCGACTTCTTGACCTTCGAGGACTCGATCTGGGGCACCACGACGCCCATAATGTTCTTCGACTGGGTCGTGATCTCGGGGTGCTCCTTCAGCGCCGCCGCCGCGCCGCGAACCGCCACGTCGCCCTCCATGGCGCGCGCCATATCGATCTTGCGCTGGGCGGTCTCGTAGTCGTCGCTCAGATCGGAGCGGACGTCCTGCGCCTGGTCGAGGATGTCCATGAACTCCATGATGAGGCCGTCCCGCTTCTGTTCGAGGGTGTCGTGGCCCCGCTCGGAGAGCTCGATGCGATCCTCGATCGCCATCAGGTTCTTCCGAGTGGGTTTGACGTCCTTGGCCATCTGTTGGCGGATCGTAGCTTCCGGAGGAGGTTAATAGTTGTCTGTTCGGGCCGTAGCGGCACGGATCGAACGCCAGCACGAGGAGGCCCGAACGGGACGTCTCGCGCCGCCGGTCGTGCAACGGAACCGATCGGAACCGGGAAAACGTGGCGGTCGACGGTATCAGTCGGCCGCTTCGACGATCTTTCGCTCGGAGTCGTCCTCGCGGTAGTACGTCTCGATGAACTCCTCGTCGACGCGGTTGAGCTCCTCCTTCGGCAGCATCGAGAGGAGGTCCCAGCCGATCTCCAGCGTCTCCTCGAGATCGCGGTTCTGGTCGAAGCCCTGGTCGACGAACTCCGTCTCGAAGGCGTCCGCGAAGTCGAGGTACTTGTTGTCACGCTCCGAGAGCGCCTCGCGACCGACGATGTTCACCAGATCGCGGAGGTCCTCGCCCTCCGCGTAGGCGGCGTACATCTGGTCGGAGACGTCGCCGTGGTCCTCGCGGGTGAGTCCCTCGCCGATGCCGTCGTCCATCAGCCGCGAGAGGCTGGGCAGGACGTTCACCGGGGGTTGGAGCCCCTGGCTGTTGAGGTCGGGGTCGACGTAGATCTGGCCCTCGGTGATGTAGCCGGTCAGGTCCGGGATCGGGTGGGTGTCGTCGTCGCCCGGCATCGTGAGGATCGGGATCTGCGTGACCGATCCCTCACGGCCCTCGATCCGGCCGGCGCGCTCGTAGAGCTGCGCCAGGTCGGTGTACATGTATCCGGGATAGCCACGCCGGCCCGGAACCTCCTCGCGGGCCGCGCCGATCTCGCGGAGCGCCTCGCAGTAGTTGGTCATGTCCGTCAGGATGACGAGGACGTGGTAGTCCTTCTCGAAGGCGAGGTACTCGGCCGTCGTCAGGACCATCCGCGGAGTGACCGTCCGTTCGACGGCGGGGTCGTCCGCGAGGTTCATGAAGACGACCGACCGCTCGAGCGCGCCGGTGCGCTCGAAGTCCTGCATGAACTCGTTGGCCTCCTCCTGGGTGATCCCCATCGCGCCGAAGATGACGGCGAACTCGGATCCCTCGCCGTCACCGGACTCCTCTTCCTCCGGCACGCTCGCCTGCCGCGCGATCTGCATCGCCAGCTCGCTGTGCGGCTGTCCGGAGCTGGAGAAGATCGGCAGCTTCTGGCCGCGGACGAGCGTGTTCATCCCGTCGATGGCGGAGACGCCGGTCTCGATGAACTCCTCGGGATACTCCCGGGAGTAGGGGTTGATCGCCGCGCCGACGATGTCCTGTCGCTCGTCGGGGACGATCTCCGGGCCGCCGTCGATCGGCCGGCCCGACCCGTCGAGCACTCGCCCGAGGAGGTCCTCGGTGACGGGCATCTTCATCGTCTCGCCGAGGAAGCGAACCGACGCGTTCTGGTCGATGCCGCTGGTGCCCTCGAACACCTGGATGGCCACGAGGCCCTCCGAGGATTCGAGCACCTGGCCGCGCAGGGTGTCGCCCTGGGCCGTCTCGATCTCGACGATCTCGTCGTACCCGATCGCCTCGTCGACCTCGGCGTACACCAGCGGGCCGCTGATCTCGGTGATGGTTTGGTACTCTTTCATTGTTAGTAGAGACTCCGGAGTTCCTCGGTGATCTCGGCTTTGAGATCCGCGACGTACTCCTCGTAGTCCTCCTGGACGCCGATCCGGTTGATCTTCGGAGCGGCGTCGATGTCGATGATCTCCTCGACCGGGACGCCGGCCTCGAGCGCCGCGAACGCCTCGTCGTTGAACGTCTCGATCGTCGTCAACATGAGGTACGTCTTCTCCGGCGGACAGTAGGTGTCGACCGGGTGGAAGGCGTTCTGCTGGAGGTACGCCTCGCGGAGGTAGCGCGCGACCTCGAGGGTCAGCTGCTGGTCCTCCGGCAGCGCGTCCTTGCCGACGAGCTGGACGATCTCCTGCAGCTCGGTCTCCTCGTCGAGGACGTCGACCGCCCACTGGCGCTTGTCAGGCCAGTCCTCGGCGACCTCCTCCTGGAACCAGGGGTCGAGCTGGTCCTTGTACAGCGAGTAGGACTCGTTCCAGTTGATCGACGGGAAGTGACGACGCTCCGCCAGGTCCGCGTCGAGCGCCCAGAACGTCTTCACGATGCGCAGCGTGTTCTGGGTGACCGGCTCGGAGAAGTCGCCGCCAGGGGGACTCACCGCGCCGATCGCGGAGACGGACCCTTCGGTCCCGTTGATGTTCTCGAAGTAGCCGGCGCGCTCGTAGAACTGCGCGAGCCGGGCGGCGAGGTATGCGGGGTACCCCTCCTCGCCGGGCATCTCCTCGAGCCGGGAGGAGATCTCGCGCATCGCCTCCGCCCACCGCGAGGTGGAGTCGGCCATCAGCGCGACGTCGTAGCCCATATCGCGGTAGTACTCAGCGATCGTGATGCCCGTGTAGATGCAGGACTCACGCGCCGCGACGGGCATGTTCGACGTGTTGGCGATGAGCGACGTCCGGGCCATCAGCGGGTTGCCGTTGGCCGGGTCCTCCAGCTCGGGGAAGTCCTCGATGACCTCGGTCATCTCGTTGCCCCGCTCGCCGCAGCCGACGTAGACGATGATGTCCGCGTCGGCGTACTTGGCGAGCTGGTGCTGGGTGACCGTCTTTCCGGATCCGAACGGCCCCGGAATCGCTGCCGTACCGCCCTTCGCGATCGGGAACAGGCCGTCGAGGATGCGCTGACCCGAGACGAGCGGCTGTCGGGGCGTGCGCTTCTCGACGGTCGGCCGGGCCTCACGAACCGGCCACTCCTGGCGCATCGTGACCTCGACGCCGTTCGACAGCTCCGCGACGGTCTCGGTCACGTCGAAGGAGCCGGACTCGATCGCGACGACCTCGGCGGTCTCGTCCGCCTCGAGGGCGTCCGGCGGCACCATCACCTTGTGGTCGATGGTGACCGTCTCCTCGACGACGCCGACGACGTCGCCGCGGCCGACCTCGTCGCCCTCGTCGACGGTCGGCTCGAATCCCCACTCCTCCTCGAGGTCGATGCCGGGTGCGTCGACCCCGCGGTCGAGGTAGGGGCTGTCCATCTTCCCCTCCAGCACGTCCAGGGGACGCTGGACGCCGTCGTAGATGGCGTCGAGCATTCCCGGACCCAGGTCGACCGACAGCGGCTCGCCCGTGTTCTCGACGGGTTCGCCGGGGCCGACGCCGGAGGTCTCTTCGTACACCTGAATGGTCGTGACGTTGCCCTCGATCTCGATCACTTCCCCCATGAGTCCTTCGTCGCCGACGTAGACGACGTCGTTCATGCGGGCGTCGAGGTCGCGGGCGCTCACGACCGGACCGCTCACGCTCTGGATGACACCGTTGTCGGTGGTCTCCGTGGATTCTGCTTTGCTCATATTAGTCGTCCTCCTCCATCAGGTCGATCCCGATGGCTCGTTTGATCTGGTCGCGCAGCCCGCCCCCGCCGGCGCCCGATGCGCCGAGCGTGACTAAGACGGGCTCGATGCTTCCCTCGACGCGCTCGCGAACGCCACGCGAGAGGTGCGAGAGGTCCTCCTCGTGCATCACGATGATGCCGACCCCCTCGTCCTCGAGCGTTCGTTCGACCGCGTCGTCGAGCTCCTCGTCCTTCCGGTCGTCCGGCACGTTCTCGAAGGTCCGGACGCCGGCCAGACGGAATCCCGTCGTGAACTCGGGGCTGCCGATGACGGCGATCTCCTGGCTCATAGTATCACCAGTTCCTCCTCGATCTCGGCGTCGCTCAGGCCGGCTTCCTTCCCGCGGGCGATCGCCCGAATGTTCTGGACCTCGCGCTCCTTGGCGAGGATGTAGGAGATGACCGGCGTCACCGAGACGGGGTGGATCGTCCCGAGCTGGTCGCCGTAGGCCAAAAGCGCCGCGTCGGTCGCGTGCTCGAACGCGATCAGGCTGTCGGCCTCCTCGAGCTCACGCAGCGCGGGCCCGAGGTCGTCGGCGTACTGGCTCTCGGCGATGTACTCGACGAGCTCGTCCAGGTTCCGGGCGAGTCGGGCGAGCGTGTCGCGGGTGAAGAGGTCGCCGCCCTCGATGAAGTACTCGGCCGGGTCGATGTCGGCGCCCGACCGGGCGAGCCGAAGCGCGTTCCGGGCGTTCCGGAAGTCGATCTCGGCCGTCAGGAACGACTCGTACTGGCGGGTCGGCTCGTCGCGGCCGAGCTCCGAAAGCAGGTGGTCGTAGAACGTCCGGTCGACCGCGTTCTCGAGCGGGACGAGAATGCCCGACTCCTCGTAGGCCGGGTAGGCCTCCTCGAGGGCCGGGCCGTAGATGGTATCGTCGAGGACCTCGATGACGCCCTCGATCGACTCCGCCTCGAGGAGACGCCGGATGCGCCGGTCGTCGAACTCGCCGGCGCGGATGAGGTCGACCTCGATCTCCTCGGTCGACGCGTCGACGTAGATGCCCCGAATGACGGTCTTGACGTTTCGCGCGTCGAACTTCCGGAGATATCGGGCGATCAGGTCGTAGAGGCGCCCCTCGCTCCAGTCGAGGATGCCTTCGAACTGCTTGGCGAGGTTGCGGTTCAGGGCGTACTCGATCAGGTCGACGCCGCCGTGGCGGCTCCCGAGCGCGTTGATCTCCGCCTCGTAGGTCGATTCCTCCATGAAGCGGGCGATCTCGGCGGGCCCCATCCGGGTGAGCTTGCGATACTCCTCGTCGCTGTACAGCTTGCCGCGGCGGGCGCGAACCCTCGCCACGACGTACTCCGGGTTCGAGCTGCCGACGGCACTCATTGGTCGAACAGTCGCTCCGAGAGGTTCTTGAGCTCGTCGTCCCAGACGTCCTCCAGGACGGAGTCGAAGGTGTTGTTCACGCGAACGCGGGAGGAGTCGCTCTCGCCGACGACGCCGCCGAGGCAGTCGACCGGGTCGCCGACCTCGGCGTCGCGGTCCTCGAGAAGCTCCTCGAGGAGGTCGAGATCCGCCTCGCGGGTGGCGACGACGACGTCAGCGTCGTCGTCGAACTCCGCGAGGGTGGCCTCGAGCAGCGTCTCGGTGAGCTCGCGCCGACGGTCGTCATCGAGGTCGGCGATCGCCGCCTCGACGTCCGCACGGACGTCCTCCAGGACGTCGCGGCGGGCGCCGAGCCGCTCCTGTTTGGCCTCGAGCTTGGCCGACGAGAGCGTCTGCTCGCGCTCCCGCTCGATCTGGCGTTCGACCTCCGCGAGCTTCTGCTCGCGGATCCGGTCGGCGTCGGCCTCGGCCTCGGCGATGATCTCCTCGGCCTCCGCGTCGGCCTCCTCGCGGATCTCCTCCGCACGCGCGCGGGCCTCTTCTCGGATATCCTCAACGACGGTGTCCAAACTCATTGGTTGGAAAGAGGGGGGGCTGGTTAGACCAGGAAGACGACGACCAGCGCGAGGATAACGAGCGTTTCGGGCAGCACCGTCAGGATGAGGCCGTTGACGAACAGCCCCTCGTCCTCGGCCATCGCGCCGACGGCGGCGGATCCGATGCCTCGTTCCGCATAGCCCGCGCCGAGCGCCGCGAGACCGACCGCGAGCGCGGCGGCAGCCGACGGGTTCGTGAGCGTGCCTTGACCTTCCTGCAGTACGACGTTCCCGAGTTCGCTGGTAGCTTCAAACATTGGTAGTAGTTGCGGTTGCTCGTCTCCGAACAGTTCGTATTCCCCCTACTGGAGACATAAAACTTCCCAAAACGAACGAGGAAAACGACCGCGAGAACCCCTCAAAGCGACGGTTGTGAGGAGTACACACACCCGTCGACAGGTCGGAGGGCGGTGGCGATACGGGACGATGGAATCGAGGATGAGTCAGGAAAGTCGGCCGGAAAACCCTCGAACGGACGACCGAATCGGAATCGAAGGGAGGAGCGCGTCGATCGGCTACTCGTTCGCCGTGTACTCCCGGTCGTAGCCGAACGGGGTGTACGGCTCGCCGCCGCCCTCGTAGAACTTGCCGAAGAACTCGACGTACTCGAGACGCACGCCCTGAATGCCCGCGGACGTGATGCCCAGCAGGAGCACGACGACGTGCCCGACGATCGCGACGAGCACGCCGACGACGAGCCCGACGATGGGCATGTCGGGAGCGGTCGTCAGCCCCGCGAAGACGAGCTCGTAGGAGTCGGGATGGCTCTGCACGTACTCGAGATGGCTCGGCGTGAAGATGAAGTGGAAGCTTCCCTCGCCGCCCTCGCCGATGTACGCGCCGAACGCCAGCAGGTTCACGGCCAGCGCCATCCCGCCCTTCGCGAGCAGCACGGCCATGATCCGGGCGTAGGAGACGACGTTGACGATCGGCGAGAGCACCTCGACGAGTTCCGCGGGTTCGCCGATGGCCAACAGCAGGGCACCGACGCCCGCAAGCGCCAGCCCGAGGTAACCGACGACGACCGGGAACCCTGAGAACTCGATCGCGCCCAGGGTGAGCACGGAGATCGAGTCGAAGAGGAACCCCGGCTTCGGTCCGGCGACGTGCTGACTGAAGATCCAGAGCCACGCGCCGTTGAGCAGCAGCAGCCACGAGCCGCCCTCATAGAGCGCGTGCTCGAGGTCGTGGATCCGGTAGTTCTTCAGGAACGACAGGACGAACCCGACGTTCAGATGCAGGATGCCGAACAGCACGCTGAGCACGAGCCAGCTCAGCGCCCATTCGGTCGCACCCGGACCCAGACCCTTGGAGATCGCCCAGTGTTCGAACCCGAAGTGGGGGTAGGCGTGGTAGCCGAAGATGTCGAACCCGTAATACACGCCGAACAGCATCGTGAACAGGCCGGCCCAGATGGCGATCGCACCCATCTCGCGGAGCGTGTCCTCGAAGGACGTGTACAGGTACACGCCGATGCCGGCGTACAGGATGCCGTAGCCGAGGTCCCCGATCATGAAGCCGAACATGAGCGGGAAGGTGAGGAACACGAGCAGCGTCGGGTCGAACTCGGAGTACTTCGGCCGGCCGAAGCTCTTGACGAGCAGCTCGAACGGCCCGGCGATGTCGCCGTTGTCCTGGACGACCGGCGGCGTCTCCTCGCTGGCCTCGGGGCCGCCGTCGGTGGCGGCCTCCCGCCCCTCGTCGTCGTGAACGGCCTCGGTGTGGTGGTCGCCGTCCGGGGTGAACTCGGCCCGTTCGACCTCCTCGACGTCGGCGTGGTCGCCGACCGCGTCGTCGATGGCGGCGGCGAATTCGTCGACCGTCGAGGTCGGGATCCAGCCCTCCGCGATGAAGGCGTTCTCGGTCGTCGCGAACGAGAGCGGGGCCTGCTTCTGCTCGGCCTCGATCGTGAGCTGCTCCTCGGCGCGTAGGAGGAAGCTCGCGGCCTCCTCCCTGACGGCGTCGAGTTCCGTCTCGACGTCCTCGAGGTCGGCCTCGAGCTCGCGCTTTTCGGCCTCGAGCTCGTCGACGTACTCGGTCGGACTCGTCTCGGCCTCGGGCACCTCGAGCAGGGCGATGTCCACGCCGACCAGCGCGTCCTGCAGGACGTCGTCGTCGGCTCCCTCGGCGGGATACGCGAACGCCGCGACGACGCCGTTTCCGGCGAAGACCTCGAAGGCCCGGATCCCGTCGGCCGCGGCGAGCGCGTCCTCGACGGGATCGGCCTTGGCTTCGCCGACGACGACCTCGAGTGAGTCGTATCCGCGGAGCAGATCGAGGTCGATCCCGAGGGCCGCGAACGGCTCCATCCGGTCGATCTCCTCCTGGAGGTCGCGGACGCGGTCGCGGAGCTCGTCCCGCCGGTCGGTGAGCTCGTTGACCCGCTCGCGGACGTCCGCGAGCTCCGCCTCGAGCTCGTCGTCGTCGAGCACGCCGGTCGGCCCGGCGTCCTCGTCGTCGACCTCGAGGATGCTCTCGAGGGAGCGGACGGTGACGAGCCGGTCGTTGGCCTCCTCGGCGCCCTCGAGCGACTCGCCCGGCTCGAACCCCTCGTGGGAGCCGTCGTAATCGGTGACGTGCAGCGAGTGATGCTCGTAGGCCGTCTCGATGACCTCGTCGATGACGCGCTTCGAGCCCGTCACCGACACCTTGCTCATCCGCTCAGGCCTGAGCATTCACCGCCTCCTCGAACCGGTCGATGGCGTATTCGACCACCTCGTCGACGCGGTCCCGTGCGTCCGCTTCGAGCGCCTCCCGGTCGGCGCGCCCCTCCTCGAGGATCTCTTCACGCCGGGACTCGATCTCTTCGCGAGCGGTTTCGAGCCGCTCGTCGGCCTCCGCGGACGCCTCGGCCTCGGCCGTCGAGCGGATCTCCTCCGCCCGCTCGCGGGCGTCGGCGAGGGTCTCCTCGGCGTCGGCTTCCGCCTCGGCGATGATGTCGTCCGCCTCGCGTTCGGCCTCCGTCACTCGTTCGAGCACCTCTGGTCTCGGCATACTCACTAATCGTCAGAAAATCCAGGAGCGACGTATAAGGTGTTTGCGAAAGCCATCGACGGCGCGTCCGGCGCGCAGTCGACCCGTACCGTCGGTCCGAACCGCTGACACGTACCGTCGATCCAACCGCTGACACGTACCGCCCGGGCGACCTGGATACCGGACTGCATTGCCGCCCCTATCGCGGGCATCACCGCCCGTACCGTGGAGCCTCCTCGCGTACTTTTAAGTACTCGCTGCCGGTCCAACGAGGTATGGCAACGGTGTATACGGTCGCCTCGGCGAAGGGCGGCGTCGGCAAGACGACGACGGCGGCCGCGATCGCGACGCTGCTGGCGGACGCGGGAGCGTCGGTCGTCGCGATCGATGCGGATCTCGGGATGGCGAACCTCGCCGGCGCGCTGGGGATCGACGTCGAGGGAGAGACGGTCCACGACGTGCTCGCCGGCCGTGCGGATCCCGAGGCGGCGGTCCAGGAGGGCCCGCGGGGACTCCGCGTGCTCCCGGGAGAGACCGACCTGGACGCCTACGCCGACGCGGATCCCGCCGGCCTCGCCGACGTCGTCGCGGCGTTCGCGGACGCCGACTACGTGATCCTCGACGCCGGCGCGGGGCTGTCACACGACTCGGCGCTCCCGCTCGGGATCGCCGACCGAACGCTGCTCGTGTCCACTCCCGAGCGGGAGGCGCTGCGCGACACGGCGAAGACGGGCGAGCTGGCCGACCGCCTCGGCGGTACGGTCGACGGCGCGGTGATCACCCGCGTCGACCCCGACGACCCGCACGGCCACGACGACCTGATCGTCTCCCATCTCGACGTCCCGATCCACGAACGGATCCCCGAGGACGAGGCGGTCGGAGCCGCGGTCGCGGCGGGCGAGCCGCTGGTCGTCTTCGCGCCGTCGGCGCCCGCGACTCGGGGCTACCGTTCCCTGACCGAACGACTTACTGACGTCGACCTCCCGGAGCCGGAGTCGGCGGTCGCGGACGACGACGCAGCGGGCCGGGGAACTGACGCCGTCGCCGGCGACGACGAGCCAGACGCCGGGCCGGAACCGACGGCGACGGCCGGATCCACTGCCGACGTCGAGATGACCGTCGGCGATCTCACTGAGTCCAGCGAGGACGAAACCGACGAGACGGACGCGGTCAAGGCAGACGAGACGGACGCGGTCAAGGCAGACGAGACGGACGCGGACGAGGCAGACGAGGCGGACGCGGACGAGGAGAACGAGGAGGACGCGGACGAGGCGGACGAGGCGGAGGCGGAGGCGGAGGAAGCCACCGTCGACCAACCGGCCGACCCGGTGATCCGAAACGCCGAGGACGAGGACGCGAACGAGCGCGCTGCGGACGGAACGTCGATCGAACACGACCAGATCGACGGAATCGTCGAGGCGACGGACTCCGAGGGGTCGACCGAACCGCCCGAGGCAGTGCTGCCGGACGCGGACGGGCAAATCGGTGCGGACGAACGAACGGAAGCTGACCGGGGCGAACGGTCGGAGGCTAACGAGGACGAACGAACGGAGGCTAACGAGGACGACGAGGAATCGATCGACGGGGGCGAAGCGGCCGACGATTCGAACGATCCCGGCGTCGAGAGCGTCCCCTTCCGGGAAGACGCCGATGTCGAGTCGACGTCCACGGGATCGACCCGACGACCGGCTCGAGACGATGAAAACGACGCGGAGCCGGGCGACGGACGCGACGATGTGGGCGACGGGAGCGAGGCGGATGACGAGAGCGAGGCGGATGACGAGAGCGAGGCGGATGACGAGAGCGGGGACGACGGCAGCGAAAGCGACGGCGGAGGATTCTTCAGCCGATTATTCGGACGGTGAGCGGCGGTTTCGGGGCTCGGAATCAACTACCGACGACCGCGGTCGATAACGTGACCGGTCGTCGTCGGGACTCAAGCGCCCGCGTCGGGATCGCCGCGACCGCCGGGGGGCGGTGAGTCGGATGCGTCGCCGTGGTCGGTCGACTCGTCGCGACCGCCGCCGACGGGGTCGGCATCGGTCGGCACGTCGACGCCGTCACCGGACGGAGCGTCGCCCGGCTCGCCGTCGACGGAGACCTGATGGGTCGACTCGGCGAAGCCGGCAGAAAGGATCCGCGTCATCGCCTCCTCGACCGACTCCCCCGTGTCGGTGACGCGCTCCGGCTCGACCTCGATGACGTATCCGGAGGTGATGTTCGGCGCGGTCGGCATGAAGAGGACGAGCTTCCCGTCGCGGGTCTTCTTGCCCGTCTTGAACGCGGTCATCCGGATGCCCTCCCAGGTCTCGAGGTGGACGGGATTCTGGAGATCCTCGGTTCCCGAGAGCGCGGTCTCGACGGCGAGCTTGGACGCGTTGTAGACGACCCGGAGGGCGGGAATGTGGTTGATCGAGTCGTCGATCCGGGCCTCGACGATCCGACCGAGGGTGGTCCGCATGAAGTAGCCGACGGCGAGCACGAGGGTCGTGAAGACGACGAGGGCGATGACCACGCGGTACAGCGGGAGGATCGGCTCGAAGAGCCAGTCGGGTTCGAGCGTGCTGATGAGCGGGATCGACGCGATGTGCCGGTAGATCCAGCCGATGACGAGCAGGAGGACGATGAGCGGCACCAGCACGATGAGCCCGCTCCCGAAGTCGCGTTTCCACGTGGACATTCAGTTACGCCGATATGCGTCGCCGGGCCTTATCAGGTCTTCTGAACGGGCGCCGACCCTCGTCCGGCGGCAGACGGGGGGAGTCGGTCGGGGAGCGTTCAGCGGCCGAGGATCGCCCGGAGCGCGAACAGCGCGTTCCCCTTCCGCTCGCGGACGCGCCGGTAGAAGTACGAGAGCCACTTTCGCCCATAGGGGGCGTACTGCTGGACGTCGACGCCCTGGGCGGCGAGGTCGCGCTGGGCGTCCTCGCGGACACCCATCAGCATCTGTATCTCGTAGTCGGTTCCGTGCTCCTCGCCGAGCCGGCGGGCGAGCGACACCATCTCGGGATCGTGGCTGCCGACGGCGACGCCGCGGTCGCGATGCTCGAAGAGAAACGTGATGTCGTCGCGATACGCCTCGTTGACCCGGGATTTCTCGGTGTAGGCGATCGATTCGGGCTCGTCGTAGGCGCCCTTGACGATCCGGATCGCGCCCGGGACGTCGGCGACGCGTTCGAGGTCATCGCGCGTGCGTTTGAGGTTCGACTGGAGACATTGGCCCACGGTCCAGGGGTGGTCCCGCGCGACGTCGACGAAGGTGTCGAGGGTGGCGTCGGTCGTGTCGGCGTCCTCCATATCACACCAGACGAAGACGTCGTGGTCGTTGGCGTGGGCGACGATCGAGCGGTAGTGCTCCGCGAACAGGTCCTCGGAGACGTCGAGGCCGATCTGGGACGGCTTGATCGAGACGCAGGCGTCGAGGTCGGTCGACGCGACGTCCTCGATGAGCGTGTGGTAGGCCGCGACGTCGGCCTCGACGTCCTCGGGGTCGTCGTAGTGCTCCCCGAGCAGGTTCAACAGGACCCCGATCCCGTCGTCGTTCATCGATCGGGCGTGGTCGAACGCGGCGGCCGCGGTCTCGCCGGCGACGAACCGGTTCGCGATCGGCGGGAGCATATCGCGATCCTTTCCACGGGACGGTAATCAGCGTTGTCGTGGCTCCGGAGCGGGAATCAGCGTTGTCGTGGCTCCGGAGCGGGAATCAGCGTTGCAGTAGGCGGGATGCCCCGCCCGCACGACACCACAGGAGCTAACACCGGCCCCCGTCTCGGGGCGCGTATGGTCGGGTCACTCATCGCGAGCGCTCTCTGGGCGATGTTGCCCGCGTACGTTCCCAACAACGCCGCGGTGCTGGCCGGCGGCGGTCGCCCGATCGACGGCGGCCGGACGTGGAACGGCGCGCGCGTGCTCGGCGACGGGAAAACGTGGCGGGGGACGGCGGCCGGAACGGCGGCCGGCGTCCTGCTCGCGCTGGCGCTGAACGCGGTCGTCGATCCCGCCTCGACCGCGCTCGGGGTCGATCTCCCGACGTTTCCGCTTCGCGCAGCCATCGGGCTCGCGTTCGGCGCGATGGTCGGAGACGTCGCGGCCTCGTTCCTCAAGCGTCGGTCGGGCCGCGAGCGGGGCGCGGCGTTCCCCGGGCTCGACCAGCTTGACTTCGTCGTCGGCGCGCTGGCGTTCGCGTGGCTCCTCGCCCCGGGCTGGTTCGGCGAGTGGTTCACGCCGCCGGCGATCGCCGTCGTTGTCGTCGTCACGCCGATCCTTCACGTCGTGACCAACGTGATCGGGTTCGCGATCGGCGTGAAGAACGAGCCGTGGTAGCGGGGCTCGACCCGGACGCGACAGCGGGGCTCGACCCGGAAACGTGGTTCCGGAATCGACCGGGAAGCGCGACGCGTATCCGACGCGCCGGGATCGACTTTTTACCTGATGCGGAAGAACCGATCGCCGGGAATGACCGCCGATCCGCCGCGAACCGAGCGAACCGCCGACGGCCCGATCGACCGAGCCAGGGAGAACCTCACGGGAATCGTCTCCGTCCTCGTGACCGGGATCTGGCTTGTCGCGTTGGTGACCAACCAGGACTGGTGGCTCGGTGCCCTGCTGTTCGGCTACGTCGTGGTCGTCCCGCTTGTCGCCCTGCTGTTCGGCGACGAGGCCGACGTCGCGGAGTGGTGGGACGATGAGGACGCGGCGGAGACGGCGACCGAGTCGACGCGATCGGAGGACGAGAGGGCGGAACATCGCCGCGAGAGGACCGACGACAGCACGGACGACGCCCTCGAGACGCTCCGAGAGCGGTACGCACGCGGCGAGCTGACCGACGAGCAGTTCGAGCGGAAGCTGGAGCGACTCCTGGAGACGGAGACGCTGGAGGACGCGGCGGACCGAGCGGGCACGGCGGACCGAGCGGATACGGCCGGTCGGGCGACGGACGCGACCGACTCCCGTGAACGGGAAGCGGTGGAGACGAAGCGGGACGAGCGGGCGACCGAGGGCTGACCGACGACGGCAGGGGGTCAGACCGAGACGTCGTACAGCTCGCCGTACTTCGACTCGACGTAGTCGGTGAACGCCGCCGCCGAGAAGTCCTCGCCGGTCGCTCGCTTCACGAGCTCGTTCGTCTCGTAGCGCGACCCGTGGCGGTGGACGTTCTCGGCCAGCCAGTCGTGGAGGGCGTCGAACTCCCCGGCCGCGATCCGCTCGTCGAGGCTCGGTCCATCCATCGCGGCGACGTCGGCCTCGGCGGCCGCGTACAGCTGGGCGGCCATCGCCGACCCGAGCGAGTAGGTCGGGAAGTACCCGAAGTTGCCGTGGCTCCAGTGGATGTCCTGCAGGCAGCCCTCGGCGTCGGTCTCGGGGCGGACGCCGAGGTACCGCTCGTACAGGTCGTTCCACGTCTCGGGGACGTCCGCCACGTCGAGGTCCCCGCGGATCAGGTCGCGTTCGATCTCGAACCGAACCAGGATATGCAGGTGGTAGGTGAGCTCGTCGGCCTCGACGCGGATCAGGTTGTCCGGGTGGACCTGATTGACCGCCTCGTAGGCGTCGCCGACGGACGCGTCCGCAGTGCTCGGGAAGCGGTCCTGGAACGTCGGCAGGAAGTGGTCCCAGAACGCCCGGCTCCGGCCGACGTGGTTCTCCCAGAGCCGCGACTGGGACTCGTGGACCGAGAGGTCGCGCGGCTCGCCGAGCGGGGTCCCGTACTGCTCGTCCGGAAGCCCGAGGGTGTACAGCGCGTGGCCGAACTCGTGGATCGTCGACCCGAGCGCGGAGAGGGGGTCGGACTCGTCGAACCGCGTGGTGATCCGGCAGTCGAACTGGTTCCCCGAGGTGAACGGGTGCGAGGAGACGTCGAGCCGGCCGCGGTCGAAGTCGTAGCCGAGCCGGTCGAGCGCCTCCCGCGCCAGCTCCTCCTGGGTCTCCGTCGCGAACGAGCCCTCGAAGGTGTCGCCCGCGAGGTCGGTGTCCGACGCACGGATCGCATCGAGCAGCGGGACGAGCGTCTCGCGCAGCTCCTCGAGGACCGCCTCCGCGCGCTCGAGCGGGAGACACGGCTCGTACTCCTCGAAGAGGACGGCGTAGGGGTCCCGGTCGGGGTCGATGTGTGCGGCGTACTCGCGTTTGAGCTCGACGTTGCGCTCGAGGTGAGGTGCGAACGCCTCGAAGTCGTCCGCGGCCTTCGCCTGCTCCCAGGCGCCGAGCGCCTCCGTGGACGCCTCGGAGATCCGCTCGACGAGGTCCCGCGGGACCGCGTCCGCGCGCTCGTACTGGCGGCGGATCTCACGGACGGCGGCGGACTGCTCGGCCGTCAGATCGGCGTCCGCGAGCTCGGCGAGGAGCTCGCCGGTCTCCGGAGCGGTGAGGAGGTCGTGCTGCAGCGAGGACAGGACCGAGAGCTGCTTCGACCGCGCGGGCGTCCCGCCCTCGGGCATCATCACCTGTTGATCCCACGAGAGCACGCCCGAGGCGCTCGAGACGGCGTTCCAGCGGCGGGCACGATCCAGAAGGGCCTCGTAGGCGTCGGGGGCGGCCGCCGGGTCGGCGGCTTCCGACGCGTCGGTCGTATCGGCGGAGTCGCTCATCAGGGGTCGATACGGCGCCACCACAAAAGAACGTCGCGTCTCCGGCGACAGCGCGCGCCGCCGGGCCGCTGGCCGAGCGGACTACTCGCGGTCGGGGATCTCCCGCTCCGCGATCCCGCGGTAGATCCGTCGACATCGACGGAGCACGTCGAGCGAGACGCTCTCGGTTTCGGTATGGGCCTGGCCGGGCTCGGCGGGCCCGCAGACGACGCAGGCGGCGCCGGCGTCCGCGAGCCAGCCCGCGTCGGTCGCGTGCGGCTTCACGACGTGCTCGGGGAGAACGGTCCCCGGATCGTCGGTCGACGCAGCCTCCGACTGCTTCGACGCAACCTTCGACTCGCGGCCGTCCCCCGCCTCGTCGTCGGCCCGGTGAGCCGTCCGAGCGGCGTCGAGAACGGCGTCGGCGAAGCCCGCGTGGGCGCACGCCATCGGCGGGAGATCCCCGTCGACGGTCCACTCGACCCCCTCGATCGTCTCGACGCGCTCCAGGGGCGCACGCTCGCCCGGCACGGTCCGTTCGTCGACGGTGACCGTACACCGATCGGGGATCACGTTCATCGCCGTCCCCCCCTCGATCTCGGTGACCGCGATCGAGCCGGCGACGTGCTCGCCGAACACCGTCGTTTCGGGTGCAGGGAGGTCCCGGACGACGTCGACCGCGTCACAGGCGCGATAGACCGCGTTCTCGCCGGCCGCGGTCTCGGAGGCGTGTGCCGCCTCCCCGGTGGCGACGAGCGTCGACCCGCGCCGGCCCTTGTGGGCCACCGCGACGTCCGTGACGACCGCGGCGGGCCGGTTCGGCGGCGCCGAGTACCCGGTCGATCCCTCCGCGACCACGGCGAAATCGGGGGCGAACCCGCGGTCGATCGCCGCCCGCGCGCCGACGCCGCCGTCCTCCTCGCCGACGAAGGAGGCGAACACGAGCGCCCGGTCGTCGGGGATCGTCGCGTCGCGAAACGCGAGCAGACAGGCGGCGAGGGCGCCCTTCATATCCGCCGTGCCCCGGCCGTGAAGCCGTCCCTCGCGCTCGTCGACGACGTACTCCCCGTCGTCGTCGAGCTGCCGGTCCGCCGGCGGGACGACATCGTGATGGCCGACGAGCGCGAGGCTCGTCGACGCGTCGGGGTTCCGCCGCGCGATGACGTTGCCGTCCGGGTCCCGATCCACGACCGCGTCCGTCTCGGACCGGAGCCACGATTCGACCGCGTCGCCCGCGGCGGTTTCGTCCTCGTGGCTCGGTATCGAAACCAGCCGGCGCGTGAGATCGCGGAGCTCGCCGTCGCGTTCGCTCATACGGGTGCGTCGGTCGGCGGGCGCTTAAAAATGGAGGCGGAAAGTGGCCGATCAGATCCCGAGGGTGATGAACACGAGCACGCCGAGGGCCGGGACCCGGGAGAGTTCGGCGGAGAGCGCGAGCCGTCGTTCGGCGTCGCTCCGACCGAGGAAGGCGACGGTGCCCAACAGACAGCCGATCCCGACGGCGAGCGCCAGCGTCGCGGCCGTGGAGAGGAACCCTTGCAGGAACGCGTACGCGAGCAGCCCCAGCGTGAGCAGCGCGACGCCGTACAGCGACTGCCGCGTCCGGCGCACGCCGACGACGACGGGGAGCGTGGCGACGCCGGCGGACGCGTCGCTTTCGACGTCGGGGACGTTCGGGATCTCGGCGTTGACGAACGTCGCGAGGAACAGGTAGCCGAACAGGACGCCGGCCGTCGGGGTGACCGGGGCGTTCGTGAACGCCATCGGCATCCCGACGATCGTGACGGACCAGGCGAGGGCGACGACGGCGGAGTTGACGATCAGGACCTCCTTGAGCCGCCGGACCCGGCTGCCGAGGGCGGCGAAGTAGTCGAGCGCGTACAGCACCCAGAACGCGCCGGGCAGCAGCGTCAGCCCGAACGCGAGGGGACCGCCGGTCACTGCGACCGCGACGGCGACGCCGTAGGCGAGCGCGCCGGCGACGTACAGGACGCGCTGATGACGGCGGACGAAGGCGGTGCGGTTCGGCGCGACCGCCGCGTCCGTCTCGAGGTCCGCGAGCCGGTCGTTGACGTACACCGCGAAGGTGACGAGGCCGACGACGAGCGGCGAGAGGTTCACCGGGAGCGACAGGACGATCATCACGAGCGCGACCTCGGCGGCCGCGACCAGCGCGAGATACGTCGAGCTGTACAACAGGGCGTTTCGAAGGCGCTCGAGCACGGTCCGGGCTCGAGCGACGGTCGAACGGTTCCGAAGCGCAGTCGGTCCAGTCGACCGTGACTGGGTGGATGGTTGGGATGCCATACCGGCCTCAAATATCGTCCAATTGATATTAACGGCACCGGGAACCTCTCGGGTTCCGGACCGGTTTGGCGGCGGCAGGAAGGGGCGTCGGCGGTGGTCTCAAGACGGCCGCGGTCGGATCGGGACGTGAACGGTGACGACCGTTCCCGTCGGGTCGGCGTCGGCGAACTCGACCCGACCGCCGACGATGTCGACGCCCCACGTGATCAGCGAGAGACCGAGCCCGCTTCCGTGGCGCAGCGGCGTTTCGGTTCCCTCCTCGAGGACCGCGAGCTCCTCGTCGTCGATTCCGGGGCCGTTGTCGGCGACGACGACGCGCACGGCGTCGTCGTCCGTCTCGATCTCCACGTCGATCCGGATGTGTGGGTCAGGGTCGACGTTGTGC
Organism: Halopenitus persicus; assembly: GCF_900107205.1. Lineage (GTDB taxonomy): Archaea > Halobacteriota > Halobacteria > Halobacteriales > Haloferacaceae > Halopenitus > Halopenitus persicus. The sequence continues at coordinate 280,130 of NZ_FNPC01000002.1, read as the reverse complement.
TCCGCGGCGTTCTCGAGCAGGTCCTCGAAGACGACGGTCAGCAGTCCGTCGACGTAGACGTCCGACGGCACGCCGTCGTAGTCGACCGTGACGTCCGGCCGCGCATCCCGCGCCGACGCGATCCCGTCGCGCAGGATCGAGTCCAGCGAGAGCGGCCGCCGGTCGGTCCGGTCGCGGTCGAACAGATCGATGGCGCGGCGGACCTTCTCGCTGAGCTCCTCGATCTCCAGCGCGTGCCCCGCGATCCGGTCGGCGACCCGGCCGTCGTCATCGATCTCCTCCGCGTGGCCGAGGATGAGCTGCGTGGTCGTTCGGACGTTGTGCCTGAACACCCGGTTGAGCACGGTGAGCCGTCGTTGGCGTCGCAGGTGGTCGCTGACGTCGTGGAGGGTGATCGACCGGCCGATCGTGCGCCCGGTCCGGTCGACGATCGAACACTCCGAGACGTCGTAGGCGCGCGTGCCGTCGTCCTCCCGGAGCACCATTCGGTCGGTCGGTTCGGGCTCGTCGACGACCGCGGCGACCTGGGGGAAGGCGTCGGGGAACGCCCGTCCGAGAACGTCGTTCGGATCCGCCCGGAGGAACGCCGCTGCGCGGTCGTTCAGCTCCACGACGTAGCCGTTCGAATCGAGGACGATCGCGCCCTCCTCCATCCGGTCGAAGGCCAGCCGCCGCGCGTACCTGATCGGCGCGGGATTCGTCCCGAACAGGCGAAACCGGGTGAGCGCGCCGAGGTAGGCGACGCCGGAGACGGCGAAGCCGATCGGCGTGGGATCGACGCCGTAGGTCGGCAGGGCGTCGAGGAGATAGAGCGCGTTCGTCAGCCAGGGCACGACGAGCCCGACGATGAGCGCGACGCTCTGGGCGCGAAACGCGAGGACGTCGCTCGTGATCAGTTCGAGGAGCGGGATCGTCCCGAGCAGCCCGAGGAGGTAGGTGTACCCTGCGGCGATCCAGAACCACGGGCCGGGGGTCCGCTCGAGCATCGTCACGCCGTTGATATCGACCAGCGTGGAGCCGACGTACATCAGATCGTGGGCGACGTTCGTCGCTCCGATGACCGCGATACACAGGGGCACGATGGAGGCGACCGCGACGTACCGCGACTGGACGTACTCGTGGTGCCCCGAATACTCGAGCGAGAAGAACAGCCACGCGACGGGAATGACCGCGATCCCGACCCAGGAGACGTCGACCCAGAAGGCCTTCGCGGCGATCCCGGTCGCGTCGATCCGGAACAACAGGGTGACCGACCACCAGCACTGGCCGGCCAGCAGGACGGCCAGGGGAACCGATCCCGGGGTCGGCCGCTCGCGCCAGGCGATCAGTCCGCCCGTCATCCCGATCGCGACCGTGCAGATCAGCGCGGCCTTCAGGACCGTCAGGGGGATCACGGTGGCTCTGGGTAGTGGTGACACCAGCCGGTAATCAAGATTGTGGACCTGGACGGCAGTTCACGACGAAATCGGATCGCTGGACGACGTTCAGTACCGCCGGGACGGGCCCGACGTTCCAGTTCCTCGCGACGGGCCCGACGTGCCGGTCGATTCGTCCGGTCGACCGCCTCGGACCGCGAGCTCCCAGTCGAACACCCTTATACCGATCCCGCCCGCAGGTCCGGTATGAACGTTGTACCGGACACCAGTGCGGTCATCGACGGCCGCGTGTCCGAACGCGTCGCGGACGGAACCTACGAGGGGGCGACGGTCGTCGTCCCGGAGGCCGTGGTCGGCGAGCTGGAGTCGCAGGCGAACGACGGCCACGACCCCGGCTGGGACGGCCTCTCCGAGCTCCAGCGGCTCGCCGAGCTCGCCGACGAGGGGACGATCTCGCTGTCGTACGTCGGACGGCGCCCGCGGGCGGCCGAAACGAGCGCCGCGAGCGAGGGTGACGTCGACGCGATCATCCGTGACGTCGCCGAGGACCACGACGCGACGCTGCTGACGAGCGACGTCGTCCAGGCCGAGGTCGCGCGGGCGAAGGGGATCGACGTGGCGTACGTCGAGCCGGTCACGCGGGGCGTCGTCGAGGAGCTGCCGATAGCCGACTACTTCACCGAGGAGACGATGTCGGTCCACCTGAAGGCCGGCACCAGGCCGAAGGCCAAACGCGGGACCCTCGGCGAGATGCGCTACGAGACCATCGAGGAGGAGCCCACGAGCGAGGAGCGGATGAGCGAGTGGGCGACCGCGATCGTCAACCTCGCGCGGGGGTCGAACGACGGCTTCGTCGAGCTCTCCGAGGAGGGAATGGACATCGTCCAGTACCGAAACTACCGGATCGCCGTCGCCCGGCCGCCCTTCGCGGACGGCATCGAGATCACCGCGGTCCGGCCGATCGCCAAGACCGTGCTCGAGGACTACGAGTTCGCCGACGAGCTCCGCGAGCGGTTCCTCGAGTCGAAACGGGGGGTTCTCATCTCCGGATCGCCGGGTGCCGGGAAGTCGACGTTCGCACAGGCGGTCGCGGAGTTCCTCAACGACAGCGACTACGCGGTCAAGACGATGGAGAAGCCGCGTGACCTCCAGGTCGGTCCGGAGATCACCCAGTACGGCGCGCTCGGCGGGGACATGGCGAACACCGCCGACTCGCTGCTGCTCGTCCGGCCCGACTACACGATCTACGACGAGGTCCGGAAGACCGACGACTTCGAGGTCTTCGCCGATATGCGGATGGCCGGCGTCGGGATGGTCGGCGTCGTCCACGCCTCCCGCGCGATCGACGCGCTCCAGCGGCTCGTCGGGCGCGTCGAGCTCGGGATGATCCCCCAGATCGTCGACACCGTCGTCTACATCGAGGCCGGCAAGGTGCATACGGTCTACGACGTCGACACCGAGGTGAAGGTCCCCGAGGGGCTCACCGCCGAGGACCTCGCGCGCCCGGTCATCCGGGTTCGGGACTTCGAGACCGGCCGGGCCGACTACGAGATCTACACGTTCAACCGCCAGGTCGTGACGGTGCCGATCGGGGGCGAGGGCGAGGACGGAACCGAAAGCGGCGTCTCGCGGATCGCCAAACAGGAGATCGAACGCGAGATCCGGTCGGTCGCCCGGGGCCACGTCGACGTGGAGCTGCAGGGACGCGACACCGCGATCGTCTACGTCGAGGAGGACGACATCTCCTACGTGATCGGGAAGGGCGGCGGCCGGATCTCCGACATCGAGAACCGTCTCGGCATCGACATCGACGTCCGAACACACGACGAACGACCGAACGCGAGCGGCGACGGCGCCGGCGGAGCGGGCGGCGCTGGGACGGCTTCCGACGCCGGCGGAGCGGGCCCGCTGGGCGGCGATCGCGGGGCGGTCGTTCAGCCGGAAATCACCTCCCGACACGTCGTGATCCCCGTCGAGGAGGACGTCGGCGAGACGGTGGAGGTGCGCGCGGACGACGAGTACCTCTTCACCGCGACCGTCGGACGGGGCGGGGAGATCCAGGTCTCCCGCGGATCGGCGATCGCCGAGGAGCTCGAGGACGCGATCGACCGGAAGCGCACGATATCGGTCGTCCCGGCACGAGGCTGATTCGGGCGTTCACACCGGCGAGGCGCGTTCTCATCGGGCCGACCGAACCGTGCGGTCGCCCGACGTCGTCGATGGACGGACCGGAATCGTCGTGGCGGGGTTCGACGAACGACGTCACGAACGCCTCCGAAACGGCAACGCTTTTTTCGAGGTGGCGGGAAGGGTCCGCATATGTCAAACGAGCTGAAGCGTGGTTTGGAGGGCGTTCTCGTCGCCGAATCCGAGCTGAGCTACATCGACGGGGAGGCCGGCAAGCTCGGATACCGCGGCTACGCCATCGAGGACCTGGCGACGCAGGCCAGCTACGAGGAGGTGCTGTATCTCCTGTGGCACGGCGAGTTGCCGACGCGGGCGGAGCTGGAGGCGTTCAGCGAGAACCTCGCCGCGGAGCGATCCGTCGACGACGAGGTGCTCGCGGCGGTGGCGGATCTCGCCCGGTCGGGCGCCGATCCGATGGACGCGCTGCGGACGGCGGTCTCGATGCTGCCGACCTACGACCCCGAGGCGGACGCCGATGCCGAGGATCTGGCGGCCACCCGGCGCCAGGGCCGGCGCATCACGGCGAAGATCCCGACGATCCTCGCCGCCTTCGACCGCGTCCGGCGCGGCGAGGAGCCGCTCGATCCCGCCGATGACCTCGGCTACGCGGGGAACTTCCTGTACATGCTGACTGGCGCGCGGCCGGACGACGTCGCCGAGGAGACCTTCGACATGGCGTTGACGCTGCACGCCGACCACGGGCTCAACGCCTCGACGTTCGCCTCGATGGTCATCGCCTCGACGATGGCGGACATCTACTCGTCCGTCATCGGCGGGATCGGGGCCCTCTCGGGGCCGCTCCACGGCGGCGCGAACGAGGACGTCATGGAGATGCTCGAGGAGATCGACGAGAGCGGGACCGACCCCGTCGAGTGGGCGACGGCCGCCCGCGAGGAGGGACGGCGCATCCCGGGCTACGGCCACCGCGTCTACCGAGTGAAGGACCCGCGGGCCGAGATCCTCGAGCAGCGGCTTCGCGACCTCTCGGCGTCGAACGACGACACGAAGTGGCTCGATTACACGACCGCCATCGAGGAGTACCTCGCCGACCAGGGGCTCCTCGAGGAGGGGATCGCGCCCAACGTCGACTTCTACTCCGGCTCCGTCTACGACCACCTGGGGATCCCGACGGACATGTACACGCCCATCTTCGCGATGGCGCGGGCCGGCGGCTGGATCGCCCACGTCCTCGAGTACCAGACCGACAACCGCCTGATCCGCCCGCGCGCCCGATACACCGGGCCGACCGACGTCGAGTTCGTTCCGATCGACGAGCGGTAGGAAGCGCCGCGGTGGGTTTAAGCCCGTCACCCGCCCCTGCTACCGTATGCACCACGACTGTTCGTTCCTCGACGAGCTCGACCTCGAGGGGTCGGTCTCGCGGGGCAGCTCCGACCGGCGGAACCACGCGAGCGACTTCGGCACCCGGGAGGGACAGGCGGTCGAGCCGGACGCGGTGGCGTTTCCCGAATCGACCGCCGACGTTTCGGCCATCCTGGCGGCGGCGAACGAGCGCGGCGTCCCCGTGACGCCGTACGCGGCCGGAACCGGCCTGGAGGCGAACGCGACGCCCGTCCACGGCGGCGTCAGTCTCGACATAACCCGGATGGACGCCGTCCTCGATATCCGACCGGACGACCTGCAGATCGACGTCGAACCGGGCGTCATCGGCGAGGCGATCAACGAGGCGGTGGCGGGACGCGGGCTCTTCTTCCCGCCGCTTCCCTCCTCGGGGTCGATCTCGACGATCGGCGGAATGATCGCCACCGACGCCTCCGGCCAGCAGACGGTGAAGTACGGCGAGGTCGCCGACTGGGTGCTCGAGCTCGAGGTCGTCCGCGCCGACGGAACGGTGTTGACGGTCGGCAGCAAGGCGGCCAAGACCTCGAGCGGGTACAACCTGCTGAACCTCGTGATCGGCAGCGAGGGAACGCTCGGGGTCGTCACGCGGGCGACGCTCCAGCTTGCCGGTCGTCCCGAACAGATCAAGGGCGGGCGAGCCGTTTTCCCGACCCTCGAGGCCGCCACCGAGGCGATCTCGGACGTGATCACCTCGGGGGTCGACGTCGCCAAGCTCGAGCTGATCGACGAGCGGACCGCGCGGATGGTCAACGCCTACGCCGACGTCGAGCTGCCGGAACGGCCGATGACGTTCGTCGAGTTCCACGCGAACCACGGGATCGACGAGGAGATCGACTTCTACCGGGCGATCGTCGAGGCCCACGACGTCGCGGAGTTCGAGATCGCAAGCGGCGACGAGATGGCCGAGCTCTGGCGCGCCCGCGAGGAGATCGCCTACGCGAGCGAGGAGTACGACCCCGACCGCGAGATCGAGGGATCCGGCGACGTGACGGTCCCGATCGGGCGCTATCCGGAGATGATCGCGGCGGTCCAGTCGGTGGCCGAGTCGTACGATCTGTTCATTCCCTGCTTCGGCCACGCCGGCGACGGGAACCTCCATTACGGCGTGTTCGCGGACCACGACGATCCGGAGGAGGTCGAACGAGTGCGGGCCGCCCACGCCGAGATCGTCGACCGGGCGATCGAGCTCGGCGGGACGGCGACCGGCGAACACGGGATCGGCGTCGGGAAGCGGAAGTTCCTCGAGCGGGAGCATGGAGCGGCGGGCGTGGAGACGATGCGCGCGGTCAAGGAGGCGCTCGATCCGAACGGGATCTTGAATCCGGGGAAGGTGCTGCCGAACGCGAACGCTCAGGCGAGCGCATCGGCGACCGACGGCGGCACGAACGGTCGAACGAACCGGAAGTAGTACGGGCTCACGAAGCCCTCGATCAGCCCCGCGAGCAGCAGGAGGATTCCCACCCCGACGAGCACCCGGAAGGCGCGCTCGAGGTCGTCCGCGAGGGTGACGCGGGAGTCGGTCCCGCGCCAGGTCCGCCAGCCCGACCGGCCGAGCTGCAGGCCGACGGCGCCGGCGATGAACAGGGCCGGGATCTCGAGGAGTCCGTGCGGGATCACGAACGCCACGAGCTCGAGGAGGTCCGTCTCCAGCCGGAAGGCGATCCCGAAGACGAACCCGTTGAACCAGAGGGCGACGAGGGTCGGGACCGCGAGGACGACGCCGGCGAAGGCGGTCCCCAGCGCGACCGTCCAGTTGTTGGCGAAGAACTCCGCCGCGGCGGCGGGCGGGAGATGCCCCTCGAGGCGGGCCGCGATCGAGGCGGTGACCACGTCCTCGAACGGGCCGGCCGCCACCCACCCGAGCGCGAAGCTCGCGACGGCGACCGCGACGACCAGGGCGTGCGTCGGGAGGGTGGCCCGTACGAACCCGGTCATCTCCGACCAGCCGCGGCCGACGCCGGCACGGACCGACTCGCGGAGGGGAACGTCCGGCGGGGCGGCGGGGTCGACCGTCCCGCGCCATCGACCGAACAGGCCGGTCTTGACGAGGTCGAGCCCCGGGGCCACCACGAGCAGGCTCGCGAGGCCGACGAGGCTCGGGGCCTCCACCAGCGCGAGGGCGCCGCCCGCCGAGGCCACGACGAACAGCGCGGCGATCGCCACGGCGTAGTAGCCGAGCGCGTCGGCCGGGTTCGCCCGGATGTATCCGAGTCCGGCATCGACCCCGCCGAGCACGCCGACGTCGTCGACGACGATCGCGACCGGGGCGAACGCGAGGACGGCCCGGGTGCAGAGCACGATGACCGTCCAGCCGAGAAGCGCCGCGAGGGCCGCGAGCACGCCGAGCACCGGGTGGATGATCGAGGCGACCGCGACGGCGATCGCGGCGCCGAGGGTGGCGGCGACCCAGATCGCGACCTCGAGCAGGTACGCCCCGAGGACCGATGGCCAGTATGCGCGAACGCCGCCGATCCCGGCGAGCGTGCCCCGGTCGTCCCGCAGCCGGGCGAGACAGGCAGCGTACTGGCCGGCCGAGACGCCCGCCGAGAGGACGACCGAGAGCACGATCGTCGCCACCAGCGTCACGGCGACCACGCCGAGGACGACGGGATCGGCGACCGGATCGAGAACGGTGCCGAGGGAGTCGGTCCATCGCTGAAACGCGGCCGGGTCGGCTTCCGGGTCGGGCATCGATCCGAGATCCCCCTCCGCGAGCGCGGTCCGAACGCGTTCGATCCGACCGGTCATCTCGAGGTACGCGTAGGCGGCCACGAACCCGGCGGCCGTGACCGCGCGCGTGATGACCGGGATCGCGGTTCCGAGCACGTAGAAGGGCAGGAGGTCCGCGGGACGTCGCCGATAGGCGGCGACGGCGTCCGTCAGGGCGGTCGACAGATCCATATCGGGCGAACGGCGAGGGGATACTTAAAAGGAAGCGCCGGCTGCGAACGCCCCGACCCGGATGACGGCACGGCGACGACCGTCGGACGTCCGGATCGGGTCGCCGCAATCGTGCGGTTACACTTTCACCGTGCCAGCCTGACCTTTTTATAATCGGAACCGTACCCTACAGATGCACGTCACACGCGTGCATTCCCCCTTTCCCCATTTCCCCACATCCCCCAGGCCAGCCAGCGGCGCGTCGGCGATCGGACCCGAAACCATTAGCGGTCGCGGCGTCCAGATGGGGACGATGCTGTCGATCGACGACGTCCGTGCCGCCCGCGATCGGGTCGAGGAGGTCGCCCGGCGAACCCCCCTCGAGCGGTCGCGCACCTTCTCGGAGCTGACGGGCGCGGACGTCCACCTCAAGTTGGAGACGTTTCAGCGAACCGGCGCGTTCAAGATCCGCGGGGCGACCAACCGGATCGCCACCCTCTCGCCGGCCGAGCGCGAGGCGGGCGTGGTGACCGCGAGCGCGGGCAACCACGCGCAGGGGGTCGCGCTCGCGGCCACGCGCGCCGGCGTCGAGTCGACGATCGTGATGCCCGAGTACGCGCCGGTCTCGAAGGTGAAGGCCACCCGCGGGTACGGCGGGGAAGTCGTCCTCCACGGGATCGACTACCAGGAGGCGCAGGCGCGGGCCCACGAGATCGAAGCCGCGGAGGACCGGACGTACGTTCACGCCTTCAACGACGAGACGGTGATGGCCGGCCAGGGGACGATCGGCCTGGAGATCGCCGAGGACTGCCCCCAGGTCGACACCGTGGTCGTGCCGATCGGCGGCGGCGGGCTCATCGCGGGGATCGCCACGGCGGTTACCGCGGAGCTCGACGACGTCCGGGTCGTCGGGGTCCAGGCGGAGGGCGCCGCCTCGGCCGCCCGGTCGCTGGCGTCCGGCCGGGTCGAGACGATCGACAGCGTCGACACGATCGCCGACGGGATCGCGACGCGGTCGGTCGGCGAGATCCCCTTCGAGGTCATCCGGGAGCGCGTCGACGAGGTCGTGACCGTCTCGGACACGGAGATCGCCCACGCGCTCACGCTGCTTTTGGAGCGGTCGAAGGTCCTCGTCGAGGGGGCGGGCGCGGTGCCGCTGGCGGCCGTGCTCGCGGAGGCGTTCGCGTACGAGGACGACGAGACGATCGTGGCCGCGCTGTGCGGCGGGAACATCGACATGAACCGACTGACGACCGTCATCATGCGCGGGCTCATCGAGATGGGCCGGTATTTAAAGGTGAAGATGGCGCTGAAGGACCGGCCGGGCGAGCTGGAGCGCGTGGCGAGCATCGTCTCCGACCACGGCGCCAACGTCTACGCGGTCCACCACGACCGGACCTCCCGGGACGTCGCGGTCAACGCCGCGGACCTCGAGGTGGAGATGGAGACCCACGACGCCGAACACGCCGCGGAGATCGTCGCCAGTCTGGAGGCGGCCGGCTACGAGGTCGAGATCCTCGCCTGATGAGAGTCTCGCCTGATGAGAGTCTCGCCTGATGAGAGTCTCGCCTGATGAGAGTCTCGCCTGATGAGAGTCTCGCCTGATGAGAGTCTCGCCTGATGAGATCCACGGCGTTGAAGTCACGACCGAACGAACGGCGCGTGTGACCGACGACGACCGCGTCCCCGGAACGCCGGCCACGCCCGCCGCCCGCGCGAAGTCGGCGGCGCTGTGGGGGCTCGTCGGCGGGTTCACGTTCCTGGTCGCGATACAGGGCTACCGGCTGGTCAGCGCCGGTGGACTCCCGGTCGGGATCGGCGGCACGGTTCTCATCGCGGTCGCGGTCGCCGCGGTCGTGACCGGGATCGCCTACGCACTCGAGCACCGCCTGCGGGCGAAAAGAAGGGTTTAACAGTCGGACGGCAGTAGGACGATCCGAGCCGGGATGGCCGAGTGGCAAGGCGCACGCCTGGAAAGCGTGTTCCCTCACGGGATCGAGGGTTCAAATCCCTCTCCCGGCGTTTTCTTCCGCGAACGCGACCCGAACCGGTGAGAACGGCCGCCCGTGGCAGCCGGACGGCCGCAGGGGTCATTCCTCGCCGTCGCAGCCGTCACTTCTCGCCGTCGGTGATGTTCTCGAACAGTTCGGGATCGGTTCCGAACTTGAGCACGTTCGTCAACGCGTGGTTGCGGAGGTTGTTGATCACCTTGCCGTGTTCCTTGTAGAACTCGTGGATCCACTTGGACTCGGCCTCGCTGCTGGGGAACATCATCACGGCGCGCCACTGGTAGGCGCCGTCACACAGGAAGTAAAACAGGGTGCTCTTGTCCTCCCGAATGTGTTCCATCGCGTCGCGCCAGCCGTCCTCGAAGTGTTCGGGGTTGAACTGGAACTCGAACAGCGAGAAGCTGAAGTACGCCTCGTTCGGAAGGATCGCCTCCCGGAAGACGTTCGCGTCGCGCATGTTTCGGATCGACTTGCTCACGGTGACGTGTGAGACGTCGATTCCGTGTTCCTCCTCGAGGACGTCGGTCAGCTCCCGGGCCGACAGCTGGGGGTCCCGAGCCAGCTCGCGGAGGATCATCACGTCACGTTCCTTGAAGTCCCACTCCGGTTCGGTGTCGGTCATCTCACGTAGGGAGTGGCGAGGCCGGGAGGTGGAGAAGCTTTCGGTCGGATCGCCGTCCGGTTCGGCCGGTTCGGGGCCGCTTCCGGCAGTCGCCGCCGCGTTCTCGTCGGGACCGTCGCCGGCGGCGGCCTCGTCGGCGGCGTCCGAGGCCCCGTCCTCGGCGGTCATCGGCCGAACACCGCCCCGCCGACGGCGCCGCGATGGGATACCGAATGGTAATTCATACCATAAAATACGTTGAGGGTGGTAAATAATTTCCCGTTGATCGACCGGTGCGGTAATGGGTGGTCGAGCCGTGGATCCCGCCCCCGCCGAGCGCCGTCGTGGGGGAGCGGAGCGACGACAATAATTAACAATGTGTACGACGATGGGCCGGTATGAACGGTGACGGACCGCCCGCGAGGGTCGATCACGTCGGCATCGCCGTCGAGGACGTCGAGTCGGCGGAGCCGCTGTTGGCCGCGCTCGGCTGTGAGCGACTGATAGACGACGTCGTCGACGACCGGTTCCGATGGGCCTACTACGAGCTGGGCGACGGCTCGCGGATCGAGCTCATCGAGCCGGTCGCCGAGGAGTCGTTCCTGACGGACTTCCTCAACCGACACGGACCCGGCCTTCATCACGTGACGATCGAGGTCGCCGACATCGACGCGATGACCGCGACGCTCGAGGCGGCGGGCTTCGAGGTCGTCGACCGCGAGGAGTACGCGGAGTGGACGGAGGCGTTCGTCTCCCCGCGGAACCCGACCGGGACGCTGTTTCAGCTGATGGAGTACACCGCGGCCTACCCCGAGAACCGGGGATACGCGCCCGCGGACCTGTTCGTGGGCGACGACCGGCTCTCCCGGGAGTGACCGGCGAAGCGGATCCGGACGAGAGCGGCAGGTCGAGGACGCGATCGGAAACGACCGGGATCCGGTCGCGGAGTATAGATTGGAAAGAATTCCCGAAAGTTTAAATTACTATGTAAAATATGGTGTCCCGTTGGCGACGATCATCGTCAGACACTCACACTCACGTGCCGACGGCGGCACGAGGGGGGCCATCGCGCCGCGCGAGACGACGGCCGGCGGGGCCACGCGATCCGCGACTGCGCCGACGGACCGGCCCGCACCGCCGACGGACCGACCCGCACCGCCGACCCACACCACTCGGAAGTTCCACATCACCCACGAATCCAACACCCATGAAACGACCGCTACTCACCACGGACTACCTCGATCGTGCAGTCACGCTCTACGGCGACGACGTCGGCGTCATCGCCGAGGACGGCACCGAGTTCACCTACAACGAGCTGAACGACCGCATCAACCGGCTCTCGAACGCGCTGCTGGAGTGGGGCGTCGAGAAGGGCGACCGCGTGGCGCTTCTGTCCCCCAACTCCCACCGGTTCATCGAGACGCTGTACGCGACGATGCAGATCGGCGCGCTGTTCGTCCCGCTCAACTTCCGGCTGCAGCCGAACGAGTACGACTACCTCGTCGACGACAGCTCGCCCTCGGTGCTGATCGCGCATACGGGATTCACCGAGAAGGTCGACCACCTCAAGGAGACCACCGCCGAGGCGGGAACCTCGGTCGAGCAGTGGGTCGCCTACGACGGGGCCGCCGCCGGCGAGGGCTGGCACGGCTACGAGGACGTGCTCGCCGATCACTCCCCGGAGAAGCCGGATCGGCCGGATCTGTCGGAGGAGGACGACGCGACCATCCTCTACACGAGCGGCACCACCGGCGACCCGAAGGGGGTCGTCCACACCCACCGGATCCAGCACTACCACGCGCTGATCCACTCCCATCACGTCGAGTTCGAGGACGACGACACGCTGTTGTGGACCTCGCCGATGTTCCACATCAACGGCTGGGGACACATCTACGGCCTCACCGGGATCGGCGGCACCCACGTCATCCTCGAGCAGTTCGACCCCGGCACCGTCTTCGAGCGGATCGCCGACCACGACGTGAGTTACCTCGGCGGGGCGCCGACCGTGTTGAACATGCTCCTGGACTACTACGAGGACGCCGACGTTCCGTCGACCGGCGAGAAGCCGGTGCGCGTCGAGACGGCGGCGAGCCCGCCGCCGAAGAGCACGATCCGCGAGGTCGAGGACGAGCTCGGCTGGCGGATCATCCACGCCTACGGCGCCACCGAAACCGGACCGATCGTCACGACCAGCAACTCCCAGCGGAAGATCGAGCAGGGCGACAAGTACGACATCATCAACAAGCCCGGCTTCGCCACGCTCAACACGGAGATCCTCGTGGTCGACCAGCACGGCGAGCCGGTCCCGACCGACGACGAGACACAGGGCGAGGTCGTCGTTCGCGGCAACCAGGTGCTGGACCGCTACTGGAACAAGCCCGACGAGACCCACCGGGCGTTCCACGACCGGCGCGACGGCTGGTTCCACACGGGCGACATCGCCACCTGGGACGACAACCGGATGCTCACGATCGTCGACCGGAAGAAGGACGTCATCATCTCCGGCGGGGAGAACATCTCGACGATCGAGGTCCAGGACGTCATCTACGAGCACCCGGACGTGCAGGTCGCCGCGGTCATCGGCGTCCCCCACGAGAAGTGGGGCGAGACGCCGAAGGCGCTGGTCGTGACCGAGGAGGGGTCGGAGCTCGCCGAGGACGAGCTGATCGAGTTCACCCGCGAGCGGCTCGCTCACTACAAGTGCCCGACCAGCGTCGAGTTCCGCGACTCCCTCCCGCAGACCTCGACCGGGAAGATCCAGAAGTACGAGCTCCGGGAGGAGTTCTGGGACGACGAGGAGAAGAACGTCGGGTAGCGCGGCCGCACGCACCGTCGTCTTGCGTCGCGACGCCGCCGCGGTCAACGTGGATGGTTCGGGGATCGATTTCAGGTCCACCATCGGGACGACGACCATACCGGACGGAGAGTGACGAAAAGCGGTCCTAGCGGTCGTCGTCACGTGTGAGCCGAGCGCGACGGCGGTCGAACTCCTCGTCGTCGATCTCGCCACGGGCGTACCGCGCTTGGAGGACGGCGAGTGCGCTATCCGCGGCGGGGGCGTTCGATCGCGACCGGGATCCCAGCCAGTAGATGAGACCGAGCGGGACGGCGACGAGGAGCGTCATCCACAGGAGCCCGAACAGCATCATCCCCCAGCCCCATCCACTCCATCCGACCATATGGCCGCCGGTCCCCATTCCGTCGTGCCACCCCCACAGCAGTGCATCCGGAACGGTCGCGTGCGTCAGCGCCAGTCCGCCGAGGACGGCAAGAGCGAGTGCTCCGACGACGATGAGTCCCAGGGAACGAATCCCGCGTGCCTGAATTGGATTTTGCATGATCGTACTCCCAAAGAAGTTCGGCGTGGTTAGCCGAGGACGTATTCGAGGGCGGGGTAGCGCTCGACGAGCGCCACGCCGTCGATCTCGTACTGCTCGATGTACTGGTCGAGCCCGAGGATGCGGCCCGCGGCGAACGCGGCGACCGCGAGGAACACGAGCATATACGCGAAGTCCCCGTTGATGAACCCGTGACCCATGTCCCAGTTGCCGAAGTAGAACATGAGCATCATGAGCGCGCCGAAGAACGCCGCGAGGCGGACGAACGCACCCACGAGCAGGCCGAGGCCGATGAACAGCTCGCCCCACGGGACGGCCACGTTCGCGAACTCGACGAACCACGGCGTCGAGCCCATCCACGCGAACATCCCCGCCAGCGGGTTGCCGTTCGTCGCGGCGACGTTCGACAGATAGCCGCCGGCGGAGAACTCGCCGATGATCTTCGTGAATCCGGAGTACGCGAACGCGTATCCCATCATCAGACGGAGCGCGAGCACGAACCACGCGCTGAGGCTGTGAACCTTGCCGCCGACCGTCAGACCGCCGACTCTGCTCTCGAGCTGGTTCATGCCGGAGTCGAGTGTGGACATAATTATTTCACCTTCAACTATCAGTAGGCGGGGAGAGACGATATAATAGCGAGCCGGCGTTCCGAGTCGGAAAATCGGCAGGCTATATTACGCTCCCGTCGTGAGTAGCTGAGTGTGACCGAGGAGCCCGACCCGTCGGCGGTCTTCGCGACGCTCGACGACGAGTACGCCCGCGATATCCTCGTGGCGACGAAGACCGACCGGCTGTCCGCGAAGGAACTCAGCGAGGAATGCGACATGTCGCGCCCGACCGTCTCCCGGCGCGTGAACCGGCTCCTCGAACAGGGCCTCCTCGAAGAGTACACGCACGTCGATCCCGGTGGCCGGCACTACAGCGAGTACGAGGCGCGCCTCGAACGCGTCGAAGTCCTCCTCAACGTTGCGGGCTTCGACGTTCGGATCGACGTCCGGCCGGACCCCGCCGACCGGGTCACGTCCATCTTCGAGGAGATGCGGGGAGACTGACTCATGGAACACACCCTATTCGTCATCGGCAAACTGTTCACCACCGTATTAGCGCTGGTCATCGCGTACCAGGCCTATCGTGGCTACCAACGGAACCACACGCAGTTGCTCCTGTACGTCGCCGCCGGCTTCGCGCTCGTCGGGCTCGGCGGCCTCCTCGAGGGCGCGCTCTTCGAGGTCCTCCGGGTGTCGATCTTCGAAGCCGGATTCGTCGCGGCGCTCGTCACCGCAGCCGGGATGCTGTCCATTCTGTACGCCCTCTACGCCCCTAATCCCTGAACGGCACTGTTTTTGAAAGAAGGACGAACCGATGGAAGACCCGGTACCGGTCAGACCGGGACGAACCGGTAGAAGACCCGGTCCTGGTCGGTCGGACCGTCGATGTCGACGATCTTCAGCCGGACCGGATCGCCGATCTCGAGGTCCTCGTAACTCGCGTCGTCGATCCGCGCCGACAGCCGCACGTCGCCCAGATCGACGACGCCGGCGACGAACGGCGTGTCGTCGGTCATCCCGATCGCGGCGGTGCCGCGGACCTCGGTAAAGGAGTGCAGCGTCCCCTCGTGGGGAAGCGACGTGTACGAGAGGTCGTCGCTCAGACACTCGGGACAGACGATCCGGGGTGGGAAGTGGACCGCGCCGCAGTCGTCACACCGCGTCGTGGTGAGCTCGCCGTCCCGGAGGTTCCCGTAGAACTCGTGGATCCCGGTGTGCTCGGCGTCCTGGAGGTCGTAGAAGTCGAGCAGCCGCGGAAGCTCGACCTCGTTCGGGATCGAGACCGTCTCGCGGGGCGGATCGTCGCTGGAGGACCCGTCGTTGGAGGACCCGTCGTTGGACCGGTCGTCGCGCGTCATTGCGGATCCCTCCCGAGGGTCATCACGCTGTGAACCGACCCGCTGCCGCTCAGGTTGTGTATCAGGCCGGTCTCCGGGTCGCCCGCGACCGCGCGCTCGGCGGGCACGTCGCCGGTGAACTGGCGGTGGATCTCCAGCGCCTGGCAGACGCCGGTGGCGCCCAGCGGGTGGCCGCAGCCGAGCAGACCCCCGCGGGGGTTGACCGCGACGTCGCCGTCGAGCTCGCTGCGCCCCTCCTCGATGAAGGCGCCGCCCTCGCCCTCCGCAGCGAAGCCGAGCTGTTCGTACTCGATCACCTCGCTGATCGAGAAGCAGTCGTGGACCTCCGCGACGTCGATCTCCGCGAGCGGGTCCTCGATGCCGGCCTGGTCGTAGGCCTTCTCGGAAGCCTCCCGCGCCTGCGGCCAGGTCGTCATCGACGGCAGGTTGTTGATCGAGTTGCTCGAGAGACAGGACTGGCCGCTGCCGGTGATGTAGGCGGGCGTGTCGGTCACCTCGCGTGCCTTCTCCTCGCTGACGAGCAGGACGCCGGCGGCGCCGTCCGTGATGCCGCTGCAGTCGAGCAGGTTCAGCGGCGGCGCGATCGGGTACGACTCGAGCACGTCGTCGACGTCGACCGCGTCGCGGTACTGCGCGAAGTCGGTCGCGGCGGCGTGGGTCTTGTTCTTCGCGCTCACCATCGCGAGCTGCTCGCGGGTGGTCCCGTGTTCGTGCATGTGTCGCTGGGCGAACTGCGCGAAGTGGGAGGGGCCGTTGAGCCCGTTGACGCCGTCGAACTCCCGGTCGAGCACGTTCGTCATCGTCGACTGCATCTCGGGCATGTACTCCTTGCCGAGATTCATCTTCTCGACGCCGATCACCAGCGCGACGTCGATCTGACCGGCGGCGATCGCCAGCCACGCGTACCGGAGCGCCGCCTGACCGCTCGCACACGCGAGCTCCGTCCGGGAGATCATCTCCGCGTCGATCCCCAGCAGCTCCGCGACGAGCGGGGCGACGTGGCTCTGGAAGGCGAACCGCTCGGGCTGGACGGCGCCGACGAACAGCCCCTCGACGTCCGACCGGTCGATGCCGTCGACGTCGTCGAAGGTCGCCTTGCCGGCCTCCTGGGCGAGGTCCTTCCAGGTGGCCTCCCGTTCGCCCCACTCGGTCAGGCCGCCGCCGACGATCGCTGCGTTTCCGGACATGGTCACTGGAACTCCGGTTCGCGGTCGTTGCGGAAGGCGTCCACGCCCTCGATCACGTCGTCCGTCGTCGTCAGCAGGCCGAAGCCCTGGCTCTCCATCGCGAGGCCGGCCTCGAGGCTGGCGTTTTGCCCCTCGTTGATCACCTTCTTGGCGACCTTCAGCGCCGTCTTGGGCCCGGTCGCGATGTCATCGACGAACTCGCCGACGACGTCCTCGAACTCCTCGCCGGGGACGGCGCGGTTGAGGATGCCCCAGTCGGCCGCCCGCTCGGCGGAGATGTGGTTGCCGCGGAAGACGAGCTCCTTCGCGCGCGTTTCGCCGACGATCCGGGTGAGCCGCTGGGTGCCGCCGCCGCCGGGGATCAGCCCGAGGTCGATCTCGGGGCTCCCGAGCGTTGAACGCTCGGAGGCGATCCGGAGGTCACACGCCAGCGAGAGCTCGAGCCCGCCGCCCAGACAGAAGCCGTCGATCTTCGCGATCGTCGGGCGGGGGAACTCGTGGACGGTCTCGATCGACTCCTCGACGTCCATGATCTCGGTGGGCGCGTTCGTGAGGAAGCCGGTGATGTCGGCACCGGCGGAGAACTGGTCGCCGGCTCCCGAGAAGACCACGCAGGAGACGTCCTCGACGGGCGCGTCCTCGAGTGCGCGCTGGACCTCGGCGAACATCTCCTCGGAGAACGCGTTCAGCCGCTCGGGGCGGTCGAACTCGATCGAGAGCACGCCGCGGTCGTCGAGGTCGACGTTGAGGAACTGGTAGGGCCACTGACCGTGGTAGTCGTAGAAGCCGACGCCGGCGTCCTCGCCGGTCTTGCCCGCCTCGACGAGCTCGACGAGGTGGTCGGCCGGCTCGTAGCGCGCCTCGCCGTACTCCTCGTGGAGCGACCGGAGCTTCTCGAGGACGACGTCGAGGCCGATCCGGTCGCCGAGCCGGCAGACGCCGATCGGGAACCGGCCGCCGAGCCGGATGCCGAGGTCGACGTCCTCCGCGGTGGCGACGCCCTCGCCGATGAGCCTGGCGGCCTCGTTTATCATCCGCGCCTCGACGCGGAGGGTATCGAAGCCCTCGCGGTCGTGGAAGTCGTAGGTCGTCCCCTCGCCGTCCTCGTACTCGTAGAAGCCGGTGCCGGTCTTGCGGCCGAGTTCGTCGTTCTCGACCTTGCGCTCGATCGGCGGCGGCGCCTCGTACCGGGAGTCCTCACGGAAGTGGTAGCCGATGTCGATCCCGCTGTAGTCGGACAGCTCGAAGGGCCCCATCGGATAGCCGCGCCGGTAGACCATCGCCGCGTCGGCCCCCTCGATCGTGGTCGATCCCTCCTCGAGCATCCAGGCCGGCTCCTCCATAAAGGGTACGAGGACGTTGTTGACGACGAAGCCGTGGACGTCCTTCTTGACGTCGATGGGGGTCTTGCCGACCGAGTCGGCGTACTCGTGCATCGTCTCGATCGTCTCCGCGCTGGTCTCCTCGCCGTGGACGACCTCGATGAGGTCCATCCGGATGGGCGGGTTGAAGTAGTGCGTCCCGACGACCTGCTCGGGCCGGTCCGTCGCGGTCGCCATCTCGGTGATGGAGAGCCCCGAGGTGTTGCTCGCGAGGATGGCGTGGTCGGGGGCGTACTCGTCGACCTCGGCGAAGGTGTCCTTCTTGATCGACATCCGCTCGGGAACGGCCTCGATCACGAGGTCGGCGTCCGCGACGGCGTCCTCGAGGTCGGTAGTGCCCTCGACGCGCGCGAAGACGTCCTCGGCGGACTCGTCGATCCGTCCCTTCTCCGCGAGCTTCCCGAGACTCCACTCGATCTGTTCGAGCCCGTCCTCCACGAGCTCGTCCTCCAGGTCGCGGACGACGACGTCGTAGCCGCCGATCGCCGCGACCTCGGCGATACCGTGTCCCATACTGCCCGCGCCCAACACCGCGACGCGGTCGATAGTCTCGACGGTCATCATCCGTACTTCGTTAACACACGCCTTCAAACTTGTGGTTAAAATACACAGTATGAAATATATCCGCGTTTCTGGGATATACTGTTAAGCAGCTGCGGGCATACAGGATGCTATCGGTCGGCGCTTCAGCCCAACGAACCGACGCGAAAACCGACGTGGCCGGAGTCGACCGACCGATGACGTCACACCCCGAGATGCGTCTGCCGCAGCTCGTCGTCCTCGCGGAGCCGATCGGTCGTGACCTCCTCGACGAGCCGTCCCTCGTCCAGGATGTAGTGGCGATCCGCGATCGACATCGCGGTCGCGACGTTCTGTTCGACGATCAGGACCGTCACGCCGCGCTCCTCGTTGATGCGGGCGACGACGTCCTCGAGCCGTTCGACGATCTGCGGGGCGAGCCCCTCGCAGGGTTCATCGAGCAGCATCAACTCCGGGTTCGACACGAGCGCGCGGGCGATCGCGAGCATCTGCTGTTCGCCGCCGCTCATGTTCTTCGCGTGCCGGTCGCGCATCGCGTCGAGCTCGGGGAACAGATCGAACATCTCCTCGGCCGGAAGCGGGTCATCGGCCGACGAAGCGGCGATGTGGATGTTCTCGGCCACGGTCAATCTGGGGAACAGCTGTCGCTCCTCGGGGACGAAGCTGATCCCCAGGTCCGCCCGGTCGTAGCTGGCGGTCTCGAGGAGCTCGGTGTCGCGATAGCGGATCGACCCGCCGATGATCCGGGGCAGGTCCGCGCCCATGATCGCCCGCATCGTGGTCGTCTTGCCCGCCCCGTTGCGGCCGAGCAGTCCGACCGCCTCGCCCTCCTCGATCTCGAAGTCGACGCCGAAGAGGATCTGGCCGGTCTCGTATCCGGCCTCCAGATCCGACACGTCGAGGAGGCTCACGGCGATCCCTCCTCGTCGCGTTCGCCGAGGTACGCCTCCTGTACCTCGTCGTCGTCGCGGATCTCGGCGGGCGTGCCGGTCGTCAGTACCTCGCCACGGTGCAGAACCGTGATCCGGTCGCTTCGTGAGAGGACGATGTTCATGTCGTGTTCGATCAGCAGCAGCGTGAGCCCGAGCTCGGACTGGATGTCCTCGATGAGGTCGGCAGTGGTCTCCGTCTCCGCCGCGCCGAGCCCGCTCGTGGGCTCGTCGAGCAGGAGCACGCTCGGGTCGGTCGCAAGCGCCATCGCGATCCCCAGCCGGCGTTGGTCGCCGTGCGAGAGGTTCTTGGCGGTTTCGTCGGCCAGATCCTCGAGTTCGGTCAGCTCGAGGACCTCGCGGGCGCGCTCGGTCGCGACGTCGCGGCCGCGCCCGAGGAGGTCCAGCGAGAAGGCCCCCTGCTCGGCGGTCTGGGCGACGATCCGGACGTTCTCGTGGACGGTCTGTTCGGTGAACAGCTGGTTCGACTGGAACGACCGGACGAGCCCGTCGTGTGGTCGGGCGTGCTGGGGCGTCTCGGTGATCTCCTCGCCGTGGAGGTAGACGGATCCCGCGGTCGGCTCGAGCGCGTTCGTCAGGACGTTGAAGAACGTGGTCTTGCCCGCGCCGTTCGGACCGATGATGGCCCGGAGCTCGCCCTCCGGAACGGCGAGGTCGACCCCGCCGACCGCGGTGAGCTCGCCGAACCGCTTCGTGAGCCCGCGCGCGCCGAGGGCCGCCTCGGCCGGGTCGATCGACTCGCGGTCGGCCGTCGATGCGTCCGGGTCGGTCGTGGATGGGTCGGTCGTCGCTGAATCGGTCATTCACTGATCACCTCGGCGAGTCGGTCGCGGATGCGGTCGGCGATCGACCGGACGAATCCCCACAGTCCCCGCTGGGGCGAAAGCACGATCACGACCACGAACAGGAACCCGAAGAAGAACCGCCAGTAACCCAGGATCGGGCCGACGTCGACGGTCCCAACGAGCGGGATCGCCACCATCTCGAGGTTCGTGAGATATTCCCGGGCGAAGAACCAGGAGAACGCGCCGGCGATCGGCCCGAAGAAGTAGCTTATTCCCCCGAAGATCGACATCAGGATGACCTCCGCGCCGGTCATCATCCCGAAGTTCTCGAGTGACGCCCCGGAGTTCCGGATCACCAGCAGCGTGCCGGCGACCGCGGAGAAGACCCCGGAGAGGGTGAACGCCCAGGTCTGATACCGGGCGGTCGAGATCCCCATCGCCCGCGCGAGCTCCTCGTTGTCGCGGATGGCGACGAGGGTCCGGCCGAACGGGGACCGGACGATCTGCCAGAGCGCGAGCATCGCGATGACGAAGACCAGCGCGACGAAGTAGTAGAGCTCGAACTCGCCGCCGCCGAGCTGGACGACGCTTCGACCCCGGAAGCTCTCGATCCAGGCCGGCGTCGTGTCGGAGCGCAGCCCGTCCGCCCCGCCGGTCAGCCCGAACGGATCGGCGTTGACGACGAAGTGGATCGCCTCCGCGAACGCGAGCGTCAGCATCGCGAAATAGATCTCGCCGTAGCCGACGATGAGCCGGGCGATCCCGTAGGCGATCAGTCCGGCGACGATCACGCCGATCGGCGCGGCGACGAAGTACGGGAGATCGAAGTGCCGGATCCCGATCGCGACCCCGTAAATGCCCGTACCGAGGAAGATGGCGTGGCCGAACGAGAGCAGGCCGCTGTAGCCGTACAGGAGGTTGAACGCGGCCGCGAACAGCATCCATATCAGCATCGCCGAAGCGATGTAGCTGCTCCCCAACAGGGCGTCGTGGGCGATGACCGGCCGCAGCAGGACCACCAGCAGCAGGATCCCGATCGGAACGCGATAGCGGCTGAGAGCATTGCGCAGTCGGTCGCGACCGGCGGCTGCCGGTTCGCTCGCGTCGCTCATTCGAGTAACCCCTCCTCGCCGAAGAGGCCGCGCGGGCGAACGAGCAGGACGCCGATCATCACGAGGAACGGCATCAGCCCGCCGATCCCGGAGACGTAGAGCCATTCAAGCCCGGTCACGGTCGTGACCGCACGCAGCATCACCGGGGTCACGAAAACCGCGACGCCGATCAACAGTGCGCTCACGACGCTCCCGAAGATGCTCCCGAGCCCGCCGACGACGATGACGACGAACGCGAGGATCACGAAGTCCATCCCCATCCCCAGATCCATCCCGACCTCGGCACCCCGAAGCACGCCGCTGAGTCCGGCGATCGCCGTGCCGAGGAAGAAGACGATGGTGAAGCGCTTGGGAATGTCGATGCCGAGGAACTCGGCCATCTGCTGGTCCTGGAGTCCGGCCCGGATCGAGAGGCCGAAGTCGGTGCGGTACATCAACAGGAAGAGGCCGACGACGACGACCGCACCGACCGCAGCGGTGAACAGCCGCGTGGTCGCGATCTCGAGGAAGCCAACCTGCACTGAGGCACGCAACACGGCCGGGGGATCGAAGCTGAGGGGCGTGCCGCCCCACTGCGCGCGGGTCGCCTCCTCGAGCATCAGTTCGATCCCGAAGGTGGCAAGCAGGCCGATGAGCGGGTCCTCACCGTACAGCCGGCGGAGGACCGTCACCTCCATCAGCACGCCGATCAGTCCGACGCCGATCGGGACGGCGATCAGCGCGACCCAGAAGGGGAGCTCGAACAGCGCGACGACCTGATAGGCCCCGTAGGCCCCGATCATGAAGAGCGCGCCGTGTGCGAAGTTGACGACGCCGAGCAGCCCCAAGATCAGCGAGAGTCCCAACGCGATCATCATCAGGATCATCCCGTAGACGAGTCCGCCGACGAGGTTGCTGATGAACAGCCCCGGGCGGACGGCGAGAGTAACGATGACCACCGCGAGGAGCGCGAGTCCCGCGATCAGCCACGGGACCGAGGGGAGCTCGTCGGGCGTCGACGCGAGTGTAGCGGCCGACATCGATCCCTACAGCTCACACTCGGCGCTCGGTTCCCCGGCCGCCTCCTCGCCGGGCATCCGGTCGATGACCTCGAACCAACGGTTGGGGTCGGACTCCATGTCCTCGACCGCCCGCCCCGCGCTGGCGTAGACCGGCTGGACGAGCTGGTGGTCCGCGGCGCGCCAGTAGAGCGGTTCCTCGGCGGGCTGGAGCGCCTGGACGCGCTCGCTTTCGACCTCGTGGCCCTCCAGCTCGTTTTTGATCGCCTCGCCGTCGGTCGAGTCGGCCCGAACGGCGGCGCGCACGAGCTGGTCGACGGACGTGTAGCCCATGTAGTGTCGGACGTACGGCTCGTGTTCGGAGATCTCCCGGATCTCGGCGATCCAGTCCTGTGGAACGTCGAGGGAGGGCAGCCACCCCTGGCTGGCGACGTCGATCGCGGCGGCGGCCTCCTGGCTGACGCCCCAGAGGTTCACGTCCTCGAGCTGGTGCATCGCGATCGTGTAGTCCTGCTCGAGCCCGACGCTGAGCAGCTGGTTCATCGACGTGCGCTGGTCGAGCCCGGCGACCAGCAGCGCGATCCCGTCCGGGTTGGCCTCGTCGGCCGTGTTGAGGTAGGACGTGTAGTCGTCCGCCGGGAACGGAACGGCCGAGGAGCCGATGACGTTCGAGCCGTTCTCCTCGAGGATCTCCGTGAAGGCGGTCTCGGCGGTCTGTCCCCACGTGTAATCCGAGTAGAGGATGTACCAGTCGTCCGCCTGTTCGGCCATCTGGGGCGCGGCGACGGACGCCTGCATCGAGTTCCCGGAGTAGGTCGCGAACATGTACTCCGAACACTCCGCGCCGGTGATGTCGTCGGAGGCGCCGTGGGGACAGAACGGGACGCGATTGCTCGATCCCCACGACCCCATCGCGATCCCGACCGCGGAGGAGACGCCGCCGTAGGCGGCGTGGACGCCGTCCTCGACGACCATCCCCTCGAGGCGCGACACGGCGACCGACGGGTCGACCTCGGTGTCCGCGGTGACGAGGTCGATCGAGACGTCGAGCTCCTCCTCGAGGTGGCGGATCGCCAGTTGTCCGCCGTCCCGCTCGGCCTCGCCGTTGGGCGCGAACGCGCCGCTCAGGGCCGTCGGACAGCCGATCGTGATCTCGAGCGTGTCGCCCGTGCTCCCTGCCGTCGCGCCGTTGCCGTTGCCGCCACCGTTTCCGTTTCCACCGCCGTTGCCGTTACCGCCGCCGTTGCCGCCGCCATTGCCCATACATCCGGCGAATCCGAACGTTCCAGCCGCGGTTGCGGCCCCGCCGAGACGTCGCAGCACTTGTCGCCTGTTAGATCGTGACATTCTGAACGCCTATTCCGGATGCCACAATAAATAACTTTGGTAACTATATTCCGATTTGCGGACAGAGTGTTAACCGAAGGGGCGGGGAGCCCCGAATATCGAACGATCGTGCACTCGTTCGCGCCTCTCTACTTCCAACGAAACCATTGATCGCGATGGAACCGAACGACCGGTCAGGGATCCCGGACGGCGCGAGACGGCGATCATCCGAAGACACGGGGGCCAACCGGGAGAGCCGCATCGCCGGGAGCGCATCGCGCCTATCCATCACCGGTCGACCACCGGCCCGGGAAGACCGCTAACCGGCCCGGGAAGACCGCTACTCTCATTGCGTGCGCGGGCGGATCCGAGCGCGTGTACTGGCTCGAACTCGCCGGGGAGGAGGACGCGTTCGCGACCTACGAGGCCGACTGTCTGACGCCGGGCGCCGAGCTCCTCGCGCCCGGGATCGCTCGCGCCGGCCGAGTCGGCGAGGAGGTCAGGCGGCTCGCATACACGCGGGCCGCCCACCGGGCGATCGGTCGAAGCGACGCGACGGTCGAGGGGGCCGTCGCCGCGTTGCAAGCGGCGAGCCTCGACCGGACCGGCAGCGTCGCCGTTCGGGCACGCGACGTGCGCGGCACGGCCGACGTCTCGACCGAGCGCGCGGAGCGCGACCTCGGGCAGGTACTGGTCGACCGCGGGTTCACCGTCGACCTCGACGACCCGGACCACGTCCTGCGTGCGCTGTTCGCGGCCGGGGATCGCGCCGACCACCGGTCCGTGTCGGGCGCCGACGGGGAGTCGGCGGCGGTCTGTGCGCTGGGCTGGCGGACGGTCGTCGCCGACCGGGACTTCGCGCCCAAGCCGACGGACCGGCCGTTCTTCCAACCCGGGAGCATGGCCCCGGCCGACGCTCGAGCGTACGTGAACCTCGCCGGGGCCGGTCCGGGGCGG
Source organism: Halopenitus persicus (assembly GCF_900107205.1). Taxonomy (GTDB): domain Archaea; phylum Halobacteriota; class Halobacteria; order Halobacteriales; family Haloferacaceae; genus Halopenitus; species Halopenitus persicus. The sequence goes on along the minus strand of NZ_FNPC01000002.1, from coordinate 255,231 downwards.
ACGCTGCTCGATCCGATGTGCGGCACCGGCGGGATCCCGATCGAAGCGGGGCTCGTCGGCGCCCGCGTCGTGGCGGCGGACGCACAGCCGAAGATGGTCGCGGGGACGCGTCGGAACCTCGACGCGCTGTTGGGCGGCTCGGGAGCCGGAACCGGCGAGGCGGCCGCCGCGATCCCCGACTGGGACGTCCTTCGGGGGGACGCGACGCGGTCGCCGGTCGCCGACGACGCCGTCGACTGCGTCGTCTTCGATGCCCCGTACGGGCGACAGTCGAAGATCGAGCGCCACGATCTGGCCGATCTGGTGGCGGACGCGCTCGCCGAGGCGAACCGGACCAGCGACCGGGCGGTGCTGATCGCCGACCGCGACTGGCGCGCGGCGGCGACGGACGCCGGCTGGCGCGTCGCGGCCGGGTTCCGGCGGCGCGTCCACCGGTCGTTGACGCGACACGTGCTCGTGTTGACCGACGATCCGCCGACGGAAGCGTCCCGATAGTGAAACCCGACGCCGGAATTCCGGACGCCTCGGGTCGACTGCCGGGGCGTTTCACTTTCACCGACGATCCGGGGAACGATTAAGTGCGCTGGGTCACGTGGTGTAGACGATGACCGGGGACCCGGACGGGATGCTCTCGTGGGACGAGTCCGTCTTCCGCGACGAGCACGTCTTCGAGATCGATTACGTTCCGGAGACGTTCAACCACCGCGAGAGCCAGGTCGAGAGCCTGAAGTACGCGCTCCGGCCGGCCGCACGCGGGTCCCGACCGCTGAACACGATGGTCCGCGGTCCTCCCGGCACGGGAAAGACGACCGCGATCCAGAAGCTGTTCGGCGAGCTCGCCGCCCGGACCGACGTCCGGACCGCACACGTCAACTGCCAGGTCGACTCGACCCGGTACGCGGTCTTCTCGCGGCTCTTCGAGCACCTCTTCGAGTACGAGCCGCCCTCCTCGGGGATCTCCTTCAAGAAACTGTTCGGCCAGATAACCGACCGGCTGATCGACGAGGACGAGGTGCTCGTCGTGGCGCTGGACGACGTGAACTACCTGTTCTACGAGAACGAGGCCTCCGACACGCTCTACTCGATGCTGCGAGCCCACGAGACCCACTCGGGCGCGAAGATCGGCGTGATCGTGGTCTCCTCGGACCTCGGGCTCGACGTGATCGACGAGCTCGACGCGCGCGTCCAGTCGGTGTTCCGCCCGGAGGAGGTCTACTTCCCCGTCTACGACGTGACCGAGATCGCCGACATCCTCGGCGAACGTGCCGCCCGCGGGTTCCACGACGGCGTCCTCGACCGGCCGGAGCTCGAGCAGGTCGCGGAGCTGACCGCCGAGAACGGCGACCTCCGCGTCGGGATCGACCTCCTCCGGCGGGCGGGACTCAACGCCGAGATGCGCGCCTCGAAGACGATCGCGGCCGAGGACGTCGAGAGCGCCTACGAGAAGTCGAAGTTCGTTCACCTCTCGCGGTCGCTGCGGGGCCTCTCGGCCTCCGAGCGTGCGCTGGTCGAGGTGCTCGTCGAGCACGAGGGCGAGCGCGCCGGCGAGGTCTACGAGGCCTTCGAGGACGAAACGGGGCTCGGCTACACCCGCTATTCGGAGATCATCAACAAGCTCGACCAGCTCGGCGTCATCGAGGCCGAGTACGCCGGCGTCGAGGGACGCGGCCGGTCGCGGACCCTCACGCTGGCGTACGACGCCGAGGCGGTCCTCGACCGGCTGGAGTAAGCAACTCGCGACCCCGGCCGGAGTGACGACGCTTTTCTACGCGCGGGTCGAGAGCACGCGTATGAAGACGACCGGGGGCACGGACGCACAGAAGCGGCGCGCCGGCGAGTCGGCGGCGGCGGCGGTCGAGGACGGCGACGTCGTCGGGCTCGGGACGGGCTCGACGGCGGCGTACGCGATCCGAGCGATCGGGCGGGCGGTCGATTCCGGGCTGGACGTCCGCGGCGTACCGACCTCCTTCGGCGCACGGGCGCTCGCGCGCGATCACGGAGTCCCGATCGTCGAGTTGGACGCGGTCTGCGGGCCGGACAGTCCGGGGATCGACCTCGCGATCGACGGGGCCGACCAGGTCGTTCTCGGGGACGATAGCAACGACGGTACGATCGACGGGAGCGCGACCGACGGAAGTGCGACCGGCGAGGCCGAGACGGACGGCGCCGGCAACGCGTCCGGTGCGCTCATCAAGGGCGGCGGCGCCGCACACGCCCGGGAGAAGGTCGTCGACGCCGCCGCGGACCGGTTCCTCGTGGTCGTCGACCCTTCGAAGCGAACCGACGCCCTCGACGCCGACGTGCCGGTCGAGGTGCTTCCGGAGGCGCGGACGACCGCCGCCGCGGCGATCCGCGATGCCGGCGGGGAGCCGGCGCTGCGACGCGCCGAGCGCAAGGACGGGCCGGTCGTCACTGACAACGGAAACCTCGTCCTGGACTGTTCGTTCGGCCGAATCGCGGATCCGGACCAGCTGGCGGAAACGCTTGCGACCGTTCCCGGCGTGCTCGAGCACGGGATCTTCGTCGACCTCGCGGACGAGATTCACGTCGGAACCGCCGACGGCGTGACGGTTCGGTCCGTCTGACGCGGGACGGCGTGACAGTGCGATCCGGCTGACGCGGGACGGCGTGACGGTTCGATCCGGCTGCTGTGACGTCGCGGTCGCTCGCGGCGAGCCGGCTGCGAAAATACTGAAGGAAGGGGGACCGAGATTACAGGTCGCGCGGCTGGACCGTCTTCCGGTCGTTGGCTTCCGCGCGTCGCGCGGCGTCGGCGAGCAGCTCGTCGACTTCCTCGTCCAGCGCCTCGTAGAAGTCGGAGGCGACGTTCTTCTCATCCAGCGCGTCCTTGACCGCTGCTTTGACAATGAGGTCTGCCATGCGATCGGAGTTAGCCATCGATACTTAATAAGCGTTCCTGAATTCGCCCGATACGAGCCGCGTAAGGGCCGTTCACAGGATTCAAGAGCCTCCGGAATACACACGGTCGCGGATCGATCCGGGAGATCGGTTCCCACCGCCGCACGATCCCGACCGAACCGCCTCCGTCACGCCAGTTCGAGGCGATCGAGAGCACGCAGTTCCGCCGCGACCGAGCACGCAGGCCCGGCGCGACCGTGACCGACAACTACGAGCCGATCGGGGCCGCAACGGCGGATATGCGCGAGGTACTCGACGCGCTCGCGGCCGGCAAGATCGGCGTCCGGGAGGCGGAATCGCGGCTGGCCGGGTACGCGACGACCGATGCCGGGCGGTTCGACGCCGCCCGCGAGACGCGCCGCGGGATCCCCGAGGCGATCCTGGCGGAGGGAAAGACCGCGGCGGAGACTGGCGAGCTCGCACGGACCGCCGTCGAGACCGCGGGACGGGCGATCGTGACCCGGATCGAGACGTCCGTCGCCGAGTCGGTCGCCGCGACCGTGACCGAGGCGGTCCCCGACGCCGAGATCGACCACGACGAGCGAACGCGAACGCTCGTCGCCCGTGCGCCGGAGTTCGACCCGCCGGCGTTGGACGCTCGCGTGAGCGTCGTCACGGGCGGGACGAGCGACGCCCCCGTCGCCGGCGAGGCCGCGATCATCGCCCGCGAGGTGGGCGCCGACGTCGAGCTGATCGAGGACGTCGGGGTCGCCAGCCTCGTTCGGATCGTCGACCAGATCGACCGGGTTCGCGGCGCCGACGTCGTTATCGTCGCCGCCGGCCGGGAGGGCGCGCTCCCGACCGTGGTCGCCGGCCTCGTCGACGCGCCCGTGATCGCGTTGCCGGTCTCGACGGGCTACGGCGTCGGCGGGGAGGGGGAGGCGGCGCTCCACGGCGCGCTCCAGTCGTGTACGGTCGTGACCGCGGTGAACGTCGACGCCGGATTCGTCGCCGGCGCGCAGGCCGGGCTCATCGCGCGCGGCGTCGCGGCGGCACGCGGCGAGCGGACCGACGGAACGACCGGCGGTGGGACCGACGGAACGACCGGCGAGCGGGCCGACGGAACGACCGGCGACGAGACCGACGCCGGGAACGAGACCGAGCCGGCAGACCGATGAGCGACGGCGACGACGCCCAACCGACCGACGGCGACGACGGCCACCACGTGTACGTGCTCGAGTGTGCCGACGGTACCCTGTACACCGGCTACACGACCGACGTCGACCGGCGAGTCGCCGAACACGAGGCCGGCGAGGGTGCCAAATACACCCGCGGTCGGACGCCGGTCGATCTCCGGCACGTGGAGACGTTCGGGACGCGATCGGCGGCGATGTCCCGCGAGTACGCGATCAAGCAGCTGTCCCGCGTCGAGAAGGAGCGGCTTCTCGTGGACGGCGGAGGCGACGGAGGGGACGACGGAGAGCCGCCGCCGACGTCGAAGCAGTCGGATCCGATCGATTAACCGATTGCCCTCCGGAGTGGGTGGTATGCCCACGCTCTGGCTCGTCGATCGGGAGTTCGACTCGAAGGGGCTCGTCAGGCTCACCTACGCGACGACCGACGGGGAGCGGACGTACACGAAGGAGCTGGCCGAACAGCGGCTGTACGCGAGCGGCGGGGTGACCGCCGCGACCGAGGTCGACGAGGACGCGCTCGAGGCGGCCGCGGAGGCGGAGCGGGAGCGGTTCGCCGCCGAGGCGCAGCGAATGGCCGCCGACCACGATCCCGACGAGACGGTCTGAGGAGAGGGACGCAAACGGTCCACTCCGAGTCTTTAAACCGAATCGGGCGCCAAGGGAGGGTCAATGGAACCGACTTCGCTCTCCGGGCTCCCGTCGGGAGTCGGGGAGGCGCTGGAAGCCGAGGGCGTCGCGGAGCTGTATCCGCCGCAGGCCGAGGCCGTCGAGGCGGGGCTGCTCGAGGGGGAGAACCTCGTGGCGGCGGTGCCGACGGCCTCCGGCAAGACGCTGATCGCCGAGCTCGCGATGCTGTCGGCGATCGAGCGCGGCGGAACCGCCTTATATATCGTCCCGCTACGCGCGTTGGCCTCGGAGAAGCGGGCCGAGTTCGAACGGTTCGAGGAGTTCGGGGTGACCGTCGGCGTCTCGACCGGCAACTACGAGTCCGACGGCGAGTGGCTGGCCACCCGGGACGTCATCGTGGCGACCAGCGAGAAGGTGGACTCGCTGATCCGCAACGGCGCGCCCTGGATCGACGACCTCTCCTGCGTCGTCAGCGACGAGATCCATCTAGTCAACGACCGCTCACGGGGACCGACGCTGGAGGTGACGCTCGCGAAGCTGCGCCGGATCAACGAGGGGTTACAGACGGTCGCGCTCTCGGCGACGGTCGGGAACGCCCGGGAGATCGCCGACTGGCTCGACGCCGCCCTGGTCGACTCCGACTGGCGACCGATCGACCTCCGGGTCGGGGTGCACGCGAACGGCGCGATCGACTTCGACGACGGCAGCCGGACGGACGTGCCCGTCGGCGACCCGCCGACCGACGACCAGACCGCGGCGCTCGTCGACGACGCGCTCGACACCGTCGAGGACGGCCGCGGCGGCTCCTCGCTCGTCTTCGTCAACTCCCGGCGCAACGCCGAGTCCGCTGCCCGGAACCTCGCGCGCGTCACCCGGCGGCACCTCGAGGAGGCGGAGCGGGAGGAGCTCGACGCGCTCGCCGAGGAGATCCGGTCGGGTTCGGAGACCGACACCGGCGAGTCGCTCGCCGAGGTGATCGAGGCCGGCGCCGCGTTTCATCACGCCGGTCTCACGTCGGACCAGCGCGCGCTCGTCGAGGACGCGTTCCGCGACCGACTGATCAAGTGCATCTGCGCGACGCCGACGCTCGCCGCCGGCGTGAACACGCCCGCCAGGCGGGTGATCGTCCGCGACTGGCGGCGGTACGACGGGGAGTTCGGCGGGATGAAGCCGCTCGACGCCCTGGAGGTCCACCAGATGTGCGGTCGGGCCGGTCGACCGGGGCTCGATCCCTACGGCGAGGCCGTGCTGCTCGCGAACGACGCCGAGCAGTCCGAGGAGCTGTTCGACCGGTACGTCTGGGCCGACGCGGAGCCGGTCCGGTCGAAGCTCGCCGCCGAACCGGCGCTTCGCACCCACGTCCTCGCGACGATCGCAACCGGATTCGCGTCGACACGGGAAGGGCTCTTCGAGTTCCTCGCGAACACCCTCTACGCCGAACAGGCCGACGACGACCGTCATCTCCGCAGCGTGACCGACGGCGTGGTCGAGTACCTCGTCGCCAACGAGTTCCTCGAACGCGAGCGCGACGGCGGCCGCGAGGCGCTGGCGGCGACGTCGATCGGTCACACCGTCTCGCGGCTCTATCTCGACCCGATGAGCGCGGCCGAGCTGATCGACGGCCTGCGTGCGGCCGGCGGGGGCGGGAGCGCCGCGAGCGACGGCACCGATACACTCGACGCTGATGGCGTCCGATACGCTCCGAGCGAGGATCCGGACGAACAGGCGGACGGCTTCGTGACCTACGGCCGCGTCGACGGCGACGGGAAGGGAGGCGACGGCGAAAGATCCGATGACGGGGCGGCCGCCGCCGCAGCTGGCGACGCCGGGATCGACCTCACGCCGCTGGGGCTCTATCACCTCGTGAGCAGAACGCCGGACATGTACGAGCTGTACCTCAAGTCCGGCGACGAAGAACGGTACACGCAAACGTACTACGAACGCGAAGCCGAGCTGCTCGGGGCGGCCCCCTCGGAGCACGAGGAGGTTCGCTTCGAGGACTGGCTCGCCTCCCTGAAGACGGCCCGCCTCCTCGAGGACTGGGCGACCGAGGTCGACGAGGACCGAATCGCCGAGCGGTACCAGGTCGGCCCGGGCGACGTTCGCGGGAAGGTCGACGCCGCGGAGTGGCTGTTGCGCGCCGCGGAAACGCTGGCCCGCGAGATCGACCTCCCGGAGGCGGCCGTCACGTCGATCCGGGACGCGCGAAAGCGCGTCGAGTACGGCGTTCGCGAGGAGCTGTTGGAGCTGGCCGGCGTCCGAGAGGTCGGACGGAAGCGTGCACGCCGCCTCTACGAGGCCGGGATCGCGTCCCGGGACGACCTCAGGGAGGCCGACAAGGCGACCGTTCTCGGCGCGCTTCGGGGCCGCGAGCGAACCGCCGAGACGATCCTCGAGAACGCGGGCCGCGAGGACCCCTCGATGGACGACGTTCGTCCGGACGCGTCGGCCGCCGCCGCGGCGACGGCGGGTGCCGGGACCGAGGAGGACGAGGACGGGCAGTCGAACCTCGGTGATTTCCGATGACCGACGATCGATCGAACCGAGCGAGCGTGGCGGACGACGACGGACCGACCGCAGCGGACGACGACGAACCGGCCGCGACAGCAGGCAACGGCGGACCGCCTGGGACGGCGACCGGCGACTATCCGGTGCCACACCTGCTCGCCGGCGGCCTCGCCGTCGAGAAACTGGATTCGTTCCTCGGGACGGTCCGGACGATCCGCGAGGAGACGGGAACCGTGGTCCAGGTCGTCGACGCACGGTACGTCGTCTCCCGAACCCACCTCGACCGGGCGGTCGCACGCGCCGAGCGAGCCGTCGACCGCGACGAGGCGGTCGCGAGCGACCGGGCCGTCGAGGTCCTGTTGTACGCGGCCGGCCGGCGACAGATCGACGAGGCACTCGAGATGGGCGTCGAGGAGGGTGAGACGGCCGCGATCGCGGTCGTCTACTCGCCGGACGCGGCGTCACCGGGAACGGCGAGGTCAGGGGACGGGACGACGTCGCAGGCGGACACGACGCCACACGGGGTCTCGCAAGCCATCGATCGACTCGCGCAGCGGTTCGACGCCGTCACGATTCACCCGCCCGGCGACCGGGAGGAGGTCGAAACGTGGCTCGCGGACGTGACCGACTCGGAGCGCGTTCGGTCGTTCCACGACGTCACGGAGACCGAACTCGAGGCGACCCTGGGCACGCTCGCCGACGTGGTCGAGGAACGCGTGGCGTTGCTGGACGTCGAGAAGTGAGGGTTCCGGACTCGGCTAGTCGCGTCGAACGACCGAGTGTTCGAGCCGACCGACGCCCTCGATCTCGATCGCGACCGCGTCGCCGTCCGTCAGCGGACCGACGCCCTCGGGCGTCCCGGTCGCGATCACGTCGCCCGGTTCGAGGGTGAGATAGGTGGTGATCTCGGCGATCAGCTCGGGGATCTCGAAGATCATCAGATCGAGCGAGCCGTCCTGTCTGCGCTCGCCGTTGACGAACGACCGAACGGACGCGTCGTCGGGGACCTCCTCCGGCGTCGCCAGAACCGGACCGATCGGGGCGGCGTTGTCGAAGGCCTTCCCGCGGACCCAGTTTTGCTCCCGGCGCTGGTCGTCGCGGTTGGAGACGTCGTTGACGCAGGTGTAGCCCGCGATCACGTCCTCGGCGTCCGCCGCGTCGACGTTGCGACACTGCTGGCCGATCACGACGCCCAGCTCGGCCTCGTGTTCGATCGACTCCTTGCCGGCCGGGAGCGTGACCGTGTCGCCGTGACCGGCGAGCGCGTTCGGCGGCTTTAAGAACAGCAGCGGCCGGTCCGGCACGTCGTTGCCGAGCTCCTCGGCGTGTGCGGCGTAGTTGCGGCCGATGCAGACGATCTTGGTCGGCTCGCAGGGCGGCAGCACGTCGACCGCATCGACGTCGTACGTCCGACCGGCCGCTTCGATCGTTCCGCTCTCGTCGTACTCGCCGACGCGGGTGCTTCCCGCCGGGTCCCGGAATCGGATCCGTTTCATACGGGCGCGTGGAAGCCTCCCCCGTTATACTTTCCGTTCCGCGGGGCGGGTGCTCCGTTCCGCCGGACGCGCCCCGTTTCCGTGCTGCTCCCGTGTCGTTGCTGGCCGAGGTCGAACGCACCGCTCCCGAGTCGGGCCACACGAGAATCGTGAGTAGTCCATCCTGGATTCGAACCAGGGTCGTTGCCCCCAGAAGGCAACAGGATTGGCCACTACCCCAATGGACTGCGTCGGCACCAATTGGTATCCCGTCGATGGTTATGAGTGTTGCGAAGCGATCCGATCCGGTCGCTCCGACGGACGGACCGACTGAGAACGGTCACGGGAAGGCGACCCGAGCGGCCAAGAGCGAACCGATCCGAGCGACCGGAACCGACATCGACATACCGGAGCGGTCACCAGCGACGGGTATGTACGTCGGACGGTTCGTCGTCGTCGCCCCGGGGATCGGCGCCTACCGCGTCTCCTCGCGATCGTTTCCCAACCGCCAGGTCGTCGACCGGGACGGCACGCTGACCGTCTCGCCGACCCCGGACGCGCCGCCGACGGAGAACCCGTACATCTCCTACAACTGCGTCCGAGCGGTCGACACGCCCGCCGGCGACCGGCTCGCGGCGATCGGAAACGGGTCCCACGTCGATCCGATCGCGGAGAAGCTCGAACTCGGATACCCCGAGCGGGACGCGCTCGCGGAACCGTTGCTCGCCCTCGATTACGAGAAGGACGACTACGACACCCCGCGCATCGCGGGCGTGGTCGGCGCCGAAACCGCAACGATCGGCACCGTCCGCCGCGACGCGCTGCTCGTCGAGGCGGTCACCGAACCCACGATCGTCGCCACCTACGAGGTCGACGCGCCGGAAGCGCATCCCCTCGAGGCAACCACGGCGGACGAGGCCGCCAGCGAGGTTCTCACGGCGGCGTTCGAACACCCTGTCTGTGCCGCCGGCGTTACGGTGACCGCGGACGGCGTGTCCGTCGCCGTGGATAACGGGTCGGACGCCGACGCCGAGACCTGATCGTCCGGAGCCGATCCGTCCGGAGCCGATCCGTCCGGAGCCGATCCGTCCCGAGTCGAACAACCCACGAATCCAGTTCGACCGGCTACTGGTCGAACTCGTCCTGAACGATCTCGAGCGCCCGCTCGCGGTCGTCCCATGCCACGAAGAGGGCGACCGACGTGGCGCTCGTGATCAGGTCGACGATGTTGATCCCGGCGGCCGCGAGCGGCGCGACGATCTCCTGGATGATCCCGGGCTGGTTTGGCAGCTCGCCGCCGGTCAGCCGGATGACGGCGATCGGGTCGTGGACGGTGACCGACGAGAGCGTGTCGTCCTCGACGACTCGCTCGTGAAGCACCGCCTCCGCGTCCTCCGAGCGCTCCCGGTCGACGTAGAACGTGACCGAGTCCATCCCTGAGGCCACGGCGTCGACGTTGATCCCCTCGTTTCGAAGACCGTCGGAGAGCTCGGCCAGGATTCCCGGTCGATTGCGGATCGCTCGACCAGCGACGGTGACGCAGGCGAGCGGCTGTTCCTGCATATCGATCAGGTTCTCGAACTCGCCCTCGATCCGCGTGCCGCCCCCGAGGAGGTCGCCGTGTTGGTAATGCACGACGCGAACGGCGAGGTCCTCGTCCTTGTACGAGAGCGCGCTCGGGGCGACCACCTCCGCGCCCCGGAACGAGAGGTTTCGGAGCTCGTCGACGGTGATCCGGCCGACGTTCCGGGCGCCCTCGACGACACGCGGATCGCCGGTCATCACGCCCTCGACGTCGGTGACGATGACGACCTCGTCGGCGTCCATGTAGTTGCCGAGCATCACGGCGGTCGTGTCGGACCCGCCGCGGCCGAGGGTGGTGACGTTGCCGAGGTGGTCCTGCGCCAGGAAGCCCGTGATGACGGGAACGACTCCGTCGAGGTCGGCCGCGAGCTGTTGTGCCCGCTCGCGGGTGGCTTCGACGTCGAGCTCGCCGACCTCGTTCGTGATCACCGGCCAGCGGTCGCTGCCGGGCTCGAGGAAGATCGCGTCGACGCCGCGCGCCGCGAGGGCCGCCTTCAGCATCCGGACGCTCGTCCGTTCGCCCATCGAGACGATCTCGGCGCGGTCCGCCTCGTCGGCCTCGAAGGTGATCTCGTCGAGGAGTTTATCGGTCGTCGACCCCATCGCGCTGGCAACGACGGCGATCTCGTGGCCCGCCTCGACCGCCGTCGCGATCGAGTCCGCGGCGCGGTTGATCCGGTCGCCGCTGCCGAGGCTCGTGCCGCCGAACTTCGCGACTACTCGCATGCCGATCCCCCAGCGTGGGTCGCGTGATGGTCAGTCATAGGCGGCCGTAACGGAGGGTCCCGCATAACTGTGTCTGTCTCGGTCGGCGTCGAATCCGTCCGGAGCGGGGATTCCGGATCGATCGAGGCTGGGGTCCGGTCCGAAGCCAAACCAACCTGAAACCGGATCCGATCCCGTCGACCGCGGAGTTGAAACCCGCGAGGATGCTATTCCGGATCGATGGAGACTGGGGAGGTGCGAACGCGCGCAGCAGACCTCCCGCGGGAGCCGGGAGTCTATCAGTTCCAGGCCGGCGAGACGACGCTGTACGTCGGGAAGGCCGTCGATCTCCGAAGCCGGGTCCGGTCGTACGCCGACCCGCGATCGGCACGCATCCGCGGGATGGTCGACCGCGCGGAGACGATCGACTTCGCGGTCACCGACACCGAGACGCAGGCGCTTCTGCTGGAGGCGAACCTGATAAAGCGCCACCAGCCCCGGTACAACGTCCGGCTGACCGACGACAAGTCCTACCCGCTCGTCCAGCTCACGGACCACGACGTCCCGCGGATCGCCGTGACGCGGGACCCCGAGGAGGGCGCGATCGCGTACGGACCCTACACGGACAAGGGACGCGTCGAGACCGTCGTCAAGGCGCTCCGGGAGGTCTACGGGCTACGCGGCTGTTCGGACCACAAGTACGAGGGACGGGACCGTCCGTGCCTCGACTACGAGATGGGCCTCTGTTCGGCGCCGTGCACCGGCGAGATCGGCGTCGAGTCCTACCTCGAGGACGTCGAATCCGTCCGTCGGTTCTTCGACGGGGAAACCGGCGTCCTCGCCGACCCGATCGAACGGGAGATGGAGGCGGCCGCGCAGGAGACGGCGTTCGAACGGGCGGCGAACCTCCGCGACAAGCTCGAGGCGGTCCGTGCGTTCCACGGGGACGGAGAGGCGGCCGTCTCCTCGCGGTCCGCCGACGGGACGACGGACGTGCTCGCGGCCGCCATCGAGGGGGACGCCGCCCGGGTGGCGCGGCTACACAGCGAGAACGGCCAGCTCGTCGACCGGAGCCGCCACCGACTCGACCGTCCGTCGGTCGAGACGGGACCCGGGGATGGCGCGGTCGACGGAGAGGCGAACGATTCGGACGCGAGCGTCGACGGCACGTCCCCGGCCGCCGTGCTCTCGGCGTTCCTCACCCAGTACTACGCCGAACGCGACCTCCCGGACGTCGTGCTCCTCGCGGAACGGCCGACGGACGACGACGTCGTGAGATGGCTCGAGGCGCAGGGCGTCGCGGTGCGCGTACCGAGCGCCGGTCGCGAGGCCAGGCTCGTCGAGCTGGCGCTGAAGAACGCCCGGCGACGAAGCGGCCGGGACGACGAGCTGACGGCGCTCGGGGAACGCCTCGGCATCGATCGTCCCGAGCGGATCGAGGGGTTCGACGTGAGCCACTCCGGCGGCCGGGACGTCGTCGGGTCGAACGTCTGCTTCGTCGACGGGTCGGCGGAAACGGAAGCCTACCGGCGCAAGAAGCTGCCCGACCGCAACGACGACTACGAGAACGTCCGGGAGCTGGTCCGGTGGCGGGCGACCCGCGCCGTCGAGGAACGTGACGACCGGCCGGACCCGGATCTGCTGCTGGTCGACGGCGGCGAGGGGCAGCTCGGCGCCGCGACCGACGCCCTGTCGGCTGCCGGCTGGGACGTGCCGGTGGTCGGCCTGGCGAAGGCGGAGGAGATCGTGATCACGCCGGACGGGCCCCGGGACTGGCCGTCCGACGCGCCGGAGCTGCACCTGCTCCAGCGGGTCCGCGACGAGGCACACCGGTTCGCCGTCCAGTACCACCAGTCGCTTCGGGACGACGTGTCGACGGTGCTCGAGGAGGTTCCGGGCGTCGGGCCCGAAACCCGGCGGCGGCTCCTCAGACGGTTCGGGTCGGTCGAGAACGTCCGGGCGGCGTCGATCGCGGACCTGACCGACGTCGACGGAATCGGAGAAGCGACGGCCGAGACGATCCGCAGCCGGTTGTGAGGTCCGTTTCCGAGACCGGAAGTGACGACTGGCGAACAGGCGGCGCTGGGCGAATCGCGGAACGACGCGCCGCGCACCCGCAGCCCGTTCCGCGGCGACGGTCAGGTGATGGGCCGGCTGCGTCGTGATCGCTTATAAACCTCGGTCCGACGCAACCGTTCGTGCGCACAAAACGAGGCCGACCGGCGCCCGGGGCGACCGGCGGCGGGGTCGATGACGGGCGGCTTTTAGGGCGGGACGACCCAGGAGGGGTATGAGCGCACTCGACGAGTTTCTGGCCGGCGAGCGGCTCGAGGACGTCGTGTTGTTCGTGAGCGACGACTTCCTCGACGACGACTCCCGGCTCCGGTCGATCGGAACGGAGCGGGAAAACGGCGTCCTCCTCGTGGTCGATGGGGAGCGGGGCCGGTCGGCGTTTCAGGCCGGGACCGGGATGGACGCGATGGGCTTCGCGAAGCAGGCGATGGGAACCGACGGAACGATCGCCAGGACGCTCGACGGGGCGACCTGTCCGGCCGCGGACGACGCGTCGGCGGGCGGTCCCGACGAGGACCACGCGATCAGCTTCATCTTCGCGTTCGCCGAGGCCGAAAACGAGGAGGTCGGCGGGCTGTACGCCGAGGGCGACGTGGTGCACGCGTACGCGCAGTGCGAATGTGGCGAGAGCTTCTCGCACAAGTGGGTCGTCGGCGAACGGGAGTAGTGCCGGCGAACGACAGGAGCGCCGGCAACAGGAGTAGCGTCGACGAACGACAGGAGCGCCAGCAAGCAGAGTAGCGTCGACGAACGACAGGAGCGCCAGCAAGCAGAATAGCGGCGACGAATGTGTCGGTGTTAGGAAGGCGTCCGGGCTGGATTACTCGGCGTCGGCCTCGTCGTCGGCGTTCTCGGCCGCCTCATCCGCGACGGCCTCGAAGGCGCCGAGAATGACCTTGCGTGCGGCCTGTCCCTCGGTCGTCCAGTGGTTGGCGTAATCGAGCATGTCGTCGTAGATGTCGGGCTTGCAGCCGGCGGCCTTGGGATGGCCGCCGCCGTTGACGCGGCCGGCGACCTCGTGTGCGCGCTCGAAGCCGTCCGACCCGCGGATGGACGCGGAGCCGGCGGGCTTGACGATCACGGCCGCGTCGGCGCCGTCCTCGCGAAGCGTCTCGGCGACCTCGTTCTGTGAACAGCGGCCGTAGGTGACCGCGACCGACCAATCGCCGACCTCGTGGACGACCGCTCGATCGACGGCGGCCTCGATCCGCTCACGTTTCTCCACGCGCCGGTGGTCGAGGAACCGGTCGACCGTCTCGGGGAGGTCAGCGCCGTAGGCGCCGACCACGGTGACGTACTCCTCCGCGCCCGTCCAGTAGGCGTAATCGGCGAGGTCGTCGGAGCGGGGATCCTCCTTGATCCAGAGGTCGTGGTCGCGGGTGACCGCGGCCAGCTCGGTCCACCGGTCGCCGAACTCGTGGGGGAGCGACCGGAGCGCGACGTCGGCGGTGCACTCCTCCTCGGAGTCGCCGACGACGAGGTCGACGCCGGCCGACCGGACCGCCGCGGCGGTCTCGTCGTCCCACTGGTGGTGGTCGAACCACCGGATCGAGGCGGTCCGATCGACGAGCTCCGTGAGGGGGTCGGCGATCCACTCGAAGTCGTCGGGGCACAGGTCGCAGACGAACAGGTCGATTCCCGGATCCGCGTACTCGAGGACGCGCTCGAGGGAGTCGTCGATCGAGTAGGGACCGGCCGCGAGAAGCGCGACCGTCGAGCGTTCGTGTGGATCCTCGACGCCGTCGGATGGCTCGTCGGGGTCGTCAACACCGTCGGACGCGGTCGCGTCTCCGGCTGGCTCGTCGTCGTTCCCGGCTGCATCGGCGTCGTTCCCGGCTGCATCGGCGTCGTTCCCGGCTGCATCGGCGTCCGAATCGTCCCCGAGACGGTCCGCGATGTCGGCCTCGAAGTCGGCGACGTCGAGGGCGGCGTCGTACTGCTCACGCACCATCGCGGCGCAGGCGAGTCCGTCCGCGTCGGCGTCGGCGATCACGACCGCCTCGGCTCCCGTCAGGGCCTCCTCGGCGCGGCGCTCGGCGCGCTCCTCGTCGAGCGAGTCGGGATAGAAAAAGCCCGCGCCCGGAAGTCGGGTCCGGCGGGACAGCGGGATCGAGCCGTCGTCGATGAGTTCCTCGTCCATACGCGAGCGACGGGCGGGAGGTGGAAAACTCCGCGGTTCCGTACCGATGGGTCGGGCGATCGGTTCGGTCGAAATCGACCGGAACGGGTGGGTCGGTCGGCGGACCGGCCCGTCACTCTCCGGACAGCTGTCTGACGGTGAGGACGGGGACGGGACAGGTCCGGACGACGCGCTCGGCGACCGAGCCGATCAGGAACCGGTTCTCGCCGTGCCGGCCGCGGGTGCCGGTCGCGACGACGTCCGCGTCGACCTCGCGGGCGTACGTCGAGATCTCGGCGGCCGGGCGCCCCTCCCGGACGGCGGTCTCGACCGGCACGACGGCGTCGTGCTCGACGGCCTCGATCGCCTCCCGTCCCCGGGAGTCGAGCGCGTCACGGAGGTCGTCCCGGACCTCGTCCGGGGAGGATTCGACCTCGCCGCTGTCGATCACGTACAGCGCGTGGACCGTCGCGTCGAAGCGGTCGGCCAGATCCAGCGCGACGTCGACGGCGCGACGCACGCTGTCGGAGCCGTCGGTGGCGATGACGATGGTCTCGAACATACGCGACGGTTCAGCCGCCCCGTGCTTAAAAGGGCCGCTCGGCACGTCCGGACAGGGGGGTTTTTGAGGGGCGAGACGAACCGGTAGGACATGGCGACCCTCGACATCGACCTGGTGTTGGCCCCCGTGGACGGCAGCGACGAGTCACAGCAGGCGGTCGAGTACGCGATCGCGATCGCCGAGGAGTACGACGCGACCGTCCACGCGGTGTACGTCCTCGGCGAGGACGTCGCGCGGGGGATCGAGACCGGGGCCGTCGATGAATCGACGGTCGCGACCGACACGGAATCGTTCACCGAGGCGATCTTCGACCGGGCCGACGGGACGGGCGTCTCCGTGACGACCTCGATCGCGTACGGCTTCTCGACGAAGGTGAAGACGACCCACCCGGGAAGCGTCATCCTCGACACCGCCGAGGAGGTCGACGCCGACTTCCTCGTGGTCCCGCGGGAGCCGGTCTCCGGGGATCCCGGCGAGGTGCTCGAGAAGGCGGCCGAGTACGTCCTGTTGTACGCGAGCCAGCCGGTCCTGTCCGTTTAACGGCCCTCGCTACTCGTCGGCCTCGTCGGCGTCGGCCGTCCGTTCCGGGCGGTTGAGCCGGAGCGACATTCCGATCTCGAAGCTCTCGGCGTCCGAGGTCTCGAAGCCGATCTTCTCGTACAGCGAGACCGCCGCGTGGTTCCATCGCTCGACGGTGAGCCAGACCGCCTCGACGCCGTCCGCCTGGCCGTATCCGAGCAGGGCCTCGATCAGGCGGGTCCCGATGCCGGCCTCCTGGTACTTCTGGAGGACGAAGATCGCGAGCTCGTACTCGTCGGCGTCGTCGCCGGCCGGAACGAGCGTCGCGTGGCCGGCGACGTCGTCGCCGTGCCACGCGAGGACGTTGTAACAGTCCGCATCGAGGATCGTCGAGAGCCACTTCCGGATCTCGTCGGCGTGTCCCGGCGGGATCCCCTGTGCACGGTCGGCCGAATCGAACGCCTCGTACATCGCCGCGAGGGCGTCGCGCTCCCGCTCGCTGCCGTCGTAGGCGCGGACCTCGATCTCGCGGTCCTCACGGTCCGTGAACGCGATCGGCGGCTCCGGGTAGTCGTCGGCGACCTCCTCGGGGAAGCGGTCGGGCGTCATCGGACGAGCGTGACGGTCGTCTTGGCGTTCAACAGGACGAACTCGGCGATGCTGCCCAGCGTGATCTTCCCCATCGGACTCGTCTGGCCGCCGCCGAGAACGATCCGGTCGAACCCCTCGCTTTCGGCGATGTCGATGAGCCGGCTTCCGGGGTCGCCCTCGACGAGACGGACCTCGACGTCGATGTCGGCCTCGAGGTCCGCGAGGACGGACTCGACGTGTTCGGCGACCTCCTCGGGAGTCCGGTCGGAGTCGGGGTTCTCGAGCACCGCGACCACGAGGTCGTCGTCCGCCGCCACGGCGCGGTCGACCGTCCGTTCGAGCGCGCGAAGCGAGTCGTCGCTACCGCCGATCCCGAGCAGGACCTTCATGTCCGGCAGTCGACGCCCCGTCTAGAAAAACGTTGTTCGTCGGGGGACGGGGTCAGCCGCCGCCGGTCCGTGGTTCGCCGAGCCGGTCCGTGGTTCGCCGAGCCGGTCCGTGGTTCGCCGAGCAGACTCACGGTGTGTCGAGCCGACTCACGGTCACGGTGCGTCGAGGATCGACCGCGAGGAGTTGAGCACCACGAGGAGGCTGCTCGAGCCCATCGCCAGCGCGGCCAGCAGCGGGTTCAACAGGCCCGCGACCGCGAGCGGGATCGCGACCGCGTTGTAGACGAGCGCCCAGCCGAGGTTGGCCCTGATGCGGCCGTTCGTCCCCGCGATCAGCGCGAACAGCTCCGGGATCGCGGCCAGTCGGTCCTCCAGCACCACGGCGTCGGCGGCGTCGATGGCGAGGTCGGTCCCGCCGGAGACCGCGATCCCCAGCGTCGCCGCCGCGAGCGCGGGCGCGTCGTTGCTGCCGTCGCCGACCATCGCGACCGACCGCGTCGCGGCGAGCCGGGAGACCGTCTCGGCTTTGGCCTCGGGCGGGACGCCGGCGAAGACCTCCGCGACCGCCGGGTGCGCCTCGAACCGGGAGGCGGCCTCGGGCTCGTCGCCGGTCAGCACGACGACGTCCATCCCCCGGTCGGCGAGGTCGGAGACGACCGACTCCCAGCCGTCACGGACGTCGTCCCCGACCTCGATCGCTCCACGGACCGCGCCGTCCCAGCCGACGAGCACGGGGACGTTCCCCCGCGAGCGAGCCGCCGTAACGCCGGCGTCGACCGCGTCGGGGATCGTCCAGTCGTCGAACAGGGACGGGTGACCGACGCGGTGGGGCACGCCGTCGAC
Organism: Halopenitus persicus; assembly: GCF_900107205.1. Taxonomy (GTDB): domain Archaea; phylum Halobacteriota; class Halobacteria; order Halobacteriales; family Haloferacaceae; genus Halopenitus; species Halopenitus persicus. The sequence goes on along the minus strand of NZ_FNPC01000002.1, from coordinate 237,181 downwards.
CGTCCCGACCACGCCACGGTCCCGAACGTCCGGGTCGACGTCGCCGGAACGGTTCGCGTCGGCGTCATCCGAGCGGTTCGCGTCGGCGTCATCCGAGCGGTTCGCGCCGACGGCGTCCGCGAGCCGTCCGCCGTCGGCGGCCGGATCGGTGGGTCCGGGAGGCGTTTCGGGGGACGCGTCCGCCCGGTCGAGGGATTCCGTCGCCCTGTCGGGTGAATCGGCCGCTCGATCGACGATCGCGGTCGCGACCGGATGCGGGGAGGCACGCTCGAGCGCCGCGGCCCGGGCGAGCAGATCGGCGGGATCGGTCGAATCGGCCACGTCGACGTCGAGAACGCGCATCTCGCCGTCGGTGAGGGTGCCGGTCTTGTCGAGGACGACCGTGTCGATCGATCCCGCGCGTTCGAAGACGGCCGCGGAGGCGATCACGATCCCCCGTTCGGCGGCCTCGCGGATCCCGGCGGCGACCGCCAGCGGCGTCGCGAGCCCGAACGCGCACGGACACGAGACGATGAGCACGGTGAGCGCGACGAGGGCGGCGCTCGCGGGGGCCGCGCCGGTCGCCAGCCGGAGGAGGCCGACGACCACGGCGACGGTGACGACGAGGGGGACGAAGACGGTCGCGAGGCGGTCGGCGAGTCGCTGGGCCCCCGAGCGCGCGCTCTGAACGTCCCAGAGCAGCTCGACGAGCCGGTCCAGGGTGCTCGTCGCGTCCGGGCCGACGCGAACGACGAGCGGCGCGTCGGTGACGACCGTCCCGCCGCGGACGGCGTCCCCCGGGCGTTTCGTGTCCGGGATCGACTCGCCGGTGACGAGCGCCTCGTCGACGGCGGCGGTCCCCTCCACGACCGTGCCGTCGAGCGGGACGCGCTCGCCCGGGAGGACCCGGAGGCGGTCGCCGGGGTCGACGTCCTCCAGCGGAACCTCCTCGCCGCCGGCCAGCCTGGCCGTGTCGTCCATCGCGGCGGTCAGATCCGAGAGAAGGCCGGTCGCGCGGCGCTTGATCCGGGTCTCGTAGATCGCGCCGCCGGTGACCACCAGAATGACGGCGATCGTGACGTCGAAGTAGAGGTCGGTCCGCCCCACGAGCATCGCGAGGGTGCTGTAGGCGTAGGAGCTGCCCGCGGCGAGCGACACGAGGAGGTCCATGTTCGGCTGCCGGGCGCGAAGGCTCACGTACGCGCCGCGGAGGATCGGGAATCCGGTATAAAAGAGCACGACCGACGTGAACACCCAGATCTGCGCGAACAGATACCGGCCGGAGAGGCCGCCGAGGTCGACGAGGGGGTCGTAGCCGAAGTAGGTTGGGTATAAAAAGAGAACGTACCACAGCATCGCCATCATCCCGAACAGCCCGCCGCCGACGAGGAACCGGACGACGTCGACGTCCTCGCCCCCACCCGCCGGGCGGTCGCGGCGGTCGGTCGCCTCGTAGCCCGCCGTCGAGAGGGCGTCCGCGAGGTCCGCGTCGTCGATCCGGTCGGGGTCGTGGTCGACGCGGACCGTGTCGGTCGCGTAGCTCGCGGTCGCGGCCGCGACGCCGTCGGCCCGGCCCGCGGTCACCTCGAGGAACCGTTCACACGTCGCGCAGTGCATCCCGTCGACGTGGAGGTACGTCGTCTCGAGGTCGTCGCCGAGATCCGGATCGGTTGAGTCGGTCGTGTCGGTTGGATCGGTTGAGTCGGTCGATTCGGATCGCGGATCGTCGACGGCCGAAGCAGGCGACCCGACCGCGGCGTCGACGTCGTCGGCGGCCGCCTCGAGGTCCGCCATCCCGCCCAGCGACCGGGAGACCTCGAGGCAGCCGCGACAACAGAACGCGCCCTCGACGTCGGGATCGGTGACCGGATCCGCGGGCGTGGGGAGGTCACAGAGGGTACAGGTGGCCATCTCGAGGACTCCTCGGGACGTCTTTTAAGTAGGTGCTCTCGGGGAGGTGGAGTCTCCCGAAACTATGCGGCCGACGCCTCGCCCTCGGACCCGCGGTGGGTCGTCCCGGTCTCGCCCGACGTCGCACGGACGAGACTCCCGACGATGATGAGCACGTTGACGACCGCGAGCCCGACCGCCGGCTCGCCGCGGGAGACGGCGAAGACGACCGCCGTCGGGGTCGCGAGGAGGCCCAGGAGCACGATGCGCTGCGGCGGAAGGTCCATACGTCGAAGATGGAGGGCCGGGAATAAATAGACGTGGGGCGATCCCAGGCGACGGGACCACCCTGCGGATATAAGTGGCCGAATTTGGTAACTTTTGCCTATGGGTACGACAGACGGCGAGCAAACGGCGGCGGGGCTACTCGAGGACCCGAAGTCGTTCGACCCGAAGGGAACCCTCGCGCTGATCCTGGTGTACTTCTGCATCCTGGTGACGATGTGGGTGTACATCTACTTCGTGGAGTTCCTCGGGAACGACCTGATCGTGGTGGGGTGACCGATGCACGTCCACAGCTACGAGAAGATCTGGCTGGCGCTGGGGCTCGGGCTGATCCTGCTGCTCATCGGCTCGGTCACCTACGGCGCAGTCGGGCCGGGCGTTTCGATGGTCGCCGCCGACCAGCCGACGGTCGACCCGACGGCGCTCGATGAGGACGACCGGTTCGCCGAACCGCGCGTCGAGCAGGTCGGCGAGAACGAGTACGAGGCGTACGTCGTCGCCTTCCAGTTCGGCTTCGAGCCCGACCCGATCGTGCTCCCGGCGAACAGCACGGTGACGTTCATGGTGACCTCGCGGGACGTCACCCACGGCTTCGAGGTGGTGGGCACGAACGCCAACACGATGGTGATCCCCGGCGAGGTCTCGACGCTCACCGTCGAGACCGGCGGGCCGACGGAGTACGGCGTCATCTGTAACGAGTACTGCGGGGCCGCTCACCACGGGATGGAAGGATCGATCGAGGTCGTGCCGCAGGAGGAGTTCGAGGAGTCGGCCGGCGGGTCGAGCGACGGGGACGGAAGCGGAGGTGACCAATGACCGCGACCGCCGACGCGCCGGCCGCCACGGCGGACGACGGGACCGCGCCGGACGATGGGACCGGCGGGTCCGAACCCGGCACGGAAACCTTCTACGACCGGTTCCCCGAGGCGGCGCGGATCGTCCGGGCCACGTTCCTCGGCGCGTTCCTGGCGTTCGCGGTCGGGACGACGTTCGGGATCATCCAGACGCTCCACCGGACCGGGATCGCCCGGCCGTTCAGCTCGGTGGACTACTACACGTTCCTCACGGCACACGGCGTCTTCCTGGTGTTGAGCTTCACCATCTTCTTCCTGGTGGGCGTGTTCACCTGGGCGCTCGTGCGGAGCCTGGACCGCCCGCTCGTGAACACGCGGTTCTCCTGGGCGTGGTACGGACTGATGGCCACCGGGATGACGCTGACGGGGCTCACGATCCTCGCCGGATTCACGAGCGCGGTCGACGTGAGCGCGGACGTGCTCTTCACCTTCTACGCCCCGCTGCAGGCGCACCCCCTGTTCTACGGCGGGCTCGCCGTCTTCCTCGTGGGGACCTGGCTGGCGGGGCTCGACTGGTGGCGGACGTTCCTCGCCTGGCGGCGCGAGCACCCCGACGAGCGGATCCCGCTGCAGGCGTTCATGGTGTTGACGACGACGATCATGTGGTACGTCGCGACCTCCGCGCTGGCGATCTCGGTCCTGTTCTTCCTGCTGCCGTGGTCGCTGGGGCTGATCGAGACCGTCAACCCGACGCTGACCCGGACGCTGTTCTGGTTCTTCGGCCACCCGGTCGTCTACTTCTGGCTGATGCCCGCGTACCTGCTGTGGTACACGGTCCTGCCGTCGATCGCCGGGGGGCGGCTGTTCAGCGACCCGCTGGCGCGCGTGGTGTTCGTGCTGTTCCTGCTGCTGTCGACGCCGGTCGGCATCCACCACCAGTACCTCGATCCCGGCATCGCCGAGGGGTTCAAGTTCGTCGCGATGACGAACACGATGTTCCTGCTGCTGCCGAGCCTGCTGACCGCGTTCACGGTCGTCGCGAGCGTGGAGTACGGGGCCCGGGTACGCGGCGGCACCGGACTCTTCGGCTGGCTGCGCACGCTGCCGTGGCGCGATCCGGCCTTCACCGGGATGATGCTCGCCGGACTGATGTTCGCGGCCGGCGGCTTCTCGGGGATGGTCAACGCCGGGATGAACATCAACTACCTCATCCACAACACCATCTGGGTCACCGGCCACTTCCATCTCACCGTGGGGACCGCCGTCGCGTTGACCTTCATGGCGGCGACCTACTGGCTCTGGCCCCAGATCACCAACAAGCCGATCTACAGCAGACAGATCGGTCTGGCGCAGGTCGTCCTCTGGTTCGCCGGGATGGCGCTCATGTCCAACGCGATGCACGCGCAGGGGCTGCTCGGCGTTCCGCGCCGGACCGCGGAGCCGACGTACAGCGGGTTCGAGTACGGGAGCGCCTTCGGCGGCTACGGGGAGCTCAACCTCCAGGTTGCCATCGGCGGAACGATCCTCTTCGCCTCCGCCGTGCTGTTCCTCAGCAACGTCGTGCTGACGATGGGGAACAGCCGGACCGACGGGCTCGCGGAGACGCTCGCCGAGCCGATCTCCGGGTCCGAGGACGCGCCGCTCGTGCTCGACAACATCCGCCTGTGGGGCGGGATCGCGGTGCTTCTCGTGCTCTTGGCGTACGCCCTCCCGATCGTCGCGATCGTCCAGCGTGGCGGGCTGTTCGGCCCCGGCGGCGAGGCGTATCCGATGGTCCTCGACGCACTCGCGATCCTCGCGGAGCAGGCGCCCGACGTGCTCGTGGAGCGGATGCCCGACGTGCTCGGCGGCGGCTGGGCCGGGGGGTGGCCGTGATGGTCGACCTGTCGGTCACTCGCGGCGGCCTGCTCGTCGCGCTCGCGGTGCTCGGCGTCGGGCTCTACGAACTCCGGACGCTGTTCGAGTTCCTCGGCGTGAGCGTGCCGATCGTCCCGTACCTGCTCGCGGTCGTCGTGCTCGTGTTCGGCATCTACGGCTACGTCTCCTTCTTCGACAAGTGGGGGGCGGGATCGGCGGAGCTCGTCGAGACCGATTCGGAGTAGCGGAACGCGGAGATCCGTCTCCGCGACGCGGACGGCCCATCACGGGGCCCGACGGGGACGAAGGTTCCGTTTCGTGAACCGGTCGCGCAGATCGGTGTTCCAACGTCCTGAGAATCGGCGTCGTTGGTTTAAGAGTATGGGACGTACCGTTACGTGTATGTCACCTGAACGATCGGTCTCACGGCTCGACGGGGCGATCAAGCTCATCGGCGCGGTCCTGCTCGGGGTGGCCGTGGTCCTCGGCGCCGCAGTGACCGCGATCTCGGTCGTCGGCCTGGGCGCCATCTCGGTCTCCCCGGTGGGGATCGGGACGGTCACGTTCGGCGCGCTCCTGGTCGTCATGTTCCTGCTCGCCGGCCGGAAGACCGGCCGGGACGGTCGGCGCGGTCGGTCGTCGACGGACCGAACCGCATAGCCGGCCGTCGACGGACCGGACGATCGCGTCGTCGTCGGACCGCATAGACCTTTGTAGGAGCCGATCGAACCCGCGGCCGTGTACACCGACGTGCTTCTCGCGACCGACGGCAGCCGGACGGCCAGGGAGGCGATGGACCACGCGATCGCCCTCGCGACGGCCCACGACGCGACGCTGCACGCCGTCTACGTCGTCGAGACGCGAACCGCCTACGACAACGCGATCGTCGACCCCGAGACGGTCCGCGAGAACCTCCGGCGCGAGGGCGAGGCGGCCACCGAGGCGGTCCGGTCGGCCGCCGGAACCGGCCTCGAGGTCGTCACCGATGTTCGGACCGGGATCCCCCACGAGGAGCTGCTCGCGTACGTCGCGGCGGAGGGGATCGACCTCGTCGTGATGGGCTCGACGGGCCGCTCGACGATGAAGGCCGTCCTGCTCGGCAGCACCGCCTCCGCGGTGGTCGAGGGAGCCGAGGTCCCGGTCGTGCTCGTCGGCGACGCGACCGAGTCCGAGGACGCGGGAACCGACGCCGAGGCGGAGCCGTCCGGTGACGACGACGCGTCGCGTCCCTTATAAGGGCTTCTCGACCGCAAGCCCGCTCTCACCCGATCGTCAGGACGCGATCGGACTCCGTGACGATCTCGAGCAGGTCGGTCATCGTCGACATCGGACAGTACTCGCTACCCTCCTCGTTCCGGAGATCCAGGCAGGTCCCGCAGGCCTCGAGGTCGCCGCCCGCGTCGACGAACGCCGCCATCCGGTCGCGGACGTCGAACGTCTCGTGGGAGATCTCCTCGCTCTCGACGCCGGCGCCCAACAGGAAGACGGAGACGTCGCGACCGTCCTCCAGCGCCGTGATGCCCAGCCGGAACGCGTTCCAGACTCGCTCGGGGTCGTTCGTTTCGATCACGATCCCGAGCCGCTCGATCGACGACGAGTCGTTCCCTTGTACCATAGTAGTGTATTATAACCCCAATACTATAAACACACTGATGCAGCATCGATTCTCGAAGTCGAATATTCGGAAGAGAATGCGGGACACGTCCGCCGGCGTTTATATCTCTCAGCGACGGACCGGCTGCTCGGTCCGGGCGGTCAGCTCCGCCGGGTCGAGCCGGAAGAACTCGAAGTCGATCGCCTCCGGCGGCGCCCCGAAGATCTCGACGAAGGGAATGTGGACGCGCTCGAGCCCCTGGAGGGTCTCGAGGGCGACGTCCTCGTCGGTGGTCGTCACGAGCCGCCCCTCGGCGACGACGCTGTTCCAGCGCCCCTGGCGTTGCCCGTAGGTCACGAACGAGACGGGCCGGTCGGTCGGGTCGCCCTTGCCGCTGTCGGCGCCGGTCGCCAGCCGGAAGTAGAACGTCTCGTCGGTCGCGTCGTAGCCGTAGGAGACGGGGACCGAGTGCGGGGGATCGTCGGCGCCCGCGGCGAAGGAGAGGACGCCGGTGCCGCCGGTGCCGAGGAACTCGTCGCGCGCGTCGTCGCCGAGCTGGATGACGTCGGGGGCCATACTCGATCTACGGGCGGCTTCGGGAAAACCGTTCCCCGCGTTCGAACCGTTCCCCGCATACGGAGCGATCGTCGGTTCCGGCGGGATCCCTACAGCCCCCAGCCGACCGCGATCCCGACGGTCGTCACGACCGCCAGAAGGAGCTGAAGCGGGCCGCCCACGCGGAGGAAGTCGCCGAACCGATAGCCGCCGGGTCCGTAGACCATCAGGTTCGTCTGATAGCCGACCGGCGTCATGAAGGACGTCGCGCCGGCGAAGGTGACCGCAAGCAGAAAGGCGAACTCGTTGGCCCCGAGCCTGGCCGCCGAATCGACGGCGACGGGGATCATCAACACGACGGTGGCCACCGGCGTGATCACGTTGGCGAGCAGTCCCGTCACGACGGTGAACAGAAACAGGACGGCCAAAAGCGGGAGGACGTCGGCGGTCGAGACGAGCAGCTCCGAGAGCATCGCGGCGCCGCCGGTCCGGTCCATCGCGAGCCCGAGCGGGATGACGCCCGCGAGCAGGAAGACCACGTTCCAGGAGACGGCGTCGTAGGCGTCGGCGGTTCGGAGACAGCCCGTCACGACCATCGCGAAGACGCCCGCCAGCGCGGCGATCACGATCGGGAGGAAGCCGAGCGCCGCGACGCCGACGACGCCGGCCATGATCGCCACCGCGGCCGGTGCGGTGTCGGAGATCGGGGCGATCGTCGCGGCGTCGGCGCTCGCGAGCCGGTCGACGGCGGTCTCGTCCGCGACCAGGAGGTCGCCGGCGTCGGTGAAGTACCGGATCGAGGCCGGCGTGGTGCGGACGAGCAGCAGGTCGCCGGCCCGGAGGGACAGCTCGGAGAGTCCGGTCCGGACGAGTTCGCCCTCGCGACGGACCGCCAGGACGGTCGTATCGTGGTATTCGGCGAGCCCGGTCTCGGCGATCGTCTCCCCGACGTACCCCGACGCGTCGGGCACGAGCGCCCTGGCCAGCGTCCCGTCGGTGTCGGTCCCCTCGAAGGTCTCCTCGGTGACGTCCTGCCCCAACAGCTGTCCGAGGCCAGCCGTCTCGCGGAGCCGGTTGATCGCCTGGAGCGTGCCGTGGACGACGAGGCGGTCCTCGGCCCGAACCGGCTCCGCCGAGTCGGGTCCGGCGTAGGCCTCGCCGTCGCGGCGCAACTGGAGAATGCGGACGTCCCCGCCGGTTCCGGCGGCCGCATCCGTTCCGAGCGCCGCATCAGTTCCGAGCGCCGCATCCAGCTCGTCGAGCGGTCGCCCGACGACCGGCGAGTCCGGCCGGACGCGCATCATCGCGAGGTTGTCCTCGAGGTCGAACTCGTCGATCGGGTCGGCGTCGACCGGCACCCGTTCGGGGATCAGCCGCCGACCGATCGTGAGCAGGTAGGCGATCCCCACGCCGAACACGACGAGGCCGAGTCCCGTGAACTCGAACATCCCGATCCCGTCGCGGCCGTCGATCAGGAGCCGGGCGAAGTCGCTGGCGAGGATGTTCGTCGAGGTGCCGATGACCGTGAGGGTGCCGCCGAGGATCGCCGCGTACGAGAGGGGCAACAGCAGCTTCGAGGGGCTGGTGCGCGTCTCCGCGGCCAGGTCGGTGATCATCGGGATGAAGACCGCGACGACCGGCGTGTTGTTGATGAACCCCGCGAGGGGACCGGCCGTGCAGACGGTCGCAACGAGCGCCCGGAACTCGCTGCCGCCGACGCGGTCCGCGAGGTGGATCCCGAGGCGGCGGACGAGGCCGGTGTTCTGTATGCCCGCGCTCAGCATGTACATCGCGATGATGGTGACCGTCGCCGGGTTGGCGAACCCCGAGATCGCCGACCGGGCGTCGACCCCCGTCCACGGTTCCAGCAGGACGAGCGCCGCGATGACGCCGATCGCCGTGACGTCGTTGGGGAGCGCCTCGGTGACGAAGAGCACGAGCGCCGCGAGGATGAGCGCGAACACGACGGTCGCCCCCGAGACCCCGGGAACGGTCACCGTCCCGAGCGCATCAGGGATGAGCGCATCAGGGATGAGCGCATCAGGAATGAGCACGTTCGGGAGCGCCGGGAGGCTCACCACGCCGACCACGTCGAGGACCGCCGCGGAGTCCATACCGCATCGTGGGTGGTCGACGACTTGACTGTTGGTGCGCGAACACGCCGGCGAGAGCGGGCAGGCGAGGGAGGGTCGTCTCCCGATGCGTCCCGGTTCCGATTCCTCGGTACGGGCTCGATCACTGTCTGACCGCGACGACTAGGAACGTCTCCGGCCGCTCCGCGGCACGAACCACGTCGAAGCCGGTCGCGGAGAGCGCGTCGGTCACGTCGCCCGGAGCGAATCGCTCCGCGACCGGCGGGCCGGCCTCGCCGTCGCCGTCGGCGGACCAGTCGGCGACCACGAGCCGGCCGCCGGGGACGATGACGCGGGCGAGCGTCTCGAGGGCGTCCTCGCCCGCGAACTCGTGGTAGGTCATCGTCGAGAACGCGCCGTCGAGCGCGTCCGCCTCGAAGGGCAGGTCCGCCACGTCGCTCGTCACGAACGCGACGTTTTCGGGGGCGCCCTTCTCGCGGTAGTAGTCGTGCATCTCGGCCTGGACGTCGACCGCGTGGACGGCGCCGACGTGTGGGGCGACGTCGTCGGTATAAAACCCCGTGCCGCTGCCCAGGTCCGCGAGGACGTCGTCCGGGGCCGGGTCGATCGCCGCGAGCAGCTCCTCACGCGAGAGGTAGCGATAGCGCTCGCCCGCCTCCTCGAGCTGGGCGGCACGGTCGACGTCGAAGGTGTGAAATCCCATACGAGAACTGGACGCCCGACGGACAAAACGGGTGTGGTCCCGACGATGGCCCGGACCCCCATCGGAAAGCGGCGAACGACCGTGGACGACGATCAGTCGTCGCCGCGCGTCCCGGCGACGGCGGCGTCACGGGCCGAGTCGCGGCTACGCCAGTAGCCCTGGAGGTACGCGCCGACGAACATCCCGGCCAGCGCCCAGAGGATGGTCACGTTGCCGACCCCGAGGCTGGCGTAGGCGGCGCCCGGACAGATCCCGGACAGCCCCCAGCCGGCGCCGAAGATCGCGCCGCCGACGAGGACGTTCCGGTCGAAGGACTTCAGACGACGCTCGAAGCTATCGCCGGTCAGCGGCGCCCGGTCGAACAGCCGCGGCGCGACCAGGTACGTCAGTCCCGTGACTGCCGCGCCGCCGAACATCACGAACACGAGCCCGAAGTCCTCGAACTGGAGGAAATCCAGCACGACCTCGGGACGCGCCATGTGGCTGTACGCGAGCCCGAACCCGAAGATCAGGCCGCCGACGAGGATCAGCGGCATGAACGCCGGATGGCGGTTGGCGGCGGCCATCAGGGGCTCACCCCCATCGCGGCGACGACCTGTGCGACGCCGATCGCGACCAGCAGGAACGTCGCGACGCCGACCAACGACGTCCGGGAGGCCGACCCCACGCCGCAGACGCCGTGGCCGGAGGTACAGCCCTTGCCGATCCGGGTGCCGATCCCGACGAGGATCCCGCCGCCGAACAGGCGCCAGACCTGCACGTCGGTCGTGTACGTCCAGGCGTCGCCGAGGGTTGCGGCGTAGATCGCCGCGCCCAGGACGATGCCGAACGTGAACACGAGCCGCCAGTCGCGCGAGCCGACGTACCGCCGGAACCGGGAGCGATCGGAGACGTACGACAGGGTCGACTCCAGGAACGTGCTCGCGCCGGCGCTGATGCCGGTCCCGAGGTAGATGATGCCGGCGCCGAGCCCGACCAACAGGCCGCCGACCGCGTATCGACTGACCCCGTTGGGAAAGAGCTCGGCGAACGTCTGCAGGGGGAGTGGATCAACGACCATCGGCGTCGTCAGTCACCCGCGAGCGAGCCCTGGCTGGCGGCACAGTTGTTCGGCCCGAGCTCCAGGGTGAACGCCTCCTCGTCGTCGACGTCCTCCCGGCCGAGGTTCGCCGCGATGATGTCCTCGTAGTTGGCCGGCCGCGGCGGCATGTCCGAGAGGACCAGCTCGACGAACGCGTCCTCGTCCATCGAGAGCGCGTCCATCCGCCGTTTCAACTCGCCGATCGGTGCGGTGTAGGTCCCGTCCGCGGCCGGCTCGGCGGCATCGCTGAAGTGGGCGCCCCCGATCAGCGTGTCGTCGGGGAGCGTCAGCACGCGCTCGTGAAGCGACTCGTGGAGCAGACGGGCCGCGTCGGGCGCGCCATCGTCGCCCTCCTCGAGGTCGGGCCGGGCGACGCTCTCGATGAAGAGCCCGTCGCCGGTCGCGAGCAGGCTCCCGTCGACGAGGTAGGAGGTCATCCCGGTCGTGTGTCCCGGCGTGTGGACCGCCTCGATCTCGGCGTCGCCGACCGCGAAGACGTCGCCGTCCGCCGCGGTCGTCAGCTCCTCGGCGTAGGTGACGCCGCGGTCGACAGCGGCCTCGGGGATCACGCCCTCGACGTCCGCCGCGTCGAGGTCCCGGACTCCCGAGACGTGGTCGGCGTGGATGTGCGTGTCCAGCGCGTACGTCAGCTCGACGCCGAGGTCGTTCGCGTCCGCCAGATAACGGTCGGTGAACGCGCGCAGGGGATCGATGACCGCGGCCTCGCCGCCGTCGTACAGCAGGTAGCCCAGACAGCCCGAGGAGGGACGCTGGTACTGCAGCAGCGTCCCGGCGCCGTCGTAGCCCTCGACTTCGACGGTCTCGTAGATCCGGGCCCAGGCGTTCATTCCGCCCGCGACGTGGCGCACGTCGTAGCCGCGGTCGGCGAGCGTTCCGGCGACGAACTCGCTGGCGCCGCCCTTCGCACAGATGACGGTCACCTCGCGGTCGTCGGGGACCTGTCCGAGGGCGTCGGGATCGATCTCGTCCTCGAGAAAGTGGAAGTACGGGACGTTGATCGAGTCGACGCTCCCGCCGTCGATGTGCCACTCCTCGTACTCGGAACTCATTCGCGCGTCGAGGAGCGTGACGTCCTCGCCGGCGTCGATCCGGTCCTTCAGCGCGTTCGGTTCGATCGTTTCGACGTCCGCGTCGGGCGTCGGGAAGTCTTCCGGGTTCATTGCGTGTACCCCGAAATACCGGTCCGTCGAACATAAGACTTTGCATAGTAATGCAGTTATTATACAATATAAAGAGGTTTGATGGCGACGGCATAGCGCCGGAATGAGCCGTTCGGTCGTCCGATCGAACCGGTCAAAAGGCTCATTCACGACCACCGGGCCGCAAGATCACCGATCATCGTCGCCTCCGACACGGATCGTCGGCTCTCGGTACGGAAGCCGACGAGCGTGTTTCTCCGAACCGTATGTTGTGGTGAATGTTCAATACTCTATCGGATCGAACGGCCGGGCGACGGGGACCGGCGCCGCGACCCCGGCCGGCGTTCGGGAGGAGACTTTTAAGTAGCGTCCGGTAACGACCACGTGAATGGCGCTGCTGGAGAACCTCGTGGTGGTGTTTCTGGCCGGGCTGGTCACCGCGCTGGCGACCGGCCTCGGCGCCCTCCCGTTCCTCTTCTTCGAGGAGATCGGCGACCGATGGACGGTCGCGCTCTGGGGGCTCGCCTCCGGGATTATGGTGTCGGCGTCGCTGTTCGGACTGATTGACGAGGGGCTCGCCGAGGGCACCCCGGCCGAGATCGCGGTCGGAATGGCCGCCGGCGTCGTCCTCGTCGTGATCGCCCACGAGGTGTTGCTCGACGCCGAGATCGACCCGCGCGAGTACGAGCAGGCCGACTTCACGAAGCTCGTGTTGATCCTGGGCGTGTTGACCGTCCACAGCTTCCCGGAGGGGATCGCCGTCGGCGTCTCCTTCGCCGACCTCGGCCTCGCGGGCGGGCTCGAGCTGCTGGGGTTCACCGTCCCGCTGCTGGCGGTCTTCATGACCGTCGCGATCTCGATCCACAACGTTCCCGAGGGGACGGCGATCGCGATCCCGCTGCGGGCGATGGGCGTGTCGAAGGGGAAAATGGTCTGGTGGGCGGTCTTCTCGAGTCTTCCCCAGCCGATCGGCGCGGTGATCGCGTTCGCGTTCGTCCGGACCGCCCGGAAGTTCCTCCCGTACGGGTTCGGGTTCGCCGCGGGCGCGATGATCTATCTGGTCCTCTCGGAGTTCATCCCGGAGGCGCTGTCGATCGGCGAGCCGCTCCCGTACGGCGGGAGACGCGAGCTCGTCGCCGGCGTCGTCGTCGGGATCGCGGTGATGGTCCCGCTCGCGTTTATATGATGTCCGCCATCATTTATACGGGATCGACCTCATGGAGGAACGTCTGGAACTCCATCGTGCGCCCGTCCGGGTCCTCGGCGAAGAACTGATAGATGTCGTACTCGTCGTTCCGCCGCGGCTCCCCCCGGGCCCGGTCGGCGAGGCGGTCGTAGAAGTCGTCGACGCCCGCGCGCGTCTCCGTGACGAAGGTGAGGACGCCGTCGGTCTCGGTCTCCTCGCCGGCACAGAAGCCGAAGAGGAGGTTGTCGTACCGACAGATCGTACAGGCGGACTGCTCGAGCCAGATCTCGGCGCCGACGGTCTCGACGTAAAAGGACGCGGTCGACTCGTAGTCCGTACACCGGAAGAACACGATCCCGGACATACGGTCCGGTCGAGGGCGGCCCGGAAAAAGGTACTCGCGGTGACGTCGCGATCAAGTCGACCGGAATCGCAGCCGGATCAAACGACGTCGTCGGGGTCGTGCGCCGCGGCCATCCGGGCGGCCTCGTCCGCGTAGCGCTCGCGGCGGTCCGGGTCGTCGACGGCGCCGAGGTTTCCGGGATCGACCGCCACCGCGGCGGTCGTGTCGCGGACGTCGGTGAAGCTCGTCAGCGCGCGCTCCTTCCGGAAGTACCGCGTCCCGTCGGGAGTCGCGTACACGAGGATGACCAGGTTCTGCTCGTCGTCGGAATAGGTCCGCTCGACGAGCCACACCCGGACGGACTCCCCGTCGGAAGCGTCGGTTCCCTCCGCGGCGGTTTCAGGGTTGGCCATCGTCACCACTCCGCCGAGAGGGCCTCGAGCAGTCGGTCGACCTCGCGTTCGGTGTTGACCGCGTGCACGGAGGCGCGGACCGCCTCGGGATGCGGGAGGTCGCGAAGCCGGATCCCCTCGTCCGCGAGTCGTTCGACGGTCGCCTCCGGGTCGTCCACGTCGACGGTCACCAGCCCCGATTCGGGCTCGGCGGGGCTCAGGAGCCGGTCCGGGGGGACGCCGTCCGCGAGCCGCCCCGCGAGCTCGTCGATCCGGTCCTCGATCCGGTCGATCCCGACCGACTCCAGCGTTTCGATCGCCTCCCGAAGCGCGACGTGGGGCGCCGGGTTCGCCGTGCCGACCTCGAAGCGACGGGCGCCGGCCGCGAGGTCGTAGGGGTCCGCGGTCGGCGTCTCGACGCTCCGGTAGCCCAGCGATCGCGGGTGGAGCTGGTCGACGACGTCGTCGTCGACGTAGAGGAAGCCGCCGCCCCACAGGCCGAGCAGCCACTTGTGGCCCGCCGCCGCCACGGCGTCGGCGCCCCAGTCGGCGACGTCCATCGGCGTCTGGCCGGGGGTCTGGACCGCGTCGACGAGCGCGAACGCGCCCGCCTCGTGGGCGACGTCGACCAGCTCCGCGACGGGGAGCCGGGTGCCGTGGGTCCAGGTGATCGCCGAAAAGCAGGCGAGCCGCGCGTCCGCGACGGCCTCGGCGTACGCCTCGCGGTCGATCCGCCCCTCGGCGGTCGGAACGACGCGCACCTCGACGCCCTCCCGCTTGAGCCGGTCCCACGGGAGGATCCCGGCCGGATGTTCGAGGTCGGTCCGAACGACGACGTCCCCTGGCTCCCAGTCGATCGCGTTCGCGATCGCGTTGATCCCGGCGGTCGTGCTCTCCGTGAGCGCGATCTCCGTGGGGGCCGCGCCGACGAACGTCGCGACCGCCTCGCGGGCGTCGTCGACCGCCTCGGCGGCCGTCATATAGGGATTGGTTCGGGCCGGCGCGTCGTACTCGAACTCCTCGAGGAACGAGCCGGCCGCCTCGACGACGTACCGCGGACTCGGGCCGTGAGCGCCGTAGTTGAAGTAGTCGGCCTCCTGGAGGGCCGGTACGTCCGCCCGGAGCTCCAGCGGCGTCATCGGAGCGCCTCCGCGGTCGGCAGCACCGATCCTGCCGGTTCGGCGCTGCGTCCGATTACCGTCCCCGGTCCGAGGAACGCACTCGGTCCGACGCGTCTCCGCGATCGTCCTCGTACGACCGCACTCGTCGTCACGTCCATACGTCACGGTTCGATCGGTGGACCCATTAATCTTGTGAGAAACGTACAATATTTATACGACATACGTCGCTAGTCGGGACCCGTCATCGCGCTCGGCCGACGAGTGGCGAGTCGGGCGGCGAGTTAGGTGACGAATCGGGCGGCAGGTCGGCCGACGAATCGGGCGGCAGGTCGGCCGGCGAAGGCAGCGACCGGTCGGAGACCTAGCTCTCGGCGGGAACCGTCGCGTCGGCCGACTCGTACTTCGTCTCGAACTCCTGGATGAGCTGGCCCATCTTGGCGTACCAGTCGTTGAGCATCCGCTGCATGTCGTCGGCGATCTTCGAGGGATCGGTCGGCGAGTAGACGTGGTAGTAGCCGCCCTGGTCGTAGTTGACCTGGTCCTTCCGGATGAACCCGGTCTGCAGGAGCCGCTGGATGGCGCGGTAGGCCGTCGACCGCTCGCGGTCGACCGCCTCCGCGACCTCGTCGACGGTCAGGGGTTCCTCGGCGCGCACGAGCGCCCGGAAGCAGTCCTTATCGAGCTGTTTGAGGCCGTGGAAACACTCGAGCAGGCCCTCACACTCCATGTCCTGCTGGAGTTGTTCCGACATCGAATCTGGCATCGTATGTGTACGGCTAGCCGCCGAGCGCTTAAAAGGCTTGTGTAGAGATCGCACAAGCCTGTCTGCGGCCATCGACCGTCGACCGTCGACGGTATCGGCAGCGAGTTCCGGTTTTAAATCGGCTCGACCGTCCCGAAAGTCACGATGCGGACGACCGAGCGGACAGATCCCCCGTTTCCGACTGATCGATCGCTGTCCATTATATTGTTCTATACTCCCAAAACTCTTAATTGCCGTCGGCGCCTATCGGACGATGATGGCAACGAGATCACCAGCCGACGCGAACGGGATCGACCGCGACGAGCCGGTACACGTGAACGGTCGGGAGGCGCTCGACGACGTCGTCGCCGACGGCGGCGTCGTCCTCGTGGACTTCCACGCCGAGTGGTGCGGCCCCTGCAAGATGCTCGAGCCGGTCGTCGAGACGCTCGCGGCCGAGACGGACGCGACGGTCGCGAAGGTCGACGTCGACGACAACCAGGCGCTCGCGAGCGCCTACGGCGTGCGCGGCGTCCCCACGCTCGTGCTGTTCGCCGACGGCGAGCAGGTCGAGGAGGTCGTCGGCGCACAGCCCGAGGAACGGCTCCGGTCGTTGATCGACGAGTACGCCGACTAGCGACGGAACGCCCGAACGGCGGCTCGCGGCAACCCCATCGACCGACGAACGGGGTTCGGCTACCGATCGTTCGCCTCGGGTTTTCGGCCGCGATCGTCCATCCCTTTTAAGTACCATCGACGAACGGCCAGCGACGGGACCGTTTCGACCGATCCGATCGGCTGACCCGCTCGGTCGAGCCGGGACACACGCGATCGCGACCGAAACGGAAGCTGTCATTCCATAACTTATGAGTGAGTTATAAATGGTGGGGGAGGAGTTACCGAAATATAGTATTGTACATCTGACCCACAACCATTATATCCCAGTAGCCGGTACGCTGAGATGAGCAGAAATGTGCGAACCACGAACGACCGTCGTGCGGTCGGCTCGACGAACGGAGGAGCAGCGATAATGGCGGGACTGACGGTTCCGAGTTGGGACCCGGTCGCGGCGAGGCTGATCGGGACGGTGCTGCTGGAAGCGATCGTCCTCTACGTCGGATACGCGGGGCTCGAACGGCTCGTCGGTCCGGCGCTTATGAACGCGCTGGTCGGGGGTGACGGCGTTGGGAGCGAGTGACGTTCCGATCGATGGCGTCAGCGACGGCGGCGGTCTCATCGGCGTTGACGGCATCGGCGGTCTCATCGGCGTTGACGGCATCGGCGGCCTCATCGGCGTCGACGGCATCGGCGGCCTCGTCGGCGTCGGGAGCCTCGGCGGCGCCGGCGAGTTCACCGTCTTCGGGACCGGCCCGGAGATGGCCGCGCTGTTCGTCGGCTTCGGGCTCGTCGTCGGGATCCTCTTCGGGTTCTTCGGGATGGGCGGGTCCTTTCTGGTGACGCCCGCGCTACTGCTGTTCGGTTATCGGCCCAGCGTCGCGGTCGGCAGCGGGATGGCCTTCGTCTTCGGAACCGCGGTGATCGCCACCCTGAAACACCACGACCTCGGCCAGGTCGATTACAAGCTGGGCGGACTGATGATCGTCGGCACGACGGTCGGCATCGAGATCGGCCGGCTGACGGTCTTTCGCCTCCAGGACATCGGCCTCGCCGGCGGCGTGATCAACGCCGTCTACGTCCTGCTGCTCGGCGGGATCGGCGCGATGGTCACCCGGGACGCGCTCTCGGACGACGGGGACGGAGAGGGGGAGGAGGATGACGCGGGATCGAACGAGGGCTCAAGCGAGAGCCACGGTCACGGCCACGACCACGGCGACGCAGACGGGGGCGACCTCTCGAACCATACCCCACCGGCTATCGCAAAGCGGATCCAGGAAACCGTCCGCATCCCGCCGATGGTCACCCTTCGCGGCGACGTGCGCGTCTCCGTGTGGGTGATCACGGCCGTCGCCCTCTCGACCGGGTTCCTCTCGGGCCTGCTCGGCGTCGGCGGCGGCTTCATCCGGATGCCCGCGATGATCTACGCGATCGGCGCGCCCGTCCCGGTCGCGGTCGGCACCGACCTCTTCGAGATCGTCTTCTCGGGCGGGATCGGCAGCTACCTCTACGGGCAAAGCGGCGGCGTCGACCTCGGGATCGTCGTCCCGCTGCTGTTCGGCAGCGCGCTCGGCGCCCGGGTCGGGTCGGCCGCGACCGCGGTCGTCGATTCGGACGGCATCACCGTGTACTTCGGCGGTATGCTGCTGGCCGGCGCCGTCGCGGTCGCGGTCGGCGAGATCGGCGGCCTCCTCGGGATCGCGCTGCTCGAAACTGTCGGCCTCGTGTTGGTTCTGGGCGCCGCGGTGGCCGTCGCCGGCGCGATCGTCGTGACGACGCTGCGGCGGCTGCGGACCGGTTCCCGGACGGCCTCCGTCGCGGAGTGAGGATCGTGGAGCGAGATCGGCGGAGCGCGCCGCCGACGTCGGTCCGCCGACGGGAAAGCGATCGACGGGGAACGCTTTTGACCGCCGGTCGGGTTAACCAGGGTATGAGCGAGGACCAGGAGCCGACGCCCGGATCGACCGACGGCTCCGCGGCGACCGACGAACGCGGGACCGCCGAAACCGACACGGACGGCGATCCGGACTCGGCCGAGGAGGGAGAACCGAGTTCGACCGGGGAAGGAGGACCGGCTCCGACCGGGGAAGGAGGACCGGCTCCGACCGGGACCGGAGGGCCGAATCCGGCCGAGGAGGATGGCTCGGAGCCGACGGAGGCCGCGAGCGAACCGGGCGCGGACGATGACGTCGGCTCGGTCGTGGACGATGACGCCGAACCGGCCTCCGACGCCGCCGGATCCGAGGCCAACGAGACCGGCGATGGCCCCGAGCCGACCGGGACCGACGTCCCCGAGGACGTCCGGAAGTACGAGCGGTTCACGAAGATGGACGGCGCGCAGTACGACCGGGTCAACGAGTTCCTCCGCGACCGGACCTACATCACCGCCCGCGAGTGGGCGATCGCCCGGCTGTGTGCCGACTTCCGGACCGAGACCGGCGTCGAGATGACGAAGATCGGCGAGAACCTCCCCGAGCTGGTCCCCTTCATGACCGACACCTACACGCCGCAGGCGGTCAACCAGGCGCGCCACTCCTTCGAGGAGAAGGTGACGAAGGCGGGCGCGACGTTCCTCTACGGCGCGATGTGCGGCTTCTTCACCGCCGAGGACCTCGACGAGATGATGTACGAGGTCACCGAGATCGCCAAGTTCCTGATGGAGGTCGAGGGCGTCGACCTGGCGGTCGAGGACGAGCTGGAGGCGGAGGAACGGATCTCCAGCGTGATGCGTGAGGTCCGGGAGTCGAGCCAGCGGATCCGCGGCGAGGAGGTCCGATGCCCGGAGTGCGGCCACGTCCACGCGGCCGACGCCGAGGAGTAGGGGACGTCCCTCAGACGTCGTCCCGCGGATCGCCCTCGAAGGTGTACTCGGCCGAGTTGTCGCGCGGCTCGTAGCCGAGCACCTCGCGGGCGCGCTCGATCGAGTAGTACTTGCGGTCGTTATCGGAGATGCCGTAGACGATCTCGAAGCCGTAGTCCGCGCGGAGACAGCGGTCGAACAGGTGCGCGCAGTCGCGGTGGGAGAGCCACATCGCCTGGCCGCGCTCGTACTCGCGGGGCGGGTGGCTCCGGGTCAGGTTGCCGATCCGGACGCAGACGACGTCGATCCCGTACTCGTCGTGGTAATACCGGCCGAGCAGCTCGCCGGTCGCCTTCGAGACGCCGTAGAGGTTCGAGGGGCGGGGAAACTCCGTCCCGTCGAGGCGGTAGTCGTCGTCGGTCCGGTACAGTCCGGGCGTCCGCTCGTCGGTCTCGTAGTGGCCGACGGCGTGGTTCGAGGAGGCGTAGGCGACCCGGTCGACGCCGGCGTCGACCGCGGCCTCGAAGACGGCCCGCGTGCCGTCGATGTTGTTCCGGAGCACGCTCTCCCAGGAAGCGTCGGTCCGGGGGTCGCCGGCGAGATGGACCACCGCCTCGACGCCCGCCATCGCCTCCCGGAGCGCGTCCATATCGGTGACGTCGGCCACGTACAGGTCGTCCGCGTCGACGCCGTCGGGGATCCGGTCGGCGGCGAGCGGTTCGCGGTCGAGGAGTCGCCAGTCGTGATCGTCGCCGATCCCCCGGAGGATGGCCTGTCCGACCCGTCCTCCCGCGCCCGTCAACAGGACTGGCTGCGCCATTCGGATGTGTGTGGGCGGGTGACGGGGAAATATCGTGCGGTTCGCCGACCCGTCACTCCAGCTTCTCGCGGGAGATCGTGACGCCGGTCGGCGCGAGGATGAGCTGGTCGTCGCCCTTCTGAACGATGTCGCCGTCGACCTCCTGGGCGACCTGGCGGAGCTCGTCGACGATGTGTTCGACCGTCCGGTCGGAGGTGGAGTGTCGGGTGATGTCCGCGATGACGAGGTCGCCGTCGTAGACGGCGTCCTTGATCGGGACGACGTCGCCCTTGTCGGCGATCTCCGCGATGTGAACCTGCGTCCCTGCCTCGCCTCGGGCCTCGGCGAAGTCGTCGAGGTCGAGTTCGACGTAGTCCTCGACCGACCGGTTGCCCCCGCCGCCGAGGATCTTACTCATAATTCCCATACACCCTACTGCCGCCGAGAGGACATTAGTTCTTACGTCAGACATACCCCGATCGGCCGCCGGAAAACGGCGTCGTCGAACGCGGCCGAAGAACGCACACGGAAGCCGCAGCCAAGAACGCACACGGAAGCCGCAGCCAAGAACGCACACGAAAGCTACAGCGGAAACGCGAACGCGAACCGCGACCACCGATCGGAATCCGCCGGCATCCAAGCGGTTTTGCCCCTTCACCCCGGCGGGGGAGGTATGCAAGCAGTCGTCTGTCCGGAGTTCGCGGCGTCGACGATCGAGGACGTTCCCCGTCCGGAACCGGCGCCGGGCGAGGTCGTGGTCGCCCCCGACCGCGTCCAGTTCAGCGTGACCGAGTGCCAGCTCTTTCACGGCCGGGAGGTCGCCCACTCCGAGACGATCGCCGACCGGATCGCGGCCGGCGGCGCCCGGCTGTTCGGCCACGAGTTCTGCGGGCACGTCGACGCCGTCGGGGACGGCGTGACGTCGCTGTCGGTCGGCGACCGCGTCTACGCGCCCGGCAAGATCGCCTGCGGCGAATGCGCCTACTGTCGAGCCGGCGAGCCCTTCCACTGCGGAAACCAGACGGGAATCGGCTACGATCGTCCCGGTGCAGTCGCCGAGTACGTCGCGGTGCCCGCCGAGCCGCTGTGTCGGCTCCCGGAAGGGGTCTCCGACGCTGAGGGAGCGGCGATGCAGCCGATGGCGTCGGCCCTGCTGGCGACGGTGGACGCGGGGATCGAGCCCGGCGACGTCGTGGCCGTCGTGGGAACCGGCGTGATGGGGTATCAGGTCGGCCAGGCCGCGGCCGCCCTCGGCGCGAGCGAGGTCGTCGCGGTCGACGTTCGCGAGCGTCCCCTCTCGATCGCGGCCGACCGCGGGATGATCCCGATCGATGCCACCGAAACGGACCCCGTCGCGGCAGTGCGGGACGCGACCGACGGGGTCGGCGCCGACGTCGCGGTCGCGGCGGCCGGGGGGCGCCAGTCGCACGCGACCGAGGGGTCCGACCCGCTGGCGACCGCTCACGCGCTCGCCGCGCGGGGCGGCACGATCTGCCAGGTCGGCCACATCGAGGGCGAGCTCACCTGGCGGCCGCGGGACACGCGCTCGAAGAAGCTCACGTGGGTGAACCCCCGTACCGGAAGCGTCCCGCTGGGACCGAACCGGACCACCGGCGAGCTCGCCGCCGAGTGGGTCGCGGACGGAACCGTCTCGATCGAGGAGTACGTTACACACGAGCTGACGGGGCTGGAGTCGTTCGAGGAGGCGATCGAGATCACCCTCGAGAAGGACGCGTACGACGCGCTCGGACCGGCACAGATCGTGATCGAACGGTAACGAAGCGAGGACGAACGAGCGGTCGCGGATCGAGGAAAAACGGAATCGGGTCGGGCGGGCCGAGATCGGTCGGACGACGGTTCAGGGTCGGATCGACGGGGTGAGCATAGGTGGCGTAACCGACGTGGTTACATCATGCCGCCCATGCCGCCGCCCATGCCGCCCATACCGCCGGCGCCGCCGGGCGCGCCGCCCTCCTCGTCGCCGCCGGCGGTGGACAGGTCGCCCGCGGAGATGATGTCGTCGATCTTGAGGACGAGGTTGGCGGCCTCGGTGGCCGAGGAGAGCGCCTGCTCCTTGGCGTGGGCCGTCTCCACGACGCCGGCGTCGAAGGTGTCGACGACGTCGCCCGTGAAGGCGTTCAGACCCGCGCGGGAGTCGCCGGACTCGTGGGCCGCACGCAGGTCCACGAGCAGGTCGATCGCGTCGAGGCCCGCGTTCGCGGCGAGGGTGCGCGGGACGAGCTCGAGGGCGTCGGCGAACGCCTCGACGGCCAGCTGCTCGCGCCCCTCGATGGAGTCGGCGTGGTCGCGGAGCCGGCTGGCGAGCTCGACCTCGATGGCGCCGCCGCCCGCGATGGTGCGGCCGTCGGAGACCGTGGTCGAGACGACGTCGATGGCGTCGTTGATGCCGCGCTCGAGCTCGTCGACGACGTGCTCGGTCGAGCCGCGGAGCAGGAGCGTGACGCCGTGGGCGTCCTCACCCTCGACGTAGAACAGCCCGTCCTCCTCGTCGCGGGAGACGGAGCCGACCGCGACGTCGTCGGCCGACAGGTCGTCGAGGTCGGTGACGATGGGCGCACCGAGCACGTTCTTCAGGAACGAGAGGTCGGACTTCTTCACGCGGCGGACGGCGAGGATGCCCTCCTTCGCGAGGAAGTGCTGGGCCATGTCGTCGATGCCCTTCTGACAGAAGACGACGTCGGCGCCGGACTCGACGATGCGGTCCACCTTCTCGCGGAGCTGCGTTTCCTCCTGGTCGAGGAACTGCTGGAGCTGGTCGGGGTCCTCGATGGAGACGGACGTGTCGGCGTCGGCCTCCTCGACCTCGATCGGCTCGTTGAGCAGCAGGACGTTCGCGGACTCGAAGTCCGTCGGCATCCCGTCCTGGACGGGGTCCTTGTCGATGACCGCGCCCGAGAGGAGCTCGGACTCGCCGGCCGGGCTGCCGGTCTGGGTCTCGATCTTCAGGTTCTGGAGGTCGACCACGTGGGAGCCGTCGTCGGCCTCCACGGTGATGGCCTGGACGGCGCGGACGACGAGGTCCGCGAGGACGTCCTTCTCGAGCTCGGCGCCCTTGCCCGTCATCGAGGTCTCGGCGACCGCTTTGATGAGGTCGGTGTCGTCGGGGTCGACCGGCTCGGCGATCTCGTCGACCTCCTGGCGGGCGTACTCGCTCGCCAGGTTGAAGCCCTTGATGACCGCCGTCGGGTGGATGTCCTGCTCGAGGAGGTCCTCGGCGTTCTTGAGGAGCTCACCCGCGATCGCGACGGCCGTCGTCGTGCCGTCGCCGGCCTCGTCCTCCTGCGTCTCGGCGACCTCGACGATCATCTCGGCCGTCGGGTTGTCGATGTCCATCTCCTTGAGGATGGTGACGCCGTCGTTGGTGATGGTGACGTCGCCCATCGAGTCGACGAGCATCTTGTCCATCCCCTTCGGGCCGAGCGTCGATCGAACCGCCTCGGCGACGGCGCGCGCCGCCGAGATGTTGTACTCCTGCGCGTCCTTGTCCTTGACGCGCTGGGCGTCCTCGCCCATAATGATCATCGGCTGGCCTTGCTGCATTCGCTGACTCATAGACAAGGGAGGATTGATTGTGATTCTATATAAACCCATCGTCACCGGTTCGACGGTGGGGAAACGAAGAGGGATGAATTCCGAGACAAAACCGACTGATTGCGTCGCCTTGAGACGAAATGAACGCTGGATGATGACGAACCTCCGCGATCCCGGAACGCCCTGAGATCCCCTCGTTTAAGTATGGTAACTACTGTCACGATCAGGGCGTCGTCGAACGGGCGGGACCAGCAAAACGGTCGAATCGGATCGATCGGAGAGCGGTGGGCGGGACGAAGCGGTCAACGCCGTCGAGTTACTTATAAAAGGCCGCGAACGGGCGGGAAACGAACGACGGACGAACGAATCGGAAACCGAAGGACGGACGAACGAATCGGAAACCGAAGGACGGAGCAACGGATCGGGAATCGAACGACGAGCAGGGAGCGAGAGTCGAACGACGGGCAGGGAGCGAGAGTCGAACGACGGGCAGGGAGCGAGAGTCGAATGACGGACAAACGAGCCTACTCCGTCTCGTCGGCGTCGAGGATCTCCGAGTCGATCTCCTCGTCCTCGGGCTCCGGCGGCTCCTCCTCGGCGGTGAGTTCCCGCTCCGCGAGGCGGTTCTCCAGCTGGCGGCGCTTGTTTCGTCCCTTCTTCTCGCGCCCGGATTTGGTGTCTGGCATCGTCAGTTGTGGTAACAGCCCACATACTTAAGAACGTTTGCACGGATCGTCGGGATCGACGGTCCCGACCCCGGGCCGCTAACGACCACCTTTTTAAATCATCCAGTCGTCAGTTAGGCCGTTGATGACCGATCCGAAGGACACGATCACGATCGAGAACGTCGTCGCGTCGACGGGGATCGGCCAGGAGCTCGACCTCGAGAGCGTCGCGATGGACCTGGAGGGCGCGGACTACGACCCCGAGCAGTTCCCCGGCCTCGTCTACCGCACCCAGTCGCCGAAGTCGGCCGCACTCATCTTCCGGTCGGGAAAGATCGTCTGTACCGGCGCGAAGTCGACGGACGCGGTCCACGAGAGCCTCCACATCGTCTTCGACGAACTGCGCGCCCTCGAGATCCCGGTCGCGGATGAGCCGGAGATCACGGTCCAGAACATCGTCACCTCCGCGGATCTGGGCGACGACCTCAACCTGAACGCGATCGCGATCGGCCTCGGGTTGGAGCACATCGAGTACGAGCCCGAGCAGTTCCCCGGCCTCGTCTACCGGCTCGACGACCCCGACGTGGTCGCGCTGCTGTTCGGATCCGGCAAGCTCGTGATCACCGGCGGCAAGGAGCCGGCGGACGCCGAACGCGCCGTCGACGTCATCGTCGAGCGGCTCGAGGAGCTCGGGCTGTTCGGCTGAGCCCGCGTGATGGTCCCCCTCCAGCTTCAGAGCGGCGTCAGCCCGATCGCCGTCCTCGGTACGCTCGTCCTCTTCTCGCTCGGGCTCGCCGTGACGGCCCACGTCGCCGCCCGAAACGTCGTCGCCGACCCGGACCCGAAACGGGCCCTTCTGGTCGGTCCCTGGCCCGCGATCGTGAGCATCGTCGGCGGCACGCTCACGCTCCCGGCCACGATCACCCTTCCCGTCGCGATCGCGCTCGACGCCGCGGCGATCCGGTGGGCCTACGGCGGTCCGCCGCGCCGCACCGCGACCATCACGGTCATCCACTTCACCGTCACCGTCCTCGTGACCGTGGTCGTCGTCGCCGCCTCGATCATCTGGGCGAGCCGCCCGACGTGATCGAGCAATCCACGCGGACCTTTTTGTCCGTTGCCGCGCCATCGGACGATGGATGTCCAGCCGAACCCGAATCGCTCGCGTCGTCCCGACGCCGGTCCGACGAGCCCTCTGGAACGGCGAGGAGGCCCGCCCACGCACGCCGATCCGCCTCGTGCTCGCCATCGCCGTGTTCCTCGCGATCGCGATCGGCGCCAGCATCGCGGTCGGAGCGCTGTCGCTGCCGACCCCCGAGGGAACCGCGGCGCTCGTCGTCGCCGGCGCGGGGAGCCTGGCAGTCACGGCCGTCGGCTGCACCGTCGCCGCCCGGGTCGTCGACCGGCGCCCGCTCGCCGATTACGGGCTTCGGATCGACCGCGGGTGGTGGATCGACTGCGGCTTCGGGCTCGCGCTCGGCGCCGCCCTGCAGGCCGCGATCTTCCTCGCGGGCTGGGCCGCGGGGTGGTACGTCCCCCGCGAGACGCTGGTCTCCCGGTCGGGCGAGCCGGTCCTCCTCGCGTTCGCGGGGGTGCTGGCGTTCTTCCTGGCGGTCGGGATCTACGAGGAACTGCTCGTCCGCGGCTGGCTGCTGACGAACCTCGCGGAGGGGTTCCGGGTCGTCGGCGACCGGTTCGCGGCCGCGCTGGCGACGGTCCTGTCGGCGGGCGTTTTCGGGGTTCTTCACGCCACCAACCCCAACGCGACGGCGCTCTCGACCGCGATCATCGGCCTGGCCGGGGTGTTCCTCGCGCTCGGCTACCTCCTCACCGGGGAGCTCGCGATCCCGATCGGCGTGCACGTGACCTGGAACCTCGTCCAGGGCGCGGGATTCGGCTTCGGCGTCTCTGGCGTCTCCCTGCCGGTCACCGCGATCGAGACGCGGGTCGTCGGACCGACGGTTCTCACGGGCGGCCGGTTCGGTCCGGAGGGCGGCCTTCTGGGCCTGGGCGGGGTCCTTCTCGGTTGTGCGGCGATCGCGTGGTGGGTCCGCCGGCGGACCGGGGGGATCCGGCTCCACCCGGCCGTGACCGACCCCGACCTGCGCAAGGCCGACTCCGAACTGCTCGGGGCCGAGACTGGAGGCGACGGGAAACGGACGGCGGAGTGAGCGAACGAGCGGCCGACGGCGGGTTAGAGAACGAGCGGCCGACGGCGGGTTAGAGAACGAGCGGCCGACGGCGGGTTAGAGAACGAGCGGCCGACGGCGGAACGAATTGACGAGCGCCGAACAGCGGAGCGACCGGATCGCCGGTGATCACTCCACGAGGCGCTCGATCTCGGTGACGAGGATCCCGCTCGCGCCGACGTCCTTGAGGTCGGTGATGACCGAGAAGACGTCGCGCTCGTCGACGACGGCGTGGACCGCCACGGTCCCGTCGCCGTTCTCGTCGGCCTCGACGTCCATCACCGTCGGGCCGTCGAGACCGGGGAGGACGTCCTTGACCGCCGGGAGCTCGTCTTTCGGAGCGTTCATCATCAGGTAGCGCTTGTCCTCGGCGGCGAGGACGGATCGGAGCGCGGTCACGACCTGCTGGACCTTCGCGTCGTCGACGACGTCCGGACGGGCGAACAGCCGCACCGAGGAGTCGAGCACCTCGTCGATGACCGCGAGGCGGTTCACCCGCAGCGTCGTGCCGGTCGAGGTGATGTCGACGATCGCGTCGGCCATCTCGACGTGTGGGGTGAGCTCGGTCGCGCCGGTGACGGTGACGATCTCCGCGTCGACCCCGGCCGACTCGAAGTACGACCGCGTGATCGTGGGGAACTCCGTCGCGACCGTCCGTCCTTCCAGGTCCGCGACCGACTCGATCCCGCCGTCCTCCGGCGCGGCGAGGACAAGGCGACAGGACCCGTACTCGAGGTCCAGCAGGTCGACGAGGGCGTCCTCGTCGACCGTCTCCGCGTCACCCGAAGCCCCCCCGGTCGAACCGTCCACGTCGGCAGCGGCCGCGGTCTCGACCACGCCGCCGGATTCGGTGGCCTGATCGAGCCCGGTGATGCCGAGATCGGCAGCGCCGTCGCGGACGTACTCGGGAATGTCGGCCGCGCGCGCGTACAGGATCGAGACGTCCGGGTCGACGGTGTCGGCGTACAGCTGCCGGTCCGCCGTCCGCTCGACGTGCAGTCCGGCGCGTTCGAGCAGCTCGATCGTCGGCTCGTGGAGACGGCCCTTGTTGGGGACGGCGATGCGCATACCCGACCAACGCGGGGCGGGTGGAAACCGTTTTCGTCACGAGCGGGTTCCGCGATCGTCGTCCGCGACCACGTCCTCGAACCGCCGTTCGCGTCCACGCCCTCGAGCTGCCGTTCGCGTCCACGCCCTCGAGCTGCCGTTCGCGTCCACGCCCTCGAGCTGCCGTTCGCGTCCACGCCCTCGAGCCGCCGTCCACACCCACGCCCTCGAGCTGCCGCCGGATCACCGGCGTCCGTCAACGGTCCCATCGCGGTCAACGCCGATCACGTGAACCGCGGTCGGGTCGAAGCGGACGGATACGACCCCCGAAAGCGGGTCACGCGTCCGGCCGACGAGCGACCGGTCGTTCCGGCGAAGGTGAACCCGCGTCGTTTCGCCGAGGAATTCGGCGCTCTCGACCGTGGCTCGGAGGGCGTTCGCGGCGCCCTCACGGCTCGAGTCCGGATCCTCGAGGAATCGAAGGTCCTCGGGACGAACGCAGACGGTGAGACGGTCCCCGACGCGAACGGAGCGCCGTCCGTCCGACCCACCACCGTCGTCGACGGACCGATCCCCCAGGGCGACCCGGATCGACGTGTCGTCGACCGCGAGCGTGGCGAGACGATCCCCGGCGGATGCTTCCACGGATCGATCGACGGCGTCGGCTTCCGGGGTGACGTCGCGCACGGTCCCGGAGAACACGTTGTTGTCGCCGACGAACTCGGCGACGAACCGGGTCGTCGGCCGGCGATAGACGCGTCTGGGGGTATCGACCTGTTCGACCTGCCCCGCGTTCATCACGGCGACGCGGTCGGAGACGGCGAGCGCCTCCTCCTGGTCGTGGGTGACGTAGACGGTGGTGATGTCGAGCTCGCGCTGGATCGACCGCACCTGCATCCGGAGGCGCTCGCGGAGCTTCGCGTCGAGCGCGCTCATCGGTTCGTCGAGCAGCAGGACCTCCGGACCGGGGGCCAGCGCCCGGGCGATCGCGACGCGCTGGCGCTGGCCCCCCGACAGCTCGTCCGGGTCGCGGTCGGTCATCCCGGGCAGGTCGACGAGGTCGAGCAGCTCCGTCACGCGCTCCTCGCGGGAGACGTCACCCGGCGGGTCCGCAAAGCGGAGCCCGTAGGCGACGTTCTCGCCGACGGTCATGTGCGGGAACAGCGCGTAGTTCTGGAAGACGACGCCGACGTCCCGGTCCTCGGGCGGGACGCCGGCGACGTCCCGGTCGCCGAAGCGGACCGTCCCGGAGGAGGGGGCCTCGAAGCCGCCGATCAGCCGGAGCGTGGTGGTCTTCCCGCACCCGGATGGACCGACGAGCGTGAAGAACTCGCCCTGCCGGACCCGGATCGAGACGCCGTCCACCGCCGCGGTGTCGCCGTACCGGCGCGTGACGTCGGCGAGTTCGAGGGCGATCGGGGAATCGGCACTCGGTTCGGCGTCCGGTTGGGCGACTGAGTCGGCGTCCGGTTGGGCGACTGAGTCGGCGTCCGGTTGGGCGACTGAGTCGGCGTCCGAGTCGGTGGCTGGTTCGGCGTCGGAGTCGGAATTAGAGACCACCGTGATCACCTCCGAGTCGGTCGATAACGACGAAGCTCGCCGTGGTGACGAGCAGGAGGACGACGCCCATCGCGGTCGCGGGACCGACCCGGCGCCCGATGAACCGCTCGATCGCGATCGGCATCGTGTACTGGTCGGTGCCGGTCGCGAGCACGACCGTGGCCGAGAACTCGCCGACCGAGATCGCGAACGCGAACGCCGCCCCGGCGACGACGCCCGGCCAGACGAGCGGGAGCTCGACGTCGAGAAGCGCCCGGAGGCGGGAGGCCCCGAGCGCCCGCGCGGACTCGGCCAGCGACCGGTCGAGCGACTCGAGTCCCGGCGCGACGGTCCGCACCACGAACGGGTAGCCGGCCACGGCGTGGGCGGCCACGATCGCGACCGCGCCGCCGACCGCGATCCGCGTCCCCGCGACCTCCACGCCGAAGACGAGCCCCCGGAGCAGCCCGAGTCCGACGACGATCCCCGAGACCGCGAGCGGGGCCATCGCCGCGGCGTCGACCAACTTCCGGCCGCGGTACTCGCGGGTCGTCAGCACGGAGACGACCACGCCCATCGGGAGCGCGACCGCGAGCGCCGCGAGCCCGAACAGCAGCGAGTTCCGAACCGCGTCCCACGGCTGCACCTGAAACGCCGCCCCGGTGCGCTGTCGCTCCAGCAGGAACCGGTAGTGTTCGAGGGTGACGCCGTCGGGGCCGGTGACGCTGGCCCAGAGCATACTCGCGATCGGCGCGAGAAACACCAGCGCGGCGACCAGGGCGTAGACGGCGAGCCCGGCGCGGGGCAGGAGTTCGCGGAGGGTGCCCGACCGGAATCCCGACGGCGGTCGAAGCGACCGCCGGGGGAGCGGACGGGCGCCGCGGGACCGAACCGTGTGGGCGGCCTCGTACCGGAGGTAGCCGTACAGCAGCGTCAACGAGATCGCCAGCTCCACGAGCGCGAGCGCGGCCGCCTCGGCGTACTCGAGGTCGCGAACCAGCCGGTAGACGAACACCTCCACGGTCGCGAGCTCGAAGCCGCCGAGCGCGAGCACGATCGGGAAGCTCCCGAAGGTGAACACGAACGAGAGCGCGGCGCCGAGGAGGACCGCCGGGTACACCTGCGGCGCGACCACGTCGACGAACGCCCGAAGCGGGCTCGCGCCGAGGCTGCGTGCGGTCTCGACCGCGCTCGCGTCGACCGACTCCCAGGCGGCGGTCGTCACGCGCGTGACGAGCGGTGCGTTATAAAAGGCGTGGGCGATCACGATCGCCTCCAGCGTGTACAGGAGCTCGACCCGCGGGAGCCCGATCGCCGCGAGGGCGGCGTTCAGCGTGCCCGACCGGCCGAACGTGGCGACGAACCCGGCCGCGACCATGATCGACGGGAGGACGAACGGGAGGATCGTCACCGACCGCAGGACCCGGCGACCGGGGAACTCGAAGCGGGCCAGCAGGTACGCGCCCGGAAGCCCGAGGGCGACGCTCGCGAGCGTCGACAGGGCCGCCTGATAGGCGGTGAACCCCACGATCCCGAGCCGGCGGTCGGGGCTGACGACGTCGCGAAGGACCACGGTCGGGGACTCCCCAGCGAGCAGCCGCGCGAGGTCGCCGAAGTAGAACGGATCCCGAAGGATCTCGAGAAACGCAGCGAACGTGAGCGTGCCGTCGAGACGCACCGCCTCGATCAGGACGGTGGCGACGGGGTAATAGAAGACGACGACGAGGACGAGAACCGTGGGGATCGCCAGCGCCACGAGGGCGTGACTGCCGAGTCGCCGACGAATCCGCTCGCCGAAAGCGAGGAGGGAGGTGGGTGCGTTCACGGGCTGGCCCTCCGTCGATGCGGGGATCGTCGGCCAGCAGGGGTAACGTGGAAGCGCCGCTGGCCAGCAGGGGCGACGTGTCCGGCCCTACGGGCGGCGTCGGCGACGAGCGCGTCAGTTGCCACCGGCGAACTGGCGTTCCCAGTCGTCGATCCAGCCATCGAGCGACCCTTGCAGTTCCGCATACGTGAAGGTGACCGGTTCGGGCGGCTCGTGGGCGAGGTCGGCGTAGTCGTCGGGAAGCTCCGCCGTCTCGGTCGCGGGGAACTGGACGTTCCGCCGGGCGATCCCGCCCTGGATCTCCGGACGGAGGACGAACGACATGAACTCCCGGGCGAGCTCGGGGTCGGCCGCGTCGGCGAAGGTGGCCATCCCCTCCGGGTTCGCGTAGCCCTGGTCGTTGAGAAACCGGATCTGATGCTTCTGGAGGTCGGCACCGCTCTCGGCGGCGAAGACCTGGTCCGTGGAGTAGGAGACGACCATCGGCGCCTCGCCGGCGGACCACGCGTCGTAGGCGTCGCTCCACGTGCCGAGCACGCGGACGTCGTTGGCCTGCAGGTCCGCCCAGTAGTCGAGATAGTCGTACTCGCCGTCCGCGCCGAACTCGTGGATCGTGTGCAACAGAAAGGCCCGCCCGGTGTCGCTACCGGGAGCCTGAGCGATCAGGTCCCCGCGGTGCTCCTCCGCGAGCAGCCCCTCGAAGGTCTCCGGAGCCTCGGTCGCGGTGCCGTCGTACACGAGGCTGATGTAGCCCGTGTCGTAGGGGATCGCCCGGTCGTTCGGGTCGAAGTCGAGCCCGGGCTTGACGTCGTCGCGTCCCTCGACGTCACCCGCCTGGGCGAACAGCGTCCCCTCGGCGTTCTCGTCGATGTGGACCATATCGTCCGGGTTGAGACCGAGGTACAGATCCGCCTCGACGTCGACGCCCGCGTTGTGGCGCTCGATGTAGTAGTTGAGCCCGTTCGGCGGCGTCTGCCAGACGAGCTCCGCGCCCGTCTCCGCCTCGAAGGCGTCCTTGAGCCAGGCGCCGGGACTCGTCGAGGGGGCGTCGATGAACGCGCCGTAGGTCCCGACGACGAGGGTCCGATCGCCGTCGGCGTCGCCGCTTCCGGAGGACGTCGCGGTCCCGTCGGGACTCCCATCGCCGGTCCCGTCCCCGTTTCCGCTTCCGGTCTCCTCGGCCGGTCCCTCGAAGGAGGCGCATCCCGCGACCCCCACGGCGGCGGCGGTTCCGGCTGCCGACAAAAACGATCGACGGCTCGCGCGGTCTCTGTCCATTACCCGGTTGTTTTCCCGAGTGGTACTTAAGCGGAGCGTTCGGCGGATCCCGACGCGGACCCCGAATCGGCGTGACCGGTACGAATATGTCGATGACGACCCAATACGGGACCGATGGTGGGGACACGCTCAGGGGTAATGGCGGGCTCAGGGACGGGACGCGAATCGAAACCGGGGACCACGACG
This sequence comes from Halopenitus persicus, assembly GCF_900107205.1. Classification (GTDB taxonomy): domain Archaea; phylum Halobacteriota; class Halobacteria; order Halobacteriales; family Haloferacaceae; genus Halopenitus; species Halopenitus persicus. The sequence goes on along the minus strand of NZ_FNPC01000002.1, from coordinate 204,911 downwards.
ACCAGACGCCGGCTGCTCGCCGCGGCGGGCGCCGCCACCACGGTCGGGCTCGCGGGCTGTCTCGGCGGCCGGGATGGCGCCGTGCCGGCGCCGGCGGTGACCGACGACCGGATCGAGGAGGACTGGCGGCTCGTCGACGAGACGAGCGGGACGATCCTCGAAACCGAGGTCGGCCCGATCACGGTTCGAGCGCTCGAACACACGACGATCCACGAACACGTGGGGATGGCGGAGGCGATCGCGGAGACGTTCGAGGCGGAGGGGTCGCCGGTGGTGTTCTTCGCGACCCGTGTCGACCTCCGGCCGGGCGTCGATCGGCTCCCGCTCGGTATCGGTCGGGACCGCGTGATGAGCCAGGTCCGGACCGCGGCCGACGACGCGTTCCGCAGCCAGCTGCGTGACGCGGGGCTGGAGGACGTCGAGCGGACGGGCGAGTCCACGATCGAGGTCGAGACCGGCCACGAGGCCACGCAGTACACCTATCGGGGGTCGTTCCCCCTCTCGACCGAAATCGAGGCGCCCGGCGGAACGACCCAGCCGGTGTCCGGCTCCGTCGAGATGGAGGGCCGCGTCGCGGTCTGGCACGACGGGACCGACGTCCTGCTCGCGGGCGGCGCGTACCCGGTCGAGCGGGTCACGGCCGCGATGAACGAGGCGCTTCCCGAACGCGCGCCGGACGCCGACACGCTCATCGAGAACGAGACGCTTGCGGCCGACCCGACCGCCTTCGAGGAGGACGTCGGGGCGCTCATCGTCGCGGTCGAGTGAGGCCGGCGCCGGCTCACGATCGGCGAGGCACGAGCCGGTATCAGGGACGCGACTGGACGCCAGCGTCGACGGTCGTGGCGACGGCTCCACCGCCGCATCTTATAAACCCTCGTGACGCAGGGACACACGATGGTCAAGCGACGGTACGTGCTCGGCGCGCTGCTCGTGATCGCGGCGGTCGTCGCCGCGGTGTTGCTCTGGGAGGTCGCCGGGACCGTCTTCTTCGCGATCACCGTCGCGTACGTGCTCTCGCCGGTCCGGCGGTCGCTCCGGCGGCGCGGCGCGTCGCGGCGTGTCGCGTCCGTCGCGGCGACGGTCGTCGGGTTCCTCGGAACGCTCGCCATCCTGGCGCCGCTCGGGATCGTGCTGTTCCTCCGGCTGGACGCCGTGATCGACTACCTCAACGAGGCGCCGGAGACGATCCCCATCGCGGTCGGGAGCTGGTCGACCACGATCGTGACCGCGGACCTGATCGACGCGGCGATCGCACGGCTGCTCGCGGCGGCGACGGCGATCGCGACCGCGATGCCCGTGTTGCTCATCAAGTTCGCGCTGTTCGTCTTCGTCGTCTACTCGGTGCTCTACTACGAGCAGCGGACCCGGAAGACGATCCTCGCGGTCGTTCCGCCCGACTACCGCGACCTCGCGGAGGCGCTCCGTCGGCGGGCACAACGAACGCTCTACGGGATCTACGTCGTGCAGGCGGCCACGGGGATCGGAACGTTCCTGATCGCGATCCCGGTGTTTTTCGTCTTCGGATATCCTTCGCCGGTGATGCTCGCCGCGGTGGCGGGGATCCTCCAGTTCGTGCCGGTCGTGGGGCCGATACTGCTCATCGCGGCGCTGGCGGCGACCCACGTCGTGGCAGGGGAGCCGCTGCTCGCGGTCGCGATCCTGGTTATCGGCGGCGGCGTGATCGGCTGGATCCCGGATCTCGCGATCCGAACCAGGCTGGCGGCCGAAACCGCCGAGCTCGCCGCGAGCCTCTACTTCATCGGCTTCGTCGGCGGCGTCCTGACGGCGGGACCGATCGGCGTGATCGCCGGTCCCCTCGCGGTCGCGACCGTCTCCGAGATCGCGGCCCAGCTCTCCGAGGAGTTCAACCGGCTGCCGGTGAGCGAACGGCGGTAAGCACCGCAGCGAACGGCGGCGACCGCGTTGACCCGCGATGTCGGTCGCGGACAGCGAACCGACGGGGCGAACAGCGAACCGACGGGTATTCCCGCGCGCGCGAGCAACGAGGGGCTGAATGAGCAAGGACTACATCGAGGTCCGGGGCGCCGAGGAGCACAACCTCAAGGACCTCGACGTCCGGATCCCGCGCGAGCAGTTCACGGTCGTGACGGGGCTGTCGGGGTCGGGGAAGTCGTCGCTGGCCTTCGAGACGATCTACGCCGAGGGACAGCGCCGCTACATCGAGTCGCTGTCGGCGTACGCGCGCAACTTCCTCGGCCAGATGGACAAACCGCAGGTCGAGAGCGTCGAGGGGCTCTCGCCGGCCATCTCGATCGACCAGAAGAACGCCGCCAACAACCCGCGGTCGACGGTCGGGACCGTCACCGAGCTGCACGATTACCTCCGGCTGCTGTACGCCCGGATCGGGACCCCGCACTGCCCGGAGTGCGGCCGCGAGGTGGGCGAACAGTCGGCCCAGCGGATGGTCCGGCGGATCCTCTCGCTGCCGGAGGGCACTCGTGCGAAGATCGCCGCGCCGGTGGTGCGCGACCAGAAGGGCGCCTTCGAGGACCTGTTCGCGGACCTCTCCTCGCGGGGCTACGCCCGCGTCGAGGTCGACGGCGAGCGGTACGACCTCTCGTTCGACGAGCCCGAGCTCGACGAGAACTACGACCACACGATCGACGTGATCGTCGACCGGATCGAGGTCTCCGAGGACGAGCGGTCCCGGATCACCGACTCCGTCGAGACGGCCCTCGAGGAGGCCGACGGCGTCCTCAAGCTGATCGTCCCCGACCCGCCCGCGGATGCGGCCGCGAAGCTCGGCGGGTCGACCGCGCGGTCGACCGGGGACCTGGCGGGGGCGGCGGGATCCCGAGCAGCTGACGCCGACGAGGAGTCCGACGCGGAGGCCGGTGACCCGGCGGACGCAGCCCCGGCTGCCGACGCCGACCGCCTGGTCGTGGAGTTCTCCGAGGATCTGGCGTGCACTCACTGCAACAACGACTTCTCGGAGATCGAGACCCGGTCGTTCTCCTTCAACTCCCCGCACGGCGCCTGTCCGGAGTGTGAGGGGATCGGCTCGACCAAGGAGGTCGACGAGGACCTCGTGGTGCAGGACCCCTCGAAGCCGATCAAGGACGTCTTCGAGGCGTGGTCGTACGGGCGGTCGTACTACCGCACCCGTATCGACTCCGTGGCGGCGCATTTCGGCGTCTCCGTCGAGACGCCCTTCGAGGACCTCGATCCGGAGGTCCGCGAGCAGTTCCTCTACGGCACCGACGAGCAGGTCGTCTTCGAGCGGCAGACGAAGAACGGGACCCGCCGCAAGGAGAAGCGGTTCGAGGGCGTGATCCCGAACCTCCAGCGCCGCCACGTCGAGACGGAGTCGCAGTCGACCCGCGAGCACATCGAGGAGTACATGGCCGTCACCACCTGTCCGGCCTGCGAGGGGACCCGCCTGAAGCCGCAGTCGCGGTCGGTGCTCGTCGACGGGACGCCGATCACCGCGGTCAACCAGCTATCGATCGGCGAGGCCCGCGAACACTTCGAGGGGATGGAGGGGACGCTCTCCGAGCGCGACCGGACGATCGCCGAGGAGATCTTAAAGGAGATCCGCGCCCGGCTCGGGTTCATGGAGGAAGTCGGCCTCGAGTACCTCACGCTGGACCGGGAGGCGTCGACCCTCTCGGGCGGCGAGAGCCAGCGGATCCGGCTCGCGACGCAGGTCGGGTCCGGGCTCGTCGGCGTGCTCTACGTGCTCGACGAGCCCTCGATCGGGCTCCACCAGCGCGACAACGACCGGCTGTTGAACACGCTGGAGGGACTTCGCGACCTCGGAAACACCCTGATCGTCGTCGAACACGACGAGGAGACGATGCGGCGGGCGGACTCGATCATCGACATGGGTCCCGGCCCCGGCAAGCGCGGCGGCGAGATCGTCGCACAGGGGGACTTCGAGACCATCTGCGAGGCGGAGGAGTCGGTCACCGGCGACTACCTGTCGGGCCGGAAGTCGGTCCCCGTCCCGGCGGAGCGCCGCGAGCGCGACGGCGAACTCCTCGTTCGCGGCGCGCGCCAGCACAACCTCGCCGACCTCGACGTGGCCATCCCGCTCGGCGTCTTCACGGCGATCACGGGCGTCTCCGGATCCGGAAAGTCGACGCTGATGCACGACGTTCTTTATAAAGGGTTGGCCCGTGAGATGAACGACAACACCTCGGTCGACCCCGGCGACCACGACGCCATCGAGGGGATCGACGCGGTCGAGACCGTCCGACTCATCGACCAGTCGCCGATCGGCCGGACCCCGCGGTCGAACCCGGCGACGTACACGAACGTCTTCGACGGGATCCGCGAGCTGTTCGCGGAGACGAAGCTGGCGAAGCGGCGCGGCTACGAGAAGGGCCGCTTCTCCTTCAACGTCAAGGGCGGCCGGTGTGAGGAGTGCGGCGGCCAGGGAACCGTCACGATCGAGATGAACTTCCTCTCGGACGTCCACGTCCCCTGCGAGGAGTGTGGCGGCGACCGCTACAACGACGAGACCCTCGAGGTGACGTATAAGGGGAAGACGATCGCCGACGTCCTCGGGATGACCGTCGAGGAGGCCCACGAGTTCTTCGAGAGCCACGAGGGGATCCGCCGCCGGCTGAAGCTCCTGCTCGACGTCGGGCTCGGATACATGCGGCTGGGACAGCCCTCGACCACGCTCTCGGGCGGGGAGGCCCAGCGGGTCAAGCTCGCCGAGGAGCTCGGCAAACGGGACACCGGCGACACGCTCTACCTCCTCGACGAGCCCACGACGGGCCTGCACAAGGAGGACGAGCGCAAGCTGATCGACGTCCTCCACCGGCTCGTCGACAACGGGAACAGCGTCGTCGTCATCGAACACGAGCTCGACCTCGTGAAGAACGCCGACCACGTGATCGACCTGGGCCCGGAGGGCGGCGACGGCGGCGGCGAGCTGGTCGCCGCGGGCACCCCCGAGGAGGTGGCTCGCGAGGAGGAGTCACACACCGGTCGCTATCTCCGGGACATGCTTCCGGCGATCGACGCCGAGGGGCCGCGAAGCGACCGGCGGAAGCCGGCGGCAGCCGCCAGCGACGACTGAGAGGACCGCGTTAGTCGCCCAATATCACGGTCTCGATCTCCTCGAGACCGTCGAAGTCGGGATCGCCGGAGTAGAGCACGTCACACTCGTCGTGGAGTGACGCCGTGGCGAGATGGATCGCATCGGCGTACGAGAGTTCACGCTCGGACGGCTCGTAGTATTTAAACCGGAGTTCGGCGGCGTATGTCGCGACCTCGTCGACGACCGGGATGCTCTCGATGTGCTCGTAGTCACGGAGCGCGTCAACCGCTTGTTCCGCAGTCGCCGCGTCCTCGACGACACGAACGCGGGAGGACACCTCCGCGAGGATCGTCGGGGTGATGACCCCGCCGACGGTCGCGGAGTCGGCCCGTTCGATGACGGATTCCGCCTCGGCGGCGTGGTCGCCGCTGAAGAGGAACTCGAGCCACACCCACGAGTCGAGAAATATCACGCCTCGTCCTCGTCGAAGTGGGATCCCCACTCGTCCTTCGAGGCGCGGCGTAGCTTCGTCAGATCGACGTCGTGTTTCGAGAGCGCCTCCTTCACGGCCCGAAGCCGATCCATCGCAGGGGTCTTCGGACGAACGCGAATCGTCCCGTCCTCCTCGAGGACGAATTCGACTTCGGTTCCCGCATCGATGTCGAGCGCGTCGCGAATCCGTTTCGGGATCGTCACCTGTCCCTTGCTCGTGACGGTCGCGTCCTCTGAAACGGCCATATCTTACGATATATCTGTCCTTACTTATGGATATTTGCCTTACACGGCCGACAGAACCGTTTTGTCACCCCACGCGTGCGATCAGCTATATGAGTACCGACGCTGATCCGGACGTGATCGATCGGCTCGCCGAGCGAGCCCCGCTGCTCGACCGGTGTGCGGATCGATTCGCGGAGCGACGACCCTTTTCCGGCCGACTCATCGGCGTGTCAGCCCCGCTGACGCCGCACACCGGGCGGTTCCTCGAGGTGCTCGCGACCGGCGGCGCGACGGTGCTGGTCGCCGGGGAGGCGGGATCGACCCACGCCGACGTCGTGGCCGCGCTCCGCCGGCGTGCGGAAATCACGCCGGTCACCGCGGTGGAGGACGAGGTGGAAACACCGAGCGAGGAGTCGACAGCGGATGAGGCGGACGCACCGAGCGAGGAGGCGGCGCTCGAGACGGCCCGCCACGAGGTGATCGCCGCGGAGCCGGACCTGATCGCCGACGACGGCGCGAACCTCCTCGTGCCGCTGTGTCGTGACTTCCCGGACGTCGCCGCGGACGTGTCCGGGGCCTGCGAGCAGACGACGGGCGGGATCACCCGCCTGCGGCGGCTGGCCGAGCGCGAGCCGATCCCGTTCCCCGTCTACGACGTCAACGGGGCGCCGATGAAGCAGCGGTTCGACAACGTCCACGGGACCGCCGAGAGCTCGATCGCGGCGATCACGTCCCTGACGAACGCGATGATCGCCGGCTCGACGGCGGCGGTGATCGGATACGGACACTGCGGGCGCGGGATCGCCCGCAAGCTGCGGTCGCTCGGCGCGCGGACGACGGTGACCGAGATCGATCCGCGAAAGGCGCTGGAGGCGATAGCCGACGGCCACGACGTGCAACCGGCGGCCGAGGCGGTGGCGGACGCCGCGTTCGTGATCGCCGCGACCGGCCGGGCGAACGTGATCGGTCGCGAGCAGCTGACGGCGATGGCCGACGGCGCGGTCCTCGCCTCGATCGGCTCCGAGACCGAGATCGACCGCGACGTGCTGTCGGAACTGGCGGCGGACCGAACCCGGATCGAGCCCGGCGTCGAGCGGATCGCGTTCGCCGACGGGCGGACGATCCGGCTGCTCACGGGGGGTCGCGTGGTGAACCTCTCGGCGCCGGGCAGCGCCGGCAACCCGGTCGACGTAATGGATGCGACCTTCGCGCTGATGGCGCGGGGACTCGAGGCGATCGTCGACGGCGAGCCGACCGGAACCGGACTCGAACCCATCCCCGAGGCGCTCGATCGGGCGGTCGCCCGCGAGAAGCTGGCGACGATGGACGTGACGATCGATGGCGATGGAACGGACGACCGAATCGAACCCTGACCGCCGGCGGCGAAGCCGGACCGTCACTCCGAGGTATCGAGGTCGAACCGATCCGTCGCCTCGAGGATCCGTGCCGGCGGCGCGAGGTTGCGGCGGCCGCCCAGGGTGATCACGAAGAGGACGCCGACGCCGACCCAGTAGGCCGCCAACAGCGGGACGGTCACGAGAAGCATCGTCACGATGTCGGCCGGCGTGAGCACGGCCGCGAACGTCATCGCGGCGATGGTGGCCTCGCGCCAGCGGTTCCGGAAGGCGTCGTAGGGAACGCCCGCGGAGTTCAACAACACCATCAGGATCGGCACGTCCGCGAGCACGCCGATCCCGAGGGTCGTGAAGATGATGAGCCAGAAGAAGTCGTTGATCCGGTAGGTGATGACCATCCGGGCGCCGAGCGCGTCGGCGACGAGGTACGAGATGAGCCCGGGCGCGATGACGAGGTAGCCGAGCGCGAAGCCGCCGACGAGCCCGCCGGCGAGCGCGCCGGTCCAGACGAATATTCGTCGCTCGTGGCCGCGGACGAACCCGCGGTCCCGCAGGGCCGGCCACGCGTAGTAGACGACGAGCGGCAGGACCGCGAGCAGGCCGATCAGCACCGAGAACTTCACCATGAAGACGAGCGCCTCGACCGGGTGAAGCGTGATCACCGAGAGATCGCTCGCGTCGAACCGTGCGGGAAGCCGGTCGAGGAAGTCCGCTCGAACCCCGCCGAGCCCGCCGAGGTAGAGCCAGGTGAACACGGCGCCCATCACGGCGACGAACCAGCCGACGAGGCGGAACGACCGCGACCGGAGCGAGCCGACGATGAACTTCAGGTCGGTGTAGTACCCGCCGATGTCCTCCTCGTCGGTGTCCTCGGCGAAGTCGTCGAGGAAGGTCGTGCTGGCGCGGGAGGCGCGGTCGGTGAGTCCGCCGAACATCCCGTCGTCATCCTGGTCCGCGGGCTCGGCGCTCGCGTCGGCGCCGGTTTCGGCCGCAACCGTTCCCTCCTCCGCCGTCGAACCAGCCGTCGAACCGCCCACCTCCGAAGCAGCCGATTCAGACTCAGCCGCCTCCGAAGCAGCCGATTCAGACTCAGCCGCCTCCGAGTCGGTGGGCTCCTCGTCGGCGTCAGCGTCGGCGGTCGCCTCGTCGAACCGGTCGAGGATCGCCCGCGCCGTCTCGGGGTCGTCGTCCTCCATCGCGTCGTTCGCGAGCGCGAGCGCCTCCTCCTCGGAGAGGGCGGCGAACGCCGCCTCGGGGGCGGCCCGGATCCCGCCGGCGTCGAGCTCGCCGAGATCGATCGCGGTGGGGTCGCCGTGTCGGCCGTCCCCGCCCGTGCCGGTCGATCCCGGCGTGCCGGTCGCGTCGGCATCGAGGTCGCGGTAGACGGCGGCCAGGACGGCGAGGACGACGAACACGACGGCCACACAGGCGGCGTAGACGGCGATCGCGGTGGTGGGATCGACTCCGAGCCCCGCACCCGGCGGGTCGACCCGCCGGGAGCTACCGGCCCAGGCCAACAGCGCGTTCGTCGCCTCGCGGCCGCCGTAGGTGTAGTAGGCGTAGACGAGCCCGCCGCCGAGGACGCCAGCGCCGCCGACGAGGTTCCAGTGGCGGCGGGTCGAGGCGAACGGGTCGATCCGGTCGGAGGAGCGTTTGGCCGTGACGACGACCTTCGCGAGATAGAGGCTGAATCCGTACAGCGTCGTGAGCGGGATCGCCCACATGATCTGGGTGAACGGGTCCGGCGGCGAGAACATCGCGCCGAAGAAGAAGATCCCGACGACCGCGTGGCGCCACTTGTCGCGGAACGTCTCGTAGGGAACGATCTCGGCGTAGGAGAGCCCGGTTATCACCAGCGGCATCTGTCCCGCGAGGCCGAAGGAGATGGAGAGGAAGACGATGAACTCCGTCCACATCACGATGGAGTAGCTCGGGTTGAACCCCGCCTCGAGCCCGAAGGCGGCGAGGAACGAGAACATCACCGGGAAGAAGACGAAGACGCCGTAGGAGACGCCGGCGACGAAAAGCGCCGCCGCGAGCAGCCCGATCGACGCGAGCTTCCACCGCGGGATCGGGGACTGGGGCCACATCCCGCGGCGGCGGAGCCCGTCGCGGGCGTAGTAGATCAGCGCCGGGAGCGCGAACACCGCGCCGACGACCAGGCCGATCTTCGCCTGCAACAGGATGACCTCGAAGGGCGTCTGGGCGATGATCTCGAGCTCGGCCTCGACGTCGACCGGCATGTTCGCGACCGTGATCCCCTTGAGCCAGTCCCAGATGTAGATCCGAAGGGCGTAGAACGTCGCGAGGAACCCGATGAGAAAGACGACGAACACCTTCTGGAGGTCCTTCTGGATCGACCGAAGGACCACCTTCGCGGACTCCCACCCGCCGGTGAGCGTCTCCTGGGTGTCCTCGTCGAGGGCACTCGCCATACGGTGGCGAAAGCGCGTCCCGGTTATCAACCTTTTCGAAGCAAGCCGAGCCGGGAGCGACCGAGCACGTGGTCGTCGGACGACGCGGCCATCCAAAAAGGCCTATAATAGCCCGGGGGCGAACAACCAACGAATGGGTGAGGATCCGCCCCGCGAGGAGTCGTCGAACGACGACCGGTCGGCGAACGGGGACGGCCCGCAGCCGGACGGGGACGACCCGTCGGGGAACGAGGCCGCCCCCGCCCCGGATAGCGACGGATCCGAGCCGACGGACGAGAACGGCGCCGGAGAGCACGGTTCCGGCGGGACCGACGGCGACGACGGTCGTGTCGGCGACGACGCGGGAGCCATCGACGACCACGCAGGAGACAGCGACGACGCGGGAGACGTCGGCGGCGCTGACGGGTCCGACACCGACGAAGAGGATGATACCGGTGGGAAGGACGACACCGGCGAGGAGCCCGACATCGACGGGGAAGACGATGCCGACAACGAGGACGATGCCGACAACGAGGACGGGACCGGCGACGGTGCGGGAGATGATGAGGACGCCAGCGACGAGAGCGACGACGATGACGTGACGACGGCTGACGAGACGGAGACGAGCACCACGGACACGGCGGGCGACGGAGACGATGACTCTGACGTCGACGAGATCGACGCTGACGACGGCGGTGACGAGGACGCCGACGTGGACGAGGAGGATGGAGATACCGGGACCGAGGGCGAGACCGACGACGAGGATACGGAGTCCGCGGGCGAGACCGACGACGAGGATACGGAGTCCGCGGGCGAGACCGACGACGAACCCGAATCCGACGCCGCGAACGAGTCGGCCACGGGCATCGAAGCCCCCGAAACGGACGAGGAGATGCCGCTGGCCGACCACATCGAGGAGATGATGCGGCGGCTGGGGATCGTCTTCCTCGTGGGCGGGCTGGCGCTGATCCTCGCATTTCCGTCCGCCAGCGAGCTGATAAACTACTTCTGGTCGTATCACATTCCGGAGCCGAACGTGAACCGGCCGCGGCTCTACGGACCGCTCGAGCTCGTCCTGACACGGATCAAGGTCGCGGGGCTGGCGGGCGTTTTCTTCGGCCTGCCGGTGTTCGTCTACCAGACCTACCGATTCATGCGCCCGGGGCTGTACCGCAAGGAACGACGGTACTACCTGGCGGCCGTCCCGACGAGCCTGATCCTCGGCGGGATCGGGATCCTCTTCGCGCACTTCCTCGTGCTGCCGGCGATCTTCAGCTACTTCACGACCTACACCTCCGACGCCGCGACGATCGCCTTCGGGCTCAAGGAGACGTTCAACCTCATCGTGGTGATGATGTCGTTCATGGCGATCGTCTTCCAGATCCCGCTGTTCATCATGCTCGCGATCATGATGAACCTCGTCACCCGGCAGTGGCTCGAGGACAAGCGGCTGATCTTTTGGGGCACCTTCCTGGGGATCGCGTTCCTGTTCAGTCCCGACCCGACCGGGATGGCACCGATCATCGTCACGCTCACGATGATCGCCCTGTACGAGGGAACCCTCGCGCTCCTGCGGTGGACCGGGAACTGACCGCGGTGGGAGTGGGGCCGGAACCGGAATCGCGGCGGAACCGGAATCGCGGCGCGACCGATGAGAGGGGAGGGTTCTTCAGTGATGGCGACCAAGGCGCGTCGTAATGGCTCAGGCCGGCAACCAGGATCTCACCGAGCGGTTCATCCAGTTCTACCGGAACTACTACCGCGAGGCCGTCGGCGAGTTGGCACAGCGGTACCCCAACGAGCAGCGGTCCCTCTACATCGATTACGACGACCTCTACCAGTTCGACCGCGACCTCGCGGAGGACTTCCGCAGCCAGCCCGAACAGCTCCGCGAGTACGCCGAGGAGGCGCTGCGGCTGTACGACCTTCCCGCCGACGTCAGCCTCGGCCGCGCGCACGTTCGGATCGAGAACCTTCCCGACAGCATCGACATCCGGGGCATCCGCGTCCACGACGACCACATCGGGACGCTCGTCTCCGTGCGAGGGATCGTCCGGAAGGCCACCGACGTCCGCCCGAAGATCACCGACGCCGCCTTCGAGTGTCAGCGCTGCGGCACGATGACCTACATCCCCCAAAGCGACGGCGGCTTCCAGGAGCCCCACGAGTGCCAGGGCTGTGAGCGGCAGGGCCCGTTCCGGGTCAACTTCGACCAGTCGGAGTTCGTCGACTCCCAGAAGCTCCGGATCCAGGAGTCGCCCGAGGGGCTCCGCGGCGGCGAGACGCCCCAGGCGATCGACGTCAACGTCGTCGACGACATCACCGGCAAGGTGACCCCGGGTGACCACGTCACCGCGGTCGGCGTCCTCCACATCGAGCAGGTCGAACAGGGCAACGAGAAGTCCGCGATCTTCGATCTGTACATGGACGGCGTCTCCATCACGGTCGAGGACGAGCAGTTCGAGGACATGGACATCACGAGCGAGGACGTCGAGGAGATCATCGAGCTCTCGAACGACCCCGACGTCTACGACCGGATGACCGACTCCATCGCCCCCGCGATCTACGGCTACGAGGAGGAGAAGCTCTCGATGGTTCTCCAGCTGTTCTCCGGCGTCACCAAACACCTCCCCGACGGCTCTCGGATCCGCGGCGATCTGCATATGCTTCTCATCGGGGACCCGGGTACGGGAAAGAGCCAAATGATCAGTTATGTAGAGAATATCGCTCCAAGATCAGTGTATACATCCGGGAAAGGATCATCCGCTGCAGGGTTAACCGCTGCGGCTGTTCGCGACGACTTCGGCGAGGGCCAGCAGTGGTCGCTCGAGGCGGGTGCGCTCGTCCTCGCCGATCAGGGGATCGCGGCGATCGACGAGCTCGACAAGATGCGGTGTGTCACGGGTGACGCGCTGATCCACCTCGGCGATGGACGAACCACCAGAGTCCGGGAGTTCGCTCGGGAAGTCGCCGATGACGGGGCGATCGAGGAGTTGCCGAACGGACGAACGATCCGCGACGTGGACGCGACCGCGTGGACGATGACGGACGACGGAGATCTGGTCAGGCGACCGATCACGGCCGTTCACGAGTACGAGGCGCCCGACGAGCGGACCCGCGTCACGCTCGAAAGCGGCGAATCGGTGACCGCGACTCACGACCATCCGTTCTTCGTCTTCGAGGATGGCGAGCGGATCGAACGATCGGCAGCGGAACTCGCGGAGGGCGATTGGGTCTACGTGCCACGTGAGCTTCCGACCGCCGTCTCCGACGGCGGCACGGCCGTGTGTTCAACGTCCGCCGATCCGCCGGCGAATGCCGATGGAATGAGCCCGGCGTTCGCGGCCGTTCTCGGCTATCTCTCCGGCGACGGAAACGTGTTCTACGATCGAAGCCAGGGTCGGTACGGCATCCGGTTCACGAACACCGACGCGGAACTCCTCGATGACTTCGAGGCGGCGTGTCGCGAGGTCTTCGACGCGGAGCCGGTGCGACATCCGAGCGACCGCCGCGAACGCGGGCCGGATCGTGACCCACAGGAGACGGTCTACGTGCACGGGAAATCGGCCGCTGACGCGGTTCTCGATGCTGGGATGTGTCTGGAGACGTACGACGGGAAGTCGTTCCCGGAGGACGTCTCGGCCGGGGACCGTGCCGCGAAGGCCGCATTCGTTCGGGCGATGGCCGACAGCGAGGGACACGTCGACACGAACGCCGGCAACGTTCGGATCGCGTCGGCCAGTTACGAACTGCTCGTCGGCGTGAAAAGCCTCCTCCTGGAGTTCGGCGTGTCGGCACAGATCCAGACCAAACCGAAGGAAGACGGACGGGTAACCGTATATTACCTCACGATAACGGACGCCGACTCGCTCGAGTCGTTTGGTCGGCATATCGGGTTTACGGCGACGAGAAAGGACGATGCACTGACGACGGTCCGCCGAGCTGCGTCCGGCGATCGAACCATCCTCGACGTCATCCCGAACTGTGGTGACCAGCTCCGGCGGCTTCGCGAGTCGCTTCGGTTGTACCAATCCGAGTGTGGGATCAACGGAACGACCTACTGCAACTTCGAGAACGGCGACGCGAACGTCTCGATCCATCGAGCACGCCGGATCCTCGACCGGTTCGAACGGCGACGACGAACGGCCGAACGTGATCTCGACGGTCTGGAGTCGGACGCATCCTGGAGCGCGCTCACGGGCATAAAGGATCGATACCACGTGTCACAACGGGAGCTCGCCGAGGGGATCAAGTACCCACAGCAGCGAGTGTCGACGAACTGGGGCGACGATGAACCCCTCCGACTCGATATCGCGACACGATTGGCGACGATAGTCGAGGAAGTGGCCGAAACCGACCTCGACGAGCTGCGATCCCTCGTCAACGGGGACGTCAAATGGCGGCGAGTCACGGACGTCACGACCGTCACCGAGCACGGCGATGACGACCGGATCGAGGTGCTCCAGCAGGAGCTTGCGGGTCTGATCGGCGAGGAGGTATCGACGGCCGAAGATCGCGCGCGTGAACTGTGTCAACGGCCATTCGACGCGGGAACCTGGGCCGAACTCCGAAGCGAACTGGAAGCGTTCGGCGTTTCGATGGCGTCGATCGCGAGGGATATCGGCGTCGCCTCGTCGACGGTTTCACGCTGGTTCTCGGGTGCCGTTACGACCGATCGGTTCGACGAAGTCCGGGAAAGTGCCGCCGACCGGATCGAAACGCGTCGACGCGAGATCCGGTCGGTACTGACCGAGATCGAGGAGCGTCGTCGACCGAAGGTGTACGACCTGACCGTCGAGGGGACACATAACTTCCTCGCCAACGGGATGGTGGTTCACAACTCGGAGGATCGCTCGGCCATGCACGAGGGGCTCGAACAGCAGAAGATATCGATCTCGAAGGCGGGGATCAACGCGACGCTGAAGGCACGGTGTTCGCTGCTCGGGGCGGCCAACCCGAAATACGGCCGGTTCGACCAGTACGAGCCGATCGGCGAGCAGATCGACTTGGAGCCCGCACTCATCTCGCGGTTCGACCTCATCTTCACGGTCACCGACCAGCCCGATCCCGAACACGACAGCCGGCTAGCCCGACACATCCTGAAGACGAACTACGCCGGCGAGTTGAACACCCAGCGCGAGGAACTGACGACCTCGGAGTTCACGCAGGCGGAGGTCGACGACGTCACCGAGGAGGTGGCGCCGGCGATCGACGCCGACCTCCTCCGGAAGTACATCGCCTACGCCAAGCGGAACTGTTACCCGACGATGACCGAGGACGCGAAGGCGGTCATCGAGGAGTTCTACGTCGATCTCCGCTCGAAGGGGGCCGACGAGGACGCCCCGGTGCCGGTGACGGCGCGGAAGCTGGAGGCGCTCGTCCGGCTCGCGGAGGCGAGCGCGCGCGTGCGGCTCTCGGATACGGTGGACCGAAAGGACGCCGACAGGGCGACCGACATCGTCGAGTCGTGTCTGAAGGACATCGGCGTCGACCCCGAGACCGGACAGTTCGACGCGGACGTCGTCGAGACGGGGACCTCCAAGAGCCAGCGCGACCGGATCAAGAACCTGAAGACGCTGATCGCGGACATCGAGGAGGACTACGAGGAGGGAGCGCCCGTCGAGGAGGTGATCGACCGCGCCGACGAGGTCGGGATGGACCCCTCGAAGGCGGAGGACGAGATCGAGAAGCTGCGACGGAAGGGGGAGGTCTACGAGCCGACGCAGAACCACCTCCGAACGACGTAGATGGACCGCATATCAGCGATCAGGAACGTCGAGGACGCGCTGCGGCGGTTCGAGGACGGCGAGGCGAGCCTCGCGGAGACCGAACGACGAACCGTCGCCGTTCTGCGGACGTACGCCACCGAGTTCGAGGGGACCGACGCCGTCTACCGAGCACGGGGACCGGGGCCGGTCGACGGGACCGTCGTCGTCGCTCCGTCGACCGCGGCGGCGCGGGAACGGGTGCGGGAACTCGCCGAACGCGACGAAGCGGACCCGAGCGAGGCGTCCGACGAAAACGGGGATGCAGCGGTTCTCGAAACGGATGACGGCGAGGCCGACGCGAGGTCGCCATCGTTCGAGATCGAGCGACTCTGATCCGCCCGACGGCGATGGCGACGTCCGATCCCGCAAATATTACTATATCAATACTCTTAATTTAATATAATATATAGTGATTTTATGCTGTTGGTGATGGTGTATTCGCAGGGGGCGCGGACGGCGCTTCGAAACGTTTGTCGTTCCCACGAGGAGGTCGTCGTCCGGCGATTCGGGCGGGCCGCAGTGTTCGAGGAGACCGCGTACGGGGCGTTCCTGGCGTTGCGGCTGCGGGCAGCGCACGAGGGCGACGTGCAGGTCGAGCGAACGTCGCCGTTCAACGAGTTCGAGGCGGTCGAGGCGGACGTTCGTGAGGCGGCATCCGCATACGCGACGCGGGAGTCGCCCGCGACGCCGTACGCGAAGTTCGCGGCCGGGACTCGCCACCCGGATCCGGAGACGCTTCGGGATCGATCCCTATGAACGGTCGCGTCCGCTCGCCGCGATCGGTCCGCGTCCGGATCGGTGACGTCGTTCGATCCGGGACGGTGATCGACCTCCGCGACGTGGTGAGAGCGACCGACGACACGACCGCTCCGCTGGCGGACCGGTTACTGGACCGTATCCGTCCCCCGGCGACGGTCGACGACTGCTCGGTGACCGACGATGCGGCGGTCGACGCGGGTCGGCGGTCGTCAGCCGGGACGACGCCGGTCACGGTTCGGTGCGTCCGGCCGACGACGCCGACGGCCCTCGACCGCGTTCCGTCGGGCCGCTCGCTCCACGAGCTGCTGGCGATCGCGGCCCGTGAGCGCGGACATACCGCGTCGGTCGACGCCCGGCTCGCCCGGCGGCGCCGACGACTCCACGGGATCGATCCGCCCACGGTCGACGTCGCCGAGGCGAGACGTCGCGTCGCGGAGACCGGCGCGGAGATCGACCGGCTGCGCGAGCGGGCGGCGACGATCCGCGGCGAACTGACCGCTCGTCGCGAGCTCGGCGAGGACCGGGGTGACGTTCGCGAGGAGCTCGAGGGGACGTTGGCGGAACTCTCGGAGGCCGAGACCAGCCGCATCGCTGCGACGCAGGACCTCGATCGTGCACGGCGGGAGGCACGGCGAGCGAGGGATCGGCGTGAACGACGATTGGAACTGGCGGACGAGGTGGCGAACCTGGAGCGGAGCGCACGCCGTGAACTCGTCGAGGCGGTTCATCCGACCTTCCGGTCGGCACTCGAGCGGCTGCCGGTCACGGTACAGCCGGGGTCGTGGCCGACGGAGGTGCGTGGATCGTCCGTGGTCGCCGAGCTCGTCGCGATCGCGATCGCCGGCCGGCGGGCGCCGGTCGTACTGGTCGAGGGGATGGATGGCTCGACCGAGAAGGCGGACGGGTCGGTTGCGGGAACGGATGGAAACGGGTCGGGCGCCAGCGACGAGGGAGGTCTCGATCCGGAGACGCTCACGGCGACGGCCGGCAGAAGACGCGGCTTCCCGATCGTCCGAACGTGACGGTCGGCGTCACGGGGTCGAGGCGTCGTTTCCGGGCCACGACGGCGTCACGGGGTCGAGGCGTCGTTTCCGGGCCACGACGGCGTCACGGGGTCGATCGGAACGCACCGTCCGTACCTTTAGATGGGAACGCGCGGCAGCCGGCGTATGGACCTCACCTGGAACGTCGAACGGCGCGGCGGGCTGGCCGTCGTGACGTGTCTGCTGTGTAACGACGCGCCCGTTGACAGACGCGTACGACTCCGGAACGAGCTCGAGGGCCCGGTGTTGCCGCCGCGCCGCCGAGGTGTGCCCGAGCCCGGGTGGGACCGGGACGGGTACACCTGCCGGGTGGACGGAAACTCGACGGTCGGGGTCGGCTACGTCTGTGCGTCGCTCACGGCCGCCGACCGCCGTCCGATGACGATCGAGTCGGTCGAGGAAGTCGGTGACGGCGACGACGACACGGCTGCCGGGAGAACCGAACCGGACGATGCCGGCGTCGAAAACGCGGTTTCGAACGCGATCCGAACCCTCGGCGATCACCGTCCGCCGCGGGAAAGCGTGCCGATCAACGGCAACGGCGGCGACGGTGGCGAAAGGGGATCGCCGACGAACGGACCCGAAACGGCGAACGCAGGCCAGCCAGTAACCGAACGACGAGAAAGGGGGGCGACAGCACCGGGGCCGAGCGACGCCGACGCGAGCCGGGAAACGTCGACCGAGGACGAGGCGGATGCCGTGGCACCGATCGACGGGAAGCGATCGAACGACCAGCGGCAACCGATCGACGGGAAGCGATCGAACGACCAGCGGCAACCGATCGACGAGGAAGCGATGGCACGCATCGAAAGCCGGATCGACGCGATGGACGAGGATCTCGACCGGCTCCGCCGGCTCACGGAGGCCGACCTCGAGACCGCGGCGACGGTCGTGGCCGAGGCCGGCGACCTCGCGTCATTGGAATCCGACGTCGACCGGATCGCGGCGGACGTTGACGATCTCGGACGGCTCCGTGACCGGATCGACGAGGTGATCGAACGTCACGACCGTCTCGAGGTTCCGATCGAGTCCCTCCGGAGGATCGCGTGATCGTTGCGGTGGTCGGCGGGAAGGGCGGCGTCGGCAAGACGACGGTCGCGTACAACCTCGCGGCGGCCTGCGACGGGGTCGTCGTGGATGCCGACCTGGGGATGGCCGACCTGCCGAACGGGGACGGTGCCGATCTCCACGACGTGCTCGCGGGCGATGCCGACCCGCGTGCGTGTCTCCGTTCGGGACCCGTCACCGTCCTGCCGTGCGGTCGAACGCTCGCGGGGTCGCGGGCGAGCGATCTGACCCGTCTGGCCGCCGCGCTCCGAGCGGTCGAGCGTGACCACGGGGTCGTCGTGGTCGACTGTCCGGCGGGGCGTCGAGCCGACGTCGGCGTCCCGTTGGCGGCCGCCGACCGGTGTCTGCTCGTCGCCTCGCCGCGCTCGTTCGCCATCCCCGATGCCATCCGAACGCGCGAGCTCGCGCGGGAGCTTCGGACGGGTCTTGCGGCGATCGCGCTCAACCGAACGACCGGGTCGCCGACCGGATCGCTGCGGACCGACCGCGTGGCCGACGTGTTGGGTGCGCCGGCGGATCCGATCCCGGAGACTCCCGCGATGAGCCGGTCGGTCATCGAGGAGCGACCGGTCACGACCGGCCGCCCCGACGGCGAGGCGGCACGGGCGATGACCTCGATCGCGAAGCGGGTGACGGCCGGACCGACGACGAGCTTCCGGCGGCTGAAGCTGGGGGCCACGAACACGCCTCACGGCGGAGCGAGGTCCCCGTAACGGCCTCCGGAGATCCCGACGCCTGCGTGCGATGGCAGCCCTTCACAAGGGTTAAGGCGGCGTCGGTCCGTCTATGCACAACGATGCTAGAGGTTTCCGACGTCCGAAAGGAGTTCGGCGGACTCGTCGCCGTCGACGACGTCTCGTTCGAGATCGGCGACGACGAGATCGTCGGCCTGATCGGACCGAACGGGGCCGGAAAGACGACCCTGTTCAACACGATAACCCGCGTGTTGACCCCGGAGGAGGGGAGCTCGATCCGGTTCAACGGGCAGGACCTCCTCGAGGTCAAGACCCACGAGGTCGCACAGCTGGGGCTGGTCCGGACCTTCCAGATCGTCCGCGTGTTCAACGAGATGACCGTCCTCGAGAACGCGATCGCGGGCGCCACGTTCGGAACGACCGAATCGATCGACCGGGAAACCGCGGAGGCCAGGGCGATGGAGTCGCTGGAGTTCCTCGGGCTGGCCGAGGAGGCCGACCGGGAGGCGGGCGCGCTCCCGCTCGCCCAGAAGAAGCAACTCGAGATGGCGCGCGTGCTCGCCGCGGACCCGAACCTGATCATGCTCGACGAGATCGCCAGCGGACTCACGCCGAATGAGGTCACGGAGCTGTCCGAAAGCATCGAACGGATCCGGGACGAGCGGGGGATCTCGGTGTTTTGGATCGAACACATTATGGACGCCATCATGGGAACCGTCGATCGGATACTCGTCCTTCAAAGCGGCGAGCTGATCGCGGACGGACCGCCGGCGGAGATCCGCGACGACGAGGCGGTCGTCGAGGCGTACCTCGGGAGCGCTGTCTGAAATGATCGAGCTATCCAACGTCGACGTCTCCTACGACCGGATGCAGGTCATCTGGGACGTCTCCCTGGAGCTGTCCGAGGAGGACACGGTCGTCTCGCTGGTGGGCCCGAACGGGGCCGGGAAGTCCACGCTGATGAAGACGATGAGCGGCCTACACCCGGTCGATTCCGGGTCGGTCACGCTGTGGGGCGACGACGTCGCCGACCTCGATCCCGGCGAGATCGTCACCCACGGGTTCGTGCTCGTCTCCGAGGAGCGCAACCTCTTCGGCGAGATGTCGGTCCGGGAGAACCTCGAGGTGGGCGCCTACAGACGTCGGGAGAACATCGACGCGAAGATCGAGGAGATGTACGACCGGTTCCCGATCCTCGAGGAGCGGTCCGACCAGCGTGCCGGGTCGCTGAGCGGCGGCGAACAGCAGATGCTCGCGATCGCTCGCGGACTGATGGCGGAGCCGAAGATCCTCGCGCTCGACGAGCCGAGCGAGGGGCTCGCGCCGCAGATAACGAACCGCGTCTTCGACATCATCGAGGAGATCAGCGACGAGACGACGATCCTCCTCGTCGAACAACACGTCGACAAGGCGCTCGATCTCGCCGACCGCGCGTACCTTCTCGAGAACGGTCAGATCGTTCACGAGGACACCGGCCAGGGGATGCTCGAGAGCGAGCACGTCAAGGACGCCTACCTCTAGCCGGCGACGAACGCGCACCGCTATGTCACCGACGAACGCGCACCGCTACCCGGCGGCGAACGCCGGACCGTGACTCACTCGCGTTTTTTAGCCATCCGAACGCGGCGCTCCGAGTGCGACGGCTTCCGGACGTCCAACCCACCGAGAACGGGGACTCCCGAGCCCAACGGCCGAAACGCACCGGATCGCCCGGGGGGTCCGAGACGCCCAGAGTCACGGAAGACGCCCAAAGGCGGCCCGGATCCTGACGGTCAGGAGCGACCGTCGGTCGCGCCGGATGACGATGCGGTCCGATCGCGGAGACGATCCACGCCGTCGGAAAGGACCGGCATCAGTCCCTGCCGGAAGTAGAGGAACAGGACGATCAGGAGCGCGCCGAAGACCGCCGTCTCCCACTGCCCCACCGGCGAGAGGAACTCCTCGATGGTGAACACGACCGCGGCGCCCACGACCGGGCCGAACGTCGTGCGGATGCCGCCGATGATCAACATGATCAGCACCATCACGTCGACGGCCGCGAATCCGTAATCGCCCGGCAGGACGGTGCCCTGGAACTCGGCCATCATGATCCCGCCCAGCCCGATGATCGCCGCCGCGAGGAACCCGGCGACGGTCTTGTAACGGACCACGTCGATCCCGATCGAGGCGGCGGCGAGGTCGTCCTCACGGATCGCCTCGAAGGCGAGTCCGTATTTGCCCCCGATCAGCCTGACGTAGACGAGCTGTGCGAGGACGACGAGGACGATGAGCAGATACGAGAGGACCGCGAACCGGTTGATCCCGAGGATCGAACCGATCGAATCGAGACCGAGCCCGACGAACGAGTAGCCGGTGCTCCCGCCGGTGATGCCGCGAAGGCCGACGTACGCCTCGGTCAACGCGAGCTGCAGGTTCAGCGTGAGGATCGAGATGAGTATCACGCCGAGCCGTCGCTTCGCTGACACCCAGCTGACGAGGGCGCCGAGCGCGCCGGACGCGGCCATCCCGACCGGGATCAGCAGCCACGGGGTGATCCCGAGGACGTCCTGCGCCAGCACGGCCATCACGTAGGCCGCGCCGCCGGCGAGCGCGCCCATGAACAGGAACAGTTGGTCGGTGTGGCCGAACGCGATGTTCAGACCGATCGCCAACAGCGCGAAGATGAGGAACTGGTTGTACAGCCGGAGGTACGTGGTGCTCTCGAGGACGAACAGCGGGGCGACGGCCAACACGACCGCCATCACTCCCGTCCAGGCGCGATCCGTCCGCGGAAGCGGTAGCGACGTCATTCTTCCACCACCGGTCGGACCAGAAGGATGATGACTGCGGTCATAAACAGGATGATGCTTGCGAGGTACGCGCCGATGAAGAAGTTCGCGTACGTCGCGACGATCCCGAGCAGGATCCCCGCGACGGCGGTGCCCTCGATGCTTCGAATGCCGCCGACGATCGAGACGATGAGCGCGAAGATCGTGAACTGGAAGCCGTCGGTGACGCCCAGGGTCGCCGTCGTTCCGTAGACGATGCCCGCGATGCCCGCCACGATCGCCGCGAGGACGAACACGATCGCCCGGATCCGCCGCGGGTCGACGCCGATCAGCAACGCGCCGACCTCGTCCTGGAAGACGGTTCGGGCCGCCTTTCCGAGGAACGTGCCCCGAAGGAACGCGAACAGCGACGCGAGCACGACCGCCGAGACGGCGATGACGAGGATCGACGACCCCGGTATCGTGATGTCGATGACGTT
Source organism: Halopenitus persicus (assembly GCF_900107205.1). Lineage (GTDB taxonomy): Archaea > Halobacteriota > Halobacteria > Halobacteriales > Haloferacaceae > Halopenitus > Halopenitus persicus. The sequence goes on along the minus strand of NZ_FNPC01000002.1, from coordinate 182,831 downwards.
GATCCGCGGCAGGCCGAGCGAAAGCGAGTACCGCGACGGGAAGAAGTTGGTGAGGATCCCCTCAAGCAGTATCGACAGGCCGAGCGTGACGAAGATCCCCAACAGGATCCGTTCCTCGCCGTCGGAGCGGTACACGAGCGAGAGCAGCGTTCGGTCGACGGTGACGCCGAGGATTCCGACCACGACGATGCCGAGGAGGAACGCCGGAACCGAACCGAGACCGACCGCAGTCGACAGATAGTGTGCCATCAGCGTGCCGAAGATCGCGAACATCCCGATCGCGAGGTTGAGCACCTCGCCCAACCCGAACACGAGCGTGATCCCGACCCCGAGCAGCGCCAGGAACATCCCGTACGCGATCCCGTCGATCCCGACCGCGATCAAAGTGCTAGTTGCTACCATATACTCCTACGCCTATTGCGATGTGGTGTCATCGTATACCTTACGGATCTCGTCGTTCGATCGGTGCAGTCTGGAGCCGTTCGGTGCGGTCGAAGCCGCGTACCTCCCCTTACGCGCCGTTCGGCGAACGTTCGGTCCCGGGCAGGGTCGTTCAGTTCCGGGCGAAAACGCGGCCAACCTGGGGGAAGGGCACGTTGCCGCGAGGGTTGGTTCCGTGGGGTTTCGGTTCGGGTCAGTACTCGCGTGCGGGAAGCGGATCCGAGCGGAACACTTCCGAGAGGCCCCAGTCGCGGTCGGAAGCGTACTCGGGGGCTTCGGAGGTGAACTGGCTGTAGATCTGGACCTGCCCGTCGGGCTCGCCGCCGTTCGTGTACTGGAGGGGTTCGGGATAGAGGGTCTCGAACTCGATGTCGCGAACCGCCTCGGTGATCGCCGCCGGGGTCGCCTCGCCGGCGTTCTCGATCGCGGCGGCGATCAGGTGCGCCGTGACGTAGCCGTAGCTGTGGTGGGTATCGAAGTCCTGGTCCGGGAACTCCTCGCCGAAGCCCTCGGCCACGCTGATGTACTCGTCCGTCGTGTAATCGGACATATGGTAGTGGAGGTACGCCTCCTGTGCGAGGTCGCCGAGCGCGCCCTGAATCACCGCGGGCGGGAACCCGGATCCGGAGACTACGTCCGGATCGAGGCCGATGTCGAACGCCTGCTGGGTGATCGTGAAGTTGCCCGGCGGGTGGCCGGTGGCGTTCAGGAACTCGATGTCGTCATCGAAGCTTCGGAGGTACGGCCGGAAGTCGGACGTGCCGACCGGCGCGACCTCGATCTGGACGTCGACGTCGAACTGTTCCTGCATCGCGGCCTCGATCGAGCGGCCCCACGCGTAGTCGCCGACGATCGCGCCGATGTTCTCGTAGCCGCGCTCCTCGATGAGCTGCGACTGCGCGATCATCGTGTTCGAGGCCGGCAGGAGGCCGACGCGGAAGGTGTGTTGACGCTGGTCGTTGATCACGGCGTCGGCGCCGGCCATATGGAGGAAGTTCGGGACCTCGAGCTCCTGCGCGGTGTCGGAGGTTCGGATCCCGACGTCGCTCGAGACCGCGCCGGTGATCGCGACCGCATCGTCCTGCTCGACGAACTCGCGGAAGTAGCTGTCCGCCTGTGAGGGGTCGCTCGCCGTGTCGTTCGAGACGACCTCCAGCTCGCGGTCGAGGACGCCGCCGTCGGCGTTGATCTCCTGAATGCCGTACTCCAGGCCGGCCTGGTGAGCCTGGCCCCACGGGCCGAAGTTCCCCGACAACGGCTGGATCGCGCCGATCACGATCGGCTCGTCGGAGCTGCCGCCGTCGCCGTTCCCGCCACCATTGCCGTTACCGTTTCCGCCGCCATTGCCGTTGCCGCCGCCGTTTCCATTGCCGCCGCCGTTACCGTTTCCGCCGATACAGCCGGCGAGGACGCCAACGGTCGTCGCGCTGCCGCTTGCCTTCAGGAAGGTGCGTCTGTCCATAGATACCTACCGTCAGTACGCGGCTATGATGATTTTAAATTATCGGTATATATTTGCCTTAACATGTTTTGCCTGAACCGGTAGTACGGAGCCATTCGGAAGGATCGACGCGGTCCGAGAAGCGGATGGCGACGAAAGCCGAACCGTTCGAACTCGACCGACGGTGGCCACTGGAACCGATGTCGGTGGTCTTCCCAGCGATCGGAAGGGAAAGTAACCGTTATACGCCGGGTGTCCTATGCTCGAACTATGCAACGACGCGCTGTAGCCGTGTACGCCGTGCTCTTTGTACTCGTGGGCGCGGCAGCGGGCACACTTACGGCGACCGCGGACGCCCCGGAGGTCTCGTTCGACAACCCGGCGTTCGAGGGCGGGGCAGGTGACTCCTTCGAGCACAACGGAACGACCTACACCGTCACCGAGGTGACCGAGGAGACTGAAGAGGGCGGTCACGGCGCGACGACGACCACGCTGACGGGAACGGTCGAGTGGAACCGGACCGTCGAGGAATCGGCGACGTGGGCCAACGACTCGGTCGTCGAGTACGACGGCAACGACTGGCGCGTCGTGATCGACGGCGACGATCCCGACGCGGTCACGCTGCGGGACGAGCTCGACCGGACGGCGATCCTCGAGAACGATTCGGCCGCCGACAACGAGACCGTCCAGAGCGACGGCGAGGAGTACGTCGTGGTTCGGGACGAGAACGGGTCCGCGACGCTCGTCCCGGCCGGGGAGTACTTCCCCGAGCCCGAGGAACGGCAGCTCGCGGAAGGCGAAACGATCGAATACGACGGTCACGACGCGACCGTCGAAAACGTCACCGCGAGCGAGGCGAGGCTCCGATGGGAGACCGTCGAAACGGCCTCGGCCGGACTATCCCAACAGGGAACGGTGACGCTCGGCGGGACGGACTTCGTCGTGATCTTCCAGGACAGCTCGACCGTGTCGCTTTCGAGTAATATGGAGTCATACGAGGCACAGCTGGCCGAGATCGACCAGTTCGAGCAGCGGATGTCGGGGCTGACCCGAGTGCAGTGGGTCTCGCTCGGCTTCGTGGTGTTCCTGATCGCGTTCGCGTTCATGCCGTCGCGGTACTGAGCACCGGCGCGTGATCGGGGCCGGAGACGTCGTTTCTCGACCGCCGCAGGAACGTCACGGCGTCGCATCGGTCGCCGTCGTCGACGACCCCTCTCGGTCACCGGAGCAGCGTGAGTACCGCGGCGATCAGCCCCCCCACAACGAGGGCCAGGACGGTGAATCCGGCGGCGATCCGGGGAAACACGAGCCACAGCGCGATGAAAAACGAGAAGGCAAGCCCGAACAGCAGCGCGATGAGGGCACCGCGAAACGGGTTCTGTACCGCCGCGACGAACACCCGCTGTGGAAGCGAGAGCTCCTCGATCCGAAGTTCCGGCGGCTCGTCGACGGTTTCCGGGGAGTCGTGTCCGCCCTCACGTCCCGCGTTCGCGGCGGCGGACCGGTCGCTCCCGTCCGGGTCGGCGTCGTCGGTCTCGGAGGTCACGTGCGTCGGTACGGGAGAAGGACGCCTGTAACTACCGATCGCTGACGGACGGGCTCGCGCCGCCGTGTACGGTATGTCGTTCACGAACGCGAACCGTGTGGGCACCCTCGGTGGCGTCGTCGACGACGAGCGCCCGTCCGACGCCCGCGGGAAGCGTGTCGCCGAGGTCGTCGGCGAGATAGGTTGGCTGCGCGACGCGCAGCGCATCGACGTCCCGCTCGTCCGTCAGCCGGTGGGCGATCACGAGGTCGGACTGTGAGACCGCCACCGGCGGAAGGGCGCTCGGACGCTGTGTCGCACAGACGACGCTCACGCCGGGTGCGCGACCGCGCGTGAAGAGGGTGCGAAACGCGTCGGCGGCGAGCCCCTCGAGGAACGCGTGTGCCTCGTCGACCAACAGCCAAGGCTGGACGTCCGAAGTGCCCCCGACGCAGTGGTCGTAGATGCCGCGAGCGAGCGCGTAGCCGATCGCCTTCGTCGCGGCCGGCGGAAGCGACCGGCAATCGACGACGGTGGGACCGCCGCCGATGAGGGATCCGACCGACGGCGCGTCGGCGTCGAAGACGTCCCAGGCGGCGAGCAGGTCGAGATGGTTCTCGACCGTGCGCTTCGTCGCCGCCGGAGCGTCCGCATCGGCGATCGCCTCGCGGATCGCGGAGAGTGATGTCCGGGAGGAACCGTCGGCGACCGCCTCGACGACTCGCCAAAGCAGACTTCCGGGCGGACGGTCCGGGTCGAGACGGGCGATCTCCGGCCACCGGTCCGGCGGGAGCGATTCGGGGTGGATCGTCGCCTCGAGCACGCGGCCGTCCGGAAGCGCCGCGATCCCCTCGAAAACGCCCATCGGGTCGAGCACGATCGGAGAGACGCCGACCGTCGCCGCGATCTCCTCCGCGAGGACGCCGAGCGTGTAGGATTTCCCGGTACCGCGTTTCCCGACCAACACGCCGGCGTGTGGGCCATCGAGGTCGATCCCGACCGGCGCGCCCGTGCTCCCGTCACGGGCCAGGAACGCGCCGAGACGGGCGATCGGTCCGCCGGATCCCGGCTCGCGGCCGAGCACGTGTGGCGTCGGCTCGGACGATACGTCGGACGGGACATCGGACGGACCGTTGGTGGCTGCCGATCCGGAGTCATACTGGTGCGTGCCCGAGACGCCGCAACTCACCCCCTCGGCTTCCCCGAACGGGCCGGACCCGTTCCGCTTGCCGAGAGGACCGGCCGAACGGGAGTTCGTCCCGGAACGAACGTGTGGGCTCGAGGGCAGGTCGCGTTCAGTCATCGAGGACGGTGGGGCGGCATCCGGGAAAAATCGCCGGACGAGGGTTTATATCCGAACCCGAGCCCAGACGGCCCATGATCGAAACGGCAGGAACGATGCTCCGTGACGGGATCGACGACCTCCGGCGTGACGAACGGGCGATCGAGGGGCTGCCGATCCGGCTCGTCATCGCGCTCGTGGTCGGCGTCGCGAGCCTGAGCGTGATGATGAGCATGGTGAGCGGGATCGAGGGGCTCGCCGTGATCGAACTCGACGTACAGCCGGAACCCGAGGTGACCACGACCGGCGAGCAGGAGATCGCGTTCACCGTGGTCGACCCGGACGGATCGCCGGTCGCCGACGCGACGATCGTCGTGCGCGGAAAGACCGCACGGATCGGATCGGTCGCGACCGCACGGACGGACGAAACCGGAACGGCGACCGTCACCGTAGCCCCGGAGCTCGGCCCGAATCAGGCCGACGGCACGCTCGAAGTCGACGTCAAACCTCCCGCAGGCAGCGAGTACACTGACGACCGGGAGAACACGAACGTGCTGGTCGTTGCGGACGGATCGTCGTGACTCGACCGGACCCGGCGCGATCGGACGCGGCTGCGGCGACCTCCGGAGCGGTCAGCGGCGCTCGTCCCAGTCGACCCAGTCGTGTTCCCATCCCTGTCGGGAGGAAGCTCCCGCGGCCGCCCGTTCGGCGTCCTCGCGGCGGGTACGGTTGCGCTCGATCCGGCCGCGTTCGCCGTCGGCGAGCATCGGCGGGAGGCGGACGGGACCGGCCCGCTCGAGGATCCGATAGGGGCGGTCGGGAGGATCGGACCGCTCCGCCCCGTCGGAGTGCTCGCCGGCGTCGGGGCGGACGGCGATCAGGGTCTGCGTGCCGGTGCCGCGGGGAAGCACGAGTCGACCGTCCGCGGCGAGTTGGTCGAGCAGGGCGCGGGGCGGCTCGGCGACGGCAGCTTCCAGGAGTATCCGGTCGAACGGGGCGTACTCGGGGAGCCCGGTGGTTCCGTTCCGCCGATCGACCAACACGGCGTCGTACCCGGCTTCGGAGAGGTTCGACCGGGCCAGACGGACGAGGTCCCGGTCGACGTCGATCGCGTGGACGCGTCTGGCGCCGACGACCTCCGCGAGAACCGCCGCCGTGTACCCCACCCCGGCGCCGACGACCAGCGTCTCCTCGCCGGGATGGGGGTCGAGCGCCGAGACCATCCGAACCACCGTCGAGGGCGCGAGCGTGCGCGTGCCGTGCTCCTCGCCGGCCCGGTCGTCGTACGGGGCCTCCGAGACGAACGTCTCACGGGGGACACGCTGGAGCGCCGAGAGAACCCGTTCCTCGAGCGGGCGATCGAGACGGTGTTCCAGGCTCTCGATCATGTCCGCCCGCAACGTCGCCTCGTCCATATCCGAACTCGGGCGTCGGGCGTAATGAACTGCACGCTCCCGATCGACTCCCGATCCGGAAGGTCGAGCGATGGCGGATCTCGGTCGGTCGGGAGACGAGCCGCGGTCGATCAGGAGTGGGGATCGGGCAGGGGGAAACCCCGGTCACTCCTGGTCGCCAACCATGGGAACGAACCGAACGCCTCCGTGGCGTTCACGTTCGTGACCGTCCGGTTGGACGACGAGTCGGACGAGCTCCTGGCGTCCCCGACGACCGACTGGTCCGACGACCCGCCCGCCGACCCGCGTCTGGTCGAGGATGGCATCCGGAATCCCGTCTGCGGCCGCACAGGTGAGGTAGGCCGCGTCGTAGGGCGCGTGTTCCGACCAGCCGTCACGTCCATCACCGACGCGAACGTGAACGGCGTCGTAGCCCAACCGATCGAGGCGGTCGCGGGCCGCAGCCGCGAGCTCGTCGACGTATTCGACGCTATAGACCGTCCCTGACTCGCCGAGGAGCTCGGCGACGACCGCAGCGTGGTAGCCGCAGCCGGTCCCGATCTCAAGCACGCGATCGCCGTCGGAAACGTCGATCAGGTCCGCCATCAACGCGACCATATGCGGCGCACTGATCGTTTGATCCGCGCCGATGGGCAGCGGACGGTCGGCGTAGGCACGTTCCATGGTCGCATCGGAGGCGAACTCGTGGCGGGGAACCGACCCGATCGCCGCGAGGACGGCCTCGTCGACGTCCAACCGCTTCCGGAGCCGTTCGACCAGCCGGTCGCGGGCATCGTCGGGTGACATACAATACCATAGATTACGACCGCTCCTGAAAGCTGTGGTCCGGACGATCTGACGGCGTCGCGGAACGGGCGCCGTGAGAGCGGCCGCCGCGAGAGCAGCTAACCGCGAACCGTCGGGATGCACGAGGGATGGAGCGAAACAAGCCGGGAGGACGGAGCGAAACAAGCCGGGAGGACGGGATCGAAGAGGACGGGAGCGACGGGACGTTCCTACCAGGCCGACCAAGCGGTCGAGGTCTCGTCGCGCGCGTACAGCCGCTTGACGTCCTTCGCGAAGGCCAGATCGCCCTCGTGGTCGAGCTTGTCGAACCGATAGTCGGGGGCGTTCTCCCGGATCTGGATCCCCTCGACGGTGAACTCCTCATCGCCGAACGTCTCGGTGGTACCGATCTCGAACTCGTAGTCGCCGGGAACGGTGACCGTGAGCGGACGTGTTTGCTCGCGATTGCCGTCGGCCGGATGCAGCGTCACCTTCACCGAAACGTTGTCGACGGCACGGGTCCACAACGTCCGAATCTCCTCGACGTCGGCTTCCTCGACGCGTTCCTCGGGGCCGACCTCGATGTCGGTCACCCGGGCCTGCAGCAGCGCCTCCGGGGAGTCGACGACGAACTCGCCGCCGACCTCGGCGTACGTGTCGGCAGGAACCTCCATCGTCGTCGTGAACGACTCGTCGTCCTGGGAGACGACGACGTCGATCGCGGCCGTCTCCGGCTCGGGGATCTCGGCTTTGTGCGTGTGACCGCAGTCGGTACATCTGACGGTGGCTTGCCCGCCGGGACTGAGCACCTCGTGGACCGTCGGCTCGTCGGTGGAACAGGAGGGGCAGACGAGACCGACGCGTTCGCGTGTGTCGCTCATTGGTGGCGCTAGCCCGTCGAGGCCTAAAAACCCGCGTGTGTCGGGCAGCGCGTGTGGACGGCTCGCGCGCGTCGGGAGCTCACGCGGTCGGGACGATGAGCCGATCCGGGAAAGGTATCACGCGGACGGCAGATCGATCGGTTCGCCGTCGACGTACACGGTCGGGTCCCGAAGGATCCCGTCGAGGTGCAGCGGGGCCTCAGTGTCGCCGCCGATGCTGGCGTCGTCGCCGATCGCGATGTGAACGGTGCCGGCGGCCTTCTCGTCGAGGAGGACGGAGCCGACGAGGTCGGTCACCCCGACGTTCGTGCCGATCCCGAGCTCGGCGAGGTTGTACGCGTCCCGACCGACCGTCTCGGCGCCGGCCTCGACCTGGTCGCGGATCGCGGGGTCGGAGATCTCGGTGACGTACCCGTCCTCGACCTCGAAGGTGAGCCGTTCGTCGTCCGCGAGCAGCCCGTGGGGCCGCATCGTCCCGTCGACGACGTAGGTGCCGTCGGCCGTCTCCGGGGAGACGAACACCTCGCCGGCGGGGAGGTTCGAGAAGTCGCCCGGCTCGTGGACCAGCCCGGTGTCGGTGTGCCACTCGCGGTCGCCCGGCTCGAACGTGATGTCGGTGCCGGCGGGCGTCGTGACGCGGACCGTGTCGGCGCCGGCGACCCGGTCGTGGACCGCCGCACAGTGGTCGGCGATGGCGGCGTAATCGGCATCGAGACCGGTCACGAACACCGATTCGGTGATCCCGGGCAGGGTGGCGCCGCGCGCGCCGGCCTCGCACGCGTCGCCGCGTGCACGCGTGTGGCTGATGCTCTTGGTCGTCGGCGCGAGGAACGCGTCGGTCGCCGCCATCGCCTCGGCGACGGCAGCGGGGGGTTCGCCGCCGTGTTGCTTGCCGGGCGGATACTGCAGGATCGTCGCGTCGTCGGTCACGTCGCGGGCGGCCGCGTACAGGGCCTCGCCGATCGGCCGGCGCTCGTCGTCGGTGACGATGACGATCGATTCGTCGGCGGCGAGGTTCAGACACTGTCCGACGGCGGTGCCGGCGGCGGTCGCGAGGTCGGCGTCGGTCACGTCGGTCGACATACGTTCCGGTCGAACGCCCAGCCCGTTAGCGTTTCCCTCTCGTGGCGCCGGGACGGCGGGCGCCGAACGAGAACGGGCGTGGACGAGAATAGGTGTGGCGAGAACGGGTGTGACGAGAACGGGTGTGACGAGAACGGGTGTGACGAGAACGGGCGTGGCCGGAGACGGACGCACCACACACCGACCGTCTCCGGTGGTCTCGTAACGATTATACGGGTCGCCGGTCGAATTTCGTACATGATCCACGTGGGCGTAAACGGATACGGAACGATCGGAAAACGCGTCGCGGACGCCGTCGCGGCCCAGCCGGATATGACGGTCAGCGGCGTCGCGAAGACCCGGCCGAACTACGAGGCCGAGGCGGCGGTCCGGCGCGGATACGACCTCTACGCGGCGATCGAGGACCGGGCGGACGCCTTCGCCGACGCCGGCCTCGAGGTCGCCGGCGACCTGGATGCGTTGGTCGAGGCCAGCGACATCGTCGTCGACTGTTGCCCGAGCGACATCGGCGCGAAGAACCGCCCCGTCTACGAGGACCACGACACGCCCGCGGTCTTCCAGGGCGGCGAGGGTGCCGACGTCGCCGACGTCTCCTTCAACGCACGGTCGAACTTCGAGGACGCCCGCGACGCCGACTACGTCCGCGTGGTTTCGTGTAACACGACCGCTCTCTCGCGGGTCATCGCCCCGCTCGAGGAGGAGTACGGCATCGAGAAGGTGCGGGTCACGCTCGTGCGACGCAGCGGCGATCCCTCCGAGACGGGCCGCGGGCCGGTCAACGACGTGCTCCCCGACCCGGTCTCGATCCCCTCCCACCACGGCCCCGACGTCAACACGATCTTCCCTGACGTCGACATCGACACGCTCGCGCTGAAGGCCCCGACGACGCTGATGCACACCCACAGCCTCAACGTCACGCTCGCGGCCGAGCCCGACGAGGACGCGATCCTGGATCTCCTCGCCGACGAATCCCGAGTCTTCACGATCCCGGAGACCGCCGACATCGACGGCGCCGGCAAGCTGAAGGACTACGCCCTCGATGCGGGACGTCCCCGCGGCGACCTGTGGGAGAACTGCGTCTGGGCGGAGTCCGTCGGGATGGAGGGCCCGGACCTGTACCTGTTCCAGAACGTCCACCAGGAGTCGGACGTCATCCCCGAGAACGTCGACGCGATCCGGGCGATGGTGACCGACGTGGACGCCGCGGAGTCGGTCGAGCGAACGAACGAGGCGCTGGGCGTCGGGCTCGAGAGCCTGTTCGACGTTCGCGGCGATCGCGAGGCGGTTCCGGTCGACGACTGAGCGATACGGCCATCGAAGTCGGTACATCGGTCGTCGAAACCATCGGTCGGTCCGATTGCCGGGACCATCGGTCGGTCCGTTGACTGCCTTTTCCGTGCCGACCGAAGATGTTCGTGGTCGCGTTGAAGGACGTCCTGCCCGTAGTGACGGCTGCACGACGAGAACGGCTCGCACACCGCGCACGGATCCATCACCGCCCCTTACCAGAGACCGACCCATGACCGATCCCGACGACACTCACGATCCCGACGCAGCCTCCGGATCCGACCCCGAGGCCGCCTGCTCGTACTGGGCCCCCGACGACTGCGAGGGGACGCCCCACTGTCCGCCGCGCTGTCCGCGGTTCGTGGACAAACACGGGACGCCCTGGACGATCCGCGAGGCAACTGACGCCGATCGGGACGGGCTCGTGGAGATGTACGAAACGTTCACCTCGACCGAGCGGGCCCAGGGACTCCCGCCGGTCAACGACCGGCAGATCCACACGTGGCTCGACCGGTTGTTCGACCGGGGGCTCAACGTCGTTGCCCACGGACCGGACGGGATCGCCGGCCACGCGGTGTACACGCCGACGTACGCCGCCGACCCCGAGCTCGCCGTCTTCGTCGGACCGGCCTACCACGGCCGGGGGCTCGGGACCGAGCTGTGCAAGCAGATCATCGCCCTCGGCGCGGCGAACGGTCGGGAGGCGATCGAGTTGACCGTCGAGCCGTCGAACTCCGTGGCCTGTGACATCTACCGGCGGCTCGGGTTCGAGGTGGTCGAGCGCAAGGCGCGGGAGATCGAGATGCGGCTGCCGCTGTCGACCGCGACGGCGATCGAGGTCCAACACCCGCCGGCGCTGCGGGCGGAGTGAGCGATTCAGGAGGACTAATCCGGAGACAGGGGACGAAGGGTCGGGACGGAGACCGGCCGGAACGGTTGAAAAGGGGTTCCCTCAAGCGTCGCGTTGCAGCTCCTCGACCGCGGGGAGCGGCTCGCCGGTGAGCGCGCGAATGTAGGCGCCGCCGGCGATGGAGACGTGCGAGAAGTCGCCCTCGTCGAGTCCGTAGAGCCCGATCGCCCGGGAGGTGTCACCGCCCCCGATCACGGAGAAACAGTCCGTGTCGGCGATCGTTTCGAGGACGCCGACGGTCCCGTCCGCGAACCGCTCGTCCTCGAAGACGCCGAGCGCGCCCTTCAGGAAGACCGCCGCCGAGTCCCGGATCACGGGCTCGTAGGCGTCGACGGTCGCCGACCCCACGTCGAGGTAGGCGGTCGTCTTCTCCTCGACGTCGTCGACGTCGATCTCGGTCCGGTCGCCGGTCTCGTCCTCGTAGGCGAGATCGACCGCAAGCTCGATCTCGTCGCCGCGCTCCTCGAGGAGCGTCTCGACGGTCTCGTGGGTCCGCTCCCACTGGTCGTCGAAGAGATCCATCCACTTCAGGTCGTGACCGACCGGGTAGCCGGCGGCGCGCAGGAAGAGCTCGCCGGCGACGCCGCCGAGCAGGAACCGGTCGACCTTCCCCTCGAGGGCGTCCATCACGTCGATGACGTCGGTCGCCTTCGTGCCGCCGATGATCATCGTCACCTGGCCGTCGAACTCCCGGGTCGCGATCGCGGTGTTGGCCTCGTACTCGGCCTCCATCACCCGGCCGGCGTAGGCGGGAAGGACGCGGGGGAACCCGACGAGCGAGGCGTGTGCTCGGTGGGCGGCGGAGTAGGCGTCGTTGACGTAGGCGTCGAAGTACGGCGCGAGCGACCGAACGAACTCGGTCTCGGCCTTGGTCTCGGGGTCCGCCTCGGGGAGTTCGTCGTCGGACATCCGGACGTTCTCGAGCAGCAGAATCTCGCCCGGGCCGAGTGCCTCGATCGCCTCGTGGGCGGCCGCTCCGTGGGTGTCCGCGACGAAGGCGACCTCGCGGCCGACGTGTGACGCCAGCAGTTCGGCGTGGCCCTTCAGGGAGACGAAATCGTCGTTTCCGGGTCGTCCCTGGTGGGCCAGACAGACGACCGGATGCCCCCGCTCGGCCAGCTCCCGGACGGTGGCGGCGTGGCGTGTGAACCGCCGGTTGTCCCGCGGCCGTCCCTCCTCGATCGGCGAGTTGAGGTCCAGACGCGCCAGCACGCGGGCGTCGGCCGGCAGGTCGTCGAGCGTCTTGAACGGTGCCATACGTGCCCGAACGGGGAGGGCTCACTTAGCCGTGGGGAAACGCGCCGGACCCGGGAACCGTTCACACGGTCGGCGGAGAACTGCCCCCGTTCGAGACGGCGGAAACCACGGCTGACAGAAGGCTTATCCGAGTCACAGCCCTGCCCTCGAACATGGACAGAGACGACCGCGACGATCCGTTCGGCGACCTCTTCGAGGAGATCGAGCGGATGATGAACCAGATGGCCAACGCGAACGGCGACCACGCCGACGACGCGGGCTTCGGCACGGAGACGCACGTCGACACGTACGTCGAGGACGATACCGTGCGACTGGTCGCGGACCTGCCCGGCGTCTCGAAGGACGACCTCTCCCTCCAGTGTGACGGCGAGACGCTGACGGTCTCGGCCGCCTCCGACCGCCGGGAGTACGACGAGCGGATCGACCTTCCGGTCCGGGTCGACGAGCGGTCGGCGTCCGCGACGTTCAACAACGGCATCCTCGAAGTGACCTTCGACCGCGCCGACGACTCGGCGTCGATCGACGTCAGCTAGCCGCCGATCAACGTCAGCTAGCCGCCGATCGGAGAGCCGCCGATCGTGTCGTGGAGCCGCCGTCGGCGGACCGCGGCGTCGCTCCTCGTCCACCGTTCCCGCGCCCCGGCGGCCTTTTCACCGATCGTCCCATAGTCCGCGACAGTGACCGTCACGACCCTCCATACACCCAGCCATCGGGAGGCGCTCTGGGAGCTCGAGTCCGCCTTCGACCGCGGCGACCTGATCACCGTCTTCGGCGAGTGCAGCGTCGAGTACGAGGGTCGCGCGGCCTCGACGCTGGGACTTGGAAACCGGCTGCTCGTGCTCAAGCCGGACGGGTCGGCGCTCGTTCACACCGACGAGAAGCGCACGCCGGTCAACTGGCAGCCGCCGGGGTCGACCCACCACGCCGCCGTCCGCGATGGGCGGTTGCGGGTTCGATCGGAGCGAACCTCGCCCGACGAGACGCTCACGGTTCGGTTCACGGCGGTCCACCAGCTCTCGGCGATGGGCGTGACCGGCGGCCGCGACCTCGAGGTGACCGGCAGCGAGGCCGACCTCCGGCGGCGGATCCTCGAAGATCCCGACCTCGTCGAGCCCGGCTTCGAGCCGACCGCGGTCGAACGGGACAGCGCCGCCGGTCCGATGGACGTCTTCGGCGTCGACGCGTCGGGGACGGCCGTCGTGCTCGAGTTGAAACGCCGGCGCGTCGGGCCGAGCGCCGTGAGCCAACTCGCCAGATACGTGGATGCGGTTGCCGAGGAGCCGGACCGCGACCCGGACGCGGCGGTCCGCGGGATCCTCGTCGCGCCGTCGATCACCGACCGCGCGGCCGAGCTGCTCGCCGACCGCGGGTTCGAACACGTCGCGCTCGAGCCTCCGGAACCGGAGACGCCGGGAGCGGAAACGAAAGCGACGGATTCGGCGGAGGCGGCGGAGCCGAAGGCCGAAACGACGGAGCCGGAGGAGCCGAAGGCCGAAACGACGGAGCCGGAGGCCGAAACGCTGGGAACGGAGACGGCGTCCGATGACGACGAACCCATCGAGGCCGACGCTCCGGAGCCGTCCGGCTCGGCGAGCCGAGAATCGCAGCAGTGACGCGCTCCGCCGGGCCACGCCCTTTCGGTCCGGACGGCGCCGAACCGGCCGTGGGACCGCCTGACGGGGCGATATCCGGCGGTCCTTTCGAAGGGTTTATTCGCGCAGCGGCGGGTATACTCGACAAGTAACCATGTCAGACAAGCCGGCCTCCATGTACCGGACGATCAGCAAGCCCTCGTACACGCGCCGCGAGTACATCACGGGCATTCCGGGTTCGAAGATCGCACAGCACAATATGGGAGACCTTCAGGCGGACCCCGACGACTACGAGGTCGAGATCAGCCTCCGCGTCGAGGAGAAGCTCCAGATCCGCCACGGATCCCTCGAGAGCGCCCGCCTCTCCGCCAACCGCCACCTCCTCAAGGAGATCGGCGAGGGCGAGTACAAGATGGTCCTCCGGAAGTTCCCCCACCAGGTCATCCGGGAGAACAAGCAGGCGACCGGCGCCGGGGCCGACCGCGTCTCCGACGGGATGCGGCAGGCGTTCGGCAAGCCGGTCGGGACCGCGGCGCGGATCAACGACGGCGAGGCCGTCTTCACCGCCTACTGCGACCCCGAGGACGCCCCCGCGGTCAAGGAGGCGTTCCGTCGCGCGTACAACAAGATGTCTCCCTCCTGCCGGATCACCGTCGAGCGCGGCGAGAAGCTGCTCGTCTCGTAAGGCCGGCGCCCCGTCCCGACAACGTCCGGGTTGGATCGGCGTTTCGACGCGAGGCCCGTTTCTCCGAGGTCGCCGTCCGTGACCCCCGCAGCCGCCGCCATCGTCGCGAGGCTTATCCCCCTCGGCCCGCTCGTGCGGATCGATGCTTCGGCTCGCGATGACAACCCGGTCGGAGACCTTCGAGCGCGTCCGTGATCCCCTCGCCGAGCGCGGGATCGAGGTGGTTCATCTCCGTGCGAAGGGACGCACGATCCGACTCACCGGCAGCCCCGATGCGCCCGCGGACCCGGTCGATCCCGCCCCGGAGACGGTCGACGTGGGGTTCGTCTACCCGACGCGGCTGATGGAGGGGGCGGCGCTCGACGCCCGCCTCGGGGTGCCGTGGGTGAACGACCGCGACGCCGTCCTCACCTCGCGCAACAAGGGCGGCGTCACGAGCGCGCTCGACGCGGCCGGGATCCCGGTGCCGCGGAGCGTGATGGTTTCGAATCCGGTCAACGAGGCGACGATCCACGAGGCGGTCGCCGACGCGGGCCTGTCGTACCCGCTCGTGATCAAGCCGAACTCCACGACCCGCGGCGTCGGCGTCGCCAAGGCGGTCGACCCGGACGACCTCTCGGGGACGATCGACTATCTCGATCTGGTTCACGACTTCCGCGCGACCGGCGACAAGTCCTACCTGATCCAGGAGTTCCTCCCCGACGCACGCGACCACCGGCTGATGGTGGTCGACGGCGACTGCCTGGGCGCGGTCGAGCGCCGACTGCCGGGAGCCGAGGCCGACGATGACGACACGGAAGGCGGCGGACACGCCGGCACCGAGGGGGGCAGCGGCGAGCACGCCGGCGGCCGCTGGAAACACAACGTCCATCGCGGCGCGAGCGCGGTTCCGGTCGACCCGCCGGATCGGCACCGCGAGCTGGCCGAACGCACCGCCGCCACGCTGGGGATCGACTACCTCGGCGTCGACCTGCTCGAGACGGACGACCGGCTCGTGGTGACCGAGACCAACGCGCGGCCCACGATCGACGCCGCCGAGAAGTACGAGGCGACGTTCTACGACCGGCTGGCGGCGCTCATTCGCCGGACGGCCGAGGAGTGAGCTCGACGGCCGACCCGCTTTGACGGAACCGGCGTCCTCGCGGGGATCGACCCCCGACCGCCGCCCGATCTACAGGAGGTGCGCCTCGACGACGTCGTCGTCCAGTTCGATCCCGAGCCCCGGCTCCTCGGGGACCGCGATGGTCCCGTCCCGGATCAGCGGTTCCGACCGTGTGTGGAGGTCGTCCCACCAGTCCACCTCGAGGGCGTGGTATTCGAGGAGGTCGAAGTTGGGGATCACCGCGCCGAGGTGGACGCAAGCCATCGTACCGACCGGGCTGCAGACGTTGTGCGGCGAGATCGGCATGTACTCCTCCTCGGCACGGTCGGCGACCCGGATCGTCTCGGCGAGCCCGCCCACGGTCGTCGGGTCGGGCGTGATGACGTCGACGCCGTGTTCGTCGATCAGCTCGGAGAGCTCGTGTACCTGGAAGCGGTTCTCGCCGGTGGCGATCGGCGTGCGGGTGTCGCGGGTCACCTCGATCTGTGCACCCATGTTCTCGGGCGGGATCGGGTCCTCGAGCCACATGAGGTCGTACGGCTCCAACGCGTGGGCGAGCCGTTTCGCGCTCTCGACCGAGTAGTCCCAGTGGCAGTCGAAGGCGAGGTCGACGTCGTGGCCGATCTCGTCCCGGACGGCCGCGACGATCCGGCGTTTCTCCTCGATGGCGTCGTTGGTCAACCGACCGTTCGTCCGGTCGGGATGCGTGTCGGACGGGAGGTCGAGATCGAACTTCAGCGCCGAAAAGCCGAGATCCCGAACGCGGGCGGCCTCCCGCGCGTACGCCTCCGGGGAGTAGGCGTCGGCATCGGCGTAGGCCGTCGCGCCGTCCTCGAGTTCGTAGGCCTCCCCGGCGTGGCAGTCACAGTAGATCCGGACCTCGTCGCGATACTTCGAACCGAGGAGCTCATAGACCGGCACGCCGAGGATCTTGCCCGCGAGGTCCCACAGCGCGACCTCGATGCCCGAGGCCGCCGTGACGACCTTCCCGGTCGTCCCGCCGTGGCCCGACATCTCCTGGACGATCCGCCGGACGATCCGCTCCGGATCGAGGGGGTTCTCCCCGATGAGGAACCGCTTCGTGTACTCGACGATCTCGGGGACTCCGCCGCCCCGATACGCCTCGCCGATCCCGGTGATGCCGGCGTCCGTCTCGATCGTGATGAGGTTCCACTCGAAGTTCCCGGCGACGACGCGGACGTCGATGTCAGTGATCTCGACGGTTCGATCGGCGCTTCGCGACGCGTGGTTGCCGTAGTCCCTCATACCCTGAACTCCCGAAGCGCGTTCCCGTCCAGTTCGACCCCGTGTCCGGGGGTATCGGGCAGCTCGATCCGACCCTCGCCGTTCGGCGAGAGGGGATCCGTAACCACGTCGTCGAACACCTTGACGTCCATGTCCCGATAAAAGTACTCGACCCAGAGACCGTTCTCGATCGCGCCGAGCAGCGATGCGTGGAGGTTCCAGTTGTAGTGGGGCGCGATCGGGACGTCGTAGGCCGCCGCGTGGTCGGCGATCCGGAGCCACTCCGTGATTCCCCCGCAGACGGTCGCATCGGGTTGCAGGACGCTCGCCGCGCCGGCGTCGTACAGCGACGCGAAGTTGTGACGGGTACCCTCCAGCTCGCCGGTCGCGACCGGATACTCGAGGGCCTCGTTGACCTGGCTCATCGTCTCGACCCGGTCGATCAGCACCGGCTCCTCGATGAAGTACGGGTCGTACGGTTCGAAGGCGCGACAGGCCCGGATCGCCTCCGGCGCGGACGACCACACGCCGTTGGCGTCGAGCAACAGCGTTCGGTCGGGGCCGATCGTCTCACGAACCGCGGCGACGCGGTCGACCTCCTCGTGGACGGGCCGACGGCCGACCTTCATCTTCACGACGTCGTGTCCCGCCTCGAGGTACCGTTCGATCTCCGAGCGGAGCCCGTCGTGGCCCTTCTCCTCGCGGTAGTAGCCGCCGCTGGCGTACGCGGGGACGGCCTCGGCGTAGCCGCCGAGCAGTTTGTGAAGGGGTTGGTCGGCCGCCTTCGCCTTCAGGTCCCACAGCGCGATGTCCACCGTGGAGATCGCCCGCAGGAAGAGCCCGGTTCGGCCGATCTGGACGTTTCCTTCGTACATCTCGTGCCACAGGCGGGTCGTGTCCCGCGGATCCTCGCCGGTCACCGTCGGGGCGAGCATCGACTCGACCGCGTCCGCGATCAGTTCCGCGCCCTCGTATCCCAGCGAGTAGCCGACGCCCTCCAGCCCGCTCTCGGTGCGAACGCGCGTGATCGCGTGGTCCCGATAGCGGATCGTTCGGTTCGAGAAGGAGACCGGCTCGGCCAGCGGGATCTCGATCGGGAACGATTCGACCGCAGTGATCTCCATAGCGGGGCGGGAATCCAGACCAACAAATAGCCGAAGATACCGGCAAATAGAACCGCATCGTGCGAAGGACGATCGTTCGGCGAGTTGAGATAAGAGATCCCTTTCGATATACCCATTTATTTCGTGTATATAGGAATGAATATATAAATTACATTATTAAACGTTCCAGCCGATCCTCCGAACGGCTATGTCCAGAGGAAACAACGATCGCCGGAGCATCGTCAGCCGCCGACGGTTCGTCGAGCTGGCCGGCGTTTCGGGCGCCGTCTCGATCGCCGGGTGTACCGGCAACGGCGGCGGCAATGGAAACGGCAACGGCGGTGGCAACGGCAACGGCGGTGGCAACGGCAACGGTGGCGGCAATGGTGACGGTAACGGCGGCGGCAACGGCGATGGCAACGGGGACGGAAATGGAGACGGCAACGGCGACCAACAGCTGCAGCTCCGCGTCGGAACGTCCGCCGGCGGGACGCGATCCGTCGGACTCGCCGTGGAGCGTGCCGTCAGCCAGCACAGCGACACCCTCGACTACGCGACCATCGAGAGCCCGGGATACATCGGAACGGTCCGGCGGATGGACCAGGGCCAGTTCCCCGCTGGGATCACCGACAACAACACGCTGGTCAAGGCGATGAACGATCGGGGGACGTTCGCCGACCAGGGGGTCGACAGCGTCCCGTGGTACGGGTTCTACGCGTTCCCGTACTCCATCTACGTCGTCGCCCGGGACGGAACCGGCATCGAGACGTTCGACGACCTCGCGGGCGCGAACGTCTATCCGGCGGAGCCGGGCTACTCGACGCGCGCGACGACGCTGGACGTCTGGTCACAGGACCCGACGGCCGACGTATACGACCAGATGAACATCCAGAACATGGCCGTCGACGATGCCCCCGGCGCGCTCGAGGAGGGCCAGATCGACGCCGCGATCGCCTACGGAACTCCCGGCGTTCGCTACACCGGGTGGGTACAGGAGTACTCCTCGCGCGTGGACGTCCACTACGTCGAACCCACCGACGCGCTGCGCGAGTCGGCG
The DNA here is from genome assembly GCF_900107205.1 of Halopenitus persicus. Taxonomy (GTDB): domain Archaea; phylum Halobacteriota; class Halobacteria; order Halobacteriales; family Haloferacaceae; genus Halopenitus; species Halopenitus persicus. The sequence goes on along the minus strand of NZ_FNPC01000002.1, from coordinate 163,760 downwards.
GAGTCGTACGGCGGGGCCGGAACCGGAACGACCGCCTACGACGAGTGGGGGATGGGCCAGGACATCGGCACCGACGAGGTGTTCCACTGGGACCTCCAGGTGAACTACATGTTCAATCCCGCGGCCGAGGACGCCGCCGTCCGGGAGCTGTGTCGCGTCGTCTACGAGCACAACGACACCGTCAACGAAGCCGAGGCCCAGATGAACGACTTCGAGGAGGGCGTTTCGGCGATGCACGCCTCGGCGATCCCGGACATCCCGGTCCATCCGGGTGCCGCCCAGTTCTACCAGGACAACGACGCCTGGAACGACGAGCTGACGGTCGGCGAACGGTAGTCGCCCGGCGGGCGTCCCCGTGACGCCCGTTCGCGGCCGCCGACGGCACCCCGATCCCGGACGATGGATGTGACGTATGAGTGATTCGGCGAAGCCAATGGTACCTAACGAATGAGCACACGAACGGATCGGAACGGACTGGCTGAGACGATACGAGGCGGTCTCGACGTGAGCGTCACGGTCGCGGCCGTCGTGTTCTGGCTGATCGTCCTGGTGTGGGCGCACGCGCAACGGATCCCTCTCGTCGGGAGCGCCGGACGCGTCCAGTTCGGCGTCGTCTTCGTCGGCGGGATCATGACGGTGTACGCGCTCGACCAGACGCGGCAGTCCCTCCAGGACGGAAACCGGATCGACGGCGCCGTGCTGTTGGCGTCGTCGATCGTTCTCATCACGTCGGCGCTGTACTTCGCGCTGAACTTCGAGCTCGTGTATCTCCAGCGCCAGGGGTACGCCACCCCCCACGAGTACATGCTCGCCCGGCTGGTCATCGTCTCGATACTGTACCTGACCTGGCGGGAGTTCGGCAACCTGTTTCTGGGCGTGGTCGGCGGGATGATCATCTACGGCGTGTTCGGAAACCACGTCTCCGGCGTCCTCGGCCACGCGGGGATGCAGGAGCTGACGCTGTTGCAGGTGCTCGTGACCGACCTGTACGGCTTCTACGGGAGCCTCACCCAGTTGACGGCCGCCTGGATCGCGCCGTTCCTGCTGTACGCGGGGCTGTTGTTCGGATACGGCGCCTTCGATCTGATCCTGCGGGTCGCCATCGTCACCTCGAGCTACATCAAGTCCGGGGTGGCACAGACGGCCGTCCTCTCGTCGGCCGTGATCGGATCGATCAACGGCTCCTACACAGCCAACGCGGCCATGACCGGCTCGTTCACCATCCCGACGATGCGGGAAAGCGGCATGGCGAACCACCGTGCGGGCGCCATCGAGGCGGTCGCCTCCACGTCGGGCCAGGTGCTCCCGCCGGTTATGGGCGCCTCGGCGTTCGTCATGGCCTCCTATCTCGGCGTGCAGTACCTCAACATCATCGTCGCCGGCCTGGTGCCGGCAGCGATCCTCGTCGCCAGCATCGGGATCGCCGTCCACTACACGGCGATCAGCGACGCGAGCACGCAGGACATGCAGTTCTCCGAGTTCTTCGAGGAGACGCTCTCCCGGCGCGAGAAGGCGTTCGAAGGGCTTCGATTCGGGATCCCGTTCGTCATACTGGTCTACCTGCTGGGCATCGTCCAGTGGACCGTGATGACCGCCGCGCTGTGGACGATCGTGGCGATGGTCATCACGGGCATCACGTTCCCGGTCATCCAGCGCGGGATCGAGGAGTCCGCCGGCGACGCGGTCGAGGAGTTCGTCACACAGTTCTGGGACACGGTCACGGGGTTCCGACGCGGCGCGATCATCCTCGCGCCCATCGCCATCATTCTCGTCTCGATCAACGGCGTCATCAACATCCTCTCCACCACCGGCGTTCCGAACAAGATCGCGCTGCTCCTGATCGACCTCTCGGGCGGCGTCCTGCTGTACGCGGTGCTGCTGGGAATGGCCGTGGCGATCCTGATGGGGATGGGAATGCCGACGGTGGCGTCCTACGTCATCGTCGCCATCCTGATCGCGCCGACGTTCGTCGCCGACTTCGGCGTCCCCGAGATCGTGGCCCACTACACCGTGTTCTACGCCGCCATCCTGGCCGGGATCACGCCGCCGGTCGCGACCGCGGCCGTGGTCGCCGCGGGCATCGCGGAGGCGAACTTCTGGCGGACCTGCGGCGTGGCGATCAAGATCGCGGCGCCGCTTTTCGTCCTCCCGATCGCCTTCGTCTACAACCCCGGCCTCGTGACGATGGCTCCGACGCTGAGCACGTTGTTCACCGGCGTGCTGGTGCTCGTGGGAGCGGTCGCCATGATCTACGGCCTGAACTATCCGTTCCGGACGTCAGCCGGCCGCCGCGTCCTGATCCGCGGAGCGTTGTTCGCGCTCGGTCTGCTCGTGATGGTGTACCCCGGTCGGTTCCTGAAGGTCGCCGGGATCGTCGCGTTCGGCGCGGTCTTCGCCGCCGAAAAGGTCCTCGAACGCGGCGCGAAACTCCCCTTCCGTCGGGGGGTGGAACGATGAGCGCCTCCGACGACGAGTCGAGCACGATGTCCACCCAGGAGACGGCCGAGCAGCCGATAGACACGGAAAGCGTCAGCGGACTCGGCGAGATCCTGCCGGAGCCGCTCCAGCCGCTGTGGCGACCCGTCGAGCGCGTCCAGCGGTTCCGCCGGACCCACGGGGAGACGTACATCACGGTGTTGGAGGCGATCGTCGCCGTCATGCTCGCCGCGGGGTACGTCTGGTGGGCGTATCTCTACGTCACGGGGTGACGGCCCGTTTCGCCAGACGGAGGACGAAGGCGTGGCGGTCGCTCGCGGGGCGAGAAAATCGAAAACGCGGCCGTGTGCCGATGCGTCAGTGAGATCGCCGAGAACCTTACAGGCGGGTAAGGTTCGTCGCGCGCGGGCCCTTGGGGGCGTCCTCGATCTCGAATTCGACCTCCTGTCCCTCCTCAAGATCGGGGCCGCCGATGTCCTCCATGTGGAAGAAGACGTCGTCGTCCGCGTCCTCAGTCGAGATGAAGCCGTAGCCGCCAGTGTCGTTGAAGAAGTCGACCGTTCCGGTAGACATTGCACCCGTAGGGAGGACGGTAGTCGGCATAAGGATTGTGCATTCGACGCCGCCGCCGGAACGGCCGTGATGGGCCGTCTCGGCGGCTCAGGACCCGCAGTCCTACACGTACTGTCGCTGGAACTCCTCGTCCGACTTGGTGAGATATAAGATTCCCTCAATGAAGCCGATGATGGCCGGGATGAACGTCCAGGAGAAACAGAGGTACAACAGTCCCATCCCGGTCTCGCCGAGATAGAACTTGTGAGCCCCGATCCCGCCAAGAAGGAGTGCGAGGATCCCGGCGGTGGTTCGGTCCTTACTGCTTCCGGCTGCTCCAGGGGCACCGCCCGCTCCACCGGGTGCGCCGGCGCCGCCCGCGGCGCCGCCGCCCTGCCGGACGCCACACTCCGGACAGATCTCGGCCTGTTTCTTGATGATCGTCCCGCAGCTCGAACAGAACTGCTCGTTGGGGGCCGGGCTTTGTCCGCCGCCCCGATCGGGTGCAGCTCCGCCGGCAGCTTCGCTCGTCCCGGCTCCGCCGGCGGCGCCGCCCGCACCGGCTCGGTCGTCGGGATCGGCTCCGCCGGCGTCGGTCGGCTCGCCGGTACGGTCGTCGGACTCCTCCCAGCCGGCGTCATCGGCGGCGCCGGTGCTCGGGGAGGAGCGATCGTCGTCGGTCGATTCCTCGGAGCGTGACCGTCGATCACGGTCCGTGTCGTCGTCGGTGGGACCTGCCATAGTTCCGAGGTGTTTCCGGGAGTATTTATAATTATGTGGCCGAGGTGCGATGCGAGCCACGTCCGAGCGGTATCGGGTGGCGGATCCGATGGCGACCGCGATCGAGCGTCGTCAGGATCCGACGGGCGAGCCGCGATGGGACCACAGCGCCACGGCGACGACCGCGGCGTACCCGAACCCGATCAGGAGGACGCGACGGTCGCCGCCGAGGAGGAGCCGATGGAGTCCGAGTCCGTAGGCGGTACCCAGAAGGAGCCCCGTCGCGGTTCGGACCCGGTTCGATCCGGCCTCGGGTCGACCCGCGGTGAGCGTCCAATCGACGAGCGCGGCGATCGGGAGGACGGCGATCGCGGCGAGTCCGAGGGTCCCTCCGAGCCACCCGCCGGTCCCCAGGACGATCCCCACCGCGATTCCGGGATGGACGCCGGAACAGCGGGCGCACAGATGGATGGTCCGGCTTCCGACACGAAGTCGGTGGCAGCGGTCGTACTCGGCCGGCTCGTGGTGTGAGAGGAGATACCGACGCGTCTCGGCGAGTCCGGCGCGCAGTTCCCGGCGGAGCACGTCGCGATCCACGCCGGATCGGAGGGCACGGGTCGGCAAAAGGTTGCGGGGGACGGACGACGATCGTCGAGACTCGAGGTCGAGTGACGCGACCGCCGATGCGGCGGGGGAGTGACGCTACCGCCGATGCGACGGGGGAGTGACGCTACCGCCGATGCGACGGGGGAGTGACGCTACCGCCGATACGCGGGGCGTCGATGGAAAGGTATACGACGGAGACGCCACCACGCGTCTATAAACAGATGACCGACGAGGGATACGACCACGCGGCGATCGAGCGCCGGTGGCAGGACGCGTGGGAGGCGGCGAACGCGTATCGGACGCCCGACGACGTCGCGGACCCGACGTACGTGCTCGGGATGTACCCGTACCCCTCGGGGAAGCTGCACATGGGGCACGTCCGGAACTACACGATCACGGACGCGTACGCGCGCTACCGTCGGCTGCGCGGCGACGACGTGCTCCACCCGATGGGATGGGACGCGTTCGGGCTGCCGGCCGAGAACGCCGCCAAGGAGCGCGACACGAACCCGCGCGACTGGACGTTCGACTGCATCGAGACGATGAAGGGCCAGATGAAGTCGATGGGGTTCGGCTACGACTGGGACCGGGAGATCACGACCTGTACGCCCGACTACTACCGGTGGAACCAGTGGCTGTTCACCCGCTTTCACGAGGAGGGCCTCGTCGAGCGCCGCGACGCCGCGGTGAACTGGTGTCCCTCCTGCGAGACCGTCCTCGCCGACGAGCAGGTCGAGGGCGAGGCGGAGCTGTGCTGGCGGTGTGACACGCCCGTCGAGACGCGGGACCTCGAGCAGTGGTTCCTGAAGATCACCGAGTACGCCGACGAGCTGCTCGACGCCATCGACGACCTCGAGGGGTGGCCCAACTCGGTCCGACAGATGCAGCGCAACTGGATCGGCCGCCAGTACGGGACGGAGCTGTCCTTCGAGGTCGAGGGGCACGGCGACGTCGAGGCGTTCACCACCCGGGTCGACACGATCCACGGCGCGACCTTCTTCGCGCTCGCGCCGGACCACCCGATCAGCGAGGAGCTCGCGGAGACGGACGCGGACGTCCGCCGGTTCATCGAGGAGGAGGCCGACCCGGACGGCGACGAGCCGAACGGCGTCGAGACGGGACTCACCGCGGAAAACCCGGTGACCGGCGAGGCGATCCCGGTCTACGTCGCCGACTTCGTCCTCTCGGAGGTCGGCACCGGCGCGCTGATGGCCGTTCCGGCCCACGACGAGCGCGACCACGCCTTCGCCGAGAAGAAGGGCATCGAGATCCGGCCGGTGATCGCCCCCGAACCGAAGGCGGCGGACGCGGAGGAGGCGGACGCCGAAGAAGCTGAACCCACGATCCCCGACGTCGAGGAGGCGGCGTTCACCGACGACGGCGTGCTCGTGAACTCGGGCGAGTACGACGGGCTCGACAGCGAGACGGCCCGCGAACGCCTCACGGAGGACATCGACGGAGCCTCGGAGGCGACGCAGTACCAGCTGCGCGACTGGGGAATCTCCCGCCAGCGCTACTGGGGAACGCCGATCCCGGTCGTCCACTGTCCGGACTGCGGCCCGGTGATGGTCCCCGAGGATGACCTCCCCGTGGAGCTCCCCGAGTTCATCAACACAACCGGCAACCCCCTCGATGCCGCCGAAGAGTGGAAGGAGACGACCTGTCCTGAGTGTGGCGGCCCCGCCGAGCGGGAGACCGACACGATGGACACCTTCGTCGACTCCTCGTGGTACCCCCTGCGGTACGTCTCCCCCGACCTCGAGGAGGCGCCCTTCGATCTCGAGCGGGCCAACGACTGGATGCCGGTCGACCAGTACGTCGGCGGGATCGAGCACGCGGTGATGCACCTGCTGTACTCGCGCTTTTTCACCAAGGTGCTGGCCGACCACGAGGGGCTCGAGCACCGCGAGCCGTTCGAGAACCTGCTGGCCCAGGGGATGGTCCAGCTCGAGGGGGAGAAGATGTCGAAGTCGAAGGGCAACGTCGTCTCCCCCCAGCGGATCGTCGAGGAGTACGGCGCCGACACGGCCCGGCTGTTCATGATGCAGGCGGCCCAGCCCGAACGCGACTTCGACTGGTCCGAGGAGGGCGTCCGCTCGACGAACCGCTTTTTGGGCCGGCTGCAGGCCCTCGTCGAGGAGCACGCGGACGCGATCGCGGCGGCGGACGCGGCGACGGCTGGATCGGGGGCCGCGGTCGACGTCTCCGTGGAGGACGATCCGATCGCCGCGTACGTGACCGACGAGGTCGACGCCGCGGTCGCGATCGCGACCGCGGAGTACGACGACCTCACGTTCAACGTCGCGCTGCGGGAGGCCCAGGAGCTCGTCCGCACGCTCCGGAGCTACGCCGACTACGTCGACGACCCCGACCCGGCGGTCCTCGGGCGCGGCCTCTCGGCAGCGGTCCGGCTGCTGGCGCCCGTGACGCCGCACCTCGCCGAGGAGCTGTACGCGCGGCTGCAGGGGATGGACCCGACCGACGACCCCGAATCCGCCGTCACGGAGGGCGTCGTGCTCGCGGCCGCGTGGCCCGAGGCCGCGGTCGACCGCGAGACCGTCCGGAAGCGGCGGCGGCTCGTGGAGAACACCCGCGAGGACGTCCGACAGATCGTCGACGTCGCCGGCATCGAGGACCCGGAGTCGATCGACGTGGTCGTCGCCCCCGACTGGAAGTACGACGCCCTCGAGATCGCGATCGACAGCGACGCCGACAACCTGATCGGCGAGCTGATGGCCGAGGACCACATCCGCGAGCGGGGCGACGCGGCGGCCGCCTACGGACAGGACCTCCAGGCGGAACGGGAGGCGCTCTCGATGACGCTCCGCGGCGACGCGGAGTACGAGGCGCTTCGGGCCGCAGCCTGGCTGATCGAGCGCGAGTTCGACGCGCCGGTCACCGTCGTCCGCGCCGAGGCGACGGCCGACGACGTCGCGCGCAACGCGGAGCCGGGCCGGCCCGCGATCGACATCGAGGAGTAGGACGGTACGGCGTCGGGTCCCGGTCGACCGCCCGTACACGATGGCCGGTGGGCGTCGTCATCGATGGTCGTCGATCCACTCACACCACGCGTGGAAGTCATCAGCGCCACACTGTTCCGCGATCCGTTGCAGCGTACCGATACGAACGCGATCGTGGAGCGGTACGGTGACCGTTCGTTTCGTTCCGGTCTCCGGATGAGTATACTTCAGGACGGCGTGGTCACCGTTCGTTCGATCGTGTCGGTAACCGAACGAACGGAGCACGGAAACGATATCGTCCCCTGAAAAGTCCCGCGAACCCATTTCAGTCCTCGAACCACGGAGCGTCCGGTTCGGGTGCTGCCGACTCGTCGCGTTGAGCCCGTTCGGTGAGTTCGACCGCATCATCGAGGTTTTCCAACGCCCGTTGGCGGGTTGGGCCCTGGCTCGCAACCCCCGTTCCCTCGTCGACCGCCACCCACCAACCGTCGTCCGCCTCGGAAAGGTGGATCTCACGTCCGGTGCTCATACATCCCGTTAGGTCGCCATCACTCATAAACGTTGGATGGGAACCAGCCGACATCCGCGACGAGACCCGGAATCGCCGCGCTCCGGCACGTTTTTCCACCCCGCCCGGCTACTCCGGACGATGAACGTTGTCACGCTGGGTCCCGCCGGCACCTACTCGCACCGCGCCGCGCGGGCCGTCGCAGACGACGTGTCGTTCCGCGAGTCGGTCACGGCGATCGTCGAGTCCGTCTCCGACGGGTCCTTCGACCGCGGCGTCGTCCCCATCGAGAACAGCATCGAGGGGTCCGTCACGGAGAGCCTCGACGCGCTGGCCGACGAGGAGGTCGCGGTCGTCCAGGAGATCGTGACGCCGATCCGGCACGCGCTGTTGGCGCAGGCGGAGGACTTCGACGTGGTCGCGAGCCACTCGCAGGCGCTCGCGCAGTGCCGCTCCTACCTCGAGCGGGAGTATCCCGACGTCGACCGGGAGGCGGTCGCCTCGACGGCCCGCGGGGTCGAACGCGCCCGCGAGGACGCCCGCGTCGCCGGGATCGGGCACCCGGACAACGCCGAGCCGCTCGACGGCGAGGGGACGAGCCTCCGGATCCTCGCCGAGGACATCCAGGACCGCTCCTCGAACGCGACCCGGTTCCTCGTCGTCGCGCCCGAGTCGGCCCGCAGCGAGGCCGGCGGGAAGACGACGCTCATCGTCTACCCCGACGCGAACTACCCCGGGCTGCTCCTCGAAATGCTGGAGGCGTTCGCCGACCGGGACGTCAACCTCTCGCGGGTCGAGTCGCGCCCGAGCGGGAACCGGCTCGGCGACTACCTGTTCCACTTCGACGTCGAGGCCGGCCTCTACGAGCCGCGCACGAAGGACGCCCTCGAGACGCTCGAGGAGATCGCGGCCGACGGCTGGGTGCGCGTGCTGGGGTCCTACGACACGACGCACGTGGTGTGACCACGCCGCGAGGTGGATCCCGCAGCATCGGACCACGGATGGCCGCCGACTGCGTCCGACGCCGCCGACCGCCGGCAACGTTCAAGTCGATCGGCGGCCTATGATCACGGTATGACACGTCGAGACCCCTTCGAGGAGATGGAACGGTTGTTCGAGCGGATGAGCCGCGAGTTCGAGCGGATCGGGGAGGACCTGGAAGCCGGCTTCGGCGACCTCGAGACGGGTCTCGGACGGGGGATCACCGTCGACGTCGCCGAGGACGAGTCGACGGTCACGGTCACCGCGGATCTACCCGGGTACGACCGCGACGACATCGACGTCACGGCGTCGGACCGAACGCTCACGATCGCGGCGGAACGCGACGAGTCGGTCGAAAGCGACGCCGGCGGGGACGACTCCCTCGAGTACCACCGGCGCGAACGGCGTCGCCGGTCCGTCTCCCGGCGGGTCCGGCTCCCGAGCGACGTCGACGAGACGGCCGCGGAGGCGACGTACGCCAACGGCGTGTTGACGATCGAGCTCCCGAAGACCGACGCCGACGGGGACGGCCACCGGATCGACGTCGAATAGCACCGGACCGGCGTCAAATAGCACCGGATCGGCGGTGAACGGCGTCGGATCGGCGGCGAGTTGTGGACGAGTCCGGAGGGGAGCCGAGCACCCGCCGAACCGTGCCGCATCGTTCCCTCGAATATATTTCGGAAACTGATCGAATGGGCGAAGTATATTCGTCGAAGTCAGCAGAAACCGTCGGCGACGGGACGCGACCGGACCGACGGCGGGCCGACGGCCTCGCGATCAGTACGGCGGGTCGTCGACCGCCATATTGACCGCCTTCGTCCGCCGGTGCTCCTCGATCGCCTGCTGGGCACACTCGCGGCCGAAGCCGGACTGCTTGAATCCGCCGAAGGGCGTGCCGGGGACGGTCCCGAAGTACCGGTTCACCCAGACGCTGCCGGCCTCCACGTCGGCGGCCGCGCGGTGGGCGACCGAGGGATTCCCGGTCGCGACGCCGGCGGTGAGGCCGTAGTCGACGTCGTTCGCGATCTCGATCGCCTCCTCGTACTCGGAGAAGGTGAAGAGGAACTGGACCGGCCCGAACACCTCCTCCCGGGCGATCCGCATTTCCGGATCGACGTCGTCGAACACCGTCGGGCGATAGTAGGCGCCGTCGGCGTACTCCCCGTCCTCGAGGGGACCGCCGCGGAGCAGGGTCGCTCCCTCCTCGCGGCCGAGGTCGACGTAGTCGTCGACGCTCTCGGCGTGGCCCGCGTACGCGAGCGGCCCCATCGTCGTGCCCTCGGCGAGCGGGTCACCGGGCTCCCACCCGTCGAGCTCGTCGAGGTAGGCCTCGCGGAACTCCTCCTCGACGTCCTCGTGGACCAGGATCCGGGTCGCGGAGTCACACGACTGGCCGGCGTTGTACATCCCGCCGGTCGCGACAGTGGCCGCCGCCTCCTCGACGTCGGCGTCGGGGAAGACGATGAAGGGGTTCTTCCCGCCCAGCTCCAGGGTCACCGGCGTCACCGTGTCCGCCGCGGTCCGCATGATCTCCTGGCCGACCGGAACCGACCCGGTGAAGGAGATTTTCCCGACGCGCCGGTGGTCGATGAGCGGATCGCCGACGGCCGAGCCCGAGCCGGGGACGACGTTCACCACGCCGTCCGGCAGGGTCTCGGCCGCGAGCTGGCCGGCCAGGATGACCGAGAGCGGCGCCGGGCTCGGGGGCTTCACGACCGCCGTGTTGCCGGCCGCGAGGGCGGCGCCGACCTTCCAGCCCATCAGCAGGATCGGGTAGTTCCACGGCAGGATCTGTCCGGTGACGCCGTAGGGCTCGTGGCGGACGTAGGCGTGGGAGTCGTCGCCGGTCGGGACGTGCTCGCCCGTCTCCGCGACCGCGACGCTGGCGTAGTACTCGAAGAAGTCGAGCCCGTTCTCGACGTCCGCGCGGGCGAACTCGAGCGGCTTTCCCACCTCGAGCGCGCCGAGGAGGGCGAACTCGTCGAGGTGGTCGCGCATCGCGGCGACCCACTCGCGGAGCAGGTCGCCGCGGTCGGTCGCGTCCATATCGCCCCAGTCCCCGGCCGCCGCGTCGGCGGCCTCGACCGCGGCGTTCACGTCGGCCTCGCCGCAGCTGGCGACCGTCGTGATCGGTTCGTTTACCGCGGGGTCGACCGGCTCGAACGTCTCGCCGGACGCCGCCGACCGCGTTTCGCCGTCGATGACGGCGCCGAAGTGCCGGTCGGCGATCTCCTCGCGGGCCTGTGCGTGATTCTCCCGTAGCGTGTCAGTGAACTGCATAGTGACCATGGAACGTCGATTGGTTCGTGTCGTGGTGTGGTTGGTCAGCGGGCGATGCCGTCCCGAGCGATCGGCGTCTCATTCGGTCAACACGACGCAGTTGTCGGCCGACCAGCCGAGGCGGACCGTATCGCCCGGGCTGAGCGTGGTGCCTCGGTCGCGGATCTGCATATCGACGGTCAGGGTGTCGCCGCTCTCCAGGGCAACCACGTACTTGCCGAGGTTGCCCTTGTAGATCTCGTCGACGATCTCGCCGGTGAGTTCGTTGTCGAGTCCCTCGGCGGCCGCGCCGACCCGGATCTTCTCGGGGCGGATGGCGAACGCGACCGACGATCCCGCGTCGGGATCGCGCGGGATCCGGAACGCGGTGCCGTTCCGCTCGACCACCGCGCCGTCGTCGGTCTCGCCGTAGTCGCCGCGGATCAGGTTCGTCTCGCCGATGAAGTCGGCGACGAACTCCGTCTCCGGCTCCTCGTAGATCTCCGTCGCCGTGCCGAGCTGTTCGATGCGCCCGTCGTTCATCACGGCGATCCGGTCGCTCATCGTCAGCGCCTCCTCCTGGTCGTGGGTGACGTAGACGAAGGTCGTCTCGAGCTCCTCCTGGAGGTTCTTCAGCTCGACCTGCATGTTCTGCCGGAGCTTCAGGTCCAGCGCGCCGAGGGGCTCGTCAAGCAGCAGGACGGTCGGCTCGGTGATGAGCGCCCGCGCCAGCGCGATCCGCTGTTGCTGGCCGCCGGAGAGTTCGCTCACGTCGCGGTCCTCCGTGCCGGGGAGCTCGACGAGTTCGAGCATCCGCGAGACTCGCGACTCGATCTCCTCGTTGGACTTTCGACGGAACAATCGCTTGAGCGAGCCGCCGATCCCCCCGCGGTCCGCGCCGCCGTCGGCGCTCATTCCCTGCATCTGGAGACCGAAGGCGACGTTCTCGCCGACGGTCATGTGCGGGAACAGGGCGTACGACTGGAAGACCATGCTCGTGTCCCGTTCGAACGGCGGGACGTACGTCACGTCCTCGTCCTGGATGTACACCGTCCCCTCCGTCGGCGTCTCGAACCCGTCGATACACCGCAGCAGGGTCGTCTTGCCGCAGCCGCTCGGACCGAGGAGGGTCAGGAACTGGCCGGACTCGACCGACAGGTCGACGTCGTCGACGGCGACGACGTCGTCGAACCGTTTCGTTACCCCGTCCATCCGGACGTCGTACGTGGTCATCGATTAGGCCGTCTTGATCTCCTGCCAGGCCTCGTCGTACAGCGTCGTGGCCTGGCCGATGTTCTCGATGTACTCGAGCTTGTTCATCGTCTCCTCGGGCGGGTAGATCGACTCGTTCTCGAGGATCTCGTCGAGGATGTACTCCTCGGCCGCCTCGTTCGGGCTGCCGTAGTACGTGTAGTTGGTGAGCTCCGCGCCGACCTCGGCGTCGAGGAAGTAGTTGATGAACGCGTGTGCCGCGTTGACGTGTTCAGCCTCGGCGGTGATCGCGGCGGTGTCCACCCAGACGACACCCCCTTCCTCGGGGATCACGTAGTTGATCGGCGACCCCGCGTCCTCCTCGTAGGTCTCCCAGTAGGCCTGGAAGGCCCCGCCGGACCAGGCGTGGACCGGGCTGAGCTGTTCGTTGATCAGGTTCGTCGTGAAGTTCGTCGAGTCGTACGTCGAGAGGAGCTCCTTCTGCTCGATGAGCAGCTCCTTGGCCTCCTCGATCTCGCTCTCGTCGGTCGTGTTGAGCGAGTACCCGAGATACTTCAGGGCCGCACCCATCGTCTCGCGGACGTCGTCGAGCATCGACATCTGGCCCGCGAACTCCTCGCTCCACATCGTCTCCCAGGAGGTCACATCGAGGTCGCCCACCATCTCCTCGTTGTAGGCGATCCCGGAGGTGCCCCACTGATAGGGCGCCGAATACCGCCGTTCGCCGGGGTCGTACGGCGCCTCCCGGAACATCTCCGAGAGGTTCTCGAAGTTGGGGATCGCCTCCAGGTTCAGCGGCTGGATCATGTCCTGGTCCTGCAGCACGTTGACCATGTAGTCGCTGGGGAAGATCAGGTCGTACTGCCCCGTGCCGCCGGCCTGGAGCGCGTTGAACATCTCCTCGTTGGAGGCGAAGTTCGAGACGGAAACGGAGACGTCGTACTCCTCCTCGAAGCTGCTGATGAACCCGTTGGGCCAGTAGTCCGTCCACTGGAAAATGATGAGTTCGTCCTCGAGATCGCCGCCGCCGTTGCCGTTTCCGCCATCGTTGCCATTGCCGCCGTTTCCGCCGCCGTTACCGTTTCCATCCCCGTTGCCATTGCCGCCGCCGTTACCGTTCCCGCCGCCGTTGCCGCCGGAACAGCCGGCCAGTCCGGCGAGCGCGCCGGCCGAGAGGGCGCCGGTGGCCCGGAGGAACGTTCGTCGATCGCTTTTCGATTGTCGTGTCATCGGTTATCACCGTCTCTTTTTTCTAAATCACCGTAGAGAGTCATAAATATTTCGTCTATATAGGAATATACTCGATTAAATTTTGAATCACGGGCGGTGAGACCGCGCGGGCGTCACCAGGTCGGCCCCTGGAACCACTGGGCGATCCCGACGACGAGCATCGTAGCCAGGATGATGAGGGCGGCGACGACGTTGACGCCGGGTGAGATCCCCTGTCGCACCATTCCGAAGAAGTAGATCGGGAGGGTGTTCTCCTGGCCGATGATGAAGAACGTCACGACGTAGTCGTCGAAGCTCATCGCGAAGGCCAGTAGGGCGCCCGCGAGCACGCCCGGCCTGATGACCGGCAGCGTGACGTAGCGGAACGTCTCGAGCTCGTTGGCGCCGAGGTCCATCGCCGCCTCCTCAAGGGTTTGATCGAAGTTCTGGAGCCGCGCAGCCACGACGACCGCGACGAAGCTGATGCCGAAGGCGACGTGGCCGATGATCGCGGTCCGGATGCCCAGCTGCATTCCGACGATGTTGAAAAACAGCAACAGCGAGATGCCCATCACGATGCTCGGGATGATGATCGGCATGAAGACGACGCCGGTGAACAGGCGTTTGCCGGGGAACTCGTGCCGGTCGAGCGCGAACGCGAGCATCGTCCCGAAGACGGTGCTGAGGATCACGCTGGCGATCGCGATCTCGACGGAGTTCGAGAGCGCCGCCCAGGCGGCCGAGGGGTCGACGCGTGCGACCGTCTCCCCGCGCAACAGGGCCGCGTACCACTCCGTGGTAAAGCCCTGCCAGACGACCGCGTACCGCGAGTCGTTGAACGAGAGCGCGATGACGACGGCGATCGGAACGTAGAGGAACAGATAGACCAGCGCGGTCTGCGCCAACAGAACTCCGGTTCCGCGTTTAAATACCGCCGACCGAAGCCGACCGAGGGCACCGCTCACGCGAGCTCACCCCCGCCGCGCTGGTAGGCGGCAATGCTCAGCAGCATCACGCCCATCAGGACGAACGAGGCCGCCGCCCCGAGCGGCCAGTTGCCGGCCGAGCCGAACTGGTCGGCGATCAGGTTGCCGATCATCTGGCTGTCGGTCCCGCCGAGCAGCTCCGGGATCACGTACGCGCCCGCGCTCGGGATGAACACGAGGACGCTGCCGGCCATCACGCCGGGCTTCGAGAGGGGAAAGATCACGTGGACGAACGCCTCCAGCCGGTCGGCGCCGAGATCCATCGCCGCCTCCCGATAGGTGAAGTCGATCTCCTCGATGCTGGCGTACACCGGGAGGATCATGAAGGGAATCCAGATGTACACGAGCCCCAAGAGCACGGCGAACCGGGAGTTCATCAGCGAGAGATCGGCGCCGATCCCCGGCAGCACCGCGAGCGCGTTCGTCAAGACGCTGTTTGCCGACAGCAACAGCTGGATCGCGTAGATCCGAACGAGGAACGAGGCCCAGAACGGGAGGATGACGAGCACCACGAGCAGGTTCTGGTAGCGCTCGGGGGCGAGATGGCCGAGGTAGTAGGCCATCGGATAGCCGACCACGAAGGAGACCACGGTCGCGACGACCCCGTAGCCGATGCTCTTGAAGAGGAGCCGAACGTACGGGGTCGCCTGCCCCGACGTCAGCGAGACCTCGAACGGCAGGGCCCATTCGACCACCCAGGCGATCGTGACCCAGAGGCCGCCGAGCAGCGAGTGCTCGTCCGGCAGGAAGAACTCTCGATACTGCTGGAGGCCGATGTGCTCCGGCGCGAGCAACACCTCGCCGAACGCCCCGCGCTGGCCGAAGCTGAAGACCAACATCACCGCGAGCGGGGCGAGAAAGAAGACGCCGAGCCAGAAGGCGCTCGGCGCCAGGTTCACGACCGCGCCGGTCCACCGGTTCCGGCGGATCCGGCGCACCAGATGGGCGTCGACTCCCGACGCCTCCCGAGTGGTATCACGTCCCATTGTCTCGTGGGGTATACCGGGTAATGGGTGAAATACCTTTTGTATACGACGAGTATATCGGATATATCTACGACTATCCTCCCGTTTGAGGAAATATTATGTTCCCGGGGGACGTTCATCGGAACGGATACCGTGGCGTCAAGCAAAACACCTAGGGGGGACGCGGCTGGACCGACTCACATGGACCTCGACGAGGTTGACCGAAAGATCCTCGCCATCCTCCAGGCGGACGGCCGTGCTGCGCTCTCGGAGATCGCCAGACGGCTCGACATGGGAACGGCGACGATCCACGAACGAACGAACGCGCTGGAGGAGGAGGGCTACATCCGCGAGTACCGCGCGGTGCTGGATCCCGACCTGCTCGGCCGCAACGAGGTCGGATTCGTGCGGGTGACCACGATCGCCGGCCGCTCCTCGGAGGTCGCCGAGCGGCTCGTCGAGGTCACGGCCATTCAGGAGATCCACGAGCTGACCGGGGACGCCGATCTCCTGTTGAAGGTCCGCGTCGCCGACCGACAGGAGCTCACCGAGCTGCTCCGGGAGGTCGGCCAGTACGACGGCGTCGAGGACACCGCGACCGACGTCGCGTTGCGCAGCGTGAAGGAGGAACACACCCTCCGGGTCAACCACGAATGAGCGACGTCTGGGACCTGGAACCGTCGGTACGGTCGGAGTACGGCCGGCTCGAGCGCGTGCTCGTCCACGAGCCGGGCGCGGAGTTCAACACCGTCGTCGACCCGGACGCGTGGAACTGGGACGGCCTGCCGCGCCAGGAGCGGGCCGCCAAGGAACACCGCGCGCTCGTCGAGACGCTCGAAGACCGCGGCGTCGAGGTCCATCACCTGACGGAGGCGTTCGACCACCTCGCGGAGTCGCTGTTCGTCCGGGACGTCGGCTTCGCGATCGGGGGCGGGATCGTGGTCGGCAAGATGGTCGAGGAGACGCGCCACGGCGAGGAACGGCGGCTCAGCGAACGGGTCATCGAGCTCGGAACACCGATCTACCACAGCGTCCACGGCGACGGGGGGTTCGAGGCCGGGAATATGGTGTGGATCGACGAGGGGACCGTCGCGATCGGTCGGTCCCGGACGACGAACGCGGCCGGGATCCGACAGGTCCGGACGGTGCTCGAGACGTTCGGGATCGACGTCATCGAGGTCCCGATCTTCGGGAGCACTGAGAGCACCGGACAGACGCATTTGGCGCTGGTGTTCAGTATGGTGGCGCCGGACCTGGCGCTCGTCTACTCGGAGGCCGTCCCGCCGGAGTTCCTCGACACGCTCCACGACCGCGGGATCGACACGATCCCCGTTCCGATGCGCGAACAGCGGAACCGGGCGACGAGCACGATCGTCGTCGAGCCGGGGACGATCGTGCTCTCCTCGGGCAACCACGAGGTGCGTGCGGCCCTCGAGACGCGGGGTTTCGAGGTCGTCGAGCTGGCGATGCAGGAGATCCGGAAGGCCGGCGGCGGTCCGAAGGGGCTCGTCCTGCCGCTCGAACGAACGCCGGTCGAGGAGTGAGCCGCTTCGGACGAGAGGTTTCGAGCCGTCGGATTCGAACTGTTGACGACTTGTCGAGTATCTTCCCGTACGACTTTCGGATATAGAGGAGTTTTGGCAAAGATTTATTTCACCACCGGCCATCGATTGTGACAATGAGTCTCGGAGACAACGAGCACGATCACGCGAAGCGGTTGCGCGAACGGACGTCGAACAGCCGGTCGTTCCACGAGCGCGCGTCGTCGGTGACGCCGCTGGGCGTCGAGTCGAACGTCCGGTCGTTCGACCCGTACCCGTTTTACGTCGAGGAGACGGACGGCTCCTACGTCACCGACATGGACGGGAACGACTACCTCGACTTCCTGCTGGCGCTCGGACCGATCATCCTCGGCCACGGCCATCCGGAGGTGCGGGAGGCGGTGAAACGGCAGGTCGACACGAGCGACCTGACGGCGACGCCCCAGCCGGTCGCGATCGAGTTCATGGAGGCGGTGACGGAGATGACCCCGTCGATCGAGCGCGTCAGGATGGCCAACAGCGGGACCGAGGCGACGATGCACGCGATGCGCGTCGCCCGCTCGTACACGGGCAAGGAGAAGGTCGCGAAGCCGGAGGGCGGCTACGCCGGCGCACACGACTACGCGCTCCAGAGCGTCTACGCCAGCGAGGAGGCGCTGGGGCCCGCCGAGGAACCGAACACCGTCCCCTACGGGACCGGGATCCCGGACGCGGTGAGCGAGACGATGGTCGCCATCCCGTTCAACGACAAGGAGGCGACCGAGCGGATCCTGCGCAAGCACGCCGACGACATAGCCGCCGTGATCATCGAGCCGGTGATGTTCTCCTGCGGCTGCCTGAAGCCCCGTGACGGCTACCACGAGTTCCTCCGGGACCTCACCGAGGAGCTCGGCATCGTCCTGATCTGGGACGAGGTGATGACCGGCTTCCGGCTCGGCCCCGGCTCGGCACAGGGCCGGTTCGGGATCACGCCGGACATGACGACGTTCGCGAAGGCCGCGGGCGGCGGCTACCAGGTCGCCGGGTTCGGCGGGCGCGCCGACATCATGGAGGAGATCGTTCCGCCGCGAAAGGAGGAGGCCTCGAAGTGGAACTCCTCGGCGTTCCACGGCGGCACGTACAACGGACATCCCGTCGCGGCCGCGGCCGGGCTCAAGACGCTCGAGATCCTCCGGGACCGGGACGTCTACGAGCACATCGACCGGCTCGGCGACCGGCTGTTCACCGGGCTCCAGGAGGTCGCCGACGACGTCGGACTCCCGGTGAACGTCCAGCACATCGGCTCGATGGGGCAGGTATACATGACCGACCACGAGATCGCGTCCTACCGCGACACCTGGCACGCGAACGGGGACCGGTTCGCCGACTGGTGGCTCGAGGCGGCCGCCGACGGCGTCCTCTTCGGAAATCCGATGCAGGGCGAGCGGTTCTTCACGACCTACACCCACACCGACGAGCAGATCGACCACGCCCTCGAGGTCGCCGAGGACGCCTTCCGCGCGGTCGACCACGAGTACGAATGAGTTCGGATTCGGACGGAACGGCAGCGATCGGGTTCGAGGAGGTCGGTGCGGGAGAGAGCGGTGCGGGAGAGGTCGATGAGGGAGAGGTCGGTGAGAGTGACGATCGTCCGCGAGTCGTCGTGATCGGCGGCGGGATCATCGGCTGTATGGTCGCCAGGGAACTCGCCGACACGCACCGCGTCCTCGTCCTCGAGCGCGACGGGATCGCCCAGGGCGCGACCGCGCGAGCGGCCGGCGAGATCACGATGATCCCCTCCTACCCGGACTACCCGTCGATCGCGACCCACGGGCTCGATTTCTTCCGAGCCTACGACGGCACCGGCGCCTTCGAGTTCACGGAGATCCCGAGCGTCGAGCTGGTGACGCCGGACCGGGAGGAGACCGTCCGTGCCCGCGTCGAGCGGCAACGGGCGGACGACGTCGACGTCGCGTTCCTCGAGGCCGACGCCGCACGGAAGCAGTGGCCGGGGATCAGGATGGACGACTACGTGGGCGTCGCCCGCTATCGCGGCACCGGACACGTGGACCCCTACACCCTGGCGACCACGGTCCAGTCCGAGGCGACCGAGGCGGGCGTGCGGTTCGAGACCGGCGTGACCGTGACCGATATCGCCGTCTCGGATGCCGGCGCAGGAGCGGAGACCGCCGGAACCGTAACCGGCGTCGAGACCGCCGATCAGGGGACCATCGAGTGCGATCACGTGGTCGCGGCGGCGGGATGGCGAACGCGCGACCTGCTCGCCGACCACCTTCGGCTGCCGATGCGACCGTACCGGACCCAGTGCATCGTCCTGCGACCGCCCGAGGACCTCGACGAGACCTTTCCGATGGGATGGATCCCGGGGGAACACGTCTACTTCCGGCCGGAGGCGAACGGCGACCTCCTCGTCGGCGGCTGGTCGTTCGCCGAGGACGACCCCGCGGGCGCGAGCCGGTCGGCCGACGAGGCGTTCCGCGACCACGTGGCCGACCTCGTGCCGCGGTTCGTCGACGCGCCGGGACCGATGCGGCTCGTCGACGGCTGGGCCGGGGTCGACGGCGCGACGCCCGACACCCGCCCTATCATCGATGCGCCCGCGGACGCGCCGGACGGGCTGATCGTCGCGACGGGCTTTCACGGCCGCGGGATCATGACCTCGCCGATCGCCGCGACGCTCGTTCGGTGTCTCCTCGAGGGGAGCGATCCGCCGTTCCCGCGCGATCCGTTCCTGCTCGACCGGTTCGACGACCGGACGGCCGACTTCGAGTTCTTCTCGATCAGCGCCGGCAACTGACGCCCGCCCGGTCACGCCGCGCGGATCGGCGATCGCGGCAATGGTTTCAGGTCGGATCGGCCGATCGCGGCAGTGGTTTTTTGCCGGTCGATCGATAACGTCAACGCGTATGGGTTTCGGAAGTTACGACGAGTCCGAACAGGAGAACCAGGACCTGGACGCCGACTTCGAGGACGATGACGGGGTCCGCACCGCCGAGAACGACCACCAGGGACGGGTGGAATACGAGATCGGCGCCTCCAGCGACGAGCTGTTGGATCGACTCCAGGACATCAAAAACCGGGGCGAGTAGCGGGAGTCCGTGAAGCCAGGGAGCCGGTCGCTCGGGATCGCCTTCTCCGACGGGGACGATCGGAGCTGGGTCGCGGGCGCGCTCGTCCGGACGAACGGGCGCGTCGACGACCTCGTCGGCGGCACGTGCACCGTCGGCGGCACCGACGCGACCGCCGCGGTCGTCGAGCTCGTCGACCGGCTCGACCGAGAGGACGCGCGCCGGCTCGTGATCGCCGGGATCGCGCCCGCGTGGTTCAACCTGATCGATCTCGAGGCGGTCCACGAGGCGGTCGACCGCCCCGTGATCGCCGTTTCCTTCGAGGCGAGCCCGGGGTTGGAGTCGGCCCTGCGGGAGCAGTTCGACGGCGACGCGCTCGGGGAGCGGCTCGCAACGTACCGGTCGCTGCCGGACCGGCACGGATCGACCGCGCCGTTCGTGCGCGCGGTCGGCATCGACCCGGAACGCGCAGTCGAGATCGTGGCTGAACTGACGATCGACGACGACCGACCGGAGCCGGTCCGCGTGGCGAAGCAAGCCGCGCGGGCGTTTCGACGGTTCTCGACCGGACCGACGTGAACGACGACGAGAACGGCGACGCCGGATCGGAGAAGCGGATCGGGACGCGATCGAGCCCGACCGAACCCGATCGGGTTTTTGTCCCTCCCGGTCGCCCGATCGGTATGAACGGCGACGACGGATCACCGGCGGCGACCGCGGCGCTCGGTGACGACCTCCAGGTGACCGACTGTGAGCGGTGCCCGGCGCTGGTCGACTCGCGGTCACGGATCGTGAACGGGGTCGGGCCGACGGACGCGGATCTCGTGTTTCTTGGCGAGGCGCCGGGCGCCGACGAGGACGAGCAGGGAGAGCCGTTCGTCGGACGGTCGGGCGACGTCCTCGACGAGGCGCTGCAGGCGGCCGGCCTGGTCCGGGCGGACGTTCGGATCACCAACTGCGTCCGGTGTCGGCCGCCGGAGAACCGCGATCCGACCGCCGAGGAGCTATCGAACTGCCGCGGCTACCTGGCGGCCGAGCTCGACCGGGTCGATCCCGAGCTGCTCGTCACCCTCGGAAAGGTCCCGAGCCAGCACGTCCTCGATCGGGACGTGGCGATCACCGCGGAGGCCGGATCGGTCGTCGACGCGCGGATCGGCGAGTCGTCCCGGCGCGTGCTCCTGTCGGTCCACCCGGCCGCGACGCTGTACGACCGGAGCCAACGCGAGGGGTTCTTTGAGGCGATCGCGGAGGCGGCCCGGATCGCGGGGATCGGAGGGGCGGACTCCGACGGCGATGAAAGCGGCAGCGGCAACGTCGGGACTGATGGAAGCGGCCAGTCACGGCTCGGCGAGTTCTGAGACGGCGCTCCGCGAACGGCGAGTCCCGGGGAAGCCGGTTCCGAGGGAAACCGACTTGACGACGGCCCGCGGAGGGAGCGTATGAGCATACCGGAGCCGCCGGACGAAGCGCTGGCCGAGGTCGCGATCGTCGATTACGGGCTCGGGAACCTGCGGTCGGCCACGCGCGGGCTCGAGCGCGCCGGCGCGTCCGTGACGATCACGGACGACCCCGAGACGTTCGCCGACGCCGACGGCGTCGTCCTCCCCGGCGTGGGCGCGTTCCGCGAGGGGATGGAGAACGCGGGCCCGTACCGGGACGCGCTCGTCGAGCACGCCGAGGCGGGGCGACCGCTGTTCGGCATCTGTCTCGGGATGCAGATGCTGCTCACCTCGAGCGAGGAGGCCGACCACGCCGGCCAGGGCGAGGTTCGCGGTCTGGATCTGATCCCGGGGACGAACGTTCGGTTCGACGTCGACGAGAAGGTCCCACATATGGGATGGAACGACCTCGCCGTCGATCGTGATCACCCCATCGCCGCCGGCGTGGACGGGAAGTACGCCTACTTCGTCCACTCCTATTACGCCGAGCCCGCGGACCCGGATGCGGTGGTCGCCACGAGCCGCCACGGCGTCGAGTTCCCGGCGATCGTCGCCAACGAGGCGGGCAACGTGTTCGGCACGCAGTTCCACCCCGAAAAGAGCGGAGAGACCGGGCTGCGGATCCTGCGGAACTTCGTGGAGTACTGCGCGGACCAGTAGCCGGCCGACGCCACCCCGTCGCGGCCGACACCCCGTCGTCGGGCGACCGCGGCAGCGACCGTCCCGTCGCATCCCGACCGAGTCCGATCTCGTGTCCCGACCGTCCCGTCGCATCCCGACCGTTTCCGGTGGAGTTACGCCGCCGCTGAGCGAACGGCCGCGTATGAACGCGCTTGCCGTGACCGGCGGTCGGGTGCTCCATCCCGACGGCCGCGTGAGCGAGGCGGACGTACTGATCGACGCGGACGCGGGCCGGATCGAGGCGGTCGGCGAGGACGTCACCGCGGGCCGGGAGATCGCCCGGACGCTGGACGCCGAGGGCGGGCTCGTGATGCCCGGCCTCGTCAACGGCCACACGCACGTTTCGATGACGCTGTTGCGCGGCTACGCCGACGACAAGCCGCTCGAGTCGTGGCTGCGGGAGGACATCTGGCCGGTCGAGGCCGAGCTCACCGACGACGACATCGCCGCCGGCGCGGAGCTGGGGATCCTCGAGATGATCCGGTCGGGGACGACCACGTTCGCGGACATGTACTTCTCGATGGACCGCGTCGCCGAGGTCGTCGAGCGAGCGGGCGTTCGCGCCCGGCTCGGCCGCGGCGTCGTCGCGGTCGGCAAGGAGGAGGCCGAAGCACGCGCGGACCTCGAGGGCAGCCTGGAGTTCGCGCGGACCTACGACGGGGCCGCCGACGGCCGGATCCGGACCGCGTTCATGCCCCACTCGCTGACGACGGTTCCGGAGAACCTGCTCACGGAGGGGATCGAACTGGCCGCGGAGGACGACCTGTGGGTCCACCTCCACGCCAACGAGACGACGGACGAGGTGGAGCCGATCGTCGAGAAGCACGGCGTTCGTCCGCTGGAGTACGCGGCCGACCGGGGCGCGCTCGGGCCGGACCGGTTCCTCGCACACGGCGTGCACGTCGACGGGACCGAGACGGAGCTGCTCGCGGAGACGGACACGTCGGTGATCCACTGTCCCGCCTCGAACATGAAGCTCGCCTCCGGGATCGCTCCGGTCCAGCGCCTGCGGGAGGCGGGCGTCACCGTCGGGATCGGCACCGACGGCGCCGCCTCGAACAACGACCTCGACCTCTTCGACGAGCTGCGCGACGCCGCGATGGTCGGCAAGATCGGCGCCGACGACGCGTCGGCAGTGCCGGCCGCGGCCGTCGTGGAGATGGCGACGAGCGACGGCGCCGACGCGATCGGTCTCCCCGGGGGACGGATCGAGACGGGCGCCGCGGCGGACCTGATCGTGGTCGACCTCGAGGCCCCACATCTGACGCCCGCCCACGACGTCGTGTCGCACCTCGCGTACGCGGTCCGTGGCTCGGACGTCCGCCACACGGTCTGTGACGGGACGGTCCTGATGCGCGACCGGGAGGTCACCACCCTCGACGCCGCGACCGTGATGGACCGGGCGGCCGAACACGCGGCGGACCTGGTCGCGCGCGCCGAGGAGTGATCCGGCCCGGCCGGTCCACGTGGTCCCCAGTCCGACCGGTCCACGTGGTCCGGCTGGTCCACTCGAAGTGGCCGGCGGATCGACGTCAGGAACGATCCCGATCGTTTCGACCGTTTACGCGAGATCCGGCGGTATAAACGGTCGTAAACGGTTTCCACGGTTCGAACGGCGAGGGGGATTTATTCTTCTCACCCTCCTCGGACCGAGTGCGGGCGACGCGGGGAGAGGCACACGATGGGGGGTTTCCCACGACCCATCCGTTCGGATGGACACCCACACCACTCACCACACCACTCACCACTTCACCGTGGGAATCCCCCGGACTACCCACCACCCACCACACCACTCACCACTGCCGCCCTCCCCGATCACCCACCGTCGTCGTCCGTCGACTCGACTACTCGGCAGCGAGGCGTGTCGATGGAACCGCTCGGCAGCGAGGCGTGTCGATGGAACCGCTCGGCAGCGAGGCGTGTCGGTAGGGTTTTCTAGCGGGCTCGACCAGTATCCGCCATGAGCGACCACTACTCACCGGTCGTCGAGCACCTCGCGGACCCGGAGACGGCACGCGAGGAGGGACGCCGGAAGATGGACTGGGCCCTCCAGCACATGCCGATCCTCTCGGAGCTGCGCGAGTCGTTCCTCGCGGACCGGCCCCTCGAGGGCGAGGTCATCGCGATGGCGATGCACGTGGAGGCGAAGACCGCGAACCTCGTCGAGCTGCTGGCCGACGGCGGCGCCGAGGTCGCGATCACCGGCTGTAATCCGCTGTCGACCCACGACGACGTCTCGGCCGCGCTGAACGCACACGAGAACATCACCTCCTACGCCGTGCGCGGCGTCGACGACGAGGCGTACTACGACGCGATGCACGCGGTCGTCGCCCACGACCCGACGATCACCGTCGACGACGGGATGGACATGGTGAAGCTCGTCCACGAGGAGTACCCCGAGCTGATCGACTCGATCGTCGGCGGAGCCGAGGAGACGACGACGGGCGTGCACCGCCTGCGGGCGATGGACGCGGACGGCGAGCTCCGCTATCCGGTCTTCGCGGTCAACGACACGCCGATGAAGCGGCTGTTCGACAACGTCCACGGCACCGGCGAGTCGTCGCTGGCGACCATCGCGATGACGACCAACCTCTCGTTCGCGGGCAAGAACGTCGTCGTCGGCGGCTACGGTTACTGCGGGAAGGGCGTCGCGAAGAAGGCGGCCGGCCAGAACGCGAACGTCATCGTGACCGAGGTCGAGCCCCGGCGCGCCCTGGAGGCGCACATGGAGGGCTACGACGTGCTGCCGATGGACGAGGCCGCCGCGGAGGGCGACGTCTTCATCACGACCACGGGCAACCGTGACGTGATCACCAAAGAGCACTTCGAGGTCATGAAGGACGGCGTCCTCCTGGCGAACGCCGGCCACTTCGACGTCGAGGTGAACCTCGAGGACCTCGACGAGCTCGCGGTCGACCGGTTCGAGGCCCGAGAGGGCGTGGAAGCCTACGAGATGCCCGACGGTCGCGAGCTGAACGTGATCGCCGAAGGGCGGCTCGTCAACCTCGCCGCGCCGATCGCGCTGGGCCATCCGGTCGAGGTGATGGACCAGAGCTTCGGGATCCAGGCGGTCTGCGTCCGCGAGCTCGTCGAGAACGGCGACGACTACGAGGCGGGCGTCCACGACGTCCCCGACGACCTCGACCGCGAGGTCGCCGAGATCAAGCTCGCCGCCGAGGGGGTCGAGTACGACTCGCTGTCGGCCGAACAGCGCGAGTATATGGACAGCTGGGAACACGGGACCTAGATCCGGCCGAGCGACACCGGGTCGATCGCGAACCGACGTGGGGCGTCGCGTTTTTACCGGCGAGCACGAAACGGGTCGTATGACCGACGCACGCGACCACGACCGACCCGCCGTACCGGGGGCGACCGATGTCCGCTAACCGGAAGGGCGACCGCCGCGAGCGCGAGCTCGTCAACGCCCTCGACGAGGCCGGGTTCGCGGTGATGCGTGCGCCCGCAAGCGGGAGCGCGACCGAGCGCGAGCTGCCGGACGTGCTCGCGGGTAACGGCGAGCGGTTCTACGCGATCGAGGCCAAATCCAGCGCCGGCGACCCGATCTACCTCGACGGCGAGGAGGTGGAGGCGCTGCTGTTCTTCTCGCGGAACTTCGGCGCGAAGGCCCGCATCGCCGTCCGGTTCGACCGGGAGGATTGGTACTTCTTCCATCCGGGAGACCTCTACACGACCGACGGCGGCAACTACCGGGTGAAAAAGGAGACCGCGCTCGCGGACGGAACCGACTTCGCGGAGTTCGTCGGCGACTCCGAACGGACGACCCTCGACGACCTCTGATCGTCGGTTCGACATGCTTTTGGCCCGGCCGTCCGGAATCGGGCGTATGGACATCGACGCGGAGCTTCGTCGCCAGATCGTCGTCTCCCTCGCCGCGGTTCTCGTCTTCGTCGTCGGTCTCGTCGCGGTCGGAAGCCGATACGGAACCGGGACCGGGTCCTCCGGGGAGATCTCGCTGGCGCCCGCGGGCGGGATCGCCCTGGTCGGCCTTCTCGGCGGATTCGTGCTGTTGATGGCGCTGGTTGGCGTCTACCTGATGCGGGCGAACGACACGGACGGATCGATCTGAGCCGACGAACCGATCCGAGCCGACGAACCGATCCGAGCCGACGAACCGATCCGAGCCGACGAATCACTCCGAGACACGACGACGGGGCGACTGGCGGGAAGAACACCGAACGCCGTCCACCCGAGCCCGACGATCGGCCGGTCCCGACTTACGTCGCCTCGGCGACGTCGTTTCGGTCCCGCCAGTCGACCACGTCCTCGGCGTCCGCCAGCCGGGCCTCGTAGTAGGCCAGCGGGTCGCCGGCGACCTGCCAGTGGTCGTCCTCGTTGTGGCAGATCCCGTACGCGGAGAGCGTCTCGCAGGTCGGCGGCGGGTACTGGGCGCCGGCCTCGTCGCGGAGGTACTCGGTCTGATAGCGGATCCCCTCGGCGTCGAGGCTCGTGTCGGCGCAGAAGGCGACGATCTCGTCGGGGGACATCCCGATCGCCGTCAGGAACGCCATCAGCGCGAGACTCTCGGGGGGTGACAGCGCCGCCTCCCGTTCGGCCTTGTCGATCAGGTTGCGCATACACGGCGGGAACAGCTCGGGGACGACGACGTCGAACCCGCCGACCGTCGCCCGCTCGTCGAGGAGCCGGCGGAGGTCCGCGACGTGTGCCTCGAGGTCGCTGCCGATCCCGTCGTCGGCCGCGAACTCGAAGGGCAGTCCCTCCAGCACCCGGGAGCGAACCGCCCGCTCGAGGCACCGCTCGAGGTCCGCCCGGTCGATCCGAACCGCGCCGTCCCGGAGCTCGCGGTTGACGAGCCGCCACCGGTCGCCCCAATCGGGATCGGACAGCCGAAGATAGGGAGCGACGTCGATCCGGAACCACTCGGGATCCCGTGCGGATCGTGACGCGCGGGGACCGGCCGGCCCCGGCCCACCATCCCTCGACCCGCCACCCGCCGCGGGGACGGCGGGCCGAACCGCGTCGTCGAGGTCGAACTCCCGAAGGACGTCGGAGAGCTCGAGCGAGACCTCGTCGGTCGACCGGAGGGTGTCCTCCCGGTCGAGGTCCGCGCGGATCCGATCGGCGGCGGTGGCGGCCTCCGCGCTCGCGTACTTCTCGACGGCGGCGTTCGATTCGAGGAGGGAGACGAGGATCCGGGCGATCGGGTACGAGAGGAGCTCCGCTTTCGCGTCGTAGGCATCAGGGGTCTCGCTCGCGGTCGTTCCCGAGCGGAGCGCGCGCTCCACGCGCTCGCGGCCGCGCTCGACCGCCGGCGCGTCCGCGGCGACGAGCGCGGGCAACGAGACGTCGGCGCCCGCGACGGCCTCGCGGGCCGCCTCGAAGAACGGGTACCGCGCGTACAGCGAGTCCATCGTGACCCGGGGTTGGACGGGGGAGCGAATAAGCGGTGTGGTTGGTGTGGAAAAAGGATGGATCGCGTCGGCGAGCCGGCCTCAGCGCCGAACGGTCGTCTCGAGCGCGCCGATCCCCTCGATCTCGACGACGACCTCGTCGCCGTCCGCAAGCGGGCTGACGCCAGCGGGGGTTCCGGTCGCGATCACGTCGCCGGGCTCGAGGGTGATGAGATCGGTGACCTCGGCGATCAGCTCCGCGGGCGAGAAGCTGAGGGCGTCGATGCTGGAGGACTGTCGCGTCTCGCCGTTCACGCGGCACTCGATGGTCGCGTCGTCGGGAACCAGATCGGGGTCGGCCACGACCGGGCCGATCGGGGCGGCGTTGTCGAACGCCTTCCCGCGGACCCAGTTTTGCTCCCGGCGCTGGTCGTCGCGGTTGGAGAGGTCGTTCACGCACGTGTAGCCCGCGATGGCGTCCGCGGCGTCCGCCGCGTCGACGTTGCGACACTGCTGGCCGATCACGACGCCCAGCTCGGCCTCGTGGTCGATCCGGTCCGGGCCCGTCGGCAGCGTGACCGTGTCGCCGTGCGCCGACAGCGTGTTCGGCGGTTTCAAGAACAGCAGCGGCCGGTCCGGCACCTCGTTACCGGATTCGGCCGCGTGGTCGGCGTAGTTCAACCCGACGCAGACGATCTTGCTCGGGGAGACGGGCGGGAGGAACTCGACCGCGTCGACGTCGTACGTCTCGCCCGCGGCGAGGAGACCGTCGTCGGTCCACTCGCCGGTTCGAACGGTGCCGGCCGGATCGCGGAAGCGTGCGGTGCGCATCGTGCAACGGTATCGCGGATCGGGGCGATAAGGATTCCCCTTCATCGCGGCGGCGAGGGCGCCCGATTCGGCGGTCGAGCGCGGGCCAGCGGGTGCGACCGAGCCAGCGGCAGCGACCGGTTCAACGTGTTTATGTCGGCCGGGTGCCACCGCATCGTCAATGAGCGACACCAGCGAGACGGACGACTCCGTCGACGGAATCGGGCGGACCGACGCCGACGGGGACGAGCCGACCGTTCCGATCCGGTGTTCGGCCTGCGAGACGACGACGCGCGTCCCGCTGTCGTCGCTGGCCGACGCGATCGACCGCCATAACCGAAACCGCCACGACGGCAAGGAGATCGCCGAGGTCGCGCCGGGCATCGCCGACCGGCTGGCGGACCTCGTGGCGCGCGATATGGGCCTTCTCGAGGAGGAGTGAGCGGTCGCACGCCGACGAACGCGTGGGCCATCGCTCCTCGTTCGTCGACGTAGAAAGGACTCGCTCCGCTCGCTCGTCCTCGGATCCAAATCCCTTCGCACGCGCGCTCAACGATGACGTGAATCGCCTCGGGGTCAAGCCCCGGGGTATTCTCCTTGACCGCCGATAAAACGGCTCCTCAGCTCGCCGTGTCGTTCGTCGAAAAACGCCCGGAGCGGGATTTGAACCCGCGTCACGACCGTGACAGGGTCGTATGATGGGCCACTACACCATCCGGGCAGCCGGGTGGTCGCGTCGGTTGCAGCGGGAGCGCCCGGAGCGGGATTTGAACCCGCGTCACGACCGTGACAGGGTCGTATGATGGGCCACTACACCATCCGGGCCTGCTGCACTCTCGGGTAGCCGAGTAGCACAAATAAGGCTTGTCATCCGGCGCAGGCGTGTCGATCGCTCCCATTCGATCGGTCGGTCTCGGCCGACGCTCGGGCCTCGATCGGGGCGATTCGATCCGGGAGCGGCGTCACCCTTTTATGCCGACCGGCCGTGTGTTCGCGTATCACTCGCCCGCCGCCGGGAGCGGCGCTACCCGCCTCGGTTGGCAACTCTTATGAGCGTGGGGAGAATAACGACCTGTAGTATCTCGTGATAGCTTCTTCCCCCATCACCCATGGTAAACGTAACTGACCACGAACTCGTTCCGGACCACGAGCTCCTCGACGACCCGGAGGCGGTCGAGGAGGTGCTCGCGGAGTACAACGTATCGAAAACCGACCTGCCGCGGATCAAACGCACCGACCCGGCGCTGCCCGACGAGGCGGAGCCGGGCGACGTCGTCAAGATCGTCCGGGAGTCGCGGACGACCGACCAAGCGATCGTATATCGACTCGTGATCTCATGAACAGGGAAGACCGACGCGTCGTTTCGCGCGAATACTTCTCGGACGAACGGCTCGCAGAACACCACTTCCGCTCGTTCAACAACTTCCTGAACCGCGGGATGCAGGACGTCGTCGACGAGAAGGAGACGATCGAGACCGACATCGGCGACAAGGAGGGGCAAGAGCCCGTTTACGTCGAGCTCGGCGACGTCCGGATGGTCACCCCGCGCGTTCGCGAGGCCGACGGCTCCGAGGAGTTGCTGTATCCCCAGGAGGCCCGCCTTCGGAACATCACCTACTCCGCGCCGGTGTTCATGGAGATGTCCATCGTGCGCGGCGGCGAGGAGGAGCCGGAGACGGTCGTCGACTCCACCGAGACGAAGGTCGGCCGGATGCCGATCATGGTCGGCTCCGAGAAGTGCAACATGGCCGGCTTCTCCGACGAGGAACTGATCGACATCGGCGAGGACCCGGTTGACCCCGGCGGCTACTTCATCGTCAACGGCTCCGAGCGCGTGCTGATGACCTCGGAGGACCTGGCGCCGAACAAGATCCTCGCGGAGTACGACACGAAGTACGGCGACGAGATCCAGGTCGCCAAGACCTTCTCCCAGCGGCGCGGGTACCGCGCGCTGGTGCTGTGCGAGCGCAACCGCGAGGGGCTGCTCGAGGTCTCGTTCCCGTCCGTCTCGGGGTCGATCGACTTCGTCACGCTCGTGCGCGCGCTCGGGCTCGAGTCGGACGAGGAGATCGTCCATCGCGTCTCGGACGACCCGGAGATCGTGAAGTACATGCTCGAGAACCTCGAGGAGGCGTCCGTCCAGACCGAGGAGGAGGCCATCGAGGAGCTCGGCAAGCGCGTCGCCAGCGGCCAGGGGAAGAACTACCAGCTGAAGCGGGCCAACTACGTGATCGACCGCTACCTCCTGCCGCACCTCCACGAGGAGGGCGTCGAGGAGGAGGACGTGCGGATCAACAAGGCCTACTACCTCTGCCGGATGGCGGAGGCGTGCTTCGAGCTGGCGCTTGGGCGCCGCGAGTCCGACGACAAGGACCACTACGCGAACAAGCGACTCAAGGTCTCCGGCGACCTGATGAAGGACCTCTTCCGGACGGCGCTGAACAAGCTGGCGCGTGACGTGAAGTACCAGCTCGAGCGGGCGAACATGCGGAACCGCGAGCTCACCGTCAACACGGTCGTTCGCTCGGACGTGTTGACCGAGCGGCTCGAACATCCGATCGCGACGGGCAACTGGGTCGGCGGCCGGTCGGGCGTCTCCCAGCTCGTCGACCGGACGGACTACATGGGCGTGCTTTCGCACCTCCGTCGGCTCCGGTCGCCGCTGTCGCGCTCGCAGCCGCACTTCGAGGCGCGGGACCTGCACGCGACCCAGTGGGGTCGCATCTGTCCCTCCGAGACGCCGGAGGGGCCCAACTGTGGGCTCGTGAAGAACTTCGCGCAGGCGATGGAGCTGTCACAGGACGTCGAGGACGAACAGGGACTCAAACGCGAACTGGCGTCGATGGGTGTCGAGGGGATCCCCGGCATCGAGGGCGTCGACCGAACGACGGCGGACGATTGATATGGCATCATCAGAACGCGAAGCGAAAGTCTACGTCAACGGGAGCCTCGTCGGGACGCATCCGGACCCGGACGAGCTCGCCGAACAGATCCGAGAGGCACGGCGCCGCGGCGACGTCTCCGAGATGGTCAACGTCTCGGTGAAGGACCGCACGCGGGAAGTGATCGTGAACGCGGACGCGGGGCGGGCCCGCCGGCCGCTGATCGTCGTCGAGGACGGCGAGCCGCTGCTGTCCGACGAGGAGATCGACGCGCTCGAGGACGAGGACCTCGAGTTTCAGGACCTCGTCGACCGCGGCTACGTCGAGTTCATCGACGCCGAGGAGGAGGAGGACGTCTACGTCGCCGTCGACGAGGACGAGGTCACCGAGGAACACACCCATCTCGAGATCGATCCGCAGCTCATCTTCGGGATCGGCGCCGGGATGATCCCGTATCCCGAACACAACGCCAGCCCGCGGATCACGATGGGCGCGGGGATGATGAAGCAGTCGCTCGGACTGCCCTCCGCGAACTACCGGATCCGCCCGGACACCCGACAGCACCTGATGCATTACCCGCAGCTGTCGATGGTGAAGACCCAGACGACCGAGCAGATCAACTTCGACGACCGACCGGCGGCACAGAACTTCGTCGTCGCCGTGATGTCCTACGAGGGGTTCAACATCGAGGACGCGCTCGTGATGAACCAGGGCTCGGTCGACCGCGCGCTCGCGCGCTCGCACTTCTTCCGGACCTACGAGGGCGAGGAGCGCCGGTACCCCGGCGGCCAGGAGGACCGCTTCGAGATCCCGAGCCAGGACGTTCGCGGCGCGCGCGGCGAGGACGCGTACACGCATCTCGACGAGGACGGCCTCGTCAATCCCGAGACCAAGGTCGACGAGTCCTCGGTCCTGCTCGGCAAGACGAGCCCGCCCCGGTTCCTCGAGGAGCCGGACGACATGGGCGGCCTCTCGCCGCAGAAGCGGCGCGAGACGTCCGTCACGATGCGGTCCGGCGAGGACGGCGTCGTCGACACGGTCACCCTGATGGAGGGCGAGGACGGATCCAAGCTCTCGAAGGTGAAGGTCCGCGACGAGCGGATCCCGGAGCTGGGCGACAAGTTCGCGTCCCGACACGGCCAGAAGGGCGTCGTCGGCCACCTGGCGCCCCAGGAGGACATGCCCTTCACCGAGGAGGGGCTCGTTCCGGACCTCGTGTTGAACCCGCACGCGCTGCCCTCGCGGATGACCGTCGGCCACGTGCTCGAGATGCTCGGCGGCAAGGTCGGATCGCTGCGCGGCGAGCGCGTCGACGGGACGCCGTTCCAGGGCGAGGACGAGGAGGAACTCCGCGGCTCCCTCGAGGAGAACGGCTTCAAGTCCTCCGGCAAGGAGGTTATGTACTCCGGCGTCACCGGCGAGAAGATCGAGGCGGAGATCTTCGTCGGCACCATCTTCTACCACAAGCTCTACCACATGGTGTCGAACAAGCTGCACGCCCGCTCGCGCGGCCCCGTGCAGGTGCTCACCCGCCAGCCGACCGAGGGGCGCGCCCGCGAGGGCGGCCTGCGCGTCGGCGAGATGGAGCGGGACACCGTCATCGGCCACGGCGCCGCGATGGTGCTCAACGAGCGGCTGCTCGAGTCCTCGGACGCCGAGCAGGTGTACATCTCCGCGGAGACGGGGCTGGTCGCGGTCGAGGACCGCGAACAGCGCCGCGTGTACGACCCGGTCACCGGCGACGAGGACGACATCCACGAGCTGGAGGTCAGCTACGCGTTCAAGCTCCTGCTCGACGAGATGATCGCGCTCGGCATTCGCCCGAAGCTCGAACTGGAGGACGCGGTCTAGGAGACCACACACATGTCAATGCAAACACCGAAACAACTCGGCGGTATCTCCTTCGGGCTGATGGACCCGGAGACGTATCGGGACATGTCCGCCACGAAGGTCATCACGGCGGACACCTACGACGACGACGGCTACCCCATCGATATGGGGCTGATGGACCCCCGGCTCGGCGTCATCGATCCGGGGCTGGAGTGTCGAACCTGCGGCTCCCACTCGGGGTCGTGTAACGGCCACTTCGGCCACATCGAGCTGGCGGCGCCGGTCATCCACGTCGGCTTCACGAAGCTCATCCGGCGGCTGCTCCGGTCGACGTGCCGGGAGTGCGGCCGGCTCGCGCTCGAGGAACACGAACGCGAGGAGTTCAGCGACCGCTACGAGCGGGCACGCGAGCTCGGCGACGACCAGACGGACGTGCTGAAGGCGGCCGTCCGGCAGGCCCGAAAGGCATCGACGTGTCCCTTCTGCGGGGAGCCGCAGGCCGACATCAAACACGAGAAGCCGACGACCTACTACGAGGTGCAGGACGTCCTCTCCGGGGAGTACTCCGAGCGCATCGCCGAGGCGATGCAGCCCGACCCCGACGACGAGGACGACACCGGGACGACGCCGTCGGAGCTGGCCGACGAGACGGGGATCGCGCTCGACCGGATCAACGACATCATGGCGGGGGAATTCCGCCCCCGCGACGAGGACCGGCGGGCGATCGAGCGCGCGCTCGACGTCGACCTGACCGAGGAGGACATGAACAAGCTCATGCCCTCCGACGTGCGCGATTGGTTCGAGGACATCCCCGACGGGGACCTGGAGGTGCTCGGGATCGACGCCGAGAACTCCCGTCCGGAGTGGATGATCCTGACCGTCCTCCCGGTTCCGCCGGTGACCACCCGTCCGTCGATCACCCTCGACAACGGCCAGCGGTCGGAGGACGACCTCACCCACAAGCTCGTTGATATCATCCGCATCAACCAGCGGTTCATGGAGAACCGCGAGGCTGGCGCGCCACAGCTCATCATCGAGGACCTCTGGGAGCTGCTGCAGTACCACGTCACCACGTTCATCGACAACGAGATCTCCGGAACGCCGCCGGCGCGGCACCGCTCCGGTCGACCGCTGAAGACGCTCTCACAGCGGCTGAAGGGCAAGGAAGGGCGCTTCCGCGGGTCGCTGTCGGGCAAGCGCGTGAACTTCTCGGCCCGGACCGTCATCTCGCCGGACCCGACCCTCTCGCTCAACGAGGTCGGCGTCCCCGACCGGGTCGCCACCGAGATGACCCAGACGCTGAACGTCACCGAACGCAACGTCGAGGAGGCACGCCAGTACGTCCACAACGGTCCCGAGGCACATCCGGGCGCGAACTACGTGCGCCGGCCCGACGGCCGCCGGCTCAAGGTGACCGAGAAGAACTGCGAGGAGCTCGCCGAGAAGGTCGAGGAGGGCTGGGAGGTCAACCGCCACCTGATCGACGGCGACATCGTGATCTTCAACCGACAGCCGTCGCTACACCGGATGTCGATCATGGCCCACGAGGTCGTGGTGATGCCGTACAAGACGTTCCGGCTGAACACCACGGTCTGTCCGCCGTACAACGCCGACTTCGACGGCGACGAGATGAACATGCACGCCCTCCAGAACGAGGAGGCGCGGGCGGAGGCGCGCGTGCTGATGCGCGTCCAGGAGCAGATCCTCTCGCCGCGGTTCGGCGAGAACATCATCGGCGCCATCCAGGACCACATCTCCGGCACCTACCTGCTCACCCACACCAACCCCGAGTTCACCGAGACGCAGGCGCTCGACCTGCTCCGGGCGACGCGGGTCGACGAGCTGCCCGAGCCGGACGGGATCGACGACGACGGCACGGAGTACTGGACGGGACGCTCGCTGTTCTCGGAGCTGCTTCCGGACGACCTCGAGCTCGAGTTCACCTCCTCGACCGGCGACGACGTCGTCATCGAGAACGGCCAGCTCGTGGAGGGGACGATCGATGAGGACGCCGTCGGTGCCTTCGGCGGCGACGTCGTCGACACGATCACCAAGGTCTACAGCGAGACGCGCGCCCGCGTGTTCATCAACGAGGTCGCGGCGCTGGCGATGCGGGCGATCATGCACTTCGGCTTCTCGATCGGGATCGACGACGAGTCGATCCCGCCCGAGGCCGAGGAGCAGGTCGACGAGGCGATCGACAACGCCTACGACCACATCGAGGAACTGATCGAGACCTACGAGGCGGGCGAGCTCGAAAGCCTGCCCGGTCGGACGGTCGACGAGACCCTCGAGATGAAGATCATGCAGACGCTCGGGAAGGCCCGGGACTCGGCCGGCGAGATCGCCGACCAGCACTTCGGCGACGACAACCCGGCGGTCGTGATGGCACGCTCCGGCGCGCGTGGGTCGATGCTGAACCTCACGCAGATGGCCGGCTGCGTCGGCCAGCAGGCGGTTCGCGGCGAGCGGATCAACCGCGGCTACGAGGACCGGACGCTGTCGCACTACCAGCCGAACGACCTCTCGGCGGAGGCGCACGGCTTCGTCGAGAACTCCTATCGCGCCGGCCTGACGCCGCGTGAGTTCTTCTTCCACGCGATGGGCGGCCGCGAGGGGCTCGTCGACACGGCGGTCCGGACCTCCAAGTCCGGCTACCTCCAGCGCCGGCTCATCAACGCGCTCTCCGAACTGGAGGCGCAGTACGACGGCTCGGTCCGGGACACCTCCGGAACGGTCGTCCAGTTCGAGTTCGGCGAGGACGGCACCTCCCCGATCAAGGTCTCCTCCTCCGAGGACAACGACATCGAGGTCGACCGGATCGCCGACCGCGTGCTCACGGCCGAGTTCGAGGACGACGCCGAGAAGGAGGAGTTCCTCGGCCGCAAGCAGCGTCCGACGAACATCTCCGAACACGCCGGGCCCGGCCTGAACAAGGCGC
The DNA here is from genome assembly GCF_900107205.1 of Halopenitus persicus. Classification (GTDB taxonomy): domain Archaea; phylum Halobacteriota; class Halobacteria; order Halobacteriales; family Haloferacaceae; genus Halopenitus; species Halopenitus persicus. Next base: position 127,802 of record NZ_FNPC01000002.1, on the reverse strand, counting down.
AGGGCCTGGGGGTGGACTCCGATGACTGAGACCGACGCATACGACCACGTCACCGACGACATCGCGGCGCTGATCGAGGACACCGAGCTCTCGCGGCGGCTGAAGGAGCGCGTCTACGAGACGATCGAGGAGAAGGCCGACGAACACGGCGGGATCACGACCGAGCAGGCCGCCGACATCATCACCGGCGTCGAGAACCGGTATCTCGAGACCCGAATCGAGCCGCTCGACCCCGTCGGCACCGTCTCCGCGCAGTCGATCGGTGAGCCCGGAACGCAGATGACCATGAACACCTTCCACTACGCGGGCGTCGCGGAGATCGACGTCACGCAGGGGCTCCCCCGGCTCATCGAGCTGGTGGACGCCCGGAAGACGCCGGACACGCCGATGATGACGGTCCACCTCGAGGGCGAGTACGCGACCGACCGCGAGAAGGCCCACGAGGTCGTCTGGTCGATCGAGTCGACGAGGATCCTCGCGCTCGGGGACGTCTCGACGAACGTCGCCGACATGCTCGTCCGGATCGACCTGAACGACGAGACGCTGCTGGAGCGGTGGCCGACCCACTCGGACCCGACCGAGGTGGCGGGGATCATCAGCGAGACGATCGAGGACGCGCTCGGCGTCGACACCCGACAGGCCGGAACGGTCATCGAGTTCGGCCCGAACCAGCCGAGCTACCGCGAGCTGCTCCAGCTCGTCGAGCAGCTCCGGGACGTCGTCTTCAAGGGCATCGAGGAGGTCGAACGCGTCGTCATCCGGAAGGAGCAACTCGAGGACGGCGAGGAGTTCGTCCTCTACACGGAGGGGTCGGCCTTCGGCGACGTGCTCTCGATCGAGGGCGTCGACGACACCCGAACCACGTGTAACAACATCCACGAGATCTACCGCAACCTGGGCGTCGAGGCGGCCCGGGAGGCGATCATCGACGAGACGATGAACACCCTCGAGGAGCAGGGCCTCGACGACGTGAACATCCGCCACCTGATGTTGGTCGCCGACATTATGACGAACAACGGCGAGATCGAGTCGATCGGTCGCCACGGCATCTCCGGCTCGAAGGACTCGGTGCTCGCGCGGGCGGCCTTCGAGGTGACGGTCAACCACCTGCTGGACGCGGCGGTCCACGGCGAGTACGACGAGCTCGACGGGGTCATCGAGAACGTCATCGCCGGCAAGCCGGTCTCCATCGGCACCGGCGACGTCGACCTCCGGATGGGGTCGCGAGCGAGCGGCTCCGGTCCGGCGGACGACTGATGCGGGTGGAGCTCTCCGACGAGGCTCGGCGGTACATCGCCCGGTTCGACGAGGTGACCGGCGTGACCCCGACGGACTGCCTCGTGGAGGGCGACCGGCTGGTGTTCGTGGTTCCCGCCGGGGAGATGGCGGCCGCGATCGGCCAGGGCGGCGAGACCGTCAAGCGCGCCGAGGAGCGGATCGGCAAGTCGATCGAGCTCGTCGAGGACGCCGACACGGCGGCGGCGTTCGTCGCGAGCGCGCTCGCGCCGGCGGCGGTCCGGGCGGTGACCATCTCCGAGCAGAACGACCGGGTCGCCTACGTCGAGGTCGCGGAGGCCGACCGCGGCGTGGCGATCGGCGAGGACGGGACGGCGATCGAGACCGCGCGGACGCTCGCGAAGCGCCACTTCGACGTCGACGACGTCCAGCTGACCTGACCGGACAAGATTTGACCCGACCGAACCGGATCCGATCCGACTGGACCGGATCCGAAACGACCGGGCCAGATCCGACCGAATCGGATCCGAAACGACCGGCCACCCGGATATCGGCGACGACTATTCCACGCTCGAACGGCTAGCCGTCGGCATGGAGATCGACCTCATCGCGGCGGTGGACCGCGACGGCGCGATCGGGACCGGCGAGGACGTTCCCTGGGAGTACCCCGAGGACATCGACCAGTACCGCGCCCGAATCGGCGACCGGCCGGCGATCATAGGGAGACGGACGTTCGACCAGATGAGCGACCCACCGGGCGATCCGGTGATCGTGTTGACGCGGGACGCCACGCGCCAAACGGCGGATCCCGGCGTCAGCTTCGTCACCGACCCGGCCGCGGCGATCGACCGGGCGGAGGAGACTGACGCCGATCGAGTATTCGTCAACGGCGGCGAGGCGATCTACCGGGTATACGTCCCCTACGCCACCGGCGCGTACGTCTCCGAGATCCCGGAGCGAAGCGGCGGCGACGCGCACTTCCCGTATCTCGGAGCGGGATGGGAGGTGGCGGAGACGGTCGCGTACGACCGGTTCGACCTCCTTCGGTACCGAAACCGCGATCCGGCGCCGACGGCGGCGCTCCGAGGTGGGTAGGGCGGACCCCGTCGGAACGTCGGCCTCACGCAAAGAAGGGCCGTCGGAGGTCGGCGACACGCGGCATCGGGGTCGGTCCGATCCGGCCGAGCGTCACGCTGCGTCCGGGTCGGCCGGTGTGTGGTCGACGAGGGCGATCCGGTCGGTCGGACCGTCGTCGGCCACGCGGATGCGGGTCACCGACCCGTTCGCGAACGACTGGTCGGTGAGCGCGTCGACGACGTCGAGCCCCCTGACTCGACCGCAGACCAGCCGGATCGGGTTGTGGTGGGTCACGGCGACGATCGGGGCGTCGTTCGCCGGCGCGCGCCCGCGGAGGTCCGCGAACGCGGCGTGAACGCGCTCGCGGACGTCGACCCAGCTCTCGCCGCTGTCGGGGGTGTAGGTCGTTGCATCGGACCCCTCGGCGAGGAGGTCGAGCTCGGGAAACCGCTCGAAGAGCCCCTCGGCGTCGAGCCCCTGATAGCGGCCGAAGTCCCGCTCGCGGAGGCGCGGGTCGGTCGTCGGCTCGACGCCGAGCGCGTCGGCGATCGGCGCGGCCGTCTCGCGGGCACGGGCGAGATCGGAGGTGACGAGGGCGGCGTCGGCCGTCCCGATCTCGTCCGCGAGATGCTCCGCGAGGCGACTGGCCTGTCGTCTGCCGGCGGCGTTCAGGCCGACCGGCGCCCAGCCCTGCACGCGGTCGGCGGCGTTCCAGGCGGTCTCGCCGTGACGAACGAACAGGATCTCGGACACGGGTTGGTTTTGGCGGATCGTGACTAAAGGGATTCGCCCTCGTGTGGGCGGGTGTGGGGAGGTGTGGAGGGATGTGGAGTGGAGAAGCGATGAACGCGGTGATCGCGACACGTTATTGTCGGCCGGGTGCCTAGCGGCGTCGAACGATGTCGCCGAGCGACGAGGCGTTGCCGTCCGCCCTTCGAGAGGCGGTCGCCGCCACCGTCAGTCGGATGCGGACGGCAAGGCGGGAGGCGCTCGCGGCGTCCGCCGCCGAGAATCGGCGGTGGGAGTACGGCGGCCGGACGTGGTACTGGCCGGGCGGGGAGGAGCTGCCGTACTTCTTCGAGCTGTGTGAGGGCGAGGACGCGGCGCTCTCGGCGTTGGAGGAGCGGTTCGGCCTCTCCCGGCTCGGGGTGGGAACGGGACGCGTCGTGCTCACCGGCGCGATCGCGGCCGACGCGGTCGGCGATCGGGAGGACGATGTGGTCGGCGATCGGGAGGACGATGCGGTCGATGATCGGGGGGTTGGCGACGACCGGATCGTAGACGCCGCGGCCGGCGACGGCAGTCGAGCGATCAAGCTGGCCCGATACGGTCCGAGCGCGGAGATGGGGGACGGTCGGCGGCAGAACCGCCGGGAGCGGGAGCTCTCCGCCGCGATCGACGGCCACCCCTTCCTCCCGGTTCTGAACTGGGACCCCGACGATGACTGGGTCGTGATGCCGCGGGCCCGGGTGCCGGACGCGGACGGACCGGACACCGAGCGCGTTCTGGAGTCGGTCCGGTCCGCGCTGGAGCCGTACGCCGACCGCGTGCACTTCGACGAAGTAAAGCCCGAAAACGTCGGTCGCTGGAACGGTCGGGTGTGGCTCCTCGACTACGGGCGACCACCGGGGGACCGACCGCCGGAATCGGGAGCCGACCGATTTTAGGTGGATAAGGTGATAATAGGACTCGTGAGCATCGATACGATCCTACTGGGCGTCGGAACGGACGGCGAGGAACAGGTGCGTCGACTGGCGGAGGAGACGGTCGACGTCGCGGGACCGTGTGAAGCCGAGGTCGTGTTGACCCACGTCTTCACCGAGGAAGCCCTCGAGGAGAGTCGAAAGCGGCTGAACATCGAACCGGGAAGCGAGGACGCGACGCCGGACGGGGTCGCGAAGCGTCACGCCACGATCCGCGATCTGGCCGACGTGATGGAGGACGCCGGCGTCGACTACCGCGTTCGCGGCGCGGTCGGCGAGCACGGCCAGGCGATCGCGGACCTCGCGGAGGAGGTGACCGCCGACCGGGTGGTCGTCGGCGGACGAAAGCGGTCGCCGACGGGGAAGGCCGTCTTCGGGAGCGTGGCCCAGACGGTGATGCTCTCCTCGCCGTGTCCCGTGACGTTCGTCCGCGAGGACACGCGGTGAGGAGCCCGGATCGACCGCAAGGTTCCAAAGGCTCCGGCCCGAAGGGCGAGTGATGAGCGACTCCCTGGCGGACCGGATCGAGACGTGGATGGTCGGGCAGATGCCGATCATCCGGATGCACGGCGGCACGAGCGTCGTCCGCGAGGCGGACCCCGAGACCGGCGAGGTCGTCGTCGAGCTCGGCGGCACCTGTTCGGGCTGCGGGATCTCGAACGTGACCGCGACGAACATCAAACGCGACCTGCTCGCGGACTTCGAGGAGGTCACCGACGTGACGGTTCGCGTCCCCTCCACCGGCGACCAGGGCGCATCGACCGTCGAAGGGGGTCGCGGCGGCGAGTTGCAACACGAGACCGACGCCGCCGACCACTTCTAGCCGCCCGGCAGGGCCCGCGCGGCCATACTTATACGGATCGACCGGCAACGAACGGATATGTCGCGACGCTCGGATCGCGGTCCGCCGGACCGGTCGCTGCGAGCCGAGGAGGTGTACTGCACCAGCTGCGGCGAGGCGATCAAGCGGGAGGCGGAACTGTGTCCCAACTGCGGCGTTCGCAACGAGGTCGCCGGCGGCGGGCGTGCCGGGGGTGCCGGCGGCGGAACTCGCGCGAGTGGCGCCAGCGGCCGTCGGTCGGGCCGCGGCGGGCCCGGTTCGACCGGCACCGCAGCAGCCGGGACGACAGCAGCCGGATCCGCGCCGGGCGGAACCGGAACGGCCGATGCGGCCGGAACGAGCGGGACGACGGTCTCCGACACGTGGTGGTACGGCGTCGCGGGCGCGACCGCGCTGTGGGCGGTGCTGCTCGTGGTATCGGGGGTGGGGGGCTCGCTCGGCGCCCTTGGGGGACTGTTGGTCCTCGTAGCGTGGATCGGGCTTCCGGCGTCGGCGTACTTCGATATGCAGTACGTCCGTGCCAACAGTGACTGGGACCCGAACACGGCCGTCTGGGTGCTGGTGCTCGCGATCTGGTTCGTCGGGATGATCGCGGGCGCGATCTATCTCTATCGGCGCCACGAAACGCTGGGAACGCCGTGAACAGCGAGTCCGATCCGAGCCTCGGGACCCGGAACTCCACCCTCAATCGTTCTCGAGGGCGACGCCGTCGTTCAACGCCGCGCCATCGTCGAGATCCGCACCCCCCGTGGCGGACGGCGCAGGAACGTCCGCGGACGCGTCGACCTGGGATGTGGACGACGGACCGGCGTTCGTCGTGTCGGTCGGCGCCTCCAGTCCGAGCCCGTGCTGGACCGCCAGCCACGCGAGGACGACCAGGACGACCACGTCGAAGTGGACCTGCGTCGTCGAGAGGTCGACGGCGGCGGTGAGCCCGGCGACCACGACCGCCGCGCTGTAGAGGTACGCCGGGACGGCGACGGCCGCGGCGACCAGTGACGGGGTCACGGTCCCGGCGGCAAGCGCCGCGCGGGCGCGGTCGAGCATCGGCTTGCCGGCGAACCGCAACACGATCCCCGAGAGGACGGCGACGTTCAGATAGAAGTTGAAGCCGCCGGTCGTCGCCAGCCCCGAGCGAAGGAGCGCGGCGATCTCGGGACCGAGCAGCCACTCGAACCGTATGGGGTAGACCACGCTCGCGTACGGCACGAGCGCCATCAGCCCGGCCAGCACGCCGGCGGCGAACCGCGCGCCGGCCCACTGGCGCGCACGGCGATTCCGGAAGGCGTCGTCGCGGCTCTCGACCGTCCGGCCGACGTCGGTGAGTCGGTCGACGAGGTCCGCGGGCGCGCGGACGTCCGCGTCGTAGTACACGCCCACCGTCCCGGTGCCGTAGCTCGCGGTCGCGCCGTGAACGCCCGCGAGCCGCTCGAGGGCCGCCTCGATCCGCGTGGGACAGTCGAGGCAGTCGAACCCGTCGACCTCGAAGACGACGTGGGCCGCGTCCTCGGGTGCGTAGGTTCTCGACGGCGCGGACGGGCCGACGGCGTCCTCCGGGTCCGCCCCGTCCCTGCAGCGTCGACAGCGGTGCTCGTGCGCGTGGGATCCCTGCGTCGGAGATCCCTCCGCGGTGGAGTCCGTCGTCGGTGATTCCTGCGTCGTGGTCGACATCGTGTTCCCGGCCTCTGCCCGAACTCGGCCGCCCGCGATCATCAATCCACCGATAGAATGCACCAGTATTTAAGTTGAATAAAAGTTGCGGCGGAACACGTATGGGGCAAGCGGCCGGATCGGCGGGCATCGCCGATGCGCTACTTCGAGGACTTTCCCGTGGGAGAGACGGCCGCGTTCGGGAGCCGAACGCTGACGCGGTCGGAGATCGTCGAGTTCGCGGGGGAGTACGACCCGCAGCCGTTCCACACCGACGCCGAGCGCGCGTGCGAGTCACGCTACGACGGGCTCATCGCGAGCGGACTCCACACCTTCGCGGTGACGATCCGGCTGATGGCCGAGCATCTCACCGCCGACGCCGCGTTCGTCGGCGCGGTCGGGATCGACGAGCTGCGGTGGCCCGCGCCGGTGCGGCCCGGCGAGACGCTCGCGGTCGAAACGCGGGTCGCCCGGACGGAGGAGCGGTCCCCGCGGACCGGACTGGTCGAGTTCGACGTGACGGTCCACGGGGACGACGAGCCCGTGTTGCGGATGCACCCGTTGTTGCTGTTCGAACGGCGCGAGGCCGACCCGGAGGTGTGAACGCTCGGGGACCGGAGACGGACCGGGGCTGAGCGCTCCGGATCCGGGTCGCTCGGGAGTCCGAAAGCTCGAGGGTCGATCCGCTCGGGACGACGCCGTCGGGAGCCACCGAGCCGACCTCGTTTCGGGATGGGGCAGGCTACCTCGAGCTCACGTGGGAACTTATCGGGATCCGTCGAGAGGGATCGGATATGACCGACCCATTCGTCGTCATCGGCGGCGACGCCGCGGGGCTGAGCGCCGCAAGCAAGCTGAAACGGGAGCGGCCGGACCGGGACGTGATCGTCTTCGAGAAGGGAACGTGGGTGTCCTACGCGCAGTGCGGGATGCCCTACTACGTGAAAGGCGAGGTCGACTCCCTGCGTGACCTCCTCTCGTTGACCCCCGAGGCGGTCGCCGACCGCGGGATCGACCTTCGACGCCGCCACGAGGTCGTTGGGGTGAACGTCGCGGACCGAACCGTGACCGTCGAGGGTGAGTCGGGCCGGTTCGAGCGGCCGTACGGCGATCTCCTCGTTGCGACCGGCGCACACGCGGTCGCGGATCCCATCGCGGGATCCGACCTGACCGGCGCGTTCACGATACACAGTATGGACGCCGCCGCGGCGCTGCGGGCGTTTCTCACGCCACCGAGCGAGAGCGACGGCGGCGGTGATGGAGATGGCGGCGATGGCGGCGATGACGGCGGTCGAACCGCGATCCCGGACGTCGAGTACGTCGACGCCGAGCGAGTCGAGCGGTACGCCGCGATGGAGCCGCCGACGAGCGCCGCGATCGTCGGGGGCGGGTACGTCGGCGTCGAGATGGCCGAGGCGCTCAGCGCGCACGACCTCGACGTACATCTCTTCCAGCGACCCGACCGGCTGCTGCCGGAGTTCGGCGACGCGGTCGGCGAGACGGTCGCGGCGACGCTCGCCGACCACGACGTCGACGTCCGGACCGGGACCGAGGTCGAACGGCTGGCCGGGACGGACCGGGTCGAGGCCGTCGTCACCGCGGACGAACGGGTGCCGGTGGATCTCGCGCTGATCGGGATCGGCGTGCGGCCGAACGCGGGGATCGTCGACGGCACCCCGATCGAACGCGGCGCGTCGGGCGCGATCGCGACCGACGAGTACGGCCGAACGACGGCGGACCGGGTGTTCGCCGCCGGCGACTGCGCGGAGATGCGGCACGCGGTGACCGGCGAGCCCGACTGGGTGCCGCTCGGACTGACGGCCAACCGGGCCGGGCGGGCGATCGGGAACACGGTCGCCGGGACGCCGACGCCGGTCGGCGAGATCGCGGGTACGGCGGCCGTGAAGGCCTTCGAGCAGGAGTGTGGCCGGACGGGAATCATCGACCACGGTCGGGCACGGGAGGCCGGCTTCGATCCCGTCTCGGAGACCGTCACGGCCGGCTCCCGGTCAGGGTACTACCCCGGCGCCGCCGAAACGACGGTGACGCTCACCGCCGACCGCGAGACCGGGCGGCTGCTGGGCGGCAGCATCGTCGGGACCGACCGCGCCGCGATCCGGATCGACACGCTCGCGACGGCGCTCGAATCCGACCTCACCGTGCCGGAGCTCGAGCGGCTCGACCTCGCCTACGCGCCGCCGTTCAGCCCGGTCTGGGACCCGGTTCTGGTCGCGGCGAAGGTGTTGAACGGCCGGCTCCCGGACGCCGAGTGAGTCGAACGAGCGACGTCGATCGCGCGTCGGCGCCCTCGCGTCGACGGGGACCCGCCGACGTTCCGCCACGCCACGTCACATCCGATCCGGCCCCGTCGGCCGATCCCGCGTCATAACGATCCCGCTGACCAGCATCAACAGAGCCAGGGCGACCATCCCCGCATCCCAGCCCATTCCGGCGGTCATCCCGCTCCCGCCCATCATCCCGCTCCCGTCCATCATTCCGCTCCCGCCCATCATCCCGCTCCCGTCCATCATTCCGCCGCCGCTCGTTCCGCCGGCCAGGAGGCCGATTCCGTACAGAGCTTGAAGGAGGAGCATCACGGCCGCGTAGCCGACCATCAACGGTCCGCTGACGTCGCCGAGCCGGGTGGCGGCGTCCGTGAGCAACGCGACGCCGTGGACGATCACGACGACGCCGAGCGATCCCATGATCCAACCGCCGACCCCCGTTCGTGACCCCGTCGTGGCGCTCGCGACGGAGTACAGGCCGGACGTGACGGCGATCGCGGCGCCGTACAGGCGCGTGTTCGAGACCATACCCGTGGATACGGGGACGACTCGTATAGAAACACGGGGGGAACCGTCACGACACCGCGGTCCGGAGGGTTCCGAAGAGCCGGAGGATTATCACTACGGGGTCCGTTGGGACGATGATGAGCTTCGACGCCGAACGCGTGCGGACGGTAACCTTCGACTCGTACAGTACGCTCGTGGACGTGGACGCGGCCGAGTCCGCCCTCGCCGACCGCGTGGCCGACCCGGAGCCGGTCTCGAAGCTCTGGCGGGCGCGGTCGATCGAGTACACCTTCGTCGCGAACCATCTCGACGCGTACCAGCCCTTTTATGAGATGAACCGGGACGCGCTCCAGTACGCCCTCGACGCCCACGGCGTCGACCTCCCGCGGGAGGAACGCGACGAGATCCTCGCGGTCTACCACGAGCTCGACGTCTTCGCGGACGTCCGCGAGGGGATCGAGCGGCTCCGGGACGCCGGCTACGACTGTTACGTCGTCTCCAACGGAAACCCGGAAATGCTGGCCTCGATGGTCGACCACGCCGACATCGGCGACCTCGTGGCGGACACGATCAGCGCCGACGAGGTCCGGACGTTCAAACCCGCCGCCGAGATCTACCGCCACGCGGCGGCGCGAACCGGGACGCCGATCGACGCGATCGCCCACGTGACGGCCGGCTGGTTCGACGTCCAGGGGGCGAAACACGCCGGTATGCAGGGCGTCTGGGTCGACCGGAAGGGGTCGCCGTGGGAACCGTTCGGTTCCGATCCGGACCTGATCGTGGAATCGCTCCACGAGCTGGCCGACGCGCTGGACGGGGCGTAGCGCGGGGTCGATCCGGCGCTCGGTCACACCAGCGCGGGGTCGATCACACCAGCGTGGGGTCGATCCGGCGGCCGACGAGGAGGAGCCCGGCGACGAGCAACACGACGGCGACCGGCACCAACAGCTGGAACGCCGCGACGATCGCCGCGCTCGCCTGGACTCCGATGACGAGCAGGATCGTCGGGCCACAGCAGGCGGCGCCGGACAGCAGCGCCGGAACGCCGGCCAGAAGCCCGGTCGAGGATTCGAGCCCGCAGGCGCGCGGTTGGACCACGCCCAGATACGCGAGCGCGGCGTTCGCCCCGACCAGGAGCGCGAGGACCGTCCCGACCAGCACGTTGAGGGGAGCGAACAGGTACGTGACCGGGCCGACGGAGACGACGGCGATCGCGCCGAACCGAAGGAACCCGAGGCGGGCGACCGCTCGCGAGAGGTCCGCCGCGGTCCGGATCGAGACCGTTTCCGCGTCCCGGCCGACCAGCGAGAGGTCGCCGACGGTGACCAGATACAGGCAGAGATACCCGACGGCGACGCCGAAAAGGAGGCTCCCGGAGTCGCGCCGCTCGAGAGCGACCGCGAGGGCGACGCGAGTCCGAGCGAGGACGCCGGCGTCGGCGTGGTCGGCGTGGTCGGCGTGGTCGGCGTGATCGGCGTGGTCGGCGGGGCTGGCGGCCGACGGATCGGGCTCAGTCATACAGGGTCGTCTCGGGGTAGAACCCGCGCCAGGCGAACCACATCGCGTCGAACGCGAGGAGCCGTTCGAGCGGGAGGTCCGCCGGCGGATGCGTCCCGCCGTCCGGTCCGTGGACCCGGCCCCGCCGGTAGTCGAATGGACGGGCGTCGGGGTTCGAAAACACGTAGCCCGTATCCAGGTTCGGATCGTAGGTCGCCACGACGGAAGTGCCGGCGAGGTCGCCGTGGACGAGCTTCGCGTCCCGGAGGCGGTTCTTCTCGACGGCGAACGCGCCCGCGGTCGTCCGCGCGCCGATGACGACGCGTTTGGGCTCGAGTCGCTCGTCGGAGGCGAGCGGCGGGAACATCGGCGAGGATTCGGGCTCGTAATACCCGAGACGTGGGTTGTACGTCCCGTACGGGTCCGTATCGTAGTTCCGCGCGAAGCCCGTCTCTCGCGAGAGAACCCGCGTGTCGGGGTGCCGATCCACCCACCGCTCCCACGTCGTCCAGATCAGCCGGAACTCCCGGAGCGACCGCGTCGCCGGCGATTCGTTCCACGGCCCGGGGATCGCGGTCGCGAGCACCTGCGGCCACCACGTTTCGGTGGCCCGGTCGTACATAATCAGGTTGTTGTTCACCAGGCGGCCGGAGACGCCGAAGGTCGTGTCGCCGCGTTCGAACCCCATCGCGGTTCCGGTCAGCGGACAGTAGGTGACGCTGACCGGAACGCCGTCGACGACGTCGTTGCAGATCTCGTGGGAGACGAGTATCGACTGCGGGTAGGCCTTGATCGCGTCCCCCCTGACGAGGCCGAACACCGGGTCGCCGGGGTTCAACCGCTCGGCGGCCGCCGCGGCGGTGACGAACTGCGGGTCGTCGATCGCGGGGATCCCGTCCTTTGGCGGCCCGCCGGAGATCGCACGGTTCCGGAGCGACGACGCGTCCATCGGGAGCGGCAGCGTCTCGTCCCGCGTTGGCGGTCCGGAGCGCTCAGTGGCCGACCGATCGGACGACCCGTCGCCCTCGTTCGGGGAGTCGGTCGGGGACGCGGAGCCGGCGCTCCCGATCCCTCGGTCGCCGAGACATCCGGAGAGGGCCGTGACTCCGGCGCCGGCACTGACGAGGGCGGCCCGTCGCGTCACGCCATTTGTCATACGTTACCGTACGGCTTCCGGAGGCAAAAGGACGTCCTAACCCGGACGTAACCGCGGTTCGCGCCCATATCTGCGTGGAACGACGTTCTTCGGCGGAACGGAAGGGAACGGACCTCGACCCGTGGCCAGTCGGGCGGCCCGCGGCTAGTTGGGCGGAGCCAAATGCTGGACGCCCCAATCCCGCATCGAATAGATCACCGGTTCGAGGGACCGACCGTGGTCGGTCAGCGAGTACTGCACGCGAAACGGCTTCTCGCTGATGATCTCACGCTCGACGAGCCGGTTTTCCTGCAGGTCCTCGAGGCTGTCGGAGAGCACCTTGCTCGAGATGCCGTCGACGGCGTCCTGGAGCTCGTTGAACCCGCTGGGACCGTGCTCGAGAAGCCGGTGGATGATGACCGGGTGCCACTTCTTGCCGATGAGCGTCGCGGTGGTGGTGACCGGACACCAGTCCTCGCCGGCACACCAGACCTCCAGGCGTTCGACGGCGTCGTCCGGATCGACGGCGTCGGCCGAATCGACGTCGTGATCGTTGCCGTCGCCGTCGTCCGAATCGGGTGGATCGCCGGGGGGAGACGGGTCGGACATACCGGATCGTTGGGCCGCATCCTGCATAACGATTCCCTCGGAAAAGTCGGTTGAGAGTGGCTGTCGAGTCGGACGGACGAGGTCTCACCACGCCAGCAACGGACGCAGCAGTCGGACGGTGGGCGGCGTCACCGGAGGTACTCGACCGGCGGATCCTCGCGATCGAACTCGCCGATCGATCGGGTGCCGAGCCACCAGACGCTCGTCCCGAGAACGGCCCCCCAGAGGACGTGCCCGACGAATCCGAGCGCCGAGAGGTTCGGGAGCGCGGTGGGCAGCCCGACCAGCGAGAGCCGGACGGGCATGATCGGGCCGGCGGCGACAAGCCGGAGGACGATTCCCCAAAGCACGCCGGCGGTTCCGACCGAGACCGGGTTTCAGGCGTGTCGACGGAGTCGCGACCACGAGCAGCCCGCGGCGAAGAACCGAGTGATCGCGAACCCGAGCAGCGCGACGACGAAGCCACGATACCGTATCCAGGTCGGGAAGCCCATAGGTCACCGTCGGCCGATGGTGTACGCAGACACCCCGACCACATCAATGCGCGGGCGGCGTGGACGGTGCGGTCGCGAACCGCGCTCGGTCAGCCGAACAGCCGCTCGAGGATCGACCGGTCGCCGGGGCGTTCGGTCAACAGCACGGAGCAGTCGACGCGATGGATCACGTCCATGTGTAGCGAGTCGGTCAACAGCCGCGAGAGCAGCCCCTTCTCGGTCGCGCCGATGAGCAGGAGCGTGCTGTCGCTCGCCTCGCGCTCGATGGCGGCCTCGACGTCGCCGGAGTCGTCGACGATCGTCTCCGCGTCCGTCAGTCCGTGGTCGAGGGCCCACTCGGCGAGGAACTCCTCGCCGGCCTCGCGCTCGTCGGGACCGTCGACGACGTGCAGCAGCGAGACCTCGGCGTCGGCGACCGCCGCGATCATCTCCGCGACCTCCGCGCCCAGGGACGAGTTCGGGCCGCCGGCCGTCGGAACGAGGATCCGCGAGACGTCGAGCCCGCGGTCCTTCACGATCAGGAAGTCGCTTGGGAGGCGGTTCGTCAGCTCGGTGAGCGGGCGCTCGGCGCGCGCGTCCGTCCAGAGCCGGTCCTCCCCCCACCCCATCAACACGAGATCGGGGTCGGTCCGACGGGCGGCGTTGAACACCTCCTCGAACGAGCGGTTGGTGATGACCATCGACGTCTCCAGGCCCGCGTCGTAGTCTGCAGCGACGTCCCGGAGCGGCTCCATCAGGCGGTCCGACTCCTCCATCACGCGCTGGCGCTGCCCGTAACTGGGGTCCGCCGAGCGGCGGCCCGGCGTCTGGATCACGTGGACAGCGTGGACGATCGCGTCCTCGCGAGCGCTCGCGATGGTGCAGGCCAGCTCGATCAGCCGCGATTCGGTCCGCGGGTTCGCGATCGGCACCATGATCCGGTAGGTGCCCTCGCTCGAGAGTCCCTGCTCGGAGGGGTCGAGCATCGGAACGTACGACCGGCCGGCGAGGCGGCCGAACAGCCACTCACGCGGGGTGAGCCGGCGCTCGATCCCCTCGAACCGGGCCGACTCGAGGCGGTCCTCGCTGGTCTGAAAGTAGTTCACGAGGGTGACGAGCGCGACGCCGCCGACGGTGTTGCCGATCAGGACCGGGAGGACGAACCCGGTGAGGCCGGCGAGGATCCCGAGCTCGCCGTGCAACAGCAGGTAGAACGCCTCCGCGAAGGAGACGACGACGTGGAAGAGTCCGCCGAGCGGGACCGCGAGGAAGGCCAGATAGGTCACGACGACCCGGGAGATCGTGTCCCGCGCGCTGAACCCGACCCAGACGACGCCGGCGACGATGAGGCCGGCGAAGACGGCCTTGGAGAACAGCGCCCACGCCGACGTTTCGACCCCGTGCCGGCCGAGCTCCATCGCCTTCTCGGCGGCCGCGGGGTCGAAGACGTTGCCGTAGACGAGCACCAGGGTCCCGAGCGCGCCGCCGGTGAAGTTCCCGATCAGGACGATGCTCCAGTGGCGGAGCAGGGCGGGGAGGCTGGCGATCCGTTCGAGGGTCAACGCCACCGGCGGCAGGGTGTTCTCGGTGTACAGCTGGTAGCCGCCGATGATGATGTAGATGAACCCGAGCGGATACAGCAGGACGCCGAGCACGGGGTGGTCCGTCGACGCCGAGAGGGACGCGTACAGCAGGAAGGTGATGCTGATCGCGAACCCGGCCGCGATGCCGCTGAAGAACAGCTCTCGGCCCGAGGAGGTGACCTCCTCGTCGGCCGCAGCGACGATCCGCTGGAAGACCTCGTCGGCCGAGAACCGGTCGCGGACCGCCTCGCCGACCGCGGGCGCGCCCATCCGCGAGCGTTCGACCGCCTGCCGGACCGACTCGTCGAGATCGCTTGGGGTCGGGGGGTCGTCCGGCTCGTCCCGTCCGTTTCGGTCAGGGGGGTCGACGTCGGAGTGGTTCTCGAGATCCGTGTGTTCCGGGTCGGCCATTATCCGATCCCTGATGGCGCGCCGACTTGAAGGTCACCGTCTCGCCGAGACTTGAAGGTCACCGTCTCGTCGAGGGTTCGGTCGCGGGCGCACGGCGCCGATTGCGCTGGATTCCGCACCGATCCCCGAACGGACGGCGTCGGCTACTCCCGAGCGCTCCGATCACGGCTCGGACCTGAGCCAGTCGGGGACCCATCGCTCGCGTCGCCCGCCTCCGACCGTCCGTCGGTCCCGGAGCCGGCATCGGCGACGTCACGGCTCCGATCCGAACCGCCAGTCGAACCCGTCTCGACGGCGGCGCTCGAACCGATCCGGTAGGCGAGATAGATCCCGACGAGCGGGACGATCGCCAGCAGCGGCGAGGGCTGAAGTTCGTAGAACGGCGGCATCAACCAGTTCAGCAGCCGGAACCCGGCGCCGATCGAAACCACCGCCAGACCGGCCGCGGCGAGACCGCTCGGAAGGCCGGCCCGCTCGCCGGCCCCGAGCGCGACGCCGAACCCGGCGGCAAGGGCGGGAAGAACCACGAGGAGCCCGTAGACCGTCTCCGTTTGCACCGACACCCACGCGAAGACGGCCGCTCCCAGCAGACCGAGGACGGCGCCCAGGACGATGCCGGCGACGATCCCGCCGCCGACCAGCCCCTCGGGGAGCGACGCGTCGGATCGGTCGGCGTCGGCGGACGTCCCCTCGGCTGCGGCAACGACCGCCTCCGGTTGGGGGATCCCCGCGGTGGCGGTCCAGGCGAGGTAGGTCCCTGCGGCGGTCACGACGATCGCGATCGGGCTGACCGTCACGAGAGCCACGAGGAGACCGAGCACGTACCAGACCGCACCCGCCGCGTGGACGACCGGCGAACGCTGGGGGAGCCCGAACCCGTGGCCGAGATAGACCGCGCCGGCAACGATGCCCCAGAATCCGAGCGCGGGGAACCCCCATAGTCGAACGCCGACGAGCAGCGACGAGAGAACGAGGAGCCCGCCGAGCGCGTAGCTCAGGTAGCTCAGATAGGTGAGCCGCTCGTGGCCGGCCTCCCGCGGATGGACGAAGACCGGTTCGACCGCGAGGAGGTCCCGAACGTCGCCGGGACCCTCGATCTCCGCGTTCCGGAGCCGGGCCCTGATCTCGGCCATCGACATCCGGCCGTCATCGACCTCGCCGGCGACGTCGTCGGAGGGATCCGCGGTGCCGCCGGCGCGGGCGGCAGCAGGGGTGGATCCGCCGGCCGCGGCTGCGCGCGAGTCGCTCCGCACCGACTCGGCATACTCGTCGAGGAAGACGATCTCGGTCCCGCCGCGAGCTCGCAGCCCGACGCGGAGGACCTGTCCCCCGCCGATGACGATCGCGATCGCGCCGAGGCTGGTCGTCAACAGCGAGAGCCCGCTGAGGGTGAACAGGGTCCAGCCGACGATCCCCGCGATCCACGCCTCGGTGGCCCCGTAGGTCCGGATACCGTACCAGGCGAGCCCGAACCAGGCCGTCGTCACGAGAAGGGTCGTCGTCCCGCCCAGCGCCGTCGCGGCGAAGACGAGGAATCCGACGACGATCCCGAGCGGCGTGCCCGAGGCCGCGGCCGTGAGCGGCGAGGCGACGGCCGAGACGACGAGGAAGAACCCGAGGATCGCCGTGAGGTACTTGTTCGCCCTGTTGAACTCCCGGAGGTGGCCGCGGGACGCGGCCGCAGGGGCAGCGGCGTCCCCGGGTTCCGAACGTGTCTCGGGGTCCGCGTTCGATCCCGCCTCTCCGCGGCGTCCCGTGCCGGAGCGCGTGGCGCGCGTGTCACTCGCTGCCCGGGAGCGCCGGTCGTCGACGAGATAGCGGCGCGCGATCCGCGAGGCCGCCCACGTCAGGAACGCGACCGCGGTCACCGCGGGCGGCACGAGCAGCACCGCGGTTCCGAGGACGGGCACGTCCAGTGCGCCGACGCCGAGCGCGTAGAATCCGACGATGACAACCACCGTCATTCCGAAGCCGATCAGCGCGACCGCGCCGGCGAGCTTCGCGAGCCATCCGAGTGCCGTGTTCCCCCAACCCATACTCGGAAAACGTTGTTCCTTCACAAAAAGTTTTGAGCGTGGAACGACCGCGAGGGCGGTCGAATGACCGCTGAGGAGGGAACGCCGGCACCCAGCGAAGCACGTTGGCCGCTCCTTTAGGGCCTTCCCGCAGCCACGTGCAACCGTGGCGGTCGTTGCGCCGCTTCGACAACCCCACACCAGTCAATGGAGACACCACGATGAACTATGACGCATTCCTCGGCGAGGTACAGCACCGACTGGAACTACCCGATGAAGGGCACGCGGCGAAGATGACGCGCGTCGTCTTGAACACGCTCGGGGAGCGACTCGGCGAGGGAGAGGCGGCGGACCTTGCGGCTCCACTCC
The DNA here is from genome assembly GCF_900107205.1 of Halopenitus persicus. Taxonomy (GTDB): domain Archaea; phylum Halobacteriota; class Halobacteria; order Halobacteriales; family Haloferacaceae; genus Halopenitus; species Halopenitus persicus. The sequence goes on along the minus strand of NZ_FNPC01000002.1, from coordinate 110,411 downwards.
CGATGGAGATCGATCGCTTTCTGACCGAGTCCCGCGGCGGCCAGCAGTTCACCTACCAGGAGTTCATCGACCGGGTCTGCCGGCGGGCCGACGTCGAGGAGGCCGACGCGCACTTCTACGCCCAGGCGATCGTCGCGCTGGTCGCGGAGTGTGCTACCGGATCCGAGATGCAACAGGTCCAAGAGCAGCTTCCCGAGGACTACGAGGAGCTCTTCGAGTTCACCGAGCAGGAAGCCGTCCCGTGGTGATCGCCGAGCGACCGACACGGCGAGACGGGGTCGTCAGGTGAGCGAGACGGGGTCGTCAGGTGAGCGAGACGGGCTCGTCAGGTGAGGACGGAGACCGTCGAGTTAGGACGCGAGCTTTTTTCGTCGGCCACGGTTGCTCCGGTATGGATCTGGGCTGCTTCACCGCACACGAACAGTACCCACCCGGCCGCCTCCTCGAGCACGTGGCCGCCGCGGAGGCCGCCGGCTTCGACGCCGTCTGGACGAGCGACCACTTCCATCCCTGGTGGCACACCGGCGCCGAGTGCGGCGCCGCCTGGCCCTGGCTCGGATCCGCGCTGGAACGGACCGACGACGTCCGGATCGGGACCGGCGTCACCGCGACCGTCGGCCGGTACCACCCGGGGCTGGTCGCACAGACCTTCGCGACGCTCGGCGCGATGTATCCCGGACGGGTCCACTGCACGCTGGCGACCGGCGAGGCGCTCAACGAGAAGCCGCTGGGCTACGACTGGCCGCCCTACGCCGAGCGGCGGCGACGGTTGATCGACGCCTGCGAGATCGTCCGATCGCTGTGGAACGGCGAGGTCTGTGACTACGAGGGCCACCACTGGGAGACCGACGACGCGAAGCTCTACACGCTGCCCGACGAGCCCGTTCCCCTCTACGTGGCCGGCAACGGCCCCGAGACGGCGCGCGTCGCCGGGCGGTACGCCGACGGCTTCCTCACGCTTGCGGACGTCGAGACCTACCGCACGGAGTTGGTTCCCGCACTCGAGGAGGGCGCTGCCGAGGCCGACCGGAACCCCGAGGAGATCGACCGGATCCGCCAGTTCAGCGTCTCGTACGCCGAGAACTACGATGACGCGCTCGACGCCGTGGAGTTCTGGACCGGCTCGATGGCCGTCGACTTCGACGACGACGTTTACCATCCACCACGGATCGAACAGCTTGCGGAGACGGTGCCACGGGAAAAGTGGACGGAGTGGGGCCTCGTGACGACCGAGATCGAGGACGTCCGGGCCGCGATCGATCGACACCGCGAGGCCGGGTTCGACGAGATCGAGTTCCTCTCGACGAGCCCCGACCAGGAACGGTTCATCGAAGCGGTCGGATCGCTGACCGCGATGACGTCATAAGCGGTGCAACGGAACGTCGCCGCGTTCGAGGGCCGCCGACCGACGAGGCCGTCGATCGGATTAGGCAGCACATTTATATGGGGAATTCGTCTGCGATCGATATGACCGAGAATCGACACGAATGGGCGCTGTCGGTCTCGGATCTCACGACGTTCGTCTCCGGGGCGGTGCTCGTGGTCGACGGAGAGGGGCGACTTCGTCGTGCAGACGAGGAGGCGACGGCGCTGTTCGGTCTCGAGAGCGGTCGGTCGGGCCGGCCCTCGATGCCGACCTTCTACGACGCCGACGGCGACCGGCTCCCGCCCGAGAAGCGGCCGACGGACCGTGCGGTCGAAACCGGCACACCGGTTGAGAACGTGGAGTGTGTCGTCGAGACCGCGGACGGGCGACGGCGCGTCGTCGTCGATGCGGCGCCGCTGGCTGGCGGGGGGACGGAGACGCGCCGAGGCGCCGTTCTCACCGTGGATCCGGTGACAGGGACGGACCAGGACGGAACCGATGGTCCGCACACGAGCGCCCACCACGTCGATCCACCGCCGGAACCGGAGACCGTCCTCGAGCGCGCCACCGACGCGTTCGTCGCTCTCGACGACGAGAGCCGTTTTACCTACGTCAACGAAGCGGCCGAGCGGCTGTTGGAAACGGCCGAATCGGAGCTGCTGGGGACCAGGGTCCGGGAGGCCATCCCCGGGACGGAGGACGCCGAGATCCAGGACCGCATCGAGGCCGTCCGGAGGACGGGCGAACCGCAGCGGGTCGAGCTGCACGACGAGGTCCTGGATCGTCGTCTCGCGGCGCGCATCTACCCGGACGACGACGGCCTCAGGGTGTACTTTCGGGACGTCACGGAACGTGAGAACCGTAAACGCGAACTCGAGCAGTACGAACGGATCGTGGAGACCATCGACGACGGCGTCTACGTGATGGACGAGGAGGGACGCTTCGTGATGGTCAACGACGCCTACACCGAGCTCACGGGCTACGACGAGGCGGAGTTGCTCGGCGAACCGGGCACGAAGGTCGTCAGCGAGGAAACCGCCGAACGGGCCCGAAGGCTCCACGACGAACTGGCGGGCGGGGAATCCGCACGGCTCGAAGCCACCGTCGAAACCGCCAGCGGAGAGGAGATCCAGGCGGAGGCGACCTTCACCCTCCTCGAGACCGACGACGGGACGAACAAGCGGATCGGCGTCGTTCGCGACGTTTCCGAGCGCAAGGCCAGGGAGCGCGAACTCGCGACGCGGTCCCGCCAGCAGGCCGCGGTCGCCGACCTCGGCAGGCGTGCCGTCCAGCCCGAGGGGCTCGACGCCTTCCTCGATCGGGCGACTCGCGTCGTCGCGGACGTCCTGGACACCGACTACTGCAAGGTCCTGGACCTCGACGCCGGCGCGGAGGAACTGCTGCTTCGCAACGGCGTCGGTTGGGATCCCGGCGCCGTCGGCGAGGCGACGGTCTCGGCGACGGAGAACCTCTCGCAGGCCGCCTACACGCTCGGCCAGCGGGAGCCAGTGGTCATCGAGAACCTGGCGGCCGACGACCGGATCGACGGCCCCGACCTCCTGACCGACCACGACGTCGTCAGCGGCGTCAGCGTCATCATCGGTTCCGTCGAGGATCCGTGGGGTATCCTCGGCACGCACGACACCGACCGACGCTCCTTCGCGGAACACGACGTCGAGTTCGTCCGGAGCGTCGCCACGCTCATCGCGTCGGTGATCGAGAACCACGAGCGACGGCGCCGGATCGAGGAGAGTCGCGAGCGCTACCGCACGCTCGTCGACAACTTCCCCAACGGGGCCGTCACGCTCGTCGACGACGACCTGCGGTACTCGCTGGTCGGCGGAACGATCCTCTCGGACCTCCCGATGACCGCCGACGCCCTGGAAGGCGAGGCCGTTCGCGACGTCCTCTCCGACGCGCTCGCCGAGGAGCTCGTGCCGGAGTACGAGGCGACGCTCGAGGGCGAACGGCGGTCGTGTGTGACCGAGAACGACGGGGTCGTTCGCAAGATCCACACCGTTCCGGTCCGGGACGAGGCGGGTGCGGTCACCGCGGCGATGGCGATCTCCCAGGACGTCACCGAGCGCCGCAAGCGCGAGCAGCGACTCCGGGAGCAACGCGAACAACTCGACGTCCTCGCGGAGATCAACGTGCTCGTCCAGGACCTCTCGGAGGCCGTCGTCGAACAGTCCCACGTCACGGACGTGCAGTCGACGATCCGGGCCCACCTCGAGCGCTCGCGGTTCTACGCGGCGTCCTGGATCGGCGAGGTGGGGCCCGACCGCGCGACGATCGAGCCGGTGGCGGGAAGCGACGCCGCCACGCTCCCGCTCGACCCGCCGCTGTCGATCGAGTCCGACGCCGCCTCGCCGACCGCGTTGGCGGCGCGCCGCGGCGACACCCAGGTGGTCTCGAACCTGGACGATCGCGCCGACGGGGAGGACGCTGCGTGGGCCGGTCCGCTCGCCGACCGTGGCTTCGAGTCGATGGCGGCGATCCCGCTCAACTTCGAGGACACGCTCTACGGCGTGTTGACCGTCTACACCGATCGCGACGCGATCCCGGACCGCGAGCGGCGATCCCTGGACCGTCTGGGGACCATCGTCGCCCACGCGATCCGGTCCGTGACGCGCGAGGAGCAGCTCCGCCGGAGCGAGGAGCGCTACCGCACCCTCGCGGAGAACATCCCCGGGGGATCCGTCGCGATGGTCGACACCGACTGCACCGTTCAGGCGATCGCCGGCGGCCTCGTGGACGACCTGGATCTCGATCCCCCCGCCTTCCGTGGTCGGCGTCCGACGGACGTCGAGACGCTCAGCGACGAGAGCGGACGGCGGCTCGAGGACGCTCTCGAGGCGGCGCTGAGGGGGGAGCGCAGATCGATCGACATGCGGAACGAGACCGGCGCGTTCGAACTCCGGACGCTCCCGGTCCGGAAGGAGGACGACGAGATCGTCGGCGCCATGGCGCTCGTCCGGGACGTTACCGACCGCGTCGAGCGCACCGAGGCCCTCCAATACGAGCGCGAGCGCCTCGAGTTCCTGATCCGGCTGGTGCGACACAACCTGCTGAACAGCCTGAACCTCGTCGACGCCCGGCTCGCGATGGTCGAGGGAAGCGTCGAGGCGGACGTGGTCGAGCACCTGGAGACGGCAAAGAATCGGACGACGGAGATGATCGACCTCGTCGAAACCATTCGGGGACTGACCCGCGTGATGGCCGGTGACGAACCCGACGACCTCGAGGCGATCCCCGTCGACGAGCTCCTCGCCGACCAGGTCGAGTCGGCGGCGATCACCTTCCCCGACGCCGAGTTCGAGACCGACTCGCTGCCCACGACCGAGGTGATGACCGACGGCCTCCTGGAGGAGGCGGTCGAGAACGTCATCCACAACGCCGTGCAGCACAACGACGAGTCGACGCCGCGGGTCTCCGTGACGGCGAGCGCGGACGAGGACGCGGTGACGGTGTCGATCGCCGACAACGGGCCGGGCATCCCCGACCACCTCGTCGAGAGCGTCTTCGAGCGGGGAGCAAAGGGGTTCGAGAACCCCGGCACCGGCTTCGGGCTCCACATCGTCCGGGAAGTCGTGGAGTCCTACGGCGGTTCCGTTGCCGTCGACGACAACGATCCGGAGGGCGCGATCGTCCGGTTGACGCTTCCACGAGCAACCTGAGCGGGAGCGTTCCGCGAGACCTGAGCGGGAGCGTTCCGCGAGACCTGAGCGGCGTGGCCGCCTCAGCAAACGCGTTCGAGATGTTCGACGAACGCCGAACGACCCATCGGTTTGGTGAGATAGGTCTCGACGTCGTCGTCGCTCAGGTGGTCGTCGCCCCGATACGCGCTGAGAACGAGGACGGGGACGTCCGGACCCTCCGCCGCCAGGCGATGGACGACCTCGGGCCCGGAGAGCTCCGGCATTCGCCGGTCGAGGACGAGGGCATCGACCTCCTCGTCGAGCTCCTCGATGGCCTCCCGGCCGTTCGTTGCCTCGCGGACGTTCCACCGGTCGTCGGCGAGCCAGATCGAGAGCGTCTCGCGGTAGGCATCGTCGTCGTCCGCCAGGAGAACGGTGAACGTCTCGTTCTCCGTCCGATCCCCCTTCGCCGTGTCGGGACCGGAACGGGGCTGGTTTTCCGCCGTCATTCGCGCCTCGAGGGTGATCGCGAGGTCGTACTTCGGATGGGAGATCCGGGGAGCCATCGCAGTCCCGCGCCTCGAGGACCCCGGCTGAACGGACCCGACCCGGACGCGTACACTAGCGAACTGCGCACTAATTTGCGGAATCATCAGGACGAGTAATAAAGCTTACCTCGGTGACGAACTGCACAACGGCGGTGAGGTGGACGACGACCACCCGCGCTCGACGGCGGTCGGGTCGCGTTCGACGACGGTCGCGGTGCGCTTGACGGGGGCGGGTCGCACTCAACGGCGGTCGTAACACCCGCAGAGCGGTTCGGCGGCGGTTAGGGACGCTTTTTAATTCCCGGACTCCGTGAGGCCCGGGCAACCCGGTTCTCCAGCGATGCTTTCGACCGTCCTTCTGCTACTGCTCGGACTCGCCGCGCTGATCTACGGCGGGGAGACGGTCGTCGACGGTGCGAGCGGCCTCGCCCACGGCCTCGGGGTCACCCGGCTGTTCGTCGGCGTCACCGTCGTCGCGGTCGGAACCTCCCTTCCCGAGATCGCCACGGCGGTCTACTCCGGGATCTACGGAGCGCCGGAGTTCCTCGTCGGCCACATCGTCGGCTCCGCGACCTCCCAGATCACCGTCGGGGTCGGGATCGTCGCGCTCGTCTCGCCGCTCGTCCTCGATCGCGCGAAGCTCAGGCTCTACGGCGGCGGGATGCTCGTCGGGATGACGCTCATGGTCGCAGTCATCCGGTCGGGACGGGCGACGCGCCCGGAGGGCGCCGTGCTGGTGGGCAGTTACGTCCTCTTTCTGGCGCTGACCTATCAGGAGATGGAGCTTCACGAGTCGGCGGCCCGCCGGGTGCGGGCTGACGCCAGCGTCGCCCGGACCGTCGCCCGGCTCGGCGGTGGACTCGCGCTCCTGGTTGTGGGCGGGCACTTCCTCATCGTGAACGGCCGCGAGGTGGCCGTGGCCCTCGGCGTTCCGCAGCTGCTCATCGGGCTGCTCACGGGCCTCGGAACGACGTTACCCGAGATCGCCGTCGCGGCGCTGGCGGTTTCGAAGGACCGTCACGGCATCGCCGTCGGGACGCTCTTCGGGAGCAACGTCACCGATCCGCTGTTTTCCTTCGGCATCGGCGTCCTCGTGAGCGGCTTCACGTTCGCCGACGTCGATTTCGTCCTCGGCTCGGCCCTCTATATGCTCGTCGTCTCGACGCTGGTCGTGGGCGTGTTCTTCGTCCGGAGCGAGGTGGGTCGGGCCGAGGCCGCGGCCTGCATCGCCCTGTACCTCCCGACCTTCCTCGTCTGAGCGCACGGGATCCGAGGGCACGAGATCCGAGGACACTAGAATCGGGGACTCTCGGGATTCTCGACGACCGCGAACTGCTCGACGGGGTCCTCGAGTTCGTCCATCCTGTCACCGATCGCCGCCTTCTTGCGCTCGATGCGCTCCTGAAGTTGGCGTCTGGCCTGCTCGATCACCTCGCCGTCCCGGGGCTCGAGGGCGCTGTGCTTGGAGGCCAGCCGGAACAGCTCCTGAAGCTCCTCGTCGAGGGTCCGGCGGTGAGCGAGACACTCGACCGTCTCGACCATCGTCGACCTGTCGATGGGCTTGGTCAGGTACTCGTCGAAGGGGAGATCGAGGACGTTCTCGTCCGGTTCGACCGCGGTCAGCATCGAGATCTGGTAGGAGCCGTCGCGCTCGCGAGCCTTGCGCAACACCGCATCACCGGGAATGTTCGGCATCCGGCGATCGAGCACGACGACGTCGATTCGGGGATCGAGCGCCGCCAGAGCCTCGTCCCCGCCGTAGGCGGTCTCGACGTCGTAGTCGTCCTGACGGAGCCACACGGAGTAGGTGTCAGCGAGGTCCGCCTCGTCCTCGACGATCAGGACGGTCGTGTCCGAGGCGACGCCGCCGGTCGGGGCATCGACCGAGTCAGTCATCGGCGCGTCCCGTGCCAGCCGGTTCGACGGGGCGGTCGGTCCCGAGCCGTGCAGTTCAGTCGAGGCTGCATGGTCCACCGTTCGCCACAAGTCATCCTATACCATATGCCTATATCATTAGGTGATCGACCGGCGGAGTACGGACGGCGCCGACCCCGGCGACCGGCGTCCTCGACGACCTCGAAAGGATGCATCGTGGTCATTCGGGATTCATCGCTGGCGAGTTATTTTTATGTGGGTGAATCGAGACGTAAGGCACAACCACGGGGGAATACGAATGAGCAACGAGCCGTCCGCCGAGACCGGTGTCGACGCCGCGCAGGAACAACCGGTCGTGCTCGTCGTCGACGACGACGAGGACATCGCGGACACCTACGCGATGTGGCTTCGTGACCGCTTCGACGTCGTCACGGCCTACGGCGGCCACGAGGCGCTGGAGCGGGTCTCCGAGGACGTCAACGCGGTGTTACTCGACCGCCGGATGCCGAATATGCCCGGCGACGAGGTCCTCGAACGGATCCGGGAACGGGACCTCGACTGCCAGGTGGCGATGCTCACCGCCGTCAAGCCGAACAGCGACCTCGTCGACCTCCAGTTCGACGAGTATCTCACGAAGCCGGTCGCCAAGTCCGACGTCGTCGGCGTGATCGAGGACTTGCTCCTCCGTGAGGACCTCGACGAGGAGACCCGGGAGTATCTCTCCCTCAAGTCGACCGCGCGGACGCTCGAATCGCAGGATTCCGATACGATCCGGGACCCCGAAGCGGTCGATCAGGTGAAAGCCGAGGCCGAGGCGGCGGCCGAGAGCCCGGTCGTCCAGCGGGAGACCGCCGAGCTCGAACGGCTGCGGTCGGTCAACGAGCTGCTCCGATCGGTGAACCGCGCCGTCGTCGACGTCGACTCGAAGGAGGCCCTCGCCGAGTCGGTGGCGGAGCTGATGACCGAGAAGCTGCACTACGACCACGCGCTGGTCGGCGAGTACACGACGGCCTACGACGAGCTGTTCCCGGAAGCGGTCGCCGGCAGCGATGGAGACCTCGACTCCGTCTCCTGTGAGCCCTCGGGACCGATCCGAACCGCGCTCGACGAGGGCGACGCCCGGCTCGTCGATCCCGGCACGCACCAGGATCACGCGGTGGGCCGCCTCACGACGCGGCTGGCCGCGGATGACGCGCTCCGGACGGCGCTCGTGGTCCCGATCAACTATCGTGACTCGATCCGGTTCGTCGTGGTTGCCTGGGCCGAAAACGAGACGGAACTCACCGATCGCGAGCGCTCGACCCTGCGGGAGGTCGGGACGACCGTCGGCAACGCGATCGACTCGATCCAGACCCAGCAGCTCGTCGAGGACGACAGCATCGTCGAGCTCGAGCTCAAGGTCACCGACGGCTCGGACTTCTTCGTCGACCTCTCGATGACCCACCGCTGTCGCGTCGAACTCGAGGGGGTCCACCGCAGTTCCGGCGAGGGGATCGTCTGTTACGTCACCGTGACGGAGGCGCCGACCGACGACGTGATGGAGCACCTCGCGGACGCCGAGGGCGTCGACGGCGCGCGCGTCATCGACGACCGCGGCGACGTCGTGCTCGTCGAATGTCGAGTTCACGACGGCTCGATCGTCTTGGAACTCCTCGAGACCAGCGGCAACGTCACGCGCCTGGTCGCCGACGACGGCGAGGGCCACCTCGACATCGAGTTCGCCTCCGACGTCGATCTCCGGACCGTCCTCGAGACGATACGGGAGGACTTCCCCGACGTCGACCTCGTGAGCAAGCGCAACGTCGAACGGTCCTACGAATCCGTTGAGGGCTTCCGCGCGACGCTCGAGTCGACGCTCACCGAGCGCCAAGACACGGTCATCACCGCTGCCGCCAACGCCGGATACTTCGACTGGCCGCGCAAGAGCACGGCCGAGGAGATCGCGGAGAGCCTCGGGATGGCGCCCCCGACCATGCACGAGCACCTCCGCGAGGCCGAACGGAAGCTGGTGGACATCTATCTCGAGGAGACGAGCAGCGGCGATCGGCGCGGTGCCTGAACGGGAGTCGCGGCGGCTGCGACGTCACGATCCGCCGGTGCCGGCCGTTCCGGTCGAATCCACGGTTGATTCGACGTTGGTCACGGTGACGGCGTAGGTCTTCGGCCCGAGGACGTCCGTCGCCGACGTGACCGTGTTACTGCTCGAATCCTTGAGCGTGACGTCCATACTGAGCGTCACGTCCGTGTTCGTGCTCCCGCCGTCGGTCGTCGCGGCGAAGTTCGACGCGGACAGGGCGCCGCCGTTGTTCGATAACAAGCTGATCTCCGGAAACGTATGGTCCACCGAACCGCTCTTGCCGGGACTCGGCGCCGAAATCGAGTACGGCGTGCTCCCGACGGTGCTCTCGCTCGTTCCGGATGATGCCACCGACCACGTCGCCTGGATCTCGGCAACTGCGGTCTCTTGCCCGTCCCAACTCACGGTGATGTCCGGCGCGATCGTAAGCGACGTGAGCTCTCCATCGTTGCTGGAGACGGTCACGTCGTCCGCCGACAGTCCCGTCGCCGCGACCGCAGGCTCCGACGAATAGACGAGCAGTCCGCCGCCGGTGATCAATGCAAGCGTCGAGCCACCACCAGCTCGTAACACGGTTCGTCGGGTGAGTTCCACCATCGTAATTGACGTGTCAATCTCCAGGATAAAGCGAGCGTATCCTAACTGTGTTGCGGCTGGAGGCGAACTCGTGTCGCGGATGGACGCGGAGCGGAAAGCGACGCCACCGGACCGGAGCCCGGGGACGCCGACGCCGGCGGTCGATGATCTCGAACGCGTCGATCCCACAGGCTTGCCAGCCCTACACACATAGGATGGCCCACTATTCCGATGGCAGTGGGTCGAACGGTATGGTCAAGCGTCACGGTCCGATCCCGGCGTACCGTATCCGACCCTGCCGGCGGGTCGCCGAGCAGACCGAGAACGAGCAGCCTGAGACCGAGCAACCCGAGGACCGTCGTGCGCGGACGAGCGGCGACCGCCGTGGTCGACGGAGGACCCGATGAGCGAGTGTCGGAACTGCGGGGCCTTCGTCACCGACCGATACGCGAGCGTCTTCACGCCACGGGACGTCGACCAACCACGGGTGTGTCCGCGCTGTCCGGACAGAACCCGGACCGGCGGCGACGTCCGCGAGATCCGAGGGACACGGTCCGGCTAAAGCCGACCGATGGAACCGACGATCATCGCCCTCGGCGGCAACACGCTCGTGTCGAGCGACGACGCCGACTACGCCGAACAGCTGCGGCGGGTCCGCTCGACGGTCGATCGTCTCGAGGGCGTCACCAGCACCGGGCGGACGATCGTCTGGACCCACGGAAACGGCCCGCAGGTCGGCCGGCAACTTCTCGAACGGGAGGTCGCGGACACGCCCGCCCGCCCCCTCGATGCGCTCGTCGCGGCGACGCAGGGCCAACTCGGCTATCTGCTGAGCCACGCGCTGGACGCACATCACGACGAGGCCGTCCCGGCGGTGACCACGCGCGTCGTCGTCGACCCGGACGATCCGGCCTTCGAGGAGCCGACCAAGCCGGTCGGTCCGTGCTACGATGCGGCGGAAGTCCGGGAGAAGCCCTTCGAGACCGCTCCGGTCGAGGGCGGTGCCGACACGTATCGGCGCGTCGTTCCCTCGCCGCGTCCACGGCGGATCCTCGAAGCGCCGACGATCGAGCAGCTCGTGGAAACGGGGCAGTCCGTCGTCTGCTGTGGCGGGGGCGGGATCCCCGTGGCGGACCGCGGTGACGGCTTCGAGGGACAGGCAGCCGTCGTCGACAAGGACTACACGTCAGCGCTGGTGGGCCGCCATCTCGATGCGGACGAGCTGGTGTTCGTCACCGACGTCCCCTGCGCGTACCTCGACTACGGCACTGACGCGCAGGAGCCGATCGGCGAGGTCGATCCCGGCACTCTCCGGAAGTACCTCGAGCGCGGCGAGTTCGGGGCGGGGTCGATGGGACCGAAGGCCGAGGCGTGCGCCTCGTTCGTCGACGAGGGCGGGCGGCGGGCGGTCATCACACAGCCCGAGGACCTCGACGACGCGCTCGACGGCGCGGCGGGGACGCAGGTTCGGTGACCGGTCACGGCAGACCCAGGTCGGTAGCGTACCGGTCCACCAGCGCCTCGAACGAGGCGTCGTGAAGCTCAGTGCGGTAGTTGACCCGCACGATCGGCGTGTCGACGTCGATCTGATGCGACAGGTCGTGGGGCGTCCCGGCGAGCACGAGGTCACAGTCCACGGCCCGGATCGTCGCCTCGAGATCCCGCAGCTGCTCGTCGGTGTAGCCCATCGCGGGGAGACAGTCCCCGAGGTGCTCGTGGCGCTCGAAGACCGCCGCGATCGACCCAACGGCCGCGTCGCGGGGATCGACGAGTTCCGCAGCGCCGTACTTCTCGGCAGCGACCGTGCCCGCGCCGGTCGGTGCATCACCGTGAGTGAGCGTCGGACCGTCCTCGACGGCCAGAACGCGGGCCCCCGTGACGCGATCGGGGTGATCGACGGTGACGACGGAGTCGGCGTGGCGGATCTCGGCGTCGGGGTTCACGTCCGCGACCGACTCGACGACGGTCTCGATCGCGTCGGCGTCGGCGCCGTTCTCCTTGTTCGAGATGACGACGTCCGCCATCCGGAGGTTCGTCTCCCCGGGATGGTAGCGACGCTCGTCGCCGGCCCGCAACGGGTCGACGAGGACGACGTGGAGGTCGGGGTCGTAGAAGGGGAGTTCGTTGTTGCCGCCGTCCCAGAGCACGACGTCGGCCTCCCGGGCGGCGGCCGCGCCGACCGCGCGGTAGTCGACGCCGGCGAAGACGACGTGGCCGTCGTCGAGGTGCTGTTCGTACTCCTCGCGTTCCTCGATCGTGACGCCGGCGGCGTCGAGATCGTCGTAGTCGGCGAACCGGCTGACGCGCCGGGCCTCGAGGTCGCCGTAGGGCATCGGCTCGCGGACGATCCGGACCGCGACGTCGCGCTTCTCCAACGCGCCGGCGAACCCGCGGGTGACCTGGGACTTGCCACAGCCAGTCCGGACGGCGTCGACGGCCAGGACCGGCACGTCGAGGTCGATCTGCATCGCCTCCGGGCCGACGAGACGGAAGTCCGCGCCGGCGCTCATCGCCCGCGAGGCCGCGTGCATAACGTGGTCGTGGGAGACGTCGGAGTAGGAGAAGACCACCTGGTCGACGTCGTGGGTCTCGATGAGCGACTCCAGGTCGGCTTCGGGCTCGATCGGGATGCCGTCGGGATAGCCGGAGCCGGCAAGCGACGCCGGGTACCGGCGGTCCGTCCCGGCGGTCGCCGCCCCGAGGTTCTGACCGGGCGCGCGGGTGAACGCGACGACCTCGGCGTCCTCCCGCCCCCGGAAGACCTCGTTGAAGTCGTGGAAGTCCCGGCCGGCAGCCCCCATAATGAGTACACGCATACCGTCCGATTCGGGCTCGGGCCCAAAGTGGATTGGCCAAATGGCGACGCGAGTGTCGAGCGTTCGTGTCGCCAAGCGCCACCCGGCCCCAGGCACTCGGCGGCCGCACCCCCGGCTCGAACGATTGCGGTGCCGGCGAATCGACGGTCGCTGCCCGCTCAGGGCGCTGGGTCGGACGAAAACCGCGGAGAGGGGTGGGTGTGGGAAGTGGCGATCGGTGGTGCGGGAGACACCGTCGCCGTGCCGGTCACGTTGGGTGCGACGCGACCCGCAACCGGATGTCTACCCGTGATGCCAATAAAAAGGAAGCCAAATCCGGAGGCGTTCCGCCGCTCGTCGAATCGACGTCGAGCGGCCAAGAGGCGTCGAGCGAGCGATCCGGCCCCGGAAAATCACAGGTACCGTTCCGGATACCGGTCCCCGCGGTCCGCCAGCGGGATGACGACGACGTCGTCCGACTCGAAGACTCCGCGATCGGAGAGTCGCTCGACCAACGCGAGCGCGCCGCCGCTGGAGGGGCCGACGCGGAACTCGCCGTCGACGCGGAGTTCCTCCCTGACGAACGATCGCGACCACTGGCCGGGGTCCTCGATCCGGATCCGCCGGTCATCGTAGCGGCGCCGGAGCCGGCGTGTGGCATCGTGGGCGGTCTCCGTGCCGAGAAACGTCATCGTCTCCACGACCGCGGGATCGTACGTTCCCGGGACGTAGTGGCCCGCCGTGTGCATATGCTTGCAGCCCGCGATGTCGTGCTCGTCCGTCGCCGGCTCGTAGCCGTGGACGTCCACACCCCGGTCGCGAAGGGCGGTCCCGACGCCGACGAGCGTGCCGGCAGTTCCGGCGCCGGCGACGAAGTGGTCGACCGCGCCGTCGGTCTGCGCCCAGATCTCCGGGCCGGTCGTCCCGGCGTGAACGCCGGGATTGGCCGGATTTTCGTACTGGTCCAGGTAGCAGTAGCGGTCGGGATGGCCCCCGGTCCGCGACCGACAGGCCTCCACGTAGGCGTCGTAGCCGAGGTCGGCGTCGATCCGAACGAGCTCCGCCCCGGCAGCCTCCATCGCCGCCACCTTCCCGCCGCCGGCGTCGTCGGGGAGAACGATCTCGACGTCGTAGCCCCGGGCGGCGCCGAAGCGGGCGACGGCCGCGCCGGTGTTCCCGCTCGAGGCTTCCAGGAGCGTCCGGTCGGCGAGCGGCTCCGGACCGGCCTCCGCCGCGAGCAGCATCGACTTCCCGATGCGGGACTTGATCGACCCGCCGCCGTGGGGCATCCCCGCTTGGTTGAACCACTCGACCTTCCCGTACACCGTCGGCGACGACGGTCCCTCGAGTTCGATCAAGGGCGTGTTTCCGACCGCACTGAGATCGGCTGTCGCTGCCATGGGCGTCCTATGGCGTCCCGCCGAAAAGTATGCCGCCCCAAACCGCCGCCCGTTCCGCAGCGAAGCGCCGGGCAGCCGGGAACGACGAGACGTTCGAGACTCGGACGAAGCGGAGACCTCCAACGGTTACTCCCGTCGTCGCGCCGCGACGAGCGCCGCGAGGACGATCCCGAGCAGGAGCAGCCACAGGAGCCACGCGGGCAGCAGCGACGATGCGGAGTCGTCCGGGGCGTCACCGGCGGGGGCAGGCGTACTCCCCGTGTCGCCGCCGCGATCCGCCGCCGGCCCGAGGACGGCGAACGACGAGGTCGAGGTCGTCGTCGCATCGAGAGTCACCGTTCCGTTACCGCGCTCGGCGACGTTCGTGTCGAGCTGGCGCCACTCGTCGGCGTCCTCGTCGTAGCGGACGATCGTGTGGTCCGCGGCCCGTCCGTCGAGCTCCGCAAGCGAGAGCCGCACGCGGAGGGTCGCCTCGGCGTCCTCGGCGAAAACGGGCCGGTCGAGGATCATCGTGGTGACGACCGGTCGCGAGCGGTCGTCGATGAAAGCGGATCGGTTGCTGGGAACGACGGCCTGCACGGGCCCGACAGCCCCGTCCGTGGACTCCACGACGACCGACTCGATGGTGGGGGTCTCCTCGAACTCGGCGATCGCCCGCCCGTCGTCGGAGAGCTGGGCCTCGGCATCGATCGGCTGTACCGACCCGACCACGCCGTCTTGAGACTCCACGATGAGCGGCTCGACGGTGAGCGTCGATCCGTACGAAGCGGCCGTCCGCTCAGCGTCGGACACGGCAGCCGTCCGCTCAGCGTCGGACACGGCAGCCGTCCGCTCAGCGTCGGGCAAGACGATCCCGGTATCGACCGCCTGCACGGCCGCGGGGTCCCGGATGCGAACGCTCGTCGACAGATCGTGGGTGAGACCCGCCGTGCTCGTCAGCGTCACGGTCGTGTCGTATCGACCCGCCGTCCGGGGATTGGTCACGGGTTCGAGCCCGACGACGATCCGGTCGCCGGCACGGATCGTCGGCCGCCGCTCGCCGTCGACCGTCGAGAGGTCGGCGTCGACCGTGCCGGCGGTCGTGTCGACGGTGACCTCGTCGGTGCCGCCGAGGCGAGCACGGACGCTGCCGTTGGCCGCAACCACGAGGAGGCGTTCGACGTTCTGGTCGTCGCTGACCGAGGAGAGGTCGCCGCCGGTCGCCAGGAACGCGTCGGAATAGCCGACCGAGACGCGATCGAGGGGCTGGCCGACGACGCTGGCGTTCTCCGCGATGCGGACCGCGAGCGTGTGTCGGCTGTCGTCGGCTCCGACGAAGGGCGAACCGGCGAAGCTGCTCGGGCGGGGTCCGGCAGTAGCCGAGGCGACGCGATCCGGTTCGACGGAGCCGGTGGCGCTCGTGACGCGTTGGAGGGTCGCGACGACGGTGGCCCCGTCGCCCGCGTCGACGTCGGCCGAGTAGACGTATGTGCCGTCCTCGCGCTCGCGAGTGAAGTCCTCGATCCGGAGTCGGTCAACCGTGGCGCCCGCAAGGTCGACGGTGAGGGCGTCCGCGCGCGCATCGACGACGGCGGTCACGGTGACGTCCTGGCCGTCGATCTCGACGTCGAAGCCGGAGACCGTCGGCGGCAGGGGATCCCCGCCGGAAGCGCCGCCTCCGGAATCGCCGGTGCCGTCACTTCCGGAGCCATCGGTGCCGTCATCCCCGGAATCGCCGGTAGTTCCGTCCCCAGAATCGTCGGTGCCGTCGGTCGTGTCGTCTCCGGAGCCAGTAGTGCCGGTTCCCGCGTCGACGGTGGCGACCTCCCGCGGTCCGGCGTCGCCGCCGCTGCTATCCTCGACGGTCGCGTCGATGCCGTAGGACGTCTCCGCGTCCGGGTAATCGACGCTCACGTCGACGGTCGTGTTCAGATCGACCGTGCCGCCACCGTCGACGTCGGTCTGGAATCTGACGGTGTCGTCGACGCCATCACCGTCGCGGCCGTCGACGAGCTCGGCGCTCTGGGCGATGCTCGCGGAGCCGTTCACGCTTGCTCCGTTCACCGAGAGGCCGTCCGCGAGTTCGTTCGGGAACGCGACGTAGTGCGTGTCGGTGTCGCCGTCGGCGCTGACGTTCGCGAGCGTCACCGTCACCACCTGGTTGTTCACGGTCTCTCCGGGGTCGACCGAGGCGGGATCGACCGTTCCGTCGACGATGGCGACGCCCTGCGCGCCGATCCGGACGGCGTCGGTCTCGCCGTCGGAGACGTCGTTCCCGTCGCCGTCGACGGCCTGCTCGAGGGTCACGTCGTAGCTGCCGTCGGCGTCGAGGACCTGCGACCCGTTGTACGCCCAGGTGTCGCCCTCGTCGGTCTCGGTGAGGTTGCTCTCGGTGAACGTCGCGACCGTCGTGCCGCTGGCGTTCGTGACGTCGATGGTGACGTCGGCGAGCTGCTCCGTCGAGTCGAAGGAGACCGCGAGCTCGCGGCCATCGGGGTTCGACGCGTCGTAGTTCGAGATCGCCGTGCCGGTGATGATCGTCTCGACGTCCTGCCGGGTCGTCGTTGCACCGCTGCTGTCGACGGTGCGGGCGTCGATCTCGAACGCGTCCTCGCGGTCGGGATAGGAAACGCCGGTGTCGACGGTGAGGTTCAGGTCGATCGCACCGCCGCCGTCGCCGCTCGTCGCGAACCGGAGGGTGTCGTCGACGCCGTCGCCGTCGAAGCCGTCAACCAGGTTCACGCTGGAGGTGATGCTCGTCGCGTTGGCGTCCGCCGAGTTCGGCGAGAGGCCGTCCGCGAGCTCGTTCGGGAACTCGACGTAGTGGGTGTCGGTGTCGCCGTCCTGGCTGACGTTCGCGACCTCGACGTGGACCAGCTGGTTGTCGACGGTCCGGCCGGGCTCGACGGGGTCGGGAGCGGCCGCGCCGTCGACGATCGTCGTCGACCCGACGACGGTGACCTCCCTCGCGGCGAGATCGTCGATCGTGACGTCGTAGGTGCCGGCGTCGCCGAAGTCGGTGACGAAGTCGACCGTGGTCGTCGAGTCGGCGGCGACGGTGCCGTTCTCCCAGCGGACCACCGAGCCGTCGACGACCAGCGAGGCGTTGTAGGTGCCCGACTGCTCGCCGGTGTTGTTCACCACCGCGGAGACGGTGAGGTTCTCGCCGACCTCGACCGTGGTGTCGTTGCCGTCGGTGTGCGTGTCGTTGAAGGCGAGATCCTCGTACCCGATCGACGCGGACGTGTCGATGGAGACGGCGTCCTCGAACTCCTCGAACTGCGTGTCGCCGGTGTCGTGCAGCGTCGCGTTCGCGGTGAAGTCGTCCGCGGGGTTCGTGACGTCGGCGACCTCGATGCGGACGGTGTCGCCGTCGTTGACGTTCCGTGAGCTCGAGAGCTTGAACTCGACGGTGCCGTCGGATGCGCTGAACTCCGTGAACCCGTCAGTGTACTCGACGCCGTTAATGAAGAGGTCGACGTCGCCGGATCCGACGGCGCCGACGTCCGCGGGCTCCAGGTGGACGTCGACGTCCTGGAGCGTGTCCTGATTCCCGAGCTGCAGGTCCCCGGTCGCGTTGTAGGTCACGCCCGTCGCGTTCGCGTCGGCGTCGCTCGGGCTGATCGAGACGTTCGTCGCGGCGCCGGCCAGTCCCGCGAATTGGAGGCTCGCTCCGACCAGGACGACGACGAGCAGCACGACTGCTGCCCGAGATCCGTCCGCGTTGGTTCTCCCCCTCATTGGCCGGTTCTCAGGGGTGCTCCGTCGGTCTGCGACGGCGGGATGCTCCCGCAAGCCGTTGGCTCGTTGACCCGGCGGATCCGGGGCGGGCGACCTCGCGGACGTCCAGCTCGGCCCGCGTCGCTGGCTGTACTGTGTGCTGCCGGCGGACGGATGGACGTGCCGGCTCGGTACCACGTCGTGAGACGGTCGCGGCGAGTGTGTACACTCATCGTGAGATCGCTCCTGTAAGGGGCGCCAGCACTGTGGGCTGGCGATGAGTGTCAATTGGAAAACGTTCACAATCAGGCACGTTCCTAAGTGCTTACCGCAGGAATCCGCCGGATCGGGTTGGTGGATTCGCACGCAGGCGGGACGGTTTCCTAACTGCTTAGGTGACGGTTTCGGACCGATGTGCCTCGATTTCGCCGGCAGTTCACCACACCGAGCGACGGAGGGGGTTGTTCACTCCGTCTCGGCGTCGGCCCGGACGATCGTCACCGGAACCGGCGCGTGCCGGGTGACCCTCTCCGCCACGCTGCCGATGACGACGCGCTTGAGCCCGCTGTGACCGTGGCTGCCCATGATGATCTGATCGACGTCTTCCGCCTCGACGTAGTCCAGGATGGCGTCGGTCGGCCGCCCGCGGACGTGCTCCGTCTCGACGTCCGTCCCGCGCTCGGCCGCGAGCTCCTCGGCGTCCGAAAGCAGCGAGGCGGCGTGCTCCTCGGCGGCCTCGTAGACCTCCTCAACGTGGACCGGTGCCATCCCGACCGGCGTCGCCTCGGTTTCGGAAACCACGCTGACGACGTGGACGGCGGTGATCGTCGCCTCGGGGTGGTGGTCGATCGCGAACTCGAGCGCGTTCCACGATGCCGCCGAACCGTCCAGCGGAACCAGAATGTGTCGGGCCATACGCGGCTGTGCGATCGCGGCATCAGTTAAAGGGTGAAGCTAATCGGCGACGAGGAACGGCGAGAGCCGGGGACGGGACCGTCACTCCGCAAGCGGAAAGACCAACTCGACGACGGTGCCGCCGTCGGGGGCCTCGTGGTCCCGGATCGTCACCGTGCCGCCGTACGCGTTCATCATCTCCGTGACGAGGTAGAGTCCGAAGCCGTTGCCGGGCTCCTTGAGTTCGGAGACGCCCTTCCGGAGGACCGCGTCCTTCTCCTCGTCGGGGATGCCGGGGCCGTCGTCAGCGACGTGAACGGCGATCGCGTCCCGCCGCTCCGTCTCGACGGCCGATGCCGACCGTCGCTCGGCGCGTTGACCCGAGAGCAACTCCCCGGACTCCGGATCGGTCGGGACGTCGACGGTCGTTTCGCTCGTCCGGACCTCGACCGTCGGCGACGCGGAGTCGTTGTGGGTCACGGCGTTGGAGAGCACGTTCTCGAAGACCTCGCCGATGAGGTCGTCGCCGACGACGGTCGTCCCGGGATCGGGGAGGTCCCGGGTCGTGAACTCGGCCTCGGGATAGGTGGCTCGCGAGAGTTCGACCTTCTCCTCGATCGCGCTGCGGAGCTCGACCGACTCGAGGTCGTAGTCGGAATCGACCGCGATGGCGTCGGCGAGGGAGCGCATCGTCTCGATGAGCTCGGTCATGTCCGCGACGCGGTCCCGAATCGTCTCGAGGTGAGCTTGGGGCTCGGGGCTGCCGGCGAACTCCGGCTCGAGGAGCTCGGCGCGGGCGTCGATGAGGTTGAGTCCGTTGAGGATGTTGTGTCGGATGATCCGGTTCAGAAACTCGATGCGCTCGCGTTCGCGTTCCAGCGCCCGCTCGTACTCGCGGCGGTCGGTCAGGTCCCGGACGATCTTGAGGTAGCCGACGTGCTCGCCGTCGTCGTGGCGGGCGGCGATCGTGACGTGGGCCCAAAACCGGGTGCCGTCGCTGCGGACGCGCCATCCCTCGTCGGTGGCCTGTCCCGTCTCCGCGGCCTCCGTCAGGAGCTCCCCGGGACGACCCGCCTCGCGCTTTTCCCGCGGATAAAACACCGAGAAGTGCTCCCCGACGATCTCGTCGCGCGAGTAGCCCTTGATCCGTTCGGCACCCTGGTTCCAGGAGGTCACGAGGCCCTCGGTGTCGAGCGCGAAGACCGCGTGGTTGTCGACGCCGTCGACGAACTGTTCGAACTTCGCCTCCTGCTCGCGGAGGGCCTGCTGGCGCTCCTCGAGGAGGTGCTTGCGGTTGAGTTCGTAACCCATCCAGTTGCCCATCAGCTCGACGACCGTGAGCTCCCACTGGTCGAAGGACGCCGCCTCCTCCCGGTCGAGGAAACACAGCGTCCCGTAGAAGGCGTCGTTCTCGTAGACGGGCGTCCCGACGTACATCTCGAAGCCCGTCTCCGTGCCGTAGTTCTTGGGGTCGACGTCGAAGGGCCGGGTCTCGAACTGGATCGTGCGATCCTCCTCGACCGTTCGCTGGCAGTGGGTTTGTGCCAGCGGCACCACGTCGCCCTCCGAGAGGTCGGCTGAGGTCGTCCGAACGGCTTCGAGGTGATACTCGCCAGCGTCCGCGTCGATGCGTGCGAAGGCGCCGTACTCGGCGTCGAAGAGGTCCTGACCGATCCCGATCAGCCGATCGACCTTCTCATCGAAGGTCAACCCCGGGTCGGAGATCACATCGTACATCCGCCGCAGTCGCTCGTCGCGCTCCTCCAGTTGCGACATCGCCTGACTCCGGCGAGCGTTGTAGACCCCAACGCCGAGCGCCGCCACCGAGCCGAAGAGCACCCCGTCGAGGACGAGGATCCAGGGTTTGAGCGATCCCATCACGGCCAGCTGGAGCGCGACGACGACGCCGTAAAGACCCGCGATCGCGACCGCGATCCCGACGTTCCACTTCACCGCCGCCCAGACGAATCGTGGCTCCCAGTCCTGCCGCCCGATCCAGACGCCGCCGTAGACGAGCCCGATCGCGAGCAGGAGCAGCAGCGAGTTCTCCACCACGGTCGAGGCGATGCCCCAGGACAGGGCGGTGACGTCCTCCCACATATCGTAGAGCGGCACGAACAGCAGCAGCACCCCCAGCAGCGACACGGCGATCCACGAGTGGCGACGGAGGACGCTGGTGCCGTCGGAGTCGGGATCGAACATTCGCAGTGGGTTATCCCACGCCGGGAATCCACTAATACGTTCACCCTGTTCCTCGAAACACGTTTAAATAGTCCGTCAGGACGACGTCGGATCGACCTCGTGGCGTTGCGGGAGGCCTATTACCCTCACGGTCGCTGAATGGGTATGGACGCGGACGAGATCCGGGAGTGGAGCGACCGGTACGACGAAGTGTACGACGACGACCTCCGGGCCATCGAGGAACGGCTCCACGAGGCGTTGGCCGACCAGGGGTATATCACCCGCGAGCAGCTCGCGGACGTCGTCCGGTGGAAGCTGAACGGACAGGCGGGACGACGCGACCGCAACGTCGAACAGGTACGGTCCGTCCCCGACGCGTTCGTTCGGCGCGTGAGCGAGGCGGCGTTGCTGGTCGACGATCCGACGCTCCAGCTGAAGACGCTACGGTCGATTCCGGGGATCGGCGGCTCGACGGCGACGGTCGTATTGATGTTTTACGACCCCGAAACCTACGCGATCGGCGACCGATACATCGTTCACGAGTTCTTCGGGGAGGATCGAGGGATGCGGGTCACCGACTATCCGAAGATCCTCGCGGAACTCCGCGACCGGAACCCTGGCGACTTCGATCTCCGGACCGTGGAGAAAGCCTACTACCAGAGATATCGGGTCGAGAACGACGTCGGGAACTGGTGAGTGACGCGGCTCGACCGAGAGCGTTCACTACGGACGCTCGCGTTCACTCCCGGAATATATGCGTCAATATCCCGGTGATGAAGTCCGAGTCGGATTAGAACTGAAGAATAAGACGGAGCGAGATTCATCCGGCCGATGGCAGAAACAGCCCGCCTCGCCGATGGTGGCGACTACTTCGAGTGAGTGGTTGTGGATCGAGAAGCGACATCGCGGTGGGCAATGAAGCTCGGTATTCGACACCAATTGACCGAATTATCACTTTCGGATACAATCTTAGAACGTGAGAGGTTCGGTATCGGGCGCTGTCGATCGACCGTCCACAACTGGATACGGAAAGCCGACCGACAGCCGAGTGAAGTTCTCACCTCAGGGGGTGAAAACCACCCACAGTCGGTCCGCCGGCGTCTCAGCGGCCGATGGTGCCCTGGCGCGTGATCGGTGCATCGGGCTTGATGTTGAACGCGACGATGGTGGCGTCCTCAGTCGCAGTGACGGCGACGTCATCGCCACCGGTCACGAGTGCGCTCTCGGTGTACCCGACGGCCTTCCCGCCGACTTCCACGGCGCCGTCGAAGACGTACAGGTAGGTGTGCCAGCCCGGTCGTGAGGGGAGCGTGGTCGTGGCCTCGGCGGTGAGCCGGCAGTCGTAGAAGTCGACGTCGTTCCGAACGGACAGCGGGGCGTCGGTTCCTTCGGGCCCAAACAGGTGTCGCCATTCCCCGGCGACCGGTTCAGGGATCGGTTCGTGTTGGATGCCGGGCTCGAGGTCGAGGCTGTGCGGGCGGACGAAGATCTGGAGCATCCGCAGCGGCGGGTCGTCGGCGAGCGTCTCCTCAGCGTGCCAGAAGCCGTTGCCGGCGTTCATCACCATCAGGTGGTCGGGATCGGTGACGAGTTCGTTGCCCTGCCGGTCATCGTGGCGCATCACGCCGTCGGGGACCCACGAGATTATCTCCTCGTTTCGGTGCTGGTGCATCCGGATGAGCGTCCCCGGATCCATAAACGACTCCACGACGGTCGCGAGCGGCCCGTACCCGTGGTCGTCGTGTTCGGGGACGGCACGGCCGGGGAAGTTGAAATGGATCCGGAACGTGCCCTGATTCTGCGAAACGTCCGTTCGTGGCGCCGTGTAGATGCGAGACGATGTCCGTGCTGAAGGCGAGTCGTTCATTGTCGCGTGTAGTCGCTCGTCCGCTAAATGGGTTCTGCGCGACCGTACCCGCACTGTTCAGATTAGAACTGAAGGATGAGGCGACTGAATCTCCGAGTGATCCATATCTATACCCGCAATCAGCCGCCTCAGCGGGAGCAGCAACTGTTTCGGGTTAGTTACTCTTGGATGAATAAATCAACGAATTGAGGTGAGACGGAGAAAACTTCGGACAAGAACTCGCTCATTGTCCGTAAAATTTCGTCGGCTTCAGGGGTTCTACCACCCGTTCTCCCGACAAATAATCTACCACCACGTTCAGCATCCCCGCCAACTACTTCAAGACCGTTTCTATGAGCAATCGATTTGATTTTCTCCCAATCTTGCGTATCAAACTTCCCGATGGTGTTACTTTCGTTAATAAATCCGTGGCAATTATAAACGTCAGCGGTGAGTTGAGGTGATATCACATACCCTGAATTTGAGCCGTCTAAATAGACCGTCACATAGACTGTTCCAGAGTTCCGTTTCGATAGCCGTATCGCCTGATTCAGTATGTCTTCTTTACTTCTATCCCTACTATCCGATAGTGTCACTTTAGAGTTATTTTCTGTTTCCGAAGGAATATATTTCCGTAACATCTCATCCGTTTTCAACTCTTTAATCATTGATATGAGCCGTTCCCTGTTGACTGTTTTAACGTTAAGATCACCCGCAGCCTCCTCTGCTTGAGGAGTGAAATCGCCGGTCGTCACCACAACGACGGCGTCTACGTTATCCGTCTGGTGTCTTAAACTACTGTACTGCTGTATATCCGGACGCCCTACCTTGGTGCGAGATGAATATCGCTTTGCTTGTATCAGTTGTTTTTGATGGAAGGGCGTGTCTTTTTCAGCAATAACATCCACACCACCATCGTTTGAGCCGGATGTAACCGTCGTACTCCATCCTTGTTTTTCCCACAAATCCGCGACAAACTCCTCAAATTCATACTCGTCCATATCTTGTAATTTTTTGAGGAGCTCCTTCTCAGTCACATCCATATTATCCAGTAGTGGTCAGTCGTCGGAGGAACGTGAAACCACTATCGGTGATTTATAAAATACGATATGATGTAGTGAAACGCCCGACGGCACAGGATACGTGCTGTTGCCGGTTCAAATCTCGCGGGGAGAGACGGTGAGATAGGACTACGTCCCGACGCGATATCTCGAATCCAACCCGAGCGAAAACGGAATGCCGCCTCCCGGATTTGAACCGGGGACAGCTCGATCTTCAGTCGAGTGCTCTCCCAATCTGAGCTAAGGCGGCTCGCATCCGAACCAAGGCCGATTCGGGACAAAAGGATTTCGAAACCCGGCGCGGGGGGTGGCGACCGAAACCCGTCATCTCGCCCCGGGTCATCGCCCGCCGCCGATCTCGATCCGGACGTTCGATCCGCGGCCGGATGAAGAATTATGAGGGTTCGGGGACGAGATCCGGGGACCGATGGACTCGAACGAGAACGCGGACGACGACGCTGCCGCGGATCCCGCGGCGTGGTGGCGGCGTCCGGGACGAGCGATCGTCGCCGCCGGACGGTGGATCGCGGACACGTTCCGGGGCTACTCGGGAGTTCGGGAGATCGAGAACCGGCGACGGTAGAAACGGATGGGGCCGCTGAGAGTCGAACTCAGGTCCACTGCACCCAAGGCAGCGAGGATACCACTACCCTACGGCCCCGCACCCTCCACTACCCGGATGACGCGCTAAAGGGTTTCGTTCGGGGAGAGTACCCGTTCCGGCCGCAGTGCGTCTCGCATCGCCGTTACCGATTTGTGGATCGCGCCGATCAGTATCGAACGGGATACGCTACCAATACGGGTGATACCGATGCGCATCGGCATCGAACTCGAGTGCTGGGTCGTCGACGGCGACGGGGCGCTCACGTCGGCGTCCGGGATCGCGTCGGCGTGTCCGGGCGTCGACTCGGAGTTCGTCGACCCGCTCCTCGAGGTCACGACCCGGCCACACGACTCGGCCGAGGCGGCGATCCGCGAACTGCGGAGCCGCCTCGAGACGACCGTGGAGACGGCACACGACCGCGGGAAGCGGCTCGTTCCGCTGGGGACGCCGCTGGGCGAGGGTCCGATCCCCACCAGCCGGGACGACCGGACCGCGATCCAGCGCGCCGTGCTCGGGGACCGGCTCGACCACGCCGCCCACTGTGCGGGCACGCACGTCCACTTCGAGCAGGTCGACGCCGTCGACCAGCTCCGGGTCCTGACGGCGCTCGACCCGGCGTTCGCCCTCGTGGCCACGTCGCCGTACTACCGGGGGCGGCACGCGAAGCCGTGCGCGCGACCCCACGTCTACCGACGGCTGTGTTACGCCGACTACCCGGACCATGGGCGGCTCTGGCGATATCCGCGGTCGGCGGCGGAGTGGCGCGACCGGATCGACGACCGGTGCGAGACCTTCCGCACGGCGGCGGTCGACGCCGGGATCGATCCGGACCGATTCGACGCCGCGTTCACGCCCGCGACCGCGGTCTGGTCGCCGGTCCGGCTCCGGGACGACCTGGGAACCGTCGAGTGGCGAGCCCCCGACGCCGCGCCGCCGAGCGATCTCGGCCGACTGATCCGGGAGACGGCCGCGATCGTCGCGGCCGCGGTCGAGCGGGGCACGCGGATCGAGTCCGCGCCCGGAACGGCCGACGGGCCGGTTCGGGTCCCGCCGTTCGCGACGCTACAGCGGCACGTCGAGACGGCGCTCGACCGCGGCCTCGAGTCACGCTCGCTCCGGCGGTACCTCGACCGGATGGGCTACGACGTGGACGCCTACCGCCCGGTCGGCTCGCGGATCGACGGCCGGACGCGGCTGGACCCGGGGACGGTGCGGCGGCTCCGGCGTCGGTACGCCGACCGGCTCGAGCGCGACCTCGACCGGCGGGCTCCCGCCGGTCAGCCCGTCCCGACCGGTCCGTTCCCCTACCGGTCGTCCTCGCGCAGCTCCAGCTCGGCGACGAGGTCGTAGGGGTCGGTCCCCTTCCGAACCCCGTCGAGGATGCGGAACGCCTCGTCGGGCGAGAGGAAGTGGCGGGTGACCGCCCGCCCCAGCGGCGTCGGCTCGAGGCCGTCGATGAACCCCCACTCCAGCAGCTTGCCGACGGCGTGTTTCGTGGGAACGTCGCCGATCATCCGGTCGTTGAGCCGCTTCGCTTGATTCCCGGCGACGGTGATGTTCGCGAGCGTCTCCTCGACGGCGGCGGTCTCGTCGTAGATCGTGGCGACGTCCTCCATCTCGCCTTTCAAGAGGGTGAACGCCACCTCGTCCTCGGTGCGCTCCATCGAGTTGTGGTAGGTGCAGTCGGGCTCGACCAGCAGGAAGACCGTCCCGCGATCGTGGTAGTCGGGTCGGCCCGCCCGCCCGAGCATCTGGGAGAACTCCTGAACGGAGAGCCACTCGATGCCCATGGCAAGCGAGTCGAAGACGACCTGCGAGGCCGGGAAGTCGACCCCGGCCGCCAGCGCCGCCGTGGTGACGACCGCTGCGAGGTCCTGGTCGAGGAACTGCCGTTCGACCTGCTTGCGTCGGCCGTGGTCGAGGCCGGCGTGGTACGGGGCCGAGTCGTACTCGAGCTTCCGGCTGATCTCGTGACAGCGCCGCCGTGAGTTGGTGAAGACGATCGTCTGGCCGCGATACCCCTTCGAGGACGTCCGGTCGAACTCGCGTTTGACGAGTTTGTTCTCGATCCGCGTCTTCTTTTGGCCGTCGGCGAACGTGACGTGGCGCTCGATCGGAACGGGGCGTTCCTCGAACTCGATGAGCGTCGCGCCCAACTCGCCGGCGAGCCACTCGGGGTTCCCGACGGTCGCCGACAGGTAGATCCACTGGGCGCCGTCGTAGGAGTCGCGGGCGGCGACGCGCCGCTCGCTGTAGTGTTTCAGCCGCGAGATCAGCCCGTCGAGGCGGTGCCCGCGCTCGCCCTCCTTGAGCGTGTGGACCTCGTCGATGACGACCGTCCCGACGTCGCCCAGGTCCTTGCCGGTCCGGAGCGCGTGGTCGATCCCCTCGTAGGTCCCGACGATCACGTCCGCGTTCGGGTCGAACCGGTTTCCGTCGTCGTCGATCCGCGAGGACCCGACCCGGATCGACACGTCGAGAAGGTCGCCGTACCGGTCCTGAAAGTCCTCGTGTTTCTGGTTTGCCAGCGCGACCAGCGGGACGAGAAACAGCAGCGTCCCCTCGCCTTTTAAGGCACGGTCGATCCCCGCCAGCTCGCCGACGAGCGTCTTGCCGGTCGCGGTGGCGCTCACGACGAGCTGGTCGTCGCCCTCGAGCAGGCCGTTGCGGACGGAGAGGCTCTGGACCGGGAGCAGCTCCTCGAACCGCGACTCCACCCGGTCGGCGAGCGCCGGGTGGAGGTCGAGGTCGGCGGTCCGGACCGGGCTCACGTCGTCGACGGTCGCCGAGACCTCGTCGTACTTGGTGAGGTCCGGGTCGAGCCCGCCCGACAGCAGGTTCGCGATCCGGTCGAGGTCCTGAACGTCCAGCAGCAGCTCCTCGAGGCGGTCCTCGGCGGCGCCGGTGAAGCCGCCGCCGTTCGTCCCGCCGACGCCGCTGGCGAAGGAGAGCTCGCGGTCGAGCTCCCGTCTAGCGCAGTCCGGACAGATGTGCTCGTCGTTGTGGACGATGGCCGTGTCCTCGGTGATCGGCGAGTACCGACCGTCGCTGGCACACCGGCGGCAGGTCCGGACGACCGCCGCATCGAGCTGGTAGCCGTCGAGAGCCGCCTGGAGGCGTTTACGCCCTTCCGGGGAGGTCTGCTGGGAGATCCGGATCCGGGAGGCGGCCCGCGCCAGGTCGACGAACTCCTCCGGCCGCCGCGGCTCGGCGTCGTCGTCCCGGATCGCGTGGAACTTCCCGGGCCGGGGGCCCGCGTCGGTGTCCTTGAGTTCCAATCGCCCGTGGAGGACGCGCGACCCGTCCCGGATCGCCGCCACGACGTAGTGACTCCGCGCCTCGTGGAGGAACAGGGTGTCGACGTCGGCCAGCTGCTGTGACACTACCGACGCGTAGGCGATCGGGGTACTTCAGCGGTTCGTCTCGGGGGATTCATCCGGAATCGTCTCGGGGGGTTCATCCGGAATCGTCTCGAGGGGTTCATCCGGGAGGGTTTTGGGCGCGGACGCCGTCCCCCGACGTATGTACGACTTCGCCGTCGTCGGCGTCGGGCCCGCCGGCGCGCGGTTCGCCCGTCGGGCCGCCGCGGCCGGCCACGACGTCGTCGCCCTCGAGAAGGGCGAGATCGGCACTCCGCTCGCCTGCTCGGGCCACGTCTCCACGGACATCTGGGAGTACGTCCCGGACGCCGCCGAAAGCGAGCTCCGTCAGAACCGGGTCCGCGGCGCACGCTTCCACGTCGGCGGACCGGGGTCCCGCTCCTACCCGTTTTATAAGCGCGAGGCGGTCTCCAACGTGATCGACCGCGTCGAGCTCGACCGGACGCTGGCCGAGTGCGCCCGCGAGGCCGGCGCCGACGTCCGCGAGGGCCACACCGTGACCGGGATCGAGGAGCGCGACGACCGGGTCGTCCTCGAGGTCTCGGTCGCCGGGCGTGACGGCGACGATGGGGGTACCGCAACCGGTGCGACCGGTTCGGTCGGCACGGAGACGATCGAGGCGCGGATGGTGGCCGGCTGCGACGGCCCCGTCTCCCGGGTCCGTCGATCGCTGGGGATGCCCGAGCCCGGAGAGACGCTCCACGGCGTGCTCGCGTTCGACGACGCGCCCGACGACGGCGACTTCGTCGACGTCCACCTCACCGCCCCGCGCTTCTTCGCCTGGCGGATCCCCCGCGGCGATGCGGGCGTCGAGTACGGGCTCGCCGCCCCGCCGGGCGAGGACGTCACCGAGCTGTTCGACGCGCTGACGGACGCCTACGACGTCGAGACCGACCGCTTCTGCTCGGGGGCCATCCCGATCGGGCCGCCGGACACGGTGACGAGCGACCGGGCGTTCCTGATCGGCGACGCGGCCGCCCAGACGAAGCCGTTCACCGGCGGCGGGATCCTCTACGGGATGACCGCCGCCGACGTCGCGGCCGACCGGATCGACCCCGCAGAGCCGGCCACGCTGGCCGACTACGAGGCCGGCTGGCGCGCGGAGCTGGCCACGGAGATCCGGCTGGGGAAGCTGATCCGGGCGTGTTACTCGTTGCCCGAGCCGGTCCAGCGCGTCGGGCTCCGCGCGCTCTCGGGGGAGATCGGCGTCCATATGGACCGCCCGTCGTCGTTTTTCTCGCGCAAGCAGCTCCGGCGGCTGCTCTCCTGAGTCGACGCCGCCGACGCTCGCGGCAACGATAGCCTCAGCGGTCGGCGGACGCCGAGTCCGACTCCGTGACGGACGAAAGCCGGAGCGTGATGACCGCGCCGCGGGGATCGTTGTCGGCGTAGGAGACCTCGCCGCCGACGTCGGTGATCGCCCAGCGAACGAGCCACAGACCGAGCCCCGAGCCGTGTTCGGTCGGCGTCTCGGCGGTCCCCTCGAGCGCGTTCCGCTCGGTCGCGGGAATCCCCGGCCCGTTGTCGGCGATGCGGAGGATCGCCTCATCCCCCTCAGAGTGGATCGTGACCGTGATCTCCGGGTCGCAATCGGCGTGTTTGACCGCGTTCGTCAGGATCTCCTCGATCGCGAGCTGGAGCCCGCCGTTCGACCGGACCGTCGCGGGCTCCAGCTCGCGGTGGATCGTCACGTTCGGGTCGGTTTCAGCGACGGTCTCGAGCAGGTCCGCAAGCAACCCGTCGAGCCGGACGTGTTCGAGCGGCGCGTCCTCACGCATCGCCGACCGAAACCGACGAGCGGCGTCCGAAAGCCCGATCAGGCTCTCGGCCGCGTTTCGGATCGCCGCCGCGTGCTCGGCGGCGTCGCCGTTCCCCGCCTCGATCTCGGCGGCGTGGCCGGTCACCACGTTGAGCCGGTTGCGGAGGTCGTGACGCAGGACGCGGTCGAGCACCGCGAGCCGCTGTTCGCGCTCGTGGCGGTCGGTCACGTCGCGCTGGAACCCGAGGAAGTACTCGACCTCGCCGTCCGCGCCCTCGATGGGCGTGATGTCGAGCTGGTTGTACCACTCCGTCCCGTCCGGGCGGCCGTTCCGGATCTCGACGGACACCGGCTCGCCCGCGTCGATGGCCGCCCGGATCCGGTCGACCGTGGCGGGGTCGGTGTGCTCCGTCTGGAGGAACCGCGGGTTCCGGCCGAGCACCTCCTCGCGCGGTCGGCCGGTGAGTCGCTCGAACTCGTCGTTGACGTAGATGAGCGGGTTGTCGGGCAGCGACGGGTTGGTGATCGAGATGCCGACGGTCGCCGCGTCCATCGCCCGGCGGTAGAGCTTGAGTTGGTCCTCGCGGGCC
The DNA here is from genome assembly GCF_900107205.1 of Halopenitus persicus. Taxonomy (GTDB): domain Archaea; phylum Halobacteriota; class Halobacteria; order Halobacteriales; family Haloferacaceae; genus Halopenitus; species Halopenitus persicus. The sequence continues at coordinate 80,122 of NZ_FNPC01000002.1, read as the reverse complement.
TGCCGCCGGGAGACGTCGTGGGCGACGATCTGGACGGTGCGCCCCGGCGACGGGGCAGCGTCGACGGTTTCGGTCCCGTTGGCCCCGGCCTCGTCCGTCTCCCCGTCGTCGACGCGCGCCACGGCGAGTTCCGTCGGGATGGGGTGGTCGTTACGGCGGAGGTCGACGTCGACGAACTCGATCGACGAGCCGGGGGCCATCGATTCCACGATCCCGACCACGCGGTCCCGGTCGTCCGGAACGACGAACTCGGCGAACGACTCGCCGCGAAGTCCGCCGTCCTCGGCGCCGAGGATCCGCTCGGCGGCGGCGTTGGCGTAGGTGATCGTCCCCTCGGTGACGAGAAAGACCGCCGCGGGCGTGTGTTCGACGAGCCGTCGGTAGCGCTCCCGGCTCCCGGCGAGATCGCGGGAGAGCCGGCGCGTGCGGAGCGCGCTCTCGATGCGTCGTTCGAGGATCGGCGTCCGGAGCGGCGTCGAGACGACGTCGGTGACCACGGCGGCCAGCGGCGCCGGCAGCGCGGCCAGCGTCTCGCCGGTGTCGCCGGGCGTGAGCAGCAACACCGGCAGCAGCGCCCGCGACCGGCGCCGGCGCTCGAAGAGCGGATCGCGGACGTCCGCGAGCGTGTGGCGGTCGACGATGCAGAGGTCGAACCGGACGGACGCGACCGCGTCCGGATCGATCCGGACCGGGTCGTAGCCGTGCGCCTCGAGCCACTCGACGAGCAGTCGTTCGTGGCCCTCACGGGTGAGACAGCACCCGATCCGGGGGCGACGGGAGTCGTCGGCCGGGTCGAGACCGGCCCGCTCGGCGGCGAGCCCGAACAGCGGCGGCGGCTCAGTGTCCGATCCGGCGTCGGTCGACCGGCGTGGCGGCCGCTTCGGGGATCCCCCGAGCCCGGCGCCGTTCAACAGGTCGTCGTCGGTCATCGGCCGCCGATCAGTCGCCCTCGTCGAACTCGGGCGTCCCGGTCAGGATGCCGCGCAGTCCGGTCAGTGGGTCCCCCAGTACGATCCCCTCGTTCGTGATCTCGAACTCCCGAAGCGTCCGCTCGAAGTCGCTGGCGCGTTTCTTCAACACGCCGGCCGCCTTCCGGAGTTCGCCGGCGACCTCGATGTAGCGAAGGAAGAGGATGTTGTCGGCGAGATAGCTGATCCGGGAGCTCGTCGGCGTGAACTCGCCGGTGACGGTGCCGACGTCGTCGACGAGGATCACGGTGACGCCCATGTTCCGGAGGTACCGACACAGCGCGTGCAGCTCCCGGACCAGGTCCTCGTCCGCTCCCCGCAGCGAGAGCCGATAGCCGGAGATCCCGTCGAGCATCACCAGGCGGGCGTCCCGCTCCTCGACCTCCTCGCGGACCTGCGCGGCGAACTCGTCCGGCGAGACCGACAGCGGCTCGATCTCCTCGATCGCGAGCGATCCGGATGCGGTCATCTCGTCGATCGGGACGCCGATCGACTTCGACCGGTGGCGAAAGGTCGCCTTCGACTCCTCGAACATATAAATGACGGACCGCTCGCCGCGGGCGGCGGCCTCCTTCATAAAGTGGGACCCGGTCGTCGTCTTCCCGACGCCGCTGGGCCCGGAGATAACCGAGACGGTCCCGCGTTCGATCCCGCCCGACAGCAGGGAGTCGAGCGAATCGATCCCGGAGGAAACGGTCTCGGCGGTGAACGGCTGCGAGTGGATCTCGGGGGTGAGCCGCGGGAACACGCGCAGGCCGCCCTCGTCGATCCGGACGGTGTGGGTCCCCGACTCGAAGTCCGACCCGCGGAACTTCGTCACCTCGAGCGTCCGCCCGGCCTCGCCGTGGCCGAGCCGGATGCTCCCGTCACAGAGGTACTCGAGGTCGTCGACCGACCGATCCGGGGTCGACTGGGTCGTAAAGAGGACGGTCGCGCCCGAGTCGGTGAGATAGCGCATAAAGGCGGTGGCCTCGCGCCGGAAGGCGGTATCGTCGGAGACCAGCTGGCGGAACTGCGTGAGCGGGTCGACGAACACCCGGTCCGGATCGACGCGGTCGACCGCCTCCGTGATCCGGTCGGCGACCCGGCCGGCCTCCGTCTCCTCGGGGCCGAACAGGCCGTAGGTCCGGTCCTCGGTGAAGGATTCGGCGTCCGCGGTGAGGTCGAGAAAGGAGACGTCGGAGAGGTCGAACCCGAGCGACGCGAGGTTCTCGCGGACGTGCTCGGTCGGCTCCTCGAAGTTCACGAACAGCGTCGACTCGCCCGCGGCGACGCCGGTCGAAAGGAAGTGCGCGCCCAGTATCGTCTTCCCGGTGCCCGGTTGGCCCCGGAGCATATACGAGCGCCCCGGTCGCAGTCCCCCCGAAAGTACGCGATCGAGTCCCTCGACCCCCGTCTCAATACGTGAACGAGTAGCCATCCACTGAACGGACAGGCGCGAGAACAATCAATATGTCCCCTCAGGAAGCGTTAATACGGTCAACGAATTGAGAGACACCCCCGAAACGGGTCTTCCCCGCCGGATCGGGGTTGTGGGGACCGAGCCACAGCTGGGACCGAGCCACAGCCGGGACCGAGCCGAACAGCGAGGTCGGGCGTGGCGTTTCGGCCGGAAATCACTCGAGATACGTCGGCACTCGCGCCGATCCCGCGCTACCCTCGTGGAACGGGAGCGCGACGCGACGCGCCGGAACGTCCGTTCCGTGGACGCGAACCGCGATCGTCTCCCCCGGCTCCGTGGCGCCGTACTCGACGAACCCGAAGGCGATCTGGTCGCCCCGTGCCGGGCTCTCGACCGCGCGCGTGATCTCGCCGATGGCGGCGTCGCCGTCGACGATCGCCGCGCCGGGCTCGGGAAGGGGGCTGGAATTCGACCCGTCGATCCCGTCGCCGTCCCCGAGGACGAGTCCGACCAGCCGGCGGCTCGGCCGCCCCTGGTTCTCCACGCGGGAGACGACCTCCTGACCGACGTAACAGCCCTTCTCGAAGTCGAGCGCGTTGCGGATGCCCGCGACGTTGGGGATCCGACCGTCGAGCTCGTACTCGAACAGCGGCGTTCCGGCCTCGAGGGTCAACGCGTCCCACGTCCGGTAGCCGAACGGCGCCGAGTTGAGCCCGCGGGTCAACAGCGTGTCGAGGACCTCGGGGGCGTCGTCGGCCGCACAGACCACCTCGTATCCCTCCTCGCCGAGCGGGGCGTCGCTGGCGATCACCGTCACGCCGGCGTCGACCATCGTTCCCCGGACGAACGAGAGCGCGGGCTCGGGCGACCCGGCGCCGTTGAGCACCGAGGCGATCTTCTCGGTGGCGGTCGGGCCGTGGACCCCGAAGACGCCGAACTCCGCGGTCGCCTCGCGGATCGCGACGTCCTGGATGAAGACGTTCTCGCTCCAGTGGTCGACGAGCGGTCCGGCGCGGTCCGGCGGCGTGAACACGAGCAGGCGCTCGCCGGCGTTGTAGACGTACATGTCCGTCTCGATCCCGCCCTGGGGGTCGAGCAGGAGCGCGTAGACGCCCTCCCCGTCGGTCCGGGGGACGGCGTTCGAGACGGCGTCGTCGACGAACGCGACCCGGTCGTCGCCGGTCACGACGACGATCCCGTAGCCCATCTCGATCGTCCCGACCCCGTTCCGGACCGCCCGCCCGACGCTGTCGGGGCGACCGTAATGGTCGACGACCTCCCGGCCGCCGCGATCGACGAAGACGGCCCCGTGGTCCACGTGCGCGTCACTGACGAGCGTCATACCGATCCGGAGTCGGCGCGGGGACAAAAGCTCCCTGAACCGGGACGTCCCGGAAGCCCGGCGACCGACTGATACCGTGCCCTCACAGTCCGAGTTTCGATCGGATCCGGTCGAGGATCCCCGGGTCGTCCGGCTCCGGCGTCGAGTCGGGAACGACGCGGTCGTGGGGGTACACGCGCAGGCGCGTCTCGGCCTGGTCGACGGTGATCAGGCCGTCGTCCTTCAGCTCCCCGAGCGCCGCCTCGATCCGGTCGATGTCGGCGTCGACGGCGGTCCGGAGCTCGAACACCGTCATCCCCTCCTCCCTGCGGTCGACGAGGGCGTCGAGGATCGCGACCTCGACCTCCGGTCGGTCGCGATACGCCGGCTTCGCTGCCATATCGGGGCCAACGGTCGGATCGGGTTTACGTGTACCGGCGATCGGCAAATTCGAGCTCCGTCAGTCCGCGGACCGGGGTTTATAAACGCCGGGCGGGCGAGGGACGGGGTAATGCCCACCGACGCCCAGCAGGCCTGCTTCGAGGCCGGGATCAAGTTCGGGTCGCTGTACCACCAATTCGCCGGCACGCCCGTCAGCCCGGCGAACACGCGCAGCCTCGAGCGCGCGATGGCCGAGGCCATCGAGAACCAGCCGTTCTGCGAGTCGGTGACGGTCACGATCCACGACGACCGCGTCCGGGAGGCGATCGACCACGAGAACGGCTACGCCGAGCTGACGGGGTCGCTGATGGACGTCACGATGCGGATCGACTACGAGGGCGTGACCGTGCGGACGCGCATGGAGATGGAAGACGGCTATCCCCTGATGACGCTCGTGGAAGTCGATCCCGGCAACGAGGAGTGATGGGAGCGAGGGGTGACGAAACGGGCGGTGACGGCAACGAGCGATGACGACAACTGGCGGACGCGGACTCAGGACTCAATACTCGTACTCGATCCGCGTTTCGCCCGCCGCGTCCCGCACGATCACGGTATCGCCGTCGTTGTTCCAGACGGCGGAGTCGGCGTTCCAGTACAGTTCGGTCTCAGTGTCCGTGCCCGCGCCGGAGTGGACGGTCACCCGATCGCCGGGTTCGAGGACGAACCCCTCCGGAAACGTGTACGTTTTCCCGGCCGCATCCGAGAGCGTCCACCCGTCCAGCGCGACCGGCTCGTCGCCGCGGTGCTCGAGGGTGATCGATTCGCCGTTCAAGTTCTCGTGGTCGTTGCCGGGCGCGTCCGCGGTGACGTCCGCGACTGCGATCCCGTCCGGGCCGACGGCGGTTCTGCTCCCCGTCCCGTTCGCTCCGGCACCCGCCTCGTATCCCCAGACGCCGATGCCGGCCTCGCGGGCGGCCGCCTCCGCCGACCGGTAGGCCGACCGCTCCGTGAAGGGAGTGTCGTACAGCCGAGCGTACCCCTGCTCGAGCAGCCGGCGGTTGAACGAGACCTCGGTGGTCTCGTTTTGGGAGACGGTGACGAGCAGCCGGCCGTAGCTCCCGCGGGCGTCCGCCTTCGGGTCGGTCTCGATGTAGACCTCCTCGCCGGCGAGTCGGTCCTCGGCGTAGACGGTCGCCCGGTCGGCCCAGCCGGCGAGCCACGCCCGACCGTCCGGATCGTCGGGAATCGACTCCCACTCGTCGGGCGAGACCGACCCGGTTCCCGTCTCGGGCGTGTCGACGCCCAGCAGCCGGATCGTGTCGCGGGTCCCGTCCGGCAGCCGGACGTGCATCGTGTCGCCGTCGACCACTTCGATGACCGTCACGGTCGCGCCGGCGGTGCGGTCGACGCCGGGCGTCGCGGTCGTCGCCGGCCGGTCGACTGCACCGCCGTCGGCGCTCGGTACCGTCGGCAGCGCGGCGATCGCCGGACCGCCGACGATCACCGCGACCGCGAGCAGCCCCACCACGAGCAGGACGCCGGCCCCGACCGCGATCTCGAGCTCCGCGCGGTCGCCAGTCGTCGCCGCCCCTGGTCGGTCGCCACTCCTGGGTCGGTCGCCACTCCTGGGTCGGTCGTCACTCGGACTGGGTCGGTCGGCGTCCGGTCCGGAGCGATCACCGCCCCCCGAGGATCGTCCGTCGGAGCCGGACCGGGGCGAGGGCATCACGGCCGAAGGGTCGGCCGGGAGCGCCCTAACCGTTTCCCTCGAGCACGCGCTCGAGAGCGATCGTCGGATCGACCGATCGAATCGTGGACGCGTAGCTGGGAGAGTGTGGGTGACCGAAAATCGCGATCGAGCCGCCGACGGACCCGACGTCGTTACTGGATGTGGCCTTCCTCGCGCAGCTGGTCGGCCTCGCTCTTCTCGTAGCGCCAGGTGATGTCCGCCTTCTCGTCCTGCCAGTCCCACGGTTCCACGAGGACGATGTCGCCCTCGCGGATCCAGATGCGCTTTTGCATCCGGCCGGGGATCCGCGCGGTCCGCTCCGTCCCGTCCGCACAGCGAACGGTGACGCGATTCGCTCCGAGCATGTTCGTGACCTCGGCGAACACCTCGTCCTCGTCGGGCATTCTGAGGTCACGTCGGCCCTCGCCGTCGTCGCTCATGGGCCCCGGTTCGATCCGTCGCGGTTTAAAGCCGCCGGACGCGGGCCGACGCGAAACGTTTTCGCGGAGGCTCCTCTCGGCGAGCCCTACTGGTCCTGCCGGTCCTGCAGCTGCTCGCGGCCGGGGGCGATGAGCCGGTCGAGGGCGCTCGCGAGGGCGGATTTCGCGTCCGCCGGATGAAGCTCGCCGGACTCGACGTCGGCCTCGAGGGCGTCGTACGTCTCGTACTCGAGGTCGCCGCCGTACTCGTCGGGGCGCTCGACCACGACGCTGTCGAAGCGGGGGAAGACGTGGTACTCGAAGATCTGGAGGACGGGGTTCTCCCGCTCGTTCCCCTCGTCGTCGGGGTCGGGGTCGGCCGTGGGCGGACAGTACGCCTTCTCGATCTTCGTCTCGATCTCCTCGGTCGAGTCCTCCATCGAGACCGTGACGCCGGTGCTCGAGGACATCTTCCCGATCCCGGAGGCCAGGTCGGCGATGAGCGGCGTGTGCAGGCTCGTCGGGGGCTTGCGGTCGATGCTCGGGAGCACGTCCCGCGCGAGCATATGGACCTTCCGCTGTTCCATCCCGCCGACCGCCAGGTCGACGCCGAGGTACGGGATGTCGAGCGCCTGCATCAGCGGGTAGACGGCCTGGGAAACCTTCACCGAGTCGCCGGACTTGATCTCGGCCATCGCCCGCTCGGCGCGCGCGAGCGTGGTCTCGAGCTCCAGCGCGTGCAGGTCCAGGGTGTAATCGTCCTCGAGCTGGAAGTCCGACCCGAGCACGAACTGCGTCCGGTCGGCGTCGAGGCCGTAGGCGATGAACTGGTCGCGCATCCGCTCGGCAGTTCGGCGGATCTCCTCGAAGGAACCCTTGTCGTTGAGGTAGGCGTGGACGTCCGCCAGGAGGACGGTGACCTCGAATCCGGCCTCCTGGAGGTCGATCAGCTTGTTCGCGGTGAGCATATGCCCGATGTGGAGGACGCCCGAGGGCTCGTAGCCGACGTACGCCCGTTTCCCCTCGGGGTCGTCGGCCAGCGCCTCGATCTCCTCCTCCGTGACCACCTCGGCGGCGTTCCGGGTGATCAGCTCGTAGGCGTCCATACACGCTCGGTCGGGGACCGTTCGGATATGCCTTCTGAAAGCGGGGCCGAGCGGCGTCCCGAAACCGGCGGCGTCAACCGGCATCGCTGAGCCGGGACCGACCGTGATCGGGCGAGCGTGATCGAGCGACCGTGATCGGACGACCGTGATCGGGCGTCCAACGATCCGGGACTCGCCGATGGACGGAAATACGTCCCTCCCGGACGGGAGCGTATGAGCGAGCCGATCGTTGGCGGGCTGCACACCCAGGAGACGATCGAGACGCGCGTCGGCGACGGGACCGCGCCCGCGTGGGTGGCCGACCACTGGCGGACGTTCCGGGAGGGCCTGCTCGGCGAGCGGAACGGCTCCCCGTTCCCGTGTTACTTCGGCGCACGCTCGGTCGAGGCCGGCGCGCCCTTATATACCGCCGTCGAGTCGATGACCGACCCGGCGGCGCTACTGGAGCTCGGGCGAACGCTGCAGACGTACCTCGACGTCCATCGGGAGTACGACGACCACGCCTCGCTGGTGACGTTCTTCAAGCCGCCGGCGCGGCCGCTGTCGGAGGCGGAATACCACGAGCATCTCTGGAACGTGCTCCAGTTCCTCCACGTCCACGATCCCGAGCCGTGGCCCGATAACATCCCGACCGACCCCGACGACCCCTACTGGGAGTTCTGCTTCGCCGGCGAGCCGATCTTCCCGACGTGCCGGGCGCCCTTCTACGAGGAGCGCAAAAGCCGGTACTGTCCGATCGGCCTCGAGATCACCTTCCAACCGCGGGCCCTCTTCGAGGACTTGGACGTCACGGCCGACACCGAAAAGGGCGAACGCGCCCGCGAGATCATCCAGGACCGGCTCGGCGACTACGACGGCGTCTGCCCCCACGCCGACCTCGGCGACTGGGGCCACGAGGGCGACCGCGAGTGGGTGCAGTACATGCTCTCGTCCGACGAGGAGCAGGCCCCGGCTGAGCCCCCGATCGCGATCAGCCGCGACCACCCCAAATCGACGCGGCTGCTCGATGCGGAGCCGAAGACCCCCTCGATCCCGTTGGAGGCATCGCGATGACCGACGACGAGACGGGGGCGAACGCGGACGAGGCGAACGATGAAGGGCCGAACCCGGACGGGGCGAACGATGAAGGGCCGAACCCGGACGAGGCGAACGATGAAGGACCGAACCCGGACGGGGCGAACGATGAAGGGCCGAACCCGGACGAGGCGAACACGGAGGAACGAGACGCCGATCCCGTTCTCGTGCTCGTCGACTTCCAGCGCGGCTTCGACGAGCCCGGCTGGGGCGACCGCAACAACCCCGACGCCGAGGCGAACGCCCGCACGCTGCTGTCGGCCTGGCGCGAGGCGAGCCTCCCGGTCGTCCACGTGCGTCACGACTCGACGGAGCCCGACTCGCCGCTCCGCGGGGACCGGCCGGGATTCGCGTTCAAGGAGGGGTTCGAGCCCGCCGACGGCGACCGCGAGCGCCTCGTCACCAAGCGCGTCAACGGCGCGTTCGTCGGGACCGACCTCGAGGAGTGGCTCGCCGAGCACGGTTTCAGGCGGCTCGTCGTCTGCGGACTCACGACCGACCACTGCGTCTCGACGACGACGCGGATGGCCGAGAATCGCGGGTTCGAGGTGACCGTCGTCCGGGATGCGACCGCGAGCTTCGACCGCGAGTTCGGCGGGGAACGGTTCGACGAGGAGCGGTTCGACGCCGACCTGGTCCACCGGTCCGCGCTGGCGCACCTCGCCGGCGAGTTCGCCCGGATCGAGACGACGGCGTCGGTTCGCGAGCGCGTCGACGGCCGTCGGATCGAATCGACCTGATCCCGTCCCGGATCCGATCGGCTTTTCAGAATCATATGTGTTTAAGGAATTCATTTATATACTATCCGTTCGTCCCGATATCACGTGCGAAAAGGACTTGAAGAGAACGTATGAGTCGGAAAGAGCCGGATCGTTTAATAAGTGATTCAAGCACGGGAGGGCCGAAACGGATCAACCGACGGACGACGACGACGGACGACGACGAACGGCGACGAACGACGTTCGGGACGCACCGCCCGCCGAACGCCGACGCCTGATGGCCGGACACACGACGCGATCTCCCGCCGACCGGCCCCGCTCCATCCGAGCCGCCGTCCCAGCCGACGGCGGCGCCACGCGCGAAATCGCCGCTGGTCCCGCGACGGTCCGGGGGCTCGGCGGGACGATCGCCTTTTGAATGGACCGAGAGAACGACGCCGCCGAGAAAGCAACGCCGAGCGACCGCGATGCCGTTCGGCTCGCAGGATCACCCGCCCCTCACGACCGCTCGGCCCGGTGCTCGGAGATGATCTGGTCGACGAGCTCGCTTTGTTGCCGGCGTTCGCGCTCCTCGGCGCGGCGCTCCCAGTCGTCGATGGCGGCCTCGACGTCGCTCTCGCGGGCGACCGCCAGGTCGTCGACCTCCTGGAGGGCGACGTCGTCGGCCGGCGCGACCGGGACCGACTCCTCGAAGAGGACGGCGTCGGCCGCCTCCGAGAGCGTTCCCTCCTTCAACACGAGCCGGGGCTCCATCTCCGCCAGCAGCGCGGCGGTCTGGCGGCCGGCACCGGAGGCGTCCCGGAGGTAGACCACGTCGCCGGCGGCGATGCCGTACTCGCCGTCGGCCGCCCGGATCGCGTCGCGGGTGAACTGCTCGACCGCCTTGACGGCCACGAGGTCGCGGCCCTCGGCGACGTCGGCGAAGTCGGAGTGGTCGAGCTTCCAGAGCGCCTTGAGCCGGTCGAGCTTCTCGGCGAGGCCGTCGGCGCGCTCGCGAGCCTCGTCGCGCTCGCGCTCGAGCCGGTCCGTCTCGCGCTCGAGCCGCGAGACCGCCCGCCGTTCGCGGGCCTCGATCCGCTCCTGGCGTTTGGCCTCGGAGAGCTCCGCCTCGAGCTCCTCGATCCGCTCGTCGCGGTCGTCGAGCTTGTCGGTCAGGTCGTCGACGTGTCCCTCGAGCCGCTCGACCCGGTCGCGGAGCCGGCGGATCTCGCGTTCCTCCTCGGTGCGGTCGGGCTCGGCGGCGTCGCCGTCGCTCTCGTCGCCGGCGTCGTCGGCATCGGTCCCCTCGCCGTCGTCGCGGAGGTCGTCGATGACCGTCTCGACCGACTCCTCGCTCGAGACGACGCGGGCGATCACGGCCTCCCGGTCGAGCCGCGGCGGGGTCTTCTCGGCGATCCGGTCGAACTGGTCGGCGTGGTCGTCGAGCGCGTATAGGGCCGCCGCCAGCGCGTCCCGCTCGTGGTCGTTGTCGGTCTCGAACTCGCGGGTCCGGTGCAGCTTCTCGTCGACCGGGAGGTCGCTATCGGGGACCCAGCCGGCGGCGTCGAACGACCGGCGGAACGTCTCGACGGTGTCGGGCATCGGCTCGACGTCGGCCGCGACGATGGCCGGGCGGCCGCGCTCGATCACCCACTCGATGACGGCGGCGGTGTCGGCGGTCCGGGTGGAGTGGACGTCGTGGACCGTCCCGTCGAGGCCGACCACGGCCACCGCGGTCGTGGTGCCGGGGTCGATCCCGACGATCACGTGGTCACGCCGCTGCACGAGCGGCTCGTAGGCGATCCCGTCGCGCCGCTCGCGCTCGATCTCGACGCGAACGTCGCCAGCCCGGGAGTTCGAGACGGGGATGTCCTCGGGACGGGCCTCGACCGTGAAGACGGCGTTGGCGTAGCCGCCGTACTTCTCGGTCACCTCGCGCTCGTACTCGAGGTTCGCGGAGCGGAGCTCCGACTCGACCTGCCGCGTTCGCTTCTTCACGTTGCCGTGGATCCGACGGGTGTACCGGTCCTGGCTCCACCCGCCCTTGCCGGTCGATCGGCCGCGGGCGACCTTGACGGTGGTCTCGTCGGTGAAGGCGGTCACCTCGTGGCCGACGTTGGCGGCCGCGAGCCGGGCGGCCGCCTCCGCCTCCGACATCGGATCCGAGTCGTAGGGGATGCCGTGGCGGGAGGCCACCCGCGAGAGGGGTTCGGGCCGCTCGGCGCCGGTCACCTGCACGAGCCGGGTTTCGTCGGGCAGCGACCGGAGGAGCTGGACGAGCTCGCCTTTGTCCGCCGCCAGCTCGTAGGCGTTGTCCGTGGCGATCCGGACCGGCTCGCGGTCGCCGATCAGCCGGAGGAGCTTCCGGCGGGAGACGACGTCGCGGTCGATCCGGGCGATCGGCCCGTCGACGTCGGGTCGGTTCTCGTCGGGCACCGCGGCCTCCTCGTCGTCGGACAGCGGGGTGAGGGTGACGAGCGCGTAGGCGGGCGCGTCACCGCGGACGTCGCCGCTTTGCACGTCGACCCCGAACACCGGACGGTCGAGGGCGCGAACGGTCCGGGAAGTCACGCCCGGCGATAGACGATCGACGGATAAATACTCCACGGCGAGGGGGTTCGGCGGTGGTGGCCGGCGGACCGGGAATCGACGGTGTTGACCGACGGTGCGGGAGCGGTTGGTTCGACCGTATGAACGTGACTATATGACATACCACGATTCGATCCCTAACTTATATACTGATATTGTGATATGAATACGAAACGCTTCGATGCCCCTCTCGATGGACGCGATCGACGTCCTCCACGTCGACGACGACCCGGCGCTGGTCGACCTCGTCGGAACGTACCTTGAACGGGAATCCGACGCGATCGAGACGATGACCGCGACGAGCCCCGAGGAGGGGTTCGACCGGCTCGCGGCCGCGGAGATCGATTGCGTCGTCAGCGACTACGAGATGCCGGAAATCGACGGACTCGAGTTCTTGGAACGCGTCCGCGCGGACCATCCCGATCTCCCGTTCATCCTCTTTACGGGCAAAGGGTCCGAGGAGATCGCGAGCGAGGCGATCGCGGCCGGCGTCACCGACTACATCCCGAAGGGCGGCACGGAACAGTACACCGTCCTCGCTCACCGGATCGAGAACGCGGTGGAGCAGCATCGCGCGAAGCGGCGGGCCGAGCGGACCGAGCGGCGGCTCCGCGAGCTCGCGCGTGAGGCCGAGGACCTCCTGTGGATGTACTCGGGCGATTGGGAGGAGTTGCTGTTCATCAACCGGGCCTACGAGGAGCTGTTCGACCGACCGGTCGCGGAGCTGCGGGACCATCCGCGGTCGTTCCTCGAGGCGGTCCACCCCGACGACCGCGACCGCGTTCGAGCGGTCCTCGACCGGGTCGCGAACGGCGCCGCCGAGGAGGTCGAATACCGGGTCATAACCGACGGCGGGGACGTCCGGTGGGTGTCGGTTCAGTCGAACCCGATCCGCGACTCGGACGGCAACGTCGTCCGGATCGTCGGCTACACCCACGACGTCACCGAGCGAAAGCGGCGCGAACGGCGCTACGAGGCGATCCTCGAGAACAGCTACCAGTTCACCGGACTCCTCGAGCCCGACGGAACGATCATCGAGGCCAACGAGGCGCTCCGATCGTTCGCCGACGCGGACCGTGAGACGCTCGTCGGAACGCCGATCTGGGAGACGTCGTGGTGTCGCGGCGACGAGGACGCCGCCCGAACGACGAAGCGGACGGTCGAACGCGCGCGAACGGGCGAGACGGTTCGGGACGAGCTCCGGATTCGCGGACGGGACGAGTCCCGCGACGGGCAGCGGGAGACGATCGTGGACGTCTCGGTCCGGCCGGTGCTCGACGACGACGGCGACGTCGAATCGCTGGTGCTTGAAGGGCGGGACGTGACCGGGCGGAAGGACAGCAAGCAGGAGCTGCGCCAGCAACAGGCGTTCATCGAGCAGGCGATCGACACGCTCGAGGACGTCTTCTACGTCGTCGGGGGCGACGGCGAGCTTCGCCGGTGGAACGACCGTCTCGAGACCGTCACGGGGTATGGGACCGACGAGATCGCGGGGATGCAAGCGGTCGAGTTCTTCCCGTCCGACCATCGCGACCGGATCGCGGAGGCGATCGCGACCACCTTCGAGACCGGCGAGGTCGAGGTCACCGCCGATTTCGAGACGAAGGGCGGCGACCGGATCCCGTACGAATTCACCGGCGCGCGCCTGACGGGGCCCGACGGGGACGTTCGGGGGCTTGTCGGCGTCGGGCGGGACCTCAGCGAGCGTCGGCGGCGCGAGCGCGAACTCGAGCGGGCGGAACGCCGCTACCGGGCGACGTTCGAGGACCCGAACCTCCTCGTCGCGCGGCTGGAGCCGGACGGGACGCTCCGGGAGGTCAACGAGACCGCGCTCGACTACGTCGAGGCGGACCACGCGGATCTGGTCGGGACGCCGTTCCCCGAGACCCCGTGGTGGAGCCACTCGAGCGAGTTACAGGCGGACGCCAGGGCGTGGATCGACCGTGCGGCCGACGGCGAATACGTCGAGTACGAACGCGAACATATCCGCCCCGACGGCGATACGTCGGTCGTCAACGGCGCGTTCCGACCGGTTACCGACGATCGAGGGGTGGTCACCTCGATCGTCGTCTCGGCACAGGACGTCACGGAACGGCGCGAACACGAACGGGAGCTCGAACGGTACGCCGCGCTGACGCGCCAGTCGCGGGACGTGTACACCGTGATCGATGCCGACGGAACGATCACCTATCAGAGCGAGTCGATCGAGGCCGTGCTCGGATACGCCCCGGCCGAGATGGTCGGCGACCCCGTCCTCGAGTACGTCCACCCGGACGACCGGGAGCCGGTCGCGGACGCGATCGCGACGCTGCCCGATCGCGATGATTCGGCGGCCAAGCGCCTGACGTTCCGGATGCGACACGCGGACGGGACCTGGCGCTGGCTCGAGTCGGTCGGCAGCAACGAGACCGGGACGGTTCTCGACGGCTACGTCGTCACGTCCCGCGACGTCACCGAGCGAAAGCGGCGCGAGCGGGAACTCGAGCGCACCAACGACCGGCTGGAGGAGTTCGTCCGAATGGTGAGCCACGACCTTCGCAACCCGCTCAACGTGCTCTCCGGCTCGCTGGATCTGGCGGCCGAAACCGGCGACGCGGAGCACATCGAGACCTGCCGGGAGGCGGCCGACCGGATGGAGGACCTGATCGACGACCTGCTGACGCTGGCCCGGAAGGGCCGAAGCGTCGACGACCTCGACCGCGTCGACCTCGCCGCGGTCGCCGCGGAGTGTTGGGCGACCGTCGAGACCGACGACGCGACGCTGGCGGTCGACGTCGACGGGGCGATCCGCGCCGACCGAACGCGGCTGCGACAGCTCCTCGAGAACCTCTTCCGCAATGCCGTCGAACACGGGACGGACGACCCCGCCGCGAGCGAGGATCTGACCGTCACGGTCGATGACCGGCCGAACGGCTTCGTCGTCGAGGACGACGGGACCGGATTCGACGTCGCGGACCCGAGCCGGCTGGTTGAACGGGGTATCTCGACCGCCGAACGGGATGGCGGGCTCGGGCTCGCGATCGTCGAGAACGTCGTAAACGCCCACGGCTGGGAGCTCGACCTTGCGGCGTCGGAGTCGAACGGCGCCCGGTTCGAAGTCACGGACGTCGGGATGGCGAAGGAAGACTCATAGACACGCGACGAGGGAAGACCCATAGACACGCGACGAGGGAAGACCCATAGACACGCGACGAGGGAAGACCCATAGACACGCGATCGTGAGTCAGTCGTCCCCGTCGCCTGCAGCGTCCGCATCGTCCTCGGCGTCCGGATACGGGACGTCGATCGTTCGGCCGTCGCCCGGGACGAAACACTCGCCCGGGAAGGCCTCGCGGGCCTCGCGTTCGATCGCCGAGGCGTCGCCGGCGTACCGCGAGGAGATGTGGATCAGCGCGAGCCGTGCCGCGTCGGCTCGGTCGGCGATGCCGGCTGCCTCGCGGCCGGTCGAGTGGGCGGTTTTCCGGGCGCGGTCGGCCATATCGTCGGCGAAGGTGGCGTCGTGGATCAGCAGATCGGCGTCCCTGGCGACCTCGACCGTGCGCTCCTGCGGGCGGGTGTCCGCGGTGTAGACGATCCGGCGACCGGGGCGGGGCGGGCCGACGACCTGCTCGGGACGGACCACGGTGCCGTCCTCGAGCTCGACGGGGTTGCCGGCGTGGAGCTCGCCGAACTTCGGCCCGACGGGGACGCCCAGCTCCTCGGCCTTCGGCCGGTCGAAACGGCCGGGGCGGTCCTCCTCCGCGAGGACGTACCCCTGCGACCGCGTCCGGTGGGACGTCTCGAAGGCGCGGACCGCGTACTCGTCGGCCTCGAGCGCGGCGGTGCCGGGCGCGACCTCGTTGATCCGCACCTGAAACCCGGGGTCGTGGCCCGCGGCGTGGACGAGGTCGTGGAGGTGGCGCTTCGCGTTCGGCGGACAGTGGATCGCCAGGGGCTCGTCCCGGTCGTTGAAGTCCATCGTCTGGACCAGGCCGGGAAGCCCGAGGACGTGGTCGCCGTGGAGATGGGAGACGAAGACGTGGTCGACGGTGAACCCGGTCCCGAACCGCATCATCTGGCGTTGGGCCCCCTCGCCGCAGTCGAACAGCAGCCGGTCGCCCTCGCGGTTGCAGAGGACGGCGCTGGGGGCTCGTTCGGTCGTCGGGACGGCGCCGCCGGTCCCGAGGAAGGTCACGCGCAAGGACATACCCTCAGATGCGGGCGGCGCTTTTAAACCGGTGTCGAAAGGGGGGCTCGCGGACTCGCCCGGCCGGTTCGTCCAGTCACCACCGCTGGTCGACCCGTCCAGTCACTGCGGCCGGTCCGTCCAGTCACCGCAGCTGGTCGACCCGTCCGATCGACCGATTCTTGAGCGCGGGGCGCCGAGGGGGCGGTAATGGACGGACCGCTGTGGACGAGTCGGCACGCGCCCGATCTCTCGGAGATCCGGCAGACGGAGGCCAGGGAGCGGCTCGATCGCGCGCTCAGCGAGCCGATGAACCTCGTGGTGCAGGGGCCGCCGGGCGTCGGCAAGACGGCCGCGACCCGGGCGCTCGCACGGGAGGCCCACGCCGACCCCGACAACGACCTGATCGAGATCAACGTCGCCGACTTCTTCGGGCGGACGAAAAAGGAGATCCGAAACGATCCGCGCTTCGAGTCGTTCCTCGCGGGGCGCAGCGGGATGGCGAAACGCGACATGATAAACCGCGTGCTCACGGAGTCGGCCGCCTACGCGCCGATGAGCGGCGACTACAAGACGATCGTTCTCGATAACGCCGAGGCGATCCGCGAGGACTTCCAGCAGGCGCTGCGGCGCGTGATGGAGCGACACCACCGGACGACCCAGTTCGTGATCACGACCCGCCAGCCGACGAAGCTCATCCCGCCGATCCGGTCGCGGTGTTTCCCGATCCGGCTGCGCGCGCCGACGATCGACGAGACGATCGACGTGCTCGCGACGATCTGCGACCGCGAGGACGTCGCCTACGACGACGACGGGCTGGAGTTCGTCGCCAGCGCCGCGGGCGGCGACCTCCGGCGGGCGATCCTCTCCGCGCAGGCGACCGCGGTCGAGGACGAGTCGATCACGATGTCGACCGCCTACGAGACCCTCGGCGAGGTCGGCCACGACGAGGCGATCCGCGAGGCGCTCGCGGCCGCCGTGGACGGGGACCTCTCCGACGCTCGGAGCACGCTCGGCGGCCTGCTCGACGACGAGGGGTACGACGGCCCCGGCCTCCTCCGCGAGATCCTCCGAGTGGCCCGCGCCGGGTCGACCTACGGCGGGGACGAGCTCGCGCGCCTCCACACGCTGGCCGGCGAGGTCGACCTGCAGCTCGCCGAGGGGCTCGACGACCAGCTCCACCTCACGCATCTGCTCGCGGCGTGGGCGGCCGGCCGGGAGACCATCGCGGTCGACCTGCGGGACCCGGACGCGGCGGCCGCGACGGCCTGATCGATCAACGGTGTGACGATCTCGTCCTGCCTACAATCGTCCCGTCTACAGTCTCCCGTCAATAGACGAAACGGCTCGACGACGGATGGGTACCGCCCCGATCGGGATTGCCGATCGACGGCACAGACACACCGGGTGTCGAGTGTATATGCCGAGATTTCATCGGGTGAAGTCGAAATATTCGTGGTGGGCACACACGCAGAACTAGCGCCTTTATCCCGGATTTGGGATCACAAACAGACACACACCGGGCGTCGAGTGTAACTAGAAGCCGACCATCGGGGAATCCAACGATCGATCCGCCGATGCAGTATACACACGACGCACGGTGTGTGTTCCTCAAATTTGAATCCGGTTCGAGAAAATACAAATACACCAATATTATGAACTCTACCGCCAAAATTAGAGTAGTTACACTCGACAGTTGGTGTTTATGAAATACATATATTTATATACTATACCGGGCGTCGTGTGTAACACGGGACGGCCCTTTCGGGGTCGATCACATCTATGACCGACGAGAACCACAGCCCCCTCGACTCGATCTGGGAAAGCGAGGATCCGATCTTCGCGAACAAGGAGCTCCTCGACATCGAACACATCCCGAACGAGGACCGGATCATCGGTCGAGAGGACGAAATATCCAGCCTCGCCAACAGCATTCATCCCGCGATACGCGGCGGCAAACCCAGAAACACGCTCATCTACGGGAAGACCGGGACCGGAAAGAGTCTGGTCGCGAAGCACGTTACCCAGAGTGCCGAGGAGTTCGCTCGCGACCGCGACACGAAACTCGATCGTGCATACATCGACTGTACGCAAGCGACGACGGAAACACAAGTCGTCATCACGCTCGCGCGCTCGTTCAACCAACCGGAGACGACGGACATCACGGTCCCCCTGTCCGGATTGTCCACCAACGCGTACTACGATCGACTGTGGAACATCCTCGATTCGCTCCACGACGTCGTTATCATCATTCTCGATGAGGTCGACAAACTGCAAGGAAACAACGTGTTGATGCAACTGTCTCGGGCAGGTGAAGCTGGCAAGCTCGAGACGTGTAAGGTCGGCATTCTCGCGATCAGCAACAAAATATCGTTTAAGGATTCACTGGACGAACGCGTCTTGAGCAGCCTCCAGGAACGCGAGTTCATTTTCCCGCCCTACGATGCGAACCAGCTCCGCGAAATTATGCGACATCGAGAGGATGCCTTTCGCGAAGGCGTCCTTAGTGATGACGTGATTCCGCTCGCGGCCGCCTTCGCCGCACAGGAGCACGGTGACGCGCGGAAGGCGCTCGACATCCTTCGAAACGCCGGCGAACTCGCCAAGGAGGACGATAGCGACGCCGTTCGGGAGGACCACGTTCGAAACGCCAGGCAAAAGGCGGACATCGATCGCTTCTCCAAACTCCTCCAGGACCAACCGACCCAATCGAAAGCGGCGGTGTATGCGCTCTCACTGCTTGCGGACGCGAGCGACGAGGAGGAGTTTCCGACGCGCCGGATATACGAACAGTACGAACGGATCACGGACTCCCTCGATATCGATTCGCTCTCACAACGCCGGATGGTCGATCGGTTGAACGAACTGGCGTTTCTCGACATTCTCGGCGTCACGGATCGGGTCGGTCGGGGTCGTGGCAAGGGGATCACGAACCTGTACTACCTCCTCGAGGATCCGACCGTCGTCCAGACGGCGATCGAATCCGACCCACGCTTTTCGCCCGCCAACTAGTACCCGTTTCACCCCCCGGCTAGTAGCCGTTACACTCGACAGGTGGTGTGTGTGCCCCACCAGACCGAGATATGGTTGAAGCAGAACTGAGGTATATACAGGGATAGAAGGTTTAAAACACCACTTAAGCCACATACACACTCGACACGTGGTGTGTCGACGACTGACTCGCGGCGAGGTGTAGTTCCAGTCCATCACGCTTCCCCGTGCCTATTCGAGTTACACTCGACGCCCGGTGTGTGTCTCCGATCGGCGAACCCATCAGAGCGGCCCGCTCGACCTATCCGTCCAGTTTTCACCGTTACACTCGACGCCCGGGGTGATTCTCGGCCTGAACATCGAGAATCACCGCGTTAAGTAGGAACACACCTGTATCGATCCTCGACCTTTTGACGTAAGCACCGCTTACATCCGACCACCGTGAGTACCGATCCATCGACCACACCGAAGTCACACTCGTCCGCCGACCCGCCGGAGTCACGCTCGGACACGAATCCGCCGCTTGCCCGTGTCCTGCCGTTCCCGGTCGTCGACGACGCCTGGCGGCTCGCCCGACCGCCGGCGCTGCTCGGCGCGGCGTTGCTCGTGTTCGTCCCGCCCGCGGGCATCGCCCTGCTCGCGCTCACGATCGGCGTCCTGTGGTTCCACCGCGATCCGCCGCGGTCGCCGCCGGCTCCCGACGAAGCCGCCATCTCCGCCGCCACCGATGACGCCGCCATCTCCGCCGCCGCCACCGATGACGCCGCCCTCTCCGACGAGGCCGAACACGGGGACATCGAGGCCGCCGTCTCTCCGGCAGACGGAACGGTCTCGGTCATTCGCGAGGAGGGCGACCGCCTGCGCGTCGGGGTCTTCATGAACGTCACCGACGTCCACGTGAACCGCGCGCCGCTGTCGGGAACGGTGGAGGCGGTCCGCCACCGGCCCGGTGCTTATAAACCCGCCTTCAGCAAGGACTCCGACCGGAACGAGCAGCTCGTGATCGACTGCGGCAACCACGAGCTGTTCCTCATCGCCGGCTGGTTCGCCCGCCGGATCCATCCCCACGTCGCGGCCGGCGACGAGATCGAACGGGGCCAGCGTATCGGCCACGTCTCGTTCGGCTCGCGCGCCGACGTGCTGTTCCCGCCGTCGGTTGACCGGTCCGATCTGTGCGTTCAAAAGGGCGAGACCGTCCGAGCCGGCGAAACTGTGCTCGCGCGGCCGTGAGAGGGGCGGAGCAGCCGACGATCAAACGGAGCGCTGTCGGCAGTCGGCGATCACACGTACCCGTCGACCATCCCCTCGACGTACTTCGCGATCACGTCGACCTCCAGATGAACCGGGTCGCCGGGGTCCTTCTCCGAGAGCGTGGTGAGGTCGTAGGTGGTGGGGATGATCGCCACGTCGAAGGCGTCCTCGCGGCGGTCCGCGACCGTGAGCGAGATCCCGTCGAGCGTGACCGAGCCCTTTTGAACCACGTACCGCGCCTGGTCGTCGGGGAGCGCGAACGTGAACCGCCAGTCCTCGCCGACTGACTCGATCGCCTCGACGGTCGTGACCGTGTCGACGTGGCCCTGCACGAGGTGGCCGTCGAAGCGCCCGTCGGCCGGCATCGCGCGCTCGACGTTGACGACGTCGCCGACGCCGAGGGACCCGAGGTAGGTCTTCGCGACGGTTTCGCTCGCGAGGAACACCTCGAAGACGCCGCCATCGGTGTCGTCGTTGCCGTCGTCGCCGGTGCCGTCGTCGCCGGTGCCGTCGTCGCCGGTGCCGTCGCCGGTGCCGTCGTTGCCGTCGCCGACAGCACCGACCTCGGGCCCCGAATCCGCGACGCGCACGTCGTCCCCGTACGCCTCGACCGTCAGGCAGACCCCGCTGACGCTGATCGACTGGCCGTGATACAGCTCCGAGAGACCGGGAGCGGCGATCGCGAGCCGGCGCCCGTCCGCGGTTTCCTCGACGCCGACCACCTCGCCGGCGGTCTCGACGATCCCGGTGAACATAGGCCCGCTTCGAACGGGGTGGTGAAGTCGGTGTCGGCACGGGGCCGCGGACACGGTCCCGCCGAGCTTTCTAATTATATCTAATTAAGTTTTATATGGCAGGGACGACGAGGCGGTAGCAATGAGCGAGTACACGACGATCTCGCTGCGCAAGGAGTTCGTGGCGGACGTCGAGGCGTACATCGAGGACGAGCCCTTCGGGTCGGTCAAGGAGTTCGTGAAACACGTCGTCGTCCGGGAGATGGAGTCCGCCGACGAGATCTCCGAGGCGGAAGCCCGCGAGATCGGTCAGAAGCTCCGAGATCTGGGGTATATGGAGTGACGCCGGTGGTTTCGTCGCCGTTCGACGCCGGCGCCGGCGATGGCGTCGGGGACGTCGGGGTTGAGGACGTCGAGGTTGAGGACGTCGACGGCATCGGTGACGTCATCGACGTCGAGACGGTCGCGACGATCGAGGCGGTCGCGACCGCGGAGATCGCCGAGGGGCTCGCACGCGCCTCGCGGGAGGACCTGCGGCTCGCGCTCATTCCGGTCCTGTTCGTCGGGGTCTACGGCGGGGGGCGGCTGGCGATGGATCCCGCCGCGATCCCGGCTGCGGTCGCATCCCTCGTCTGTGGCCTCCTGATCGCGGACGGCCTCTTCTGGCATCCGCCGCGCGACTTATAACCCGGCGGCGGCTACCGATCGGCGATGCGATTCGGGATCCTGGACACGATCGAGCTGGCGACCACGCTGATCTTCGCGATCCCGGTGGCCAACTACGGGGTGATGCGCGCCCTCGACGGCGAGACCGCCGTCGGCGTCGCGATGGTCGGCGTCGCGGTCGCGATGGTCGTCCTCCCCCAGTACTTCCTGGACCCCGAACGGATCCTCCGTGGACTGGTCGGGGGTCTGCTCCCGAGCCGGCTGCGGAACGCGGGCGACGAAGCCGAGGAGCCCGCGGAGGGGGCCGTGGAAGAATCCGCGGACCGGTCCGATGCCGACGGGTCAGTCGAGAAGTGATGGCCGTCAGCGAACGGAGTCCGTTCGGAGCTCTCCCTTCGTCCCGATCCTCCTCGTTTCCGATTACCACTCCGCGATCGCCGTCTCGACCCGCGACCGGAACGACGCCGCCCGTTCGGCCAGGTCGGCGATCGTCGCCAACACGGGATAGGTCGTCTCGCGGTCGGCATAGAGGTACCGCGGCACGTCGGGCGTCTCGCCGGGCACGCGGAGGTCCCGGCGCTGTCGGCGGATGGTCGCCTGCCGGTTCCGGGCGAGCGTCTCACAGCGGTCGCGCAACGCGCCCGCCCGGGCGTGGTGTGCCTCGAGCGCGCCGAAATCCAGCGATTCGAGGTCGGCACCGGCGAGACTATCGAGGTCGCGAGCCAGTTCCGGGAGCGGCTCTCGAAGGTCGGCGAGGGACGCCGCCTCGGTATCGAGCGTGTCGAGGACCGCGACGCAGCCCTCGCGACGATCCCGAATAGCCCGCTGGAGCTCCCGTTTGATCGCGGGATCGAAGGCGGTCCCGGCGGTGAGCGTGGCCGACAGCTCGCGGCCGAACTCCGCCGCGAGGCTCTCGGGATAGGTATCGTCGTAGTCCTCGGCGTAGTGCGGGACGCTCATCACCGTCTCCTCGTAGGCGTCGCGCACCGCGCACAGGCCGGGCGTCGAGGCGGACCGCTCCCCCACTAACGGAGTCGTCGCCGACGTCCGATCAGCCGCCGACGTCCGATCAGCCGCCGACGTCCGATCAGTCGTCCGTGCTCGGGCCGCCGTCCGTGGTTCGATGTCCGCGAGCCGCTTCCGAAAGGCGTCGAACGCCTGCCGTTCGTCGGCGATGCGGCGGCGCTCGGTGCGCACCGCCCGTCGAAGGGCCGCGAGCCGGTCGCCGACCCGGTCGTCGCTCGGTCGCGTCGCCGATCCGGTTGTCATACGCTGACAGGCCCGCCGCACGGGATTAAACGCTTATAAGACCCCTATTGAGTCCCGCGGAACGGTATTCCCCGATCCAAGCGGTACGGTCGACTATATAGATGCAGATCGAACCGCGCGATCGGAGGCCGTGGGGTTCTTTAAAAAAAAAAACCGCGACGCTTGCCGCGCCATAAACGGGGGGACAAAGGTGACACGTAGCGAGCGGAAGCCCACCCCTTCAGGGGTGGGAGGACGTCAATCACTCGTCGATCTCCGCCATCGCCTCCCGAACACGGTCCCAGGCGACGGGCGGATCGAACCGCGCCAGCGTCCGGTCGGTCGCCGCGAGACGGTCCGCGAACCGGTCGCGCCAGTCGGAGGTAGCCAGGGCCGACAGCGTCGCGGCAAGCGCCGAGAGGCGTCGGTCCGCGGCGTCGATCCGCGACGGGAGCGGCGCCGGAACCGACGCGTCCTCACGGGCGGCCCAGCGCCGGAGGACGGCCGACTCCGCCCGAACGTCGGCCACCAACAGCTCGAGCACGCTCGCCCGGACGGTCGCGTCAGCCCACGCGTTCGCTGGCGTCCCGTTCCCGTCCGTGGCCGGTCCGGACGCCGTTGACGCCTCCTTCAGTCGCTCGGCCGTGGTCGACAGCTCGCCCAGCGCCTCCTCGAGGGCGTCGACGTCGTCCGCGAGCGTCCAGGCGCGCTCGGCGGGCGACTCGAGCCAGGACTCGAACGCCTCGAGGTCGGTTGCGAGGTCGTCGGCCACCCGGACGACGCGCTGTGCGTCGGCCGCCGTCTCGCGCAGGTCGACCGCCGATCGGTGGATGCCCGCGGGCGTATCGAGCCGGTCGCGGGCGGCCCCGACCGTCTCGCCGAGTTCGGCGGTGCGACGCTGGAGGGCGGCGAGGCGGTGCTCGAGCGTCCGCAACCGGTCCCGAACGACGACGAGGTCGGTCACCGGATCGGCCGCCGCTCGAACGTCGTCGGCCGCGCGGGCGGCGAGGTCGACGCGCGTCTCCGCGGTGGCGACGATCTGCGACACGTCCGAGACGGTCGCCCTGACGGCGTCGCCGGTGAGGACGCCGTCGTCGGCGAACGGATCCAGGTCCCGGCGGATCGCGGCCGGATCGTGGTCAGCTTCCTCGGCGACCGCCGTGACGACCGCCTCGACGGTCGGCTCGCGTTCGAGGAGCGACTGTGCAGTCGACGCCGCGTCGGTAGCAGCCGGATCGGCGGCGGACGGCTCGGGACGGTCTGTCTCGGTCACGAACGGGATTTCATCATACGCTTATGTATACGTTCCGTCAGAACCGATCGTTACGGACCGTTTCACCAAATACCGGTCCGATCGGCTATATAGGGCTCCGGAGCGTTCGTATCTGGACGCGCCACTCAGTAGCGTTTCATACCACTCAACGGGGATATTCGCCGGTCCGTAGCGGACGGTTCCGATCGGGACGGGCCCGTACCGGTCCCCCCGTCTTCGAACGCATCCTGACGCGGATATATCAGAAATATAAACCCGTTTACAAGGACGGCCGGATCGTACTGGTGATGTCAGACCGTAACTGGGCTGAACGCGGCGTATCACGGCGGAAGTTTCTGGTCACCTCGGGCGCCGTGGGGTCGGCCGGGCTGGCCGGCTGCAGCGGAAGCACGGGGACGGAAAGCGGGAACGGCAACGGCGGCGGAAACGGAGGCAGCGGGAACGGCGGTGGAAACGGCAACGGCGGCGGCAACGGAAACGGAAACGGCGACGAAACCGAGACGAACGGCGGGAACGGGCCGGCGCTGCTCACCGCCGAGGGATCCTCGACGGTCTACCCCATCTCGAACACGGGCAGCTCCTACTGGAACGCCAACGCGCCGCCGAGCGACGGCGAGTACTGGGGGTCGAACGAGGAGACGTCCGTGCCGGGGTGGGACGAGATCGAGACGGACATGTACCTCGCCGACTACTTCGCCAGCCAGTTCGGCTTCGAGCCGACCGGACAGCGGTCGAACCCGCCGTACAACACGACGGTCAGCCTGAGCCACTCCGGGACGGGCTGTGAAGCGGTGCGGGACGAGCTGGTCGACATCGGCAACTCCTCGGGACCGATCACGGCGGAGCTCGGGATCAGCGAGTCGGCGGCTGACGAGCAGTTCGTCGACCACGTCGTCGGGCGGGACGGCCAGCCCGTCGTCGTGAGCAGCGACGTCTACGAGAACGGCGTTCAGCAGCTCACCGGCGAGCAGATCCGCGGGATCTACCAGGACGAGATCACGAACTGGTCGGAGGTCGGCGGTCCGGATCAGGAGATCTACGCCATCGGCCGCGCCGAGGGGTCCGGGACGGACACGTCGTTCCGGCTGAACATGCTCGGCAGCGCCGACGCGTCGATGTCCGGCGTCGACACCCGGTTCGGACAGAACCAGCAGGTCGCCGAGGCGGTCGCCAACAACGAGGGCGCCATCGCGTACATGGCGCTCGCGTTCACGAGCGACGCCGTCCAGCCGATCGCGATCGACTTCGAGGGAACGGTCTACGAGCCGGACCGTGACGCCGAGAACACGATCTTCGACAGCGAGTACCCGCTCAACCGCGACCTCCACATGTACACGAAGGTCACCGACGACACGCCGAGCGGGACGGACCGCCGCGAGGGAGCGTTCCTCAACATGTTCTTGACCGAGTTCGGCCAGACCGTCTTCGTCGAGGACAACAACTACATCCCGCTGCCGACGGCCGACATCGAGGCCGAGGCGGAGAAGCTTCCGGATCCGGCGTGAGCATACGCGTGAGCTGCGACGTGGCCACCGGCGTGAGCTGCGACGTGAGTCCGCACGGGAGCTGCGGCGTGAGTCCGCGCGTGAGCAGTGGCGTGAGTCCGCGCGTGAGCAGTGGCGTGAGTCCGCGCGTGAGCAGTGGCGTGAATCCGCACGGGAACTGCGGCGTGGGTCCACGCCTGACCTGATCCCGAGCGGACCGCAGCTATTTATCATCATCATACTACGATCATGTCTCACACAACCGATACACGAACCGACGCGGCGGTGACGCGATGGCGGCGACGGCTGCGCGCGTTCCGCGAGGAGACCTCGACCGCCGCGCTCGTCACCGTCGGCACGATGACGGTCGCGCTGTTGGCCTCGCTGGTCGGGTTCCTGCTGGCGTCGCCGCTCACGGCCCTCCCCTTCGCCGTTTTCCTCCTCGCTGCCGGCGTCGGCTGGATCCGGCACCAGGGGTTGACCGCTCGGGTGGTGACCTTCGCGATGACGGTCTCGACGGTGCTCATCCTGCTTTTGATCACCGCGTTCATCGCCGTCGAGTCGATCCCCGTGATCCGCTACGGGACCGCGACGGCGTTCGGCGTCCCGGTGCCGGGACTCCGGCTGTTCACCGAGACGCGGTGGGACGCGGTCTCGGAACCGATCCGGTACTCGATGGTCCCGATGATCCACGGGACCGTGATGGTGACGGCGATCGCGACGGCGGTCGCCGCCCCGCTGGGCGTCGCCGCGGCGCTGTTCCTGTCGGAGATCGCGCCGGGTCCCGTCCGCGAGTTCGTCAAGCCCGGCGTCGAGATCCTCGCCGGCATTCCGTCGATCGTCTACGGCTTCATCGGGTTCACGATCCTGAGCCCGTGGGCGTCCGACCAGTTCCGGACCACGGGCCAGGGGTCGTACCTCTTCGTGGGCATCGTGGTCGGGCTGATGGCGCTCCCGACGGTCGTCTCGGTGGCCGAGGACGCGCTGAGCAGCGTCCCCGAGTCGATGAAGAGCGGCTCGCTCGCGATGGGGACCACCGACTGGCAGACGATGACGTCGATCACGCTGCCGGCGGCCTTCTCGGGCGTCTCCGCGGCCGTCCTCCTCGGCGTCGGTCGCGCCATCGGCGAGACGATGGCGGCGACGGTGATGCTCCGCGGCGTCCCGCAACTGACGAAGCCGCTGTACAACGTCTTCTACGGCCAGGAGACGCTCACCTCGCTGATCGCGAACAACTACGGGAACGCCCACGGACTGCAGATGGACGCCCTCTTTCTCGCGGGCGTGATCCTGTTCATCACGGTCCTGGCCATCTCGATCGGCTCGCAGTACATCGAGTGGCGGATGCACCGGAAGCTCGGGGGTGAACTCTGATGGCGGGCGCGACGCGGACGCCCCTGATCCGTGAGGACGCCTCGCGACCCGAGGCGGTCGCCGGCCTGGCGATCGCGGTCGCGGTGGCCCTGATAGCGGTCGGGATCGCGTCGCTGTTCGGCCTCGTCGGGATCGACGCAACGCTCGGCGGCGGCTCGGGGATGACCGCGATCGGTGGCGTCACGACGGTAACCGCACTCGGCGGACTCCTCGTGGCGCTCGGCGCTGCGGTCATCGGTCTCGGCGTCGGATCGGCCCTCGGATACGTGGAGACCGAGCCGAGCCCGAACGCCGGGCTCGTCGCGACCGTCGCGTTCGCGGGCGTCTGGTTCGTCCTCGGCGGGCTGGCCGCCTCGGTGGCGTTCGACGGCGTGCTCGCGTGGCTCCCGGCGGGAGCGGCGACCGGCGGCGCCGCGTTCGTGACGGCGGCGGCGACCCGGGAGGACGTCGGATCGACGCTGCCCGCCGGCGCGGTGGCGGTCGTCATCGGCGGGACGTTCCTGACCGGAACGATCGGCCCGTCCTGGGTGTGGGACCTGGGGTTCGAACAGCAGGCGTCGCTGACCGCGACGTTCGTCGTCCCGGCGGCGACGATCGGCTGCGGGCTGCTCGCCGGCTGGGCCGCGGCGAAGGCGTACGGCGGGTTCGGGGCTCGCGGGCGGCGGATGGGCGCGTACCTCCTCATCTACGTGAACGCGAGCGCCATCATCGGCGTGCTGTTCCTGCTGATCGCGTTCACCGCCGTCCGCGGGATCCCGGGACTGCTGACCGGTGCCACGGTCGCGCCCGGCGCCGGGCCCACGGTGTCGGTTCTCGGCGTTTCGGTCGCGCTCCCGGTCTCGGTCCCGTTCGTGATGAACGGCGTCTCGCTTTTGAACGACTTCCAGGGCGTGCTCCCCGCGATCGTCGGCACGGTCTGGCTCGTCGTCGGCGCCGTCGTGTTCGCGGTGCCGCTGGGCGTCGGCGCCGCGGTGTTCCTGACCGAGTACGCCGAGCGCGGGCGGCTGACGCAGGCGGTCGAGATCGCGACCAACGGGCTCTGGAGCACCCCGAGCATCGTCTTCGGGCTGTTCGGGTTCACGTTCCTCGTCCCGCGGTTCGGCGGGACCAAGTCGCTGCTGTCGGGAATGCTGACGCTCGGCTTCATGCTCCTCCCGCTGGTGCTCATCACGAGCCGGGAGGCGCTGTTGGCGGTGCCCGACGAGTACCGGGACGCCAGCGCGGCGCTGGGCGTCTCGAAGTGGCACACGATCCGCAGCGTCGTCGTGCCGGCCGCGCTCCCGGGCGTCGTCACCGGGGTCATCCTCGGCGTCGGGCGGATCGCCGGCGAGACGGCGCCCATCCTGTTGACGATGACCGGCGGCACCTTCGTGTCCGGGGACCGGGCGGCCGACGTCATCGGCGGCTTCGCGTTCACCGCCCAGCCCCCGTTCGTCACGAACCCCGAGCTGTTGCGGGCGACCACGGCGCTGCCGTTCCAGCTGTACGCGCTCATCACCGCCGGCGTCGGACTCGGCGACAACGTCTCGAACCCGACCGAGTTCCAGTGGGCGACGGCGTTCGTGCTGCTGCTCGTCGTGTTGTCGTTCTACGCGGTCGGCATCGGCGCGCGATACTACTTCCGGAGGCGACTTCGACATGAGTGAAACCACACCAACGAGCGAAACGGATCGGACGACGACAGAGGAACCGGACCGAGAAACGACCGAGGAACCGAACCAAACCACGACAGAGGAACCGAACCAAACCACGACCGCTGAATCGACCGAAGCGGACGACTCGACGAACGCCACGACCCACACCACCACCGGCGAGGCCGACGAGCGGGTGCGCGAGGAGTGGCGGGAGTACGAGTTCGCGGGAAAGCCGAAGTTCGCCGTCGAGGACCTCGACGTCCACTACGGCGACGACCACGCGCTGCAGGGCGTGTCGATCGAGATCCCCGAGAACAGCGTCACCGCGCTCATCGGCCCCTCGGGCTGCGGGAAGTCGACGTTCCTCCGGTGTCTCAACCGGATGAACGACCGGATCAAGGGCGCTCGCGTCGACGGGTCGGTGCGGATCGACGGACGGGAGATCTACCAGGACGGGGTGAACCTCGTCGAGCTGCGAAAGCGGGTCGGGATGGTGTTCCAGTCGCCGAACCCGTTCCCGAAGTCGATCCGCGAGAACGTCGCGTACGGCCCGGCGAAACACGGCGACATCGAGACCGGCCTCCTGGCGCGGCTGCTCGGGCGGAGCGACGAGGCGGCCCGCGACCGGTTGGTGGAGGAGTGTCTTCGGGACGCGGCCCTCTGGGAGGAGGTCAACGACCGCCTCGAGGACAACGCGCTCGGGCTGTCCGGCGGCCAGCAGCAGCGGCTCTGCATCGCGCGCTGTCTCTCGGTCGATCCGGAGGTCATCCTGATGGACGAGCCCGCCTCCGCGCTCGACCCGATCGCCACCGCGCGGATCGAGGACCTCATCGAACAGCTCAGCGAGGAGTACACGGTGGTCATCGTCACGCACAACATGCAGCAGGCCGCGCGCATCTCGGACCAGACCGCCGTCTTCCTCACGGGCGGCGAGCTCGTCGAGTACGGGGACACCGACCAGGTGTTCGAGGACCCCCGCAGCGAGCGCGTCGAGGACTACATCACGGGCAAGTTCGGGTGATCGAATGCCACGGGAACGCTACCAGGACGCCCTCGAGACGCTCCGTGGCGACGTCCTCGAGATGGGCGAGCAGGTGGACGCACAGCTCGAGACGGCCCTCGAGAGCCTCGCGACCGGGTCGGAGGCATCGGCGCGGGCGGTCATCGAGGGCGACGCCGGGATCAACGAGCGGTACCTGGCGCTCGAGACCGACTGCGTCGACCTGTTCGCGCTGCAACAGCCGGTGGCCGGCGACCTCCGGTTCGTCACGGCCTCGTTCAAGATCATCACCGACCTCGAGCGGATCGGCGACCTCGCCGTCAACCTGGCGCGGTACGCACGCGCCGCGGATCGGACCCTCGATCCCGACGTCGCCCTCGACGCGATCGGCGAGGCGGCGCGGTCGCTGCTCGACCGCAGCCTCGAGGCGTACGCCGCCGAGGACGCCGCCGCGTGCCGGCGGATCGCCGCCGACGATGACGACGTCGACGCGCTGTGTCAGCGGGCCAGCGAGACCGTGACCCGCGAGCTGATCGAACGGCGCGTCGACGAGGACCCGTGGACGGTCGAGCGGCTGCTCGACGACGTCTCTCGCGTGCTGTTGACGATCCGTGATCTCGAACGGGTCGCCGACCACGCCGTGAACGTCGCCGCGCGCACGCTGTACATGGTCGACGGCGATCCGGAGCTGATCTACTGATGGGCGACTGAAACCGATGGAGACACGCAAAGTACAGACGGTCGGCAACGGAACGTACACGGTCTCCCTGCCGAAGGAGTGGGCCGAGGCGGAGGGCGTCGCCGCGGGCGACACGGTGACGCTGCATCGCCACACGGACGGGATCCTCGCGATCCAGGCGCGGAACGCGAGCGAGAACGACGGTCGAGACGAGACGGTCGACCGTGACGCGGACGGTGACGGGAGCGGGACGACCGACCGATCCGGCCCCGCGGTTCGGACGGCGGCTCTCGATCCGCGGTCCCTGGCGGGCACGCTCCGGGCGGCCTACGCGGCCGGCGTACGGACGGTGGAACTGGACCACGAGGAACCGCTCGACGTCGAGTGCCGGCGCGCCATCGAGTCGGTCCTCCGGCGCCGGATCGGAACGTCGACGACGGAAACCGCAATGACCGAGACGGCAACGACCGAGACAGCGACGACCGAAACGTCAACGACCGAAACGTCAACGACCGAAACGTCAACGACCGAAACGCCAGTAACTGAGACGTCAACGACCGAAACGTCAACGACCGAAACGTCAACGACCGAAACGGACGGGAGCGGAACCGCCGTCCGGATGCTGCTCGATCCCGGGGAAGTCTCGGTGTCCCAGTCGGTCCGCCAGCTCGCGTTCGTGGTGGACGCGACGCAGCGGGCCGCGATCGAGGCGCTGGCGACGGCCGGCGACCGATCGACCGTCGCGGAGCGTTCGGACCACGCCGCGCGCCTCTCGGCGATGATCGACCGGACGGTCACGCTCGGACTGGCCGACCTCGAGGCGGCGGACGCGATCGGCGCGTCCAGGCCGGCGCTGTTCGAGTCGTGGACCGCGATGCGCGAGCTGGAGCGGGTCCGCGAGGCCGCCGCCGACGTCGCCGCGGCCGCGGATCGAATGGACGAGCCGCCGACCGAGTCCCGGGTCGCCGAAACCCGGGAGCTCGCCGCCGACGTCCGGTCGATCGTGGCCGACGGGGTGGGCGTCGTCGTCGGCGACGACGATGCCGAGGCGGCACGGCAGGCGCTTGCAGCCGAGGCTCGGACGCGCGAGGCGATCGACGCGTTCGATCGGCGACTGGCCACGGCCGAGGGGAGCACCCCGGAGCTGCGAGCCGTCCTCTCCCGACTGCGACGGACCGCGGAACGCGGCGGCGCCATCGCTGAGCTGGGGCTTCGACGGACGATGCGACGGGAGAACGTGGCGGCGGACCGACCCGTGAGGACGGCCGAATCCGCGTCGCGATAGGTTGCCGGGTCAGTATCGATCCGATACGGAGCCTCAGTATCGGTCCGGCGCGAGCGCCGTCGGGCATTCGCACACGTACTCGACGGCCGAATCACGAACGACGACGAGCTCCCGCAACCGGACCGCACCGTGGTCGGGGTCGCGAACGCCCGCCTCGACCGCCAGCACGGTGCCGGCCCGGAGCGGCATGCTGGAGTCGGGACCGGGCGGCTCCCGCCGGGCGAGTCCGACGCCGTACCCCCCGGCGTGGGTCGTGCCGGTCGTCCGGTCCCCGAGGGTCGGATCGAACCCGTAGGCGCCGATCTCGGCCGCGGCCTCCTCGCGCAGCAGCGAGACCGGGTCGCCGGGATCGACCGTCCCGACCGCGGCCGCGAGCGCGGACTCGGCCGCGAGATGGGCTCGCCGCTGCCAGCCGCCGTCGCCGTCGACGACGACCGTCCGCGCCAGCGCGCCGTGATGGCCCGCCGGACCTCGCGGCGCGAGCGCGACGACGATGGGGTCACCCGCGTGGAGGGCGTCGGCATCGGTCGGCGCCTGAACGCGGTCGGCCGACGCCGCCCGAACGGTCGTGTTCCCGGCGGGATCGACGCCGGCCCGAGCCAGGGCCGCGTTCGCCTCCCGCCGGAGCCGCTCGGCGGACAGGGGAGATCCCTGCCATCGGAGCTCTCGGGACGCCTCGTCGACGTTGACGTCGACGTCGGTAAGCAGCGACGTCACCGCACGCATCGCCGTCACGGCTGCGGACTGAACGGCGCGCTGGCGGTCGATCTCCGCGTCGGATTTGACCGATCGAGCGTCCCGGATCGCCGTGGTCGACCGGACGCCGTGACCGGCCTCCTCGAGATAGACCGCCGCGTCGTGCGGGAGGTCCCGCGGGACGACCACGTCCGCGTTCGAACCGGCGCGGTCGGTGACTGCAGCGGCGGCGCGCTCGCCGACCGGTACGGACCCACCGACCGGTGCACGTTCACCGACCGATGCGTCCTCGCCCGCCTCGACCGGGCGAACGACCCGGCCGAGCGCGTCGCTCCCCGACGCCTCGCGGAAGCGTTCGGCGGCCGCCGTCGACCGGCCGGGGCGAGGGTCGGCGGGCGGACACAACACCGCCTCGTCGGCGGTCACGACGACCGCGGCCCGGGCATCGAACGCGCCGAGGCGAGCGAGGTACTGCAGGTCCGCGTCGAACCGGTCGCCGACCACGACCAGCGCGTCCGCGCCGTCCTCGGCAAGCGCGTCGGCGATCGGGGCGAGATCGGTCGCGACCAGGGGGTCGAGTTCGGTCACGGCCGGCGGCTCACGATCAGTCGCGGCCGGCGGATCGGGACGGGAGTCGCCGGTCACGGCTCGGGTTCCGGCGCCGCCAGCTCCGCCTGGACCTCCTCGATCAGCTCGTCGGGGGGGTCCTCACGCAGTTCGTTGAACAGCAGGACGCTCACCGGGAGCGTCGGCGCGCCGGTGATCAGGTTCTCGAGGATCACGAGCCGCTCGCGGGCACGGGACATCCCGACGTAGAAGACGCGGCGCTCGTTGTCGGTGAGGACGGGCACCGGGCTGGTGGATTTGGTGAACTCCTCGACGCCGTCGACGTCGGTCGGGTCCGCCACGGAGGCGGCGAGCTGTTCGACCACCTTCTCGGTGAGGTCCGTCGAGACGAAGACGTGGTCGGCCTCACGGCCCTTCGCGGAGTGGATCGTCCCGATCCGGATGCGGTCGGGGGCGACGTCCTGATAATCGCCGTCGAAGTAGGCCTCGACCGAGTTGCGCTGGAAGCTCGTCACCTTCCGGACCATGTCGCCGGCGCTCGCCCGGTCGGGCATGAACGGCGCGTACTCGGCGATCGTCTCGGGTTCGACCTCCAGCTGCGTGATGTCGTCGGCGTCGGCGGCTTCCTCGCGGTCGTCGAGGTAGTCGTAGAAGTCGTCGCGCTCGTTCGTGCCGAACGTCGACTCCTGGAGCATATCCGCCAGGCGGCGGGCCTCGAGGCCGGTGACGGGCTCGCCGTCGTTGTACTTCTCGATCGCCCGGACGTAGTCGGTGAGCCGGTCGGTCCACATCCGGCCGTCGGTGAGCAGCTTGAACGGGATGCCGTGGTCGATGAACTCGTCGATGAAGTCGAACATCTGGTAGCGCGCCCGGAACAGACACATCACGCTGCCGTCGTCGTCGTCGATCGTGTACCGGACGTTGCGGACGAGCTCGAGCATCGAGGGGCTCTCGATGGCCTCGACGACGCCGCCCTCCTTGCGGGGCCGGAGGTCCTTCTCCTGGCGCTTGTCGATGTGGCGGATCTCCGCGTTGACCACGTTGAGGATCCGGGAGGGCAGCCGGTAGGAGTTCGGGAGGACGACGTCCTCGTCGACGTCGGTGTCGAGCAGGAGGTCGGGATCGGCGCCCTGCCAGGCGTAGACGACCTGGTCGTCG
Organism: Halopenitus persicus; assembly: GCF_900107205.1. Classification (GTDB taxonomy): domain Archaea; phylum Halobacteriota; class Halobacteria; order Halobacteriales; family Haloferacaceae; genus Halopenitus; species Halopenitus persicus. The sequence goes on along the minus strand of NZ_FNPC01000002.1, from coordinate 46,230 downwards.
TCGCCGGCGATGAGCGCCTTCTCCACGTGGGGGAGCCACTCCTCGAAGACGTCGTACTGCAGGGTCGTGATGTCCTGGAACTCGTCGATCACGAGGTAGTCGACGTTCGGAATGAGCGAGCGCTGGGCGACGCGCTCGAGCATGTCCGCGAAGCCGACGAGCTCGTGGTCGCCCTTGTAGGCCCGCCAGGCGCGGATCGTCTCGGGGACGTCGATCCGGTCGTCGTCCGACGACCACGTGGGCGTGTACTTGTTGCCCTCCTGGGCGTTCGGGTCCTCCTCGGGCGGGAGCCGGACCTCCTCGACGTCCCACTGGAAGGGGACGTCGTACCAGTCGGCGACGTCGCGTTTGGTCCGCTGGAGCCACTGGGAGGTCGCGATGATCTTGTTGCCGATCGTCGTCGAGCGCGCGGTCCGGCGGTTGGCGCCGCCGTACTCGTCCTCGAACTCGATCCCGTACTCCTCACAGAAGTCGGACTTGTCGTCCTCGCCGACGACGTCGCCCCGCGAGAGGTTGAGCAGCTCGTAGGCCTTCGCGTGCATCGTACAGACGTTTCCCTGGAGGGACCGCGGGGAGACGTCGAGCCGCTCGGCGAGTCGCTCCCGGACCTCGGCGGCGGCCGCACGGGTGTACGAGACGACGAGCACGTCGCGGACGTCGACGTCGTCGTCCCGCAGGAGGTCGTCGACGCGGTCGAGCAGCGCTGTCGTCTTCCCGCTGCCCGGACCGCCGAACAGACGCGTTACGGTCGGGTCGGCATCGGTCATTGTACCCCCACACGGGCCCCGCTCGGATAAACGACGTGGCTTCGGCCGGGTCGCCGAATCGGGGCCGTTCGGTGCCTTCATCCTCGCAAATCGTGGGGTCGCGATCGCCGCAGTCGTGGCGGCTCACATCGTCGCCACGACCACGGCGCGGGGCGATTCCCGTTCCGTCGATCGTGTCCCGTGGCCGCACACGCGCGACGGACCGTAACCATCTTAAGCATCTCCCGGTTACTGGAAGATGAGTCCTGGTAGGGTAGTGGACTATCCTCTTGGCTTGCGGAGCCAGGGACCGGAGTTCAAATCTCCGTCAGGACGTTCACTTCGTTCGTTTCACTCACCCGTTCACGTCCTGACTAGCTCCACGCTCGCTCCGCTCGCGTGGAACTCCGTCAGGACGTTCACACTCCGTAGATGGCTTCCCCCACTTGTGTGGACTCCGCCAGGACGTTGCGCCACGGATCCAGCACTACGTGTTAGTATCCGAACGGACGGGAGTCGGTCCGTCCGTGTTCTCGGGATAGTACGGTTCCGTGATGGAGGCGATCTCGTCGACCGTGGGAACGGCATCCGGGTCCACCTGCTCCACCGCGAAGGGCTCGAGCTGATACACCTGCTCGCCGATGAGGCGCGCCGAGTCGTCATATGCCCAGAACATCGCCTGCCTGCAGGTTCGCTGATACATCGCGTCGGGGTCGTCCACCTCGGCGTCGCCGTAATACGGCTCGTCGAGCCCGTCGGCGATGAGCGTCTCGCCGCGCAGAAACTCGACGTACGTCGCCAGATCGGCGATGCCCCAATCGTTGACGAACAGTTGGTGGCCGTCCTCGTCCGAGAGCAGGAAGACGTCCTCCTCGCCGGCCTCGTAGAACGCCTTCACTTCCTCGGTCCCGTCGAGTACGATCGGCGCTTCGGTGCCGAGACGCATCTCGTACTGCGGATCGTCGACGATCAGCTCGGGGTCGAAGATGGCCTCCCAGTCGCCGCTCACTTCGAGGGCGGCATGGTGGAGGTAGTTCCACAGCATCGCCCGTCGATGCGGGTCACGCTCCTCCTGTGCCGCCCGTTCGATGTCGCTGATGTGGCCGAGGTGGCCGTCGGGGTAGTGTGCCATACAATGCCTATCACTAGAAATGAAATAAATATGTCCGGGGAGACGGCGTGTCTCGAGACGCCGATTCGGCGGGGAAAGTGGATTTATAAGGGGTCGAGACAACGCGACACGTATGCGGCCACGGCCCCCGCGTCGCGCCCTCCTCGGAGTCTTCGGAGCCCTCGGCTCGATCGCGCTCGGCGGCTGTCTCGCCGAGGGCAACCGAGCGACGCCGACCCCCAGGCCGGATGCGGACGGCGACGGGGCGCCGGACCACGGCGACGACTACCCGACCGACGACCGACGGGCGGTCCGAACGTTCCGGTCGACGGGATCGCCGACGCTGCAGCCGGGGGAATTCACCGCGATCGCGCTCACGAACGCGCCGACTGCACGCGGGGACGTCCTCCACTACGAGGTGACCGTCGCCGGGTCGACGCCGGTCGACTGTCTCGTCCTCGAGCGGGACCCCTACGACGCGTACGTCGACGGCGCCCGCGACGTGCCGATCGTGGACGAATATAGCCGGGTCGGGGTCCGGGAGGCCGAGGTGACCGTCGAGCTCGACCGGGGCGAGTACCTGTTCGTCCTCGACCACACCGCGCTGAAGACGGATCCGGGATCGGACCCGGTCACCGTGGAGCACGTCGTCGAGATGGCCGAACCGGCGCCGACGTCGACGGAGGAGTGATCGCCCCGGATCGAAGGCGAACAACGCGAAGCGGATCGAAGCAGCACGATCGGCGGGGAGCAACCGTCAGTCCGCCGCGTTTCACTTTCGCTTTCGGGGTCGCTTTTAAAGGTCGACGGGGCGAATCCGTACGTATGGGCCAGTCAACGTTCGACGACGACGACCTGTTCGGCGAGGCGGCCGCCGAGACCCGCGCGGAGGTCGAGAGCCACCTGGAGGCGGCACGCGCCGAGCTTCCCGACCCGGATTCGGTCTGGGAGACGGAGGGGGACAACGTCCTGGGCGTGCTCAACGGCCTCAAGTCCGCCCTGGACGCCGGCGACGCCGCCGACCACCTCCGGCAGGCGAAGAAGGCCTACGTGCTCGGCGAGCGCGCGGACGCCTTCGAGGACGCCGACGACCTCGAGGCGGCGATCGACGACGTCGCCGATCTGATCGCCGACCTCGAGGACGCGGCCGCGGACGTCGCCGACCTCACCGGAACGGTGCCGGCGATCCGCGGCGCGCTGCAGGACGCCGCGGCGGACGACGCCGAGGATGCCGACGATGCGAGCGACGCGGACGACGGCGCGGATGCGAGCGCGGAGGCCGACGACGCCGCCGAGGCGGAGGAAGCCGAGGAGTAGCGCTCCGTCCTCGTCGTTTTCCTTATGAATACCCGGGAAGTTGTCCGAACTCGCTTATAAACAGCCGACGGTCCGGACCGCCCGCCGACCGAGGTCGATCAGTTCTCCGCCAGGTCGCGGTCGACGACCGCGGCCAGCAGGTCCACGAGCGAGTCGCTCGCGAGATCGAGCAGGCGCTCGCCGCGCTCGCGGTCGCCCTCGCGCGGGTCGCCGATCACGCCGTTGTCGGTGAACGCGTCGGAGTCGTGCGCCAGGTTGACCCCGGCGACCCACTCGCCCCAGCGGTCGGCCGCCCCCGCGGCCGCCGCCTCGATCCGGTCCTCGCGAACGAGCTCGGGATGGGTGGCTCGCAGAAGTGCGGTCTCGAGGGGGCCGCCGTGCCCCATCTCGCTCGCGTGCTCGCCGACCGCGTCGAACCAGGTGAACGCGACCGCGTAGCCGTCGTGGTCCGGATCGCGTGAGAACCGGCGGGCGACCTCCGCCAGGGCGTCGATGTTCCCGCCGTGGCCGTTCGCGAACACGACGCGGTCGATCCCGTGGTGGACAAGCGAGGCGGCCGTCTCGCGGACGTACGCGCGGAACGCGTCCGGACTCACCCAGAGCGTGCCGTCGAACCCACGGTGCTCCTCGGCGATCCCGACCGGGATCGTCGGCGTCACGAGGACGTCGCCGCGCCGTGACTCCGCCGCGTCGTAGCGATCTGCCGTGTCGTACCGATCCGCCGCCTCCGTCGCCACGGACGCGGCGTTGAGCGCGTCGGTCCCCAGCGGCGCGTGGGGGCCGTGCTGTTCGGTGCTGCCCACGGGGATCACCGCCGCGTCGATGGTCGCGTCGCGGACGTCGGTCCAGGTCGCATCCGAGAGGTGCATACCCCCACTCCGGGGGCCGGGGACTTTAGTCGTCGAGGTCGGCCTCCGCGTCGGCGTCGATCGCCGCGGTGCGCTCGGTCGCGCGCTCGATGAACTCCTGCGGGAGATCGTCGATCTCGCCGGCCTGGACGCCCCAGAGGTTCGCGTAGAGCCCGTCGTTCTCGAGCAGCTCCTCGTGGGTGCCCCGCTCGACGATCTCGCCGTCCTCCAGCACGAGGATCGTGTCGGCGTCCTTGATCGTCGAGAGCCGGTGGGCGATCGCGAAGGTGGTGCGGTCGGACGTCAGCCGGTCGAGGGAGCGCTGGATCAGCATCTCCGTCTCGGTGTCGACGTCGGAGGTGGCCTCGTCGAGGACGAGGATCTCCGGGTCGGCGAGGACGGCGCGGGCGATCGTCAACCGCTGGCGCTGGCCGCCCGAGAGCTTCACGCCGCGCTCGCCGACCATCGTGTCGTAGCCGTCCGGCAGGTTCTGGATGAACGCGTGTGCTTCGGCGGCCTTCGCCGCCTCGACGACGTCCTCGTCGGTGGCCTCGAAGGTGCCGTAGGTGATGTTCTCCCGCACCGTCCCGTAAAAGAGGTACGAGGACTGGCCGACGTAGCCGATCGACCGCCGGAGCGACGGGAGCGTGACGTCCCGGACGTCCTGCCCGTCGATCCGGATCGCCCCCTCGTCGACGTCGTACATCCGGAGCAGCAGCTTGAGCACGGTCGACTTCCCGGCGCCGGTCGGCCCGACGAGCGCGACCGTTTCGCCGCCGTCAACCGTGAAGTCGACGTCGGAGACGATCGGCTCGTCGTCGTAGCCGAAGGTGACGTCGTCGTACTCGACGCGTCCCTCCTCGACGACGAGCTCGTCGGCGTCCGGGTTCTCGCCGAGCCGCGAGGGCTCGTCCATCAGCCCGAAGACGCGGGCGGCGGAGGCGCGAGCGCGCTGGTACATATTGATGATCTGTCCGAACTGGGCCATCGGCCAGATGAACCGCTGCGTGTAGAGGATGAAGACGACGAACATCCCCGGCGAGAGGTCCCCCGAGAAGGGACCCGGCGGGCCCTGGAACACCCACAGGCCGCCGATGATGAAGGTGATCACGAAGCCGATGCCGGCGACCAACCGAAGGGCGGGGAAGAAGGTGATCCGCGTCTCGATGGCGTCCCAGTTGGCGTCGAAGTACTCCCCGGAGACGTCGTCGACGCGGTCGGACTCGTAGCCCTCGGTCGTCGCGGACTTGATCACCTGGATGCCGCCGAGGTTGTTCTCGAGCCGGGAGTTCAGCTTGCCGACCGTCGACCGCACGGCGGCGTACTTCGGCTGGATCGTCCGCACGAACAGGTAGGTGAACCCCGCGATGAGCGGCACCGGCGCGAGCGCGACGACCGCCAGCTGCGGGTTGATCCACAGAAGGATGCCGCCGATCCCCAGCACCATCACCGCCAGCCGGAACAGCGAGTTCATCCCGTCGTTGAGGAAGCGCTCGAGGCGGTTGACGTCGTTCGAGAGCACCGACATCATCTCGCCGGTCTGCTTGTCGGCGAAGAAGGTCATGTTCAGCCGCTGCATCCGGTCGTAGGTGTCGGTCCGGACGTCGTGTTGGACGTGTTGCGCGAAGGCGTTGAACCCCCGGTTGCGGAGCCAGTGGAACCCGGCCCCGAGGAGAAACGCGCCGGCCACGACCGCGACGATGAACCGAAACTGCTCGAACTGGGTCGTCGGAAGCCACGTCTCCGGCAACAGGACGAGCGGGATCTGTTCGGCGAAGGGTGGCACCTCGCCCGCCTCGCGCTGGGCGGCCGTGACGAAGATGGTGTCGACCGCGATCCCGAGCATCAGCGGCGGGAGGAGGTCGGCGAGACGCGCGATCACGCTCGCGAGGATCCCCACGATCACGTGCCGACGATAGGTCCAGCCGTACTCGCGGAACAGCCGCTTCATCGGGTTCTCGACGGCCTCCCGCTGGTCCTCGAAGGGGTCGTCGTCCTCCCACTCCGGAGCGCTCATTCGAGTTCCACTACCGGAGTCCCGGCAAAGAGACTTCGCTTCGGGCGACCAGATGGCCGGCCACCCGGCTCGCTGCGGCCGGTCGGGACGTTCGTTTCGGGGGCCACGACGTTCGTTTCGGGGTCACGGCGAGTCGTCGATCACGACGCGGTCGCCGACCTCGATCCCGTGCGCCTCGAGGTAGCCGTATCGGACCTCGAGGACGTACTGGCCGTGACCGTCGTATCCCGTGTAGGGCTCCGCCTCGGGCTCGGCCGAGTAGGCCGTCGTGATCGTCCCGTCGGCGTCGATGAAGACGATGTCGATCGCGAAGGACATGTTCCGCATCACGTAGGTCCGGTTGCCGGGCTCCTCGTAGGTGAACAGCATTCCCTCGTTCGGCCCGAGCGAGTCGGTCTCCGAGAGGCCGGTGTAGCGCTTCTCGAAGGTGTCGGCGATCCGGACGTCGACGGTCGCCAGTCGCTCGCCGGTCTCGGCGTCCTCGATCTCGACCGTGGTCCGGTCGTAGTCGTCGGCCGTCCACAGGTCGACCGCGAGCAGGCCGAGGGCGGCCGCGACGAGCACCAGCGTGACGGCGATGAGGCGGCGGTTCACGGGCGTGGTTCGTGGCGCGGAAAGAAACCGTTTTCCGCTCCGGGGGCGATCGAATCGATACGGGCTCGTGGTCTAGTTGGTTATGACGCGGCCTTTACAAGGCTGAGGTCGGTGGTTCGAATCCGCCCGAGCCCATGCCCGTGGCGAACCGAACGGTGAGCCGCAGGCATGGCGGGGCGATTCGAACCAGGGAACGGAGCGAGCGGCGCGAGCGAAGTGAGTGAGGTTCGAATCCGCCCGAGCCCATACGTATTGCGCACGGGTTCGAAGACATAATTGTCGGACCGTAGAGACCGACCGCCGCTCGATCCGACGATGGGGAAGTCTCTTTGATGCGACGAGCCGAAGGTGGGTATGAAAGAGACGAACCGCAGTTGGTACTTCGTCGAACGGCCGACCGGCGAACCGGACGCGGACTGTTTCGAACTCAGGGAGGAGGCCGTCCCGGAGCCCGCCGACGGCGAGCTGCTCGTGCGCGTCGAGTACCTCTCCGTCGACCCGTATATGCGCGGCCGGATGCGGGACGCCGAATCGTACGCGGAGCCGTGGGACGTCGGGGACGTCCTGAAAGGAGGCGTCGTCGGCGAAGTCGTCGAGAGCAACGACGAGCGGTACGACGACGGCGACCTCGTGACCGGGGAGGGAACGTGGGCCGAGTACGGCGTTCTCGATGCGGATGAGGTCGCTCCCGTCGATCCCGCGATCGCCGACCCGCCGGCCTATCTCGGCGTGCTCGGGATGCCGGGCCGGACGGCGTACTTCGGGCTGCTCGACGTCGGCGAGCCCATTCCCGGCGACACCGTCGTCGTGTCCGGGGCGGCGGGTGCGGTCGGATCGGTCGTCGGGCAGATCGCGAAGCTGAACGGCTGCCGCGTCGTCGGGTTCGCGGGATCGAACGAGAAGACCCGCTGGCTCACCGACGACCTCGGATTCGACGCCGCGATCAATTATCAGGAGACCGACGACTACGAAGCTGCGCTCGCGGAGGCCGCACCCGACGGCGTCGACGTCTACTACGACAACGTCGGCGGGCCGATCACGGACGCCGTGTTCACGAAACTGAACCTCGACGCTCGGGTGGCCGTCTGCGGACAGATCGCGCACTACAACGACGAGAGCGTCCCGACCGGCCCGCGAAAGCTGCCGCTGCTCATCGCGACGCGCGCGAAGGTCGAAGGTCTTCTCGTCGCCGATTACGCGACCCGGTTCGGAGAAGCGACCGAACGGCTCGCAACGTGGGTGGAAAGCGGCGAGATCGAACACCGTGAATCGGTCGTCGAGGGCTTGGAGAACGCACCGGACGCGTTCCTCGGCCTGTTCTCAGGCGACAACATCGGGAAGCAGGTCGTCCGCGTGGCGGAGTGACCACGGCGGGGCCGCGCGGCACCGAGACCACGGATGTCGCACGCGCTCGATCACGTTTGTCGATCGCCGCCGGGCCGGTTTGGTTGATATATAAATATTCTTAATATTATCCAGAGATAGTATTTAGGGAAGGGGAGCGAATCACCGTGTTCCTGGAACGGCTTCAGTACCGTCCCGTTTCGTATCCCCGCCCGATCGTGTTCGAAACGTATTTAAAAATTGGTGTTTATATACATACATAAATGACTGTATTGCAAAAATTTGTTCAAATATTCTTGATTAATGGACAATTTTGATCGCGTCTCGAGACGTCAGTCGGGCCACGATCGAACGCTGCCGATCACGGGTCGATCACCTCGGAGACGTGTTTCCCGCGATCGTCGTTATGTCTGATTTCGGACTCAAGTCGTGAAATAACCGTTTTCGGAGACAAAGTCGCGTCGTGGTCGCGAACGCCGTCGACCGTCGCCGGATCGAAGGAGAGATCGAGCCCGTCGTAGATCCGCGACGTCAGCCTCGCGATCTCGGCGACGTCCTGGACGATCAGGATCGCGGCGGTCAGCGCGCAGTCGGTGGTGACGCGCTGGGCGACGCCGCAGACCTTCCCGTCGATCATCAACGAATGGTCCCCCGGACACCAGCTGTTCGGCGGCTCCCCCTCGCTGACCTCTGCGTGCGTTCCGCGAAGGGCTCCCTGCACCCACGAGCGAAGCCGATCGTATCGTTCGGGGATCGCGAACCGGCGTTCGGCCGCGGGGGCGATCCAGGCGATCGAAACCGTGGTGCCCGTATGGACGACTGCCCGGCCGCCGACCGCCCGTTCGCGGACCGCGTAGCCGGCGTCGGAGACGTGCTCCCGGACGTCCGCATATCCGTCCCGCGTCGCGTCGCGCCGACCGAACGCGACGTGTTTCGGCGGCCGCCAGACCCGGACGACCGAGTCGCCGGATGCCGCACAGCGATCGAGCAGGGTCGCGGTGGCCCGCGCGTCGCGGTCGACGGCGTCGAAGCCGCCACGAACGACGTTCATACGCCGTCGGTCGGGGAGCGTGCGATATCGGCGTTATGGTCCGGCCGCGTCGATGCGGAGGTCGACGTCGCACCCGGACCGGGAGTCGGCGACCGCACGGCTACTCGAAGATCTTCCCGGGGTTCAGGATCCCGTTGGGATCCATCGCGCGCTTGATCCGCTCCATCACGTCGACGGTCGCCCGATTGAACTCCTCGGGGAGGTACTCCCGTTTTCCCATCCCGACGCCGTGTTCGCCGGTGCAGGTGCCGCCGAGTTCGATCGCGTGGCGGACGATCTCCGAGTCGACGCGTTTCCCGAGCGCGCGGTGCTCCTCGTCGCCGACGCGAACCATCACCGTGTAGTGGACGTTGCCGTCCCCGGCGTGGCCGAAGCAGGGGATCTCGAGGTCGTGTTCCGCCTCGAGCGTCGAGATGTGGTCGATCAGATCCGCGTACTTGCTGATCGGGACGGTGACGTCGCCGGAGGTGAGCATCGTGAGGTCCGGGTCGTAGTGTTTCAGCGCGGAGGCCATCTCCTCGCGCACCTCCCAGAGGCGCTCCATCTCGGGGCCGGACTCGGTGATCGTGACGTCCTCGACGTCGTAGTCGTTCAGAATGGCGGTGAAGAACTCGACCTCCGTCTCGACGTGGTGGTTCGCGTGGAACTCGACGAACGCCATCGGGACGTCCGGCAGGTCGGCGTCGAGGTAGCGGTTCGCCATCGCCGCGCTCAGCTCGTCGATGAGCTCGATCTTGGCCACGTCGACCCCGGACTGGACCACGTCGGCGATGGCGGCCGACGCCTCGGTGCGGTTCGGGAAGACGACCCGCCCGCCCCAGACCTGCTCGGGGATCCCCGCGAGCTCGAGCGTCGCCTCGGTGACGACGGCCAGCGTCCCCTCGCTGCCGACGAGCAGGTCCATCAGGTTGTAGCCCGCGGACGTCTTGCTCGCCGTGCTCCCGGTCTCGATCACCGTCCCGTCGGCGAGCACGGCCTCGAGCCGGAGGATCCAGTCGTGGATCTCCCCGTACTTGACCGTCTGCATCCCGCTGGCGTCGTTCGCGATCATCCCGCCGATCGTCGAGATCTTCCCCGAGGACGGCAGCGGCGGGAAGAACAGCCCGTGTTCGGCCACGGCGTCGTTGACGGCCGACCCCAGCGCGCCGGGCTGGACGTCGATCTGGAAGTCCTCGGGACGGACGTCAAGGACGTCGTCCATCCGCGTCATGTTCATGCTGATCCCGCCCTCGACCGGGACCGCGTGCCCCTCGAGGCTGGTGCCGGCCGCGTACGGCGTGACGGGGATCCCCCGGTCGTTCGCCGCCGCGAGGACGCTCGAGACGTCCGCGACGGATTCCGGCCAGACGACGACGTCCGGCGGGTGTTCCTCGCCGGACACCGTTCCCCAGTCGCTGGCGTGGTCGGTCAGGGACTCGCGGGTGGTCGCGATCTGCGACGCCGCGAGCGAGGTCTCGTGGAGGAACTCGATGTCCATGTGTGGTGGTCTCACGCGATACGCCTACTTATAAGACTCGACTGCCGAAGGAGGGCGAGGCGGAACGGGCCGGCCGGACCGGACGGACGGTCAAACCATCCGAACGCTCGTCGAACCGATCACGCCATCGGGAACACCGTCGCCACGATCAGCGTGATGATCAACCCGGTGACGGACATCACCAGGCCGACGAACGAGAACGTGCGGAGCGTCTCGTCCTGCTCGAGCCCGCCGATCTCGTTGATGATCCAGAACGGGCTGGAGTTGTGCCACGCGAAGAACATCGCGCCGGTGCCGATCGTCAACAGCAGGTAGACCGGATGGACGGCGAGCTGGTCGACGAAGGAGGACATGATCGTCGCGCCAGTGATCATCGCGACCGTCAGCGATCCGGTCGAGACGATCAGCACGGCGGCGATGAGCCACGCGGTGACCAGCGGACCGACGCCGAGGTTCTGCATCACGCTCACGAGGAAATCGCCGACGCCGGCCGATCCGAGCATCGCACCGAAGGCGCCGCCGGCCGCCGTGATCGCGATGATGTTGCCGCCGTCCTTCAGCGCGGTGACGAGCTCGTCGTGAAACGCCTCGAGGTCGCCCTCCTGGAACCGATAGAACGTCCAGATCGACGCCAGCGCGGCGACCGTCAGCGCGATGTTCGCGTCGCCGAAGAACGTCGTGACCGGGATCACCGGGGATCCCTCCGGGAGGACGTTCGACGCGATCGTGCTCGTCGCGACGAGGATCACCGCGAGCCCGATCGGCGCGAACGCCTCGAGGAAGCTCGGCAGCTCCGCGTTCGACCGCTCCATCGTCTCGTTGAGGTCCTCCACGGTCGTCCCGAGCGCCTCCCGGAGCGGGACGTCCATCCGGGCGTCGATCCACCGGCCGTAGACGAGGCCGCCGATGACCGAGGTCGGGAACCCGATCAACAGCCCCGCGATGATGACCGTGCCCAGGTCGATCCCGAACTCGCCGGCGACGGCGATCGGTCCGGGCGTCGGCGGAACCAGGGCGTGGGCGGCGAAGGCGCCACCGATGATCGCCGTGGTGTACAGCCCCATCTTCTCGCCGGTTCGAGCCCGCATCGCCCGGGCGATGGGCGCGAGCAGGTAGAACACGGTGTCGAAGAACACCGGGATCGACAGCACGAAGCTGCTTCCGAGCAGCGTCACGTCCTCGCGACCCTCGCCGATCGTCGAGTGGAATCCCCGAACGATCCGGTCGGCGGCCCCGCTCTCGATCAGACACTTGCCGATGAGAGCGGCCATCAGGATCGGGATCCCGACCGCTCCCAGTATCGAGCCGAAGGTGTTCGCCGCCGACGACGGAATGTCGGCCAGCGCCACGCTCGGGGAGATGAGACCGACGCCGAACGTGGCGAGGATCAACGCGAGAAACGCCGGCAGGTTCAGTCGCATCATGAACAGGACCACGAGCCCGATCCCGATCGCCAGCACCACGATGGGGTTCAGGATCGTGTCGACGACGAGCGGTGCACTCCCTGTTAACGAGTCTATTGGTAGCATCCGGCTAGAACGATGCGAAACACCAAATAAATAACTTACGAATGTTATATTCATCGACCGGCGCGGAGTCGACCGGTTCGGTCGAAAAGTGGGTGCCGCGCGGGACCGGTCGCCGGCGTCAGTACTCGACGGTCTCGGCGATCGCCTCCTCGATGCGGGGCGGGTGCGGGATGTAGTAATCCTCCATCGACAGCAGCGGCACCGGGGTGTCGAACCCGGTGACCCGGCGCACCGGCGCCTCGAGGTACGCGAGCGCCTCGTCGTTGATCGTCGCGATCAGCTCGCCGGCGAATCCGCCGCTCTTGGCGGCCTCGTGGACCACCACGCAGCGGCCGGTCTTTCGCACCGACTCGACGACGGTCTCCCGGTCGAGCGGGGAGATCGACCGGAGGTCGATCACCTCCGCGTCCACGTCCGGCAGCTCCGCGAGCGCCTCCAGCGTGTTGTGCATCATCGCGCCCCACGCGATCACCGTCACGTCCCGGCCCTCCCGGCGGACAGCGGCCTCGCCCAAGGGGGTCGTGTGTTCGCCCTCCGGCACCTCCTCGCGGAACGACCGGTAGACGTGTTTCGGCTCCATGAACAACACCGGGTCGGGGTCGCGGATCGCGCTGGTCAACATCCCCTTCGCGTCCGCAGGCGTGCTCGGGATCGCCACCTTCAGTCCCGGTATATGGCCGTAGGCCGCCTCCAGGCTCTCCGAGTGGTGTTCGAGCGCACGGACGCCGGCGCCGTAGGGGGTTCGCACCGTCATCGGCGCGGTGATCTCCCCGCGGGTGCGCCACCGGATCCGGCTCGCATTCGTCACGAGCTGGTCGAACGCCGGCGGCAGGAACCCCGAGAACTGGATCTCCGCGACCGGCCGGTAGCCGTGGGCGGCCAGCCCGATCGCGGCCCCGACGATCGCGATCTCCGAGAGGGGCGTGTCGAGCACGCGGTCCTCGCCGAACTCCTCGAGGAGCCCCTCGGTCGCCCGGAACACGCCGCCGGACTCGGCGACGTCCTCGCCGAAGACCACGGTCCGGTCGTCGCTCGCCATCTCCTCGTGTAGCGCGTCGTTTATCGCCTCGATGATCGTTGCCTGCATGATTACCCCTTGGGCCGGTGCTCGATGTGGTCGTGCATCTCGGGCCGCCGATCGAGCAGGTCGCGGAACTCCTCGAGCTGTCGCTCCAGCTCGGGCGTCGGCTCCGCGTGGACGTACCGGAACAGCTCCGCGACGTCGCGCTCCGGATAGGCGTCGGCCGCCGCGACCGCCTCGTCGAACAGCTCGCTTACCTCCTCCCGGATCGCCTCCTCGTCGACCGCCTCGAGCAGGCCGCGATCCGCCAGGAACGACCGGTACCGCTCGACCGGGTCCCGGCGCTCCCACTCCTCGACCTCCTCGTCCTCCCGGTACCGCGTCGGGTCGTCGCTCGTGGTGTGGGCCGCCCGCCGGTAGGTCACCGCCTCGACGAGGACGGGATCGCCGGCGAGGGCGCGCTCGCGAGCCGTCGCGACCGCGTTGTACACCGCCAGGACGTCGTTACCGTCGACCCGGATCCCGTCCATCCCGTAGGCGATCGCCTTCTGAGCCACCGTGTCGGCGGCGGTCTGCTCCTCGAAGGGCATCGAGATCGCGTACTGGTTGTTCTGGGTGAAGAAGACCGCCGGAACGCCGAGCACGCCCGCGAAGTTGATCCCCTCGTGGAACGCGCCGGTGGAGGTCGCTCCGTCGCCCAGGTTGACGAACGAGACCGCGTCCGACCCGTCGAGCTTCTGCCCCCACGCCTTCCCGGTCGCGACCGGGATGTGGGAGCCGATCGAGATCGCGAACCCGAAGACGTTGGCGCCCTCCATCCGCGAGGCGTCCTCGACGCCGCGCCAGTACAACAGGAGGTCCCGCATCGAGAGGCCGTGCATCAGGAGCGCGCCCGCCTCCCGACCGTACGGGAAGATCCAGTCGTCGTCGGTCAGCGCGAAGGCGCTGCCGATGATGCTCGCCTCCTGCCCCTGGCCGGAGGCGTAGGTGCCGAGCAGTCCGCGGCGCTGGAGCTTCGTCGCGCGCTCGTCGAAGGTTCGTTGCAGCACCATCCAACGATAGAGGTCGAGAAACCGGTCGTCCGCGAGGTCGGGGACCGCCTCGGGGTCGACGACCGATCCGTCGGCGTCGACCACCCGATGCGTGGCGACGTCGACGTCGCGTTCCGAGACGGCCGCGACGTCGGCATCGGTCGATCCCGGCGACTCGGGACGTGACTGTTCGTTCATGCGACTACGATCACGGTCGAACAGGACCGTAATATGTGTTCCGGTGGGTCCCGTTCCGGTTCCCGTGGCAACCGATCAGCGATTGAGGGTGTGGATCGCCTGCCCCATCGCGTTCTCGGCCGCCTCCATCACGGCCTCCGAGAGGGTTGGATGCGTGTGGATCGTCCCGGCGACGTCCGCCAGGGTCGCTCCCATCTCGATCGCGAGCCCGATCTCGGCGATCAGCTCGGACGCCTCCGGAGCGACGACCTGCCCGCCGAGGACGTAGCCGCTCGGCTCGTCGGCGACGATCCGGACGAACCCGTCGGTTTCGTCCATCGTGAGCGCGCGACCGCTCGCGCGAAGCGGCATCTCGCCGACCACCGTGTCGAACCCCTCCGCGGTCGCCTCCGCCTCGGTGAGTCCGACCGTCGCGATTTCGGGGTCGGTGAACACGGCGCTCGGGACGGCCTGCGCGTCGAGGGCGGCCGGCTCGCCGGCGATGGTCTCGGCGGCGACGATCCCCTCGCGGCTGGCCGCGTGGGCGAGCATCGGGTCGCCCGCCACGTCGCCCACGGCGAAGACGTGATCGAGGTCGGTCCGTCCCTGCGCGTCCGTCTCAAGGAAGCCGTCCGCGTCGGGCTCGAGGCCGGCCGCGTCCAGTTCGAGCGTGTCGGTCACCGGCTCGCGCCCGACCGCGACCAGCACGCGGTCAGCCGCGTAGACCGATTCCTCGCCGTCCTCGGTTTCGGTGACGACCTCGATCCCGTCGGCGGTCTCGCGCCGGTCGCTGGCGCCCTCGCCGAACGAGAACTCGATCCCCAGCTCCTCCGCACGCGAGCGAACGACGCGTTTCACGTCGTCCTCGTAGGTCGGGAGCACGTCGTCGAGCATCTCGACCACCGTCACGTCGGCGCCGAGCTTCGCGAACGTCGTGGAAAGCTCCATCCCGATGTACCCCGCACCGACGACCACGAGGTGGTCGGGAACGGTTTCGGCGCCGAGCGCGTCCCGCGAGGACCAGACCGCCTCCTCGGCGTACGGGAAGTTCGGGACCTCGATCGGTCGGCTCCCGGTCGCGACGATCGCGTGCTCGAACTCGACGGACTCCATCCCCTGGCCGTCGCCGCCGTGGGCGATCCGGGCGGTGTGCTCGCCGGAGAACGCGGCGGTGCCCTCGATGAGGGTCACGCCGTTCGCCTTGCAGAGCTTCTCGACGCCGCCGGTAAGCTGGTCGACGACGCCGTCCTTCCAGTCGGCCAACGCCGCGGCGTCGACCGCCGGATCGGCGTGGATGCCCAGCGCCTCGGCGGTGCCCGCCTCGTGGGCCACGTCCGCCGCGTGGATGAGCGCCTTCGAGGGGATGCAGCCGTGGTTCAGACAGGTCCCGCCGTAGGCGTCCTTCTCGACGAGCGTCACGTCGAGGTCGCGCTGTGCGGCGCGGATCGCGGCCACGTAGCCGCCGGGGCCCCCGCCGATGACCAATACGTCAGTGCCGGTCGTCACGTCTCCCATAACCATGATTACTCGAGCAACAGCAGGTCCGGATCGTTCAGGTACCGGGTTACCTCGTTCGTGAACCGTGCGGCGTCGGCGCCGTCGACCACGCGATGGTCGACCGACATCGAGACGGTCAGCAGGTCGCGGGGAACCACCTCGCCCTCGTGGACCGCCGGCTTCCGCTTGATCTCGCCGAGCGCCAGGATCCCCACCTCGGGGTAGTTGATGATCGGCGAGGCGTGTTCGCCGCCGATCGCCCCCAGGTTCGTGATCGTGAACGTGCTCCCCTGCAGCTCCTCGGGGGAGATCGTCCGGTTGCGCGCACGGGCAGCGAGGTCCCGAACCTCGGCGGCCAGCTCGAGGAGCCCCTTCTCGTCGGCGTTCTCGACGACGGGCACCATCAATCCGGCGTCGGTCGCGACCGCGATGCCGATGTCGTAGCGGTCGTGGACGACGATCTCCTCGGCCTCCTCGTCGAGCTCCGCGTTGAGGATGGGCTGTGCCCGCAGCCCCGCCACGACCGCCTTGATCACGAACGGCAGGTAGGTCAGCCGGGGCTCGTCCTCGGCGGTCGCCGCGGTCAACCGCTCGCGGATCGCCACGAGGTCGGTCACGTCGACCTCGTCGTGATGGCTGACGTGCGGGGCAGTGTACTTCGCGGTGGCCATCCGCTCGCCGATGGTCCGCCGGACGCCGCGGTACGGGATCCGGTCGCCCGGTCGGGTCGCGTCCGTATCCGATTGCACTGTGTCCGCGTCCGATTGCGTTGCGTCCGCGTCGGCGCCCGTCTCGCCGGCCGCGTAGGCGCGCACGTCGTCGGGCGTGACGTACGCCTCGCCGTCGCGCCGTTCGCTGGCGGGCACGGCGTCGATGTCGACGCCCTCCTCCCGAGCGATCCGCCGGGTCGCCGGCATCGCGAGGGTCCGATCCCGGTCGGCCGTCCCGCTCGAATCGCCCCCGCCCGACGTCGTCGCCGATCGACTTCGATCCGCCGTTCCGGCGTCCTCGGGGGCCGCCTGCGTTCGTCCGTCATCATCGGTCGATCGCGCCCGTGCGTCGATGGCCGCACGGAGGTCGGCCGCCGTGATCCGGCCGCCGGGCCCGCTGCCGGAAACGCTCGCGGGATCGACGCCCGCCTCCCGGGCGGCCGTGCGTACGCTCGGCGGCGCGAACACGCGACCGGTCGCGACGTCGGTCGTGTCGGCGCCTTCGGCCTCCGCGGCGTCGTCACCGGCGACATCGTCACCGGCGACGTCTTCGGCGCTCGTGGCGTCCTTGGCGCTCGCGGCCTCGTCCCCGACTGCGGCGTCCTCGGCGCCGGGGTCGGCCGACCCCTCGTCGACGCTCGCCGACTCCTCATCGACGTCGAAGGTCACGATCACGTCGCCGACCGGAACGACCTCGCCCTCCTCGGCGTGCAGCCGGGAGACGACGCCGTCGTACGCCGCGGGGATCTCGACGATCGCCTTGTCCGTTTCCACCTCGGCGACGGACTGGTCCTCCTCGACGCGCTCGCCCTCCTCGACGAGCCAGGCGACGAGTTCGCCCTCGGCGACGCCCTCGCCGACGTCGGGCAACGCGAATTGGGTTTCTCCCATCTCGATCGGAGGTCTTGCTCCCGAGATATATCTTCTTCGGTGACCGCGACCGCTTCGCGGCCACATCTCGCCGCCGTTCCTCCAGTCCAGCACGTTCACTATCGATGAAAAGGTATTTGATAACACACCGGATATGGGATGCATATGGCCGGAACCACCAAGACGATCGGCGCCGTCGAGCGAGCGTTCGACATCGTTGAAGCTCTGGAACGACTCGAGAGCGCGGGGGCGTCCGCGGTCGCGGAGGAGCTGTCGCTGTCGAAGAGCACGGCGTACACGCATCTCCACACGCTCCACGAGCAGGGCTATCTGCACAAGACGGACGGGGAATACCGGTTGAGCGGCCAGTTCCTCCGTCTCGGAACGACGGTGCAACAGGGGTATCCGGTCTACCGACACGGACGAGCGCACGTCGAGGAGCTGGCGGACCGAACCGGAGAGCGGGCGAACCTCGTCGTCGAGGAGCGGGGGAAGGGCACCTGCGTCCACGCGGCGAACGCCAGCGGAAGAACCGATGGCGCGATGATTCGAGGCGAACGACGCCATATGCACGCGACCGCCACCGGCAAGGCCTTGCTCGCGCACCTCCCCGCGGAACGCGTCGACGAGATCGTGGAGACGCACGGCCTGCCGTCGTTCACCGACCACACGATCACCTCGCGGGAGGAGCTCGAATCGGAGCTGGCCGAGATCCGGGAAACCGGGATCGCGATCGACGCCGAGGAGAGCATCGACGGCCTGCGCTGTCTCGCCGCCCCGATACTCGTGGAGGGAACCGCGTACGGGTCGGTCAGCGTCTCGGGGCCGGCACGCGAGTTCGCCGACCCGGAACGCGACGCCGAACTGTCCGAGGCCGTCCGGAAGGCGGCCAACGTCATCGAGCTCGACTTCGTCTTCGAGTGAGCGTCGGGAGCTGCCCCGCGGAACGGACGTCGTTCAGTATTGTTGAACGAACGGTCGATGATGATGACGTCATATGATGCGGACGGGGCGACGACGTTTCAAGCAAACTATTACAACCGTACGTTTGTTATGGATCTTGGGCAGGATATAAGTAATAAATACTATAAATATATAGAAGTATAATATTTATTAATTGTTTGGATGTCCCTTCACCAACGATCCGAGACGGGAGTCGAAGAGATGGGGGTTCTCCGTGACGCCACTGACTCCCTGAACCCATCGGGCCCCATCGATCGGGGACGTACGACGGAATAAACGGCCGGTTTACCGCGGAATATCGGTCGTTATGAAGCAACGTCAACGACGGTTCGGCTGGTCCAGGACGATCGACGAAGCGACGGACGCCGATGGTCTCCGACGCGACCCGCTCACCGATGGTCGCCTCAGTCGAACCGTCGGTGGTCGCCGCTCGTGAGCAACGATTCCGTAGAATGATATATAAAATAAATATATAGAATTAATAACTGATATGTGTTGGATGTCGGAAGATGCCACGCTTTGGATGAGGGAAGTGTACGCTTAACGCCCACCCCGCCCTGAATGACCCCGTCTTCTCGGTCGACTCCTCTGACCGACGCCGGCCGCAGCTGACAGACGCCGAAACGCCAGCCGATGGATTATATCCCGAGCAGCCGTAGGAAGGAGTATGCGCGAACTCGTCTTCGCTCTCGAATACGAGCCGGGGTGCAACGAGGTGGCGGACGCGCTCGCCGAGCATCCCGACGCCCGCGTCCGGTCGCTCTCGCTGCACGCCACCGCAGACCGTCTCTGGCGGGTCGACCACGCCGCCGGAACCCCCGATGCGCTCGACGCCATCGCGGACGCCTTCCGCGACGGCGACTACTACGCCGACTGCCTGGCGACCGACGACTGCGGCGCCACGCAGACCACCCGCGTCCTCGACCGCACGAGCGACACGCTCGTGCTCTACTCGGACTGGGAGCGCACCCCCGCCTGCGCGTCCGTCCCCCACATCGCTCGCGACCACCTCGGCGACGGCGTGCTGTTCGAGACGCGCCACGAGGGGCGCCACTACACCTGGCGTCTCATCCACTCCGGCGAGGGCGACGTCGCCGCGTTCTTCGACGCCCTCCGGACGGCGGTCGGGGAGTGCGCCAGGATGGAGATGCTCCGAACCGCCGACACGGCCGCATCCGCAGGAGGAAGCGAGGGTGACCGGAACGGCCTGGCGCCGGAACAGGAGGCCGCACTCGAAGCCGCCGTCGAACACGGATACTACGAGTCGCCGCGCGAGATCGACGTCGGCGAGCTGGCCGCACATCTCGGCGTGCCGCGGTCGACGCTCACCTACCGGCTCCGTCGGGCGGAGGAACGCCTGGCGAAGGCGCACGTCGCCGGCGAGTGGACCGCCGAGGAACGGTTGGCATCGCGCTGACGCCCGCGAGTTGGAACATTCCAACAAAGGTATATCGACGTCCCGCTCCTACGGCGTGGTAATGACGGAGACCTCGGATGCGGCAGGGTCGGCCAGCGGCGGCGGGCGGCGACGGGAACTGACCGCCCGCCTGGCCGTTCCCGAGATGGACTGTCCCTCGTGTGCACAGAAGGTCGACAAGAGCCTCCGGCGCGTCGACGGCGTCGTCGACGCCACGCTCCAGCCGACCACGGGCACGGCCACGGTCACCTACGATCCCGACCGCGTTACCGAGGCCGACGTCGTCCGGGCCATCGAGGGCGCGGGTTACGAGGTCGCCGCCGGCGACGGTGACGCCGCCACCGGCGAGACGTCGACCGGCGGGCCGGCGATCGCCCCTCCCTCGGAGGTTTGGACGAGCCCGCGAGCGCGGAAGACGTGGATCGGGGCGGGGTTGCTCGTCCTGGGACTTCTCTTCGAGTTCCTCCTGGCCGCGCAGAACGTCACGGTGGCGAGCGTTCTCACGCACCCCCTGCACGTGGCCGACGTGCTCTTTCTCGGCGCGGCCGTCGCCAGCGGCGTCCCCATCGTCCGCGGCGGCTACTACTCGGCGAAGAACCTGAGTCTCGACATCGACCTGTTGATGGGGACGGCGATCGTCGCCGCGACCGGCATCGGCTACTTCGTCGAGGCGGCGACGCTGGCGGTCCTGTTCAGCATCGCCGAGCTGCTCGAGGACTACGCGATGGACCGGGCACGGGACTCCCTCCGCGAGCTGATGGAGCTGTCGCCCGACGAGGCCACCGTCCGCCGCGAGGGCACGGAGACGACCGTCCCCGCCGAGGACGTCGCGGTCGGCGAGACGGTCGTCGTCCGTCCGGGCGAGAAGATCCCGCTCGACGGCACGGTCGTCGAGGGAGGAAGCGCGGTCGACGAGTCCCCGATCACCGGCGAGAGCGTGCCCGTCGACAAGGGCGTCGGCGACGAGGTGTACGCCGGCAGCATCACCCAGGAGGGCTACCTCGAGTTCGAGGCCACCGCGCCCGCCTCGGAGTCGACGCTCTCACGGATCATCGAGCTGGTGCAGGGCGCACAGGAGCAGAAGACCGACAAGGAGCAGTTCGTCGACCGATTCGCCGGGTACTACACGCCGACGGTCGTCGTCCTGGCGATTCTGACCGCCGTGCTCCCGCCGCTGCTCATCGGCGGCGGCGCCACCGTCAGTCTCGCCGGGGTCTCACACACCTTCGGCGGCGGGTGGGGGACGTGGTTCGTCCGCGGGCTCACCCTGCTGGTGATCGCCTGCCCGTGTGCGTTCGTCATCTCGACGCCCGTCTCCGTGGTGTCGGGGATCACGAGCGCCGCCAGGAACGGCGTCCTGATCAAGGGCGGCACCCACCTCGAGGCGATGGGCGAGGTGGACGCCATCGCGCTCGACAAGACGGGCACCCTCACCAAGGGCGAGCTCGCCGTCACCGACGTCGTGGCGCTCGGCGACGCGACCGACGCCGACGTGCTCCGGTACGCGGCCGCGCTGGAGGCGCGCAGCGAACACCCCATCGCCGAGGCGATCCTCGAGCGAGCGAGGGCGGCGGGCGCCGACGACGAGCTGCCGCCGGTCGAAGCGTTCGAGAGCATCACCGGGGAGGGGATCCGCGCGGACGTCGACGGCGAGACGTACTACGCGGGCAAGCCCGCCCTCTTCGAGGACCTGGGCTTCGACCTGTCGCACACGCACGCCCGCACTGACGGCGGCGCGGTCGTCGAGGCGACACGCGAGGAGTGCGAGCGCGACGACTGTGCGGACCTCGATGGCGGCGCGATCTCGCGGTTCGAGGCCGAGGGCAAGACCGTCATCCTCGTCGGTACGGAGTCCGAACTGCTCGGGATCGTCGCCATCGCCGACGAGGTGCGGCCGGCCGCCGAACGGGCGGTCGACCGGCTCCACGACCTCGGCGTCGCACACGTGGTGATGCTGACCGGCGACAACGAGGGAACGGCCCGCGCGATCGCCGAGCGCGTCGGCGTCGACGCGTACCGGGCGGAGCTGCTGCCCGAGGAGAAGGTCGACGCCGTGGAGTCGTTACGGGCGGAGTACGGCGACGTGGCGATGGTCGGCGACGGGATCAACGACGCGCCCGCGTTGGCGGCCGCCGACGTGGGGATCGCGATGGGCGCCGCCGGCACCGACACCGCACTCGAGACCGCCGACATCGCGCTGATGGGCGACGACGTCGGCAAGCTACCGTACCTCTACGCGCTCTCGCACACGGCGAACGGCGTGATCCGCCAGAACATCTGGGCGAGCCTCGGCGTGAAGGCGCTGCTCGCGCTCGGCGTCCCGCTGGGTCTGGTGAGCGTCGCCCTCGCGGTCGTGGTCGGCGACATGGGGATGAGCCTCGGCGTGACCGGGAACGCGATGCGGCTCTCGCGGATCGAGCCCGACCGGTTCTTCGACGCCTGAGAGCACGCGGACCGCCGGCCGACCGTCACGGGCAGCCAGCCACGATCACAACAGGAGGACCGCCGACGCGTACGCGAGCAGGAACGAGAGGGCGAACGACCCCGCCCACGCCCCCAGCGTCACGAGGATCTTTCGCGCGTCCACCGCGTCCCACCCGCCGACCGCGGCGCCGCTTCCGACGATGGCGCTGACGACGATCTCGTTGAACGAGACGGGAACGCCGAGCAGGACCGCCAGCTGCGCGATCAGAAACGACGGGACGAGCGCCGAGATGGAGCGCCGTGGCCCGAGAGACGAATAATCCTGTGCCAGCGATTTGATCATTCGAGGCGCGCCGGTCCACGAGCCCGCGAGCATCCCGAGGCCGCCGCCGACCAGCACCGCGACCGGCGAGACCACACCCACGGCGTCGGTCAGCGGAAGCAGCGGTCCGACCGCGAGCCCCACCTGGCTCCCGCCCGCGGAGAACGCGACGAGGGATCCGAGCGCGAGCAGCACGCGCCGCAGGCCGCCCTGCTCGTCGCGGCCGACGTCCCAGCGAACGAGGGCGGCGACGAGCAGCGCCGCACCGCCGGTGACGGTGGCCGCGGCGACGAGGTCAGCGACCGGAAGCACCTGGCGGCCGACGTCGCTGAGGGTTCCCGCGTCGGGTCCCCGACCGAGAACGCTGAACTCGACGTTCACGAGGACGGCGGCCACGACGCCGGCCAGCGCCGCCACGCTGTCGCGTTCGGGGACGTCCGGACGCGGGAGCACGCTGGCGATGCCGAAGGCGATGCCGCCGCCGACGACCGGCGTTAGCACCCAGACCGCGGCGATCTGCCGGTACTTCGGCCAGACCGGCGTGCCCCCGAGCGCGAGTCCGACCCCGATGACGGCCCCGGTCACCGTGAACGCGGTCGCGATCGGATAGCCCGTGACGATGCCGATCGCCATCAGTCCGGCGCCCAACAGCAACACCAGGATGACGCCGGCAACCGGCAGGCTACCGCCACCCACGAGGCCGGTTCCGACGGCCTCGGAGACGCTTGCACCCTGCGTGACGGCGCCGGCGAACCCGAAGATGCCGACCAGGAAGGCCGCCCGCATCGTCGCGATCGCGTTCGCGCCGACGGCGGGCGCGAACGGCGTCGCGCCGCTCGAGCCGGCGCCGATGACCCACGCCATAAACAGGCTGGCCAGCGCCGCGCCGACGAAGAGGGTGATGAGGGCGAGGTTCATGGAGCGCGTCGGCTCACTCCACACCCGCCACGGCGGCGTCACGGGGGTGATTGCGAGTCCGGCGGCGGTCGACGACGATCATGGTGGGTACTCACCGATACCGGACGAACGCACAAAAGGGTTCTTATAGAAATCCCATATATGCACAAGACTACTGGCGCGCGATATTCCGGCGATATTTATATAGTTTAAACTATTCTGAAGTACCATACCGGGCTAGATCCCTATGTAGTTGTTTGCCGTATGCACAAGAATCAACAATCTTTTAAACGGGTGGAGAGTATTGTGCGGTAGCTCCAAGACGAACGGAGCGGATACCAAATGAGTGACGCATTCGACATCACGGAGACGCTCGACGTGAAAGGCGCATCGTGCCCCATGCCGGTGGTGCAAACGAAATCAGCGATCGACGAGCTCGAGACGGGAGACGTGCTCGAGGTGCTGGCGACCGACCCGGGCAGCATGAGCGACATCGACGGGTGGGCGGCCGGAACCGAGGGCGTCGAACTCCTCGACCAGGCGGCGGGCGACGACGTGTACAAACACTACGTCCGCAGGACGGAGTGACGATGCGTTCGGACACGCCCGACGCAGCGGACACGTCCGAGGCAGCCGACGGCCCCGCCGAAGCGGACGCTCCCGACGCAACCGACGCGGCCGACGCGGCCGACGCCGTCACCGATTCCACCTCCTCCGACGCCGCAGCCGAGGCCCCCTCGCGTGCCGAGCTGGCCGCACGCGTCGAGGAACTCGAGGACGCGATCGCGGCGGCCACGGCCGACGACGACGGCAAGAAGATGAGCATCATCGCGACGAAGGGGACGCTGGACATGGCGTATCCGCCGCTCATCCTCGCCAGCACCGCCGCCGCGTTCGGCTACGAGGTGACCGTCTTCCACACGTTCTGGGGGCTCGACATCCTCCACGAGGAGCGCTCGAAGAACCTCAAACTCAGCTCCGTGGGCAACCCCAATATGCCCGTGCCGAACGTCGTCGGCGCGCTGCCCGGCATGGACCGCGTGACGACGTCGATGATGGAGAAGAAGATCGACGACAACGACACCGCCACCATCGAGGAGCTCATCGACACCTCCCTGGAGATGGGCGTGGAGTTCCAGGCCTGTCAGATGACCATCGACCTGATGGACTACGACGAGGACGACTTCTACGACGGCGTCACCACGGGCGTCGGCGCGGCGACGGCCATCCAGGACCTGGCCGAGGCCGACATCCAGCTGCTCGTGTGACCGCCACAGCTTTCGGAGAGCGCCGCGAGTACCCATCCGATGAGCGACGAGACCCTCACCGATCGACTGCCGCTCGTTCCGGGCGCCGTCGCGGGCGCCGGCGCATACCTGCTCGGCTACCTCCTGACGTATCTCTGGCAGGGCAGCGCCGTCGAGGAGCAGCTCCAGGGGATCAACGTCATCGCCGACCTGCTCGGCGGCGAGCCGATCGCCGTCTGGCAGGGCGTCGGCTGGCTCTTTTATAACGCCCACTTCGTTCGGACGCGCGCCGAGGGCGTGATCGGGGGGACGCGGTCGTGGAACGCCATCGCGGCGGCCGACGACGGAACGCTCACGCTGTTGTACCTCGTTCCCGTGCTCCTGCTGGTCGCCGTCGGCGCCCTCCTTGCCCGCGTCGCGACCGCCGAGACGCCCGGAGACGGCGCCATAGCCGGCACGGCGGCGGTCGTCGGCTACCTCCCGCCGGCAGTCGTTGGGGCGGTCGTCTTCACCTACGACGGCTCGGTCGCTCCGGACCTCGTGACCGCGGTCCTGCTCGCGGGCATCGCGTACCCGGTCGTGCTCGGCGCGATCGGCGGAGCGGTCGGCGGCGTGGCCGGCGGGAAGTGAGACCGGACCGGTGACGGCGAAGAGTGAAGCGGGACTCATCACGCGTCGACCGGTCACGCGTCCGCCCGTCCGCCGCCGAACCGCTCGAGCGCGAGGTGGACGACGACGCCGAGAAGGAAGGCGACGCCGAGGTTCACGACGAGCGCCGCGAGGCCGATCGCGACCGAGAGCGCGAGGTTCGAGGACTGCCGGACGCTCCCGGCCAGCGACAGCGAGACGACCGCGAGCAGGGCCCCCAGAAGCGCGAGCGGGAACGCCGCCAGCAGGCTCGCCGTCGCGAACGGCGCGGCGAGGAGGTAGCCGGCGCCGAGATACACGTTCGCGCCGCCGGTCCGGGCGCCGAAGGCGTGTTTCCCGGCGACGCCGTCGCAGCCGTGGCACATCGGGATCCCGCCGATCGGCACCGCGAGGAGGTTCATCGCGCCCATGCTCGTCGAGAGGTCGTCCGCCGAGACCTCGGCGTCGAAGCGGTCGGCGAACAGCAGCGAGGTCGCGAGGGCGGCGTTGCCGATCGTCATCGCGAGCTGCGCGACCATCCCCTCGGCCGCACCCCGGGTGACGCCGTCGGCGAGGGCCGGCAACGGCGGGAGGCCGGGAAGCGTCGGTGCCGGGAGGCCGGCGGTCCAGACCGCCGCGCCGACGCCGACGGCCAACACGGCGAGCGCGCTGGCGTGCCCGTACCCGACCGCGACCGCCAGAACCGCGACCGCGACCCCGGCGGCGGCCACGGTCGGGTCGCCGACCGCGAGGCCGACCGCCGTCTCGAACAGGACCAGCCCGACGGCCAGCTGGACGCCCCGGACGACCGGCTCGCCGATCCACTCCTCGAGAAGCGCGAGCGTGCCCGAGCGACCGATGACGAGGAGCACGACGCCCAAAAGCAACCCCGAGAGGGCCAGCTCCGCGTAGCTCAACGCACCCGCCACCCCGAGGGCTGCCAGCGCCTTCATCGGCTCGACCGAGACGGGGAGCCCGTAGACGACGCCCCAGACGACCTGGAAGAGCCCGAAGGCGACGAGCACGTGCGGCAGGGAGACCTCGGTCACCACCGCGAGCGCGACGACGAGCGGGAGGACCGTAATCGAATCACCTATCGCGCCCGTCACCTCGTTCGCGGAGAACGACAGTCGATCCCGATCGCGGTCGTGGAGCAGAGAGGCCACCGTACCGCGGTATTCGCCCGATGAACTTGAGCGTGTCCGGAAACCGTTCGCAGCCACGTATTTATCCGTTCGAAACCGATATCAGGTACGCGGTGTTCGCGCACACGACGAGTACCCCGTGCCCGCGCGGACGGTTTATCCGGGCGCCGACCGTACCGCCAGCCATGGACGACTTCGACGCCATCGCTCGGGCGGCGGTCGCCGCGGCCGAGGCGGCCGACGGGATGGATCCGGCGATCGTCGAGGACGCGATCCGGTACGCACGCGAGGAGCGGGGAACCGGCCAGTCGCGGTACCGGAGTCTCCTCGTCGACGTCGCCGGCGCGGACGGGGCCGACGAGCCGGTTCGATCCGAAAGCGCGGCCGGCGCTCCCACCACCACGGACCGCCAGCGTGCCGCGTACGCGAGGCTCCGGGACCACGTCGAGCGGAGACGAGGACGGGAGTCCGACGTGGACGGTCTCTTCGATTGATCGGCGGAGATTGCGCGGCTACGACCGGGTTCCGACGCCGGCAAGCGCCGCCACGGTTGGGACGCTTATGCCGTCGGGGGGCGAAACGCGACCGAATGGCCCCCGTCAGCGTCGCCGCCGGTGCCCGCCTCCATTTCGGCTTCGAGAACCTGAGCCTGGAACACGAGCGGCTCTACGGAGCGCTGGGCGTGGCGCTCGACGAGCCGGCGGTCGAGCTTGCGGCCGAGCCAGCGGACGCCGTGGCGGTGAGGGACGACGGGCGCGGCGGCGCGGACGCGCCGAGCACCGAGACGGTGGCCGACGTCCGCAGCTACGCCGAGCTGGCGTGTGAACTCCTGAACGTTCCGGGAGCCGCGATCACGGTCCGGGCGGCGATCCCCCGCCACGTCGGGCTCGGCAGCGGGACTCAGCTCGCGCTGGCGACGATGGCGGCCGTCGCGCGGGCACACGACCGCGAGGCGGCCGTCCGCGAGCGTGCGCCGGACCTCGGCCGCGGCGGGCGGTCGGGGATCGGCGTCGCGGCATTCGAGGCGGGCGGATTCGTCCTCGATGCCGGCCACCCGACCTCGCGGTTCACGACCCATCGGCCGCCGGTCGGCGAGTGGACGGTACCGGCGGTCGCCGCGCGGCACCCGATCCCCGACGACTGGCGGTTCCTCCTCGTGCTCCCGGACGCCGAGCCCGGACGGAACGGCGAGGACGAGGACGAGAGCATCCGGGCGGCGGTCGAGCGCGCGGACCCCGACGTCGCCGACCGGATCGCCGGGATCGTGGCGCGGCGCGTCCTCCCGGCGGTCGCCGACGGGCGGGCGGACGCCTTCGGCGAGGCCGTCGCGGCGGTGGGGCGACTCAACGGGACGTGGTACGCCGACGAGCAGGGCGGCGTCTACCGCCCGCCGGTCGGCGAGATCGTCGCGTCCCTGTCGGACGCGCCGGCGGTCTCCGGCGCCGGACAGTCCTCGTGGGGGCCGGCCGTCTACGGGGTGACCGACGCCGAGCACGCGGCGGCCGCGCTCGAGGCGGGCGAGGACGCGCTGGCGGCCGCCGGCGTGGACGGCGACGTCCGGATCGTGGCGGGCCGGAACCGCGGCGCGCGGGTGGAACGACGGCGCGGGGATGGACCCACGGCGAATTGACCCCCTCCACGGCGTAACCGATAAACCACCCGCGCGCGCCTATCCGGTATGTCGAACGTGCCGTTCGGGGTCGCCCGGCTCGACTCGATCCTCGGCGGCGGCGCGCCGCCGGGAAGCGTCGTGTTGCTGTCGGGGGAGTCCGGCGCGGGCGCCCGCGAGTTCCTGTACACGAGCGCCGCGATGAACGTGCTCGCGCGGGCCGACGAGGAGCTCTTCGACCTGTATTACGGCGACCTGGAGGACTCCTCGGCGGTCCCGCCGGAGGTTCACTACGTCTCGTTCACCTCGGGGGAGGCGGCGATCGAGCGGGAGCTCGGCTACACGATGGCCGACGAGATCGCCGCGGCGGCCGCGGACGGGATCCGCTTTGCGGACCTGTCGACGCCGTACTTCCAGCTGAGCCCGATCCCGCGCGACTGGTACCACGGGGAGCCCTCGACGATCGGGGACCTCGGCGAGCGGGAACACCACGGGGACCTCCTCTCCGAGCTCGGCGAGTACCTCTCGGCGCACGCCGCGGGCAACCTGGTCGTGATCGACTCGGTCACCGACCTCGTCTCCTCGATCTCCGAGGAGATGGACTGGAACGACATCGCGATGGTGATGAAGGGACTCAAGAAGGCGGCCCACCACTGGGGCGGGCTGATCCTGCTTCTGGTCAACGAGGACACGCTCACCGACACCGAACGGGGGATCCTGATGGACTCGGTCGGCGGCACGTTCCGGTTCACCTGGGAGACGGGCGGGTCACAGCGTGCCCGGACGATGGTCGTCCGGGAGTTCCGGGGCGTCCTCTCCCGGCTCGAGGAGGAGAACATCATCCGGTTCGAGACGGAGATCCACGAGGGCGGCTTCGACATCACCGACGTCCGGAAGATCCGGTAGGCCGGTCGCGTCGACGGTCCGGATGGGTCCCAACGGCGAGAACTCGACGGTCGGTGAGAACTCCTCGACCGCCGGCTAGAATTCCTCGAGCGCCGGCTAGAACTCCTCGACCGCCGGCTCCGGAACGGTCCCCTCCTCGCGCTCATCGAGCTCGAAGGCCGAGCGCAGCTCGGCGATCCGGTCGCGGATGTCGGCCGCCAGCTCGAACTCGAGGTTGCTGGCCGCCTCGTTCATCCGTTCCTCGAGCGCCTCGATCCGGTCGCGGGCCCCGTCCTCGGTCTCGACGTCGCCGACGGAGACGCCGCTCGTGTCCGTCTTCGAGCCGGGGAGGGTCGTCTCGCCGACCGGCTTGTCGATCGTCGTCGGGGTGTGGCCGTGTTCCTCGTTGAACTCCCGTTGGATCTCCCGGCGGCGGCGCGTCTCCTCGATGGCCGCCCGCATCGAGTCGGTCACCTCGTCGGCGTAGAGGACGACCTCGCCGTTGACGTTGCGGGCGGCCCGCCCCATCGTCTGGACGAGCGTGGTCGTCGAGCGGAGGAACCCCTCCTGGTCGGCGTCGAGGATCGCCACGAGGCTCACCTCGGGGATGTCCAGTCCCTCCCGGAGGAGGTTGATGCCGACGAGGACGTCGATGTTCCCGAGCCGGAGGTCCCGGATGATCTCGTGGCGCTCGAGGGTGTCGGTCTCGTCGTGCATATACGCCACCTCGACGCCGGCCTCCTCGAGGTACTCCGTGAGGTCCTCGGCCATCCGTTTCGTCAGCGTGGTCACGAGGGTCCGCTCGCCGCGCTCGATGCGGTCGTCGATGCGGTCGAGCAGGTCGTCGACCTGCCCGGTCGCGTCGGCGATCTCGACGGCGGGGTCGACGAGGTAGGTCGGCCGGACGATCTGTTCGACCACCTGCGCGGAACGCTCGCGCTCGTAGTCGCCGGGCGTCGCGGAGACGTAGAGGGTCCGGTCGGTCTTGGCCTCGAACTCCTCGAAGGTCAGCGGCCGGTTGTCGTAGGCGGTCGGCAGCCGGAAGCCGTTCTCGACCAGCGAGTCCTTCCGGGATTTGTCGCCCTCGTACTGGCCCTTGATCTGGGGGATCGTCTGGTGGGACTCGTCGATCACCGTCAGGAAGTCGTCGGGGAAGTAATCGAGCAGGGTGTACGGCGGGTCACCGCGGTCGCGGTCGTCCATGTGGACCGAGTAGTTCTCGATGCCCGAACAGTAGCCGGCCTCCCGCAGCATCTCGAGGTCGAAGGTCGTCCGTTCGTCGATGCGCTGGGCGGCGACGAGGTCGCCCTCCCGCTCGAACTGCCTGACGCGTTGGTCCCGGAGCGTCTCGATCTCCTCGATCGCCTGCTCGAGCTGCTCCTCGGGGATCGAGTAGTGTTCCGCGGGGTGGATCAGCGTCGC
Organism: Halopenitus persicus; assembly: GCF_900107205.1. GTDB lineage: Archaea > Halobacteriota > Halobacteria > Halobacteriales > Haloferacaceae > Halopenitus > Halopenitus persicus. Next base: position 15,932 of record NZ_FNPC01000002.1, on the reverse strand, counting down.
CGGCTCCTCGGAGACGACTTCGCCCTGCATCGGGTCGACCTTCAGGATCCGGTCGACCTCGTCGCCCCACAGCTCGATCCGGAGCGCGTACCGGCCGTACATCGGGAACACCTCGATCGTGTCGCCACGGACGCGGAAGGTGCCCTGGGTGAAGTCCACGTCGTTGCGGTCGTAGTTCCGGTCGACCAGCTCGGCCAGCAGGTCCTCGCGGCCGATCCGGTCGCCGACGGACAGCTCCAGGGCCATCTCGCGGTAGTTCCCGGGATCGCCGAGCCCGTAGATGGCGGAGACGGACGCGACCACGATGACGTCGTCCCGGGTCAAAAGCGACCGTGTCGCCGAGTGGCGCAGGCGGTCGATCTCCTCGTTGATCGACATCTCCTTGTCGATGTAGGTGTCCGTCTGCTCGACGTAGGCCTCCGGCTGGTAGTAGTTGTAGTAGGAGACGAAGTACTCGACGGCGTTGTCGGGGAACAGCTCGCGGAACTCCTCGTAGAGCTGCGCCGCGAGCGTCTTGTTGTGCGCCAACACCAGGGTCGGTTGGTTCAGCTCCTCGAGCACCCACGAGACCGTGTTCGTCTTTCCCGACCCCGTCACGCCGAGCAGCGTCTGTTCGGTCGCGCCGTCCCGGTACCCCTCGACGAGCGCCTCGATGGCGTCGGGCTGGTCGCCGGCCGGCTCGAAGGGGGCATCGACGCGCAGCGGCCGGTCGGCGGTCGGGCGGTCCTCCGACAGCGGGGAGTCGGCGTCGCTCACGGTCCTCGTTGGCGGCGCAGACACTTGAGCGGCGCGCCCCCCACCTCGGTCGGCGTTGCGGTTCGGCTCGCCCCTGTCTCGGTTCGGCGCGTCCCCTCCCGGCATTCACACCGCACCCGGCCGGCCGAGCTAGAGCGCGTTCTCGATCGACGCGGCCACCGACCGGGCCCGCTCCGCCAGCGGCTCGGGGACGGTCCCCGCCGCGACCGCGGCGTCGAGCTCGTCGTCGTCGACGCGCTCGACGGTCCCGTCGGCGTGCTTGATCACGTCAACGTGGAGGTCGACGTAGCGGACCGTCTCCGGGAACACCTCGACCGGGGTACAGACGTTGAGATAGGTTCCCTTCAGATCGCCCGCGTCGTCGCGGTAGGTGGTCGGATACCACCACCGTCCCTCGGTGAACGTCGTCGTCGCGACGTCGCCCGACTCGCGGGGAACCTCGAGCGCGTCGTAGGTTCCGCCCGCGGTCATCGCCCGCTCGACGGTGATCTGACCCGCGTCGGCGTCGCGGTCGGTCACCTCGCCGTCGCCCAACACCACGAGGTGGCCGGCTGGCTTGCCGTGGGCGATCCGGACGCGGTCGCCGACGAGCGGACCGAACGTCTCCGTGACGACGCCGAACGGGAAGTCGACGTCGTCCCCGCCGGTATCCTCGTCCTCGCCGGTATCCTCGTCCCCATCGGTTTCGGCGGCTCCGGAGTCGCCGTCGGAGACGGGTCCCGACGCGAGGGTCTCGGGGGAGCAGAACGCCTCGACGAAGTCGACGCCGGCGCTTGCCCCATCCGAGCCGGCCTTCACGCGGTGATGGCCGGGCATCGTCGTCGTCACCGCGCGGCGCCGGTCGTCGAGGGCGAACCGCGATTCGCGGCCGAACCAGACCCAGGCGCCGACGACCGGTGCCGCAAGCGGCCGCGGCGCGGAGACGTCGGCCTCGCGAACGGCGGCGACCGCGTCGAGCCGGTCGATCGCCCGCGAGAGGCCCGCCTCCAGCGCGTCCATCCCGGCGTCGACCGCCGGCCGGTGCCAGCGGATCCCCCACCCATCCGGCGGCTCCAGCCCGAGGAGGTCGGCCATCCCGGCCAGCTCGCGGCCGGCCGCCTCCTCGCGGGCGTCCACGCGCGTCCCCTCGCCGGGAACGAGCGACGCGAGCGGCCCCGGAACGCGAAGGTCGACGCCGAGTTCGGGCCGCCGGTCGTCCCACGGCGGGGCGGGCTCGCGGACCTGCACGCGCAGCGCGTCCCCGACCGTGATCCGGTCCGCGGTTTCGCCGTACGGGAGGTAGCCCTCGACCGCTCCGCGACCGCCGACCGCGAGGTCGGACGACGCGGACGCCGCGACCGGCCACGCGCCGTCGGAGGCCGTGTCGTCGGTGCCCGAAAGCCGAGCCCGGACGGCGTCCGGTCCGTCGGCCAGCCGGACGACGGCCCCGCCGCCGAGCGTCTCCGTCACCTCGCCGTCGAAGACGGCCCCGCGCGGGGCCGGGTCGAGCCAGGCGAGCGCGTCGATCCCGACCTCGCGCAGCCGGTCCGTCAGGGTCGCCACCGCCTCGCCGTCGCCGTGGACGCCGACGCCCTGTCGATCGTCGGTCGTGCGAACCGAGGCGTCGACGGGCGCGGGCCCGCGGGCGTCGGGCAGCGACTCCGCCGCGAAGCGCTCGCGGATGGGCGCGGACGCATCGACGACGTCGTGGCCGGCGTCGCCGAACGCCGCCGTGAGCGCGGTCGCGTAGATCCCGCGGACGCGGACGTTCATAGGTCCGCGACCGTCCGCGCGAAGCGGACGCGGTCGTGAACCGTCGGGCCCAGCGTCAGCTCCACGACGTCCTGCGAGAGCACGCGGCCGTCCTCGACGGGAACGCCCCAGGAGTCGAACGAGAGGTAACCGCGGAGGTCCCCGCCGTGCGTGTACAGATCGACGCCGGTGACCGCGTGCTCGGTCGGCCCGTCCGGGCCGTGGGCGGTCTCCATGTCGGAGTGAAACGTCCCGCCGTCGCCGAAGAACGACTCGATCGCCGCGGCGTCCTCCCGAACCAGCTCGGCGACGCGGTCGCTCGCCTCCCGGATGGCGTCGGTCTCGAGACCGGCCTCGCGAAGCGCCTGCTGCGTGCGCTGATCGAAGTGCATACGCGCGGTTGGGGCGGCGGGCTTTTGAAGCCTCGCGGTTCGTCACGGGCAGCCACTCGGAGCGAGGGTTGTCGCTCGGAGCGAGGGTGCTTACTCGGAGCGAGGACGGCCACCTGCCGGCGTGGCAAGGCCTTACTATCCCGCGGTTGATGGGACGCGTATGCCAGATCGAACGGATCCGATCGAGAGCGCGGACGACGCGGGGCGGGACCTCTACGACGTCGCGACCTGGGAGCCGCGAACGCTTCTCGACCGCACGGCGGTCGCGGGCTACTGGACGCTGACGACGGGCACGAAGGCGTTCGTGATCGTGCTCGCCGCGGCGATCCTCCTCGGTATCGGGGCCCTCGGTGCGTTCGCCGATCCGGTGATCCGGATCCTCACGGTGCTGTCGGTCGTGCCGGCCGCGGCGCTTGCCGGATACGTCCGGGCGAGCGACGTGACGACGACCGAGCCGCTCGCGCTTTTGGTGGCGACGTTCCTGCTTGCGGTGTTGACCGCGACGTTCGCGGCGGTGCTCAACTCCGCGGTCACGAGCCTGTTCGGCCCCTTCGTCGGCATCAGCCAGGTGGTCTTCTTCTTCCTCGTCGTCGGACCGGTCGAGGAGACCGTCAAGCTGCTGGCGGTGCGGCTGTACGCCTACACCGACGTCCGGTTCGACGCCGTGATCGACGGCGCCGTCTACGGCGCGGTCGCGGGGCTGGGGTTCGCGACGATCGAGAACCTGCTGTACATCTCGCGGAACGTCGACGCCGTGGAGATGGGGATCAGCCTGGCGATCCTCGGCGCGGGCGACGGGATCGCGGCGGTCCGCGCGTTCGCCGGGCCGGGACACGTCATCTACTCCGCGTTCGCCGGCTACTACCTCGGACTCGCGAAGTTCAACCCCGAACACCGGGGGCCGATCGTCCTGAAGGGGATCGCGATCGCGGCCGTGATCCACGCGACGTACAACTCGACGGTCGGGATCGGCACCGGGCTGATCGGCGCGGTGACGGGACTGGGGTCGCTTCCGTCGCTGGTCGTCTACGTGCTCGTCTTCGACGGGATCTTCGGCTTCGTCCTCCTGCGGAAGATCTGGCGCTACCGCGAGACCTACCGGACGGTGCACGCCGAGATCGACCGGGAGACCGACCCCGAGCTGACCGAGTTCGAGGAGTGACGGCACGCGGCCGGTACTCCCCCCGAGGCCGGTACTCCCCCCGAAGCCGGTGCTCCCTCGAGGCCGGTCGGAACGCCCTCGACCCCGACCTCGGATCCGTCGACGGGAAACCTTGATACTCGCGGACGCAAACCGATCGCGTATGTCGGACGACTGCATCTTCTGTTCGATCGTCGACGGCGACATCCCGGCTCGAACCGTGGCGGAGACCGACGACGTGCTCGCGTTCCTGGACGCGAACCCGCTGGCACGGGGACACACGCTCGTCATTCCGAAGGCCCACCACGAGCACGTCGGCGACCTCCCCGCCGACCTCTCGGGGGCGGTCTTCGACGTCGTCGCCGAGTTGACCCCCCGCGTGCAGGCCGCCGTGGACGCGGACGGCGCCAACGTCGGGATCAACGACGGCGCGGCGGCCGGCCAGGAGGTCCCGCACGTTCACGTTCACATCGTCCCCCGGTTCGAGGGCGACGGCGGCGCGCCGATCCACGCCGTGGCCGGCGAGCGCCCCGACCTCGACGACGACGAACTCGACGCCGTCGCCGAAGCGATCCGCGAGTGAGCCGGCTGACGGCAGTTGTTTCCTCGATCGATCCGACGTATTTAACCCCCGGACGAGCCGCGGGTGCGTATGGGCGAGACGACGCTCGCGCTGGTGGGCGCGACCGGCGGCGCGGGAACGACGCGGACCGCGGTGGAGCTGGCGGCGATGGGCGCGATCGACGGCCGCGAGGTCGTCGTTATCGACGCCGCCTACGCGACGCAGGGGCTCTCGGAGTACGTCTCCGGCCGGATCGATCCGGACGTCACGACGCTCGTGACCGAGGGGCGGACCGAGGATCCCGACCCCGCGGCGTACGCGGTCGATGGCGACTGGGACGGGGCGGTGCGGCTCGTGCCCGCGTCCGCGCCGTTCGAACGCATCGCGCGGGCGAAGGGTGTCGACGCGGCGGAGGGGCTGGCGTCGCTGATCGAGGCGGCTGCCGAGGAGGTCGACCACGTGGTCGTTGACGCCCCGCCGGTCGCCTCGAACCAGGCGGTTGCATCCGTGACCGCAGCCGACCGGATCGCGGCGGTGACGCCGGCCACCGTCCACGGACGCGATGCCCTCGAACGGCTTCGGGGCCGGGTGCAGGACGTCGGCGAACGCGTCGACGCGACGGTCGCGACGCGCGGATCCCTCCCGGCCGCCGACGTCGACCTCCCGACCGCCGAGTCGGAACCGGTCACACGGCCGACCGTCCGGCCCAACGGGGACGCGTACGGCCGGGCGATCGCGACCGGCTTCGAGGTCTGTTTCGAGGCCACGCTCGCCGCGGGCGGCGAGGGCACGGGCGTCCTCAACCGGTTTCGATAGCGTCCCGATTCGCTTCCGAGAGATCGGACTCGGCGGATCGAAACGCGGAGACGCTACTCGATCGCCGTCTCGAGCCGGTCGCGAAGATCCACGTAGGTGTTTCGAACGGTGACGGGCGTCACGTCGGCGACGTCCGCCGCCGCCTGCTGCGTGAGTTCCGCGTCGTGCTCGCGGCCCGCGGTGTACAGACAGGCGGCCGCGACGCCGCTCGGATTCTTGCCGCCGACGAGCCCCGCCTCGACGGCCGTTTCCGCCAGCTCGCGGGCGCGTGACTCGACGTCCGACGCGCAGTCGAGCCGGGAGGCGAACCGGGCGAGGTACTCCGCCGGATGGACCGCGCCGATCGGCAACCCGAGCTCGCGGTTCATCGCGTCGAAGGCGGCGTGGTGTTCGTCGGTCGACGCCTTCGCGGCCGAACACACCTCCGGAACCGTCCGCGAGACGTTCGCGGCGCGGGCGGCCGCGTAGACGCTCGCCGCGGCGAACCCCTCGATGGAGCGTCCCCGAAGGAGGTCGGCGTCCTGGGCGGACTCGAAGAGCACGCACGCCTGATCGCGGATGGCCTCGGGCACCCCGAGCACGTCACACAGCCGTCGGATCTCCGTGAAGGCGTACACGCGGTTCCGGTCCCGCTTCGATCCGATCTGCGCCCGGTTGTGGTGGGTCCGCAACCGCGCGAAGCGACGGCGCTTGCGTGCCGTCGTACGCGTCGGACGGCCGATCTCGGTCGAGAGACCGCGGTCGTGGCGTGCCCGCGTTCGCGGCGCGCCGGTTCGCTCCGGATTCGTGTCGTCCTCCGAGAAGGAGCGCCACTCTGGCCCGTGGTCGATGCGGTGCTCGCCGACGACGAGCCCGCAGTCGGTACAGACGGTTTCGGTGCCGTCGGCGCGCACGCGACCGCCACACTCCGGACACCCGCTCTCACTCACCTGAGTCGACTGGGTCTGACTCATCACACCCGAACCTTGGGCCCGATGCCTTACTTAAAGGCGGGTCGAATCGCCCGACCACACCGTCCATCGGCGGATCGAACCGACCGGTGGCCGGTCGGTTTCCCGGCGGCGGATCCGCTGTCGCCCCCCGATCCGCGATAATTCCGCCGTTAGAACGGATATATTTAAGGCGCGTGTCGCGGAACGGGGTGGTGTGACACTATCGGAGATCGCGGCCGGGATCGAGGTGACGGCCGAACAGCACGACCGGGGTGCGGCGGTCGTCGACGACACGGGCGTCGAGCTCGCGGAACGAGCACGGCCACACGCCGCATCGTTGCCGTGTACCCCCGCCGCGGTCGCGACGCTGGTCGAGGCGTACACCGCGGGCGCGAGCGTCGGCGACGCCGCCCGGGAGGCCGCCGTGGCGCCGATGACGGCGGCCAAGGCGCTTCACCGCTGTGGCGTCGCCGGCGTCTGCCCGCTGGCACCCACGCGCCGCGACGTCGTTCGCGATTGGCTCGCGGGCCGGATCACGAGGGACGAGGCGGTCGCGCTCGCGGGCGGCGACGAGGCCGCGGTCGCGCTCACCGTCTACATCGAGACCCACGACCCGATCCCCGAGATCGCCGACGCGGTCACGAGCGCGACCGCGGTGGAGCCCGGCTCCGACGCGCTCGGCGGATCGGTCGAGACGCCCGACGAGCTGCGGTAGCGACCGACCGGCTGCGGTAGCGACCGACCGGCTGCGGTAGCATCGATGTGCAACGAACCGCAGCGGTCTCCCGACGGAGCCGTCCGAAAAGTGATACGGACACCGTTCGCCGCGGAAAACGGTCCTCCGAAGGCGACTCCAGATCGAAAGACGACTCCCGTCCGAAGACGCTTCCCGCCCCCCGTCCGAGTCACGTTCGGACCAGCACGTCGAGGTTGTGTGCCACGAACGAGAGCCTCGCCCGGTCCAGCTGGTCACGTCTAACTGCCAGCCACTCATCGATCGTTTCCGGAGTGACGGCCCCGTCCGGGACCTCCCGGACCGCCTCCGTGACGGTCTCCAACAGTCGGGACAACACGACGTCCTCGCGGGCGGGATAGGAGCCGTTCCGCGGACGGATCACCTGGGTCGACCCGCCGACGTCGACGACCTCGCCGCCGACGTCGGAAGCGGTCGACGGGAGCCGTCGTCCGACGCGTGGTCCGCCCCCGTCACGGACCTCGGCCATATGTCGATGGTACGCCCGCTCGATCGCCGGGTCGTCGGGATGGGCCGGAAGGAATCCGGTCCCACCGTCGAAGACTATCGGTGCGTACAGGACGCCGCCGGGCACGAGGTGGCTGGTCAGTCCCTCAAGCGCCGGCGATGGATCCATAAGGTCGAGGACGGCCATCGCGATACAGACGTCCGCACTCGCGTCGATCGCGAACGCGTCGGCCGCTTCGAAGCGGACGGTGAGTCGGTCGCCGTCGCGCGTGGCGACGATCCCCTCCTCGTCCGCCTCGATGCGATACCCGGCGGCAGCGAGCCGCTCCGGAACGTGCGTGCGTGCAGCCGCCACGTGGGCCGGGTCGCGATCGACCATCCGATAGGTGACGCGCGAGGGCAGGACTCCACGTTCGGCGAGTCGGACGACCATCGTTCCGGTCCCCGCTCCGACGTCGAGAACCGACACGGGACCGTCCGCGGCCGCCTCACGCAGTGCGGTCACGAACGCATCGAAGACGCGAGCGTTGAGCGCACGGTCGTCGACCGTGCGCTTTGCCGTGAGATAGTCGGGATCGCTCATCGGCGCCGGCACCCATCGTCGGGGTCCCCCGACTCGTCCGCCCGACCGGCGGCCGCGGAACGCGTCGCCGCGGCCGCGGAACGCGTCGCCGCGGTCCCGGATACTCGCTCGGCCGGCGCCGTCACGGCGGGCGGTGCCGTCACGTCGTCCTCGACGCGGGACCGGAGGAACCGTCGCACTCGCCCCATGGAATCCCCCCAAGTGGAGTGGTCCCTGGCCGTCTCGAGGGCTCCTTCACCCAGCGACGCGAGCGTCTCACGATCCGCCAGCAATCCCCGGAGCGCCGTTCGAAGCGCCGCCGGATCGCGGGGCGGGACGAGCCTGCCGTTGTATCCGTCGACCACGAACTCGGGTGGCCCGCCGACGGTCGTCGCGACCGGAACCGTGCCGTACTCCATCGCCTCCAAGTAGACCATCCCGAACGACTCCCGGCGGGCGGGGACCGCAAGAACGTGCGCCTCCGCGAGCACCGTTGCCAGCCGGTCGTCCGAAACCCCGCCCAGGATCTCGATCCGGGACGAGGCGTCGTGACGGTCGACCGCCCGCCGAACGGTCCGTGCGTGCGCCGGATCGGCGTCGAGATCCCCGACGATCGTGGCCCGCCAGTCGCCGGCGAGGTCCGTCAGCGCATCCAACACGGTCAACACCCCCTTCCGTGGAACGACGTTGCCCACGAAGGTGATGGTGAGCGGCGCGTCGGTCGCCCGCGACCGGACGGTCGCGCGGTCGGTCGCCCGCCCCTCGTGTCTGCCGGCCGGATAGGCGACGGCGGCGGGCGTCGGAGCAAGGGTTCCCGTCGCGGCGCGCGTGGCGGCGCTGGGACAGACCACGCCGTCCACCGTCCGCAGATAGCGCCGCTCGAGCCACCGCCACGGCGATCGAGGGGCCGTCCCCACCGTGGCCGACCGCAAGAGGTGGACGATCGCGACGACGGAATCGGGGTCGGTCAGGCGTCGATTGTGGTGCCAGAGAACGTCCTCACAGAGCGCGTCCTGAAGGAGGACGTCGAACGGTCGATCGAGCGCACGCCGGATCGACGGCGAGAACGCGAGCCGGGCCGTCCCGAGCGTCCCCCTTCGGGGGAGGGCGATCACCTCGACGTCGTCGCCCCGTTCGCGCAGGTACGAGACCAACTGACGGTCGTATCGGTAGCCGCCCGACCGTTCGTCGAGACCGTCGTAGACCACCAGCCCGACGTGCATCTCACAGGTCCCGCGTGTGCGCGGCGGTCGCCACGTCGTCCTCCTGGACGGCGACCGTGAGTTCGGTCGCGTTGCTCGCGTCGACCCGCGCCAGCAACTCGTCTCCAAAGTTCCGGGCGAGACGCTCGGCGCTCGGGTTCATCCCCTCGAATCCCGGCAGCTCGTTCAACAGTTCGTCGCGAAAACGGGCGAACGTCTCGTCCAGGGCCGCCTCGAGAGCGTCGACGTCGAGCACGTAGCCGTACTCGTCGAGCGTCGGCGCTTCGAAGGTCGTTTCGACGGTGAAGTGGTGGGAATGGGTCTCACCCTCAGCGCCGGGGTCGGGCACCGTGAGGTAGTGCTGGGCCACGAACGACCGCGAAACCGAGAGGCTGTACATATGATACCGTGGGACTCAGACGGCAAAAACGTGCGGTCGGTCGTCAGGGCCCGGCCGGTGACGGGTCGTTCTCCCTACTCGTAGACGAGCAACACCTGCCCGACGTCCCGTGGATGCTCGGCGAGCAACTCGTAGGCGCGGTCGGCCTCCTCGACCGGAATTCGGTGGGTGATCAGATCATCGACCGGGAGCGATTCGAGCCGGTTCCAGGCCACCTGGCGGCGTCGATCGCGGGACCACCGGCCGCGATACCGCGGTGCGATGGTGCTGACCTGGCTGCTTTCGATGTCGATCCGATTGCGGTGGAACCGACCGCCAAGCGGGAGGTCGACGGGCTTCGTGCCGTACCACGAACCGACGACCACGCGGCCATCGTATCGCGTCGCGGCGATCGCGCTCTCCAAGGCGTTCGGGTTGCCGGACACCTCGACGCAGCAATCGACGCGCTCGTCGATCGCCTCCCGGATCGCCCGCCCGGGATCGCTCGTGTCCGGCGGAACGGCGTGGGTTGCCCCCATACTGCGTGCGCGCTCCCGGCGCGCGGACAACGGCTCAACCGCCACGAGGTCGGTCAGGGAGGAGCCGGCGAGCAGCCCCGTCACGAGCACGCCGACGACCCCCTGGCCGAAGATCGCGACGCGCTCGCCGATCGCCGGGTTCGCGTCGAGGGCGAGCGTCACCGCGGTCTCGACGTTGGCGAACAGCGGCGCCCGTTCGGACGGCACCGATTCGGGAACGCGAACGAGTTCCGTCGGTGACACGCGGACGTGGCTGCTGTGCGGCGCGTAGGCGAACACGCGCTCGTCGAGCCAGTCGTCATCGATCGCCTCGCCGACGGCGACGACGCGTCCGACCGTCGCGTAGCCGTAGGCGACGGGATACGTGAAGTCGTCGGCGAGCGGCTTGACCGGTCCCGTCGACTGCAGCGGGGTGGGGACGTCTCCCCTGTAGACCAGTCCCTCCGTTCCGGCGCTGATGCCCGAGTACGTCGTCTCGACCAGGACCGTCTCCGGCGTCACCTCGGGCACGGATTCGCGTTTGACCTCGACCGCTTCGTCGCCGGTGAAATAGACGGTTCGAGCACTCATACCTCGACGTCCAACGAGCACGCGGTCGTCGAATCCGGGACCGGTCGATCCCCGGGTCGAGCGCCGACAGTGCGGAATGATACCATTACGATAAACGATACACACGGGAGTCTCTTAGGAATTCCCCCGACGTCACCGGGGCAGTCCGAGCTGACCGAACCGATCCGACCTCACCGAACCGATCCGACCTCACCGAACCGGGCCCTCGCGGCGGCCGGTGGCAAGCAACCAGTCCCGACCGAAGACGAGCAGAAACGGCACCATAGCGACGGTCGCGAGCGGACGCGACGCGGCCGTTCCCGGCCAGGGAGCAAGCAGGACGATCAGCACGGCCATCTGTCCACCGGCGTTGAGCCGCCGCAGGCGACTCTCGGGCAACTCGCTGACGGGGTTCCCGCGCCACCGGCGTCCCACGAGCCCGGCGATGAAGACGTAGCGCGCCAGGCCGACGAGCAGGTAGACCGCGGGTGCCATACCGAACGAGATCGCCACGGCGGCGCCGACGAGCATCCCCAACGCGTCCATCTCGGTGTCGAGCCGCGCGCCCAGGTCGGTGACCGTCCCCGTCGCCCGAGCAAGGAAGCCGTCGACCGCGTCGAGGCCGGCAGCGGCGGCATAGAGGAGGGCGGCCGTCCAGCCGGTGACATCCGGGGACGCAAGGAGGAATCCGGCGAGAACGGCGATCGCGCCGCCACGAACCACCGTGAGTGCCGTCGGCGGCGTGAACGGGGGGCGTCCGCCAGCCACGGCATCGGGGCGGTAGACGGCCACAAGCACCGTCGCTTGCAACACGAGAAGGCCGGTTACTGCCACAAGGAACGGGAACGGAAGCGGGAACGGAACCGCGAGATCACCCGACTCCAGGACGCCGACCACGGCGAGCCAGCCCACGACGCCCCCGACCGAGGTGAGGAGGCTCGCAGCGAGCGGATCGACGCGAGCGAGACGTCCCCCAGTCACGACCGGTCACTCCCCCGCAGATCCGCTTCGTCGCACGATCGCGACGCAGACGGCGATCAGCAACAGCTGAACCGGCTTGTCAACCATCGCGGCCGGCGAGACGGCCGCCAGCGACGATGGCCGATTGATCACGTACCAGAGGACGACCTGGCTGCCGACGTAGCCGATCCCGATCGCGGCAACCAGCCGTCGGCGGTACCCGACCAGAACGAGGCCGATCGCCACGGCGTAGCCGATCCCCGCAAGGATCGACGCCGCTCCCAGCGGCGTCGTCGGCGCGCCGAGCCCCAATAGCAGATGGATCACGCCCGTCACCGCGGCCAACCCGATCCCGAGCCGGTGGAGTCGATCCAGGGATTCGAGGTCGAGGCGAGCGCCAACCGGGTCCATACCCAGTCCGGTCGCTCCCCGCACGGATATTGCTTGCCCCGAGATCACGGGTGTGCACGGTGACGTCGGCGCGACGTCCGGCCCCGATACGTGGACGCGATCCAACCGGACTGCGGGGACGAGCAGCGATCACCATCCGGGAGCGTGGGGACCCCGACCTCGAGGAGCGACCGAGCGCACCGCGTAAGGGAACGGGCAGGGGTGAGGAGTTCACCAGAAGCGTGTCCCCGCCGGTGCCGGTCACGAACCCATCGTGCGCAATCGGCAAGTCAGTCCATCCCCTGGATCCGGACGTGACGGACGGCGCACTCGACCGGATTCGGACGTGGCTCGAGCGGCGCCGCTACGGAACCTACGACCGCGTCGTGGGCTGGAACTACGATCGCCGCCTGTTCGCTGCGTCCCGGGCGACGCCCGGCGGCCGGATTCGGACCTACGAACTGTACAATCGCCACGGCCGCCAGGAGATGCTTCGGGCGATCTGCGCACGCTGCGAGGCGGACGACGTGGTCTACGACGTCGGGGCGAACGTCGGCGTGTACGCCCTCGCGGTCGCGGCCGGCGGCCCCGACCGTCGCGTGATCGCCTACGAGCCGGCCCCGCCGACCATCGAGCGCTTGCGGGCCAACTGCGAGCGCAACGACTGCGGCGATCGGGTGACGATCCGCCCGGTCGGCTTGGGCGCAACCGCCGGATGTCGCCGGTTCTACGTCTCGACGTACCCCGAGCTCTCGAGCTTCGACCGCGAGAGCGCGACGCGGTGGGGAGCGAGCGTGGCCGCGACGGACTCCGTCCGGGTTCGACGCCTCGACGAGGAGATCCGCGACCGGCCGGCACCCGACGTTCTCAAGATCGACGTGGAGGGAACCGGCGCGGCCGTCCTCCGCGGCGCCCGCGAGACCCTTCGAACCCATCGGCCGGACGTGTTCCTCGAGGTCCATCGGGAAGCGCTCTCCGGGGATCGAACCGCGGCCGTCCGTGAGGAGCTCGAGGCGGCCGGCTACGTCGTCGACGAACGCGACCGGTTCTGGCGGTGCGAGCCGCGGGAGTGACTCCCTGACGGTGACCGAGCATCGGTCGGGCGTCACGAAGCGGTTCCGGCGGCGGCATACTGCCGGCGAACGACGTATCCGAACGCGATCCAGATCGAGACGTCGAGGAGGATCCCCGGGGTCCGGAGATAGTGCCGGAAAAACGGGACGGGACCGAGCCCCAGCGAGGACTCCCGCACGACGACTGGCCACAGCAGGACGACCGCGTCCCCCGGACGGGCGTTGACGGCCATATGAACGGCATCAAGGACGAGATGTGACGCCCAGCCCAGCCAGGCCGCGAGCCAGGCACGTCCGCACAGGACGACCGGCAGCAACGCCGCGAGAACGAGCGCGGAGTGGCCCACCGACTGGTAGATCCCGACGACGCCACCCATGGCGAGGGGCTTGTCGATCAGGTCCGGGAGCGCGGCGCCGGCCGCCGCCGGAACGGGCGGTAGTCGGCGCCCGTAGCCCACGACGTAGCCCGCGACGACGTGTGTCGGGAAGAGCATTGCCGGTCGAGTGACGGTTCGGGATGGTGACTCGTTAACCCGTCGCGCCGAACCGCCGACCGCAACGCCCTGCGATGGGGCAACGGCGTTCTCCGTGGTCCGAACCGAAAACTGAGCAAGCCAAGGGCCGGATTTGAACCGGCGTTGGGCGGCTCTGCAGGCCGCTGCGTCTGACCGAACTCTGCCACCTTGGCGCGTCCGGTCGTAGCCACGTCGCGCGCTTAAGCCTAGCGGTCCACCATCACGGACCCATCGTCGACGCCGTCCGCATCGAGCGCGCCGGCCCACCGTGATGCGACCGGCCGGGATGGCGTCGCCACTCGGGATCGTTCACGTTCGGGTGTGGTGGTGTGGGATGGACGCGGATGCTCGGACGTGCCGTTCTCTCCGGTTTTGGCTATCGGTATCGGAGAGCGTGCTTGGAGTCGTCACTGGCCGTGCGAATGAATGCTGAAAGTATGAGTGGGCAGGCGGCGAACCACCTCTCCCAGAGGGTCTCCCACTCCAGTACTCGGTGATACGCTGGCAGGCTTCACTTCCGTGTTCGGAATGGGTACGGGTCTTTCCCTGCCGCTGTGGCCGCCTTCATGCTGACTCCCGGAGTCGAACCGGGACGACGCCGACGCGTCGTCTCCCGCGTCAGTGGTCCGTCTTGCTCGTGTAGAGCGTGACGACCGTGTGTACGTGCGATCCAGTTACCGCCTGAACTCGGCGTCCGTGCGTGGACGCGTATGACTGTGGCTTGGTCTGTTAGTGCTCGTGGGCTTAACACCTCGTTGCCTTGGTGCGTACACCCCGAGTCTATCTACCGCCTCTTCTAGGCGGGACCTCTACGGTACCTCGTTTCCATGTGGGTTTCGAGCTTAGATGCGTTCAGCTCTTACCCCGTGTCGCGTGGCTACCCGGCATCTGCTCTCTCGAACAACCGGTACACCAGTGGCGACCAATCGTAGTTCCTCTCGTACTATACGACCGTTCACGTCAGGTACCTCACACCCCCAATAGATAGCAGCCGACCTGTCTCACGACGGTCTAAACCCAGCTCACGACCTCCTTTAATAGGCGAACAACCTCACCCTTGCCCGCTTCTGCACGGGCAGGATGGAGGGAACCGACATCGAGGTAGCAAGCCACCCGGTCGATATGTGCTCTTGCGGGTGACGACTCTGTTATCCCTAAGGTAGCTTTTCTGTCATCTACGGGCCCCATTCCGGAGCCTCGTAGGTTCGCTAGACCACGCTTTCGCGTCAGCGTCACTCGTTGGGAATGACACTGTCAGACCTCCGTGTGCTCTTGCGCTCTTCCCCGGGTTCCCGACCCGGGTGAGGAGATCTTCGGGCGCGCTCGATATCTTTTCGAGCGCGTACCGCCCCAGTCAAACTGCCCGGCTACCGGTGTCCTCCGCCAGGAGTGAGAGTCGCAGTCACTACCGGGTAGTATTTCAATGCTGCCTCGGTGGCCCGCTAGCGCGGGTACCTGTGTAACGGCTCCTACCTATGCTGCACAGTAGCGACCACGTCTCAGCGACAGCCTGCAGTAAAGCTCTATAGGGTCTTCGCTTCCCCTTGGGGGTCTCCAGACTCCGCACTGGAACGTACAGTTCACCGGGTCCAACGTTGGGACAGTGGCGCTCTCGTTTATCCATTCATGCAAGCCGCTACTGAAGCGGCAAGGTACTACGCTACCTTAAGAGGGTCATAGTTACCCCCGCCGTTGACGGGTCCTTCGTCCTCTTGTACGAGGTGTTCAGATACCCGCACTGGGCAGGATTCAGTGACCGTACGAGTCCTTGCGGATTTGCGGTCACCTGTGTTGTTACTAGACAGTCGGAGCGCCCGAGTCACTGCGACCTGCTTTCTCCAAAGCAGGCATCCCTTCTTCCGAAGGTACGGGACTAACTTGCCGAATTCCCTAACGTCGGTTCTCCCGACGGGCCTTCCCTTTCGCTGGGAGAGCACCTGTGTCGGATCTCGGTACGATCATCACGCTCGTCGTTTCACGGACCCCGGATACCATCGACTTGCCCTGTCTCGGGCTTCGCTCGCTTCTTGCCGTGACGGCGTCCACGAGCTTCTCCGATTCGACCGGGCGAAGGCCCGGCTCGATGTTTTCCGCGGTGTTGACTTTTGTTGCGTGATGGCACTGGAATATTAACCAGTTTCCCGTTGTCCCCGTCGACTTACGGGGGGACTTAGGATCGGCTAACCCTCGGCTGATTGACAGTGCCGAGGAACCCTTGCTCATCAGGCCGTC
>NZ_FNPC01000018.1 GCF_900107205.1 Halopenitus persicus | reverse complement strand
CGGGAGCCGACGTCGTAGGCGGCCAGGGCTGGCTCGCCGGCGTCCGCGAAGAAGTCGACGAACTCGGCGATGTCGAAGCTGATGAGGTTGTCGCCGGCGACGACGACGAGGTCCTCGTCGATGCCCTCGCGGTCGACCAGCTGGGCGAGCGCGCCGACGACGCCGAACTTCTCGGACTCGTCGGTGGTGTCCTCGACGGAGAGGGTGGGTTTCTCGAACGCCGTTTCCGCGAGATACGTCTCGAACTCCCCCGCAAAGCGCTCGTTGGTGGAGACGAACACCTCGTCGATCCGGTCGTCGGCCTCGAGATCCGCGAAGATCTCGTCGATGACCGTGTGGTCGCCGATCGGGAGGAACATCTTGGGACGATCCTTCGTGATCGGCCATAGCCGCGTCGCGTACCCGCCGGCGAGGACAACCGCCTTCATATGTTACTTATCTCACAGACAACCTGTTTGATTCTTATGGTTTTTCAACCTCAAAATCAACCACCGATTCGATACCCTTCTCGTGGTTTCTTCAAAACCGCTGAATATTTGATCGAAGCCATACACGCACGGTTCGTGCACTCTCTGCACCACTAACAAACCAGAGTCCAACCGCGAGTCCAAGTAAAAGGAACTGTGCGGTTACATATGGAGTCATCTGGAGCTCCGAGAAATGGACTGCGAAAGAATCATCGTTTGGGTACGGTGGTGATTCAAGGACCGGCCATAACAAGTATGTCGTCCATTGTATCTGACTCATATCCCCACGAAGCAACCCAATAATGACTCCCGGCCCTAAGTCGCTGAGAGAATGTGAAACCCACCCAACGCCAAACGAAGCGACAAGATCCTGTCGATCATACCGCGCTGACAGTCGTGAAAGAATGTAGAGCACGACAGCTGCCGTCAGCAGTGAATGCGCAAGAGACCGACCGGACGGAAGCACTGTCACTGACCACGCTAACGGTTTATCAACCAGATCCGGAAACTGACTTCCAACCACGAGCGCAACCACCACACCGACCGATTGCGTTACGCGTTCGGAAATTCGAGACACCAGAAGCAAACAAAGATACGCAAATGCGAGGTGTCCCCACGGCCACATACCTATGTATTCGTCGCCCTACCTATTCCTCTTCTGATTCATCAGCAACCAAGTCGATTAACATCTTCTCCTCTGAAGGACGAGGATCCCCGAGCGTTGGGTTCTACCTTGATGCTATTTCCCGTATCAGGTTTGTGATGGTGAGTGAGAGTATCTGCAGGCTACTCTGATATCTGGAAGCGCTCTATCTCGTCTGACCCACATTTGGGACACTCGTCTGCGCCTGACGCAAGAGTCTCACCGCACTGGCGGCATTCCACGACTACCTCTGTCTGGTCACCGGGCAGTAGCCGAGTCAGTACTGCGCGGACACTCATTGGGTTCCGAAGTTTTGGTGACTGTGAGTTAATGCTACTGGTAATCAGTATACCCTGGAAATCCGATGTGTTCGACCCGCAAAGCTGCCAAAAGCTTATCTTGAAGGCCGATTGACATTCATTTGGAAGGACCGCTGTCACACGCTCCTTCCACCCCCTTTCCATGAATGCTGACGAATCAGTCCTCGGTCGCTGCCCGGAATGTGGTGAGGACATATCGGAAGCGTGGATTCTTGTTGAGTACGAGAAGGACGACGGCACCGAGGGCGTGTGGACCGAGTGTCCAGCGTGTGAGAACGTTGTAGCCCCGGAGCAGACAGCAGAGTAAAGTGTTCGTCGTCGCGTTTCCAGTGTAAGGTCTACAAATGGAGATTTCAGAGGAACTTCGCTGTCTGTTCTCGGGCACGGTCGAAGAGCGTAATGGGTCATATGTGATTGAGGTACCGGAGCAAGAACTCCGTCTTGGCGACCTACAAGCAGACGAAACGTACCGTGTGGCTGTTCTACCAGCACCCGCAACCAACGAGGCCGACAACACTGACACCGTTCCACAGCCCGAACAACCACCACAGAAACCCCCCGTCGAGGACGGCGAACAACGGACCGTCGAAATCGAAGCCATTGGTGACCAAGGCGACGGAATCACCCGTGTTGATCGCGGATTCGTCGTTATTGTTCCCGACACTGAACAAGGCGAACGCGTCACTATCAAGATCATTGATGTGCGCGAGAATATCGCCTTCGCAGAGGTTGTTGAGCGCGTAAGTTACTACGAGTAGTTGAATCGCTAACCCTCTTCGTCCGTGGACGGGAGCGTGTGATCGATACGCGGTATTCAGATTCTGTCTAGCGCGGACTAGTCTATTTCCCGTGATTGTTTCGCATAGTGACTGTAGTGCTCTGTTGAATCCGCAGACTCACGGGGAGCGGGAGTTGACATCCTCCCCGCGCTGAAGCGCGAGGATTCCCACGGCACCGCACCGCTGGGTTGGGATATTGTGGTTTACGACGTGACTTGTTCTTGAGGCGCGAACGCGCCAGTTTCCTTGTCAAACAAGAACGTCGATGGCTGTGCCAACCAGCCGTTACTCCTATTCACCGACAGATTCGGTGAACTCGGAGATACTTTCTGTCGAATGTTCTCAGCACCGTTCACATCTGCGTTCGCCACTGTACCGCACTCATCACAGACATACAGTCCGCGTTCAACACGGTTCGCATCACGCTTCCGACCACAGCACGATCACGACTTCGAGGTATCCCGCTCAGACACCTGTTCAACTGATGCGGTAGCGCGGAGTCCCCTTCCTCAAGCACGAGCGAAGCGAGCGGTAGGGAGGGGAGGAGCGTGTTCGTATAGCTGGGCATTCCCACGACCTATAAATAGCCACGGAGCTACAATGAATGTGTGGCAGACGACTACGTGCGTCGGACGGCAATCACCCACCTCTCGGTAGATGGCGAGCAACGCGACTTGCTCGAAGACACCATCACCGAGTGGAAACGGGGGTGCCAAATCGCCACAGACCTCGCGTGGGGGCATTGCAACACCAAGAGTGACGTGCAACCTCTCGCTTACGATTCTGTGCGCGAAGACACCGACCTCGGTAGCCAGCACGCGATTCTCGCCACCCACCAAGCCGCGCAAGCCATCACCGGCTGTATCGAACGCCGGTCGAAGGGTAAGAAGGTCAGCAAGCCCACGTTCACCGCACCGACCGTGAAATACGATACGCGGACGATGACGGTGTTCGATGACGGCACCGTATCCCTCTCTACAACGGAGAGTCGGGTCCGGTGTCCGCTCGATCTTCCCGACGCCGATGATGGCTATCAGCGTCAATATCTCGACTCAGACGAATGGAGCGTTACGGAAAGTACGCTCACCACCCGAGATGGCGAGTTCTTCTTACATATCGGTTTCCGCCGACACAAGAACGATACCGAGCGGAACACCGCCGAGGACGGAACGGTTCTCGGGGTTGACCTTGGCATCGAAAACCTCGCCGTCACCAGCACCGCCTATTTCTTCAGCGGGCAGGAGTTAACCCACGACCTCCGCGAATTCGAGAAGGTACGCGCTGGACTCCAACAGACCGGGACGCGAAGCGCCCATCGGACCCTCGTTCAGTCGAGTGGTCGGGAACTTCGCTACGTCCGTGACGTTCTCCACCGAGCGTCGAACACGCTGATAGACGAAGCACTCCGCTACGACTGTGACGTAATTGCGTTCGAGAACCTAACCCACATCCGCGACCGTACCGGCGCGTCGTGGGGGCACACGTGGGCGTTCCGAACGCTCTACGAATACGTCGAGTACAAGGCCGAATCGGTCGGGATCTCGGTGAAGCAAGTCGGGTCGGCGTACACGTCGAAGCGGTGTGCCGAGTGTGGATTCACGGCAGATGAGAATCGCCCGTCGCGCAACGACTTCCGGTGCGTGAAGTGTGGGTCGGAGGCGAACGCGGATTACAACGCGGCGAAGAACATCGGTATGCGGTACCTCCGTCGAGGCCAACAGTCGTCTCGGCGGACGGGCGACAGTCAGCTCGCCCTAAAGTCTGGAACGGTGAAGCCAAAGCGCGGATTTACCGCCTACCCTGATGGGTTCGAGGCCGAGTTCACGGACAAGCCTCACCTTCAAAGCGCCGAAGGCGCTTAGGGTGGGGTAGTTGACTCACGGACCGGTTTTTCGAACACCGATGCGGGATCGGTTACCTGGTTTGAGTCACATACCCGGATAGCACCGTCATCACGAACAAAAACGTCCCACTCATTAACGGAGAACTGGATATGAATCGGCGTACCGTCAGAGCCAGTAAGTAACTTGTCGATCGATTCTAAATCGATCGTGTCGGACAGTACGTCAAGTTCCAGTGGGTCGACACCCTCGGCTGCTGCCACCGCTTCGATAATTGCCAGAGACGGAGGACGTCCGCGTTCATCCTCAAACCGTGTCCCTACCACGGGTGTACACTCACATACACTCTGCTCGGTCATAATAGACGAAACGTATGGCGGCTGGTACTTGTGTTTTAGGGGAAAGAGGCACTGTTCAGATAAGGTCGAAAAGTGAGGCGGACGTAGTTTCTTGGTGCCTATGCCAGAAACCAGCCGCCTCATCGAGTGTAGCGACTTCCCGGAGTTAGAGTTTGTGGAGCGAGAGGCGACACCCGAGTCAGCGATGAAGCTCGGTATCCAGCTCCACCTAACGGGTCTCTCGTTGTCGGATACCGTCGCCGTCCTCGAGAGGTTGGGTGTCGAGCGCTGCCGATCTACCGTTCACAACTGGATTCAGAAAGCTAACCTACAGCCTGCAGAGGGACAGAATCCGAATTACGTTGCGATCGACGAGACGGTAATTCGAGTGAATGACCAGCGCTACTGGCTGTTTGCTGCGGTCGATCCCGACAGGAATCGCCTGCTGCACGTGCGATTATTTCCGACCAGGACTTCCGCGCTGGCCGAGATGTTTCTCGCGGAACTCCGCGAGAAACATCTCGTCGACGACGCGATCTTCCTAGTCGATGGCGCGCCGTGGCTGCAGGCGGCCTGCCACCGCCACTCCCTCCGATTCCAACACGTCACCCACGGGAATCGGAATGCCGTCGAACGCGTCTTCAAAGAGCTGAAACGCCGAACCGAAGCCTTCGCGAACCACTTCAGACACGCTGATCCGAACACTGTAGAAACCTGGTTGCAAGCGTTCGCCGTCTGCTTCAATCAGCTAATCTGAACAATGCCTGACGGCACGCCTCAGTTGCTTTCCTAGCGAGCGTCGGTACCTGGGTCCTCGAAAGGACGCTCTCGAGCCGTGATGCCCGGGTTTCGTCGACCAGCGCAGCTTTCAGATGATACATTAAAAAATCCAGACTTCCATAGGGTATAAATAGGTAATCATTAGAATAAGTCAAGAGATAGTTTATAAGTATCTAGTCCAAGGAGTGATGTGCGTTCTTCGGCGAAATGTACAGGAAAGTCTCTCTAACCCCGTTATAGAATCAACCAAGAAGAGGGAGTACCCTCTGTTTCAGTATTATGACTGGTGCTACTAAGTTTTTTACATTAGCAAGCGATAAGTTGGCGTGCAGATGTATCGAACATCCACACGCCGTGGTGAAGCGCGAGCCTGGTTCCAAGAGGTGCGCTGCCATGGTGAGTAAACAGAGGAAAATAAAAAAGCGTATCGTCCGGATCGATCCAGATGCTGGGTCGGACGGCAGTACAGACCCCGAGATCGACGACCGTGACCGGGGTATACTGTTGGAATTCTACAACCGGATTCAAACAATCAACCGCGACAAAAACCGCTTCGGAAAGGCGCGAATCCTAACGTTGCTCGATACGATGATCCTCACGAGCAAACACGTTGATGTCGCTCTTGAGGAGACACTCCTGGACGGTGAGGACGGCGAGCAGGCCGTTGATGCTGTCGCCGACTGGATGGATGACCACTACTTGAAGAACTCGCTGGATACGCGCTACGCCTGCTTCAAGATCTGGGGTGAGGTGATGACCCCCGGCGATGACCAGCCCGATCGGTTTGAGAAGCTCACCCTGAACAACGGGCCCGCGGATCCAACACCGAAAGCGTCGAACGTGCTGCGGTACCCCACCGAGGTGATCAAGGCTATTCAAGTCCAGAACAACATCCGCGACAAGGCCATAGTCGCAACGTGCTGGTCTGCCGGTGGCCGTCCAGAAACCGAACTGCACAAGCTAATAATCGAAGAGGTTGAGGTCGAGGACGGCTTCGTCCGGTTATCAATTCCAGAGGACACGAAGACTGGCAGCCGAGAGGTCCATATGCATCCGGGTGCGCCATTCCTCGTGAAGTGGATCGAAAACCACCCCGGCCACAATGTCGATGGCGGGCTCCAGCCCGAGATGCCCCTGTGGGCCAACATACGGTCGGGATACGGAGATGTCTACGACCGCATCTCCTACAACCAGTTCACCAAGCCCTTCGATACGGCTAAAGAGAAGACGGATATCCAGAAAAAACTGACCGGCCAGCACTGCCGCCGGAGTCGGGCGAGCGATCTCGCCGCGAAGACCTACATCAGTCAGGTCGATCTTGAGCGCCGGTTCGGCTGGGCGCGCGAGTCAGATTCACCCCGTCACTACATCGTCAAGTTCGACGAAAGCTCCGAGGACCGTATCGCCGCTGCTGACGGCGTTGACATCGATCCCGGGGCCCAGACGACGAACATCGCGCCGGTGCGCTGTGAAGGGTGTGGCCGCTGGACAGAGCGCCACGTAGACGAATGTATCTGGTGCGGGACTGCGATCCCCGCTGACGCGCTGGAGATCCAAGCAACACCGGCGATCGTCGAAGAGGCGAACCTGCTGGATATGATCGTCGACGGTGAGGTAACCGCGCGGGATCTCCAAGCGTTGCGGAAGCTCGAACCCGTGATCAAACAGCGGTCCGACCTCTTCGAGCGGCTGGACGCATACATCCGGCACGCGCGCCAAGTCGACAAGTCCGTCGAGCAACCAGCCTAACGCTAACACAGAGTGTCGTGATCTTGGCTACGAATTTCAGCAGTGGGGTCGACTGGTCTTGGAGATTGTCACGAAACCATCCAGATGATACCACATATCTGAAAAGCGTATGTTTAAGTTGATAACTGAGTGTCGACACAGATAGGCGCAGGATGCCCCGGTAGAAAGCCGGGGCCGGTGCTAGGACACCGACCCCTGTGCCGCCGAGTATGACGGCAGACGACACTACGCACGCCGATCGTGAAAAATTCGGCGTTCCGATCAATCGAGAAGTAGAGACCCGTAAACAACTCTGTACTGGTGAGACCGCGTTCGTTTGCGGTGATAGCTACGATTGTGATCAGCAGGATCAACATAAACAGTATAGCCTTAATCTAGACGATGTCTACGAAATCATCAGCTCTAAGCGCCGCCGCCGGTTTATTTTCATCCTCGCAACCCTGGTTCGTGACCACGACGGAGATGAGACTCCACAGATTCCAGTCGGGGACGTTGCCGAGCACATCGCTGAGGACACCTTCAACGAGTCTACGGATCGAAAGACGGTGTATATCAGCCTGATCCAACACCACTTATCGAAACTTGACGAAGCTGGTGTGATAACCTACGACGAACGTGGAAAGAAGGTTCAGCCAGAGGTCGGTGTCTACCAACTTGAATCGCTGCTCCTCGGCATTGAGCAAGCGATCAACATTATGAATTCGCCATCAGGAGTGAGCGAATAATGCAACGAACCCCTCAGCCCAGGTGCTACATTGATCCGTCACTATCAGCACTGCACCATGCACTTCGTGCCTCGCGTCGACGATTAATCGTCGTACTCATCGCAGACCGGATGATATCATCAAGCCGATATTTATCTTATGACAGTGCGGATGAAGTAGAAATGATAGACGCAAGTCAACTGGCCCGTGAAATCGTCGCTATCGAAGAGGACACGGGCGTGGATTCTGCGACCGGCTCAAGGTACCATAACGTCTATACGGCATTGATTCAGACGCATCTCCCAAAGCTTGATAGTCTAGGTGTGATCGAATATCAATCAGATCAGAAAAAGATACGTCCTGACCGGAACTTCTTAGCATTGGCAACAACTGTCGCAATCACATCTCCTGTCGCGCAGTTGCTTTTTGACGAGTCTCTCTCTGAACACAGCCTCGGCGGACCGTGATCTCATTAAGACTCAATCTGCTCTGTTGAATCCGAAGAAGGCGTCGGAATCGGGTCACTCTGTACTCGGTTCAGTAGCGCTGTCGAGAGAATTCTGCAAAGGGATCTTGGCAGAGAGGTAGGATATCAAGATCACCGAGCGGATCGATCCAACACATCGACGACGAAGAGCGAAATAATCGCTCCGTCAGATATTGTGATCCCCGTGCAGTCATCGGATTCAACAGAGCACATCTTTCAGGTTGTGTGCAGGGCGAGGAGGATGTCAACTAAACACAGATCGTTGTTCACACGAGATCGATAGCCGATACGAACTGATTCGTCAACTACTGTTCACAGCGGGTGAGGATGTCACTCCTGTTGAAACAATTAGGCTGTTCTCACGTGTTTCCCCATATTGTTCAGAACGTTAGGTTGTTCTCGCTTTACTGTAGAGCATACAGTTCTGACTTGATGACAGAACTCACACGGCGAAATGCGATACGAGTTTGTAGCGGCTCAGCACTTGCGCTGATCGCTGGCGGTGGGGTACTCACCTATTCGTCTGAGTCGGCGGTCGCAGCGACAGGACTAACTGCTAATGATGTGTCCGTGTCCAGTGCCGATGGTAGCCTCACGACACTCACAATTACACCGGACATCACCGTCAGTTGGGACGGGCAAGAGACGGAAGTTGCTGAGATCCAGGCGACATGGTATGTGAAGACATCATCCACAAGTGAGACTACCGTCGGAAGCACCCCATACTCAATTACAGTGTCGAGTCCCGGTACGAATGGATCAGTGGATCATACGTTCCCCGAAATTAGTTTGTTATCGAACAACGGGGGCGCGTTGAGTGGGTCAAATTTTGATGCGACAACCGATGGTGGGAGCACCACCACAACCGTCACACTCAGTATGGATGTGACACTAAAAGACTCCGGCAGTAACACGATTACATCACAGACGGATGTCCTCGGGCCACAGAACTACGATATCACTGTGAACAATACGGAATCAAGTGTGAATCCAAGCATAAGTTCAAGCGGTACGGCAAACACTAACGGATCGTGAATAGCCTCGAGTCAAGCCCGAGACTTCCTGCTTCGACGACGCGCTTTGCAGACACTTCATTGATTTCGACCCGACTGCACAGATTCGCTCAGATCTCCCAGGTGCTGGTGGAAGCGCCAGTGGCAGGGAGAAGCTGGCGTTCGAACCGCAGCTTAACGATTACTAGCTACCCGGCTGAAAAGAGATTCACCCTTCGATAGTAGTCCTATCTGCCGTGTTGAATAGATGCTGAGTCACGGTTAGAGTGGTTCACAGAGCGGTTCTATGTTCGAGATGGCGAACATCAGGACAATTTCACGGAACTGCCGATACCAGCCGAGCGCTCGCTCGGCATCGCCGAGCGAGTGCTTCGTTGTCGAATACGAAGTCTCGGCTATCCAGCGCTGAGAGTAGCCTTTTGCCCCACTGAAACTCGATTTCTACTAATAGATTTCAAAGGCTCTACTGAGATCCTCAGCAAGTGATCCGTCTTCACCGGTTACGGTCAATACTGCTGTGCTGAATCCGCAGAATGCGGCGGGATAGCGTCGCTCTGAAAGCGGAAGCGAAGCGGAAGAGCCGAATGTGCCTAAACTCCTCTTCCGCTTCGTTAAGCAAGCCGCGTCGCTGGCTCAAAAACGCTGTGCCGCCAGTCCAACGGCGGTGAGTGATCCGACTGGCCACGGATTTCCCGGGTGGAGGTATGTTACGCTCCACTTTTTGCGGGTTCACATAGATGCGACGTACCGTGAGATCGTTGATTGGACGAGTGAAATGGATCGCGTTCGTGGTCTGTTACAGCTGGCGTGGACGGCATTTCCCGCACCCTCAACGCTTTACCGGCCGTTTGAGAGGGTGCCTATGTCTGTGTGGCGTGGCTTTCTTCGTGAGTCCGTGAGCATCTGCGATCCGGGCTGGCACGGGGCCATCGATGCCACATTCTTCGACCGCGAAACGGCATCGAGACACTACCAACACCGCTCGGATCGCCACATACGCACGCTGAAAACGACGGCGCTCGTCGATACAAACTTGTGTGCCATCCTCGATATTCACTGCTCGGCACACTGGCCTCACGACACCCAAACTGGCCGTCGAGTCGCCCTTCGTAACACCGAGAAAATCGAGAGTCTCGCCGGCGACAAGGGCTATGACGACCAATCACTCCGGGACGCCCTCCGGTTAGAGGGCGTCCGGCCCTTGCTGCGCCATCGGCTGTTCGCTGCGTACGATCACGCCCACAACGCACGGTTGGACAGCGAGTTATACGGCCAGCGCTGGATGGCCGAGACCCCCTTTTCGGCCATCAAGCGTCGATTCGGCCCCGCTGTCCACCCTCGCGCGTGGTACCGCGAATTCCGCGAACTCGTGCTGACCGCCACAGTAACCAACCTCAAACAAGCACTCAAACAGTGACCCCGACGCCGCCATCGGATTCAACAAAGCAGACTCAATCGGCAATTGCTGAAGGCATTCCACCCCGTTTGGTTCAGTGTGTATCGAATGGTTGACTCGAACGATCTAGTCGCTCCGGACGTCCTCAGTACCGACCACAGTAAGAATGACAACATAACGGAGTGGAAGATATGCCGCATCTAATTACGTACAAGTGCCAGAAGTGTTTGGCGACGATTGAGTGGATCTATGACCAGGAAAGCGGAGTGTATCCATCAGGAGTTAGAGGCTGTCCAGGAAAGGGCTGTTCCGAGCTACACGAACTGAATGTGAGTGAAATTAGCGAGACCAAAGCGTCTGAACGTAAATCAGGAGAGTTATTCAGCTTATGACGAACTGTAATGAGATTGATTCGGATAGCAGGTGTGGAGTTGATGTGGTGGATCCGGGTCAAAAGACCTTGGTATACGTTCTCTGCGACGACTGTGATGGAATTGATGAGATGCTGATTGTAGATGATTCACGGGATTCAAATCAAACTCAGGATGTCACTGAGACGTATTCGGGAATAATGGAAAGACATTCTGACAAGACAGATCACCATATCCAGATGGGGATAACTGAAGGATACGAGATCGATCTGGTCCATATTGCACGTGCAGTCACATCGTGATGTTCTGACTCAACTGTAGGAACTCTTGGCAGCAGTAGCAACGCAGCACGGAACGTAATCTGTCCTCACGTATCCAAATTTCCAACTGATATCTACAGGCGGAGCAGGCCGAGTGCTTCAGGGCTTGACCCCGAGGCGGTTCACGCTTTCTTTCGGTTTTGTGCATTTCTGATAGCACCAGTTGCTAATTCTGTGGCAGTAATCCGCAGATCGGCCCGCGTAGGGAATACACCGATGAATTCAACGAAACAGTCATTTATCGGGCTTTCAGGCTCTAAAGAGACAGAGTAGGTGTTATTCGATCACTCGTACGTGGATGATTTCGCTCAGTATCTTGGGTGGATACTGAGTATAAGGCTGAGTTTTAAACCACCCTGGATAATACCGCGGCACAGTTCGATGACGAACCAGTATCGGAGCGGGAAAATAAGGTTAGTCCCCTTGGTTGGTCTCAACCACCGCATTCTCGAATCACTAGAGGGGCCAGACACGCCTGCAGGTGGTTCTCTGTGAGCTCTAATACGGGGGATCAATCAGAAGTCATCTCTTCTGAGCAGCTATCACTGCTCAACAATCGTCAGTCTGAGATATACTCCGCGAAACTTGCTCGGTTCGCTAACTATCTCCAGAAAGAAGGCAAGAACCCTAAGAAGAAAGTCGGATATGCTGATACTGCAGTTGAGAAGCGGGTTTACCGCGTTCACCGAGCTGTGAAGTGGTTCTGGAACCAGCACGAGATAAAGACAGAGATCACGACCGATGACGCTGACAAAGTTAATCGCGCACTCGAGGTAGACCAATTCTGCAAGGGTAACGGTGAACCATACGCAGAGGGATCGAAGCGAAAATTCAATGACGCATTGAGGAACTGGTTTGAGTTCCAGAATGTCGACTGGACTCCAGAGTACGAGTTTTCAGATACCGAAGCGAAAAAGGAGAACAAGCCGGATCCGTTCACGCGACCTGAATTAAAGCAACTGTGGGAAACTTCGCTTACGTACAAATCCATCCCAAGCTACAATAATCTAACACCTGACGAACGCGACCGCTGGAAGACACACATCGCGCAAGAACTCGGAAAGCCAAAAGAGACAGTTGTCCCCGATGATTGGGACCGAATCAATAACGATTGGCATATCCCATCCCTCATCCGGACAGCACGCAGTCATGGATGGCGTCCCGACCTTGTTGGTAGGATGAAAGTCCAGTGGTACGAACCATCTGAAAAAACAATCTATATCCCGGAGGGTGAAGCTCCGAAGAATGATACGCACTGGCGGGCTGATTTGACTGATGAAGGTGCCCTCGCGTTGGACAAATGGTTAGACCAGCGCGAGTTGATGGAACTGTACGATGGGCGGGATGTGATCTGGCTAACTCGCAAGGGGAACCCATACTCATCCGGGACATTGAATGACCTTCTTCGGAACCTAATGGATGAAGCAGGAATCAAAAGCCAGGGTCGAAATCTGGTCTGGTACTCGTTTCGACACAGTATTGGAACATATGTTTTCGCTGAGACGAAGAGTCTCAAGGTGGTCGCTGATCAACTTCGGCAGAAGAGCCGGGCCTCTGCTGAAAAATACGTGCACCCACTACCAGAGGTCAAACGGGAAGCCGCTAATATAATGTAGATACGCCCTCGCCGGCGCAGCCGTCGCCGCCGTCGGCGTGTTTCTCCTGCTGGCAGTCGGCGGCCCGCTCATCTTCGATGTTCTCGACGTCGAATCTCTCACAATCGGTACCCTTGATAGGTTCAGCTTCCGGTTCTCATTCACCTCAACGCCGACCGAGATCTTGATGAGTGTCGGCTCTGGTGTACTCGGTATCGGGGCAGCCGTCGGGTTGCTATACCCTTTGTTCGGAGCTATCGACCCGCTAGCTCACCCGTTGATGACATTGACGAAGAATGATAGATGAGTGTGTTAGTCCCGCGTTCTCTTGGCTTGTTCGACGTATTCTCTGCCACAGTTGGAGACACTGGCAGCCTGTCGAAGCAGCGCTTCGTGCGGCTCAACCGCAGCACGCTCCTCTTTCAGTTGCTGGAAGACAGACTCCAGCGTTTGATCAGTCGATAGTGAGACGACAGTCGCAGCAACCGCCGGACTCCGTGATGCACCAGCTGAACAGTGGACAAGCACACGGTTCTCTGCTTCCCACCTGGTTAGTGTTTCATTGACAGCTCTGACAAATGTCTGGTGATCATTTTGGGGGCCATCCATCATCGGGAGCCGTACAACGGTCACGTCAGGCGGAAAGCCAGTTTCGGGTTCCGCAAACGTCAGCGAAATAATCACCGAGATGCGATGCTCCGCAAGTCGTGACTGGTTGCCAGCATCGTCGATCGAACCCACGTACAACGCATTGGTAACTTCATCCATTCTCACTAGCGTGTAGTACGCGAATACTCTTGACATCCTCCCCCGCTTTCAGGCGGCGGAATCCCGAGCGGTGGGAGTTTCAGGTTTGCAACCACGACTCCGCCACTTGACGGGAGTTCGCAGCTAACCCAGCCGTCGTGGTCGGTGGCTGTCTGGCTATGCCAAGTGACCGTTACTCCTTTCCTCAGCGTCGTTGACTCCCATCTGTTGTTTGTGTCAGTAGGGAGTTGCTGACACGTCGCGGGACTCGAAGTTATCGTTAGGCTTGCATAGGCCGACGGGTACAAGACGATCCTTCGAGGATTCGCGTTCACCGCGTCGGCGTTTCGGATACTACCTCGTTACGAGAGCGGACTGGCCGTGGTTCGAAAATTTTCAATTTTCGTCATCACGAGAGAGCAAAGCTCTCTCGAACGACCTCCGAAGGTCGTTCGGAATCCGCTCCGTTCCGACCTGACCGTACCGGCGTAATGCGATTCTTGTCACTTCAAAGTATCCATTAGAAACTCGAACTGGGGTGTCGAACGTGGCTTGATATCCTTCATCCGTCACGGCCCAAGTGCAGAGAATCCTCGCCCTTCGGGGGGAAGGATGTCAAAGACGCATACGATCGACGAGAGACTGATAGAGCATCGTGCCGAGAAGTGCGACAGTTAATCCACTCCATCCAGCAAGTAGGTCTAACTTTGTATCGAGGGGTGTGACGTGAAACGGGTACCCAATGCTCCATTCAATTGCTTCCCAAAGGAGTGAGAGTATCACGACGCCAATTGCGGTGTACATTCGGGAAAACAGAATCAGCAACCCCAGTGTAAGCGTGAATCCTCCGATTACGTGCCCAGCGGTATCGAGCCACCACCACGACAAATGAACCGGTAGCAGGGCACCGGTGACACTGAGGCCGGTCCCAGTCGCCAATATCAGAATATACCCAGCAGTACGTGGCCGTGGCTGAACAACCCACGATTGGGGTGCCCAAGCTGATACTGGGGAGAACACTCGCTTCACTGCGTGGAAAAGTCCACCTGAGTCGCTGCGTGACATACCGGTTTCCTCGTCAGAAACAAGACGAATAGGTGAGTATCTCATCGCCAGCGATCAGCGCAAGTGCTGAGCCGCTACAAACTCGTATCGCATTTCGCCGTGTGAGTTCTGTCATCAAGTCAGAACTGTATGCTCTACAGTAAAGCGAGAACAACCTAACGTTCTGAACAATATGGGGAAACACGTGAGAACAGCCTAATTGTTTCAATAGGAGTGACATCCTCACCCGCTGTGAACAGTAGTTGACGAATCAGTTCGTATCGGCTATCGATCTCGTGTGAACAACGATCTGCGTTTGGCGCAGATCTACCGCTGTCGGTGGGGAGTTGAGGTGTTGTTCCGTGAGCTGAAGACGCAGTACAACTCGGATGAGTTCGACACGAGCGACGAACACGTGGTGAAGATCTTACCGTACGCAGCGCTGCTATCGCTGCTTGTAAGACGCGATTTATTGGATCTGGTCACTGGGCAGTCGGATGATGAGCTGGTGTTTCCGACAGAGCACTGGGCAGCGACCTTCCGGTCGTACGCCCAGCTTTTCCTTCTTGATCATCCTTCTCCGCGTGCATGCGGAGGGGGATGTCAGCCCATACGATCTAGAGCATCTCGTCGATCTTCCACCGGCGTTTGATCATACTTCATCGTCGTCTCGGGGGAGCGATGACGAAGCTGAGCCTGCGCTGCCGCAAGATCTTCTTCCCTTGTCATATAAGTACCAACAGAGTGACGTATCGTGTACCAGCTCATCTGTCGATGCTCAATCTCGATGCCGGCAATTTCACATAACCGGTGCAACAGTCCACGAAGCGCTGACTTCCCATACGGGTTCTGTTTACGAGTCAGCCAGAGGGTATCAGTATCATCGTACTCTGGGTAATTTTGTCGTTGTTGGCACCACTTCGAGAGGACTTCAGCTGTTTTATCTCTCACTCCAACGACCCAATGTTCTCTATTTTTCGCGCTCTCTTCCTTCGGGATACGTAACACGCTATTGTCGGTATCGACCCAAGATACCGCAGCCCGTTCGACTTCTATCGGCCGGAGTCCAGTGTCGAGACTGGCCCAGACAAGAGACGGAAATTTCCAGCCATTCGCGCGGTCCCAGTCTTCAGGAGTCACTTCGGACTTGGGTTTCTCGAACCGCTGGGCGAGATATTGTTTCCAACGATCACGTTCCGAGGGAGTGAGGTTATTGTACGATGGAACAGATCCGTATTCCAAGGCAGCGTCACGGATGGCGCGTCGTTCATCCCTAGTAAGGTAGTCGCGTGGCTTTGAACTACTGTCGGCGGAGAATCGGAACTCGGGTTCCCACTCGCCGAGCCCTCGTTCGTGATGGAGCCACTTGTATAGCATAAGGAGTGCCTTCTGGCAGTTCCGCTTGTGGGCCGCGCTCACGTCACGCTGAGCGAGATGATTCATCCACGAGTCGGCGTGGTCGTGAGTGAGATTCACCGTATAGCCGCCTTCGAGCTCCCAGACGTACCGATAGAATCGATCCATCCGGTAGCAACGGGGTTTTACAGTTCCCTTCGCGTAGCCGACTGCTTCGGTGGGCTTCTTCCCGAACGTGAGCAACCAGCGAAGGCACTCTTCGCGCTCGGATCGATAGTCCAGCAGTTGTCGATGATTGAGGAATTCTTCAGAGTTTTCCGTGACGACAGGGTAGTCATCGAGGTCGATCATAAACTGACCACCGTCTTTCGATTTTGGAGTCGACCCTGCGAATCCGGTTTCAGTGGGCAAATTGCGGAATCGCACGACTGCACCGATGTCGTCTCTGGTTCCTGCGAACCGGATAGCCCGGCGAAATCGAAAAATCGCAAGACTGCGTGGCTGTGTGTGAATCCTTCGAATTTGCTTGGTCTGAGCGTTGAGTCGATCATAGCTGGCCTACGCAGGCCAAAACCGCAAGAAGGAAGCCGGATTAGGATGCTCCGACTGGGATTCGAACCCAGGTCATCGCCTCGAGAGGGCAATATGATTGGCCGGACTACACCATCGGAGCGTGTAGCACGTTCGTCCGAACGCATCAGTCGGTATGTCTGACCGAATTAAAACAGTTCCGTTTCACGGCCGCCGTGGGGCGCTTTGCCGTATCCCGGTGGAACGAAGCTCGTCCTCGGGGCACCGCTCAAGCCGATCCGGGGTAACGTTCAAGCCGATACGTATACAACGTATACATATGAGTACCCGTAACGTCAGGCTTGAGGAGGACGTCTACGAACGAATCAAAAGCGAGAAGCGACCCGATGAAACGTTCTCCGAGACCGTCGACCGCCTCATCGGGGGACGGTCGCTGCTCGATCTGGCCGGAATCCTGACCGATGAGGAGGCGGACGAGTTCCGACGGGCAATCAACGAATCCAACGAGGCCGGTACGCGGGAGATCGACGCGGTGGTTACGCGGTTCGGCGGTGACGATGATTCTTGACTCCTCGTTTCTCATCGATCTGATGAACGACGACGGAGCGGCGGTCGAGGCCGCACACGAGATCGAAGCGAGCAACATGCCGCAGAAGGTTCCCGCACAGGTCGTTTACGAGCTGTATGTCGGCGTCGGTTACACCGAGGACACGTTTAGCGAAGTCGAGAACCTCCGCTCCGTCTTGGATTCGCGACCGATCATCGACTTCACCGAGGACGTCGCGAAACACGCCGGCCGGATCGACGGTCGGCTCCGTCGTGAGGGGAGTCGGATCGGACAGGGCGACCTCAAGATCGCGGCGACGGCGATCCGCCACGATGAACCCGTCATTACAGGAAATCCAAACGACTTCGATCGAATCTCGGAGGTCGAAGTCCGCGAGTACTGAGACGACGAGCGTTGCGTCCCATTCCTGCCTCCGGAAGCGACTCCGATTCGGGTGGAAAGAGGATCCGGACTCCCCGATTTGAACGGGGGGCAAGCCGATCTACAGTCGGCTGCTCTACCAAGCTGAGCTAAGTCCGGTACGGTCACACCTAGGTGACGACCCGGACTTAAGGGTTCTCTTTCG
Organism: Halopenitus persicus; assembly: GCF_900107205.1. Taxonomy (GTDB): domain Archaea; phylum Halobacteriota; class Halobacteria; order Halobacteriales; family Haloferacaceae; genus Halopenitus; species Halopenitus persicus. The sequence goes on along the minus strand of NZ_FNPC01000018.1, from coordinate 5,908 downwards.
TCCCGTCTCCGTGGGCCGATCGCACCGTCGAACTCCGGCGGCTGACGGCCCGGTTCGACATCCGGGTCGACAGGCGTAACCCGGTCGCGGCCCCACCGCCAACCGATGATCGAGCCGTCCACCGTCCCGGGAGGATCGCCACGATGACCACGGACGTCGTCCGCATCGGCTTCGGCCACGGCAGTCCCGAGGGCGAGAACAGCGCGTACCTGCTGCCGGACCGCGGCGTCCTGATCGACCCCGGCCCGCCGGGCGATGCGGCCTTCGAGACGCTCCTCTCCGGCATCGACGATGCAGGCCTCGCTCCCGAGGACCTCGAGCATATCCTCGTCACCCACTGGCACGCGGACCACGCCGGATCGGCGCCGCGAATCGCCGAGGTAGCCGATGCGACGCTGTGGATGAGCACTACGGACGCCCCGCTCGTCCGTGAGTACGCGAGCGAACGCGACCGCCGGCTCGAGCGCGACGCGGCCGCGCTGCGGGAGTGGGGCGTCCCCGACGAGACCGTCCAGGCGGTCGTGGCCGGCGACACGCCCTCGCCGGTTCCCGACGCAACGCCCGTCTCCGACCTTCACGACGGCGACGTCGTCGCCGGTCTGGAGGTCCTCGAGACGCCCGGGCACACGTTGGGACACGTCGCGTTTCACGATCGGGCCGGCACTCACGACGCCCGCGTGGACGGGAGCAAGGACGGCAACGAGGGCGGGAACGGCCACGAGAACGAAGACGACCGCCAGGACGACCACGCCGACCGGGACGCTCTCTTCGTGGGGGATGCGGTGCTCGCGACGTACACGCCGAACGTGGGCGGCGGCGACACGCGACTCGAGGACCCGCTGTCGACGTACCGCCGGACGCTCGATCGACTCGCGAACCGGTACCACCCGGATTCGACGACGGCGTACCCGGGTCACGGAACGCCGTTCGCTCTCGATGACCGGATCGAAGTGATCCGCGAGCATCACCGCGACCGACGACGGAACGTCGTCGACGCGCTCGCGGCGCGCTCCCCCACGCCCGCGACGCCGTGGGAGATCGCACGGGACCTCTTCGGCGAGCTGCGCGGCATTCACGCCAAGATGGGCGCCGGGGAGGCCGCCAGCCACCTCGAAGACCTCGTCACGGCCGGCGACGTCGGGCTGGTGGACGAGGATCCGTTGCGCTATGCGATCGACGATTCGGCGGAGTGACTACCGCTCACGGTTCGGCGGAGTGACTGCCGCTCACGGTTCGGCGGAGTGACTGCCGCTCACGGTTCGGTGGCGTGACCGTCCGTCACGACTCGACGGTCGTCTCCCGGACCCGGATCCCCTTCTGTGCCAGATGGCGCATCTGGCGCTGCGCGAACTCCTCCTCGGCGGACCCGCGCGTCGCGAGCACGTACACGAGCGCCGATCCCGCGGGACGCATCGTTCGGCCGGCTCGCTGGGCACCCTGGCGGCGTGATCCCCCGAGCCCGGAGGCGACGATCGCCAGCTCCGCGTTCGGGAGGTCGATCCCCTCGTCGCCCACCCGCGAGACGACGAGCACGCGTCGGTCGCCCTCGCGGAACGCATCGAACAGGCGGGACCGCTCCGCGTGGCGCGTCTCGCCGCTGATGAACGGGACCGAGAGCTCCTCGGCGATCCGCTCGCCCTGGTCGAGGTACTCGACGAAGACGAGCGCCTTCCGTCCCGGCTGTGCCGCGAGCAGGGTGCGTATCTCCGCGACCTTCGCGGGGTTGCTCGCGGCGAGCCGGTATCGTTCGCGTCCGTCCGCGCTCACGTACGCGTTGCGCGCGTCGTCATCGCGCCACGGGACGTACCGGATCTCGACCTCGGGCTCCTGGACGAACCCCGCCTCGAACAGGGCGTCCCAGTCGGCGCCGATCGGCGGCCCGATGAGGGTGTAGATCTCGTCCTCGTTGTCCGTCTCCCGGACCGGCGTCGCCGACAGCCCCAACCGGTGTTTCGCCTGCAGGTCCGCGGATCGGGAGAAGACGGGACTCGGAATGTGGTGGGCCTCGTCGTAGACGATCAGCCCCCACTCCCGAGTGTCGAACAGCTGCCGGTGTCGGTCCATCCCGGCGGTCTGGTAGGTCGCGATCGTCACCGGCCGGATCGCCTTCTCGCCGCCGTGATACTGGCCGATCTGCTCCGCGTTCAGGGTCGTGTGCGCGAGCAGTTCCGTCTCCCACTGCCCGGCTAGCTCGCGTGAGGGAACGAGGATCAGGGTCTCGCCGCCGACCGCGGCGAGCGTCCCGATGGCCGCGACCGTCTTGCCGGACCCCGGCGGGCCGACGTAGACGCCCGAGCGCTTCTCGAGGAAGGTCTCGACCCACCCCTCCTGGTACTCCCGGAGGTCCGTCGTCAGATCGACGTCGATCGGCTCGCCCTCCTCGAGGTCCCTGTCGTCCTCGACCGGGTAGCCGGCCTCGTAGAGCGCCCGCTTGATCGCGGCGATCGCCGACTCGTTCACCCACGCCTCCGTCTCCGAGATCGGGGCACGGAGGCTGTCGTCCGCGAGGTGGTCCTCGGCGACCGTGCCGAGCAGTGACTCGCTGGCCGCCTCGAGGACCACGTAGCCGTCCTCGTGGGTGTACAGCCGGAACCGATGGGCACGCTTCCACTGGTCGCGGATCCACTCCTCGAGATGCTCGTGTCGGGTCGGCAGCACCGACCGGAGGCTCGCGAGCAGCCCGTCGACGTCGTCGAACGGGGCCGCCCACACGTCCTCCTGACGGATCCGGTAGAGATACCCGCGCGTCCCGGACTCGGTCCCCGAGGTATCGACGAGGTGTGCGAACTGCGCCAGCTGCGCGCGGGTGTACTGCGTCGGCCGGTCGACGACGATCTCCCGACGGCTCGGGAAGACGACGACCCGCTCCCGGGTCGCGAGATCGTCCCATCGCTCGGGATAGAACACGACCGGGTCCGATTCCACGTCGGCGCGTCCCACGTCGCCGTTCGCCGCCAGCCGGTCGAGCGCCGCGCGCGCGGCCGATTGGCTCACGTCGAGCCGCCGAGCGACCTGCTGGGCGGTGGCGACCGGGCGCCCCTCCGCCTGTAACGCGTCGAAGAAGGTCTCCAGCGAGACCGACTCCTCGGCCGCGTCCTCGGCGTCGTCGGCTCCAGTACCGTCCTCGGCGTCGTCCCCGGTGCCGTCCGCGTCGCCAGCACCGTCCCCGGTGTCGTCCCCGCCCCCGGCACCGTCCACGCCTCCGGCGTCACTCGCGTCAGTCAGGACGTCGGACTCGTCGCTCCCGCCGTGTCCGTCGCTCATCGAACGATCGAAGGGGATGCTCGCGCAAATGCGTGCCGGCTCACCGACAGTGACGCGTGGTCAGCGTGGCCTTCGACCGGAACCGGCCGCCGCAGTCCGTACACACGACGGACCCGTCGCCCGCCGTGGTTCGGACCCGGTGGTTCCCGACCGTGAACGGCCGATCAACCTCCCGCGGGCGGATCTCCCCGGGGATCCGTTCGTCCGACCGGTCGCTGAGCGCCGACCGAAGTTCGATGGTCTCGACGTCGGTCTCGTCGAACCGGGACGCGGCGCGTGCGGTCTCGGAATCGACGACCTCGGTCCACCCCGTGACGACCACGGGTGAGGGCGTCTCGGTGTCCTCGACGACGACGACGTATCGAACTCCGGCGTCGGTGTACGCGAACCGCCAGCCGTCGGTGGTGTTCCACCGCAGCTGTCCGTGGATGATCGCCTCCCGGACCGCGTCGAAGGTCATATACCGTCCGGGTTGGGTGACGCGGTCGAGAAAGTGGTCGGTGAACGCGTACGCGGTCGGGTCCCGGATCGGCGGGTCGACCGGGGACCGGTATGCGTGCGATGCCGAGGACGTCCCCTCGCTCGCACCCGTGGGAACGCCCGAAACGATATCGGAAGCCTTGCTGGCCCCCGATCCGTGTCGTCGGGATGCCACTACCGGCGTCTTCGTCGTCCATCGTCAAAGGTATTGCGACGGGATCGCCGTCGGTCGACGACGTCGCGTCCATCTCTCACCCCTCGCGAGCGGTGCCGGCTCCCCGCGAACGCGCTACCCGAGGAGTCCGAGGTCCTCGATGCGGTCCACGATCTCCTCGACGGCCTCCTCAGCGTCGCTGGTGTGTTTCCCGCCCGTGATGACGATCTTCCCGCTGCCGAACAGCAGAATGACCACGTCGGGATCGTCCATCCGGTAGACGAGGCCGGGGAACTGCTCGGGCTCGTACTCGACGTCCTCCAATCCGAGCCCGATCGCGAGCGCGTTCAGGTTGAGGTTGTGTCCCAGGTCCGCGCTGGAGACGATGTTCTGGACCGTGATCTCCGGGTCGTCCTCGACCGGGATGGTGAGGTCGCGAAGCTTTCCGAAGATGATCCCGAGCGCCTCGTGGACGTCGTCGATGCTCTTTGCGCCCGTGCAGACGATCTTCCCCGACCGGAAGATGAGCGCCGCCGCCTTCGGCTCCTGCGTGCGGTAGACGAGCCCCGGGAAGTTGTCGGGGTTGAAATCCGCCCCAGGGAGGTCCTCCGCCAGCGCTTCCAGATCGAGCTCCTGCCCGATCCCCGTCGATGCCACCACGTTCTGAATCTCGATCGACTCTGCGGGGTTCGTCATCGTTCGCTTTTATATGCGTGCTCCCCCCTTATAAACGCCGGTGTTATAAACGAACCACTCGGAATACGCCGTTCTCACGCCTCAAAGAGCCACATAACGACGTTTAACTTCATCTTGATCCTATTTGAACGGCCGATTCGGTCGTCCGACGTCGAACGGTACGCGCCGATCGGCGACCGGCTTGAGGGACGCTTCGGACGTCGTGGTCGGCGGGATGAATGCCCATGGAACTCCCTGACGGAGCGCCGATCGAACGACGGGGTTAAGTAATAACCACCCTTCGAGTGAATTGCAACGGTCGCCCCGTCGGGGGTGCCCGGCCGGCCGCTCCGCGGTCGGCCGAAAATCGTTCCGACGCCCTTATGTACGGGCGTCCATTCGGAACGTAATGCGAAGAACGAAGCGCGAACTCGGGCCGTTCAACTCGGCCCGGTTTCGCCGGACTCGGGGTTCGGGTCCGATGGGTTTATGGCCCGTCGACCCGAAACACCGGGTCCCCAAGGAATGAGGATGTCGCCTCTGCGGTCCGCCGTCAGCCGACATCTGATGTGAGCTCGATGGTCCGGTGTCATCCGGCGCTGCCGGCGACACCGGGCTCGGACCATGCAATACAACGGTGATCGACAACGACCACACGGTCGTTCGACATCCCGCCACCCCCTCGTGCGGGGAATCACGCACGAGGAACCCATTCCGGTTGATCCTGCCGGAGGCCATTGCTATCAGGGTCCGATTTAGCCATGCTAGTCGCACGAGTTCACACTCGTGGCATATAGCTCCGTAACACGTGGCCAAACTACCCTTCGGAGACGCATAACCTCGGGAAACTGAGGCTAATTCGTCACACGGCTTTCAACCTGGAATGATGAAAGCCTCAAACGCTCCGGCGCCGAAGGATGTGGCTGCGGCCGATTAGGTAGACGGTGGGGTAACGGCCCACCGTGCCGATAATCGGTACGGGTTGTGAGAGCAAGAACCCGGAGACGGAATCTGAGACAAGATTCCGGGCCCTACGGGGCGCAGCAGGCGCGAAACCTTTACACTGCACGACAGTGCGATAAGGGGACCCTGAGTGCACAGGCATAGTGCCTGTGCTTTTCTGGACCGTAGGGAGGTTGAGGAACAAGAGCTGGGCAAGACCGGTGCCAGCCGCCGCGGTAATACCGGCAGCTCGAGTGATGGCCGATCTTATTGGGCCTAAAGCGTCCGTAGCTGGCCAGGCAAGTCCGTCGGGAAATCCACGTGCTCAACATGTGGGCGACCGGCGGAAACTGCCCGGCTTGGGACCGGAAGGCGCGACGGGTACGTCCAGGG
>NZ_FNPC01000016.1 GCF_900107205.1 Halopenitus persicus | reverse complement strand
TACTGTTCTGTATCGGCCTTGTCGTCGCATATGGCCCGTCGTACCTGGCGGCCTCACAGCCTGATCCACTCGTTCCTGGCGATCCGGCAAGAAACAGGGAGTGTGCGCGTTCATTCTAACAGCTGTTTCATACGCAGTACGCCGGTAGTACCCCTGAATTTGAATAGGCGTGGAATCCAAATAGTGAATATGCCTGGGAAATCGCCGCTATCCAGGGCGGGCTGGGACATTATGTTCGGCGTGTTTTGTCTCGCTGCGGTGCTCTATGTCGGTGAGCTTTGGCAGCAGGGATTGCTAGTGGTGCTCGGCGGTACGGCTGTCGTGTATGGCCTTCAGACCGCACGCGAGGCGCGTTCGCTGTGAGTGCCCTGTCAGCACCGCATTCATCTGTTTTCTGAGAGGCTATCAAACGATAAGTGGACGGTGCGAGTTGGTCAGCAGCGGTCGATTTCGGTGGGGTTATGAGGATATTGTTAGAATTTCTGTCGATGCCCTCCAAAACGAATGAACTGCTACGATCAGTTCAACGTCTCCTCATCGCCTGCGTGTTTTTATTCGGGCTCGGAGTCGCAACGCTTGGTGATATTGCTATTGCGATTCGAGGGTATGAAACGGCAATATCAACTGCCGCTCGTATGATCGGAAGTGCAGTCGTACTTGGAACACTTTTGCTGGTTTTCATTACGATATTTCAAACAGATGGGAACCCACAGTCAGGAGACTGACTGTACTGAGCGATGTGTGCTTCCCCTGTACTGAACAATTCACAGTTCACTCAACGAAGTATGGAAATCGTTCGATGACACCCTCTCCGCAGATCAAGACAGCTGCAGTCCAGCACGCTGTCGGTGGACCAGTCCACCGCCAGAGTTTTCATATTCTTTCCTATTAGGAATATTATTCCTAATAGGAAAGGTTCGATCTCGATCGAGTTGCAATATCCGTTTCCGGAGGAGCGGATATTCCGGTACCAGGCGATGCAGGACGTTCTTGACGTGCTCATCGATCAACCGTATACGACGTACTCAATGAGCGTGCTTGCGACACCTACGGGAGCGAATACGGGGACGATCTCGAAGGCAGTCAGGCTGCTGTCCGAGCTCGATGTTGTCGAGACTGCACAGGACGGGAGAACCCAGCAGGTTCGGATCAACCGAGACCGGCGCACGAAACCGGACCCAGTTCTCTCGATCCCGCAGAGCGAGTTTCACCATCCAATTCGAGCATTCCTGCAACGAATCTAGGACGAGTTGGCCGAGTTGGTCGGAGTCGTCCTGTTCGGCAGCGTTGCTCGGGGGGAGGCGGACAGGGCCAGCGACATCGATCTGTTAGTGATCGTCGACGATGACAAGACGACAGCCCGTCGAACCGTTCAGTCGGTCGTCAGCGACCTCGAGGACCAACGATTCGAGGGAAATCGATACACGTTCCAGCCGCTCATCGAATTGACGGACAGCGCCAACCGAATTGGCAACCAGCTTCGCCCCCAATTCGACGCCGGGATCACGTTGGTCGGCTCCGACCAACTCTCCGAGCTCCGGACCGAGGTGTAAGCCGATGAATGACGATATTCGGGACCGGTTGGTGGACGCCGAGCAGACCTACTACAGGCTTGGTATCGCAACCAAAGAACAGGCCGAGGCGATGTACCGGCTCGCCGAGGACATCCACCGGTATCTCGTCGATATGACTCGGGTGTCTCACGAATGTCTCCGTCACGGCTAATCGGTACTACTCTGTGAATGGAGACGGAACACTACTCTCCAAACAACGTTCCCACGGTTGTGGCTGCGCGCGCAGCGACCAACGGGAGCGAGCACGGAGCGGTGGGTGGGGAGGCGGGCGGGATGGAGGATGTATGAGCGAAAAAAGAGAGCCGTTCGCCGCGAGTTACTCCCACCACCGGTCCCGTTCCGGGAAGAGGATGGTGCTCCACCCGGTGAGGGCGAGGGACACGCGCCCTTGGTACCAATTGCGCGCCGCTCCGTAGATGCGCACACGTTCGCCTTCCTGCATCCCTGGTTGGTTCGAGGCCTTCCACACCGTGATTCGGGTCGTGCCACTGTCGTCCGCGATGAGCCCGACTTGGGAGATTGAGGGGTGAGAGGGATCCCACAACGTCTCGACACGACCTTCAACAGCCACCTCGCGTCGGTCGACATCCTCGAGTTTTCCGATCGGCACAGCCCGTCCAGGCCCTAGTTGCAGCTCTTCGAACACGCTTACGACCGCGACCATCGCGCTCTTCCCACGGACGATCTTATCGGCCAACCGCCGACTGATAGCCGCTCTCGTCCATCCACCGATCTGGTTCGAGAGTCTCCGTGCTTGTTGGTTCACCGTTGCCAACTCGTCCTCGGAAAGTTCCTCGCGCGGGTCCGGCCGATCGGGGTCAGCTAACGGATCCACGCTCGCTCTGCGACGCTTGAAGTCCTCACGTCGTCGAACACTCCCTTTCGCAGCAGCCCTCCGCGTTCGCTTCGCCCGTCCCTTGTGGGACCCGAACTCGGCCCGCCGGCTGATTCGTTCTAATTCGTCCTCCCGCGCCTTGATGCGCTCTTCCTGTTCGAGGGTTGCGCCGTGAATCCGTTCTCCCTCCGTGTTCGCGATCCCGTCCGGGTGGTTTGCGTCCACCTTTGCCTGGACTTCCTGCGTGACCGATGCCTGAAACGCCGGCGTGTCGTCGACGATGTCGAATCCCTCCTCGTCGACTGCCCGCTCGTCCACGTCTTCGTACGCACGTTCATCGACCGAAACGACCTTGCTAGTAGAGGTATTACGAGACATTGCTGAGCCCTGAAGGCGCTCACTCGGCGTCTTCTTTCGACACCACGACTCTCCAGCCGTGGCTCTTCTCGCTGACCGACCAACCGACTGCGCGCTCTCGCTCGCGCCTTCGCGAGCGCCCTTTTGGGCGCGAGCGAGAGCGCGCCGGGTAAGAGGACACATCCAGCACCGCGCGCTGTCGCACCGAACGCAGTGAGGTGCGTCTCGATCGCGAACGGAGTGAGCGATCGATAAGCCACCCGGAGCGAGCGTCCAGCGGAGTAAGCGTAGGGGGTGAGCAGCTACGCAGCGCAACCCCCTGCGGTTACCCGCTGGCGTCGAGAGCAGATGCCCGGAACGGGCGCTCGCGGTGCGGAGAGCGCCCGCACGCCCGGAATGGTCGGTCGCGAGCGATGCGGAGGGTGGCGACGCGAGCGGTGCGGGCCGAAACACAAGCGAAGGTCGAAGATGACCACGAATCGTTCCTGGTCTCGAGCGGAGAGAGGACATTATTGGTGGATTCGGAGCGATTCGACCTCGACATTCGAGATCTGTTTGGACGAGCGAAGAAGTCACGGCGGCGCCGAATCCGAAGAAACGGCAAAGGTAGGAGAAAACGGATACCTTTAGTCACCGCCTGAGAGAGAATATAGCGTATGTCAGACCTGATCGTTAAGGCAGCAGTGAAAGAGGCACTCGAGGGGAACAACGTTTCCGCAGATTTCTACGACGCACTCAACGAGGAGGTCGAGGAACTTCTTGAGGAAGCTGCTGAACGTGCTGACGCAAACGATCGGAAGACGGTCCAGCCGCGAGATCTGTAGCCCGGGTCACGTTCGAAGTGGTTGTTTTCTTTCGAAGACGTCAGTGGCGGGAAGCCCCGATAGCCATCTTGGTACGGGAGTAAATCGCAAGGAGACGATTCGATCGACAAGTTTTTTGAATACTGTATAGATAGGAATTAATGGAGACGCAGTGGAACTCGTTCACCCAGCGTGTTCCACCTCTCCATACCCGACCAAGACGGCTGTAAGAGCACGGTGAGTGGTCTTCAGCCATCGGATACGTTCCCCAGACGCATCCGCAGAGGCACACAGGTGTGGGCCCGACACTCCACTCCCACGAATCAGACGTCTCAGTGTCTGTATCCTCGGGCCCACCTTTGAGACGAGATCTAGTTCACTCAAACATCATAGAGAGCTTGAGATATGACCTCATCCCCTCTGTTTCCACTGGAGACTAGGTGTTTTGGTCGATTCGACTCGTTCGCAAATTTCATCGCTTAGGTTCAGGTGAAGAAATATAGAAGTAGTGGATAGTGAGGGCTGAATGATAGTATGCTAGAATAAGATAGAGCGTATACCGAATACTATCCTAAATGAGGGATAGGTGGATATTAGATAATTTACCCTAGTATCGTTATCTATATTGGTGTAGATGAGTGTGTTAGATAACAATGCGACCCGAGAACTTTGCCGATGATCCCCCTGGAGAGGTTGAGATGATCGATGGGATCTTCGCCTTCAGCCCGGATCCGCTCCCGCCAGATCTTGACGCAACTCATTCCCTACTAACTGAGAACGGGGATGCGATGTATGCCGTAGGACAGCTCTCGGATTTGGATACGTGGCTTGACTCGCCTGAGGTCATTCTGAGCCCGCTCATCCATCGTGAGGCAGTTGAGTCTTCGAATATTGAGACGACGACACGGCTTACGCTTTCGGACATCTATCGACGGGAGGCCGGCGAAGAACCTGGCCAAACCGAAACGGAACGAGCCGATATTGCGGAGGCTCAGAACTACGTTGAGGCGATCACGACCGGGATAACGGCGCTCCGTGATGGGGCCGAGTTGGATAGGGACCTACTCTGCCGATTACATACGATCCTGCTTCAGGGTGCCCGTGGTGAACGAAAAAATCCAGGTGAGCTTCGCGAGGATCTGGTGGGTATCGACGAGCCCGGAACGCCGCTCAGTGAAGCACGCTTCGTACCGACACCACCAGCGAGTATTCCGTACGCACTACGGAGCCTTCTCCAGTACATCCGCTCGGGACCAACGTACGCACCGCTGGTTGATTTAGCCTTAATCCACTACCAATTTGAGACGATCCATCCGTTTCAGGACGGTAACGGGCGGCTTGGTCGGCTCCTTGTGATGCTGGCCCTCTATAAGTGGGATCTACTTCCCGGTCCATATCTGTACCCGTCATCGTATTTCAACGCGAACCGTGATGCCTATCTCGATAACCTCCTCGCAGTGAGTCGCGATGGGGCGTGGACGGAATGGGTGTCGTTTTTCGTTCAGGCGATCGCTGAACAGGGTCGCGAGGCATACACCGTCGCTCGGGAATTGCTCGCGCTCCGTGATCGCTACCAGGATCAGTATCAGGGACACGGTGTCGTCATTCGCGAACTTATCGATTTCATCATCGAACATCCATATCTCACCGAACCACAGGCCGTTGATGGACTAAACCGCTCACAACCTGCGGTCAATCAGGCTATCCGACGTCTCTGGGATGACGGGGTGTTACGAGAGACAACGGGTCAACAACGGAATCGTCGATACGAGGTTCCGGAAGTTCTCGAGATCGTCGAACCCTATAATCCCTGAATCGTCCCGGAGCTCACAGAAACTCCGCCTCCCATTGGAGTTCATCAAGGGTCAGGTGGAAGAAATCCTGTCCGTTGGACCCTTGATGTATATCGTGTTTCGACTCTTGGCCTAAAAGCGAGAGGAGCGTTGATCGAACCTCGGCACGGGGACACCGACGCTTCTCCATCCCGTATCGGTCAGTGTACGTGTACTGCCGGAACCAGTCACCACGATCGTCATCCGCAACGAACAGGAGTCGCTCGGCCTCGGAAGTCCCCCGAGAAACGTACTCTGCAGTGAGAGTTCCCTCCGTAAGTTCGATGAGGACACACTGGACGAACGATTCAAGCGCCGGATTGGAGAGCTGATTGGGTATGGAGAGCTGGAGATTCTCCCACGATGGTGAGCCAGTAAATGCCTGTGTGTACGTGTGCTCCTCGGTACGATCGTGTGGATGCTTGTCCGAGTTCATAGTTTCCGAGAGGATTGCTGTATCCCCTCGCCCTTCAGGGGAGGAAAAATTCTCTGCGGGGAGCAATACTGGTCGTTAGGTCCTGATCAACACGCCGAGATAGGGGCAACGCGAGTGAATAGTGAATTCTGGCTCTGTTGAAATCCTCAGCAAGTGATATATTTGGCCTCGGTCGCGGTCCATACAGAGTAACGACTGGGCACTAACTACAGAGGGTGTATGCAGCAGGAGTCTATTCGAGTCAAATATAGTTCAAGATGCCAGATGAAGAGTAATACTGCGAATTGACCTTACAATAACCAATACGCCCGTCGGAGGAGATCGGTACAGAGAACGACAACACCGACGGTTATACTTAGATAATAAATTCGAGATTGAAGAAGGGAGCAGCGACGACGCACAGCAAAACGAGGACCGCTGCGGAACGGAGAACGCCTACCGCTCGTAGCTGAGCCTCTGGAAGGGACTCGGCGATTCCGGATAGCGCAGTTCCGACGACCATAAATAGTAACCACCGAGTTTCGCCAGCGTCGCCGACGCTCCAAGCATATACGAACAGACACAGAAAGGTAAGCGACACGCCGAACTGAAAGAGTGCCATAGGACGGCCTTGTGGCTCGTTGAACAGCACCTCGCTGATATAGGGGACCATAACCGACGAGTTCCTGTTTAAGATACAAAATAATTCCTCAACGCAATCCCAGTAGAACATCCTCTTTCGTGTTACGCGATTCCTCTTCAGGAGACGGCAGATGACATACTTCGAGATGCGCGGCCTTCAGTGACCAGCTGTTTCAGACGAGAATTTGTCGAGCGAACTGGATTTCAACAAAGCTTGAATCCCTTAAGTCACGTAATGACAACGCACTTTTGCCTTCAACAAAGATAGCGCGGATGGACAAAATAAGACAGGTGTATCGACGCCTCGATGATTGGGTGTGGGGATTGTCCCGTGGTGAATATGCCATCCTCACCGGGATTACAGCTGCCTCTGGTTCACTTGCAGTTACTTTCGCTCTTGGGGATCCAAACTATGCTTTTGCGATCGGAATCGGTCTAACCCTGACTGGTCTCTATTATTGGTCTAACCCAAATCAAAAGCAGGAGTAATCGCTCCGCTGAAGCATACAGAATTTGATATCTGTCTAATCCTAAATCGTGGTGCAAGGAGACTATTGGAAGGCTCTCTACATCTATCATTACACGCCGTAGTATTATCGTGACTGACACCCACCAGTACGTATGCTTCGCCCACTGCTTACCACGATCTGCACTATTGAGGTCCTCGTCCCGGAAACCCTCATTACCACCGCTGAACGACTCGCACTCGACAATCCCAGTGGCTGTGACTGGCGGTCTTGGGTAATTCCCGGTGCTCGTCTCGAAGGGCTGGTCTTTCTCGGGATGATGTGGCGGAGTGAGGAGTCGTATTCGACGTTCAAAAAATTCCTCGGACTCATCGGTCTCCTCGCACTCCTCTACCCACGCACCTACGTGGACTATGGAGGGGAAGTAGCGTACACTAACGAGTCGACACCTGAGTGGAAGCCGTGGGTATACACAGGGACGCGTCTCGTTGGCCTACTCTACGTCCTTATCGCCCTCAACGAATTGCGGAGTAAATTATAAGCAATCTTCAGCAACGGCTGTTTCATACTATAGTGGTTCTGTTGAAATCCTCAGTAGATGATACGTCTTGAGCCGGTTGTGGTCAGTACAGGAAACTCACGTACCGGTCAAACCGTTGACTCGATCGCTACCGGTCAGGAACTCCCCGTGGGTGAGATCCGGGGAAGTTGCGTGTTCAGTCTCTATAGTGGCCTACTCCGCCTCCTCACCATCTCCCATCCATCGTAGACCGAACGCGCGGTAGCCGTCGAACTCGCCGCGGTCGATCTCGGCCTCGATCTCGGTGTGGGTCTCGGTATCGATACGTGCGAGGTGACACAGCGGGTGGCCGGGCAGCGCAACGGGGTTCTCCAGGACGCCGACGAGGATGCCCGTAAACGGTGCCTCGACGATGTGCTCCTCGGTGCTGAAGTGATCGCTGACCGTGCAGATGGAGTCTCCCTCGTGAACCAGCGGCGTGGGACCCCACTCCATCTCGACGAGTCCACCTGTGTCCGCGCGCAGCCAGCGTTTCTCCTGATCACCGCCGAGTACCTTCCGCCAGGCTGGTTCCGCGACCGTCGCTTCCGGCAGGACGTCGTACTCCGCAAGGACGTTCTCGACGCCGACGTTTCCCCGATCGATGAGCGGCCGCTGGAAGCGGTGAGCCTTCCCCATCTCGACGGTGATCGTGGGGATGCCGTCGGCAGTAGCGACCGTCCGCAACGACCCCACGTCACCAGCACCTGCCAGGACGACGTTGGCACCGAACGCCTCCGCGAGCCGCTGGACCTCGGGAGCGGACGTGTCCGCACGAACGTGGAACATCGTCGTCCGGTTGCGCGTCGAAGTGTGGAAGTCGATTCCGAGATCGCACTGCTGGATGAACCGGCTGTACACTTGATGGGCCATTCGACCGGCGGTATTGCTCCCCTCACGCCCGGGGAACGAGCGGTTAAGGTCCTGATCGTAAATGGGAATATCCCGCTGTTGGGTCTGGAATCCGGGGACGTTCACGACGTGCAGACAGACCAGCGTGCCATGCACCTCGGCGGGTGAGAACCTCGCGGCGACCTCCTGAAGCACCTTCACGCCGTTCAGTTCGTCGCCGTGAATCCCCGCCGTCAGGAACACCCGGGGGCCAGCGTGTTGACCGTTGATGATCGTCACCGGAATTTCGACGGGGTCACCGAGATACGTCTCCCCTACCTCGTAGCGAAATTGTCGCTTTTCGCCCGGATCGACCTGTGCGTCGTAGCGAAACGGCTCAGGGCTCTGGTCGCTCATTGCTGATCTGATGCTCGGACAGCATACAACAGTTATGCTCCTGACGTCCAGTCATACTGGAACTCGTCAAACAGCTGTTTTGAGCTTGATTTTGGACCCGGTTCGTCGCCGTAATACCTCGTTCCACTGGACCTCGGTTCGAACTACACCGATTAAGAGAACTCACCTATTGGTCGGTGTCGGAAATACAAGACTCAGATAGTGACGTGTTCCTAGGTTTGTTCTTCAGGCCGTGCAAAGCCCACGCCGCCAGCGAGGATGGCACTCCCAGCGAGGATCGTCGCTCCAAGAACGACAAAGCCATCATCTGGGTTCAGTCCGGCTATCGCTGCTGCGACATCCACGACAAACACCGTGACGAACAAACTCAGGATAACGAAGGCGAGCATAACGATCCCAGCGAGTAGCGAACTAGCCAACGAACCAAACGCATCGAGAACTCCCATAACAACCTAATCTCACCAACTTGTCATAAATAAGTGGCTATCGAGTTCTCTAAGCAGCTTCAGCAGTCGGCTGTTTCATCGTACCCACGTCTGAAGAATAGGACTCCAATAGAGTCGGAGATCTCTCGTTTGTATAGAAGCGTGAAACCCCAACTCACTCTAGACGATATGTGAATCGTTCAAAACAGGGGACTCACGTATCGGTCAGTACAAAGGAACCACTGTTCGGTAGGTACTTTGTTCAATTCTGTTGATTTACGATTATGGTCTCCCGTGAGAACCAGAAACTAGCCGCCTCTGCTGTGGTTGTCCTCGTTGCTATTGTCGCCCTACGGGCTTTGACGGATTTTGGGCTGTTGTCGAGGTTTACGATTGTCGTCTTCGTTACAATCGTTACACAGTCTGTTTTTGAACGGGTGTATCAGTAAGCAGTCTCCATCACCCAACTATTTCAGACAAGAATGTGTCTGAAGGATAGGATTTCAGCAGAGCCACTATAGTATATCTAACAGATAGGACATCAACAGAGCCAAAGAAGGAGCGATTTTCCTATTGAAAGCTCCCCACTTATCCACTGCGATCAATGAAGATGGCAAAAGTACCAGTCACTGTCGTACTGAACGAGTAGCACGACGCCATCGTCACCTACGGAGAGTCGCTCACGGAGATCGCTGAACGGCTCCGAATACGGTTCACACTCAGTGTATGTCCCGTCGATCGCCTGGGCTACGATGTCCTGTTGGTGGGTCGTCAGGGAGTCAAGGAGGACACCGCGGTTGTTGCCGATATGTTCTTTGAACCCGTCCGGTGAAGTAGCAACGAGTTCAGTCGAGACAGTCGTACTCGTGATCACGACCGTCCGCTGCTCCTCGAAGGCCAATCGTAACAACGTCTCGTCCCATTCCAGGTAGTGTGTAGCACGTTCCGGAATAAACACGGACTGAGCCTGTACATTAGTATGTTCGTACGCAAACACGACGGAGAACGACGTGTAGTGTGGTGCGTGGAGGAGCCCAGGATTCCCTATCGCACCACGGAGTGACTCGCGATCGTGAATAGGTAATTCCCTAAACGATCGGACTGTCACACCATCCGAGAGCTTGGATTCATCGACACCGATCTCGACCGAGTATTCGTAGCCAGTCGTCTGTATTCCGTCGTGATCGGTCGTTTCGAGACGGTAGTAATGCGCTTCAGGTCCGGTGACGACGAAGTCCGTCCGTGGATTCGGAGAGTAGTAGCCCCGAGAGGTAGATTCACCAGAGTCCGCATCGAGCGCGTCGGTAACAGCGATCTGCGTAGCATAGGGCAATCCATCGAGTGGTGTACTAAACTCATTGGAGATGCCGGTCTCCGTTGCTTCATCCAGTGAAAAGCTACCCTCGTTCGAACAGGAGTTCGACCGAGAAAATGATGTGAGACAGCCAGCAGTGGCTGTAATGCTAAGACCTCCGATCATTCGGAGCGCTTGCCGTCGAGTGCTACGTTTGGAGGGCATTTCAGATCAAACGGTTGGCTGCTCCATTGATATATACGGGGGTGAACGTTCCCTCACTTCGTTCGTGACCAATATACAATTATCATTCCAGACGGGGGAGGACGTCAATCGGAAAGATCTGAGATCGGTTTCACGCTGAAGGAGTCAGCGACGGTATCGGGAGCACGCTTGTCGGTCGAAGCGATCGACTGTTCACGCGAAAATCGCTGGATCAATTCCAATCGAACATCTGAACGGGAAATCTCTCGTGAGCTCCATCCCGCAGTAGGACAGTATCGTCGCTTTCTGAATCGTTCACCAAACGTGTCGATAGCGATGTACTGCATGTATCCCGTCCCCCACGGATGGGGCACAACGTATTCCGCACCGACGACTTCGTGTGTTAACTCAACGAGGACACAGTCAACGAAGGTAATGAGTGACTGGTAGGACCGCTTGTTCGGAATGGTGAGCTCAAGTTTCGAAGTTGAGTGTGGAGGTTGTTGGTCGGCACGTTGTGCTTGAGCGGGTCGCCGTGAGTGCTGATGTTGTCGTTTGGACATAGGTCGTTCCGAGGCACGGTGTACTGACCCCGGTACCCCTCCTGGGGGTGACAAAATCTCTAGACGTCTCGCGTCCGGACCGCTATGAACGGTCGCAAAGCGATACACCGGCACACGACGAGCTGGAGAAGTCACAAGGGCGGAGCCCAGATCCTCAACGAATCACGTATAGACGGCTCTAGTCCTCTTTCAGAACCGAGCGTCCGCCCAAGAGGACGAACACGATTCCGATGCCGATCGCAATGAACGAGCTGTTCGATTCCTCCTTTCGGAGGAACGCGTTGCCGGGTGAGATCGGGGTTGTATACGCGGTGACTGTAGTGTTCGTCTCGTAGTTCTCGATCACGTCCCTCGCAGCTGACTCGGTGTCGTACGATTGTCTCACGGACGATGGGTGGATGTTGGTTGAAGTATACCGTTCTCCCTGGTAGACGTATTCGAATCGAACCGTCGGATAATATTCGACTCCCGCGCTCGAACTCGTCCCATCGGCTTCGACGTCCGTATTGAGGATGGTCGCATTCACTTCAACAGCTGAATCAATCGCCTGCTGCTGGTTGACGTAGTCGAAGCCGCCGTAGCCGATGGCGGCGAGGCCAACGAGGAGGAACAGCACTCCTTTTCGAACGGAATCGAGATCAAAGTTGTTGATCGGGAGACGCGAATCAGCGGACACACCCGGAACGGTACCGGTGCCAATGCAAGTGTATGTCGGAAGCTACGAACGACGTGATAGCCTCCGATAGGTTCTATTTATGTGCCATAGTGGACTCTGTATGGGTCGAACGCCCTTCGGGGAGTTTAAACAATGTCGATAGAATTGAAATTAATAGGTTAGGTATGAAGAAACATCCGCAACCGCAACTCGGAACGAACGGTGACGTCATCGGACAGCGCGTACTCGCGTACCTGATCGACTCCGTCCTTATCGGGCTGCTCTGGGTCGTCGTTATGATCGTCGGCTCGGCCCTCGGAGATGCAGGATTCTTGGTACTGACGCTCGCTGGGACCGTTATAACTCTCGTGTACGTCTTCCTGCTCGAGGGGCTCTATGGCTACACTCCCGGAAAGTACCTACTCGGGATCGTCGTCGTCAAATCCGATGGCTCCGACTGTACGATCGGCGCATCGATTATCCGGAACCTCCTCTGGGTCGTCGACGCCCTTCCGACTGCGAATATCGTCGCGATGGTGTTGATATTGGTCACCGACGAGAACCAACGTGTCGGCGATATGGTCGCGGATACGATCGTGGTTAAGCGACGCTAGTCGGCTTAGACTGAACGTCGTTTGACTTGTCGCGATTACTGGAGAAGATGTTGAATTACCACACCTACCAAGAGTAATTGCGTGCTGAGTCTACCGACGTATATGAGTAGGTCAGCAGAAGAAGCGATTCAGGAGGTGGTTGATCGAGAGACGTAAGCGTGGGACGAGCAGGATGTTGAGACGCTCCTCGAACTCTTCCATCAGGATATGGTATGGGCGTGGCCACCGACCGCCTCCTAATCGCCTAGTACAGGAGAACGTTCGCTTAATCAGTCATCATATTCATTCAAGATATATGTCATCTATCAAGAACTTATTTTTATCTTGGGTATGTCTATTTATGAATGCTTGATTATCAAGAACTGTTTGAGAAGATTCCTGATGGGATTACACTCCACGACGCCGAAGATGCCTCAGTCATCGACGCCAACGAGCAATTCTGCGAGATGCTCGACTACACCCGGAGCGAACTCCTTGAATTAGGCTTCGAGGACTTCATCCTCAATGAGCCGCCCTATACGATCGAGCGTGCCGAGGAGTACATCCAAAAAGCAGCCACCGACGGTCCCCAGACTTTCGAGTGGCGTGACGAAACGAAAGCCGGCGATCCCATCCCGGTCGAAGTTCACCTCAGACAGACGAATCTCGACGATCGGCAATGTATTCTCGCAGTGGTGAGGAACATCACCGATCGCAAGGAACGCGAGCGTGAACTCAAGCGCAAGAACGAACGTCTCGAAGAGTTCGCCAGTGTCGTCAGCCATGACCTCCGAAACCCGCTGAACGTCGCACAGGGACGGCTCGATCTCGTTCGTGAGGAGTGTGACAGCGATCACCTCGCTGCTATCACCAGAGCACACGAACGGATGGAAACACTGATCGAGGATCTGCTGACGCTTGCCCGCGAAGGCGACACGACGCTAAAACTCGAGGAGGTGACGCTTGCAGACGTCATCGCCCGCTGCTGGCAAAACGTCGAGACAGCTGAAGCGACGTTACACATCGACACCACGCACACGATCCAAGCTGACCACGCCCGCCTCCAGCAATTACTCGAGAACCTCATCCGGAATGCAATCGAACACGGAGGCGCGGATGTAACGGTCAGAGTCAGCGATCTGGTCGACGGGTTCTTTTTTGAGGACAACGGGCCGGGTATCCCCGAAGAAACGCGCGAGCGGATATTCGAAGCGGGATACTCCACACTCAACGAGGGAACGGGGTACGGACTCCAAATCGCCAACGAAATCGCCGTCGTCTATGGATGGAATATCACCGTCAGTGACGCCGATGACGGAGGAGCACGTTTTGAGATTACTGGTGTGACCCTGAACGAGTGATCGATATAGGTGAACCAGACATCGTGGATTTATTGGTTGTCAAAAAGACAACCCAATCAGATGTCCGTCCAAAAAGCCCTCCTCGTTGAGCTATTTGCAATCCTACTCGTACTTTATGGAGGATTTACGATATTAGACACAGATATGATGGGTGAGACGTGGGCCTTCTACATAGGATTCTACCTCGGTCTCTTCGGCCTCATCTACGGGCTCATCGGTGTCAAGATAGTAGAGGGATTCCGAAACGATACGTAAGCACCTATATCGAAAGGACGTCATCAACAATCTCTGGCACAAGAGTGGAGAGAAAGAAAATTGCTAGGACGTTTTCGATGTTTGCTCAGCTTATTTGCCGTTGACCGTTCGGTTCTCTGGAGGCAGGTCGATCCTGATGATCTCGTCTGAGGGGATGGTCGTGGTGGTTCCGTCGCCGTCTTCGACTTCGAAGGTGAAGGTGCCATTCCCGCCGCGTTCGATCGAGCTCTCGTTGAGCGCTATCTGGGTGGCTTGATCAGCGGTGAGCCTCGTGGCGTTTTCTTCACTGTTCGTGTCCTGGCTGTGTCCTGTGCCATTGAGGTCGTAGTCGCTGGCGTTGATCGTGATGGCGTTGGAGGCGTTGAGTTTCACCGGTTCATCGATGTAGCTGACCTGCCGCTCCGAGAGGTTGATGTCGGCGATGACCCGTGTCTCGTCCGGTTCCTCAAGCGGAGCAATGTTGGCGTGGATCACGTCCTCGTCCAACCCAGAGACCCAGACCTCAAAGTGGACGGCGGCACCGTCATCGAAGTAGTTCCGAACTGTATCGTTCGCCCATACTGTCTCAATGGCCTGGTCGATCTCATCATCGCTCACTTCTCCGGGGTTGATGACGTCGACGGTGTAGCTGGCTGGCAATGCATCATTCGACGCTGTGTCGGCTGTAGGAGTGTCCATTGCGGCGACGACACTGCCTGTACCGAGAGCGAGCAGTGCGACGGCCGCAAGGACGGCAAGTTGCGTGCGCATAGTTCGTCAATTCACCTTATAGCGTGGAGACACCACCGATGCCTCCAAACTCTGGAGGATGGGTGGTGTTCTCCACGTAGGCCATTATGTGAAAGACCTGAAAGTGATTGATTGGAAACGCATTACGGAACCGGTTTGGAACCCGTTTCAGCCGGTAGTTCTCCAATATTCCGTGAGGGCGACAACGTTACCCATCCCTTTGCGTTTCCGCTCGACTAAGTCCTTGCTTTCGAGGGTATCCAAGGTTCGGCTGACCGTGGCCTTGGACAACTCGGTTCCCTTGACGATATCCCGTTGTGGAAGTTCACCACCGGCTTCAAGCACAACGGTGTAGACTGTTTCCTCATTGTTGTGTAACCGGTCTACTGTCTCCTCCCACCGTTCTTCAGGATCCGTTGTGTCGTGCTGGACAGTGCCGCTGCCCTGTCCGTCACTGACCGCTTGCCGTATCGGTGGGGTTTCACCGTCGGTTGCAACGGTATGCGGTACCGCCGACTCATTTGTCGGGACTACGGTGGTATGGTCATAGAGTAGGAGGTAGGTGCCGCTGGCACCGAGGAAGGAGGCCGCGACCGTAATGAGGGCGACGTCGGTGTAGGTGAAGTACTGCCCAAGTTGGGTGGTTTGTGCGCCGTTGTCACCGATAGAGACCATAACCGGTGAAGGGGTGATCAGTTGGACGGCAAGTACGAGGACTGCGGCGACGAATATGGCTGCCGCGATAAGTCGTTTACCGTGGAGGGCTGACAGGTCCATATGAGCCGGATAGTGAGTACTCCGTCTAATGCGTATCGCTCTTTCGCTGTAAAACCGGGGTGAAACACCTGTGAAACCCGTTTCCAAGCATTTCCCAATCAGTTTCACGCAGCACTGATGTGTTGTTTCAGCCAAGTACTGAACACGAATGACATCCGATCTGCGATCCCGTCTCATTCTGTTGGTGGTCCTTGCTGTCCTCGGTGTCGGACTCGCCGTCATTGGCACCACTGTCGGTGCGACCACGACCCTCACCGACTCCGGGCCGGGTGCAGCGTTCGTCGTGTCTGAGGACAATGTCACCTTCGAACACGGCGATCAGCAGGCCACCGTCCTCGACAATATGAGCCGAGTCGACAGCATCGAAATCGAACAACAGAACAGCGGCACTTACCAGGTGAATACGGAGGCTGAGGACCCACTGACAGACAGCGACCGCAGCCGAGCCAAAGCAATCGCCCGAAACAACGCAACCGTACAGAAGGCACTCCAGAACCTAGATCAATACGAACTGACCGTTGATCCGATCCACAAACTGACCGTAGATTCTGCCCGAACTACCACCTTCACCGGCCTCAATAACACCTCGATGGACAGTGAGACACCTGAAGGAGAAGAAACGTTCACCCTCACGGTCGAAGAGACTGACGAGACAGGTACAGTCACCATTGACCGCGATCCCGAATACGTCGAAGACGAGGTCGTTGTCAGGATCCACGACCCCGCCGCCGACGAGATGTATTACTCCATTACAGTCGATCTAGAGAACGAGACTGTCACCGACATAACGGACTGGCGTTCAGATTAATGCCACAACAGGCGAACAGGTATGGGAGGTGGTTGGTGACGGGGGGCCTTCGCTGTGGACGGCCTAGCCGATGGAACGCAACAGCAGTCACTTGACTAGTTTGGGGAACGAATTGAAGCGTCACCCGCTGTGGCTGGTGAAACCGTGTTCGTCACGACGAGTGATGAGACGATCAATGCAGATTAGTCATCAATAGATATTCCGCAAGAGCGAAGTTCTTTTTTCAGTTTCGTCGGCGGAATACCAGCCCGTTTGGCTGCCTGATCAAGGGTAAGGGTTCCGCTACGGTACAATGTCAGTGACTCTCTCAACGATGTGAATGACATCGATCTTCAGAAGAATAGACTTTACACGATGTCTTAAATTTTTCTAGTTGATTATGCCAATATATCGGGTATATTCTGCAATAGAATAATACAATCATACCCCTATACGGAGTATTTCTCAAATAATATCTCATCTCGATTCGAGCCCCTGATTGGAGACTCAACCACTAATTCCGTTCTTGACTTTGCTTACAAGCTATTCCGAATCGGAGGACGGTCGATACGGGGTCTAAACGACGTATGAATCGTTCAGTGCAGGGGAACGATAGGTCGGGTGGTGTCAAAGACATATAAGTCGATCCAAATCCGGTCTGCATCACCATCGATATTGTGAGGTGCACACCAGCCGTGACAGTAACTCAAACCCGCGTTTGTGCGTCCTGAAGACGTTTATCAACGGCGTCGATAGTAGTATCATAACCGATGACGGTGACACGTCGCCGCCTCCTCGAGACTCTCGGTACGACCGGCGCGATGCTCGTATCGACCGGATGTCTCGATAGCAGTGCTGGGGCCACAAACGACGGCAGATCGGCCACAGAAACTCGGACAGCAACACCGGCCCCCGACCGTGACCGTCGCGTTCCGATGGGGCAGACAGTGACGGTCGGGGATAGGCGTATGACGGTGGAAAATCCACGCATCAGGAAAGCGGTGGTTACTACCGGAATGGCCCACACGCGCGTCGTGACTCACGCGGGACAATTCGTCGTCGTGGACGTGCTGATCAACGGAGCCCAACCCGACGTGCGGGCGGGCAACCTCGATCTCTGGTCGTCAGTAGACGAGCACATCCTCTCCGACAGCGATCCGCTGTCGTCACTCGTCGGAGAATCAGCAGCGTATGCGTTCACTTTCCCCGCACGGCGACACGATAGGGCGGCAATCGTCCACAGAACCGACGGGGCAGAGTCGGGAGCAGACGTCTACTGGAACCTTCCCGCTCCCCATCGAGAGCGCCTCACTTTCGAACCAAAATTCACCGTTTCGAGCTTCCGTGTTCCGAAGCACAACGGGCAACGTGCCCTGGAGCTGACCGTGGCCAACGAGGGTAAGCGCGATGGGACGTTCAGAGCACGGGTGTCGCTGAAAGGATTCAGTGGTGGGAGTATCGTGGAATTTCCCGTTCCCGCTGGGGAGTCACGGACGTATACCGGCAGCCCCGGTGATATCCTTCTCTACCTGGAGAATCAGGGCGGGGGAACGCTCACGGTTCAGTATCCCGCCGACGGGGGTCTGACGAGCGTTGAACGGACTGTCCAGCTTTCCCGGACGGCGACCGGATCAAACACCTGAACATTCAGTCCGCGTTCTTCAGCTGCCAGCTCTTTCCGACAAAATAGATCCGATGATAGGACCTCAACGGAGCCTTGCGTCTCTATACAGTAACGTCGTCGACGAAGTTCGCCATCGAGCACCACCGGGAATCCGATCTCGATCCGCTAACCCACACGGATCCACGTCATCTACTTAGTCATCTCGTCACACTCGCTCCCGATTTCCCGCTTCAGCCGTTCGACGTCGTCGGTGAGCGTCGCAATCCGTTCGTCCTTTTGCGCGATCGTTTCCTCGAGATCGGAGATCCGTTGGTTCAACAGCCGGGTCTTCTCCGCGAAGTAGGCACGTTCACGATGCAGGTCCGAGTCTGCCTCAGCATCGGATACCGCGGTATCCGACGTCTCCACAGCCGACGTTGTCGACGCGGTACGCTCTGAGGCAGAGGACTTCGAGTCGGAGTCCGGTTCGTAAAACTCGCCTGTGGTCGCGATCGCTCGTTCGATTGTTTTCTCTCCGTATGTGGCACCGTCTGCATAGTGTACCTCGTCCCATTTCTCTCGGATGAGCCCTGATCGGCGGAATAGCTCGTCCATCCACGTTGGATCGCCGCCAGTCCAGAACGCGAGGAGACAACACAGCGCCATATCCGATTCGGAGTGACTCTCGTACCCACCCGTATTGCCTCGCCACAGGCGTTCGAATTTGTCACCGTTCGATGCCCCACGAGCTTTCTCGAGCAGTTCCTCGTCACTGAGAGCACGTTCAGCTCCTCCGATGGTTCCAGACGCCTCTGGATCCGACTTTCTTGAAGTCGCTCCTGATCCAGTCTGGTTGGTGGCGTAACCCTTCGATGTGGCTTCAGGCGGATCGACGTACTCGCGATGGATCGCCACGAGGGCGTCCTGCCGGCGTGCAATGCGCGCCGGCGTGTCATCGACGTGGTTCCTAGTCACGGTGAAGAAACGTGCCGTGTCGTACAGCTCGATGTCCCCACGTCGATTTCTACCATCGGGAAGGTCACCTTTGAGGAGGACGTGATACCCAGTTCCCGATGGCGATAGCTCCGTGTACGAATCGAGGCGTTCGATGATGTCCTGTGCATCCTCATCTATCGCACCGGTGTCGGGATCCCGGCAATCGTCCAGGTCGACGCCGACGATCGGGTCCGAGTCAGTAAAGACGAATCCGATCCCGTCTGCGCGCCCCGCATTTAACCAGTCGAGTGCCATCTCGATATTTCCCCAAGTTTGGGGATCAGTCGTGGAGGCGAACGATCCATCTCGAGGGGAGACTGGAACTTTCGTTGCCTTCCCGTCTCGAGTCTTCCGTTGCCAGCACACCCACTGGTCACGGTCACGAATCACCGATGGAACGTCATCCATATCAAGAGTTATTTCAGTATTCATATGTATTTATACCGTGGCTCGCACCCTTTGCGAGCGCGACAAACTCGGCATCATATGCCGCCCGATCCATCCACCGTTTCCCAATGGGTCCCACCCAGGCAATAGTAGTTGGTTCCTGCATAGAACATTCAAGCTATACTGCCATTTATGGCCAGTAACAGCCATCATCCAAGCATTTTGGGTGTCATCACCCGATCCATCCATCACGATACCCAATGCGTCCCGAACTAGTCCCTCCAGAGGGCCCTCATTCAGGGACGTTCCGCCGCACCAAGATCGAAATATCGTTCTCATTTATCTAATTATGTATATTTTGATTAGTAGTCTTCCGTCGTCACCGGTAGAACACGTATACCAGTGTAATGACGAACGAGATCGCCTTCAACCCGCAACCGTGTTGATTCGAAGTCAATGTGCTCCTTGAGCTTTCGAGTGAACCAACTCTTGTTGAGCGGGTCATCGACCCCGTGCATCTCTGCCCAGTGGAGGTACCGTTCGAAGGCACGATCTTTAGGGATCTGCTCATCGGGATCGACCTTAACATACTCCTGGATGAAAGACTCAAACGACGGGGGTTTGTCTTCGCTCACCGACCTCTCATCAATATTTTCCGGGCTCTCTTCTTGGGTATCAGACGTCGAAGTGAAAGGGTCAGAAAATTCCATGGAGGCAGACAAAGCTGGACGTAGGTGATCGTCTAAGATCGTAGAGAGCGGCTGCAGTGAGCCATCCTTGTAGACAACTGCGTCATCCTCGTCACGGAGGATGATGATACGATATGTATCCGAGTCAATGTCGACATTGACCAACTCCTCTTGGGGAATGAACGGCCGCTTGATTCGTAGCCAGTCTGCTTCGAATTCCGACTTCGTCTCATAGGTGTGACGTTGGCCGAATTCATCCACGATATACTCGTTTGCCAGTTGGTCATAGCTGTAGATTGCCGGAACTCGATCCTTTGTGAGGTCAGTAACCGACGATACTCGTACGTACTCAGTCCCGTCTGTATCAACCAAAACGAGGTGATCACCATCACGCTGCCATCGGGTTTGTGAGCTACCGTTCTCGGTTCGAGGGCGAACAGCTGTCACTCCACCATCTTCGGTCGCTCCTCCGTTGAACGTGACTGCGGAGTCGGTTGTATAGTATTGGATCGTTCCGTCCCGGAGTTTTCGGAACGGGGGTGAAAGGATTCCCTCCACTCGTTTTGCCCAGTCCGTTTCGGAATCTCCGGGAAGAACCACGAACAACGGTATTTCACCGGCTTTCTGGGCTTTCTGTAGATTTGTCAATACCTTTGCTGGGTTATCCGGAGTCGTCGTTTCTGCTTCAATAGCGAAGGTATGGTCGATATCCGGATGGGTTGCTCGTGCATCAGGCATCTCACTCCCATCTTGAGGCAGGATATTGACCGTACAATCGATGGTCGACAGGGTAGCTTCAATCTGAAGAAGGGCATCATCGTGTGCTTGACTACCGGCCGATTGGACGTCGCCGGTGTTTGGTAGAGCGGTCTCCTCACCAGCATCAGTCAACCGAATACGCAAGCTATCAGATTCAGCGTCGATCGTTACCTCGAGCAGCCTCGAACGATGACGAACGTTTGAGAGCTCAGAATACGACGGCGGATCGGAATCAGCCTCATTATACAAGCGCCGGATTTCAGTATCGACGTTCTCAACGGCGATCCAGCCATTTTCCTCGCGGGCTTGATTCTGCAGCTGGAGATTTCTCACGACCTCGGCGATCGCTACGTCCAGCTCCGGACTATCCACACGAAGGACATCATTCAATGCCGTTGGGACGGTCGTATCAGCTGAAATGTCTTGGTCAACGACGCCGAATTCCTCTTCGGTTCGAGTGTGAATCGTATCGAGAACGGTCGTGAACGTTTCTTTTTCTTGGTGTGTGAGTGGACAGTCACTCTCCGGATGCCCAGGCGGGATGGGCAATGGCTGTACACTGAACGGATAAGGTCCAGTTTGACCGAAAGTGGGACTCGGTAGACTCGCAATCCATTCGCCACGAGGCAAAGACCGAATCCGATTGGTGAATTCCTCCGGGTCCATCTCCTCGTGAGCCATCGCCCGTGCGAGCTCCCGATCAACGTTGATCTTGCTGACAAGCGTGCTCCCGATATTGTTCAGTGCATTGAGGTAGAGCTTTCTGCCACCCTCTGCCTCGATCTGCTCCGGAAACTGCATCGATAGCCCAACGGATAGTCCAAATCCGCGTCCTTTCTCTAGAAGATCATTCATTATGTCTGACACGACAATGGACGACGCCTCGTCGACGAGAAGATTGACTACGTGGGGATTCTCGGAAGGGGTTGTGAGCTGACCAGCGTCTTTGAGTGAATCATTGAGGTTAGTCAGTATAACCCCGGTGAGAATGCGTGCAGCTTCATCTCGAAGGTCTCCTAGGTCGAACAAAATGACCTTCTGTTCCTCCAGAAAGTCGCTGAAGTCAAATTGCTTCTCAAGGTTGTTGAATATCTCTCTGAGGTTCTTATCCTGTGAGATATATGCAAGCCTGTTACTGATTCCACCCATTACCGCTGCAAACGTACTTGGATCGAGCTGGAGTTGTCGTCTGAGCGTTCGTGCAACTTCCGGATCACTTGATTGGGGAAGCTCATCGATATCAGGATTTGGGGGACCGGCTTCAAGCAATTGATCGACGAGATGTTCAAGCTGTTCGTGGGCAAAATAGTCTACAGATTCTCGATACCGACCGTTCTCACGACCGTGAGTCTCATCGAAGAGGATCTTGATGAGTGCCTTAATCACCGTTGGAGCTACAGTAGCTCGTTCGTACCGATCCGTCCCCATCACCAGTTTGAGGATCTCTTCGTAATGGTCGGCTTTTCGCTGAACGGCGTGTTCGCGAGGTCGCCCATTCGCGACTGCAGACTCAACATCGAAAAACGAGAACCCGGGAAGCACATCGGGGACTGGAAAGTGCAGAACGTTCTCCTCGAGATCGTCCATCCCGAATCGGCTGGCGTGAGTTGCCATATAGTTTTGAGTCATCCCATCTCCTTTCGGATCAATGAGAATTATCGGACCAGACGTATTCTCATAGAGGGAGAGGATATCATTGATGAGTGCTTTCGACTTCCCGGACCCAGTTGTTCCAAAGCGTCCATAGTGCGTTGGAAGAACATCGGGGGGGATAGCAGTCGGGACCTTTTCCGGGTCACCACTTTCATCAAGAGCGTACCCGATCGACATCCCATCACGCAATTCCCCCATCAAGTCGTGGTGCGGTCGTGGGAGTGGGTTACGGCTCCGCTGTTCCGCTCGCGTCCCCCGAGTCCCCTCCACACTAAGGTCATCCGCGGATGGCACAACAACGAAATTGGCCAATTCATCCGCACTAAGGACGAGGTCAGAACGCGTCTTTCCTGTGTCAGACGGTATCGACCGGTTCAACAGATTGTGAAGCCCGTCTCGAGTTCGTTTGTCACGGGATGAAACGACCGAACCAGTCTCGCAAAATCGCCTTCCGGATAGTTGATAGAACTGTCCATCAAGTGGATCAAATACTGATCTAAGTGATTCGAGAAGTGATTCAACCGATTTAGTGGGTTTGGCCTGCGGAGGAACGGCGACAGCTCGCAAGGCAGTAGTATAGGTTCGTCGAGGATTTTTCTGGGTGATCTGATCGATACGCTCCTCAGCGTCTTTTGATAACTGTCGTTGGCCATCCGTAGACTGAGTTTCTAACTCAAAAAGAGAACCAATAATGTCCTGTACGAGCGTGTCTCGTCCCTGAGTTAACTTTTCTTTGCGTAGTTCTCCATCAGCATACCAACTTTCACGAGGCTGAAAGACAGCCTGAAAAGCGATGGGGACATCAGACCTCGCAAGAAGATCGATCAGCGTCGACAAGGGAGAATTCATTCCGTCCGTTTGTGACTGTGTCTTACTTTCTGTGTATGGGACAAGCTGTGTCATCCAATCATTTTTCCGGATTCCTTTCCCCATCCATCGAATTCCAAGTGAGTGAACACGATCGAACGCAGGTCGAGCGAGGATTGAGTTCCGAGGTGTACACGTCGGAATATCGATTTCTTTTATCGATGAGGTCTTATCAAGAACGTGAGGAGAAGCTACAGACACGGTAGTATCGTCGACTGTGATTGTGGTATTTACTGATCTAGAGATGCCAGCCGAAGAAGGGATGGGAGATGAAGAGCTCTGAAGGGATTCAACAAGGGTGAATTCGTCATCGTGCTTGTCGTACCCTATGAGAACGTCGCCACGTCGTACTGCATCAAGAAACTCAGAAGGTGTGAACTCTTGCGGATGAATCAGAATTCGAGCAGGGTCTATAGCGGTTCGCTCGACATCAAACGTCGGCGGAAATATCGACCGGAGACGCGTTTCGAGCGTATCCAAGTGTTCAGTTGCTCCATAGTAGAATCTCACGGGGTCATCGGGGCCTCCACAGATCGCTAAAAATTCAAAACGAAGATTTGGCGCACTAGAAAGAGGATTTAATCTCGTTATGAAGCTCCGATCATCACGAGGCGGGCTGAGTTTATGCAAACTCGAAAGAACTGATGGAATATCTGCCTCCGTAGTCCCCTCGAAAGTTGGTGTGACTTGGATGTACTCACGATACATTACTCGTCCCCTCCAGACGGAGGCATACTAGCGCGGTTGCTCGCTTCCACACCTGAGTGGGAATCGGAGCTACGGTCCGCAGTTGTCGGAAGCGATGCGCGTGTGTGTTGACTCGGATCGAAATCAATCACCTGCTTCTCAGCCGGCATAGCCTCTACACGAATGCCCCTCCATTGCCCATCGACACCGACGAGCGCCTCGGAGAATCCTGTTTCTTCGTTACCAGGCACTGCGTCCTGCACATAGCGCATTTGAGCGTGGTTTAACCCAAACTCATCCGCCCACTGTTCATCCATTCCATCCGTTCGATGAAACTGCTTAACGGAACACTGATCGAGTATCGCTTCGGACTCCGGATGTTCAAAGAACTCATCGATCGTTTGTGTGACGAGCCGTATCGAAAGATCGTGGTGTCGATGGTGACGAAAGGCGGTTTCGAGAAATGAGAGATTTGTCGCGTCCTGCATTATGTATCGAGCCTCATCGATGACGAACACAACCTCTTTGTCCGTCTCTTTGGCCCGTTCATACACCAACGAGATGAGCAACTGCATTGTCAGTGAAGTACTGCTGTCGACGCTACCTTCCTGTTGAGCAAGATCGAGATAGATGACGTCCTCATCACGAATACTGAACTCCGAGGTCTTTCCGAGATTGCTGAAACGACCACCCTCATCAAAGGGGCGTAGTTGATCTAACAGCCAGGTTGCATCCGATTGAAGCTTCGCAGACTCCTCATCAGTTCGAACGATATGCTTCTCTGGAGCGTCGACCAGCTCCTCAAAGACGTCCATAATGTCTCGTATGGTTGGGCTTGGATTGCTGTGTGTGCTGATATCCTCAGTAATTCCGTTTCGCTTGTATGCCTCTCTCAAACCCAACTCAAGGGTTGTTCTCCGGTCATCGAGCGGAATCCCACGCAAGGCGAAGAAATTCGTTAGAAAACTCATCGCGTCATCGAGTTTTTCATTGAACGGACTGGAATCTTCACCCATCGCTTGCTGAACGTGGTCCGGTGTTTGTCGGAGCTCCAATGGATTCAGGCCGAGGGTACCACCGACTGTAATTCGCTTTGCATCAAGTGCTTCAGAGATTCCAGCCCAATTCGTTAGGGGTTCCAAAATGATCCCGACCCGATCTCGTTGTTCGATAGAACGAATGAAGTTCTGCTTCGAGCCAAATGACTTTCCAGACCCAGTGTCCCCTACTGTGAACATCGCATATCCGTTATCCCTTGAGAAAGGATCAATAACGACAGGACTCTGGTTATCCTTATGCAGTCCGAACTCCACACCTCCCTCCTCGAGAATCGTTGCGTTATGGGGTGACGCCAAAAAGGCCCCGACAGCACCTCCGAGAACGATCGATTCCCGTCCGAAAACGTTGTCACCGATTGGAGCACAGGACTGAAGAGCTGAATCCTGTCTACAGATCGCTGTTTTGGGAGTCAGATTTGCTGGCTCATCTCGAAGGGCACTTTTGACTTTCTGGATATCCTTCTCGAGAGCGTCTTTACTATCAGCACGTACCGTGATGAAAAGGGACTGATCAAAAACCCGAGATCCATTCTCAACGGCTGTATACGTGGCAGCAGCCTCGTTTGCACGCTCTTGAAGATAGGTGCTACGGACACTCTGTTCAAGTTCCGCATCAACTTGGAGATCATCAGAGATGTCTTTGAGTTCGGCTCGAGCCTGGTCCTGGTTTTTCGGGGAAAATCTGGCTGTTAAATCGAAAGCAACATCGGTACGGTTGTACAGTTCACTGAGATAGCCATCACTTGGGTAGTCTGGATAATTTGCTATGTATAGTGTAGAAGTCCATTGATCCCCGACACGTGCTGACCGGGTTGTCCATTCAATTGCCTCCGGAGCAACAGCGGCTTTGTGAGTTTCTGATATCTTATCGAGAATTTGGCCTTCAGCCGCCCCTTCTTCAAGTGTATCCTCCTCAAGTACGTCTGAAAAGTCGAGTGTTTCCGGTTCCGTGTTTTTGTCGCTCCACAGGTCGTGAGCCACGATCCCGATAGCGAATACCAGCAGAATATAGAGCATAATGCTGGTATTAGACGTCAGCTCTCCGAGCCAGGAGGAAAGTGATGAGAGGATATTCTCCCACACTCGAGAGTTAAATTGCATTATTCCTCCACCCCCTCCCGCTGTGATCTCCCGACAACTGGATTCTCTCGAAGCGCATTAGAGGCCGTTTCAAGTGAATGTTCGCGACCGTTCCAGAAGTCCATCGACAACGCAAATAATTCAACCGTACTAAGACGACGAGAGGACCATCCCGAAGCTTGCTGCACAAATTCGCTCTGGACTGTTGAAATTCGATCATCGAGTTTTTCAAACATCTGAATTCGGCGTTGAACCGTCGAAAAGTCCTCACGTCGAGTGACGAGTGGATTGAAAAGAAACCCAATAATTGGAATCTGCGTGAGCTTTTCGACCGGTGTTTTTTCGTCAGTAAACTGACCGTATATCTCCAATGGCGTGACTTCAACACCCAAGTAAAACTGTATCTGTTGGGTTCCCCGTTCACGCATTTCTCGCGGTCTCGTTTCCCGATATTCTTCGAGAAGATTCTCAAATATCGGATTCTCTTTGACGTCTTCGTCAGTAAGCCGCTCTTCGATCGTCTGTGTAACTCGTTCAACGGGGAATGCCCGCGTCGTTGCGTGGAATTTGAGTTTAGACTTCAACTCATTGTTCGCATATTGTGTGCCTGCAGCCTGTAGTTGAGCCCAGTCATCAGCCATTGCAAAATCCATATTCCCAGGAGTAACCTCGAGATAGGCTTCCATAGCACCGTCCTCCCGCTCAATAGCACCAGCTCCAGGCCAGGCTCGATGAATGTGAGTGAGATCCTGGGTACGTTCGTCTGGTTCGAAGGGAGAGTAATTCCTGAGCCCTCCTTCGTTTTGCTCGGTTTCATTCGTCCCCTGCTGTGGATTTGATGGGGCGGAAAAGGTTCGCTGAGGTCGTTTGACGTAGTGAGAAATATCCGAGATCCAGCGCCAAGCATTGAGATGTTCGGGGGTTAGGTAGACAAGAGAAACACCGACTGCTGCACCTCCGAT
This sequence comes from Halopenitus persicus, assembly GCF_900107205.1. Classification (GTDB taxonomy): domain Archaea; phylum Halobacteriota; class Halobacteria; order Halobacteriales; family Haloferacaceae; genus Halopenitus; species Halopenitus persicus. The sequence continues at coordinate 7,235 of NZ_FNPC01000016.1, read as the reverse complement.
GACGAGCGGTAGTGCAAGGGACTCCATTCCTGTTAAACTTGCTACAAACAAGGCGAAAATGGGAATCCCGGCAATCACTCCAACATCCCCCTCTTCGACGTTGAAATAGGGAATTCGATTTTCTTCACCAAACTGATCCATAATTCGTCTCTCCGCTTTATTATCATTAGTTGACATTTTTGAGGGTGTTAGTCTTCGTTTTGAGTACGCCGATACGAGGGTGTGCCTCCAGTATTTCCACTGCCTGAGCGCTTGCTAGCGACTTTCTCAATGATCATCTGCTGGGCAGCTTTTTTCGTTCCAGTCTTCGCAACGTTTGATGCGAGCCCTGTACCACCAACATAACCACCAGCAGCTGTCCCCGCCACCATCGCTGCTCCTTTTGCGGTACGACCGAGGACTTTCGTTGTTGTGGGACTAGCGTATATGAACGTCTTCCACGTAGCATACAATGCGAGAAGCGGGAGTGAAACTGCCACAATATATTGAAGAAAAGCTGTACTGGGCTCGAGGGAGAGTTCCACATAGAGTAGGTCGTATCCCTTGAAAATAACCGAGGCGGGGAGCGGAAGAATAGCAAGAGGAACGAAGCGTTTGGTGAAGCCGATCGCGATATCCGAGAGAATGGGAATGTTTCCATACCCGATTGCGAATAAGAGAGGCATTCCGTAGATGTAGACATACAGGAGGATGTCCCGAATGTAATAGATCGCCAGGAGTGACCACATCGAGAGACTGCCAAGCGAGACGAAGAACATCGAAAGAGTTGGATTAATGATCGAATCCTGTAAAAATCCGATCATCACACGTCCCAGCGTGTCGAGACTGGGCAGTAGCGCGATCGTGAAACCATCCACGAGATAAAGAAGAAGTACACTAATCCAGTACCAAGAGATGATGAGAAAAGCCCCTAACCAAGCCGATTTTCGTGTCTTTCGGCTTTCATAGGCACTTCCGATATTGAAGATACGACTCAGATGACGTCCCTGGACACAAATGACGAGAAGGGTTAATGACAGAAACATCACCTCGCCACCGACGAGAGCAGTATGAAGTTCACTCCACGGACTATTTGTCGGCGTACCGAACACGAATGAACCGTCAGTTTGGGGTAATGGAGTTCCAAATATCTGGTCAGTGATCGTCTCATATCCGGAGGTGATCCCATCCAGAAAGAGACCGATCAGCCAATCTATGATGCTTTTGAATCCCTCCAAAACGACGTCAATTAGATCAACCATATCAACCCTCCATCACGAGAAGTAGGGGAGAATATCGGGATAGTAGTCTGCAAGGACGAGACCCAGAGAGACAGTCCACTAACTACCGAGATCATATCAAAATCCCCCAGAATGTTGGTTGTGGAATTGCTTCTCCGTAGTCTGTATTGGAAAGCAAGAGCCCTACGGAGTACATTTCGTGTGTTTATCTGAAGCTTGTAGTGACACATATCTGATTACGAATATCGGTCAAAGCCGAAGGTTCTCGTTATCTGAATACCGGCATAATACACGACTGCATAGGGGAGAATTCGCCAGACTGCTTCAACGATGACTGAAAGGATTCCGTTTAGCGTCTCTAACGGATGCCATCGGACAGACGTAGTATCTGAAGTGTAAGCAGGATCGTGTGACAACCAAGTTCCAGGCTGATAGCTTATTGTGTATATACCCGGTGAATCAACCGTTACTAGTGCTTTTCCTGACGAATTAGTTCGTACACGTTTCCCGCCAACGTTGATATATCCATCTCGAGAGTCGCCACGCAGTGCAGAATAACGCGTTTCATCAGCTAGCCCAATAGGGTCTCCAGTGGTCTCATCACGAAGTCCTATTTCGATCGTCGCACTACTACTGTTTCTCTCAACGATTTCGGCAGTAAGGTTGCTCCGCCGTAACTCTCTTTCAGACTCCGAGCCGCCAGTCCCGATCGTGGCATATTCTCCGCGTACAAGACCTGTTACGCGAAGTTCTTCTCGAACGAGTGAGTCGGTTCGGAGTGCGATACTCCGTGTTTCAGAGTAGGGCCGTTCCACTACCTCGACGTTGATATTCTCATCAAGACTACCCAAGGGCGATTCTCTTGCTCTTCCCCAAGTATCTACGATCGAGGTGCTGGTGGTAACAGGGTCTACACGTGGTCCGATCGACGACGGGTATGCGTGTACGTAAACCGGGATCGCGTCGGATTCTACGGTCTCACTACCGCTTTCGGTTGAACGAACCAATTGGTCCCAGTCCGTATCACGAGCAGTAAAAAATCGCCAGACTCCACGAACTTCTGGACCTGAGTCTGAGAGAACAATACCACGCCACGGGCGTGGTTGAGAGATGACAAGGCCAGCGTCACCATCAGGATAGGAGACGTAATGGGGGTATGCATTGAAGTCATAGATACTCACATCAACGGATTGCGAGACGCTTACTGTCTCCCGTCGGTTGGAATAATGGTAACTAGGAGTCCGACCACTACGGTCGATGGCCAATCGACGAAGGTGGGTTCGAATGTCAGCTTCCAGAGTGAGTGTTGCACTCCATTCGTCGCTAAAATCGTACGAAATAATCGGTTTGTGAGTCCCGTCTATTTCTGTGACCGTTTCACCATCTTTCAGTAATCGGATGGCTTCGATACGGCTTCCAACGAGAGACCAACGGATCGTTGTATCTCCCCACGTTCGTGTTTCCGGGACCTCAACACGGTAGTCAACGAGCCCACGAATTGTACCACTCGGAGCGACAAACAGCGGGTGCTCGTTAGGTTCCAAGTGACCTCGTGTTGAAGGATGAATAGCGAAAAGCGACGTATGAGCGTCCTTAATATATGTACCATTTTTAGTTGCTGCACCAGCCGGATGGACCGAAACATCTGACTCACCAGATTGGAGATCGTTGAAATCATTTTCGGACCACGTTGCTGCTGTCTCTGGTGGTTTTGAATACGACAGATCCGTTCCTCTCGCAACTTCACTAAGTGGAGAGTTCGTTGAATCCTGGTTTTGAGATGAAGATCCGTCGACATCGCGAGACCACAGAGTGGCTGTCTCATTCTTTGTGAGACCATTGCATTCCTCATCGATAGTAGATGGAACAGCAGTTACGACAGTCGTAACTAATCCAGTGAGGAGTACCGCAACAAATACCGTACTAATTCCTCTATGTCTCATAAATTGAAACTAGAAGGGATTACCACGGAACCAGATTCACACAATCAGCGAGAGGTAACCCCATAACGGAACCAGCAACAGTATACAGAGGACCCAATGCCAACAGAACGATCGCAGATTTCAACGCGGAGCGTTTGTGGCGTTTGAATCCCTTCTTTTGTTCTGGGTTCAACGTAAACATCTCAAGCAGGGAATCTGCCTGCCAGACGAGGGCGAGGCCGACGATCCCGAGACCAGTTGATAGCTGGATGAATCCTTCAATCATACTCGGGAGACGATCCGCGTTACATACGACACTCTCTTGTGCTGCAACCGGACCAACCGCAAAGATACTCAACAGAACGAATGAATACGCAGCTATTCGTGTCAGCCGATGGCTTTGGGAGACGGAGCTCTGTGACGATTCATCTGTCGGATCTAAATTGATTGTATCTTCTTCCATACAGGATTCGACGCACTTCGTCTGAACTTCGAGGTAACACCACGATTTGCCGAGTTCAGCACCGATCACACGCACATTATTCACCCACCGTATGATTTGGTTAATCACGTTACTATATGAAACAAAAAGAGGGTTGATAATATAATTACCGGTATTGTTTCTAGTAAAATATATTGTATTTTACTAGGAGCGATCTTCATAACAAATGATATCGTCAGAACGAGTAAGGGAGATTAACGTTGCTTTCTCCGTGATACGTACCAAAGAGAACCTATGGATACTCTCGAACTCGTGTGTTCTTCGTGTGGACGGAGGTACACCAACCAGTGGCGGTGTGAGTGTGGCGGCGTTCTCGACTTTATTCACCAGCCACTTCCGGCGTCCGACCAGCCAGATCCCAGTCAGTTCGATACGCGAGACGGACTCTGGGCGTTCGATATGTTCCTCCCGATCGAGAAAGGCCCGTCTCTAGGTGAAGGGATGACGCCACTCGTGTCGGCAGCAACGTGGGATGCCGAGTACAAACTCGAATACATCTCTCCGACTGGCAGCTTCAAGGATCGGGGGGCAACCACGACGATCAGCTACGCAATCCAGTGTGGCGCAGATCGAGTCGTCGAAGATTCGTCGGGGAACGCTGGGGCGGCCATCGCGACATACGCGGCTCGCGCTGGACTCGACGCGGATATCTACGTCCCAGCGTCGGTGAAGGACGCGAAACTCCGAGCAATCGAACGGACCGGTGCGACGCCCGTTCGAATTGAAGGTGGACGCCAAGCCGTAACGGATGCATGCATCGAGGCTGTCGAAGCAGGGGGCGGCTGGTACGCGAGTCACTCGTGGAATCCAGCGTTCTTTGCCGGGACGGCGACGTTCGCGTACGAAGTCGTACTCCAACGAGACTGGAAGGTCCCCGACGCGATCGTGATGCCACTTGGCCACGGAACGCTGTTCCTGGGCGTGTACCGTGGATTCAAGGCGTTGTCCGAAGCAGGATGGATCGATACAGTGCCACGTCTGCTCGGCGCGCAAGCCGCAGGATATGCCCCGATTGCGAGCGAACGCAACGCAGTCCCCGAGAGCAAGAACGATATCGCAGATGGCATCCAGATACGGGACCCGACGCGAAAACGGCAACTCCTGAATGCGATTGCTGAGACCGATGGCGATGCGATTGCGATCACGGAAGACGAGGTGCAAACAGAGCTAGACCAGCTCCACTCAGACGGGTTCTACGTGGAACCGACCTCAGCGATCGCGCCTGCGGCACTTGCGGCGTATCGAGAACGCGGAACGCTCGGGCCAGATGCAGACGTAGTGATGCCACTCACGGGACACGGATTGAAGATGTAACCAGACGGTATGCTCATCGGTACGCACCCTTCAATGACGGATATTTTATTCTATTTATATATGGAAATGGGATTTCAATAGAGCAAAAAGATCATATCCCGCTAATTCGTCTCCGATTCATCCGAAGGAGGACGTTCAGACAGCTCATCGAAGCGGTGCTGCATACGCCTCGACCGGTCCGAGGTTTCTTCGGGTCTGTATGCGACATCAATCGCTGTTCCATCGGCGATCCTGACCGATAAAACGGCATCAACGTGTGTGCCAGCTTCAGGGAGACGTGACTTCGAAACGAGTATCTGGTCTGTAACGTTCCCATCGTCTTCAAGCAGCAAAACCGCCAAGTCGTCCTCAAACCGATCGATTACCGCAGTGTACGTTCCGTCTTCCGTCATTCGTATTCCTCCTCGAGGACGACATCACCAACGTCGTTCAACACGGTCACTGTATCCCCACCGTTATTCCACACTGCTCTCTCACGACCCCAGTAGAGCTGTTCGTCGGAATCAGTCCCGCGGCCAGTATAGAGCGTCACGCGTCCATTCGCCTCAAGGGAGTATCCGTTCGGGAATGTATAGGTATTACCCGCGTCGTCAGTGACTGTCCAGCCACCCAATTCGAGAGCTTGATCGCCCGTATTCTCGAACACAATGTACTCATCATTCAGATTTTCGTGGTCATTCCCCTCTGCATCAGCGTGTATCTCGGCGATCGAGAGGTGACTCTCCTGATCAGCATTTGGGGATGTCGTCGACATCGGCGTTCGAGTTTCTGGAGTCGATGACCCTCCATCAGGAAGCGCTGAAGCAGTGCCAGTCGCGGAAATGATTGTTCGAGGCTCCAACTCGTCGCCGGCGCCGGGAGCGATCGGTTCACCATCCCGAAGGTCACTCGCAACTATCGGCCCGGCTTGCTGTGTCGAAACGGTGATCGCCGACCCGTTACTCACCATCCGAATGTTGCCGTGAGTTGCGGTCCAGTAGGTGCGGATGGAGCGATCTTCGAGACGCTGAAGAACTTCCTCGTGTGGATGACCGTACTGAGAGTCGTAGGCACTCGAGATAACAGCGATCCGTGGTGAGGTTGTATCGAGGAATTCCGCACTAGAACTGGACTGACTGCCGTGATGACCGGGGCTCAATACGGTCGTGTTTAACGACGATCCGTATTCATCAATCAGATATCTCTCGCTTGCAGATTCTCCATCACCAGGAAGTAAGAAACTCGACCGTCCAAAATTCAATTTGAGGACGATACTATTCTCGTTTCGATCACCGTTTGCGATGTATCCCTCCGGTGGTGCAAGAACCTGTACCTCGACGTTATCGATGGAAATCTGATCGCCGGCTCTGGTTTCATACAGCGTGACGTCGTGTTCCTCAATAGCATCGAGATACCGGTCATACGTCTGTGAACTCGACGTGATCCCCGGATCGTAGACTGCACCGATTCCGTCTGCTTGTGTCTCATAGTGAGTAATGATCGCTTCGTGACCACCAATATGGTCTGCGTCAGGGTGAGTTGTTACAAGATGGTCAATTCGATCGACGTTGTGTCGTTCGAGATACGCGATGACATCCTCGCCATCATCCGACCAGTCACCAGAATCAATGAGAATGGTCTCATCAGTTGGACCAACGATCAGCGTACTTGAACCCTGCCCGACGTTGATAAAGTGTACAGACAGTGTTCCATTCGGACTCGATGACGGGGTTCCCTCAGTTCCGTTCGATCCGTCAGATGACGATTGCGGTGAGAGGGACTCTGTAGTAGCACTTTCACCATCAGTCGCAGAATCCGTAGGAATCGGTGTCCCATCGCTAACCGTCCCTCCACAGCCAGCAAAAGCAACGAGAAGAACGATCGCAACGATACCGAGAAATCGACGATCCATACTACGAGACCTGACGCAGTACAGCCAAAAAGATGTATCGGCGTGTTAATTATTGGTCCACAAGACGGCGGCGGTGTTTAGTTAAGCGTGAAAAGCGAGGCGGGTGAATTTCTTGCTGGTCTATGGCAGAAATTGCCCGCCTCACCGGTCATAGAGAGTGGATTGATTTGGATTTTGTGGAGCGAGAGCGGACACCCGAGTCCGCGATGGCGTTGGGTATTCAATCGCACGTTGCGGGACTCTCGCTGTCGAATACCGTCGATTTACTCGATTCACTGGGTGTCCAACGCAGTCGAAAAGCCGTCCACGATTGGGTTCAAAAAGCCGATCTACAGCCAGAATCCGGTAAATCACCGAATCAGATTGCGCTCGACGAAACAGTGATT
>NZ_FNPC01000009.1 GCF_900107205.1 Halopenitus persicus | reverse complement strand
GAACCGCTTGTCCCGAAGTCCTTCACCGTTCACCTTCTCCCCTCCACACCCCGACCCTCCCGGTTCGAAAGCACACGAAACGTACTCTCTCACTCGGAACGTCATCCCGTTTTCCGCTCCCAACTCCACCCTCCCCCGCTCGACCGAAAGCACACGAAACGTACTCTCTCACTCACTCACTCACCACGTCACCACTACTTCCGCCTCGTCCAACAACCACCGGCGTCGGTCAGTCCGCCGATGCCGATGGGTTCGTTGACGTCGGCTCCGACGACACGCCGATCTCCTCGTCGGTGAGATAACACTGCGGGTCCGGCGCGAACAGGTCCTTGTGAACCGTCATCGCCCGTAATCGCGAACCGCCGCGGCAGACGTCCTGATAGCGGCACTCGCCACAGCGCCCGCGTAATCGGTCCTCCCGGTTCCGCAGCGCCTGCAACAGCGGATTGACCTCGTCGCGCCAGATCGCGCCGAAGGGTCGATCGCGGACGTTCCCCGGGCTGTATCCCTGCCAGAACTGCGTGAGGTGGACGTTCCCGACCGGGTCGACGTCGGCGATCCGTTCCCCGGCGGGATCGCCGCCGTTGCGCTCGAGCGCCGTCCGGATCCGGCCGGCCGTCTCCTCCCCGAGCTCGCGGCGCGCGTACTCGACGAGGTAGCCGGCGTCGGCGTAGTTCCCCACCAGCAGCGTCTCGATCTCCTCGCCGGCAGCGTGGTACTCGCGAGTGAGATCACAGAGTCGCCGGACCGCATCCCGCTTTTCGCCCGGCGAGAGGTCCGCGTCCACGATCTCCTTGCCGCGACCGCCGTAATCGAGGTGGTAAAAACAGAAGCGGTCGACTCCGACGTCGGTCAGCAGGTCGATCACGCCCTCGAGGTCGGCCGCGTTCCGGTCGGTGATCGTGTACCGAAGCCCCGTCTTGAGTCCGACCTCGAGACACGCCTCGATCCCCCGGATCGCGGCGTCGAAGGCGCCCTCCTTCCCGCGGAACGCGTCGTTCCGCTCCGGGAGTCCGTCGACCGACACGCCGGCGTACTGCAGCCCGGCGTCCTTCAGTTCGGTCGCCTTTTCCTCGGTCAACAGCGTGCCGTTCGTCGAGAGCACCGGCCTGATCCCGGCGTCGACGGCGTGTGCCACAAGCTCCGGCAGGTCCTCGCGCACCAGCGGCTCGCCCCCCGAGAACAGCACGACCGGCACGCCGAACTCGCCCAGTTGGTCGAGCAACGCCTTCCCTTCCGCCGTCGACAGCTCGCCGGGCACGCCCTCGGTGTCCGCCGAGGCGTAACAGTGGTCACAGTAGAGGTTGCACCGCTTCGTCGTGTTCCAGACCACGACCGGCCGCCGCTGCTTGCGTTCGGTGATCTGTTCGACGCTCGAGTCCGCCGCGGCGTCGTACCGGAGCCCGTCGCTTTCCGCGTCCAGTCCGCACAGCAGCTTGCTGATCGAGATCACTCGCGATCGCCTCCGTTCGTGGCTTGTGGTTCCGATTTCGCTCCGCCATCCACGCCACCGGCTCGCACGTTCGGAGTCCCCTCCGTTTCCTCGTACACGCGCGGTTCGGAGCGTGACTCGGCGCTCGGTCCATCTTCCGACGGATCTCCCGGCATTTCTTCCGGGTCGTCCGTGTCCTCGTACTCCGCTCCGAGCGTTTCCGCGGAATACCGATACGTCTCGTCGGCCGGACACACCCAGAGGTCCCGGGCGTACCACGCGAACAGCGTGCTCGCCTCCTCGTGTGCGACCTCCGGGGACGGCGCCGCGATCGTCCCGACGTGGGTCAGCGGGTCATCGGCGTCCTCGCGAACGAACACCTCCCAGCGCCGCTCGGTCGTTGCCCGTGGCGCAGTCTCCGCTGAGCGGGTCGCCGTCTCGATCGAGGCGGGACGTTCATCCTCGGCCGAGTGTTCGTCTTCGACCAGGCGTTCATCCTCGGCCGAGCGTTCGTCTTCGACCAGGCGCTCATCCTTAACCGAGCGCTCATCCTCCACCGGACGTTCGTCCCCGTTCGAGACCGGGGAGTCATCCCCCGGAGTATCCTCATCGGCCATAGCGGGCGGTTCGAGACGGTCGCTAAACCGCCACCCGACCGTTCCCGTCGACTGATAACCCCATCCGAACCAGTTCGGTCGAGAACCCTTGCCCGTCGGATTCCAATCCCCGCCTAACGGATGTTCGACCACATCGATACCGACCGACGACCGGTCGTCCTCATCTGGGAGGTGACGCAGGCGTGCGAACTCGCCTGCCGACACTGTCGGGCCGACGCCCAACCCGCCCGGCATCCCGACGAGCTCACCACCGCGGAGGGCAAGCGCCTCCTCGAGGACGCCGCCGACTTCGGCGAGAACCAGCTCGTGGTCCTCTCCGGCGGCGATCCCCTCACCCGGCCCGACCTCCTCGAACTCGCCGCCTACGGGGATGACCTGGGCCTCCGGATGACGATCACGCCGAGCGGCACGCGCTCGCTCACCCCGGATCGCGTCGCCGACCTGGCGGATGCCGGAATCAAACGAATGGCGCTCAGCCTCGACGGCGCCACCGCCGAGACCCACGACGCGTTCCGCGGCGAGGCGAGCTTCGCGGACACGGTCGCCGCCGCGGAGGCTGCCGCCGACGAGGGGCTCCCGCTGCAGATCAACACGACCGTCTGCGCCGACACCGTCGACGAACTCCCGGCGATCCGCGATCGCGTTCGGGACCTCGGCGCCGTCCTCTGGAGCGTCTTCTTCCTCGTCCCGGTCGGCCGCGGCCGCGTCCTCGATCCGATCGCGCCGGACCGCGCCGAGGCCGTGATGGAGTGGCTCCAGGCGGTCGCCGACGAGGAGCGCTTCGGCGTGAAGACGACCGAGGCCCCCTTCTACCGCCGCGTCGGGCTTCAAGGCGCCACCGACGAAGCACACACGACGGCGTCGTCGTCTCCCCGCCGCGCCGGCATCACGGCGGGCCGCGGGTTCGCGTTCGTGAGCCACACCGGCGAGGTGTACCCCTCGGGATTCCTCCCCGAGTCCGCCGGCAACGTCCGGGATCGGTCGGTCGTTGACGTCTACCGGAACGCCGACCTCTTCGAGGAGCTCCGTGATCCGGACGCCTATCGCGGCAAGTGCGGCGCCTGCGAATACCGACACGTCTGTGGCGGGAGTCGATCGCGTGCGTACGCGACGACCGGCGATCCCCTCGCAAGCGACCCCCTCTGTCCGTACGTCCCCGAGGGGTACGACGGCCCGCTTCCGGAGGGATTCGACGAACTCTCGTCGGCGGAGTCCGAGGACTCACGCTCCGACGTCGCCGCATTCTAGCCCGATCTCCCCCGTTGTGGGATCGACGGGCCCGATCCCCGATTCGTGAATCACCGGCGTTGGGATCCACCTCGAAGCCAAACCCGGACCGAGCCATCCCGGCCGCGGTGAACCGCCTCGGTGTCAAGGGATCCTACTGGCTGGTGTCACAGCGTGTCGACTTCAGCTTCGGGGTCAAGCCCGGGACGTTCACCTCCATCGCCTGTGAATCGCCTCCTCGCTCCGAGGGTGTTATGGAACTCTCGTCACGGTGTTTAGCGGCCCATAACCGAATCGGTCGTGAGAACCCGCCTGCGAATGTACCGCTGAGATTTCTACCAGGTTGCGTTGATGTTCATAACGGTTTGCCGAATACACAGCGCAGTTGCAGCAACCGGCTATGACTGATTGATTCCTCCTTGGGACGCTTCCGGTGATGGGAACTCGTCATAACAAGGGTTGTTCACTTTTGGATTGATAGGACGGTCGGGTTCAAATTGTACGTATATGGCGTCGCCAGTATACTCGGGGTGGCAATCCAGCGTGATCGACCTGGTTGGCTCGCGGCCATCGAACGCTGCTGTCACATCGAGACGGGTACCAGTGGCCATCTCACCGAGTGCGACCTCTGTTTCTACCGTCGTCCATTCGTCCGGCGGAGCGGCAGAAACCTCCACGTACTGGCGGATGACCTCCGTGCCATCGTTTTCGATGAGTAGGTATCCCTCGTGACGCGATTCGGTGTAATTGTGGACCGAAATCAACAGGGATTGTTCCGGGTCGGAAAGCGCCGAACACCCAGCAAGCCCGGTAATTCCGCCGGTGCTTGCGAGGAGGAACTGTCGCCGAGTCGGGGACATAAATACTGCTTGCGCGTCAAGCTGTAATATTTTTTCCCCAACAGTGAACGAGCCAATGAAGATGAACGATATACCCTCTCTATTCAGTAAGCAGCTCTTGACAGAATGTGGATAATTCCGGAGTGGGTGTGATATAGCGCTCGTCTGTATGTGGGTGTGATATAGCGTTCGTCTGTATTGGCCAATACGAATTTCTACCAGTTCGAAGATCTATTCTGATAACTGTGCGAGATACGGAGCGTGAATCTTGCACAGACTGGACGGCCACTGAGGCAACTGCTACTACAATGGTGTTTTGTCCTTCGGAAAGGAATTTAATAGTAGATGTCACTCATTGAATATGAACCGTCGGCGAGTCCTTACGTACGCGTCTGCCGGCCTCGTAGGTGGTCTGAGCGGGTGCCTAAACGAACAGAGTCCAGACCGTGAGGGTGCGTCCGAGACGGGAAGCCCGACCCAGACAGCCGAAACACCGACATATGAATGTGACGCTGCAACTCGGCCAGTACCACCAGGACCTGACGCGGATCCCCCAGGAGACGCTGAACGGTACACGTATCCGACACGGCCGGACTCGCTGTCGGACGAGGAAGTACGCTCCTACGCGGCACGGTACGAACGGGCCTACCGCCTGACCAAGACGTACTCTCAGCGGGGAACATATCTGAACCAGGTGAGCGTCTCCATTGAGGAGACGGAGATCCACGACGCCCCGGATGGGGCAGCGATTGTACAGGTTGCGTACACGTATGATGCCGAAATCGAAGGAGACGATGGCCCGATCGAAATCGACTCACCACTCCTATACGCCTCGTACTACGTCGACGACGAGGTAGTTCTCCGGGCGGTCGATAAGAAACTCCAAGAGAACGTGTCAAGACTGGTTGTAGATCCGATCACGCAGGGACAGCCTGTGGAGTGTTTCTGACACTCGACGGAGCTTATGGAAGTTACAAGGCTAAAACCCCGCCCTTCAGGGTGGGGAGGATGTCAACCTCTGTATCTCGCACGGGTGTCTTACCACCTGGTAGACAAGTCAACATATCCTGCGTTAAATCACTCGCTTGCACTGAACACTCCGAAGGATGTGTGAACTCTTCTATGACGCTCTCTCCTCGTTTCCTAGCCGGATCATCGCTCGACGAACGGTCGGATATCAGTGCAACGACCGGCGAGTCCGCCCGGAGGCTGACCGGCCGGGTCGCGGAGCCGGGACCACGACCGGACGCTACGGGTCCGGGTTGAAGATCTCGGGCTCCTCCTCGCCCTCGACCTGGATGACCCCGAGCATTCCCTTCCGGGCGACCCGCGAGAGCGCGTGGTCGACCAGCTTGATCGGGCCGGGGACCGGCGTGTCGATCTCGGCCGCCGCGACCGTGCCGGGTGCGACCGGGGCCGTCTCGACGTACCGGTCCGGGTCGGAGACCAGGTCGCCGTCGCGGTAGAACGTCTCCCAGACGTTCCCGATCCCGTGCCAGGAGCTCATCAGGTTCGGTCCGCCGACGGAGTGGAAGATCCGGATCCGTTCGCCCTTCTGGACCGTGATCGGACCGTATCCGTCGCCGGTGAAGGCGTACGCCTCGCCGTTCAGGCAGACGTAGGTCGGCTCCTCCGCCTTCATCGCCTCCATATCGAAGGCGTGGTGGCCCTTCTCGCCGGTGTCACCGGTCGTGTAGAGCTCGTGCTGGCCGAAGTAGAGCTCGCGGTCGACCTCCGGCAGGCCGTCCTCGGGCTCGACGAGGATCGCGCCGAACATTCCCGCACTGATGTGGTGGTCCATGTTCGGGACCGCACAGTGGTAGATGAACACGCCGGGGTAGGTCGCCTTGAACTGGATCTCGGCGCTCTCGCCGGGCGCGATCGTCGTGTCGTCGGCGCCGCCGCCCGGGCCGTACACCGCGTGGAAGTCGATGTTGTGCGGCAGCGAGTTGCCGGAGTCGCTGGTGAGCCGAAGCGTGACGGTGTCGCCGCGCCGCACGCGGACCATCGGACCGGGGATCCGGTCGTTGAAGGTCATGTAATCGAACGTGACGCCCGGCTCGATCTCGGCGACGCGTTCGGTCGTTTCCAGCTCGATCTCGTGGTGGCGCGGCTCGCTCCAGTCGACCGGGTCCGGCAGGTCGGTCGGGTCCGCCGCGATCCGGTCGAGGTCGACGGACTTCGCCGGGTCGAGTCCGCCCCCGTCCGCCTCCGGGGTGGTCTGCGCCTGGGCGCCCGCATCCGCACGGGGGGCACCGAGACAACCCGCGGTCAACACCGCTGCACCGGCACCGGCCGCCTTCATGAACGTCCGCCGTGGGATACTGTGTGATTGGGACATTGGGTCTCCCTCCATTTGAGCATATGTGCATCATACACTTCAATAGGTAATTGAATTCCAATTTATTGGCGACGGTGCTCGAACATGTCCGTACCGTAGTATATAAATGAACCTCCCGCACGATGACTTCGCGCTCGGTCCCTTCGAGGCGGTCGTTCCCGGAAGTGGCCGTTCGATCCTTGCGGGTGACCGTCCCGACACCCCTGACGTTCCGTTCGCGACACCCCTGACGTTCCGTTCGCGACGACCCGACGTCCCGTTCGCGACGACCCGACGTCCCGCGCGCGGTGACTGAAATGAACCGCTCGTAAAACCGGGTCGCTCGATACCGGGGATCGGTGTCCAAAGCCGAGATCACCGGACGGAAACCGATTTAATCCGGATTAAACGTTCCAAAATCGGCTCGACGGTCGTCCATTTATATCCCCCTCCCCGTCCATTCCTCGAGTGCAATGAATCGAACCGCGACACTGCTGATCGCGATCACGCTCGTCGTCTCGACCGTGGGGGCCGCACCCGCGGCCGCCGCCGGCGTCGGCGGACAGGCGAGCACCGGCGCGAACGCGATGGAACCGCTCGATGGGGATCGACCGCAGGTCTCCACCGATACCAACGAGACGACGGAGACCGAAACGGAAACTGAAACCGACGACGCCGAGAACGACACCGCGGACGACGCCGAGAACGACACCGCGGAGGCCAACGAGTCGGACGACGACGTCAGCCCCGGCGAGCGTCTCTCGGGCGTCGTGGGCGTGCAGGAGGCCGAGATCGACGGCGAGATAGAAACCCGAGCGTTCGGCCTGCGCATCGCCAGCGCGGTCTCGAACGGCTCGAAGGCCGACATCGTGTCGGAGTCCGCCGAGAACACCTCCGAACGGATCGCCGAGCTCGAGGACCGACGGGTCGAACTCGAGGCACAGTACGAGAACGGCACGATCTCCCACGGCGAGTACCGGTCACGAACGGCCCGGATCGCGGCCGAACTCCGCACGCTCGAGCGGATCTCGAACCAGACCGCGAACACGGCTCAGGAGCTCCCGCCCGGACTCCTCGAGGAACGCGGCATCAACGCGTCCGCGATCGAGGAGCTGCGACGCAACGCTAGCCAGCTCCACGGGAACGCCTCGGCCGTCGCTGGTGACATCGCCGGGCCGCCCGAGAACATCGGCCGACCCGCCCACGCAGGTCCGCCGGAGGCTGCCGGTCCTGATGGCGATGCGGGTCCGGATGACGATGCCGGCCGACCGGACGATGCCGGCCAGTCCGATGGCGAAGCCGACTCGGACGAGGCCGCCGAGCAGCCTGACGACGCCGGACGACCGGACGATGCGGGCCGACCGGATGCTGCCGACGGAAATGACACCGACGAAACGGACGACGATTCGATGAGCGGTGATGCGGGGACCGAAACCACGGACGACGGCTCGTCGGCCGATGACGAGTCGGCCGAGGACGGATCAACCGATGACGGGTCGGCAACCGACGACGCCTCCGAGGACGGTTCGGACGACGCCGCTGACGACGGGGCCGGCGCCGGCTCCTCGCAAAGCGGTTCCGCAGGTGGCAGTTCCGCCGGCGGATCCTCCCAGGGCGGCTCCGCACAGGGCGGTCCCGGTGGAAACTGATGACGCAGGCTGATCGACTGACGGGCCGAGACACGCGGACTGACGGACACGATCCCGACCCGGAGGAATACGCTCCCGACCCACGAATGGTCGGGATGAACGGACGCGGGGGGCCGGTCAATGAGTAGCCCGGCCGGCTCTCGATCACGACGTCGACTTCTTGCGGGAGGGCTCACGGTTCTCGTCGTCTGCAGTCTTTTCGTGGGCGCGACGGGGTCCGTCGCGGCGACCAGCCACTCCGACGACGAGCCCGCGTTCACCGTCGCCCTCGAGGACGACGGCGACGCGACGGTGACCGTGCGTCTCACCTACGACCTCGAGGCCGACGATGAACGCGCCGCCTTCGAGGACCTCCGGAACGACTCGACCGCACGAACCGACCTCCGTGACCGGTTCGCCTCACGGATGCGGTCGGTCGCCAACGAGACGGCGACCAACGTCGATCGAGAGATGGCGATCGACGACGGGTCGGTTGATCTCACCACGGTGGACGACACCGGCGTCGTGGAGCTGTCGGTTCACTGGACCGACTTGGCGACGACGACGGACGGATCGATCGTCCTCGCCGAGCCGTTTGCGAGCGGATTCACCCCCGATCGGCAGTTCGTCGTGGTGCCCCCCGAGGGCTACTCGACGACCGCGGCGACTCCCGCCCCGACCGCCGTCGAAGACGGGACCCACGTCTGGGAGCCCGGAACGAGCCTCGACGGATTCGAGATGGTTCTCTCCCCGGATGACGGCCCAGGTGCGACCGGTAGCGCAACCGCCGACGCGGGAGCGACGAGCGATTCCGCGCCCGGGTTCGGCGTCGGGACCGCCATCGCGGCCCTGCTGTCGGCGGCCATCGTGTTCGGCCGCCGAAGCTAACCGGCGACGGGAACCGACTGCCGACTCCGTTCCCGGGGTATTTTGCGTTCAGGGCGTGTAGCCGGACTCCGACGATGTCCAAGAGCGCAGCCCCGAGCGACACGATGGCGGAACGGAGCGCGGGTTCGACCTGGAAGCAGCGGGTACTGCTCGAGGCGGACCGCCGCGCGGTCGCGGCGGGGTTGATGGCGGCCGTGTTCCTCGGGGTCGTGGCCGCCAGCGCCGCGACGCCGACCCCGTTTCGGTCCGTGATGCGGTCCACCGACGTCATCCACACTCTGTTTCAGGGACTGACCACGGCGCTCATCACCGGCGTCACCCTGGTCGTGTCGATCAACTCGCTGGTGCTTTCCCAGGAGCTCGGGGCCGTCGACGACCAGCGCGAACGCCTCGACGGCGCGCTGGAGTTCCGGGAGTCGGTCGCGGACACGATCGACGAGCCGGTGAGTCCCGCGGATCCCGGGTCGTTCATCGCCGCGCTCGTCGGCGCGTGTGCCGACCGCGCGACCGCGTTCCGGGACGCGCTCGACCAGTCCACGACTGACGTCGACGACGCCGACGACGCCGACGAGTCAGATGCCGGCGACGAGTCAGATGCCGGCGACGAGTCAGATGCCGGCGACGCTGACGCTGACGACCTCTTCGAGGACGTCGACGACTTCGTCACGGAACTCACCACCCACGCGGATCGCGTGCGCGCCGACCTCACGGACGCCCAGTTCGGAACCTACGCCGTGATCGGTGCCGCGTTGAACTTCAACTACTCCTGGAAGGTGTTTCAGGCGCGCCGGATCGGAACCGTCCACGCGGACGCGATCCCCGACGCGGCCCGCGACGCGCACGCGGACCTCCTCGATGCCCTCGAGCAGTTCGGGCTCGCCCGCGAGCACTTCAAGACGCTCTACTTCCAGTGGGAGCTGATCGCGCTCTCCAGGGCGATGCTGTACGCCGCCGTTCCCGCCCTGATCGTGACGATCTCGATGTTGCTCTTCTTCAACACTGCAGTCGTCGAGGGGTCGATCCTCGGCGTCGACGTGCTGGTGCTGGCGGTGGCCGCGGCGACGACGGTCGCCGTCACGCCGTTTCTGTTGCTCGTCTCCTTCCTGCTCCGGATCGCGACGATGGCGCGGCGCACGCTCGCGATCGGGCCGTTCGTGCTCCGCCGGGCGAATCGAACGACCGTCCCCGACGGGGACGAGTGAGACGCGAAGCGGTTCGCCGTCGAATCGGCCGGAAACGATTCGTCGTCGAATCGGCCGGGAAATTCGCCGGCGGAGGAGAGAAACAACAGTTTTCGAACGGACCGGAAAAAAACGGTCGGCGGCTCGGTCGGATCGACTGCTGCGGCGGCTCCCGAATCAGGCCGACTCGACGGCCTCGAGTACCGCCTCGTAGTCCGGCTCGTTCGTCGGATCGTCGGCTACCCAGTCGTAGACGACCGTGCCGTCGGCGTCGAGGACGTAGACGGCGCGGTTCGCGATCCCGTGCAGGCCCAGCTCCGCGATGTCGATCTCGAGATCGTACGCGCGGATCGCGTCGCCGGCCATGTCGCTCACGAGGTCGAACTCGATGCCGTGTTCCTCGCGGAACGCCCCCAGCGAGAACGGCGAGTCGGCGCTGAGGCCGAGCACGGTCGCGCCGGCGTCCGCGAAGTCGTCGAGCCGCTCCTGGAAGGCGATCATCTCGTTCGTGCACGGGGGCGTGAACGCGCCCGGGAAGAACGCCAGCACGACCGGGCCGTCCCCGAGCACGTCGTCGAGGTCGAACGGTTCGTGGTCGCTCGTGCCGATCGTCGCCGTGAAACTCGGTGCGGTGTCTCCTGTAGAAACCATCACCCGAGAATACGGCCTCCGGGCTTATAAAGGTCGACGCGACTATATTCCCGCTGGGTTTCCGACCAACGGGCCACGGATCGCTCTACGGGGCCGGCGTCGGCTGCGTGAACGCCGGCCGGTCGCCGCCCTCGAACTCCTTGACGATCCGCTCCTCGGCGCGGTGGAGGATCTCACAGCACGTCGACTTCGCGAGATCGAGCTCGTCGGCGAGCTCGCCCTGGGTACAGCCCCGCGGGGAGTCGTAGTAGCCGAGGTCGATCGCCGTCTCGACGACCTCGCTCTGGCGGTCGGTGAGCACGCGGTCGAACCGGGGACTGTCCCAGACGTGTTCGACGATGAACCGCACCTCCGACTGGTCCAGCTCGTCGGCGAGCGAGGAGAGCCGGTTTCGGGTCGTCGTCAGCTCCCAGTCGACCTCGCCGTCCCTGATCTCGAAGGGCATTTCCACCGGGACGCCGGTCCGGTCGAGGACGCGCAACAGCAGTGGCTCGTCGGTCTCGAACTGGATGAGCGCGCGGTCGGCCCCGCGCTGGAAGACCTCCACCTCGTGAACCGCCTCGTACTCGTGCATCCGATCGAGCACCCGATCGGGGTCGCTCGCGAGCACCTCGACGAACCCGACGCCCACGCCGTCACACGACTGCGCCGACCGAACGCGGAAGGTCGCCTCGGGGAAATCCCGGGAAAGCTCGCCGATCCAGACGCGCTTCGGCACCGACAGGGTGAGTGAAACGGACACCATTTAGGTACTCCTAAAAGACGAACCACAATGAACGCGAGTGCGAACATATTCGGACTGAGCGCCCGTCGCCGGTTCGATCGAGCGTCCGTCGCCGGTTTGCTTGAGCGCCCGTCGCCGGTTCGATCCTCCCCTCGGCGTGGGGATCCGGTCCCGCGGTTACTCCCGCCAGATCGCGGTGACGACGACGCCGTCGTCCGCCTCGATCGTCTCGTAGACGTAGCCCCGGTCCTCGATCTTCGGGTAGAGATGCTGGGGCGCGCGGTCGTTCAACTGGACCAGGACGGTCCGGTCCTCGAGCGCCGCGAGCCGCTCGAGCGTGTCCTTGAGCGGTCGCGGCGGGGGGAGATCCCGGGCGTCCAGCGTCTCCGTCGGTCGGTCGGTCGGCGCGTCCGTCTCCGAGACCGCCGTTGTCGCCTCCATACTCGACGTTCGAGTCCGATGACCCTCCCGATTGCGCCGAAAATGTTCGCCCCGATACCGGGCTCGCCCGGATCGAGCGCGCCCCGGAACCACGTTCGCCCGGGAGCCGCGTTCGCCCGGGAACCGAGTTCGCCCGGAAACCAAGGACGATCGACCCCCGAAATCCTTCCGTCAGGGCCCCGTTTCCCCGCCTATGCAATCCGTCACCCTCACGCGCTGGATCGACGCCGACCCGACGTCCGTCGCCGACGCGATGGCCGACCTGGAGCCGTTTATGGCCGCCGCCGGTTTCGACGAGGTGACGGTCGACGGCGACCGGATCGCGGTCGCGAACCGGGTCGGAATCGCCACGATCGAGCTCACGCTCCAGGTGACCGATGGCCTCGAGGGGGACGACTCCCTCGCGGACGCCGAGCCGCCGTTACCCTCGAATACGTGCAGCAGGAGGGGATCTTCGAGGCGATGACCACCTCCTACACCGTCACGGCCGCCGACGGCGGCAGCGAGGTCACCGCCACGACGGAGTTCGCGCTCGACGTGGCGATCGTCGGGGACGTCCTGGACGCGACGGTCATCAAACGCCAGCGACGCCGCGAACTCGAGGCGCAGTTCGACTGGCTCGAGGCGCAAACCGCCGAGCCGCGAACCGACTGACGGCTCCGGCCGTAGTCGGTGAGGGAACATATTCGGCTCGGGGTTCTTCCGTACGTGGGACCACTCTCGAGGTGAATGACGAACACCACTCACGACCACGACGATCACGATCACGCCGACCACGATCACGCCGAACACGACGACCCCGACGACCACGACCACGCCGACCACGACCACGATCACGACGCGCAGCCGGTGACGGACCACGTCCACCACAACTCCTGGTCGGCCAACCTCGAGCGGATGGAACACGCCGACTCCCGGGACCTCGTCGTCGAGCAGGCGATCGACGCGATCGAACACACCGCGGCCGACAACCACGTCAACCTGGTCACCCACGGCGCGCACGGCCACCCCTCGGAGTACCTCTTCGATCACCTCGAGACGGCGTTCGACGACGGGGATCTCGAGTGGGAGTACATCGAACAGTGCGGCTGCGGCGGCCACGTCGTTCGCGTGTACGTGTAGGATGACGGCGCTTGAATCACGATGACTGACACGCCGCCCGAACCGGACCCCGTCGCCCCGTCCGACAGCGATGCGACCGCCGACCTCGTCTCGCACCCGGTCCCGGACGCGGTCAGCGAGGCGCTCGGCGGGGCGGGCCAGTCGGCCGCCGATCCGACCGCGGAGTGGACGCTCCGGATCACGACACCCGCGACCGACGTCGATTCCGGCCGGGACTCCGACCCTTCCGACCGAACCACCGACGCCGAGTCCGTGACCGTCACGTACGACGACCTGGCGGCACTTCCCCACGAGACCTTCTCGGGCGACTTCTCGTGTCTCGAGGGATGGACCGCGACCGACCTGACCTGGCGCGGCGTCCGGATCGGCCGGCTCCTGGCGGCGACCGTCGGCGGGACTCACGAGGCCGGCCACGCGCTCGTCCGCGCGATGGACGGCGAGTACGCCTGCGCGTTCCCGCTCGACCGGCTGTCCGAGTCGGTGCTCGCGCTCGAACTCGAGGGCGAACCCCTGCCCGTCGAACACGGCGGCCCCGCACGCCTGGTTCCGCCCGGCGAGGACGCCGACTGCTGGCGCAGCGTCAAGTGGGTCGCCGCGATCGAGGTGACCGCGGAGCCGCCGACCGAGGCCGACACCGCCAGGGAGATCGCGCTCTCGCGTGTCGACGATTAACGCGGGCGGGCCGAACACCGGCTGTAGCGACGTCCGGCGGATCGATCGTTCGATCGGGCAGACCCATCGTTTGACCGGGCAGACCCATCGTTCGACCGATCGTTCGACCCACCAGCGAGCCGGGCGAACATATCCGGGAGCAGCCATAGGGCCGACGCGTGCCGATCGACGCGTATGGCCGGTTTCCCCTCACCCTTCGGCGGCGATGACGACGATCTCTTCGACGACGAGGACGCGTTCGTGCCCGACCACATCCCGAGACCGGGACGATTCCTTCAGGGACACGACGTGTTGACCGGCGAGGACCACGTCGCGTTCCATCGGATCACCCACGACTGCTTCGAGGAGCGCAAGGTGTACGACATGACCTTCAACTACAACCTCGCGCGGCTGAACCTCGACACCCGCCACCCGGGCGCGGGCTACCGCTACGCGGAAGAGGCCGACGACCCCGACGTACTGCGGGCGGAGTTCACCCCGACGACGCCGTTCTGCCCGCAGACCCACACCCTGACGATGGGCTCGTTCCGCGCCTGGAACGGGCTGAGCGACCGCCACGAGTACGACCTCGTGCGCGTGCGCGCCGACCGGATGCACCACCAGAGCGAGGCGATCAACGAACAGCTCGAGGAGCTCGAGGAGCGCTACCTCGAGACGGGCGACGAGACCGTGGTTCCCGAGGACGCCGATGACATCGGCTCGAACCCGATGGAGCGGTCGATGCAGCAGGAGGGCCCGAGCCGCGGGTCGGCCGGTAATTCCGAGGCACCCTTTTAAGCGGAACTGACGACGCTCCGAAGAATGGAACCGTGTCAGCGCGAGCGAGTCGGGCGAGGTCGTCGACTGACGTCCCCGGAAGCTGCTGCTCCCCGTGACGGCAATCCGACCACATCGGGTCACCGCCGTCACTATTGAGGGACATTCATAAATCGAGCCGGGTCGAACGTCGACTCGACGACGATGTCGGTCCGTGGCCGACGACGATACCCACACATCCCCGGACACGTATCCACCACACCCGATGCACACCTATCCGTCCGTTCCCCACGTCGAGAACGCTCCCGACGGCCTCCTCGAGGAGGGTCACCTCTGGCTTCTCGAGCACGTCGACGGCGCACACCTCCGGTTCCAGCTGCGCGACTCCGGCGCCATCCGGTTCGGCGACCGGAACCGGGTGTATCAGGATCCGGCCGACATCCCCGCGCCCTACCGCCACGCCGTCCGGCACGTTCGGGAGCGGCTCGACCGGGACGCGCTTCGCGAGGCGGTCGGGAACGTCGAGGACGTGACCGTCTTCGGCGAGGCGACCCACCGACACGCGATCGACTACGACTGGGAGCGGACCCCCTCGTTTCTCGGGTTCGACGTCCGGTCGGCGTCCGCCGGGTTCCTCCCGCCGGACGCGGTCGAGCGCGTCCTCGAGGCGCTCGACCTGGTCCCCGTCCACGCCGTCGACCGGGAGGTCCGGGCACGCGATTTCGACCCCGACTCCTATCCGATCCCCGAGTCGGCATACTACGACGGTCCCGCCGCGGGGGTCGTGATACGCGACAAGGCGGGTCGCCGGGCCGTTCTCCCCCATCCCGAGTTCAGCGGCGACGCCGAACCGCCGTTCGCGGCCGCATCCGAGTCCGGGTCCACTCCCACCGAGTCCGGAGCTGCGTCCACATCCGTCCCCGTCGATGCCCACGCGGCGGCGGACCGCTACGCGACTCGGGCCCGGTTCGAGCGCGTCGCGACACGTCTCGAGGAGGCCGGACGACCGGTCACCTTCGACGCGCTGTACGACCGCGTTCTCGAGGCCATCGCCCGCGAGCACCACGACCGACTCCACGACGGCAGGCAGGCGATCGATATGGACGACTTCCGCGCCGCCGTCGCCGCACGGACGCGCCGGTTCCTCGACGACCGCTGATCGTGCGGGCGCCGGACGCGAATCGGTTCGCCGCCTCCACGACCGCCTGCCGTCACTCCACGACCGCCTCGACCGCGTCCATCACGCGGTCCACCTTCTCGACGTCGGCGTTGTATCCCATATGACCGATCCGGAGGATCTCGCTCGACAGATCGCCGAGCCCCGTGGCGAGAACGACGTCGTGGTCAGCCTCCACCCGATCGCGGATCGATTCCGCCTCGCCCGGCAGGTGGAAGGCGGTCACGGTCGGCGAGGCGCGTTCGGGGTCGGGATAGATCTCGATGCCGATCTCGCGGCCGCGCTCGCGACAGCGCCGGGCGGCGCGCTCGTGGCGGTCGAAGACCGACTCGAGCCCCTCCTCGAGCAGGAGGTCGAGCGCGGCATCGAGCGCGGCGACGTTCGCGCTCAGGTGGGTGTACGGGAACCCCTCCGAGACGTCCCGCCAGGGCAGGAAGTTCGTGTACAGGGAGGCGGGATCGCGCTCCGTCATCCGGTCCCAGGCACGGTCGCTGATCGCGGCGGTCGTGAGCCCCGGCGGAGCGCTGAAGCACTTCTGGGACGCCCCGAGACAGACGTCGATCCGATCGGTCGGGACCGGCGTCCCGCCGAGCGCGGAGACCGCGTCGACGACGCTCACCACGTCGTGATCCTCGAGCCGGTCGAGCACCGGACCGATGTCGTTGAGCGTTCCCGTCGGCGTCTCGCAGTGGACCAGCGTGGCCACCTCGATCGGGGACCCCTCCGCCGCGGCCGTCTCGAGCGCGTCGTCGACCGCCGCCAGGTCGTAGCCCTCGTCGTAGGGAGCCGAGACGACGGTCGCCTCGCCGCCGTACGATTCGACGAAGTCGGCGAACCCGTCGCCATAGAGCCCGTTCGAGACGCAGAGCACGCGGTCGCCCGGCGCCACGAGCGACGCGATCGCGGCCTCGAGTCCGAGGATCCCCTCGCCGCCCGGCACCACGACGTCGTGGTCGGTCCCGTAGACCGTCGCGAGTTTCCCACACACCGCCTCGTACCGTTCGGCGAACGCCGCCTCGACGTCCGGGTTCGGCTGTTCGGCCGCCATCGCCTCCCGCACGGCTTCCGGGACCTCCGTGGGCCCCGGAGTGAATCTCGTTCGCATACCACACTCTGCGGTCGGCATCCACATCCCGATTACGATCGGGAGCGCGTCGCACCACCTCGACTGCTGATCGGACCGGTCTCACGACCGATCCGGGGCGACGTCGGTCCCCGAATCGGCGTGGTTCGGTTCGGCCCCCGAACCGGCGTGGTCGCGATCCGTCCCCGCATCGACACGATCACCGTCGGTCCCCGAACCGGCGTGATCACGATTCGTCCCGTCTCCGGGCCGTGCGCCGAACAGGATCTCCCGAACCGAGTACGGGCTGTGGGTCCGGAGCACGAACACGACGTTCCCGCAGAACACGGCGATCCCGACGAGCACCGCCACGCCGCCCGCGATGGCACCGATCGTGACCATCCCATCGAATGAGAGGATCGTTCCGGCCGGAGCCGCCGGCTCGACCGCCGCGAGGAGGACGGGCGACTTCAGCAGGTCGACCGCGACGAGCAGCACCGTCCCGACGAGAAAGCAGCCGAAATCGACCCGCGCCAGCCGGTCGCTGTAGAGGTCGTCGATCATCGGGACGTCCTCGAACCCGAGCAGGTCGCTGTACCGGTGGACCCAGACGATGAACGGGACGATGTGGTAGACGGTCCCCAACACCACGAACCCGATCACGCCGAGCGTCAGGAGGTGGACCGTCCCGGGGGCGCCGAAGGTCGTCCCGTCCGCGAGTGGGTCACGCAGCCAGCTCGGCAGGGTCACGAGCCCCCACAGCGCCAGCGCCGGCGCGAGCACGGCGTACCGCGAGAGCATCGGCGTCCAGGGGACCCGCGTCTCCAGGAGTCGACGGGCGAGAACGACGCTCATCGCGAGCAAGCCCGCGATCACGAGCACGCCCCCGCCGACGCCGAGCACGCGGCTTCCGGGCTCCCCTGCCCCCAGAAGCCGTCCGGTCGCGAGCGCCAGTACGCCGACCGGATAGCCGACCTCCTCGATCCGTTTCAGGGGGGCGTCGATCCCGTGGAGTTCGGTCTGGGTGAACATCGTCGCGAGCTGGTAGAGCGCCCCGAGAACCGTCGTGAGGATCGCCCCGAAGACCGCGAGGGTCGCGTGCGCGCGGACGAGATCTGGCCGGTCGATCGGAGTCCCGCCGAGGACCGGCCGAACGAGATCGACCGCCAGTACGACCCCGAGAAGCGTGAGGAGCACGAAGAATCCCAACGCGAGCAGGAAGTGTCGCTCGGTAACGTCGAGGTCCCGCAGGGGACCGACCGCCCGCAGCGTCCGGGCGATGTTGTACGCGAAGACCCAGAACCCGGCCACCATCACCGCGCCGAAGACCGGAACCAGCGCCAGCCGGCCGGTTAGCAGCCCGGTCGCGAACCCGAGCAGTCCCACGGTGACGAGCTGCAGCTGCCGGGTCGCCAGCGCTCTGGAGTACAACTGGACGCCCGACCAGACGGGAACGAACTGCGTCATCGCGCCCATGATCGTCACGCAGACCCATCCCGCCAACAGCAGGTGCACGTGCGCGAGCGACGACCAGCCGGGCGGCGGACCGACGACCGTTCCGCCCGCCGCGGTGGCGAGCCCGAGGAGTCCCCCGGCGACCAGAAATCCCAGCGCGAGGAGAAAATGTCGCAGCGGGACCGTCATCGGCGGCTGCTGGTCCGTCTCGACGTTCCCGGGAACGACGCTCATATCGATCGATGGTACGATGTCGTCCGTCCTCCGGCTGTTCGCGAATATGTTCGCGTCCGTTGTCCGGACACAGCACTCAAGACGGTATGGAACGTATCGGGACGCATGAACCGAAACGTCGGCGAGATCGATCGGGCAGTCCGCATCGGAGCCGGTGCGGTGGCTGGACTCGTCTCGCTGGCCATCCTCGCGGACCGAATCGCCGCGCCGGACGTGCTGGCGCTCCTGGCGGGGATCGCGGCGGTCGTTCTGCTGGCGACCGGCTACCTCTCGACCTGCGGACTCTACGCCGTCCTCGGGGTCGACACGCGGTAGCGGACCGATCCGCTCGCGAACCCGACCGATTTTTTACGCCGTGCGATAAACGAAACGGGTATGTCCGAACGGATCCGGGTCCTCCACGTCGACGATCAGCCCGAGTTCGGGGAGCTGGTCGCCACGTTCCTCCAGCGAGTGGACGACCGGATCACGGTCGTCACCGAATCGAGCGTCGCGGACGGCCGCGACCGGTTGGACGCCGAGACGAACCGGATCGACTGCGTCGTGAGCGACTACGATATGCCCGGGATGAACGGCATCTCGTTTCTCGAGGACGTCCGCGAGGAGCACCCGACCCTTCCGTTCATCCTCTTCACCGGGAAGGGCTCCGAGGAGGTCGCGAGCGAGGCGATCGCCGCCGGCGCGACCGATTACCTCCAGAAGCGGGGCGGCACCGAACAGTACGAACTCCTCGCGAACCGGATCGGCAACGCCGTCGAACAGTACCGATACGAGACCGAGCGAAACAGGGTCTACCGGGCCCTCGAAACCGCCACGCAGGCGATCGGTCTCATCGACGAGGACGGTCACTACGTCTACCTGAACGAGGCGTACGCGAACCTCTACGGATACGAACCGGACGATCTCGTCGGCGAGCACTGGGAGGTGCTGTATCCCGAGGACGAAACGGAACGATTCAACGAGGAGATCCTCCCCCAGCTCGAGCGGGAGGGCCGCTGGACCGGACAGAGCCGGGGGATACACGCCGATGGGACGCCGATCCCCGAGCGGCTCTCGCTCGCACAGCTCGACACCGGCGGCCACGTCTGCGTGGTTCAGGACGTCTCCGAGGAACGACGACGCCGGCGCCGTCAAAAGCGGCAACGGGACGCGCTCCTGGAGCTGTTGACCCACGAGGCGGTGATCTCGGGGTCGTTCGACCGCGCGGTCCGGGAGATAACCGAGACCGCGACCGAGGTGCTCGACGTGCCGTCGGCGAACGTGTGGCTGTTCGACGGGGACGGAACGACGCTGTCCTGCGTCGACCGCTACGACCGCGAGGCCGACGCCCACGAGAGCGGACCGGATCTCGACGTCGAGGAGCAGCCGGCATACGTGGACGCCATCGAGGAGAACCGAGCGATCGCGGTCACGGACGTCCAAGCCGACCCGCGAACCGCCGGGCTGACCGACGACTACCTCGAGCCGAACGACGTCGCCGCGCTGCTGGATGCCACCCTGCACTCGGAGGGCGAGGTGATCGGCGTCGTCTGCCACGAGGAGCACGCTGGCCCCCGGGAGTGGACCGACGACGAGATCCAGTTCGCAACGGACGTCGCCGACATCGTTCATCGGGCGCTCCGCAACCGCGACCGTCGCGAGCAGCAAGCGACGCTCGAGTTCCAGCGCTCGCTGCTTCGCGCCCAGCAGGACGCCATCCTCGACGGGATGATCGTCGTCGACGACGACCGCCGGATCGTCTCGTACAACGAGCGGTTCGCCGACCTCTGGGACGTTCCGGTCGACGTCCTGGAGGCGGGCGACGACGCCGTCGTGCTCGACCACGTCGCGCGACGGGTCGCCGACCCGGAGGCGTTTCGATCCCTCGTCGACCGGTTGTACGACGACCCGGAGACGACGAGCCGCGACGAGGTCGAACTCGCCGACGGCCGGGTCTACGATCGCTACACGACCCCCGTCACCGGCGCCGACGGGGCCCATTACGGCCGGCTCTGGATGTTCCGGGACGTCACCGAGCGGAAGCACCGCGAGCGCCGGCTCGAGCGCCAGGCGGAACAGTTCGACGAACTCGCCAGCGTGGTCTCCCACGACCTGCAAACGCCGCTCGCAACGGTTCGTGGACGGTTGGAGCTCGCGCTCGAGGCCGACGACGCGGACCACATCGAGGCCGCGATGCGTGCGCTCGACCGTGCCGACGAGCTTCGCGAGGACCTCGTGTCGGTGCTCCGGAGCCGTGACGTCGTCTCCGAAACCGGGACGGTCGACCTCGCGACGCTGGTCGAGACCGTCATCGAGTCGATCGAGCGGATCGAGGACGACCGCGTCACGGTCGTCGACGCGCCGTTGCCCGTCGAGGGCGACGAGAACGCGATCCGCCGGCTCCTTCAGAACCTGATCGGCAACTCGGTCGAACACGGCGGCCCGGACGTTCGCGTCCGGATCGGCGCGCTGGACGGTGCCCCTCCGGCAGGCACTCCCGACGACGTGCTCTCGGAGTCCGACCCCGCCGTCGGCGGATTCTTCCTCGAGGATTCCGGTCCCGGGATCCCGCCCGAACGGCGCGACGACGTCTTCGAGCCCGGATTCACGACCAAGGAAACCGCGACCGGGACCGGGATGGGGATGGCAAGCGTCGACCAGATCGTCGACGCCCACGGATGGACGATCACGATCGACGACGCCACGACCCTCGACGGCGTCCGGTTCGAGATCCGGACCGACGGGTGAGTCGAAAGCGCACCGGCCTCAGTCCGCGCCGATGCGGTGCCGAAGCAGGGAGACGTACTCGCCGAACTCCGGGTCGCCCCGGTCGCGCGGCCGATCGAGGTCGATCCGCACGACGTCCTGGAGGTGTCCCGGCTCCGAGCCCAACACGAGCACGCGGTCGGCGAGGATGACCGCCTCCGCGACGTCGTGGGTGATGAACAGGGCCGTCTTGCCGGTCTCGCTCCAGACCTCGAGCAGCTCGCGCTGGAGCATCTCCTTCGTCTGCGCGTCGACCGCGCCGAAGGGCTCGTCCAGCAACAGGAGGTCCGGATCGACGGCGAGCGCGCGGGCGAGCGCAACACGCTGTTTCATCCCGCCGCTCAGCTCCTTCGGATAGCTCTCCTCGAACCCGGAGAGCCCGACGAGGTCGATCATCCGCTGGACGCGGTCCCGTCGCTCGGACGCACTCGTGTCCGCGTGTTCGAGCCCAAATCGGACGTTTCCGGCGACGGTCCGCCACGGGAACAGGTGGTACTCCTGAAAGACGACCCCCATATCTGGGCCCGGGCCGGTGACCCGGTCGCCGCCGAGGTACACCGCCCCGTCGCTCGGCGCCTCGAGTCCGGCGATCAGCCGGAACAGCGTCGTTTTGCCGCTCCCCGAGGGACCGATGACGCAGACGAACTCGCCGTCGGCGACCTCGAAGGAGACGTCCTCGAGCGCGCGCACCACTCCGTTCGGCGTGTCATAGCGTTTGCTCAGCCCGCGGGCCTCGACGCGGGGCTCGCCCGGTACGGACGCGGCGTCCGCGGTCAGCGATCCCTCGTCGAGCGGGGTGCCCGATTTCTCGCCGGTCGGTACCACGGACTCCTCGTCGAGCGGCGTTCCCGAATCCTCGTCGGAAGGCGAACCGGTCATCGCGCCTCACCCCGCCAGACCAGAAGGCGACGTTGTACCGCCCGGAAAGTGGCATCGACGAGCAGGAACAGCAGACTCAACACGAGGATGTAGGCGATGACCACGTCGACCTGGAGGTTGTTCGACGCGCGGAGGATCCGGCGACCGATTCCCGGAACGCCGAAGATCTCGGCCGCGACGACGAGCATCCAGCAGCGGCCGATCCCGGTGCGGATCCCGGTGAGGATCTCGGGGGAGGCAGCGGGAATGACGATATGCCGAAGGAGCTCGCGGTCGCCGGAGATGCCGAGCGACCGACCGACGTCGAGCAAGTCCTCGGAGACGCCCTCGACCCCGCCGTAGGCCGCGTAGAAGTTGATCCAGAACGCGCCGATCGCGATGATGAACGCCGCCCCGGCGTGGTTGATCCCGAACCAGGCGATCGCGAAGCCGATGAGCGCCAGCGGCGGCACCGGGCGCAGCAGCCGAACCACCGGGGAGGTGAGGTCGTCGGCGGTCCGACTCCAGCCGGCGATCACCCCGGCAGCCACGCCGAGGGTCGTCCCGGCGATGGTGCCCGGTATCCAGTGGAGCACGCTCTGTCCGATCGCGACCGTGAGCCCGCCGGACGCCGCCTCCTCGATGAACGTCGCACCCACCGCGGCCGGCGTGGGGAGGACGTACGACGGCTGCGTCAGCGAAACGAGGTGCCAGATCGCGACGAACGCCGCGAGCCCGACCGCACCGTAGCCCGCGCGTCGCGACGCGACTGATTCCGCGATCGACTCCCGGATCGAGCCCGGAATCGTTTCCGGATCCGACTCCGGATTCGACGCGTCCGGGTCGCTCGTGATCTCCGATCCGGCGACCGCCGGCGTGTCGTCGGTACCCATCCCCGTCAGCCCTCCTTACAGTCCCTCGTAGACGCCGTAGTCGAATATCTCGTCGGTCGTACGCCGCTCGTCGGTCTGTCCGTTCGCGTCGGCGAACCGCGCGAACACCTCGGTTCCGCTCTCGATCTCGCGCGGGTCGGTGATGAAGTTCGACAGCGGCGAGTCCAGCGCCGTTCGCGCGCGGTCCTCCGGCATTCCGATCCCCGCCTCGACGTGGACGGCGGTCTCGTCGGGGTTCTCCCGGATGAACTCGGTCGCCCGCACGTGCGCGGAGAGGAACTGTCCCGCCAGGTCGCTGTTCCGGACCGCGTCGGTCATCGTCACGACCGCGCCCGGCTGGCCGGGCATGATCTCGGCGGCGGTCTTGAAAAGCGAGACGTCGGAGCCCTCCTCGCTCGCGATCGTCGGCACCGGCTCCATGATCGAGGTGCCGTCGACCTCGCCGTTGGCGATCGCCTGCCAGACCGCGTTCGCGCCGTTGATCTCGGTGATCGTCACGTCCGACTCCGGATCGAGCCCGAGCCCGTCCGAGAGCCAGTAGCGCAGGAAGACGTCCGGCGTCGACCCCTGCGGGAACGTGCCGAACTCGAAGGGGCTGCCAGTCCGCTCCTCCCAGACGGCGAAGGCGTCCGCGCCGTGCTCGTCCCACAGCGACTGGAACTCCTCGTCGGCCATGATCCCCAGCATCTCCTGGATGTTCGCGGCCGTCACCTTCACCGGGAGTCCCCGGTCGATCGCGATGATCGACGGGACGATGCCGAACATCGCGACGTCGATGTCGCCCCCGCCGAGCGCCTGAATGATGGCCGGCCCGTCGGTGAACTCCTGGCCCACGATCTCGGCGTCCACGTCCGCGAGGTATCCCTCGCCCTCCATCACGTACCACTGGAGGTCCGGGTAGATCGGCATATGCGCGACCGTCAACTCGTCGAGACCGCTCCCCGACCCGCCGAGACAGCCGGCGAGCCCGACCGTCGCTGCTCCGCCGGCGGCGGCGAGGAACCCCCGCCGCGTCGACGTCGTCGTTCCGTGCATACCCCCGGTTCGGGGGCCGCACGGATTCGGTCGTCGTCGCCGGCGATTCTCGCGGCTATACTGACGAAACCAACCGCGGTTTAAAAGCCATTTTGGCGACGATCAGGCCGTGGGGACGCCGATGTGCTGTATTTAAATCGTCAGAGATGGCGGTAACATATTCCTTCTGTGGGCAGCGATCGTCACCGATCGACGACGCGCACATCGTCCCCGACCCGGATCGATCCGCCGCGGTCGGCCTCGGGGATCCGACTGATGATCATCAGCGTGTAGTGGTGGTCGAACGCGTCCGGGTCCGCCCACTCGGGAAACGTCTCGCGACGCTTCTCGATGAACCGCGTGCGGAACTCGGGAAGGGGCTCGCCGGTGTCCGGATCGCGGCTCGGAACGACGCAGCGTGCACACGGGGTGACGCCCTCGAACCGGACGTCGCCGACCGTGAACGCGGGCGCCTCGTCCCCGACGAACCGGTCCTCCCAGAAGGGCTCGACCCCGGATATCTCCACGTTCGCCCGCAGGCGGCGACGGGCTCCCTCGACGGTCAGGTCGTCGAACCACGAGGCGACCGCTTCGAGCGTCCCCGTGCTGATGACCGACGGTCCCATGTCGGGCCGGTCGACGAACCCGACCGACGAGTTCCGTTCCAGGGTCAAGTCCGCGTCGAAGACATCGCTGAACCAGTCCCCGGCACGCGACCGCTCGCCGGCCTCGTCGAGCGCGAACCGCCGCGAGTCCCCGTCGGGCGTCTCGACGCGGAGCTCGCCCGTGTCGGGGTCGAAGTCGGTCCGCAGCTCGTGTATCCGCTCGAAGTCCTTTCCGTTCACGACCTCGCCGTCGTCGCCGACGAGCCCGAACTCGCGGTCGTACGCCAGCGTTCCGCCCTCCCGGATCGCCGAGGTCTCCACGTCGATCCCGTCCAACCCTTTCACCGGAAACACCCGGATCCGTTCGAGCCGTGCCATTACCCTCGAGATGCGCGCCGCGGGCAATAGCGTTTCGCCGAACGCGACTCGTCCCCAGCCGCCGGTTCTCCATCGTTCCGTCGATTCACCCGTCGGTCGGCTCTCGCAACCGTTTTGGCCCGTCCCCGCCGAGCATCCGAAACCGCACGCGGCCGGTCGGGACCGCCCGATCGAGCCGATCCACAACGATGTCACGAACCTCTCCATCCCGTTCGTTCGGTCCGCCGGCGATCGCCGTCGCTGCCGGATCGACGGTCGAACAGTCCGTCATCGGCCAGTCCAGTACGGGTCGGCCGGTCACGCTCCGCTCCGGCACCCTCGCTCGGGCCCTCGCTCGGGCGGTGATCCCCGAATGACCGACCGGCGAACGCCCGACGTCGACGTCGGGACCGACCGCACCGACGCGGTCGCCGAATCCGTGATCCGGGAGATGACCCGCGAGGCGCTGGCCCACGACTCGATCAACCTCTCGCAGGGCATCCCCGACGAGGACGAGACGCCGCCCGCGATCAAGGCCGCCGCGAGGGAGGCGGTCGACTCCGACAGCCAGTACACGATCACGTGGGGGCTTCCCGAACTCCGCGAGACCGTCTCCGAGCGGTACGCCGACTGGAAGGGCGTCCGGTACGACCCCGAAACCGAGGTGACGATCACCACCGGAACCAGCGAGGCGCTGATGTCGACGCTCCTCTCGCTCGTGGACGGCGACGACGCCGTGATCTACTTCGAGCCGGTCTACGAGAGTTACATCCCGGCGAGCCAGTTCGCCGGCGCCGAGGCGATCCCGCTCGACATCACCGACGATCTCACGGTCGATTTCGACGCGCTCGCGGCCGCCGCCGAGCGCGCGACCGTCCTCGTTTTAAATACTCCGATGAACCCGACGGGGAAGGTCTTCTCCCGGACCGAGCTCGAGCGGATCGAGGAGATCGTCTTCGAGCACGACCTGATCGTTCTCACCGACGAGATCTACGAACACATCGTCTACACCGACGACTACGTCAGTCCGGTCGAGGTCGGCGACCTGGCGGACCGCACCGTCGTCTGCACCGGAATGTCGAAGACGTTCAGCGTCACGGGCTGGCGCGTCGGCTTCTGTCTTGCGCCCGAGTATCTCTCCGCGGAGCTGCGGAAGGTCCACGACTACACGACCATCTGCGCGCCGACTCCCTTCCAGCGCGCCGGCGTCGAGGCGCTGTCGCTCCCGGACGACTACTACACCGATCTCTCCGACTCCTACGAACGCCGCCGGGACCTGTTGTGTGACGGCCTCGAGCGCGCCGGGCTCGATCCCGTCCGTCCCGACGGCGCCTACTACGTGATGGCCAGGTATCCGACCGGGGAATCCGACGTCGAGTTCTGTCACCGCCTGATCCGCGAGGCCGGCGTCGCGGCGGTCCCCGGCGGCAGCTTCTACACCGACCCCGACGCCGAGGCCGACTGGATCCGGTTCACCTTCTCCCGGAACGAGCCGACGCTCCGGGAGGCGATCGACCGACTCGTCGAAAACCGATGGTGGTGAGGGCGGACGCCTCGGCGCTTCGGCGACGACCCGCGCTGCGGATGCCGCCGATGGACATCGCAGTCGGCCGTTGCCGACCGCACGATGACCGTCACGCTCGCCGTGATGACGCCCGATCGCCGTGATGACGCTCGATCGTCGTGATGACCCCCGATCGCCGTGATGACGCCCGATCGGTTACGATCGCTCGCATCAACGCGTGATCGGTTTCCGTTCGATATGCAGACCGTATACTCGATGACGGTTTTCCGTTCCTCGTGATCGGCGAGTGCTTTTAAGTCACCCTCGAGCCATCGTTCAAATATGGTATCACGAGAGGTCACGCTCGAAAGCACGATCGGCGGATTCACCGCCGAAGGGCAGTTACACACGCTGAGCGTCTGGTTCATCCTGGCGCTCCGACTGATGATGGGGCTCGCGTTCCTTCAGAGCGGCGTCGACAAGGTGCTCTCCGGCAGCTTCAGCGCTGCCGGCTACCTGCAGAACGCGCCGCCGTCGAACGGGAGCCCGGTCGCGGACCTGTTCGTCGCCATGGGGAACACGCCGTGGTTCGTTGACTTCGTGAACGTCGCCGTCCCGTGGGGTGAGGTCCTGATCGGGCTCGGCCTGATCGTGGGCTTCCTGACCCGGCTGGCCGCCTTCTGGGGGGCGTTTATGATGCTCCTGTTCTACCTCGGGAACTGGGAGATCTCCCACGGCTACATCAACGGCGACTTCGCGTACATGCTCGTGTTCCTCTCGGTCGCCGCCTTCGGCGCCGGCCGGATCCTCGGGCTCGACGCATACGTCGAAAACTACGACCTCGGCGGCGAGACGCTGGTCGAGCGCTACCCGTGGATGCGATACCTCCTCGGCTGAGCGACCCCCGCCGGCAGACGTTTCTTCGTGCGAACCGTACTCATTGATATGGCATACCGATTCGTGCGCGCACGGCCGAACCGCGACCGGCTTCCCGAGCTCCGCGAGCGGCTCGAGAACGGCGACGTCGAATCGATGGAGCCGTTCGGCCGCGCGCTGACCGCCGCCCTCGAGCGGGCGAAGTTCGACCCCGAAACCGGCGAGGCCGTCTGGATCGAGGAGGACTACTGTACGCCGCCGCTCGCGATGGAACGGGAGGCGGTCCTCGACGAGTACTTCGAGGCCATCACCGTCGTCGCGGACGACGTCGACGAGACGGCCGGGTGGAAGCGCCTCGAGGACCTGCCGGGGCTCTGGGAGCAGATCTCGAACGTCCAGTGACCGATCGGCGACGAAACTCGGCCGTCGGCGACGAGAACACGACTGGTCAGGATACGGAAAACAGGAGACGAAAACCGAAAATGCTCCGACTGGGATTCGAACCCAGGTCATCGCCTCGAGAGGCCGACAGGCTCCACACAGACGGCCTCGCTGAGATCCGCGATTGGATCCTTCTATATCGGATTTTGGCCTGCTATAGCGATAGAATTGATCTGGGAGTATATAAAATACCCAGCTGGTTGCCCGGTCGGCAAGTCCGATTCGCAGTATTAGGTAATGAGCCAATCTTAGAAGCTAGCCTCAGTGAGGATATCATAGAACTCTTCTCACACTGTGATCACGGTACTTCCCGGATTGTCTTCGCGTTCGTAGTTGGCAATTACGGTGACGAGGCGAAGGCACAGCGCAAGGAACACCTGCGCTCGTGCACAGACGCGGCCTCGGACGCACACACGCCCGAGGCAGTAGTCCTTGAGTAACCGACCCCACCCTACTTCGCTCACCCTGACGGGTTCGCTCGTTGAGGGCGTCGTCAGAAGCGGAGCTTCTGACTGCTACCCAGAAATCGGAGATTTCTGGTGATGGGGCTTTGATGTGGGACTCGCCGTCAGTTATCGCCCGTATGGAACGACCTTCGGGGTCGGCGTCCCCACCATTCGAGAGCCGGGCTACTGCAGCCCGTGATACCGGCGACTTGTGCGACGTATCACTGAATAATGGTACGGTGGATCCCTGAAAATATATCGGGTGACGAGTCAGTCAGCATCAGCCACGTTACTTGTTTCCCACTATGTCGGCTTTCTCTCCGGCCTACTCGCGTCGTGCTTCCGACTGCGTGTCAGAAGCCCTCGCTCCTTGAGGCCAGAGGCTCCGTCTCGAAACTGCTGAACTGCGTCTCAACACCCCGTCAGAACGTACCGCGTTCTGACTGCTGTCTCGGAGGCGAGCGCGCGGTGTTAACTTAATAAGCATAGTTCCACCAGACGGCGTGGGCTTGTAACCACGTTTCCGCGGTCGGTGGGTCGACGTGGCTGAAACAATTTGAAAACGAAGAGGTTCTGCGTTGTATTTCTCGGAAGACACGTTCAACTGCGTTTCTGAAGCCGTGGATTTCGACGTGGAAGCGAAGATTTTCTCGTCGAAGCGCGCCTTTGAGATCGTTAGCGTCATCGACGAGAAACAGCGCATCCTCGACATCGTGTTTCTCGGCTAACTCGGCTAGGAACTCTCGACCGATCGGGATCGTATACGTCGGAAACAGCTGTGAGTGGAGGATTCTGTTGGTTTCTGGATCGACCGCAGCATACAGCCAGTACTGCTCGTTGTTGATCCGGATCGCCTTCTGATCGACAGCAACGCGATCCGGGCTTTTCCCGCCAGCTGGCTGTAGGTCAGCCTTCTGAACCCAGTTATGAATCGCAGTTCGACTCCGTTCGACACCCAACTCCTCAAGTAACACAACTGTATTCGAAAGTGATAGTCCCGCAAGGTGGTGGCGAATACCCTTTTCAATGATCTCACGGGGTGTCCGCTCTCGCTCCACAAACTCCAAGTCGATCCACTCGGTAGATCCGGTGAGGCGGTCGGTTTCGGCCATAGGACTCTGAAACTTCGACCGCCTCGTCCTTAACTTAACACCGCGGAGGCGAGTCACCCACCGTTCATAAAGGTGGAGACGTCACCTTGAGTAGCGGCGGGCGAGTAGTGCACTGCTGAGCAGTGCGAGAACCGCAATTACACTGGTGAAGCCAGGGATCCCTTCCTCAGTTTGCTCCGGACTCACCTCAGTCTCGGTCGGCGACGGCTCCGTTTGCTCCGGTGTCTCAATGGCGTTGACCGTAATCGATGTCGTGGTAGTATCCGTTTCGCCAGCATCGTTCGTCACAGTCAGTTCGACATCGTACTCACCTGGTTCATCGAACGTCGTTGAGACCGTTTCTCCGGTCAGTGTTTCTCCAGCAACGGACCACTCGTAGGAGACCACTTCTCCGTATCGGTCGTCGGATCCGCTGGCGTCAAGGTCGATGGATTCTCCGACGTCGATCGTCGTTGCGGATGGCTCGATGGATGCAGTTGGTTCAGAGACGGCACTTACGGAGAAGTACGAGAATCCAGGTGTTTCTGCCCGAAGGATGATACTATCTTCAGTCTGATCGACGACTTCAGTAGTGAGACCTTGCCATTCCCCGTCCGCGAATCGATTCATACGGAGATCTTCAGGTTCAGCGTTGACGGCTTCGACTCTCGACTGCGGTACGCTGGCGCGGATCGTTCCAGGTGTATTTGCGGCCTCATCCGGAACCGTAATCTGAGTGACTAAGACGGAGGCACCGGGTGACGGACCGGTTTCGTCTGGTTCACTCTCGAGGTCCGTAACGGTGATGTCACCCTCAACTTGATCGCTTTGAATCCGAATTTCTTGGACAGACGTTTCTTGGGTGGTTGCGACGGTTTCACCAGTCTCTTCATCAACTTCGACTTGCGCTCTCTCTGAGGCAACGACTCCAACATCATCAGGTACGGTTTCCGGTACTTCTTCCTCATCGCCGAATGAGGGAGCACCGCCGCCACCGCCGCCCCCACCGCCGCCACCGCCGCCACCACCGCCTGCAGCAGTGATCTCGATTTGTTGGGTCACGGTGGTATTATCGCTTTGAACGCTAATATTATCGGTAGCAGCGTCGCCGTCTTCGGTATTCCATTCGAGTGTTACTTCTGAACTCTCCCCAGCTCCAAGTGTCAATTCTGGGTCAGTAATTGAGTCAACGGTTTCCCCATCGAAGTTGTTTAATTGGATCTGCTGGGTATCTTCGCTCCCACCCGTATTGGTGATCGTGGCATTGACGGAGAGGGTTTCGCCTTCCTCGATTGGTGCGTTCGTATCCGTGATCGCAACGTCAAAGTATGGAGCAGGTTCTTGGATACTGAACGTTCCACTGTCCGTACTGATCGCGTTTTTGTCGTTTTCGAGCGTACTAAGGTAGACGTACTGGTAGGTGCCTTGCTCCCAACTATCGTTCGTCTCGATTGTTAGCGTGTGATCGCCCGATTCGGCAACATCCGCATCAATCGATGCATTGAGCGTTGAATTCGGCGAGACACTTCTCGTATTCGGCGGATCTTGCTGTAATTCTTCCGAGATGAAATCAATTACTGCTCCAGATCCAACTGCACGCGAGACACGCCCGTCAGCGAGCTCAACACCATTAATAGTCGCTCCCTCTTCGACATCGCCTACCCCACTGACAGTGGCTATCGAATGCTCAAATGTACTGTCCTTCTGAATGTCAAAGTCCCTATCTAGTTCATTCGGATCAACGATAACTGTATGTCTTGATTCGGTTAACTGGTCCTGCTTATAGACTGCTAAGACGTGTGTGACACCAGTACTCCCGAGTTGATTAGTAACATCTACATCGAATGTAATATCGTCTCCTGGTGCCGGACTATCTGTGGTTCGGGTTACCTCGGATGGTTCTCCGCGCTGTACGGGAACTGCATCAGTACCAACCACAGTAATCTCATCGGTAACTTCGATCTCCCCGGAGTCAATATTCACCGCATCATTCCCGTTACTAGTAATAGCGAAAAACAGGTAGTGGCCGGGCTGAGATGGCGTGTAACTAAAGGTTTGATATCCATTTGAATTGAGAGACCCGTTTTCGACGAATTCATATGTTGCATTCTGGTTTGCGTTCTCGGTAGTCAACATATCAATAGCATCCGAGAACGTATTCGGGACTTCAGCGTTTCCATCGCCGGTTACTCGTGCCGCGACGATCTGGACATCCTCTCCATCCATTGACCCACTTTGTGCCCGTAGTGAGTCGTATGTGAGTGTTATCTCCGTATTGGGGTTATATACGACTGTATTATCTTTTGCAAGCGATGTTTCGTCGGATCCAGTGTTCGCAAATAAATATGGATTCGAAACGGTTTCTGCAGCATTTCCACCATCTACACGAAGTGGAAATACAGCTCGTTCCCATACATTAACTTGATCTGATGCTTCGAAAACTTGATCGTTCGGTAAGGGATCCGAACTCGCAGCTGACGCGGGTGCGGCGGTTACCACACTTAAAACCACGCACACCACTATGAATATGGTACCCAGTTGACGCATATTACATTGCTATGATATACGCTACTTGTTAAATTTTACTCAAATGATACTCTAGCGCGATCGGGAAGATTTCAAGAAGATCGTCGTCAGGACAAGTAGAACGCCCACGGTGATGAACGAGAATCCAGGGATGGATGTATTCGTATCTGGGGTTGATGTTGAGACTTCATTTGGAGTTACTGCTTCCGTCGTCTCATCGTGAGGTGTGTCGACTGATGATGTGGTCGTGTCCGATTCATCATTTGCGTCGGTAGCTGTGTTGGACGGCGAGTTAGTATCCGTGCTAGGGGCCGAGTCTGTTTCAGTATGAGACGGGGACGAAACGTCAGTTGGCGTTGTCTCTGTCGATTCCGGTGTTTCTACCGCCTCTGTTGCTGTCGGTGTAGCAGAGGCTTCACTCCCACCGCCGCCCCCGCCACCGCCGCTACTACCGTCTCCAGATGACGGTGTAGACGTTTCAGCAGCCTCAAGTTCAACTGAGTGGCCGTTACTGATACCTAGAATCTCTTTCTGGTCAAAGACCACATTTTGTCCGCGAACATTCGCATAGACTTCGTATGAGCCTGTATTCAGATTCTCTGTATTGATCGATATGTCCTGCGTTCCGCTAGTGCCGGTTGAAGTAGATCGGATTTGTTGATTATCGTTTGCAATTACGACTTCAATACTATCTTTAGCGACATCTGATTGCAGTTGTTGGGTAGTAACTTCAACTGTCAGGTTCTCACCGATGGAAGCTGATTCTGGAGCTTGAATTGAAGTGTCGTAGCCCTCAATAACAAGCGGATGTAGTACTTGAGTTGCGCCTCGTTCTTGCACTGCAAATACGTATGTCCCGGCGCTCAGTCCGCTGAGATCGAATGTTGCCGTGCCACTTCCATTCCCACGATTCTGATCAATGATCTGCCGGTCAGCATTATAGAGATAAACGTGATATTCCTGATCCGGCGCTGGTGCTTGAACGTTTACATTGACGGACGATCCTATTGCTGCTTTCCCAATCGCTGAGACTTCATATGTTGCTCCTTCCAGAGCAATTTCACGAGTCGGAGTATCTACGCTACCATCAATTGTAATATCGTACTCTGAATCCGCGCTAGCGGTGTGTGTCACTCCACCGAGAAGGAGGGAAGTGGCAACCAAGCACGTGATCACCAATGCAGGGACTGCCCTATATTCCATACACGGAAACAGATATCTAATTGATAAAAATCCTCTTGTTGCGCTTTGAGTAGTCTGTCCGGCTTCTTCCCAATCACACAATACGATACGATATTCTTGGAATCCCTATGCTTTAGGGGAGGGAGAGTGTCCGGGCAAGTAGATGGCATCGGTGCGTCGAACCGAGCGGTACTGGTGGGTCCTCGGACTGGTGGTCTTTTTTAGCTTGTTGACTCTTGTATTCACAGACGTTCTATTCTTAGTCACGACTGCCGGAATTCTCGGGTGGTTACTGGTTCTCGAGGGGAGTTTTCGCCGCCACGTTCAAACTGTTGAAACTGCAGTCTCCGTTTCATACCAGACACCCCAGACGAAGATTCATCCAGACGAACCCCTTACGGTTTCAGTCGCGGCAGTAACGACACAGCCACTTCCAATCACGGTCGCAATCGATCCGAATTATCCAGACGTGGCTGACGGACAACCTGCTAACGAACAACTATCGCTTCCGCCTACGGTACTGAATGCAGCTACGGAGTGTCAGCTTCGGTTCCCATTTGCAGGTAATTATGATATTGGCCCGGCGACAGCAACAGTCACCAGTCCGTATGGTTTTTTCGAAATGACAATCCCGTTTCAAGCAGGTACAACGGTCACGGTGACGCCGCGTGATACAGATTCGATCCACGTAGGTCAAGCCGGAGAACAATTCACGGTCACATACGGTGAGTATGGATCTGGAGATACTGGGTCAGGGATCGTGCCTGCAGGGATGCGTGCGTATACCCCGGGCGATCCGGTGTCACGGATTAACTGGAAAGTAACGGCACGGCTTGCTGAGGTATACGTTCGAGAATTTGAGCTTGAAACAACACGCCCATTGATGATTTTCTTTGATGGCAGGGTTGCTACTAGCAGTGCCGAGGGTGTCGAATCACAGCTGGGGTACTTGCGTCACGTTGCTGCTCTTCTCGTTGCGGATGCTGAGACCCACGGTGATCCAGTCGGGTTGTACCATATCACTGCGGATGGTGTTGATGCATCTTCACGGGTAAGTGCTGATCCAGAACAGTATCTCAGGATCCGCGATCGACTCAACCGTATTGAATCAGGAATGACCTCGAACGGTACGACTGAAAGCACATCCTATCGTTCGCGTTCAGTAGCGACGTCGACAGTATCTGCTGAACGACTGCAGTCTGATACGTCGGTGTTCAGTAAGCAATTATACCCATTTATCACTGCACGGTCGGAACGTTTCCAGCGAATTGAGCACGATCCACTTATGCAGACGGTACAAACGTATCTGAATCAGCACAGCCGTGATGTTCGCGTCGCTATTCTCACGGATGACAGCCGTCGTGAGGAGTTATATGACACGATCAAGTTTGCTGGGCAACAAAGCCCGACAGTACTGTCATTTCTCACACCAAGTGTCCTATTCGAACCCAGTGATCTCACCGATATTGAGACCATTTATAGTCGGTACGCTGAATTTGAACGGTTTCGACAGCAAGTCGAGCAGATTGAACACAGTACCGCCTTTGAAATAGCTCCGGGAGAGAAACTGCAAGCGGTTCTTGCAAGCGAGCGGACACAGGCAGAATGACAGACACACAGCAAGGGGTGGCGGACACTCGTGAACGCGTGGTGGATCGTCTTCGTGCGGGACCGAATAGCGCAATCACTGTCGAACCTGAATGGCAATGGTATGAGCTTGGATGGTGTGTAGTCGTATGTCTCTGGTTTAGTACGACTGGACGGGTTATCGAGTTAATCATTGCTGCGAGCTTGATTTGCTGCTGGGTGTTTGCTCCCGCAATCACTGTCCTGATTGGTGGAAACCTAGCGTTGATCGGTTTCCAGATCACGCCTGAAACGCTGTGGGCACTCGGTGTGACGGAGCTTCTCTTCGCTCTCCCGATCGTGTTTGAAGGCTGGGCGACTATGCAAACGCGTACAGTCTCTGGAATTTCGACTGTGTTTCTTACACTGCTTCTTGCGCTCGCTGTGATTGGCGGTTGGCTCACGTGGCCACCAATTCATATCGTGGCGGGGATCTGTCTCCTGTACCTTGCTGGGGTATTCTGGCAACAGGTATCCGTATCCACACAGGTACGTACAAATACCCACGAACGATGAGCATATGATGAGAAACTATCAATTGACTGGATCCAGGTTACCGTTCAACGGGTTCTATCCCGATACGCTATGAGTACAAACGACACCGGCGCTGTAGGTACCGATGACGAACTAGGGAGTACTGCGACGGATCAGGAAACGACTGACGAGGAAAGTATTGCAGAATTGTATGGAAAACTCGAAATATTGCAAGCGGAGAATCAACGACTCCGAGAAGAGTATACACGGTCACAGCAGACGAACTATCGACGGACTGCTTTTGGCTTGCTAACGGTCGGGGTAATTGCAGTTGCCGGGAGTTTCGCTGTAGCAACGGCACAACAAGTACTCATTGCTCTCGGGGGGACTGCAATTACTGCTGGTGTCCTCACGTATTATCTCACACCTGCTGATTTCGTGACGACGACAACTGGTGATGCGTTATATCGCACGCAACAAACAAACTACACTGAACTCATCTCAGCGCTTGATTTAGCCGGAACCGAGATTTATGTTCCGCGGGAGGAACGAACTCCGTCGGATACTCGACTGTTTCTCCCACAGCATCAAGACTATACGCTACCGGAAGATGCTGATCTCGATGAAATGTTTGTCGTCACCGATGATCCGAGTCAGCGTGGTGTTGCGCTCTATCCAACGGGAGCTGCATTATTTGAGGAATTACAAACAGCAGTCGATCTTACTCCCTCCGAAACGAACTCACCAGAACAACTATTCACCCAGCTAGCCGATGCGCTTGTTGAGCAATTTGAGATTGCGGACCGGATCGTGACATCCGTCGAAGACGATCACCACAGTGTGATTGCAGTAACTGACAGTTCCTACCAATATGTTGATGGAATAGACCACCCGATAGCATCATTCTTTGGAGTTGGAATCGCAACCACACTCGGGACACCGGCACGCATCACAGTGTACGATGCCGATGGCACAGACGTCATTCTCGAATGTCGGTGGGACAACCCCGACAACTCAAAACAGTAGCCTCACGTCGCTGTTCCCAACTTCCTGCTGATCTCACAACAGAGATTTCTTATGCAAAGTGGGGAGTGGTCGAGCGATGGGATGGATGGCGGGGGAACGTAACACCACTCGACTACATCCCCATTTCCGAGTGAACAAAATTGACATCCTCCTCCGCGTGAACGCGGAGGAATCCCACGGCACCGCGCCGCTGGATTGGGATATTACGGTTTGCAGTCTACCACTTGATCCTGCGGTTGGAATCCGCTGGACAAGTCATACAGGTAGACTCCGGGCTGTGCCAACCAGCCGGTACTCCTATCTTCACCCACATTGGTCGAAGACTCAGAGTTACTTTGGGTTATGTCGAGACGGATATTCTCCGCCCCATTCACATCTGCGTTGAACGCAGCGTCGCACCTCTCACACACATACAAACCGCGGTGGACGCGCTGACTCTCGTCGTTCCTCCCGCACACACAACACGTCGTACTCGTGTTGCGCTCTGAAACTTCTAAGACGTCAATACCCTCGACTTTCGCCTTGTATTCGAGGATGGTCGAGAACCTATCGAACGCCCAGCCGTGCAGGTCAAGGTTGCCGTGCGTGCCCCAGTTCTTCGCCTCGCCGGTTTCGTCCTCGCGGACGCCTTCTAAGTCCCCAATGTTGATCTGTCCAACATTTTTCTCGACACACCGCTGGACGATGTGTTTGGCGAGACTGTGGAAAAAGTGGGCACGGCGCTCCGACCACTTGTTGTGTAGACGAGTGGGCCTGTCGCCACTCGAATCGTCGCACTTGGCGATCTCTTTCGGGAAGTAGTAGCCGTCTTGTTTCAGGCGATTTCCGGGGTACAGGTCGGCGTCCTCGGTACTGTACGCAACTGTCGCGAAGTTACAGATGCCGAGGTCAACACCAGCTGACTCGGTTCCGGGAGCGTCGGGAGTCTCAACTTCGTCTTTGCAGACGAGATGCAGTTCCCAGCGTCCCTTCGCGTTGTCGTAGACGGCGCGAACCTGTTGCAGGTTCTCAACCGTGACGCCGGGACGAGTCTCGTATTCGACAAGGATGTATTCCCACGCTTTCGGGTGTTCCTTGTGATTCGCACCCTTCGAGAGCCTGACGCGGTTATTTTTGGTGTCGTGTTTGATGCCGTTCTGCTTCCACGTCACGGTAGAACGAGGGTGTTCTTCGTGGACGCGGCGGCCTTGGGTGTCGTAGTAGTTTTTCTTGCGGTAGCCCGGTGGATTCGCCCGACTGTCAGACTTCCTCTTTTCGTACCACGAGTTGAAGGCTTCAGCGAGTTCCTCCAGAACGCGCTGACTGGACTGCGAATGCAGTCCCTTGTATGTTGGATGCGACTTCAACTCGT
Organism: Halopenitus persicus; assembly: GCF_900107205.1. GTDB lineage: Archaea > Halobacteriota > Halobacteria > Halobacteriales > Haloferacaceae > Halopenitus > Halopenitus persicus. Next base: position 84,132 of record NZ_FNPC01000009.1, on the reverse strand, counting down.
CTTTGAGATCGCCGTGATCGGGGATTTTGCCCGTCTCCTCCCAGACTTGCCGGGAGTGGAAGTTGGCGACGTTCCAGAGTTTGCTGGCACCCCACCCGTGCCGGTCAAGCATCTCCTCCACTTGTCCGTGGTTGAGGATTTTGGCTTGGTGAGTGCGGTGGACTTCCAGCATTCTGAACGCCTGTATAATCACTTATACTCGTATTTATTGTAAAGGTTCGTATTGAGAACGTGGAATATCCATCCCCGCCATCGACGGTGGTTTGTGGAGGAGTTGTCAGATTCATCCTGACCCTAAAGGGTCAGGTATTCTCCTTGATTCTGTATAATAGTTTCTGCTATTACGGTGCGAGGCGATTCACCTCTCGGTTTCGATCAGCTCTTCGCTAGGCGCATCAACCGTATCAAGAACGTTCTCAATGACGGTGGACTGAGTGAGATCGCTGAGTTCTGCCTCGGTACTCAAGACGATCCGATGCGCTAAGACCTCAACAGCGAGCTGCTTGACGTCATCAGGCAGAACATAACCACGGCCGGACACTGCAGCAGATGCCTTCGCAGCGCGTTGAAGATCGATTGCTGCTCGTGGTGATGCCCCAACTTCCGTATCTGGGCTCTCACGTGTAGCTTCGGCAAGATTCAAAATATAGTCTTTTATCGGTTCAGCGACGAAAACTGCTTGACAGTCATTGCGTGCGGCAATGATATCGTCTGTATCGATCACTTGCTCGATCGATTCTGGTCCAAGACCCGGGGCGTTATCGAACCGATCGAGAATCGCTTGTTCGTTCTCACGCGATGGGTATCCTAACCGGAGTTTGAACTGGAAGCGATCCCGTTGAGCCTCTGGGAGTTCATACACTCCCTCCATTTCGAGGGGGTTCTGAGTGGCAATCACTATGAATGGGTCTGGAAGTTCCAAAGTGTCAGCTTCAATTGTCACCTGTTGCTCCGCCATCGCTTCTAGCAATGCACTCTGCGTTTTCGGGGTTGCTCTGTTGATCTCGTCAGCAACGACAATGTTCGCAAACACCGGTCCTCGCTGCGTTTCAAATTCACCTGTTGCCTCACGGTAAATCGTTGTACCAGTTATGTCCGCAGGTAAGATGTCCGGTGTCATTTGAATCCGGTTAAACGACAGCCCGCTCGCACGAGCAAATGATTCAGCTGTAACTGTTTTCGAGATTCCAGGCACCCCCTCGAAAAGCACATGCCCACCAGTCAGTAGTGCAAGCGTTAACCGTTCGACGACTTCCTCGTTCCCGACGATCACACGGCCAACTTCCTCTTGGAGGGACTCGTACAACGTTTCGGGCGTCAGTTGAGAGGTCGCGTTATTCATCGTCATCAGATATTGTGTCTGTGTCGAGTTGCTCCATACTCTTTGTGATTCGTTCAACACGAGACGCATCCCAGTCTGGATGCTGATGACGGAGATATTCTGTACGCTCTTCGGCATCAAATGTGACTGCGTCGAGCGAGGTATTTCTTTCAAAGAACTCCTCCCGCACTATAGTAATCACTGACCGAACACGAGGGTGGACTGCCAGTCCAAGCAGAAGCGGTCCGAGACCTGCTAGTACTGCTTGTGCCCAAGGAGTTTGCTTGAGCCATACCCAGAACTGTATCGTGAGAGGAATTTCACCGCCGTGGGACGAATCAAGGACGACTCGATCGTAGGATGATGTTAGTCCGTTAGCCAGGTTACGGTTCCCGGGACGGTCCAGCATTTGATTAATGAAGATACTCGGATCACTCAGCACGAACACACGTCCATTACCTACCTGTTCTGTCGTGAGCACTGGGTACGACTGGAGTGGTTCGGTTTGGTCACGCTGCTCGTTTTCATTTTCATCTAGATAAGAGAAGTCCGAGGAGTACGCTAGTACTGTTGCGTTTCCTGTGGTGAGCGTACTCCCTCGGTTAAACGTGAATTGATCGACGCCCTGCGTGATTGATGTGTTCGATGTGTTTGTTATAATTGGTAGTGCCGGATTTCGATGAAATTGGTTTGGGTCACGGAGCTGCCGGCCATCAATCCGTGTCGAGACACCGAGTTCCGCAAGGAGTTGATTCGTCTCTCCACGCCGATCATCTGCAATAAGGAGGGTCCCACCACGGTCAAGGAAAGCGTGTACCCGGGCTTGTTCCGCAGGCGAGTATGCAGTCTGCGGCGCTAGAAGAATGACAAGTGTTCCACTCCCCTCAAGTTGATCGTATCCCGTTGAATCAATGAGAACCGGCGTGGCACTTGCTGAATCAGCTGCTGAGTTGCGAAGTTCACTTGTCCCATCCCATTCCGCATTATACGCCCCGAAGGCAGTCGTTGATGTCAGTGCTGCAAGAGACAGTGTGACTGCAATAACTATAATAAAACACCATAATATCACACGAGGGATATCCCACTCAGTACCCAATATATTCATAGTCCACCCGTGAGTTACGGTGAGATCATCCCTGTCTACTCATCTCCTCGGCACCTATCTACTCATATCTTTTGAGTGCTCGCTCATAGAACATTCGTCTGTCGAAGCGGTTTTGCCAGTTGACCTGTATCTCAGAGTTAACGAATGGCTGCGACTCGACCTGGACCACTCATTATCTGTCTACTGCTGCTGGTGACTTGCGGGACACCTCTTGTCTCTGCAACACCTGATCAGATGCCGCCAGTCGCAGCCACGACAAGTAGTGAGAACCCGGTATATGCGGCGGCCGAGTCATCAAACGAGACGAACAATTCTACCCGACATATCGGTCCGGAACTCCCCGAATCTGACGAACCACGAACTGTAGTGCTTTCACAATTTGAAGTCGAGATCGGTGCCCGGCTTGAAGCGAGTCTGGAAGCAACCTCAGCTCGACAGTTCGATCTTGCGGAAGCTGAACTCCGTGGAAATATGACACAGCTGGTTAAGCAGTATGAATACCTGGCTGCTAACTCCTCATCTGCGTCTGTTGAAACTGCAGAGAACCTCAATCTCACGGTTCAGCAACAACGAGAACTCGTTGAAGCAGCTCGTAATTCACGTGCTCTCTACAGTCAGTATCAAGCTGCTCGTGCGACTGGAAATGATACTGAAGCTCGCCGACTTGCGAGAGAATTACTCAATCAGACGGCAACCGGGAATCAGACGGCGTCGGAACTCATTGAACAGTACGAGCAGCTTGATAATACAACGGCAATTAACGCGACAGAGGAACTTGAGCAGCTCACCACCGCGCAAACCCGTCTGGCGCAATTAGAAGAAACAGTTCAAAACGATACATTCGTCGAGACAAATCTCACGATCACCTCTGTGTCAACGCACGCCTCACCAGCAGATCCGCTCCAAGTACACGGACAACTTCAGGCGAACGAAACTGGGATTTCAAATCAGTCCATCATTGTGACGCTTGATGGGCAGTCGATCCGGACAGAAACAACAGCAGATGGGAATTTCACAGCGACGTATCGACCGATAACAACCGAGCCAGGAGTTAACACTCTCACTGTAGAGTATCGCCCTGATCCGGTCTCTGCATATGAAGGAGCACAGAACCAAACAGCAGTCTCTATTAACACGTCTACACCTACGGTGACAACGACGGTTAACCGGACACGCGGTCAGTTCAACGATATCGTAACGATTCACGGACAAGTCACCGCAAACGAAACTGGTCTCCACACCGTCCCGGTTGAAACCACGATCGGCACCCAGTCGTTCACGCAAACCCGTACGAACCGTAACGGCGAGTTTAAACACCGTATACGACTCCCTGACACACTCCCACCAGGGACCCGAACGATTGAGATTACCGTTGCAGACGCTACAATGGCTGTTGAGCAAACCACAGTCGAACGACCGATCACAATCACACCGACCGCAACACAACTCACTCTCACTGCGACACAACAGAATCAGTCGACGATCTCCATTACAGGACAATTGCTGACCGAAACCGGAACGGAACTACCCAACCGACTAATCGACGTGTCTGCCGCCGATACACAGTCACAGACAGTTCGAACAAATGATACTGGCGAGTTTACCACGGTCATTCAGGTCCCGCGCGATGAGACGCTGCTTAATCTGCCAAACACAGATCAGCAGCTCTCAATAACCGCCTCTTTCACACCGACCGGGTCCAATCTTCAAAACACCTCGACAACCACGACTCTCGAGTATTCACCGCCGGCCTCTCCCTCGTTGCGGCGCACTGCATACGGTGTCGGCGTAGTACTTCTGATCGGTGGGACAGTTGTCGTCTGGCGACGTCGAGAGACGTTTGCTGGGATCACTCGTACATCTGGCGAGACCACCCAGTCAGACGAAACATCTGCCCCACAGCAGTTGGAAACTACTGCGATTTCGCCTACGGCACTGCTCGACCGGGCACAGGACCACCTCGATCGGAATGACACCGAGGCTGCGATCCGACTCGGGTATGCCGCCCTTCGCTGGAACTACCTTGACTCATACGATCTCTCTTCTGCGCTCACATACTGGGAGCTGTATAACTCGATACACGATGATCTCGACACTAGTGAAGCAGAAATCCTGTTTACGATGACAACAGCCTTTGAGCAAGCAGTCTATACAGACCAAGATGATCTTCCCGCAGATACGGAGCTCGCTGCACTGCTTGAATCAATCGAAACGCTTCTCGAGTAAATCCTCTCTACCTCTCAACCCGGTAGCACCGTCCGTGATGTTTATTTCCTCAATAGTCAGTTCGTCGGCGTTCGACTCCTCTGGCATCCGATTTTGGAATCGTTCGACAGTGGCGCGGGCCTCAGTCAGTTCCACATCGCCTAGCGCCTTCACTAGCGTCAATGCACGTTTGGCCCTCGTGCGCCGCCACGACTCCTCGCGGGACTCGTAGGTCCGGATCGCCCGGAGGAAGTCCACCCGCGAGAACTCTGGCCAGTAGGGCGTGCAGAAGAAGACCGCCGCCTCGTTACCGTTGGCGTACCACGGTAGGAAGTTCGAGGTGCGTTCATCGCCGCCAGACCGGATAATGAGGTCAACGTCCCGCAGCGGGCGATCGTAGAGGCGACTCTCAATCTCCGAGACGTCGATGTTCGTGGGATCCAACTCGTCGCGTTCGACCGCGCGAACCACCTCGCGGGCCGCGCCAAGAAGTTCGTTCCGGCCGCCGTAAGCCAGCGCGATATTGAGCGTGAACTCGTCGTAGTGAGCGGTCCGGTGCTCGGCGTATTCGACCGCTTCGCGGACCCGTTCGGGGAGTCGCTCGATCTCGCCGATGGCACGGATGCAGACCCTGCCGTTGTGGACACGGTCATCGTCGCCGAACTCGTAGAGCTTCTCCTCCAGCAGGTCGAATACTGTCTCCCGTTCGTGGTCGGGCCGATCGAAGTTTTCGGTTGAAAAGGTGTACAGCGTCAGCTCCTCGACGCCCATCTCCTTGCACCAATTTAGAATTTTTTCGGTCGTCTGCGCACCTGCCTGGTAACCGTCGGAAGGCCCCGTGCCCTGTTTGCTCGCGTACCGGCGATTGCCGTCCTGAATGACGGCGACGTGCGCTGGCACGCCGGATATCTCGCGTTTGAGAAGTCGTTCGTAGGCGGCGTGCGCTCGCCGCTGTGCCCACTTGAACATTCGTTACAACTACCGACAGCACTGGGTGTAATCAGTTTTTTGACATCGAAATCCGCGACTATGTACTGTCAATGGCGAATTTCTTGGCTTTGTTGAAATCCTCAGCTACCCCCGGTGAACACGTCCTGCGAACGAGTCACTATCCACAACTCTTTATATAGCATCTTGTCGAATGGTCGAGTGTCCAACTAATGGTTCCTCGGTCGACTATATACCACTCTTCATCATCCACAAACACATCTACTGAGGTAGACCCAGTCGTTACGTGTACCGACGTCTCCCGTCACTTCACACGTGGGAGCAGTCACAGCGGATGGTTCTCTCGATCCTCACAGAGTGCCGAGATAGTCACAGCTCTCTCTAACATCTCGCTGTCAGTAACCCGTGGTGAATTCGTTGGGCTCGCCGGGCCAAGCGGTAGCGGCAAATCAACATTACTGCACCTACTCGCCGCACTCGATACACCTTCAACCGGCAGCGTCACTCTTGCAGGCCGCCAGACGAATACTCTCTCAACGCGCCAACGCACTAAACTCCGACTGGATCACGTCGGGATCGTGTTTCAGCACTTCCATCTGCTCCCATCCCTTTCAGCACGTGCAAACGTGGCTACGCCTCTTATTGAACTCGGCTACTCTCGACGCCAACGGCGACAACGTGCTACGGAGCTCCTCGCAAACGTCGGGCTGGACGATCGTGTTCACCACACACCCGGTGAACTCAGCGGTGGCGAACAACAACGCGTTGCCGTCGCCCGGGCACTCGCCACCGATCCGGACCTCGTCATCGCAGATGAACCAACTGGTGAACTCGATACCACGACAGGGAAGCGCGTACTTGACGTCCTCGCGGCCGTCGCAACTGATCGCGCCGTTATCGTTGCCTCACACGACCCGCAAGTGCTTGACCGCGTTGACCGTGTGATCAGACTGCGCGACGGTCATCGTCAGAAGGTCGATGAAACTACATAATCTTCGTGCCCTCGGTCGACGCACCGTGTCGATTGCGGGACTCGGATTCCGACGGACACTTGGGAAAGCAACCGGCGGTGGCTCCAACAGACTTCTGTTAAGTATTACCGGCGTTGCGGTCGCTATTATGCTGTTAATCACTGTATCAGGCGTTGCACTCGGGATGGCATCACAAAACGCCGTGCAAAGCGACGACGTTGATTACTGGGTCGTTCCAGAAGGCGGGAATTTAAACACGATCGCGGTGTCAACAGGTGGCCCGCAACTCGGAGACACGCACAGGTTGACAGACCGGTTACAGTCTGATACACGGGTTGAGTATGCCACGCCCGTCCTCTTGCAGGTTGTTCCAGTCCAGTCATCCACACGTAACGACCCGGAGTACGTCCTCTTTATCGGCGTTATCGTTCCAGAAACAAGCCAGCCAGTCATTGCCGGGCAACCAACAGATGCCTTGCAAGCCGGTGATCCGTACTTCGCAAACGGCACCTATAACGGGACCTGGACTGGTGAAGCAGTGATCAATCCTGCGGCTGCAGACGTGTTGAACGTATCAGCCGCTGATCCGATCGAACCAGTTGAATCGACACCAGAGTCACTTCACGTCCAGTCTGTCTCCGACGAAGAATTTCAAACTGGTGTCGGCGTCGCCCCGATTGCACTTGTACATCTCAGTGAACTCCAAGCAATGAGCGGTTCCACAACCGATGACGCCGCCGACCAACTTCTTGTGAGCACGAATGATCCCAGCGTCCGCAACGAGTTAGCATCATTGTACCCGAACACGACTGTTGTCACACGAACTGGGATTGCAACCCAACAGGTCTCAACCTCAAGCTTACCCGTCGCAATGGCCGTCGCAGCGCTGGTCATCGCTGTTCTCATTGGCGTACTGTTCACAGCGACGATGATGGGACTCGAAGTCACACACGATCGATCAGCGTTAGCCACGTTGACCGCACTCGGCTACTCTGAACGATCGCTTGCTGTGCTCGTCGTCACGGAAACGATGAGTCTTGCTGTCCTCGGTGGGCTTCTCGGCGTTGGGCTTGGAGTCGCTGGAATCCTCATTACGAACGCTGCCGTCGCCGCCACGCTTGACGTCCCATCACTTGCTGTCCTGCATCCCGCTCTCTTCGGGTATGGATTCGGCGTCGCACTGTGCATCGGGATCGTCGCCGCCCCATACCCGATCTGGCTCTCGCGGCGAGCAGAACCACTTGAGGTGATGCGGCAATGATCCTCGTGAGTCGCCTCACGGCTATTGCTTCGGTTGCCGTCGCCCAGTTACGACACGATCGGACACGTACTCTCCTCGCGGTGATCGGCGTCACACTGGCGATCTTGTCCACGATGCTGCTTGCCGGGACTGGGCTTGGCGTCGTCGAAACCGGGCAAGAGAAGTTTGAGAATGCCGGCCGGGATCTGTGGATTACTGGCGGGTCCGTTCAATTCACGCCGTCACAGGTTGGCGGAGTACAAAACTCGATTTACGATGCCCACACGTTCGCCGATGAGTTACGGCAACGTGATTCAATCCGGACTGTCGGTCCACTCCTATTTCAAACAGTATATGTGAGCTCGGATGGTGAGGAGTTCCAAACGATCGCCTCAATGGGTGTCCCTAGCAGTGCCGGTGTCTCGATTTCCGAAGGACGTGGGTTTCAGGGAGATTCGCATTACGCGAACGGGAGCTATAACGGCCCGATGACTCACGAAATCCTAATCGACGAGCGCACGGCAACACTCCTTGACGTCGACGTTGGTGATCGTATCCACGTCGGGGGCACGATCACATCAGCACGCAATAATGAATTTACGATTGTCGGTGTCTCTAGCACCGGCAATCAGTTCCTCGGTACGCCGACAGTGACGATGCCGCTCAGTGAACTGCAAGAAATAACAGGGAAAACCGGAACCGATCCGGCGACAATTGTTGCAGTCACCACGACAAACGACAGTAATCCACAGGCCGTTGCCCAAGACTTGCAAACTGCATATCCTGAACTGACGATTCGAACAAACCAGGAGCAGTTTCAAGCAACGTTAGAACGACAAGCTGTCGTCCTGGCCGGCGGTGCAAGTCTCATCGTCCTCGCAGTAGTCGCCGGACTCACATTGACACTCAACATACTACTGTCAATGGTCTACCAACAACTTCCCCAATATGCCGCATTAAAAGCACTTGGAAACTCTAGTATCACCGTTACTGGCGTCGTTATTACTCAAGCGATCATCGTCGGAATACTTGGCTGTGTTGTAAGCCTTGGTTTGGTCATACCGATGGCAAACGGCATTGACCACCTCGCTACTACCATCACTGGGTTCGAGAATGTCGTTCGTATTTCCCCTCAAATTTTGCTACTTGGTACCGGCGTCGCTACGACGATGAGTCTCTTAAGCGGACTGATTGCTGGAACACGATTAGTCGGGCTGGATTCCATTCGAATCCTTCGAAATCAGTGAACTTCTCCAGTCTGCTCGGCTGACCCCTCGCTGAGGTGAAAAAACATCATATATGAGAAGACTTCGTGAGAGAAACAATTTTATGTGATAGCTGTATTGTCTATTGTATTGATATGACTTGAGTGGGGCTGATTACACAGATCACTCACCTCCGAAATGATGTGATCATCCGAGAGTGGGGTTGATACGGGACATTCCCGCAGTTGAAAGAAAGGATCGCCTTCGAATAATACCTAACCGCCGCCCGTGGGTGGGGTGGCACATATGGGATCAACGAAAGTTCAAGAACACAGCAAGCCGCGGAGTATAGCGCTATCAACGGATAAACCGATAGAGGATACTGATAGTAGGCCCCACCTCGATGCTGACAGTGACATCTCACCGACAGTCAGCATCGTTATGCCGACGATGAACGAAGAAGCCGGGATTCGAGAATGCATTGAAAGCGTCCGAACCGCGGTGCAAGCATCCGGCTACCACACCGAAGTTATCATCAGCGACGACTCAACTGACCGGACACCCGAGATAGCGCGTGAACTCGGCGCGATCGTCGTCGAACCCGACCAGCCCGGCTACGGCTACGCATACCGGTATGCATTCGAACGCTGCCGCGGCGACTACATCGTCATTGGCGACGCAGACACGACCATAAACTGTATCGTAAGACCAGTGGTAAATGGGGCATTCCACTCACCCCTTGTATCGGTATCTGGAACAGATGGGGAACGTACATTGGGGCTGGTGAATGGACGACCTGCGAGTTAGTACCGACACTGCGGCGCAGCAACACGCCCGCCCAGCGATCGGGCTCAACGTCGTGACAAGCGACGCCGCACCGGACGCCATCATCGACACAGTGGAACGTGTCACCCGCCACGACGCCCCGATTCTTGTCGCCGTCCCGACCGACGCCCCGGCTCTACACCGCCGCCTTGACGACACGCCTGCAACGCTCGTTAAGGTCCCGCCAGGTGATGACCCGACCGGGGCACTAGCGACGGCCGCAAAGGAACGCGGACTCCCCGGTCTCATCCAGCACCCCGACCCCGGAACCGAGGTTGCATTCGACTACGAAGAAAGCCAACGCACGTACACGGCGTCAGCGGATTACATCGTCACAGGTCACACGCACGCTACGCAGGCGAGCAAACGCGTCGCCGCCGTCATCGCCAGCGACTATGATGCGGAGACGCTTGACGCACTCGGTGCGGTTGCAGGGCAAGCCGTCGACGAACTCATACTCATCGACGACCGTGACGACAAGACGATATCTGACACGGCAGCGTTCACCGATACCGTCTCGGTACAGCCCGACGCCAAGAGTCCTGTCGCGACCGCGTTACAGCACCTCACCCAGGACTACGCCGCTGGTGATGCCGTGGTCCTCCTTGGTTCAACCCCGCTTGCCACGCTTGACGCCCTACCGGGCTTACTGGCACCGCTCACAGACGGGGACGCTGACGTCGTGATCGGCCGCGCAATCGAGAGTGATGATGAGACCGACTCAGCGCCGCGTAATCAGCGCCTCGGTGACGTGCTGCGCACCGCATTCGGCGACAGTGAAGACCCCACACGTGCCGGCGCTGAACTCGACGCTGGCCCGCAACTCTTTACCCCAGACGCAGCACGCGAGGTCACGAGATGTCTCGGGAGTTTCCAGGCGCGCGTCGACGTCATCGACACCGCGATCCGTACTGATCTGACCGTTCGGCTGCACGAATTCCCAGCTCAGATTAAAACTGCAACCACAACCAAGCGAAATGGGAATTTAAATTACGACTCTAACGAAGCACCATCCACAAAAGACGCTCTGAGGCAAGAAAGTTCGACCGTCGTCGGAATTCCAGCATATAATGAAGCGGTCGGAATAGGGAGTACGATTCTTGCGGCTCAAGAGTACGCTGATGAAGTTGTTGTCGTTGATGACGGGAGCACGGATCAGACAGCAGCAATTGCTGAAACTGCCGGAGCAACGGTCATTACTCACGACGACAACCAAGGCAAAGGCAAAGCTGTTCAGAGGCTGTTCGCGCACGCACGACAAATGAACTATGATGTGTTAGTCCTCTTGGACGGCGACGGCCAGCACCTACCGGAGGATATCCCCTCTGTTGTTAAGCCAATCGTTGAGGACGAGTGTGATATCGCCATCGGAAGCCGGTATCTCGAACAGGAAGAAACCGAAACACCGTTGCACCGACGGTTCGGCCAGCGCGTGCTTGATCTCCTGACGTTCGGCTCCTCAGGGACAAACGTCACCGACTCCCAGAGTGGCTTCCGGGCCCTGTCACCGGAGGCTGTATCAAACTTACAGATTCGTGCCGAAGGGATGGGCGTCGAGAGTGAGATGATCAGCTCCGGAGTAGAAAACGATCTTGAAATCTCCGAAGTGCCCATCGACGTGCGGTACGAGGAGGTTGACGGCCAGACACACAACCCCTTTCGACACGGACTGCAAGTGGCTATATTCCTGACGCAGCTGATACGAGACCGGCACCCGCTGTTGTTCTTCGGAGTTCCCGCGTTGTTCCTATTGACTGTTGGGGCCGGGGTGATGACGCATAGTGCGTACCTGTACCAGACGACTGGTGCGTTCCACCAGTGGCGCATATTGCTGAGTGGGACAGCGATTATGACCGGTATCTTGAGCCTGTTCTGCGGGCTCGTACTGAGTCAAATCGATAATATGATCAATAGTACAAATGAGTAATCGAGAATCTTCAATGAATCAGATATATTGCGTTCGTACTCGGAACCCGACCTGAGATAATCAAACTCTCGCCGCTGGTAAAAGGGTCTCAAGTATAACTAATACCTTACTAGACGTCATCTTTAGGAGGCTTACGGAAGTACTGAGGCACTTTTTCGAGGGGATGAAGAAATGGAGCGACAAACCGTCCCATCTTACCGTGATATTGCCAGGCTTCATACATATCTGAGACTGCCTCCACCATACTCGCCACGGATTCGTTACTCTGACCGCCTATCTCCATTCGGACCAACACATCGTTTATATAGCTGACAGATATGTCGTGTAAGGCTAACGCTCTCAGCATAAACTCGTAGTCTGCCGCGATTGATAGCTGCTGATTGAAATAGCCGATTTCTTCATAGACCGACCGGTGGACAAAAAATGTCGGATGAGGGGGCATCCAACCAAGATAGAATTTCCACGGCTCGTACTCACCACCCTCCCAGTACCGGACCACAGAATCATCCTCCCCGACATACACGAGATCGCCATAACAGGCACGTGACTCCGTCTCCTTCATCGTTCGATGAACGGATTCTAGCACCGTTTGATTCTGATACCGATCGTCCGAGTTGAGGATACCAATGATATCACCTGTGGCCGCTCTGACGCCCTTATTCATTGCGTCGTATACACCATCGTCGTCTTCACGAATCAGAATATCAATGTCATCTCGGTGAGCGTCGAGAATTTCGACAGTCTGGTCAGTCGAGTTGCTATCGACGATTACGTGCTCGAGTTCAAACTTCCCCTCCTGCTCGTGAATCGATTTGAGACACCTCTCGATACGAGGGTCGTTGTACACCGGCGTGATAAGACTGACTTTCATAAATCGCCGTGAATTCTACCGCTCGTGGAGAAGCGTTTCGAGGTTCTCTTTCACATACTCTCGATCGCGATTTTCGACATACCAGTCGAGAGTATTCCTGATGCCTTCCTCAACCGTATACTCCGGTTCCCAACTGAGCAATTTCTCTGCGCGCGTCGTGTCAGCAGCACGGTGACGGACACCCTGCGGCTTGTCGGTCATATAGTTGATCTCCTCAGGCACCCAATCCATATAGTCGAAGATTATGTCGACGGCCTCGTTCATCGTCACATAGCGGCTAATCCCGGCGTTGACTGGCGTCCCGTCGGTGATGTTCTCGGCGGCGAGTCGCAGTGCACGCGTGATGTCTTTGACGTAAGTGAAGTTCCGGGTCTGTTCGCCGTCACCCCATATCTGGAAGGGATCCTGCCGCGCGTAGGCTTTCGCCATAAACGCGACGATGGCGTGGGTTTCGTTCTCGCGGGGGCCGTAGGCCGTGAAGATTCGGACGACGCTGGTGTCGATGTCGTACTGTTCGTGATACGCCTGCAGCGACCGTTCGCCCATCAGCTTCGCCCAGCCGTAGACCTCGTCGGCGTAGGCCCCACCGCGCTCCTCGAAGCTCACCATATCCTCGTGGAGCCGCTGGCGCTCCTGCTGGATGTCGGTCGGATAGGTGCAGGCGCTTGAGGCGAAACAGATCCGATCAACCCCGTTCTTCGCGGCGGTCTCGTAGACGATGTTGTCCAGCGCCATATTCGTCGCGCAGTTCGCGGGGTACTTCGAGATATAGCCGCGGCCGCCGTGGTCCGCCGCGAGGTGGAAGACCGTATCGATGTCTTCGGTTGCTTCGTCGGCGAAGTCCCAGTGTTTGAGGTTACCACTAACCGTCTCGATCTCGTCTTCGACCGCGGCAAGATTACCCGGTTCGCCGCTAGAGAAGTCGTCTGCAACGCGGACGTTTGCCCCTGCAGTGACGAGGTCCTCAACGAGGTGCGAGCCGATGAACGATGCGCCACCAGTGACGAGGACGTGCTCGCCGTTCCAAGTGCTCATTTGTCGCCTCCGTCTGCGATGGCCGTCTGTTTCGCGTCAGTGAGTTCGGCCTCGGCCCACTCGTAGACGCGTTCGAGGCCCTCATCGAGGCTGACGGAGGGTTCCCAGGCGAGTTCGGCTTCCATTTTAGTTGTGTCGGCGGCGTACTTATCGGTCCCCGTTGGCATCGAGAGGTCGTGTTCGATCGAGAGATCCTTGTCGCTGATAGCGATGATCTTCTCGGCGAGTTCGTTCATACTGACTACCTCCTTTGCATTTCCAAGGTTGATCGGTTCCCCGTCTGATTTCTGTTCCATCGTCTCGATCATCCCTTCGACGAGGTCCGTGACGTAAATGAACCCGCGTTCTTGGGTTCCGTCACCGAAGAGTTCGATCGAGCCGCCATCCTCGGCCTCGATGGCTTTCCGACACAGAGAGGGAATGACGTGGCTGCTGTCTGGATCGAGGTTCTCTCGGGGCCCGTAGGCGTTGAAGATCCGGACGGCGCTGGTGTCGACGTCGCTGTCGGTGTGGTACGCGTCGCAGGCGACCTCGCCTAGGATCTTCGCCCACCCGTACGTGCTGTGGGGGTTTGCGGGGATCGCCTGATCTTCGCTAAATTCGTTGAGGTCGTCGTGTTCCTGGCGATAGATGCAGGCGCTGGAGGCGAAACAGAATCGGTCAATGTCGTTGATGCGGGCGGCCTCCAGCATATGCTGATTCATCAGGACGCTTGGGGTGAGGCCGTTGATGTTCTCCCGTTGGATGTAGTGGATGCCGCCGACGCTCGCGGCAAGGTGGAAGACGTGATCGACACCTTCTGTGGCCTCGATGCAGCCCTTGTGGGTAGTGAGATCGACGGGTAGAATCTCGATCTCGTCGGCAATATGACCGAGTTTGTCGTGCCCCTTCGAGAAGTTGTCCGCGACGACGACGTCGGCGCCGCGGGAATGGAGTTCCTCGGCGAGGAACGAGCCGATGAAACCGGCGCCGCCGGTTATGAGTACGGTCTGTGGATTCCAAGAAACCATCAATAATATTCTAATATCGTTAGGGTATGAATAATTTTTCCATTCGATCTTGTGAAGGAGATTGTTGATCTCGTTCTCTCCTATAGAGTCGAAACAGAGACTGGCCGATTGAGGCCATAATAGCGGGGTTCTCGTCCTGTACAACTCATCGTAAAATCGCCGGACAGCTCTACACCAACAATGTACTACGCATAAGCGAACAATCTTTGTGTTCACCACAAGTTGATGCGGTGGCAAAAGAACGTGAATTACAGCTGGGGAGTGTGCTTACCTGCAAAGATATCGGTAAACTACCGTGAGAAGCGATATTACTCACTTCATTCAGTACTTGCAACTTCCATATAAATGTCTTCGATAGACTTGGAGACCGCATACCAGTTGAACTTCTCCACAACGAGTTCCCGGCCCGTTTTTGCCATATTCGCCCTCACTTGGTCGTCATTCAAAATTTCAGTAATCCCGTCAGCAATCCCGCTCGTGTTTGGTTCAGCAGTTCGGCCGGCTTCAGGTGGAATCCACTCTGCAGCACCACACTTCTCGGTCAGTACAACCGCGGTTTCACATGCCATAGCTTCAATGACTACATTTCCAAACGACTCGTACCGATACTTCGATGGTAAAACGAAAACATCTGCATCGACATAGGCCTCAAGCTTTGCGTCATCGTATAGTGGCCCAACAAAATGTACAATATTATCAAGTCCGAGCGTCGTAGCTTGATTTTCTAGGTCGTCCAAGAGTCCATCGTCAGGACCTACAATAAAGAGTTCAGCGTCGGGGATTTCCTCGTGGACCTCTGTGAAACTATCAATCAATAGGTCAACACCTTTCATATCATCAAGCCGACCGACGAACAACACGACAGGAACGTCGGGCCCGATATCTCTCTTGGCTCGGAACTTGCCGGGCGAAGGAGGGTGCTCGTAGATGTCGAGATCGACCCCGTTTGGCACGTGACGAACTTTATCAGAATTCGTCGATGGGAAGACTTCGTAGTACCGATCCGACTCACTCTCGGACGTGGCTATAATGCGTGCCGCATCTTGGAAGAGGTGTTTGCCGGCCAATTGATCAAATACCCACTTCTGCTTCGGTTTCAGCGTTCGTGGAACTCCACCCCTCGTTTGTAACACGTAGGGAACACCGGCTTTTGAAGCGTAATGGCGCGCGATAGCAGCTTGCGGCGTTCTAAACTCTTGGATGTGAACGATATCGAAATGAGTTATACTTTGGCTTAATTTTCTGGCCATTCCCGGCGCGAGGCAGAGATTATACTCATACGCCATCTTGTTTGAGAGGTTCCGGAAGCGTTCGATGGTCAGATTCCCCTCCGGTATCCCGTGCTTTTCAGGATCATACCGATTCTCCGAATCAAAAGCATCGGTTGTGTAGATATGTACCTCGGTACCTAGATCCGAGAGATTTTTCGAGATTTTATATGAAGAACGGGCTGGGCCTCCGTATGCGTAGGCAGGTGCAAAACTAGAAACTATTTGGAGTACTTTCATTTTGTCTGGTTAATCGGTTGGCCCCGTTCCTCGGAACCGTTCCCAGAAGAGCGTTAGAGTAGTTTTGAGGAAGGCAATACTGCGAACCAGGAGAAATGCCGGGAACAGCAACCACACCGGCTCCCTCTCCTTGACGATCCCTTTTATCATACCCTTCGTCCCAAGAATGATTTGTTCATAGATTAATCGAGATACCGGAAGGCCGGTCACCTCACCACCTGCTCGTGCGAACTTCTCTGTTGCCATAAACTGCTTTCTGGCAAATTCGGTGAAAGAGAGCATAGTATAGTGATGAATTGGCTCTATGATGTAAACCACCTTGTATCCCGCTTCCTGCAGCCGTACCGCCCAATCAAGATCTTCGACATAATGGAGTGAAGCGTCGATACCTCCCACTGCTTCAAGAGCGTCCCTGCGGAAGAGGGCATTACCTCCACCAAATGGCCCTCGATCTGCCTCCATTCGGTCCCGTTCAACCACGTGCCACAGTTCAAAATACAGCCGGGTAGTCGGTGAACTTCCGGGAGGAGCAACGTTTTCCGGCCAAACGGTACTTACAGTCTCGTCATAGTTGAAATACCGAACGGCATTACTCAACCAATCCTCAGTAGGAAAAACGATATCCGAATCAAAAAGACCGAGAATGTTTCCATCGGCTTCTTTGACTGTCCGTTGTCGGACTTTGCCTATTGGACCTTTCTCCACGAATACCTTTTCCGTATACTGCTCGGCAATTTTTCGAGTTTGGTCTGTAGAACCGTTATCCACGACGATTATTTCGATGTTCGGATAATTCTGCGACGAGAAGCTCTCAAGCGTTCGGCCGATGGTATCTTCGTTGTTGTAGGCGGGAATACAAAGAGAAACGAGCGGGGGGTCAGATTGATTAACGATGTCTGAGGTCAGTTCAGAGTCAGGTGGATCCAGTATGATGGTTTTCGACGTCATCGAAGGGAATATCTTAAGCGAACATTCCATTAGTAGAATAAAAAGATTGGCATTTGGTTACTCTGAAATGCGAAACGGTAGGTATTGGTATCACAAATTAATATACCGGATGGAATGATTTATACACAGTGCAAATAATAAGGAGATGTCAATATGTGGGAAAAGGCGCTTTATAAGTTAAAACCACTGTATGATATGTATAGCGGAGCTGCGTTATCTATCACGTCAAGATACCCGCTCGGTACCCACGTTTTTGATCGTGAGTGGGATGTATTAATACTATTAGATACATGTCGGGTTGACGCTCTGAAACAAGTTGCGCCCGAATACGATTTCATAAATGAAGTGACTAGGATGACTTCTATAGGAAGTACTTCTAGTGAGTGGATTGCCCAGACCTTCTCACGAGAGTTCAGAGACGAGATTGGTGGTACAGCATACGTTTCCGGGAATGGCTGGGCAGAAAAGATTCTAGAAGACCGCGTTACACCAGAAAATCATGCTGATGCTTTATTCTCATTTGCTAAATGGGACATCGTAGATCACGAAGATCTCCTCGTCCTCGATCAAGCATGGCGGTATGAACCGGACCCCAGATTTGACCATGGGCTCGGCCACCCAAAGCCAAAGTACGTCACTGACCGAGCGATATCCATAGCACGCGAATACAGGCCGAATAGACTAATTGTCCACTATTCTCAGCCACACTCCCCGTTTACTGCTCGAGCAATCCGGGAAGAACGAGAGTTAAAGGAACACGAAAAAACCCCATTCGAATACTTACGCAATGGAGGAGATCGAAAAATAGTGTGGAACGCATATCTTGATAACCTTCGATACGTCTTGGATGATGTTGAGGTACTTCTTACAAATATTGATGCTGAAACTGTTGCAATTTCTGCAGATCACGGGGAGGCCTTTGGTGAATACGGAATTTACGGCCACGGACCCGCATTACCCCATCCACAGGTGAAATTTGTTCCCTGGGCAGTAACTAGCGCAACGGATGAAGGAAACTACGATGAATTCATTGAATCCGGTGAGAAGAACACATCTTCGGTTGATAATCAGTTAGAGGCACTTGGTTATAAGATATAGAATCATTTCCATTACGTGTGTCAACGTTAAGTGATGGCATTGTGGACTGAGGCGATGGCTTTGGCCCACTGATCGACGAATTTCCAGGAACTATACCACGGGAACCGATTGTTGAAGGGTCTGGTTCGGTATTTGAACAGGCCGAACCAAATTCCAACCAGTGATCGTTCTCCAACGCTTCACGGAGAGATACACAGAGATTGAGGTCATCGACCATTCAATTATACCAAGGACTTGGATCCACGATGATCACTGGTTGATCACGACACCGCTTTGGTATGCTCTATTGAAAATGAAAAACTGCGGCGGGATTACTTCGTAATAGGTTTGAGAAGACGATGCCGAGAAGGCGATTACGGGTGTCGCCTTGCACAATCTCGTTGAAACAGTAGTGTATGTAGCCAAACGAGCTTGAGAAAGCGAGCAGACAGGCCCGACTCGCGCGGGCTTCCCGCGAAGCCAAATCGTCGCACACTGTATGCGCAAGGGAAAAGGGCACAACTATACCGCACTTGTTAATTATAGTAGGATTCAGAAATAATTACTCACTTTTAGGATCGAGAGTTGATCAAGAGCGGTGTCGATCGCTGTTGTAAGCTCGTTGAGTGAGTCGAAGAAACGATTGCTGAGTGCTGCTTGAAGCTGTCTCCAGCATTCCTCGACCGGATTCAACTCCGGCGAATATGATGGAAGAGTCTCAAATGCGAGGTCGTCACGGGCCGCCAGGTCCGTGACGGCCGACGCCTAGAAATACGGTGCTCCATCGAGAACGACGATCAGATCATCTTCAAATTCTGCACATAGTGCTAAAATGAAATGTCTCGCGTGGTCGGCGGTGATGTATTCTGTAAATCGAGAGAAGAAGCGATCACCGTCCTCGGTGATCGCGCCGAGCAAGCACGTCCAGTCCCGCTGCCCGGACAATTCGACCGAAGGCCGCGTGCCGCGCGGAAACCACGCGGCACGCAGCTCGATTTGAACGGATTTCTTGGTCTGATCGATACACACTACTGTGGCGTCCATTTCCCGTCGCTTTTTTTTGATCTCGTCGCGAAACGCTTCTTGGTCGTCTTCGTCGGATTCAGCGGCTGATCGGCGTGGTTTTTGATAACTCAATCCCGCCTCTTTCAGCAACCGCCGACAGCTCGGGATTGAGTATTCGACGCCGTAGGTCTCTTCAAGATATTCTTGTGCGAGCGCCGGCGTCCACGCCGGCGCGTCAAAGTCGATCTCTTGGGGTGAGTCGTGAACGGTTTGTTCGAATTCGTGTTGCTGTTTTTCTGAGAGTTTTCGTTTTCGACCAGATCGATGAGCATCAGTAACAGCTTGTTCAAGTGAGTCGTCAGTATCGAGTCGTTGGAGCCAGCTGTAGATCGTCCGTCGGCCGGTGTCGTGCTACTCGGCAAGTTCAGTCTGCGTGACACCGTTTTTGTACGCGATCGCGGCTAACAACCGTTGTGTCGGCTTGTTTCCGTCGACGTTGAAATGCATCTTGGAGTTCTTCGACAGAGATCTCGTCGAGATGGTCCATTAGACACTATATTCATCTCTGAGCAGAAAATTCTAACGGTTACTATAGATGAATTTTACATCTTACGCCAACGATCTGCGACCGCCTCGACACCCCCCGGACATACCACCTGATCCCAACACGCTCAAACTCTTTCGACCGGTACGCGATGTACACCTGGCGATCGTTGCTGCCTCCGCGCAGCAACACCTACGATCTGGCCACGTTACACTTGACAACACGTTCTTCGAAAGTAAGCAAGCCTCACAGTACTACTTTCAACAATGTGGTAGAAGCATCAAAACGAGCAAATTGATGACTTTGACCGATACAGAGTCATTAGCAGTGCTGGACGTTCACTACTGTATTGAGCGTGAACACGACACGAAGATTGGCCCGCGGATCGTCTGCCTGAACGCGGACGACTTTTGGGCCGTGGTCGCCGACAACGGATTTGGGGACTGGAAAAGAGGGTACGAGATTGCTGTATGGACATTGAGTATCTCGTACATTCCGCGGTTCAATAGCGAAGGCAACCGTGGATAATTTGCTCATCTGGCGAAGCGCTACACACAGCAGTGAATGGAAGAAACGTCCTCTCAACCGTCAAGCGACCCCAGGATTCTTCCCTGCGTATGCAGTCCTTGTATCGTCAGTTCCGTGAGATCGCGGTCAACACCACAAAGAAGCTCGCCAAGATACTTTGATCCCACTCCCATAGCATATTTCATTAGATTCTAACTGACCGGCTTTATGAGTACTAATCCGTACTCGGCAGCATCATTCACCCTACGCTCTTGGGAAAGAGATTGTTGACGGCGAGTGCTGTGACTGAAAGTCGAAGAGGGCAAGGGCACCGCGCCAGCGATGCCCGATATGTTTCCAGTAAGCCGGGTTGTGTCGGAATCGGCTGCAGCGGACCTGCTCCAACAGGTTCGCTGGCGTGACGGCCTTGAGTGCCCTCGCTGCCTTTCTGACCTGACGGTCAGAAACGGCAGCTACTAGGTGTATCAACGGTATTTGTGTAAGAATTGCGGTCGGACATTCAACGACAAGACCGGCACGATCTTCGCCCACTCGAAATCTCGCTGAAAGAGTGGTACTTCACGATTTACGTGTTCTTACGGTTCAACACAAGCATTCGGCAGATTGAGGCCGAACTCGATCTTTCTTACAGAACGGTGCGGCGGCGGGTCGAGCGCTTCGCCAGAGCGCTCGACGCGCCTTCGATTACGTTGTCTGGACCGGTCGAAATCGACGAAGTGTACGTCTCTGCTGGCCTGTCTACGCGTGGGCGCGGAACGTATGGATGGTGACAAACCACCGGTGTTCACGCTGGTTGATCGTGGTTCGAACGAGCGGTACGTCGTGCCCGCGAAATCCGCGGACGAATCGACCGTTCGACTCCTGCTGGCCGACCGCCAGTAGGAGTCGTTAACCGTCTATACCGACGGATTTCGAGCGTACGATTCACTCGATGAGGACGACGAATTCACCCGCAAATATGTCGTCCACAGTGACGGCGAATACGCTGACGGCGATACTCAAATCAACACTTGTGAGAGCCACGCGTCGCTGACGCGACGGTGGCTCTCGCCCCACCGAGGAGTGTCAAAAGACAAGCTAACACCGTATCTCAGAGCCTTTCAGATACGGCAAGCACTCTACAGAAAACTAGGCGAGGAAGCACTCAAACACGCTCTCGATGCTGCGCTCTGAAAATCAACAACGTGCTTCAAAAGATCGTTCACCCTAAGGTTAACACCATCGATAACACATTAAATTGTAAAAACATACAAATACGAATATCTTGGCGATCTTAATATTAAGTTGTTCTAGTCCCAATTGAATTGTATTCTTACATAAAGGGAATTAAATCATCTACGTTACTCAGTACTTGTTCCCGCATTGTAGAAGACGATAACAAGAATGTGAAGTATATGACCGCACCTAAGAATATTGCAAATATCAATTTAATCTGAGAATTAATATATATTATGGTGTTCAGGATTAATAGTAATACACCCATACACGCAGAAGATACCAGAGTAATAATTAGTTGGGTGATATTTATCCGCAAGTCTATGAATGAATTTAGATAGTACGCGGTGAGAGCGGTATTAGCTGAGTAGGAAGTAACTGTAGCAATAGCGGCTCCCGTGATTCCTATGACATTTATTAAAATGATATTCAATGGGATATTTAAGATAATAAATAATCCTGCTGCATACGAAGCCAATTTTGATTCATCAATTGCAAGTAAAAATCGTCCAAGGATTCTATCAATACCTTCAGGTATTTTTCCCAATAATAATATCACTAGAGCCGTGTTAGCAATAGCAAATTCACTTCCGAAAATGAAATGTAGTATCTCTCTTCCATAGATAACACCGCCCACAATAGCCGGAAACACAATTACTAGCGAAGTAATGAGTGTATTTGGTAAAATATTTTGTATGCTTTCTCTGTTTCCCTGAGCATCCCAGTGACTAATTTGGGGAAATATTGTATCGGCGATCGCGCTAGATAACAGCATTATCATACTTGCGACTTTCCAGGCAACTTCATAAGCTGCAACGTGTGACTGCGTAAGAAACAATCCTATTAGTAGAGTATCTAACCAATCATAAACAGATGTATGTACTATGGATGCAATGAAATTGTGGCTACCGAATTTCACTAATGACTTGAGCATAGCTTTAGATGGCATACCTAACTCTGTATCAATCCCAAATACTCCGAAAGTAACTGAGATCAGATTGCTCATAATTATACTATAAACCAACCCTCTGACACCGAAATTAAAGTAAACAAAAGAGGCGCCAATTAGAACAAAAAGTACATTTTGTATTAGAGATACATTAGCTGCCCTCTGAACTTTAAGTTCTCCCTCCAGGGTACGCATTATAATGATCCTCAATTGATTGGGTATTAACGCGATGAGAAGAAAGTGCGAAAGAGGCTGACCTATATAATCGTTAATATTATTACTAAATAATATTATTAATATTGAAATGAAGATGAGAAATGAGGACTTTAGTAACAATGCACTCCCAAGAGTTGCACTATGATTCTGTTCGCTTATCCTCTTTTCAATTGCGTCATCTACTCCAAAGTCAGCCGCCAACGAAAGTAGAGTTAGGCAAGTTTGGAATAGTATAAATACACCTAATTTTTCCGCACCTAGTTCTTGAGCAAAATATACAAGACCAAGAGATTGAAATAACATTGAAATCAATCTCGTGGAAAAGACACCAAAAATAGTTTTTTTAATGTCCATCTTGCATACGACTATTCATAACGGATATATTCACTATTGGTTTATTCTGCTCTGTTGAATAGCGGTGGTTGTGCAGACCGGGTTCATCTGAGTCCCCTTATGAGCGATTGAGAATCGTGGTTTCAAATCAGGTATGGGCTTACTATAGCTTAGAGTCTGCTATTCAACAGAGCCGTTTATTCTTATTGGAAAAGCGTAGTTAGAGAGTGGATGAACCGTGAGTTTTACAGCACCCGAGGTGGAAATTTAAGATACCACCCACCATACCGAAATTCCGCTGTGCTATAGCTATCTTGACGCAGGTTATGATCGCTTGCGTTCAGCTCAGACCTGTGAGTGACCTGTGGATTTGTGACTTGACTGTTTTAACGGAGGTGTCTTGAGAGTGAGAACGCCTCGCGGGTGATTTCGTCAGTGGATCATCTCATCATACCGATCTTGCGTCATAGAGTCTGCAATACAGATTGGTAAGATTGATTGATATAGGAAACATTATGCTATAGTAGAATCTGGAACTCTTTGTGTAGCCAGCTAAAGGAGAGAAGTTCTATCAACGGATTTCCGGGGGTTCTCTGAAAATGTGTGCAGATATTTCTGGAGATTACTATAGCTGTCGCCTATGACCGCCGATTCACCCAGGGCGCGTTGGCAGACATCGCTGATTTGGTGCTTTCGGATTCCGGATAGGGAGTCCCGGATCAATTTACAAAAGACTGAGAACTGACCGTACCAATCGTTAACCAACAGTCCGGTGATTATCATCTCCTCCGTAGGTTAATAAAATTCTGGAAGCCACGCTATTCTGATAAAAACGAACAGTCGTGCATTGACCATACCGGATATCGCATCCGCACCACCGAATGTAGTCGGGGGAGCTACGGTCCAGCTGTTCGTTCGACTCCGTCATCTGAACGGTTGTATTCCTGGAGGATTGGGAGTCGGCGTTGTCAGGAGTGGCGATGCATAGACCAGTAACGCGTGATGAGTGCGAGGAAGGCTGCGAGTACTGCTGGCCAGCGATCATAGCTGAGATAGAGGCCAGGAGTTGGGAGTCGTGTTGCAGTAATCGGCCACCAGACGGCACTTGCGTATCCGGACGGCTTGATGAGGAGCGAGTCCAGGCAGAGATGCGATACAGACCCAACCAGTAATAACAGGAGGACACGCCGACGGTAGCGACGCGGCGTAAAGAGACCGCCAAATCCGGCCATAACAGTCACGCCCCCGAACGTATGAAGTGCCTGCCACGAGAACGGGATACCGATGAACAGTTCAATCTGAACATCGGAGACGACGAGCTGAATTTTTGTGAGATCGGGGAGTATTGCGCCGAGCATAACCACGGTCGTGAACGGTAACTGCCAATCAAACCAAGTGGTGAGGAGTGTTCCGAGAATATACCCGACCAGGACGTGTGTGAGGAGGTCAGGCATCGTCGCCTCCGCGCCACGTAACCCGCGGTGTTTCTCGGGGCTCGACAGTCCAGGTTCGGCGGTTGAATTGCCAGCGATTCAGTAAGCGGCCGAGTACCCAGAGCCCACCGATGACCGACACCGCATACATATACCATTGTTCCCACGGCTCTCTGGTAATTACCCCCCCAGCGTCGATAACGGAGTTCGGACGAACGCGACCGAAGACGACAAGCGACTCATCGGCTGTGACGTCGCGATGCACGCCGCGAACCGTTATGTGGCGTGTGTCGATCTCATTGGAAAGTTCGATGATAACGGGATCCGTCGATACGACGGTGCCGCCGATTTGGGTGCACTGTCCGACATACCTGTCGTAGTCAGTAAGGAGGTCGTCTGTTTCTGGATACCTGTTTTCGGTAGGATCTGGTTTGACTGTGCCAGCCCAGACCAGAAGTCCGCAAAGAAGGGCGAGCAGGACCAAAATACCGATATCACGCCTCATCTGATGTCTCATATATGCCATCTATCTCGGGTTGACGGTAAACGTGTGGGGCTCTCTATTACGGACTCGTCGCTATTGATTGTCGCAAAATGACGCGGATACAAGGGTGTCTCAGATCACTTCCCGCAAGAGTTTGAGTGTTTCATCTGGTGACGAAAAAACCGGCCGATACTTGGGGAAATTACCTTTCCGTTGAGATGCTCCTCTGAGTGAGCAACAGGTCTTATGAAAACGGAGATAGGCGAACGGCCTAATGAGCGTTCCTCAGGTCTGCACGCTCCACACAAAATTAATTCAACGACCTGTTTACTTCTCAATCTGGCTAATCTAGAAAGTGCCTGGAGATGAACAGCAGTTTAAATTTCAGCACCGTGAGATTTGCTCCTGAACCAAGAAAATCTTTCCCTCAGGCTGCTTGGTATATTTTAGATAACTTTTCGGCAAGTCGATTGAAGGAATGATCTCGGGCAAACCGCTCAAGGCCGTCCGAATTATACATCTTTTCCCCACTTTTGACAAACTCTGTGATTGTTTGATTCAGATGAGCGGTTGATTCCGGTTTAAATGTCAGTCCCAGATTGTATTCTTTAGTTTGTCGACCCATCACGCCGAAGTCTGGTGCAATGACTGGTCGATTATGTCCACAGGCCTTTTGAAATACACCGCTAGTCCGGCGGGACCCGAACTCTCGTTTATATGGTAGTATTATTCCATCGGAAGCCTGGAAATAGTACGGCATTTGTGATTCTTCTATATATTCCAGTCTTGAGACGACAGGAATCTGAATGGAATCGATTAGCCTTTCTACTTCAGCCCGTCCAATATCATTGGGGCTTCCAGCGATCACAAGGCGGAACTCAGGCCCACTGTACGTGTTTAAGGAATTGAGTAAGAATTTTATACCTTTATTTCTCCTCAATTCTCCAAAGTACAACAACTGACTACCACCCTTATCTACATCTATTAGATCTCTTGCCTCACTTTTGCTCACATTATGGTCTGCAGATTTCACCGGGTCTGGGATGACAGAAGTTGAGTTACTGTTTATTATATTCAATAAATATTCTTCAGCCTCGTCAGAGTGGACTAGCACTTTATCTACCTTCCCTTCCTTCACTACTCGTTGAATATAATACTCCTTTAGAGCAGTGCCAAAACCCATTCCACGTGGTATAATTGAGGAAATCGGGAGCCCATATCTAAGGATAGATGCATTTATTTCATTTAAGATGAAGTGATTGAAGAAACTACCATTGAGTGTCGCTATCACTGAACCAGGATACAGGTCGTCTATCTCGATCAGATCCATTTCCCCTACTATGTCATCAAGGTATAGAATGTGGACTGCATCGTATTCTCTATCCAACGCTATGTCGAATAGCTTCCTTAGATTCCGCTCTGTATCTCCATTTATGAAAAATATATTCGATTCATCCGTAAATTCAGAAATCCTACTATCTTCTGAGGCCACAATATCGGAATTTATCCCGTATTCTGATAGAGCATTCACCAATCTGCCAGCATATGCTGCGTGATGACCCCCTGTATTTTGATCAAATAGCAGAATTTCCATAGGGAATTTACTCTACCCACGCTTATATGAATTTGGCTAAAGCCAAGGGTGGTGTTTAGTTAATACTCACAGACTCTGTTGAAATCCACAGAGAATTACATTTTCACCCTGTAATTCTACAAAATGAAGGCCCTCCCGAAGTCGCAGATTCTCCGTTTTACTGAGAAGGCGATCCATCTGGCGCGTCGAGCGGTCTCTCGATACTCCTCTAAATTCTCTAAACACCGCTATACACTTCCCTAACACGTTGTTCTGCTGTGTCTCAAAGTTCGGAAGAACACGACCTATCGTGGCCTGCTTGACGAATTAATTGAGATGCCACGCATCCGTCGAACCCTTGGCTTATCCGAACTTCTACGCCATCAACGCTTTGTAAGGCGTTCAACCGGCTTGATATGGCTGTGTGGCGTGTTATATTGACTCTCTCAGCGACGCTACTTCCGACAAGCGGGGTTGTTGGTGTTGATGCGTCAGGATTCGACCGTAGTCACGCTTCGAAACACTACACGAAACGCGCTGAACTCACGATACAGCAGCTCAAGGTGACGTTGCTGGTCGATGCGAAGGTAAACGCGATTCTCGATTTACACGTGACGACGACTCGAAAACACGATAGCCAGATTGCTCCGTCCTTGATCAAACGCAACCCCAAGAATATTGACGTTCTGCTCGGTGACAAAGGCTACGACGACCAGAAAATCAGTCGACTTGCCCGTCAATACGAGGTTCGGCCACTGATTAAGCATCGTGAGTTCACGTCACTCCACCGGGTATGGAACGCGCGCTTAGATACTGATCTCTACGGCCAGCGGAGTCAATCCGAGACTGTGAACTCAACGCTCAAGCGGAAGTACGGTGCGTTCGTCCGGTCACGACGCTGGTGGAAACAGTTCCGTGAACTCACCATCGCCTGTCTCATTCATAATGTAGACCGATCACTCTGAGCGGTCAATACAGGTGGCCTATCTGTCGACGAGTTGTAGGGTGACGAATATAACGAGAGTAAGCGGGAGAATATACACGAGGAGAATAGCCATGAACCCGATAGCCATATTAACTGCGCCACCGCGAGGGTGTCAAGGTTAGATGATGGAATTATGGAAAGCTGCGAAGGCTTTGACCCAGCGGTCTACTGATTTCCAGGAGCTATAGTGGGGAACCGGCTATAGAAGAGTCTGGTTCGGTATTTGAGCAGGCCGAACCCGGCTTCGACCAGAGACCGTTCCCCCCACGTTTCACGGCGTGAGTCACAGAGATCGAGGTCATCGGGCGGTGTTTAGTTAAGCGTGAAAAGCGAGGCGGGTGAATTTCTTGCTGGTCTATGGCAGAAATTGCCCGCCTCACCGGTCATAGAGAGTGGATTGATTTGGATTTTGTGGAGCGAGAGCGGACACCCGAGTCCGCGATGGCGTTGGGTATTCAATCGCACGTTGCGGGACTCTCGCTGTCGAATACCGTCGATTTACTCGATTCACTGGGTGTCCAACGCAGTCGAAAAGCCGTCCACGATTGGGTTCAAAAAGCCGATCTACAGCCAGAATCCGGTAAATCACCGAATCAGATTGCGCTCGACGAAACAGTGATTCGCATCAATGATCAGCAATTCTGGCTGTACGCTGCCGCCGATCCGCAGTCGAACGAACTGCTTCACGTCCGGCTATTTGCGACGGCTACAACCGCCCTCACAGAAATTTTCCTGCGCGAACTGTGTCAAAAACACGATGTCGAATCCGCCGTGTTTCTTGTTGACGGCGCGAAACACCTCCAAACCGCGCTTTCCCGAGCTGGGCTCCGATTTCAGATACATCACCACGGAAATCGAAATGCTGTCGAACGGATCTTTCGAGAACTGAAGCGTCGAACCTCGTCGTTTTCAAACTGCTTCAGCCACGTTGAACCGGAAACCGCCGAAAACTGGGTGCAGAGCTTCGCTCGATGGCTCAATGCTACTAACTAAACACTACCAGGACTCCACCTACTGCCGAGACACCAACGCACGAAGCAAAGTTAAAGTGGGAACAAACACTTCGACAATGCAGTTTGCCTCCGCAGTATACCATCGCGGTAATTCATCTTAATATGGCTGAAACCGTGGCTCAGTCACTAACGAGTATCCTTGAGCAGATCGACGAACGTTTCGAAGTCGTTGTCGTCGATGATGGGTCAACGGATGGTAGCGTTGAGATTCTCAAATGGCTTGAAGAGGAATATGAGGCTCTCCGAGTAACGACAGACGCAGGCAATTCGAACCACGGAGAGGCACGGCAACACGCAATTGAACTGGCAAATGGGGAGTACGTTCTGTCATCCCTGGATGCCGACGACGAGTTCACACCGTGTATCCAACAATTCGTCTCGCTGTATCACGAGTTAGAGGACACCAAAGAGAACGAATTTCTTCTCCTCGGGTACGGTCTCTATATGGCACCGCGCTCACTCCTTCAAAAGATACCGTACCGGAGTATGGGGTACGGAGAGGACCGAGACCTCTACCGCAGACTGCTCGCCGAAGACGCACTGCTGAGTCTCAGCCATCACCGGATACGCCGAACGCTGGGGTACCAGCCATCGAAAACTGAAAGCCTCAAAATCGGGGTCGAAACGATCAAAAATCAGTTCCGGAGCGGCCTCCATCTGCGTCCGTACCTCCGGTGGGCGTTCGAGGAGATGATCGGGAAACGGGATCGAATCTCCTCGGTTCGTGGGTTGCTCCACTTGATCGTCGCACCGCTCGCATACTTACTCTCACTCACTGAAGAGCGATACGAGGCACCCGAACAGTTCCGAGATATCGGGGTTTACAAGAACGCGCTGATGGACGCACATATGACCCTCTCGGAGATGGAAGAGCGATCCGGCATCGAGGTCGACCGCAACGCGATCGGGCCACGGGGCTGCGCCGTTTTCGATATAGATCAGAAGCGGAGCCTCATAGACTAAACATCAATGTGACTACCCGCTAAGTGTCTGTTTAGTATCCGTCAGCGTGGACTGTACAACCTCCCTGAATCCGGAGTCGACGACAAATAACATCCCCATATAAACGGCAGCACCGACACCGACTATACCAAGAAGGTGAAAAACCGTCGGTATACCGAGTACTTTGGCGAGTGCTTCCACGACTATGAACATCAGTGAACCGCTCACGGCCTGAGTGAGTAGCCCACCCGGAAGCGGCACTGTACCGAACTTCGTCCAGAAGATCACTTGTCCGACCGTGAGCATCACAAAGTGGGCGAGGACGATGGCGCCGACGACGCCGAGAAATCCATACTCGAAAAATAAAACAGGTATCGAGACAGCCTGCACAGCAAGACTAACTGCGATACTCCGGGTTCCCAACTCCGGCATATCCAGACCATCGAGGAAGGCGAACTCAATTCGCGTGAGAGTACGAAGGATGTGGTAGAACGCTAACCCGATTAGTGCGCTCGCGGCGAGCGGGTCAGACATATCGAAAAACGTCTCCATAAGCGCGTCGGAGAGCGCGAAACTTCCGAAGGCAAGTGCAACTGCGAGAATCGAGACGTGATGGTGAGCGTTCCGGAACTCTTCGAACATCGTCTCGCTCGTTACGGAGCTCGTTTTCGCCATTACTGCGGGAGCCAGACTCCCGCCAACGTGGCTACCGAGTATGAGGAGTCGGTTTGCGGACGTGTAGTATCCGATAGCTGCATCCATTCCAACGAATCCGAGGACAAGAACCGGAAGGCGCTGATACACCGTTGATACCCCAGAGGAGACAACGCTCCACCGGCCGTACTTGAGCAGCGATCGTGCTACCGAAAACCGTGGCCGCGAGACCGATACAACCGACACGAGATAGTGTCCGAGGACTGTCGCTACTGTCGCGGCTGTCGTGGCCGCAAGGAGGCCAAAAACCCTGAATCCGAGCGCAAGGACACCGAGTTGGAGGATCGTCTGAAGAATTCCATAGACGTTGTCGACGAGTGTAGCATGTCCGGTATGTCCGTAGCCGCGATAGGCATCAATTTGAGTGTTGAGGATAGTGCGGCTGATGAAGACAGTCGCTGCCACAAGAACGATGTTAAAATCGAATCGGATTGAAACAAGGTTTGTCGTCACAATACCGAGTACACCAACCGTGACAGTTAGGGCGTACAAAAGCGCCATAGTGAGCCCTGTCCCATAGACTTCGTCGGCGTCGTGGTCCTTCTCGCTTCCACGCTTTAGAACTGCTTGACCGAGTCCGTTTATCGGAAACAGCGCAACGCCCACTACAGAGAGGATCAGATAGTACTGGCCGAGACCGGACGCACCGAGGATATACGCCATAGCGATCAGTCCGAGGAAACTGATCCCCGTGTCTGCGAGAGTTCCAGCAAACGAGATCGTGGCCTGCTTGCGGATGTTGATGTCCCCCGCTTTGCTCATCGCTTATGCGCCTTTCTATCACCGTTCACATAAGTCCGCCGTGTCGCATTCAAACAGATGGATCAATTCTGCTAGCAGTATGAGCTCCCCTGACTGCCGGCTATGGAAAGAGAGTATTGTGTTCGCTGGCATCAAAAACCGCTCAAACCCCGCAAAGAGTGGTATCAGACGTACTCGTTCGAGAAAATGAATCCCTTCCTGAGTACTTCGAACGTCGACTTTCGCCCCACGGGAAGTGCTTCGACGCCGCCCCAAGAGATACGTTCCAATCGATGGAGCAGATCGTCGTCCCCGAACGCGGTTCCGATACGGTGGTCGTACTCTGCTTTGAACGCCGCTATGTCCTCGGTCAGGTCGTTTAAGCCCCGAGCGGAGTCGGTGGGGATCAGCCCGGCGTCGGCAGCTAACCGCTCGTAGAACTGTTCGAGCCGGGTCACGACACGCTTCACGTCGAACTCGGACACTCGCTCCGTGGCCGCATCGCCGAACTGATGGCGCCGGTCATCGTCGCTTAACAGAGCCGAGAGTGCGTCACCGTACGCAGTCGGCGAGTTCGCGACGTACCCCGTCTCCCCGTGGTGGACGAGCTCCACCTGTGCGTTGTCCCGCATCGGCGTCGAATCGACGACCGGAGGGACACCGTTGGCCATCGCCTCCGCGATCACGTAGCCATAGCTTTCCCCGATCGCGCTCGTGTGGGCTAACACGTCGATAGTGGCGTAGAAGTCCGACACTGTCTCCGGGGGAAGTGGGTCGACGTACGTGACTTGATCTTTCCACCCATAGCTTCGGATCTGCTTTCGGATCTTCTCCGGAACTCCCACGAGAAACAGTTGTGCGTCGGGTGTTCGTTCTAACACCCTGTCGAACGCCCGTATCGTGAGCTTTCCCCACTTCTCGGGGACTGGACGGCCAATCTTCCCGACAACGGGGGCGGAGTTCGGTATCCCATACTCTTCACGGAGCGACTCTCCCTTAGAAACTTCATCTACATCTAAGGGGTTGTACAGATGAGCCATATTCTCGTTCCAGTTCCCGTCGAGCCCGATGTTGTTGACTATCACCGTCCGGAGTAGTATCGTCTTCGACGGGTAGAAGAAGTAGTCGACGCCGTTGCCCGAGTCCGTCTCGAAATAGTTGCCAAACTGGTCCGTTCTGATATGGAGAGGAACTCCCGCATCCGCCGCCGCCGCGCTCAGCAGTTCGGTATCGCCAGAGTGGCTGTGAACGATATCTATCTCCTTCTCGGATATGTATTCGGCCAGATCCGCGACTCCGTCGGGTTCGTAAACGTCGTACCCTGATTCACGGAGTGAGTCCGCACGGGGACCTCCCTCGTGAACACCGACCGCGTACGTGTTGAACTCCTCGCTGTGTTCTCTGATGAACAGTTCAGCTGCTTTTTCCGTCCCTCCGATATCCCAGCGAGTCGGTGCATGGAGAACGTTCAGAGCCATCTGATATGGGCTACTGTTCGACTTTCCCACATAGTTGTTGCCTTCCACCGGTATGGTTCAGAAAGTCACGAATCTCAACGACGTGCCGTAGAGACGATAAAGACTATACCACTCAGAACCACTCACTGACAACTATGAAGGCAGTCATCCCTGCCGCCGGCCAGGGCACTCGCTTGTACCCGCAGACCCACACCAAGCCGAAAGCGATGGTGCGAATCGCTGGAAAACCCATTCTCGGCCACATTCTCTCCCGCCTCTTGGAGACCCGCGTCGACGAGGTCGTGATCGTCGTCGGTGGGACGATGCAGGATCAGATCGTCGAGTACGCCGAGCAGTACTTCGGCGACGAGTTCACGTTCCAGTTCGTCGAGCAGGAGAGTGCCGAAGGGCTCGGGCACAGCATATACCAGACTGAAGAGATCGTCCGTGGCGAGCCGGCACTGATCGTGCTCGGGGATATGCTGTTCGAGAACGGCTACGGCACCTTCCTCGAGGCCCACGACGCCCTCGACGACCCGGACGCGAGCATCGGCGTCAAAACCGTCGACGAGCCACAGCACTACGGCGTCGCCGAGCTCGGGGAGGAAACCCGGATCGAACGCCTAGTCGAGAAACCGGACGATCCGCAGTCTGACTACGCGATCAGCGGCGTGTACATCGTCGAGAATACCGACCTGCTGTTCGACTCTCTTGACTCTCTCGTCGACAACGATGTCCGCGGCGCGGGCGATGAGTACCAACTCACCGACGCCCTCCAGCGGATGATCGACGCCGACGCGCGGATCGACATCTTCGAAGTCGAGGACTGGTACGACTGTGGCCGCCCCGAAACACTTCTCGAAGCGAACCGGGTGCTGCTCGCGAAAGGCGACAACGACGAAGCGGACACGCTCGACAATGTAGTCGTCGTCCCCCCCGTTGATTTCGGCGACAACGTCGTGGTTGAGGAGGCGCTCGTCGGCCCGAACGTGAGTGTCGATGCCGACTCCCGAATCACCGACAGTATCGTCCGGAACAGTATCGTCGGCCAGAACGCGATCCTCGAGAGCGTCAACCTCGAAGGAAGCATCGTCGGTGACGGGGCAGCCGTACGAAGCGAGGCGAACCAACTGAACGTGGGCGACAACAGTATCATCGAGCTATGAGCGACGCGCCACACGCTATCGTCACTGGTGGCGCGGGGTTCGTCGGGAGCCACTTGGTGGATTCCTTGCTCGAAGACGGGTTCGAAGTTACGTCGCTCGATAACTTCGGGAGCGGTCGATCGGCCAACCTTGAGCATATCGATACTCCCAGGTTCGAATCCCTCGAACACGACGTTCGCGAACCGTTCCCGGACCTCGGTCGCGTTGACTACGTGTTCCACTTCGCGTCGCGTGCGAGCCCCAAGGACTTCGAATCACACGCCGTCGAGATCGCTCTGACGAACAGCGAAGGAACTCACAATGCACTCGAGTTCGCGCGAAAGAACGATGCGCGAACCGTTCTTGCATCAACGAGTGAGGTCTACGGCGATCCGGAAGTCCACCCGCAGCACGAGGAGTACAACGGGAACGTGAACGTTCGTGGGCCCCGTGCGCCGTATGACGAGAGTAAGCGGTTCTCCGAAGCGCTCGCGCGCGCTTTCCAGCAGCAATACGACATAGACATTCGAACGGTCCGCATCTTCAATACCTACGGCCCGCGTATGCGCCCCGACGACGGGAGGGTTATTCCGAATTTCCTGTCTCAAGCGCTCCGTGACGACGATCTCACGATCTACGGTGATGGCACACAGACGCGGAGTTTTTGTTACGTCTCCGATCTCGTCTCCGGGATTCGTTCGTTCGCGGACGCCGATCCCTCCGTAGCCGCGGGAGAAGTGATCAACTTGGGAAGCACACACGAGATCGAAATCCGAGAGCTCGCCGAGGTCATCACCGAAGTTCTCGACACGAGATCAGGAACTGTTCATCGAGAGTCACCGGAGGATGACCCACAGCTCCGTCGTCCGGACCTCGAACGGGCACAGAGTCTGCTCGGTTGGGAACCGATGGTGGGCTTGGAAGACGGTATCGAACGAACTGCGGAATACTTCGCTGAAGAACTGGAGTCGGAATAACCGAACCACAGTTTCTGACTCAAAGAGAAACCTATTACCCGGCTCAAATTTTGTGTAAATCTATGTCTTCATCTCCGGATCGGGTCCTCGTCACTGGAGGTGCCGGGTTCGTCGGGAGCCACGCCGCCGCATACTACGACGATCGCGGGAGCAAGGTGACCGTTCTCGACAATCTAAGCCGCGTCGACACGCTCGAAACGGCCGACGAGTCTCGGAACACGGCCGCTTACAACTGGAACTACCTCGAGGAAGAACATCCCGATGTCGAACTACTCGAGGGAGACATCCGTGATTACGATCGGCTCGAGGAGGTCGTAGAGGGACATAACGCAGTCGTTCACACCGCGGGTCAAGTAGCGGTAACGGCGTCGATTCAGGATCCCCGAACCGACTTCGAAGTCAATGCTCAGGGGACGTTCAACGTCCTCGAAGCGGCACGAACGGCCGAGAGCGATCCTGCAGTCGTCATCGCGTCCACGAACAAGGTCTATGGGGACAACGTGAACGCGATTCCCGTCCGAGAGGCGGATTCTCGATACTGGTACGACGACTCCGAATTCGAGGACGGGATCCCCGAAAGCCTCTCTATCGACGACTGTGAGCACACGCCCTACGGCGTATCGAAACTAACTGCCGACCTCTACGTTCAAGACTACGCGGAACGAAACGAGGTCGACGCAGCAGCGTTCCGAATGAGCTGTATCTACGGCACACGCCAGTTTGGTAACGAAGACCAAGGCTGGGTCGCCCACTTCGCGCTGAGTACACTCCGTGACGAACCACTCACGATCTTCGGCGACGGGAAGCAAGTCCGCGATGTTCTCTACGTCGAAGACCTGATTCGTGCCTACGATGCGTTCCTCTCTGATCCCGAAGAGAAGCCGGCAGTGTACAATATTGGCGGCGGTACGGAGAACACCACCAGTTTGATCGAGTTCCTCGACCTACTCGAAGAGAAGACTGGAAAACGGAGCGAGATCACTTTCGACGATTGGCGGGAAGGTGACCAGAAAGTATACGTTTCGGACATCTCGCGTGCCCGTGACGAACTGAATTGGGTTCCCAATGTGGACTTCGAGGAAGGTATCGATCGCTTCATCGAGTGGTACGAGGAATACTGACGTAGCGGACCATTCTTATTCGGTGCTGTAGAAACAGAGAAGGAATGCAACTCTCAGTCGTTGGGTCCGGCTACGTCGGAACGACTATCGCCGCGTGTTTCGCGGACCTCGGACATAATGTCGTCAATATCGACATCGATCAGGAAATCGTCGACACGATTAACGACGGCGAGGCACCGATCCACGAGGATGGGTTGGCCGAGATGATCGCAAAGCACGCTGGCCCGGAGTCGACCGGTCGACTTCGAGCGACGACCGACTATGAGGAAGTTCTCAACACCGAACTGACGTTCCTCTGTCTTCCGACCCCGGCCAACGACGACGGCTCTATTGACCTCTCGATTATGAAGGCCGGCGCCGAGCAGCTCGGCGAGACGCTTGTCGAAAAGAACGAACGCCACAACGTCGTCGTGAAAAGCACCGTCGTCCCAGGGACGACTGAGGACACGATCGCACCACTCGTCGCCGAGACTGGCGGTAAGCGCCTCGGCGATGACCTCGGCGTCGGTATGAACCCCGAGTTCCTCCGGGAGGGATCTGCCGTAGCTGACTTCTTGGATCCTGACAAGGTGGTTTTAGGCGCCGACGACGACCGGACACGCGAGCAGATGGGAAACGTATTTGCGCCCCTTGTGGAGCGTGCCGACGATCCGCCTGTCGTTGAGACCGCAACCCGTGAAGCCGAGATGATGAAGTACGCCAACAACGCGTTTCTCGCGTCGAAGGTCTCGCTCGCCAACGATCTCGGAAACATCTGCAAAGAACACGGCGTGGATATGTACGAGGTCGCCGACGCGATGGGGTTGGACGAACGAATCGCTCGTTCGTTCTTGAATAGCGGTCTCGGCTGGGGAGGGAGCTGCTTCCCGAAAGACACTGCAGCCATCATTGCCGCCGCCGAGTCGAAACGATACGACGCACCGATGCTGAACGCAGCGACGGAGGTGAACGACCGACAGCCCCAGCGCTTCCTCGACTTGCTCGACAAACACGTTGACGCCGAAGGAAAACGGATCGCCGTTCTCGGCCTGGCGTTCAAGCCAGGGACCGACGATATTCGAAACACGCGTGCAGTACCCGTGATCGATGGGCTAATACACCGGGGGGCGGATGTCATCGCTCACGATCCGGTTGCAGTCGAAAATATGCGTGATCGGTATCCTGATATCGAGTACGCAAGCTCGGTTTCGGAGGCACTAGAGGACGCAAACGCCTGTCTTGTTGTGACGGATTGGGACCAGTACAAAGTCCTCGACGAAGAGTTCGATCGAATGGAGACACCGATCGTTCTCGACGGTCGTCACTGCATCAACCGTCGGGAAGGGATCACGTACGAGGGGCTGACCTGGTAGCGAGCCTACTGGTTCACAAACATTATCCCTTATGAGTTCGTTATGAGTTCGCGAAGCGAAAGCGGCAACTTACTCCAGTCACTCCGCGACGCGGCGCCTGACTGATACCACGTCCCGTCCTCCCCCTCACGATGGTGTGGTGGTTCTGGATGCGGGTACAGATTTGCCCCGTCCCTCCAGAACGGGTAAGTATACTTCTCGGAGAACGACGCCTGGCATCACCTCTAGGAGACGAACTACATCGTGGGACTCCCTCCTCAACGATCCCCTACGACATCTAGACGGGTTTTCCCATTGGAACGTTCCGGGGGTAGGTACCCTCTACGACCAGTTGCTCGCCCTCATCGCTCTGAACGTCGGCCTGGGCGCCTTCCCGGACATACTCATCGCCAAAGCCCTGCTCGTTCAGCAGCCTTCGGTACTCTCGCAGTGGGCTCCGTTTTCCTCATCCGAAAACGGCTCAGAAACCGTATCGGCGGTCTGGTCGGGGTGTTCATCCTCGCGATAACGTTCACCCAGCTCCGATTCAACTACTCTCCCGCGATCGTCGTCGCGAACGCGATCTGTTCGGACGCACTGGTGTGTATCGACGTCGACAACGCGTTCTCAACGGCCTCCGTGAAGACCTCGTAGCGATCCATCGTGTACGTACAGATAACGACGGAGACCTGCATTGTCGTCGCGTTCCGCGGTCAGCCGAATAAGGATTACTGAACGGCGGAGTTCGTCATCGCATCGGGATATGACAAGGCTTATGCGGATTTTGGGACTCGTCACTGACAATGAGCGACCAGACCGACTCGAACTCTCGCGAGGACGCCTCCATCCTCGACGCGTTCGAGCGTTGGTACCACGTCCCCGCGATCCTCGTCGTCCTCGCGGTGATGTTGTACTCGCGCCTCCGCGCGTACGACGAGTTCATCGTCGACGGCCAAGTGTACTTCCGCGGCAACGACGCCTGGTACCACCTCCGTGAAACGTCCTACCTCCTCGAGCACTGGCCGAACACGATGCCGTTCGAAGTTTGGACCGGATTCCCGTATGGCTCGCACGTCGGCCACTTCGGCACCCTCTGGGACCACCTCATCGCCGTCTTCTCGGTCCTCGCCACGCCGGTGACCGGCGGCGGCGAGGAGGGCCTAATGCGCGCGATGCTCGTGATCGCGCCGATCGTCGGCACCGCCGTCGCGATCCCCACGTACTTCATCGCACGCCGGTTCGTCGACCGCCTCTCGGCAGTCGCCGCCGTCGCCGTGCTCGGGCTCATACCCGGCACCTTCCTCAACCAGACGATGGTCGGCTTCCCGGATCACCACGCCGGCGAGGTCTTCTTCTCCACGCTCGCCGTCCTCGCAGTCTTCCTCGCGCTCGACGTCGCCGAGCGCGAAAAGCCCGTCTGGGAGCTCGTGGTCGATCAGGACTGGGATGCGCTCAAGAGACCTCTCGGCTACGCCGCCGCCGCCGGCCTCGCGATCGCCTTATATATGGCCATCTGGCAACCCGGCGTGATGCTGGTCGGCTTCACCGGCATCTTCCTCGTGATCAAGATCACGAGCGACGTGGTTCACGAGGATAGCCCGGAGCCGATCGCCTTCGTCGGCGCGGTCTCGATGGGCGTCGCCGGTCTCCTGATGATCATCCCGCTGAACGACTACTCCTTCGGCACGACCGCCTACTCCCTGACGCAGGTCGTGCTCCCCCTGGGCGTCGCGGCCGGCAGCGCGTTCCTCGCGTTCCTTGCGCGCCAGTGGGACGACCGGGATCTGGACGTCCGCACGTACCCCGCCGCGGTCGGCGGGCTGATCGCCGTCTCGCTTGGCGTCCTCGCGGTCGCGATTCCCTCCGCCTGGGGAACGATCACCAACAACCTCCTCCGGACCATCGCCTTCTCGACGGCGGCCGCGACCCGCACCATCAGCGAAGCCCAGCCGCCGCTGATGCAGTCGGAGTTCGCTCCGTTCGTCCTCTCGCAGTACGGCTTCGCGTTCTTCTTCGCGCTGGCCGCGATCCTCTACGTTCTCGCGCGACCGCTGATCCGCAGCGACGACGCGCGCGAGACGGGCTACGTCGTCGCCGCCGGGGTCCTCATCGGCAGCGTCTACGTGATTCCGGACGTCTACGACGCGATCGGCGGCGTCGTCGGGCTCTCCTGGCAGGTCGTCGGCCTGGCGATCGCCACGGCGCTGCTCGTGGGCGCGACCTACCTCGAGCGGTATGCCGCCCGCGACCTCTACTTCGTCGTCTGGGGGCTGTTCATCCTCGCGATGGCGTTCACCCAGGGCCGGTTCAACTACTACCTCGCGGTGGTCGTCGCGGTCGGCGCGGGCTACGCGTTCCAGCTCGCGCTCGGCGCGCTCGACGTCCGCGGGAAGTCCGTCGTCGAGGCCGCCGACTCCGTGCAGGGCTGGCAGGTGATGATCCTCGGCGCGGTCGTGCTCGTGCTGTTCGTGCCGCTGGTCGCGATGGTCACGCCGGCGTGGGCCGCCGGCGCGAACACCGGCCCCGGCAGCGTCGTCGAGTGGGACGAGAGCCTCCAGTGGATGAACGAGGAGACGCCCCATCCGGGCGAGCTGGAGGGCCACGACAACGCGCTGGAGTATCAGGGCACCTACGAGCGTCCGGCCGACGGCGACTTCGAGTACCCCGAGGGCGCCTACGGCGTCCAGTCGTGGTGGGACTACGGCCACTGGATAACCACCAGGGCCGAACGGATCCCCAACGCGAACCCGTTCCAGCAGAACGCCCGGCGCGCCGCGAACTTCCTGCTTGCGCCCAGCGAGGAGCGCGCGCAGAGCGTTCTCGCCGACCAGAGCACCGAGGGCGAGCACACCCGCTACGTGATGGTCGACTGGCAGATGGTCCACCCGCAGTCGAAGTTCACCGCGCCCGTCACCTTCTACGACGACGGGAACGCGACCCAACGCGACTTCCTCGGGGCCGTCTACCGGCCGACCCAGCAGGGCGGGTTCCGCGTCGCGACGCAGACGCGCGAGCAGCGCTACTACGAGAGTATGATGGTCCGGCTCTACGAGTACCACGGCAGCGCCAAGGACCCCGAGCCGATCGTGCTCAACTGGGACGAGACGCCCGTCGAGACCGCCGACGGATCGCAAACCACCATCCGGACGGTTCCGCAGGCCGAGGGCGAGCGGTTCGCGCAGGTCTTCAATTCGATGGCCGAGGCGGAGTCGTTCGTCGAGAACCAGAGCGGCACCGCACAGATCGGCGGCATCGGGTCGGTCCCGACCGAGCGCGTCGCGGCCCTCGAACAGTACCGGCTGGTTCACGCGACCGAGTCGAACGTCAGTCAGTACTTCAACACGCAGCTGCGTGACACCCAGGCCAGCTGGGTGAAGACCTTCGAGAAGGTCCCCGGCGCGACCATCGAGGGCTCCGGCGCCGAACCCGGTCAGGAGGTGGAGGCGGCCGTCGAGATGACCTATCCGCACTCCAACGAGACGTTCGTCTACCGGCAGTTCGCCACCGCCGACGAGAACGGCGAGTTCTCGTTCCACGTGCCCTACTCGACGACCGGCTACGACGAGTACGGCCCCGAGAACGGCTACACCAACGTGAGCGTCCGCGCGACCGGCCCCTACCAGGTCGGCACCGCGCCGACCGCGAGCAACGGGAGCCTCACCTACAACACCGGCACCGTGACGGTCACCG
This sequence comes from Halopenitus persicus, assembly GCF_900107205.1. GTDB lineage: Archaea > Halobacteriota > Halobacteria > Halobacteriales > Haloferacaceae > Halopenitus > Halopenitus persicus. The sequence goes on along the minus strand of NZ_FNPC01000009.1, from coordinate 43,540 downwards.
AGGGCCAGGTCGTCGGCGAGAACGACTCGGTCTCGACGGTCGAGCTCGAGGAGGAGTCGATCCTCGGCGGCGACGACGGGAACACGACCGACAACGACACCGCGTCGGACGGCTCGACCGCGAACGTCACGGACGGGTCGAACACGACCGACGGCGGCTCCACGAATTCGACCGACGGCGGCTCCACGAATTCGACCGACGACGGCTCCACGAACGCCCTCGAACCGGTGCCAGCGGCGACGGTCGCCGCCGACGTCGTCACGAGGACGACCGCGTTCAGCGCGGTCACCCCCTAACCCGCGATGGTCGACGCCCCCGAGGCGGTCGACGTCCCCGCGTGGCTCGGCGTCTACCTGCGCGGGGTCGCGATGGGCTGTGCGGACGCGGTCCCCGGCGTCTCCGGGGGCACGATCGCGTTGATCACCGGCATCTACGAGCGGCTCATCGCGGCGGTGACCGCGGTCGACCCCCGACGCGTCCGGCGCGTCCTCGCGGGCGCCCGCCCGAAAAACCTGCCCGACGCCCGCGCCGCGTTCCTGGAGATGGACGCCCCCTTCCTCATCGTGCTCGGGGCGGGCATCGGGACCGCGATCGTGACCGTCCTGCGCGCCGTCGAGCACCTGCTGGAGGCCGCGCCGGTCGCCACCTTCGGGTTCTTCTTCGGGCTGATCGCCGCCTCCGCGGTCGTCCTCCGCCACGAGGTCGACCTCTCGACGCCGGGCCGGAAGGGTTCCGCAGTCGCCGGGTTTCTCGTGGCGTTCCTCGTCTCGGGGTACGCCGCGGGCGCGCTCGGCGACGGGCTGGCGGTCGTCTTCCTCGCCGGCGCGCTCGCCGTGAGCGCGATGGTGATGCCCGGCGTCTCCGGGTCGCTCGTGCTCGTGATCCTCGGCCAGTACGAGCGGATGACCGACGCCCTCTCGACGTTCATCGACGCCCTCCTCGGCGCGGTTTCGGGCGGGAGCCCGGACGCGCTGCTCGCGGCGGCGCCGCCGGTGGTCGTCTTCTGCGGCGGCGGGGTGGTCGGCCTGTTCACGGTCGCGCACGCGGTCCGCCGCGCGCTCGCCGCCTACCGGGCGGCCACCGTCGCGTTCCTCGTGAGCCTCATCGTCGGCGCGCTGCGTGCGCCGATCGTCGAGGTGGGGCGCGTCCTCGCGGACACGGGCTCCTCGTGGGGGGCCGCAGCGCCACGGTTCGCGATCGCGGCGGTCGGCGGCGCCGCGGCCGTCCTCCTGTTGGACCGGTACGCCGGCGCCATCGAGTACTGAGCGGATCAGCGGGTCGCTCGCCCGGCCGGAATTAAAAGGAGCAGCCGATCGGCAGTTAAAGCAGCAGCCGCTCGTCCGCTCGCTGCAGGATTCCTACTCGACGGAGAAGCCGGTGGAGACGCGCGGGGAGTGGTCGGGGCCGCTCCGCTCCGTCTCGCGGTCGATCGAGACCGACCCCGGCGACCCGACCACGAAGAGCGTCTCCTCGTGGTCGCTGTTGGCAACTGTCCCGGCGACGTCGACCGCGACGTCGAGGCCCCCCTCGACGCCCTCGACGTCGACGTAGTGAACGTGGGTCTCGCCGGGAGCGAGCTCCGGGACGACGTCCTCGTCGTAGAGGATCGTCCGGACCTGCTCCCCACGGGCGGCGATCGACAGGTCGGTCACGGTCGACCCGCCGTCGTTCTCGACCGCGATCGCCACCGTCCCGCCGTCGGCGTCGACCGACGTCTCCGGGTCGACCGTGACGGCGAGCGTGTCGAGCCCGTCCGCACCCTCGGTGGGTGCCTCGACGAGCACCTCCAGCTCGCGGGCGGGCGCGACCGAGCCGTCGGCGACGTATCGCAGGGTGTCGTAGCCGCCGACGCTGCTCGGGTCAGGCCCCTCAACCGGATAGGTCGTCGTCACCGACTCGTAGGGCGGGACGTGAACCTCCTCGGGCGGGTCGCGGAACTCGTAGACGTCGAGCGCGAGGTCGCGCACGCGGAGCCGGCTCTCGGCCGTGTTGACCGCCGTCACCTCCAGGGCGTACCCGTCGCGGTCGGGCAGCAGGAGCCCCCGGCAGTACAGTTCGGGGAACTCGGGGTCGGTGTCGAGCTTGCCCGCCGTCCGTTCGACGCCGCCGCTCTCGACGGTCACCGGCGGGACGACGTCCTCGCCGACGCCGGTGAAGGAGTGGAGCCGGGTGAACGTGCGGAATTCCCCCGGTTGGATCGTCTCCGTGACCGGCGCCGCGTCGGGCGTGCTCACGGTTACCGCCTCGGGCCCGTGGCCGACGTTCTCGACGTCGACGTGCTCGAGACAGAGGTCGCCCACAACCGGGGGCAGGGGATCGATCCGGCGTTCGAGTTCGAGCTCGCCGCTTCCGGGCGCCGCGTCGCCGCGGGCGGGGGCGTCCCCGCGAGCCGGGTTTCCGCCCGGCGCGGTCGCGGCCGGCGCGCGGGCGTCCCCGCCGGCGCTCACGACGGCCGACTCCGGGACCTCGATCCCGGATTCGTGATCGACGAAGTGGCCGTTTACGGAGATCGTGGCGGCCCCATCCGCGACGGGCGGCGAGACGAGCTCGAGGACGCTGTCGGGACCGCCCTCGAACGTCCGGGCGACCGTCGTCGCGAGCGCCTCGCCCTCGATCGTCAGCTCGTCCACGACGGTCGCCCGCGAGTCGTTCCGGACGCGAACGACGACCACGTCGTCGGCATCGTCGAACTCGCAGTCGGCGTTGAGGGGGTCCTCCGGTCGCGGGACGTCGATCGTGCGGCGGATGCTGTTGGCGTCGGAGATCGTCAGCGTGCCGTCGGCCGGCGCCTCGAGGGTGAGCGTCGTCTCGTCGTTGGGGTCGATCCGGTCGACGCGCTCGTTCATCGGGTTGATACGGACGTCCTCGACGGGGACGCCGGTCGTGTTCGCGAGCGTCACGGAGACGCGGAGCCCCTCCGGCGTCAGCCGCGTCGGCGTGACGGTCACGTCGATCGAGTCGTTCCCGCCGGTGACCCGCAGCCGCTGTTCGACGATCGGCTCGCCGTCGGCCGTGATTGTCAGATCGACGACCTCGTCGTCGATCGACGCTAGCGGGAACCGGAGGCGCTCGGACTCGTCCTCGAGCAGCGTCACCTCGTGGGACGGGTCCGAACACCGTGCCCCGGTCAGGTCGATCGCGATCGTGGCTGCGGCCGCGGTGTCGCCGACGTTGTGCAGCTCCGCGTGGATCGCGTCGGCGGCGGCGGTTAGCGACTCCGAGAGCACCGTCGCGTCCAGCGTCCACTCCTCCGAGAGGCGGCGGTAGACGTTCGCGACGGTGTCGACGATCACGCAGACCGGCTCGCCGCCGGCGGCGGTGACCGGCAGGCCGTCGTCGAGCGCGAGGGACGTCCACTCGCCGTCGGCGTCGATGGACCGGATCTCCCCCTCGGCGCGGAGAATGATCTCCTCGCGGCCGAAGGGATCGATCCGGTCGACCTGCCAGTCGTGGCTCCACTTCCGGTCGCCCGTTTCGACGTCGATCCCGACGCAGCGGGCGTCCTTCATCACGCAGACGATCGTGTCCCCGACCACGCCGAGGTCGCTTATCGCCCCGTCGACGCGCTCCTGCAGCCGGCTCTCGCCGGTCGGTCCGAGAACCGACAGGAACGACCACGCCGCCAACACGAGCGCGTCGTCGGTACAGACGACCGCCGGCGTCGCGGAGACGTCCGAGTGCGGCCGGTCGACGCGGAACCGCTCCTGGCCGCTGGTCGCGTCGAGGCCGACGAGCTCGTCGTCGTCGGTCAACACGACCGCGAAGCCGCTCTCGCCGGGCGCGGCCACGCGGACCGCATCCGGGATCGAGACGCGCCAGAGCCGCGTCCCCGAGAGGCTGTAGGCGTCGACGCCGTCGTCGGTGACGGCGTAGAGGTGGTCGCTCAACGCGACGCTCTCGGCGGCCGACGGCAGGGTGATCTGGTCGCGCTCCTCGCCGACGACGTACACCTCAGTCCCGTTGGCCAGGATGCAGACGCGGTCCTCCGAGACCGCCCACGCGTCGAGTTCGCCCACCTCGAAGGAGGACGTCCGAACGTACTCGGCCGTCCCGGCCGGCATCACCGGTCACCCCGGTCGATCGACCCCGCGTCCCCGATGGGTTCCTCGCCCGGCCGATCGGCCGGTCCGCCGTCGGCGGCCGATCCATCGCCGGACGCGGCGGCTTCGCCGGCGCCTGATCCGCTCTCACCGGAACCGGTTCCGCCGTCCGTCCCCCCGTTTCCGGAACCGGTTCTGCTGTCCGCTCCTCCGTTGCCGGCCCCGGCGCCGCCATCCGGTCCGCCATCGCCGGCCCCGTCGCCCTGGTCGGCAAGCAGCGAGGAGAGCGCGTTGCCGCCGGGGGCGCCGGGACCGCCCTGTAGGTCGATCCCGAGCTCGTCGGCCTGCTCGTGAACGTAATCGCGCATCTCCGGGTAGCCCTCCAGGTCGTCCAGCTGCTCGCGGACGCTCGAGACGTACTGTCTGACCGTCTTCGGCTCGGTTCCCTCGAGCCGGTCGAGCAGGTACTCCGTGGTCACCTCCTGTGGCTCGCCGTCGATCACGCTGCGGATGAGCTCGCGCTGGAGGTCGCTGCCCAGGATGCGGTCGGCCACCTCCGCCGGCGTGTAGCCGACCGACGCCTCGCCGAGCCGCTCGAAGTCGATGCTGTCGGTGTTCGGCAGGGAGGCGAGCTGCTTGCGCCAGACCTCGGCCATCACCCGCTCGTCGGGCTGTTCGATGAACTGCTGGATCGGGAACCGCCGGGTCGCGGCCGGGTCGATCGTGAAGGGCATGTTCGTCGCGCCGATCACGAGCAGGTTGTCCTCGACGTCGTTCATCTCCTGGAGGAACGCGTTCGTCAGCGCCCGCTCGTGTCGCTGGAGGTTGTCGTCGCTCCGGTCCGGAATGAGCGTCTCTATCTCGTCGAAGAAGAGGACGGCGAACCCCTCCTCCTGGGCGATCCGGTGGGCCTGATTGAAGACGGCGCTGACGTTCTTTTCGGCCTCGCCGGCGTACTTCGACTGGATGTCGCTGCCGCGGATCTCCAGGAAGACCACCTCGCCGTACTGGTCCTCGATCCCGGTCTCGTGTTTCGCCTCGTAGGCGATCGCCTCCGAGACGTGCGTCTTGCCGCAGCCCGGCGGACCGTACAACAGCATGCTCCCGCCGCGCTCGGCGAACTCGTCGCCGTACATCTCGACGATCCGCTCCCGGACGTCCGTGTCGAAGAGGGCCAGCAGCATCCGCGCCGTCTCCTTGACCGACTCGAGACCCGCGACGTCCTCCTCGAAGCTCACGTTCGGAACGGTCGGCTCGATGGAGACGGTGGCTCCGTCGTCAGGTCGCCCCTCGCCGCCGGGAGCACCCCGCCCGCCGGGTCCGCCGGCGCCCGGGCCGCCTCCGGCACCGCCGCCGCGTCGGCCGGAGCCGCCACCAGGACCGCCACGCTGGCCGGTGCCGGCCGGCTGTCGCGGCGGCTCCGCGGGCTCGTCGACGAACTCCAGGTCGGTGTCCTCGGTCACCCGGAGCGTCGAGTAGGCGCCCGGCTCGGCCTCGGTGACCGTGAAGCGGACCAGCGACCCCCGGACCTCCGCGACCTCCTCGATCCGGTGGAGCAGGTACTCCTCCGACCGGAGGTACTCCTCGAGGACGTCCGGCGCGACCGTCTTCGGGTGGATGGTCGCCGAGTCGGCCGCGGGAATCGACGCCAGGCTCGCGCTCCCGTCGACGACGAACTTGTCGCCTCCCGAGAAGTCGATCCCGCCGAACAGATGCTCGACGTTGGCGTTGATGTATGCTTTGTTCCCGATGTTGCTCACGATCTGGTCGTCCTCGGTCTCGACCCGGAAGTACGCGCTCCGGTCGTTGTGGATGACCTCGACGAGGTCGGCATCGGCGCCGACCTTGCTCGCCCCGACGCGGACGTGGGAGGTCGGTTGGTCGTCGGTCTTGATCGGGTTGAGGTTGTTCCGTGTCATGTCGTAGTGGTGGTCTCGTCGGTCAGCGTCCGTGCGGCCGTGAACGCGGCCTCGGAGCGGTCGATCGTCTCCCGGTCGGGTTCGTTCGTCCAGGCGGCCGCCCGGCGGACGAACGCGATGAACGACGCGAGGTCGCCCAGCAGCTCCGCGACGCCCTCCCAGGCGGCCGCCAGGTCGGTGGCGCCGTCGATGCGCTGCCGGTCGGCGAGCTTCCGGCACTCCGCGGTCACCGCGACGGCGTGGGTGACCAGCCGGTCGAAGAGGACGTCCCAGTTCGCCGCCCGCGGACCGGCCGTCGACAGGGGGACGATAACCGTCTCCGCGACCGTCTCGATCCGATCGACCGAGGGGTCCGTGGGATCGAGATCGACGTCCGCCTCGACGTCCTCCGGCGTCACCGCCGCTTGCTCGTCGCTCCAGGGGTCACGCTCGAACCGCTGGTCGAGGATCGTCGCGATCGCCTCGTCGTCGCGTCGGGAGGCGACGCCGTCGGTCGTCGGGAGCGGGACGCCGAGCAGACACAGGTCGACGAGGTCACAGACCGCGTCCAGCGCGTCCGCCACGACGTGCCAGGCCTCGTCGTCGGCGTCGTCGTAGCGGCGCTTTCGAAGCTCCCCCGTGGTCCGGTCCCGTGCGTGCCGCAAGGTCCCGAGGAACGATGCAGCGAACATCCCGCCCTACCGTGTCGTCTCGAGCGTCGCGTCCTCGTCGAGCTGTTGGACCTCCTCGGAGGTCGTCGACTCGCGCATGTCGAACAGGTCCTCGACGAACTCGTCGTCGGACTTCTCCTCCATCTGCTCGCTCGGCTCGGTCACGTCGCCGAACTCCGCGACGAAGCTCTCGAGGTTCTCCAGGTCCTGGAGCGCGCCGCTCTCCGTGAAGTTCTCCGAGAGCGCAAGCTTGCGGAACTCCTGGCTTTGGTCGATCAACAGCAGCTTGATGTTCTCCATGTCCTCGACGACCGCGCCGAGGATCTCCGGGCCCTGCGTCTCCGCGACCGGCGAGGCCGCCTTCTCCTCGAACATCTCGTAGCGGTGGTACCGTTTCCGGAGCATCTCGAACCGCCGCTTCTCGTCGTCCGGGAGCTCGGAGGGCATCCGCCCCGCCAGCAGCCCCTTCATCTCCTGTTTCAGCTCGTCGGCCTTCTGGGCGTACTCCTGTTCGAGGTTCTGGGTGTCCGAGAGGTCCTCGAAGTGTTGCTGGAGCGTCTCCTGGTTCTGTTTGACCCGCTCGATCGCGGAGTCGATCCGTTCGACGCAGGCGTCGAGCGTGGCCGCCCAGTTGTTGAGCATCGAGCTCGTCCCCTCCTCGCGGATCCGCTCGTAGGACATCAACACGACGACCTCCTCGCCGTCGATCGAGATGATCTCCTGGTCGTCGAGATACTCGAGGACGGCGTGGGCGGCGTGTTCGTTCCGGACGTGCTCGGCCTCCGACTCCACCAGCGCGTCGACCGCGACCTGCTTGTCGATCACGCCGCGGCCCCCCTCGATCATCAGCTCGTTGCCGAGGTGTCCCTGGGCGAGCGTGGAGATGATCTCCTCCCAGTTGGCCTGCGGGTCGTCGTCCGATCCCCGGTCGGCGATGCTGGCGTCGAAGCGGACCGGCTCGTCCGCGCTGCTCTGGGGAACGGCCGTGACGAAGGTCGTTCCGTTCTGTTCGCTCGTCGTGAAGTCGCTGAATCTGGTTCGCATCGGTTAGAATGCCTCCTCGATCTTGGCGTTCGCTCGCTCGCGCACCTGCTCCCTGAGGTACCGGTTCGCCTCCTCGCTGTCGGCCAGCCGGAGCCCCTCGATCTCGGCTTCGGCCTCCTCCTTCATCACCGACGGGGTCGCGGCCGCGGTGTCGGACAACAGCGGGGTGACGATCTTCTCCGCATGGGCGTCGATCTCCTCGACGAGGGGGGCGCGATGGACCGCGATCCGGCCGTCGACGTCGATGTCGACGACGTCCTGGAGCCCCTCCTCGACCGCGTCGATGACGTCCTCGCGCTCGGACCGGCTGACGTTCTCGAGGATGTCGGTCCGTCCCTCGATGCGGGCGGTGACGACCTCGCGGTACTCGCTCGTGGGCATCGCGTGGCCGACGTCGTCGAACTCCGCGATGACGTCGTCGGCGATCTCCTCGGCCATCCACCGGCCGTAGTCCTCGATCGCGCCCCACACGAGGTATTCCCCGTCGAGGTCCGCCAGAAAGCCGAGCTGTCCCTCCAGATACCGGATGACGTCGGTCGTCGCGTTGACCGAGATGATCTGTTCGAGCTCGTCGTGCGACAGGATGCCCAGCGGTTCGCTGCCGCGCGACTGCTCCCTGAGTTCGTCCTCGAGCCTGTTCTGGCCCGTCTGCTCCTTCAACAGCGACCCGACCGAGTAGTACTCCCGCGAGCCCGCCGCGATCCGGAAGAGCATGTCGTTCGAGACCAGCTTGTCGACGAAGAACTCCACGTCGTCGACCGCGAGGTTGAACTCGTTGCGGATCTGCTCGGCGGTGACGACCTGCTGCGTCGAGAGGAACAGGTCCTTGAGGCGGTTCGGAATCCGGTTGTCGTGGCCCGTCGAGAACAGGTCGTAGTAGTAGACGCCCGACCGGATCCGCCGGAAGTCCTCGTGTTCCTGCCCGGCGATCTCCTGGAGCGACTCCTTGATCTCCGAGCGACTCAGGCTGCTCGCCTTCGTCAACCCGGTGTCCTCGGACTCGTACCGGTCCCGGATCTCCTCGCTCACGCGGTCGACGTAGAGAAAGCCGTAGTTCTCCCGCGCGATGGAGATCGCGATCTCCCCGAGCAGGTCGGTGTCGGCTGGGCGGAGCGGCATCAGTCCGTCAACGTATCTGTAGCATACTAAATGTATTGCCATTCGCGTCGAATCTAACCGCCGACGGCGGGATCGGTTCCCTCCGCTTTCGCGGATCGGTCGATAGTTCGTCGCGGTCAGTCGAGTCGTCCGGCCGCCGTTCGTCGCGGTCAGTCGGGTCGTCCGGCCGCCGTTCGTCGCGGTCAGTCGGGTCGTCCGGCCACGTTCCCTCGCGGCTCGTACTCGAGCACCGTGGCGACCCGGTCCGCGAGCGCGTCGCCGAAGACGTCGCGAACGAGATACAGCCCGAGGTCGATCCCGGAGGTCACCCCGCCGGCGCTCACGACGTCGCCGTCGTCGACGACTCGGGCGTCGACGACCGTCGCTCCCGACTCCCGAAGGTCATCGATCGCGCTCGCGTGTGTCACCGCTCGGCGACCGTCGGTGATCCCCGCCGTGGCGAGCAGCATCGTTCCGGTGCACACCGACGCCAGCCGGACGTCCGTTTCCGCGAACGAAGCGAGCGCGTCGGGGATGACGCCGCGTCGGGCCTCCACCCACGCGCTCGCCGCCGCGTCCCGGGCGTTCCAGCCGCCGCCCGGGACGACGAGCAGATCAGGGTGATCGGCGGCGGGCACGGCGTCCCCCGTTCGGTCCGGGCCAGCGAGCGTTCCGTCCGGCTCGATCCGCGTCCCGTGGCTCGCGACCACGCGGTCACGGGGTTCGAGGGTTGCGTATTCGACGTCGATGGCGGACGGTGCGGTCGCGTCGAGATCCCCCTCGAAGGACCGCTCCGCGAGGAACTCGCCGGCGGTGGCGAACACCTCGTAGGGGGCGATCGCGTCGAGCTCGTCGAACCCGTCGTACAGGAGGACCCGAACGACGAAGGGGCCGACGTCGGCAGCTGCTCGTTCCGAGTCGGTCGCTCGTTCCGAGTCGGTCGCTCGTTTCGAGTCGGTCGCTCGTTCCGAGTCAGCCACATCGGTCGGGGTGGACATACCCGAGACAGGACGGCCACCCTCGTGGGTGTTTCCCCGGTCGCCGGCCTGCCTACGACGACGGCGTCAGGTCGTCGATCGGGACGTCACCCTCGTCGGTGATGACCTGATCGACCGCCTCGACCGGCGTCGCGTCGTAGGCGGGGTTCTCGATCCTCACGTCCTCGATCGGCTCGCGCATCACCTCGACGGGGTCGCGGAAGTCGTTCTCGAAGCGGAAGGACTCGATTATCTTCGCGCTCGAGCCGACCACGGTTACCGGAACTCCGAGCTCGGCGGCGGTCGTCACGAGCGGAAAGGTGCCGATCCGGTTGTAGTAGGTCCCGTCGGTGATGCAGGTCATCCCGAGCAGGACGCGGTCGCACTTCCGGAGGGCGTGACCCATCGCGCCGTCGACCACCATCGTCGCGTCGACGCGGGGGTTTGCCGACAGCGCACGCGCCGACTTCCGGCCGAGGTACCGGGGGCGTGCCTCCGTCGCGTACGCCGAGAGGTGCGTCCCCTCGGCCGTCGCGTTCTCGACCGCCTCCAGGACCGTCGAGGAGTAATCGTGCGTGAGGATCGTGTCGCCGTCGGCGAGGAGGTTCGCGGCGTGTTCGGCCGCCCGGCGCTTGCCGGTCTCGACCGCGTCGACCGCGTCGTCGATCGCGGCCTCCAGCAGGTGCTTTGCGCCCTCGACCGACTCCGCCTCCCCGATGACGGCGCGTTCGACGTCCCGGACCGCGTTGTGGAGTGCGGCGTGGGAGGTGTCGGATCGGCGGAGAACGCCCGCGTTGTGTTCGAGGTCACGCTCGAACGCCTCGAGGGAGGCGTACTCCCGGTCGAGGAGGTCGGCGAGCGCCTCGGCGGCCTTCACCGCGACGACGGAGGAGCTGTGGGTCTGCATCGCGCGGATCTCCGCGACGGTCTCGTCGATCATACCTGGAGGCTCCGAGAGCCGTCCTCAAAGGGGTTCCGACGGGGTGGCGGCGGGATGGCGACGGAATCGGGGAGGGGCCGCCCCGAGGCGAAGCCCGGAAGGCCCAAATTCGGGTTTGAGTCATCCCGACACCTTAGTACCATCCCGACCGATCCCGTGACGTCACGATGGACGTTCAGGAATTCACGCGGGCGAACCGGCCGACGGACGGCGGCGAGGCGTTTCGAACGGAGAACAACCGGCTTCTCGGGATCTCCCTCGACGGGACCGTGATGGTCAAGGCGGGATCGATGGTGGCGTACACCGGCGACGTCACGTTCACGGGCCGGTCGTCGGCCGAAGGCGGCGTCTCCGGCTTTCTCAAGGAGGCCGTCAGCGGCGAGGGAACCCCCGTGATGGAGGCCGAGGGGGCCGGCCACCTCTACGTCGCGGAGAACGGGAAGAAGGTGCAGGTCCTCGAGCTCGCGGACGGCGAGTCGATCTCGGTCAACGGGAACGACGTCCTCGCGTTCGAGTCGACCGTCGACTACGAGATCAATACGGTCGGGAGCCTCTCCGGGATGGCCGCCGGCGGGCTGACGAACGTCTACCTCTCCGGACCGGGCCGGATCGCGCTCACGACCCACGGCGATCCGGTCGTGTTGCAGCCGCCCGTGTTCACCGACCCGGACGCGACCGTCGCCTGGAGCGGGCACCTCTCGCCGTCCCTCGAGACGAACAAGGCGATCGAGATCGGACAGAAGTCCGGCGAATCGATCCAGATGGCGTTCACCGGCGAGGACGGGTTCGTCGTCGTGCAGCCGAACGAGGAGGGATCGGTCACCTCGGCCTGAGGATCGCGGTCGTTCGGTTCGTCGGGTGGCCGTTCGAGTGATCGGTCGATCGGCCGTTCGGCGTCGCATTGACGTTTCAATATGAATTCATTAGTTTCGTCGGTCGGCGTGTGACGCACCACTTACTGAAGCGGGCGGCACCGTTCGTCCCGAAGGTGGGATGACCCCGAGGAATTCCGGAGTTCGTCAGACGGACGTCATCGCAGCATCCGGATCGAACGATCGTTTCGCCCTCAAAATTGTCAAACACAAATTACATCGACTTTAAAACCCCTGGAGCGTGAACGGAGGGTATGAAGCTCGCCACGATCGGCGTCGGGAACGCCGGGAGCAAGATCGTCGACCGGATGCTCGAGTTCGAGTCCCAAACCGATCGGAACCTCTGCCAGCACGTTCACGCGATCAACACCGCGCGGACCGACCTCGCGAAGCCGGATTACATCCCCGAAGACCGGCGCGTCCTGATCGGCGACACGAACCAGAAGGCGAAGGGCCACGGCGTCGGCGGCGACGTCGAGGTCGGCGCCGAGGTGGCAAAGGCCGACATCGAGGAGATCCGCCGCGCGTTCGACGACGTCGACATCCACGAGGTGGACGCGCTGCTGGTCGTCGCGGGCCTCGGCGGCGGCTCCGGCAGCGGCGGCGGCCCGGTCGTGATCGAGACCCTCCAGGAGATGTACGACGAGCCGGTGTACGGGCTGGGCGTCCTGCCCGGCAAGTACGAGGGCGGCCGCCCGGCGTTGAACGCGGCCCGGTCGCTGCAGTCGTTCGTCACCAAGGTCGACAACTTCATCGGCTTCGACAACGACGCCTGGCGGGCCCGCGAGCAGACGATCGAGGAGGGCTACGAGCAGATGAACCGCGAGCTCGCGGCCCGCCTCGTCACCCTGCTTGCGGCCGGCGAGACGGACGACTCGGAGGTCGCCGAGAACGCGATGGACTCCAGCGACATCATCCGCACGCTCGACACCGGCGGCGTCTCGACGATCGGCTACGCCGCCACCGAGGTCGACAACGACGCCGCGACCGGCGGCCTGCTCGACCGCTGGAGCACCGGCGACGCGGCGCCGGAGGACGACAGCAGCAAGGCGACCAAGATCCAGGGGCTCGTCCGCCGGGCGGTCAACTCCCGGCTCACGGTGCCCGCCGAGATCTCCAGCGCCGACCGGGTGCTGGTCGTGCTGTCCGGTCCCCCGAGCGAGTTCTCCCGGAAGGGCATCGAGAGCGCACGCCAGTGGCTCGAACAGGAGGCCGACACGGTCGAGGTCCTCGTCGGCGACGACCCGCGGCGGAAATCCCCCCAGCTCGCGGCGGCGGTCCTCCTCTCGAACGTCACCGAGACCCCACGAATCGACGAGATCCAGAACCAGGCCGTCGACGCCCAGGAGAAGATCGCCGAGCAGGAGGCCGTCCGCGAGGAGGAGATCAACGACCTGATCACCGACGAGAACGACGACCTCGACCCGGTCGTCTAGCCGATGGAGCTCGCACTCGTCGGCGTCGGGGCGACCGGCAGCCGGATCGTCGACCGCATCCGCGATCGCGAGGCGGAGACCGGCCGCGCGTTCTCCGGGGGGAACGCGCTCGTCTGTGACATCTCACGGACGATGACCGACGACGTCGGGACGATCCCCGAGGAGCGTCGCGTCCTCATCGGCGACACCCACCCGGAGGTCACGGCCGACGGCGTCGACGGCGGCCCCGAGCTCGCGGCCGAGGTGACGCGGGGCGACCTCCCGGAGATCCGGCGCGCGCTGGACGCGCTCGACGTCTACGACGCCGACGGCGTCCTCGTCGTCGCGGGACTCGGAAGCGCGACCGGCAGCGGCGCCGGATCGGTGCTCGTCGAGGAGCTGCAGGCGACCTACGACGAGCCGGTGTACGCGCTGGGCGTTCTGCCGGACGAGTCGGACGGCGGGACGGCAGCGCTCAACGCCGCCCGCGCGCTGCGGTCGATCGTCCCGGCGGCGGAGAGCACGATCACCTTCGACCACGACGCCTGGCTGCGGTCCGAGTCGCCGGACCGTGACGAGGCGGCACGGGCGCTGGCCGAACGGATCGTCACCCTGTTCGCCGCGGGCGAGCGCGACTCGTCGCCGATCGCCGAGAACGCCGTGGACTCCAGCGACGTGGTGCGGACGCTCGCGCCGGGCGGCATCGCCTCGATCGGCCACGCCACGACCGAGGTCGACTCGGGGACGGGTCTGTTGGCCCGTCTGCTCTCGTGGTTCGGCTATGGGCCCGAGGAGCCGGAGCGGACGACCGACGCCGCGAAGGTCAACTCCCTCGTCCAGCGGGCGACCTCCTCGCGGCTGACGGTCCCGTGCGACGTCTCCAGCGCCGAGCGCGTCCTCGTCGTGCTGTCGGGTCCCCCGAGCGAGCTCTCACGGCGGGGTTTCGAGAGCGCCCGCCAGTGGATCGAGCAGGAGGCCGACACGGTCGAGGTCCTCGCCGGCGACGATCCCCGTACCGGATCGTCGACGCTCGAAGCACTCGTCGTCCTCTCGAACGTGACCGACGTTCCACGGATCGACGAACTCCAGCGGGCGGCACTCGAACACGAGGCGGAGCGTTCCGCGGACGAGACACGCGAGGCGGAGCGTTCCGCGGACGAGACGGACCATCCCGTGGACGAGGCACACGGTTCCGCGGACGATCCGGTCGCCGCCGACGATGCGTGATCGCGCCGGGCTCCGTGGGGTCCGGTGCTCGGCCGACCCGTTCCTCACACCCGAGAACGGCCACCGCCCCTGCCGGCACCGCCGGGGCCGACCTCATCCCGAACGACCAAATAGAGGATCCAGACCACGATTCCCCCGAAGAACCCGCCGACCGCCCACGCCAGCGCGTGGCCGCTGTTCCGCTTTTTCGCGTCCCGATAGATCAGCCCGGATACCACCACCGCGACGGCGAACGGGATCACGGCGATCAACAGGAGGATGATCAGTTCCGGAGTGCCGGGAACGACCGTCTGAAGCAGGGACATTACCGGTGGATCCCGAACGAAATATAAAAACGTTCCTCCGTGGGCGGCGCGAAGCCGCGCATCGAGAACGTGGAATCGAGCGACGCCGGAAGGGACGCGAGCCGGCAACCGACGGTCACTCCGCCAGCAGCCGCGTTTCGACGTATCGAGTCATCGTCGCGCGGAGCTGCTCGGGCGAGCGGTCCATCGCGACCTGCCGGGTGTACGCGCCCGAGACGGCCGTCACGAGGAACTCGGTGGCGACGGTCGGGTCGACCGTCGCGTCGAACTCGCCACGGTCGATTCCGTCCTCGATGATCGCGCGTATCCGGTCGAAGAGCACGTCGTCGAAGGCGGCCAGCCGCGCGCGGATGGCGTCGTCGTAGGGCGCCTGCGCCGTCACCTCGAGCATCGCCGTCCGGAACTCCAGTCCGGTTCCGGTCTCGTCGTCGGCGAGGACCGTCTCCAACAGCGCGGCGAGCCGGTCGCGTGCGGTGTCCCCGTCGATGGCCGCGAGCTGGGCGGTGTAGCGGTCATAAAGGTACTCCAGAAACTCGACGAAGAGGGTCTGCTTGTCGTCGAAGTAGTAGTGGACGGACGCCGTGCTCCGGTCGGCCTCGGCGGCGATGTCCTTGATCGTGAGATCCGCGTAGCCGTGCCGGCACAGGGCGCGATAGGTGGCCTCGAGGATCTCGGTCGCCGGGTCGTCGTCCATAGCGGATGGGGCTGAACTTACTGAGTAATTAGTCAAAAGGCCTTTGAAACCTTTCTTACCGCCGGCGTCCCGTAGTGGTCGTATGACCGATTCCCCGGAAACGATCCGGCTGACGGTGCTCGGGTCGGGGAGCGCGATGGCCGTTCCCGACCGGGCCCAGACCGGACTCCTGCTCGAGACCGGCGACCGGGCGCTGTTGGTCGACTGCGGGAGCGGCGTCCTCGGGCGGCTCGCCGGGACCGACGTCGGCTACGAGGGCGTCGGGACGGTGCTGCTCACGCACCACCACCTCGACCACGTCTCGGACCTGCTGGCGCTTCTGAAGGCGCGGTGGCTCGCCGGCCAGGAGCATCTCGAGGTCCTCGGCCCCCCGGGGACGAAGTCGCTGCTCGACGGGCTCCTCGACGTCCACGAGTACCTCGACGGGCGCGTCGATCTGGCGGTGCGGGAGGTGACGCCCGGCGACGACTTTTCGGCGGGCGGCTTCGACGTGGCCGCCGCGGACACGCGCCACTCCCTGCCGGGTCACGCCTACCGATTCGCGCCGGTGGAGTCCGGAGTCGCGGCCCGGGACGGTCCCGTGGCGTTCTCCGGCGACACCGAGGCGTTCGCCGGGATCGCGCGGTTCGTCGACGGCGCGTCGGTCCTTCTCCACGACTGCTCGTTTCCGGACGACGTGGACGTCTCGAACCATCCCACGCCGACCGCTCTCGGCGAGGCCCTCGCGGACGTCGACGTCGGCCGTCTCTATCTCACGCACCTCTACCCCCACACTCGCGGCCGCGAGGAGGAGATGGTCGACGCCGTCTCCGCGGCCGGGTTTTCGGGCGAGGTCGAGACCGCCCGCGACGGGCTCCGGCTCTCGATTCCCGTGAACGGGGATTCCGGGTCCGCCTGAGGAGGAACCGACCCGGTCCGGCCGACTGCGGCGTCACGTCACTCCGCCCGGCGCCGGATCACCCCTCCGCCCGGCGTCGGATCGTCCGCTCGACCGGCGCCGGATCACCCCTCCGCCCGGCGTCGGATCGTCCGTTCGGCCGGCATCAGAACGTCCGCTCGCCCGGCGTCAGAACGTCCGTTCGACCGCCGCCGGATCGAAACGACGACCGACGTCGTGTCGTCGATCCGTAACCTATCGAGGTTACGAGAATGCCGTTTCGACCCGGATGTTTAAGCACGTATGGCGGCATTCTTCGCATATGCCCGAACCGCTCTCGGACGATTTCGGACGGGAGGTCACCGGCGTCCGGATCTCGCTTACGGACCGGTGTAACTTCGACTGCGTCTACTGTCACAACGAGGGGCTCGGCGACACGCGGGGACCGATGGAGCCGAGCGAGAACGAAATGACCGCCGACGAGATCGTCCGGTTCCTGGAGGTCGTCGAGGGGTACGGCGTCGACTCGGTGAAGTTCACCGGCGGCGAGCCGATGCTCCGGGAGGATCTCGAGGAGATCATCCGCCGGACGCCGGACTCGATGGAGGTCTCGATGACGACGAACGGGACGTTCCTCCCTGGTCGCGCCGAGGACCTGAAGGCGGCCGGCCTCGACAGGGTCAACGTCTCCCAGGACGCGCTGGACCCGGAGGCGTTCGCGGAGATCACCGAGTCCGGCGCCTACGAGCGCGTTCTGGAGGGCGTCGAGGCCGCCCTCGACGCCGGACTCGCCCCGGTGAAGCTCAACATGGTCGTCTTCGAACACACCGCCGGCTACGTCGAGGGGATGGTCGACCACGTCGCGAAGAACGACGGGCTCCAGCTCCAGCTCATCGAGTACATGCCCGAGCTGACCGGCAAGCCGGAGTGGAACATCGACATCGACCGCGTCCACGACTGGCTCGCCGACGTCGCCGACCGCGTCGAGCACCGCGAGATGCACGACCGAAAGCGCTACTACATCAGCGACGACGGGACCGCGCCCGACGTCGACCTCGACGGCGGCGCCGTGGACGCGAACCATCCGGACGCCGCCGGAACCGGGATGGTCGAGATCGTCGATCCCGTCGAGAACGAGACGTTCTGTGCCAACTGCGGCCGCGTCCGCGTCACCCACGAGGGGTACCTTAAAGGCTGTCTCAACCGGAACGACGACCTTCGGTCGATGGGGGAGATGACCCGCGAGGAGATCGCCGAGACGTTCGAGGCGGTCGTCGCGAACCGGGTTCCCTACTACGGCGAGTACCTGGTCGAGGGCGAGGACGGCGAGTACGAGTTCAACGAGAAGTACCTGGCGACCCCCTCGGCGGACTGAGGATTCCTCACGCGTCGTCGATCGGCGCGATCCCGATCAGGTCGAGCAGGCCTCGAAGCGTGAGCCCGACCACGAGCAGTCCGCCGGCGGCGAGGAACGGCGCCGAGAGGGCCATCGCGGTCCCGTAGCCGACGACGAGCCGACTCAGGCCGCGGACCACGAACGAGGCGACGATCAGGCCGACGGCGAGCAGCGCGAGCCAAACGAAGCGGCTCGGCGTCAACCACGTTTCGGTCCCGTCGGCTGGGTCCGATCCGTCGGTCATCCTCACTCCTCGGGCGCGAACTCCACGAGCGTGAGGTCGCGATCGAGCATACAGTAGTCGTGCGGCGGTTCCCCGAGCACCTGCTGGATCGTTCGCTCCTCGTCGAAGTCGGCGCCCTCGGGGACGCAGTACTGATGGCTGGGGCAGTCGGTGTGCGGGCAGTCTCCGGCCAGCGAGGCGCGGCTGCCGGCGTAGGCCTGCCTGGAGGGAACGTTCGCCGGGACCGAGGCGGGTTCGACCTCGACCGCGCGCACCCCGGAGTCGTGGACCGCACACTCGAGCGTCTGGGCGTTCTCCCGAACGTCGGTGATCCGGTAGCGGGTCCCCGCCGAGAGGTTGAGACACTGGTCCCGGTAGGGACAGCCCTCGCAGTCGTCGGACTCGCCGCGGTAGACGAACTCCCGGCCGACGTCGGCGAGCCGCGTCCCGACGAGCGTGACGGTCGACATATTCGAGGAGACGGGCTCCGTCGCGTTAAGCCTCCCGCTCGAAAGCCACATACGGTCGCCTCCCGAATCCCGACGCAATGACGAGCGACGCGGTGACGGGAGAGGAGATCACGGACGTCGCCGAGCTTGCGCGCCGGCTCCGGGCGGAGGCGGTCCGGAGCAACGAGCGCCGCGGGCTCGTGCTGGCGGGCGACCGCGACGCCGGGATCGACGCCGCCTACACCGCGATCGAGGCCCTCGAGTGGAGGACGGACGTCGAGGACGGATCGGGCATCGAGGTCCGGGGGGACGTCGAGACCCGGGCTGACGTCGAGGTCCGGGCGGACGCCGATGCTCGGGCTGACACCGAGACCCGGGGGAACGCCGATGTCCGAGGGACCGCCGATGCCCGGGCTGACGTCGAGGTTCGACCGGACGCCGAGAATCGGGTGACTCTGGAGGACCATCCCGACCTGGAGGGGAACGAGACGCGGGCAGCGGCGACCGGGGAGGCCGGTCTGGACGTCTCCATCGTCTCGACCCGCGAGGGGTTCCGGTTCGACCGCGTCGCGCCCGTCCACGCCGACGACCTGCTCGGAACCACTCGCGACGTCGTCGTGCTCGACTGCCACGAGCGATTCCGGCCGAACGCGCTCGGACAGGTCGTCGGCGCGGTCGACGGCGGCGGGCTCCTCGTGCTCGTGACGCCGCCGCTCGCGGACTGGCCGGCGATCCGTGACGGGTTCGACGAGGGGCTTGCGGTCCCGCCGTTCGGGATCGACGACGTCACCGGCCGGTTTCGCGATCGGCTCGTCTCGACGATCCGGGACCACGAGGGGATCGCGATCGTCGACGTGGCGGACGCGTCGTCCGCGGTTGCTGTGCAGGGCGAGGGCGACGCGCAGGGCGAGGGCGACGCGCAGGGCGAGGACGATGCCGACCACGGCAGTACCGCCGCCACCGTTCGCGATCCGGGACTCACCAACCCTTCGGAGCGGTCCTCCGAGCGGTCTCCGGAACGACCACGGGAGCGCTCCGAGGATCGGACGTTCGACGCCCCCGCGGGAGCCGCGTTTCCGGACGCCGTCTACGCGGCCTGCCGGACGCGGGACCAGGTTCGGGCGGTCCGGGCGTTCGAATCCCTTCGCGGCCCGGGACCTGCGTCGGTC
Organism: Halopenitus persicus; assembly: GCF_900107205.1. Lineage (GTDB taxonomy): Archaea > Halobacteriota > Halobacteria > Halobacteriales > Haloferacaceae > Halopenitus > Halopenitus persicus. Next base: position 24,245 of record NZ_FNPC01000009.1, on the reverse strand, counting down.
GTGGTCGAATCCGACAGAGGACGCGGGAAGTCGAGCGCGGCCGGGCTCGCCGCGGCGGCGTTCGCCCTGGAGGGGTTGGACGTTCGCGTCACGGCGCCGTCCGTCGACGCCGTCGGCCCGCTGTTCGACCGGGTTCGCAAGGTGCTCTCGGCGCGGAACGCGATCCGGACCGTCGGCACCGTCGACGTCACCGACGAGGACGGCCGCCGGATCGAGACCGGAACCGGCGGATCGGTCGGCTACGTTTCCCCGCCCGTCGCCGCGGAGCGTGCCGGCGGTGACGGGGCGGACGTCCTCATCGTCGACGAGGCGGCTGCGCTGCCGGTCGCGACGCTGGAGGCGTTGCTCGCGGCCGAGGCGGTCGCCTTCTGCACCACGATCCACGGCTACGAGGGTGCCGGACGCGGGTTCTCGGTGCGCTTCCTGGACCGGCTGCGGGCCGAGGCGGGCGAGACCGGACGGGACCTCGGGGAGATCCGGCTCGACCAGCCGATCCGGTACGCGCGCGACGACCCGATCGAGCGGTGGGCGTTCCGCGCGTTGTTGCTCGATGCCGCCCCGGTCGTCGCCGAAGCAGTCGAGGACGTGTGGGTCGACGACGCGCCCGAGAGCGATGGATCCGGACCGAATGCCACGCCCGCGAGCGATGGATCCGATCCGGCGCCGGACGTCAGCGGCTCGGCGCCGGACGTCACCTATCGTCGGCTGACCACGGACGACCTGCTCGCCGACGAACGGCTGCTCGCGGAGGCGTTCGGCCTGCTCGTGTTCGCACACTACCGGACCGAGCCGAACGACCTGGCCCGGCTGCTCGACGCGCCGAACCTCTCGGTGCGCGCGCTGACGGCGCGAGGACACGTGATCGCCGTGGCGCTGTTGGCCCGGGAAGGAGGGCTCTCCGCCGACCGCCGGGCGTCGATGTACGAGGGCGCTCGCGTCCGGGGGAACATGGTCCCCGACGTGCTCACGAGCCAGCTGCGTGACGAGGACGCCGGAACCCCGGTCGGGATCCGAACGATGCGGATCGCGACCCATCCCGCCCTCCGTCGGCGGGGGCTCGGAAGCCAGCTCCTCGACCGAGTCCACGACGAGTTCACCGGGGCCGAAGCGGACCACGCAACGGTCGACTACTTCAGCGTCAGCTACGGCGCGACGCCGGATCTGGTCCGCTTCTGGCAGCGCGCGGGCTACGGAACGGTCCACGTCTCGACGACGCGCAACGACGCCTCCGGGGAGCGATCGGCGGTGATGATCCGCCCGGCGAGCGCGGCGGGCGAGCGACTGCGGGACCGGCACGCGACCGCGCTCCGGGACCGGCTGCGGGACGGGCTCTCGGACGCCCTTCGCGATCTCGATCCCGACGTCGCCGCCGCGACGATCGCGGCGTGTCCGGTCGACGGCGGCGAGTGGTTGTCCCTCGACGAGCGGGACTGGCGCGCGCTGGTCGCGGCCGCGGACGGCCCCGGCGGATACGAGGTGGTGCCGGGGGCGGCCCGCGACCTCGCGTTCGCCGCCCTGCTCGACCGGGACGTCTCGGGCGGTCGGGGGCGCGACTGTGACGGTCCGAATAACAGCGAACGGGACGCGCTCGATGATGACGCTGGTGCTCTCACGGACCGGGAGGTCCGGCTGCTGATCCGGACGGTGCTGCAGAGCCGGCCTCGGGAGGAGGTGGCCGACGAACTCGGCTACGAGTCGACGCGCCAGTGTCTGCGCGCGCTCGGGTCCGCGATCGGGACGCTGCTGGATCGATACGGCGGCACCGTCGTGGCCGAGGAACGGGAACGGTTCGATCGGTGACCGAGCCGTCGGACCAATAACTGTTATGCGATCGGTGGCGGAACGGGGACGTATGTCCGACCCAGACGTTGATTCGTCCGACCCGGACGTTGGTGCCTCCGACTCGGACGTTGATTCGCCCGACCCGGACGTGTTGGTCCTGCGGCAGAAGCTTCACGGACAGGACGGAGCGGACTACGCCGCGATCCTTCGGGAGCGGCTCCCGGACCGGAATATCGTCCATCCCGCGACGCCCGACGAGCAGCGCGAGTACCTCCGAACCGCCCGCGTGGCGACCGGCTTCGAGCTCGACCGCGACCAGCTCGCGGCCGCCGAGAACCTCGAGCTGTTCGCCGGGGTCTACGCCGGCACCGGCCACCTCGATCTGGAGGCGTTCGAGGACCACGGCGTCGCGGTGACGAACGCCTCCGGCGTCCACGTGCCGAACATCTCCGAACACGTGATCGGGAGCCTGATCGCCCACGCGAGGCAGTTCCCGCGAGCGTGGGACAACAAACAGCGCGGCGCCTGGCAGACGCACCCGGTGCTCGAACTGCAGGGCTCGACCGTGGCGATCGTCGGCCTCGGCGCGATCGGAACCGGGATCGCACGGCGGCTGGACGCCTTCGGCGTCGAGACGCTCGGCGTCCGGTACACGCCCGAGAAGGGCGGCCCCACCGACGAGGTGTATGGCTTCGACGACGTGCACGCGGCCGTTGCCGCGGCGGACCACGTGGTACTGGCGTGCCCGCTCACCGAGACGACCGCGGGGCTCGTCGACGCGGAACTGTTGACGTCGATGCCGACGCACGGAATTCTCGTCAACATCGCGCGCGGCGGCGTCGTCGAGACGGACGCGCTGCTCGAGGCGCTCCGGCACGACGAGATCCGGGCCGCCGCGCTCGACGTCACCGACCCGGAGCCGCTCCCGAACGACCACCCGCTGTGGGACCTGGACAACGTGACGATCACGGCGCACAACGCGGGCAACACGCCGAACTACTTCGACCGCTGTGCGGAGATCCTCGCGGGGAACGTCGAGCGGCTCGCTTCCGGCGCGGAGCTTGAAAACCGGGTCGTCTAGGGACCGTCGCCTCGTTTCGGGGGAGGGGAATCGGATCGCTAGGGAAATCCGCCCTCGGCCACGGCGTTCTCGAGCGTCCCGACGCCCTCGTAGGTGATCGAGACCGCGTCGCCGGGTTCGATCAGGCCGGGGTTCGCCGGGCTGCCGAACGCGATGCAGTCGCCCGGCCGCAGCGTGAACCGCTCGGAGAGGTGCGCGACGAGCTCGAACGGGTCGAACAGCATCAGCTCGGTGTTCGCCGACTGGCGCCGCTCGCCGGCGACGATCGTCTCCATCTCGACGTCGGTCGGGTCCGCGAGGTCGGTCTCGATCCACGGGCCAAGCGGCGCCGAGCCGTCGAAGGCCTTCCGGGCCGTCCGCCCGACCTGGTCGAGCGCGTCGACGTCGTTCAGGATCGTGTAGCCCCGGACGACATCGGGCACGTCGGCCGGATCGAGCGCGCGACACCGCCGGTCGATGACCGCGACGAGCTCGCCGGCGTAGGTCAGCTCGTCGGTCCAGTCGGGCGCCGGGATCGGCTGCCCGTGGCCGAGCAGGCTCGTCGGCGGCTTGATGAAGAAGTCGGGTTCCGCCGGCCGCTCGTAGGCCATCTGGTCGAGCGTCTCCGCGTAGTTCCGCCCCACGCAATAGAGCGCCGAGGGCTCACACGGCGGCAGCAGCCGGCCGTCGACGCCGACCTCGTAGACGCCGTCATCGGCGTGTATCGTCCCGTCCTCGTACCGTCCCGCGACCGGGCCGTCCGGCGTGAGCAGGCGTGCCTGACGCATATCCCACGCCACTCCGGTCGAGTATATAAACGCGGCGAGGAACGCCTCGGGTTGGTATATAAATAAATCCGGGACTTCAGGAGGGGATATAAACGGAGTTCGGTTCGGCTCTCCCGTGTGCACGGGCCGGAAATCGAGTGACTAAACCGATCGTGGCTAACCGTTCACGATCGCGATGACGCTATTGGTCAATCGTGACCACGAACCGCGATATCGACTCACACATTTAACCGGATCCCGGACGGTGTTCGCGTATGGCGGTCGACGACCACTCGAACGATACGGCGGCGGACGACCGCGCGGACTACGACCCCGCTACCTCGGCGACCCGGCTCCCGTACGACCGTCCGGACGTCGCGGAGCACGCGGCGCTCGCGGCGGACCTTCGGGACCGGGTCGCGGGCGAGGTACGGTTCGACGAGTACGCGCAGGTGCTGTACGCCACCGACGGGAGCATTTATCAGGCGCGGCCAGCCGGCGTCGTCTTCCCGACCGACGTGGCGGACGTGCAGGCCGCGGTGCGGGTCGCCGCCGCCCACGACGTGCCGGTGTTACCCCGCGGAACCGGATCATCGCTCGCGGGACAGGCCGTCGGCCCGGGCTGTGTCGTTCTGGATATGACTCGCCACCTGGACGACATCGTGGCCGTTCGGCCGGACGAGCGCCGGGCGGTCGTGCAGCCGGGCGTCGTGCAGGACCACCTCGACGACGCGCTCGCGGAACACGGCCTCCGGTTCGCGCCCGACCCGGCGTCGTCGGGGCGGGCGACCATCGGCGGCGGCATCGGCAACAACTCGACCGGCGCGCACTCGGTCCGGTACGGAATCACCGACGCGTACGTCGAGGAGCTGCGGGTCGTGCTCGCGAACGGGGAGGTGATCCACACCCGGGAGGTCGTCCTCGACTCGCCCGAGTACGAGGCGATCGTCGCGGGCGACGACGTCGAGGCGCGGATCTACGAGACCGTGCGGGGGCTCGTCGAGGATAACGCCGCGGAGATCGCGGATCGATATCCCGACCTCAAGCGGTCGGTGTCGGGATACAACCTCCAGAAAGTCATCCACGAGCGCGCGGACGGCGAGCGCGTCATCAACCTCTCGAAGCTGTTCGTCGGCGCGGAGGGAACCCTCGGCGTCGTCGTGGAGGCCGAGCTCTCGCTGGTGACCGTGCCCGCGGAGACGGCGCTCGTCTGCTACTGCTTCGACGACCTGGTCGACGCCCTGCGTGCGGTTCCCGAGGCGCTCGAGCACGACGTCAGCGCGGTCGAGCTGATGGACGAGGAGGTGTTCCGGCTGGCCGCAGAATCCGAGGGCTACGCCGAGTACGCGGCGCCGATCCCGGATGGGACCGCCGCCGCGCTCCTCGTGGAGTACGACTCCGAGCTCGTCGACGACTTCGCGAACGCGATCGCCGCCACCACCGAGCGGTTCGTCGCGAACGGCGACGCGTTCGAGGCGATCGAGGCGTACGAGGAGTCCGCACAGGCGGACCTCTGGCGGCTCCGCAAGGCGGCGATTCCCCTGCTGATGAGCCTCGAGGGCGACCCGAAGCCGTACCCGTTCATCGAGGACGCGACCGTCCCGCCCGCGGAGCTCGCCGAGTACGTCGAGTCGTTCCAAGCGATCCTCGAGGCGCACGACACCACCGCGGCCTACTTCGCGCACGCCGGATCCGGAACGCTGCACATCCGACCGATACTGAACCTGAAGACGGAGTCGGGCGTCGAGACGCTCCACTCGATCACCGAGGACGTCACGGACCTGGTGCTGGAGCACCACGGCGCGTTCTCCGGGGAGCACGGCGACGGAATGGCCCGGACCGAGTTCACGCCGAAGATGTACGGCGAGACCCTCTGGACGGCGTTCAAGGAGCTGAAGACGGCCGTCGATCCCGACTGGCTGTTCCATCCCGGCAACGTGGTCTACCGCGACGGTCCCGACGACCCCGGCCCCGACTCGGAGCGCGGCGTCGGCGCGGACAACCGAGAGAACCTTCGGTACGGGCCACGCTATCGGTCGATCGAGCCGCAGACGACGCTCGACTTTGCGTCGGAGGGCGGGTTCTCCCACCTCGTCGAGCTGTGCAACGGCTGTGCGACCTGCCGGGAGACCGACTCGGGGACGATGTGCCCGACCTATCGGGCCTCGAGCGAGGAGGTCCAGTCGACCCGGGGTCGTGCCAACCTCCTGCGGGCCGCCATCAGCGGCGAGCTTCCCGCCGAGGAGATCCACTCGGAGCGGTTCCAGGGCGAGGTCCTCGACCTCTGTGTCGGCTGTAAGGGGTGTGCCAGCGACTGCCCGACCGGGGTCGACCTCGCGAAGCTGAAGGCCGAGGTGAAACACCGTCACCACGAGGAACGCGGGTCGAGCCTTCGGGAGCGCCTCTTCCGGGACGTCGATCGGATCTCGGCGATCGGGAGCGCGCTCGCGCCCCTCTCGAACGCCGCGACCGAGATTCCGGGTGCCCGCTGGGTACTGGAGCGGACGCTCGGGATCGCCGCCGACCGGACCCTGCCGACGTTCCGTTCGGAGACGCTGACTGACTGGTTCGCGGCCAGGGATGGGTCTGCAGTCGATGCCGCAGCGGCAAGCGGAACGGTCGTTCTCGTTCCGGACGCGTACACGAACTACAGCCATCCGGCGCCGGGGAGGGCGGCGGTCACGGTGCTCGAGGAAGCGGGGATCCGCGTCGAAATGCCCGACGATCTCGCGCCGTCGGGCCGAGCCGCCTATTCCGCCGGGTTCCTCGAGACCGCCAGGGATCGAGCCCGAACCAACGTCGGCGCGCTCGCCGGCCGCGTCGACGACGGCGCGAGCGTGCTTTTCCTCGAGCCCGCCGACGCGGTGATGGTGCAGGACGAGTATCGCGATCTCCTCGATGGTCCCGCCGTCGAGCGCGTGGCAAACAATTCCTATAGCGTGATGGAGTTCATCGATGCGTATCGGATCGACGAGGAGCTCTCGTTCGATGCACCCGACCGGACGCTGACGTACCACGGTCATTGCCACCAGAAGGCGACCAACGCGGACCACCACGCCGTCGGCGTGCTTCGCCGTGCCGGCTACGCGGTGGATCCGCTCGATTCCGGCTGTTGCGGGATGGCCGGTTCGTTCGGCTACGAGGCCGAACACCACGACCTCTCGATGGCGATCGGTCGGATCCTGGGCGACCAAGTCGCGGCGAGTGACGGCGAGATGGTCGTCGCTCCCGGTGCGTCCTGTCGCACCCAACTCGCCGATCTGGATGCCGAGCACCAGCAGCCACCGCATCCGATCGAGTTGATCGCCGAGGCCCTCGTGGCTGAACCGGAGTGAGTGTGTCCCAAGAGGTGATCGCTCCGTGAGCGACGGCGGTTGCCGGAGCGGCCTCCTGACGCGATCCGAACGGATCCGATAAACTGCGTAGCGCGATACGAATCGTCGTTCCGACGTTTCACTGGATCCGGGGGAGGGATCGGTTGTGATCCGGCTCTCCGCGCCGGCTCACACGTCCTCGAGCAAACAGCTCCGAGTCACGGTGACCGACACATCCAAACCTTTTTGTTTTAGGTTTGCCTAAAGAATCTCAATGACGACGTCTCGTAGTCAGACGCCGGCGTCCGGCGCCCGCACCGAACCAACCGGAGACGATCCCCTTGAGGAAACCCCTGAACTGAACGTCTACGAGATCCACTCCGAACGAACCGTTCTGACCGAGCCGGGCAACACCGACGCCTGGATCGCCACCGATACGACGGTCACGTTCTCGGAGTAGCGTCCGGCTTGCGGCGGTCATCGGTTCCCGGGCATCGTCCTTGTCCCGGGCATCGTCCTCGTTCCGGGCATCGTCCTCGTTCCGGTCATCGTCCTCGTTCCGGTCATCGATGTTCCCCCTCCACATCGATCTCGGCTTCGACCTCGATGGTGAGGCCGTCGGCATCGAGCTGCCCCTCCACCTCGCGTCGGTCGCCGAGTTCCAGCTCGAACTCGTCCGGGTCGACTTCGACCTCGACTTCGAGATCGACGTCGACGTCGGCATCGGCCATGTCCCAACTGGATTTAGCCAGGCCTAAAACGATGACGGGTTCGACCGTCGATCCGCGGATCCGAAAGGTACTTTTTAGGCGAACCAAAATCGTGGACGGATGCGTGACTCGATTCGGGTGTCCGTGGAGTCGGATTCCGAGGAAGCATCGGTTCACGTTCACGATGACGCGGGGGAAGTCGCCACCGACGGTGTGACGTTCCGATTCAGCATCGACGGCGCCGACGTCACGGAGGCGGACACCCCCAGCGACGAGGACACGTCGACCCGAGCGCACGAGGGGTCCGACGACGGCGAGCGTGATCCCCGTTACATCGCGCCGGTGACCGAGATCCCGACCGACAGCACGCTCCGCTGCACGGCGGTCGACGGAAACCGCACCACGGAGATCATTCTTCGGCGCGAGCGTGATGCCGGCGTCTTCGCCTGGCGAAACTCGTGTCCGCACAAGCCGAACGTCCCGCTCGATCCGGGTGACGGTGCGATCATCGACGACGATCGGATCGTCTGTCACGCACACGGGGCGCGCTTCGAGTGTGGCGACGGATTCTGCACGGCCGGCCCCTGTCGGGGGGACGCGCTTGACGAGATCGACGTCGAAGTGCGCGATTCTGACGTCTACCTGTCCGACGAACGATTCGCCGCGTGCAACCTCCCGTATTGACCTCGACCGCGCCCGGCGGCCATCGTCGTTCGATCCGGTCGACGGCGGTTTGACCTCAAAGATAAAACGTCTCGACGAGATATCACCACCCATCGATGAACACGGCTGAAATCCTGATCCGGCTTCTCGCCGGGCTCCTGCTCATTCTGACGAACGGGTTCTTCGTGGCCATCGAGTTCGCGCTGACGCGCGCGAGACAGTTCTCGAAGGACGAGTTCATCAACGACGGCCATCCCGCACTCGAGCGCGCCTGGGAGATGACCCAGGATCTCGAGATCTATCTCACGACGTGTCAGGTCGGAATCACCGCCTCCAGCATCGCGGTCGGGATCGTCGCCGAGCCCGCGCTCGCCGCCATCTTCGAACCCCTCTTTGCGGGCTCGGCCCTCGCAGGTATCGGAACGGGCGCGTTCATCGCGTTCCTGATAATCAACCTCGTTCATCTCACCCACGGCGAACAGACGCCGACCTACCTCGGCGTCGAACGCTCACGGATGGTCTGTCGGTACGGCGCCACCCCGCTGTATCTCTGTAACTGGCTGATCTCCCCCCTCATCACGCTCGGCGACGCGGTCGCGAAGTGGACGCTCAAACTGTTCGGCATCGAGATGACCGGCGCCTGGCTCGAGACCGAGGAGGACGTCATCGAAACCCGAGCCGACCTGCGAAACCGTCTCGGATCCGTGCTCGAGGAGGGCGGGCTTCCGGAGGAGCGACGCGAGGAGATCATGAACGCCCTCCACGTCGGTGAACGTGAGGTTCGCGACGTGATGATCCCGTCGGAGGAGATCGTCACCCTCTCCACGGCGGTCGACACGGCGGAGAACTTTCGGCGGATCGCGGACCATCCGCACACGCGCTACCCGATGGTCGGCGAGGAGCTGACGGACTTCGAGGGCATCATCTACGCCCCGGTGCTCGAACGCCACCGCGAGGAGTTGCAAACCGGCGACCTCGATCTCGTCGATCTCGCGGCGCCGCCGATGACGCTGTCGGCGGACGCCTCGATCAGCGACGCGATCGACCAGTTTCAGACCGAAAACCAGGAGCTCGCCCTCGTGGTTGAACACGGTGAGATAGTCGGTATGTTGACGATCACGGACCTCCTCGAGTCGATCATGGGTGACATCGAGGATCCCATCGATCGCGACGAGATCACGCCCTGACGGCGCAGTCCACGACCTCCTGCCGGCGCAGGCGCAGTCCACGTCCTGCCGACAGGACTAGATGGAGAGACTGGATCGACCGACTAGGGCTCTCCGCCGAGGTAGCGACCCGCGATCAGTTCGTCGATCCGTGCTGGACCAGCGTATCGTCTGCGAGGTACCTCTCGAGCGTGTGTGCGTCCGCTTCGAGCGTCGTGAGGTGGTCGCGCAGCAACTCGCTGGTCGCGTCGTCACCCAGTCGGTCCGCCAGTTCGATGTGCTCACGTATCTGCACCGCCAGCGTGGCGTAGCCGTCGAGATCGCGGTCGAGCGAGGACCGCACGTCGTAGTGGTGCGGTGCTTCGATGTGGATCGGCGCGTGCTGGCGGATCCCCATCGGGCCACAGACGGGCACGCCGCCGAGCGCGTGCACCCGGAGCGCGAGGTCGTCGGTGATCTCGGTGAGCCGGTCGGCGGCGTCTTCGAGGAAGTCGCCGACGTCGCCCGACTCGGATCCTTCGACGAGCCAGTGATGTTTGCGTACCTGGTTGAACAGGATGTAGAGCCCGGAGAGTTCGGAATTCAGCGCCTCCACGATCCGTTCAGCCGCGGTCGGGTCGATGCGGAGGGCGTTCTCCTCGACCGTGTCCCACTCCTGGCGAACGTGGTCCGCATCGGGTTTCCGGAGATGTGGTGTACTCGCCATGCTAGTTCAGCGCGTCCTCCCGAACGAGCGTATCGTTTTCGAGGAACTGTTCGATCTCGTGGGCGTCATCCTCGAGGTCCTCGAGGCGGTCCCGAAGCAGTTCTCCCGTCGCCGCATCGCCCAGGTCTTCGGCCAGGCCGACGTGATCGCGCATGCTCGCGATCAGCGTGGCGTAGCCCTCGAGGTCGCCTTCGAGCGAGGCTCGGATGTCGTATAGATCCTCCGCCTCCAGGTGGACCTCGGCGTGGTCCTGCAGCGTCGGCGGCGTGTTCGGTGGAATGCCTCCGAGTTCGACGATCCGGACCGCGAGGTCGTCGTTGATGTCGCGCACGCGCTCGTACGCGTCCTCGAGGAAGTCCGCCACGTCGTCGTGTTCCGCCCCCTCGGCCGTCCAGTAGTGCTTGCGCAAGAGATAAAACAGGTTGAACGATCCGGCGTGGTCGACGCTGAGGGCGTCGACGATCACCTCGGCTTCGTCGCGGTCGATCCGGAGCCGGTTGTCACTAACCGTTCCCCACTCCTGGCGGCGTTCGCCGGCGTCGGGCTCGCGGACCAGTCCGATCTGACTCTTCGTCATCGTTCGTATCCCTCAGTTGAGTGCCGCTTCGAGAACGAGCGTGTCGTCCTCGAGGAAGTGCTCGAGCTCGTGGGCGTCATCCTCGAGGTCCTCGAGCGTATCACGGAGTATCTCGCTCGTCGCGTAGTCCCCGAGGTCCTCGGCGAGCGAGATGTGCTCGCGCACGGTTTCGATGATCTCGCCGTACATGGCGAGGTCGTTCTCCATCGAGGTTCGGACGTTGTAGACGTCCTCACCCTCGAACTCGACCGGTGCGTGGTCCGAAAGGGCGCTCGGACCGCTGATCGGCACCCCGCCGAGGGCCTGGACGCGTTCCGCGATGTCGTCGGCGTTGTCCTCGGCGTCCTCGGCGGCGTCGCCGAACCAGTCGTGAAGCTGCTCGAACTCCGCCCCGGCGACGTTCCAGTGGTGCTTCCGGAGCTGGTGATAGAGGACGTACGTGGCGGCGAGATCGGTGTTCAGCGCTTCGATGACCTGTTCGGCCTTGTCGGTGTCAATACGGACGGCATTCTCCTCGACGGTGCCGGCCTCTCGACGAAGGGATTCGTTGGTGCTCATCAACTCCTCCTTGGACCTCCATCCACATAAATATTGTCAACTATAGAATATTTTAGGCCTGCCCAAAAACGTCCTGGGGGAGCAGGGGGATTTTATATTTCGGCCTAATCAACCTCATAACTCGATCTAACCCGGAGATCGTACTGCGTATCCTCACCGTGAATCTCCGATATCAAACTGCATCTTCGTGATAGCGTTTTGATATAACTTCGAGGGTTGACCGACGTCCGCTCCAACGGTCCCACGGGATCTCGCCGTTCTCCGCGCTCTTTCCCACCGTTTCCCTCGTCTTTCGCCACCGTTCTCCTCGTTTCTCCACCGTTCTCCTCGTTTCTCCACCGTTCTCCCCGTCTTTCCTCACCCTTCCCTCCGCCTTTCCCGTGGTCATCGACGGATCCGGTTTCCTCGCCCATCGGGATCGAAGAATACATATTATTTTAGGCTTACCTAAATCGTAATGCACTCGCTACGGATCGCGTTCGTCCGGCAACCGACTCGCGATCGGAGACACGCTGGGAGCCACGCGATGAGGTCCTGACCCATGGGTTCGAGGGATCGATATCTCAAAGTGATTTATGCTCTCGAACGGACGCGCGTTGCGGACACGTTCATCGCCACCGGTGCCGTCGCTGACGTGCTGGACGTCCATCCCTCGAGTGCGACCGAAATGTTCGCGAAACTGGAGTCCGACGGCCTGCTCCACTATGAAAAGTACACCGGCGTCACACTAACCGACGCAGGGCGCGATCGTGGTCGGGCGCTTCTCGAAAACTCGTGTCTCATCCAGCGGTTCCTGCGGGACGTCCTTGAGGTCACCGACTACCGGGAGGAGGCACGAGCGATCGAACCAGTGTTAAATGCGGACGTCGCGGACCGGCTGTCGCTTCTCATTGATCGGCCGCCCGAGTGCCCGGACTGTTTCGACGGAGAGACGGGTCGCTGCAGCTACCTGGATGAGTGACATCCTCCCCGCGCTGAAGCGCGAGGATTCCTTGGTGGGGCGTCGGGCCGTTCCGTCAGCCTCCGAAGGCAACTTCCCCATCCACGGCGGATGAGTTCCGGGTTTCTGCGCTACACGTCGGCCCTCGAAACGAGGGGATGGCGTATTCGGCGTCCGAGAGGGACGCGGTATCCGCTTGTGCCGTACCCGATACCGTCTAACCCGAGGCGTCCGAATACCGGGCAACCACCCACGGTTGGAATGTGAGTGGACACGGGTCGTGCCATCGACCGTACTCCACCGATGAGGGCGGAGTGCAACCGCGAACGGGGCGTGTTTTGGTATGCTGTCGCCCCCTCGTTTGCGCGGTCGTTGCCGACCGTCTCCAGTGACGGGTAGGGGTACTGTTAGGACGGCGAGCGAATCTCAACCACGTATTCCCCACCGGGTTTGCCGGTGGTGGGCGTGGAACCGTCCGTATCAGCGGGAAGCGACCCCGATTCTTCCGATTGAAAGTTTACGCGAGTTGTCTTGCTCCACGGTACGACGCCGGGCTACTTGCTAATGTCGATTGTTGAGGGTTTCTCGGATTCATCCCCGCGCGAAAGCACGGGGCTTTCTCCTCGATACTCCGTAACCGATGGGCGGGATCATCCGACGGACCAGCCCTGCAGCGTTCAGATCCAGCCTTCTTCCGCCAGCAGCTCGCCGTTGAGGATCGACGCGCCCGCGGCGCCGCGGATGGTGTTGTGCGCGAGGCAGTTGTACTTCACGCCCTTCGTGGTCGTCCGGACGCCGCCGGCGACGATCCCCATCCCGTCGGCGTAGGTGCGGTCGAGACGGGGCTGTGGGCGGTCGGGTTCCGAATCGTCGAAGACCTTGATCAGTTGGTCCGGGGAACTGGGGAGATCGGCGGCAGGCTGGTCGCGCATCGCCTCGCGGACGGCCTCGGGCGAGGGGTCCTCGGCGAGCTCGGCGAAGACGTTCTCGAGGTGTCCGTCGAGCGTCGGGATCCGGTTACACGAGGCGGCGACGTCGACCCCGTGGAGGGTGACCTCGGCGCCGTCGAAGGAGCCGAGCAGCTTCCGGGACTCCGTCTCCATCTTCTCCTCCTCGCCGCCGATATGCGGGATCGCGTTGTCGATGATCTCCATCGAGGTGACGCCGGAGTAGCCGGCGCCGGAGACGGCCTGTAGCGTCGCGATGTGCGCGCGGTCGAGCCCGAACCGGTCGAGCGCCGCGAGGGTCGGAACCATCGTGATCGTCGAGCAGTTCGGGTTCTTCACGAGCGCGCCGTCCCAGCCGCGCTCGTCGCGCTGAACGTCGATCAGCCCGAGGTGGTCCGGGTTGATCTCGGGAATCGTCAGCGGGACGTCCTCGGCCATCCGGTCGTTCGAGGAGTTCGAGGAGACGACGTAGCCGGCCTCGAGGAACGGCGGCTCGACCGCCGCGGCGACGTCCGAGGGCAGCGACGAGAACAGGAGGTCGACGTCGTCCGGAACCGCTTTCGGGTCGGTCTCGACGACTTCCATCTCGGCGACGTCGTCCGGGATCGGCGTGTCCACGCGCCACTTGGCGGCTTCTCGGTACGTCTTGCCCGCGCTGGCCTCGCTCGCGGTGACCGCGGCGAGATCGAAGGTCGGATGATCGTCGAGCAGTTGGATGAATCGCTGTCCGACGGCGCCGGTGGCACCGAGGATGCCGACTCGTACAGTCATTGCTGGGTGTGGGTCGTTCCCGCATAAGTGCGTTCGGATTCGCGACGATCGATGGGGTGATCGACGGTCGATCGTCCGAACGGACGGGGCGTTCACCGAACCCGAACGGAAGTGGCGTGGCCGAACCCGGACGAGAGTAGTGTAGTCGAATCCGGGCGGAAGTGGCGTGGCCGAACCCGAACGAAAGTAGGGTAGTCGAATCCGGACGACCTGGTCCGTTCGTCGAACGCGACCGGGACGGACCGGGATGGGACGACGACGACGTAGTGGTGTTCTCCGAACGGGGTATGTTTTTAAGTATTCACCGAACGAATCGTCTCGGATATGGCAGAGTTCGGCGCCGCATCACTGATCCCACCCGTGCTCGCGATCGCGTTGGCGATCGTGACACGCAAGGCGGTACTGTCGCTGTTCCTGGGCATCTGGTCCGGCGGCGTGATCCAAGCCGGAGGGCCGAACCTCCTCGGGGACCCGGTCGGCTGGGTCTCCGGGGTGGTCTCGGCCGGATTCGGATTCTTCCCGGCGTTCGACTGGATCATCGCGGCGATCGCCGGGGAGTTCCACGCCACGATCATCGTTTTCACGCTGTTTTTGGGCTCGGGCGTGGCGATGGTCTGGAACCTCGGCGGCTCCTACGCGATCCGGGATTGGGCCCTCAAGCGGCTCACGACCCAGCGCAAGGCCGGGGTCTCGATCGCCGTCCTCGGCGTGATCCTCTTTTTCGACGACTACGCCAACACGGCGATCGTCGGCAGCTCGATGAAGGACGTCTCGGACCGGCTCCGGATCTCCCGCGAGAAGCTCTCGTACCTCGTCGACTCGACGGCGGCGCCCGTGGCGACGCTGGGGATCTCCTCGTGGGTCGCCTTCCAGCTCTCGCTCATCAGCGACGGCTACGAGGCCGCGGGCGTGACGGACCACCCGCCCGTCTTCGAGGTGTTCGTGAACTCGATCCCGTTCAACATGTACGCGATCCTGGCGATCGTGATGGTGTTCGTCATCGTGATCTCCGGCCGCGATTACGGCGAGATGCTGGTTGCGGAACACCGGTCCTGGTCGACCGGCAAGGTCAACCGCGAGGAGGCGCGGCCGATGCAGGACGTCGCCGCGGAACTCGGCGATCCGTCGGCGGCGAACCCGCGGCTCGTGAACTTCTTCGGCCCGGTCGCCGTGCTGATCGCCGTCACGCTCATCGGCGCGCTGTGGACCGGCGGGTTCACCCTCGGCGGGTTCCTCGCGGACCCGACCGGCGCCCTCTGGGACGGCGTCACCAATGCCGCCTACGACAAGGCGCTGTTGTACGGCTCCTTTGCGATGGTCGTCACCGGGTTCGTCCTCGGGAAGGCGTACGGGATCTTCGGGCTCGGCGAGGCAACGGACACGACGATCGACGGGTTCGGGATCATGTTGACCGCGGTCTCCATCCTCTCGCTGGCGTGGGGGATCGGCGAGGTCGTGAGCGCACTCGGCACCGGCGAGTACGTCGCCGGCGTCGCCGAGGGCGTGGTGAACCCAGCCATTCTGCCGGCGCTCGTAGTTGTCATCGCGGCGTTTATGGCCTTCTCGACGGGGACGTCCTGGGGCACGATGGGCATTCTCACGCCGATCGTCATTCCCGTCGCGTGGTCGATCACGGGCGGCGGCGCCGCGGGCCACACCCTCGTCGCGGCGATGGTCGGCGCGATCTTCTCCGGGTCGATCTTCGGCGATCACACCTCGCCGATCTCGGACACGACCGTCCTCTCGGCGACGTTCACCGGCGCCGACCTCATCGACCACGTCCGAACGCAGCTCTACTACGCCGGGACCGTCGGGATCGTCGCGATCGTTCTGCTGCTCGTGTGGGGATACGTCGGCATCTCGCCGGTCGTGTTGCTCCCGATCGGCGCGGTCGTCCTCGTGGGTCTCGTCTACGGGCTCTCGGAGTTCGACGCGCGGCGTCGCGGCGTCTCGCCGATCGCCGCGAACGCGCCGCGGGACGACCTTGAGGACGTGGACGCGGATCCGGGCGCGGACTGAGCGGATCCGGGTGCGGACTGAGGACGTTCGTCTCGGAGTTCGGCAGCGCCGGAGCGACGGTACGAAATTCGGACGCGTCGGACGCCTTAAGGACGTGTGGTTGCTAGGAGACGTACGCGCCTTTAGTCCCCGCCGGAGCATTCCCGACTGGGAGCGATGACCGAGCGGCGAACCCGGGCGCGGTACATCCTCGTCCGAGCACGTTCGAGCGTGTTCGGACCGTCCGCCGGAACGTCTCCGGCCGCCCGGCACGAGGGTTTCCCGGTCGACACGGCACGCCGCCGGAGATGAGACCGGTCGTTAGTGTTCCGGGCGTACACTTTCGCTCGCGCAGTCACTCGTGGAGCCAGTCGTACCACTCGTCGAGATCGACAAGTTCGTTCTCGATACCCGTCGAACCGTACTGATTGAAGACCTCATCTACTGTTCGAGCAAGCCCTTCGGGATCGTTATCGGGGAGTTTCTGATCGTAGTACAGCAGCATTCCAGTATGGTCGTGAGTTCGGTGAAGCGGTTCGAAATCCTTGGCGTTGTTCGTGAGCAAGACGACGGTCTCATCTGCACACCACTGGAGGAGTCCGACATCGTTCGTGTGTTCTCCGAACTGGTCTTTCGCTTGAACGACATCGTATCCGCGTTCGGAGAGCAGTCGCTCGAAGATCCGACCGACGTGTTCGTCCAGAAGAATCCGATCCCCCGTCACTGGATAGTCTCTTTTGGCTTCAGCGAGGACTCACGGACGCGCTCGAACGCGTCTTCGTTTTCTCGTTCGAGGTCACGCATCTCCTCGACGTGATCGTAGTAGTACGAGAGTGCCTCGTAGACCTCTGCGAGAGAGAGATCGAGCTGATCAGCGACGTATGCAGGCGATTGACCGCTATCTATCACTCGCGCGGCTACGTGACGAACGCCGACTCTCGTCTCGTCGATACGGGGTTCCCCGCCGAGCACATCGTCGTCACGAGTGATCGTCATACAGTCCCGTAGGGCCGCCTTCGTTTATACGTCTTTGGCGCCGCTCCCTATTGCACCCGTTTCACTTCGACCAACCCTACTAGTAGAAACTCGCCCGGTAGTGTTCCGGGCGTACATTTGGCTCGTTTCGTAGCGCTCCGCTCGCCGTTTGACCGCGACGGGGGTTCCGATGTGTCCGGGGCGCGCGTGGTCGTTCCTCACATCGAATTATGAGGATTCGTCAGCGAGCCACTGCCGTAGCTCGGTTTCTTTCTCGTCGTAGACTGCGTCCGGATGCCGATCCGTTCCCTGACGTACGATGGCTTTGAGTTCCTCGAACAGCTCTTCGCAAAGCGATTCCAACTTCTCGGAATCGAGCCGGGAGCTGTCGTTCATAATCGGGAACTCACTCCGTTCGGACTGGGACAGTTCCTGATGGAGTCCGCGAGCGAGGGGTTCATACAGGTTGGCGACGCGTTTCCAGTCCGCCACCTCTTCCAGCGACTGCCGTCGATACTCGTCGTCGGTACTGACCTTTTCCGCAAAGTTCCATATGTACACCTCGGTTTGCTCCCCGAAGTAGAACCACCGATTCACCAGCCAATCCTCTTCGGTATCGGCCGGCTTGATGATCAGCAAATGATTGCTACCGACTGGTCCGCCCGTATCAAACACTAGCGTTGCCTTACACCCGTTGACGGTTCGCTCTTCTATCGTTTCGCGCACGACGGCGTTCCCTGCGGTATCAGTCAAATACGTTCGGAACGGATGTGGTTCGCGCCAGATCGAGTACCGGTATCGGGACTCGAGATACCGCGGGCCCGAAGAATTCCGGATATCCGTAGCATCATCGAGCCAAACTGGCTGTGAAAATTGTATCCGACCACGCCTTTATTGGAGTGTATCTCTTTTTTCCGGTCACACGTGAACGACCGCCCAATCGTCGCTGATTCGTTGTTCGTCTCGGGGTTCGACGTTGCGGGATCGGGTGCCCGGAACCACCGTGCAGGTTTCGGGGCACGGTAGATGGGGAAGCAGCTGGAGCGTGATCTGGGCCTTCCGTCGGTGACGGCCATCAGCATCGGTGCGATGGTCGGGAGCGGCATCTTCATCCTGCCGGGGCTGGCGATGGAGATGGCCGGTCCCGCGGTCGTGTTCGCATATGCCCTCGCCGGCGTGTTGGTGTTGCCGGCGGCGCTGAGCAAATCGGAGATGGCGACCGCGATGCCCGAGGCCGGCGGGACCTATCTGTACATCGAGCGGGCGATGGGGCCGCTGTTCGGAACGATCGCCGGCGTCGGCACGTGGTTCTCGTTGACGTTCAAGGGGGCGCTCGCGCTCGTCGGCGGCGCGCCGTATCTGGTGTTGTTGTTCGACCTGCCGGTGACGCCCGTCGCGCTGGCGGTGGCGGGCGTCCTGATCGTCCTGAACGTCGTCGGCGCGAAACAGACCGGGCGGATGCAGATCGCGATCGTCGCGGTCATGCTGGCCGTGATGGTCTGGTTCATCGTCGTCGGGGCGCCAAGCGTCGATCGTGCCCGCTTCGGGGGATTTTTCGGGAGCGGATTCGAGGGGATCCTCAGCGCCACCGGGTTCGTGTTCGTCTCGTACGCCGGCGTCACCAAGATCGCCAGCGTCGCCGAGGAGGTGGAGAACCCCGACCGGAACCTCCCGCTGGGTATCCTTGGATCGCTCGTCATCACGGCGGGCATCTACGTCGCCATCGTGACCGTGATGGTCGGCGTCGCGGATGCGTCCGCGCTCACGAACACGGAAACGCCGATGCAGGTGGCGGCGAGCAACGCGCTGCCCGCGATCGGGGTTGCGGCCGTCGTGGTCGCGGCGCTGCTCGCGCTGATCAGCACCGCCAACGCGGGCATTCTCTCCTCGTCACGGTATCCCTTCGCGATGAGCCGCGACGGACTCGCTCCGGACCTCTTCGAGGACGTCAGCGACCGGTTCGAGACCCCGGTGAACGCGATCACGATCACCGGCGGAGTGTTGCTCGTGCTCATCGCGTTCGTCCCCATCGCCGACATCGCGAAGCTCGCCAGCGCGTTCAAGATCCTGGTGTTCGTGCTGATCAACGTCGCGCTGATCGCCTTCCGACAGGGGTCGATCGAGGCGTACGAGCCCAGCTTCGAGTCCCCGCTGTATCCCGTTCCGCAACTGGTCGGAATCGGCGGCGGGATCGTGCTCCTGCGGTACATCGGGTTCGTGCCGCTCGTCGGAGCGGTCGTCATCATCGTCGGCTCGATGGCGTGGTACTACCTCTTCGTCTCCCGGCGCGGCGGCGTTCCTCGGGAGGGCGCGATGACCGACGCCCTCCGCCGGAGCGTCGGTCGGGACGTCGTCGAACAGACCGAATCCGAGGTCGAAACCGCGGGCCACGAGGTGCTCGTGGCGGTGACCGAGCGGACGCCCCCGGACGTCGAACGCGCCCTGATCGATCTGGCGGCGGACCTGGCACGAACTCGGGAGGGTGGCGTTCGCGTCGCCCAATTCGATGAGGTCCCCGACCAGACGCCGCTCCCGCAGTCGGCCGCGACGCTCACCGAGGCCGACCAGGCGTTCGAGGCCAGAATGGCCGACCGGGCGACCGATTCCGAGATCCCGATCCGGTACGGCGAGGTCGTCAGCCACGACACCAGGCACGCCATCGTCAACTACGCCGACCACGTCGACGCCGACACCCTCCTCATCGAACGCTCGGCCGGGAGGGACACGCTGCTGGGCAGCGACACGCAGTGGATCGAGGACCACGCACCGTGTGACGTCGTCGAGGTCTCGAACCTCGATCACGATGCGGTCGAGCGGATCGGTGTCATTACCGACGAGGGACCGTTCGATCCCGCGAAGGTCGCCCTCGCCGACGCCCTCGCCACGGCGACCGGTTCGACCGTCACGTTCTACCTCCCCATCGGGGAGGATCAACCGGAGAGCCGTCGAAACACCACCGCGGACTATCTCACCGAGCTCGTCGCGCTCTGTGCGGCGCCGGTCGAGACGCGTCTCGTCGAGTCGGGAACTGACGCCGCGGTCGAGCGCGCGGCGACCGATTCGGACGTCCTTGTCGTGAGCGGCATCCAGCGCGATCTCACGGACCGCCTCCTCGGTCGCGGGTCGGACCCGGTCACGGCCGGAACGGAACACGGAACGCTCGTCGTGTACGGGGCGAGCCAGCCGGGACGGATCCGCCGGGTGGTCGAGCGACGGCTGTTTTAAATCCGGTTCGGGAACGGGGGCAACTCCGATTCGAGGACGGTTTTGGGAACCGGATGTGGAAGGTGTGGCAGTTCGTTTCGGAACCGAAAGTGATCCGTATGGCAGTTCGTTTCGGAACCGAAAGTGATCCGTGGACCTTCATACCTGCCCGCCGAACGGGTGAGCGTATGGTGTTGCGTACGCGGCGGACGGCGTTCTATCTCGCGTTGGTGCTGGCCACGACCGTCCTCTTCACTCTCGTGTACAACACCGGAATGGCGGTCTGGGAGGGACGTCCCCAGCCCCTCTACCGCTCGCTCGAGGTGGTCGTCCAGAGCTTCACGACCACCGGATACGGGGAGGACGCGGGCTGGCAGTCGCCGCAGATGAACCTGCTCGTGATCACGATGCAGCTGGCCGGGATCGGGCTGATCCTCACCGGGGTCGACGTCTTCGCGGTGCCGTGGCTACGGGAGGCGGTCACGCCGACTCCGCCCGAGTCGATCGACGTCGGCCCCGGCCACGTGGTGATCTGTGCGTACACTGCGCGGACGGAGGCGTTCATCACCGAGCTCGAGGCCCGCGGCCGCGCGTACGTGCTCGTCGAGCCGGACGCGGACACGGCGCGCGAGCTCCACGACGAGGGATATCGGGTGATCCACGGCGATCCGGAATCGACGGCCGCGCTCGAGAACGCTCGGATCGGGACCGCGGAAACGGTCGTTGCGGATTCGACGGACGACGCCAACGCCAGCATCGTGCTGGCGGCCCGCGACGCGAACCCGGACGTCCGAGCGATCACGCTCGTCACGGATACGGACCTGGCTCGGTATCACCGCGCCGCGGGCGCGGACGAGGTGCTCTCGCCGCGACAGATCCTCGGCCGGAGCCTGATCGGCGAGATTCCGACCGCGGTCGCGACCGACGTCGACGACGGCGTGACGCTGGGCGAGGACTTCGAGCTCGTCGAGGTGACCGTCGCCGCGGATAGCGACGTCTGTGACCGCCGATTCACCGAGGTGAACGTCCGCGAGCGGTTCGGCGTGAACGTGATCGGGGCGTGGATCGGGACCGACTTCGAGACGCCGGTCGACCCGGAGATGCAGCTTGACGCCGGAACGCGGCTGCTCGTGGTCGGCGCGCCGGACCGGATCGAGACGTTCCGCGAGGCGACGGCGGCAGCGGTTCGAACCTTCCCGTCCCAGCGGATCGTCCTCGCCGGATACGGCGATTCCGGGCGCGCGGCGTACGAGGCGCTCGCTCGGACGGGGTCGCGCGTGACTGTTCTCGATTCGGAGAACGTTGACGACGGTGACGTGGTCGACGTCGTCGGTGATGCCCGGGACCCGGCGGTCCTCGAGGCAGCGGAGATATCGGAAGCATCGGTGTTGGTGCTCACGATCGGCGACGATACGACCGCGATCTTCACGACGTTGATCGCGCGGGAGCTGAATCCGGATCTCGACATCGTGGTTCGGGCAAACGACGACGCGAACGTCGAGAAGCTCTATCGGGCCGGTGCCGATTACGTCCAGTCGTTGGCGACCGTCAGCGGTCGGATGTTGGCCTCGACGGTGTTCGAGGACGAGGAGGTGCTCGCTTACGACAAACGGATCAACGTGGTTCGGCTGCCCGCCGGGTCGCTCGGCGGATCGACGATCGCTGATGCGGACGTCCGTGGACGAACCGGCTGCACGATCGTCGCCGTCGTGCGCGGCGGCGCGCCGATACACGGGTTCGATCCTCACACGTTCCAGATCGAGGCGGACGACGAGTTGATACTCGTCGGGACTGACGACGATGTCATACGGTTCGAACGCGAGTTTGTGGAGTAGGCCGGCGTTGGTCGGTGTGTAGGCCGGAGTCGGTCGGTGTGTAGGCCGGAGTCGGTCGGTGTGTAGGCCGGAGTCGGTCGGTGAGTAGGCTGGCGTCGGTCGGTGAGTAGGCCGGCGGCGGTTGGTGAGGCGGGACGATCGGCCGGGGAGAGTGAGAGTACATTTCGTGTGCTTTCGGTTGCTCGGGTGGGGGGAGGGATAGAACGAGGATGGGGAACCGGGGGGCGGAGACTATCGAGACGTTTATATTTACGATCGATTTTCGCTGCTCTATCGGAGTGAGAGAGTACGTTTCGTGTGCTTTTCCAAAAGAACCTTCCTCGCGCTAGATCCGTAACCAGGGGATGTCACGCGATCACATCCGGAGCCAGTGCGACTCTTATGGCTCGATCGCGGATCGATCAAAGCAGACGAAACAAACGAAAAGAGGTTTTAAGTAGTCGTGGGGAGAACGGCGGAACAGGTATGGGAGGACCGCGGATCTAGATGGGCGGACCGTTCAGCGATCTCACGGAGACGATCTTCGCGGACAAGTCCGTGCTCAACGAGAGCTATCAGCCGGAGGAGATCCTCGAACGCGACGAGGAGATCGAGGCGTTCAGCCACGCGCTGCAGGACGTGCTGTTCGGTCGCGAGCCCGAGAACCTCTTTTTATACGGGAAGGCCGGTCTCGGGAAGACGGCCGTGACGAAGTATATGATGAACGAGCTGCAGTCGGAGGTCGCGGTTCGTGAGGAAGCGAACGACCTTCACGTCCATCAGGTCAACTGCAACGGGAAGACGCTGTTTATGGTCGTGCGTCGACTGGTCAACGACCTGCTTCCGGAGGACGCAAGCGAGTTTCCGAAGCGCGGGCTCGGGACCGGCGACGCGTTCGACGAGCTCTACGCGCAGCTGGACCGGCTCGGCGGCACGCACCTCATCGTCTTCGACGAGATCGACCATCTGGACGACGTGAACACCTTGTTGTACGAGCTGCCGCGAGCGCGGTCGAACGGCCACCTCACCGACTCGCTCGTCGGGATCATCGGGATCAGCAACAACTACACGTTCCGCCAGTCGCTGTCGGCGAAGGTCAAGGACACGCTGATGGAGACTGAGATCTCCTTCAGCCCCTACGACGCCGGCGAGCTGCGGCGGATCCTCCACGACCGTGCCGATCGCGCCTTCATCGACGGGGCGTGTGACGACTCCGCGATCGCGAAGGCGGCCGCGCTGTCGGCACAGGATATGGGTAACGCCCGACAGGCGATCGATCTGCTTCGAGTCGGCGCCGAGGTCGCCGAGCGACAGGGAGACGAGGTCGTCTCCGACGACCACATCGAGGACGCACGGACGCTCGTCCAGCGCGGGCGGCTCCGGAACAAGATCCGCGACCAGACCGAACACGCCCAATACATCCTCGAGACGATCGCGAAGCTCGACAAGCGCGGCGACGTCCCGGCGCGTTCGAAGACGATCCAGGACGGCTACGAGCAGGTCGCCGAGGCGTACGGCGCCTCCCCGCTGACCACGCTGAAGAGCATCCAGGATCACCTCTCGGATCTGCATATGCTCGGGTTTCTCCTCCGCCACGAGCGCAACTACGGCTTAAAAGGGGGCCAGTACTACGAGTACGAACTCGACCTCGATCCCGACATCGTTCTCGAGACGCGCGAGGAGATCCTCGCGGCGGCGGATTGAGCGTGAAGCGGTGACGACTCTTCCTGTCAATACTATCCTTGTTATTATCCTCAGTTCTAAACAGATGTATCGTATAGAGATGGGTAGTATAGATTATATTGTATATCGCGGTGGTTTTACGGAAACGAAGTATGATGGTGCATTTATGACGTCGGAAGAACACACAACAGTGACGATTTCGAACGAAACAGCGGAAAAAATAGCTGAGATCGCACGTGAACACGATCTCGAAAGTATGCCAGATGCGATCGATTATGCAGTGGATGTGACTCGAGATTTAGAAACGACTTCAGATCCTGAACTAGAAGAACTCTCGGATTCGGAATTCGCAGATGAAATTCTCAGCATCTCGGATACTGAGAATTTCTCACAATAATCACAGTACTCACGTCTCTCTCCCTATCACTTCCTCTCTCTACAGGCGGAGTAGGTCGAGTGCCTCGGGATCGTTCCGAAATCGGAGACTTCCGTGATGACGTGACGCTTCGCATCTCGAACCGCTTGTCCCGAAGTCCTTCACCGTTCACCTTCTCCCCTCCACACCCCGACCCTCCCGGTTCGAAAGCACACGAAACGTACTCTCTCACTC
>NZ_FNPC01000015.1 GCF_900107205.1 Halopenitus persicus | reverse complement strand
CCCTGGACGTACCCGTCGCGCCTTCCGGTCCCAAGCCGGGCAGTTTCCGCCGGTCGCCCACATGTTGAGCACGTGGATTTCCCGACGGACTTGCCTGGCCAGCTACGGACGCTTTAGGCCCAATAAGATCGGCCATCACTCGAGCTGCCGGTATTACCGCGGCGGCTGGCACCGGTCTTGCCCAGCTCTTGTTCCTGGACCTCCCTACGGTTGAGAAAAGCACAGGCACTATGCCTGTGCACTCAGGGTCCCCTTATCGCACTGTCGTGCAGTGTAAAGGTTTCGCGCCTGCTGCGCCCCGTAGGGCCCGGAATCTTGTCTCAGATTCCGTCTCCGGGTTCTTGCTCTCACAACCCGTACCGATTATCGGCACGGTGGGCCGTTACCCCACCGTCTACCTAATCGGCCGCAGCCACATCCTTCGGCGCCGGAGCGTTTGAGGCTTTCATCATTCCAGGTTGAAAGCCGTGTGACGAATTAGCCTCAGTTTCCCGAGGTTATGCGTCTCCGAAGGGTAGTTTGGCCACGTGTTACGGAGCTATATGCCACGAGTGTGAACTCGTGCGACTAGCATGGCTAAATCGGACCCTGATAGCAATGGCCTCCGGCAGGATCAACCGGAATGGGTTCCTCGTGCGTGATTCCCCGCACGAGGGGGTGGCGGGATGTCGAACGACCGTGTGGTCGTTGTCGATCACCGTTGTATTGCATGGTCCGAGCCCGGTGTCGCCGGCAGCGCCGGATGACACCGGACCATCGAGCTCACATCAGATGTCGGCTGACGGCGGACCGCAGAGGCGACATCCTCATTCCTTGGGGACCCGGTGTTTCGGGTCGACGGGCCATAAACCCATCGGACCCGAACCCCGAGTCCGGCGAAACCGGGCCGAGTTGAACGGCCCGAGTTCGCGCTTCGTTCTTCGCATTACGTTCCGAATGGACGCCCGTTGATAAGGGCGTCGGAACGATTCGACCGACCGCGGAGCGGCCGGCCGGGCACCCCCGACGGGGCGACCGTTGCAATTCACTCGAAGGGTAGTGAATACTTAACCCCGTCGTTCCATCCGCGCCCCGTCAGGCGATTTCATAGGGTCGCGTTCACACACGTCGGTGGTGATCCCACGGCGATCGCGTTCGTCGCGGCTCGGAGGAAACCGCGTTCGCCGCAGCCCGGAGGGAAGCGTCGTCATCGGAGCGATCCCTCAGTGAACAGCGATCGGTTCCGAGCAGTTCCGAGCGGTGATCGATCCGGAGACGATCGGAGGGTCGTCAGTCGACCCGTCGTCGAGAATGTGTCACGGCCGGAGGCCGGGTGGTCATCCGCCGCGGACACGGTCCGTCCCACCGGGTGAGGGCCGTGCACCGGGAGCGTCGGCTCGCCGACCGGAAGAAGCCGTCGAAAAACGCGAACTGAACGCGACGTGCTACTCCTCGTCGAGGTGCTTGATGCCCTGCTTCGAGACGTTCGCTTCGGTGATCGCGTCCTGGTCCTCGAGCCAGTCGGGGCTGTTTTCGGGCGGTTCCTCCTCCCAGGCCCACCCTTCATACACGTGCACCTTGTCGGTGCCCTTCTCGCGGAGCCGGAGTTTCGTCCGGTCGGCGTCCGATTCCGAGGAAGCGGGATCGATCCGCCGAGCGGCCTTGAGGGCCGCCTGCCGCGGTGTGTTCCCGGAGAACACGCTCGATTCCGATCCGTCACCCTCCCGCAGCGCGAAGTTTCGCTTACCGTCGTCACGTACCATGGTTTGTTGACCTCCATGGCAATCCAGCACATAATCTGTTATAAATATATCGGGGAAACGGGGGTAAGAGTGGCATCAAGCGTCGATGTGGCCCGCGATCGAGGGGTCTCGGGCGGAATGAGACGGCGATGACGGCGCAAAAACGCCCGATCCGCGGGGAAATCGAGGCCTCGAACGCTGGCGCGCGGATCGATCGCAGGATGGAACCGGCGAGGGGACGCGCTCCGCGGACCGACGACGAGCGGCCGTTCCCGATCCGCGGAGCCTGCGGCGGGCCGAAAACCGCCACGTTCGGCGGGGGAAACAACACTTATGTATCTCGTACGGCGAACTCCCACGCAGAAACCCGCCGATGGTTCGCAAGAAGAAGCTCAGCCCGAGTGGGACCAAAGACAAGGATGGCGAGTACCACAACGTTCACGTGAACCTGCACGAGGACGAGCTCGCGGTCGCGGGTATGGAGATCGGCGACGAGGTGTTCGTTCGCGTCCGCGACGGCAAGATAATCATCCAGAAGGCCGACTCCGATCCGGAGGAACTCGAGCACGACTTCTGAATCGGCGGGCGTCATCCGAACCGACGATCGGCGGACCCGCCGCTGACGCGGACCCGTCGTTCCTACGCCAGGAGTTCGACGAGGAGCGCCTTCTGCGCGTGGAGCCGGTTTTCCGCCTGGTCCCACGCGAGCGCGCGGTCCGACTCGAGCACGTCGTTCGTGATCTCCTCACCGCGGTGGGCCGGCAGACAGTGCATCACCGCCGCGTCGCTGCCGGCGAGCAGCGACTCGTTCACCTGAAAGCCGTCGAAGGCCGCGAGCTTCCGCTCCCGCCGATCCTCCTGGCCCATCGAGATCCACACGTCGGTGTAGACGACGTCGGCGTCCGCGACCGCGGCGGCCGGGTCGGTCGTCACCGTCGGGTCCGCCCCGAAGTCGGCGGCGCGGTCGAAGACCGCCCCGTCCATCGCGTACTCGGCCGGGGTGGCGACCGTCACGTCGATCCCGGCCATCGCCGCGCCGACGACGAACGACTGGCCGACGTTGTTCCCGTCGCCGACCCACGCGACGCGGACGTCCTCGCCGGCGTGTTCCCGGATCGTCAACAGGTCAGCGAGCGTCTGGCAGGGATGGGCCTCGTCCGTGAGGCCGTTTATCACGGGACAGTCGGCGTGTTCCGCGAGGACCTCGACGTCCTCGTGGTCGAACAGCCGCGCCATCACGCCGTCGGCGTACCGGCCGAGCACCCGGGCGGTGTCCCGGAGCGGCTCGCCGTGGCCGAGCTGGATGTCGTCCGGCCCGAGGAACATCGCGTGACCCCCGAGGTCGGTCATCCCGGTCTCGAAGGAGGCGCGCGTCCGCGTCGAGGGCTTCTCGAATATCATCGCGAGCGTGTGGTTGGGCAGCTGTGCGTCGTCCTCGCCGGCCTTCATCGCTGACGCGCGGTCGAGCACGCGGTCGAGTTCCGCCGGCGTGAGGTCGTCGATGTCGAGGAAGTCGGTCGTTTGGAGTGCCATCGGTGGAGTGGTGTGTGGTGTGAATCGGGAGCGAGAAAAGCCGGCTATCGTCGGTCACGGCAGACCGCGGTCAACACGTCGACGGCGCGGTCGAGCTCCGCCAGGGGGACGTGTTCGTTCGGCGCGTGGTCGAGGTCGGAGTTCCCCGGGCCGTAGGTGACCATCGGACAGTCCCAGGCCGCCGCGAACAGGTTCATATCGCTGGTCCCGGTCTTCCGGAGCAGCCTGACGTCGCCGCCCGTCCCGCGGATCGCGACGCGGAACGCCCGCGCGAGCGGGGTTCTGGGGCTCTCCATCACCGGCGGGATCGGCTCCTTCCAGTGGACGGTTCCGGTCGTCAACTGGCCCTCGGCGATCTCGTGAACCTCGTCGACCGTCCGGGACGGCGGCACGCGGAGCTGTACCTCGGCCGTCGCCTCGACCGCGAGTCCGTCCTCGGTGAGTCCCCCGTCGAAGGAGACCGGCTTCGTCGTCACCTGCTCGAAGACCGGGGTGTCGGGGTCCTCGGGATCGAAGACGTCCTCGACGCCGGCCCACCAGCGGATCGCGTGTTGGATCGCGTTCGGTTCGGGCCGCGAGGAGTGGCCGGACTCGCTGGTGTTGACGTAGGTCCCCGCCAGGAAGCCGCGGTAGCCGAGCGTGACCCCGTTCCAGCCCGAGGGCTCGCCGTTGACGATCGCCCCGGGCGCAGCCGAGCGGTCGGCGACGAGGTGGCGCGCGCCCCGGGAGTCGGTCTCCTCGCCGACGACGCCGACGAAGGAGACGCCGGTCCGGACGGCGGCGACCGCCATCGAGACGAGCGGGCCGGTGGCATCGACGGAGCCGCGGCCCCACAGCGCGGCGTCGGGGACCGCGTCGCCGTCAGTCCCGGCCAGGGCGTCGAGGTCGTACGCGTCCTCGTCCGCCGGCTTCACCTCGACCGGGACGTCGCCCGGAACGGTGTCGATGTGGGAGGTCAAAAGCACCGAATCGTCGGCCGGCGCGCGGACGTTGCCGACCTCGTCGATCCACGCTTCCCGGCCGTTGGCCGCGAAGAACTCGCGCAGCCGGTCCGCCGCGGCGTCCTCCTCGCCGGACGGGGAGGGGATCGAGACCAGATCGAACAGCAGCTTGCGGGCCGGCGTGTCGCAGGCGTCGGGAGACGATCCCTCGCCGCCGGCGACGACCTCGCGATCGGCGATCCCGTCGCGATCCGAACCGCCGGACCCGGCCGCCTCGGGGTCGGTCATCACCCGGAAAGCACCTCCACGAACGCGTCGACGAACCGCTCGGCGTCCGCCTCGTCGACGACGAGCGGCGGAAGCAGCCGGACCACGGAGCGGCCCGCGGGCAGCGCGAGCACGGCCTGGTCGATCGCCAGGTCGCGAAGGATCCGGTTGGCTCCGCGTTTCACCTCGATGCCGACCATCAGCCCGGATCCGCGGACGTCACGGACCGGAAGGTCGTGGTCGTCGGCCGCCGCCTGCAGCCGTTCGCGGAGGTCGTCGCCGACCGCCGCCGCGTGGGCCGGCAGGTCCTCCTCGACGACCGTCTCGAGGGTTGCGTTGGCGGCCGCACAGACCACCGGACCGCCCGAGAACGTCGAGCCGTGGTCGCCGAAGTCCTCGGCGATCCAGTCGGCACACAGCGTCGCGCCCATCGGGAGCCCGTTGGCGATCCCCTTCGCGGTCGTGAGGACGTCGGGCACGACGTCGGCCTGCTCGCAGGCCCACAGCGTCCCGGTCCGGCCGACGCCGGTCTGGATCTCGTCGAGGACGAGCGCGGCGCCCGCCTCAGCGGTCACCTCGCGGGCGGACTGCAGGTACTCGACCGCGGCGGGATGGATCCCGCCCTCGCCCTGCACGGGCTCGAGGAACACCGCGGCGGTGTTCTCGTCGACCGTCTCCGCGAGCGCCGCGGCGTCGCCGTACTCGACGAACTCGATGCCCCCGGCGAGGGGCTCGTAGGGCGCCTTGTACTTCTGTTTCCAGGTCATCGCGAGCGCGCCGAGCGTGCGCCCGTGGAAGGCGCGTTTGGTGGCGACGATCTTCTCCTCGCCCGTGGCCGCCCGCGCGAACTTCATCGCGGCCTCGTTGGCCTCCGTCCCGGAGTTACACAGCCAGACGTTGTCCAGGTCGCCGGGCGCGAGCGCGGCGAGCTTCTCGTAGGTCTCCGTGCGCGTCTCGACGGGATACGACGCCTGGACGTAGGTGAGTTCGGCGGCCTGCTCCTGAACCGCGTCGGTGACCGCGGGATGGGAGTGGCCAAGCGGGGTGCAGGCGTAGCTCGCGCCGAAATCGAGGTACTCCGTGCCGTCGTCGGCGACGAGGGTCGCCCCCTCGCCCGACTCGATCGTGATCGGCTTCTCGGAGAAGACGAACCCGGACATCAGGCGTCCTCCGTGGGTGTGTCGGCGTCAGCCTGGTTCGCGTCGGCGTCCGTCCGGTCGCCGTCCGCGATCGCGTTCGCGTGGACGTGCGTTCCGCCGCCGGCGAGCGCGTCCACGATCGGGTCCGCGGCGTTGGCGTCGGCGACGATGACGCGCGGGGAGCCGTTCGAGAGCGCCTCCTCCGCGGCCATCACCTTCTTTCCCATAAAGCCCTCGGCGGCCGACTCGAGCGCCTCGAGGTCGGCCGGCGTCGAGACGGATCCGATCAGCGTCTCGGGGTCGTCGGGGTCCGCGTAGACCCCGGAGACGTCCGTCAGCAGGACGAGCTCCGCGCCCAGCGCGCCGGCGATGGCGGCGGCGGCGCGGTCGGCGTCCGTGTTGACGGGCGTGACGCCCCCGTCGCGCTCCTGGCCCGCCATCGGCGGGGAGACGACCGGGACGTAGCCGTCCGCGGCGAGTCCCTCGAGCAGCGCGGCGTTCACCGACTCGGGCTTGCCCGAGTGGTCGCCGCGGCGGATCTTCTTCTTCCCGTTCTCGATCACCCGAACCGCCGACTTTCGGGGACCCGAGAGGAGCCCGCCGTCGACGCCCGAGAGGCCGACGGCGTCCACGTCGGCCTCCTGCAGCGACGCGACCAGTTCGGTGTTGAGCTTGCCGGCCATCACCATCTCGAAGACCTCCATCGTCTCCGCGTCGGTGAACCGGCCGGTGACGCCGGAGGCGGACTCGACGTACTCGGGGTCGATCCCGAGCCGGTCGAGCGTCTCGTCGACCGCGGTCGAACCGCCGTGGACGACGACGACGTCGCGGTCCTCGGCGACCAGTCGCGCGACGTCGCCGATCGCGCCCGCGGGGTCGACGGCCTTCGCGCCGCCGACCTTGACCACGACGGGCGGGTCGGTGGATTCGGCGGCGCTCACGGCGATCCCACCGGGTGGAGCCCCTGGAACTCGAGCCCGGCCGTCTCCTCGAGGCCGAGCGCGACGTTCGCGGCGTGGACCGCCTGGCCGGCGGATCCCTTCATCATGTTGTCGATCGCCGAGAAGACGACCACGCGCTTGTTGCTCGCATCCAGCTCGAACCCGACCTCGCCGGCGTTCGTGCCGGCGACCGCCTTGGGCTCGGGGTAGCGGTAGACTCCGCCGCCGCCGGAGACGAGCCGCATAAACGGCTCGTCCTCGTAGGCGCCGCGGTAGGCGCCCCACAGGTCGCCCTTGGAGACGGGGCCGTCGGGGAAGACGTGGCACGTCGCGGAGGCGCCACGAACCATGTCGACCGCGTGAACGGTGAAGGAGACGTCGAGCCCGAGGTAGGCCCCGATCTCCGCCTCGTGGCGGTGGCTGATCGGCGCGTACGGGCGGACGACCCCCGACCGCTCCGGGTGCGAGGAGGCGGCGCCGCCGCCGGCGCCGCCCTCCGAGGAGCCGACCTTGACGTCGACGACGACCTCGCCGGTCTCCGGACCGAGGATCCCCTCGTCGACGAGGGGCTTCAGTCCGAGGATCGTCGCGGTGGCGTTACAGCCGCCGCCGGCGATGAGGTCGGCGCCCGCGAGGTTCTCGCGGTTGAGCTCCGGCAGCGCGTACTCGGCGCGTTCGAGGTACTCGGGCGCGTCGTGGCCCTCGTACCACTCGTCGTACAGCTCGGCGCTCGGCAGCCGGAAGTCCGCCGAGAGGTCGACGACGGTGTCGGCCGCCTCGAAGTACGCGTCGATGCGCTCCATCGAGACGCCGTGCGGCGTCGCGGCGAACAGCACGTCGACCGACTCGAGGTCGGACGGCTCCGTGAATCGGAGGTCGAGCGACCGGAGGTTCGGATGGACGGACCCGACGGTCTTGTTCGCGGCCGACCGGGAGGTCGCCTGCACGATCGAGAAGTCGGGGTGGCCGGCGAGCAGGCGGAGCAGCTCCCCGCCCGCGAACCCGGTCCCGCCGATCACGCCGGCCGTGTATTCGGCGTCAGCATCGTGGGCATCAGCGTCGGTCGCGGTGGCGTCGGCGCCGCTCATGCCGTCGCCGTCACTCCCGTCCGCTCCTCATTTCCCTCCTCGGCCTCCGCGGCCGCGACGCGCGTCTCGAGCCAGTCGACGACCGCGGCGGGGACGTCAGCCTCGACCGCGTCGTTGAGCGCCTTGAACTCGACGGTGTGGTTCACCTCGTGGACGGTGTACTCGCCCGAGCCGGCGCCGCCGACCTCCATCAGGTCGATCCCGAGCAGGCCGCCGCCGACGGCATCGGAGGCGCGCTCGACGAGGTCCAGCGCCGTCTCGTCGAGCTCGAACTCCTCGGCGTGGCCGCCCTTGGCGGCGTTCGTGAGCCAGTGGTCCGACGTCCGGGTCATCGCGGCGATGGGCTCGCCGTCGACGGCCACGACGCGAACGTCGCGGCCGGGCTTGTCGACGAACTCCTGGACGTAGAACACCTTGTGCTCGTAGTGGCCCAGCGTCGCCTTGTGCTCCAAGATCGCCTCCGCGGCGTTTCGGGAGTCGATCTTCGCCATCAGCCGACCCCACGAGCCGACGACGGGTTTGAGCACGCAGGGGTAGCCGAACTCCTCGATCGCCTCGAGGGCCGCGTCCGTGGTGAACGCGACCTCGGTCTCGGGCGTGGGGATCC
Organism: Halopenitus persicus; assembly: GCF_900107205.1. Taxonomy (GTDB): domain Archaea; phylum Halobacteriota; class Halobacteria; order Halobacteriales; family Haloferacaceae; genus Halopenitus; species Halopenitus persicus. Next base: position 34,076 of record NZ_FNPC01000015.1, on the reverse strand, counting down.
CGGCCTCCGCGAGCGCGAGCGAGTTCTTCGCCTTGTCGGCGCAGACGTCCGCGGTCTCGGGCGCGTTGATCACGGGAACGCCGTAGCTCGCGAAGAACCGCGTCGCGTACAGCGACCGGCTCGTCGCGAGACACCGGTCGACGACGACGTCGAGGTCGTCGACGTCGGCCGTCGTCGAGTCGAGGGCGAACCGTTCCTTCCGGACGTCGATCTTTTCCACCTCGTGGCCGCGCTCGCGCAGCTCCGAGAGGAGGAGCTTCTCGTCCTTCCGGATCCGGGAGTAGAGGATGCCGACCTTCATCTCACTCCCCCCAGTCCTCTTCGAGCTCCGGGGCTCGATCGAGGACCGGCGGGGAAACGTCGATGACCTCCAGCTCGGCGCCGCAGGTTCCACAGTCGATGATCTCTCCCACTTCCAGGTCGTCGTACAGGTCCACGTCGGCCCCGCACTCGACACATTCTGCCTGTGTCATTGTCGTACCCGTAGGTCACCGTCGTTCATACATAAAACCTTCGAACTTATCAAAGAATACACAATAGACGGAGCACCCCCTAACGGACACAGAACGCGTCAACACGGCCGTTCGAAATCAAACATCAGATTTCGTAGTAATATGTGTCCCCTCACGGGGACGGCGGCGTTCGCGGCGGCTGCCGTGGCTTCGGCGGCGATCGCAGCCGCTGCATCGACCGGCGTCGTCGCGGCTGCTCGACGTCGGGATGCACGAGGAACCGGGTCTCAGACATACGTGGCCACCTCCGCCTCGAGCCGGTCGCTCGCACGGTCGAGCGCGGCGCGCCGGTCCGCGACGCGGTCGCCGTCCGCGGCGATCCGCGAGTCGACGTCCGCGAGCGCGGTTCGAACCGCCTCGGGAGCGGGCCCGCCGGCGGAGTCGCGGCTCGCGACGCTGGCGTCGGGGTCGAGCGCACGTTCCACGTCGTCGCGGCTCACGTACGCGAACAACGACTCCGCGAGCACGTCCTCGGCGGCCGCGTCAAGTTTTGCGGCCGCGGCCGTCGGGTCGGTCGCGTCGTCGATCGACGCCGCCGCGTGCGCGACGATCTCGTGGGCTGACCGGAAGGGCAGCCCCGCCATCGCCAGCAGGTCAGCGATCCCGGTCGCCGTCGAGAAGCCCTCGCCGGCGGCGGCTTCGAGGGCGGTCTCGTCCCACGTCGCGGTGGCGACGGCCCCGCCCGCCACGTCGGTCGCATCGCGGACGACGCCCGCGATCTCGAAGACGCCGGGGTGGACCCGCTGCAGGTCGCGGTTGTACGCCCGAGGGAGTCCCTTCAAGGCGGTTGCCACGCCGGTCAGCTCGCCGACCGCGTCGCCCGCGACGCCGCGCGTCAGCTCGAGCGTGTCGGGGTTCTTCTTCTGGGGCATGATCGAGGAGGTCGACGCGTAGTCGTCGTCGAGCTCGAGGAACCCCTTGTTCGCGAAGACGACCAGGTCCTCGGCCAGCCCCGACAGCGTCACCGACAGGGAGGCGAACGCCGCGGCGGCCTCGAGCAGGAAGTCCCGCGCGGAGACCGCGTCCATCGCGTTCCGGACGACCCCGTCGAAGCCCAGCAGCTCGGCGCTCCGGTCGCGGTCGATCCCGAAGGGCGTGCCCGCGAACGCGGCGGCGCCCAGCGGCGACCGGTTCGTCCGGTCGTAGGCGTCGAGCAGTCGGTCGGTCTCGCGGGCCACGGCTGCCTCGTAGGACAGCAGGTAGTGGGCCACGGTCGTGGGCTGGGCCGGCTGGAGGTGCGTGTAGCCGGGCATCGTCGTCCCGACGTGCTCGGCCGCGGCCGCCGCGAGGGCCTCCCGAAGCGCGACCGTCGCCTCGGCGACGGCCAGCAGGTCCTCCCGGAGCCGGTACCGGATGCAGGTCGCGACCTCGTCGTTGCGCGAGCGTGCGGTGTGCATCCGGCCGCCGTCGGGACCGATCCGGTCGATAACGGCGGTCTCGATCGCCTCGTGGACGTCCTCGCCCTCCGAGAGGGCGCCGTGGCCCGCGTCCTCGACGTCGGCGAGCGCCGAGAGGATCGCTCCGGCCGTGTCGGCCTCGACGATCCCCTGCTCCGCGAGCATCACCACGTGCGCGCGGTCGACGGCGAGGTCGGCCGCGAAGATCGCCTCGTCGGCCGCGAGGCTCGAGAGGAACCCGCGTGCGGGGCCGCCGCTGAAGCGGTCGCGGCGGACGGCCGTCTCGGAGGGGGTTCCGTCGGTCATCGGTCTACTCGTCGGCGTCGGCGTCGGCGCCGTCCGACCCGTCGCCGCCGTCGGCGGCGAGCTCGAGGTCGGAGACGTCCGCGGAGACCGCGTTCGCGAGGCGTTCCTGAAGGCCGTGGTATTTGGCGACGCCCGTGGCGTCCTCCTGGGCGATGCCGGCGACGTCGGCGGTGTTGAACGAGGCCATCTCCTCGGAGTAGACCGCGTACTCGCTGTCGCGGGCGACGACGCGGCAGTTGCCGCCCGAGACCTTCACCGTGGCGGTGCCGGTGACGACGTCCTGGGTCTCGGCGATGAACGCGTCGAGCGCGTCCATCAGGGGCGCGAAGACGAGTCCTTGATAGGCCTTCTCGGACCACTCCTGTTCGATGCCCGTCTTGAACGAGCGCTCGCCCTTCGTCAACACGAGGTCCTCGAGCGCCGAGTGGGCGGTGAGGAGGACGGTCGCGGCGGGGTGCTCGTAGTTCTCGCGCACCTTCAGGCCGAGCATCCGGTCCTCCATCACGTCGGTGCGGCCGACGCCGTAACTGCCCGCGTACTCGTTGAGGTGCTCGATGAGCTCGACGGGGGCCATCTCCTCGCCGTCGACCGCGACGGGGACGCCCTCCTCGAACGTCACGTCGATGGTGGTCTCGCCCTCGGGCTCGGCGGTCCACTCGTAGATGTCCTCCGGCGGGACGTAGTCGGGGTTCTCGAGCTCGCCGCCCTCGACCGCGCGCGACCAGATGTTCGTGTCGATCGACCAGACGCCGCCGTCGCCGGCCTCGACGGGCAGGTCCTTCTCGGCGGCGTAGTCGATCTCCCACTCGCGGGTGAGCCCGAGCTCGCGCACGGGCGCGATCACTTCGAGATCGGAGCCGCGCCAGACGGCCTCGAACCGCAGCTGGTCGTTCCCCTTGCCCGTACAGCCGTGGGCGACGGCGTCACAGTCCTCCTCGAGGGCGACCTCGAGGATCGCCTCGGCGATGACGGGGCGCGCGAGCGCGGTCCCGAGCGGGTAGCCCTGGTAGGTCGCGTTCGCGCGGACCGCGTCGAAACAGAGGTCCGCGAACTCCTCGGTGGCGTCGACGACGTGGAGGTCGAGCCCGAGCGCCTCGGCGGTCTCCTCGGCCTCCTCGAACTCCGATTCGGGCTGACCGACGTCGACGGTGACGCCGATGACCTCGTCGTAGCCGTATTCCTCCTCGAGCAGCGGTACACAGACGGTGGTGTCGAGTCCCCCGCTAAACGCGAGTGCGACGCGTGTCATTACCGTGTGCTGGGCCCCTTAGACCCTTAAATTCAGCGGTTTTAGATTCGGAATAAAAATCGATGGCGGACGCTAACCGACCGGGAACTGGACGTTGTGGACGAAACGGCGGCGTGCGACGACGATGGGGAATGGGTAATATCGGCCTCAAAGGGCCGGTCGTCGTCGCGGTCGCGGGGCTCGCCGCTCTCGGAAGAGTCGAGCGTCGCGGCGGGCGTCCGCGCTCATTACCGGGTAGTAGGTCGGCTCTCCCACAAAAACCTTTCCCGATCGTGCCGTCAGGAGTAGCGCTTCCGGCCGAGCGGGGATCACTCGTCCGAGAGCACGACCGGCGCGTGGCGGTCGTACCGCCGCGAGGGGACGCCGTCGACGTCGGCCGTCTCGACCTCGAGGGTCGGCCAGCGGCCGGTCTTCGTGAGGAGTTCGGTCCGGTCGGGCGCGACGAGGTGGGTGTCCTCGCTGCGCGCGCCCGCGACGGTCGGGTTCCAGGCGTACCCCATCGGCGCCGTGACGGGCTCCGTACCGTCGGGCCGCGCGAGCCACTCGCGGACGTCGAACCCGGCCGCGCCGCCCTGGTGGTGCGCGCGCCACTCGTCCGGGTGGCCGACCGCCGCGTAGGCGTCCCGGACGACCTCGAACAGATCGCCGGCGGTCTCGAGCCCGCGGTCGGCTACGGGAACGGTGGAGGCCGCAGGATCGGTGGAGGCCGCAGGATCGGTGGAGGCCGCAGGATCGGCGGCAACCGCGGCTTCGGTGGCGGCGACCGCGGTGGCCTCGACCCGGGCGGCCGCACGGTGGCGGTCCCGGAGCCACGCCGGGGGATCGAAGACGACCGTGCGCGTGAGCGACGCGTGCAGCCCCGCGCGCTCGGCGGTGACCGAGACGACCGCGTAGTCGCCGAGCTCCGCGTCGCCCGGCGTGGGGCTGCGGAACCGAGAGGCGCGGTCGCCCCCGCCGACGAGCAGAACCGGCGTGGAGACGTCCCGCGCGGCCAACGCGATCTCGATGGCGGCCGCGACCTCGTACTCGGGGTCGGTCGGCTCGAGCTGGCGGCAGACGGTCTCGACCGCCGCGGCGGCCTCGCGGCCGAGCTCGCGGTACCGCTCGACGTCGTCGTCGGTGAGGGGCTGCCGGAGCCGCGCGGCGTCGACCGGCTCGAAGGCGGATTCGCCGACGTCGCCGTGGGGAGTGCCGGCGGCAGCAGCCGCGTCGGCCGCGGTCGAGCCGGCGCGATCGTCGATCGTGGCCGCGACGTCGAGGGCGGCCGGCAGCGGCGAGCGGTCCGCGATCGCCGCCGGCAGCGAGGACTCGTGCCAGGGGACCGACTCGACCGGAACGTCGTCCGGGACCTCCTCCTCGCGGATCCGGTCCGCCGCGGTCGCCGAGGCGATCACCCGGAACTCGCCGTCGTAGCCCGCCGCGGCGGCGCCGATGCCGGCCGTTCGGTCGACGGCGTTCGAGCCGCCGAGAAGCCAGGCGAAGCCGTTCGGCCGCGCGAACCAGACCGCTTCGAGGTCGCGGGCGTCCAGGAAGTCGTCGAGACGAGCGGCACGGGCGGAGCGGTCGACCATACGTGGCGATGCCCGTCGAGCCACTTGAACCGGACGAGTGTGGACGAGCGGACGAGTCGACGAGGGTGGACGAGCACGGAGAGCGGACGACTGGACGAACGAACGGGCGTGACTGCCGCCGCATAGGGGTCAGTCGGCGACGCGACGAACGGGGGCCGCCACCGCCGCCGTCATCGATTCGAAAGGTTCAATTACGTTCCCGGGGTAGCAGAAAACGCGCCGGACGAGCCACGGACGGGTTGGTGGTCTAGTCTGGTTATGACACCTCCTTGACATGGAGGAGGCCGGCGATTCAAATTCGCCCCAACCCACTTTCTTATAAAGCAGATCGCGAGACGGAGAGGTCCCTTTATACCAGCGGAGTCGGTCCCCGTGAGTAGCAGTTCAAAATCTCCGGAGACGCTCGAGGACGGCCGAGCGGACCGCTCCGGACTGCTCGCAAACACTCAAAGCCCCAAAGCACCTACCCCGTCCGTGAAACAGTCGCTCCTCGTCTACGACGGTAGCAACCCGCTGTTCCGCGTGGCCGTGACGGCGGCGACCCGACGGTCGGACGACGTCGTTGCCGTCCGGTGGGACTCCGATCCGATACAGGCGTTCCTGGAAGCGCAGTTCGACGGCCGCCCCTTCGCGTTCATCCTGATCGAGGACGACTCCGTCCACGTCGGAGCGGAAACCGTCGGGCGGGTTCTCGATCGGCTGGGCCTCGCTGACTCGCTCGTTGACGGGTTGAAACGATCCTACGCGGCGTGGGGCGCCTCCGTCGGCCGGCTGATCCACGGACGGACAGTGGCGGACCTCGACGGGACGTTCCCGCTGTCGGCGGCGGCCGCGGCCCATCTCACGGACCTCCGCCAAGTTCGGGAGATCCCGGTCGAGGAGGCTTCCGCGGAGGAGCCCTGATCAACCCTCCGCAAGCGCTCGGCGGACCGCGATCTCGATCGGCGTCCGCTCGATGGGAACGACCGACTGCAGGTCCCGCTCGGGATCGACCGTCACGGGGTTCCGCATGCTCTCCACCAGCGGCTGGGCGATGGCGTACTGCACGTCCGTCGTCAGCCGGAGCCAGTGTGAGGAGAGTCTCGGGGACATCACCGGCACGGGCACGATCAGGATACGCTTTCCCTTCTCCTCGGCAGTCAACTGCAGCAGGGACTCGTAGGACCACACCGTCGGCCCGCCGATGTCGTAGATTCGACCCCGAGTCTCCTCGACGTCGAGGACGCCGACCAGGTAGGCGACGGCGTCGTCGATGCCGATCGGCTGACACGGCGTCCGAACCCACTTCGGGACCGCCATCACGGGCAGCCGGTCGGTGAGGTCGTCGACGATTCGGAAGCTCGCGCTGCCGGCTCCGATGATGATCGCCGCCCGGAGGACGGTCAGATCGAAGCGCCCGACCTCAAGCACCGACTCGACCTCCCGGCGGGAGGCAAGGTGTGGCGAGAGGTTCCGCTCGTCGCCGCTGATGCCGCTCAGGTAGATCACCCTGTCAACGCCGGCCGCCGACGCCAGCTCCCGGAACCGGCGGGCGTAGGTCCGGTCGAGCTCCGCGAAGTTCTCCGCCGTCAGCGAGTGTATCAGGTAGTAGGCGACGTCGACGTCCTCACAGAGCCCCTCCAGCGATGCCGGATCGCCGAGATCGCCTTCGAACGTCTCGACGTCAGCCGGGAATCCGGACCGGCTCGCGCTCCGGGAGAAGGCGACGACGTCGTGGCCGGCCGAGCGCAGTGATTCGATGAGTCGGCCGCCCACGAACCCGGTCGCTCCGACGACGAGAACACGCATTGGCGAGCGTAGGGGATGCTACGCAATGGGTGTTCGGTTGACTTCGGATCCCTCCCTCGATCGCCCAGCGCGACGTTCGGTCTCGCGTCACGAACGACGAATCGATCCACGCGATACGCTCGTTGAGATGGTCGGATTTCGGTATGGACACGCGGAACTCGGCCGTCCCATCCTCCAACGTAACGCGACCGGCTACCCGCGGAACATATTTATAACGATCGATCACCATATTTAAGACGGGAGTGGTATGTATGCCCACACCACACAGGGCAGGGACGGAGGAGTACGACCGGAGCACCCGGAGCATCGCGGATGCGCCCGCGGGCGGTGACTCGCTGTCGACGTATCTCTGTTGTCTGCTCGGGGGCGCCACCGCGGTGGTCGCCGTGTTACTCGCGCTGCCGATGCTGTTGGAGTTGGCGCAACCGTTCGGGGGACTCTCGACGACCGTGATCGCGTTCGTGCTGATGTTCGCGTGGCTCGTCGCCTGGGCGGCCATCGAGTTCACCTGGGAACACCTCACGGGGACGGACGCGCGGCGGTCCCTCGAGTGAGTTCACGGGAGTGAGTTCACGGGAGTGAGTTCACGGGATCGTCAACGCGATCATCGCGAGGTTCCAGCCCACGACGACCGCGCCGACCGCGGCCAGTCCCAGCGGCGCGCCGACGTCGTGCGGCCGCGGCACGGTCACGTAGAGGCCGACTGCGACCGCGAGCGCCGCGGCTTTCAACGGAAGGATCATCCAGAACCCGTGCGCCGCGAGCAGCGGCGCCGCGACCGGCCCCGCCTCGACGATCGAGCCGTACCGCAACCCGATCCCGGTCGTGAGGAGGTCGCCGCCGACGAAGAACGCCACCGCCGCGGCCCACACCGCCGACCGACGAGCGTCGAAATAGCCAGTCAACTGGTCGAGGCGGACGATCGCCGACCGGATTCGCGTGGGGCCGTCCGTCATCGCTCGCTCATCCATCCGACGATCGGCCCGTGTACGTATCAAGCTTATCAACTATCCAAGGGGTCGATGGCGTCTCTCCCGGGGCGGCACGAAACGGCCGCTATCCGTCAGGAAAAGGTGGAAAAGGTATATGTATCCTATGGGCCGGCGCGAGACCCGCTTGCGAGCCGGTTTCACCGGCTCGCGGCGCAGCGATTCGGACGTTTTCGCGGTTCGGTGCTCGGGACGGCACAGCCGTCCCTGCGCTCCGCTTCCACCATCGCGGATCGGGCGCTCCAACCGGTTTCGCGGGTCCTGCCGGGCGGCCTGCGGCCGCCGGGCGGGCTTCCACCGAATGCGAAGGCAGACAAGTTATACAAAATGCAGCACCGGCAGGGAACTCACGCTGCGTTCCCACCCGTCTGCACAAGCGCTTGGGCCAGTGATTACTAATGCCTGAATCACCTGATGGGTCCGATCTTGAACCCCTGACCCCGCGGGAAGCACTCACACTGTACGAAAAATCCCGCGAGAGCGAACTAGCTGAACAGACACTGCAATCACACGGATACCGGATCACGAGGTTCATCGAGTGGTGCGATGAGAACGGAATAGACAATATGAACGATGTCGGCGGAAGAGACGTTCAACGATTCAAAATCTCCCGATCAGATGAAGTCAACACGACCACGCTGAAATCGAATATGGACACACTCCGTGTGTGGATCCGATTCTGTGAAGGGATCGATGCGGTCGTCGACGGCGTCGCAGAGAGCATTAAATCACCGTCACTGGACGGTGGGAAACTCGATCAGGACATCGTCCCCGAAGAACGGGCGACTAAGATACTCGCGTACCTCTCACAGTACGAGTACGCAACTGTCGAGCACGTCGTGTTCCGGCTGCTGTGGGAAACTGGGTGTCGCGCGGGGACGTTGCACGGCGTTGACCTAGACGACGACGTGCACCTAGACGACGAGTACATCGAAGCTGTGCACCGGCCAGAGACCGGGACGCCGCTGAAGAATCAGTCGAATGGTGAGCGCGCGATCGCTATCAGTACCCGGACGTGCAGGATATTAGAGGATTATATCGATGAGAACCGGTGGGATCGAACGGACGAGCATAGCAGGGAGCCGTTGATCACGTCACGTCACGGCCGTGCGACCGTCAATACGCTTCGCTGCTACGCGTACCGGGTGACGCGGCCGTGCCAGTACGGGATGGACTGCCCGCAGGGCCGGGATCCAGAGTCGTGTGAGGCGGTACAGTCACGGATGACGGCATCGAAGTGCCCAGATTCGGCGGGGACGCACGCGTTGCGTCGCGGTGCGATTACGGATTATCTAGATAGTGATATTCCCGCTGATATTGTATCAGATAGGCTTGATGTGCAGAAGCGGACTCTTGAGGATGTATACGACTACAGATCAGAGAGAGAAAAAATGGAGTTACGACGGGAGTATTTTGATGATCTGTAGATAGTTGTAATACCTACCTGTATGAACGCCGGATAATACCTTTTACGCGGCTCTGTGGTGACTAAGTATGGAAACGGACCGTTTTATATCTCTGATTCGCCCACCGGTCCGAGAGCTCATCGACTACGTTGCAGCTGAAGAAACCAGTGACACACCCAGCTCAATCATCGTCGAATGTGAAATGGCCGATAGCGGTAATGGCGAATTCGGGAAAGAATTCAGCTTCGATACTCAAATCGTCCCGCTTCAACTCCTTTGATTTAGCGGCTACCTCGCTGCTGTATGGCGATTCAACACAGCCTCTCGAACGCAAATCACAGGATACGTCGCTCCAGATATTCGATTTCTCGGGTGATACTGCAGAACTGGTTCGATGGATAGGAGACTGGTCATTTATGCCGCCTACAGAGTTTGAACAGGTTGAAACACCCAGAAACAGACGTTTCAGTCACACATTCAAAAATTTTCAGGAGCCTATCATAATGTCCCCTAACCCCTCTTGTATAGTGATTGACTACAAGATAGTACTATGATATATCGACTGTCTATATCGTTTTCGGGGGTCTTCAGTTATTCCAATATAGCGGAAAGTAGATTATATTGAGCTGCCCGAAGTTGCTTTGCGAACCCTGGTTGTGAAATACCTAGTGACTCCGCGATCTCACCCCCTTTTTGTTTCCGCGTCTGATCAAAGTATCCGCTGTAGTACGCGGTTGTCAGAGTCTCTTTCTGCTTCTCAGTGAGACAGTCATCGAGTAACCAGCTATACGACGAGGATGTTGTATCTGTATTATTTTGTTGGGTGGTGAGTTCAGCATTAGGATACTGTTCATTAAGATGTCGAACGAACGCTTCTATGTCCCTGTTATGTGGAATTGTAACCTGAAGCTCACACGATCCTTCGTCGACAGTCACTTTGCGAAGACGCGCTCCCAATCGCTCAATCTGTGTCCCGACACATTCGCCCAACGTTATCACTTCAAATCGGGGCGACGAATCGTCACCTATTAACTTTATATTTTCAATTGACGGTAAGGATTCAGCGACCCCCATCACGTCCTCTGGGTCTGTATCTGAAACGGTGAAGTGAACGAGAAACCGGTCCTCAAATCGGACACTAACATTCTCAATGTGAACCGAAGTATCAAGTTGCGATGCCATCTCGACAAACAGGTCGTCTGCACCGCTGACTACAAACGTCAATTCGATCATTTCATCAGCAAGACGTGCATGCCGCTGTGTGAGTGAATTTAGTACATATCCGATCAATTCTCCTAGTTCTGTAAGCACCGATACGATAGGGTCATCAAACACCTCTGGTTGAGTACTGTAAATCGTGAGAACGCCATACAGAATATCGTTATATATTAATGGCACGCTGATCACTGACCGGAAGTCGTAGAGTAAGGCTGGATGCTGCCAGTCATCTTGATGGGGTTGTTCAGCGATATTCCCTTCAACAATTGATGTCCGATCACGAATCGCTTGCACTGCAGGAAGCGTATTCTCCGCTTCTAATTCAAGTGATACCGATTCTAAATACTGTTCGATCGGACCACTTGTTGTGGTCATAACCACCTCATCCATAGCTAGGTCTGGCTCACCGATCCAGACACCTTTGAAGCTCTCGTGGGTAGCAAGCGAGTCACAGATAATTTGTTTGATCGTCTTATGTGTCTCTGCCTGCACAACAGCTTTGATAATCGACCTGATATGCTCGTTTAATTGCTCGACTTGTTCGAGTTGTCGTGCTTGTCGTTGGGATTTCCGTTCTCGTTTGTGTAGAGCCTGGGTTCGTTCCGCACGAGTCAACGCTGCTTCTGCAGTAGACGCAAGGATGGTGACGATGTCACTTGTGAGGTCACTGAACGCACCAATCTCGGTATCCCCAACAATTAGAATCCCGTATTCACCGAGTGGTTGAATATATTCACTACGGATCGGCGTGTCAGCACGATAGACATCATCAGCAGTTCGTACATCATCATAGTGGGCGGGCTGCTGGCTGGCGAAGACATCCCATACAATGCTGTCGCCGGGAGCAAATCGAGGGAGTTTATCAAGGAGTTGCTTGATTTCCTCGGAAGCGGCTATTGGAGCAAGTTCCTCACTCTGTTCATCATACAGATACACTGCTACTCCAGTACCATCAAGGATGTTAGTGGCAGTATTGACGACGGTATGTGCGATTTCAGTATCTGTTTCATCAGTAAGTAGGTCACGAGCAGCTGTATTCACTTCGTTTAGTGCGTTTTCATATCGTTTCCTGGTGGTTATATCGCGGACTGCGCCTTGGACTTTCTTGACGCCATTTTCCGTTATTTGTTCACCGTGTTCGTGGATCCACCGTTGGTCGCCTTGTGAAGTAACGATCCGTACTTCGATCTCGTACGGCTCACCTGTTCGTCGACACCGCTCAAACGCGTGAATACGTGTATCGCGGTCATCAGGATGGTAGTATTCGAACGACTCTTCAAGGGACCACTCGTGATCAGCTGGAAGTCCGAATAGGCGACGTGTGCCGTCTGTTCTCTGGAGCGACTCGGTTTCACAATTGTATATCCATCCGCCAGATTTTGCCAAACGTTCGGTCTGTTGAAGATGTTCCCGTTCACGATTGAGCTCCAGTTCACGATTCTTCCGGTCGGTAATGTCCTGGATTGCACCACATACCTTCGTGATTTCACCGTCTTCCCTAACTGGTTTTCCTGTCGCTCGTACCCACCGCTCTCGATCTTCCGCAGTGATGATCCTGAGTTCCACATCGTACGGTTCTCCCGTTTCAGCACAGCGGTTGAGAACACGTTCAATGGTCTCTTGATCATCAGAATGGAAGAACTCGATTCCGGCATCAATTGTTGGTTCGAAGTCGCTGGGAACCTCGTGAATTGCTTTCGCCCCCTTCGTCCATCGCTGCTTTCCTGTGTCTAGATCTGCGATCCAGCCACCCGTTCGAGCGAGCTCTTCAGTATGGCGGAGCAGTTCCCGTTGCTGCCTCAGTTCTTGTTCCTGCTGTTTGCGTTCTGTAATGTCTTTAGCCGTTCCAACAAAATACTGTAGCTCGTCGTCCAGTTTAACGGGGGTGCCTCGCTCTTTGAGCCATCTGATCTCCCCCTCTGCGGTCTGAATACGGAATTCAAGCGTGTACTCGTCTGTCCGATTCTCCCAGACATACTGTACGTCGTCCCGATCGTCTGGGTGGACAATATCAAGGAGTGAACGCGGATTCTCCTGAAATTCGTCGGGAGAGATACCCGTAATTCGTTCGAAATTTGGGTCCGTAAATATGATTTCTTCGAAATCAGGTGTTGCCATCCACACCGTTACGTTGACGTGATCAGCAAGAATGCGGAGAGGAACCCCCTGTAATTGCTTGGTTTCCTCATTCTCTTGGAAGCTGAAGGGCAACAGAGACCCTGATTCATTCCTCTCAAGTACAGGGTGTTCACTCGAACATTTGTTCAGGACACGTTGGACGGCATTCACCATAGTTCGCAATGGGCTTTCATCTGGTAAGTCATTCACAGAATAGAATACGATTACGGCGTCTACGGACCCGTCACTGCGTACTGGCACACCGAACGCCGTTTTGAGATGGGTTTCCTCAACCGCTGCAGTGCGGATATATTTCTGAACCGGGACAGTCGATACGTCAGAAATCCATTCTTCGGACTTTGTTGCCCAGACACGGCCCGGAAGACCTTCATCCGGCTGAAACGTTATTGAATCCGACATCGTAGCGAATGACGTGAACTGTTCATCAACTGGATACGATGCTTCCAAGGTGAGCGCTTCTTGACCTTTATCTGGCCGCCACACTTCGCCGTAATCCCAATCAGTGTACTCACAGACGCGTTGCACTGTGAGTTGGAAGCCATCCGCTCTTGTCTGGGCTTGCATTAGATCACAACAGACTGCAGATAAGAGCGGGATTGCTGTATCGATCCTGTCACACTCTAAGGAATCCGGACGAGTCGATATTGCATCGTGAATGCGGTTCACTATGGGATCGTAATCGGTCGGGCTATTCCGACATCGAGGAACGTATCCGGTAACGTTAGCAGCAATCGCTTCGCTTGCGATGTGTTCGTCACCTGAATCTGGCCATAGAATGACCGGTATCGTCGGATATTCTGTTCGGACCTGTTTCAATAGTTCAAGCCCATCCTCGTCGGGCAACTCATACGTGCTAACGACACAATCAATGTACGTCGTAGACAACTGAGTAAGAGCATCTTGGACGGTTCCCTCTGTAACGACCTGGCCGAATTCTCGTTCGAGCTTTGCAGCGTGCTGATCAGCAACGGATGATGGATCTACGAGCAGAATGACACGTCCTGCATCATCGCTATCGCCACCCTGTGCGTCACCTACCCTTTCCGACTTGCCATAGTAATTCATATTACCTCACTTGAACACTAAACGTTATTAAAATAACGCGGTATTTTTTGACCCTACTGTCCGTGGACATGTAGTAAACGATAATGGCCCCGCACAACGAGGGTGACGATCACCACTCCAAAAGACCAGACCAGTCCCTACCCCAGCGTGGTTTGACAATCATATGTGACACAGATAGCGAAACCTACCACGTGACAAATAACCCGGATTCTACGCTTGCCGTAACAATCATACGGGCGAGCTCTAAGCTCAAAGAGACCGATCCACACACTCTCGACCTGCTGGCAAATCACACTGATCCAGATCATCTTGAAGGGCTGTTCAACCGTGACTACTCTGTGAACAGTCAATCACCGACAGTCTCGTTCACATATGAAGGATACCAAGTCACTATCAAATCGTCAACTAAGATGACGATAAAGCCGTAACAACACCGCTATCTGGAAATTGTGGATATGTACCAAGATTTCAATATTCGTTGGAAAGCAGGGACCCATCTTGGACTTATTCTGCTTCTCTTTATAGGAAGTCTGAGTGCGATATGGTGGTTTCTTCAAACTCCGACTCATCACGGAATCCTGCTACAAGCTTTCCTGATTGGGGTTTTTGGGGGCGGATTGCTCATTATTATACTATTGTTTGTCGCTATCGACAGACACGTTGTTCGTCCGCTTGAGCAAATGCAAGCTGAGGTTCAATCCATCACTCGGGGAGATATTGATACATCTATTACTGTTCTTGACCGGAATGATGAGATTGGAAGACTCTCATATAATCTCGCAGAAATGAAAGACCAAGTAGTTTCGACGGTCAAAGAGACAAAAAAGTTTCAGCAGGCGGTTGAGCAGGCTGGACACGCCGTATACCTCACCGATTCGGATGGTACAATTGAATACGTTAATCCCGCATTTGAGGAGATAACGAAGTACAGTGAAGACGAGGCTCTCGGTGCAAATCCTCGGATATTACAATCGGGACATCATCCTACGACATATTACGAAGAACTTTGGGATACGATCTTATCCGGTGAAGTCTGGGAAGAAGACGAATTTGTGAATAGACGGGCGACTGGAGAACTCTTCTTCGCTGATCAAACAATTGCACCCATTACCAGTAAGAATGATGAGATTACAGGATTCGTCGGGGTTATGGCTGATCGAACTGGGGAACGCGTCCGTGACCAACAAGCACAGGTGTTGAGTCGGGTTCTTCGCCACAATCTCCGTACGCAACTCAATCTCATCGATGGGTATGTGAAACAGCTGTCGCAAGCTGAGGCTGCCGAACGATCAGAATATGTGCAGATAATCCGGGATCACATTGAGGAAATGGAGAGTATTAGCATAAAAGCGGAGCGAACGGTGCGAGAGCTTCAAGAAGAGGTATATCGGGAGCCGCAGGTAGTGTCTGCTGCTGTTGAACGTGTCTGTGCTAAGATGGAAGAGAAATACCCGAAGGCAGTAATCACGGCTGATCTTCCCGAGTTTGAGGTTAATGCTCCTGTCACTATCGAATCTGTCCTGGAAGAACTCGTTGAAAATGCGATCGAACATAACGATCAAGATACGCCTGAAGTAACTATTAGAGTCACCCAAGAAGAGGAAGAAACATCACAACCACTAATTCACATTACGGTGGCTGACAATGGTCCTGGAATTCCTGAGGATGAACAAGCAGTAATTGAGCAAGGAGAAGAAACACCACTATTGCACGGGAGCGGGCTCGGACTCTGGTTTGTTCACTGGGTTGTGACGCTCGCCGGTGGAGAGATCACGATTTCACAACGGTCACCACGCGGAACTCGTATGAATCTCAAACTACCGCCTGAATCAGTCTCATCCTTCTCACGACCGTTATCTGCTGAAGAACACACCGCACCGGACCCACAACGTGACAACAAGACGAACACGTAAACCAATGAGTAACACAGACATTCCATCGGAGACGAACGGCGAATCCGCATCAGTACTGATCGTTGAAGACGAACGACAGCTTGCTGATCTATATGCAACGTGGCTGACAGAGACGTACGATGTCGAAACGGCGTATGACGGCGAAGAGGCGCTAACGAAGCTTGATGATTCGGTCGATGTCGTGTTACTCGACCGCCGTATGCCGAGCATTGATGGTGATGAAGTACTCGAAACGATGCAAGAACAAGGACTGGATTGTCGGGTAGTGATGGTTTCAGCGGTTACTCCTGATTTCGATGTTATCGAGATGGGGTTCGACGATTATCTGACAAAACCCGTCGACGGGGATGATCTGCACCATACCGTGGAACGGATGCTTACCCGGACGGACTATGATCAGATAGTGCAGGAATTTTATCAGTTAACGTCGAAAAGAGCTGTGCTTAAATCCGAAAAAGCCGACGCGGAACTCCGAGCCAGCGACGAATATGACGAGCTACTAGATCGCATCACAGTCGTTCAGAACCAACTTGAAGAAACTGCCACGGAATTCGATGATATGGAGTTCGAAGCAGTGTTCCGTACTTTCGATTCAGAGTCTTACGACCGTCCGTCCGACATTGACAACAGGAGTGAAGATCAGTAATGCCTAGCGGGTCTTGGATATTCGAACGCTTCACAGACATCGTTCCGGAGACAGAACTTGCTCCCGAGGACGTTTCTGTTCTCCTCGTCGATGATGATTCGGAGTTCGCCACGCGTCTGGCATCATTCCTCGGAGAGCAATACGGAATGACAATGACGATCAAAACAACAGGTGAGGACACGCTGGAGTATCTCACTACGACTACGCCGAATTCGAAGAATTCCTCAACTGCTGCTATCTTTGAGAAACTCAGCTCGCACAAAACACACGCCATATCTCACGCTCAAGAGCCGGAGACACAGCAGCAATCGCCAGCGGGATCTGGAAAACTCGATTGTATCGTCACCGATTATCAAATGCCGGAGATGAATGGGCTCACCCTCATTGACGAAATCCGAGAGAAATATCCGGCCCTTCCGGTTGTTATGTTCGCTGGCCAAGGAAGTGAGAGAGTCGCCAGTGAAGCCTTTCGCCGCGGAGCCGATGATTACCTGCAGAAAGATACGGATACTGAGCAGTTCCACGTACTCGCAACTAGGATCCAAACAGCGGTCCAACTTCAACGCCTTTCGCTCGCGTTACAGACGTTCTATCAGGCTGTCGATTATGCAGGCCACTCGATATACATCACCGATACCGATAGCACAATTCTGTATGTGAACCCGACATTCGAAGAGATCACTGGATACACAGCTGACGAAGCTATCGGGCAAGACCCGTCCCTTCTCAAATCAGGTGTCCATGACGAAGCGTTCTATGCCGACCTCTGGAAAACGATCCTCGCCGGTGATGTGTGGGAGAATGAGATCGTGAACGAGCGGAAAAACGGGGAACAGTACGTCGTTGATCAAACCATCGCGCCAATCACCAACAAGCGAGGTGAGATCATCTACTTCGTCGCTATAAACAATGAGATCACAGAGTTACGACGCCGAACCCGGGAATTGCAGCGGCAGAATGAACGGCTTGAAGAATTCTCCCGGACGCTCTCACACGATTTGAAAAATCCACTCAATGTCGCCCAAGGACGGCTTGATCTCGCGGAGCAAACGAACGATGACGAACAGTTCGACCAAATTAGACAAGCACTGACCCGAATGGAGATGCTTACTGACGAGGCACTCTCGCTTGCAAAACACGGCTTGACAGTTCAGCAGCCTGAACCAGTGTATCTCCGGGAGACAGTTCAGGATGCCTGGGACGCGGTTCCCACAGAGAACGCGACACTTGAGTGTACTATTTCGGACGGAACAACCGTCTCAGGCGATGCGTCACGAATCTGTGAATTGCTCGAAAACCTCTTCGGTAACGCCGTTGAACACGCCGGTCCGAACACGACCGTTCGAGTCGAACTGTTAGATATGTATACGGGATTCTACGTTGCCGATGACGGGCCTGGAATCCAAGCAGACGAGAGAGATACTGTCTTTGAGCCTGGATACACCTCGACAGAAGATGGAACCGGATTCGGATTGGCGATTGTCCGTGAAATCGCAGCAGCACACGACTGGGGCATTGAACTTATGGAAAGTGAAGACGGTGGCGCACGATTCCAGTTCAGTATTCCTGCTGAAGACTGGAATAACGAGCTGGAAGGATGAGCTATGTGACTGACGAACCATACCTCACCTTTATCCAGAGTACTACTGCTCCTGTACAGGCATACTCTACCGAGGAGACTATATCAACTGATTAATTACACCACATATGACATCTGATTCTCCCTCTGAAGTGTTTTTCATTCACTCGGGTATGGAGATCGTCTATGCAAATCCCGCATTCTGTACGCTCATCGGTGCGGAGTCACAAGAACAGCTCATCGGGATGTCACTGACGGATCTCGTGACACCGGATTATCATTCTTCGCTCCATAAGCAAGTAACACGAGTCGAAAGTAACGACACACCCGCGTTTGGGCTTGCTATTGAATTCCAGACATTTACCGACCGACACCAGAGCGTTATCGCAGTAAGTTCCCTAGTCAAATGGGACGGGACCCAGCAGGTTCAGACATCTGTATTCCCAATCGATAGCGCAGATTCGCCAGCTGGTCGTCTGCTCCGTGATCACGCAATGGACGAGGCCCCAATCGGCATAACGATCACAGACCCATCCCAACCCGACAATCCAATCATCTATGTAAACGACGGATTCTGCGATCTCACTGGTTATTCTCGGGACGAGATTCTCGGCCAGAACTGTCGATTTCTACAGGGAGATGCTACACGTGAGGAGCCAGTGGCTGAGATGCGGGCAGCAATCGACGCCGAAGAGCCAGTTACAGTCGAACTGCGGAATTATCGAAAGAACGGCTCGATGTTCTGGAACCGCGTCACGATCGTTCCGATGAGGTCTGAATCAGGAACCGTTACCCATTATTTAGGCTACCAACAGGACATCTCCGCTGAAAAACGGTACGAACAAGATCTCACACTCTTCAAAGAACAAGCTGAAGGATCTGACAAAGCGATACTGATCACTGATCCAGAAGGGACAATCGAATATGTTAATCCTGCCTTCGAACGGTTGACTGGTTATTCTGCTGCAGAGGCAACTGGACTCAATCCACGAATTCTCAAATCCGGCCAACAAGATGAGGCGTTCTACGCAGAGCTATGGGACCAAATCACGGCCGGTGAAGTTTGGGACGCACAACTGACGAATCAAACCAAACACGGCGAACTATTCGAGGTTAAACAGAAGATCATTCCGGTTTCGGATGAACAAGGAGATATTACCCATTTCGTGGGTATTGAGCAGGACATCACCGACAAGGTGCTCACAGAGCAAACGTTAGACGTGCTCGACCGGGTCTTACGGCACAACTTGCGAAACTCCCTTAATGTGATCGACGGTCACGCAGAACTGTTAGAAGATGAAGACCTAGATCCTGATGCCCGGCAAGCGTCTGTCTCTGCAATTCGAGAGCAAGCTGCAGCGATGCAAAAGATCGCTGAGCGAACTACAGACATTCGCGCGATCTGGGATCCAACAGAGGAACAGCAGACATGGGATCAACTTGATATAGAGACTCTTATAGAGACGTATCAAACCAAGTATCCCGACTCGGGAATCTCAGTAACAATAGATGGTGAGTCGAGTATTCAGATTCCCGATGCAGACCTCTTTGAACTGGCACTTGATGAGGCAGTCGAAAACGCGATCGAACATACCGAACAGTCATCTCCCAAAGTTGAGATCACAGTCTGTCGAGATCCGGCTAATGACCAAGTGCAGATTACTGTTGCCGACAACGGACCGGGGATCTCCAAAGATGAACGCGATGTAATTGAGTCGGGAGAGGAGACACCTCTGAATCACAGTCTCGGGGTTGGATTATGGTTGATGGAATGGGTAGCAACGACACTCGGTGGTGAACTTACGATCGCTGACAACGAACCACAAGGAACTATCTTAACGTTTCAACTCCCATCTTCGGATCGACGTAACACGAGTAAAGGTCAGATGGCTTAGAGATAGACATTCCGAATATGGCCCGGGAGTACCTGACACACGGTAAGAGGCGATTATCCCGAAAAGCGAGAAGCGCCTCGACAGTGAGGAAACAGGGATCGAGTTGTATCTGTGCGGTCGCTCGTTGAAAGCGACGGCGGCGACGTGTGGGTTGGAGAGTCCAATCCTTGATTAGCAGGGTTCGGTGGTGATGGGTTTATACTCGGTGTGGACAAGTCTATTTGCCCCGATCACACTTGCTCGGGATCGACCCCGTACAAGTGCGGGCGCTGCAGAGCATTAGCGACTGTTTTCCTTGTGCAATCGAGTCTTTCAGCTGCAGCTGACTGACTCATTTCGCCGCGAGCTACTCGGCGGAGAGCGTCTCTTACGTCAGTGTAGTTGTCGTCAGGTTTCAGAGTCCCTGCTTCGCTGGTGCAGCCAATCGGCGGGCGGCCAGCATCCCAATCGATTCCGGCGAGGAGCTCTTCCCCGGAGAGTTCGTCAACGCTGTCCTTGTCCGGATCCTGCCGCTGATCATCCTCGGTATCGGGTTCGGTGTCCAGTTCGGATTCGGTAGTTCCAGTGCCGTCGCCGTCGCGCTCCTCTCTGGTGTCGCCCTGCTCGTGGGATTCAGCGTTGATGTCGGTGTCATCTGAATCCGCCTCAGCATCGATACCGAGCGCGCGGCGCTGTTCATCCGAGAGTACGTCGAATACGGAGTCTCCACGGATTGTGAGTCCCTCGTTAAAACCGATGACGTGAGTGTCCTGCTGGACAGCATACTCGATGGCTCGTGGCGGGAGTGCCTCGATATTCGGGGTCATAAGGCGGGTACAAGTCTCCGCTTCGATCGCCTCAGTCACGTCGTCGCACCACTCCCTCGCTATCCACATCAAATACTCTCTGGGTCGCCGCGATGCACGGACGATGTCGTATGCGGCGTTCGTCTCATCGAAATTCCATTGAACATCTTGAATCTCCCCGCGGTCAAGACTGGGTATTACGTCGATCGCCTCTTCGGTGTATTGGATCCATCCGGTTTCTTCTCGGGGAATAAGTAGGACCGAATCTGGTGCAGGTGCCCCATCGATCGACTTTCGATTTTTCCCACTCAAGGTGTTCGATGTGACTATTGTTTTCATATATGGACATAGAGTTTTTACACACATACCTCTGGCGGGTGTGTGATTTCCCTTAGTGTTGCTAAGCCTGCGAAAAAATTTTTCGAGGCTTCTGAGGCGGTAACTGGTGGTACTTTAGTAGGTAAATACCCAGGAAATTTTCCATAGGTGTATAGGGTAATAGACGGGTGAGGGGATTCACCCCTTATCTACACAAACTGTGTGCTTACTATGACTGGCTCGCATTCCTACGATACTAACTACAGGAATAGAAATAGTCGCTCACACGCCACCACGGCTCAAACACAACGATGGACGGAATCCGAATTTAACACCGTACGCCTAGCGATCATATATGAGCACAAATATTCCGTCTTCGGATCCGATTCACGATCTCCCGGTCACTGACACTGACAGGGTCTACGACCTCATCGACGAACACGCCGATACACTTGATCTCTCACCACCTGTCGTCAAGACGATTATCGACCTGTTCGGCAGGGCATACGAGCGAACCAGTTTAGCAGGTCGTGGATCCATCGTGGGCGTTGCCGCAGCGGTCCGAGTCGCCTGTCAGTTGCACGATGAGCCTCGATCCATCAGTGAAATCGCCGCAGTCACAGACGCCAAAGAGAAGCTGATCGCCCGGGAATCACAGAAGATACAGCACGTTACCGGTGAACACACTACACCGACCGACGCCCAAACCTATCTTGACCACTGGACAGACAAACTCGATGCAGATACCGAAACCCGGCATAATGCTGCTGATCTCCTCAACGAGGTACATTTCTTGAGAACACCAGCAGCTGCCGCAGCTGGCGCACTATGGGCCGCACTCGCATCACAGAATGATCGGAATATCAACCAAGAAGACATCGTCAGAGAGACACACACGTCTGCATATACGCTTCGAAAAGTACAGTCCGACATCGATAGTGGGTAATCCTACAGTTATTATCGATGAAGGCTTGTTCTCCCAGTTTTCCTCGCGTTAAATTAGCTGGTTTATGTTGACGATGTATGAGATGACGTGATCAAGCAACTGCACGGGGATAGTAGAACTCACGCCGCTCCTTGACGCAACTGCACTCGTCATCGATAAGTCCTAATTTTCGATCGGTTAACGGATTCTGGTTTGGGCTATATTCATACGGGCTATTCCGGGGGATATGATATGTAGGGGGAGAGGGGGGTCTCTCCCTCATAGAAAGCTATCCCCAGAATGTCCGTATAATAGACTAGACTGCACAGCCTTGGTACGGAACGGTGGTAGAATTTCTGACAGGGATCGCGGGGTGTTGATTACCAGTATGTAGTGTTCGGTACTCTAATCGCACAATTCCCGGCAGGTCGGTCAAACAGATGGTCGTCAAGTAGGATTAAGCCCATTGGGAGTGTCGCTATCGGCTAATTATGAAAATAGAGTCGAGGTTTTGAGTGCGTGTTCTCGGAGCAATGGAGAGATCGCCGGGGGGCGTTTATGACTTTGTCTTTACAAGCACAGGTATAATGGTTGAAACAACCACGAATGGCGACGAATCAGCGACTAAACACCCACTAGCGGACATTAACGAGATCGTCATCTCTCCCGACGACGTAGCCGACTGCATCCAGCGGAACCACAAACAGAGCAACCGCGGGACATACATACTTCGCGTCACCCCGCCATTCCGCGGGAGCGTCGAAGCGAACCTATTCTTTAGTGAACCGGGGACACGATATGCTGATGATATAGATCCCGTCCCGGTCCATATTGATCCGCTAGCGTTTCTATGCGGACACGCAGACGGACGAGACTCACGCGAGTACTACCACAACGTCCACAGCGGGGCGAAATACCCCGGCCACCTCGAAGATAAGGACATCTATGAGCGTGACGCTGACGATGACACGACCTGGGACGAGTGGCGCGAAACAACCCTAGAGGTTTGGCGCAACGAGGTACGCGCCTGTATTGAGGACGTAGGCGAGATCACTTTCCCGACGCGCGGAGCTGGCCCAGACCGAGTGGTCGGAACCACGGTCCCGGTCAGGATCCAGGAGCGATAGTATCCAAAACATAACGCACGTGAGCAGCGGCGAAACCAGGGATCGTCCCCCTGGGCGTGCCTCAAGATGAGTAACCGACCAATGACGAGCGAAACCACAATACGCAACGACCGGCGAGAAGAGATTCGAAACGACCCGAGTAAGCGCCTAATCGGAGAGATGAAATTTGACCAGGGCACGTTATTCGACGACGTTGAAACGGTAATCGACACGGTCAACGGAGCGGACAGTGACCTAGCGGCGGAACTCAGGCCCGGGAACAATGTCGTATTCATCATCGAGATTTTTGACGGTGGGGTGGTCGACAAGGACTGTGCCTGCGGTGCGCGATTAACGGGCCCGGAAGATGTCGAGTTCGGAACGGAGCACGCACCGGCACCAGGGGTGCGGGAGCCCGCTTCGGCGCAGCAGCATATTCCGGTGGCGAAGTGCAGTGAGTGCGGTGCATCTGTCGGTGCGATATTCGGGTTGGATTCGGTGCTGCGGTTGTACTCGGTGGCTGACGTATCGCTGCCCAGTACTGACGACTAACGCGCGTAGCTGGTGCTCGCATAGCGGTTCGATTCCGCCGACGCGCTTCAGGACGCAAGTCCGAGATTACTAATGGTAGAAATCAACTGTGCGAACTGCGGCGATGGGGTCACGATGGAATCGCCACACATCAACTACTGCCTGGACTGCATGGGGTGCCCGGAATGCGGGAACAGTCGTGAAGTGACGGAAGGTGGACTGTGGTGCTCGTTCTGCGCATCCGACCGGCGACGCCGTGTGCTGGACGAGTCGCCGGTCGAGGAAGGCGACACAGTTGCGTACCGCGGTGACGCGTGGACCGCGGAAATTGGAGCGGAGACGAACGTGTGGCTGTACCCGCTTGATGTCGATCCATCGATGCACGGCCCCGGTGATGGGACGGAGTACCCGGTCGTGGCGGACATCAGGGACGTGGAACCGGTGACCGGTGAAACGTGTCCGTGTGGTGCGCGACTCGCTGCACGGGACAATGTGAAGTTCACGACGCGTCTCGGCCCGGCACCGGGCGCTCGTCCGGAAGCGCCAGTACAACAGAAGATCCCGGACGTGGAGTGCACCGCGTGTGGTGAGTCGGTCGGTTCAGCGCACGGTATCGAGTTCGTGCTGGAGTTGTACGACGCGTACGGCGAGCCGACGCCCGAGTAGACGCGTAGACTGCGGGAGCAGGCGTTTCCCCTGGACTGACGGCGCACCGCGGTTCGATTCCGCGGCAGGGCCTCAGGTGAACAACCTATCATGACACAGAACACCTCAGGTCAGAATCAAAATATGCAGCGTGATAGGGACTGTACCGAGTGCGGATCCACCGAAAGTCTGCGGAAACAGTACGGTGAGTGGTGGTGCGAGGAGCATACTGATAACAAGCATAAGATAGAAGCAGAGCACCACCCGACGTGGGATGACCATGACTGCCACATCACTATTGTCGGGTTCAAACCGTGCGATTCAGAGACGGGTTGTGCTGGGGTGATGGATAAATTCTACAGTCCAAGTTTCGGTGATGAGCCCGGCCGTAGTTTCGTTGCATGCCGGGAGTGCAGTCATTTCAAACACGTTTGATTAACGCCCGGCTGGTGCCTTGACCGGGTTCGGTTCCTGGGCAGGGCGTTTCAGGGGCCGGCACCCCTGAAACAGGGACTTCCCTTATTAGATCAAACATTCAAATCAATATTGTTGGTGGGTGACTTAGAACGATGCCGAAAACCACGACAACAACCGTCACTCGGAACTCCGAAGGACAGTACCAGGTAACCATCCCCAAAGCGCTCGCAGACGCGATGGATCTCGCAGGTGAGACAGTTGAGTGGGATGTAGTCAGTTCGGAAAAGCTCGAAATGGCAGTGAAAGATGACTGAATGAGAGGATCTAGAACGGGCAACACTGTGGGTGCCTATGGTTTGGCATCTCGTTCCCGTTCACAAGGACAGAAGTGGGACGTGCTGACCGGTTGATGAAGCACATTGAGGGACTTCGGAACACAGACTCCGAATGACTTGACCTAGAGTAAGTGGACAGACTATGACACAGACCGCAATCGGCTATACACGACTCAGTCAAAAGAGCGACACGAGCTTAGGAAATCAAAAGCAGAACATCCGGGAGTATTGTGATGAACACGGCCTGAAGCTAGATCGGATCTACGATGATGGCCAGCAGGCTTCCGGATGGGACGGCTCCCGCGATGAATACAGTGAACTCAAGCAGCGGCTTCGTGATGACGACGATCTGGATGTGGTCGTACTGCACGACAAGCGCCGGATCGCCCGGGACGTTGACGAGGTGATGCGTCTTATCCCGGATTTCCGCGAGTACAACGTAGAACTACACACCGTGTTGGATGGACAGTTGGACTTAGCGGATCCGATGCATGCGGCGATCGAGATCCTACAGGCAGCCGCAGCTCATCAAGAAAAACTCAAAGAGATTGAGAAGGGGTTGGAAGTTACTGAAGCCCGGCAAGACAACGAATACTGGATGGGGGAAGCCCCATACGGGCTGAAGTTCGGCGTGACTGAAGAGTACGGAAAGAGGCTCGTGCCGGACCCAGGTGAGTGGTGCGACGTGGAACGCGTGTTAGCACTTCGAAACGACGGCATTAGTTACAGAGAGATCGAGGAAAAGACAGACGTTGCGTACGCGACGGCATACCGGATTATCCAGCGAAGAGAAGTATACGAACAGGCCCGTGCACGTGCGGACCGGCATGGACTTAGCATCTCAGAGGGGATTGATATAGACGGTGAGACTGCCGACGAAGCGGGTATGTGAAATTACTTGAACACTCACCAGACACTCATACTGGAGTTGAGGTTGTTACTTTTCGTGTTCTAGGAGTTCGTTTATTTCAGCGAGTGTTTGCCTGGCAAACGCTACAGTTCCAGCGACGTGAGTTTTTGACGGGATGATTTCATCGCTTCTGTCCATTCTGTCCTGGGTAAGTGCGTATTCTTGTTCAATCACACCCGCAGTGAAGGCAATCCGATCACGAACACGCCTGAGTTCCTGGATAGGTATTGAAGTACGCTGTGACTGAATTTTCTTGTCCGAAGCGGCAATTCTGTGTTGGTTCTGTTCGGTATCCTCACTTCGAATTTCCGAATTACCATCGCCTTTAGAATCGGATTCGATCCGTGACTCACTCTTGCGCTCTTGCAGAGTTCCGAGAAAAGCTGCGTCCTCTGACCGTATCATAGAAACGTAAGCACGACTGACAGATTCACCACTCGGAAGCTTTTCAGAAGCAAGCTCTGCGATGCGTGTATCCGTTAGATCCGGGTTCTCCACGATTACATCAACAATTGCCTGCTGCTTCTCTGTCAACGCATTATACCACTGCCGTAATTCCTCTTCATCTACGCTACCTTTGGACTTGGTACCTTCTGGATAGTCGTCAGAGCCGCTGTTCGTATCTACGTCCGGGTTTGTCTGAGAAGGTGTGGTTTGCTTGATTCCGATATTGTTCGTTTCGGAGTCACCGTCACACGTACTGGAATCGCGGGTTTGAGTGTCGTCTGGAGCGGCGGACATAAACGAACGCTGACTCGTGACAGGTCGATCAGCGGGGATACTGTCTCCATCACTAGCATTATTCAGATCTGCTGTACCCCCTCTACTGTTGCTTCCATTCTGGCCGGTGTATTTCTCGATGAGGCCCGTGTTAACCTGGTCAAGCAGGCCGCAGTCGACAATTTCGATTATGTCTTGCTCGCTGAGCTCTCGTTCAATCACGTCGACTACGCCATCACCGATTTCGAGTTGTTTCCGTAGCGCGTCGAGCACATCTCTATGGGTATCAACGACTTGGGATGGGTAGGATTGTGCGGTTCCGACACGCGTAGCAATAGAGACTGCGGGTTCGTCCGGGTGTTCTAGTGTGGCGATGATTATGGCTTGTTGTTTCGTGGTTAAGTCCGCAAGACGTGAACCAGATTCATCGCCAGTGTCGGTGGTTCTCGGTTGATCGTTACTGCTATTAGGGTCGCGGGTTGTATCCGTGTTTGCTGTCATGATTGGCAGCCCGGGTCTGCGGGTGTCTCAGCACCCGTGACTCGTTTCGATGGAGTCGATTCCCGGTACTCAACGAGTTGTGATTTACCCACTTAAATAGTGGTTTTTCGCAAAATTACGCATTATTGATAGCACTCTAACTCAGATAGCGAACCGCCAGGTGATACCTTACTGGAGAAACACAGGTACGTTAGAGTCTGTTAACGCACTGGGATCAATCACACTCTCCGATAATCGAGTGCCAAGTGTTAATGACGACAGATCGCCCGATACAGCACGTGTTTTGTCGAACCGACCAACCCGAACTGGTACCGTTGCGAAATCCTGCAACCACACCTCGATTTCACTTGGATTGTACCGCCCGTCAACGTCAAACACGAGGTACGCATCGTACCCGGCATCAAACAGTACCGTGAGACGCCGGCTGAGATCGAGTTGACTAATCTCAGAGAACACCTCAACTGCAATAGGTGGAGACCTCAGATGCAGGTCTGTTTCGATCCACTGGTCGTTACTTGGGGCAGTCACACGTCTTTCTGGTTCGATACGTGGCACGGAACTGGTTCGATCATCCGAGATCCAGTCACGGGTTAGTTGCCGAGAAGCACGAGCGAGTCGACGTGCAGAGAGTTCGACTGCTGCCCGGTGTGAAGCCCCCATCGACCCATCGCCAAAACAATCCGCGTCTCTGTTAGTATGTTCGAACCACCTAAATACGTCTTCGAACTGATCTGCCTCTTGCTTTCGAACATTAGTTCGATTTCGGGTGACGGGTTCACCACAAACAACGCACTCATACCGTGAATCCCTGCTATCACCAAACACGTCTCCTGTATCCTTATGCTGGGAATTGTGCTCGGGAGCAGGCCGAGGTGGTGTAGAACATTGTGTTCTGACTCCGCCGTCGGTCAGTATTCGTTCATATGCCTCGGATGATCGAGGTTCTATATCTGGTAGGGTTTCTGGACCAGCAACAACGACTCCACGAACGGTATCGAAGGCGATCAGCATATATAGTGTATAAATATGGTTTATAATAGTACTTGTCTATCCTATGGATCAATAACATAAAACGTAGAGTGCGTGAGATAATATTCACGGACCGTGAGTTCGGCAGTCGTGTGGTGCTCTCACGGGATGAGGCATTCGATATCGTAGCTGTCCTTATTTATGCAATAAGTGGCAAGACAGGGTGAATGATCGGCGAGAGGAATTTGCTGGTAATGCACCCGACCCGTAATATGCCAATTTCAGTAAACCTATCCAGAATAGCTTAAATTGGCTCTGTTGAAATCCTTGAGTGGTGATATGTTTTGGCGTGCGTGCTGACTATAGAGTCTGGGTCTATCATCGCGTGGCTTGTTCTCTCCAGATGCTGTCAGAAAGCGGCTGCTGCATACAAAGCGCAAAGACAGCATCAATCTTGTTAACTTATTATTCGTCGTTCAACCGCTTTTTGAGTAGGTAGGCCAGACCACCAAGTCCAGCTGCTATACTACCAAGTCCAGCTATCACAATAGAAAAACCTAGCCCGGTACTGGAATTCTCATTACTCTCGTTTTGATTATCGGCCTCTCCATCGCTATCGGATTCATCTATAGCACTACTGCCATTATTGATTTCTGCTGATTTGACCGTAACTGAGGTTGTCGTGGTGTCCGTCGCACCGTCATCATCAGTAACAGTCAGTTCAACAGAAAATGTCCCAGTACTAGTGAAAACATATTCAACCGTTTCTCCGCTGTGTACTGTGTCATCAATCACCCACTCGTAGCTGGTAAGAGATCCATCAGGATCCGATGAATTAGTCCCCTCAAATATTACTGGTTCGTCCACAGTAGGGCGATTGGCGTCAACTCGAATTGATGCCGTGGGGGGAGCATTGATTTGCTGCCCGGAGTATCTCCAATCATTATGATGGCCTAATACACCAAGCATCACCCGAGAATCCTCACTTGATCCTTGAGAATCCGTTTCTATTGCAAACAGGTTCCCTTTTGCAAACCCACCATCACTCCCAACATAGAGGGTTCCATCCACCACAATAGGTGAGCTATCTATGGCTCCCTCAGATCGAAAAACCCACTCTTGACTACCAGTCGCTGCATCTACAGCATATAGAGTCCGATTATCAGTTCCAACATAGACCGTCCCGTCAGCTACTGTCGGCGAACTAGGTATCGGGGCAGTGGTTACCCCAGGTGATTCAAAGATCCATTCTTGTTCGCCTGTCGCTGCATCTATCGCATATAATGTTCCACCATCAGTACTCAAGGTTTTCCTACTTCCTACATAGACAGTGCCATCCGCCACAGTCGGAACACTCTCAATACCATAATTAGTTTCAAAAGCCCACTTTTGTTCGCCTGTTTCCGTATCTATCGCATACAGATGCTTATCATTAGAACCGACATAGACAGTTTCGTCCACTACCGTTGGTGAACTATCGATACTATCGTTTGTCTCAAAGACCCACTCTTGATCACCTGTCGTCGCATTTACTGCATACAAATTATCGTCCCATGATCCGACGTAGATAATCCCGTTAACTACTGTTGGTGAACTATAGACACCACCGTCTGTCTCAAAGACCCACTTTTGTTCACCCGTTGCTGCATCTACTGCATACAAATTGTTATCGTAGGATCCGACGTAGACGGTTTGTTCTACTACTGTTGGTGAACTATTGATCCTGTCGTCAGTCTCAAAAGCCCATTTTTGTTCGCCTGCTACTGCATCTACTGCGTACAGGTGGTTATCGTTGGATCCGACATAGACGGTCTCATCTACGACTGTAGGCGAACTTACGACACCATCTCCAGTCTCGAAGACCCACTCTTGTTCGCCTGTTCCCGTATCTATCGCATACAGATTGCTATCATCACACCCTACAAAAACAGTTCCGTCCACTACCGTTGGTGAACTATTGATCCTATCCTCGGTTTCAAAAGACCAGATCTCGTCTCCACTATCTGCTGCCACAGTTCCGATATTTGTGAGTCCGCTCCCGACAGCTACTATCGCACCAATTGTCTGGACGTATCGCCGTCGTGATAGCGGTATTCTATGAAATTTGGTCATATGCGATCCTAATTTTGATCGTCAGTATCTTCTGATTCGGATCTCATTCTTACTAGTAGCCCACACAACGCTTTATTTTTATTTGGGGGATCCATACTACTCAATTGATAGTCAATAGACAGTATTAGTTTCACCGCAGCCAGGACATTTCACAGTTACTCTATTTGACCTCAATCTCTTCTTTTCAATTTTGAGAAGATTATTGCGTCTCAGGCAGTCTGTATGGACAAACGTATCGCAGGTATCACAGTACATCCCATTCCCTTCTTCCACTTTCCCTCGGCAAAAGTGGCAAGCACCACTAGGTGAGTCAAATAGCCCCATAACTGGTTTATTAAGAGTATAAGTGATAAATTTCTCCTCTATATTCAGCAGCCACGAACGAACACTATTTGAATTTGATAATATTTCTGGTGATATACCCGCGCTCTGTATGTAGCACGGCCTCGACGAACTATCAGCGACCAAGAATTTCAACAAAGCCGCTTCCATATATTGGTGACTTCCACCGAAACAGCTCTTTGAAACTCTCAGTAGGTGACGCGTCTTGACCCGGTTGTGGTCAATACAGGAAATACACGTATCGTGGCAGCCTTGATTTTCCTGTAACTTGTTACAAGAGGTGTATAAAATACAGAGGGTAGAATGAGTATCGGATCTGTTGAATTCTCATATCGGTGAGGGTTATAACTCACCTGCGGTCAATACCGCCGGTGTATCCATATTGTGGTATGGTAGCTTGACATCATTCGAAGAAAGGTTAATAAGCTCTAAATAAAATGATCAGTTGCCGCGCGGGAAACCCAAATCGTGTGCCTCTGACAACCGAATTTGGTTCGTCGTCCCCCCGGCGAGTCCCCTTCCCACGCGGCTTTTCGACGTGAGTGCTTCGCTCCGGTAATTCTGTCTGCGCGTTCGGCCGAGCTTCCGGTATTGGTTTAGGAGCGTCAACTGAACAATCCTCGGACACGGCCAAGCACCCCACTGCCGCTCTCAGATTCATTCGTGTCCGTTGCCGTTTCTTCACTCACCCGTCCACCCAATTCAACGCCAGCTGGCGGCTCTCTCAACCAGTCAAGGAACTCATCAGGTGATTTGATCGGCAGAACACTCCAGCCGCTCTGAAACAGCAACTAAATTATTCACAGTCATCAGGTAGCTCCAAATCGATAATCTGCCGCGGTGAGGGATATTTTTCAATCGTACTGGCGAGCGAAGCCGGGTCAGCAATCTTGATACGCTCTACACGGGCTACAATGTCATCATCAGTGCTCGCCGCAACTGGACGTGATCACTAAGCTCGGTGTCCCAGTTATCCACACCGCCCGGGACGCGATCCTCGATGTATGCTCGCGCCTTGTGTGCTCCAGACCATGCTAAAGTCTCAGACTCACCGTTGATCGAGATGTGTGACAGGTATATTGACGGGTGCTTATCGCTGTCAGCGAGCATACTAACGCTGGTTCGCGTTGGTTTATATACTCGCGGGAGACCAATATCTTCAACGCTATCAAAGAGGTTTAAAACGGAAGCTGGCCTCGAACGTTCATCTCTCGGACTGGACGTTTACGATACCATTGGATCGCTAAATAAAGGAGAAGAGGCCCCAGTAGTGCAAGAATTATCGACCCGAGTAGCCCAACACCTAGTCCTTCTCCGGGGGGTAAGTATGCCATCAGAAGAAACGAGAGCCCAAAGAACGTACCTATTCGACGCCCGAACTTTCCTCGTTTTGTATACAAATCGGCTGTACAATTCGGACAACTCGTCGCCGACTCTTTAACCCGTGTTCGACATCCCCCACACACCGAATTCCCATCAGAATCTCTCTCGGCAAGTTTCTTTTTTCCAGAATCCCGCAACGCTTGTAGAAGAAAGATGTCACGTATAATTCCCATTCAGATCTTCCCCCATTCTTGATATATCATAGTGTGGTTCTGTTTGCTGTATAATAATATATTTTACGCCTGTGATAGTGCTCTTTGTAGGAATTATCTGCTCTGGCGAATCCGATGACTGCGGCCAGATCGGTGGGTTGGTGTGCAGCGCGTTTTGAGCAGGTGTCGGCGACAGATGACTAGTCGGAACGGGGTTCACTCTCCAGAATCATCCCGACGATCGTAACGAAGAGGGTTAGCGATTCAACTACTCGTAGTAACTTACCCGCTCAACAACCTCTGCGAAGGCGACATTCTCGCGCACATCAATGATCTTGATAGTGACGCGTTCGCCTTGTTCAGTGTCGGGAACGATAACGACGAACCCGCGATCAACACGGGTGATTCCGTCACCTTGCTCACCAATGTCTTCGATTTCGACGGTACGTTGTTCCCCTTTCTCGACAGGGGGTTTCTGCGGTGGTTGCTCGGGCTGTGGATCGGTGGCAGTGTTGTTGGCCTCGTTGGTTGCGGGTCCTGGCAGAACAGCCACACGGTACGTTTCGTCTGCTTGTAGGTCGCCAAGACGGAGTTCTTGTTCCGGTACCTCAACCACATATGACCCATTACGCTCTTCGACCGTGCCCGAGAACAGACAGCGAAGTTGCTCTGAAATCTCCATTTGTAGGTCTTACTCCGGATACGCGACGAAGAACACTTTACTCTGCTGTCTGGGACTATTCGGGGGCTACAACGTCCTCACACGCTGGACACTCGGTCCACACGCCCTCGGTGCCGTCGTCCTTCTGGTACTCAACAAGAACCCACGCTTCCGAGATGTCCTCACCACATTCCGGACAGCGACCGAGGAACGATTTGTCAGCATTCATAGAAAGGGGGTGGAAGGAGCGTGTGACAGCGGTCCTTCCAAACGAATGTCAATCGGCCTTCAAGATAAGCTTTTGGCAGCTTTACGGGTCGAACGCACCGGATTTCCGGGGGATACTGATTACCAGTAGCATTAACTCACAGCCACCAAAACTTCGGAACCCAATGAGTGTCCGCGCAGTACTGACTCGGCTACTGCCCGGTGACGAGACAGAGGTAGTCGTGGAATGCCGCCAGTGCGGTGAGACTCTTGCGTCAGGCGCAGACGAGTGTCCTAAATGTGGGTCAGATGAGATAGAACGTTTCCAGATTTCAGAGTAGCCTGCCGTGTTCAAGACACACCAGTCCAAAACGTGTCATCTCCTGAGTATTGCAACAGATCCGGTCATACCTATTTCGTCTTTCACGATAGTGCGTCCTTGGTAGATAGGTCAATCAGAGCCACGAATTCAGAGACATTGCTGAATCATCGACCATTGACTATCCAGTACCTTTTCACTCACTCAGGGGGCTTAGCAGGCTTTCATCCCCGAACTGATGCAACCGCTAGTTGGTGAGGCGGCCGAAGCTGAGTATAGACCATTCGATCTGTTGACCCCTCACCTTTCAACTCTATTCAACCCGCCGCTTGTGTGACGTTGATCTGTGTCTCCAATTCAAATACCTCGGTAGCCGCTGTCGACAGTCAGTGGCTCTCCGTTCGTAAATGAGGCAGCATCTGAACAGAGCCACACGACTGCCGAAGCGATCTCTTCCGGTTCCCCAAGACGGTTCTGTGAATGTCGGCCGGCAATCTCTTGACGGAGCTCTTCATCAGAAGTAATACCGCCTTCATCAAGCATGTTTGTTGCGATGAATCCAGGGCACACAGCGTTGACGCGAATGTCATCATCGGCGTATTCCCACGCTGCTGTCTTCGTCAGTCCGAGGACACCATGTTTTGCGGTCACGTACGCCGAGGCATTCTGAAACCCGACGTGACCAAGGACGGACGCCATATTGATGATTACGCCACCGTCGTCCTGGCTGGTCATCTGATCAACTTCTGCACGGAGTGACCGCCAGACACCATTGAGATTGATGTCGATAGTGAGTTCCCACTCTGCTTCGTCAAGGTCGCCAGCCGGTGCCTGAGCGCCGCCGATACCGGCATTGTTGACTGCGTAGTCGAGGCTTCCGAATTCGTCGACGGCGGTTGTAACCATTCCGTCGACATCATCCATATCGGTCACGTCGGTATGAACGGCAACTGCTTCACCACCGTCGTCTCTAATCAGATCGACGGTTTCTGCTGCGCCGTCGTCGTCAACATCAGCGATGACGACGGATGCACCGTGTCGAGCGAATTCGATCGCCGTTGCTCG
>NZ_FNPC01000014.1 GCF_900107205.1 Halopenitus persicus | reverse complement strand
TTCCTCGGAACACGAAGTCAGGAAATCGTCGCTCTTTCGATCGATGACGGCGCAACGATCTGGCAGCAATCCGGAAGCGCAACCCGCGGGATTAGCGTCGGCCGCGAGTCAATCGTTATCTCGGGTGAAAGCCTTCCCGAAGCAAATCTCGCCGGGCTTGCCGCGCTAAACCGATCCGACGGGACCGTTCAGTGGGAACACCAAATCGAAGGATTCGACGCGTACCCCAGCACCGCACCCGTTCTCGCAGACAAAGCCGTCTACTACACGAGCAACGCAAGTAGCGGGGTCGTCGCCCTCGGTGACGTACCGAGTAATGATGACGAGTAACGAGTCAGCGGGTCGGGACTCTCAAGGGCGTGAGAACAGGATCAAGCACGAGAGCTGGAAAGGACCGATGGCAGAGTCACAGTCGGGGAGGCAGGGTCACAGCACGACTATACCCATACTCCACCCCGAAAGAGTATCACCAACGACACAACGCAGCAACAGCCCAGTGGTCATCCCGCTGGATCAGATTGTTGTAGTGGCGTGGTGACAACACTGGCCGGGCCTGTTCGTCATAGATGAGGCATTCTCGACATCTCATCACAGTGCACGCCGGAGCGTAGCCACTCTCATCATCTTCAAAAGATTGGAATTTGTCTACCATGCTATCCCGAACGGCATCCATCAGCTCCTCTGTCTCGTCCTCTGATGTATGGTGAATCCCGTCACTATCCGGTATCGAGTATCTGCTGTCCTCTTCTTCTGCGAGAACAGGATACAAGCGGAACCAGTCAAAGATCGGATTCGTTCCACCAGGAGCGTCGCTCTCCGTGTGACATAACTCAAGGAACGCGCCGTACGCATTTTCGATTGCCTCTTCTCGTGTTTCGCCGGATACAATCGCGTATAGTGTTATCTTCATCGGTTGTGTGGGTTAGCCGCTTCAGTTGGTGTCGGGCTGTCCGGTGATTGCCCGCTCGATACCGTTAGAGACGGGACTGCTGTGCTGTTCCTGCTGCGTGATATGCTTTCGCCGCACGGCGAGGTAGCACCTGCAATTCCCTACGCTACCGAGCAGGACGAGTGGTGCTGGACTCTCACCGCTGGCCATAGGTTCGCGTACCGACTCAGGCGACAGGAACTCACCTTCGGTCGGGTCTGCTATCGATCGGCGCTGATTAGCCGAACGGTCGTTTTGCGTGTGGTTGTCTTCTGTGTTGATGTGGTCGTGTTCCGTCATTAGTGACGTGTTGTCTGTTGTGTGGATTTCTGAGCTGTTTGCTGTCCATATCCGCCGGTTTAGCGTCGATTCGTGCCCGCTTCATAACTTTCAACCACCGTGTGAACCACGGCTGTATAGGCGAGGTGGATTGACTGACATAAATGCTCGTAAAATGGTGACGCCCCCACCCGCTCTCACACCGCCTGTCTGCGTCTGGTCTCACCCCCGCGGCCAGTCATCCCGTGTTCTTGGCCACGGGAACACTATTGAGAGAAAAATGACTCGTATGGACTGATGGCGCAGATCTGGGTGACCAACGGGACGCCGACTATGCCCGGTATTCTCAATCCCGTGACCGCGGCGTGTGACCAGGGATACGTCCCAGACAACGTCTGGATGCTCTCGAATCCCAGCGTCGCTGAGTACGTCACCGAGGCCACGAACCGGTTTGAAGTAATCATTGATGCGTACGGTGGCGATGCCGATGTGTATACTCGTGACTTAGACGACGAGACGGACTTCCACGGCATTATCGACTTCTACCGATCTACTATCGAAACCGTCCAGAAGAATGACGACACGATTGCTGGCGATGTCACCCCCGGTCGGAAATTCATGTCTGCCATCGCATTCCAGTCAGGATTCAAATTCGACGCTGACCACGTCTTCTATTTCCACCGGAAAGCAGAGGGATACTACGGGCAGTTCTACGCCGAAATCCCACGGACCGCCACCGACCTAATCGATTTCACCAAGGTGCTGTAATGCAGATCGAACGCCAACGACTGATGATTCTCCTCAACGCCCTCTACGATCAGGACGTCGAATCAATTCCTGTCAACCATCCCTGCGAGGACATCGGAGAACTCAGCCAAATCACTCTTAATCAAGCGAAACAGACTCACCACACCTGCCGTCACTTTCTGGCTTACAAGCGTGATGACTCCGCTGAGCCGAGGCGAGACCTACAGCTCGGTGGTGAGCTCCTGCAACGCAGTGATAGCTGCTTCTAACTGCGCCTGCAGCTCCGGATCGGCCCCGTCCACTGGTATGGCACCGGCTCTGTCAGCGTGACCCTGCTGTGCGGCCTCGCCCCTAGGAGCAACGTCACCCGAGGCGCTATCCGCAGCATCCTCACCAACGGCATCCAGCCGCTGTTGATTCTCACCACCGGCGGCAGTCTGGCTCGTGTCCGCCTCGCCGGTCGGGTCACTCGTCTCACCGCCAGCCGGGTGCTGTCCACCATTCCCACCGCGTCGAAACGCATTCAACGGGAAATCGTACGCCATCGCGCGTTTTTCCTTGTGAAACGTCGTCCTTCTGGAGACATCGAGCACAGCCATCACGGTCTCCCGGTCGCACCCACGCTCCAGTGCCTGCCTAACTTGCTCGTCCTCAACGCGCTGAATCAACGCTTGCGGATCCGACGGAATATGCCCACGCGCTGAATGCTCAATCTGCTCGGTCAGGCCCCACTCGCCGGTGTCAGCGTCCTGATCGACGATCTGCTGGTCCCGAGAGTCGACCATATTGTCAAGCCCCATCAGCAACGCCAGCCGCTCCCGAACCGTGGTGACGGACAACTCAGCCGTCAACCCGTTCGAAATCTCACCGGTCCGCGCCGGCCCCTCATCAGCCAAGTACCGCAGGATCTCGATGTCCTGCGGGAGCAGCACACTCTCATCTTCCTCAGTGATATCCACTGGCAACTCATCCGGGGTGCTCTGCTGGTGGAACCAACTATGGCACGACCGGCACAGCAACGTTAAATTCTCCAGGTCGTGCTCGTTTATCCCGTCGGGGTCCCGCTCGATGTGATGGACGTGCAGCGTCGCCAGCCCACCTTGTGCAGGCCCGCGTCGCCCGCACGCCTGGCACCGATGCTGGTACTCCGTCAGGACCTCGTCACGCGTCGCCGGGTCAACCGTCTCGTGACACTCACGAGGGCTCGTCGTCCCGGCGTCCTTGCCGTCTGTAGTTGGACTGCCTGATTCATCCGCTCGGGGTCGTGTATCAGCTTCTGCCATATTGTCTCTCAGTGTACGTCGTGTTCAGTTGCGACCGATACTGCACTGCGCTGCCGTGAGTCTTGGTGTATCGCTTCACTCCGCACCGACAGCACCAACGGAGCCGCCTG
This sequence comes from Halopenitus persicus, assembly GCF_900107205.1. Taxonomy (GTDB): domain Archaea; phylum Halobacteriota; class Halobacteria; order Halobacteriales; family Haloferacaceae; genus Halopenitus; species Halopenitus persicus. The sequence continues at coordinate 39,128 of NZ_FNPC01000014.1, read as the reverse complement.
TCGACACCGCGCGTCAATCCGGCGGCACCACCCAGTCACGCACTTGCCCAGCCCGCCACGCGGCTACGACTCCCGGCACCCGCATCTCAACTCGACCTCGTCGGCGTCAACGATTTCACGTTGAACTCTGCCTTGCTACAGTACCGCTCAGCAACCCGGCCGAGCGCCCGCGTCCGCAACACATCCGCCACGTTATGCAACACGAGCTCCACGAACCGCCCGTCTTCGAAAGCGGTCACCGCCGCGGCACTGTCCTCAAACGGATCAAGGTCACTATGCGACCCGTCGCCGAGCAGCCTGTACACAGCCGCCAACCCGCGCTGTTCCTCACCGTCAACCGTCGTGTTGAACCGATCCGAAATCACCGGCAACACGTCCGCATACGCCACATCGAACGGCCACGCCATCCCATGCGCCGCGTACCGACTCCGCAGGAACGGCAGATCGAACCCGCCACTCCACACCTCGCCGTTAAACGCAACGAGCAGCGACTCCGCGTCCTGTATCCGGTCACCGATGAACGCCGCGACAGCCGCCAACAGCGCGGACTCATCAGGGTGTGTCGACACATTCACAAGTGTGTCCGACAGCCGCGCCGACACGCTGGCCTCGACATCGCCGGCGGCCCGCCCAGCGGTCTGAACGAACACCCGGACACCCATCGGCATCGCAAACCCGACGACCGTCACCTCATCATTGATGTCAAATCCAGTCGTCTCAATATCGAACGCCACCTGCTCAAGCATCACACCACCCCCTCACGCTCCGGCACGCGATCACGACCCGCCGGCCGCACCCGCAGCTCACCGAACCCGAATCGTGCGTGTGTTCCGATTCGCAACACGCCGTTTTTCGCCGTCTGTATCGGGTCGTTTCCGGCGTAGCCGACAAGTTGCCCGTGATCGATCGTCGCCAAGTCGTACACCGACTCCCCAGCGAGTCGCTCCTCGCGGCGACGCAACCGCCGGTCTCGCGTCGGCGCATCACTTCCCATGCCCGTAACCGACGTATCCCACCACCACGGCACCGACTGGGTGTCCGCGTCCGGGGCCTCACTCTGCAAGACGTACGGCGTCACCAGCTCGATGGAGTACTGGTCGTGCCCCCGCAGCCCATCGAACGACACCGCGTCGAGATCGACGACCTGTGAGTCGACAAGCGATACCTCCCCAAACCCGTAGTTCCGCGCGCCGCCCACCCGGATCCCATCAAGCACGCTCTCATCAAGCGGGAGCACGCCCTCGCGCTCACTGTGAAGATACGCGTGGATGTACCATGTCACGCGGCGCTTCGAATTCCGCTGGTGTGCCGGCACCCCGAAGAACGACTCCGGCGCGACCGCGAGCCGCCCGCCGTGCGACTGGACATCCATCGTATTCTGCGCCTCACGCGGCCGGGACGCCTGCAACCATCGCTGGGCTGCGTCCCGAAACAGGAACAGATCCTCGTACGACTCGACCGGCGGGAGCGACCCGCCGAGCTTCCCCGCATACCCATCCTGTGAATGCTCATCCGGGTACGACCCGTACTCAGACGGCGTGAACACCCCGTGACTCACCTGTAACTCGCGTCGCGCCCGGTCGTCGACGTCCGCCGCGATCGCTTGAAACAACGCGTGACCCGACACGTGATACGGCCGCCCCGCGTACGGCGCTGTCAACTCGAACACGACCTGCTGGATCCGCGTCATACCACACCACACCCCCTTCGGTTCACATCGAGATCATAACACACCGACCCATCCCGGGTAACTGCATCACCACAGCGAGCCCCCACTCGACTCAACCCCCACTCACCACCAGCAGGAGACACAGCCCCACCAAGCACCCGCAACGCACGGCGAACCGCTGGTGAGGCGTGTACTGCCGGGCGGTCCAACGACCCTCGACCCTGGAGAGCCGGGAACGCGACCGGACACGCAGTCCGACCCGCCGACTCACCGTACGACCATATCGCATGACCGGAGTCAGCAGCCCAGCCGTCACGACCGTGACGACGGGTCACGCATCCACCCCCACCGTGCCGCGCGTCTCACCCGCGACAGCATCCTCAATGTACTGTAGCGCCGTCGACCACGACCGGATGCGACGGAGCTGTGCGTCGACGTGTCGCCACCATACCGTGTCACGATCCACCGGCGACCCAGACACGCGACTCCACACATCCGCAAACGACTCAGCCGGCGCCGGACCAAGCCACGCCGCCGACCCGTCCGGTGACGCCGTCAACCGCATCGTCATCGCCTCCGTCCACAGGATGGTTCGGTGTGGAATCACCGTATCTGCGTCAAGTGCCGCCTGCTGTCTCACTACTCGATCCGCATCTCGTGGCGGTACATCTGTAGTCGGTTCTACAACCAGGAACAGGTCATCAAACACGTGGCCCGCCCGGTACGCATCAAGCAGTCCCGCCACCAGCAACACGTGATACTTCAACGACGAATACGGCAGAAACACCGACTCATTCACCAGCGACGCAGTCTCACTCGTCAACCACGCCGCGTGCAACTCTTCCGGCGACCCATCAACCAGCGGCGTGATCGAAGTATCCTGTACGGGGACCGCCCCCGTTTCGAGTACCGAGCCCGTGAGCAGCGACAGCCGCGCCGGCGACGCATGATTCGCCACCGTCTGCTCGGGTTCGCCGTCCGGCCGGCTCAACAACGCCGCATCCCGATCCGCCTGCATCGGGACTGATTCATTAACCGGCACATCGAACAGCTCGTCACACCCCGACCCGTGCTGACGACCACGCAGTTTGTGAACATCGTGCCGATACGCCACCCGCAGATCCACGCTAACCGTATCACTCGCTTGCGCCATCACAGCTCCCCCATACTGTTCACACGCTCTTGCAGCGGCGTCACGAACTCCTGGCGCACCGACTCCCGCCACAGGTCATCCTTCCACGCCATCCCCGACGTGGCGTCCTGCGCGCGATTATACACCCGCTTGATCTCAGCGTCCGTGTACAACGGGTTGATGACGCGCGCATCCACCATCCCCGCCCCGAAATTCCGCGCCCCACCAAGCTGAAGCTCAAACTCATCACTATGCGCATCCAAATAATCAACCGCCTCAACCAGCAGCCCGACGTACTCCGGTTTCAACTCCCGCAGCGACAACTTCCACGTCCCCACCAGGTTCCCGACAACGTCTCGGGACGCCATCCGCAACGGCTGCCCGTCATCCTCACTGTTCCGCGAACGCACCTGCGTATTCAGTTGGCGGTAATGCGCTTCCGCTTCGCCCTGCAGGACGTCGACTTGCCGGCGAATCGGAGAAAACCGGATCGGCCGACGCACCAACCGCCCCGCCCGATCATTAAACCCGCCGAACAAGTCATAGACGACACAGCCCGCATCGTCGTCGACGCACGACCCTTTCTCGTGGTACCCGGCGTCGAGGTCACGCTCATACACATCCTCAAGCATATAGTCCGCATTCGCCTCACCCGGATGACACGCCGACCCGCCCGCCACCTGCACCACACGCTCACAACCGTGCCGCAACCACCCCGACAATGGGAACGGCGACACCATCCCACCAATCAAATTCTGCGGATCATCCGCCTCATACCGATCCGCCGAGGCGTGATGGCGATCCGTCACGATCCCATCGCCCGGTGCGAGCAGCGGAATCTCGAGTCCCACGTACAGATCCGGAAGCGTGAGCTCCTCGACATCGTCCGGGAGCGACACCTCACGATCCAAATGCGACGTCTCAAACTCCAACACCATCACCAACCACCCCCATCAGCCCGAGTATCCTCACAGACAACCGACAGCAACGACCTCGGACCACCCCGATGCTCAGTGACGGTAGTGCTCCGGGCCTCAGCATCGCGCGTCGTGTCATCACCCACCACGCAAGCCGAGTCCGACGACGCCACACTCACCACCACCACCGACGGCGCAAGCAGAACCAACCACGACGACTGCACCGCCACATCAGAACACAGCCCAACCCGACCAGTCACCACGAGCTCGTGGACGCCGCGCATAAACTCCGTCGGGTGTGCGTGCTCGTCCGCCCCGCACATCACGTATCCGATCTCAAAAATGGGGTTGCCAGCCGCCCGGAAGGCATACGCGGTCAGCTCGTCGCCTTCCCGGAGCTCGCGGTCGCAGACCTGACACGCCGCCGGCCCTTCCCCGAGCGCAATATATTTTATTTTTGATATATCTTCAATTAACTGGTCACCGACAACCTCTTGATTCGGGGGATTTGAGTTTTCCATGGGTTCTCACGTCCAGTGTGAAACCCAGTCCGAGTGTCCCTAGCACTCGGGCGTTTCTCGACATTAACGCCCCGTTGGGACCGGGCTTCCACACCATATCTTATATAGTGTAATGGTATAAACTTTTCCATCTCTTCCATAAGAGATGGGTTTCCAACCCATCACTTACATAGGCGAAGTATACGAATTAGACATCGTGCCTGGAAAAGATCGTGAGGAAGAATCGGGAAGGTATACTACGACTTATACCGATTCTGAGTTTATAGAAGCCATTCAGCAACTCGAAGGAATGGCAGGTACATCAGAGATCGCCGAGGAGATTGGTTGTACTCAGCGGACCGCATACACGCGACTCAAGTCCTTGGAAGATCAGACTAAGATTGAGAGCCGTAAGGTCGGAAGTTCACTGCTCTGGAGTCTTTCTGAGTAGCTTACCCATTCAATATGAGTTTGTATGTTCCTGACAGGGCCTTATAATGAAATCCCGTCTCGCCCACTTACTCACGAACCGTTCACGGCCAACAGCGAACGCGGCACAGCGACTCACTTCTCGCTATTTATGCCGGGCTACAATTACGGTCCGTCGGAAAACGAACTCGTTCTGAACATCATTTCACACCTCTTACCTTCCAATCGTATTCAGGGTCTGGAGGAATAGCCCTCCGTAGGTGCGATAGGTCGTTTGTTCTAAGACGCAGTCAAGGACAGTCTCTTCCCAGAAGTCCGGATCAAACTGAATCCTAAAGGTCCGAATATCGAGGCTTGTCCGACTCCCATAAATAATCGCTGTAGTCTCGGGGTGCTGAGCGTACTTTTTGCCAAACCATGGAGATACGCGTTTATCTGCGTCTTGTGATGTGGATTTGGTGCAGTCAGATACTCTACCGATTTCTTAGTCTTGATCACCAGCAACAGAAGTGGTGATGTATGTTCGTTAACGACGACTGGACCCGTTTCACCTTTGATGTGAATATAACCTATGCCCACTCCCGATATACGATACATCATCTACTACAATAGCTGAATTGGTGACTCTATCGTCGATCTCAGTAGTCCACTCCAACATTCTTGTCTTCTAAATCCTTGACAATCCCCTTACTCAGTTGATTGAGTAATTGGGGTATTGTGACGCAGGGAACTATTTGGCGAGTCTGAAACAGACCGTCCCCAACTAAAATTAGATCAGGTTCACGCCGAGGGCCGGTTCCCGCCCCGAAAAAAACAGCTTTCAAATACTGGTCGGGACACGTAACAGTAGGTGACTATCTACGCGTGAGGTTCTACGTACCGGAATGGGAAGACCGCGTCGACGCTCACTATGACTTTGAGCACGACGAGCACTCTTCGCCGCATACCAGCGAACGCGTCCAGCAGTACATCTGGGATATCTTCGATTACGAGAGCACACCCATCGACGGCGTCCTCATCTCCCGCGAGCAGGTTGAGGACAGCCGCACGAAGTTCGAGCGTCTCATCGACCACGGAGTCCACCACGAAGCGTCCGGTCTGAACATCCCCGACTGGCTGCCTACGATCAGCGACTGCGGGGCTTGGGGCTACAAACAACTCCCGTTTCCGCCCTACGACAACGACGGGATGTTGGAATTCTACGAGCAACTTGGCGTCACGGTCGGCGTGACTATCGACCACCTTGTGCTAGGCACTGGTCATCAGGAGCGACTCTACCTCGACAAGCGTGCGATGCCCGAGGGATTCTCCACGGACGATCTACCCGAGGACCTAACGGAGGACCTCGACCTTATGATCGACGAGTGGCCTGACACCTGGCCCGACTATGTGGCCGAATCCGAACCGTCGATCTACGAGGCGGGCGATCCGGACCCGTTCGACTTATCGATTTTCGAGGGATCGGCCGATCGTGTCCTCGCCGACCTCCGGGACGACCCACGGGCGGTCTATCGGGAAGACGACACCGACTTTCGCTACCAGTTGACGCTGAAGAACGCCCGCGAGATGCGCGACCTCTACGAAGAAAACGGCTACTCATTTCGTCTTATGGTCGCAATCCAGGGGTGGGATCCCGGATCGTACGCCAATGCGGCACGGAAGGTCCTCGGGATGGGCTACGACTACCTCGGTATCGGTGGGGTTGCGGGCAGCAACGTCGAGGACGTCCGAAAGACCACCACCGAGCTCGGGACTGTTATCAAGGACTACGAACGCGGGTTCGACACCCGAGTCGACACGCACGTCTTCGGGTTCGCAAAGACGGACGCCTTCGAGACGATCGGTCGGACCGGGATGACGAGTTTTGACAGCGCGAGTATGCTGCGGGCTGCCTGGACGGGCGGCGAGAACTACCACCTCGATAGTGAACGCCGCTATGACGCCATCCGCGTCCGGTACCCGTCGAACGGTGATGACCTCGAAGACGCTGTCGAGAAGGCCCTCCGCGGACAGGAGGTGCTTCACGGCCTCCGGGCGTTCGACGAGAATCGGTCGATCGCAGATGCGCTCGACGAGTGGCTCTCGTCGGCCGAGATTGCCCTCGATAGCTTCGAGAGCTACCTCTATGACAACCGGTTCGACGACCGGTTCGATGCTTCTCGGCTCCGTGACATTGAGCAGTCACTCCGAGAGGACTTCGATCTGGCAGGGGAGTTGAAGGCGAGTTTCAGCGATATGCTCCGGAGTCGCGTCCACAAACTCCTCCGCGAAGACGACCCGGAGGAGCCACTCCTTTTCGAAGAGTACGCGAGATTGTTGAAGACAGCGAGCGGCGTATTCGAAGAGTTCGAGTCGATGCAAGCGGAGATTGCACGGCGCGAACGGACGACCGCCGATGTCGGGACGTTCAAACAGGTCTGGGCGCTCGTCAAATCGTATGCGGAGTGGATGGGTGACGAGGACCACCTCCAAGCCTACGAGAAGACCCTCCGCAACGAACCGTGGCGGGAGTGTGGCTGTCCAATCTGCTCCGAACTCGGTATCGAAGTCGCCATCTTCCGGGGAAACAACCGGAACCGTCGCCGCGGATTCCACAACACCCGGAAGTTCTACGACGAGTTTGAGGAGGAACTGCCGAAGATCCTCGTTGCCACCGAGGCCTCAGCCAGTTTATCGGGTGTTGAAACGATCGAGTCGTATCTTCGGAACAGTGAACCCGAACTCTGGAAGGCGGTTCATGACCTGCCGGTCGCGGAGATCGGGGTCGTAACCGCAAACGGCGTTCACGAATGGTGGGAGCAACCGCCGTCGACGGTTTCACTCGCCCCGTCCAAACTCGGTCAACAAATCGGAGCCCATTGCGTCCGCTATCAAGACCTCTTCATATATTCGACGGATCGCCCTCTGTTCGAGGAAGTTCGACACGCGGTCGAGACCCAAGATTGTACGGTTCACGAGTATTCCGACGCGAATGAGCTACGAACGGCGGTTCTCGACCGCCTGGGGTACGAGGCTGAATATCTGCCGTCACGGCTCGTCCAATCCGGGCTCGCGGAGTTCAGCCAATGAAGATACTCATCATCGACCAGTGCTCGGGAGCGAAGGAGTACCCCGATGAGAGTCCGGTGTTCGATGCCGACGAGATCGATGCGCAGCCGAGAGAGGAGTTGTTTGAACAAGAGGGTGTGGCAAGATTGCGGGCACGTGATCTCTACAAGGGCCGACAGCAGCAATATATCTCCGAAGCCGTCGACGCTCTTCGGGAAACGGGGTATGAGGTGGACCGCTACTTCATCAGCGCAGGGTTCGGTCTCGTCGAAGAGACCGAGGAACTTCCCCCGTACGAAGTCACCTTCAACGAGATGTTGAAGGAAGAGCTTCTAAATCGGAGGACGAAACTCGGGATTCCGCAGTCGGTTCGGGAACTCTTTGCCGTGGAGAAGCCGTACGACATCGTGTTCTTCGCACTGGGGAGCAAGTACTATCTCAGCATAGACGTCCAGGGGATAATGTCTGAAATCCCATCCGGCACCTGGGGTGTGCTTTTCAACCAGGCAGAGGTGGCCAACGGGCGGAAGAATCTCATCTCGATTCCGGCAAGAACTGACGAGGCGAAGGAGAACGGATCGATTGTCGTCGCGCTTAAAGGAACGTATCTGAAGAACTTCGCCAGCAACCTGTCTGCCGGGAATACAATCGAGACTATCTCTGATATTGAGGAGTTCTGCACTTCGGAACCCACGGCCCAACTCGACTTCAAGCAGTTCGAAGACTCGTGAACTCCTCAGAATGACATAATTATTATAATTGGCTTCATCTCAGACCTGAGCCTAATCGAGTGAGTTGCCAAATGCTGTACCGACAACGGACGCTCTAGACACCCCACGGAGCACTCAACATCCTTATCCTACTCTCGGTCCGGAACATCGGGAAGCGGTCGAGCGACAATACCCCAGAATATGTGGACAGCATCTATGATTTGCAGACCGCGATGGTCAACGCCCGTGCCATCAGACAGCGTGAATCCCAGTGGGAGTGACTACAAGATTCTCCGAAAGACGATCTGTCTACGTTGAACACCATCCGGCACCTAATGGATCAGAACTATCGGGGCTTTACATACTCTTTGGGTGTGCTCCCGAGGTCTGGCAGGACGTGATGAGTAAATACCACGCCTCCTCTGAGAGAATAGGTCAAGAAATTGTACTCAGCCCTCTGACAGTTGACGATGTCAACCAACTTATTGAAGCGTACCTAGGCAAACAACGTACCGGGTCAACGACAGGGAGGAAGCTATTCTCAGAAGAGGTTGTAGAACTTATTCTACAACGTTCGCAAGGGAATATCCGACAGATACTGTCCGTGTGTATTCGAGTTCTAGACCAAGCAGTAGACAACTGTGAGAACGATATCCCCCCGACTTCGTCAATCAGGTTCTGGAATGACACCGGTCATCGGGGAGTACTACCCAAACTGAAAAGACGCTCTACCATTAGATACCGAATAGATGGTATCGAGCGAGGAATTCTACGCACTCTCTCAGGAAGAACAACGGAAACTGGTCGATGAGCGGAGGGTGATCCTCGACCAGAATCCTGTGCGTGAAATCCCTGAGTACGGAGCGCCGATTAGGGTTCTCGATAAACCGTTCACTACCGCCATCTTCGACCGACTCCAAAACAGTCGATATACGGTCTCCGAACTCGCCGGCGAAATCGGTGTACGTGAAAAGTACGTTCGGAACGCCATCAACAAACACCGACACCGACGGTTCGAGAAACTGCTTGACGAGTACAGCGCGGTCCTGCGAGCCAAAGACATCGACGGACCCGCTCTTGTCTACTCTCTCGAATCGATTCCGTACTTTGCTCGGGTGATGGATCCGACGCTGAGTTGCTCGCTTTTGCGCTGGAACGATCTACTCGTCGATCGACTTGACGTCACCGAGTGGATTCCTGCCAATAAAGTCACAGAGATTGATGAAGACTACGCGTGGGTCATTGCGAACTACTGGGATCTCGACCCGGACGACACCTTCGACTTCATCACCGAATTCGAGCGCCGGTACGTAGAGACAGCCCTCGGACCTCTCCCTCTTGTTTCAGACACTGAGAAGTACGAGAGCGTCCGGCGCCGTCTCGCTGAAGCAGAAAACGCCTATGCGCGACGGAAAGGTATCGATGATACCACGCCTCGTGAGAAAGTGGATGCATTTGCGGGCGAGCATACCAAAGAAGTTGGAGGGATGGGTTTCTACCAGAGCCTCTCGCTGATCCTTTTCGACCTCTTGGAATACGCTCGTTACGAAGATCCCTCTATTCAGGATGTGATTGAGGACCAGCTCGACGTGGTCCTGGAGTGGGTGGAACCCAAACCCAGTAATCAAAACGAAGCCTCAACTCAGACGGACGCCGAATCAGTATCCCAAGACTCGCTGGAGTCCTCCGAATTACGACCGACTTCCAATACCTATGAGGAGGAATTCGACTGGGACAAACGAGAACTTATCATCGAGTTAGTCGCGCTGACTCAGGAGTTGGGTAGACTCCCTAATGAGACCGAAATCAACGACAGAACACGGTTCTCCCACAGAGCCTATGTGAAGAAATTCGGCTCGTTGATGGCCGCATTTCGGAGTGCAGGAATTCTTACTGAAGACGCATCCAATAACTGAGAGCAACCCAGAACTCCCTGAGAGCGGCGTTTCGAAGGCGGCAAAGAACCAGATCGAAACTGCAGCCGAAATTCTCGATCTTTCTTTTCGAACCAAAGAAATTGTTGTAGAGTACTCCCAGATCGCATCTGATACCAGTAGTAATACTTTCGGTGAAGGAGGGATGCTGGCCAATAGGTAGTCGCTGCTACAGTAGTCGCGGCTAAATAGGGAAGAATGAAATCGATGTGGACAATTTCAAAGAACTCGCTCGTTTAGGGGATGTTCTTGAGTGAATTGAATACACGATGTTGGAACCTCAAGCGCGATCGAGGAAGAAAAGAAGTTGACACGCCTCTCTATTGGTATCATCGACTTTCTCGTCTAATAGCGAGTCCCCGGGGATGCGGTCCGGTTACAAGTCGGTGAGGCGTTCGGTTAGTGTATTTCGCTTGAGCGTCGCTTCGTCCCCAACGACAGTGACGGACTCACCAGCCGTTAGCAAGGTGTACAGTGTCTCGATGTTATTCACCGGTGGCCGGACGATTTCTTCGTCGTTGGCCACTGTGAGGCTCACGATTACATCTTCTACGATGTCTCCTTCGAGGGCGTCGGGAGTGACCACCGGCACGTCAATCCCTCGGTCCTCCAGTTCCGTGCTGATGGATACGGCTTGCGCTTCGAAGGGAGTGACGACGAGCGAAGGCTCCTGTTCGGCTGTGAGATTAGCGACTTCCTGCGCTTCCAGCGGGTTCAAGATGAGTCGCCGGGTGAAGTATGGCGTCTGGGAGAGGTTGATGTCGACGGTGACCACGTGGCCCATATCGCGGTCGGGGGCGACGTCATTGTTTTCGACTCGGAACCGGGCCTCGCCGAACGTGTAGGTCTGTCCCACTCTGAGGTCGGTTGCATCGAGTGCGTTCAGATCGTCGAGTTGGGACGCGACGTAAAGAGCGTCACCTCGATCGAGCGCTTTGAGGAGGATATCCCGTGGCTCGTCGGTCTCGCCTACCGTATGAATTCGCCGCTCAATAGTCATATATTCCTCTGCTCGTTGCTCCTCTCCCGAGACGTGGTGGAACGACGCGGAGCCGCCGATCCCATCAAGCTCGATGTCCAGCGGTTTGAAGAACTCGGCGACTGGCGTCGAGGCCTCCCCCTCGATGAAAATCGACTCGGCAGATTCACTCGAAATCGTGCTGAAGCGCTTGTACGCGTTAACGTAGTAGGACTCAGCGAGTCCCTTCTCCCGAGCCTCTTCGCTGACCATCTCGGGACTCTCCCGGTTGACTTCTCCGACGGCGACAGTTCGGTCGGCGAGGTCACGGAGGAAGACGTACTCGGGTTCCGTCAGGGTCTCAGCACCAAGTATCACGATTGCATCGAAGAAGCGGCTCGAATGAGGCCGAGCCGATTCATCACCCGATGTCATCGAATGGAAGACACCTTCCTGCAGCGCGTACTGGGCCGAGGAGACGATGACGTTGGAGTCCCGAATTGCTTCGTAGAGCCTGTGCGAGTTGCTGGTCGGGCCGTATGCGTTCTTCGCGTCACCGAATCCGTCGACACGGATGATATCATCTCCGTCGACAAGATGGTCGGCCACGGAGTCTAGCTCGGGGAGCCGAGCCCCGAGCACGAGCACCCGGCGGTCGTCGTCAGGCACCCAGTCTCCGTCAAGCGACTGGAGAGGGGACTGCGTGACCTCACGAACGAGTTGGGTGAGTTTCTCGGAGCGACTGACTCGCGCCGGGAGGTTAACGAATACCTGCCGGTTGTCTAGGTAGTCCGCAATCTTTTCGACTGCGTCAGGAGCAATTCGCTCCGGACTTGGGGAGATCTCTCCTGACTCTCGGAGACGGGGGTCGATTCCGATCCGTTGTGCGTAATCGAGCTCCGAGAGCAATCGGCGAGGGAGCGACGTCGATTCGACCGCTCTCGTGGCTCGGTACGTGACATTGAACCGTTTGAAGTCAGTCGGGGGCGACCCGTCGAACTCGAAGACATAACCCCCTTCCTGGGTACCACAGTAGGTCGCCACGATGTGTGTATCTTCGTCTTCTGGGACGATTCGTACTGGGGTCCCGGGTTCGAACAGGCGAACCGACTCGCCGGAATAGAGCATCCGCCGGGTTGAGAGTTCCTCCTCGAAGGAAAGCCCGGAAAGCTGCATCCCTGCGTTCTCTAGGACCTCGTCAGTCATCCGGGCCATCGTCTTGCCGGCATCCTTCCTGGCTCGCTTCTCATCCTGGAGAGCCGACCTAAGCTGGTTATAGTGGTCCGTGACGCTCGGATTGCGGTACTCCAGGCGCTGGTCGCACTCGTGATACAAGGGACACTCGGTCTTCACCTCGCCCTCGTCGTTCGTTTCGTGGCAGGCCCACCGGCGTTCCGACTGGCAGTGGAACTTGCAGGCGGACGGCAGCCTCTGGCCTGCGCCTGCACCGCTACCGATCGTGTCTTCGTCCTTAAAGTAGCAGCCAGAACAGTCCCTGTCATACGTCGTCGGCACGGCGAAGGAATCCCGGAGCGTCGCCGCCTGGTTCCGGAGTTGCATGATCTCCTCGATGTGGTGGTGCTCTAGTTCTACCCGTTCGTACACCGGTTCCGACTCATCTTGCAGATTGGGGTAGATAATCACGCCCGGCGGGAGTTCGTCCAACACCTTGCCGAGATTCATTCCCTGGTCCAGGTTCTCCAGCAGGACCCCGAATAAGTACAGGCGAAGTTGGAACCTGTGCCGCTGTTTCATCCCGTCTTCGAGGAAGAAGTTCGTCTTGAGGTCGAGCGGACTACCGTCGATCATCAGGTCGACGCGGCCGTTCAAGCCGTACGAGTCGGCGATCGTTCGTTCAGTTTCCAGGGTTTCGGTTCCCCGAACGAGTTTCGTGAACCCAGCGTCCTGGAGAAGGTTGAGAACCGAGTTTTCGGCAAACTCCTTGATGTCGTTGGGGCTCACCCAGGCGAGGCGGCACAGCGTCATCTCCATCGAGAAGCTCTCATCCACGACGGCGTCCATGAGTTCCTCGACATCGTCGTCCGTCCATCCCGACTCGAAGTTCGCGGCGAACTCGGAGTCGTCTATCGCGCGTTCCAGTGCCCGGTGAGCGATGCTGCCCTTGACGGCGCCCTTCGAGATGTCGTACCGGTTCGGGTTGAAAACGTTCTTCCGGTATCGTAGGTCGTAGATTCGGGGACATTCGTTGGCCGACCGCATCTCGCTCTTCCCAATGGTTATGTCAGGGTTGCGGACGAACAGCGACGTCACGTTGAGGTACCACTTGCCCTCTCGATGGACAGGAATCGCCCGCACGAGCAACTCCTCCCCACGCTGGAGCGGCGACGTGTCGACGAAGGTCTGAACCGCGTTGTCGGTCTCCTCAAGCCGGCCCCAGTTGGAGTCCTCGTGCCAGAATGATAGCAGTACTTCGTCTTGGAGCTGAGTCGTCGGGTCGTCGACCGGGTAGAGAGTCTTCTCACCCCCTGCAGTTCCGGTCGATGGAATCCCGGTGACTTCACATCGGACGGTGAGTTCCTTATCCTTGAACGCTTGCTCTTCCTTGGAAAGGTCTGTTATTGCGTACTTCTCGGCGTTGTGGACGACGTCGTACAGCGAGACAATCATACTTCAATCACCTCGGAAAGCGACGCCTGCAAGAGGCGTTTGTCGAGCATCTGGTTCTGGTAGCGATACGCGTACATAGAGTCCTGTCGTTCGAGACAGTCCGGACAGGCTCTGATGCACTGCTTTGTGATCTCCTCGACGCGGTCGGCAAGTTCGCTCAGGTCCCTACGCTGGGAGCCACGGTTGGCGAACCGTTCGTAGGTGTTTCTCACCCGGGAATCGATAAACGTCTCTTCTTCGAGACCGAGGACAACGTCCATCGCAGTCGGTGTCCGATTCAGTTCGGACGCTATGCGGTGGTACGCCCGGGCGACCGCGCCGTAGAAGCGTGCAAGTTCTTTCGTCTCGTACAGCGAGGCAATCCGACGATTGAATACGGTGATGACCTCCTCCTCGTCAACGAGCTTGGCTCTGTCGATATCTGACGCGGTAGCGACTGCGAGGTCGAAGAGATCCCGCTGAATCTCGTCGTCTTCGCCGTCGCCCTGCGTGTAGATGTCGTAGAGAACGGACGCGTCGCGCTCGGCGAGCAGCGAGAGCACGAGGTCCTCCGCGAGCGAGATGTGGCAGGAACACTGGTTAGAGAGCGGGCCGGAGATGTCGAGTGATCCATCCTTGAGCCGTTTGAAGACCTCTTTGCTCGTCCCGGCGCCGCCCTGAATCGTGTCGTAGAGCGCTAACTGTACGACGTCGATGTCCTTGCTCTGGTAGTTCGCGTCGTACCAGGTTTCGAAGTCGCTTCCGCCAAGTCCCGCCGCCACGGCCCATCCTGCGACGGCGTTCTGCAGGGAGTGAACGAGGACCTGCTCGGTGAACGTCCGCTGGTTTTCTATCGACGCACAGTTCTCCAGAACCTCGCGTAGTTCTTCCGAGTTGTCCCGGAAAAGATCCTTCAGATCCTCGCGCTGGTCGCTGTCGTATCCCATCAGCCGAAGTCTGCTCGGACCTGATTCCGGAATTACCTTGTCGAGAACTCCGCAAATCTCGTTGACCGATGCCTCGAACACAGAATTGGGACTCTCGTCTGAGGTCCGAATCCAGTAGTCCGCAGCCTGAAGGGATCGGAAGACTGGATCGACGCCGTAGACGTTCTGTATCGTCCGGTCGGTGAAGAAGAGGTCGTCCCAGAGCTCCCGATACAGTTGTGCGAACCCGAGGTCACGCCGCAGTGACTCGTTCGAGTCCAGTTGCCTACTGACCGATTTTTCGACCCATTCACGAGGAATGTCGAAGAGGAGCACCTGGCTCTTCTCCTCACTCGTCACGAAGGCGACCCGACCGCTACGGTCATTGAAGTACCGGACGACATCGGAGAATGTCCGCTGGTCCTGCCGATACAAAGTGAGGACCGTCGCGTAGTAACACTTCAGGAAGACGGACTCGTCGGAGAAGACGATCCGACTGAACAGTTCGCCCTCCTCCTCGATGTCGAATCTTTCGATGTCTCCACCGAGTCGGTGAAGGTGTTTGAACCAGAGAAAGTTCGAGCTCGGGTCGCTCATTCCGAGGTCGATAACGTCTTCGTCTGGAACGGTGTCGGGATTGTAGTTCAGTACGTGCTTGTGAACGGTGTCGAAGAAGTAACGCGGGGACGCTGGCTGCTTTACGTAGATCTCCTCGGGTACATAGAGACCGACCTCGTCCGTTTCGTACCCGAACGGTGTGTACTCCTCCGAGTCCGTCAAAGAGAGCACCTCTTCGAGAGGGTAGTCCTGGCGGAACTCGAAGCCAGACGTGACGTCCACGTAGCCGTCGCGTTGCGAGGCAGCGAAGTCTCCGGTCCACATCTCGAAGTCCCATCGCCGTTTGTAACCACCAGGGAGGTAGTACGAGAGCATCAGGTCGAGGGGCTCCGAGTCGAGCAGCCCCCCCTCGTCTGCTGTGACGGGGATGTTGCCGCCGACCTGCTCGGAGATGAACGTCCCAGGAACTGTGAGGGGGCGTTCCGCTTCGGGGTCCACCTCGAACAGGTCTGGAACGTGGCAGTAGGGCTGAACAGGCCCGTATCTGGTTCGCTCTGCGAGATCGTCGTAGAACCGAACGATGGATTTGATTCTGTCACCCAGTTTCCGCTGATGCCGTTTTTTCTCGTCCCCACTCATTCGTCAGTACCTCCGGCCGCATTCACACCCTGAAGTATCTCGAACTGCGTCAGGAGCTTCTGCAACTGTTCTTTCTCTCGTTCAATCTGCTTCGACTTCGTACCGGATTCGATCCGAAGCGCTTCCCAGAACTTCTCGAATCCACCGGCCTCCTCCAACTGGTCGTGCGGAGCCAGCGCCATCTCGGTCAGCCCGACGTAATCAGTCAGGTCGTCTAGGACCCCCTCAAGGAAGTCGGGGTCCGCCGATTGGAACGCTTCATCTAGCCACCTCTCTATCTCGTCACGGTCGTCCTCAAGGATGCGAATCAACTCCGGTATCTCCAATCGCCTGTAGATCTCGTCCGAGACGTCCTGATGCCGAACGTTGACGTAATCGAAGATCGCTGAGACGACGTGCTGGGTCCTAACGAACTCGTTCTCCTCGTCAAGTGAAATCTTCAGGTATTCGTCGCTCGGATTGCTCAAGAGCTCTTCGTGGTGGAAGTAGAACGAATCCTCCGGGAACGTCCCGAGGACGACGACCGAAACCGGTTGATCGCCCGGGTCCCGTCCGCCACGACCTTTCCGCTGGACGAAACCGGGGATGTTCATTGGCGCCCGGTACTGGAATGTCCCGATGATACTCGGATGGTCGAACCCAACCTCTAACGCGCTGGTCGTGACCATCATATCCCACTCGTCGTCGTTGACACGGCTTCCGTCGGGAGTTTCAGTCCGACCGCTCTTATGCAGATAGACATCCATCGATTCGAGAAAGTCGTCCTGCAGCGTCCACCAGCACTCACCGGCCTCGTACACTGGACAGGGGTTCAGTTCTGGATTCGGAGGGAGTGGTTCACATACTGCGGTCTCGTGGTCGGCTGCCGACCCTCTGAACAGGTCTTTCGGACAGTCGGGGTTCGTTTGTTCTGTTTCAGGGAGGAAGGCGTCTGGCTTCCTGAGTGAGTAGAGCCCGGCGTCATCGTTTCCTCCAGCTCCCTCGGCGTCGTGGATGTAGTCGCCTAGGCGTTTGACGGAGTCGATCGAATCGACGAAGCCGAGGATCTTGTCCTTCGTGTCGTCATCTTCGGGTCGCTCCTTCAGGATCGTGTGGTAGAACGCAAACGCGACCTGGATCATCGTCGAAAGGTTGGTCACGTTCGTCTCGTCGAACTCCTCCCACTCGGAGCGAGGCTTGTAAACGTCGTCGCCCTGTGGAATCTGGACGGTTCTGGGCTCCGTCGATTTGACGAAGACGAGGTACTCCCAGCCAATCTCCTCAAGTTCCGGTTCGAGGCCCTCGCTACGGCTCTCGTCCATCTCCTCGATGTCTTTCTTCGAGTACGGTTTGATCTGCTCTGCACGGGGAGCGTCGAAAATTCGCTTGGTGAAGTCTTCGGCGTTCGAAATCGTCGCACTCGATGCCACGAGAACGGGATCCTGTTCTTCTGCGACTGCCCTCATCGTCGCCTTCAGCCGACGCATCAGGTTAGCAACGTGCATCCCGTACTGGTCGGTGTAGACGTGGACCTCATCGAGGACGACGAACTTCGGCGGGTAGCCTCGCTTCCAGAACTGGTTCTGCCCGTACGGGTCCATAAGTCGTCGATGGAGAGTGTCCGGCGTTGTGATGAAGATATCAGCCTGAGCCCGGTTTCCGGTGGAGACGTAGTCAATGACGTGATCTGGGTTTTCAGAGCACTCGAAGTCCTCCTCCGCCGACATCCGGCCGCCACACTCCGGACAGTCTATCTCGACTTTCCCGCTGCTGCTGTGTTGCAGATTCACCGAGAGTGGGAACTGGTTGAATGGTGATGACTCGTCGTCCTCGATGAGTTCGCCGATGGTGTAGAGATAGTGAACCACTCGCTCGAATTGGTTGTCACAGAGGTCGGTACGTGGATATGCCAGCAGGGCTCGCGCTCCGTTCAGATTCGCCTGTGACGCGGTCAAGGCATATGTGAGTAGGGGAAACAGGAACGCTTCTGTCTTGCCGCCCCCAGTACTAGCGGTGACAACGCGAGCTGTTCCGTCGTTGTCGTCGGTGACGCTCTGGAGGTAGAGCCGCTCGAAGGCACGGCCCTGGTATTTGGCGAGTCCTTTCATCCCCAGTTCGTGGCAGAGCTCTCTGACCAGCGTCAGTGACGTTTCTATGGCATCCTGCCAGTCGCCGGTGGAGTCGAATGCCTCTTGGAACTCAGCGGCCGGTTCGGAGATTTTGACCTCTTGGTAGATGTCGCGGACGATGGAGTTGATACGCTTCCCGTCCTCTCCCCACTTCGGCTTCTCCCGGGACTGAATGTCCATCTTCACCATCTTCGTTAGGCTCGGAGTGAAGTCGTACTCCTCACCGACGAATCGCTGCCGTAGCAACGCGAAGTACCGCGTAACTTCTGCGACACGGCTCCGGACACGTTGGCGGTCGTAGACGTACAAAATCGTGTTCCGCCCTTCGAGTTCGTCAACGAGACGCTGGAAGACGAGGTGGCTCGCGTGGTCCTCTCCGACCTTGCGCGGGACCGCGTCAGAGAACCGGTCGTCATCGGCTATGGTACCGACGAAGTCCTCGTACAGTTCCCCGAGCGCCACGGTGGCGTCGTAGTTGCCGGAGTTGATCTGTCGCTTGCAGCGGTCGTCGATTGCCCTAAGCAGCCGCTGCTGCAACTCCGTCTTGAACTCTTGGGGGAGTTGGTTCCAGACGGCCTGGAGGGTCTTGAGGTCGTCCCGGCCGTCCATCTGTGTTCGGCTCATTTGTCGTTCACCAGGTGGATGTCGTTGAATTCACCGTTATTGTACAGCTGGTACGCCCATTTGAACGTCTCATCCCAACTGAAATCGGTCGCATCGACGACCTTCGATAACCGCCCGTCGTGTTCCTCGACGGCATTTCTGAACCGTTCCTCGGGTGTTGGGCCCTCCAGTCTGTCCTGGATGTCCCCGAGTTGTTGTTCGGCTTCAGCGAACTGGCCGCGAGCCACGTTCTCACGGGCGTCACGGAACTGTTCGAGCAGGTCGTCGTCGCCCTCTTTCTTGACGTCGGACTCGATACTATCTAGGTTGTTGTTCAAGCGGTTCTGTCGACTAGAGATCTTCTGGGCACGGTCCGCGGTGTCCTCAAGTTCTGGTAGGTGATCGTTGAGGTACGTCAGGGCCTCTTTGTACTGTGTTGCGCTGTAATACTTATCGTAAGCTTCTAACACCTCCTCGAAACCGTTGAGTTCCTGCTGAAGTACCTCCTGCTGGTCGTTATCCGTACTGATGTCCGCAATAGCATCGGCTGCTTCCTCTTTCAAATCCTGGGCGTGTTGATACGCCTTGACACACTGCTGTTTCGCACCGGCTATCTCCTCTAGTTCCTCGTCAATTTCATCGAGGCGTTCTCCAACCTCTTCCACACGGTCGGCCAGTAGTGAATACTCATCGTCCTCGACGAGCTCTCGGAGATCCTCTAGCAGTGTGGAGAGTTCTTCGTGCCAGGTATCGAAGTCGTCAACGTGGACCTCCTCCTGCTTGATCTCCTCTAATCTCTCTTCGAGTTCATCCGCCTGGATGGCGAGGTTCTCTACTTCGCCCTCCAACTGCTCGTGACCTGCGTCGATTTCATCTTGGAGTTCGTCACGAACCGTCTCGGCTTTGCCGAGAGCATCTTTCAATCGAGAAAGATCGCCCGAATCCGGGTTAAGTGACCCATCGACGTCGGTAATCGTTGTTTCGACATCGTCAAGCTGGTTGTTGTACTCGTTCAGTTCGGTGATGTTCAGTTCCTGCGCTTCCTCGTAGGTCTCTCTCGCATCTTCCAATCGGTCTCTCGCCTGTAAAACCGTCTCGTCGACCTGATCTGCGACACTCACGACATCGTATTTCATCCCCTCTCCGGCAGGACCTTTCTCCTGTTCGACGTAGCCAGCGATGCGGAGTCGGTTGAGATACCACTGAAGCATCTCGGCTTCCTCGCCTTCGTTGCAACCGAGAACGAAGCGCTGTTCGACTTCGAACTGGAGTTCGTCGCGCGTGAGCGGGTCCTTGTCCTTCAGAATCGCATAGACGTGGTACCATGGTGGCCGATCGTCCTCGACATCCGGGTACGTCCAGTTCTGACCGTCCTTTGAGACCAGGCCCTGCTTCAGATAGCCGATCATCGTCTCGCTGCGGAGGTCGTACTGCTGGAGGTCGAGTTGTTCGCGGAGGCCTGTTATCGTGAAGTCCTTCTGCTGGTTGCGCTCCATCTCCTCAATGACGCGTCGTCCGATCGATCCCGGATACGGGAGTACCGACTCCTGAATCGCCTCGACGAGCCGGTCGTTCACGCCGAGTGACTCCACGAGTTCGTCGACTTCGAACGCGTCGTCGTCGAATTCCACGTCAGATTTGCCCAGACCTAGAAGTTTACCATACGCAGACTCCTCGCGCTGCTTCTCCGTCAAGTCGATCTGGAGGACCCGTTCCCTGTAGTAGTCGCTCTTCAGTCCCTCCAACTCACTCAGATACTTGTTCAGTTCAGCCGATTTACCCTGACCCTGCTTGAGTAGAATTCCGAAGGAAGCTCCCTTCTGCTCGATGGTTTTGATGAAGAGCTCGGCGATTTCCTTCGGAAGTTCCGGTCCATTGTAAACCGCGAGTGCTACCGTGGGCCTCCGGTAGCCCTCGCCAACGTGGTACTCGACGAGCCACGATTCGAGTTGATAGTCCTCGTATTCGACCCCGACCGGATCGGGGAACGTCGTCGCGTAGTCGGCCTCCCGTAACGCGAGTGCAAATCCACGGGACATAGATGATTGGTACTTTATTGGCGCAGTCGTCGCATGGATGTCGAGGTCGGCGATGAGAGTTCCTTCGCCACCGGTCGAGCCAAAGAGGAAGTCCTTCGCCTCTTCGTGGAGTTGATAGAAGTACCGCCCGTCCTCGTTGATACGTTCGAGAACCCGGATATCCGTATCGCTACTTATCGAAATCGGCTGGAGTAACTCCTCCGGGTCGGTCGTGAACCCATCCTGCGGGACACGGGCATCTTCCCCAATAAGACGACCCCGAAGGTTCTCGAAGTCGTTCGCCGCGTCCGTATCAAAGTCCCGAAGACCCTGCTCGAAATTGCTCAGGGACGTCGTCGAAAGGATCTGTTCATCTCGGACCAGCGAGTCGAACCCGCGAATCGCATAGAATACGGCGTCACCGTTGACCGCGTCCAGGTCTGCCTCGGCGGCATACTGGAGAGCAGACGCGTATATTGACAATATTTCTCGGGGATGCCCGTTGGTGAGAGACTTTATTACTCCGATCGTCTCTTCGACGATGGGGTAGAGTTTCCCCTTGTTAGTAGAGCGGTGCTGATCAAGACGATCGATCAACATCTCTTCCACATCCCCTTTTCGAAGGTTACCGAGTTGAATCGCCTGTCGTTGTGCGAAGCGCTGGAAGAGTGCGTTCCCGAGCGGTTGGCTTCCCTCCTCGTCGTACCCCGTAATGCGAGTTTTCGCCTTCTGTGAGAAACCCAGTAGGATGTGGATTCGAGCTGCGCTCAGTTCGTTAACAACGTGGAGGAACGACCTGACGAAGTCTTTTACTTTCGATTCCTCAGCATTGACTATGTCCTCAGCCTCGTCGATAAAAATAAAGATACTGTTGTAATCATACTCCGTCGTCGCCTCCTGGGACAATTTTCGGAGGTTCGTAGCGACGTTCTTCATCAATTGCTCGACCTCGAACGTCTCTTCGACGCTTGACTCCGGCTCCACTGGTTTCAGTCCTTCTACGAAATCCTCCAGTTCCGGAGCGAAATCGAGTACCTCTTCGATGATCTCTATGTAAAGCGACCTGATACTCAACCCAAGGTTGCCAACGTAGACCCCGATTGCGTGATGGGTTGCACCATCGATTTCGATCCCATCCTTCAGGTCGTCCCGGAGCTGGATGAGATGGTGACTCTTCCCAGTACCGTAGTCTCCAAACACCAGCGACCGACTCATATTCTCTGGATGCTGGAGAGCATCTTGGACGAACTCTTCAAGTCGGGCTTCCTGGTCGTCGCGGCCGACAATACGGTACGTTCGAGCGGTTTCTTCGTTCGCAATCGTTCGCTCGAAGGGATTCGTGTTGAGGTCGAACTTGTCGTACTTACTCATGGATACGAGCTGCGTTGAATGCGTCCTTGTCGAAGGTGATTTCGCCGTAGCTCCCGGGTGTGACGAACCCGTGACGCTGGAGTCGGGACAGATGGTTCTCGAATGTCGACTTCTCGATACCGTACATCAGTTCGATACGTTCAAAGAGTTCTTGCTCGGAGACGCCATTCTCATCACCGGAAGCGATTGCTTCGTACTCTTCATAGATGAGATGTGCGAGTAGGGTAATCGGACACCGGCCATCGGTGTATCCGCGGTCACTCTTCCGTATCACGTCCGCATCTGATAAGAGTTCTACACCTATATCGATAGTGAAATCATTGAGTTTGTTTCCGAATGGATCGTTCCCGGCTATCGCCCGCTTTATCTCAAATTTTTCTAGCGGCTTGTTTCGATAGACCTCCTTTGCGATGTTGAGAAGTTCCGGATGGGCATAAGTGAGGTTCGTTAACATTCGATCATACGCTTCGGTGTCGTCGGCGGCATAAATCGACTCACTTACTGCCTTTCCGGAGAATAGCAACCTCGAATTCTGAGGGAGTTCAGCCTCCGATGTTAACTTGATATGACCATCAGCTTCCTGAATAAGTAGGGCATTTCCCAACTCTTCGATGACATCTTTGGCGCCTTCCTCCGAGTCTGGGAGGTTCGCATCAAGATCTTTCCGTGCGACCAGAGCTTCACGCAGCGACTCTTTAGTGTACGCTTCGTCATTTGCAACCAACTGGACTGCTGCGTACAGTTGGTAGAATCGTGAGTACTGTAAGGTCACGAGTTGGAATCCTCCCACAGTGCCCCAATGGATGGGAACGGGTCACTCGATTTGTGTGGACACGTCATAAATTTTGACATGGGTTTGAGGTATTAGAAGTATCTTGTTCATCAGAGGACGGATCTCCATTAATTTCATTTGACATATTTATGAGGTAGTCAAATATGATATGAAGTCGGGAAAGTTGCTCGGACAAATATTTACTTTCCTCAGTAGCTTCTGGAAGAACCCCATACTCACGTGCAAGCTCTGACATTACCGTCTCAACACCGGCACCGGATATAATATTTTTCAACGCGGAGTCCAGTATTCATATCACTATGCCGTATAGCTAAATTCAGTTTTTATATTTTTGTACTTGGAAATATCAGCCTCAGTACTCCAAGTATGATTTTCGGAGCAGTTACTAGTATCTCTCAAGTGCGAGCGTACATCAATCCCGACGTAACAATTGGTAACAACTCTACAATCGCATCAGTTGCCGTCGTTACCGAAGATATCCCTGAGAACGTCGTCGTCCTGGGGAAGCCTGCGACAGTTGTGAAAATACTCGGTTGACGGAGCCACCGTTGCATTTGCACGTTCAACGAGTTGCTGGCCCATTCAATTTGACGTGAAACAATCAAAGGAACCGTGCTACACCCACCTCTTGATTCAGCAAGCACTACCTATCAATTTCTGAGGATTTCAACAGAGCCTATTGAATCCCATTTTTCTATCTACCACGGCGCTTCAAACCCATCAATAGACGATAATGTCAACAGAACCGATCAAGTGAATCTTGATAGAGGTAGATGATTTTAGGAGATGGCTTCTTGAATGATTTCTGCGTCGATGTTTGCCCGCCCTCGTCTGGCTGCATCATCAATTGTGTAGCTGCAGATAGAAAGTGCCTGTCGTACGTTCCCTTGTGAACTCTGCAAAATCAATTGGAGGCTGTCTTCCTCGAAAATATCGGACACTGAAACCCCCTCACCGGACGCAAGGTCAAGATAAGAATCGACGAGGTCTTTCAAGTGGTCCTCTGTCATCGGTCGGAGGGAGACTTCTCGACCGATCCGTTCGGAGAACGCGTGGTACTCGCTCATAATGTCCTGCCAGACTTCCGGAGCACATCCGAACATCATACTGAGTCCGGCACTGTTCTGATCCATCAAATGCCGTAGACTGTTGAGCGTCGCCTGTTCGTTCTTCGGGGAGAGCCGCGCCACGCTCTCGAACTCATCCACGAAGACGAACACGCCGGTGTATCCGAGTTCGAGGAGCATATTCTTGAGCGCAGTAAACGCCCGTACACCCATCGTGTCGTCGTCAAGCGCGCTGTGAATCTCCATCTCCTTGCGCTGTTCGTACCGAATGCCCTCCGCGGTGAGCCACTGCCACGCGTAGAGGTTCGTGTCCTCGTACACCATATGTACGATCGCCCGAGCGAAATCAGCGAACTTCGTGACATCACTCAGTTGTTGGATGGCCTTTGGGACAAGTTCTGAGAGCAGAGTTTCTCCCTCATCGAGCAGCGACTTCATCGATAGTGCCCCCATCGGATTCGTTTCGGTGTGCTCTCGGGCGACGTGAGCAAGGAATTCATATGCGAGTTCCTGCACACGATCGAAGCCGAGGTCGTACATAAACTCGTGATAGACGTCGAGGAACCCTTCTCCGGGCTGAGCGACGTATCCAACGAGAACGTCTTCGCGGTCACGGACGAGCGAGCGTGCGTATTTGAGGGTATGGGATTTCCCGTTTCCGTACTTTCCGGTTATGACGAGGTGCTTCGATTTCCCGGTACTGAGTACCGATGACACGGTATTGCTTACTGCGTTCGCTACGTGATCTTGTCCACAGTAAACCTCTGGGTTGTCTGAGGGTACTGGACTGTAGGGGAACGGGTTTTCGTTGAGACCCAGGGATGAGTAGTCGCGCTGTTCGTCTGTAATTTCGAATTTGTCAGTTGTCATTATTGTTGAATTGGAGTTCACGGTCGTACACCGCGAGGTAATAGTATTGTTTACCGAGCTGCTCGACACCACGCATCACTTGCTCTGAAGACTGATCGGTTGAGACGAGTTCGCCGTCCTCGTCGGCTAGTTCGATCGTTTTGAGTCCGTATCGTGCTTCCTTCGCGCCGGTGTCGATGGGTGCTCCGGAAAGTTCTATCCGACCGATGTTTTGTTGTGCGAGCGTCCGCAGGCCTTCATCGAACGTAGCACGGTCACAACTGAGACACTCACAGGTATGTTCACGAAGTTCCGGGATCGAGAGATACCGTTTCTTCAGATTCACACCAGCACTTTCCTCAAGACTGTCAGCAACGGACAGCAACGCGTACGGGAAGTTTGGCGGCACATCGCGTTTTTTGACTGCGTAGAAGGTACCATCGAACGCATTTCTCTGGATAGCGCCGAGGCGTTGCGCCCAGGCCCCGATGACGTCCAACGATGTTTCGTTATACTCGTAAGGGGTGAACTCGGCTTGGTTTTCAAGTAGTTCGAGCGCTGCGTCCGGTTCGACGGTGCTGCCATCTTCGAATAGACTGAGAAATTCGCCGTAGTGTGGACTGTGTGTTTTCAAAACCGAGTTCACTTTCTCCCAATCGCTCGATTCAACGGCATCGATAAAGCGCTCACCGACGGTCGTTGTCGAGTAGGTTTCCTTGTTAGATATTTCTTCAACGAGACTGATTCGCGTCGATTCGAGGATGGTCTCTCGTGCACGCCGTTTACTCACGTCGAGTGCATCAACGATGTCATCCGTCGACTGCGCGTCGTTTCGACACAAGTGGGTTAGTTCGACCAGTCGACCGAGGTTAACTGGTCGAACGGTGGGGCGTTCGTCACTCATACGAGCCTCCTGACTTGCTGTTTCGCTAGTTTGTAGGCCCTGGCGGTAACCTCGTTGCCACGGAAGCGAAGATCGAGGTATGATTCAACGTCCTCGCCTGCTTCCACCATATATCGGAAGCGACGAAGTTCGAGTGTGAGTGCCCATAAGTTGTGCTTCACGAGGGCATCACGATCCTCGCGGACGTCGTCGAGGGTACGGTCTTTGCAGACTGGACAAGCACAAGGAAGGTATTCAAGATCCTCGATATGTCGAAGTTCTTCACCTCCGAACCCAGGGATCAGGTAGTTCCGATTACCAGCACTTCGGATAAACGCACTTGAGTCGAAACTGTCTACTCCGCAGTAGAGCAGTAATGGTTGGTACACCAGGCCACCCAATCCGTACGTATGGAGGTGCTTGTCAGTTGCTCGCCTTGCAGCTAATATCAGTTTTGTGACCTTCTCATAGTCGGTCCTGATAGGAACAAGACTACCGAGCGCGTATCCGTCGAATTCACCATTTTTCTCAAGATACCGAATCCCATTCCGTATTGTCTCAGGGTCATATCCGTGCACGCTAGCGAAAAGTAAGCCGTCGCCATTATGCGAATCACTCGCTGCAAGGGCCCGTTGAATGTTCTCTTCAACCCGCCGGCCATTCTCACGCTCCCTGTTTTCGCGTGAGAGTGGAACGTCGACTGTACCAAGAATATCTGCATCAATTGCCTGCTGTGTTTCGAGTGATTTCTTTGGGGTAGTGTCTAGTTCTTCAGATCGAAAGTCAAACCCGCC
Source organism: Halopenitus persicus (assembly GCF_900107205.1). Taxonomy (GTDB): domain Archaea; phylum Halobacteriota; class Halobacteria; order Halobacteriales; family Haloferacaceae; genus Halopenitus; species Halopenitus persicus. The sequence goes on along the minus strand of NZ_FNPC01000014.1, from coordinate 12,615 downwards.
ACTATCGGCGAAAACAATCGTTGACTGGGGTACCCCCATCTCATCGCGCAGAGTCTGGCCCTCCTGTATTCTATCCCATTGTGGTTCTCGCTGACGTATCGACCGAGCATTAACCATCGCAGTCGAAAGGTCAGGGATCTCATCCGTGTACTCTGGGGTGTTATCGCTCGATCGCTTCCCGATGTTACGGACTGGGAAGAGAACAGGTGTCTCTAATTTCCCGTGTGGTGTTGATAATGTTCCTCGTCTGTATAGCATATAACGAGCTGCGATAAGCTCAGCTGCGACTTATATCTTTTCCCGACTAGAATATCTGAGATCGTATTCCGTCAACGAGAGTAGAAATAAATCTATCTCGACAATACTAATCTGTTATTTAACCAGCCTGTAGTTTCGAGTTCATTTATCTATTTTTCACCGTCTACCACGTCGAACACTGAATTCGATATTATGCTCCGATTCAGCATCGGTGATTGGTCTTCATTCAGTACATATCGTATCTAAGCCGGTCGTTCCACGAGTTCTGTGACGGCGTAGAACGGGAGCGTGTCGATCAGCGTGACTAGGAGTTTCACGATGTACTGTCCGGCGATGATCGATACGAGCGCCCAGCCCCACGTTGGGTTCCCACCAAGGCCGAGTGCGGGGAAGATGGCGAAGCCGAGCGTGATGAACACGACGGTGTCTACGCCTTGACTAATTGCAGTGGATCCGCAGTTTCGGAGCCATCGGTGACGGCCAGCAGTGCGGCTTTTGAGATTGGCGAAGAGTCGGACGTCGAGATGTTGGGCGAACGCGAGCGCGACGACGGAGGCGAGGATGATCGATGCCGAGCCGCCAAGCGTCGAGACGAACGCGTCTTGCCCACCGTAGAAGGGGGCGGATGGCATCCAAATGGCGAGGAACACGAGGGCATACGCGATGACGAGCGTGACGACGGTGCCGTTGACCACGGTCGCAGCGTACTCTTTCCCGTGGTACTCGACGAGCAAGTCAGAGGCGAGGTACGCGACGCCGAACGCAACAAACCCAGCGGGGACGGCAACACCGCCGAGCCCGGGGAGTTCGATCCACGTGAGTTTCGCTGCGAGGACGTTTGCGAGGACGATTGAGCCGGCGAACACAGCAGTAAAGATTGCGCGAGTATCCTCGGTCTCCATTAGCGGTCACCACCGGCTATGACCATACAGCTGCGTGCGGTGCTATCTTGCGGCCCGGCCGTGGTGGATACCGATGGCCAACGAGAGAGTCGGCGGAGAGACGATCGTGAGTGGTGCTGCTGTTCCATCGATGGAGTATCGAAACTCAATATTTATATATTCCCTGGGTATTCTTCGAGTATGTCCCGGGGTATATCAAGAGGAGAATCCGAAGCAGATATGCTTCAGGAAGCAGGCCAACGTACACTCCAAATCGGAGCGGACAACCCCATCCGAATTAGCTCGGGCCATCGAATTCTGCATCACGACGGGAAGTGCTCGCGGCCACACGGTCACAACTACGAGATCGCTGTCGAAGTGACTGGTGAACTCACCGAAGAGGGGTGGGTCGTCGACAAAGGCGATGTCACGGACGTCATTGACGCGTGGGATCACCGGTTCCTCGTCGAAGCGGGTGACCCGCTTGTGGAGGCGTTCGAGGCGGCCGGCGACGGCGAGGCACTCGTCGTGTTGGACCACCCGCCGACGGCGGAGGTGATGAGCGTCTTGCTTGAACAACGGATGCTCGACGAGTTCCCAGACACTGTCTCGGATGTGTCGGTGTCAGTGAGTGAAACCGGCGAGCTCTGTGCGACCTACTGATGCCGGTGGCAAGTGATGCAGAGGAACCTGTAACGGACGGTGACGCGGCTGGTGAGGGGCTCCCGATCAACGAGGTGTTCTACTCGTTGCAGGGTGAGGGAACGCGTGCTGGCGTCCCCTCCGTGTTTGTGCGGACCGCTGGGTGTAACCTGCGGTGTTGGTTCTGTGATTCGTACCATACGTCGTGGGAGCCGACCGGGGCGTGGCGTGACGTCGACTCGATCATCGAGGAAGTCCAGTCCCACGAGCAGGCCACCCACGTCGTACTCACGGGCGGGGAGCCACTCATCCACGAGGAGTCAGTCGAACTCCTCGAACGACTGGCCGCCGAAGGGTATCATACGACGGTGGAGACGAACGGGACGATCTACCGGGATGCCCCGATCGATCTGGCGAGTATCAGCCCGAAACTGGCGAGTAGTACGCCGACGCCGGAACGGGACCCGAAAGGCGACGGCGAATTCGAAGAGCAACACGAACAGAACCGGATCGATATGGACGCGCTGCCCCGGATGGTCGACGCGTACGAGACGCAGTTGAAGTTCGTCGTGACAGATGAGTCGGATCTGCCGGAGATCACGGATCTGGTTGACCAGGTGCGGGCGGCAACGGCGACGACCGTGGCGGACGATGACGTGTTGTTGATGCCGGAAGGAATGACGCGGGAGCAACTCGATGGGACGCGCAGCGAAGTGGCAGAGTTAGCGATGGAGTCTGGTTTCCGGTACACGCCGCGACTCCACGTTGACCTGTGGAACGACGCGCCGGGCACATGAGCATTGTACTGGCGCAACCCGATTGGAGCAGTGCGGTGTGGGCGTCGCACGCGGCATGGAGAACAGAGTACCGATCGATTTGACGCAACTACGCAGATATGAGCAACACAAGTGCGGTGATTCTGGTGTCCGGCGGGATGGATAGTGCGACGGCGGTGTACGAGGCGATGGAGCAGGGCTACGAGCCGTACTTCCTGCACACGTCGTACGGACAGCGTACCGAAGACAAGGAGTACGAGTGCGCGAAAGCGCTCGCTGAAGAGGTTGATGCGGCTGACTTCCTCCATATCGAAACCGGGCATCTCTCCCAAATCGGCGCGTCGAGCCTGACAGACGAGGAGATGGACGTGGCTGATGCAGATTTGGAGAGTGACGAAATCCCGTCATCGTACGTCCCGTTCCGGAACGCGAATCTGTTGTCGATGGCGACGTCGTACGCGGAAGCGACTGATTCGGAGGCGCTGTTTATCGGCGCTCATTCCGAGGATTTCTCGGGCTACCCTGACTGCCGCCCGGCGTTCTTCGACGCCTTCCAGAACGTGATTGATGTCGGCACCAAACCGGAGACAGCGATCGAGTTGAAAGCCCCGTTCGTCGAGTGGTCGAAAACGAAGATCGCGGAGCGGGGGTTAGAACTCGGCGTGCCGTACGAGATGACGTGGTCGTGTTACCGGGATGACGAGCCAGCGTGCGGGACGTGTGACGCGTGTGCGTTCCGGCTTGAGGCGTTCCGGAATGCTGGGTCACGCGATCCGATCACGTATGCTGAACGGCCGGAGTTCTCGTAACGTCCTCGCCCCTGCTGAATGGGTTAGAATTCGTCGGCTCTGTTGAAATCCTCAATTAGTGATATGTTCTCGGAGGTATGCTGAATACAGAGCGCGTATGTCGCACTATCGAGTTGGCGAGTTTGAATCAAATCAGTCGCTCACTACAGAAAGCAAATAATCTCTGTTCTCTGAACGCCATCTCCGAAAACCAATGTCATCCAAGAGACGCACAACAAATGTTCAATACAGTCCTGTGTCCGTAGAAAGCGCCTATGTCCGTGATTTGATGATAGAGGCGAGTTTCTCCGGGGCTGTTTCCGTGGCGACGTGCCCTACATTCTCCATTTCGATGAGGTGGCTCCTATCGAGATGATCGTCCAAAGCAGTGACACCGGCACGGAGATGATCCGGACTCTGCTCACCAGTCAGGAGTACTGCTGGAACATCTATGTCTGGCATATCGGATATGCCAAACGCTTCGACCTCGTAGTTCTCCCGGATCACGGTCTCAGCGAGGTGGAGATTTGCCTCTTCGGGCCACCAGGGCAACTGGGAAACATCAGAAACCGATCCATTCTCCTCAATGAACAGTCGCATTGCGGCCTGTCGCTGACCGGCTTCAAGACGAGCTTCCATTCGAGCAGCTAAATCGTCATCGCTGTGTTCGTCCACCAATACGGGTGGTTCATACAGTACGAGACGGTCGATGGCGATCTCGGGTGCGGCTGTGAGAGCAACGAGTCCACCGAACGAGTGTCCAAATACAACTGGAGTTCCGCTGACAGCGTCAACGAGCGCTCGGAGGTCAGCTGCTTCGCGGGCAAGGCTATAATTGTCACCGTCACTGCTGTCACCTCGTCCCCTCCGATCCGGGACGTACAAACTAAATTCGTCGACAAGATGCGGCCGGAGAGTGTCCCACGCCCGTCGAGTCCCAGATCCGCCGTGGAGGAGAATCAACGGCTGGCCGTTCCCTTCACTCTCGTATGCTATACTCGTTCCATCAGACGACTGGACAGTGTGAACTGTTGGATTGGAGAGCTGTGATTCCGGGGGCATCGCTTTTTCACCATACCTAAATTCAGTTTCTTAAAGATATTGTTACAGTGTCCACCAATCTAGCTGAAACGTGTGCAGGTTCACTGAGCAATAGATCCAGTAACGGCTATGAAATGGTCTATCAGTATCTGCTGTACTCAGCCTCTGTCTCGGTCAGTTCGCTACTGACAGCTGTCTGAGGGTTTGTTGATTCTATGCTGAATATAGGGCGCGAGTCGGTCAGGAGAAGGCAACCTCATTCGAGGAGTCAGGTCGGGAACTACAGTAACCAGCTTGATTGGCCAATTGGTGACTACGACTCGAACGATGCCCCGACTCCGTCAGCAATCGCTTGGAGATCGGCCTTCCGGAAGGTGGAGTCGTCGGTCGCCTCCGGCGACTCTGCGATGCCGACGTGCGCCCGGATGAGTCGACGCATCTGCGATGTTGACGGTCGCCCCGCCTCGCCGATATCGACTCCCAGTGCTTCACAAATCGCTTGCAGTTCCTCCTTCGTGAACGACGCCTCAACCTCCCGTTCGAAGCGCCCTGTCGCTACTCGAATCGCGTTTCGGTGTTCCTGGACGGTAGGACTCATAGCTCTCCACTCTCCTCTTATTCACCTCAAAGTTCCTACTCAGTTGCGGTGAGGCTTGTCCAGTGATCCGGACCTACGACCCTTGTCCATTCCCGAACACAGCCTCTGTATCTCGCACGGCGTTCTTCGGATGAGGGTGATTCAGCGGGCTGACTGGTACGCGTGTCTCTCGTGTTGATCTCGGAGAGGTCAACCTGTGTCGTTACTATGGGTTTCCACAGACCCGTACTACCCACGCCAGGGCTCTCCCGTGTAGTAGAAAGAACTGCCAGCGAGTCCGGTGTGCTGGGCGACACTATGAAGATATTCCTCTGCGAATACGAGTGTATGCCGAAGGTCAGCGTCGAGATTCCACGGGAATTGCTTGATGACCTTGACGAGCACGTCGGTGACGGGGGAAAGTTCGTCAATCGAAGCGATGCAATTCGGGCATCGATCCGGAAAACACTCGATATACTCGATGAGATCGATGAACGACACGGACGGGTTGAGATAGACGAAACTGAAGCTCACTAGCCGTAACCAACGGAACCGAAGGAGCACGACACACGGTCGGACAGCGAGTGATACGGCCAGTGCTGGATGGTCGAGACTGTTTTACTGATCATCAAGTGCCGATTCGGGCTCACTGTCGACCCTCAGTGAGGTACCGCGAGTTCCGCGAACTCGTGTTGACCGCCGCAGTCTACAACCTCGAACAGGCTCTCAAACAGTGATCTCGACGCCGTCCTCGGATTCACCAAAACGGCTTTGTTGAAATCTTATTCTTCAAACACATTATCGTCCGAAATAGCTGGTTGCTGAAGAGTACGAACCTACTACCCGAGAAATCTCTCACGATGGCGTAGTAAAAGAGCAGATGCTACCAACGGGAGTGCCCCGTACACTGCTCCAAGTAGGAGTAGGTCAGATATCATACCCACCCTCACAGCCTGAATTATCCCGACCATCGCGGCTGCGAGCGTCCCGTACCAGCCGATAGGTCTCCGTTGATACACGAAGACTGCTAAAACACCGAGTACAACTCCGACAGCACCCCATTGCAAGCTGGCAACCGTTTGGGGGTTGATTCCATCTTCAACGACCGGCCCTGATAACTGAGCCAGAAACGCCATCCAAAACGAAACGACTGCGAAGACCACTAATCCAGCCACAAGCGCGAGAATATCTATTGGAGGACGCCCCTCGCCTTTCCTCTCAAAAAGACCGGAAGCGTTCCAGCTCGCTGGGGCAGACATAGTCTCACAACCTTGTCGAATATACATAATACCCTGTACTGTGCGGTTCACTGTTCTTCTGTATTGACCGCAGCCGGGTCAGAATATGTCTTCTGTTGAGGATCTCAACAAAGCCATTACATTTGTAATCTATTGTGCGTACTCGTTGACGAAGTCGTTGACTTTGAGGATTTGGGTTTCTGAGTGGAGATTACGCGAGATTTCTGTGAATTTTCGGGATCGGACTGTCCGAGTGGGGCAGTTCTGTCAGTCGTCGTGGTCAATATACTCGGCTTCCCATTCGGCTCGTGCTTCAATCTCTCTGGTGCCCCGGCGAGTAGTGGTGTACTCGTTGGTTCGTCGATCGCGCTGACTTTTTTCGACAAGTCCCTTCTCAACAAGCGTGTCGAGATTCGGATAGAGCCGACCATGATGGATCTCTTTTTCGTAGTAGTCCTCAAGTTCGTCTTTGATCGCAAGCCCGTGTGGGTCATCAAGGCCGGCAATTACGTACAGCAGGTCTCGCTGAAAGCCAGTGAGGTCATACATATCACAAATTACGAATCCGGGTTTTGAAATACTACTGATCTGGGTTTATTGAAACCCTCAATAGTTGTTAGATTCAATACTCCCCCAATCGCTCAGTACAGGCTAGCCAGACATCAAAGTCTTGTTGTGGTCACGAAGACGATTCAATGAAGATGTCCGTTCAAAAAGCCCTCCTCATTGAACTGTTCGCAATCCTGCTTGCACTCTATGGGGGATTCACAGTATTGGCTCCCGATATACTGGGTGATCGTGTGGCTATCTACGCAGGATTGTACCTCGGTATCTTCGGACTCGTCTACGGTCTCGTCGGTGACAGGGTGGTAGGTGCCTTCCAAAACGATACGTAAGCACGGAGTATAATGAGCGCCCAGGTGCGTGCCCGTTGTGCGGGAGTGAGCAGACTGGGTTGGATTTCCATCACTGGCGGTACGGTGAGAATGAACAGGGGTGTTACCTGTGTCGGGACTGTCACGACGACGTGCACGCTGGAGACGCCGACACGGAGAATCCTGACTGGTTATTGCACTGTATCTACAATCTTGTCGCACTCCACATTGAACACCACTACAGCGACGCTGAATCCCTCGAAGGAAGCACGATTACTGGTGATATTGATGTTCTACGGGTTATCGATCGGTACAACCTACCGGAGAATCCAAATCTCGTTGAGACAGCGATACAGGTCAGTAGTGATTCGTGACTCGGGGTCAGGGCGACCACGGGAGTTATATGCTACAACCGCATACAAACGCATACGGAATGTATTATGCCTATCGATCTTCGTGAACACAATCCGGACGACGGGATCGACATCCGCCCCGGAACGAACAAAGCCGCGATCATCAAGCTCCTGTACCGAGACACGAATCTCGCGTACACACCGGCAGAGATTCAAGAAGCACTCGACTTGCCGCGCGGCACTCCGTCGACGACGCTGTCTCGCCTACGCGACGACGGGCTGATCGGGAAAACCAGCGACGGCCTGTACCACGGATTCGAGCACCGCGACGACCTTCGCCGATTCGCACGAAGCCTTGTTCAACTCGACGATATGTTCACTCGGTACCCCGATCCGGGTCTCACCCCGGGTGACGTTGAACAAACCGGGAGTGGTGCGAAGACAGAACTCCCGCGCGATCGGGGAACCGAACGCCACGCACCTAGTGAGGAGCCATCACCCAGCGACTGGGTGGCAGACGCGGGCACAGACAGTGACGGGCGCGAGGAGCAGTAGGGTAACTCCGAGATAACATATTACTACCTGCAAGGCAGTCTCGTGTTCGCATCTGATCCGACCGGCGCGCACAGCAACCCACGGTCGGTGATCGTGATTTCTACTGCTGACCGGCCGTACGTCGAGCAAGAAGCAACCGTCGTGTGCCTGACCACACAAACAGAGTACTCCTACGAAGTTACTGAACTACCCAGCCACGTGCTTGAAGACGTGGAGCTGCAGAAAACGAGTTATATGATGCCGTGGGCAATCTACACGATCCCGTTATCGTCGATCCGGGATAATCTCCCATCCGGAACGCTGACGACTGAGGGGATACGGCTCGTGGCTGATGTGATTGACGGGATGGTTCGACCGTAACACGGTCTGCCCCGGTCTGGTATGAGTGAATTTAGTTTCGCAAAATCCCTAATTATGTGGTGGTCGTACCCATCCTCTATGACGGATCGGACTGCGAAAACAACAGGTTCACAAAAGAAGCGACAGACAGTGTGGTCGTACCTTCATCGTACATTTCTGTGGTTTGCCACTCTCAATTTCTGGGTGATTGTCAGTGGATTCGTGATATTAGGATTAGTAGCAATGCAGATCGAGCAATTCAGTTCTCTTGCAGTTCTCTTCTTCCTCTTGGCCGGAATTCTGCCGATAGTGCTTCAAACGATAGAGACTGATAAAGAAGCGCATGGGTATGTCTACGAGATCAGCCATAGCGAACGCCTTCGCTATATCGTCTCTGTACTTGGGTGGAGCGTTACTCCTTGGGGAATCCTCACACAGGTTCTGCAGTTTGGTGGCCAACTAATCCCGATGATACGCTACCGGCGGCGCTACCCCAATCGTGAGCGATACGTCCCCGAAACTGCGCTGTTGCTCCCATACGACGGCCAGTGGACGGTCATCAACGGCGGGGTTACTGAGGAAACCTCGCACTCGTGGATGATCGTCGCGCAACGCTACGCCTATGACTTCGTCATTACCGACGAGGACGGTTCCACCCACACCGGTACTGGCACCGATCTTACGGAGTACTACGCCTTCGGCAAGCCGATTCATCCACCCGCAGCCGGGACAGTCGTGAAAACGAAAGACCGACTACGGGATCACCCGCATCCAGGGAGTGGCTGGCTGGAGTGGCGAACCTGGGATATTCGCGGCAATCACGTCGTGATCAAGCACGCCGATGGTGAGTACAGCCTTCTGGCTCATCTCCGGAAGGGAAGTGTCACAGTCTCCCCTGGCGACCACGTCGATCGTGGGGAGGTGATAGGCGAATGTGGTAACTCGGGGCATTCCGGTGAACCACACCTCCACTATCAACTCCAGGATCACCCGAACTTCTGGAGCGCTGCGGGTCTCGTCCCTCAGTTTCAAGATGCTATCGTGATGCGTGATGACGACCGTCGAGTTCAACATGATTTCTATCAATCGGTGAATCAAGACAGTGGTGTGAAGTATCTCTGGGCTGGTGACCGTGTTACGAACACAGGCAGAGGAGACGTTTTAGGTGATCTATCTGTCTAACTAGTTGTGCTCTCGGCATCGTCGTCTGTTAGAAATGAATAGGCTGTCAAGCCAAGCGGCTTCAAGTAGACTGGTAAAGCAGCTCCGAGAGAATACAGGAAATAAACGATCGATCTGTAGTCCTCTAACTTACTTCTGTGTGATATAACGAGTATTGATGGTACAGTGGCCTACGTAGTCGTTTTCCGGACTCTATTTCACAAGAGACACTGCCAGACAGCACAGATATGGGGCGAATCACCAAACCAGAACGACTTTTTTGGACTCACCGAGAGATTGCTATATGAGAGATGACCGCACAGAGAGGCAACCGATGCAAGAGGCGTTCGCGTTGCTTGGCCATGAGATCCGGCTGAACATTCTAGGAGCGCTTCTCAACGATTGGGTCGCTGCGTATACTGAGCCAATCCCGTATGCGGAGTTAATGGCATCTGCCGAGGTAGAGGATAGTGGGAAGTTCAACTATCATCTTGGGAAGCTCCGCGGCGTGTACGTTCAGCAAGTTGACGGGGGCTACGTCCCAACCGCCGCAGCGACCGCACTCTATCGAGCAGTCATCGCGCATAAACCTCGACAAGAATCTAATCGAACACGGTTGGATGTCGATTCAGAATGTCCCTGTTGTACCGCTTCGCTAGTCGGAACTTATCAACGGGGATTTCTATCGGTTGACTGCAAATCCTGTGACAGATGGATCGGCTTCTCGTATCCATTTCCAAAAAACGGATTCATTAATCGGACTGACGACGAAGCCATCTCTGCTGCCCACAAGCGTTGTAAACATCATCTCGAATTAGCTCGGTCCGGCCAGTGTCCGTTCTGTGCGGCGACAACTACGATCGAGGTTCAAGAAGACGCTATTACGGAAGACGACGAACCTGCGGTTGTAGTTGAGTGTGATTCGTGTTCTTTTATAGTTGGATCCCGAATTCTGTTTTTCCTTCTACTTGACAGCCAGGTGATTTCTATGCTTTCGTACGTAGGAATCGATGTCAAGCAATATGAATGGGAGCTGCCGGAATCAACAGCGTGTCTCATCTCACAGGACCCACTACGGATAAGAGTCGAAATTGAAGCAGAGGGGGATGAAGTTACGCTCGTTGTTGATGAATCTCTCGACGTTTGTTCGGTTGACGCTAGCTGCTAAAAGACATCGACACCATCTGTTCAAACGTCTCACACGATCATCTGTAGTTTCCCCTATACAACAAACACGGTAACCAATGTGAGAATGACCAACGTCTCAGGAAGGACTGTGAGGATTAGTCCTCGACTGAATGTGTCGGGGTCTTCTGCCATTGCACCAATTGCTGCTGCGCCAATTCCTCGTTCAGCGATCCCTGCTCCATATGCTGCCAATCCAACAGCGAGTGCTGCCAATCCACCAGCGAGGAACTCGGCTGATTCTGCGGTTATCACCGGACTTCCTGCTTGGAATATCACTGGCATACCTTCTTGCATAACAATTTCTGTTTCCGTGGAAATGCTATTAGGTATTTTGTGAAGTCAGTTTCACAAGGAATGTGGATTCGATATGAACATTCGATAGCCAAGAATCAGATACCAACGACGGCTTGTTGTGAGTGCTTTTGAGGGGAGTGAGGAGAGACAACAGCTGTACACACAGATCCCTCTCCTCCTTTCAGATTATTCGTCAGAAATTTCATTGAAAAAGCCTCCTTCTCTAGGTAGCGAAGTGAGTACGGTATCATATTGTCATCGTTCATAGGAATACAACTATACCTATATCACTCGTGAGAACCCCCTATGAGCGACCACTACTGTCCCCATTGTGACGTTGCGATGGAAGAGACGACTGTAACCGCAGAGGGAGTTGGAGATCTCTATGTTAAAACCAAACGAGAAAAAGGGGTTCTCAAGCGACTCGGTATCGGCGATAATACTTCTCTTGACGCATTCCTCTGTCCCGAGTGTGGATTGACCCAATTCTACGCAGACCTTTCTACGTGAGCCTCTGATTCCTTTTCCGGCTGTATTGAGGGGTTTCTGTACCGTTTGTACTGAACGGTTAGATGTTGTCTCGACTGAGTCCCTGGGGAGTCACGTTTTCCTAATCGCGTGGGATCGTCGGCTCTGTTGGATCTTCAGACAACGTTGCAATGAAACAGTTGCTCGATAAAGACTGCTTAGTGTGTAGACATTCCGGAGAGGACATTGAGACAGTAAACACCGGCGATGATGAGAAGAATTCCGAGAACGCCGGCAATGTCGATCTGTTCGTCGAATACGACGATTCCGATCGCTGCAACGCCAACGATTCCGAGGGCGGCCCACGTTCCGTATACGACGCCGACTGGTAACTCCTCTAACGTTACGGAGAGCAGGTAGAACGCGGCCCCGTACCCGAGAACGACGACAAGGCTTGGAAGCGGCTGTGAGAATCCTTCGGACAATTTGAGTGATGTCGTTCCAACGATTTCGGAGAGGATCGCTGCACCGAGCAAGACATATGGGTTCATACCGATGTGACACTCGAAGTAACGTGTTAGATATTTCGACTGTACTGAGAGATTTGCAGAGAAGGTATACCGTCTACCCTCTGGCTTTTCCCGAACGATTATTCTTCGAGAGTACTGCGAATCGCTCGTATCTCGTCTCGAATTTGCTGCCACTTCGTCAGATCTCCCGGGATAACGGATTCTCGTCTATCGCCACCACCGAGACCATCGTCGTTCGATGTTGTTTGATCGACAAGTGCCCGAATTGCACGAGGGTCTTCGATCGCCCGGAACGAGAGGTCGTCCCCACCAGCGATTTCGAACGTGACTGAGCCGTATCCGAAGATCGACCCCGTGATATCCTGCCCAAAGGAGCTGTTCTGGACGGTTTCGAGATTTGCCTGTGTGACAGACCGGGTCAAAACGCCGCGTTTCACGTAGAGTGCTTCGTCCGTTACAACGTACTGTACGCCTTGAAGAGCGAAATACTTCCAGAGCGGGATCGCCACTCCGAGTGGAACGACTGCGAGGAAGAGTGTGGTCTCTCCAGTAACACTGGCGACGATCCCAAAGCCGAGGAGGAGAACGCCGATCACAACTGCTGGAAGGATGGTAGTGATCCGCGGGCGGCCGGACCACGCTACCGATTCG
>NZ_FNPC01000019.1 GCF_900107205.1 Halopenitus persicus | reverse complement strand
TCTTGCCGGATCGCCAGGAACGAGTGGATCAGGCTGTGAGGCCGCCAGGTACGACGGGCCATATGCGACGACAAGGCCGATACAGAACAGTACTAACAAGATTTCGCCGGAATACTGCCCGATGCCGTCGAGTTCTGTCGCTGGAACCATCACTTGCGGGAGGTTGCCGAGGGCGTGCATCAGCATCGGGAAGAGTAGACTCCCGCCAGTGCTGTTGTAGATCCATGCGAACACAACCGACCGGGCGATAAGCCACACCCCAAATGTCCCCCAGAGAGCGGCAGTGTCGTACGCCGCAAAGTCAAACAGATAAAACAGCGGGAGATGCCAGATGACCCAGATACCGCCGATGCCTAGTGCAGCGACGAATGCGGAGTAGCGCTCTTGAAGTCTCGGTTGGGCAAACCCACGCCAGCCGAACTCTTCGAGGGCTCCCGCGAAGAACAGCACCACAACAAAATTCAGTACATAGTGCCACCACGGGGACGGGAGCACTTCTATCGACTCACCGGCAATAAGATGGATGCCGCTTTCGGCAAGTCCGTTTGCGAATAGAAACGGTAAGCCAATGGCGATGACGTACCACCGCGGCTTGACGCGCCACTTCGTGACTTGGCTGGCCCACTCACGGAGGTTTCCGTTGAGGAGCCACGTGACAAGCACTGCGGCGATAAGCGGTCCCCACGTACGGGGGAGTTCGCCCAGCAACAGGCCGGGCGAAGGTCCGACAGCCACGTAGATGATAGCATCGTACGTATAGGTCCAGAGGAACGCGAGAAAGAAAAAGCTAGAGCAGGGATGTTCCCGAATCACCGGTTTCACCCGGCTCATACCACTACTTTTCCTGCCCGGTGGATAAAATAGTACTGACAGTCTACGATAACATCGGTCGCTCATCTTGCGTTGACACTGGCCAGTGATCCCATATGAGATACGCGTGCAGTATTGACCAAGCACCGATGCTTGATGATTGTCTCCAGTTTATGCTACAGTTGCGCGTTGCATTCAGCAAACCGCTCATAACATAATCCTCTTGATAAAAGCATCAGCGGTCAATACGCAATGATTACCAAACGGCTGTTTCACCAGTAATTTCGTCAGAATAAGCTCGTACCGATAGTACCGAATTCGATTCTAATCGCCCCGCACACAGCAATTTATTTTCCCCTGAAGGGTTGCGGGGAGCGTCATCGCGGTGACCCCCTCGTACTGGTGATCTAGATGGCAACGAGAGACATCTCTGAGACTGGCAGTTACGTTGGAGAACAGACGACACAACAGACGGAGAAGTGCCCTGAGTGTCGTGGACGTGTTCGCTCAACATCAGGGGAGCGAGCGTGTCGAGATTGTGGATTAGTTCTCGAGGAGTCGAGGATCGATCACGGGCCGGAATGGCGGTACTGCGACCGAGATGAAGCGAAGCGAACTGGTGGTCCTCGGACGGCGGCACGACACGATCGTGGCTTATCGACGACGATAGGATATACGACGGACGCTCGTGGTGACCCGATCCCTGAATCGAAACGTCGTCGACTCCATCGGCTGCGGCGCGAACACAAGCGTGGACAATTCGAGTCGACGGCGGACCGCAACCAAATGCGGGGATTTCTTGAGATACGACGTCTCACTGGTAGCCTTGACGTTCCGGAGACGCTCCGTGATCAGGCGTGTCGTCTCTTCAGTACTTCGCAGACAGCAGATCTTCTCCGCGGACGGTCCGTCGAATCGATCGCAACAGCGTGTGTGTATGGTGCCTGCCGGACCGCGAGTTATTCGCTTACGCTCGAGGAGCTCCTGGTTGCTTCTCAAGTATCTCGATCGCGGGTGGTGAATGCGTATAAGACCCTCAACCGAGAGCTCGGTCTTCCAGCGACGATCATAACGCCGAAATCGCAGATTCCGAAAATCGCCTCCGAGCTGAACCTCGATGACGTCGTTCGGCGGAGAGCGTGTGAACTCGCCAGTCGCGCCCAGGAAATGGGGATCACGAACGGCCGTCAGCCTTCGGGCGTTGCAGCAGCCTGTGTGTACAAAGCGTCTCAAACGCTCGGCGATCAACGAACACAGAAAGCGATCGCCGACGTCGCGAATACGACTCCGATGACGCTTCGTGAGCGGTACTACGAATTGAAGGAGCTCGAACGAGAGGCATAGCGACAGCCCACTTTGAAATCGCTGGGTGAATCGTCCGTAGCAGAGCTATCCCTTCTTGTAGACCCTCGAAATATCGCGTATCAACGACTAATCAGATCTCCACCAGCCCACCAGCCACCTCCCCACCTTCCGCTCCGTGCTCGCTCCCTTCGGTCGCTGTGCGCGCAGCCACAACCGTGAGATTGCCCCTTACTGAGATTCTGAAAACGATCTAGCCGATCGACAATCGTGGCTACATCCCGATCACTGCGCCGACCTTACCAAACATTAACTCGATATCCAATAGATTTGTTTGGTAAGAACAGATCTAGCCTAACTAAATCACCCTCCAGAGCCAGTTAACGTCAATACTCCTCGTCGGTTTGTTCACATCGGAAATTCGAATCTTGATCGATACAGGAGCTGTAATTTGCAAACCTACTTGCTCACGTGGGTAAATAGCCGACTATGACTTCTGCTGACTTGCTCACCACTCTCGGAACGACTTGCAAACAGTACGGTCCAGGTCGGTTGCCGAAGGCGGAGCGACGTGACATCGGCGCAGGATACGCGCTCGCCTCTGCGGCGACGGGGGCGACGCTGCTTTTCTCGCTCATTGCGTGGAGTCTGTATGCGCTTGGATCACCGATTGGAAGCGACTGGGAATTTCTCGGTACTATGGGACTGATTGCGCTTCCGTTTGTCACCCCGACATCATTCATCTCTGCGGTCATAGTCTGGCACACTCTCCCTTCGGATGTCCCGTACTTCGGCGCGAGCGCTGGCGTCTTAGCGACGTTGGGAACGTATCTCCTCGCACTCCTCGTCCTGTTCACGCTCAGTGTGGTTGAGCTAGGAGTCACCAGGCAGTACGCACAGCTTCCGGAAGCGGCAGCGTTTATTGGTGTTATCGGATTCGTCGCTCTGTCGACGACCTTCTGGCTGACACTCCCTGTCGGGGCTGTCAGCGGGATAATTCACGAACGTGTAACCCCCACCGGAGCTAAACGGTCATAGTCAGAGTCGATTGTAACGTGCCAATCTGTGATGCATTCCTGTACGAGTAGTGGTTGTCGAAGGCTATTCGTTGAGGAGGTCTTCAACAGCGGATATCTGAGCTTTGGAGGATCGTCGGGTCGCTGCCGGTGTTGTACTGGAAGATTATGCGAGGACAGATCTCAGTACGATCAGTTCCATCCATATCGAGTATCTCTCCCCGTGTCGTCTGCTCGTCAACAACCCCGTGGATCACCACGGAATCGTACTCCGCGTCTGGCTCTCTCTCGACTACCTCGCGCGTTTCTGGTGGGACTTCACGTGAGTCCCACTGTCCGAGTCCATCGGCCGTTTCAACGGCGATATGGAATATGTGGGCGTCCTCCGTGGCATTCTCGAGCGCTATTTCGAGTGTCGCAATCGTGGGCGTATCAGCGTTCAATCCGGCACAGCCGGCCAGGAGTGCGAGTCCCCCGAGACTGCTCGTCTGCACCAGAAAGCGGCGTCGTGTGGAGGGCACGTCGCGCAGATACCAGGAACAACCGTATGAATATTGTCGTTGCTATCACGAGGCTGGCTTTGGTGAAGTCGTTGGAATATGGTGAGTTTGGCTCTGTTGAAATCCTCAACAGGTGATTAGTTCTGTCCTGTGGTGGTCAGTGCTGGCGCGTATTGGTTATCTGGTCGGCATCGCTCCCAGCACGGTCATCAGGAGCACCGGGAGCATAATCACCAGAAATCGCCACTGGTACTCGTCTGTCCACCGCCGCGCTCGTGATGAGCGAAGTCGCAAGGCGGCAGTCAAACTAAATAGGAGACTGCCAACTGCGGAGATCGAGCGGCTTGTGAGTGCCATCCAGACTACGAAGGGTAGCATCCCGATAGCAACACACAGGTCTGTCCTCTTCTCCCAGTCCATAGCCTTCCGTAGCCGAGTCAGGAAAATAATTGTTCCTGAACAGAGAAATCGAATATCTCTGAACAACTTTGAGATGTTCGTCGAAATCGACCGACAGGCTGGCTTAGTTAGTGAACTTGCTGATACCGATGAACGGACGTCCAGGACGACAATTCGAACAACGGAACGTGATGTGGTTCAGGATCAAGTAGAGAATCTCATTGCGACACTTGTTTAGTTACCTGACTTATATCGACAGAAGGCGTTCATAAGAGGTCAAAAGCGGTATTTTGTTCTGCAGAATTCACCAGAAACTGCAGCAGAACGCGTAATCACCAGCCTTATAATTCATACTATATTGTAGTAAATTAAATAGGGAATAATATAAATCTCACACGTATAGCACTCACTAGCAATCTACGTCAAACCCCAAATACGATGAACATCGCTCAATTCAAATCACAACACGCACCGACGGACTCAGAAGAATCGTTCCAACTCGAGAACGGTTATACGCTCGACGTTGCAGTCGAGGGATCTGTGATGGCCAAAGCCGGTTCGATGGTTTCCTATTCCGGAGATCTCTCATTCACCGGTCAGTCAACACCTGAAGGCGGGATCACTGGGTTCCTCAAAGAGGCCGCAACCAATGAGGGGACGCCAGTGATGAACGTCGAAGGGCGGGGTCACGTTTATCTAGCAGACGACAAAAAGAAGATTCAGATAATCCAGCTTGGACATAATGACGCCCTGACCGTCAATGGCGAAGATATTCTCGCGTTTGAGTCGACGATATCCTATGAGATCAGTACGATCGATAGTCTCGCGGGCTCATTCGCGGGCGGGTTCTCCAACGTCTTTCTGGAGGGTCCTGGCTACGTTGCGATCACGACTCACGGCGATCCGATCGTCTTCGAACCGCCGGTAACGACTGATCCGAGTGCAACTGTCGCCTGGAATAATACCTCTCCAAACGTCAAGGTCAACCGAAGCTTGACTGATCTAGTCGGTCAACAGTCCGGCGAACGCTACCAGATGAAGTTTACTGGTCCAACCGGCTTTGTCGTCGTCCAACCCTACGAAGAGCACGAGTAGCGGAAGCTCGTCGTAAGCTGCGGAAAGTCGTTTTCTATTCGTCGCCCTCTGCTTCCGTATCTGTGTATTGGGCCTCCCACTCTTCGCGCGCTTCGATCTCGCGTTCTCCACGTCGTGTTAACTTGTAGATATTTGTTCTACGATCTCGTTCACCTTTTTCGATGAGGCCCTTCTCAACGAGTGTATCGAGATTGGGATATAGTCGTCCATGATGGATTTCTTTCTCATAATAATTCTCCAGCTCGTCCTTGATGGCAAGCCCGTGAGGCTCCTTTAGACCGCCAGTCACGTACATCAAGTCACGCTGGAAACCTGTTAGATCGTACATACCTTACATAACAGGTTTTATTTCTTAAAAATGTCGAATGACCACGGTGGGCATAGGCCTAACTCAGAGATACAAACTGACCGTACGATGTGAATAGTTTAGACTGTGTGTTAGACGTTTGATTTCAATACTACTTGTTGAGTCACGTTATTGCACTCTCCCCACCGATTTTCGCATTCAGAAAGAAGTGTTGCGTTATATGCTGTTGTGTGGTCCATACTGGATATGGCCCTCATCAAATCCCTGCGGACAACTCCACAGGTCCTCCGGAATAATCCGATTCTGTTTGTTCCAGTAGCGATATTCGCATTGTTGCAGGTCCCCCAACTGTTCTTACAAACGGTTGACCCGATTAGCTCACTTGTTGGATCGATTCTCTTTATCGCAGTCTTCCTCTTCATAACACCAGCATTCTATGCTGGGACAATTGGAATGTCCAATGACGCAGTAACCGGCGTTCAAACGTCGCTAGGCCGATTTTGGAAACATATGAAGTCGGCGTATGGCTCCGTACTACTCGCGTATCTAGCTGTTTCAGGTGTACTGTTTGGATTCAGTCTGCTGTTCTCCTTTGGAACACTGATCGCAGCTTTCGCGGTTGGTATGGGTGGTGGACTACCACTCACGATCGGGCTTGCTCTGGCATTCTCACTCATCATTCTTGCATTTCTTTGTCTTCTCTTTGCAATCCATTTCTACGCTCACGCGATCGTCATCGAGGGGAAGGGACCGGTTGGGGGACTCTCTCGAAGCGTTCACGTCGTTCGTCACAACCTTCGACCAGTCGGTGGATACGGGATTTTATCTCTCGTCGTTGGCGGTCTCTTTGGGGTTGGATACGCGCTGTTGATGTCGTTCATCATTCCCACTCCGTCGGTTCCTGGACAACCTGCTCCGACGCCTGATCTTGGTCCCGCTCTTATCGGGACGTTTGCTTCTGTCGTTGGAACAACAGTCTTTATGGCCTTCTTCGTCGTTTTCACGGTGATTTTCTACCGTGAACTCGTTGGCATCAACGAATCACCAGCACAGCAATCGACGTCGACTCCCGAAACCGATGGTGGGGAACTACAAGATATACAGACATCCTAGAAGTGACTGCGCGTCTCTCTGCGCAATGGAACGAATCGCGAGCGAAGTGAGTGGTGAGTGAGTCAGCCTGTGTGGTGTGATTTTCACTTGACTCCCCACTTATTAGTACGACTGTATCGTATTTTCTGGAGTGAGTGAAACAACGATCCACCGCGTCGACGGCGTCGGCAAACAAACAACCTCGGACGTCCCGGCCGACTTCAACCCAGAAACATTCGAACAAGCCATCCACGGCTTACAGCAACTCGTCATCTCATTCGCCCGGCTTGATGACCGAATGAGCGACGATTACAACCCAAACCACACCAAAACCACCAGCGACGAGGGTGACAAACAACTCGTCATCGAGGAAGACACAATGCTGGACGACGTACTCACGTGCATCCCGAAACGATGGGATGTATCTGTCCTCACAGACCTGGTTATGGACAACAGCTACGCCGTTCGCACCAGTGTCAACTGCGGCGGCGGCATCATCGTCTACGCCACCGCATTCGTCCAAGAAGGAATGCTGAACAGCTATACTGTCGGTCACACCGATCTCCTTGACCCGGACGAAACCCGGGAAGTAAGTGACCTTACAAAGAACAGTAGCGCGCGTGTTCTCACACACGTCAATCGCTTCTTTGAACGCAGCGTCACTGCTGCGTACGCAAAAACTATCCCAAGTGCAGCAACCGCATTCGACTACATCGCCACGAAAGCAGACACTCCACCAACCGGACGACGACCGGCAAGCTTACGGGACCGCCGTGAACAACTTTCCCAGAAAGAATGGGCCGAAATTCGCGGAAAAACCCAGCAAACCGTGAGCGACAACGTCCGATCAGCTCGAAAACAACTCCGCGACCGAGATGACCTGGATGCATTCACTAGGCGGAGCCCCGCACTGGTCGAACTCGACGAAGACGCAGACGACAACGGCGACATTCGCCTCGTATAACGCACCTGCTACAAACGAAGTACACAATGGCGCTGTAACCACAGATCCACGACGAACGACGGGATTTCAACTGTTTCTAACGCTGAATCGAACTCCAGACACGGTTCTACTGGTGTGAACGTCGTCGTAACTGTATCAGCAGCAAATGCGTCACTACGTGCCATCTGTACACGACCCCTGACCGTTATCGACCGACTCAGCACGGATGTTGAGTGCACTTGTTACGTGCGCTCACGACCGTTTGTCCGTCGTCGTCGTCGTACGATACTCTTGATCCAGCTTTGCGAGTGCATTCGCTATCGTTGCCGGCGAACCCACAATCCGATCAGCCGCGATTTTCGCAGCTACCTCTACGCCTCGAGATAGGAGTGCGACCGAGAACTGTGCGGCGCGGCATCTCCTCCTACTGCGCTACTCAGTCGCTCCGCACCCTGTGTTGCTCCTTGAGGAAGGGAATTTAGCGCCTAATTCCAGTTAATCGGGACGCATTGAGTCACATAAAATCATCCGTGACGTCAGGACGGAGATTTCGATACGCTCGGGCGAAGATCCCCGCCACGAACACGCCGACGACGGACGAAGCGACGATCGAGACCGACGTTATCACGATCTGAACTGGTGACCAGTGGCCGCCAGTCGAATCAATAGCATCGGCCACGTCTTGGTCGGAATCTGCTCAAACCACGTTCGAAGTACCGTATAGTGTGGAAGTCTGGTGAGCCCGATCTCTACAAGTACGCCGGGCATCTCTGAGAGCAAATCCACCGCGACGTGGTAGGATTTGGCTAGCTCGATGCGTAGTGTATGTAAAGTGAGTATCGCCCACTCGGCGAACCTGCCTCCACCGCTAGGGTCAGCAAGTTCGTCCGGATTAGCAACAGTTTACTTGGCCTTTGCCACCGTAACAAGCGCAAAGACGAATTTTCGCATCTCACTCCGAGCTGTCTCTTCGCTTTCTACCCGGATAACGGAGTCGTTCCCTCGCATCTAGCGAAACTACAGGGTCAAAATTTTGTGTCACCGGGCAGGCGATCAATTCCCGGTGAAACCTAGAGCGTCAGCGGCTCCGAAGAATCGTTCAACGAGAACGACTGCCACGATAACGATTATGATATTGATCGTCGCGACTGCAGCGATCGATGGGCTAGCACCGTACTGCATCTGTGCATAGATCCGTGTTGGGATCGGCGTATTCTCCGGGCCCTGTAGGAAGATTGCGATAGTCAGATTTGAATACGTCACAATGAATGTCAAGATGGCAGCTGTAAGAATTCCTGGGAGGATACCAGGTAGAGTAATACGGACGAATGTCTGTATTTCGTCTGCACCTAAGTTCTTCGCAGCCTCCTCCACTGTATTGTCAAAGTTATGCATAGTCGCGAGCATAGTCTGGACTGCGTACGGCGTGGCGACAATCCCAAGACCGATTGAGAGTCCTAGAATACTCCCAATGAGACGGAGCTCATTCAAGAACAACAGGAGAGCCAACCCCAGAATGATCTGTGGTACCATTAATGGAAGGAACGTTCCAGCCCGGAGTACCTGTTTACCACGGAACGAGAACCGATCAAGGGCATATGCTGTTGGTGCGCTGAGACCAATAGCAAGAACTGACGCCAGAATAGAATACTGGAAGCTCGTGATAAACGATGAAATCCAAGCGGGTCGTGAGAGGACATATTCGTACCACTTCAGGGTAAGGTACTCCGGTGGGAATGCGTAAACCGTTGACGGGTTGAAGCTGATCTGGATGGCGAATATGACGGGAATAAGAAGATATAGCAAACTGATCCCGAGAATCCCTTTCATTATGGTCTTTGGAAGTGATACGCCAGCGATAGTATGGCCAAAATCAAGTTTATTAAGAACCCCAGAGAGGTAGAACTTCTTCCCCCTTCCTCGATTAGTTTCAACGGATGACGTTGACCCACCTGGATCGGAGTTGACGAGATATCCGTAGAGTAAGACGAGTGAGAGAGAGATGATAAGGAGCACGAATGACATCGCTGCAGCTAGTGGCCAGTTCGACTGGTTTGCTGTGATATAGATATACGGCCCGATCATCGGAATCTCAGGCATACCAATGAAGACTGCAGTTGCGAAAGTTCCCATAGTCAGGACAAAACATAGGATTGATGATGCAAAGATCCCCGGAAGTGCGAGCGGGAACGTTACATAAAAGAAAGTCTGTAGATGATTTCCGCCGAGATTGTTCGCAGCTGAAATCACATCGGAGTCAAGGGTAAACAGTACACTCATCAAAATGAGAATTACGAACGGCATAAGCACGGAGGAGATAGCAATTATGAGCCCTGGTTTTGTTTGTAAGAAGGTTTGCTGAACTCCGAAGATACCAAGAAATTGGTTGATGAGGCCGCTATCACCCATAACAGTCCACCAGCCAAATGCTCGAACGACGTTGCCAACAAGCATAGGAGCGATGACCAACAATATTAGATAGACAGAATAACGTGATCCTGAAAACACAATGAAGTACGCAACTGGGAAACTAACAGCGACGGTGAAAATTGTTGAAATAATACTGATCTCAACAGTATTAACTAGCACATCTACATATGTGCTGTTTGAAAAGAATTCAACATAGTTATTGAATGTGAATGCTGGTTCCATCGTGCCGAATGAAACATTAGTATAGAAGCTAATAAGTAATAAATATCCAACTGGTATAGCAAAAATAAAAATTAGATATCCAAGATACGGACCGGCCAGAATGTATGGGGCGTATTCTGTTTCCTTGTATTTCTGAATAAACGACAGGAAGCGACCATACAGTGTATTGCCAGCATCCTTCGTCTGAGAGAATATAGATTCTGTTGACATAATTACTGACCTCGAGACGGTAGCACAAGGGGAGTGTCTTCGTCGAATGAAATCAAGACTTCGTCACCATCGTCAATTTCCCGCGCTTGCGTCAGGCTCTGCTGGTTGACCTGGATTCGCTCATTACCGGCACGTACGTAGTATTCGATTGTATCCCCCAAATAAGTGGATTCTTCCACGTGGCCAGTAAATTGATTCCTTCCGATGTCTGCCCCAGTGTGTTTCTCAATGTGGAACTTCTCGGGTCTAAAGAGGACGTTCACATCCGACCCAACTTCCGTTTCATCAGGGCTCTCGATTGATGATCGCGCTACTTCGATCACCCCACCCATCTGAAGTTCGATCGTATAGATGCTTCCCGCGTCAGTCACACTTCCTGAGAGGAAAGTTGCTTGTCCAATAAAATCGGCAACGAATTCGTCGTTGGGGTTCAGGTAGATTTCTTCAGGGGTACCAACTTGGTGGAGGTTTCCATCGGACATTACAGCCATCCGATCGGATATCATCAGCGCTTCCTCTTGATTATGAGTTACGTAGACCATCGTAACGTCCAGCTCCTCATGGAGGCGGAGGAACTCCATTCGCATCTCTTCCCGCAACTTCTTATCAAGGTTTGCTAACGGTTCATCGAGAAGTAACACTGATGGTTCGATGATAAGCGACCGTGCCAGGGCAACACGTTGTTGTTGTCCCCCGGAAAGCTCAGCAGGATATCTGCCTTGGAGCCCACTAAGCTTAACCATCTCCAGCATCTCTGAAACTCGACTATCGATTTCACTATCCGGTGTTCCCTGCATCTTCAGGCCGAAGGCGATATTATCGGCAACCGTCATATGCTGGAACAGTGCGTATCGCTGGAATACCATACCTGTATCCCGCTTATATGGTGGGGTCTCCGAGACATCGTCCCCCGTGAGTCGGATTTCCCCTTTGGTCGGAGTTTCGAATCCAGCAATCATCCGAAGCGTAGTTGTCTTGCCACAGCCACTAGGTCCCAGAAGTGTTAGGATCTCTCCATCTTTTACTGAGAGAGTCACATCATTGACAGCGACGAGGTCTTGGAACTCTTTCGTGAGAGCGTTTAATTCAACTACGTTTTTTTGCTTCGATACATCTTGTGCGTCAGTGATCTGGCCAGACATAAATATTCTTACTTAGGAATGATTGCTATCCCTGAATGATCTCGTTCGCCCGAGTCGTCCAGTCGTCCCGATTACTACCTACCCATTCGAAGTCCGGCATAAGGAGGTTGTCTATATCATCCATCGTTGGGACATTGCTTTGTACCTCCTCAGAGTATTCGACGTCTGGATTCACGGTGGGATAATTCATATCATTGGCAAATGTTTTGCTCGCATCTGAGGTATAGAATGCCTGAATGAGGTCTCCTACGGCACTCAATTTATTTTCGGAAATGTTCTTAGGAATCGCATGACCTGCGCTGTAGGTCATAGATCCGTTGGGAGGCAAGACGTAATCAATGGCTGTTCCATCCGCAGCCCAAGATGCAGACCTCGCAGCCCAGATACGCCCAATGTCGATCTCATCATTTGCGAATAGTTTCCCATACTGTTCTGTTGCACCGGGGAACTTCGGATCCATCGTGTCAACTACTTCCTTGTACATTTCGAACGCCTCATCGATCTCCTTGTATGATTCACCATCTGTCAGATACAACGAGAACGCCATAAGATCAAATGCTGGAGACCGTTGTGTTGGCTCTCCAAGGGCAACTCGGCCCTTATAATCAGTATCGAGGTAGACTCCCATATCTTCTGGCGGGGAGTCAAACGTGTTTGTATTATAAACGAGCGCACTCGCCGTAAAGTGGTGTACCAGCCACGAATCGCTTTTAAAAGTATCCGGAACCTTGTCATACACTGGAATCAGCTCAGAATCCAGTGAGTAGAACATATCTTCGTTTTCGCCCCTTGCAAGATACTCTGTGGGGTACTGGGCAGCATCGAACGGAGGATTGTCCTCCTGGGCGACAAGCCTTTGAAACCGTTCAGATTCACTACCCACCATATAGTTTATTTCTATCCCTGTCTCTTCAGCGAATGGGTCTAATGCCGCTTTTTGACACACGTCCTGCCACGTTCCTCCCCACGTTGCAAAGGTGAGTGAGTCCGGAGCCCCGTCACCACTGCCACCACCGCCTAGACATCCCGCAAGTGACAGTGTAGCGGCCAGAGCGCCTGATGACTTAACTATACCTCTACGGCTCAACCACTGATTGTCTTCGCGTGGCATCACATTAGTTGTCATACATCAATACTACTTATATCTTTTTGTGACTTTGTAGTTTCGGTACACGGTGAGGGATTTCACGGGTATCGGATGCTCCGACGGAGATTGTAGATAGTGGCTTTCAGCGGCTGTGTTGAATCGCTGTAATGCGTAGAGATTCACTTTTTGACGAATCGTTTGATGTTATAGACGACACACATCAGCGGGACTTCGCGGAACTCACGAAAGGTGGAGGTCTGCGCAGATCTACACCTGCGACCCTACTACGGTGAGGAAGGCGACACAGAGGATCTTTATCACTCGGAAGCTTAGCGTGGAACCACTGCGTTCCACGCCTACGCCACACTCTACGTGTGTGAAGAACAAACGCTATATGCTGGCGGTGCGTCGTCTCGAAGACACCGACACCACCAAGTAGCGTCCTCGCTGAGTTCCTTGTCATTCTTGACAGACTCAGTACCTCACAAAGCCGGTTAGTTAGAACGTCTGCTTGCTGCGAATGTGCCTAGCAAACAGCAGCAAGCAGATGGTGAAACCCACGAAGACCAGCTCCTTAACTTCCTCGTCAAGTCAATTGACGAGGAAGTTTCTCTGAACCTTGCCAACAACGCTGAAACCGATGCTGAGGACATTTACGAGGTCCTCGTCGGCGCAACCGTCGACGGGACCTCGATCTCGACGCTGTGTAACTCTAGCGAAGACTCACCATCGGCAAACACGATTCTCTACCACCTCCGGACGAAGTTCGAGCCAGGACGGCTCGAACGAGTCGCTAACACGCTTCTTCGGCGAGACATTGTCGAACTACTCCCCAAGCAGGTGGAGGTCTGCGCAGACCTCCACCTGCGGCCCTACTACGGTGACGAAGACGACACAGACGCTCTCTACCACTCGGAAGCGAAGCGTGGTACCACCGCGTTCCACGCATATGCGACACTCTACGCACGCGTGAGGAACAAACGCTACACCTTGGCGGTGCGCCGTCTCGAAGACGGCGACACCGCCAGCAGCGTTCTCGCTGAGTTCCTCGGACCGCTCGACGGCCTTGACACTGAGGTCAAGGCCGTCTACCTCGATCGCGGATTCTACGACAGCAAGTGTCTCACACTACTTCAGGCGCACAACTACGCCTACGTAGTCCCGATCATCCGGTGGGGTGAGGCGATTCAGCAGGAACTCTCGGAGGGGTGGAGTCGCGTCATCCAACACCATTTGACAGGGAAACTCGACGGTCCAGCTGTGACCGTCGAGTTTCCCGTCTACATCGACTGTACGTACCTGAATGGACGGTACGACGAGAACGGCGTGGCGCGTCACGGCTACGCCGCTGACGCGCCGTTCATCAAGACGCCACGCGACGCTCGATACCACTACTCGAAGCGCTTCGGTATCGAGTCGAGCTATCGCTTGTCCGAGCAAGCGATAGCGACGACAACAACACGAGAAGCAACGGTGAGACTACTATACGTCGTGGTGAGTCTGCTGTTACAGAATGCGTGGCGGTATCTCCACTACGAATACGTGGCGACGCCCCGCCGAGGCGGGCGTCGCCTCTGGTGGTTGCCGTACAAGGAGTTCGTGAATATGGTTCGACGGGCCGCGTGGACGGCCCTCGCGGTGCGTCGGGCCGTCCCCGCGAACCGGCCACCTGACGACCGGTTCTACCGGTAGTCACTGACCGAGCAAGTGTCTCGCAAGTGGCAACGCTGTCGCGTCGGCGGCTGACCGCCGCCGACAGCGACAGCTCCGTCTTTGATTAGCGGTGCTCAACCGTTACCGATGACTCATCACAACAGAACGAGTGGCTCAGGTCCGGTTAGTTAACGATGCTTTGTGAGGTACTGGGACTATTCTCAAATTTAGACCTGGATGATAAGATCCTCAAGATCACGTGAGTAATGAGTCAGTCGTTCAGCACCGTCATTATGAACGACAACTGTGTCGGAATGACGGAACCCACCGACATCCGGTACGAAGAGTGCCGGTTCGACCGTGTATAGTTCCCCCGCACGGAGAGTACCGTCATATCCCACATCCAAGAACGGCCGTTCATGAAAGTCCATCCCAATATTGTGCCCAATATGATGGTGATTATACTCCATTACATTATGATCTTCATAGACATTGAGGACGGCTTCTTCAACACGAGCATAGGGTACACCGTCTGCTAATGTGTCTATTGCGGTCTGCTGTGCTTCACGCATAATTTTAAAGAATTTTCGCTGCTTGTCATCTGGTTCCCCAACGAACATAGTTCGCTCCAGTTCAGTCTGATAGCCACCGACAGAGGCCTTGACAATCGTCACAATATTGTCTCCCTTATTGATTCTATTGGCCATATTCACACTGTGTGGGCGATAAGTCACTTCTCCCGTCGTGAAACTACACGAGATTGGCGAGTCACCGGTTCGCATCTCGTATGTATCACCAAGTGTATCCAGCATCCGAGCACTTGCTTCAGCTTCGACTTCACTACAGAGTGTGATCGGCCGCTTTCCTGTGGCAATCTTGTCCTGGAGAATTTGATGGCCGAGATTGGCCCACATAGAGGCCTCTTGAATAAGTTCCACCTCGTTTTCGCTTTTTACCTCACGCATATCAGTGACATACTCTTCACAACCAACCGTTCCTGAAATAAGCTCTGACAGTGACGGACCCTGATAACCATTTCTTGGCGGGCTTCCATCACTATCTACAGCGATAGTCTGGTCATTGATTCCTAGCTCAGCACACATCTCTGCAACAAGCTGTAACGGTTCGCCTTGTGGATAATCGAAATATGAATATGTCTTATCTATCGTGAAGTCGTGACGTTCAACGTGGTCTTGTTCTAATTTTGGAACCACCACATGTGTTTCGTCTGCAGTAACACCCAATACAAGTGGGCGCTCAGTGGGCAGATGAAAAAGACCACTAATGTATTCGATGGACATACTGTCGAAAAGCACGACTCCGTCATATCCATCGGCGTTTGCCTGTTCGATAAGATCTTCTTGTCGCTGCTCGTATTCCTGGCGTGGGATTGACAACTCACGCATATACTGATCTCATTAGCATCTAATATAAATAGTGGTGAATAAGAAGTAAAATCCGAAATAAAAAGATATAAGTATAAAATTGAAGTGGTGCTTTTGGCACTATTCAGATAAGGTGGAAAAGTGAGGGGGACGTAGTTTCTTGTTGCTGATGCCAGAAACCCCCGGAATCAGAATGCCGTTGAGCGTCTTTAAAGAACTGAAACGTCGAACTGAAGCCTTCGCTACCCACTTCAGATATGCAGATCCGAACACAGCAGAAGCGTGGCTCCAAGCATTCGCTGTCTGCTTCAATCAGTTAATCTGAACAATGCCTAAACGCCCACCCAAACTATTTGTTTAGGAACTATGAATTGGTATTATGGGACAGCCAGATCTCGTACTCCACGGTGATGTATGGGACGCAAAAAATGGGTATCGACCATCACAGTGGGTAACTGTGTCAGATGGAGTCCTCACAACTATCTCGTCAACAGAACCGGACACTTCGCACCGTGTTCACAAAGTGCCGTTTATTATGCCGGGTCTGATTGATATGCACGTACATCTAGTTTGGGACGGATCTGACGATCCAGTTGCGTCTCTCCAAAACCAATCAACACAGGAAACAGTCGTTGCCGCAGTTGAGAACGCTAGGAAAGAACTGCTGGGCGGCGTAACGACAGTTCGAGATCTCGGTAGCACAGATGATATCGCCATTACTCTTAGCTCCGCAGAACAACAAGATCAAATAGCTAACAGTCCTCGGATCTTGGCCAGTGGACAAACGATTATTATAAGCGGAGGTCACGATCCATTCTGGGGCATCGAAGTCGACGGCAAAGATGCGGTCCGATCAGCAGTACGAACACAGCGAAGTAAGGGCGCAGATTTAATCAAAGTAAGCGCAACTGGTGGCGTTTATGGGCAAGCTATTGGGGAAGAACCCGGAACAAGCGAACTTTCGCTCGAGGAACTCAACACGATTGTCAACGAGGCCAGCCGTTTCAATCTCCAAGTGGCTGCTCACGCTGTTGGAACGAACGGGATTCGTAATGCCGTTGATAGTGGTGTTGACACGGTGGAGCATGGCAATTTAATGGGTGAGACAGCGCTTGAGACTATGGTTGAGGATGATATCGCAATCGTTCCTACACTATTCACTTACCGGAACATCGCTCTCAACGATTCGATTCCCGACTATGCGAGAACAAACGCACAAGGCGTGTACGAGCAACATCTCGACTCATACCAGAACGCACTCAATGCGGGGGTTCGGGTTTTAGCAGGAAGTGACGCTGGCTCCCCACAGCTCCCACATCCCAGTCTCCATCGTGAACTAGACTGTATGGTCAAATTTGGGCTTGATACGACTGATGCACTCACTTCGGCAACATTGCTTCCAGCCGAACAGTTAAATCGACCAGAACTTGGAGTTCTCGAACCTGAAACACCTGCTGATCTCGTCGGATTTAAATCCGATCCTCGTGATGAGATTACAGTTACGGCAAACCCATCACTAGTTATGAAAGAAGGGGAGATATATCGGACCGAGAAGAAGTCGGACGTCGAAATTGTCTGAATTTTCTGTCGTCGCCGCCTCGGCCGCGCGGTCCGGACGCGAGCGTGTCGACGCTAACTATTCGACGCGTGTCCGGCTCTGCTCGCGCATGAACTGCTGGAGGTACCAGTAGCCGCCGGCGAACTTCCCGGTGGTGCCGGAGAACTTCCAGCCGCCGAACGGCTGGGCCTGGACGAGCGCGCCGGTCGTCGCGCTCTGGGTCCGGTTGACGTAGGTCATCCCGGACTCGACCTCGTCGAACCAGCGCTCGATCTCCGCCTCGTCCTGCGAGAACAGCCCCGCACAAAGCCCGTACTCACTGTCGTTAGACTTCTCGATTCCCTCGTCGAGATCGGAGACGGGGTGGACCGTCACGAACGGGAGGAAGTGCTCCTCCCGCGCGAGCTCGTGGTCGTGGGGGATGTCGGTTACGACGGTCGGCTCGACGAACCGCCCGTCAGCCAGGTCGCCGTCCGTGCGGACATTCCCACCGATGTGGACGGTGCCGTCGCTCCGGGCCTGCTCGGTGATCTCCTGGTAGTACTCGACGGCGCTGTCGTCGATCAGCGGCGAGACGAAGGTGTCTCGTTCGGTCGCCCGTCCGACGGTGAGCTCCTCGGTCTCGGCGACGAGCTTGTCAATGAACTCGTCGATGACATCCTCGTGGACGTAGACGCGCGAGGTCGCGGAGCACTTCTGCCCGCTGAAGGAAAACGCTCCGGTCTTGACGCCCTCGACGGCGTCGTCGACATCCGCTGTGTCGCTCACGATGACCGGGTTCTTCCCGCCGAGCTCGGCGATGACGGGGCCGCGCTTCCCCAGATCCATAAACGTCTTCTGGATGCGTAGGCCGACATCTCGGGACCCGGTGAACGCGACGCCACTGACGTCCTCGTGTTCAACGATGGGCTGGCCGACGTCGCTGCCGCTGCCCGTGACGAGATTGATGACACCTTCCGGGAGGCCAGCCTCGTGGAGGATATCGACGAACAGGTTGGCGGTCAGCGGCGTCGTGCTCGCGGGTTTCGCGACAACGGTGTTGCCGGCGACCAGCGCGCCGCTGCTCATACCGACGAACAGCGCCATCGGGAAGTTGAACGGGGAAATGACACCGAAGACGCCGTACGGACGCAGGAGGTTCGTGGTGTGCTGGCCGGGCGTTGGCTCGCCGGTGTCGAACTCGTAGCCGTCGACCCGCTCGAGCTCGCTGCTGTAGAAGTCAAGGAAGTCGATGGCCTCGTCGACGTCGGCCATCGCCTCGGTCCGGTTCTTCCCGTTCTCCAGCGAGAGGGCTGCTGCGAGCTCGAACTTCCGGTCGCGCATAATGTCCGCCGCGTCCTGGAAGATCTGGACGCGGGATTCGACATCGCGGTCCTCCCACGCTGGCGCCGCCGCCGTGGCGGCGCTTACTGCGGCCTCAACGTCCTGCTCCCGCCCCGCCGTGAACTCCCCGATCTCGAGGTCCAGGTCGCCGGGGCTAGTCGCGGTGAACGTCCTGCCGGTCTCGACAGCCTCGCCGTCGATCTTCAGCGGGTGGGACTGGCCGAGGTCTGCGCGGACCGACTCGACCGCCTCCTCGTAGGCTTGGTGGAACGCCTCCTCGCTATCATCTTGCTTATATGTGAGGTACGTCAGCTCGTTATCGTACGCTCTGGGTTGCACACTCGCGATGTTGTCGGGACTGCTAATATAGGTTCGGGTTTACTGAGTGGTGGCCGCTACACGGGGTATCGGCCACCGAGGGCTGCCAGCCGATATTGGCGGGTCCCGGCGACAAGTTGCCCCGTCCGCTACAGCCAGGTCTCGAGCCGGTCGAACGCCTCGTCGATCCGGTCGAGGTAGTTCGAATAGGCGATGCGAACGCATCTCTCACCGATGTCCCTAAAGACGGTGCCCGGCACCAGTGCCACGCCGGCATCCCGCAGGAGTGACCAGACGAACTCGTCTTCCTCATTAAAGCCGTCCGGAATCGTCGGCAAGACGTAGAATACGCCCGTGGAATCAGGACAGGTCATCTCGTCTATGGCGTCGGGTGCGTTCGACGACGCGCTCGCGCCGGTCGGCAAACACCTCGACGAGCGGGCTGTGGGGGTGCGCTCGATCACCTCGACGGCCGACCACTGCGAGAGCGACGGCGCGCAGGTCCTGATGTACTGGCGCACGCGAAGGATCGGGTCGATGAGGTTTAGCGGCGCATCGGGATAGCCCAGCTGGAAGTACCTCATTGAGTACACCTTCGAGACGCCGTTTACCGTGATCATCTGTTTGCCCATCCCGTCGAGCGTGGCCAGGCTGTGGTGGGTCGCGCTGTTGAAGGGGATCTTCTCGTAACTCTCGTCGGATATGACGAAGAGGTCGTGTTCGACGGGGAAGTCGCGGATCTCCTCAGGGAACTCGTGCAAGAGTACCGAACCAGTTGGGTTCTGTGGGCTGTCGACGACGAGTAACTTCGTCTGCTCCGAGACGGCGGCTGCCAACGATTCGGGGAGGCTGAAAGCCGTCCGTGGAATCGAGTTTGTAGGTGACCGGGGCCGGGGTAGCGCCCGCTAGTTCGACGTGTGCGCCATAGGTTCAGCG
This sequence comes from Halopenitus persicus, assembly GCF_900107205.1. GTDB lineage: Archaea > Halobacteriota > Halobacteria > Halobacteriales > Haloferacaceae > Halopenitus > Halopenitus persicus. Next base: position 1,388 of record NZ_FNPC01000019.1, on the reverse strand, counting down.
GAGATCCGGCAGGAGGACCTCGTCACCCTCGTCAACGAAGCCGAGGATTGAGACAAAGACTCCGTAGCGCCCGCGGTGACGACAATCTCACAGTCTGGGTCGTAGCTGAAGCGGTTTCCCGTTTTGAACTTCGTCACGATGGTTTCGCGAAGCGGCGCGATCCCGTAGTTCGACGTGTAGTGTACCTCGTTGATCTCCAGTACCATCGTCGCTGCTTCCTTGATCGGCTACGGGGTATCAAAGTCTGGCCGACCGATCTTGAAGTGGACGATATCCTTGCCGTCGGCTTCGAGTCAATCGCACTTTTCGAAGACCTCCCTGGTGCCGGAGAACGGTACCGACGCTATACTCGTGGCAGGAGTAACTGGAACCATATTCAACCCCTCGAAGGTAACTGTGAAAAAATTCCCCGCTCCGTCGTTGGAAGCAACGTTCCTGCTGGCCGACAACGACCGCTGCGCTTCCATCTCTCGCGGTCTGGGTGCGGTAGCGACACGTCGCTTCGGACACCATTCGGTACCGAACGCCGGAAACCCAGTCGATCACCGCGTCTTCCGACAGTGGACTCCTGCCGTCGAAGCGCTCGACCGTCAGCGAGGAGATGTCGATCGAGGTGGCCTTGCCGTCGACGACGAGCTTGCCCGTCGCGGGCGACTGCATTAAACCGTGGCCCGAGAAGCCGATAGAATTGACGGAGCCGGGGAGCGTCTCCTTGATGATCGGATGGTGATCCGGCGTAACAGCGTACAACCCTGTACAGGCGCGGCAAATTCCGTGCTCGAACCGAAGTATCCAGCGGCGTCTACGGCCGCCTTGACCACCTGCGTGGACTACTCGAGCGGGACCCGCTCGTCGAACCTGCCCGGATCCTGAGCCGGATCGACCTCGGAGAAGTGGCCGCCGCGACGCCGTGCGTTCGCGAACTTGGTACAGATGAATTCCGCGAACTCATCCTGATGTGTACGGCTCATAACATCAAGCAGTCTCTGAAACCAAAAAATCAAGCTACGTCTGATGAGTCAACACGGCCTCTTTTTGCTGATTCACTGGATAGCGGCTATGTCGCTCTCTAGGATTGTCGTCCCGATGGGGATAGTCAGGAAGTCATACTAAATGTTCATATGTAATATCCATTGTCAAGATACAGTCGAACTACTGCCAGTTGGAGAAGATGCCCCATCACTGACAGCACTTGGCGTAGATTGTCCAGCTACTCGAACTGGCCATTACTTCCAGTAGAGTTTATATATGTTGTATATAGGTGAATTAATAAATGGATGTTCCGGACACGAAGGTCGTGTTTAGTTAAGCGTGAAAAGTGAGGCGGTGTGATTTCTTGGTGCCTATGCCAGAAATCGCCCGCCTCACCGGTCGTAGAGACTGGATAG
>NZ_FNPC01000008.1 GCF_900107205.1 Halopenitus persicus | reverse complement strand
CCAATTCCGGATGCAGCTCCCGTTACGACTGCTGTCTTCCCATCAAAATTGTACTGTACCATAGCAGTATAAATATACTCGGCTGACACCTTTCCCATCACGGTTAGTAGATGCTTTTGCCGCAAACGAGCGAGATTCGCCAAGAACCGCACACGCACATTCCTTTAATATGGTATAACCAACGTACTACATATTACTCCGATGGTGTTAACAGATGTAGATAATGTTGCGACGCTTCCGGCGTTTGCAGCACTGGATGTCCAAGCAGTGCTTGCGGATGAGCGGCGTGGTGCCAGTATACAGCTTGATGAAACCTACTTCCGAGGACAGAAGTTGGCGATGGACGCAGTTGAGACTGCGACAACGCTGACTGAACGCCGGAACATCGCCGTTCAATCGCACCAATTACACGATCAAATTCAACTCGACTTCGACTCACTCACGCACGAAAACCTCAGATCAGCATCAACGAAGTATAGAGAGTTGCTGCAACGGCTTCCAGAAGTGCAGTATCTCAAACAACAGTTTCCCGGCACGTGCTTTGTACTCCCGGAGTGGCTACGAACGCCCGAACGGGTGAACTATGGAGCACGCATCTATTTTTTCCGTGAGGACGATTCGCCAGAACCGGTTGATGTCCTTGACTGGAATATCGACGCGGTCATCGCCGATGATCGCGCCGCATTCGAACGGTATCAGGGAGCGCTTCACGGGTATCCGGAGTGCTGCATCGAGTTTTTCTCGGAGTATGAGCGAGGAGCGAACGCTGGTCCGGAGTTGGAAGCGGTTGAACCGATCGTCGAGTACATTGATACAGAGGCGCTGCCGACGGATGAGACTCCGCCACCCTCGATCGACTCCATCATCGATGGGATATTTGAAACACCACACGTGTACGCATTCTTTGCACGCGAGTTTTTCCCGGAACCGGGCTGTGAGCAGGCTCGACGCCGCGGAACAGCTATTTACGATTCACTCTGCGACAGCTATCCGGAACCTATCGTCAAGGATTACTTCCGGATCAACACGGGGTGGAGCTACCTGATGGCAAAAGCAACTACGCCCGAAGCGAAGAGCGCGACACGACCTACCCCGGGATCGATCGGTCGGGAACATCTCTTGTTTTTCCTTCCATTGGCAGTAACGATGCAACAATATCGGAGTATTGAACGATGACACACCCGGATTTCCAAATTATTTTATCAATGAGCTAAGAGATGGAAGTATGACGGAATCAACGTTGTACGACCGACTTGGTGGGTACGACGGTATCCGTGCTGTCGTTGATGTGTTCTATGAGAAATTACAGGATGACGAAGAGTTAGGTCCCTTCTTTGAGGATGCAGATCTGGAAAAACTTCGAGAGACACAGACAGATTTCTTGTGTGAAGCTGCCGGGGGGCCAGAAACATATGATGCAGAACCAGTTCGTGAGGCACATCTCCATGTACCATTTTCACCATCTCACATCCAACGAGCAATTGAGCTCTTGTACGAGACTCTCGATGAGTTTGATGTTTCTGATGGGGACGCTGACAAAATTGTCGAAGCGATAGCTGCATATGAAGACGAGCTGCTTGCATCGCCAAGTAACGACGAGTGATTTTCGGGTTACTAAGCAGTTCGACCGGTCGCTCCAGAAGATTCTATAGCCTGCTATGGCAATCAGCTTTGCCCGTATACGGCGAGCGGTGAATATTCTCGACCACTGAGCTCTTCAGTCGTCAAACCGATGTATTGCAAGTCGATCTCTTCGGGAGAGATGTTTAACACATCAAATTCGGGCGCGAATACGGCATTATCAGCCAAATTGAAGAACGCTTCACCCTCTTCATCTTCGGGAATCTCATATAGTTCTCCTGTGACGATCACACTTCTCCATCGTTCCGGGGGGCCCTCTTTGTGCTCATACACCGTTAGACAAGCACTCGGATTCGACTCGAAGGCCGCCATCTTCCGGCTTTCAGAGCCCCCCTCTCGCTGCATCATAAAACTAATCATCCCATCACCATAGCCGAACGACATCGGGATTCCGTAGGGATTCGTCTCCTCAACCAAAGAGAGCACCCCGAGTCCGTTATCGACAAGTACCTTCTCGATTTCTTCTTCCTCAAGTGGTTTCATACAACTACCAGCGCTAGAAAACGCCTAAAACTTGACGCCCACCGGTTAGGAAAGACCGGTCGTTATGCCAGAACCACCGTGAACTAAACTTAAGAGTGAACCGTGAATAGTCGTTGGTATGGGCAAGGATCCCGATAGTGAGAAAAATACGACGACAGTATACCCGTTTCGTCGTCATCTCACTATTATTCAAGCTCAAACGGAGCTTCTTCTCGAAGACACAGAAGAGCTATCGTCGGATCGGCAAGATGCACTGAGACGGATCCAACGAGTTAGCGCCGAGCTGAACGGGCTCGTGGAACTGACTCAGACAGCAACCGGAGCGGAGCATACGCAAGCAGTACCGACTGTATCTGCTCCTGAAACTGTCCATCGAATCCTCGTGTGTAGTACGAATTCGTATCTTTCTGAATTGTTAGCAGACGATCCAAGTTATTGCAATGGGATCGAGGTGGTCCATACAGAGAGCGCTGATGACGCGGTAGATGCGTTACGCAGTCAATCCTTTGAATACGTGCTCGTGGACGCTATGTGGCCCGAAACTACCGGGATTGATCTCGTTGGTAACCTATCGAACACGGAGAAGGAAATACCCCCCTATGTCTTGGTTTCGCTATATTCGGATGCAACGACACCGATCGCGCTTGCTCTCTCCGGGGTGATTTCTCCGACCATCTCGTCTGACCAGTTCGATCAAGCAGTACAACCCTTCGTTGAAACGCCGGCGACCATTGCCGGGTTCTTCACGGAACATCCCGGCGACGTGATTGCCGAACGCATTAATACTGACTCCGAGATGATCATCGGTGACGCCCGGGAAGTCGAGACCAAACTGACAGAGAACGAGGTGGAAGCTGACGTTATCTGTCTTGATCCCGACGTGTACCGCCGGTTATCAGCAAGCGACATCGGACGGCTTCGTATGGTTTCTCCCGGAACTGGTCGGCCACTGTTAGCCGTTGCGCCGACCGATGTCGATCCGTATGATCGATCGTGGATCCCGACCCTGGGGAGCCGTCGATTTCTACACCGACCACCTGATCTTACTGATCTCATCACTCAACTTCTCGCACAACATCCAATTCCACCGACAACGTCTTTCGACTGTCTATAGTATGAGTGATATTTCTTCAGTTCTTATCATCGAAGATGACAACGATTTGCAGCAGCTGCTTCAATTTAATTTCGAAAGTAAGGGTTTCGACGTGGTCACTCGTGATGATGGTGCTGAAGCATTAGCGTATCTGAAAGATACAGACACGCTTCCGGATGTCATCATACTCGATCTGCTTATGCCTGATGTCGACGGACTAGAATTTCTCCGACAGCGGGCAGATTCCGAACGGTTAGGGGCAATTCCAACGGTTATATTGAGCGGAGTTGATGACGAAGATACGCTTGCGGAAGCATACGAACTCGGCGTGGACGACTATGTGACGAAACCATTCAGTCCAAACGCACTCATCACGCGGGTGACTCACTTGGGATGAACATATCAACGACAGTATTTGTCGGTATCATAGCTAGCGGACTGTTCATTGTCTTCATTGTATTATCGTTGCTGGCTATCGGCTTTTCCGTGTGGAAGCGACGGGAAGACACGATCAAAGCCCGAAGCCGTGACACAGTCCGACAAAAGCTATTCGAACAGCAAGAGCGCGCTAATCCTGAGTGGACACAATGGGTCGATTCGCTGTCAGCTACTGAGCGGGAGAACCTCATCGCTGTCCTTGATCGGTATCTCCGCGTTGTCGAAGGTGAGCAACGTGAGACGTTTTTAGATGTTGCAGCGGCCCTTGGTCTCGGAGAGCGATCCGACGCCGCACTCGAACAATCCGCTGTTGTGCCTCGCCTTCGGGCGCTAGCCACATTGGCGATGCTTGACTATCCGATCTCCGTTGACCGTCTGTTTGAAACATGCTCTGACACGCAACGAACGAGAGAGGCAGCCGGTCGGCTCCTCTATGAACGCCGAGATGAGTACGAGAACGCCGCTAGATTAGGATCGGAACTCATTCTTTGGGATGGAAACCACCCGATGACGATCTACGGACTTGAGACACTTGCCGAACTCAATACCGGGACGGAGACCCCGCTACTCTACCAAGCGATGGATTCGATCTCAGTATGGAAGGAATCTGTTGTCATTCAAGTATGTTTTGTGCTCGAACATACAGAACAAATTGATCCGGACGCACCCATTGGCTGGTTATTCCCCCTGCTTGAGCACGAGTCATCAACGGTTCGAACCGCGGCGGTCCGGGCATTCAAACAGCAGGGCTGGCGAGATACCGTGCGAAATCGACTCGATCTCCGCTCACTTATCACTGACAACGCACCGAACGTCCGCCAGGCAACGTATGAAGTACTCACGTACTGGGGAGACGAACAAGCCCGAGAATACCTCGAATGGGCGACAATCACCGAAGCCGACGAACGGTGCCAATTAGTTGCTATCAGGGGATTACTTGCATTAGAAACGCCACGAGAGGGGTTCAGCGATCAGATTGGCCTACGAAAAGCGTGGCATTGGGTTGAAGCCGAGATCGCGGTTAGTGACCGGCAACGTATACGCACATCTCCCGACACGAACTTGGAGCAACTCCCGTGATATTCGAGCCATACGTGTCGACCGTCCTGTTCGGCCTCAGCAGTCTTGCTCTCGCATACTTTCTCGTGATCAACGGTACCTACCTCACGCTGACTGTCTTCGCAATCACCCATATCCGGCAGCGGACGGAACAAGAATCATACGAGCCTGCGGGAATACTGCAATCCAATCAGTTCCTTCCCGGGATTGCGATTGTTGTGCCGGCGTATAACGAGGAGAAAGTCATCGTCGATAGTGTCACGTCCCTTTTGTCACTGGAATATCCGTTTCACGAGGTAATCGTCGTAAACGATGGCTCGACTGATGAGACGGTCGAACGACTCGTTTCGGAGTTCGAGTTGGAGCGCATCGATGCGGAATTCCCTGTTGAGTTACCCTGCGAACCAGTCGACCAGATCTACCGCGCGTCGGATACAGACCTCGTCGTGATTGATAAAGCAAACGGCGGGAAAGCGGATGCACTAAACGCGGGGCTGTTCTTCACGGAGAAGCCGCTTTTCTGTGCGATCGATGCCGATTCGCTTATCGAACGCGGCGCTCTCAAAGCGATCGTTGAACCATTTTTGACCAAGCCAACCACCACTGTCGCAACAGGGGGAACCGTTCGAATTGCAAACAAAGTCTCGTTTGAAAAGGGTGTTCCAGACGATGTCGCACTCTCGAAGAACCGGCTTGTACGGTTTCAGGCCGTCGAGTATCTCCGGGCGTTCTTTTTGGGCCGAACCGGACTCAGCCGTATTCGCAGCTTGATAATCATTTCCGGAGCGTTCGGACTGTTTGATGCGGAAACATTACGCGAGATCGGTGGCTACGATACCGACAGTATCACCGAAGATATGGAGCTTGTCGTTCGTCTCCACCGGCATCTTATTGAGACCGATCAAGAGTACGAGGTAACATTTCTTCCGCATCCTGTCGTCTGGACGGAAGTTCCCGAATCGTTATCCGTTCTGAGTCGGCAGCGACGGCGATGGTTTCGTGGCTTGCTCGATACACTTCTCAAACACCGGAGTGCGATCGGTCGGCCGTCATACGGTCTCGTCGGGCTGGTTGCGCTGCCGCTATTTTTATTCGTTGAGGGAATTGGTCGGTTAGTTGAAGGACTCGGATACATCTCGGTCCCGGTCCTCTTTATCATTGGGATTCTGGATGTGTGGTTTTTTATTGCGTTTCTGTTTGTTTCGATCGGGCTCGGCGCGATTTTGAGTACGGTCGCTATACTTGGTGAAGTGCTCACGTATCGCCGATACGATGATCCCAAGGATGTAACCGTATTGTTGGGATATGCGCTCTTCGAAAGTTTCAGCTATAGACCGTGGCGTGCGTTCGTGTCGTGGCAGGCGACGTTCGAGTTTCTTCTCGGAGACAAGTCGTGGGGGAAGATGACCCGGTCAGGATTCGAAGACACAACAGATTCTCCAGAATAGTCCGCTGAAGCGTTATTCGAAGTGTGTCCCCGGTTCAGTGCAGAGGGATATTTCCATCTCCGTACGGACACGCCTGCTTTTCAGTGTGTCTGCAAAGTGCGTCGTTGAAGCAGGAAGCCTCGGGGCTTGACCCCGAGGCAATTCACCGGAACAAATACCTCTACGTTGCCGTGTTAACGGTTGGTGTTGGGGTACTGGAACTACGATCATCAACGGCTAACGGCGAGTGGTACTGGCTCGTGTTCGTGATCGCCGTTGTTGCTATCGCGTTCCGGATGATTCGCGGTGCCCGGTGTTTTGAATCGACTTCCGGACAGAACAATTTAAACTGATTTTGTTGAGTTCCTTTTATTCAGGAGATCCCTTTCTGAAACAACTAGTCGCTTAAGATTGCGAATACCTATATTGGTTCTGTTGCAATCCTATTCTTCAGATATGTCTTCACACGAAACAGCTGCTCGCTGAAGCTTGTGTATTGAGCGATCGAGCGTAGAAAGCTATCAGCTACTGAGGATTTCAACAGAGCCCATCAACCCATATTGCCGAACTACGCTGTACGAATAACCAACTCGAATCTATGCGAAGCACCCTAGTCCGTCGCCCACGAATCCGATTCATCCAACTCTGTTTTCAATGGATCCGTAGGCTCGAACTCGGCACGAGCCTGGTTATAAGCATCCTCTGCCTTCTTAATCGGTGTTCGATACTCGATGTATTTCGGTTTGATATGCTCTGGAACCTGCGTAGGCATCCCAGTCGGATAGCGCAGCCGGAAATCGATGGGCCTCGCTACCACCAACGAGCGATGTGTGAAACCGTCTTCTCAACGGTCAAGCGCACGCACGGTGTCGCCGAGCGTGCGCGAACCTGGTAGGTGAATTTCGAGAATTCGTCCTGAGGTGTGCGGTTCACAACATCAGCAGGCTCTGAACCAGTAAAATCAAGCTACATCTAGCGATTCACTACGGCCAATTAGAATTATACGGGCTTTCTTTGGGGTGGTGTAAAGAGAGGGAGAGGGGGTCCCTCTCCCCATAGATATAATCCCCCATAGAAAGCCTGTATAAGATATAAAGCTAGTCGCGGCGCGGCGTAAGACCCAGCCAGTCTCGGTTGATGTTTTCGGGTGTAATATGATGTTGTATACCAATATCATCAAGGGCCATACGGCTTTTTTGCGTAAAATCGTATATTTCGCCTTCTGAGGTTTCTGTGCGGATCAAAAGATCGAAGAACCATAATTCATAGAGGATCCCGTGAACAGCATAGATGTTGTCTTGTGGCAGGAGTTCAGCTGCGTAGTGGGTTTTGATCTGAGATTCCTCTTCGAGTTCGTGGAGTGCCTGCCAGGCATCGGTTGATGTGATGATGATGTCAGTGGGTGTGATGTCACGATCTGTTTCGTTGTTGAGTTCGGTAGCAATTTCTGTTGCGCGGTCAACAAGTGCGCCAAACAGCTCGTCGTGCCGTTTCTCGTATTTTTTTCGTTTTTCGACGACCAGATCTCCTTTCTGGGTGGTTGTCCACATACCGCTGTTGTCTGCCGGTCCTGGTTGCGATATAAGTCCGTTCTCGCTGTGTTGGCTGAGTTTTTTACTGACGTAGTTCGGTGTGATGTCAAGCTTTTCAGCGAGATTCGGTCTGGTTTCCCGTTTTTCGTGACAGGCGATGAGAAGTTCCCAGTCAGTTTCGGAGAGGTGCATTGTATGACTGGATACTTTGCCTCATATGTATTGAATGTGTGGGATACCTATATCGAGGTTATATTGAATTTATAGTTGTAGTATTAGTTCAAGGTTTTAAGTGGGTTCAGTTTGTACGTGTAGTCACCCACGGATGGTAGTTGTCGCGTAGAAGTCACGTGCCCAGTCGCAGGGGGGAAGCCTGCGACCGGTCCGCCGCGGCACATCAACCGTGTACAAAGGTGATCAACCTATGCAACTGCAATCAGACATACACTCTGAAGACGCAAAAAAGCACTGTGAAACACCCGGACGGGGAGATACAGCACAGATCAACGGGAATCTCGAGTACCTCATCGCGCGGATCAACAGGGTTCAACGAGCGAACACGGCGAAAATCAGCGGGGACGCGCGCGATCTGGTAGGTGAAGAGGTGGTGCGGGATGCCTAGTGAAAGCGACGGTGAAGACCGCGTTGAGCAATACTCAGACGCAGCAGACGATCATAGCGACGCGAGAGACGCTGCGAACGCTGTGTTTGAACTCTTTCTCACCCGTGCGAAGGGAGCAGGCGTGATCGCCAGAAGGCGAGAAGAAAGCGCAGCTGGCGATGTACTCGCATCGATCGCTAAAGAGTATGGCGACGCTGCGGCAGTGCTCGACGTTGGTGACGAGTGGCTCGCTGACTGTGCGAAGATGACAGGGACAGCCAAGGATACGCTCCGCGAACCGCTACTCAGTTCAGTTGAAGATCTTCGTGAAGAAGCAAAAGACGACGAACTGGACAAACTAGACGATGAACTGTCTGACGAGTACGGGGACTCAGTGGAATGGTCGCTTGACAACGGATACGCGCTCGACGAGTACTTGGAGACGATAGATAAGGTGATCAAGTCGGATAACAAGTCCGTTGTGACCGACCCGGACTACATCTTCAAATTCGAGGACGGGACGCAGGTGGAGCTTGCTGATGGGAATCACCTAATCCGGACCGTATTGTACCGGGCGGTCGAGTCCGCGGCTGATGAGCACATCCGCGACGAGATTGCATCATACGAAGCTGCGAAGGAGATCGATGTTGACGACCCGAAAAAATTCGAGCGGGAATATAGCTGGCGGAGTAACGGGCCTGCTACCCGCCCCTGGGGCCTGGACGGTGTGTTGGATGAGTACAAGAAAGACGCGTGGAACGAGTGTATTACTGACTTGGTCCAGTCACACCTAGTGAAAAGTATTGACGCGCCGGGACCGCGATGGTCAGCGTGGGAGCGTGTCCAGAAGAATATCGAGCAGAATCCGGCGGCAACGGACAAGCAATCCGTCGCTACAGTCGGAAAAGGTTCGTACTATGATGACGGGTTGAATGAACTCTGGGTTCCGAACGCGATTGTATTAGATGCGTGCGAAGAGTTCGGGATTGAACCGAACAAGTTGGTACATGAATTACATGAACGCGGTGTTGTGAGTGATGAGTTGTCGGGTCGTTGCGCATCAGCGCCGGATCGATCGGTGCGGCCGCAAACGCGGTTCTGGCGATTCGATGCGAGTCACGAGGATGTGCCGGGGCCTGTCGAGTACGTGGACTCGATGACCGGAACGAGCGACGACGAGTTCGGTAGCAGCACTGGCCGGGAAACATACGGGGGTGAAGCCTGATGCTAGGGGAAGAACCGGAACGGCGACCGCTTTCCGACGTGTGTCCCGCGATTGAGACGGACATAGACGCCCCGCAAGTAACTGGGCTCAATATTGCTTCGGCGGACCAGTCTGTCCTGTTGTGGGGACCGCCTGGTGGCGGGAAGACGACAGAAACCGGATTTCGGACCTTGATTCGTGCTGAGAACGGTGATCTGCGGCCTAGTGAGTGTACAGTTGTGACCTACCGGACGGCGTTGTCGGACTCGTTGCGCCGGAAACTCGTCTCTTGGGGCGTATTTCCAGAAATGACGCACGCACCATCGAGCGAGGATAATCCGTATCGGTACTGGGGCACTGCCCATGCGGTGGCCTGCCGCGCGACAGGATTCTTGGAGCAGTTCGATAATGACGGTGGTAAATGGACAAGTGAACACGAAGGTATGGTTGATGACCTGGTCCGGTACGCGTGGTGTGATGAGCATAACATCTCGTTCCGTGCCCGTGAGCCCTGGCAGGATACTCGTGCGTCAACGTTCTTCGACTTGTACCAGTACAGTAAGCAGAATCTGCTTGATGTGGGATCCTACGACTTACCGAATAAGTATCTCCGCGGGACACTCGCCGATGATCCCCGTGCTTGGCGGCTCCTCGATGCGTTCCGACAGCAGTGGGGTGCTGGGATAGAGTTGTTCCACGACGTAGTGGAGCAGTGGGAAATGTGGAAGGCCCGAGAGGACTGCGCAGATTACTGGGAGCAGTTGGAAGCGGGATTACTCGGCCCGCTGCCCCCGATGAAGCACGTTGTTATTGATGAATTACACGACGCCTATCCATTGATGGCGCTGTATTTCGACCGGCTCGTTGAGCACGCAGATACGGTGATCGTCGCCGGTGATCCCGATCAAGTCTGTAACGCATTCAGCGGTGCAGACAGAGCAATCTTTCAGAAACTCCCAAAGCGTGTTGACCGCGACATCCCGACAGTAAAGCTCCCCGTGAGCTACCGGTGTCCCGACGAGCACTTCAAGGCGGCGGCACGCGTGCTGTCCAGCGAACATCAACCACCGGAATTAACTACAGACGGCCCCGGGACGATCCACCGAGACACGCCGGAGAGCACGATGCGGTACTATGAACGGGACGGATGGCGGCTCCCGCCGGCTAACGAAGATTCGTCGCCATACCAGTTGTGGCAGGAATTCGGATCAGATATGCTGATCCTCGCACGTGCTGGGTTCTTTATTGACGGGATTGGCGCACACCTGGACCGAGAGGGCGTCGTTTACGAGTCACAACCGGATAACGCGGGGAATTGGAAGGCACGACTCACACTGCTCCAGTGCCTCAACCTTTGTGAGGGATACCGTCCGACTCGGCAGACATCAATTCTTGACAACGACTACGACGGGAGCGACACGAAGAGCGTCGAAGCGGCGACGCGGACGAAGATCACGGCCGACGACGTATGGCGATTCGTCCGGCATATTGACGCGGAGTACCTGCAGGGTGGCCGTGACAATGCAAAGCAGGCGCTCGCTGAACATAGGCGAGACAAAGGCGCACTGAGTCTTGCTGAATTCCACGAAAAAATCGTAACGGATGATTTCTGGAGTGTGTACGGCCGCGGGATCGACAGTATCGATGAGTTAGTCCGGATCAACGCCCGTCAAGGCTTCACCGGGAATCGGATACGAGATATAGTCGCTATGGAGCGCGCGTGGGACCGGTACGGACCAATCACCGCTGATGACTCTGTTCGAGAGCTTGCCGACGGGACGCGTCTCTTGACGATCCATGCGGCAAAGGGCTCCGAAGCCCCGACCACGATCCTCTACGACGGCGTTACACGCCGGATCGCAAAGGATATTCGAGAACACAAGGACGCTGCTCGAAACGAAGCCCGGACGTGGTATGTCGGCTTGACGCGCGCTTCAGACACGCTATTCATCGTTCGGGATGCGCTCACACACATCTGGGATTCTTACCTGCCGCCGGATCTTGAGCCGGTCGCTACCGCTGAAGCAGCGGAGAATCGGTCCAGGGCTACGGACGGCGGCACAAACAATCGAGGTGATCATAATTGACCACAGACACCACGCCCGGCAGTAATAACACGAACGATCGTAATATCAGCACCGATACGTCCGAGAGTCTACGCGAGTGGACGGCAGCACGGAATAAGGCACAGCGTGTCTCTGCTGATGTCGTCGTGGAAGACGGCGACGGTATGGCTACGTCTGTCGCGGATCACTACGAGCAGTGCCGTGGGGTCTACGAGGAGTTAGCGACGATCGGCGATGAGTACGAGACACTCGCAGTCCCTGACAATACGACTTGGTACGTGTCAGAACAGAGTGATCCGGAAGCGGAGTACCCGTGGGAAGCCCGGCCCCTCCCGCTCCGTGAGACACTACGTGCGCTCGGCGACACGGATCGCGTGTTGTATGCCGTGACGAGTTACAAACCTTGTAACACGGTGCGTCAGACGGCTCCACACCGGTACGGGGACAACGGAATCAAATGGGCCGAATCCAATCCACTCCCCGGATACGAGAACTTGGCTGGTTTCGGACTATTCGTCGACCTGGATTTGAGTGATGATTTGAAAGCGCAGCGCGGTGAATTGGACGCCGATATTGTCTCCAGTATGGAAGCTGTGATCGAAGCGTATTGCGATGCCGTCGCCGACCTGTACGGCGGGCATAAACACGTATATGCGCTAGACAGTGTCGGCGGTGTGTACGTATTTGGCGCTCCAGCAGTCACGATTCCAATCTCCGAACATTTCGACGGCAGAGACCGAGAACTCGTAATGAAGGCGTTTCGGGAACGCTCAAACGAATACCTACAGATCAAGCAAGACGAAATCGAAGCCACGATTCCTGCAGCCACAAACATCACGGATCCGGACTACTGCCAGAACGTCAATCGGCAGTACAAGGCCCCGCTTGCACTACACAAGGACCACGACGCCGTCGTCACACCCATCGATACGCAGGATGCGACGTACGACTACACACCACTCACGGCTGTTGACGACACCTTGGTCGACAGGGCAAAAGACTGGGCAGCCGGGCTTACAAGCCTTAATTACGCCGATGAATCAGTCACGGATCGGCTTGTCCAGCAGTTGTGGCCGGACTACTACGGTGAACATAGCGACTGGCGTGCCGCCCTCAAAGCATTTGTCGATGATGAGTTGAGTGGTAGTGATGGTGACAGTGTTGACGTTCGCACAGAGGATGACGATAGTAGTAGCGATGACAGGGTTGCTGGCGTGCGACTCACACGAGATTTCGAGGACGTGAAGCGCGCTGTAGGCAATTTGGATATTGAACGCGTTGCCGAGAAAACAATCGCCTACGAGTGGACAGATAGCAAGACGGGGTTCACCGACCGATCTGGATCGGGTAAGCGTGCATTCATTCCGGTGTGGGGAACAGACGCGAACAGTGGGAACGCGAACTTCATCGATAAAAACGAAGGAACGTGGGTCGATTCGTCTGAATCGCACCAAGCCGGCCCGGTAGAGATGGCGCTGGTCGCAGAAAAAGAAGAGAATTGGTATCGGGATCGGTACAGGCACGCCCGCGGCATAGACTGGTGGTGTGGCGTCGGAATACTACGAAACAAGGGCTTTGAAATTCCCGTGTACTGCCCGGATGCGAAGACGGCTGACGGTGATAAGATGCCGCTGTGGTCGTTCATCAAGGCAGCACGGGTACTCGGTGTTATCGATGAGGATGACTTAGTAGAGCGAGAGAGCGAAGACGGCGGAACGTATACCGGGTTCTGTAACGCGGTGACGTATAACCGGGCGCTCGCGGCTGTCGAGGATGCTGGGTTTAATACTAACCGTGAACCGGCTGATGCCGACGAGGACACGGCAGCTTACGAGAGTGTACTGGGTGAGTATGCGGACGACGGGTGGGAGCCGTGGACGGAGCCAGCTCAGTGTCTCGTGGCATGCTTACGGGCCCGCGACGACGGCGCAGTGGCTGAAGGTGCGGAGCCACCACGGCTGGCGCTACACCCGATCATCAAGATCATCTCTGACGAGGATCCGAGTGAGGTAAGTGCTGGAGTAGTGGAGTTGGCGGTTGATACGTTCCAGGAGCTGGATGCTGCCGAAGCTGCCCAAGAATTCGGTGTCCCGACAAACGGGGGTGGTCGCGTGTGAGCAAACCGGTGGGAGATCTAGGGCGAAAAAGCGCTCGCTGGATGACTGCGAACGCTCACGAACTCAAAGACGTGATCCCGTTCCCAGATCACACGTGGAAATGGAGTAACACGGACTTGACGCGGTCGCAGTTCAGTTATCTTCGTCGCCAGAATTTGATCGAACAGGTTGGTGAGCAGGAGTGGCGTACGACGGAAAAATGTATCCAGGCGATCGCAGATTATGGCCGGATCCCCCGCGATGAGATCGGTACGTATGTCGATTATGACCGGTCGTGGTTTGAAACTCCTGCTGAGGGTTGTCCCCGGTTTGATGGGAACCGCGGCGAGGAGACATTCGATCACGAGCAAACAAGCCTCGATGCATAGGCCTCGTACTGCCGCCGCGCGCGTGGAGTTCATCAAGAGGAACCAGTAGTCGCGGTCGCGTGATCTGGGTCTAGAATAGGTTTTATTACAGATGCGGCGTATGGTGTTATCGGCTCTAGCAATGTGCAGGACGGCAAAGGGGCGCTTTGCGGGTGCAAGTCGAATCACCAGCGTCGCGCGCTGGTTTCGACCCCTTGACCCCGTGCTGTCTGGCGATTTTAGTCGGCTTCGAAGAAGGGGTGGAGTATAATGGGCCGGCGCGAATTCGAATCGCGGTTACGGCCACCCGAAGGCCGAAGGATACCAAGCTACCCCACCGGCCCGCATCCGGACCAACGTCGGTCGTTCCTTTAACCCTTCCGAACCGCCACAGGACGTGGCGTGGCCCCGCATGTTCATCGGTGCTCCAGCCGCGTGTGACCCCGAGGTCGGACGGCTCAAGCCTCGAAGTATCGATCGTGATGCGCCCGGCAGCCCGGGTTGAACGCGGCCCCGCAGGCGGGGCAGGCGTCGTCGGCCGCGAGATATGCGGTCGGCGCCAGCGTCTCGCCGCAGGCGCCACACAGCACCGCCGGCTCGTCGAACCGGTCGCGAGGCCAGGGGACCGCGTCGTGGGCGGTCGTCTCGGCGTGACACCGGAAACAAGGGAAGTACGCGTCACAGCACGCGAACCGGAAGGCCACGACGTCGACGTCGCTCCGGTAGTGGGCACACCGCGTCTCGGGGTCGACGTCGACGCCACGGACGGGGACGTCGAAGCGATCCTCGCCGGCGCCGGCGTTGGCGTCGACGTCGGCGTCGGTTCCGGAGTCGGTCGCGGCAGCGGCGTCGGTCGCGGCAGCGGCGTCGGTCGCGGCAGCGGAATCGTCGGCCTCGGGGTCAGTAGGAGGCATAGCCGTCCGTATCGAGCCAGTTGTGCGCGACCGTGATCGCGTGGTCGGCGTGCAGCGTTTTCGGGCCCAGCCGAACCCGGCGCTCGGCGACGTCCGCGAGCGTCCCGCGCTCGTCCGCGGTGAAATCGCGGTGGTCGGAGAGGACGAAAACGGGGTCTGCCGGCGGGGTCTCCGCGGCAAGCGGCGTGCCGTCCTCGTGCAGCTGGACGACGGCCCCTTCGCGGGCGAGGCGGTCGACCGTCTCCGAGAAGCCCATTCGGTAGATCTCGACGCCCGGCGAGACGTCGGCGGGCTGGTGGCCGATCGCGTCCTCGCGGGCCGCGAGGGCGTCCCGGATCCGGGCGGCGACGTTCCGCTCGTCGGGGTGGAGGTGCCGCAGGCGGTCCGCGTCGAACCGGACCGTGTAGGCGTCGTCGACGACGAGATGCACCCGAACCGACTCCCGGATGCCGTGGGAGAGGAACACCGCCGCGCCCACGCACCGACACAGCAGGTCGAGCCGGCCGGTCCCCGGGAGGTCCTCGAGCGAGACGTCCGCGGCGGGGTCGAGTTCGTGGGCGACGACGACGAACTGGCGCATCGCGGTCACCGGTGGGCGTTCAGCCGGCGTTTCAGTCGCTTGGCCGCCTCGCCGGCGGCCCGGAAGTACGCCGCCTCCCCGTCGTCACGGGCGCCCGCCCCGACGACGGCGTCCTCGCCCGCGAAGATGATCCCGCGCGAGGAGTTGACGAGCCCGACGTCGACGTCGTGACCCGGACGGGCGGCGAGACCGTGCTCGACCGCGGCCTCGGCGTCGCCGCCCTGGGCCCCGACGCCGGGAACGAGGAACGGCAGGTCGGGGACCGACTCCCGGAGCGTCTCGAGTTCCTCCGGCGCCGTCGCGCCGACGACGAGGCCCACGTTGCCGTGGTCGTTCCACAGGTCCGCGAGGGCGGCGACCCGCTCGTAGACCGGCTCGCCCGAGGCGAGCTCGAGGTCCTGGAGGTCGCTCCCGCCGGGGTTCGACGTCCGACAGAGGACGAAGACGCCCTTCGCCGCCCGGTCGAGGAACGGCTGGAGGGAGTCGCGGCCCATATACGGGTTGACCGTGATCGCGTCCGCGCCCAGCCCGTCCGCGTCGTCGAGCGCGCTCGCGTACCGCCGCGTCGTGTTCCCGATGTCGGCACGTTTGGCGTCGAGCAGGACGGGGACGTCCTTCCCGTGCGCGTACGCGATGGTCTCGCGCAGCGCGCGCCAGCCGTCGGCGTCCTCGTAGAAGGCGGCGTTCGGCTTGTAACAGGCCGCGTGCTCGTGGGTCGCGTCGATGATCCGCCGGTTGAACGCCCAGCGGGGCAGGTCCGCGTCGGCCAGGAATTCCGGGATCCGGTTCGGGTCCGGATCGAGGCCGACGGAGACGACGCTGTCGACCGCCGCGATCCGGTCGGCGAGCCGGTCGAAGAAGCCGGCCGGGTCGGCCGCGGTCGCGTCCGCGTTCGAGTCGGTATCCATCGACTCCGGATCCGCACCCCCGGCGAGTAAGCGTTTCCGTCCGGCGTCGACGACCGGGAGGCGAAATGCGGGAAGCGAAATGTGGGAGGCGAGGTGTGGAAGGCGAGGTGTGGGAGGCGAGGTGTGGGAGGCGAGGTGGACGCGAACGCGACTACTCCACGCCGCCGACGCCGCTGTCGGCGTCGGGGGTCTCGTTGCGGACGACCTCCATCCCGAGCGCCTCGATGGCCTCCTCCATGTGTTCGTCGTCGACGTACTCCGCGCCGGCCTCGACGCGGGCCTGCTGGGCGCGCGCGAGCACCTCGCCGCGGCGGTCGCCGGGGATCTCGTACTTGTCGACCGCGAGCTCGATGGTGAGGCCGTTGTGGTCGCGGGTGTACAGCGAGTGGAACGCGCCGCGGTCGAACTCGTTGTAGCCGTAGCCGGCGTCGTTCAGCGCCGCCTTGATCTCCTCGAGGCGCTCGGCCTCGATCGTGAACGCGAGGTGGTGGACCTGCCCGAGCCCGGTCCGCTGCGGGTTCGGGTTCGAGGGGCGGTCGTCGGTGACGAAGAAGGTGAGGATCCGGCCGTCGCCGGTGTCGAAGAAGAGGTGGGTCACCTCCGGCTGGTCGAGGTTGGGCTGGCGCAGCACGAGGGACATCCCGAGCAGGTCACGGTAGTACTCGATCGTGTCCGCGACGTTGCTGCCGATGACGGTGATGTGGTCGGTACCGACCGTGTGAAACGGGCTGTCGGGTCGTTCCGCGGTGACGTCGGGCTCCATAGCTCCGGTAGCACCTCGAGGGTCTTGCGTCTACCGACGCGCGGAGCAGGTTGGGGCGCCCCGCAGGCAGCCATTTATAAGTCGGATCGGGTCTGCCGCGTGGGTTTATAAGCGATCGACGGTCAGCGCCGTCATCGATATGGTCCCCACCCGCGAACGACACGCTATGAAGGTCGTCTTCGATCGCGACACCTGCATCGGAATGTATCAGTGCGTCGAGGAGTGGGACCGGTTCGAGCGAAACGTGGACGCCGGGAAGGCGGACCTGGTCGGCGGCGAGCCGGTCGAGGACGGGGATGGAGCGGACGCGGAGGACGGAGCGGACGCGGAGGACGGAGCGGACGGGGACGACCGCGACGTCTACGAGCTGACCGTCCCCGAGGGCGAGGAGTTCGAGGCCGAGTTCGCGGCCCGCGTCTGTCCGGTCGACGCGATCGCTGTGTACGACGACGACGGCGAACAGGTCGTCTAAACGACGGTGCGCCGCAAGCGGGTACGGGGCGGCGCTTATAAGTGCTCGGCGACGTCCTCGGCGAAGTAGGTGACGATCAGGTCGGCGCCGGCGCGCTTGATCGACTGCAGCGACTCGATCGCGACCGATTCGAGGTCGAGCCAGCCCTTCTCGGCGGCGGCGTGCAACATCGCGTACTCGCCGGAGACGTTGTAGGCGGCGATCGGCCGGTCGAACTCCCGCCGGAGGTCGCCCACGACGTCGAGGTACGGAAGCGCGGGCTTGACCATCAGCACGTCCGCGCCCTCCTCGACGTCGAGAGCCGCCTCGCGGCGCGCCTCCCGACGGTTCGCGGGGTCCATCTGGTAGTGCCGGCGGTCGCCGAAGGCGGGCGCCCCGTCGGCCGCCTCGCGGAAGGGGCCGTAGAAGGCGGATTCGTACTTCGCGGCGTAGCTCAGGATCGGGACGTGATCGAAGCCGGCGTCGTCGAGCGCCTCCCGGATCGCGGCGACCATTCCGTCGGTCATCGAGGAGGGCGCGACCATATCGGCGCCGGCCTCGGCCTGGGCGACCGCGGTCCGTGCGAGCAGGTCGAGCGTCTCGTCGTTGCGCACGGTGAGCGTCGGGTTCTCGGCCGCGTCGGGCTCGAGCACGCCGCAGTGGCCGTGGTCGGTGTACTCGCACAGACAGACGTCGCCGATGACGTAGGCGTCGGTCTCGGCCGTGATCCGACGGGTGGCCCGCTGGATCACGCCGTCAGCGGCGTACGCGCGACTCCCGGTCGGGTCCTTCGACTCGGGGATGCCGAAGAGCATGACCGCCTCCACGCCGGTCTCGCGGATCTCCGACACGCGGTCGGCCGCCTCGGCGACCGGCACGCGCTCGTGGCCGGGCATCGAGTCGATCGGCACGCGCTCGGTGGCCGTGGCGTCGACGAACACCGGCGCGATCAGGTCGGCGGCGGACAGCGACGTCTCCCGAACGAGCGACCGAACGCCGTCGGTCCGGAGCCGGCGGGGACGGTCCGTCAATTCCATACGCCGGATTGGCCATCGGAGGCCTTGTAGGGTTCGTTCGACGCCGACGACGGGAACCGGTACCGAACCGGCGGTCGGAACCGGTACGAAAAGGGAGCGGACTAGTCGGGTCCTTCGACGTCGACGCGCTCCTTGAGGGCCTGGAGCTCGTCGGAGTCGGCCAGTTCCTGCACGCGCTCACGAAAGTGGTCCTCACAGAGCCCGACGGTGACGCCGTCCGACTCCGCTTCGAAGGCCGCCTCGCGGTCACAGTAGTGGCAGTACATACCCGATCTTCGGTGCGGAAGCGGTTAAGCGTAGCTTTCCGTGCGGTCGATTCTCACGGTTCGGGGTCGCGAACCGGTCAGTCGATCGGGGGTCGATCGGTCCTGACGGTCGATCAGCCCCGACGGTCACTCCGGGTCCGGGAGCGCCCGCCGGATCGGGTCGAACGCCGTGGCGGTGAGTCCGGTCGTTCCGAGGGCGCGGTCGTGTGCGTCGCTCCCGCCGGTGCGAAGGAGGTCCGCGTCGGCCGCGAGGCGGTCGATCCGCTCGAGATCAGCCTCGAATCCGTAGGGGTACCAGCGCTCGACCGCGTCGAGATCGCGGGCGACCTCGAGCGCGGCATCCGGGTCGTCGTAGCGGAACGGGTGGGCAACCCCGACGACCGCGCAGGCCTCCCGGAGCAGGTCGATCCCCCGACCGATCGGGGTTATGTCGCGGGGAACGTAACAGGGGCAGCCGGCGCCGATCAGCTCGGCGAAGGCGTCGTCGTAGTCGTACGGCGCCGGCGAGTCCGCGATCGCCCGCGCGATGTGAGGGCGGCCGATCCCGGGATGCGGCTCGAGGTCCAGCTCGACCCCGGTCCGGTCCTCGACGCGCTCGATGATGCGCCGGCCGCGGTCCATCCGGTCGGCCTGGAGGCGGTCCGTCTCGGCGACGAGCGCGTCGGTGCGCTCGACCGCGTAGCCGAGCAGGTCGTAGCGTCCCGTGGAGGCCTCGACGCGGAGCTCGATCCCGCGGACGATCCGGACGCCGTCGCGTTCGACCACCGGGGCGGAGAGGTCGGGATGGATCCGGTCGTGGTCGGTGACCGCGACCCACTCGAGGCCCGCCTCGTCGGCGATGGCGGGGATCGCCGCCGGCGTGAGGCTCCCGTCGGAGGCGGTCGTGTGCACGTGGAGGTCGGCGACGATCCGGCGGTCGCTTCCGCCGGCGTCATCGACGTCAACGCCGGTACCGTTGGGGGATGCCATCGGGTCGTCGAAGGGACCGACGGGGGAAGAAACGCGGGGACGGCGACCGGCCTCCCGTGTCATAAAGGACCACTAAGGAAAACCCGATCGATTTAAGATCCGAATGGACAATCATTAAGAACCTCCGGCTGATACGGGGTAGTGATGCGATTGAACGGCATCGACGAACGCCTCGAGCGGCACCAGTATCCGGCGACCACACAGGACATCATCACGGCGCACGGGAACGCGCACGTGGAGCTTGCGGACGGGTCCGAGCGCCTCGAGGACGTGCTCTCCCGGCTCGGCGAGGAGACTTTCGAGCGTCCCGAGGACGTCTACGACGCGATCCGCACCGGAGTCTGCCACCGAGGCGTCGGCCGACGCTTCTACTCCGACCGCGACCCCGACGCGATCGGGGAGACCGGTCCGACGCAGATATCCTTTTAAAAGCCGCGTAGCGGCTCGGCCTCCGTTTTGACGCGCCGGTCGACGAAGCTGATCGGGAGGAAACCCGCCGCAACCAAACCAGCCGCAGCCAAACGAACTTCGGCAAACCAGCCGCAATCAAACCAGCCGTCAGGCTGTCAGATCGATGACGTCGCCGACGTCGACCGGAACCGACCCGAGTCGATAGCCCTCGATCCCGCCGCCGGGGCGGGCGCGATAGACGACGGCGGGTCGGTGGTCGACCTCGGGGCGTTCCGCGAGCACCGCTCGCCAGTCGTCGTCGGGAAACGACGAGCAGTCGACGAACAGCGTCGCGCCGCCGCCGTGGGCCTCGAGCTGGCCGTCGGTCTTGGTCTCGACGGTGTCGCGAACGGCGGCGATCGGGGTACCCGCAACCCGGCCCGACACGGGCTGGGGGCGGGTGACCTCGACGAGGAAGGCCTCGCCGGTGTCCGGATCCGCGGCGCGGTAATCCAGCGAGTGGCCGGTGGTCACCTCGATCTCGGGGGTGACCTCGTAGCCGGCGCGGACCAGGACGTCAGCGGCGACGTACTCGGCGATGGCCGCCTGCATCCGGACGAGATCGACGTGCGGGGAGGTCCCCAGCTTGCCGGCCATCACCGAGCGATACGGATCGAGGGTGCCGCGCCGGAGAACGTCTTCGAGAAACGACAGCGCCGTCTCCCGGTCGGCGTCGGGAAAGCCGGCTGCGTGGTCGCGGAAGAACGCCCGGGTCGAGTCGGCGCCGTCCTTCGAGCAGAGGACGGGCAGAAAGAACCACGCGATGTGGGGGTACGCCTCCAGCCACGGCTCCTCGTCGGTGAGTCCGGCGAGCAGCTCCCGTTCGGTCCACCGACGAACCGGATACGGAACCTCGTCGAACCCGTACTTGTCGGTCTTCCAGAGGGCGCTCGGCGTCTCAGTGTTGCCGATCCAATAGCCGACCGGCCCCGGACTCACGCCGTCCGGCGGGTCGGCGTCGTCGTCGGTCCAGCAGAAGAGAGCGATCGAGCCGTCGTCCATCTCGAACCGTCGGGCCTCGTAGTCCGCCGGCGGCGCGAACCAGGGATCGCGAGCGGTCGCGCCGAGGTTGTCGTCGAGCGGTCGTTCGATCTCGCCTCGAACGGCCCCCTCGCTCCAGGACCGAGGAGAGCGCCGAAAGCGAAGCGGTCGTGCCACGGCCGAGATAGGTCGCAGCGACGGTAATGCGTTCCGGTGTGGGCGACGCGACGCCGTGGTCGGCGCCGGCAATGCGGTCGGCGGACGAAGGGATCGCCGACGACCAAAGAAGGGATCGCCGACGATCACGAACGAAACGTCGATCGTCGCCTCCCGGGGCGTCGCCCGCACCGGAATCCGACCCGGCTGCGAGGGGTGAACGACCGTTACATATATGTATAGATGTTTCATAGAAGGGACGTAGCATGTCAATGGGTGCCTATGACGAGGACGAGCACGAGCGTCGCGAGCAGAAGACGGGCGTCGTTGACGCGGGATTCGACGACGAGCGGAACGAATACCGGGGGTCGATCACCTACGAGTCGGGCGAGTCCACCGAGGACCTTCTGAACCAGTTCAAGGAGCTCAACGACGAGTGACCGGTCGGTCGCGTCACGCACCGCCGACGGTTTTCTGAACACGCCCGGAGGACGACCAACGGAGACACGAAACCGGGGAGCCACGGTGCTCGTCGACGGTGGCCGAGCGACGGGGACGGGAACTCGTCACCGAAGACGGTTGACGCGAGGCGGTTCGCGCAAGACGATCAGTCCGAGTCGGCGGATCCCGGCAGCGTCGTTAGCCGTTATTCGAGTCGTCGGTCGACGATTCGGAATCGGTCGTCTCGGAGTCGACCGGTCCGGACTCGTCAGTCGCCCCGGGATCGACCGCGTCAGCCTCCGGCAGCCGAAGCACGTTCTCGCGGCCGAGCCGGAAGCTGTCGAGGTCTCCCGCCTCCCGGAGCCCCGAGACGACCTGGCTCGTCCGGGCGTCGGACCAGCCGAGGGCATCGACGACGTCCTGTTGTTTCATCCGACCCCCGTTCTCCCGAAGGAGCCGGAGGACGCGCTCCTCGTTGCTCAACAGCTCCTCCGGCGGGGATTCGTTCGGGCCGGTATCCGTAGCTGAATCGGCGGTCGAACCGGCGGCCGAATCGGCGGTCGAATCGTGGTCGGAAGTCGTCTCCGTCCCGCCAGCGGTCGTCCCGTCGTCAGCCGGCATCGGCGCATCGGGCGACCCGTCGTCGGACGCCGATTCGCCATCGGCCGCGGACGCTCGATCGGCGGTGAGCGTTCCGACGAGGCGATCCCGGCGGCGGTACGCGAGGATCGCCAGGAGGACGACGACGAGGAGGATCACGAGGACCCCGGCCAGGGCGGTTCCGCCGATGCCGTAGGGTGCGGCCGGAACGAGAACGATCCGGGGCTCGTCGCCGGCGAACTCGGCGGGGCCGACCCACGTGGCCGAGGCCGGGCCGGTCTCGTCGGGCGTCGGGCGGACGGCGTCGACCTCGTAGCCGTCGGGCCAGGCGATCGTGAGGCGGTGGCCCGAATCCAGAAAGAGGCCGGCGATTGCGTCGCCGGCGACGATCCGGTCCTCGGAGACGGTCGCGAACCCGTTCCACTCGAAGGTATACCGGAGGACGCCGTACGACTCCGGGAGCTCCCGGCGGTCCGTCTCGACCGCGACGTCGTCGACCGACATCGACCGACCGGTGGCGTTCGCGGCCGCGGCGACCGTCGTCTCCATTCGCGTCGTGAACCGGCCGGCGTAGGCCGACTCGTTCGCGGCGACGTCGGCGCTGAGGTTCTCGAAGGCCGCCTCGCGCTCGTCGGTGTCCAGCCGAACGCGGTACTCGAGGCGCCACCTCGCGGCGCCGGACTCGTTGAGGTCGATCCGGATCGCTACCTTGTCGGCGTCGACCGCCTGGGCGGCGACGGACCCGGCTCCTCCGCCCCCGCCGGTACCGGTGCCGTCGGCGGACGGCGCAGCGGTCGAATCGGAGCCGTTCACGGCGATCGAATCGGAGCCGTTGGTGACGTCGGGAGCACCGTCGGGGCCGACGATCCCGGGTGCCGCGAGGAACGTCACGCCGAGGACGACGATGCCGACGACGACCGCGAGCGCGATGGCGCCGAATCGGGTCCGCACGGTCCGCGAGCGAGTCATACTGATCGATTGTGTCCCCCCGGCGTATATCGGTTTCTCACGGCGCCAGAACGTGTTTTTGAGCCAAGAGGTATGGGAAGGGTCGGATCCTCCCGTGGAGACCTTTTTGTCGCTCGGCGTCGAGTTCCCGGTATGGATCGGGAACTCGAAGCCAGAGGATCGGTCGACGTCGAGGACCTGCTGAAGGTGATCCTCGGGCTCGTGATCGTCTGGCTCGTGCTCGAGGTGCTCGGGCAGCTGGTGAACCTCACGTTCGCGGTGTTGCGGGCGCTCCCGACGATCATCGGGATCGTCATCATCGTCGTGATCGTCCTGTGGTTGACCGACAACCTCTGATCGGCCGCAAGACCCGATGTTCAGCCTCAACGTTCCGCTCCCGCCCGCCGTCGACCGACTCGCGAACGACCGCCATCCGGACCTGGTCGCGTTCGACCGGGTCCGCGAGCGACACACGCTCGTCTGCAAGCGGTTCGGCAGCGGCGACCTCGAGGACGTCGGTGGCGGTCTCGATGGCGGGGGTGGCGGTTACGGCGGGGATCCCGACCGCGGGCGACGCCGGGACCGCGCCGTCACGCGGCTTCGCGAGCGACTGCGGCCGGTGATCGCGGGCACCGATCCGCTGGACCTGTCGATCACCGGGATCGACTACTTCGAGGAGCCGGCTCGGGGGCCCGGTCCCGTGGTGTACCTGCGCGTGGAGAGCGACGACCTCGATCGGTTGCATCGTCGACTGTGTCGCGCCTTCGATCCGGTCCCCGGGATCGAGGGCGAGGCGTACGTGCCACACGTCACGCTCGCGCGCGGCGGGCCGGTCGATCGGGCGGAGGCGCTCGCGGAGTCGGAGATCGACCGGATCGAGTGGCGTGCGCGGTCGCTGACGATCTACGATCCGGACTTCCGGGAGCCCGCGGGAACGGTCTCGCTCGAGTGACGGGACCAGGCCAGTTCGCGGTCAGTCCTCGTCGGGACCCCGATCGCCGTCAGTCCTCGTCGGGACCCCGATCGCCGTCAGTCCTCGTCGGGACCCCGATCGCCGTCAGTCCTCGTCGGGACCCCAATCGCCGGGCATCTCGATGACGTAGCGGCCGTCCTCCTGTAACGAGATGATGTACTCCTGCCGGTCGTACAGCTCCATCAGATTGAGCTCGTACTGTCCCGGGCTGACGATCCTGATGCTCTCGAACTGGTCGTTGAGCTCCTCGCGAAGCGCGTCCAGCCCGGCCCGGTCGTCGTCCGTGTCCGTCCGTGTGTCGGGGTGATCAGTCGCGTCGGCGGCGTCAGGGTCGGTACCGACATCGGCGTCCTCGGCCGCCTCGGATGCGCGGGATGGCGTCGACGCGTCCTCGCGAGACGAGGGGGCGGCGGCATCGGGATTGCTCGTGACCGAGAGCTCGTCGGAGCTGACGACCTCGGATCGCGCGCTCGCCTGCGCATCGTCCTCGGCCGCGTTCGACGGGGGTGCGTCAGTCGAGGCGGCCGCGTCCGGATCGGCGGCGGACGCATCGGTGGGTGACGCATCGGTGGGTGACGCATCGGTGGGTGACGCATCGGTGGATGACGGATCGGTTGCCACCGTGACCTCGGCGTCACGGCCGGTTCCGGGCGCGGGGTCGTGGTCCGGTTCGGGGGGCGTGTCGCGGTCGGCCTCGATCGTGACGTCGCCGCTCGTGGCATCGCGGTCCGCCGGCCCGCCCGCGGATCGGCCCGTGTCCTCGGCCGACGCTTCCTCGACCGAGCCGGGTTTGAACTGGAACTTGTTGCCGCCGCAGTCGGGACAGCCCGAGAGCATTTCCTTGGATCCGTCGGGAAAGACGTGGCCGCACGCCGTGCACTGATGGGGCATCTACTTGCGGGAGACGAGCGCGCTGATGAGCGTCTCGTCCTTGTGAAGGGTCTGGAGTTGGTTGGCCGGACCGATGACGGTCAGCTTCTGTGCGGACTCCCGGCCCATCAGCCGGTCGAGGAGGGTCTGGTCGCCCGCGTCGGATTTCGGGTACGTCTCGATCTCGATGCCGCTGAACTCGTCGGGGTTGATCTCGGTCATCGTCACCTCGATGAGCTTCGACTCCTCGTCGGGGGAGAGTCCCTCCTCGAGGATGACGATGTTGCCGTCGCGGACGCCGTCGAGGATGAGCCGGATCTTCTCCATCCCAGTCAGCCCTTCCATCCGGGCGCCGCTTATCAGGTCGATCCGGACGCCGTTCCCGTCGTCGTTGCCCCCGGAGTCGTTGCCGGAGCCGT
Source organism: Halopenitus persicus (assembly GCF_900107205.1). GTDB lineage: Archaea > Halobacteriota > Halobacteria > Halobacteriales > Haloferacaceae > Halopenitus > Halopenitus persicus. Next base: position 123,643 of record NZ_FNPC01000008.1, on the reverse strand, counting down.
CGTCGCCGGGATCGTCCCCGATGCCGTCGGGGTCGTCACCGATACCGTCGCCGCCGTCGACGTTGGACGTTGCTTCGGGCATTATCCGAAGTACTCCGCGATCTTGTCGTAGACTTCATCCATATTGTCGCCCTCGAGCGCCGAGAGGGGGATGGTCTCGTGTTGCGGGAAGGCGTTGGCGACGCGCTGGATGTTCGATTCCGGGAGGTCGGTCTTGTTCGCGAGGATGAGAACGGGGAGATCCTGGGACTCGATGATGCCGATGAGCATCGTGTTCACCTGGGTGAACGGGTCGGTCGTGGAATCGAGCACGTAGATGACGCCGTCGACGTCCTCGCGGAGCCAGTGCATCGCCTCCGCGACGCCCTCGGTCGCCTCGCGCGACCGGCGGACGGCGTCGTCCTTCTCCATATCGTGGTCGAGGAACTCCTTGTAGTCGACCTTGGTCGTGACGCCCGGCGTGTCGACGATGTCGATCGTGACCGTTCGCCCGTTGCGCTCGATCTCGACGCCCTCCTTGCGGCGAGCCCGGCGCGTTTCGTGTGGAACGTGGCTTTCGGGGCCGACGGCGTCGCCGGTCCAATCACGGGCAATGCGGTTCGCGAGCGTCGTCTTGCCGGCGTTCGGCGGACCGTAGATGCCGATCCGCTTCGGCTCCTCGTCCGCGAACAGCCGGTCAGAGACCTTCGAGATACTGTCTTTGAGATTCGTGAGCAGTCCCATCCTGTCCTCCGTCCCTGCGGCGGCGCGGGGAGTATACCGCACGTTCCACGCCGCTCTCACTTAAGAACTGCGTCAGACGCGGCAACGACTCCCTCTTGCGGACTCTCGACAATCGGAGGACGGAGGACGGTTCGTGTCAAAAGGACGGGAAGCAGTTCAGGGGGACGAGACGCAGTTCAGGGCAGGGAAACAGTCCGGAGTAGGAAGCAGTTCAGGTGGATGGACCGGTTCATCCGGAGGACGAATGCCACCCATTGGACGCATTCCCCGATACCAGTTCACGAGAATACCAGTTCACGAGAATACCAGTTATACCAGTTCACGAGACGAACGACCGTCGGACGGTTACTGATGGGAGACCGTTGACGGAACCCCCCCCCACCCCTTCGTTTCGTGTGGAACTCGGTGTGGGAGGGGTGGGGGAGGGGTGTTTGTAATAGCGGTGGTTTTATATATAATACTCACAAAACGGACCCGTATTCCAGTACAGAAAAATAATTCACAACTATATTAATATAAAATAACTGTATTCAGAGGTTTCTTATTAACTGATCCGTCCCGTTCCCGTTCCGCGGAGGGCATCAACCACGGTCTCCACACGAAACGAAGGGGTGGGGGAGGGGGAAAATCGTCAAACACGGACGGACGAGATCGACCGGCTAATGAGAGAAAGGTTCGTCCTACCGACTAGCCGGTAGGATGAACGATGGATCGCGGTAAGGTGAACGATGGATCGTGGACAATATGCGAATGGACGTAAACAGCATTTGATGTAAGTTAACGATCCCCACGGCATACGATCTCGTAGTGATTCATCGCACGTTGCTGTTATCCACCTCACTCGGGATCGTTCCCACGACCGGGTATCGCACCGGGTGAGATTCCGCTCGCTACGCGTCATCCGTCCCCCGTTCGGTCCCCGCTCGCGCCGCTCCAGCTCATCGACCATCCCTTCGTTTTCATCGACCACCCCTTCGTTTCCGCTCCAGACCCCTTCGTCTCCTCCCGAGCTCCTCCGTCCCTTCCCGAACCCCTCCGTTTCCGCTGGAGCTGCCCGTTCGGGCGTGTTCACCGCGTTCAATAGCATCAGTTATCACACCATCCTTTCAACTGGAGAGGGCAACGCTTTTATCGTATGTGGACATCTGTTTCGATTGCATCATCTGGACGCTCCGTTGTGGCTTCCTCGAGGAATACGCCTCCATCCGCCGCTGAACGGCGGTATCTACGCGCCATCTCGGAGTTCTCCACCTGAAACAGAGGGGTTATCGATGGGAACCGAACACACGACATCGGAACACGAATCCGAGACGACCGACGCCGAGACTTCGAGACGAAACGATCCGTCCCCGGACGGGACGGACCCGGCGAATGCCGCAGATCCGGCAAGTGACGATCCGGGATCCGACGGCGCGGACGCGGGATCCAACGACGCAACGTCCGTCGATGCCGTCGTCGAATCCGATGCCCGGGAATCGGACGACGCCGAAACGACTGGCGGCACCGGTACGACTGGCGGCACGAAGGAATCTCGATCCGGGATGATGGACAACGATCGAGATCACGATCAATCCGCGGATCCGGGAACGAAGGCGTCTCCACCGGAAACGGTGCCGTCCGGTTCGAATCGATCCGAAGCGAACTCGTCGTCCACCGGCTCGGCACGAACCACAGCCGACGCCGAGACGACTGATGCCGAGACGACGGCTGATGCCGAGACGACGACTGATGTCGATGCGGACCTCGATACGGGCGTCGACGCCGACGTGGACGTTGCGGTCGACCACTCACCCAGCCGGGATCGGTCGTCGACCGACGTCGATCTGGACGGCGTCGTCTTCCAGGGCGATGCGGACGACGAGGACGAAAGCCAGGGCTTGTTCGACGACCTTCTCTCCGGCGAACCCATCTTCGAGAACAAGGAGGTCCTGCGACCCTCCTACACGCCCCACGAACTCCCCCATCGAACCGACCAAATCAACCGGATGGCGACGATCCTCGTCTCCGCGCTCCGCGGCGACACGCCCTCGAACATCCTCATCTACGGAAAGACCGGTACCGGCAAGACGGCCTCCGCGAAGTTCGTCTCCAACGAACTCGAGTCGACCTCCAAGAAGTACGACGTCCCCTGCGAGGTCGAGTACATCAACTGTGAGGTCACCGATACCCAGTATCGCGTGCTCGCGCAGCTCGCGAACAAGTTCATCCAGCAGAACCAGGAGGTGATCGCCGACCGGATCGACGAACTCGAGACGCTTCGATCCCGGGTTGAGGACGCGTCCCCCGAAGTCGAGAACGCGCCCCCCGAAGTCGAGAACGCGCCCCCCGAAGTCGAGAACGCCTCCCACGAGGTCGACGACGCGCCCCTCACGAACACGCCCTTCGACGATCCCGACGCGATCGACGCCCGGATCGAGGAGCTTCGCGACGACGCCGAGACGATGGAGGAGGTCCCGATGACGGGCTGGCCGACCGACCGCGTCTACTCCACGTTCTTCGACGCGGTGGACTACCACGAACGCGTGGCCGTGATCATGCTCGACGAGATCGACAAGCTCGTCGAGAAGTCGGGCGACGACACGCTGTATAACCTCTCGCGGATGAACTCCGAGCTCGACAACTCGCGGATCTCCATCATGGGCATCTCGAACGACCTGAAGTTCACCGACTTCCTCGATCCACGCGTCAAATCGAGCCTCGGCGAGGAGGAGATCGTCTTCCCGCCGTACGACGCCAACCAGCTCCGGGACATCCTCCAACACCGTGCCGACGTCGCGTTTAAACCCGACGCGCTCACCGAGGACGTGATCCCCCTGTGTGCGGCCTTCGCGGCGCAGGAACACGGGGACGCCCGCCGCGCGCTCGACCTGTTGCGGACCGCGGGCGAGCTCGCCGAACGGTCCCAGGCGGAGGTGATCGGCGAGGAGCACGTCCGGCAGGCACAGGACAAGATCGAACTCGACCGCGTCGTCGAGGTCGTCCGCACGCTCCCCACCCAGAGCAAGATCGTCCTCTTTTCGATCATCCTCCTCGAGCAGAACGGCGTCCACAACATCAACACCGGTGAGGTGTTCAACATCTACAAGCGCCTCTGTGAGGAGATCGACGCCGACGTGCTCACCCAGCGTCGGGTCACCGACCTCATCTCCGAGCTCGATATGCTCGGGATCGTCAACGCGGTCGTCGTCTCGAAGGGCCGATACGGTCGGACCAAGGAGATGAGCCTCTCCGTGCCCATCGACGAGACCGAGGCCGTCCTCCTGTCGGATTCCCGACTCGGCGACATCGAGAACGCCCAACCGTTCGTCCAGGCGCGGTTCGACAACTAGGCTCCGGCCGCTCTCGACCGCCGCTTCGACTCGTTTCCATCACCTATTCTTCGACTCGCTCCGTTGCTCATCCTCGCGATCGCCGGACTGCCGCGACTCCGACGGCGGCGGATCCCACGATCGCCATCGTGCTCGGACCGCCCATCGCTCCTGGCAGACCCGGTATTCCGCCCGCTCCCAGCGTTCCCGAGGTCACCGCCTCGATGAACTCGTCCGTCGTGGCCTGCCCGGTGGCGACCAGCCGGATCCACCCGAGATACGGGATCCGAACGCGTGCGACGCCGGTCACCCACTCGGGTTTCACCGGCGGCGCGATGCCGCTCGCCTGGTCGTAACGACCGTTGTTGTCCCCTTTCGTGATGAACCCGGAATGGGGCGCCGGACAGTTCTGGACGTCCGCACAGGTCTCGGCGTTCAGATACTGCGGGTTGGCCCGATCGACCCAGTTCTCGCCCGCCTCGACGTGAAACATCGCTCTGTGAATGATCGGCGACCCGACTCGACCGGGGAAGGTGTACACGATCACCGATCCGGGGGCGTCGAAGGACCGATAGCCCTCCCGTTCGGCGACCTCACGGGTCACGATCCCGACGTCGTTCGTGGCCGCGTCCGGCGCCAACCGACCCGGCTCGGTGACGACGATCAGATCGCCCTTCTCCATGTTCGGATCCATGCTGCCCGACTCGACGGCAACCATCGGCGGCCAGACGCCGCTGACGGCGAACAGCAGCGCCCCGATCGCGAGGACGATCACGACGCTCGTGACGACGTCCCGGATCCACACCATCGGCCCCTCCCGTGCCGTCAGAAATCGCCGGATTATCCCCCGATCTTCCGACGGTCGTCCACGATCACGTCGTCGTCCCCGTTCGGCGGCCGCGGTCGTTCCCGGCTCCGGCGGGGGCCCCTCGGCGGAACCGCCGCCCGACGAGGAACCGGAAGCGGACTCGTCCGTGCTCGATACTGGGTTTCGATCCGATCCTGATTCCTGGGTCCTCTCAGCTTTCCGGGTCCTCCCAGCTTTCCGGGTCCTCCCAGCTTCCCGGGCCTCCCCGGCTTCCTCACTCCGGATCGGTCGCTCCGTCCGGCGTGATGCCTCGTCGTCGGTCGAACCGTCGAATGACTGGTGCGTGAAATCATCGGACGACTGCTGATCGTCATCCGACCCTTGATCGTCCGCCGATCGCCGATCCTCCGTCGACCGCCGAGCGTGGTCGTCCTCGTTTCGTCTTCGATCGGGGACGTTCGACGCCTCCGGATCTCCCGTTCGATCCCGTTTTTGCCATTCGAATCCGTCCTCGGGATCCGTCGCTCCTCGATCGGCGTCCGCGTCAGCTTCCGGGCTGCTATCGCCGTCTTCGAACCCGTATTCGTCGCCGTCCTCGAATCCGTATCCGTCATCGTGCTCGGCGCCGTGCTCGTCACCGTTCCCGTCGTGGTCTTCCGGAGGGCGGCGTTCACGGGAATCGTCGATCCGGTCGTCCTCGGACCGTCGATCGTCGTCCGACGGTCCCTGCGACCGATCGTTCCCGGGTCCCATTTGGTCCGACTTTCGCGGCTTCGGGTTTGAACGTTCTGGCTCCGGGGGCGGCGGACGGTCAATATACGTCCGGTTCGATACGGCCGGACACGCCGGTCGCGCTCGAAGCGGTCGCGCTCCGGCACGGATCGACGTCGGTCGGCATGCTTTTGTCCACGCTGGCCGTTCGGCGATCCGTGCCACTGGAGACGTCGTCGCGGATCGTGATGGAACTCACCGAGCGGGGGTACAACGCCGACCGGGAGGCGATCACCCTCATCGCGGGAACCGACGACCCACACGCCACGATCGAGGCCGTAGTCGAGCACGTCCCGGCGGACACGCTTTGCATCACGAGCGACCACATCCGGGCCACGATCGAGTCCGATCCCTCCGTTTCGACTGGATCCGATCGTTCGAGAAACACGCCGAATAGAGAGGGATCTCCAGTCGAAACAAAGGGGTCGGAGAAATCCGATACGGAACGCGAGGAATCCGGATCGACTCCAGGATCCGAACCGACTTCAGGACCCGCGTCGACTTCAGAACCCGAATCGAGTCCCCAACCGAAATCGGAGTCCCAACCCGAACCGAGAGCCGACCCGGACACGTCGGACCGGCCGGCGTCCGTCGATCGCCAGTCGCTCGAGGTCGCGAACGATATGACCGGCCATAGCACCGGTACGGGCGAGTACGCGGACTTCGTCCGGACGTTTCGTGACCGGTACGAACGCCTCTCGAAGATCCTCCGGGGGCGCGTCAACCACCGTCCGGCGAGCGCGATCGCGGAGATGCCCGGCGGCAGCGACGCGGCGATGATCGGGCTCGTCAACGACGTCCGATCGACCAGGTCGGGCCATTGGCTCGTCGAACTCGAGGACACGACGGGGACGTTCCCGGCGCTGATCATGAAGGACAAGGGGATCGCGGACGTCGTCGACGAGATCCTCCTCGACGAGTGTATCGCGGTCGACGGGACGCTGGCCGACGACGCCGGGATCCTCTTCGCCGACGCGGTCCACTTCCCGGACGTCCCCCGAACGTTCCAGCCGAGCTACGCCGACCGACACGTACAGGCCGCGCTCATCTCGGACGTTCACGTCGGCTCCCAGGAGTTTATGCGCGACGCCTGGGAGTCGTTTGCCGACTGGCTCCACACCGAGGACGCGTCCGCGGTCGAATACCTGCTTCTCGCCGGGGATATGGTCGAGGGCGTCGGCGTCTACCCCGACCAGGACGAGGAGCTCGACATCGTCGACATCTACGAACAGTACGAGCGGTTCTCGGAGCACCTCAAATCGGTCCCCGGCGACCTCGAGATCGTGATGATCCCGGGGAACCACGACGCGGTCCGGCTCGCGGAACCCCAACCCGCCTTCGACGAGGAGCTTCGCGATCTGATGTCCGCACACGACTCGCGGATCGTCTCGAACCCGGCCGCGGTCACGGTCGAGGGCGTCTCCGTCCTGATGTACCACGGCGTTTCCCTCGACGAGGTCATCGCCGAACTCCCCGCCGACAAGGCCAGCTACGACGACCCCCACAAGGCGATGTATCACCTGCTCAAGAAGCGACACGTCGCGCCGCAGTTCGGCGGCCACACCCGAGTGGCGCCCGAGGAGCGCGACCACCTCGTCATCGAGGACGTCCCGGAGGTGTTCCACACCGGCCACGTGCACAAGCTCGGCTGGGGGAAATACCACAACGTCCTCGCGGTCAACTCCGGCTGCTGGCAGGAACAGACAGACTTCCAGAAGTCCGTCAACATCGACCCCGACTGCGGGTTCGCACCGATCCTCGACCTCGATACGCTGGATATGACCGTCCGAAAGTTCGCCTAGCCCTGCTCGGTCGCTAGCCCTGCTCGGTCGCCGGCAGTCGATAGCGAACCGTTTCGGCCCCGTCGAACCGCGGTCCGGATCCAACGTCCTCGAAGCCGGCAGCCTCCACGATCGATCGCCGCGCTTCGTCGTCCCGGTCGACGATCGCCTCGACTGCCATTCCTTCCCGGTCCGCGAACCGTGCCGGTTCCTCGAGCAGCCGCCGAAGCGCCGCCTCCTCGCCGGCGAATCCGGTCAGGTGCACCCTCCCGCGCCGCGCGTCGAACGCGACGTAGGCGATCGGCTCGTCGAGGTCCGGCCCCGCGTCCGCGTCCACGTCTTCCTCCCCCGGAACCGCGACGCGGACCGACCGGTCGTGGACGACCTCTCGAGTCGCGTCGACCGGTTGCCCGGACAGCGCCGCGATCGCCTGGGCGTCGGCCTCGACGGCGTCTCGTACGCGCACGGTCGGTGATCGAGCGATGGCGACTTAAACGCCTCGCCGCCGATCGCGGTCTCGGCGGAATCAACGGAGACCGTGGTTCCGGTCGTCTGTCGAATGGAACGGAGATCGTGGTTCCGGTCGTCTGTCGAACGGAACGGAGATCGTGGTTTCGGCCGAACTGAATGGATTTAAGCGACCGGCACCCACACGTCCGGTATGAGCACCCCAACGAAGGTCGTCCTCGGAACGGTCGGAAGCGCCGCGATCCTCTCGATCCTCACGATCCTGTCGTACGCCTTCGCCTGAATGTTCTCCCGGCGCGAGCTGTCCGCCGACCTCGAGGCGGTTCGATCGACGCACGCACCCGACACGCCGGTCCTCGACGCCGAGTCGGACTTCGAGACGATCCCGCCGGCCGCCGCGGAGGACCTCGGACTCTTCGTCGACCGGCTCGAGCCGGCGGGCTATCCCGCGGAGTGGCTCCCGGCGGACGCACCGGCGGTCCTCGAACGGTACCGCGGCTCGACGTTCACCGTCGGCGCCCCCGGCGACGGGACCGTCGTCTGGACCGCCCAGACCGACCCGCCGACGGTGATCTGCAAACGGCGCGCGGAAACCACGCCGGACGACTTCCTGGCGTTCCTGATCGCCCGCGCATTCGTCGAGATCGGCGCCGACGTTCCCGAACACTTCCTCCCGTTCTTCGGCGACCGGTACCGGGATCTCGACGCGGCGATCCGCGGTCCGGACGTTCCGGGCGATCTCACCCCGGTCGACGTCTACCAGGTCGCGAACGCCCTCTTCGACGCCTGGGTCGGGCTCCGCACCCGCGAGACCTTCGCGGGCTGGGCCGGCGACCACGACCGACTGTACGACGCGTGGGTCGACGCCGGCGAGCGCCTCACCGGCCGGCTCGACGCCCTCCCGAGACGGATGGCCCGCGGCGAGATGACGTTCCCCGAGGCGACCGAGTACGCCTGCTCGGCCGTCCGGCACGACCTCGACCTCCCGACACCGTTCGCCGCGCTCGACACGGCTGCCTACGCTGACCACGGCGCCGACTACGCGGTCCGGTGGGCCGAGAAGACGTTCGCGGCGCTCGAGACCTCGGAGTCGTCCGAGTCGTCGTGAGCGCCGGCTGGCGGGCGGCCTACTTAAACCTCGCCGTGACGGTCCCGTCCTCGCTCAGGTCGATGACGCCGTCGAAGAGCGTCTCGAACCGCTCGAGTACCGCCTCGTCGTGGACCTCCTTCGAGAGATGGAACAGCCCGACCGCGTCGTGTTCCGCGAGCAGTTCGAGGATCGCGGCGGCGGCCTGATAGGCCGCCTCCTCGTCCGCGTAGTAGGCCATCTCGGTGAGCGAATCGATCGAGACGCGGCGTTTCCCGTCGTGTTCGGTCAGGAACCGTTCGACCGACGCGACCACGCCCTCGAGGTCGTCCGGCGCCGCCACGTAGTAGACGTCGTCGCCGGACCGGCGCGAGTAGCCCCGCTCGACGGAGATCGTGTCGAGAATGGTCGCCCGCGACTCGTCGACGTCGTAGTACTCGAGCTTCTGCTCGACCTCCCGCGCCGTCGTCCGCGTCGAGACGACGAGAAAGGAGTCGGTGTCGGTCTTCAGAAAGTCGGTGTCGATCCGGTCCGTCTCGCCGATGCTCGGATGCACCAACAACAGCCCGGTTCCCCCGGGAATCGTCTCCGGCGCGTTCTCGATCGCCAACGAGTACTCCATACAGGCGGCATCCGCCGGACGAACTTAAGTTGTGTTGCGACGTCGGCCACGGACCGAACGCCGTCGATCGACCGGTCTCCGATCCCGTCAGAACACGCTGTCGGCGGTCGCGGCGCCGACGACGCTGAAGACCGCCCCGATCGTGACGGCCTTCGCGGTCGTTACCCACAACTCCCGCCCGGACATCCCCTGCTCGATGAGGAACGTGTCGGGCGCGTCGAAGAGAAGCGCGAGCACCAGCACCGACCCGAACGAGACGGTCATCAACGAGACGAACCGGATCGGGATCCCGGCGACCGCCTGCTCCGTGTCGGGGTCGCGTCCGGTGTCGGCGCGGTACAGCGCCGCGTAGCCGATCGCGGCGACGACGCCCGCGGTCAGGACCGCCTGGATGGGGTGCATCCCCTGTGCGAGCCCCCACACCTCCTCGGTCACGACGAACGGCCCGGCCAGCAGGAACCCGCCGACGGTCTGTTGTGCGGAGTCGGCGATCCGAAAGTTCGGACGTCGCACCCGTGGCCGCTTCATACCTTCACTCCGGCGTCAGTATTTAAAAACCCGCTGCCGTGGCGCACTATCATTTCAATCTCGCTGCCGCAGCCGCCGTCCCGAAGCTGTCGCAGCCGCCGTCCCGAAGCTGTCGCAGCCGCCGTCCCGAAGCTGTCGCAGCCGCCGTCCCGAACCTGTTTTGACGGTCCCGGACCGAGCGATCGTATGAGCGTTCGCGAGGAGTTCGACGAGTGGGCGACGGCCGGCAAGGACCGCGGGATGGAGGATCGACACTGGCACACCGCCAAACACGTGCTGGCGCGGATGCCGGTCGAACCCGACGACGTGGTTCTCGACCTTGGAACCGGATCCGGATACGCGCTTCGCGCGCTGCGCGAACGCGGGATCGACCGCGGCTACGGGCTCGACGGCGCGCCCGAGATGGCGCGGAACGCCCGGTCCTACACCGACGACGACCGGCTCGGGTTCCTCGTCGGCGACTTCGATTCCCTCCCGTTCGCCGACGACTCGGTCGACCACGTCGTCTCGATGGAGGCGTTCTACTACGCCGCCGACCCCCACACCACTCTCTCGGAGATCCGTCGGATCCTCCGTCCCGGCGGCACCTGGTACTGCGCGGTCAACTACTTCGCCGAGAGCGAACACACCCACCAGTGGCAGGAGCTGATCGACATCGAGATGACCCTCTGGAACCGCTCGCAGTACCGCGAGGCCTTCCGCAAGGCCGGGTTCCACGTCGCGTCCCAGGACACCATTCCGGACCGGGAGATCGATATCCCGCCCGCGGACGCGTTCCCGACCGACGACTGGGACAGCCGCGAGGCGATGGTCGACCGGTACCGAACCTGGGGCACCTTACTCACGGTCGGCGTCGCGCCCTGATCGGCTTCATCGCGCACCGAACGCTTAACCCCGAGACCGCCCCCACCGATCACAATGGCACGCGACGAGACGAGCAGTGACGGAGACGGCGTCATCGGACGCCACGAAGCCGACGTCGACCGCCTCGCCCCCGGCGAGTTCGAGGCGGTTCGCGGCGTCGAGGACCTCTACTACCACGACACCGGAATGTTCGACGCGCCCGGGTACGGTTCCGTATACGTCTACGACACTCCCAAGCCCGCGGTCATCGACACGGGAACCGGCGCGAACGTCGACACCCTGTTCGAGACCCTCTCCGAGATCGGGATCGGAACCGACGACCTCGCGTGGATCCTCCCGACCCACGTGCACCTCGACCACGCCGGCGGCGCCGGGCTGCTGGCCGACACCTACCCCGAGGCGTCGGTCCGCGTTCACTCCCGCGGCGTCCGCCACCTCACCGATCCGTCCCGGCTCGTCGAGGGAACGAAGGCGGCCGTCGGCGACCAGTGGCGCCATTACGCCGACCCCGAACCGATCCCGGAAGCACGAGTCGGAGGACTCGCCCACGGCGACACGATCGATCTGGGCGACCGGGAGCTCGAGGTCCTCGAGGCGCCGGGCCACGCGCCCCACCAGACCGTCTTTCACGAGCCCGACGACGGCGTCGTCTTCACCGCCGACGCGGCCGGGATTTACGTTCCACAGATCGACGCCGTCACTCCCACGACGCCGCCGCCGCAGTTCGACCTCGACCAGTCCCTCGCCGACGCCGCCGCGATCGCCGACCTCGATCCTTCGACGCTTTGCTTTTCCCATTTCGGCCCCCGGACGTTCGAGCCCGCGGTCATCGAGGAGTTCCAGCGCGCATCCGTCGAGTGGGTCGAGGCGGTCCGGCGCAAGCGCGAGGAGCTCGAGTCCGACGAGGCAGTGATCCGCCACTTCGAGCGAACCACCGAACTCGACCAGGTCTGGACGACCGAGCGGGCCGAGGCCAACGAGCGGCTCAACGTCCGCGGCGTCCTCACAATGCTCGACGAGTAGCGCTCCCGCGGTCGGATCGCGTTTCCGGTCGCCCGCTCCCGACTACAGCCCACACCGTTTATCAGGAATCCCGCCCGACTGCCGACTATGGACTGGCGGGAGGCGGAACGCGAGTTCGACGACCCGGTCGTCGCCGAGGAGCCGCTTCCACGGACCTTCGATCGCAGCGCCCGGCGCAACGCCGATCGGATCGCACAGCAGTATAAAGGCGGCATCGCCGACCGGTCGCTCGTCTCCGGCGGCGTGATCCCGGCGGCCCCCGACGGCGAGTACGCCGACATCACCTACGCCGAGCTGCGGTCGATCGTCGAGCGGCTCGCCGCCGGCGTTCGCGATCTCGGCGTCGAACCCGACACCCGGGTCGCGATCATCTCCCACACCCGGATGGAATGGGCGCAGGTCGACTTCGCCGTCCTCGCCGCCGGCGGCGTCGTCACGACCGTCTACCCGTCCGCCTCGGACTCGCGGCTCCGGTACCTGCTCGAGGACCCGGGCGCGAGCGTCGTCGTGGTCGAGAACGCGGCGCTGTGTGACCGGGTGCTCGACGTCCGCGAGGGCCTCGATCACGACCTCGAGGCGATCGTCTCGATCGACGACGTTCCGGACGCGAAACCGATGGATCACGACACGGACGATGAGACGCCGCCCGTCGTCTCGCTCGCGGCGCTTCACGAGCGCGGCCGTGAAACGTTCGACCGGGACGCCTACGAGGGCTGGATCGATGAGCGCTCCACGTCGGATCTCGCGACCCTCATCTACACGTCCGGAACCACCGGTCGCCCCAAGGGCGTCCCGCTCACCCACCACAACCTCCGGGCGAACCTGACGCAGTGTTACAAACGGCTCGGCCCCCGCCCGGACAAACCTCCGGACATTCCACGGATCGACCCCGAATCGACGACCCTGTCGTTCCTCCCGCTGGCGCACGTCTTCGAGCGGCTCGCCGGCCACTTCCTGATGTTCGCCGCCGGCGCGACGGTCGCGTACGCCGAGAGCCCGGACACGCTCCGCGAGGACTTCGAGCTCGTTCGCCCCACGACCGCCACGAGCGTGCCCCGCGTCTACGAGAAGCTCTTCGCGGCGATGCGCCAGCAGGCGTCCGACTCGACGCTTTCCCGCCGGATCTTCGAGTGGGCGTGTTCGGTCGCCCGAACGGTCCACCGGACCGACGATCCGGGGCCGGTGCTGGCCGCCAAACGCGCGGTCGCCGACCGGCTCGTCTTCGACTCGGTTCGGCAGGCGCTCGGTGGGAACGTCGACTTCTTCATCTCGGGCGGCGGCTCGCTGTCGGCCGACCTCTGCGCGCTGTATCACGGGATGGGGCTTCCCATCCTCGAGGGGTACGGTCTCACCGAGACCGCGCCCGTCGTCTCGGTCAACCCGCCCGAGGCGCCCGTCGTCGGGACGATCGGCCCGCCGGTGGTCGATACCGACGTCGCCGTCGACGATGCGGTGGCGGACGACGACCAAATCGACGACGCGGGTGCGGGCGACGACCGCGCCGTCGACGACCCGGTGGCGGACGACGACCAAGCCGCCGACGCGACGGCGAACGATGCCCACGCCGACGCGGCGACGAACGATGACCACGCCGCCGACGTCGAGGGCACGCTCGGCGAGCTTCTGGTACGCGGCCCGCAGGTAACCGACGGCTACTGGAACCGTCCCGACGCGACCGCCGCGGCCTTCACTGACGACGGCTGGTTCCGGACCGGCGACGTCGTCGTGCTCCGCCCCGACGGCTACCTCGAGTTCCGGGGACGTGCCGACCGCCGGATCGTCCTCTCGACCGGGAAGAACGTGATGCCGGGGCCGATCGAGGACCGGCTCGCCGACGCCGCGGTCGTCGAGCAGTGTCTCGTGGTCGGCGACGACCGAAAGTTCGTCTCCGCGCTCGTCGTGCCGAACGCCGAGGCGCTTCGCGACTGGGCCGCCGAGCAGGGCATCGATCTTTCCGACGATCCCAAGGCCGTGAGTCGAGACGACCGCGTCCACGATCGGATTCAGCGGGACGTCGACAGGGTGAACGCCGACCTCGAGCCTCACGAACGCATCAAACGGTTTTGGCTCGTTCCGGAACCGTTCACTCAGGCGAACGGATTGCTCACCCCGACGATGAAGAAGAAGCGTCGGGACATCCTCGACCGGTTCGCCGCCGAGGTCACCGACCTCTACGACGAGAGCGACGGTTCCGGCGGCGCGTGAAGTCCCCCACTCGGGCCGCCGGTGACGGTCATCGTTCCGGGTCGCCGGTGACGGCCGTCACTCCAGATTGACGTTGACGTTCTTCGTCTGGGTGTACTCGTGGAGCGCCTCGGTCCCCTGCTCGCGGCCGTTTCCGCTCTGCTTGAACCCGCCGAAGGGCGTCTGGGGCTGGGTCACCGGGAACTCGTTGATGCTGACCATCCCGTAATCGAGGTAGTCGGCGACGCCGTGCGCCGTCTGCAGGTCGCTCGTCCAGATCCCGGCCATCAGACCGTACGGCGAGTCGTTGGCGATCTCGATGGCCTCCTCCCGGTCGCCGAACTCGATGACCGACAACACGGGACCGAAGATCTCCTCCCTGGCGATCGTCATGTCGTTCGTGACGTCGGTGAACACGGTCGGCTCGATGAAGTAGCCCGCGTCCTTTCCGTCGGGGACGTCCCCGCCGGTCGCGACCGTCGCGCCCTCGCGGCGGCCGGTCTCGATGTACTCGAGAACCTCCTCGTGTTGGCTCTCGCTGACGACCGGGCCCATCCGACCGTCGTCGTCGATCCCGCTCCCGAGCGGCGTCGATTCCGCCCGCTCGACGACGCGATCGACGACCTCGTCGTGGACGTCCTCGTGGACGAGCAGCCGCGAGCCCGCCCAGCACATCTGGCCGGCGTTCATGAAGATCCCGTAGTGACAGCCGGCCGCGGCCGCGTCGAGGTCGGCGTCCGGGAAGACGATGTTCGGCCCCTTGCCGCCGAGCTCGAGCGTGACGCCGGTGACGTTTTGTGCCGCACGCTCCATCACGCCCTTCCCGACCCCGGTGCTCCCGGTGAACGCGACGTGGTCGACGTCGGGGTGTTCGACCAGCCGGTTGCCGGCGACGCTCCCGCGACCGGGGACGACGTTGACGACGCCGTCCGGCAGGCCGGCCTCCTCGGCCGCCGCCGCGTAGTAGAGCGCGGACAGCGGCGTCGTGCTCGAGGGCTTCAGGACGGCCGTGTTTCCGCACGCCAGCGCCGGCGCGAGGCTCCGGCCGGCGAGCTGGAAGGGGTAGTTCCACGGGATCACGTGGCCGGTGACGCC
The DNA here is from genome assembly GCF_900107205.1 of Halopenitus persicus. Lineage (GTDB taxonomy): Archaea > Halobacteriota > Halobacteria > Halobacteriales > Haloferacaceae > Halopenitus > Halopenitus persicus. The sequence goes on along the minus strand of NZ_FNPC01000008.1, from coordinate 108,381 downwards.
GAGGGGCTCGCGTACGGTGTAGTTCAGCCGGTCGCCCGGCACCGGCACCTCGTCGCCCTCGATCTTGTCGGTCCAGCCGGCGTAATACCGGACCGTGTCGATGACCATGTCCACGTCGAGCGTCGCCTCGAAGGGCGTCTTCCCGTTGTCGCGGGACTCGACGCGGACGATCTCGTCCTTGCGGGCCTCGATCGCGTCCGCGAACGACTCGAGGTACCGGCCGCGCTCCCGCGGGTCAAGCGATCGCCACTCGGCGTCGCGATCGGCCGCCGCGCGGGCCGCTTCGACCGCGCGGTCAACGTCCTCCGCGCTCGCCTCCGCGACGGTCGCGTACGGCTCCTCGGTCGCGGGATCCTCGGTCGTAAACGTCTCGCCGTCGTCCGCGCTCGTCCACTCGCCATCGATATACAGGTCAGTCGGACCGGTGTAACTCATCCACGCGTGGTTACCTTTCGGCAACGTAAATATCGAACGTAATACTCCGACGTTACCCCGGCTCCAGCGCGGCTACTCCAGCTGCTCGCCGACGATGGCGTCCGCCGCCGCCACGAACTCCCGCTGGGTCCCGCTCGGGATGGTCGCGCCGGCGGCGACGTCGTGGCCGCCGCCGTCGCCGCCGACGGCCCGCGACGCCTCCCGCATCACGGCCGACAGATCCAGCCCCTGCCTGACCAGCCGGTGGGAGCCGCGGCTGGAGACCTTCACGTGCTCGGCGTCCTTCTCGGCGAAGGCGACGATCGGCTTCGACCGGTCGACCGCCGGGGACCCGATCGCCATCCCGGCGACGATCCCCACGATCGTCTCCCGAATCCGCGATCCCGCGTCGAACCACTGGAGGTTGTCCTCCTCGACGACGCCCTCCGTTTTCACCCACTGGAGCCCCTCCGAGAGGTTCCGGCGGTGGTTCCGCAGGAGGGTCCGCGCGCGCTCGAGCGGCGCCCCGCGCTCGCCGAGGCAGACCGCGAGCCCGACGTCCGCGCGCTCGTATCGGGCGGTCGCGTTGAGTAACGTCGAGTACTCGCTGACGTCGCGCAGCGCCGTTCCGGGCTCCTCGTCGGTGAGCGTGTAGGAGGTCCCGACGAGCTCCTCGATCCGGCTCGCGGGCACCCCCGAGGAGACGGCCCGCTGCAACAGCGCGCTCACGAGCGTTCGCCGCTCCGCGTCGTCAAGGTCGACCCAGCGCCGCCAGTCGCCGTCGGCCTTCACGTCGATATCCAGCTCCGAGAGAAAGGCGATCGCGCCCGCCTCGTCGTTCGATATCCCCGGTATCCGGACGTCGCTGGCGTATTCGAGCAGCTTCGGGAGCGGTCGCGTCTGGCGCCCGTAGAGGGCGATGTCGGTCCGCGTCTCGAGGACGCCGGCCGCGACCGCGTGGTCGACGATCCCCTCGTTCGCGCCGGTCAGTCCCTCGGTCCCGCCCTGCATATCGCCGACCGCGCCCACCACCGCGAGCGCCGCGAGGTCCCGATTGGCCGGGTCCAGCGCGTGCGCGAGGACGTAGCTCGCGCCTGCCCCCGACAGCTCCGAGGCACCGTCGATGCCGAACAGCAGCGGATTGAGGTGGTACTCCGTGTCGGCGTCGGCCGGCTGGTGGTGGTCGGCGATGACCGGCGTGAAGTCGCCGGCCGCCTCGTGGTCGGCGATGACGTCCAGCTGGCCCGACCCGAAGTCGGTGAACAGAACGGTCTCGAACTCGCGGGCCGCGATCCCGGCGATCGATTCCTCGTCGAGCTGCTTCTCGAAGACGGTCTCGTGGTCGATCCCCGCGCGCTCGAGCGCGTTCGAGGCGATCGCCCCGCTTGTCAGCCCGTCAGCGTCGATGTGGGACGCGAGGAGGACGCGGTCGGCGGCCCGGAGACGTTCGGCGCAGGCCGCGGCGCGCTCCGCGAGGGCCGGCACTGGTGGGTCGGCGGCGGACATATCGCGATATACGCTCCTCATCCGGGATAAACGCACGCTCCGATCGGCCGTCTCGACGGACGCGGACGACGCCGCCGCGATCGGTGAGCGGCTCAACCTGTTCGCCGCTTAACTCGTGCCGGACTCGGATCCGGACCCGCTTTCGGAACCTCCGTCTTCGCCATCGTCGGAGTCATCCCCGTCGCCGGAGGTTCCGCCATCGGTCGTATCGTCGCCGTTGGTCGCATCGTCGCCGTTGGTCGCATCGTCGCCGGACTGGTCTCCGTTCGAGGTGCTGGCATCGTCGCCGTCCGCATCATCACCGCCACCGTTTCCTGCGTCCTTCTCGCCGGTCTCGCCGTCGCTTTCCTCCTCCTCCTCGTTCGGTTCGGCGTCGTCATCCTCGTCCGGCGTTTCTTCCTCGCCGGAACTCTCCTTCTCGTCCGAACTCTTCTCCTCAGTGTTCCCTTCGTCCGCATCAGGGTCGTCCCCGCCACCGACGTCGTTTTCGGGGCTTTCGTCCTCCTCGCCCGTTTCGCCCTTGTCGGGCTCGCCGTTCTTCCCGTCGGATATGTCGTCATCCTCGTCGGGCGTGTCAGGCTTCCCGTCGGGTCGTTCCGGTTTTTCATCCGGTTTCTCACCCGGCGTCTCGGGAGCCTCACCGGCTGGTTGACCGGCATTCTCACCGGGCGTACCGGGCGTTTCGTCGTTTCCGTTTCCGGATCCGCTCCCTCCTTTTTTATCCTCCCCTTCGGCGTTTCCTCCCTCGTTCTTCTCGTCGTCCGCTCCCTCGTCGTCCGTTCTCTCGCCGTCCGATCCCTCGTCCTTCGATTCCTCGACGTTCCGGACGCCGACGTCGGTCGGTACGTTTCCGCTCGCGGCCGGGATCGGCGCCCGATCGACCACCTCGGTCGCGAACGTCTCGCCGGTCTCGATCGTCCCGTTCACCGCCGCCGAATCGCCGAGTAACGCGGCCGTCGCCGCCCCGCCGCCGACGGCGGCGAGGGTAACGCACAGGCAGACCAGCCCGACCACGATCCGATCGTATCTATTTAGTGTCATTTCGATCCTCCTCCGTCTTCTCACCGCGGGGTGCCGCGCCCTCCGAGTCGGCATCGAAGAGCGGGGTCGGGGAGGGCGTTTCCCGAGCGGTAACCCCGCCCCCGCCCGCGTCCGAGTCTCCGGATCCGGCGCCGTCGATCACGGGGATGCCGATTCGACCCCATCCGCCGGATCCCGTCGTCGCCTCGGCCTCGTCGACCGCCGTCCCGGTTCCCTCGACGGGCGTGCCGGCACGACCCCCGTTGGCCGCCGTCGGACTGGTCGGGGCCGCCGGTCCGGCCGGTTCCGGCGTCGAACCGACTTCCGGCGTCGAACCGACTTCCGCCGTCGAGCTGGCTTTCGGCGTCGAGGCGGCGTCCGCAGTCGAGCCGTCGTGATCACGGCTGCGACGAAGCGAGACCATCGCGCCGCCGATCGCGATCGCCGACAGCGTGGCCGCGAACGCCACCGCGAGCGACAGCGCCGTCTGCAGCTCCCACGCGACGTAGACGCAGTACGGTACCACCAGGACCAACACACCCGTCGAGAGCTTGAGGTCGTCCTCGGTGAGGACGACGTCATCGGCCGGTTCGGTCGCGGCCGCCGCTTTGGTCGCTCCGCTCGTGTCGGCCGCCGTCGCTGTCGCCGGCGTTACACCGGCCGCATCGGCGGCCCTCGCCGCATCGCCCGCGCCGGACTCGACCGCCTCTCTGTCGGAATCGGCTGCCTCAGTGCTGCCTCCGGCCGTCCGCTCGTCGGGCGTCGACCCGGTCCGGCTCGTGGCCAACAGCGACCACAGCTCCGTCGCGATCAACAGCCCGAGCGGGGCCGCCACGAGCAGGAGGAACCCGCTTCGCGAGTTGACCGCCTGGATGACGTAGCCGATGTACGGTATCGTAAACCGGACCTTGCCGACGACGTTCTCCGCCGGCACCGCGCGAATGTCGGCGTCGTCGTTGGCGTCGCCCTTGGTCTCGAACTGGCGTTCGGGGCCGCTTCCGCGGACGTCGACGACGCGGTGCGTCACCGGCGTTTCCGCGGTCCCACGAACGAAGGTGATCACGTCCCCGGTCTCGACGGCGTCCGGATCGGTCTCGTCGACGATAACGACGTCGCCCGGCTCGATCGCGGGCGCCATGCTCCCGGTGAGCACCACGAAGCCGTGTTCGGCGCCGACCACGCCGGGGACCGCGTAGATCAGGAACGGGGCGACGAGCGCGATCAACACGATCACTCCGAGCACGCGTGACACGGCGGTTCGGTTCACGAGTCGCTCACCTCGCAGATGGACGCGCCGTCCTTCGTCACGGCCTCGAGCACGGTCAGCGCCCGCGTCCCGTCAGTGACCGTGGTTCCGGGACCGAACGGCTGCGAACAGCTCGTGTGTTTCGTCCCGAGCGTCCACTCGTCGCCGTTCGGATCGCGCACCGAGAACGCGAACTCCGGATTCTTGTTCCCGGCAAGCGGGACGGTGATGGAGTCACCCGGCGTGACGTCCTCGATCGTGACCGTCTTCCGCGGCGATTTTCCGTTCGACTGCTGGGTGATCACGATGGTCACGCTCCCGTTCCCTGTCGGATCGGCGTACTCGAACGTCGCGCCACCGACGCGACGATCGACCGACTCCGGCCCGCAGGGGATGCAGTCGTCTCCGTTTCCGCCGCCGTTTTCGTCGCCGTTTCCGTTGCCGTCGTCTCCGTTTCCGCCGCCGTTTTCGTCCCCGTCAGCACACGTCGAGACGGTGATCGAATCGATCCCCGGCCGGGTCCCGTCGCCGCCGTTCTCGTCGCTCGGCGTACAGATACGACCGCGCGTTCGGGTGAGCGGCGGATCGACGTCGTGGGTGGCGGTTCGCGTCTCCGATCCCGACTCGCCGTCGGCATCCGTGCGTCCGGTTACCGTGATCGCACAGATCGGCGGCGCGGCGGACTCCTCGAACTCCCCGGTCCCGCCGGCGTCCCGCAGCAGCCGGACCGAAGCACAGACCGTCTCCCGGTTCCCGTCGCCGTCGACCGCGTCCGTGGTTCGGAGGACCTGCAGCTCGTGTCGCTCGTCGAGCGCGTACGTCTCGCCGGGTTCGAGCCGGTCATCGGCGAGGTCGATCGTCCCGAGTTCGGAGCACGTCTCACACTCCACGTCGGGACACGTCGACCCGGACGCTGACGCCTCGAACGGCGGGGTTGCGTCCGACTCGGGAACGTGACGGCACTGCTGGGCCACGAGCTCGAATCCAACCTCGCCGGCGGCGCTGCCTGCCCACGCTGCGTCGCTCGGGAGCCGGTAGTCGAACTCGAGACACGGATCGTCGCCCGCCGCAAGGCAGGGATCCGTCGGGTCGTCCACACGGACGCCATCGACGAGCGCCTCGCGAAGCTCAGCGAGCGTCGTCCAGCCGCTGCTCGGGTACAGCGTTCGTCGCCCGCCGGCGGCGTTGCAGTCCGCCGCGACGCGAAGTCGGACCTCCAGCGCCTCCCCGAGCGGATCGACGGCCGGCGGACACGTGGTTCGCAGCCAGACCCGGACCGGATTCCCCTCGATCGAGAGCCCGAACCGTTCGGTTCCCTCATCGCCGGGTTCGACCCCCTCGATGGCGAACGTGGTCACGCCGTCCGCGGTGACACACGAGTCGCACGCCACGCCGAGCCCCACGCTGCCGGTCCGTTGGGTTCCCGAGGCGGTCTCGCGGTCCGAGAGGTACGCGGCGCTCGTCGCGCCTCCGGCGAACCCGAACGCGCCGAGGCCGCTCACGCCCGCGAGCAGTCGCCGCCGGCTCACGTCGAGGCGGTCTCGGTTCATTGGCCGCCTCCACACTGTTCGGCGCGGAACGCGAGCCCGAAGTCGGCCGCGGTGCCCTGGTAGGCGTTCGTGACCGATTCGTCGATCCGCCAGGCGAAACCCAGACAGAAGTGCTCGCCCTCCGCGAGACAGTCCTCGAGTCCGTCCGTGACGAGGAGACCGTCGCTGTTCGGGCCGTACCGGTCGCCGAGGTCCCGGAGCGTCGTCTCGATCGTCGGGTTCTCGGGCATCGACTCCGCCCCGCGACAGCCCCCGATCCCGAGGATCCCGGTGTCGTACCAGAGCGCCACCTCGATGACGTCCGCGAGCGCTCCCGAAACCGGGTTCTCACCGGTGCCGTCCGTGAGGAACAGCCGGACGCGCGCGTCCATCTCCTCGACCGACAGCCCGATGCTGACCGTCCCGGAGTCGCCCGGGAGCACGTTCGAGGCGTCGATCAGCGGTCCCGGAACGCCCCCGTCGTTGCCGAGGCGCGGTCCGCCAGCTCCTCCGGATCCGCCGCCGTTCGTTCCGCTCGGTTCGACCGTGGAGTCCGACTCGTTCCGTCCCGCGTCGGTTTCCTCGCCGGTTTCGGTCCCGTCGCCACCCACGGCCTCGCCGTTGTAGGTGCTGTTCCAGCCGACCCGGATCTCCGGATCGTTCTCGCCCGCCTGATCCGGCGTCGCAGCGTACGTATACCGTGTGTATCGGTCGGGAAGATCGGTGGACGGGCGGCTCGGAGCGACCCGGCGGCCGACCGTCAATCCGAGAACGCCGATGCTGCTCGCGCCCGCAAGCAGGCGTCGTCGGGTCAGCGTCGATCGGTCATCGGTCGTCATGCGTTTGATTCACCACCCGGCGGAACGGCCGGTGACCCGACCGCGTTCGGATCGGGGTCCCCCCGACCGTCGGTCGCGCATCGGCCGTTCCCGTTCGAGTGAATCGATCGCGCTCTCGGGACATATGCATGGAGTACCTACCGGACCGATTCCCGACGGTAGACTCTCCATACCGTTCGATACGCCCCGACTCGTGGATCCTCGGATCATAAGCCGCTCCCGTCCTCGGTGCCGGTCGCGTTCCCGTCCTCGGTGCCGGTCGCGTTCCCGTCCCCGGTGCCGGTCGCGTTCCCGATCCCCGGCGAGTCGTTGTGGCGGCACTGTTCGGCGTAGAAGCCGAGGTCGAAGCCGACCGAGTCGGTCTGGACCTCGTTGCCGACCGTACACGGCAGCCACCACTCCAGACCCACGTAGTGGGTCGTCGAGGGCTCGAAGCACCGCGGATCCGGATCATCGGGGTCCGGATCGGGGTCAGGATCCGGTCCCGGGCCCTCGACGTCGTAACAGATGCTGACGTGGCTCACGGCATAGCGCCGGTCGCCGGTCCGGAAGGGCGCGCCGAGCCCCTCGCCCGCGCTCGCGGACAGGACCTCGCCGTCCTCGCTCCGGCTGCAGACGTTCGCGTTCGGGCCGCCCTTCACGATGACCGTGTGGGCCTGGAACCCGTCGAACTCGACGTCGAACTCCAGCACCTCATCGTCCTCGTCGTCCCACTCCGTCACCGTGATCGTCACGGTGCCGACGGCGGTCTGGTAGGTCAGCGACTCGCCGGACCCGGCCGGCAGGTCCTCCGATTCGACCTTGATCGCGCGGAGGAGTCCGTGGTCGCTGCAACTGGGGTTGCCCTGCTCGACGTGGCAATCGTCCTCGGTCAGCGTGATCCCGTCGCCGGCTCCGTTCTCGCTTCCGGTTCCGTCACCGGGTCCGTCGATCGGAACGATCCCGGATTCGCCGGTCGGGGAGAGCGGGATTCCTCGTCCTTCGCTCAGCAGCTCCAGCACCGCGCTCAGCGGCCCGGTCACGATCTCCGTCTCGCCGTCCTCCACGAGGTTGTCGCCGTCGTCGTACCACAGCCGGACGAACAGGCGGTCCGCGAGCTGTCCCTCCTCGGGAGGCACGTCGTACAGCTCCGCCAGCCGCTCGCGCTCGGGCTCGTTGTATCCGTTTTGGGCGTTCTCGGTGAGATCGCCGGTCAACCAGATATAGCCGGGATTATCACACAGATGATAGCTGATCGTCACCTCCCCGAAGTCGCACGGCTTGACGTCCGACAGCGAGACGAGGGGCTCGGGAGCGTTCTCCTCGTCGTTCCAGGTGTCGTCGTTCTTCGTTCGCAGGCCGGTTCCGGCACCCTCCTCGCGGGGATCCATGTCCGACGCGACGTCGGCGCCGAGCGTACAGACGTACGCGTCCGACGCCGGATCGTCCCAGCCCTCCGGCGGGCTCTGCAGGCCGTCGTTCGTGTCGTCCGGGTACGCCTCGAGCGCCGTCGCGTCCATGAACGCGCCGACGTCAGCCTGCGGAACCGCGAAGACCGGATCCGAACTCGGGAATCCCCGGCGGTCGCCGAGGGTTTCGTCGGCCGCGAGGTAGCTGCCGAGCTCCCTGCCCGCGCTGCCGTCGAAGTAGTGTTCCGACCAGTCGATCTTGAGGTCGAGCGTTCCCGCAGTGATGGCGTTCCCGGCGAACGTCTCCTCGTCGTTCAGATAGGCGGTGGTCCCGAAGCCGGCGCCGGCGGATCCGACGCCGATGGCACCGAGCCCGGCGAGCACCGTTCGTCGTGACAGTCCGGATGGGTCGTCGTTGCTCATGGGGTGATCCCCGGGTTGGGGAAGCCCGCGGCCGGAGTCGAACCGGCCTCGGATCCCGACCGCGGCGGTCGTATCCACGGACGTCGTTTCGAGCGGTCGAAACGATCGACCGGAGCGACTGCCCCGATCGATGCGTCGACGCTGCGACCTCGATCAGCTCGGCTGCGGCGTGCCGTTCTCTGTTCCGTTCACCGTCCCGTTTGCGGTGTCATTCGCGGTGTTGTTCCCGTCAACGGTGTTTCCGGGGTCCTCGTTGTGGCGGCACTGCTCGGTGTAGAAGCCGAGGTCGAAGTGCGCCTCGTCGCCCTGGATGATGTTGCCGACCTCGGTCGGGACCCACCACTCGAAGCCGATACAGAAGCCCGCCCGGGCGGGGTAACAGTCCTCGCCCAGCTGGACCATTCCCTCGTCCTCGTCGTCCTCGAGTTCGAAGGTGTTCTCCATCAGATCGCGGAGCGTCCCCTCGAAGATGGCCTCTTCAACCTCCTCGTCGTAGACGTTGTCACAGTCCTCGTCGTACCAGACCGTGACTTCGACGTGGTCGGCGAGGTGGCCGGAGTCCTCGACCTCGTCGACGGTGGTCGGGCCGTCATTGCCGGCGTTATCGAGTATCGCGTCGATCTCGGGTTCGGTGAGCGTGCCGCCGTTCTCGCTGAAGTTGGCGGCGGTCATCCAGACGTATCCGGGGTTGTCACAGAGGTGCAGCGAGAAGGTGATCTCGCCGTTGTCTCCCGGCTTCACGTCGTCGAACTGAACGAGGTGTTCCTGCTCGGGGTAGTTCTCGCTGCGGAAGACGGCCGGCGTCTCCAGCTCGACGCCGCTGTCGATCCCACACGAGCTGTGGATGGTGACATCCTCGACGCCCTCGCCGGAATCTTCGATCCCCTCTTCCAGCGTGATTACGTTGCTAGCTGAACCGTCAAGCACGACTAACCTGGTTAGCGGGCTCCAGGAACCATCGAACCAGTCATCGTAGTCTCCGTTCGCGAATTCGTCGTATAGTCCCGCTTTCTGGTTCAGCTCGGGTGTGAGCCTGAGAGCGAAGTCGCCCAGTGTGCCATCGTCGTTGTTGACTGGGCCAAAGACGCCGCCATCGGTATTCGCACCTTCCCAGACCCAGTGACCTTCCGCGACGCCGTTTTCCATGTACTCGTCGTCGGTACTAGCGCCATCATCATCCTCGACGATCCAACTGCCGGACTCCCACTGAGCATTGGGAGCGCCCTCGATGACGTACGAGGCAGTACCTCCAGTCTCAGTGTCCTTCGCGTCTTGGACGATAAACAGGTATATGTTACCGTCTTCATCATCCGGCGCATCCTTCCAGAGGAATACCGTACTGCGTGACTCACCCTGAATGTCCTCATTCTCGGATCTCACGCCCGTCTCGTTTTCGTAGGCTTCTATCGGATCGTCGCCGGTGAGCGGTTCGATGCAGTACGACTCGCCGCCGTAGGTGACGTAGTACTCGTCGTCGCCACAGTCACAGCAGGCGGGAACCTCCGCCGCGTTGAACACCGGGTCGATTTCGCCGGCGCCGGAGTAGTGAACCCCGTTCAGGTCCTGGAGACCGTCGCCGTAGTCATTGTCACCCGAGGTGTCTGGGTAGGCGTTCACGGCGTGTTCCTTGACCTGGCCCGCGTTCTCGCCGGTCGGGATCGGTCCGTCGTAGGTCTGTTGCCAGTCGACCTTGAGGTCGAGCTCGCCCGCGGCGAGACTGTTCCCCTCGAAGCTCTCCTCGTCGCTGAAATAGGCCGTCGTGCCGAGGCCGGCACCCGCGGAGGCGACGCCGATCGCCCCCATGCTCGCGAGTACCCGTCGGCGTGATAGCCCGATCGTGTTTTTCTTTCTCATTCGTCTCATCCCCCTTGCGGGGAAACCCACCGGCGGAGTCGAACCGCCGTATCACGGGGGGAAACCCCGTGGGCCGTCGTGGGCGGTTCTCGATCAGTTGGTGGCGTTCGTGCTGTTCCCGCCCGACGGGAGCCCGTTGTCATCGGTGAAGTTGCCGTCGAACGGGTTCGCCGGTGGCTGATCGTTGTGGCGGCTCTGGAGCGCGTAGAAGCCGAGGTCAAAGCCGACCGAGTCGGTCTGGACCTCGTTGCCGACGTCTTCCGGCAGCTCCCACTCGAAGCCGAGACAGTGGGTCATCCCGCCGACGAACGGATCCATCTCCTCCGAGGAGCGGTCGCCGTCGAGGGCGATCCCGTTCTCGAGGGCCGCCATCGTCTCGGCGAGCGAGCCCTCTTTGATGACCGTCTCATCGCCGGCGATCGTCTCGGAAACCTGTGAGAAGAGCTGATCGATCGACGTCTCACCCGTGCCCGGGAAGATGTAGTTCTGGGGATCGATCTCGGGCTCTTCTTCTCCCGAGCTCGAATCGTAACCCTCTCCGACGAATCCCTCGAGTTGCTCCATATCGGCCCCGCCAACGCCGATCGCGTAGATCGTGGTTCCCGCTGCTTTGGCGGCATCACCCTCGCCAGTGGAATCGGAGCTGTCCTGGCCGTCGGTGAACACGACCATTATTCGGTCTTTTCCGCCAGGACAATCCAGAAGGCCGGATTCTCCGTCGTCTCCGGATTGCCCGACGTTGATGCCGTTCGCTATATTGGTACTGCCTCCGGATGTAAGGCCGTCAATCGCGCTCTCAACATCACTGAGGCTGTCCGTCAGGGACTGAACCGGGTCTGCAGAACTCTCGAAGTCGACAACACCGACCATATTGTCCGTCTCCTCCCCTTCATCTTCCGGGAGGAATTGGCCGGCAAATTCCTTCGCAGCGCTCCGAACATCTGCCATCGTGGAACTCCCGATCGATCCCGACGAATCGATCACCAGTTGGATGCAGAGCGGTCGATCACGCTGCTCCTGCCCGCCGCCGTCGTGGACGTTGTTACAGTTCTCGTCGTACCACAGCTTCGTCTGAATGGCGTCAGCGAGCTCGCCGTCGCCCTCGATCTCGCTGTCCGAGATATCGTTGTTCTCGTCGTTCGAGCTTGCCTCCGGCTCCGTGACGGTGTTCTCGTCGTTGGCCGTCAGCTCGCCGTTCATATACATCCACGCGGGGTTGTCACAGATGTGGAGGCTGACGGTCACCTCGCCGGAGTCGCCCGGTTTGACATCTTCGAGGGTGAACACCGGGATCTCGTCGCCGTTGATCAGGCCGAGATCCGCGGCACAGAGATCCGTGTTCTGCACCTCGTCTTCCCAGAGGTCGCCGCTGTCAACGTCCGGAACCTCGCCGATCAGGTAGGTCCCGTCCTCGACCTCCTCGACATCGAAGGGCTCGCCGGGTCCGTCCTCGCTGTACCAGCCGTTGATCTCCTCCAGGCGACCGGGGCCGCCCGCGTAGGTCGCCTTGTAGTCGAGCTTCAGGTCGAGCTCGCCCGCAGTGAGGCTGTTCTCCTCGAAGCTCTCCTCGTCGCTGAAATAGGCCGTCGTGCCGATCCCGGCGCCCGCGGAGGCGACGCCGATCGCGCCGAGGCCGCCGAGTACGCGGCGTCGGGAGAGTCCGTGTCGGTGGTTCGTGTCGTCTGTCATGAGTGGTCCCTGAACGGGGCCGAGACCCCGGCGGTCCGCCCGTTCAGTTGATTCCCTCTGTGAGCGCAGCCCACCTAGTTACGAGTCGACACGTCACGAACGAACGCCGGCTTCGGAAGAAAACGGGACTTACAACGGCTCGTTCGCCCGTCTCCGGCGTAACGAACCGAACGGTTGACCGATCGAACCGTCGGTTGAACCGGCGATTCGGCGCCCGTAGACCGCCCCTACGGTCGAGCCAACGCGGCGTTCGCCACCGGTAGGAGCCCCATCCTGACGGTGGTTCCGATACAATCCCGGGTTGACACCGTCACCAGTTCACACACGATCGGAGATGATGTCCATATGCCCATGTTTCGAACGAACGACCTTCCGGAATCGGACGTGTATACCGTCCTCGCGAACGCGCGTCGTCGCGAGGCGGTCCGTCACCTGACGACCTCGAACGGGACCGTCACGCTCGGCGGACTGGCCACGGAGATCGCGGTCGAGGAGACCGGGGAATCACCGCCGCCACAGGCGGCCTACGAGAGCGTCCGCAGCTCGCTTCGCCAGACACATCTCCCGATGCTCGACGACCTCGGCATCGTCGAGTACGACCCGAACACCCACGTCATCCGCCTCCGCGAGCGCGCGCGGGACGTCGACACCTATATGGAGGTGATCACGTCCTACGGCATCACGTGGGGTGAGCTGTATCGCACGCTCGGCGTGTTGTCCCTGGCTCTCGTCGTGGCGGCGCTGCTGGATGCGCCCCTCGTCGGACGCGTCGACCCGCTCTTGTGGGCCAGCCTCTCGCTGTTCGCCTTCGCGGTCGCCATCGGCGCCCAGTTCTGGACCCACCGATGGTACGTGCTTCGCTCCCTTCGTGGATTCGAGCGGGGGGTGCGGTAGCGATGTCGGTCGCCGCCGCTCCACGGGACGCCGTCGTGCTTCCCGTCCGGATCGTCCGGGCTGCTGGCCGATTCGTCCGGACTGCTAACCGATTCGTCCGGACTGCTAACCGATTCGTCCGGACTGCTAACCGATTCATCCGGGCTGCTGTCCCGTCGGTTCGATTCGATCGGGAACATCGACGACCGATCCGACGTAGATTGTCACTCGGAAACACACAACACCGCGATCGAGTGAAAATGTCATACATATATGGTACCCGTTCCCGTTGGTGTTCATCGCGACGACACCGCCGACGGAATCGGTATGTTCGAGACCGTCCGTCGGAGTCGTTGACCGGCACCTCGACTCGCGTACCGAACCGACGAGTGAACGATCCTGCCCAACCGAGGCCGATGTCCCAACCCACACACCGCCGACCATCCCGATCGTATCGCAACCATCGACCGATTCGACCGTTCGGGCGGGTGACTGCATCCGCGTTGTCCGTTCCGGTGCCGGTTGACGTGCCGCCCGCGTCGGCCGGGGAGGGTCGAACGCTATGACGGGACTCCTCGCGCTGGCGGCGGGACGCCACGCGAGCGATCCCGAGGAGATCGATCCCGAGAAGATCGATGCCGCCTCGGACCCGGGCGAGGCGGACGAGGCGTCCGCCGACCGGGAACTCCCCAAGGACACGGTCTTCAGCATGCTGTCGAACCGGCGTCGCCGTCGCGTCATCGAACACCTGAGTACGGCCGAGGACGGGCAAATGACGATCCGCGACCTCTCCGAGGTGATCGCCGCCGAGGAGAACGACGTCTCGCGGCGGGAGGTGACGTATAAACAACGCAAGCGGGTCTACACCTCCCTCTACCAGATCCACCTGCCGACCCTCGACGACAACGGGATCGTCGAGTACGAGAAGCGGTCGGGCGTCGTCGAGCTGGCGCCCACCGCGAAGGATTGCACCGTCTACCTCGAGTCGATCTCCGACGGCCAGCTCTCGTGGCGGGAGTACTGGCTCGGGCTCGCGGCCGTCTCGACCGCGTTCGTGACGACCGCGACGCTCGGATATCTCCCCTACTTCTCACAGAACGGGCACGTCTCGGCGCTGCTCGTGGCGTCGACGATCGCCCTGTCGGCGATCGCCTTCGCGGTCTCCAGTGCGCGTGACCGGCGCTAGAACGGCCTCGGTTTTTAAGGGCGTCTTCGGCTCCTCGACCGTCCTCCGGAAGCGACGTCGTCGGATCGAGACCGTCCGTTTTCGGGCGGTAGCTATCGGTTTCGGGGGACAGCTATCGCTTTTGGGCGGCTCCCATCGGTTTCGGGGGACAGCTATCGCTCCGGCAGGTCGTCGGGGTCGACGTCGAGCTCGAACAGCCGCGAATCACAGGACTGACACGTGGCCGTCACCACGTCCCGGCTCCGACAGCAGGACTCGACGACGTCCTGTGACAACACGACCGCGCCGCCGCAGGCGGGACACTGCTCGAGGAACAGTCGGAGCGCGCCGAGGATCTCCGCGCGGAGCGCGAGCGACCGCCGACCCCAGTCGGCGTCCCACTTCGGCAGTTCCGTCGCCGCGGCCGTGTCCGCCACGCAGGCCGCCCGGGACGGCCACGAGGCCAAGTACGCCTCGTCGGCCCACGCCAGGAACGAGCCGGAATGTGCGTCGAACTCGATCTCGTTCGGGTCGGCGTCCACGAACGTTCCGAGGCTCCGTTTCGCCGCCCGCTCCTCCCGCCAGTGGTCGCGGATCGTGCGCTCCCACGCCCGTTCGAACTCGGGATCGAGAACCAGGTCCTCGTTCGACGGGTCGTCGACCACGATCCCGATCTCGAGCAACAGCGCCTCCGGATTCACCTCTTCCCGATCGATACCGCCGTTCCTGACGCCCTCCCGGTCGACGTCCGCCGGCGTCTTCTCGAACCACGCCAGCACCCGATCCGGGAAATATCGCTTCGTGATCGTCGGCGTCCCCGGTATCAGATATCCCCGCAGGTAGATCACGACGACAGCCAGCGCCAGCGTCGCGGCGCCGACGCCGATCGGCGGCAGCTCGAACGCCAACGCGGCGTATCCCGCACCGATCGAGAGGGCGACTGCGATGGCGAGGTTGAGGACCGTACAGGGGATGCATCGATTCTCGCCCGTGTACTCCGGGCGCCGCAGGTGGGACAGGAGCCCCGTTTCGTTGGACGCCTTCATACCGACCGATGCGGCCCTTCGGCGGTTAGTTATGGTCGTCCTACCGTTCGTCCGTCAGTTGCTCCGGGAGCGGAGCGTGAGGGGACCGTCCCGCGCGAGCAGTCGGCGGGCGACGACCACCAGCCCGTTTTCGAGGCCTGCACCGTACATCGCGTGTTCGTCGTCGGCGGTCGCCCCGACGGTGCTGATGAGCGTCGCCGAGCGGTCGATCAGCAACAGTCGTCCGATGGACCGCCGCCCGCCGTCCCCGCTCCCGTCCGCCAGCCACTCCAGTCCGGACACGAACGTCTCCGCTCGCGGCACCGCGCTCCGGATCCGGCGCTGGAGGGCGTCGTCGACACCGCCGATCAACAGCGACACGTCGTCGCTCACGCCCGTGAGAGCCTCGATCACCTCCTCGGTGAGAAACGTCACGTCCCCGACGACGAACACGATCTCCTCGGTCGCCTCGCGCGTCAGTCGCCGGATCCGGTCGTCGATACGGGCGCGACCCGTCATCGTCCAGACGTCCGGCAGATCGGCGGCATCCTCGACGTCCGTCAGCGCCTCGAGCGACGCAGACAATCGCTCGAGCTCCCGCTCGTACCGTTCGCGGAACGTTCGGGTCGCCTCCTCCGGCGTGACCGCCCGAAACCGTTTGGGACTCGAGTGCTGGGTCGTGACCAGTCCGCGGGCCTCCAACACGCGGACCGCGTCGTAGACGCGCGTCCGTGGGACGTCAGCCATCTCGCTGATCTCCTTTGCGGTCCCCGTCGAGAGACGCAGCAGCCCCACGAAACACTTCGATTCGTACTCCCGGAGCCCGAACTGTCGTAACGCCTCGACGGCCTCCTCGACCGATTCGGATGTTGACATTGGTTGTTCGTCCTTCCGGCGTCCCCCGGTGCGCAACGTCTCGTTCGATCCCCGTCTCTCTCGCCCTTATGGTCAAAAATATAATGTAATACACATAGTTCTATCGGCCGTTTTCGAACGCCGGACTGCCGCCGAGCGGCCGAGCGTGAAGTGGACGACCGTCCGGTTCGTGACGTGCGAGCCCGCGTGACGAACGGACCTCCGTTCGTGACGTATGGCACCACGATCGGGGTCCGGCAGGCCTTGCCGTAACTGACGGTTATAGATATCACGAGTGATATGCGTATAGTACATGACTCGAGGGTTCCAGACCCGGAGCCTCCACGCCGGAACCGACCCGGATCCGGCGACCGGCTCGCGCGCGACGCCGATCCATCAGACCACCTCCTACGTCTTCGAGGACGCCGACACGACGGCGGAGATGTACGCGCTTCGCGCCGACGGCCACATCTACTCCCGGCTGTCGAACCCCACCGTCGCCGCACTCGAGGACCGGATCGCCGACCTCGAGGGCGGCAGCGACGCGGTCGCGACCGGCTCCGGGATGGCCGCGATCGACGCGATCACGACCGTGCTCGCGTCCGCTGGCGACAACGTGGTCGCCGCCGCGGAGATGTACGGCGGCACGTCCACGTATTTCACGACGATCGCCGACCGCCGCGGGGTGGAGGCCCGGCTCGTCGACACCCTCGAGTACGACGCGTACGCCGAGGCGATCGACGAGGACACCGCCTTCGTCCACGTCGAGACGATCGCCAACCCCTCGCTCGTGACGCCGGACCTCGAGCGGCTGGCCGGGATCGCCCACGAGCACGCCGTCCCGCTCGTCGTCGACAACACGTTCGCGACCCCGGCGCTGTGCCGCCCGTTCGAACACGGCGCGGACGTCGTCTGGGAGTCGACCACGAAGTGGATCACCGGCAACGGCACGACCGTCGGCGGCGTGGTCGTCGACGGCGGCACGTTCCCGTGGGACCACCCGGACGCGGACTACGACGAGCTCTCCGGGCAGAGCCCGGCGTTCCCGATCGACTTCGTCGAGCGGTTCGGCGACGCCGCCTTCGCGAACGTCGCCCGCCAGCGCGGCGTCCGGCCGACCGGCGGCCAGCAGTC
The DNA here is from genome assembly GCF_900107205.1 of Halopenitus persicus. Classification (GTDB taxonomy): domain Archaea; phylum Halobacteriota; class Halobacteria; order Halobacteriales; family Haloferacaceae; genus Halopenitus; species Halopenitus persicus. The sequence continues at coordinate 91,421 of NZ_FNPC01000008.1, read as the reverse complement.
CCCCTTCGACGCCTGGCAGACGATTCAGGGGGCCAACACGCTTCCGTTGCGGATGGACCGCCACTGCGAGAACGCCCGGACGGTCGCGGAGTTCCTCCGGGACGACGACCGCGTCGAGTGGGTCGCGTATCCCGGCCTCGAGGGCCACCGGACCCACGACAACGCCTCGAAATACCTCGACGGCTTCGGCGGGATGGTCACCTTCGGCGTCGCGGACGGCTACGAGGCGGCCAAGACGCTCTGTGAGTCCGTCGAGCTGACGAGCTTCCTCGCGAACGTCGGCGACGCGAAATCGTTAATCATCCACCCCGCCTCCACCACGCATGCACAGATGGACCGCGAGGCCCAGCGCGCGGCCGGCGTCTTCCCGGAGATGCTGCGTCTCTCCGTCGGCCTCGAGGACCCCGCGGACGTCCTCGCCGACCTCGACGCCGGCCTCGCGGCCGGATCGAACGCCGGCGCCGAAAACGACGCCTCGCCGGTCGGGACCGACCGGTGACGCACGGAATCGACGAATGACCGCCATCGCTCCCGACGTCGTCCCCGTTTCGCCCCCCGACGTCGTCCGAACGAACGCTCCACTCACAGCCCACAGATGACGACGACACCACACGACAGCGGGATCGCTTCCCTCGGGGAGTTCACCTTCGAGTGTGGCCGATCGATCCCCGAGTTGCGGATCGCCTACGAGACCTACGGCGAGTTCGACGGGGACAACGCGGTCCTCGTCTGTCACGCGTTGACCGGCAGCCAGAACGTCGCGCGGACGCCCGAGGTTCCGGATTCGACCACGGAGGATGCTGCGGCCGACGGCGACGCCGACGCCGACGAAAACGGGGACGCCGGTTCCGCCGGCGACGCCGACGCGAGCACCGCCGATGATGCCGGCGACGCCGACGAGGCGTCGCCCAACCAGGCCGGCCAGGCTCGCGCGTGGTGGGACGACGTCGTCGGGCCGGGCAAGGCGATCGACACCACCGAGTACTACGTCGTCTGCGCGAACGTTCCGGGGTCGTGTTACGGCAGCTCCGGGCCCGCGAGCCGCCGACCGGACGACGTCGATCCCGACCGGGAGGTCGACCACGACCGCTGGGCACTCGATTTCCCGCCGGTGCAGGTCGCCGACTGGACCCGCGCCCAGCGCCGGCTGCTCGACCATCTCGGCGTCGGCCGGCTCCGGGCGGTCGTCGGCGGCAGCGTCGGCGGGATGAACGTGCTCGATTGGGGGAAACGGTATCCCGACGACGCCGACTACCTGATCGTGATCGCGGCGGCGGCCCGGCTCGACCCGCAGTGTCTCGCCCTGGACGCGATCGCGAGGCGGGCCATCCGGTCGGACCCGAACTGGAACGGCGGCGACTACTACGGCGACCGACCCACGCCGGACACCGGCCTCGGGCTGGCCAGACAGATCGGCCACGTGATGTACCTCTCGAAGTCCTCGATGGACCGGAAGTTCGGCCGGCGGTCGGCCGGCCGCGACTCGCTGACGCGCGGTGAGGGCTTGGACGTCCCCGAGAACCCGACGGCGGCGTTCTTCCCGTACCGCGAGGTCGAGTCGTATCTGGATTACAACGCCGGGTCGTTCGCGGAGCGCTTCGACGCGAACAGCTACCTCTATCTCACCCGCGCGATGGACGAGTACGACCTCGCGGGCGGGTACGCGGACGACGCGGACGCCCTCGCGGCGTTCACCGGCGAGGCGCTCGTGATGTCCTTCTCGCAGGACTGGCATTTCACCGTCGACCAGTCCGCCGACCTCGCCGACGCGTTCCGCGAGTCCGACGTGCCGGTGGCCCACCACCTCGTCGACTCCGACCACGGCCACGACGCGTTCCTCGTCGAACCCGAGAGCGTCGGGCCGCCGGTCCGCGATTTCCTTCGGTCCGGAACCGACGGGAAGTCGGTCGTCGACGCCGCCGAGCCCGACGAGCCGGTGGCTGACGGATCCGGGACCTCGCACGCGCCGGTTCACTCGAGCCTCTTTTCCGGCTGACTCCGCCGGATTCCGTCGCCCCTTCCGGCGCCGGGTCGAATCGCCGCTTCGGCCGCCTCTTCCGGCACCAGACCCGATCGCCGCTTCGGTCGTCACTTCCGGCACCAGGCCCGATCGTCGCTTCGATCGTCGGGTCGGATCGCCGTTTCGATCGCCGCGATCGGTTCCTGCCTCCGAAATCGTTTTTCGCGAGCAGCCGAAAGGGATCCGTATGAGCGGCAATCCCGACGACGATCGGCTCGAGGAACTCCGCGAACAGAAGCGACAGGAACTCCAGGAGCGGGCCCAGGGCGGCGGGAACGAGGAGGCCCAGGAGGCGGCTCGCCAGCAGGCGGAGGCCCAACAGGAGGCCGTCCTCAAACAGCACCTCACCGACGGCGCCCGCCAGCGGCTCAACGCCGTCGAGATGTCGAAACCCGACTTCGCCGCGCAGGTGAAAAAGCAGGTCGCGGCGCTGGCTCAGAGCGGTCGCGTGCAGGGACGGATCGACGAGGATCAGATGAAGGAGCTCCTGCGCGAGCTCCAGCCCGAGCAGAAGAGCTTCGACATCCGCCGGCGCTGAGGATGGAGCTGGCCCTCCTGTACAGCGGCGGCAAGGACTCCTCGCTCGCGGCGGTGCTGCTCGACCGCTTCTACGACGTCCGGTGTGTCACCGGCAGCTTCGGGATCACCGACGACTGGCGACACGCCGAGCGGGCGGCCGACGCGCTCGGGTTCCCCTTCGAGCGCGTCGCCCTCGAGGAGTCGGTCGCCCGCGAGGCGGTCGACCGGATGCACGAGGACGGCTACCCGCGAAACGGCATCCAGCACGTTCACGAACACGCCCTCGAGGCCATCGCCGCCCTCGACGTCGACGCGATCGCCGACGGTACCCGCCGGGACGACCGCGTGCCGACCGTCTCCCGGGCGCAGGCGCAGAGCCTCGAGGATCGTCACGACGTCGACTATCTGGCGCCGCTGTCGGGGTTCGGGCGCCACGCCGTCGACCGGCTCGTCGAGGAGACCTTCGAGGTCGAGACCGGCCCGAGCGCGGAGATCGCCAAGGCCGACTACGAGGACGAGCTCCGCGCCCTGCTCGCGGAGACGCACGGCGAGGCGGCGATCGCGGAGGTCTTTCCGGACCACGAACAGACCTACGTTCGCGGCCGGACCGGCTGAGTCGAGGCTGGGACCGGCTGAGCCGAGGCCCGGGACCGGGACCGACGTGGGATCGGACCGACGTGGGATCGTGCCGTCGTCGCTGCCCGGTACGCTCCCGGTCGTCGCCCGACACGGCTGTGCGTCGTCGCCGACCGGCACGGCCTCGCGCCGTCGCCGCCACGATCCCGAAGGGATGGTTTCAAGCGCCCGCTGGCCGAACCGCGGCGTATGTACGACCGACTCAAGGGATTTCGCGACTTCTATCCCGGCGAGCAGTCGGCTCGCCGCGAGGTGACCGACACGATCGAGGCCGCCGCAAAGCGGTACGGCTTCCGCGAGGTCGCCACGCCCGCGCTCGAACGCACCCGGATGTACACGGACAAGTCCGGCGAGGGGATCGTCGAGGAGCTCTATTCGTTCACCGACCAGGGCGGCCGCGACGTCGCGTTGACGCCCGAGCTCACCCCGACCGTCGCGCGGATGGTCGTCGCGAAGGGGCAGGAGCTCTCGAAGCCCATCAAGTGGGTCTCCACCCGCCCGTTCTGGCGCTACGAGCAGGTCCAACAGGGACGCTTCCGGGAGTTCTACCAGACCAACATCGACGTCTTCGGGTCGTCGGAGCCGGAGGCCGACGCGGAGGTTCTGGCGGTCGCGGCGGACGCGCTCACGTCCCTCGGGCTGACCGGCGACGACTTCGAGTTCCGGGTCTCCCACCGGGACATCCTCGGCGGACTGGTGCGGGCGCTGGCCGACGACCCGGACGCGGTCGACGCCGCCGCGGCGATCCGGGCGGTCGACAAGCGCGCGAAGATCGACGAGGCCGAATACCTCACGCTGCTGGCGGAGGCCGGGATCGACCGGTCGACCGCCCGCGAGTTCGACGACCTCATCGTCGGCGTCGACGGCGTCGACGACCTGGACGCGGTCGCGGAGGTCGGCGGCCCGGACGTCGAGGCCGCCGTCGAGAACCTCCGGGCGGTCCTGTCGGCGGCCGACGACTTCGGCGCGGGCGAGTACTGTGACGTCTCGCTGACGACCGCCCGCGGGCTCGACTACTACACCGGCGTCGTCTTCGAGTGCTTCGACTCGACCGGCGAGGTCTCCCGGTCGGTCTTCGGCGGCGGGCGCTACGACGACCTCATCGAGAGCTTCGGCGGCCAGCCCACTCCCGCGGTCGGGGTCGCCCCCGGACACGCGACCCTCAAACTGCTGTGTCAGCGGGCCGGCGTCTGGCCCGACGAGGCGCTCGAAACCGACTACTACGTGCTCTCCGTCGGCGACACCCGACAGGAGGCCGCCCGGATCGCCCGCGAGCTGCGCGCGCTCGGCCACGTCGTGGAAACCGACCTCGCCGACCGCGGCTTCGGCGGCCAGCTCGGCTACGCCGACTCGATCAACGCCGAGACGACCGTCATCGTCGGCGAGCAGGATCTGGCCAACGACGAGGTGACGATCAAGGAGATGGCGAGCGGCGACCAGGCCACCGTTCCGGTCGGGAAGTTCCCGCCCGCGTCGGGACGGCCGACGTACGACGACTACGCCTAGCGCTCCCGCGAACGCGGGCGTCGACCGGCTTCACGGCCGCGATCCGCCATTATTCCGCGGTGGCGTCCGTCACCAGTCCCGTGGCCGCGCTCTCCCACCATTCTCAGGGTGCCTCCGTCACCGTCGACCGCTGATCACGCGGCTCACGGCGAGTTCCGGGTCGCCGTGGGTATATATCCCTATATAGTCGTATGTCGAATGGATACCGCTAATAGTAGCGTTCATCCCTCCGTCCCGACTTGGTCACGATGATGGACGTCTCCAACCGTGGCGATCGAACGGAATTCGGAACGCGACGTCGGTTCCTCACGACGGCGGGCGCGGCAGCGACCGTCGGCCTCGCCGGCTGTCTGGGCGGCGGCAATGAACGGGAGATCCGCATTACCGGTAGCAGCACGGTTTTCCCGCTGTCGGAGGCCGTCGCCGAGGAGTACCAGCAGGAGAACGACGGCGTGAACATCTCGGTTTCCTCGGACGGAACGACCGGCGGGTTCGAACAGTTCTTCATTCCGGGCGACAGCGACATCAACGGCGCCTCACGGCCCATCCTCGAGGAGGAGGTCGAGCGGTGCCGGGAGAACGGCTTCGAGCCGATCGAGATCCAGTGTGCCGGCGACGCGCTGACCGCGATCGCCAACAACGAGGCCGACTGGGTCGACTGTATGACGATGGAGGAACTGGGCCAGATCTGGGACCCCGACGCCGAGAACGAACTGTGGTCGGACGTCAACTCCGAGTGGCCGGACGAACCCTTCGAGCTGTACGGTCCCGCGACGACGAGCGGGACCTTCGACTACTGGACCGAGGAGGTCATCGGGAAGTTCCGTCAGATCCGGGACGACTTCGAGGGCACCGAACAGGACGACATCATCGCCTCCGGCGTCGAGGGGAGTCGGTACGCACACGGCTACCTCCCGTTCTCGTATTACACGAACAACCAGGACCAGGTGAAGGCGCTCGACGTCGACGCCGGCGACGGCTGTACGCCGCCGAGCCTGGAGGGTGCCTCGACCGGAGAGTATCCCCTCTCGCGGCCGATCTTCTGGTACGTCAACGGGAACCGGCTGACCGAGAACCCGGCGCTCGAGCCGTTCATCCGGTTCGCGATCGAGATGACCGGCGACCAGTCGATCGTCGCCGACGACATCGGCTACGTTCCGATGAACGACGAGGAGATACAGGCCAACCTCTCGAAGATCGACGACGCAGTAAGCGAGTGAGCAGATGACTGCAAGCACCGCGATCGGCGAACGGTCCGACCGCGAACGCCGGATCGGACGCGTCGTCAAGGGCGTCTTCCTGGCGTGTGCGGTCCTGACGGTTCTCATCACCGTCGGAATCATCTTTACCCTGCTTCGGGACGCCACCACGTTCTTCGCGCAGGTGCCCGTCGCCGACTTCCTCACCGGCACCGAGTGGAAGCCGACGCAGCTCACCGGGGACGGCGAGTACAAGTTCGGCGTCCTGCCGTTGTTGAGCGGGACGATCCTGATCACCGTGGTCTCGGCGGTCATCGCGCTCCCGACCGGGCTCGCGGCCGCGTTGTACCTCTCGGAGTTCGCCTCCGAGACCACGCGGTCGGTGCTGAAACCGGCCCTCGAGATCCTCGCCGGGATCCCGACGATCGTCTACGGCTACTTCGCGCTGGTGTACATCACGCCGTTCCTCGAGTGGATCGGCCTCCCCGTCGAGACGTTCAACGCGCTCTCGGCGTCGATCGTGGTCGGCGTAATGATCATTCCGATGGTCTCGTCGATCTCCGAGGACGCGCTCTCGGCGGTCCCGGACGACCTTCGACAGGCCGCTTACGGGCTCGGGTCGACGAAGTTCGACACCTCCGTGCGCGTCGTCGTCCCCGCGGCCGTCTCCGGGATCTTCTCCTCGTTCGTGCTCGCGCTTTCGCGAGCCATCGGCGAGACGATGGCGGTCACCGTCGCGGCCGGTCAGACGCCGCGGATGTTGAGCATCCTCGAGATCGACCAGAACCTCCTGCAGTCGAGCGAGACGATCACGGCGGCGATGGTCAACGTCGCCCACGCCGAGGGCGGCGGCGGCACGCCGGCCTACTACTCGATGTTCGCGCTCGGACTCGTGTTGTTCGTGTTCACTTTCAGCCTGAACATCGGCGCGGAGATCATCCGTGACCGGCTCCGGGAGGAGTACCAATGAGCGTCGAGACCGACTCCGGAACCGCCGGCACGGGTTCCGCTGACGGGGCTGATCCCGACGCGGGTGACAACCCGTTCGCCCGGAGCGGCTGGGGGCCGCTGTACCGCGCGCTCCGGGACAAGGCGTTCGCGTTCGCGCTCCTGCTCGCCGCGCTCTCCGGGATCGCGATGGTGTTCATCCTCCTTGCGTACGTCGCGGTCGACGCCTTCTCGATCCTCGACCCCGAGCACGGCTCCTGGGTCGATTGGCAGTTCCTCACGAGCCTCCCCTCGCGAACCCCGGCCGAGGCCGGGTTCCTCGCCCCGATCGTCGGGTCGCTGCTCATCCTGATCGTGATGGTCTTCGCCGTCTTTCCGATCGGGATCGGAGCGGCGGTCTACCTGGAGGAGTACGCCCCCAAGAACCGGATCACCCGGCTCGTCCGGGTCAACATCGCCAATCTCGCGGGCGTTCCCTCGGTCGTCTACGGGCTGCTCGGCCTCGCGGTCTTCGTCCGCGGGATCGGCCTCGAGAGCGGGATCGTCCTCGTCGGCGGGCTGACCGTCGGCCTGCTCGTGTTGCCGATCGTCATCGTCTCCTCCCAGGAGGCGCTGCGCGCCGTCCCCGACTCCTACCGGCAGGCGAGCCGCGGGATGGGCGCCAGCGAGTGGCAGACGCTCCGAAACGTCACGCTCCCGCAGGCGCTGCCTGGGATCCTCACCGGAACGATCCTCGCGCTCGGTCGCGCGATCGGCGAGACCGCGCCGCTCATCATGATCGGCGCCGCCACGAGCGTCTTCAGCGTCCCGACCACGCTCTTCGACAGCGTGAGCGCGATGCCGATGCAGATCTACAACTGGCGGGCCCGCCCGCAGCCGGAGTTCCGATACGGCGTGGTCGCCGCGGGCGTCGTCGTCCTGCTCGCGACGATGATCCTGCTCAACGCGACCGCGATCCTGTTGCGCAACCGGTACCAGCGAAGCGACACCTGAGGACGGCAGCCGCCGTCATCGTCGTCCGCCACGCTTTTTTCCGGCCCTTGGCCCGCCGCCGATCGCAACCACTAGGGACCGGCCTCCCGACCTCCCGCGTATGCAACTGGGCGTCATCGGCTTGGGCCGGATGGGGCGGATCGTCGTCGACCGCTGTCTCGATGCGGGCCACGACGTGGTGGCCTTCGACCTCTCGGCGGAGGCGACCGCGGCCGCCGCGGAGGCCGGCGCGGAGCCGGCTGATTCGGTGGCCGACCTCTGTGACCGACTCGAGGCGGGCGGCGAGGACGGCAAGCGGATCTGGCTGATGGTCCCCGCCGGCGAGGCCGTCGACGCCACCCTCGACGACCTCGAGCCACACCTCGGGAACGACGACGTCGTCGTCGACGGCGGGAACTCCCGCTTCGAGGCCTCCATCCGGCGTGCCGAGGCGACCGCGGCGGCCTACCTCGACTGCGGCACCTCCGGCGGCCCCGCCAGCGCCGAGGCCGGGTTCTCGCTGATGGTCGGCGGGCCGGCGTGGGCCTACGAGGAACTCGTTCCCGTCTTCGACGCGGTCGCGACGGGGCCCGACGGCCACGACCGAATGGGCGAGTCCGGGGCGGGCCACTACGTGAAGATGGTCCACAACGGCGTCGAGTACGCGCTGATGCAGGCGTACGGCGAGGGGTTCGAGCTGCTCCACGAGGGCCGGTTCGACCTCGATATGGAGTCCGTCGCCCGGACCTGGAACAACGGCGCCGTGATCCGGTCGTGGCTGCTGGAGCTGTGTGAGGAGGCGTTCCGCGAGGAGGGTTCCGACCTGGGTGACGTCGCCGACCACGTCGCCGGCGGGTCGACCGGGACCTGGACGGTTCAGGAGGCGCTCGAACAGGAGGTCCCCGTTCCGCTCATCTACAACGCGCTCGCCGAGCGGTTCGACTCCCGGAACGAGGGGCGGTTCTCCCGGCGGCTCGCGAACCGGCTCCGATACGGGTTCGGCCGCCACGAGGTGCGACGCCGGGAGTGAGAACCGAACGGCCGACCGATCGCCGCCTCGGACGACCGCGGTCTCGGACGACCGCGGTCTCAAACGGGGGGCCGTCTCAGACGATCGCCGTGATCGCCGTCCCGGCGGCCGGGAGCGCATCGCTGTAGGCGATCGTGACGTACAACAGCGTGAACAGGGTCGCGTTGTAGACCCCGTGGATCAGCGCCGGCACGACGATGTTGCCCGTGTACTCGTAGCTCACCCCGAAGACGAGGCTCGGGACCACGAGGATCGCGACGCTGACGAGGTTCCCGGTCGCCGACCCGCCCGTCAGCGCGAACCAGTGGAGCGCCGCGAAAACCGTGCTGGCGAGCACGATCGCGATGGCGGGATGGAAGACCTCCCGGAGGCGCCCCTGGACGACGCCGCGGAACAGCAGCTCCTCGCCGGGGCCGATGAGCAGGATCGAGGCGGGAATGAGCAGCAGCAGGGTTTCGGGATTCGACATCCCGATCTCGGCGGCCTGGTTCGTGCCGGTGTCTATCTCCGTGTTCGTGAGCGCCTGGTAGGCCGAGAGGGCGAACGCGCCGGCGAGCGCCCCGCCGAACGCGAGCACGTACCCGCCGACCACGACGAGGACGTCGCGGAGGTTTGGCACCGAGGCGCCGATCGAAAACCGGCTCGCGTCCGGGGGGATCCCGAGGAGGTCGCGAACGACCGGCTGGATCTCCGGCCTGAGGTACGCGTACGCCAGCGCGACGCCGGCACAGCCGACTCCCTGTACGAACACGAGGCTGAGAACCAGCCCGAGCGACGCGCCGATCTCGACGCCGAACCCGACTATCAACACGCCGCCACCCACGAACGTCAACAGAAATCCGAGGAGGAGGCCGCCGGCGCCCAATCCGATCGCGCTCACGACCGCGATGACCGACGCGATCGGGGACCGTCGGGTCACGTCCATCAACATACCCGCGGTACGCGACCGAGGCGCAAAACGGTTGGCACTCCGGAACCTCACCGTCGCGTCAGCTCGTACTGCAGGACCGCGGTCACCGTCCGCCCGTCCCGACACGCCCCGTCCACGACGGCCGCGAGGAGGTCCTCGTAGTCCACGACGTCGACGTCGATCGACTCGTTGTGGTCGAGGTCGCGCTCGGCGGTGGGCTCGCAGTCGTGCGCGAGGAAGTGGTGGTGGACCGAGTTGGCGATCCCGTTGGTCGGCTCGACGGTGATCAGATGCTCGAAGCCGCCCCGCGCCGCATACCCCGTCTCCTCCGCGAGTTCGCGCGCGGCCGCCGTCTCGAAGTCTCGGCCGGCCGTCGTTCCGGACTCGCGCGCGGGTGCCGTCTCCGAGCCTGCGGCGTCCTCGGGCTCGACGGTTCCGGCCGGCAGCCCGCGATTGACCCGGTCGACCGCCTGGCGCCACTCGTCGATCACGACGACGTCCCCCGCCGACGTGAACGGGAGGATCACGACCGCCGGCGGCTCGTCGACGTAGTGGTACTCGTCGGCGGTCCCGTCCGGGAAGCGGACGTCGTCGACGCGCACGTCGAAGCCCGGACACGCGTAGTCGACCCGCGTCCCCGCGGTCTCCCAGGCGAGCTCGGCGGCCTCGTTTCGCTCAGCGTCCGTCCTGCGATCGGTCATCACCCGGTGCTCGGTCGAGCCCGGACGTGAATGTTGCCCATCCACCCCCGGATTTCTTTACGACCCCGCTCGTCCACCCGGCGATGTCCGAGGTACTCTGTTTCGACGTGTACGGGTCGACCCACAACCAACACTCGATCGTCGACGAGATCGCGGCCGTCACCGGTCTCCCGACCGACCTGGCGGCGGACCTCTCGCGGCTGTGGGTCGACCACCAGATCGGCTACTCGATGGAGGTCTCGCTGATGGGCGCCTACGAGGACTGGTACGAGCTCACCGTTCGGTCGCTTCGGTACGCGCTCGAGTATTACGGCGTCGAGCCGACCGAGGAGATCGTGGAGACGCTGATGGCGGCCTACGAACACCTCGAGCCCTACGAGGACCTGTCCCACTTCGGACGGCTTCGGGAGGCGGGCCACGACCTCTACATCCTCTCGGACGGGACCCCCGAGATGCTCCGGACGCTGGCCGGCAACACCGGCTTCGACGCGTACGTCGACGGGATCGCGAGCGTCGACGAGGCCGGCGTTTATAAGCCGCATCCCGACGCCTATCGGACGATCGAGGACCACGTCGACCGTCCGCTCGAGGAGTGTACGATGGTCGCGACCCACACCTTCGATGTCGCCGGCGCCTCGGCGGCGGGGATGGAGACGGCCCTCGTGAACCGCTTCGACGTCCCGCCGACACGACTCGGACACGAACCCGGGCTCGTCGTCGACTCCTACGCCGAACTGGCCGACGAGCTCTCGTAGGGACGACGCCGGACGAGTCAGTTCGTCGATCCGCAGCGAACATATTCGCCGGAAGACGGAGGCGGACGGGTCCCGCATACTCGGCCGTATGCCCACGCTCGACGTACGTGACATCCCGCCGGTCGACCGCCACGACACGATCCACGACGAGTTCGCGGCGATGGAGCCGGGCGAGACCCTGACGATCGTCAACGACCACGAGCCGAAGCCGCTGTTCTACGAGATGGCCGCGGAGGTCGAGGCGTTCGACGAGGAGGGGTACAGCGTCACGGAGGCGGCGCCCGACGAGTACCGCGCGGAGTTCCCGAAACGGGAGTGACCCGATGAGTACCCACACCACCCGCCTCGACGTTCGCGACTCCGAGGATCCGCCGTTCGAGCGGATCGACGACGCCCTCACCGACCTCGGCCCCGACGAGCGGCTGACGCTCGTCAACGGCTTCGAACCCGAACCGCTCTACGACGTCCTCGAACGACGCGGGTTCCGCTACGAGACGACCCGCGTCGCCGACGACGAGTGGCACGTCGAGATCGAGCGCGCCTGAGCGCCCCGGTACGCAGCCAGTTCTTCGCCACACGGCTCGTACGTCACGGTTTTCGGGAGTTCCGTGCCTGCTCCGCCCGACGCGACGCCTGATCGAGGCGGCGACGCGTCGCCCGTGACAGCGGCGCGGGAACGCCATCCCCCGCCGCCTCGAGACGCTCGACCGCGCGTTCGAGCCGGTCGCGAACCGCCTCGAGCCGCTGCTCCGCGGCGCGGCGGTTTCCGGCCCGCGAGGCCGCCGCCGCCGCCCGCGCGCTCTCGGCGATCGCTTCGAGGGAACGACGGAGTCCGACGACCGCGTTCTCGGAGCCGTCCCGGTCGGTTCCGGAGGAGCCGCCTCCGGCGTTCTCGGTACCCCCGTCGGTCGGCGTCCCGTCGGCGTCCGTCTCGTCAGCGTCCGTGTCGCCGTCCCCCTCATCGTCCCGTTCGTCCTCGACCGCGGCGATCTCCGCCCGCGTTTCATCCGCGATATCGCCCACGAAGGCGGCCAGCGACGCGGTCCCGGTCTCGGGGCGATCGATCCGGATCGCCGATTCGGCGGCCGGATCCGGATTGACGCGGGACGCACCCACCGCGTCGTCCGCGTCGCGGAACTCGACCGTGTACGCGCCGCCGTCGTGGACGTAGACCGCGTCCGATCCCTCGACTGCGGAGTCGTACAGCCGGCCGCCGAAGTCGTCCTCGAGGGCCACCCGCGACAGTTCGACGTCGGCCGCCTCGTCGCTGACCGAGATCCGCCTGGCGCGTTCGCGCGCGACGAGCGGGATCTCGCCCTCGACGCCGGCCGTGGTCGTCGACCCGCTCCCCTCGACGGTCACGCGCTCGCTGTGGGGTGCCTGCCCGGCGCCGTTGACGGTCAACCGATGGTCGCCCTCGGGAACGTCGTGCACCGCGGCGACGCCGGCGAACGTCGGGACGGCCACGGGGTCGCTCTCGAGGAGCGCGACCGATTCGACCGCCGATTCGGTCGTCGTGACCCCGTCGTTCTCGGGCGCGTCGTCGTCCGCGATCGTGCTCGTCACGCGCGTGAGGACGGTGTTGATCGGCGCCGCGTCCCCGATCGCGTCGTACCGGTCCGCCAGCGCCTGTCTGTGGAACGGAACCGTGACGTCCGCCGCGGGGTTCTCGTACCGCGGCTGGCTCCAGGGGGTTCCCGTCGTCGAGATGTGGCCCGCCACCGCGTCCTCGATCGTCTCGGGAACCGCGAACTCGAAGCTCAACTGCGGCCCGACGAAGTCGTCGATGTGCTCGATCTCCGCGGTTGGAACGAGATCGTATTCCACGTCGATCGATCCCGTTCCGTCGTCCGTGCCTCCGTTATCCGTGCTTCCACCGGCCGTGCCTCCGCCGTCCGTGCCTCCGCCGTCCGTGTCTCCGCCGTCCGTGCCTCCGCCGTCCGTGCCTCCGCCGTCGGTGCTCCCGCCGTACCCGAAGACGAGCCCGGTCTCCCGCTCCGGGAGGTCGGCCGGCGGCTCCTGGATCGCCTCGAGCGACCGGATCGTGAGGACGTCGTCGATCAACGACTCCCGGTCCACCGACGGGAGATCCTCGTGTTCGTGGATCGGCGCCCCCTCGTATTCGGGGACGACGTACGGCAGCACCGACCCCTCGTCCCGCGGCAGTCCGTAGGCCAGCGGGACCTCCGCGAGGTCCTCGATCCCCTCGATCGCCGTGTTCGTGATGTCGGCGAGCAGCCCGTCGGTCGAGAGACGCTGGAAGCGGTCCGGGATCTCGTTGACCGAGAGGGCGCTCGAGTGCGACCCGAGTTCCGAGAGGATCCGTGGGGTCCGTTCGGGGTCGGGATCGAGGAACTCGTTGTTCGGAACGGCCCGCGAGTGCGAGCTCGCGACGTACAGCTGTGGGTCCTCGGTGTCCGTGTCCACGAACACGTGGAGCACCTCCCAGTCGTGCCAGTGGAAGTTGGTCGTGAACTGATCGAAGGCGGCGTAGTACCAGAACTGCACCACCGCGAGCGGCGAGTCGGCGTATTCGCGGACGTGATAGAACATCGTCGGGTTCGGGGGCTCCTCGGACTCCTCGTAGCGGCGGTGATACCCGTCGAGGGCGTCGAAGCCGTCGACGATCGTCGTGCCCTCCTCCTCGCGCGTATACGGGCGTGGGTCGGTCGGAAACCAGCGCTCGTGGACGTCGAAGTAGAGCGTCGGCGCGAACCGTTCGGCCACGCTGCGGGCCCACTCGTCGTCGTCCGTCGCCGTCGTCTCGCCGTCGTCGCCGCGCTCGAACGCGCCGCAACCCGCGAGCCCGCCGGTCCCCGTGCCCGCGATCGCGGCGAGCATCGTTCGCCGATCGATGGTCCGTCGTCCCTCGGTCTCGTCACTGATCGACCGACGTCTCCGTCCGTTCGGTCGACCATCCTCGGATCGTCCCCCCGGTCGATCGTGGCTCATCCTCTGAGTATCGCTCGTGATGCGGACGGAAAACCGTTCTGCGTACGCTGACCGTGGTGATATTCACCGTGGTGATCGTTACCGCCGCGTATGCTTACTAGGAATATTCCAAATAGTATTAATTCGTGTAGAACATACACCGGCGTGATGGCACCAGCGTTCACCCCGACCACCTACGAGGAGATACCGGTCGAGAGGCGGCCGTCCTTCCGGCTCGCGCTCGTTCCGGTCCTCGCGGTGGTCGCGTTCCTCGGGATCGGGTCGGCCGTGCTCGGCCTGGACCCGCACGCGCCCCTGCTGTGGAGCATCGTCTTCGTCGCCGGGATCGGTCGGTACCTCGGATACGAGTGGGAGGAGCTCTTCGATGGCGTCTCGAACGGCCTGCTGATGGGCATTCAGGCGCTGTTGATCCTCTTCGTCATCTACGCGCTCATCGCGACGTGGATCGCGTCCGGGACGATCCCCGGACTGATGTACTACGGGCTGTCGTTTCTCACCCCGACGGTCTTCCTTCCGGTCGCCGCCGTCCTCTCGGCGGTCGTCGCCTTCTCGATCGGCTCCTCCTGGACCACGGTCGGGACTCTCGGCGTCGCCTTCGTCGGGATCGGCGCCGGGCTCGGCGTGCCCGCGCCGATGACCGTCGGCGCGGTGCTCTCCGGCGCGTACGCCGGCGACAAGCAGTCGCCGCTGTCGGACACGACGAACCTCGCCGCCGGCGTGACGAACACCGACCTGTACGCCCACATCCGGCGAATGCGGCTCGGGACGGCCATCGCGTTCGGGATCGCGCTCGCGGCCTTCGCCGTCATCGGCCTGGGCACGGCCGGGGCGATCCCAGCCGACCGGCTCGCCGAGATTCAGGGGGCCCTGGCGGGGACCTACGACCTCTCGCCGCTCGTCTTCGCCCCCCTGGCGGTCACCTTCGGCCTGGCGCTGCGCGGCCACCCGGCGCTGCCGTCGCTCGTCGCCGGCGTCTTCGCGGGGGTCGCCACCGCGATCCTCCTTCAGGGGACCGGCTTCGTCGCCGCCTGGGAGGTCTTCATGTCCGGGACGGCCCCGGAGACGGGCAGCGACCTGGTGAACGACCTCCTCGCCGCCGGCGGGCTCACCGGCTCCGCGTGGACGATCACCGTGGTCGTCGCCGCGCTGTCGCTCGGCGGCGTCCTCGAGCGAACCGGGGTTCTCGCCGTCCTCGCACACGGGCTCACGAGCGCGGTTCAGGGGTCCGGCAGCCTGATCGCCGGCACCGGCGTCTCGGCGATCCTCATCAACGCGCTCACGGCCCAGCAGTACATGAGCATCGTCCTCCCCGGCGTGACGCTGCGGAACCTTTACGCCGAGTTCGACCTCGACGGCGATCAGCTCTCGCGGGCCGTCGAGGCGGCCGGGACGCCCACCGGCGCGCTGCTCCCCTGGCACGCCGGCGGCGTGTATATGGCCTCGGTGACCGGCGTTCCGACCCTCGAGTACGCGCCGTTCTACCTGTTCGGGTTCCTCTCGCCGCTCGTGCTGTTCGCGATGGTGCTCGGCGGGATCGACGTCCCGCGGACGACGCGAACCCCCGGAACCGTCGGGTCGTCGATGCCGGATCCGAGCGACGACTGAGCGGGGCAACGACTGCTGGCTCGAGCGACAACGCACGCGTCGCGCACGCGAAGAAGCTATATCGGATCGCGGGTCTTTTTAGGGTATTGCGCCGTAGCGGTCCGTATATGTTCAAGGCCATCGTGAGTGCGTCGACGCTCCAGGACGCGCTCGAGTCGGTGAGCGTGTTGGTCGACGAGTGTAAGATCCGCCTGAACGAGGAGGAGCTCGCAATCCGCGCCGTCGACCCCGCCAACGTCGGGATGGTGGATCTGTCGCTTGAAGCCGCCGCCTTCGAGTCCTACGAGGCCGACGGCGGCGTCATCGGCGTCAACCTCGCGCGCCTGCAGGACATCGCCGGGATGGCCAACTCCGGGGACCTCGTCCACCTCGAGCTCGACGAGGAGACCCGCAAGCTCCACATCGAGATCGACGGGCTCTCCTACACCCTCGCGCTCATCGACCCGGACTCGATCCGTCAGGAGCCCGACATTCCGGAGCTCGACCTCCCCGCGGAGATCGTCCTGGAGGGCGCCCAGATCGACCGCGGCATCACCGCCGCGGACATGGTCTCGGACCACATCCGGCTCCGCGTCGACGAGGCCGCGGAGGCCTTCTCGATCGAGGCCGAAGGGGACACCGACGACGTCGATCTGAACCTGGAGCGTGACGACCTCATCGACCTCACGGCCGGTCCCGCCGACTCGCTGTTCTCGCTGGACTACCTCAAGGACATGAACAAGGCCATTCCGAAGGACGCCGAGGTGGTCGTCGAGCTCGGCGAGGAGTTCCCGGTCAAGCTGCACTACTCCTTCGCCGAGGGGATGGGCAACGTGACGTTCATGCTCGCGCCCCGCATCCAGAGCGAGTAACGCGGTTCGCGCTCGCCCAACGACTTCGATCGCTTCGTTCTCTTCCGCTTCGTCCCTGCCTTCTTTCCCGTTCGTCCCTGCCTTCTTCCCCGCCGATCGCCGGCCTTACCGCCTCGGATCGTCCTTCCCGCCCGGCAGCCGCAGCTCGGCGCGCGTGCCCCGCGGCGATCGATCCGTGTAGGTGATCGTCCCGCCGAGGGCGTCGCTCGCCCAGTGGACGATCCACAGTCCCAACCCCGACCCGTGTTCGAGCGCCGTCTCCTCCCCGGCCGCGATCGTCTCGAGCTCGTGGTCGGGGATCCCGGGGCCGTCGTCCGCGACCGTCACCACGACGTCGTCGCCGTCGAGCGCGACGGTCACGCGGACCCACGGTGCTCCGTCCGGCCGCTCGCTCCCGTTTCCGTCGTGATGGCGGATCGCGTTCTCCACCAGGTTCGTCACCGCCGCGGTCAGGGTCGCCTCCCGGAACTCCCCCTCGATCACGCCGTTCGCTTCGTCCTTCGAGCTCCCATCGGTTCCGCCGCTCGCTTCGTCCTCCGGAGACCCATCGGTTCCGCCGTTCGCCCGGCCGTTCACCGTCACCGAGAGATCCACGTCCGCCGTGTCGATCCGGTCCCGGTTCCGGACGTCAGCAACGGCCGAACGAACCAGGTCGTCGACCGAGAGCCGCCGTGACGGCTCGCCGTCGATCAGCGTCTCGACGGTGCGGGCCTTCTCCCCGAGCGCCGCGAGGGCGCCGGCCCGCCGCTCGATCGCGTCGGCCATCCGGCGGTCGTCCTCGTCCACCCGGTCGACGAGCAGCTCGGCATACCCGTGGACCACCCCGGCGTCGTTTCGGAGGTTGTGGCGCAGGATCCGGTTGAGCACCTCCAGCTGCTGGCGCCGCCGCTCCTGCTCGGTGATGTCGGTGAACACCACGGTGTATCCCACGTGCGTTCCCGCCGGATCGCGGAGCCGCGACGCCGACACCGCGTACGTCCGGTCCCGACCGTCGACTCGGTGCTCGATCGTTCCCGGAGCCGGTTCGCCGCCGGCCCCGTCATCGGTCCCACCCCCCGTCCCGGGGCCCGTTTCGCCACCGCCGCCCTCCGCAGCGCTCGGGAGGTCGACGTCGGCGCCCACGACCGCCGTCAACTGCCGGTCCAGCGGCGACCCGTCGGCACCCCCGAAGGCAGCGGTGGCGGCGTCGTTCAGCCGGACGATCCGTTCGTCCAGGTCGACGATCGCGATCGGGTCCGCCAGGTCGTCGATCGCGGTCCGCTCGGCCGTCCGGATCGTCGTCGGATTCCGCTCGAAGAGGTCGGCCCGCCCGAACGCGTACGCGTCGAGCGCGACGTGCGGGAGGAACATCACCGGCGCCAGGTTGAGCTGCGGCACCGGACCGACCCCGAACGCCCACGCCAGCAGGGCGAACCCCGGCGGGATCGAACTCAACGCGACGGCGGCGGCCTCCCGACGATACAGCGGTCCGTAGCTCAACAGCGTGTCGACGAGCAGGACCACCGCGACCACGACCGACAAGGTCGCGACGCCGAGCGTCAGATAGCCCCACGCGCCGATCGCGTACGTGACCGTCGCGACGCCGAGGACGGGGTCGAGACCGAACCCGGACCACATCGCGCCGTGAAGCTGGTTCGTCACGGTCAGCACCGTGGTCACGACCCCGAAGGCGGCGAACGCGCCGTAGCCCGCCCCGCGAACGACGTCCCCGCGGCCGGTGTACTCGAGCGCGAACGCCAGAAACGTGAGCCCGGTCCAGACGATCCCGAGCCAGACGACCGCCTCGAACGCCAGTCGCAATCGGGGATCGAAGACGAACAGGCCGACCCCGTAGCCGAGACACCAGACCGCCTGGGCAAGCAGCACCGCGATGAACCAGTTCGCCCCGGGCGTTCCGCGATGGTCGAGCACGTATCGGATCAGCGCGAGACTGCCGATCCCGGCGGCTACCGACCCGATCGCCGGCCACGGAAGCGTCGCAACCCCGACCATACCAGCGGGAGGACCGGCGGCGTGCTAAACCTGTCGCGGTTGCGGTCCGTCCCCGAACCCCGCCTGTCCCTCCGCGCCTCATCCGTGTCGCTCGATCACGCGTTTGGCGGCCTGCGCCTTCTCCTTCCAGCCGTACCCGGCGTCGTAGACGTGGCGCTTGCTCTCGACGAGCTCCGCGGGCGAGGACTCCTCGAAGCCGCCCCGGTCCCACGCGCCGGAGGTCCGGAGCCAGTCGACCACGTGGTCCTTCGTCTCGCTCCAGGAGAGCCCGACCATCTCGTACCACGCGATCATCGCGAAGACCGCGTTGTCGTGACAGCCCGGCACCGACCCGCGCTCGTAGATCGTCCGCATCGGCTCCCGCGTCGGCTCGGAGACGCGCTCCTTGAACTCCGCGGCGGTCAACAGCCGGAGCGGTCCCTCCTCGCCCTCGTCCCGGACGACCCGCTGCTCGCGTTCCAACAGCCCGAGCGCGGCCGCGTGGATCCCGGACCAGTCGTCGGGGATCGCGGCGCGCAGTTCCGGCTCCGTGATCCCCTTTGGCTCCCGGGTGAGCACCGCCAACAGGTCGGTGTAGGCCCGCTCGATCCGCGGCCAGTCGACCCCCTCGAACTCGCAGTCGGCCTCGTGGAGGCTGTTCGTCGTGTGACAGCCGGGGCACGGGTAGCGGAACGTCGGCACTGTCGACTGATGGGCCCCGTCCGAAATAGGGCTTTCGTGCCGGTCCGACCGCCGTCACGCCGCGCCGGTCGCCATCACGCTACGCCGCCGTCACGCTACGCCGCCGTCACGCTACGCCGCCGTTATGCCGCGCCGATCGCCATCCACGCCACGCTCCGGTCGGTGCGGCGACCGGCGCCGTCCGCCTACAGGTCGACGCGCTCGAAGACCGTCATCCCGACGTACACCGGGACGACGAACCACAACGCAAGCAGCGCGGCGATAACGGGGTCGGTGAAGACGACCGGCAGCTCGTCGCCGAGCGCCTCGGCGGCCGCCGGGTCGAAGAAGAGGAAGAACCCGAACAGCTGCTGGCGGGCCTCCATCTGGCTCGCGTAGACCAGCGAGTCGACCAGCGTCTTGTAGGCCGCCACCGGGTTGACGACCTTGAGCCCGAGCTCGACGAGATACTGCTGTTGGACGGTCACGCCGGCGTACTCGTTGAGCGCCGAGGCGATCCGCCCCGCGGCGGTCCCCCAAAAGAGGCTGGTGAGCAGGAACAGTCCGACCGACCCGACCATCGCCTGGCGGTCGCTCTCGGAGGCCGCCGAGATCCCGACGGCCAACCCGACGAAGACGACGCCGAGCACGACGGTCAGCAGCGCGAACGCGACGAACCGGCTCACGGCGCCCCCGCTCGTGGCCGGGATCAGTACGAGTCCGGCCACGAGGAAGCCGATCGCGATCGGCAGCGCGACGACGGCGGACCGGCCGAGCACCTTCCCGAGCACGACGTCGCCGCGCGAGTGCGGCAGCGACAACAGGAGCTTCAACGTTCCGCTCTCGCGTTCGCGCGTGATCGACGCGTAGCCGACGACGATCGCGATGATCGGCACGAGCACCGCGGTCCCCTCCTTCATGAACTGGATGAAAAGCACCGTGATCCCGGTCGCCTCGTTGGTGTCGCCGAGCCCGATCCCGAGCGTGAACCGCAGCAGGGCCGGCCCGGCGAACACCACGATGAAAAGCGCCGAGAGCACCCAGATCCACCGGGACCTGACCGCGTCCTGGAAGTCCTTGCGGGCGACCGCGCGGTAGCTCATTCGGCCACCTCCCCCTCGGTGTAGGCGATGAAGAGGTCCTCGAGCGAGGCCTCCTGGGTCGTGAAGTCCCGTACCGTCACGCCGGCCGCCTCGAGGGCCCCGATCACGTCGGTCTTCACGCCGCTGTCACAGCTCACGCGGACGGTCCCCTCGCCATCGGTCTCGGCGCTGGCGACGCCGTCGATCGCGCGAACCCCCTCGAGGTCCTCGGCCGTCGCCGCGTCGACGGTGACGATCAGCGTCTCGTCGCCGCCGACCGCCTCCCGCAGGCCGTCGATCGAGTCCTCGGCGACGAGCCGGCCGTCGCGGAGGATGCCGACGCGGTCGCAGACGGCCTCGACCTGCCCGAGCACGTGCGAGGAGAAGAAGACGGTCGTCCCGTCGGCGGCCTCCTCACGAACGATCTCGCGCATCTCCTTCGCGCCGGTCGGGTCGAGACCCGAGGACGGCTCGTCGAGGATCAGCAGATCCGGGTCGCCCACGAGCGCCATCCCGAGCGCGAGCCGCTGGCGCATCCCCTTCGAGTAGCCGCCGGCCTTCCGGTCGCCGTCCCCGATCAGCCCCACCCGTTCGAGGATCGCGTCGGGGTCGTCGTCGACCTCCTTCGACTCGACCGCGAACTCGACGTGCTGCCGTCCCGTCAGCCGGTCGTAGACGTCGAACCCCTCCGGGAGCACGCCGGTCCGCTCCCGGACCGCGACGCCGTCCCGCTGGGCGTCGTGTCCCAGGACGCGGACCGACCCCGACGTCGGCCGGACGAAGTCCAACAGGACGTTGATCGTCGTCGACTTGCCGGCCCCGTTCGGCCCGAGGAAGCCGAACACGTCGCCCTCCTCGACCGCCAGGTCGAGGTCGTCGACCGCTGTCAACTCCCCGAACCGTTTCGTCACGCCGGAGAGCTCGATGGCTGTCATACGCCCCGGTTCCGCCCGTTCGGATAAAGGGCTGTGGGTGTTCGACGGCGCTCGAAACGGGGTGTTCGAGGCGCTCGCGGGACGGGGGTACGTCGTGCTCGATGGACGGGGCAGGGCGTCCGCCGTCCTCACGATTCCGGCGGCCACTCGATCCCGTGGTCGGCGAGGAGATCCGCAAAGTCCGCCTCGTCGATCGTCTCGACGCCGTGGTCCTCGGCGTCCCGTCGCTTGCTCCGGCCGGGGTCCTCCCCGACCACGAGGTAGTCCGTGTTGCCGGAGACGCTCCCGGTCGCGCTGCCGCCGTGTCGCTCGACGACCGCCTGCGCCTCGCTCCGCGGGACCGACAGCGCGCCCGTGAACACGAACGTGAGTCCCTCGAGCTCCGCGTCACCGGTCTCGGTTTCGTACGGTTCGGGGTCCACGCCCAGCTCGCGGAGCTCGGCGATCGTCTCGCGGTTCCGCTCCCCGTCGAGGAACTCCCTGATCTCGCCCGCGACGGTCTCGCCGACGTCCTCGACCGTCCGGAGGTCGTCCTCCGACGCCTCGAGGAGCGCGTCGAGCGTGCCGAACGACTCGGCGAGGTTCCGGGCGGTCGCGGCGCCCACGTCCGGGATCCCGAGGGCGGCCAGAAACTCGGGCAGCGGCGGGTTCCGGCTCGCGTCCAGCTCCGCAAGCAGGTTCTCCGCGCTCGTCTCGCCGAACCCTTCCAGCGAGGCGAGATCCTCGCGGTCGAGCCGGTAGAGGTCCGGCAGCGACTCGACCAGCCCCGCCGCCCGCAGCTGCTCGACCGTCTCGGGACCCAGCCCCTCGATGTCGAGCGCATCCCGACGCGCCCAGTGTTCGATCGCGCGCTCGAGCTGGGCCGGACAGCCGAGCCCGCCGGTGCAGTACGCCAGCGGACCGTCACGCTCGACCGGCGAGTCGCAGACCGGACAGGTCTCGGGGAACTCGTAGGGGCCGTCGGACCGCTTCTCGACGACCGTCGGGATGTACGGGATGACGTCGCCGGCGCGATACACCCGGACGTGATCCCCCACGTTCACGTTCAGCGCCTCGATCTCGGCGGGGTTGTGCAGCGTCGCCCGTGAGACCGTGACGCCGCCGACGTCGACCGGGTCGAGGAGGGCGACCGGCGTCAATCGTCCCGTCCGCCCGACCTGGACGACGATCTCCTCGACCGTCGTCGTCTCCGTCCGCGGCGGGAACTTGTAGGCGAACGCCCAGCGGTACGAGCGGGAGGTGGTCCCGAGCTCCTCACACGCCGCCAGATCGTTCACCTTGATCACGATCCCGTCGATCTCGTACTCGAGTTCGTCGCGGATCGCGGCGGTCCGGTCGCGGTAGTCGATCGCGTCCTCGACGTCGGTCACGAGTTCGGTCCGGTCGTTCCGGCGCAGCCCGAAGCTCTCGAGGGCGTCGAGCTCGGCCCAGTGGGTTGCCGGGCGCTCGGGAGCGTCACCGGCCGTCTCGTCCGCCGCGTCCG
Organism: Halopenitus persicus; assembly: GCF_900107205.1. GTDB lineage: Archaea > Halobacteriota > Halobacteria > Halobacteriales > Haloferacaceae > Halopenitus > Halopenitus persicus. Next base: position 68,665 of record NZ_FNPC01000008.1, on the reverse strand, counting down.
TCTCGTCCGCCGCGTCCGTCCCGGCATCGCCGACCGTCCACTCGAGCACGTCGAAGAAGAAGACGCTGAGCGGCCGGTCGGCGACGATCGAGGGGTCGAGCCGTCGCAGCGTTCCGGCCGCGGCGTTCCGGGGATTCGCGAACGGCTCCTCGCCGCGCTCCTGGCGCTCGCGGTTCAGCTCCTGGAAGGCGTCCCGCGGGATGTAGACCTCACCGCGGACGGCGAGCGTCGACGGGACGTCGTCGGGCGCCCCGCGGAGCCGGCCCGGCACCGCACGGATCGTCGCCACCTGCTCGGTCACGTCGTCGCCGGTCGTCCCGTCGCCGCGCGTCGCCGCGCGGGCGTACTCGCCGTCCTCGTAGACGACCTCCACCGAGAGGCCGTCGAACTTCGGCTCGCAGACGTACTCGAGGCTCCAGTCGTCGCCGACGCCGTCGAATTCCGCCTCCGCGAGCTCCCGCCGCACCCGGTCGTCGAACTCCCGAACGTCGTCGGGGTCCGTCGTCTGGTCGATCGAGAGCATCGGCGCGGCGTGCTCGACCGCCTCGAGCTCGTCGACCGGCTCCCCGCCGACGCGCTGGGTCGGGGAATCTTCGGTCCGCAGGTCGAACGCCTCCTCGAGGTCAACGAGCCGGTCGAAGAGCGCGTCGTAGGTCGCGTCCGAGACGATCGGGTCCGCCTCGACGTAGTACCGGTAGTCGTGTTCGCGGATCGCCGCCCGGAGGCGGTCGGCCTGCGTGCGCGCGGTCGATTCGGACAGCTCCGCGACCGGGTCGAAGTCGGTCGGCGGGTCGGTCACGTACGGGTTCTCGTCCGGATCGGCGTAGCGCGCGGTTTCCGTTTCGTCGTCCGCGCCGGTGCCGCCCCCCTCGTCGCCGTCCGCGTCCGCGTCCTCGTCGCCGTCGTCGTGCTGCCCGCCACCGCGTCGGTCATCCCGCTGTCCGTCGTCGATCCCCTCGTCGGCCATACCGGCACTGCACGCGCCATCGCCTAAAAGGGGTCGTCCGGTCGACGCCGCTCGCACCGCGCGGTCGGCTTTCCGCCGCGCTATCGCTCCCCGTTCCGCGCGGTCGGTTCCCGTAGCTATTTCAATCGTGACCGATCAGCGGGACGTATGCCCGCCCTCCATCGGTCCCGGCGATCCCTCCTCGCCGCGGGCGCCGCCCTCCTGGCGAGCGCCGCGGCCGGGTGTCTCGACGGGAGCACGTCCACGAGCCGCACCGTCGGCGACGACCCCTCGCACCCGCCCGAGTCGGCCACGACCGACTTCGCGGTCGAGACGCTGCGCGATCCGTCGCTCGATCCGATCGTCCCGTTCGGGTTCGATCCGGAGGATCCGGACGGCGGGAGGGAAACGACCGAACCGGATGCCTCCCCCACCACCCCGACGCCGGATCTCGAGGACCGGGGACTCCGGAACCGGATGTGGTTCATTCTCGAGGACGCCCATCTCGACCGCCTTCGGTTCGACCGCGAACCCGAAGGCGTCGACGCCCTCCGGTCCTTCCTGGCCGCGACCGACTTCGAGTCCGAGTCGGCCGTCCTGATCCAGGAGCCGATTTCGGCCTGTTACGCGCTCTCGACGGAGTACGTCGAGCTCGAGGCCGACGAGTTTCACGCCAGCCGCTGTCGACGGCTCCGTCCGGCGGACGCAGCCTGCGAGGTGGACGACCGCCACCTGCTCGTGACGGCGCTGCGCGTTCCGCAGGCCTATGACTCGTCCCCGTCCGGGATGGGGCTCGGAACCAGCTCGAACTGCCGGCTCGAATCGGTTGACGCGACCGGAACGAACGGCGGTGATGACGCGTGACCCGGTCACGTCGGTCGGTTCTCGGAGCGGCCGGCGCCGGTCTCGCGTTCGCGTCGGCCGGCTGTCTCGACGTCCTCGATCGCGGCGAGGACTCGCCCCCGACGTACGATGCGGCGGCGCTCGAGGGGACGGTCGAGTCCGCCATCGAGACCCCGCCGCAGCCCGAACCGGTGCAGCCGAGCGCCGGGGCGGTCGCCGCGGCAGCCGACCGGGTCGACGCGCTGCTGGCCGACGTTCCGGATCCGCTCACCGCCGCCGACGTTCCGAACGGGGCTGCACGCCGGGAGGTCGAACGGTTTCGCGAGCAGGCTGCTCGCGGCCTCGGGGACGTCACGGACGCGCCGACCGCCGCCCGCGCGCTCGCGGAATCCCACGGCCCCCGCGGGGACGCCCGCAGCGCCGCCGCGGCGGTTGCCGCGGTCGGGTCGCCGACGGAGCGGCGGTCCGCCGTCGAGGACGCCCGCGCGGACGCACGGGATCGACTCGCGACCGGTGCCGACGCGCTCACCTATGCGGGGATCGACCCGCACCGGACCCTGCTCACCGCCGTCCGTCTCGAGACGCTCCTCGACCGCGCCCGTACCGACCTCGATCGGCCCACGCACCACCACGCCGCGCCCGAGGGGCACGCGCTGTGGGTCGGCGCGCTGGCCGGGCAGGTCGAACGCGCCGTCTCGCGGCTGGCAGCTCTCGAGCACCTGTCGACGCGCCACCGCGAGCGTGCTGAGGACGAGGGCAACGGCGGTGGCGACGGCGATGCTGATACCGGCGACGCTGCTGATGCCGACGCCGACTCACCCACCGACTACGAAGGACGGTTTACGGCGGCGCTCGAAACCGCGCGCGAGGACCTTCGGGCTGCCGAGTATCCGACCGACAAGACGGCCGATCCACGGGAGTTGATCGAGACCGACGCGGCCCCGGCCCGCGAGATCGTGGCCGAGGGCGCCCGGGTGGTCTCGCATCTACACGAAACCCTGTTCGAGGAGCAGCGCCGGCTCGGCCGGTCGCTCGCGACCGCCCTCGAGCTCGACGTCAACCGGCGGGCGCTCGATCGCGTTCGAACGACCATCGAGGAGGGCGGGCATCGCGAGGCGACGCCCGAGACGGTTCGGTCGGCCCGCGAGTCGGCGGTCGCGGCGCTCGAGGAACTTCCGGTCTCGGCCGCCGACCCCACCGTGGGCGGCGACTTCCTTGCCGCCGAACGGTCCCGGATCGCGTCGACGGACGACCGGATCCGCCGCTGGATCACGGACGACAGGACGGTTCGGCTGGACGCCGAGTACGCGCTGTACACGCTATCGGCGGCCCGACTCGAGGCGTTTCCCGACGCCTGGGCGGCGTTCGACGACCGGATCCGCGGCTAGATCGGTCCGGCGATGGCTGCCGGCGATGGCTGCCGGCGGTGGCTGCCGCCGCGGGTCGGGTCACCGCCGCGCCGAGACGCTCACTCGCCGCGGTGGCTCGGCGCCGCGTGCTCGACGACCGCGGTCGCGAGCGACTCGAAGGTCGCCTCCGCGGGAACGACGTCGACGTCGATCCCGTGCGCTTCGGCCGTCTCGCGGGTCGGGTCGCCGATGGTTCCGACGACGGCGTCCGCGAGTCCCGCCCGCGCGGCGTCCTCGACCCCGCGCTCGGCGGCGGCCTCGAGGAAGTGCTCGACGGTCAACGAGGAGGTGAACGCGGCGGCCTCCAGCTCGCCCGCGGCGGCCAGCTCGGTCGACCGGCCGGCCTCCTCGGGGCGGACGAGCCGGTAGAGCACCGTCTCGTGGACGTCCGCCCCGGCGGCCGCGAGCCCCTCGGTGAGCACCGCGCTGCCGTGGTCCGACCGGGCGACCTCGATCGCGACGCCTCCGTTCGCGGTGCCCTCGGCCCCCTTGCCCCCCTCGGCTCCCTCGGTCCCTTCGTCCCCCTCGTCCCCTTCGGGCCCCTCCGCGATCCGGTCTGCGAGCAGGTCGACGAGTCCCGCGGAGGTGTACTCCTCGGGGATCAGATCGACCGTCCACCCGGCCTCCCGGGCCGCCGCCGCGGTCGCGGGGCCGATCGCGACGAGCGTCGTTTCCGCGGCCGGAACCCAGCCCCGCTCGGCGGCGAGCTCGACGCCGGTCTTGCTCGTGAGGACGACGTAGGGCGCGTCAGCCGGCGTCTCGCCGGTCGGTTTCACCGCAAGCATCGGGTCGGGGACCGGGTCGGCACCCAGCGACTCCAGCAGCTCGACCGCGTCCTCGATCCGGTCGTCGTCGGGGCGGAAGACGGCGACGCGAACCTGCCGGCTCATCGGTTCCTCCCCTGTCTTTGCTCCGGTTCGGTTCCGACCGGCGCCGCGTTGGCGTTCTCCAGGACGTCGACCACGCGGTCCCGACTTGCCGCGACCGCGCCGATCACGGTGATGGCGGGCGGCTCGATCCCCGCCTCGTCGCGAACCGAGACGATCGTCTCGAGGGTCCCAGTCGCCACGCGCATGTCCGGCCACGTCGCGCGCTCGACGAGCGCCACGGGGGTCTCGGGGTCCATCCCCGCGCTCCGGAGCTCGGCGACGTACTCCGGCAGCTTGCCGACGCCCATCAACACCACGATCGTCCCGCCGGTGGCCGCGAGCGCCTCCCAGTCGACCGCCGAATCCTCCTTCGTCGGGTCCTCGTGGCCCGTCACGAACGACACCGAGGAGGCGTGCTCGCGGTGGGTCACGGGGATCCCGGCCACGCCGGCTCCGGCGATCGCCGAGGTGACGCCCGGCACGACCTCGACCGGCACGCCGGCCGCCGCGAGATGCTCGAGCTCCTCGCCGCCGCGGCCGAACACGAAGGGGTCACCGCCCTTCAGCCGCACGACCGTCCTGCCCTCACGGGCGAGCTCGACCAGCCGACGGTTGGTGTACTCCTGCGGCGTCCACTCGCCGTCGGCCCGCTTGCCGACGTCCTCGCGCTTCTCCTCGGGGATCGACTCGATGATCTCCGGGCCCGGCAGCTTGTCGTGGAGTACGACGTCGGCCGCCTCGAGGAGCCGCTTCGCCCGCACCGTCAGCAGCTCCGGATCGCCCGGTCCCGAGCCGACGAGGTACACCTTGCCGGCCGCCTCCTCCGGATCCTCCGTCGGGACCCCATCGGCCGACCCCGCCTCGGCCGGAACGTCGTCCTCAGTCATCCTCGTCGCTCCGTTTGCGCGCGCGTTCGATCAGCTCGTCCGCGCCCCGGTCGGCGAGATCCCGACCGAACGCCCGCGCGTCCTGCCCGTAGCGCTCGATATCGAGGTCTCGCGTTTCGGCGACCTCCTCGGTCCCGTCCTGCGAGAGCACGCGGACGGTCGTGTGCACGTACGACCCCTGCACGATCGCGTTGATGCCGATCGGGGCGATGCAGCCGCCGCCCAGCTCCGCGAGGATCGTCCGCTCGACGGTCGTCTCCACGCGCGTCCGCGGGTGGTCGACCGCCGAGCGAACCGCGTCGATCACGTCCGGGTCCGCGGCGACGACCGCGATCGCGCCCTGGCCGGCCGCCGGGACGAACTCGCCGCGCTCGAGCCGCACGGTCGGGACCTCCTCGAGCAGGCCGGACCGGGCGAGCCCCGCCTCCGCGAGCACCAGTCCGTCGTACTCGCTCTCGACCTCCCGCTCCATCGCGGCCCGTTCGAGCTCCGACAGCGAGTCGAACCACTCCTCGACGGTCGCCTCGAACTCGCGGTCGTCCTCATCGTCCGCAGCGTCTGCCGCGTTTTCCTCGCCCCCCGCCTCGCCTTTCGCCTCCGACTGCGCCTCCATTCGCGCCTCGTGTTCGCGCTGGAGTTCGGGCGCGAGCAGCTTCTCGATCCGCGTGTCGACGTTTCCGCGGATCGGCTCCACCTCGAGATCCGGCCGGGCGGCCTTGATCTGCGCGGTGCGGCGCAGCGATGCGGTTCCGATCACTGATCCCGGGTCGAGGTCGTCGAGGTCGCGCCCGGCCGGCGTCACGAGGACGTCGCCGGCCGGTCCGCGCTCGGGAACGCCGGCGATGACGAGGTCGTCGATCCCCTCCGTCGGGACGTCCTTCAGCGAGTGGACCGCGAGGTCGGCGTCGCCGGCGAGCACCTCCTCGTCCAGCGATCGGACGAACGCGCCCGTCCTCCCCAGCTCGTGGATGAGCGCGTCCGGGATCCGGTCGCCGCGGGTTTCGACCGTACGGGTCTCGACCTCCCGGCGCCGGGTCGCGAGCGCGTCCGCGACCGTCGCCGCCTGTTTCACGGCGAGGTCGGATCCGCGGGTCGCGAGTCGAAGCGATCGTGTCATACTCGAACCGACGGTCCCGGCGGTGAAAAGGCCACCAATTTCGGTCTCGTCGGGATGTGGCGCATCCGTCCGTCGAGCGGCGGCGACGGTCGCGTGCTAAGCGCGCGTTTTCGGTCCGCGGTCGCGTGTTTTCGGTCCGAGGTCGCGTGTTTTCGGTCCGAGGTCGCGTGTTTTCGGTCCGCGGTCGCGTGTTTTCGGTCCGCGGTCGCGTGTTTCCGCGTCCTAGAGCGCGTGTTTGTACGCCTCGAGCGTCTCCTCGACGTCCGCCTCGGTGTGGGCGTACGAGACGAACTGGCTCTCGAACTGGTTGCCGGTGAGGAGGATCCCCTGCTCCTTCATCTCCTGGCGGAACACGCGTTCCCAGCGGTCGGTCTCGGCGCGGGCGACGTCGGCGCCCGTCTTCGGACAGTAGTCGTACCGCGGACAGTCGGGGTCCTGGGTACATCCCGCCGGGCAGCACGCCTCGAGGTCCTCCCCGGTCGGGCCCTCGCGCGTGAAGACCGTCTTGAAAAGCGAGTCCGTTCCGACGACCGTGTACGTCGGCGCCTGGTCGGCGCAGATGTCGGTGATCCCGGCGCGCAGCTTCTCGCCGAGATCGTTGACGTGCTCGTAGACGTCGTGTTCGGCCGCGTACTCCAGGTAGGCCTTGCCGGCCGCCATCGCCACCGGGTGTCCCGAGAAGGTCCCCGCCTGGAAGACGTCGCCGGCCGGCGTGAAGCCCTCCATCACGTCCGCGCGGCCGCCGATCGCGCCGACGGGGAACCCGCCGCCGACGATCTTCCCGAACGTGGTGAGGTCGGGGGTCACGCCGAGCTTGCCCTGTGCACACCCCAGCCCGCCGACGCGGAAGCCGGTGATCACCTCGTCGAAGACGAGCAGGGACCCGTGCTCGTCACACAGCTCGCGCAGCGTCTCGTGGTACCCGTCAACGGGCATCACGATCCCGGAGTTCGCGAGGACCGGCTCGACGAGCACCGCCGCGATCTCGTCGCCATGCTCGGCGAAGACCTCGCGTGCGGCCTCCGGGTCGTTGAACGGGATCGGCAGGGTGTGTTCGGCGAACTCCGAGGGAACGCCCGCCGTGGAGGGCGCCTGCGACCCGGGCTCGCCCTCGACGAGCGTCGACTCCTGGGCGCCGTGGTAGCCGCCCTGCATCACCACGATCTTGTCACGGCCGGTGTGTCCCCGGGCAAGCCGAACCGCGGAGACGGTCGCTTCCGTGCCGGAGTTGACGAACCGCACCTGCTCGACGCTGGGAACGTGGCGCGCGATGAACTCGGCGTGTTCGACCTCGATCTCGGTCGGAACGCCGTACATCGGGCCGTCCGCCGCCGCGGACTGGATCGCCGCGGTCACCGGTTCGGGGACGTCGTGGCCGTACAGCAGCGGCCCGTAGCCCATCACCCAGTCGACGTACCGGTTTCCGTCGGCGTCGATGACGTGGCCGCCGTCGCCGTGGTCGACGAACACCGGATGCGGCAGCGTCGCCCGCACCGAGGAGTTCACCCCGCCGGGAAGCACCGAGAGCGCGCGGTCGTACAGCGCGCGCGAGCGGTCGTTGTTCATATCCCCCCCTTCGACCGGGAGGTGAAAAAGGGGTTCCGTTCGGAGCGCGGTCGGTCGCCCGCTTCCCGTCGGACCGCTCGCTCAGGCTTTTCAAACCGTGATCGTTTTCTCCGCTGACCCCGACCGCTCCGGTATGGATAGCGCTCGCGTGACGGTCGACTGCGAGTCCTGCGCGTTCACGGAGACGTTCACGTCCCTTCGCCGAGCACGGACCGCCATCGAGGACCATCGACGAACCCACGGTCACGACGCCGACTGGTCGATCGACCGTCTCTCCGCGGGCGTTGAACGTGCCGGCGCCGACGCCGGCGTCTGCGGTCGACCCGAGTGTACGACGTCCGACTCGCCGCTGGTTCGGGACCGGCTCGACGACGCGGAGTGACGCGTCACGGAGCGGTCGTTCTCGGGGAGATTACTTAAAAGAGGCCGAGTGGCTACTTAAAAAGAAAGCGGGTAACTGCTCGAAATGGAGCGGGTGACTGCTTAAAAAACCACCCGAAGCTCGGACCGATTCGGACTGCCTCGGCGGCTTACACCGCCTCGGGGCCGGCCGTGCCCGTACGCACCTGCAGCGCGTCCTCGACCGGCAGGACGAAGACCTTCCCGTCGCCGGGCTCGCCGGTGCTTGCGGCCTCGCGGATCGCTTCGGCGACCTCGTCGGCCGGCACGTCGGCGACGACGCACTCCACCTTCACCTTCTGGTGGAGGTCGACGACGTACTCCTCGCCGCGCCACTGGCCCGTCTTGGCCGGCTGGGAGCCGCGGCCGGAGACGTTCGTCACCGTCAGCGAGGGGGCTCCGATCCCCGCCAGCGCCGTCTTGATGTCGCCGAGCTTCTCGGGGCGGACGATGGCCGTGACCATCTTGATCTCCGAGCCAGTCTCCTCGCCGCCGTCGGCGCGGACGCTGGTTCCGGAGCCGTCGGCGGCGATCGGCTTGCCGAACTCGGGGTAGGTGTCGACGCCGTGTTCGGAGACGTCGAGGCCCTCACGCTCGTGTTCGGGCGCGACGCGAGCCTGACCGGCCGCCTTGAAGACGCCGAAGACGGCCGCGGTCGCCGCGACCGTCCAGACCGTGATCACGACGGTCCCGACCACCTGCGAGACGAGCAGGTCGACCGAGAAGCCGTTCACGTGGACGAACGGCAGCGCCAGGATGCCGATGACGCCGGCGGAGCCGTGAACCGGGAAGACCGCACAGACGTCGTCGATCTTCAGCGTGTCGGAGACGAACTCGAAGACGAACGGCAGCTGGAGGCCGCACACCAGCGCGACCGCGATGGCGCCCCACCAGGTGACCAGGTTGACGATCCCCGTGACGCCGACGAGCCCGGCGAGCAGGCCGTTGGCGACGTAGAGCGTGTCGACCTTCTTCGTGAGCGCGAGCGACCCGAGGGCCGCGCCGATGCCGCCCGCCGCCATCCCGAGCGTCGTCGTGAGCGCGACGCGGCCGACGACCGAGTACCCGCCGAGCGCGAGCTCGCCGTTCTCGACGGTGAACACGGTCGCGGTCGTGCCGACGTTGAAGCCGTACCAGCCGAACGCCAGGACGAGGGTGCCGAGCACCGCGAACGTCATCGAGTGGCCGGGAATGACGTTCGTGGACCCGTCCTCGGCGTAGCGGTCCATCCGCGGGCCGATCACGTACGCGGCCGTCAGGCCGGCGATGCCGCCCATCCCGTGGACGACCATCCCGCCGGCGAAGTCCGTGAAGCCGAGCCCGACGAGGAACCCGTTCCCGCCCCAGGACATCCCGGCGACGACCGGGTAGATGACCGCCGCGATGGCGATCGTGTACGCGACGTACGCGCGGAGCTTCGCGCGGCCGGCGACCGCGCCGGAGACGATGGTCGCCGCCGTCATCGCGAAGACGGCGCCGAACAGCCAGCTGTTGACCCAGGCCCCGTCCGACGCGGTCATCGCGCCGGTGAGCGTCTCCATCGTGAATCCGCCGCCGCCGGCGACGCCCTCGATCCCGAACCCGATCAGGAAGTAGACGAGCACGCCGACGCTCCAGGTCAGCAGGTTCTTCGTCAGCTGGTTCGCCACGTTCTTCGCACGCACCTGTCCCGCCTCCAGCATCGCGAAGCCGGCGTGCATGAAGAAGATCAGGAAGCAGGCGACCGCGACCCACAGCAGGTTCACGCCCTCGGCGATCACCGAGGGATCGACCTGCGCGAGGAGACCCGCGCCCACCATCAGGCGATCACCGCCCCATCGAGGGTAGATGGTTTACGATCGTGAACTATTCCAACCGATTCCTCCGCGTTCGTGTTCGAAATCACGTTTCGACTGGGGTGGATGGAGGTATATAAATCGTGGAGTTGAAAAACAGCATAATAATGGTTTCTCAGTCGACGTTCGTCATATATACAATCGAATTAGGCCAATATAAGGACGTATTCTCGGCAATTTCGGCACAAATGTTGCCGAACAACTTGACGATCGTTTTATCAAACAGTTGGTATCTCACCCCGAAACGCTCGCGTGCGCTTCTCGTGAGTCGCCATCGCGGACATCGTTTCAAAAGGTGGTCGCGGCAATCGTTGCAAAAGACGTCGTCGCGGAAATCGTTGCAAGAGATGGTGTCGGCTCGCGTGGGTGGTGTGAGACCGACGCCCGTCGCGTCCTCTCGGGCCGGCTTACTCCGGTTTGAGGCCGGCGTCCTGGACGCGCATCACGGCCTCGCCGTCGGCGAGATTCGGCGCGTCCACGAGCCGGACGATCCGCTTGTCGCCCTTCGACTTGCGCAGGTAGATCCGGAACGTGGAGGTGTGGCCGAGGATGTTGCCGCCGATCGGCTGGGTCGGGTCGCCGAAGTAGGAGTCGGGGTTCGAGGCGACCTGGTTGGTGACGAGGATCGACGTGTTGTACAGGTCGCCGATCCGCATCAGGTCGTGGAGGTGTTTGTTCAGCTTCTGCTGGCGCTCGGCGAGCTCGCCGCGGCCGACGTACTCCGCGCGGAAGTGGGCCGTCAGCGAGTCCACACAGACGAGCCGGATCGGCCACTCGCTCTCCTCGTGCTCGCCCGCGAGCTCCTTGGCCTTCTCGGCCAGCAGGATCTGGTGGTTGGAGTTGAACGCCTTCGCGACGTGGATCCGATCGAGGAACGCCTCGGTGAGTTCCGCCAGCGCCTCGTCGCTGTTCGGCGTCCCCTCGATCTCGCGGCGTTCCAGTTCCGTTTCGAGGATCTCGTCGTCGAGCCCGCGGACCATGTCGTCGATCCGTTCGGGTCGGAACGTGTCCTCGGTGTCGACGAAGATGGCGCCGCCGTCGAGCCCGCCGTGTTCGCGGGGCAGCTGGACGTTGACCGCCAGCTGGTGGGTTACCTGCGACTTGCCGGCGCCGAACTCGCCGTAGACCTCCGTGATCGACTGCGTCTCGACGCCGCCGCCGAGCAGCTCGTCGACCTCGTCGATCTGCCAGGAGAGCTTGCCGATCTGCTCGCGCCGCTCGAGGACGGCCGCGCCGGTCTCGAAGCCGCCGACGTCGGCGGCCTCCCGCGCGGCGTTGATGATGTCCGAGGCGGTCGAGGAGCCGATGTCGGCGGTGTTCGACAGCTCCCCGGGGCTGGCGACCGCGATGCTCTGGTAGCTCTCGTAGCCGGTGTCAACGAGCTTGTCCGCGGTCGCGGGGCCGACGCCTGGGAGGTCTTCGAGTTCGTCTTCGGGCATGTACACCCCGCTTGTTCGCTCTCCCATATAAACCCACGTTAACAGGCGAGTGAAAGTGAAATATGCGATGGCGTCTCACGATCCGCGTCGCTGGGTTACGACAAGTACCCTCGTACGATGGACGCGAGATCGGCTGTACTAGGCGTCGCCGTCCGACTGCCCCGGTTCGCCGACCGCTTCGACCGGCACGTTCCCGAAGACCGCGGCCTCGAGGTCCTCCATCGACCGGAAGACCTCGTCGTTCGACCGGTCAACGACCGCGGCCAGTGACTCCCGTCCGTCGGCATACAGCAGCGTCACGTCGGACAGCTCCTCGCGGGCGTCGGCTCGTTCGATCGGGTACTCGAGCGCGTCGATGACGGTTCGGAGCCGGTTCAGCCGTATTTCGGCGGTCATACCGTTCATACGGCCCGTACCGTATTAACGATATGCGGGGACACGTGAGTGGAGCACGGTGACTCCCTCCCCACCCTACTCGCTCGCCGCGTTCGCGGCTCGCTCCTTGAGGGTGGGCCTTAGCGCTCTCTTCAGGTACAGTTACCACACTGTTTCGATGCGCTCCTCAAGGAAGTCCAACACAAGGCGGCACATATCGCGATGGTCGGCGGGCCACTGCGCATCATCCGCATCGGATTGGCTAGCCATCGGGGGCGGATGAAAGTGATCGCGCGTATTGTGCGCGTTTGGGTGTCGATCCCATCGACATTTCCACGCCTCGTCCTTCCGGTTCTCCTGATAGTGCATCGTGAAATCGTCGTTGCGGTACCAGCGTATTTCGAGCCGAGCCAGTACCTCGTTCGGATAGTACTCGTCGGACAATGTGACTCGAAGGTACACCTTTTGCTCATCGACGATCTCGGCGGACTCGATCTGACGACTTCCGATGAACCGAGAACGCATTCGTTCAAGTACCGCCCGGTCTATTGGTGCGGGACTCGCGCCATCGTCTGCTGGTACCATCCTCAGCTGTGGGATGGAGCCGTCGATCCGGCGACCTTTCTCCGTGCACGTTCGTGCAGACGACGCTCCTCAAGCGCGGTGGCCCAGTCACCGAGGTCCGCATACACGTCGTCGATCCGTTCTGCATCGAACTCGAGAACGTCGACGGAAGCGGGTGCGTCTGCGCCGTATTCGTCACGGTACGCTTCGATCCGATCGGTGAGATCCGACACGCGAGCCTGCAGCTCGTCGATGGTGTTCTCTCGCGCGAGCGTATTCACCCGACGCCATTCGAAGTAATCATCGTTGCGTTCATACATCACTGGTCGACCCTCGTGCTGGATGACGATTCCAAGGTCGGTGTAGAATGACAGGTGCGTCCGCGCCGATTCCGTCGAACAATCCGCTTGGTCAGCGATCTCGGCAGCCGTTTTCGGCGCTCGGGTGTGCAGTACTGCCCCGTACACACGTTGTTTCGTGTCTTCCTCTTCGAACGGTCTATCGAAGGGAGGTTGACCCTCGCGATGAGAGGTATCAATCATATCCTCTTTACGAAGTGAACTCATATATTTTTTACTCCCGCCAAAATATGTGGCTTTTGAGGATGGGAGTCCCGGCCCGGCGGCCGGCTCAGAACTCGACGCGGCGCACGTAGGGCAGCTCCCGGATCGCCACGAGCAGCTCGCCAGGCACGTCGTCGTCGAGGATCACGTAGAGCTTCGGGTCGGCGGCGAACTCCGGGTCGTCGCTGATGATCTGCCGGATCGTGAGTCCGTGGTCGGCGATGAGTCCGGACACCTCCGCGACGATCCCGGACTCGTCGGCGGCGGCCACCTCGATCGTGAGAACGGTCAGCTCGAGCACCGGCGCGAGATCCATCAGGCTCGGTATCGAGGAGATGTTGGCGAAGATGCGCCGCAGCTCCGGGTCCTCCCGGATCGCGTCGGTCGTGGAGTCGACGACGCGGCGGTCCACGTCCAGCTCGCGCGCGATCCCGGTGTAGGGGATCTCGATCCCGCCCGAGACCACGCGCCCGTCCTCGTTGACGGAGAACCCGCGCTCTAAGAGCAGGCGGATCACCGCCTGCTGGCTCGGCGACCCCTCGAACTTGCCCAGGATCTCGTCGAACATCGCTTAGAGATCGCCCTTCGTGCTCGGGGTGTCCGAGCGCCGCTCGTCGATCCGCGTCGCGTCGTCGAGCGTGCGCGCGAGCGCCTTGAACAGCGCCTCCACCTCGTGGTGGGCGTTCTCGCCGCGGACGACCTCGACGTGCAGCGTCAGGCCGGCGTTGTGCGCGAGCGACATCGCGAAGTGGTCGGCCATCACGCTCGTGAACTCCCCGATCGATTCCTGGGAGAACTCGCCCGCGAACTCGTAGTAGGGTCGCCCCGAGACGTCCACGACCACCGACGCGACCGCCTCGTCGAGCGGGACGCGTCGGTCGGCGTACCGGCGGATCCCGCGTTTGTCGTCGAGCGCCTCCGCGAACGCCTCGCCCAGACAGATCGCCACGTCCTCGACGGTGTGGTGGTCGTCGATGTGCGTGTCCCCGTCACAGCGGACGGTCAGATCGAACAGCCCGTGCGTGGCGAAGGCCGTCAACATGTGGTCGAAGAAGCCGATCCCGGTGTCGATCTCGCTTTCGCCGTCCCCGTCGATCGTCAGCGTCAGGTCGATCTCCGTCTCCGCGGTCGCGCGCGAGACGGCCGCGCTACGGTCGGCGCCGCTCGATCCGTTCATACCGGCCACTCGCGGGCGACTCTTAAGGGGATTGCGGGCGAGCCGCTTGTGAGCCGTTCGATTCGGCCACTTTGGCGGGGGCTATTTCCGACACCCCCACGATCCACGCGTATGGGACGCGATGACGTCCTCGAAGGTGGGCCGCCGACGGAGTCGCCGGAATCGCCGGAGCCGACGCCCGCCGACCACGACCGTGACGAAGGCGCGGGCGAGCTCGAACGGACCATCGGGCTCGTCGGCGGGCTCGCGATCGGCATCGGGACGATGATCGGGGCAGGGATCTTCGTGTTTCCGGGACTTGCGGCGCAGAACGCCGGGCCTGCAGCATCGCTCTCGTTCGCGATCGGCGCGGTCGTCGCGCTGTTGGTCGCGCTCCCCCTGTCGGAGCTGGCGACCGCGATGCCCCGCAGCGGCGGCGGTTACTTCTTCATCTCCCGGGGACTCGGCACCGGTCCGGGCGCCGTCATCGGCATCGGCCTCTGGCTCGGGCTCGTGTTCGCGGCCGCGTTCTATCTCGTCGGGCTCGGCAGCTACGCCGGCCAGGTGTTCGCCGAGGCGGGGATCGCCCTGCCGGTGAACCCGGCAGTGCCGTTGGGGGTCGCCTTCGGCGTCGCGCTCACCGTCCTCAGCGTCTTCGGGACCGAGAACACGGCGTCGCTGCAGAACGCGATCGTGATCGTGTTGCTCGTCATCCTCACGCTGTTTCTGAGCTACGGGAGCCTCGACGCGCTCGGCGTGTTCGGCACGGAATCGACTCCGGAGCGGTTCCTCCCGCCCGGCGGCACGATGCCGGTGTTGCAGACCGCCGCGCTCGTGTTCACCTCGTACCTCGGCTTCGCGCAGGTGGCGACCGTGGCCGGCGACATCACGAACCCGAGCCGAAACCTGCCGCTGGCGATGGTCGGGTCGGTGCTCGTCGTCGGCGCCTTCTACGTCGTCACCATCTTCGTGGCGACCAGTGCGTTCGGCAGCGCCCGGCTCGGGGAGTTCGGCGAGACCGCGATGGTCGAGGTCGCCCGCGCCTTCGTGGGCCTTCCGGGCGCGATCGCGATCGTGGTCGCCGGGCTGCTCGCCACGTTCTCGAGCGCGAACGCCTCCATTCTCAGCGCCTCCCGGGCGGTCTACGCCGTGAGTCGCGACGACCTCCTTCCCGAGTCCGCCGGCCGTCTCAACCTCCGGTACGGCACGCCGCACGTCGCGTTGGGGATGGCCGGAGGCCCGATCGTCGTCCTCGCGGCGACCGGCCAGGTGGAGCTGCTCGCGGAGGTCGCCTCCGTTCTCCATCTCGTGATGTACGGGCTCGTCTGCATCGCCCTGATCCGGCTTCGACGCGAGTCGCCCGAGTGGTACTCCCCCTCGTTCCGCTGTCCGGCGGGGTTCCTCGTCGCCGGCCTCGGCGCGCTCACGAGCCTCTCGCTCATCGCGTTTATGCAGCCGGCGTCGATCGGCGTCGGCGCCGCCGTGATGATCGCCGCATACGCCTGGTACCGATACTACGCCACCGACGTCGAGCTCAAGGGAGCGTTCTGATCCATGACCGACACTGACCCCACATCCGCAACCGACGCGCCGACCGGCACGGAAGCCGACACAGCGACCGACACGGCAGCCGATACGCCGGCCGACACGGCAGCCGATGTCGACGGTGATCCGTCAGCCGACCAGCCGGATCGGCCGACCGTCCTCTATCCGATTCAGGTCCTCGAGGGCGAGTCGCTTCCCGTAGGCATCGCGGACGTCCTCGCGAACGCGCACGTCGTGCTCGCCGGCTACCACGTCATCCCCGAACAGACCGCCGCCGATCAGGCCCGCGAGCAGTTCGGCGAGCGCGCGATGGCCAAACTCGAGGAGTTCGCGGCGACGCTGGCCGACGCGGGCGCGACGGTCGACGTCCACCTCGTGTTCACCCACGAGGCGCAGACGACGATCGACCGGCTGATCTACGAACACGGGAGCCTCGCCGTGCTCGTTCCCAACGGCGCCGACGCCCTCGAGTCGGTGCTGCTCGCTGTTCGCGGGGAGGTCGGGCTCGAACGCAACGCGCGCCTCGCCGCCGGCCTGTTCGCGTCCACCGACGCGACCCTCACGCTGTATCACGCGATCGGCGGCGACGAGACCGAAGCCGAGGGCGAATCGCTGCTCGATTCGACCGTGACCGCGCTCGTCGACCGCGGGGTCCGCCCCGAGGCGATCGACACGATCCTCGACCGGCCCGACGCGCCGTTCGACGCGATCGCGCGCCACGCCGCGGACCACGACGCGGTCGTGATGGGCGAGACGGACCCGTCGGTCACGACGTTCGTCTTCGGGATGCCCGCCGAACAGATCGCCGAGCGGTTCCTCGGACCGGTGTTCGTCGTCCAACGCGAACGGCCCGGCGAGGAGCAGTCCGCCGCGGATCACCCCGACGGAGACCAGTCCGGCGAGGGATGATCGCGCGGCTTTCGCGGTTCACTCCACGTGTCCGCTCATTCCGCGCCGTCGCCGGCGGCGGCTCGCTGCGCCTCCCGGAGCGTGAACGTCCCCTCGTACAACGCCGTGCCGATCACGACCGCGGCCGCGCCGGCCTCCCGCAGCGCGACCACGTCGTCGAGGCTTGCCACCCCGCCGGAGGCGATCACCGGAACGTCGACCGCGTCCACGACCGCCTCGACGGCCGCGCGGTCGATCCCCTCGAGCTGCCCCTCGACGTCGACGTTCGTGAAGAGGATCGCGCCCGCGCCTAGCGACTCGTAGCGCGCCGCCGCCGCGGCCGGGTCGAGGCCGGTCGACTCGGTCCATCCCGAGACGACGACCTCGCCGTCCTTCGCGTCGAGGCTCACCACGACCGTTCCGGGATGCGTCTCGGCGATCGTCTCCACGATCGGCGGGTTCTCCACGGCCGCGGTGCCGAGGATGACGCGATCGATCCCGAGATCGAGCAGCGAGCGGGCGTCCGCGGCGGTGCGAATGCCGCCGCCGAGCTGGAGGTCGACCTCGTCGCCCACCGCGTCGACGATCGCCTCGAACGCCGGCGCGTTGACGCGCTCCCCTTCGAAGGCGCCGTCCAGGTCAACCAGGTGCAGCGCCTCCGCGCCCTCGTCGATCCATCGCTCGGCCGCCGCGACCGGGTCGCCGTATCGCTTGCCGGTTCCGCGCTCGCCCTGCACGAGCTGGACCACCTCGCCGTCCTGGACGTCAACTGCCGGGATCACGGCGAACCCGTCCGCGAACGTCCCGGTCTCGGATTCGGCTCCGGGTTCAGATCCGGATTCGGTGCCGGCTTCGGCTCCGGATTCGGTCCCGCGGTCGATCTCGTCGTCGCGCTCGCTCATACCTCCGCGTTGGACGGCCCGGGATTAAGCGGGTCGGTTCCGGGAGGGGAAGCGACGTCGCGTCCGAGACGACGCACAACGCCTATATCGTCGCCGACCGCACTCCCGGATATGGCACTCGAACCCGCCACCGTTCGGACCGCCCGTGACCGCGCCGGCTTCGGGTTCGAGTTCGGCTTTCGTTGACCCGCGCGTGGCGGACCCGCCCTGCTGTGGGACGTCCCGCAGCGAGGCGGTGAAACCGCGCGCACCGTGTTCGTGGCTCGCCCGTGTCCGTTCGTGTCCGCTCGTGTCCGGTCACGGACCGAACACGGAACGCTTACGACCCTCACGATGCCGAACGTACGCACGAGAGACGACGCCGACCACACGAGATATACTCACCATATGCGACTCACGGAAGCCCAACTCGCGGTCCTCGAGGCCGCGAGCGCGACCGACGACCGACCGATCGACGATCTCGCGGCCGAGATCGACGAGAAACCCGAGACCGTCACGCGGGCCGCCTTCCAGCTCGAGGACGAGGGGCTGCTCGCGGTCAGCGAGACCGACCGGGTCTCGGTGAGAATCACCGACGAGGGTCACGAGTACGTCGAAACGGATCTGCCGGAGATCCGCCTCTACCGGGCGGCCCTCGACGCCGGCGCCGCCGACGCTCCCCGGTCGATGGGCGAGGTCATCGGCCGGGCCGACCTCGAGGGACCGGCGGTCGACATCGCCCTGTCGAACTACGCCCGCAAGGGCTACGGCACCATCGAGTCGGGCGAGATAACTGCCGACCCGGATATGGACCCCGCCGAGGATCCCGAGTCCCTCGCGCTCGAGGCGATCGTCTCGGCGGCGGCCGACCGGGAAGGCGCCGACGGGACGCCTGCCGACCGGCAAACCACCGTCCAACCGCCCGAGTCGGTCGATGCCGACGTCCTCGAGAGCCTGGAACGCCGCGGGCTCGTCGAACGCAGCGAGTCGACCGTCCGCTCGGTCGCCCTCTCGGAGGACGGCGTGACCGCCCTGATGGAGGGGATCGAGACGGCCGAGACGGTCGACCGGCTCACGCCGGAGCTGCTCACGAGCGGCGAGTGGCGGGACGTCGAGTTCGCCGAGTACAACGTCGAGGCGGACGCCGAGACCGCCGCCGGCGGCCGGAAGCACATCCTCCGGCAGACCGCCGACCGCGTGAAGGACGTCCTCGTCGGGATGGGCTTCCGGGAGATGGAGGGTCCCCACGCCGACGCGGAGTTCTGGATCAACGACTGCCTGTTCATGCCACAGGACCACCCCGCGCGGACCCACTGGGACCAGTTCGCGCTGGATCTCCCGCCGATGGAGGAGATCCCGCCGGGGCTGCTCGACCGCGTCGAGCGTGCCCACCGCGAGGGCTGGGGCGAGGACGGCGACGGCTACCACTCGCCGTGGACCGAGGACGTCGCGCGGGCGATCGACCTGCGCGGCCACACCACCTCGCTGTCGATGCGGCACCTCTCCGGGTTCGCGCTCGGCGACCTCGAGCCGCCCCAGCGGTTCTTCTCGGTCGAGAAGGTCTACCGCAACGACACCCTCGACCCGACCCACCTGCTGGAGTTCTTCCAGATCGAGGGGTGGGTGATGGCCGAGGACCTCTCGGTGCGCGACCTGATGGGCACCTTCGAGGAGTTCTACCGGCAGTTCGGGATCACCGACGTGCAGTTCAAACCGCACTACAACCCCTACACCGAACCCTCCTTCGAGCTGTTCGGCCGCCACCCCGAGACGGGCGAGCTCATCGAGATCGGCAACTCGGGGATGTTCCGCGAGGAGGTGCTGGGTCCGCTCGGCGTCGAGTGCGACGTGATGGCCTGGGGGCTCGCCCTGGAGCGACTGTTGATGTTGATGTACGGCTTCGACGACATCCGCGACGTGCACGGGACGCTGTGTGACCTGGAACTGCTGCGGGAGACGGAGGTGGTGCGGTAATGCCCGTCGTCGACGTCGACCCCGACGAGCTGCGCGAGCTGACCGGCCACGAGAAGACCGACGAGGAGTTCATCGACGACCTGTTCGCCCTCGGGCTGGAGTTCGAGGGCGAGACCGAGGAGGGGGAACTGCAACTCGAGTTCGCTCCCGACCGCCTCGACCGGCTCTCGGTCGAGGGGATCGCCAGGTCGCTGCGGTACCACTACGGCGACGCCCGCGGCGTACACGTTCCCGACACCAACGACGCCGACTGGACGATCGAGGTCGCGGACTCGGTTCCCGACGAGCGACCGTACGTCACCGGCGCGATCGTTCGCGGCGTGGACCTCGACGACGACGCGCTCGACTCGCTCATCCAGCTCCAGGAGAAGCTCCACGCGACGATGGGCCGCAAGCGCGCCAAGGGCGCGATCGGCATCCACGACCTGGCGATGATCAAGGGCAGCGCCGGCACCGACGGCGAGGCAAACACCGTCACCTACCGCGGGGTCGCGCCCGACGGCGACACGTTCGTCCCGCTCGATTCCGACGCCGAGATGTCGCCCGCCGACGTGCTCGCGGACCACGACACCGGCCGCACCTATGCGGACCTCGTCGCGGAGTACGATCGCTACCCGGCGATCTACGACGACCTCGGGCTCTTCTCGTTCCCGCCGGTCATCAACGGCCGCCGGACCGAGGTGACCGCGGGCAGCCGCGAGCTGCTGGTGGAAATGACGGGAACCGACCAGTGGACGATCGACCGAATGCTCGCGATCGTCTGTTACGCGCTGTCGGCCCGCGGCGCCACGATCGAGGACGTCGAGGTTGCCTATCCGGACGCCGCTGGCGCCACTTCGGCGTCGCCAGACGCCGGCGCCGACGACCCCGACGCCGACACGCCCCACCCCAGCGCCGGGCGGACGCTCGTCCGGCCCGACCTCGAGGTGACCGAGAAGTCGGTCTCCCACGAGCGCATCGAGTCGACGATCGGCGTCGCGTTCGACCCCGACGAGGTCGTCGACCTCTTCGAGCGCTCCGGGCTCGACGCGACCTACACGCTCGGCGAGGAGGTCGTCTACGACGTCGAGATCCCGCCGTATCGCGTCGACGTGCTCCACCCCTACGACCTCGTGGACGACGTCGGGCGCGCGTACGGGTTCAACGACCTGGAGCCGCGCTACCCCGACGTCGGAACCGTCGGCGGCCGCCACGACCGGTCGCGGCTCGAGGACGCCGCCCGCGCGAGCCTCGTCGGGCTCGGGTTCGAGGACCTGCTCAACTTCCACATGATAAGCGGCCCGGAGAACTACGACCGGCTGCGCGTCGATCCCGGGACCGAGGTCCTCGGCGGCGGCGACCCGGTCACGATCACCGAGCCCTACAGCGAGGACTACACGCAGCTGCGCACGTGGGCGCTCCCCTCGCTGCTGATGGTCCTCGAGCGGAACACCCATCGGGCGTACCCGCAGGACTTGGCCGAGATCGGGCTGGCAGCCGAGCGCGACGACGCGGAGAACACCCGGGTCGCCGAGCGCCGGACGGTCGCGGCCGTCCTCGCCCGGACCGACGCGAGCTACGAGGACGCGAAGGCCCGGCTGCAGGCGGTCTGTCGCGACTTCGACGTCGACCTCGCGACGCCGCCGACCGACCACCCGACCTTCATCGACGGCCGCACCGCCGCGGTCGAGATCGACGGCGAGCGGGTCGGCGTGATCGGCGAGGTTCATCCCGCCGTGCTCGTCGAGCACGATCTGGAGCTGCCGGTGGCGGCCTTCGAGTTCCGGCTGGACGCGCTCGAGTAGGGTTCGAGGAGGGCTTGAGGAGGCCGGACCGAACACGCCCGCCGCCCCGTACCGATCGAGGCGCTTAACAGGCAACCGGCGGTATCGACACCCAAGAATGCCCAGCGGAGAGTATGACCCCGACGCCGCCGAGGCGCGCTGGCAGCGCCGGTGGGTCGACGACGAGACGTTCGCCTATCCGGAGGAGACCGCCGACCCGGACACCGCCTTCGCGATCGACACGCCCCCGCCGACCGTCTCGGGCAACCTCCACTGGGGCCACGTCTACGGCTCGATCCTCCAGGACGTCGTCGCCCGGTTCCACCGAATGAACGGCCGGGACGTCCTCTACCCGTTCGGCTACGACGACAACGGGATCGCCTCCGAGCGGCTGACCGAGCGCGAGCTCGATATCCGCCATCAGGACTTCGAGCGACGCGAGTTCCAGCGGAAGTGTCGGGAGGTCTGTCGGGAGTACGAGGCCGACTTCACCGAGAAGATGCAGGGGATGGGCCTGTCGATCGACTGGAACAACACCTACCGCACCATCTCCCCCGAGGTCCAGCGCGTCTCCCAGCTCTCGTTCGTCGACCTCTACGACGAGGGCCGCGAGTACCGCGAGCAGGCGCCCGCCATCTGGTGTCCCGAGTGCGAGACCGCCATCTCGCAGGTCGAGACCGAGGACGACGAGCAGGACTCCCACTTCCACGATATCGAGTTCACCGTCGCCGGCTCCGGGGAGGGGTTCACCGTCTCCACGACGCGACCGGAGCTGCTGCCGGCCTGCGTCGCCGTCTTCGTCCACCCCGACGACGACGAGAACCAACACCTCGTCGGCGGGGAGGCGACGATCCCGCTGTTCGGCCACGACGTGCCGATCATCGCCGACGACCGGGTCGACATGGAGACCGGATCCGGGATCGTGATGTGTTGTACCTTCGGCGACCAGACCGACATCGAGTGGTACCAGGCCCACGACCTGGACCTGCGCGTCGCCATCGACGAGTCCGGCCACCTCACCGACGTCGCCGGCCCCTACGAGGGGATGCACTCGTCGGAGGCTCGCGAGGCGATCGTGAGCGACCTCGAGGACGAGGGCGCGCTGCTGGACCGCCGGGCGATCACCCACACCGTGAACGTCCACGAGCGCTGCGGCGTCGGCGTGGAGTTCCTCGTCACCGAGCAGTGGTACATCCGGGTCCTCGACAAGCGCGAGGAGTACCTTCAGGCCGGCCGCGAGATGGACTGGTTCCCCGAGAAGATGTTCACCCGGTACGAACACTGGGTCGAGGGGCTCCAGTGGGACTGGCTCATCTCCCGACAGCGCTCCTCGGGCATCCCGTTCCCGGTCTGGTACTGCGCGGACTGCGATCGGGAGATCATCGCCGCGAAGGACGACCTTCCGGTCGATCCGCTCTCGGACGACCCGCCGGTCGACGCCTGCCCGGAGTGCGGCCACGAGGAGTTCGTTCCCGAGGACGACGTGCTCGACACCTGGGCCACCTCCTCGCTCACGCCGCTCATCAACGCCGGCTGGGACTGGGACGAGGCCGCCGGCGAGTTCACGATGGACCGACCGGAGATCTACCCGATGGACGTCCGCCCGCAGGGCCACGACATCATCTCCTTCTGGCTGTTCCACACGGTGATCAAGTGTTACGAACACACCGGCGAGGTGCCCTTCGAGTCGACGATGATCAACGGGATGGTCCTCGACGAGAACCGCGAGAAGATGTCGAAATCGAAGGGCAACGTCGTCGATCCCGACGCCGTGATGGAGCAGTTCCCCGTCGACGCCGCCCGCTTCTGGGCCGCCGGATCGTCGATCGGCGACGACCTGCCCTACCAGGAGAAGGGCCTGCGCGCGGGCGAGAAGCTCATCCGCAAGCTCTGGAACGCCTCGAAGCTGGTCGAGTCGCTGGCCCCCGAGCCGTACCCGGAGCAGCCCGACGAGCTCGCGGAGCTCGACCGGTGGCTGCTCGCGGAGCTCGACCGGGAGCTCGAGCGGCTCACGGAGCGCCTCGAGAGGCGGGAGTTCTCGAAGGCCCGCGACGGCCTCCGGACGTTCTTCTGGGGCACCTTCTGTGACGACTACCTCGAGATCGCCAAACAGCGGGAGGACGCCTCGGCCCGGTACACCCTCCGGACGGCACACCGCCGGTTCCTGAAGCTGTTCGCGCCGCTGCTTGCCCACGTGACCGAGGAGATCTGGCACGACGAGTACGCGGACGGCGCGGCCGACGGCGCGTCCGGCGAGACGCCCGCGGCCGCCGAGTCGATCCACCTCGCCGACTGGCCCGACCCGCTCGGGCTCGAGGCGGACCACGACGCCGGCGAGCTCGCGATGGCGGTCGTCGGCGCGCTCCGGAAGTTCAAAAGCGACCGGCAGCTCCCGCTCAACGCCGCCCTCGACGTCGTCGAGGTCTACGGCGACGTCCGCGGCTTCGAGGACGACGTCACCGGCGTGATGCACGTCGAGGACCTCCGCGTCCACCCCGACGCCGAGGCGCCCGTCGAGACCGTCACGACCGGGATCGATCTGGAGTACGCGACGGTCGGCCCGGCCTACGGCGGCGACGTGCCGGACATCGAGGCCGCCATCGAGGCCGGCGAGTACGAGCTCGTCGACGGCGAGCTCCACGCCGCCGGCCACGAGCTGGCGCCCGAGGAGTTCACGGTCGAGACCGACCGCCGGTATCGGGGCGACGGCGAGCTGCTCGAGGCAGACGATGCCGCCGTGATCGTCCGCGTCGACGCCGAGTGAAAACGCGACGGCGGCACGCTTCTTTTTCGGTCGCTTCGCCCCGGTCGCTCCGGTCCGGTCGGTCCTCGTTAGATACGTGTGACGTCCCTCGGCGAATCCCCCGATTGATAAATATTGAATATATAAATCATACTTATATATTTTTAATATTATATAAAAGTAGAGTGAGGGAAGTATCCACCCTTAAACCGTAGTATAACGGTATACACGGCAGTAGCTGATGTTGTCTCCGGATCGGAACGGATTCCGGAGATCGCCATTTAAATCGGTTATACCGACGTTACGCACGAACTCGGCTCGATCTTTATACGATATATTAATAACGGAAATTTTATATTTATCCGAATAGATAACCAAAACACATATTCACTCGTCGGCGTTTCCGAGGGACGGTCGTTCTCGCTCCTCGACCCGATCGCCTCCGATCGAGCGTGACCGCCGTTCGATCCGCTCGTCGTTTCCCTTTGGACGCCGAACTTGGATTCCCCCGTCGCGAACCACGGCCGATCGTCGGCGCGTTCCGTCCGTTTGGCTTACAAAAGTAGATATGTAACACCACCCCCGAGTTTCGGTTATGTGCTCCCGATTCCGCTTCGATCAGGGTCGATGATACGGCTGGAGACGGGCTCAAGTTGACTGAAACGTTCCCTCAGCCGTTTTATCCGATTCGTTCGCGAGCAGGGAACGTTAGAACCGGAAACGCGATTCGTTCCGCCGCTGAATCGGTCCGCACCTCGGCGCACGCCGCGTCCGGTTCGCTCCGCGGATCCCTCAAATACCGACTTGCGGCCGGTTTCAGCCGATCTCCGGCGTCCCGATTTTGGTTCCCGATGCGGGAACATATTTATGGGTCTGGAGAGGCAGGGTCCCGATATGGATGCCCCATCGGAGGAGCCACACGGTCGCCGGATACAGTCGGTCGAAATAGCGTTCAGCATCATCGAGGTCCTCCAGCGGCAGGACCACACGACCGTCACGGAGATCGCCGAGGAGCTCGGCCACTCGAAGAGCACCGTCCATAGCCATCTCCGGACGCTCGAGGACCGCAAACTGCTGGTCAAGGAGGACGACGGCTATCGGCTCAGCCTCAAGGTTCTCGATATGGCCGAGACGGTCCGCAGCCAGATCGGCAACTACGAGGTCATCAAAAGCGAGGCCGATAGTCTCGCGGCCGAGACCAGCGAGATCAGCCAGTTCGGCATTGAGGAACACGGAATGGTGTCCTACCTGTACAAGGCGACCGGCGAGCAGGCCGTCGAGACCGTCTCACACGTCGGTATGCAGCAGCCGATGTACTCCACGGCACTCGGCAAATCGATCCTCACGCACCTCCCGAACGATCGAACCGACGAGATCGTGCAGTCGATCGAGTTCACCCCAAAGACGCCGAACACGATCACCTCTCCGGAGGAGCTCCGCGAGGAGCTCGACCGGGTCGCCGAACGCGGATACGCCACCGACGACGAGGAGAACATCGAGGGGCTCCGATGCGTCGCCGCGCCGGTCACGAGCGACGAGACGGTCCTCGGCGCGATCAGCGTTTCCGGGCCGTCGAGCCGGGTCACCGACGAGCGGCTTCACGGCGAGCTCGCCGACAGCGTCCAACGCGCCGCGAACATCATCGAGCTCAACACGAAGTTCTCCTGAGCGCTTCCCGTCCGTGGTTTCGGTCGCGGTTCGTGCCGCATCCCCGTCTCCGCGTCCCGGTTGCCGTTCCGTCGTGGTCGTTTACTGCTCGCTCGCTGCCGGCGGTTCGCGTTCGAGAAGCCGGTCGATGTCGCGGTCGAGCTGCTCGTAGAGCTCCTCGGCCCGTCGCTCGTCCGCCGCCGTGAGCGGGCGGATCGGTTCCCGGACCGAGCCGCCGTGCAATCCGGCCAGGTCCAGCCCCTTCTTGACCGCCGCGATGCTGATCGCGCCGTCGATCTGGTTGTCCTCCCCCGTCTCGTCACGGAAGTCCTGATACGGGAGACAGGCGTTCCGGAGTGCGCGGGCACGCTCCCAGTCGCCGGCCGAGAGGGCCTCGAAGAGCTCGAGCCCGACCTCCGGCCGGAAGTTGCTGACGCCCGCCGAGAAGCCCTCGGCGCCTTCCGCCCAGAACGAGACGGCGTACGGCTCGGCCAGCCCGTCGACCCAAACGACGTCGTCCGCGCCCGCGGCCACGCCCGCGCCCAGCTTGATCGGGTCCGGCAGCGCGTACTTGATCCCGGCCACGCCGTCGATCCGCGTGAGATCCCGGAGGTACTCCACCGACGGGTCGAACCCGCGAACGTACGGCACGAGCGGTCGGTCGCTGGTCTCGTCCAGCTTCTCGTAATACTCCAGCAGGCCGCGTTCGTGGAGATACGTGTGGTCCGGCGGCATGATCATCATCGCGTCGGCGCCGACGTCGTCGTACGCGCGGATCAGATCCCGGGCGTTCGACGTGCTCCCGCCGACCCCCGCCAGCACGCAGGCGTCGTCGGGCAGCGCGTCGACGGCGGTCTCGACGACGGCGACCCGCTCGTCCCGCGAGAGGGAGTGGTACTCGCTGATGTTGGCCGCCGCCAGGAACGTCCGGATCCCGGCGTCGTATATTCGCGTCGCGTTCTCGCGGATCCCGTCGTGTACGATCTGATTCGTCTCGTCGAACGGCGTCAGGAGCCCGACCGCCACCCCGCGGAGGCGGTCCTGCACCTGCTCGGCTGCTGATCCCATAGCATCGGTTCGAGGACCGACTGATATAAAACTATTGTCCCGCCGCGACGTCAGTAGTTCAGGTAGACGGTCTTCGTCGCGGTGAAGAAGTCGATCCCCGCGTCGCCCTGCTCGCGGTAGGTGTTCGTCGAGGAGTCCTTGTACCCCCCGAACGGGACGTGGAGCTCGACCCCGGTCGTCTTCTCGTTCACCTTGACGACGCCGGCTTCGACGGCGTCGACGAACTCGTGGGCCTCCGAGAGGTCCTGCGTCACGACGCTCGCGGAGAGGCCGTAGTCGACGTCGTTGGCGACCGCGACCGCCTCCTCGAAGCTGCTGACCTTCATCACGGAGAGGACCGGGCCGAAGATCTCCTCCTGGGCGATCCGCATGTCCGAGGTCACCCCGGAGAAGACGGTCGGCTCGACGAAGTGGCCGTCGTCGTATCCCTCGCCGGTGAGCTCGCTGCCGCCCGTCTCGAGGGTCGCGCCGTCCTCCTTCCCCACCGCGACGTACTCAAGCGTCGACTCGAGCTCGCTCTCGGAGACGTGCGGGCCCATGTCCGGATCCTCGAACCCGTCCGCGACCGTGAGGTCCTCCGCGTACGCGACGATCGACTCGAGGAACTCGTCGTAGACGTCCTCGTGAACGATCGCCCGCGAGCATGCGGTACAGGACTGGCCCGTGGTGCCGAAGGCGCCGACGCCGACGATCTCGGTGGCCTCGTCGACGTCCGCGCTGGGCATCACGACGGTGGGATTCTTGCCGCCCATCTCACACTGGACGCGCTTCAGGTCGTCCGCCGCCGACTGCGCCACCGCGGTTCCGACCGCCGTGCTCCCGGTGAACGAGACCGCGTCGACCGCCTCGTGGTCGGCCAGCGGGGCGCCGATCTCGCTGCCGGATCCGGTGACCATGTTCGCGACGCCGTCGGGGAGGCCGGCCTCCGCGAGACACTCGTAGATGATCCGCGAGACGTTCGGCGCCGCCGACGCCGGCTTGTGGACGACCGTGTTCCCGGTCGCCAGCGCGGGCGCGAGCTTCCAGGCCGGGATCGCGATCGGGTAGTTCCAGGGCGTGATGAGCCCGACCGTCCCAAGCGGCTCCCGCTTCGTGGACAGGTCCGTGTTCGGCCCGCTGGCCGCCTTCTCGATCCCGCCGAGTTCGCGGGCCTTCTCGGCGTAGTAGTGGAAGATGTCGATCGCGCGCCCGACCTCGCCGCCGGCCTCGCTGCGTGTCTTCCCCTCCTCGCGGACGAGGGTCTCGGTGGCCTCGTCCCGGCGGCGCTCGAGCACCTCGCCGGCACGTTTCAGCACGGCCCCCCGCTCCGGACCGGGCGTGTTCGCCCACTCCGCTTGCGCGTCCACGGCAGCCTCGACTGCCGCGTCGAGGTCCGCGCGTCCCGAGGCCTGGAACCGCGCGACTACCTCGTCGGTATCGGCGGGATTCCGGACCGCGAACGTCTCGCCCGTGCTTGAACCGGTCCACGCTCCGTCAACGTAGTTCTCGTAGGTCGGTGGCATCCGTGGAGACGATCCGCGGCCTCGTATAGGTAAATTTCGGTTGCGATATCGCCGCCCATTCCCGTCCTCGATCGGCCGGGTGGAAGTGTCAATAACGACTGGTGTATAGAAAGTTTAATAATGTAGGAATATGATTGCCTGGGTGTATGCCATCAGATCGCAGACTAACACGGCGTAACGTCATCAAGATCGCGACCGCTGGCGGCGCAGTCACGCTGTCCGGCTGCCTCGGCGGAAACGGCGGCGGCAACGGGAACGGCGGCGGGAACGGAAACGGCGGCGGCAACGGGAACGGTGGCGGCAATGGGAACGGCGGCGGGAACGGAAACGGCGGCGGAGCGAGCGGCCCGTCGGGAACGCTCGGCGACTGGAGCCTCGACGTCAACGCGCCCGACCCGGTGCTCGACCGCATTAACGGCGAGGACTGGGTCCCGCCGGAGTACGACGACGGCGAGGTCGCAAGCGAGATCGAGCGGATGAACCTGGGCGGGATGGAGAACGACCCCGCGACCGGCTGGTACGAGGACCTCTTCCAGGAGAAGACGGGGATCACCTCGACGCCGGTCACGGTGCCGTCGTCCGACGCCGTCTCGCAGATGCGCACCCTGCTCTCCTCGCAGTCGGAGAGTCCGGCGCTGATGCAGATCTCCCAGGAGTTCTTTATGGACTTCCTCACCGAGGGGTGGCTCGAACCCGTCGACGAGCTTTGGCCGGAGGAGGCGTACGAAACGTTCCCGCCGTACTTCCAGAGCGCGATGACGACGGACGTCGACCGGTCGCTGGACGGCGACCACACGTATATGAGCACCGCCATCTCCGAGGCCCACGGACTCAACTACAACCCCACGGTGCTCGAGGAGCTCGGCTTCCCCGCCGACTTCTACGACGGCGCGACGTGGGCCGACGTCCGCGAGGTGTGTGAGGAGGCGACCTCCGCAAGCGGCGACTACCACGGCTGGGTCTGGTACGGCAGCGGCAACCGGTACCCCATTTACCCCTGGCTCCGACAGATGTGGTCACGCGGCGGCAGCGTGGTTCAGGACGACGGGTCGGTCAAGTTCAACACCGACGCCGGCGTCGCCACCCTCGAGTGGCAGAGCCAGATGATCGCCGACGGCCTCCTGCCCGACGTGATGCAGTACGGCGAGGGTGGTCCCGCCGACCTCTTCCTCGGCGGCAACCTCGCCGGGTTCGGCGGCGGACTCGGCATTATGGCGCTGGCGCTCGAGGAGTGGGGCGAGGATACCGACCAGTACGACGCCGCGCTCCTGCCGCGCGGGGAGAACGGCGAGCACGTGAGCTATATGAACACCGACTTCCTCGCCATCAACCGGTTCGCGCCGCCGGCAAAGAAGCGCGCCGGAATGATATACATGGACGGCGGTCGCAGCGCGATCGCGAGCGCCCAGGAGTACGACCAGGAGGGGAACTACCCGTCGAACACGGCCGCGTGGGACCACGAACTGCTGGCCGACGCGAACTTCAAGGAAACGGCCCGCGAGATCGGCGAGACCGCGCGCGTCGAGCTGTGGCCCAACCAGATCGAGACGTTCGACGTCCTCGTGACGCACCTCCAGGAGGCGTGGCTCGGGCAGCTGTCCGCTCAGGAGGCGCTCGACTCGGCGCAATCGGACATCGACGAGATCATGGGACAGTAGAACGGCCGGCATCGTGATCACCAGTCTCGTTGCACCGCCACGTCCGACCGTTCCGTCGGGCCGCCGGACCGCCTGCGCCCGTCGGAACACGATTCTGCCGTCGTTCGCGTCGCGAGCGACTCGGCAGCCATCGATCATAAACAACTAAATGCAAACCAATGATTGACACACTCGTATGGCTTCAGAAAACCTGCTAGACTCCGTCCGCGCCGGTTTCGGCCGCTCCTCCAGTCGGGAGGACGGCGAGATCGGTCCGATCAGAGAGTTCATCAACGATCACTTCATGTTCTTCGTGCTCACGCCGCCGCTTCTGGTGTTGGGCACGCTGGTGTTGCTCCCGTCAAGCTACCTGCTGTGGTCGAGCGTCCACGAGGCCCGCACGTGGGGGCCCGACGTCTTCGTCGGTCTCGAAAACTACATCGCGATCTTCCAGGATCCGATGTTCTACCTCTCGTTGCGCCACTCGGTGATGTACGTGATCGGGTCCGTTTCCCTGGCGTTCGTCTTGGGACTCACCGCGGCGCTGGCGATCAACCAGGTCGCCTCCAAGCGCATCCGGAGCACGTTCACCGTCCTCATCCTTCTGGCGTGGGCGGTGCCGCTGGTCGTGACCGGCCTCATCTGGCGGTTCATGCTCCACTCCGATTACGGCATCGTCAACGCGTTGCTCGTCCAGCTCGGGATCGTCACCGAACAGATCGGCTTCGTGACTGACCCGACGCTGGCGTTCCTCTCCGTCGTCGTCGTCGACGCGTGGGCGCGCGCCCCGTTCGCGACGATCCTGCTGTTGGCCGGGCTCCAGACGATCCCGGAGGACCTCTACGAGGCGGCACGGGTCGA
The DNA here is from genome assembly GCF_900107205.1 of Halopenitus persicus. Taxonomy (GTDB): domain Archaea; phylum Halobacteriota; class Halobacteria; order Halobacteriales; family Haloferacaceae; genus Halopenitus; species Halopenitus persicus. Next base: position 38,188 of record NZ_FNPC01000008.1, on the reverse strand, counting down.
CGGCGCGAACTTCTTCCAGAAGTTCCGCGACATCACCATCCCGCACCTCAAGCCGCAGGCCGCGATCGCGCTGGTCATTATGTGTATGTTCGCGTTCCGGACGTTCTCGGTCGTCTTCGCGTTGACCGGCGGCGGCCCGGCGAACTCCACGCGCGTCCTGGCGACGTACATCTACCAGGCCGGGATCAACCAGGGTGACGTCGGCTACGCCGCCGCACTCTCGGTGTTGATGATCGCCATGACGATGGTGTTCATCACGTTCTACGTGCTCCAGGTCCAGGAAGACGCACTCGATACCGCATAAGACAATGGCTACCTCAGACAAACTCATCGACACGGATCGCTGGTACCGGATCAATCAATCGATCGGGGAGTTCCTGACGAGCAAGTACACCGTCGTCGCCATCCTCTCGACGATGGTGCTGTACTTTACCTTCCCGATCTACTGGACGTTCATCTCCAGCCTCAAGACTCTGGACGGGATCCACGCGTTCCCGCCGTCCCTCGTTCCCGACGCGTCGGAACTGGTCGACCCGATCTGGCTGAACTACGTGCATCTGTTGACCCAGCGGTCCTTCGACATGTTCACGTTCAACAGCCTCATCGTCGCCCTCGTGACGACGGCGATCGTCGTCACCTTCGGGACCCTGGCCGGCTACGGGTTCTCGCGGTTCCGGTTTCCCTACGACGACTACGTCTTCATCGGCATTCTCGGAGCGCGACTTCTCCCGCCGATCGGGATGCTCGTGCCGTTCTACCGGCTCTTCGGTCAGCTGAACCTGATCGACACCCGGATCGCGCTCGTGGTGGTTTACACCTACATGAACCTCCCGCTGGCGATCTGGCTGATGCGGAACTACTTCATCTCGATCCCGGCCGACCTGGACGAGGCGTCCTACATCGACGGCGCCACCCGGTTCCAGACGTTCAAGGACGTCATCCTGCCGCTGGCGAAGCCCGGCGTCGCCGCGGTCGCGATCCTGACGTTCCTGTTCTCCTGGCGGGAGTTCCTCTTCGCGTTCGCGTTGACGTTCACCACCAGCGCGAAGACGATCCCCGTCGGCGCGATGATGATGATCGAGGACGTCGTCGTGCTGTGGAACTACCTGGCGGCCGGCGGCTTCATCGCGATGCTGCCCGCGCTGCTGTTCGTCGTCCTCTTCCAGCGATACATCGTCAGCGGCCTCACCGCCGGCGCCGTGAAGGGATAGCTCGAGCGAAAGCCCGAACCATTATGTGTACTGATACCAAACGAAGTCACAGATTCACCGACACGATCCACCAATGAGCAAGCAACAAGCCCCACCCGCCGACGAGGACACGACGACCGATGACACCCAACACATGACCACGACAGCACCCGACGCCACGGACGACGCGTACCTGGAGATCGACGGCCTGACCAAGGTGTACGACGACGGCGACGATTCGGTCGTCGCGGTCGACGACATGAACATCGACATCGCCGACGGCGAGTTCCTCGTGTTCGTCGGCCCGAGCGGCTGTGGCAAGACGACCACGCTCCGCTCGATCGCCGGCCTCGAGGAGATAACCGAGGGCCAGATCGTCATCGACGGCGAGAACGTCGAGGGACAGGCCCCCCGCGAGCGGGACGTCGCGATGGTGTTCCAGACGTACGCGCTCTATCCGCACATGAGCGTCTCGGAGAACATGGAGTACCCGCTGAAGGTCCGCGGGATGCCGAAGGACGAGCGCGACCGCCGGGTTCGCGAGAGCGCGGAGCTGCTTGAGATCACCGAGCTCCTCGACCGGCAGCCGAAGGACCTCTCGGGCGGCCAACAGCAGCGCGTCGCGCTCGGGCGCGCGATCGTTCGCGAGCCGCGCGTCTTCCTGTTCGACGAGCCGCTCTCGAACCTGGACGCCAAGCTGCGCGTCCATATGCGGACCGAGCTGAACAGGCTCCACAACCAGATCGGCAAGACGTCCATCTACGTCACCCACGACCAGGCCGAGGCGATGACCCTCGGCGACCGCATCGTCGTGATGGACGAGGGCGAGGTTCAGCAGGTCGCGCCGCCACAGCAGGTGTACGACCAGCCGGTGAACTCCTTCGTCGGCGGCTTCATCGGCAGCCCGCAGATGAACTTCTTCGATGCGGAGGTGGACGTCGACGCGGGCGAGATCCGGACCGACGCGTTCACGCTCCCGTACCCCGAGTGGATGCACGACCGGATCGGCCGCGGCGGCACCTTCGCGGCCGAGTTCGGCATCCGCCCCGAGGACATCAGCGTCGAGGGGCTCGACGAGGACGCGACCGCCGAGGACCACGCCACCGCCGAGGTCGTGGTCGTCGAGGAGATGGGGTCGGACTTCTTCCTCACCCTCGAGAACGACGGCGTCGAGTACCAGGCCATCGTCGAACCGAACACGAACCTCCAGCGCGGCGACCGGATCAGCCTCCAGTTCGACCTGCAGAAGTGTCACCTGTTCGATGACGACACGGGCGACTCGCTGGTCTACCCGTCGGATCGATAGTCGGGACGAGACGCCGAATCGCAGTTTACGGACTGTACGAACGCCCGCTAGGGCGCGTCGGAGTCGATCTCTTGCGTAAGCGCGCCCGTTCTCGACGCCTACAACACCCTGTTCTCGAACGCGTCGTACTCGCCGTGCCGGTAGCGCTCGTAGTTCGACAGGAAGATGTCGGCACATCGGTCGAGGTACTTCGGCGAGGAACCGGCCATGTGTGGCGTGACCAGCACGTTCGAGAGCGTCCACAGCGGCGAGTCCTCCGGCAGCGGCTCGGTCGCCTGGACGTCGAGCGCGGCGCCGCCGATCTCGCCGCCGCGCAGCGCGGTCACCAGCGCGTCCTCGTCGACCACCTCGCCGCGCGCGACGTTGACCACGACCGCGTCCGAGCGCATCGACTCGAACGCCCTCGCGTCCAGGAGTCCACGCGTGTCCTCGGTCAGCGGGCAGCTGAGGACCACGTACTTCGACCGTGCGAGCAGCGCGTCGAGCTCGTCCGGGCCGAACATCTCGTCGACCGAGTCGTGTCCCCGCTCCGGGTTGCGGCGCAGTCCCAGGGTCTCCATCCCGAACGCCGAGGCCCGGTCGGCGATCCCGCCGCCGATCTCCCCGACGCCGATCACCCCGACGGTCGAGCCGTGGAGCTCGCCGCCGCTGAAGTGGCGCCACTCACGCCGCTGGTGGCGGCGGATCCCCTCCAGGAGGTTCCGCTCGAACAGGAGCATCGTTCCGAGGACCTGCTCGGCGGCCGGGATCGTGTGCACCCCCGAGGCGTTGGTCAGGATGATGTCCCGGTCGCGCATTCGGTCGAGGTTGTAGTGGTCGACGCCCGCGTTGAGCGCCTGCACCCACTCCAGCTCGGTCGCCGCCTCCAGGAGGTCGTCGTCGAGCGCCCGCGTGACCACGATCTCCGCCTCCGGGATCTGCCGTTCCGTCTCGGCGTAGCTGCGCGCCCGCCGCAGATCTATCCTCTCGTCGTGTGACTCGATCGCCGTCCACAGCTCCTCGACGGACCGGTCGTGCGGCGCCTCGTGCATCACGAGCACCGTCGGTGGGGTCGACATACGAGCTACCGTGGTCGACTCTCCCACAAATACGTACTGGTGTCGGCCACGTCGGCCGACACGTCGCTCCGCCGCGATCCGGGAGGTGGACCTCCGTGAGGTGGATCCCCGACGTGGCTTCTCACCGCGTCATGAACTCGCCCGCCTGTGGCTCGTCGGGATCGGTGGGGATCTCCACGAGCGTCGGCCCGCTTCCGACCGCCGCGCTGGCCGCCTCGCGGATCCCGTCCGGCGTCTCGGCGCGGTCGACGTCCAGGCCCATCCCCTCGGCGATCCGGGCGCAGTCGAGCGGCGCGTCCGACCAGCCGTACGCGCTCGACTCGAGGTCGTAGCTTCGCTCGGCCTCCTCGCTGATGATCCCGTAGTCGTCGTTGTTGAACACGAACACCGTCACGTCGAGGTCCTCCGCGGCGATCGTGTGCAGCTCCTCGAGGCACATCAACAGCCCACCCTCGCCGATGAGGACCGCGACCGGCTGGTCCGGGTTGGCGACCGCGGCCCCGACCGCCGCCGGGACCGCGAGCCCCATCGACGCCCAGGAGCCGGGATTGACGTAATCGCGCGGGTCGTACGCCGGGAACGTCACGACCGCCCAGACGCGCGACCCGCCGGCGTCCGCGGTGACGATCGTCTCCCGAGGCAACGCCTCGCGCAACGCCGCGAGCGCGCTCACGCTCGGTAGCGGCGCGTCCGTGGCGGTTCGGAGCTCGGCGGTTCGTTCGGCGTCCGCCCTCCGCACCGCCGCGGCGCGGTTCGCCCCGGCCTCGCTCGGCTCCGTCACCGACCGGTTCGCCAGCGCGGTCTCGATCGCCGCGAGCGTTCGGTCCGCGTCGGCGACGACCGCGACCCGCGGGTCGTAGCCGGTTCCGACGTCCGAGGGATGGAGGGTGACGTGGATCAGGTCGGCCGGGAACTCGTAGGACCAGTGTTGGGTCCAGACCGCGTCGAAGTCGCTGCCGACCGCCAGCAGCGCGTCCGACGACTCCAGACACGCCCGCAGCTCCGGACTCGTCCCGCCGCACAGCGTTCCCGCGAACAGCGGGTGGTCCTCGGGCATCGTCGCCTTCCCCTTGTAGGTCGTCGCCACCGGGGCGCCGATCGCCTCCGCGAGCGACCGAAGCCGCTCGCTGGCGTTCGCCGCCCGCACGCCGCCGCCCGCGACGATCGCCGGCGCCTCGGCCCCGGCCAGCAGGTCGGCCGCGCGCTCGACCGCCTCCGTCGGCGGTTCCGGCGGGGCAGCCGGCTCGGCCGGTTCCACGGCCGCCGGCTCGGTCTCCACCGGGATGAAGTTCTTCGGGATCCCCACCCGAACCGGCCCCATCGGCGGCGTTTCGGCGATCGTGATCGCCCGGTCCAGCTCCGCGACCACGCTCTGGGGCGTCTCCACCGTGACGTTCTCCTTGACGACGTTGTCGTAGGTGTCCGGCGGCGTCTCGTGGATCCCGTCGCCGCCGCGGACCTCGGGTTCGGTCTCGACCGCGATGTGGACCAGCGGCGTACAGTCGTTCAGCGCGTTCTTCAGCCCGTTCATCGCGTTCATATCGCCCGGGCCGGGGATGACGACCGTGGCGGCCGTCTCGCCGCTCGATTCCGCGTAGCCCCACGCCTGGTGGGTGACGTTCGTCTCGTGGCGCGCCATCACGAACCGGACGTCGTCCCGGCCGCTGATCACGTCGTTCAACGGGAGCGTCTGTTTCCCCGGAATGCCGAAGACCGTCGTGATGTCGCGTTCCGTGAGGCGGTCGATTATCGCGTGATCGTTTCGCATATCGTCTATCCTCGGCCGAGCCCCGATAAAGCGTTTCGGTGTCGGTCCCGGTTCGACGACCCGATCGGTCCCGGTCCGACGGCCCGATCGGTCCTGGCTCCCGCCCCGAGTCACCGCTTCCGGTGCGCCTCGACGACGTCCCAATCCAGCTCGATCCCGAGCCCGGGATCGTCCGGAACGGTGATCCGGCCGTTTCGAATGAGGGGCTTCTCGCGCTCGATCAGGTCGTCCCACCAGGGCACCTCGCGGGCGTGGAACTCAAGCGCCAGGAAGTTCGGGACCGCGGCGCCGACGTGCACGCCGGCCATCGTCGCGACCGGGCTGCCGATGTTGTGCGGCGTCAGCGCGCAGTACCGCGTGTCCGCCAGCTCTGCGATCCGCTTCGACTCGGCGATCCCGCCGGTCTTCGGGACGTCCGGCGCGGCGAAGTCGACCGCGCCCGATTCGAGGAGGTCGCGGAAGCCGTGCCGGCCGTATCGATTCTCGCCCGTGAGGATCGGCACGTCGACGCGCTCGGCCAGCGCCGCCATCGCCTCGGTGTTCTCGGGCGGCACCGGGTCCTCGATCCAGATCGGGTCGTACTCGGCGACCGCGGCACAGAGTCGCCGCGCCGACTCCGGGGCGAAGTTCCAGTGGAGGTCGAAGGCGTACTCCGCCTCGTCGCCGACCGCCTCCGCGACCGCCGCGACGAGCGCCCGTTTGTGGTCGATCTCCGCCTCGGTGAGGTGCCGCGATTTCCGCTGGATCTCCCCGCCGGACGGCACGTCGAGATCGAATTTGATCAGGTCGTAACCCTCATCGACCGCCTCCCGCGCCGCCTCGGCGTAGGCTTCGGGACGGTAGACGTCGGTTGGCTGCCCCTCGTCGGCCGCCTCGACCATCGAATCCCCGGCGTGGCAGTCGGCGTAGATCCGGACCTGTTCCCGCATCTTGCCGCCGAGGAGCTGATAGACGGGCTGCTCGAGAGCTTTGCCTGCCGCGTCCCACAGCGCGAGCTCGACGCCGCTTATCGCCGTGGTTCCGATCCCCTGCTGGGACCCTCGCCCGGAGAGGCTCTCGCGCATCAGATGGTAGAGACGCTCGACGTCGAGCGGGGTTTCACCGACGAGAACCGGCCGGAGATAGTCGGTGATGATCTCGTGGACGCCCGGCGCCGGATACGCCTCCCCGATCCCCCGTATTCCGGCGTCGGTCTCGATCGTGACGATCGTCCACGGGAAGTTGCCGTCGATCACCAGCGTGTCGACGTCCGTGATCGTCGGCGTGTCGGTCGTCCGGCTCGGCGTCTCGTCGTAATCGCCCCACATCGTGGCGGCGAGCGTGCTCGCGAACTCCTCGTACATATCGCGTGCGCCGTGTTGGATCCGCCCATACATTAACGCTCGGGAGCCGGCGATGGGCCGCATTCGGTCGGCCTCCTCGTCCCGTCATCGCTTGGTTGGGTCGGTTCATCATCGCCGATCGGCTGGATCCTCCCGTCGTCGTCCGGTCGCCCGATTCGGACCGTCACTGATCGGTAGTTTGATATGCGTCCTCGAAGCACGCCTGAATATGAGCGATCGAGACGACGGTGTGCGCGTCGGCTTCCGGACCAACACCCTCTCGGACGAACGGCTCCAGTACATCCGCCAGCTCGGCGTGACCGACGTCTTCATCAACCCGACCGAACCGGGCGGGGGGACGGGCGGCGACGTCTTCGTCGACGAGAGCGACCGCACGGAGACGGACCGCCGGCTCCCGCTCGGCCCCGAGGACGTTCCGTCGGTCGCGTACCTCGAGGAGCTCGGTGACGCCTGCGCGGAGTACGGCGTCGACCTCGCCGGGATCCACACGCTGGGTTACAACTGCTACGGCGACATCAAGTTCGACCGCGAGGGACGCGACGAACAGATCGCGGCGATCAAGCAGCTGCTTCGGAACATGGGCGAGGCCGGGTTGCCGATACTCGGCTACCAGTGGAACCCGCGAGGGGTCGTGCCGATGCGGACCGGGACGGTCCCGATCCGCGGCGACGCGGAGGCCACCAGCTTCGACCTCGACGACGTCGAGAACGCCGGCGACCCGGCGCTCGACCGCGAGTACACCGAGGACGAGCTGTGGGAGAACTACGAGCGGTTCCTCGAGGAGATCCTGCCGGTCGCCGAGGCGGCGGGCGTCACGCTCGCGCTCCATCCGATCGACCCGCCGAGCATCGAGGAGATCGGCGGCATTCCGCGGCTCTTCCGGAACGTGGAGAGCTTCCGCCGCGCGATGCGGACGGTCCCGAGCGACAACCACGGGCTCAAGCTCTGTCTCGGCTGCTTCTCCGAGATGGGCGCCGACGTCGTCGACGTCGTCCGCGAGTTCGGCGAGGCGGGCGACATCACCTTCGTCCACTTCCGGGACGTCGAGGGGCTCGCGGAGTCGTTCAACGAGACGTTCGTCGACTGCGGCAACTACGACGAGCTCGAGGTGATGCGGTCCCTCGTCGACGGCGGCTTCGAGGGGATCGTGATCCCCGACCACGTGCCGACGGTGCGGGACGACACCGACTGGGGCCACCGCGGTCGCGGCTTCACGGCGGGGTACCTCCGCGGCCTCACGCGGGTCGCCGACGACTGAGGCTCGGCGGGTCGCGGCCGGCGCCGTAATTCACGATCACGCCCGCGCGACAGCATTTAAATGGAAACGCGGATATTCTTCGGCTCGATCGTCGATCGACGCCGCAAAAATCGTCCACCTCGACGGCATCGCCCGCCTCGATGACACGATTCGACTTGCCGGCATCGCCCGACTCGATGATACGGTCCCGCTCAACGATATCGCCGGACGACTCGCTGTCGCCTAGTCGTAGATGAACTCCGTCCAGGCGCCCTCCGTGGGCGGATACTCCTCGATGACGTCCATATCGACGGTCACGCCCAGCCCGGGACCGTCGGGGACGGTGAGCTGGCCGTCATCGACGTCGACCGTCTCCTCGATGATATCGAAGGCCAGTTCGAAGGGGTACATGCCGGGGTCCTCGGGGTGATCCAGCGCGGGATCGTCCTCGAAGACGGGGTACTCGAGCAGCCGGACCTCCGGCGCCGCCGCGACCAGGTGGGCGTTCGCGACCAGCCCGAGCCACGTGCCGAAGTTGTGGGGCACGAACTCGACGTCGCGTCCCCGACAGTGCTCGATGGCCGCCGCACAGCCGGTGTAGCCGCGGTGATGGCGGACGTCGCCCTGGAGGAACCCGACGGCGTCCGTCTCGGCGAGCTCGATCAGCCCGGCCGGCGACTCCTCGCTCTCGCCGCCGGCCAACTTGACGCCCCGCCCGGCCAGGTCGCGGTAGCCGTCGTAGTCGTCCGGCTCGACGGGCTCCTCGACCCAGTAGACGTCGCGGTCGCCGGCGTGTTCGACGATCTCGGCCCGGGTCGCGGCGTCGTAGACGTCGTCGTCGAGCTTCCACCAGGTGTGGGCGTCGACCATCACCTCGGTCTCGGTGACCGCCTCCGCGAGCCGGTCGATGGTCTCGACGTCCCCGTCCGGACCGATCCCCGGCCGGTATTTATACCCGAAGAAGCCGAGGTCGTCGATGATCCGCGCCTGGTCGGCGTAGCCCGCCGGCTCCATGTACATCCCGGCGCTGGCGTACATCGGGAGTTCGGTCGTCGGCTCCGTGTCGTACTCCGCACACAGCAGCTCGTGGATCGGCGCGCCCTGCCGCTTGCCTTTCAGGTCGTAGAGCGCGACGTCGACCGCCGAGACGGCCTCCGTTTTGACTCGCTCCGGGAGGTCGGTCGCGTCGATCAGGTCGTGCGCGTCGGTGACCTCGTCCAGCGTCTCGCCCTCGAGGGCGTCGGCGACCTCCCCCTCCACGAGGTCGGCGAAGGTGGCCTGCGAGTCGCCCTCGAAGTACTCCCGCATCGCGGAGCTGCTGGCGCCCGCGGGGGCGAACCCGATCTCGCCGGCCGCCGTCTCGACGACCACGAGCACCACGTCGCGTTTCAACAGCCGGCGACGGCCGCCGTAGAACGATCGCGTCTGTACCGGTTCGATCGGCGATGAGAGGGCATACCCTCCCACGTCGGTGATCCGCATACCGAAACGATCGACGGGGAGTATATAAACCCACCTGTTCGCGGAACCCGTTAGGCCGACGCGAAACGGGCCACCGGATGGCTCACCGCGCGACCGACCGGCGACCCCGAAACCTCACCGCAGCGCCTCGGGAAGCGCGCCCTGCACGTCGTGATCCGCGGCGACCTTGCGGAGGTTCTCGATCACGGCCTCCTCGACCGGGATCCCTTCGGCCCGCCGTTCCCGCGCGATCCGGTGTTCGGGCTCGCCCGGCAGCAGGACCTCGTCGTCCGGCTCGATCGGTTCGGCCGACCGCAGGAACCGGACCAGGTCAGAGACCTTTCGTGCCATCTCCTCGCGGCTCGAGAGGGCCGTCGGATCGATGGCGACGAAGGCGGCGCCGTTGCCGGCCCATCCCTGCTCCTCCTCGGTGGAGACGGGGCCACCGCCGACCAGGGAGGCGAACAGCTCCGCCATCGTCGCCAGCCCGAACCCCTTGTGACCGGTTTCGGTCCCGCCCAGCGGCAGCAGTGCACCGATGTGGTCCTCGAACTCTGCCGCGTGCGTGACCGGCTCGCCCGTCTCGGTGATCGTCCACTCCGGCGGGAGTTGCTCCCCCGACCCGTCCCGCTCGATGATCTTGCCGTGTGCCACCTGGCTGGTCGCTCCGTCGTAAAGCAGATCGAACGGCAGCGCGCCGTAGCTCGGCACGGCGAACGTGATCGGGTTCGTCCCGAGCCGCCTGTCGGCGGTTCCCGGGGGCGCGATCCGCTGAGCGCCGCCCTGGAGGTTGACCCACGAGGCGAAGAGATACCCCTCCTCGGCGACCTGCTCGGCCCACTCGCCGATCCGGCCCAGATGGCCCGAGTTCCGGATCCCGACGACGCCGACGCCGTGCTCCGCCGTCGTCTCGGTCAGCAGCTCGACCGCCCGCCGGCCGGTCACCTGGCCGAAGGCGCCGCCGCCGTCGATCCGGTGGATGAGCCCGGCTTCCTCGACCGTCGGCAGCGCGGCCGGGTCGAGCGACCCCTCCTCGATCTGGGACGCGTAGTAGGGCAACCTGACGACGCCGTGGGAGGAGTGCCCGACGAGATCGGACGAGACGAGGGACCGGGCGACGGTTGCGGCGGTCTCGGCGGGTGCTCCACACTCCTCGATCGCGACCTGTGCGAACGCCTCGAGCGAATCCGGATCAACGGTGCGCATTCGTCCGGCCATACGAGCGGTCGGTCTTAACGATACCGCTCCGCTCGGCGCTGCGCCGCGTTCGCCGGGTCGAGTCGCCGTCCGCCCGCTCGATCGCGTTCCGTCTTCCCGAACGTTCCTGAGGCGGGAACGGAAATGATCGAGGAACCGCGCCGGGATCACTCCGGTCACGCCGTCCGCGACTCGCGCGGCGGTCGCGGACGTCCTCGTTTCGTTCCGCTCTCGGGAATCACCAATGACAGTTATAGGTTTGTAATCCGATCGCCTGCATCGCCGATCTCGACCGGCGGCGGTCTCCCATTCCCCCCGTCGGTCGCGGCACGGCGCCGGGGTTCGAGCGACGACGCGACGCATCCACCGGTTGGCCCCCGTTCGACGGTCGAGTTCCCCACAGGCGAAAATCGGCGCCGAAGCGGCGACCCCACGGGATCGGGCCGTGTGCCACCCAGGTCAGAACGTTTATCATATGGGACTGAGTGTACCACACTCGTGCAGCATCAGCGCATTCGATCCGACCTTCGAGGCGTAGCGTTCACCAACCCGACGCCGTTCGACGAGCACGGTGAATCGATCCGCCACGACGCGCTCGCGGCCAACGTGCGGCACGTCGTCGACGCCGGCGGGCGCGTGCTGATTCCGTGTGGCAACACCGGGGAGTACTACTCGCTGACCGACGCCGAGCGGGTCGCGGTCGTGGAGACCGTGGTCGACGCGGTCGGCGAGGAGGCGACGGTGATCGGCGGCGTCGGCGGCAGCACCAAAACGGCGATCGACCTCGCCGACGCCTACGCCGACGCCGGCGCCGACGCGATCCTGGTGATGCATCCCGACCACACCTACCAGCACCAGGTCGGGCTGGTCGAATACTACCGGAAGATAGTCGAAGCGACGGACCTCGGCGTCGTCATTTATAAACGCGGACCCGAGCTCACGCGCGATCTGCTCGCCGAGATCGCCCAGTATGAGAACGTCGTCGGGGTCAAGTACGCGGTCAACGACGTGGAGGGGTTCTCCGAGGCGGTTGCGACGATCGACGCCGACGTCGTCTGGTCGAACGGCATCGCGGAGCGCTTCGCGCCCGCCTTCGCGGTCGAGGGCGCCGAGGGGTTCACCACCGGGATCGGGAACTTCGTCCCCGAGCAGGTGCTCGCACTGATGGACGCGCTGGAGGCCGAACGGTGGGACCGCGCCCGGGAGCTCCGCGACCTGCTTCGTCCCTACGAGACCCTCCGCGCGGAGGCGGGTGCCGACAACGAGCTGTCCGCCGCCAACAACGTGCCGGCGGTCAAACGCGGAATGGAGCTCGCCGGGCTCTACGGCGGACCGGTTCGTGAACCCCTCGTCGAGCTCTCCGAGGCCGACGCCGAACGGGCCGCGGAGTACTACGAGGCGATCGTCGCCGCCACCGACGACCAGATCACCGTTTCGTGAGTCGCGGTCACGACCGAACCGTCGAGATCGAAAGGGACACGCAGCACGTCGGACCGTCGGATCGACGGCCACACGCAGCACGGTCGTCCGGTACACGTAGCTTGAAGTGACAGCGGTCGGCTAACGCGACCGTGCGCCGAGAGACCGCCACGATCGACCGCGGCGTCCGCTGATCCCCTTCGCTATGCGTTGGCACTATCGACACACCGTCCTCTCGTTGTGCACCGTCGCGTTCTTCGCCACGATGGTCGGCCGGCTCGCGATCAGTCCGGTCGTCCCGCGGATCACCGCGTCCTTCGGGGTCTCGAACACCGTCATCGGCGGCGCGCTGACGGGGATGTGGATGGCCTACGCGCTCTCGCAGTACCCCAGCGGGATCCTCGGCGACCGCTACGGTGAACGCCGCGTCATCCTCGTGGCGGTCGGCGGGACGGGCCTGTTGAGCCTGCTCGTCGCCACCGCGCCGATCTACGTCGTCTTCATCGCCGCCGTGATCCTGCTGGGCGCCGTCGCGGGACTCCACTACAGCACCGCGACGACGCTGCTTTCCCGAACCTACGACGACATCGGGACGGCGATCGGGGTCCACACGATCGGCGCACCCGCCGGCGGGCTCGTCGCGCCCGCCGTGGCCGCCTGGGTCGGCGCCCGATACGGCTGGCGACCGGCGGTCGCGATCGGCGCCGTGATCGCCATCCCTGCATTCGCCGCGTTCGCGCTGTTCGTGCGTGAGACCGAGCCGGAGCGTCCCGACCAACCGATGCGTGACCGTATCAGGATCGCCCCGGCGATCGACCTGCTCTCGCGGCCGACGGTCGCCTTCACCGCCGTGATCGCGGCGGCCGGCGCGTTCGTCTGGCAGGGGGCGGCGTCGTTTCTGCCCACCTTCCTCATCGCCGAGCGCGGCCTGTCGGCGACGACGGCCGGCCTCGTCTTCTCGTCGTACTTCGTCGTCCAGGCCGCGGTCAAGCCCGCGCTCGGCGCGCTCTCGGACGCCTACGACCGCGATCTCGGCGTCGGCGTCAGCCTCTTGACGAGCGTGCTCGGGATGGCGTCGTTCGTCCTCGCGCCCGGGATCGTCGGGATCGCGGTCGCGGTCGTGCTGATCGGCATCGGGCTCGGGATGGCGGTCACGGTCGAACCCCGGCTCGTCGACGAGCTGTCCGAGCGCGAGCAAGGGATGGGCTTTGGGCTCGTTCGCACCGTCTACCTCGTGGGCAGTTCGTTCGGCTCCGTCACCACCGGATTCCTCGCCGATACGGTCGGGTGGGCTGCGGCGTTTATGATCCTCGCAGCGTTCCTCGGGGTCGTGCTGGCGGCGCTGGTGGTCAACTACGTCCTCGATCTCGGCTATTGACCGGTCGTCCATCCGTGGTCGCTGGGCTATTGACCGGTCGTCCACTCGCCGTCGGTGCGTGGGTTTTTCTACCCGCCCCCCATACCCGGTCACCGATGGTACATCACGATGTGGCGATCGTCGGCGGCGGTTGCGTGGGGCTCTCCACGGCGAAACATCTCGCCGAGGGCACCGACCTCGACGTCTGCGTTCTGGAGAAGGAGTATCACCTCGCGGAACACCAGAGCGGGCGCAACTCCGGCGTGTTACACCCCGGGTTCAACTATCCGCCCGACTCGGTGAAGGCGGAGTTCGCCACCGCGGGCACGCGCCGGATGAAGGAGTACTGCGCGGAACACGACATCCCGTGTGAGGAGTGCGGGGTGCTCGTGGTCGCGACCACCGACCGCGAGGAGGCCTATCTCGACGAGCTGGCCGCCCAGGCGGAGGCGAACGGCGTCGAATACGAGCTGCTCGGCTCGCAGGCGGCGATCCGCGACCACGAGCCGCACGCCGCCGGCCAGGCGGCGCTGTACGCGCCCGAGGCCGCCTCCGTCGACTCCCAGCAGTACGTCTACACGCTGGGCCGTGAGATCCAGCAGGCGGGGGTCGAGCTGTATCTGGGACACGAGGTCTCGGCGATCCATCGCTCGGGGACGGGCTACCGCATCCGGACGAGCAACAGCGACGTCGAGGCCGACTACCTCGTCAACGCGGCGGGGCTCCACGCGGACACGCTGGCCCACCAGGTCGGCGTCGGGGAGGACTACCAGGTGATCCCGTTCCGCGGCGAGTACTACGAGCTCGTGCCCGAGAAGACGGACCTGTGTCAAACGATGATCTACCCGACCCCGGATCCGGAGCTGCCCTTCCTCGGCGTCCACTACACCCGCCGGACCGACGGGAAGGTGATCGTGGGGCCGAACGCTGTCCTCGCGTTCGGCCGCGAGGCCTACGAGAACACCGACGTCGATCCCGGGGAGCTGTACGAGACGCTCTCCTACGAGGGGTTCCGAAAGCTCATCGCGTCCCGGACGATGCTGTCGGTCGCGGCCGCGGAGCTGAACAAGTCCTACCGGAAGCGCGCGTTCACGAAGGCGTCGCAACGCCTCGTCCCGGAGGTTCGCGGCGAGGATCTGCAGAAAAGCTACGCGGGGATCCGCGCCCAGCTGGTCAGCGCCGACGGCGAGCTGGTCAAGGACCCGCTCTCGATCGAGACGGACGACGCGGTCCACGTCCTCAACGCCGTCTCCCCCGGGCTGACCTGTTCGCTTCCGTACGGCGAACACGTCGCGGACCGGCTCGCGGCGAAAGTCTGATCGGTCGGACCGAAACGTTTACGCGCCGTCCACCGCCACGTCCGGTATGGCACTCGAGACGCTTCTGTTGGCCGTCGGACCGTCGGACGACGACCGCGTCGACGAGCTCGTGTCGACCGCGACCGACATCGCCGGCCCCGCGGACGCGACGGTCACGATCGCCCACGTGTTCACCGAGGACGAGTACGACACCATCCTCGACCGGCTCGACATTCCCGGCGTTCCGAACCCCGACGACGTGGCTCGCCGGTCGACGATCGTTCGCAAGCTGGACCAACGGCTCGCGGACGCCGGCGTCTCGACCGACGTCCGCGGGTCGGTCGGCAGCCACGGCGAACGCATCGTCGAGCTCGCGGAGGACGCGGACGCCGACCTCATCGTCGTGGGCGGCCGCAAGCGCTCCCCGACCGGGAAGGCGGTCTTCGGCTCCACGGCCCAGGAGGTCATCCTGAACGCACCCAGCCCCGTCACCTTCGTTCGGGGCGATTGAGCGGATTCACGGCGAGCGACCGTCTGTGCGTCGGTTGCACCCTCATTCGGAGGAATTCGCCGTTCGGCCGACCGGTTCGAGGACCGGTCGGCGGTCCCGGACCGATCCGAGCACGCGGGCCCGTCCTGATTCATTCATATAAATATACAAAGTAATATGTTTAATTGATGTTTAATGGGAATTCGGTACGAGACGGTGGATCTAATCACGTTCTCATTGAATGATCCGTTTTCCACTGTTTCCAAAACAGCACGTTCATTTATATTGGTATTACTCGAACATATTCAAAACATACGGATGTACGATCGTGGATGGGCGATCCAGTTCACCATCGTGGATTCGGAGGCGGATCGAGATCCGCTTCGAGGCCGATCGACTACCGGTACGCATCCCCTAACCTTGATTTTTATCGAGGACGGCTGGAGGTTGATGCGATCACAGATCGGGATCCGATGACTTCCCAGGATCGGTCAGTATGCCCCTTTGAAAATATATTAAATCTGGTTTAATAGATTTATAGTCGTATATCTAACATACTTACTTATTTACGCAGGTCCGCACCAACCGCCGCCTCGATCGACTCGAACCCGTCGCGCTCGAGCAGCTCGAGGAGTCCCGCGTTGATGTCGCGGGCGATGCTCGGACCCTTATAAATCAACCCGGTGTACAGCTGGACGACCGACGCGCCGGCGCGGATCTTCCCGTAGGCGCCGGCCGCATCGTCGACCCCGCCCACGCCGACGATCGGCGCGTCGGTCCGCTCGGCGATGAACCGGATCAGGTCGGTCGCGGTTTCCTCGATCGGCTTCCCGGAGAGACCGCCGCGTTCGGCGCGCTGCGGGCTTCGTAGGGAGTCGGGCCGCTCCGTCGTCGTGTTGGTCGCGATCACGCCGTCCAGGTCGAGGTCGTCGACGACGGCCAACGCCTCCTCGACGGCGGGCCGCGGCAGGTCCGGCGAGAGCTTCACGAGCAGGGGATCGGCGCCCGCGTCGACCAGCTCTCCGAGGATCGACTCGAGGGCGTCCCGGTTCTGCAGCGACCGGAGTCCCGGCGTGTTCGGGCTCGAGACGTTGACCACGAAGTAGTCGCCGGCGTCGGCGACGCGCTCGTAGGTGTACCGGTAGTCGGCCGGGGCCTCCGCCAGCGGCGTCGACTTCGACTTCCCGATGTTGATCCCGACCGGGACGTCCGGCAGCGGTTCGGTCGCGAGCCGCTCGCCGACGCGGTCGGCGCCCTGGTTGTTGAATCCCATCCGATTGATGAGCGCCTCGTCCGCCCGGAGTCGGAACATCCGTGGCCGGGGATTCCCCGGCTGCCGCTCCGCGGTGACGCCGCCGACCTCGACGTGACCGAACCCGAGCGCGGCCAGGGCGCGCGGGATCTCGGCGTTCTTGTCGAACCCCGCCGCGACGCCGACCGGATTCGGGAACGAGCAGCCGAACGCCGTGGTCCGGAGCCGGTCGTCCGCGACGACGTACCGCCGCCGGAGGAGCTCCGTCACCGGGGTTCCCTGGACCGTCCGCAACAGCCGGTGGGTCGCCCGGTGTGCCGTCTCCGGCGGGAGCGCGAACAGCGCCGGCTTGCACGCGTCGTAGAGATTCATCGTCGAAGCGGTCGCGCTCGACGGTCAAGAATCCCGTCGATCCTCGCCCCGGCGGGGCAAAATCGACACGGTTCGACTCCCCGATCGGTTCGCGATTCCGATCGACCGAAGCCGACACGTTGATTTATATCGCCGGCGGATCCGGAGGTATGCAGACGCTCATTACGGCCGCGACGATCGTGTCCGGCGTCGCCATCGCGGGGATGACGCTCGTGATGCTCTGGTTCGTGTGGGACTCCAGACACGACGAGGCGCACGCTCCCGGGAACGGCGACGACGACGCCGCCTGACGTCCGGTCCGGCGTCCAACGACGCGGCGTCGATCCGCCCCGTTCGTCGGTCCCGAGTCACTCGGTCAGCCTCTCAACCCCGTCGGATTCGGCCGACTCGTACGGCTTGGCGTCGCCCGTCGTTTGCGGCGCCCCGATCGCGAGCACCTCGACCGCCTCCTCGGCGTCCGCGGGATTGTACGCGCGCTGGGGGTCGCCCGGATCGACGGCGAACACCTGCCCGGCTGGCACCTCGTAGGTTTCACCCGGCGTCTCGACGGCCAGCTCGCCGGAGAGCACGTAGAACGCCTCCTCCTGCTCCTCGTGGTAGTGATACGCCAGCGGGATCTGCTCGCCCGGCGCCGCGCGATAGCGGTTCATCGCGAACTCCGAGAGCCCCGCCGGCTCCGTCAGCCCGCGCATCTCGCACGGTCGGTCCGGGGCCGGTTCGACCGAATCGGGATCGACGACGCGATAGCCCATACGACCTTCCTCCGTGGCGACCACCAAAAACCCGCCGGCGGATCCGGTCCCGCGGCGTCGGAGAGGCTTTACGCCTCCGTTACGTACGCCTCGGCCAACCGATGGAAGAGAGCATCTCCGGGTTCAAGGTCCGCGGGGACTGGGGGGATATGGTCGAACACGGCGAGAAGATCACGCAGGCGCTCCGGGAGGCGGGCGTCAACGACGACGCCTTCCACGAGTGGGACGAGTGGCGCCCGCGAACCCACGAGCGGATCGACGAGGACGTCTCCGCGAAGACGGCCGAGCAGGCGTCCGTGAGTAAGGGCGAGGGGGAGAAGGCAGGCAAGACCGCGAGCGAGGACATGAAGACCGCCGGCGAGAAGCTCTCGGAGTCCTACGAGAAGGTCGAGGCGGGGGACAACGAGGGGGCGATCGACCGGTGGGGCGAGTCGATCGAACACGTCGCGCGCGCCGCCGACTCCGCCGGCCGGAAGGCGATCCGGAAGGTCGAGGACACCGTCTACCGGAACGTGATGACCCAGCTCGCGCCCTACTACTTCGACAACGAGCTGATCAGCGCCAACATCCAGCGCGTCGGGCGCGGCGAGGCCGACGAGGAGTTCGTCTTCGAGGTGAACGTCAACGACGACGACCTGAAGGCGGAGGTCTCGGAGATCCTCGCCGAGTACGAGTCCACGGTCGACCGGTGGCACGTCGCCGCCGAGAAGGAGACCGCCAACCTGGAGGCGGCCGAGGGCGTCGATCTCCCCGAGACCGAGGACGAGTCGAAGTCGACCACGACCTGAGCCGCCCGCGGCGTCGCTGTCCTCGAGGACCCCCGCGGCATCGCTGCCCTCGAGGATCCCCGCAGCGTCGCTGCCCTCGAGGACCCCTGCGCCGCGGTCCGGGGTCACCGCCGGCCGCCCGGACCGTCCACCTTTTACCTCGGCGGGGTAACCCTGAAACGATGACGCTCGATCTCGACACGTCCGCGCCGGACGCCCCGGAGTGCGCCGACGACGGGGTGTGGCTCGCCTGCATCGCGTGCGGCTCCACGTTCGCCCCCTTCGAGGACGTCCGCTACACCTGCGACGACTGCGAGAGCCTGCTGGAGGCTCGGTACGAGACCCCGCCGACCTTCGAGGACTTCGGCGACGGCGCGTCCACGGACGGGCCCGACCGCGGCGTCTGGCGCTACCGGGAGGCGCTCCCGTTCGACCTCGGCGTCACCCTGCCGGAGGGGGATACCCCGCTCCACGAGGCGCCGCGGCTCGAGGCCGACGTCGGCGTCGAGACGCTCCGGATCAAACACGAGGGGATGAACCCCACGGGCTCGTTCAAGGACCGCGGGATGACCGTCGGCGTCCGCGTCGCCGAGGAGCTCGGCGTCGGCGCGCTCGCGTGCGCCTCCACGGGCAACACCTCCGCCGCGCTCGCCGCCTACGGCGGCCGGGCGGACCTCGAGACGCTGGTCCTCCTGCCGGCAGGCAAGGTCGCGGCCGGGAAGGTCGCGCAGGCCAGCCTCCACGGCGCGCGGATCCTCGAGGTCGACGGCAACTTCGACGCCTGCCTCGACATCGTCCAGGAGCTTGCCGCCCGCGGCGAGGCCTACCTGCTCAACTCGCTGAACCCGTTCCGGCTCGAGGGTCAGAAGACGATCGGCTTCGAGATCCTCGAGGCCTTCCACGCCGACCACGGCACGTACCCGGACCGGATCGTCCTGCCGGTCGGCAACGCCGGCAACACCGCGGCGCTTTATAAGGCGTTTCGGGAGCTCGTCCGGTCGGGCGCGCTCGACGTCGACGACGTCCCGAAGCTCACCGGCGTCCAGGCCGCCGGCGCCGCCCCGATGGTCGAGGCGGTCGAGGAGGATGCCGACGAGATCCGCCGGTGGGAGGACGTCGAGACGCGCGCGACCGCGATCCGGATCGGCAACCCGGTCAACGCGCCGAAGGCGTTGCCCGGCATTCGGAACACCGGCGGCACCGCCGTCGCCGTCTCCGACGAGGCGATCACCGACGCACAGCGCGCGCTCGCCAACGAGGGCATCGGCGTCGAACCCGCATCCGCGGCCAGCGTCGCCGGCCTGCGAAAGCTCCGCCGCGAGGGCGTCGTCGACGCCGACGAGCGCGTCGTCTGCCTGACGACCGGCCACCTCTTGAAGGACCCCGACGCCGCCTACGAGGCCGGCAACGACCCCGAGCCGGTCGCCAACGACGTCGACGCCGTGCTCGAGCTGCTCGCGGACTGACGGTTAAAAGGACCCGACTGCACCGTCGCAGCCTCTTTCTCGCGACGGGTCCCGGCGATTCACGACGGGTTCGTCGCCGCCCATTTCCCGGGCTCGTCGCCTACTCCTCGCGCCCGTTCGCCGCGTCGAGGGTGATCTCCGTCACCGAGATGATCCGGTCGTCGGCAAGCAGCTCCTCGACCGCCGCGTCCGGGACCTCCTGGTCGAGGTTGTACACCGTGATCGCCTCGCCGCCGTGGACCTCGCGGGCGTTGAACATCCCGGCGATGTTCACGTCGTGGTCGCCCAGGACGGTCCCGATGAGGCCGATGACGCCCGGCGTGTCCGCGTTCCGGGCGACGAGCATGTGGCCGTAGGGGACCGCGTCGACGCGGAACCCGTCGATCCGGACGATCCGCGGGTCGTCGCCGGCGAACAGCGTCCCCTCGACCGCGAGCGCCTCGTCGCCGTTGTGGACGGTGACCCGGACGATGCTCTGGAAGTCCTCGCTCTGGCGGCTCTTCGATTCGACGACGTCGATCCCGCGGTCCTCGGCCAGCTGCGGGGCGTTCACCGCGTTGACCTGCCACTCCAGCGGCTCGAAGACGCCCTTGAGCGCGGAGGCGGTGACCAGGTCCACCTCCTCGGCGGCGATGTCGCCCTCGTAGGTCACCTCGATCTCAGTGATGCGCCCCTCGAGCAGCTGGGCGGCGACCTTCCCGGCCGTCTCGGCGAGGTCGATGTACGGCTCGATGCGCGGGAACGCGCTCTCGTCGACCGAGGGCGCGTTGAGCGCGTTGATGACCGGCTCGTCGTTGAACGCCGCGATCACCGCGTCGGCGGTGTCGGTCGCGACGTTCTCCTGGGCAGCCTCGGTCGCGGCGCCGAGATGCGGGGTCACGACGACGTCCTCGACGTCGAGCAGCGGCGAGTCGGCCGGGAGCGGCTCGGTCGCGAACGAGTCGAGCGCCGCCCCGGCGAGCGTGCCGTCGTCGACGGCCGCCGCGAGGGCGTCCTCGTCGACGATCCCGCCGCGGGCGCAGTTGATGAGGTAGCCCCCCTCGAGCTGGGCGAGCTCCTCCTCGCCGATCATTCCCTCGGTCTCGGGCAACAGCGGGGTGTGGATCGTCGCGAAGTCGCCGGCCGCCAGCGCGTCGTGGAGGTCCTCCACGAGCTCGGCGCCCATTCGCTCGGCGCGCTCCTCGGAGATGTAGGGGTCGTAGACGACCAGATCCATCCCGAGCGAGTCGAGCCGCTTGGCGACCTCCTGGCCGACGCGGCCGAGGCCGACGATCGTGAGCGTCTTGTTGTTCACCTCGGACCCGAGGAACTCGCCTTTCGCCCACTCGCCGTCCTTCAGGCGGCCGTGCGCCTGCGGGATCGAGCGCGCGACCGCGAAGGTCATCGCGACCGTGTGCTCGGCGGCGGCGCGGACGTTGCCCTCCGGCGCGTTCGCCACGATGACGCCGTGGTCGGTCGCGGCGTCGATGTCGATGTTGTCGACGCCGATCCCCGCCCGGCCGACGATGACCAGATCGTCGGCCGCCTCGAAGACCTCCCGGGAGACCTCGGTCCCCGACCGGACGATCAGGGCGTTGACTCCCTCGATCGCCTCGACGAGCGCGTCGCCGCCCTCGATGTCGTAGGCCGTCTCCACGGTATGGCCCGCGTCCCGGAGCCGATCGAGGCCCGCATCCGCGATCGGATCCGTCACGAGTACGTTCATACTCGAAAGGATTCGGGGCGGGTGGTTAATCCTTTTTCATCGGCCACGGCGACTGTGTCGGGTGGTATCACGGGTTTTGGGTGTATGTCACACTGTCTAGCATCGGCCGGGATCGACCGTCGCGGCCGAGGCTTGTGGGATCGACCGTCGCGGCCGAGGCTTATGGGGGCCTCGCACGTACGGCCCGTATGAACGTGTCCGCGATCGGGGCGGGAGCCCTGGCCATCCTGGCGTTGACCGCCATCAGCGCCTTCTTCTCGAGCAGCGAACTCGCCGTCTTCTCGGTCGGCCGCCACCGCGTCGATTCCCTCGTCGCGACCGGCGTTCCCGGGTCGGCCGCGCTCGCCAGGCTCCGGGACGACCCGCATCGCTTTCTGGTCACCGTGCTCGTGAGCAACAACGTCGCCAACATCGCCGCCGCCGCGGTCGCGACCGCGGTCCTCGTCCAGATAGTTCCGCCGAGCCAGGCGGCCACCGGCGCGACCGTCTTCACCTCGGTGTTCGTCATCATCTTCGGCGAGATCGCGCCGAAGTCCTATGCCGTCACCAACGCGGAACGCCACGCGTTGCGCGTCTCCCGGATCGTGGTCGTCGTTCAGCGCGTCCTCTGGCCGGTCATCGTGCTCTTCGAGGCGGCCGTCAACGTCGTCAACCGCGTCACCGGCGGCGATGCCGGCTTCGAGACGTACCTCTCCCGGGAGGAGATCGAGACGATCGTCCTCTCCGGGGAGGAGGCCGGCGTCCTCGAGTCCGACGAGAGCGCGATGATCCGCCGCGTCCTCGACCTCGAGGGCACCGCCGTTCGCGCCGTGATGGTCCCGCGAACCGACGTCGTCTCGCTGCCGGTCACGGCGACGCTCGCCGAGGCGATCGAGACCGGCGCCCGCGAGGGGATCACCCGCCTGCCGATGTACCGCGAGAACCGCGACGACGTCGTTGGCGTCCTCGACGTTCGCGACGCGCTGACGCGGTCGGAACCGTCCGACGCCCGGATCGGTGATCTGGAGGACCTCCTCGCCGAGCCGACGTTCGTCCCCGAGACCAAGCCCCTCGATGAACTCCTCGGCGAGATGCAGCTCGAGGGAGCCCGGATGGTCCTGGTCGTCGACGAGTACGGCGCGGTCACGGGACTGGCGACGATGGAGGACGTGATCGAGGAGGTGGTCGGCGAGATCGTCGGGCGCGGCGAGGTCGATCCGGTCCGGGTCCTCGAGGAGGGCGTCGCGGTCGTCCACGGCCGGACGACGGTCGCGTACCTCAACGAGACGCTCGACACCGCCCTCCCGACGACCGAGACCTTCGAGACCGTGGCCGGCCTCGTCCACCACCACCTCGGCCGGGTGGCCGCGGAGGGCGACCGCGTCGAGCTCGGGGGCGTCACGCTCGAGGTGCTCTCCGCGACCGCGACCCGGATCGACCGCGTGCGGGTCACCGTTCACGATGATAGCGGGAACGACTCGACGGTCTCGTAGACCGGCCCCGAGTCGGTCGGCGTCGACCGCTTCAGCCGCACCGCCTCGACCGTGAACGAGCCGACGTCGGCCGCGGCGTCCCGGATCGCCTCCTGAACGATCCCCTTCCCGCGTGCGTCGTCCATCCGAGCCAGCGTCACGTGCGGCGTGAACTCGTGGTCGTCGGGCTCGTAGCCGAGGGCGGTCGTCCGGGACTCGATCGCGGCCTGGAGCCGGGTCAGTTCGGCCGTTCCGTCGCCGATCCCCGCCCAGACCACGCGGATGTACTCGGTCGACGGAAACGCGCCGAGTCCCCGGACGGACGCCGTGAACGGCTCGACGTCCGCCTCCTGAACCGCCTCGCGACCGGCCTCGATCACCGCGTCGACGTTAGCTTCGTTCACCGCGTCGACGTCGGTTTCGCTCCCGTCTTCCGGCTGCTCGGGGACGTCGCCGAGGAACTCGAGCGTGACGTGCGCCTGCTCGGGGTCGGTGAACCGCAGTCCCTCGGCCCCCCGAAGCGTCTCCTGGACCTCGGCGATCCGGTCGGCCAGGTCGGTCGGCAGGTCGACGGCGAAGAACGCGCGCATCTCGCCGGTCGATCGGCGCCGGAGGGACAAAAGCGCGCCGCCCGCGACCCGTTGCCGATCCTGAACCCCCGTGACGTAACCCTTACCCGCCGCGACCGCCAATTCGAGTCATATGACCGACGAGCCGGACGACCACGAGTTCTCGGCCGGGCAGGGGCTCGACGAGGACTACGAGGAGTTCACCCTCGATCCGCCCGAGCTGAACGCCGACCCGAGCGCCGTCGACCCGGTCGACACGCGCGTCATCACGGACGCGCTCGACCGCCGGAACATCGCGGACGACCAGGTGGACGTCGAACAGCTGCTCGACGTCGGCCTCTCGTACATGGGGATCAACCGCTTCGAGGAGGCCACGGGCACCTTCGAGCGCGCGGCGATGTACGCCGATGAGGACTCCCTCGAGGCCCAGGAGGCGTGGGTGAACAAGGGCGTCGCCCACGCCGAGCTCGAGGAGTACGACGAGGCGATCGGCGCCTACGAGGAGGCGCTCCGGATCGACGACGACTCCGAGCACGCCGCGACCGCCGAGACGAACCTCGCGTACGCACTCTGGGAGTTCGGGCGCCACGAGGAGGCGCTCGAACACGCCGAACGAGCCGTCGAGATCGACCCGCGGTTCGCGCAGGCGTGGTACAATCGCGGGTTCTTCCTGCTCGAGCGCGGCCTCGCCGAGGACGCCGTCACCGCGTTCAACAACGCGATCCGCCTCGGTCATCGGAACGCCGACGTCCTCGAGGAGAAGGCCCGTGCCCTCGAGGAGACCGGCGAGCACGAGGAGGCCGAGGAGGTCGCCGAGGAGGCCGAACAGCTCCGGCAGGAGCGCGAACGCGAGCTCGTCGAGGAGCACGGCGGCGGCGGGCCGGTGAACGAACGCGCGCCGGGAGAGCAGGCCGGCGGCGGAACCGGTGGCGCGGGGATCGGAGGCGGTCTCGGCGGCGGCGGATCGGACCTCGGCGGCGGATCGGACCTCGGCGGCGGAACGGGACTTGGCGGCGATCTCGGAGGCGGTCTCGGGGACGACTCCGAGTCGGAGGACGGAGGCCGGTAGATGCTCCTGCGCGAGCGGGACACCCAAAAGGGCGTCCTCGTCTCGGTCTGCGACCCCGACTGTCTCGGGGAGACCTTCGAGAACGAGGCGGCCACGCTCGCGGTCACCGAGGAGTTCTACGGCGGTCCCGACGCGGTCGAGGCGACCCGCGAGGAGGTTCTCGCCGGGCTCCGGCGCGCACAGATCGCGAACATCGTCGGCGAGACGGCCGTCGGGGTCGCCGTCGAGGCCGGCCTCGTCGACGAGGACGCCGTCCTCGAGTTCGACGGGACGCGCCACGCACAGCTACTCTGGGTCTAGCGCTCGCTGCCGCTGCTTTTTAGCGGTTCGCTGCCGCTGCTTTTCAATCGTCCGTCGCCGATCGAAGCGGCACCATCCGCGTCGCGGTCGCCTTCCAGGTCACGACGACCTCCCGGCCCGACGCCAGCGACAGCCGCGACGCGCTCTCGGCGGTCACGAGCGCGGTGACCGTCGTTCCCTCGACGTCGACCGTCACGGTTCGGACCGTCTCTCCCGGATCGACGCCGGTCACCGTTCCCCGGACCCGGTTTCTGGCGCTCGTCGAGTTCGGGTCCGACGCCTCGCCGGTTGCCGACAGCGTCACCGCGTCCGCGCCGATCCGGAGCTGGACTGGGTCCCCAACGCCGGCCCGTCCCCGGAGCGCCCACACCTCGCCGACCGGCGTTTCCGCCGTCGCCAGTTCCCCGTCGACGTCGGTCACCGTCCCCTCAAGGACCGTTTCGGGGACCCGCGCCGCCGCGGTCAACGCGGCCTGGAGCCGGTCGTATCGCGTCAACAGCGTCTCGGCCGCCGCGGTCAGTCGACTGCCGCCGCCGCCGCTGCCGCCCCGCGTCCGTTCCACGAGGGTCCCGAAGGCCTCCTCGAGCGTCTCGATCCGCGTGAGTGCGCGCGCCCGAGACCGCTCGAGCTCGGCACTCGCGGTCGCGACCGACCCCGTCCGGTCGATCGCCCGCAGGAGGGCGACGTCGCGCTGGCCGAACTCGATCCCGTCGGCGGTCAGGATCGCCTCCCCGTAGTCGGTTCCCTCCGCCGACCGCTCCGTGTCCTCGCTCACGCGTGCCGGTCGGTCCGGCAACCTCTTGAAATGGTGGGTGGTCCGGAATGAATTAGTATTGCGGTATATGATTTATGGACGCTTTCTAACCACCTTTCGGCGGCGACCGTCGAACGCCGACTTCGTCCCGAATGGCGAAATATTTATTACGAACCGCAGACAATGTTCTAGTGGAATCACGGTGATCAGCTATGGCGTTGCCGACTGGTCCAACCGGATCCTGGATGCAGCCCTTCGACCTTCCGAGCCGACTGTTCGAGACCGGAAGTAACGACTACGAACTGTACGAGGAGGACGACGAGTTCGTCCTCAGCGTCGAGTTGCCGGGCTTCGACCCCGAGGAGATCACCGTCTCGTGGAACGAGGGCGTGCTCAACGTCGCGGCCGAACACGAGGACGCCCACCGCGAGCACCGTCGGACCTACCATCGCCGCTTCCGCTTCCCGAAGGACGTCGACGACGAGTCGATCAGCGCCGAGTACGCCAACGGGATCCTCGAGGTCCGGCTGCCGGTGCGTGCGGGCGCCGCCGTCAGCGGGACCGAGATTCCGATCGAGGCCTGACCGCACGTGTGAGCCCGTCGGGGAGCCGGTGACGGCTCGGTAGCCCGTCCGTCGTCGATCCCATCGCGGTCTCCTGTCCGCTCTTGCCTCGTTCCGTCGATCGGTCCTCTTCTGCGATGAGTTCCTCCCGCCATACAATAAACTATATTTCGCGATATATAATCCGGACTTCCCGCTACACGTTCGCCGTTCCCGCCGACGGTCGCCGGGGTGTTCCCCCGGCATCGGGAACCGGGACGGGGAAGGTTTTTCCTCGTCACCCCCGTCATCGACGCGTATGGACTACCGAGCGGTCGAGTCGACGGGGGAGTACCTCGCCCGGCTGGAGACGGGCGCCGACTGGCGGACGGAGATCGAGGACCTGGCGCGCGAGGTCGACGCCGAGGCGGGCTGGTTCAACGCGATGGGCGCGGTCCAGGACGCCGAGATCTGGTTCTACGACCAGGACGACACCGAGTATCGGTCGGTCACCTTCGACGAGCCGCTCGAGGTCGCCGCCTGCGTGGGCAACGTCGCGCGGCTCGACGACGACGTCTTCGCGCACACGCACGCGGTGTTCTCGCGGGAGAGCGGGCAGGCGCTCGCGGGGCACCTCGATTCGGCCACCGTCTTCGCCGGCGAGGTCTACCTCCGCACCTTCGCGGAGCCCCTGGTCCGCGAACACGACGCGACCACCGACCTGGACCTGTGGCTGTGAGGACGGGGGGACGGTCGCGATGACGGAGACGGAGATGCGTCCCGAGGACGAGCGGTACTTCGCGCGCATCGAGGACCGGCTGGACGAGGCCTTCGAGGTGGCCGAGGCGGCCAAGGGACGGGGGAAGGACCCGAAACCGGCGATCGAGATCCCGGTCGCCCGCGACATGGCCGACCGCGTGGAGAACATCCTCGGGATCGACGGCGTCGCCGAGCGCGTCCGCGAGCTCGAGGGGGAGATGTCCCGCGAGGAGGCGGCCCTCGAGCTCGTCACCGACTTCGTGGAGGGGACCGTCGGCGACTACGACTCCCGCGAGGGGAAGATCGAGGGGGCGGTCCGGACCGCCGTCGCGCTGCTGACCGAGGGCGTGGTCGCGGCCCCGATCGAGGGGATCGACCGGGTCGAGCTGCTCGCGAACGACGACGGCACCGAGTTCGTCAACGTCTACTACGCCGGCCCGATCCGGTCCGCGGGCGGGACCGCGCAGGCGCTGTCGGTGCTCGTGGCCGACTACGCGCGGTCCCTGCTGGGGATCGAGGAGTTCCGGCCCCGCGACGACGAGGTCGAACGCTACGCCGAGGAGGTCGCCCTCTACGACTCCGAGACCGGTCTCCAGTACTCGCCGAAGGACGCGGAGACGAAGTTCATCGCCCGGAACATGCCGATCATGCTCGACGGCGAGGCCACCGGCGACGAGGAGGTCTCCGGCTTCCGGGACCTCGAGCGCATCGACACCAACTCCTCGCGGGGCGGGATGTGTCTGGTGCTCGCCGAGGGGATCGCGCTGAAGGCCCCGAAGATCCAGCGGTACACCCGCGAGCTCGAGGAGGTCGACTGGCCCTGGCTCCAGGACCTGATCGACGGGACGATCGGGACGGAGGAGGACGGCGATGCGGACGAGGCGGCGACCGACGATTCGGACGCCGATGCCGCGGACGGTGGGCGGGATGGGAGTGTGGACGACGCGGACGGTTCGTCCGCCGACGCCGCGACTGCCGGCTCGGACGTCGCCGACGAAGCCGCCGGTGAGGCGAGTAACGCCGACGCGGTGACTGACGCTGCTGGCGATCCCGCCGACGCCGGACCCGAACGCGTCGACCCCGCCACCAAGTACCTGCGCGACCTGATCGCGGGGCGGCCGGTCTTCTCGCACCCCTCCGAGGCCGGCGGGTTCCGGCTCCGGTACGGTCGCTCGCGGAACCACGGGTTCGCGACCGCCGGCGTCCACCCGGCGACGATGCACCTCGTCGACGACTTCCTCGCGACCGGCACCCAGATCAAGACCGAGCGCCCGGGCAAGGCCGCGGGCGTCGTGCCGGTCGACTCGATCGAGGGACCGACGGTCCGGCTCGCGAACGGGGACGTCCGCCGGATCGACGACGTCGAGGAGGCGCTTGCGGTCCGCAACGGCGTCGAGAAGGTCCTCGACCTCGGGGAGTACCTCGTCAACTTCGGGGAGTTCATCGAGAACAACCACCCCCTGGCGCCGGCCTCCTACGTCTACGAGTGGTGGATCCAGGAGTTCGAGGCGTCGGGCGCGGACGTGCAGGCGCTGTCGGACGACCCGCACGTCGACCTCGAGCACCCGACCGTCGAGGAGGCGTTCGCGTGGGCCACCGACTACGACTGTCCCCTGCATCCCGCCTACACGTACCTCTGGCACGACGTCTCGGTCGAGCGGTTCGAGACCCTCGCTCGCGCGGTCGCCGACGGCGAGGTCGTCGAGGGCGTCCTGACGATCGAGCGCACCGAGGCGACGACGGACGCCCTCGAGTCGCTGCTCGTGGAGCACTCCCGGACCCCCGACTCGCTGCGGATCCCCGAGTGGCGGCCGCTGGCGCGCTCGCTCGGGGTCGACGACGGGCTCCGGCGCACTTGGGAGGCGCTGTCGCCCGCGGCCCGAAACTGGGCCGACGGGGAGAACGCGGTTCGGGCCGTCAACGAGGTCGCGCCGTTCGCGATCCGCGAGCGCGCGCCGACCCGGATCGGCAACCGGATGGGACGCCCGGAGAAGTCGGAGAGCCGCGATCTCTCGCCGGCCGTCCACACGCTGTTCCCGATCGGCGAGGCCGGCGGCTCACAGCGGAACGTCGCCGACGCCGCCGGCGGGATGGACGACTCCGGCCGGCGGGGCGTCGTCGAGCTGGACGTCGCCGACCGCGAGTGTCCCGACTGCGGCACGCACACCTTCCACAACGAGTGTCCGGACTGTGGAACCCACACCGAGCCGTACTACGAGTGTCGCGAGTGCGGAACCGAGTGTGCACCCGACGAGGCCGGCCGCGTCGAGTGTCCGCGGTGTGACCGCACGGTGACGGCCGTCTCCCGGCGGGAGATCGACCTCAACGACGCCTATCGGTCGGCCCTCGAGTCGGTCGGCGAGCGGGAGGCCGCCTTCGAGATCTTGAAGGGGGTCAAGGGGCTCACCTCCACGAACAAGACGCCCGAACCGATCGAGAAGGGCGTGCTCCGGGCGAAAAACGGCGTGACGGCGTTCAAGGACGGGACGGTCCGGTACGACATGACCGACCTGCCGGTGACCGCGGTCAGGCCCGCGGAGCTCGACGTGACCGTCGGTCACTTCCGGGAGCTGGGCTACGAGGAGGACGTCGACGGCGAGCCGCTCCGACACGACGACCAGTTGGTCGAGCTGAAGGTGCAGGACGTCGTCCTCTCGGACGGGGCCGCCGAGCACATGATGAAGACGGCCGACTTCGTCGACGACCTGCTCGAGGAGTTCTACGACCTGCCGCGGTTCTACGAGCTCAACGAGCGCGACGACCTCGTCGGCGAGCTCGTCTTCGGGATGGCCCCGCACACGAGCGCCGCGACCGTCGGCCGCGTGATCGGCTTCACCTCCGCGGCGGTCGGCTACGCGCACCCGTACTTCCACGCGGCGAAGCGCCGGAACTGCTTCCATCCGAAGACCACGATCCGGTACGTCGAGGGTGACGCTGCCGACGGCGAGTACGTCGGGGGCGACGCTCTCGACGACGAGCTCAACGACGCGTCGATCGCGTCGTTCGTCGAGGACCGTCTCGACCCCGAGACCGCCGAGACGGACGACGTCGGAACGCTCAGCCAGGATCTCGACGAGCCCGTCTCGGTCCCCTCGATCGCCGCCGACGGGACGCGAACGATGCGGCCGGTGGAATCGGTCTCGAAACACCCCGCTCCCGACCACCTGATCCGGGTGGAAACCGAGGACGGCCGGTCGCTTCGCATCACGCCCGACCACACGATGCTCCGCCGGGCGGACGACGAAGCCGGGGACGATGAAGCCGGGGACGGCGCTGGCGGTGAACGCACCGACGCGATCGAGCGGGTTCCCGCTGCCGACCTGGCTCCCGGCGACGAGATCCCGGCGGCGTCGCCGTCGACTCGGGGGTCGACGGATCGAGGCCGCCCGGACGCCGCCACGACCGGTGGCTCGCTCGCTCCCGACGGCGGCGTCGCCGCCGACTCGAGGGTCGACGGCTCGGGGATCAACGGTTCGGGGGTCGACGGCTCGGAGATCGACGGCTCGGGGATCGACAGCACGAGGATCGACGGGTCGGATCGACGCGTGTCGGATGAATATATAAGTGTTTCATCAATTTCTTATGAAGTATTTGAAAGTAAATACGTCTACTGCCTCACAGTCTCCGAAAACCATTCAGTCGTCGCAAATGGGCTCTATAGCGGGCAATGTGATGGCGACGAGGATTGTGTAATGCTGTTGATGGATGGGCTGTTGAACTTCTCGAAGTCATTCCTTCCTGATAAACGAGGCGGCAGTATGGACGCGCCCCTCGTGATGTCCTCGCGGATCGATCCAGCGGAGATCGACGACGAGGCGCACAACATGGACATCGTCCGGCAGTATCCCCGGGCGTTCTACGAGGCGACCCTGGAGATGGCGGACCCCGAGGCGCTCGAGGACGCGATCACGATCGGCGAGGACACCCTCGGGACGCCCGACCAGTACCGCGGGTTCGACCACACCCACGACACCTCCGACATCGCGCTCGGCCCGGACCTGTCGGCGTACAAGACGCTCGGCTCGATGATGGACAAGATGGACGCCCAGCTGGAGCTGGCCCGGACGCTCCGGGCGGTCGACGAGACCGACGTCGCCGAGCGCGTCATCGAGTACCACTTCCTGCCGGACCTGATCGGCAACCTCCGGGCGTTCTCCAGACAGGAGACGCGGTGTCTCGACTGCGGCGAGAAGTATCGCCGGATGCCGCTGTCCGGCGAGTGTCGCGAGTGCGGCGGCCGGGTCAACCTCACCGTCCACGAGGGGTCGGTGAACAAGTACATGGACACCGCGATCGCGGTCGCCGACCGCTTCGACTGCCGGCCCTACACCAAACAGCGCCTCGAGGTGCTGGAGCGCTCGCTGGAGTCGGTCTTCGAGGACGACACCAACAAGCAGTCGGGCATCGCGGACTTCATGTGAGGGGACCGGGGCGACGGCCGCAGCACCCTTACTCCTCGCCGAACCGGACGAGGAGCAGCCCGCCCAGTCCGGCCGCCAGCGCCGCGATCGCGGCGAAGACGAGGAAGAACGTGCCGGTCGTCCCGTAGGTCAGGACGACGCCGGCCAGCGAGGTGCCGACGGCGCCGACGCCGTAGACGCCGAGATAGAAGTAGCCGAACGAGAGGCCGCGCACGTCGGCCGCGGAGTACTCCGCCAGCAGCGCCTGTCGGATCGGCGCGGACATATAAATGAACGTCCCGAGCGCCCCGCAGACGACGAGCATCGGCGCGATCCCCGCGGCGGCTGCCGGGAGGAACGCCACGGAGACGCCGACGATGACGGCGTACGTCGCGATGAGCGCGTACTCGGTCCGGGTCCGGTCGGTCAGCTTGCCGCCGACGTACTGCCCGCCCGCGCCGAGCAACAGCAGCCCCGCGAAGACGTACTGGCTCGGCTCCACCGCCGCCCCGCCGATCCGAACCGGCGCGAACAGCGGGAGGCCGGCGAGGATCTCCGGGAGAAACGAGAGGACGCCTCGGGAGTACACCCCGTGGACCATCATGATCGCGAACGCCACGAGGAACCCGCCGGTGAAGAGGTGCCGCGACTGCGCCAGGAAGCCCCGGAGGTCGGTCACGCCATCGGTGGATGGGGCCGTTTCGTCCGCGTCGTCGGTGGTCGGGGGCGCCTCGTCCGCGTCATCGGTTGACGGGACCGTCCCGCCCGCGTTCGATCCCGATTCGGTTCCGTCCGGTTCGGCCTCGACGCCGGCGGTCTCGTCGAACTCGAACCGGACGGCGATCGCCACCGCCAGGACCGCGGGCGCCGCGAACGCGACCGCAACCCACTCCCAGGGAGCGACGGTCAGCAGCACCGCCGCCGCGAAGGGACCGAGCGCGGTCCCGACGTTCCCGGCCGCGCCGTGGTACGCGAGCGCGGTGCCCCGCTCGGCGGTTCCGCGCGTCAGCAGCGACAGCGCCGCGGGGTGATAGAGGCTGGAGGCGGCTCCCCACACCAGCAGCGCGATCGCGAGCACCTCCAGGCGCGGCGAGATCCCGATCAGGAGGAAGGACCCGCCCATTCCGACGATCGCGGCCAGCATCAGCCGCTTCGACCCGTACTCGTCGGCGAGCACGCCGCTGACGATCGCGCCGAGGCCGATCAGCGCCAGGCCGCCGCCGACGAGCGTGCCGATGACGGCCGCGGAGACGGCGAAGTCGTCGAGCCAGTAGACGATGAACAGCGGGATCGCCAGCTCGTACAGGTGGAACATCGAGTGGCCGATCGTCGCGAAGCCGACGATCGCCCGGTCGTTGCCGTTCATCGGGGGTTCGTACCTCCCGTCAGACCACCGACCGGGTTAACTCTGTTTCTTCCGGCGATCGGCGACGGATCGGCCAGTCAGGAATCGGGGCCGGTGATGAACCGAGGTCGGTCGAAATTCGGGTCCGGCGATGAATCGAGGGATCGCGTCCGGTTACTCCGACCCCTCGTAGGACACGTTCTCGCTCAGGTACGCGTCCCGGATCTCGGGGTTGTCGAGGATCGTGTCAGCCGGCCCGTGGAACCGGGTCGCCCCGTTGTCGAGCACGTAGGCGTAATCGGAGTACTCCAGGCCGGTCTTGATGTTCTGCTCGATCATGAAGATCGTCACCCCGGTCTCGTTGATCTGTTGGACCCGTTCGAAGACCTGGTCGATGATCTTCGGCGCGAGCCCGGCGGTCGGCTCGTCGATGAGCATGAACTCGGGGTCGAGCATCAGCCCGCGGCCGAACTCGACCATCTGTCGCTGGCCGCCCGAGAGCGTGCCGGCCTTCGCGTTCGACCGCTCCTCGAGGATCGGGAACAGGTCGTAGATCTCCTCGATCTTCCCGTCGACGTCGTAGTCGCGGTCCGCGACGTACGCCCCCATCTCGAGGTTCTCCCGGATCGTCATGTCCTCGAACAGCGCGCTCCGCTGGAGGACGTACGCCATGCCGCGATCCAGAAGCTCCTCCTGGGTGCAGCCGGTGATGTCCTCCCCGTGGAACGTGACCGATCCCTCCGAGGGGTCCAACAGCCCGAAGATCGTCTTGAACAGCGTGGACTTGCCCGCGCCGTTCGGCCCCATCACGAGCGTGATGTCGCCCTCCTCCGCCTGTGCGTCGACGCCCTTGAGAACGAGGTGTTGTCCGTACCCCGCGTGCAGGTTCTCTATGTCAAGGATAGCCATACTATTTACTCCCCGAAGTACGCTTCGAGCACACGCGGATCGTTCAACGCGGCGTTCGGTTCGCCGTCGGTGAGGTTCGTCGCCGTCGCGAACACGTACACGTGGTCGCTGATCTCGTGGACGACGTCCATGTCGTGTTCGATGACGAGGAACGTCGTCCCGCGGTCGCGGTTCAACTCGGTGATCGACTCGGTGATGTCGTCGACGAGGTTCGGGTTCACCCCCGCGGT
Organism: Halopenitus persicus; assembly: GCF_900107205.1. GTDB lineage: Archaea > Halobacteriota > Halobacteria > Halobacteriales > Haloferacaceae > Halopenitus > Halopenitus persicus. The sequence goes on along the minus strand of NZ_FNPC01000008.1, from coordinate 4,422 downwards.
CGGCTCGTCGAGCAGCACGACGTCCGGCTCGCTCAACAGCGTGCACGCCAGGTTGAGCAGCTTCTTCTGCCCGCCCGAGAGGTTGCCGGCCTGCTCGTCGATCAGGTGCGTGAGGTCGACGAACTCGATCAGCTCCTCGGCGCGGCGGACGACCTCCTCGTCGGTCTCGCGGAACAGCGTCGTCAACATGGTCTCCCCGCTGTGGTCCTGGTTGATAAGGACGTTCTCGCGGACGGTCAGCTCGGGGAACACCCGCGCCAGCTGGAACATCCGGGAGAGTCCCGCCTGGACGATGTCGGGGGTGTTCATGCCCGTCAGCTCCGTGTCGCCGAGGTGAACGCTGCCCGCGTCGACGTCGTGTTCGCCCATGATGCAGTTGAACAGCGTCGTCTTCCCGGCGCCGTTCGGTCCCACGAGTCCGACGATCTCCCCGTCGCGAACCTCGAGGTCGACGCCGTCGAGCGCGGTCACGCCGCCGAAGGTCTTCTCGACCCCCTCGACCCGGAGGACCGTCTCCGCGTCCGGCCTGACGTACTCGCCTCCGTCGGTCGTCGGCGGCACCATTCAGTCCCACCTCCCGAAGTACTGGTTCAACACGCCGCCCGGCCGGTAGATCGAGATCAGCACGATGACGACCCCGACGACCACCCAGCCGAGCCCGGTGTAGCCGCCGCTGAGCCCGGTACGCGTGTACTCCCGGATCGGGATGAAGATGAACGCGCCGACGACGGGGCCGAGAACGGTCCCGACGCCCCCGATGATCGGGACGATGATGATGTCGATGTTCCGGAGCACCCGGAGCGTGGACATCGGGTCGATGTACAGCACGTACTGGGCGTAGAGGCCGCCGAAGACGCCGGCGATGTAGGAACTGACCCCCATCGCGTACATCTTGTAGTTGAACACGTTCAGGCCGGAGTTCCGGGCGAGCCCCTGGTCCATGTCGATCGACCGCAGGTACATCCCGAGCTTCGACCGGTCCATCCGGTAGATCACGAGCGTCGTCGCCAGCGCCATCACGCCGATGAGGTAGAAGTACGGGAGCTTGTCCCGGAACATCATCGACCACGGGGTGCCCAGCTGCGCGAACGGGTACTCGATCCCGCTGGCGCCGTTGATGTACTCCCAGCGGAACCCGACTGTCTTCCCGATGAGCGCGGCCGCCAGCGTCGCCATCGCGAAGTAGTGGTATCGCAGCCGGAACGTCGCGGCTCCGAGGAAGAGTCCGACTGCGGCCGCGACGAAGCCGCCGGCGAAGATCCCGACGTACGGCGTCACCCCGTGCCGGATGAACAGGATGGCCGTGGTGTAGCCTCCGACGGCGAACATCACGGCGTGGCCGAGCGAGAACTGTCCGGCGTAGCCGCCGATGACGTTCCAGCTCTGGCCGAGCCCGATGAAGATGAACGCGTAGATGAAGACGTTCATCACGAAGAAGTTGGTCGAGACCTGCGGGACGGCCAGCAGGCCGAGCAGCACGACGCCGGCGAGCGCCCAGCGCTGCCGCGTCGGAAGGTCGTTGAGGCGGTCGCGGATCGTCCCGATCATTCCCCTTCACCCCAGTTGAGGATGCCTTCCGGCTTGTAGATCAACACGAGGATGAACACCAGGAAGATGTACAGCTCCTTGTAGGATGGATTCAACAGCACGCCGCCGAGATGCTCGACCATGCTGATGACCATCCCGCCGGCGACGGCTCCGAGGATGTTCCCGAAACCGCCCAGCGCGACCGACGCGAACGCGAACAGCGTCCACGTCGTCGGCGTCAGCTCCGGCTGCATCGAGAAGAACGTGGCGACCATCGTGCCGGCGACCCCGACGGTCGCCGACCCGATCCCCCACGCGAGGCCGTTCATGTAGTCCGGATCGATGCCCATCACCTGGGCGGCCTCCGGGTCCTGTGCGGTCGCGCGGATCCCCTTTCCGGTCTTCGTCCGGTTGAGGAACAGGAAGAACACGACGAGCGTCACGAGGCTCACCACGCCGGTGACGATCTTCGGGAGGCTGAAGTTCAGCCCGGCGATGACCACCGCGCCGTCGAACATGAACGTCTCGACCGACTGCGTGTCCGGTCCCATCACGAACAACATCCCGAACCGGAGGATGAGCAGGATCCCGAACGTGACGAAGATCTGCGACAGCATCGGCGCGTCCATCACCCGCTTGATGACGAGCTTGTACGTCACGTAGCCCGCGACGAACAGCAGGACGACGTTCACCGGGATCATGAACAGCGGGTCGATCCCGTAGTTGTTCGCGCCGATCAGGGTCACGTACATCGCGATCAGCATGTATTCCCCGTACGCGAAGTTGACGATGTCGGCGACGCCCCAGATGAGCGCCAGCCCGACCGCCACGAGCGCGTAGACGAGCCCCATCAGCAGCCCGCTGAAGAACGCCTGCGGGACCAGATTGAGGTATTCTATCCATCCGAACTGTAACGGCAGTGATCCTACCATAAATCCTCGTAGTGGACGGTGTTCATCGAGCGATCCGTGTCTACCGTTCGTCCCAGCCGGGTGCGGGGTAGGTCAGCGCGTCCTCGCCGGCCAGATCGAACGGCCACACGAGGTTCGATTCCCCGCCCTCGAACTGGCCGATGACGCCCGACGCCAGTTCGTTCTGTCCGTTCTCGGCGAACTCCACGCCGAACAGGAGGCCGGACTCGAGCCGGTCGACCTGGAGCTCGTTGAGCGACGTCTGGATCGCCTCGGGTTCGAGGCTCTCGGCGCGGTTGACCGCGGTGAGGCCGCACAGGAGGCCGCCCCAGGTTCGCACCAGCGCCGCGAAGTCGTTCGGCGGCACGTCCGTGTTCGAGGTGACGAACTCCCGATAGGTACCCATCTCCGGGACCGCCTGGGGCGTGTCCGTCGTGAAGTCGGTCCGGCTACAGAAGTAGTTCGACAGTTCGGTTTCGTTGATGAACGAACTCGAGGTGTGCCCGGAGTTCTGCGCGAGGACCAGCGGCGGCATGAAGTTCTGCGTCTGCATGTCCTCGGCCATCAACAGCGCGTCCTGGACGTACGACGTCGGGAACAGCACGTCCGGGTCGGCGTCCTGGATCCGCTGGATCTCGCTCGTGAGCGAGCTCACGCTCTCGGCGGTGTAGGAGATCGGCCCCGCGACGATCTCGATGTTGTTCTCCTCACAGAGGTTCTGTTGGACTTCCGCACTGACGCTGCCGTATTCGGTGTCCTCGTGGATGATCGCCGCCGTCTCGATGGGTTGATCGACCCGCTCGTTCAACCCGTTGATCATCTCGAACATGTTCTGCGTGTACGTTCTGTCGTGCGGTCCCGTCCGCCAGAACCAGTTGAGTCCTCGCTCGGTGAGGTCCGGACTGGAGGACTCCCCGTTCACGTGCGGGACCCCCTCCCGTTCGGCGACCTGGCTGACCGTGGAGGTCACCGAGCTGTTGTAGGAGCCGTACAGCATGTCGGCGCCCTCCTCCTGGATGAGCCGCTCGGCCTCCGCTCGTCCCTGCCCGGGGTCGGCGCGGTGGTCGGCGACGAGGAGTTCGACCTCCATGTTCCCGTGGTTGGTCAGCCCCTCGCCCTCGGCCATCGTGAGCGGTCCGAGGTCGCTATAGGAGTTGTTCACGATGTCGACGGCGTTCTCACAGAGCAGCTGCATCGACTGGCCGAGCTCGGCCAGTCCCCCGGACAGCGGGTAGATCGCGCCCACGGTGAACGTCTCCTGGCTGCCGCCGTTGCCGTTGCCGCCGCCGTTGCCGCCACCGTTGCCGTTGCCGCCGCCGTTCCCGTTTCCACCGCCGTTGCCGTTGCCGCCGCCGTTGCCGTTACCCCCGCCGTTGCCGCCGAGGCATCCCGCGAGCGCCGCCGTGGCACCGATCCCGGTCGCCTTCAAAAACGTCCGCCGCTTCGACGGCGTTCTCGATCCGCCATCGCTCGGGTCGTCCGTCTCGTCGTTCGACGTATGTGTGCCAGTATCTGGCATAAGCCACCATATCACGTTCGAATATATAATTGTTTTGCTGCTAACGATAGTGTTATATTCAGCCATTGGTCGACGACCGAGCGTCGATCGGCGTCGGTCGGGTCGAGGTACGTTTCACCGGTGGTGTTTAGTTAGTGGCATTGTGCCAGCGAGCGAAGGCTAAGATCCAGGATTCTGCTGTTTCCGGTTCAACGTGGCTGAAACAATTTGAGAACGACGACGTTCGGCGCTTCAGCTCTCGAAAGATCCGTTCGACAGCGTTCCGATTTCCGTGGCGACACATCTGAAATCGGAGTCCGGCTCGGGAAAGCGCAGTTTGGAGGTGTTGAGCGCCATCAACGAGAAAGACAGCAGTTTCGACATCGTGTTTGTCTCGTAATTCGCGAAGAAAGATCTCGGTTAACGATGTCGTGGTCGTGGAAAACAACCGGACGTGAAGCAGATCGCTGGTTTGCGGGTCTGCAG
>NZ_FNPC01000013.1 GCF_900107205.1 Halopenitus persicus | reverse complement strand
TCTTGCCGGATCGCCAGGAACGAGTGGATCAGGCTGTGAGGCCGCCAGGTACGACGGGCCATATGCGACGACAAGGCCGATACAGAACAGTACTAACAAGATTTCGCCGGAATACTGCCCGATGCCGTCGAGTTCTGTCGCTGGAACCATCACTTGCGGGAGGTTGCCGAGGGCGTGCATCAGCATCGGGAAGAGTAGACTCCCGCCAGTGCTGTTGTAGATCCATGCGAACACAACCGACCGGGCGATAAGCCACACCCCAAATGTCCCCCAGAGAGCGGCAGTGTCGTACGCCGCAAAGTCAAACAGATAAAACAGCGGGAGATGCCAGATGACCCAGATACCGCCGATGCCTAGTGCAGCGACGAATGCGGAGTAGCGCTCTTGAAGTCTCGGTTGGGCAAACCCACGCCAGCCGAACTCTTCGAGGGCTCCCGCGAAGAACAGCACCACAACAAAATTCAGAACATAGTGCCACCACGGGGACGGGAGCACTTCTATCGACCCACCGGCAATAAGATGGATGCCGCTTTCGGCAAGTCCGTTTGCGAATAGAAACGGTAAGCCAATGGCGATGACGTACCATCGCGGCTTGACGCGCCACTTCGTGACTTGGCCGGCCCACTCACGGAGGTTTCCGTCAAGGAGCCACGTGACAAGCACTGCGGCGATAAGTGGTCCCCACGTACGGGGGAGTTCGCCCAGCAACAGGCCGGGCGAAGGTCCGACAGCCATGTAGATGATGGCATCGTACGTATAGGTCCAGAGGAACGCGAGAAAGAAAAAGCTAGAGCAGGGATGTTCCCGAATCACCGGTTTCACCCGGCTCATACCACTACTTTTCCTGCCCGGTGGATAAAATAGTACTGACAGTCTACGATAACATCGGTCGCTCATCTTGCGTTGAAACTGGCCAGTGATCCCATATGAGATACGCGTGCAGTATTGACCAAGCACCGATGCTTGATGATTGTCTCCAGTTTATGCTACAGTTGCGCGTTGCATTCAGCAAACCGCTCACAACATAACTCTCTTGATAAAAACATCAGCGGTCAATACGCACTATTCAGCGATCGGCTGTTTCAGACAATAATATGTCTGAATTATAGGATTTCAACAGAGCAACTGAACCTTACTCTCACGATATGTCGTAAACCACTCTGGCGACTGCTCGGACACCGCTCTCGAAGCAAGAATAACACTGACTACCGCTGAGCAGTAACTAATTTACTGATTGTCTATCTTCTCCAAATATGAACGGTCGGCACATCGCTACTGTACTCTTAAATATAATCCGACTCGAATTCCGCCGACACCGTCGCTCGCGCGGCACGGTCGGAACGCTCGCTGGTCTCACATTGTTCTGTACGTTCTGGAGCGTCCACAACCTCTCTATCTCGGCGTACCCCCCGGACGCGTCGCTGAGAAACGACGGCGTGTTTTCGGTCGTCGCTCCTGGCCAGAACGTCCTGCTCCTTGACGCTGCCACCTCGGTCTTTGTTGGTCCGCTGTTGCTCTGTGCCGGCGTTCTCCTCGGCGTAGGTACTGTCACGACGCCACGTGCTGAGGGAACGCTACGGACGATTCAGACCTTCCCGTACAGCCGGCCGAGTGTGTTTGTTGGTCTGGTCCTTTCCAGGGTCGTGGTTATCGCAGTCGTCGTCGCTGTTCTCACGATCTGTACCGTCATCGCTGCATCTCTCGCTGGGGTTCAGTTATCTTGGGCGGTGGTGTTCGGCTTCGCCGTTCTCCTAACGTTCCATGCAGCAGGCGGTGTCGCCGTCGGCGCGATGGTCTCGACGCTTCGGACCGAACCCATCGCGGTGTATCTACTCGGTGTCGTTGCTGCCGTCGGCCTGCTGGTCCTCGGCGGGGTCCTCTCTTCGCAGTTCATACAGGCCGGCTTGTTTGCGCCTCGGACCGCCTTCCACGTCGCACTGGCCGGCCTGCATGAGGACTGGATGACGCTCTTCGAGCAGGCGCTGGCGGACTCGACGGGCGACGTTCGACCGCTGTTCGGCTCTATGGTGGCTGGAATCCTTGTTTTGTGTGTATGGGTGGTGGTGCCGACACTGCTCGGGGCCGTCGGCTACGAACGGGGGGACCTTGACCGATGACAGACGCATCCAGCGATTGTACACCTGCAGTCATAACAGACGGTTTCACCAAACGGTTCGGCTCTGTCACAGCCGTTGAAGGGCTTGAGATGACGGTTCCGGCCGAATCAGTATACGGACTGCTTGGCCCGAACGGGGCAGGGAAATCGACCACTATCGACGCTCTGGTCGGGCTCGTCCACGCTACCGGGGGGACGGTACGTATTCTCGGAATGGACGTTCGTACCTCGCCGGTCGAGATCCGCCGGCGAATCGGTATCTTGCCGGACGGGTTCACGCCGTACGAGCGCCTGACCGGCCGGGAACATCTTGACGCCGCCGCCCGCGCCAATGGCGTGACGATCGATACTGACGAGGCGCTGGCGCGGGTCGGACTCGCTGACGCCGCCGACCGCACCGCAGGCGGATACTCGCACGGAATGAGCCAGCGGCTGGGACTAGCGATGGCACTCGTCGGCGCACCCGACCTGATCATTCTCGACGAACCGGCGGCCGGACTCGACCCCCACGGAATCGAGATGTTGCGGCGCATCGTCCGAGAGGAGCACGCTCGTGGCGCGACCGTCATACTCTCAACACACCAACTCGCCCAGGTCGAAGCGGTATGTGATACGGTCGGCATCATCGATGATGGCCGGCTTGTCGCAGAGGATTCTGTGGAGTCTCTCCGGCGCACCGTCGAGACCGAGGCGACGCTCCGCGTCAGGCTTACTGGATCGATCGACCGCGCCCACAATCTCCTTGGAGAGCTTAACGGCGTGACTGGAGTGAATGAGGATGGCGACGTACTTGTCGTGCGGTGTGAGGCCGAGCAGGGAACCGCCGGTGTCATCGCCGCACTCGAACGCTCGGACGTGGGACTTGAATCGTACGAAAAATCTCTTCCTGGTCTCGAACAGGTGTTTGAGGCCTACACAGACGAGCAGTGATCGACCGCTCGTCGGCTCGTCGACTGGCGACACAGGTGGGTCACGTTGCCCGACAGGAACTCTTGTGGCTCCGGCGTGGCTGGACGGTCCCAACCGTAGCCGTCCTGTTCGTTTGCTCGATTGTAAGTATCGTTCGGCAGGCTGCTCCGCCTGGACCAGGGGGACAACCGCTCACGGTCCTCGCGTTGGTCCCCAACGGTGGCTCCCTCTCATCAACCGCGATCATTCTGTTCACACTCGGGCGCGCGTTGACACTTCTGCTCCCGCTCGTCGTTGTCATACTCACAGCTGGAACGCTCGCCGGCGATAGTGAGGCGGGTCGACTCCGGACGATCCAGACGTTCCCGGTCTCGCGTCGTGCTGTCGTCGGTGGAAAGCTCCTTGCCCGGTCGGCTGTTGTGGGAAGCGTCGTGGTACTCGGTCTGGTCGCGGGCGCGCTAACGTCGTGGTTTCAGTTCGGAGTCACCGATCCGGTTAGCTACGGCTTGTTCCTTCTCGTCTCGGTGGGGTTTGCACTGTCGTTGACCGGAACAACGGTGGCCGTCTCGACACTGGTCGCGGCGCGGTCTCAGGCGGTCGCTCTCTCGCTAGGTCCTTTTCTCGTCTTCGCGTTCCTCGGAGTCGACCCGGGTGTCCCGTCGGTGCTCCGAACGGGATTACTCGTCCAACCATACCAACTCCTCGTCGCGGGCACCCACAATCAGCTCGTCGCTATCCCGCGGGTGATGGCAACTGCTCGCCCGCAGGCTCCGCTCGGTGGGCTCGTCCTCTCCGACGGAGTTTCGTTCTGCGCGCTGTTCGCGTGGCCTATCACGCTCCTCATACTCGCAGTGGGTCGATACTGTCAGCGGGACTTGTAGATTTTCTAGTCTGACTCTGCCGGATGTCCGAAGGTATGTGGGGTGGCTGGGTCATTGGTTCCTGTCGAGCTCTGCGGTGACTAGTACCATCCCGAAGACGAATAGTCCGTAGCCCGCGATTCCTGCCGCGAACGACTGCTGGAACAGGCCGGCCGTACTTCCCGCACCAATTCCCCCGCCAAGCATCCCAATCTTCCGTGATGTTCCCTCGCCAAACATCGTTCGAATCGTCTCTACGTTGTTGAGCGCGAATGTCGTCGTCGTCCCGTATAGGAGTGGAATCATCACCACGAGGCCGAGATGACCGTTGTCGACGACAAACGTCAGTGCCATCACTCCGATCCCGACAGCAGCCGAAAGGGTGTACCGAATGGACCGTCGCATAGTGGGGTTTCGTCTATGCTTCTCTTTACTGCTCTGTTGATTAGCAGTGCTGATCAAAAGTGGTCGGAAGTTGAGTCGGTTTATGAGTGGCTACTGCTACTGATCTCCAGATTGGCCTCAATTCACAGCGGTTCAGAAGCCGCTATTCAACACAGCACTCTTTACGCGGTGTCAGATTATCTGAGGGACTATCGGATATTGCCACGCTCGGCCTTGATACGCGTTTATACATGCTATTACCGCAAAGCAGATTGTTGCCGTCGCTATGAGTAGTGCCATTGCTACACCGGCGAGTTCACTTACTCCGAGACCAATTATAGCGACTAAGATCGCTACCAAAGAGATAGGGATATGCCAATTTAATGCGTTAGCCGCGTTCGATTTCGTGAACTCATTATCGGACGCTAAATATACAAGAGCAATAGCAAAAAAGCCAAACAAAAGGCCAGCAATATGAACTAACGCTGCAATAGTGGTATTTTGATTGCTATGACTCTTCCTTTCAGTAACGTTCGCTGTCATGAGTACACTGTTTATAGTCACTAAGACAAAAAGAAGGGTCAGGCACGGTTCCAAGTTATCGAACTGTGAATTACCACTTATTATCTGTCCCAATGTGGGTCTGAATGACAATAGCGAGTAGAATGCGCCTAATGCAATATAGAGACAATGACCGATGAGGAGTTGAGTGATGTCTTGAAGATCTTAGGTGACGAACATTCGAGAAAAATTCTACAAGAAACAATGAAACGGCCAATGTCAGCTGATGAATTGAGTGATGTGTGTGATATATCACCACAGTCGGTCTATCGTCGGACAGACAAACTCTCATCTTATGGACTTTTAGATACAGAAATGGAATATGACGAAGACGGCCATCATTTCCAGACTTATACCGCCGATCCAACTCAGATTGTGATTGGTATCTCTGAAGAGAATGCTGATGTGACTATCAGTAAACGGGAAAAGATGACCGACCGTTTTAGCGAATTCATAAACCAAGTGAGAGATCAATGATAGAGACTGGTTTATCACACCCAGTTGCAGTTGTTGGGTTGGCCTTTTCTATCGTAGCCCTTGTACTCGGTATCAGTACTGCGTATCTTGCTGTACGTGGCTATCTTCGGAATGGTCAACGACCGATGTTATTCATTGCTGCTGGTTTTGTTTTGGTACTCTTGACGCCATTCCTGTTATTATTCGTAATCATAATTCCAATAGCAGACGAAGTTACGTTTTATGCTGTTAGTGCTATCAATCAGACTATCGGACTATGTTTGATATTATATGGTCTCTGGACACCACGTACTTCCAGTATATCTAAAAAAGCATAGTTGAGTCTACTCAAGGGAATTGAATCTCTGGCATAAGCCTCGGCTCACGATACGACACCTTGGACGTAGATGTGCGCGTAGGCGCTTGCCCACACGATTGAGAGTAGTTCACTGACACTCGATGAGATGACGTTCAAAACGGGGTTCAACGAGGCCAGACTCGTCCCCATCTCGGGGAGATATGTTGGGAGAAAGAGGCTAGCTGCACTTCCAATAACGATCACCCCGATAAGCACGAATTTCCCTCGGTAGTTCGTCGTGATGCGCCAACTCACGCGGAATGATTTGAGCGGGCCGTACTGGCCGATGACACACGCCTCAAGTGCGAACCAGAATTTGTACAAGAGAAACAGAAACGGCACGGCAAAGGTGATTCCACCGATCGCTGCAGCGACGGGGAAACTGATCATATCTACCGGCGTGACCGGGAGCACACCGACAATAAGGAAGAGTGGGAGTGCCACGAGGAACGGAATTGTCATCACCAAAACCACGGTGAGAATGACGACTCCGACGAGTGATGGCGTCCGAGCGAGGCTTCGATGTAATCCCTCACGTCTCGTGACGGGCTCGCCGGTCAGTTCGCCGGCGACGATCGTTCCCACGTAGGCACGGATCAAGATGATGAACGCAAACGCCGTCAGGACCTCAACCACGCCGATTACAGGCATCGGAAGCACGTTGATACTGTCCGTTTCGAGAAGCCGTCTGGCCAAAATGATCACACCCGCGAAAACGACAATTGACGGATAGGATCGAAACAGACGAACGGACCAGACTAACGAATCGAGGACGCTTCGACGAGTTGCGGGTATCTCGATATTGCGGCAATCAAGACAGCCACAGCCATCGACATCGTCTCGGGCTTTGATCGTCGGTGCCACGTCAGCCGTGGTTGGGTCGCCGGCAGTAGAAGCTCTTCGGACCGGTGTGTCGGTATGTTCGCTCATTCGGCAGTAACGAACCGGGAGATGGATTCACCGGCGGCAAGCAGGATCGACGGTGGACCAAGCAGTGAGGCGAAGGATTTGAACGCGCGTTTGAGACCCGGTCGATCGTCCTCGGTGCCGAGAAAGAGCAGTGTCGGGTCTTCAGAAACGACGTAGACGCTCATCTCTCGACCTTTCTCCGAATAGCAGGTGTCGGTAACTTCGATTATGCCGGCCGATTCGAGATTCTCCAAGTGATAATGGACGTTCTGCACACTCTGATTGAGCTGGTCAGCGATCCGTGACGGCGTCGCCGGCGTTTCGTTGAGCAGTCGAAAGATCTCGTAGGCGGTCTCGGAGGACAATGCTTCGATCACGTCTCGCGTCCCGTCGTCGTCGAGACTCAGGACGGCCGGAGTATCGCTTCGTTCGACGGTTGCGTCAGTTTGTGTCGGGAGGATCCGTGACATAGGGTTTGGCTAGTTTCTGTGGGTGGCGATCGCGGGGATCTGTTCGGTGGCTGTTCGAAACTCTCGTACGTAATTGTTGGTGGATGGTCATACTGAGTCCTGAGTATCAGTTGAGGCAGCGATTAATCGCATATAGTAGGCTGTGTACACCGTGTAGAAGTACGCGAAGCCGACCGCGGAAAAAGCGATCCCGATGGGAAGCAGGACAGCGATCGGAATCCTGAGCTCGATCGGTAATACGTCAGCTGGGCCAGCATTTGTCATCGTCAACTGGATCAGGTATTCGGGAATGAAGAAGACGTTCAGCAGGACGAGCCACGCCACGGAGAATCCAGTGACGCTTTTCAGGTTCGAGCGAACGAGCCCAACACTTCTCCGAAACGCATCAGTGACACTCGCGTTTTCGATGACGATCGCCGTGTCGTAAAACTGCACGAACATAATGACAACGAGGATCGACACAAGCCACATAAGCAGAGAGATGACGCCTGCTGCGAACGCAGCCATCTCGTGAATCGCGGCGAGCGCCATCGCTCCGATACCGAGGATGAACCCGAGGAGCCCAAATCCGATCGCGGTTCCAAACACGAGGAGCACGAACACCACAGTTGCAAGGAGAAGCCGAAGGTAATGAGTCCGGGCTACAGTGAAAAAGTGAGTGAGGGATGCGTCTGCGCCGTCGATCGCAGCTTGGGCAGTGCCGATGAACCCGCCGATAACGAACGGGAAGACGATCAGCCAGGCGAGCGACACGCCAGCCGAGAGAAGCGGTGATTCAATCAGGTGATCAACGTATTGCAGCTGGCTGCCCGCTCCGACAAGAAGGCCGGCGACGAGCAGGATCGGATTCGCGCGGAGGGCGGTGAATCCATCTTTGAATGCGGAGACGATGACCATCGTATCTACGGGTTACCCCTGTCATATATTAGGTCGAACGGAGCATCAAAACCACATTTAACCATTTGAGACCTTCTACCGCCTGTTTCGCGGACACGACGCAAAGCACAGTTTCGATTTGAGCTACCGGGGTCTTGAAGCATCCCGCCCAGCGATGACTAGCTACTCGTGATACTACGTCAGTATCGTATATTCTTCGACCAGTTCTGTGAGAGAGAACCGTTTCGAACCCCATCGATGAGCAGTAGACGTGGCAAATGAGTATGCAATATACTCGACGGACATTGTTGACGACACTCGGGGCAGCGGGCGTCACGAGTGTTGCTGGCTGTCTCTCGTCAGGTGATAGTCGCTTTCGATTGAGTGCATATCCGACAGAGGATCCGTACGAGGCGTTCCTACTGACAGACCCAGCAGGACACCGAGCCCAGTTCGCTATCGATTACCCTGACGAGTACAAGCGAACCGTCTACGACGAACTGCTTGCGAGTGGCTCGGTTACGGTGCTGAACTACCAGTTGGCTCACGAGTACGACTTCGGCTCCGAGCAACGGGAACGTCCTCAGTTCGCTACGGACGGCGATCGGTACTACCGGATCCATGTCGAGACGGTTCGTACTGTCGAACGAGACTGGTGGGAGTTCTACCTCGACTTACAGGATGCGGAACAGCCCGACAGTACTGATCCGGTCACAGTACCGGTCACGTCACTGTCCGATCGTGACCAGCAGATACTCCAGCAGGCGATGGAAGCCGCAGCGGCGGATCGAGACCCGGCGATCGATGTCGGTGATCAGAAGCCTGGTTCACGCGGCGTCACGTATCACCACCACCTCGATACCGAAGCAAGCGATCTCGTCCCGTCGCCGCCGTTCGAGTATCTACAACACAACGACCATCTGTTCCAGGCACGAGCCGAGCAGAATACCATCCCCGTGACCGAACGGACGTTCACAGCCGAGCAGATTGGGAGATCCCGATCGGAATACGAGCAACACGTCCGCGACACCGTTCTCGAAGTCGACTTTTCGACGGGTTCGCTCTCAAGTGAGGCGACAGAGCTACTCGACACGGCGACGGACGGGAGACCAGTCTCGGGGTTCTATGAAGAGTCACCACCAATGTCGGACGGACTCGACACAGTTCTCACGCAGCTCAACGCCGCCGACCACGTGCAGGAACACAGCGAGTATACAGAGTATACGACGTTTCCGAATATGTACGCGGTCTACGACGGGAGTTGGTACGAATTCGAGTTAGCTGTCTATCCCTGAGCGAAAATTCGACGACTTGTTGAAGTCCTCACCAGCTGATAGCTTTTGGTCTGGTTGCGGTCTGTACAGGATATCCTCGGAGCGAGTAGCAGTGAGTGGTGATAGAACAGCTGTCGACCAATGATCTGTCCCACCGATCTTATGATGTACCCGATGGAATCGGTGGATATGCGCTGGTTCGTTCGAGGTTTCGCATCCGTCTTACTCGGATTATCTGTCGGGTTTTCTGTCGCGTTCATCGCTACTCCCGACCCGACTGGCCTTTTGCCGATCGTTGTTGGACTGATCCTAACTGTCGCGTTGACGGCGATATTCTACGCTGGCATTGATAGGGTAACACCTTCCGAATCGGAGTAGCTACCGTTGTGTTCGCACTCTTCAGCGACCAGCTGTTTCGGATGAAATATGCCTGAAGGATAAGAGTTCAACAGCAATCGGATTTAGCTCCGATCACCGAGTGCCGCTGTCAGCGCCCGGATTTGTCCCCATCCGTTGGATCGAAGCGCTGCAGGCAAGCGGTGACGCGCTCCATCAAGGGCCGTCCTCAAAGCGGGCGAGGCGTTCTCAAAGATTCCTTGGCCGTGTCCGACGAGGATTCGTTGTGGAGACAGCTCTTCGAACACGGCCCGTGGTGGTGCGAACCGACACAAGAGATACATCCCGAGCCGCTCCTCACCCACAGTGAACAGCGGTGAAGTCCCGAGTACGTCGGGGACGTAGAGCGTTTCATCGGATCCACGATACGCAACTGCTTCAGACCAGCCCGGGAACGGACGGCAACGACGGAGTTCGAATCCGGACGTACCGACGGTACTCGTTTCCGGTTCGATCGGAGTACCGAGTTGAGATGTCGCCCGAGAGAGCCACGGGGGACAGTACACTGGTACGTCGTGACGCGCCGCGAACACGTCCGCGTCACGGACGTGGTAGTTCGAACAGACGATCACGCCGTGTACGTCCCCAAGCGTCGAAAACTCGTCATCAATTCGTGGCGCGTCGATCGGATCGATGAGCCACACGCCGCCGTTCTCTCCAAGGACGGCGTGACTCGTCCGGCGACCGGTTTCGTTCGGATGTGCGAGCCACCCGATCCCGTTGTCCCATCGATCGACGACCTCGTACTCCGAAGCAGGACGCCGGTCGTAGATCGGCATCGTCAGCTCTCGGGGAAGACCGTGTCCGGGTCCCGATTCTCGAACGGGCCGACCCCTTCACCCGTCGTCGCGTATCGATACAGCGCGGTCCGGACGATTGCAGATGCCGTCTGCGAGCCAACGATGGCAGCGACGATGATCACGCCACCACTGACGAGCGCCCCGGTAGCGAGTATACCATCGAGCACGAAGAACCCCACCGCACCCAGTGCGACGCCAGGCAACGCAACGAGCAGGAAGACGAAACTTACGCCGAGCGTAGCGGAGACGCTTTCACCCCACGTGTCTCGAAAAAGCGATCCACTTCGCCGGAGCTGGCGGCGCAGACTCCGTCGCTCGTCAAGGACGATGACTGGCACGATGAAGAACGTCAGCAGCGCCCACGCGAGATTGAAGACCGCTCGCGTCAGGCTTCCGACGACGCCGAACTTCTCATCGAGGATGTACAGAACCGTGCCGAGCGTCGCGGCGACGACGGCCCACACAGCGATCTGACGGCGGGCACGCCACGCTGCGGCGAGCCCGTCCCGGACGGATGTCGGATTACCATCGAACAGTTGGGCCGCGCAGTGCACCACGGCGGCGTTGAAGAACGTCGCTACGCTTGACGAGATCGCAATCGCACAAAACAACGCTCCGTACTGGTAGAGATCGTTGGTGACAAGCGACTCGACGAGCCCCTGCTGGAAGACGATCGCTGTGAGAACGGCGAAGGCGCTCCCGACGGCGAGAAGGCTCAACACCGGCAGGAGTATCAGACTCGGTTCGCGGGTGAACACACGCAGGCTGTCACGGGTAATGTCGAACCCGCGTCGGTATTTCGAGGCCATACTGACTCACCAATTTAGGGCGGCGTTGCAACGACAAAGCCGATTTCGTCCATAGAGACTCCGATTGACAACGCGTTCTCTGGATCGGTTTCTTCCCATCGATAGGTGTTCTCCAACCCGGTTTCCGTGTGAATCGTCACGTCAAGTGGTTCATTGGACGCGAGACCCGTGTATCCGCGATCGCCGTTCGCCGAAATGGCTGCCGTGTCGTCGACGAGAACCTCGCTATCTTCAACAGTGCGGATGACCGTCGTGATGTCCAGTTCGCGCTCCGTTTGATTGTTCACGATCAGATGCGGCGCGTTCTTCTGTGTCGTATGTGCCACGGCACTGCCGATTGCACCGAGTGCAACACATCCTGTGAGCAGGCCAATCGTCTTTCGTCGCGTGATGGAGGGCATATATGGCAGGGTTCAACAATAGCACGTATAAAAACTTGGAAGAGTCAAAATGGGCTTGAATGAGAACGAACAGAGGAGTTTCGCAGCGCTTTGTAGGTAATCCAGATGGTATCGGTCACGCCTGTGCGAAGTCGCTCAACGACTCGCCAACGATAAAGTCGATCGGGTCATCGACCTCTTCCATACCGAAGGTGATAGCGAGCATCTCCTCGGACGTGTCCTCAATCGAGATTGACTCTGATCCAGTGGATTCTCCCTGAACTTCGGAATCACCATCCAATTCGACACTGGCTTCATAGGTGCCAGGCACAGTCCACACGTCTTCGTAGGCCGTCACGCCGTCTTCGTCGTTGTTCTCGTTAGTATCGTCGTCATCCGATTCTGGTGGTAAATCGAACGATTCTGAGAGAACAGTCTCATCTCCCGGACCGGTGATGGTCACAGTACCGGTAAGGACATCTTCAGTTTCGTTGAAGAGGTTGACATCGCCTAACGCGAGATCGGCAAGGCTGTTCACGATCGTCGTACAGCCAGCAGTGCTGCCGAAGAATCCAACGCCACACGCGGCGAGGAATCGGCGTCTATTGGTGCTGTTCGAACACGAGCTAAGTGTCTGGTGGAGGGCCATATGTAGCATCAAAGAGCAGGCGATGTCAATATCTCGAACGTTCAAAACCTGTTTTGAGAAACGGCTATCGTTTCCTATCAACCGCGGTGATTTTAGTGCGTGTTTCAGGAAGACACCAGTATGGCTGCCCTCCAAGCCACGCCGCCCTCGATTAGTGCCGCGATCGCCGCATTTGTTGGGCTTGCGCTCATCGGCGGCCTCATCGGACTCGTCGGTACCGTCGTGGTTCGCCGGCTTCGAAACCCCGTCGGAAAGTACAGGTTGCTGTATGGAGCCGTGCTATTCCCGTACGCATTACTCTCCTACGGCGTGTTCGCTCTCACTGGATCCGGGGCCGCGTTCCTCACGGCGCTCCCCGCTAGTCCGGAACTGCTGGACGGAGTGCTCTCGCAGTTCGTCACGTTCCTCGCGGCCGGCTGTATCTGGCTCGTTTCGTATCTCCCGACGGTACGTGGTGTCCGCGAAGTACGTGATCTAGAACTTTCCACTAGCACCGCGATCAGCAAGATGGCACGGTACATCGTTGGACTTAGCGTCCTTCTCACGGTCATACTCACACCGTTGCAAGTGTTCTCGCTTGAATCCTCACTACTTGCCCCAGCTCTCACACTCATCGTTCTCATACTTGGTTTGCTGTACGCATCCCCATGGGTAATCCCGCTACTTCGTTCGACGACGACACCAACTGGAGAACGTGCGGACAGACTGGAACAACTCCGTTCACGGGCCGGTCTCAGCGTTCGAGACGCCCGAATCCTCGATACTGAAAACGAAGAAACGGCGAGTACAATCGTTCGCGGGCCACCAAACTACCGACGCCTCTTCGTCACAAGTACATTTCTCGATGTATTCGACGATGAGACAGCCACTGCGCTGCTTGCAATCGAGGCAGGGAAACTCCGGACCTATGTTTTCGAGATCAGGCTTGGTACTGTCCTCGTTGCGAGTATCGCACTCATCGCGTCCGTCATCGGTATCGGACCACAGTGGCCGTTACTCGGACTCTCACTTGGAGTGGTTCTTATCGGGTTTTGGCTTGCCCGTCGACGAATCCGCGCAGCTGACGAGTACGCTGCCGAACAGGCCGGGCGGACAACCGTCGCTGATGCGCTCATCGAATACGCCGACGTACACGCCTTAGAACCAACACGAAGGCGAGTCCCGAATCCGCTCTCTATCAAGGTGGCGCTCGGGGATCGAATCGATCGGCTTCGCTCAGGCAGTGGTCGATAAGCCAGAAAACAGGGTTCTAAGTATGCCTTCCAAGCGTGACCTACTCAAAATGGATACACCATATGATGGACCAAACTGGTCCGAGTTTCAGTGGGACCGGATCTTAGCCTTCATTGGTGGAGTCGTGATGACTGTACTCTACCTCTTGGCGGATCCATTCCAGTATTTTCCAGATTGGACTGCGGCGGCGCTCGGATCAGTCCCCGTGGGACTCCTCTTTTATAGTTTCAGCTCGCAGTCTTGGCAAACCTGGGCGAAAATCGCCGCCGGTACTGCAATCGGAATAAGTCTTGGAACCTATTTTTGAGATCTTACCCCCTGATCTCGGGATTGGTTTTCTTAGCGACCCATCCGCCGAAGAAACCGCCAAATACGCCGATTAGTGTCCCCAACATCCCCGTGGCAAGAATAAGAAAACACAGAAGCACGACCGCGAATATCTGCCCACCTTCGGAAACCGACGTGATAAACCAGCCTCGTAGAAAGTCAGACGACCACGCAAAGGCAGGAACTGTTCCGAGGATACCGGCACCCATACCCGCTCTCTTGAAATGCCCCGAGCCGTTCGCGGCGAGAAACCCGGCGAAACCACTGCCGACAATCACTCCAGAGAGGTGATAATACGATTCTGACCCGATAAACAGATTATGTACTGTCACCACTAGAATACCGACCACGCCGCCGAAAACCGCATACACATACGTTGGCAGATCCTCGTCGAACAACCAATCTAGATCCATACTACCTAATTCAAAAAAGAAGCATATATTCGCTCCGCTGACTCAAACTGATCTCGAAGCTATCTATTCGAATCTACGGTCAGATAATAGCTTCAATTCTTGAAATGCAACAGGAAACCAGTTGATACAGTCCAATAGTTGTTGGGTACACAACGCTCGTGGCCACGCTCTCCGCTGGTGTGGTCGCCAGCCAGTGCCCACCTTAGCGTCGTGCGGCCCGGCTCACGACCCCCCAAACAATCACTCGTTCTTGACGATCACTGTGCCGACCATCTCGTCCTCGTGCGGGACACAGAAGTAGTCGTACTCGCCGGCAACCTCGAAGGTATGTTCGTATGTTTCACCGACTTCAAGGTCACCGTCCGGCCACGCATCTCGCGCCGCCCGCTCCGTGTCGTACTCCCCGGTCGTGAAAAATGCAGCTTCATCAGGGATACCGTCCTCGTAGGCCGTGACGGTATGGCCCCACTCGGAGTCGTTTATCCAGCCAACCCGTTCGCCGACGCCGATGGTCACTGTCGCGGGCTCAAACGTGTTGTCGGGAGTCACCATTCCGACTACCGCGTCGTTTCGCTCCTGTAGGTCCGTCCGTCGAGCGTCGAGCTGGCGCTCGCTCGGTCCGAAGGTCCCCGAGTTACAGCCCGCTAGCCCCAGTATGGTCCCGCTTGCGACTGCTGTCAGGAAACGCCGTCGCCGCGTCATATGAGCCGTATAGCGAGGGTATCATAGAATTCTTCGCATACCGTGAGCTCGTGCTTCCCAGATTGGCTCCGGTTTCGTAGTTTGTGATAGCGACGATGACGTGAAGTACAGAGCGAGAATTGGAAGATAGCGTCGATCAACGAGGGTAATCTGGCGGCCACTATGAGAACGGCGAGATAATAACTGCACCACTACTTCTAACTCGATGTCCCGATAGTGGTCCGATATGCCCTCCACTCACATCGAGCGAGTAGATTCTGGTCTCAGTTGGGAGACGGACCTACACGGGATTCGTCGGCTCCCACACCGGATGGCGGCGTTCATCGTCACGATGCACCCTGTGATCTGGGGTGGCTTTTTCATCGTGCTCCCGCTTGCGGTTCTCGGTTCAATGACCGTCTTCGGCTCTCGGGCAGCTATCGCGTACGTGATCGTCTGTGCGTGCCTGTGGTTGATGGTGTGGTTTTCGAGTGCGGGATTCAAGACAAACCGTTACCGGCTCAACTCCGAGAAGCAAACAGTAACGATCAGGCCTGAATTCGACGATCCAGAGACGACACAGTTCGCAGCCGCTACCGGCATCGATGAACGGACGATCGACCTCGACACGGTGGATGCCCTCCAATTGATTCCGCTCGGCCCGATAGTTGCCGCTCGACTTCGCTATCAGTCTCCTACTGTCACGAAGCCGGAAGGGATCCTCATACCGCGCGGACAGGTACGCGAAATTGCGGCTGGTTTTCGGTCGTGTGGCGTGTCAGTCCCTGAATTGACGCCTGGCGATCGTCCGACGCCGGAGCGCCGACCGCTCCGTGCTGTGGCCCGGTTCGCAACAACGCCGATTTTGATCGGCGTACTCCCGGTCTACGTCGTGCAGGTTCGCCTCGGGATCGAGGTGTGGCCGTTTCTGTTCGGGTTCGTCCTCGTCACCTGGGTCATGATCGTTCGGCACTTCTCGGT
Organism: Halopenitus persicus; assembly: GCF_900107205.1. Taxonomy (GTDB): domain Archaea; phylum Halobacteriota; class Halobacteria; order Halobacteriales; family Haloferacaceae; genus Halopenitus; species Halopenitus persicus. The sequence goes on along the minus strand of NZ_FNPC01000013.1, from coordinate 27,683 downwards.
CCGGTTTGGTATTCGCCCCGAGGGAGCGCGGGTGCGAGACTGGTTGCTTCGATGGGCGATTGATTTGGTCGTCGCGGCGCTGGGATTAGCGGTTGCGCTTGGGCTTCTCGTCCTTGCCGGATCGGTATGAAGACCGATTCAATAGGACAACATTCATTACGATGTAAAGCATCCTTTACTGTAAAGGATGTTTGACACGCTAACGCCCAAAACGGATGAACCGGGGCAAGCGCGCCGCGTGTACTACCGCGTCGTGTACGCCATCCTCGCTATAGCGATCGTCGGATTACTCGCCGGACTAGTCACGGGACGAGAAGTCCTCGGTACGATCATCTACTGTGGGGGTGCGTGGATTGGCAGCGGAATTACATTCCTCGCTCCGAAACTGACCGACGTACCGCTCCAAGACGAGCGTGACACCGAACTGTACAACCGTGCAAGCGGCTTGACCCTCGGCGTCTTGTTCGTGCTTGGACTTTCTGTTATCCCAGCTATCTACGTGCTTGAAGCTGCGGGACGTATCGAGCCACCACCGGAAGTGACCGGTGCGATACTGCTTGCTTCGGGACTCTTTCTACTGTGGGGTGTCGCATACGGAATCGTCAAGCGACGGTAATCATCATGGAGAATGACCTTCCACGACGGCGCGAGGCGGCAGGGCTCAGTCAAGGTGAATTGGCCGAGGCAGTCGGCGTCACCCGACAGACCATTAACGCCATCGAGCGCGACCGATACGACCCATCACTCGACCTCGCCTTCAAGCTTGCAGCGCACTTCGAGTGCCACATCGAGGACATCTTCCAGCCCGATGACGATGAGGAGACGTAAGATTCAGACAACTATGGGGACAGACAACATATAACAAGCTCTTGAAAATGAGTCAATACAGCGTACTGGACCGTGACGTGGAGATAAACGGTCAGACAATCCTTGCAACGCTTGAGGGGGTGAGTCGCTTCTCCGAGACCTACAAACAGCAGGTTCGGGATGCACTCGCGGACAACGGCATTGACGATCCAAAACCAGGCGAATGGTACTCCCAGCAGGCGTGGTTGGACGCATTCGACGTACTCGCTACAGAGTTGGAACCACACCTACTGGACCGGATCGGAGAACAGATTCCCGAGACAGCCGAGTGGCCAACGGGACTCTCAACGGTAGAAGACGCGCTCCAGTCGATCAACATCGCGTACCAACGGAATCATCGAGGGGGTGAGATCGGCTACTATCGAGTCACGGAACTCGACGACAAAGTGGCCACGATCCAGTGTAAAAACCCATATCCCTGCCCATTCGACCGCGGGATTATCCGTGCCGTTATGCAACAATTCGCGCCAGTCAAGCGACTCGTATTCATCGAAGAAACGGGTGAAGAATGCCGACGTGAACACGGGGATTCCTGCGTGTATACCGTGTATTGGTAGCTCTTTCTCCCGTAAGAATACGCGCTTAACGAAGCAGAACAGCTGTTCAAAATCTGTTTTGAGTCTCCTGTACGATTTTGAGGTATACGGATGTTGATCCAATAGGTATCGATGTTCGACACGCTTTCGCTCGTGTTCGGACCCGGACTCGTCGCTGCAGTACTGTGGAGCCCGATCCTACTCAGCAGTCGAATCCGTTCGTTATTCAACCGATTACCACCAGCGCGATCCACGATTGCAAGCTATCTCCTCGTCGCTATCGCGCTGTCGGTCCCATTCGGGATTGGTACTGGAATTATTTTCACGACAACGAGTACAGAGGGTGCCGCTCTCTCGAATGCACTACTGAATATGGCGTTCGTACTCACGATTGCATACGTGGGTGTGCTACCACTGACTTCGGTCATCGGCTTACCGCGGATTGGCATTGATTGGGATCCAACCAACTACGGACTCGGCACGTGGCTGTTACTCGTCACCGTGGCACTCTGGTACGCCGCAGTCTTCGTCGTCCCATTAGCGTTCTTCGCGTTTATCCTCGCGCTCCCCACTGGGTGAGAGACAGGAGGATTTGGCTCTGTTGAAATCCTCAGCAAATCATATATTCTAACCCGGTCACGGCCAGTACAGTATATTATCTCAACGGTACCTATTTTATCGAACACTACAGTATTCCCTTTGTGACAGTTGCTTCCGGTTCTCGAGATGTAGGAAATTCCGTCGGAAGAACGCTCGGAAGGGGGTTATTAGGGATTGGCGGGCTGATTCTCGGAATCCTCTTACTGGGACTTGCGTATCTCCACGCAGCCGCTGGGATTCCCACAGCGATTCTCCCTGCCGCAGGTGGGGCCGTGCTTCTTGGGGCTGCAATCGCGCTCCTACTACTGCCGCTTCTCCGGAAAGCGGAAATCATCCAAACTCGAATCGAATTACCAGCTTTCGTCGTGGCACTTGTATTTGCGACCGTAGCCACCATCGCATTCATACTGCTTGGTTCGGCTTCCTGACAGCCATCCAAACTCATAAAAGGAGTATTCATTGCGCACCCTTCAGGGAACAGCTGTTTCGCACGAGAATCTATCTGAAGAAGAGGGTTTCAACAGAGCCGCTGATTTCCATCTTGATGCGTCCGTAGAACGTGTTGTATGCTGATGTGTGCCAACCCATTGGTACAAGAGCAGAGCCTGGAAGAATCAAAACCCGATATGAGTCTTCCCCGTGTTTATCCTCTGCCGATACCCAGAACGATATATGACCCTCCAACTTGGGCGGGCGATCAGTGATGGGATCAGGCGAATACTCACACCGACCGGTGGGATACTACTCGTCGTGTTTTTCGCAATTCAGTTACTGACACAGGCGTCGATCAACACGGCGGTGATTAGCGTCTTCCCGGACGGGCCAGCAGGCGAGATCGAAGCGGCGCTCGGAATGACGCTCCCAGTTTCGGGAACTGTTGCCGGTGGCCTGTTCGTCGGAACGGTCGTCCTCAGCTCCGCGTATTTCGTCGTCCTTTCACGGGCACTCACCCGGCCGACAGTAGAATTATCGAGCTTTCCGAGTGACCTCTACACGCGACGAATGGGGCGAGCCACGCTTTCACTGTTCGTCGGCGGACTCATTGTCGGCCCCGCCATTATGATCGGATTTGTAATGTTGTTCATTCCCGGAATATTCCTCGCAGTCAGTTTCCTGTTTTTCACGTTCGCAGTCGGCGTCGAGGATCAAGGACTCGTCGACGGACTCAAACGGAGTTGGGGACTTTCACGTGGGAATCGATTGAAACTCTCCGTCCTCGTAATCTTCGCGGGCGTCATCGGGTTCATCAGTGGCATCGTGGGAACACTCTTCGACATTACCAACGCAGCAATCATTGGGGAACTCATCGTGAATACGATCAACAGTATCCTCTTCGTTCTGTTGTACGGAATTATCGCTGCGGCCTATCTCCAACTACAAGGAGACAACCCAGAACGAGTCGATACGAGCGGGGTTTCTGAATCACTCGATAGCATTGGGAGCTAATTAGAAAAATCCGATAACCGATGGCGAAGACACGTCTGTTGATGAGAGTTGATTCCCCTGAGATAGAATACATAAAAGAATATCATTGAGCCTCTAATCAAACCACACAGATGCCCTCCATCTTTGCCAGTCCAGCCATTCGCTATGGTATAAGCTTCGTTAATGCCGCGGTCATCGCCATTATTGCATTCACCTTCCTTGAAGGCACAATCCGTTGGGTGGCACTCGGAATTGCTGCCCTTGAGGTGATCGTCACCCCACAAATACTGAAACAAGCAGAGTAGCACCCCCTCAGTATCAGACCTCGATGCAATCGACCAAACTGCATCCACAACGTGTGACGGTGTTCAGATAAATGGAGTTCACCGTTCGAGGCACACCGGTTCGAATCACGAAGGGTACGATTATTATCGTGCTCGTCTGTCTGGCGGGGATCACCTTCGGCGGGTACGACTATGTTCAGCAGGCCGAAGCGGTCGACGATGCCATGCCGGTCGAAGCAACGATTGAAGGAGCATCCGTCACCCAGTCGGAGAGCCGCGGGAGCTCGGATTACTACGTTCAAATCGAGTTCACCTACCAGTTCCAAGGAACCCAATATACTGGTGACCAACTGTTCCCCGGTAGTATTAGCCAATCGTATGACACGCGATCGGACGCCCAATCAGCGATTGAGCCATATGAAGCAGGTGAGACGGTGACGGCATACGTCGATCCCGCCGACCCGAGTGATGGGTTCCTTGAGCGACAGACGATAACAAGTCCATTCGAATTCATGGCTATCGGTGGTCTCGGTCTGCTCCTCACCGCGCTCAACGCAATCGGCGCGCGAAAACCAGGGGCTGAGACAGGGCTCCGATCCGAACACGAATACACCTCGACGCGGTATCAAACACTGTTCGGTGTCGACCGAGGGACGGTCCACAGCCTCAGTATACGGCTACTCAAGATAGCACTATTCGTGCTACCGGCCTCAGTAGTGAGTGTTGCAGTGATTCTTCTCTTCGCGGGACCCGGAAGTGGCGATCAAGTCAACCTACAAGTCGAACTGACGGACCCTGCCGGTGTGCTACTCGGGATGGTATTTCTGGCGGCGATCACGCTGGTCATCGCAGTATTGCTCTACAGTGTCTGGTCGTTCACCGAATACAGGCGACTCCGTGAGCGGATCCCGGAACCGCGACCGCCAAGCCCGTTCACACATCCAACGCGGCTCGTCACTATCTGTCTCGGCAACTACGAACTCGACGCCTATGGAAAGCGGATCCAAAAGACTGGAGTCGCATTCTTGGTAGTACTCTTTTTCCTCGGTGCACTCGCACAGATACAGATATTCTGAACAGCAATCGATATGGATCTAATCAGTCTGTATCGGACAGAGAGTCGGATTCAGATCACGTTGGCCGCTATCTACGGCTCACCAAGGATGAACCCAGGTACGAGGATCGTGAGCAAGAGGAGAATTGCCGCAATACGGAAGACACCGGCTGCTCGCTGTCGATCAGCTGGCAGCGATTCGGCAATCCCAGACAGCACAAAGCCTGCGAGCATTATAAGATGCCAGCTAAATACGGAACCAGTACCTGTCATCCTGGAGTACACGTACAGTCCTGCAAAGACGAGTGCTCCAGAGAACATAACTGCAGCATTGAGGCGACCGGACGGCTCGCTAAAGACGACGTCGCTGACTGTGGAGGGCATCGAGAGTAATCCTCACTCAAGATCTAAATAGGTGGTGAATGCTGTGTGAGACACGTGGGAGGGCAGAAGCCGAGGCCAGGCTAAGCTCGCAGGCATTCGAACGCCAGCACTAATCACGGTTCGGCGTGTATAAAGTACATTCAAACGGTTCAGATGAATATGATTGAAGCGCTACGTACTCTCTTCGGGGTAGTTCTACTTGCTACCTCTCTGTGGTGCGGTCACCGAGCGATTACTGCCGGACGGCTCTACCGATCAGTGTCAACATCCGAGGATGGGACCCCGTCAACGCTCGTCGATGGTGAGAAAGTCGCCATCGAGGGGACGGTGAATGTCAGGGATCCAGCGCCACTAAGCGACTCTCTATCGACCGATGAGGAAGAGCGGGTTGGTGCGTACGTGTGGCGACTCAAGGAGTCCGAGTCGTATAACTATAATCTCGATGCCGAAGAGCCCGGAGCGGATATGAATCTGATTACGTATGAATCCGGGATTGAGTCCGGGACGTTTACCGTCGACGACGGTCGCCGTGAGATTCGGATCGACACAGACTGGTTGACCGAGACCCACGACAGCGCCGACATCACAACAGTGTCTCCTGAGTGGACAGTATCGACCGGGCTGTCGAAGCGTAGTTGGGGATCGCCGTACATCCATCTGGAAGAACACTGGACTGTCAATCCCACTCCCACTATGGAGTACATCTTCGATGCGGACGGACCCGAAGAAATCCCTGACGACGAGTATTTTGAGGCGAGAGCCATTCTCGACGGCGAGGTGCTGGCGGTCTGCGGAGAAGTCTCCGTCGATCAAGGCACTCCCGTGCTCCAGGGAAGTGACAAAGAACCGCTGATGCTTTCCGATCAAGGATTCGATGAATTCAGCCGCAGTCTTCGCTACCAGATTCCGAAGTACGTACTGGTAGCAGGTGGATTAGCAGCCCTCGGCAGCCTTGCGCTAGCAAACGGACTGGGAATTGTGTGACGGTGGGGCAGAGACAACCAATTTACTGGGTAGGGTCTGGATCGATCTCGCGGGTGAATTAGGAAGAAATTCTTCATCACGTCCCGGTCGGTCATTGAAGAGTGGGTTGACACGTACGACCAGCGGCAACGGAAACCTACACGATCAGCAAGCGCTGACTTTGGTGAGGGAGATTCGACAGGGGTCCAGGACTTAGGTTAGACGCGCTATCCGTTCTGGGTGCTCCATATATTCGACGGTGTCCCGTGCCTGACGGACATCAACACAATCTGTGTAGCCACATCTTCAACAGACCCCATCGGTCCCACACGAGAGTGCCGATCTGGAACACGCCGACGCGCAGTCCGGGCAACCTCAACTAACCTGTAGTTCCCAGCTACGAATTGATTAATGAGTGGCTCTAATGGTCGTGTATGGCAAAGCGGTTCGTCCGTGTCCGGCCCGGCAGCCACGATTGACAGAGCTCCGTAAACGCCTCGACGGCGGCGAGATTGGGGCGATGGAACCATTCGGTCGCGCGATGACACGGGCGCTGGAGCAGGCTCGATTCGATCCGGAAACTGGTGAGGCTGTCTGGATTGAGGAAGACTACTGCTCACCACCACTTGCGATGGAACGCGCTGAAGTACTGGATGACTACTTCAAGGAGATTACCATCGTTGAGAAAGACGTGGACGAGGCTGATGGGTGGCAACAAATCGACGATCTGTCGAGACTCTGGGATCAGATTCTCGACGAAGCATAGCGGTGGATTCGGTTAGACAGGAGTAATGATGTCGGAAACTCCTGGTCGACGCCTATATCGGCGATCGTCTCAGGTAATGCAACTACGACGACGAAGCCATTACACTTCAACAGAATTGTGTAAAACCGACAGATAGCTTCCAAGTTCTCAGGTAAAATCACCCCTGTCTCAGTTGGGATTTCTGCATTTATGCTGGGTTCGCCACGAAAATCAGCCTATCGATTATCCCGGTCACTTCTTGCGATTTGGATGTGAAACTTCTGAAAGTCCCAAGGTGCTTTAAAACACTACAAAATACGACCCAGCGTGATAGAATATGATGCGATCCCGAAATCAAGCGATTACAGCCGTCTCTCACCGGATCGCGGATTCTTCACGTCGGAACACACAGCAAACAAAGAGCGATAGAGGCCACAATCCGATATATGACACGAGATAATTCTGAACCAACGAACGGTACTGACAACGGTAGGGAAGACAGACAATCCTCGCAAAACGAGTTTGCAGATGCGGGCGAACACAGAGACATAGAGCTCACCCGGGCACGACACTTGGTAAGTATGTTGTCCCGCTCCAAGATTCTCACCGAAAAAGAAGCCCAGGCGTTCGCATTCCGAGAAATCGCAGGTTTTGATCGCCAACTAACTGCCGAAAAGACAGATATGTCACCGCACGATGTCGATGCATATCTACTTAGTGCCGATATAGAGATAACTGAAGCTCGGAAGTACCTCGAAATCATCGATGATGCTCGCCGCTCCGTTGAGTCGGGAAACGGGTGACTAAGGAAATACACATCCCGTAGCCAGTCTTGATCTTTCTGTAACTTGTTACAAGTACTGTATAAAATACAGAGAATGAAACACGTATTGGATCTGTTGAAATCCTCTACCCGTGAACCCCAACTCATCTACAGTCAATACAAAGAGCAGACATAGCAAACTCTTCAGTCACGTTTTATTCTCCACTCCCAGTTGTCCTACTATGAATGAGTCCCCAGACACAGATTCTCCCGACGCTGGTGGCTTGAAACTCCACTCATTTGCCTCACGCGATCTGCTCGGAAGCGTTCTGAGTATCGCGGGTGCATACGGTTCACTGGTGTTTCCTGGTCGCCTATCGATGATATTGGCGGGCGTGAACGGGATTGGTGCGGTTCTGGTTTTCACCTCAGACGCAACGAGCTCGACAAATGCAGCAGGCTATTTCTTCGTACTTGGATCATGGTCGCTGATGGCATTGAGTGGGCTGACAACCCGCGTCGCAATTCCAACATTGCTCACCGCATTCTGGTTTGGATTCAGGGCGGAGCGAAAAATCTGGGCGGAACGAATCAACTCTTGAGAACCCGAGTTTGCCTCTGGCAAATAAGCAAGCAGATTCTTATGTCTGGTTTGGCTGTGAAACTCGTGAAATAAACACTATGGCAACTTTTCTATGACACTCTGTCAGATCAACGTATCCGCGAGTTTGTAGGGTGTCGCTAGTTCTCTGCTACTCCCCGTACCCATTCATTCGTCATTTGGCCAGTCATCAGGCAGCCGCGACAATGTTGCCTTGATTGTGAGATCGTCGAAACCCGTCTGTTGTCGCAACCAGTTACCTGCTTCAACGTGTGCGTCCTGACCGTTTGGGATGTATATTCCATCTACAGACTGTACGATAAATGGGAGTTCAAGCACTTCTTCTTCAAGAATACGAGCGAGTTCGTTGTGATCTTCTGTTCCCGCTACCAATCGAATCAGTTGTTCAGCTGGAATTGGTGATCCCCATGAATGACGGCGGGCCAACTTCCAAACGAACTTCGCCGCAACATCCGACATTACGGTTGTTTCAGTATCGGTGACATTTATATGTACTCAATCCTGTCGAACACATATGTCCAATAGGTTTAACACGATCCACGTTCAAGATTGGGTACCAGAGCACCCCTCGCTCGAACACACTATGCCAAGCCAGAAATCACCCATCGATTCGGTTGAGAATCTCTCAATGGACGAACTCCGCGACGAGTACCCCAGTGGATGGCGAATTCTCGTTCAGAACGAAAGCGTCGGCTATATCCTTGATGCACTGATGGATGCACTACCAGGGTCTGAATTCACGAAATCGGAACTAGCCGACAAGTCAGGCGTCAGTCGCCAGTCCGTGTATTCTCATTTGGATCTTTTGCTGGTACTGGAAGTTCTCGAACCCGTTGAAGATTCCTCGCCAGAACGGTACCGGGTGAATGTTGATGACGAGCTCCTTGAGCTTCTGCATCAGGTTAATGGGATAGTGAATGAGCGACTGGCTGACTGAAGAAATTAATGTATAATACACCCCACAGGCCCTGTTGAAATCCTCAGCAAGTGATATATTCTGACCCGGGTGCGGTCAATGCAGGTGAAGCACGCATCATCCAGTACGGGCGGCATTTTTACGTCGGTATTGCTCAATTGGACGACTAATGACCGATTGGGAGCGAGTGAGACAAGACCTCAAAGAGGCGGGCTATTCTGGATTCGAGTTCGATAGCGGCGATACGGCCGTACCGGGATTGTCCGGAGAGTGGGTATCCGGTAATATCCCACGCGAGGGAGGATTGAAACACGAGAACCAACCACTTTGGATACGGATTCTCGACGCGCTAACGATGGGTGATACTGTGGAAGCCGACCCGGAAAATGCCCCGGAAAGCATACGCAACATCGCCACTAAACACGGGCTGGAAGTCGTGATATTCAGCGTCTCTGCCGACGAGGCACGCATCGCACTTTGTGACCCCTCAAAACATAATTTGTAACGGTTGTGTTCGCACTCTTCAGTGATCACTGTTTCAGACAAGAATATGTCCGAAGAAGGGGATTTCAACAGAGCCACATCCTGGTTAGACCTCTTGGTCTGAGTCCCAGAATATTATAGAGAGAAAGCCACCGAGCATAATCAGAGTTCCAACTACTTCAAGCGAAAATGGAGATAGATCGATACTGACAACCTGACTAACAAATAACGCGATGGCCGCGCCTATCATGGCTATGATGGTGCCAACCTTCCGGCTAATTGGCCAGTCATCTTTCCGTGACTGATATACTGCAAGTGCGCAGCCACCAGCAAAGACAGCGAGAGCGACAGTAGTTGTCCAATCCATATTAGGACAGATATTGTCATCTACAAAATGATTCCGGTGGTATATTCGCAAGCACGTTCTGAAGGGTGATTCAAACTTGACGGTGTGAAAAGAACCCTTGCGAATAGTTCTATGACTCCCTGCTAGACAGGAGTAATGATGTCGGGAATTTTCTGTCCGACGCCTATATTGGTGATAGTCTCAGGTAATGCAACTACGACGACGAAGCCATTACACTTCAACAGAATTGTGTAAAACCGACAGATAGCTTCCAAGTTCTCAGGTAAAACCATCCCTATCTCAGTTGGGATTTCTGGATTCATACCGGAGTCGTCACAACAACTCACCCCGCTCAGGTCTTGCGATTTGGGATATGAGATTCTGAAAGTCCCAAGGTGCTTTAAAACACTACAAAATACCACCTAGTGCGATGCAACAAGTCATCAACCGCAAGCTCTACGACACGGAGCAAGCTGAACAGGTCGCCCGATACGCGCCGCTCACCGATCGTGGCGATTTCAACTACCTGATTGAGACGTTGTACAAAACCTCTGATGGAGAGTACTTTCTCCATGCTGAGGGCGGTGCTTCGACCAAGTGGGCTGAGAAAATCAGCAATCAACGTACTCCTGGCGAGGTGATCCAGCTGCTAACAGATGAAGAAGCAGTTGACTGGTGTGAAGAACGGTCGATCGATGGAGAGATTATCGTCGAGGAGTTCAACGATTTGATCAAGCAGTAGAATGTGGTTTGCAGCGACGTGTTGAAGAACCTCGCTCGGCGTCCTATGCCCTTCCCCAACAATGTAGAATTCCCCGTCGTACTCGTAGGTTTCGACCCCAATCGTGAGGGCATAGGTCTCGATCATCGCGGTGTATCCGTGTTGGTAGCCGCTCCTATTGAGTACCGGCTCCTTCCTCTATCCAAGATCGAAAGGTGGATGTCAGACAACCATAAGGTATCACGTGTGATGGATGAGCAGTCAGAGCTTCTCGCGCATCTTCGTTCGATTCGCTCATCACTTATACGAAATCAAGGAGAATACCTGCGGCTTTAGCCGCAGGATGAATCCGACAACGTGGAATCAATCCACGTTCGACAGATTAGTTTGAGTTTCTAATGCGTACTTTGAAGTTCCAAAGACCACCATATGACAGTAAGGTCAGGTCGGAACGGAGCGGATTCCGAACGACCTTCGGAGGCGGCCTACCCGCCACTCAATGAGACAATATCCGAAACACCAATATGGTGAACGCGAATGCCAGAAGCGTTCGTCTGTGCCCGTTGGTCGAGCAAGCCCAAAGGTAACTCCAAGTCCATCGACGTGTCAGCGACTCCCTGCTGGCAAAAACAACAGATGAGAGCCACCGACACCGAGGATAGGAGTAACGGCCATTTGGCATGGCCAGCCAGCCACCGTTTCGTGATGGGTTAAACGGGTTCCCGAAGAAGAAATCGGACTCATGGTTGCGAACCTGAAACTCCCACCGCTCGGGATTCCTCCGCGTTCACGCGGAGGAGGATGTCAATGCTGTAGCAGTATCAGTTCTCGCAACTGGTTTAATAATCAGCGGAGACCCATTAGCGACCGCTTTCTTTATCGTTAGCATTATCGCCTGTCTGTACGCTTTTGTTCCACTTTTTATACAACGGTAATATATAGAACTGAACTGATACAACAGTACTGTTTTCCCATCCCTTTTACAAATTCGACTAATGACGGCGCAGAACTCCTCGGAGACTGAAGACCGGAAAGACGACCACCTTCAAATTGTACAGGAACGGGACGTTGAAACGACTGGTACGGGTTTCGATGATGTCCGTCTCGTTCATAACGCGCTTCCGGAACTCGATTACGACGCGATCGACCCTTCTATCGAGTTCCTGAGTCACAACCTCTCTGCCCCGATTTTCATCGAGAGTATGACTGGTGGGCACCACAACACGACGGAGATTAATCGGGCACTGGCCCAGGCCGCCAGCGAGACCGGTATCGCTATGGGTCTCGGTAGCCAGCGAGCAGGCCTCGAACTCAACGACGAACGCGTCCTTGAATCGTATACTGTCGCCCGCGATGCTGCGCCCGATGCGTTCATCTACGGGAATCTCGGGGCTGCACAGCTTCGAGAGTATGACATCGAAATGGTCGAGCGGGCAGTCGAGATGATCGATGCCGACGCGCTCGCGGTCCACCTGAACTTTCTCCAGGAAGCCACTCAACCTGAAGGAGATGTCGATGGGCGGAACTGTTTAGCTGCGATCAAACGAGTGACTGAGGCTCTCTCGGTGCCGATTATCGTCAAGGAAACGGGCAACGGGATCTCCGGGGAGACTGCCCGAGAGCTGACTGCGGCAGGCGTTGATGTGATCGATGTCGCTGGAAAAGGCGGGACGACGTGGTCCGGAATCGAGGCCTACCGAGCAGCGGCCGCGAACGCGCCGCGACAGAAACGAATCGGCACTCTGTTTCGAGAGTGGGGAATTCCGACCGCTGCAAGTACAATTGAGTGTGTTGCCGAACACGACTGCGTAATTGCGAGTGGTGGTGTCCGAACGGGATTGGACGTGGCAAAAGCGATTGCCTTGGGAGCCAACGCCGGCGGGTTGGCGAAGCCGTTCCTGAAACCAGCCACTGACGGGTCGGACGCTGTCATCAAGCGAATTGAGGACCTGATCGCCGAACTACAGACAGCAATGTTCGTCACCGGCTCAGGTTCGATCGACGATCTCCAGCAGGTGGAATACGTGTTGCAAGGAGAAACACGCGAGTACGTGGAACAACGAACCAGTAGCGAGTGCCGTGTTGAATAGCGATCCCTGAGCGGGGGTGAGGCCATTCGAATTCTGAGACCACCGCTGTGAACGCCTAACGGTGATGGTCCGATTTCAACTATCTACGAGGATACCGCTATTCAACACAACAGCTCCTTCCAAGGACAGAGATGCACTGTCTGAGAAATTCCCGTGGCCACTATTTTTCTGTTTGATCCCGTACCGCTGGATATGAGCCATACGTGTGAGGACTGTGGCGACACATTCGAGACGCTTACCCAACTTCGTCTCCACGACTGTTCGCCATCCAGTACGTCCGCCTCTCCAACCGACGATCCAGTGAACAGCGAGCAGTTGGATTCCCTTCTTGCTGACGTGGAAAACGATGACTTCGACGCGCTTCATCAAGCGATGGCGACGTACGAAACGAGACAGGCCACTGCCCACGAGCAAGACAACACTGACCAGTATCAAGAAGTCTCACGTACCTATCGAGAGCCACTCGTCACTGCATTGGATGACGCGACACGGGCAAATGGGTGGGAATTTCTCGCTGAATTCATTGACGCGTACCACCCAACCACTGCGCAAGACTTCCCGCACGTGACGACGATTATCCAGAATGTCACTGGACGGTATCTTATCCGAACGCGAGTGAGCGACGCTGTCGAGGCAATTCCAGTCGAGGCGCTCGAATACTTCGAAGCGATTCTCGATGATGTCGAAGCGGAGTACGGGTACATCAAGGAAGGACTCCATCCCTACGGGTGGGGGATTGGCCATCCCGAGCATTCGGTCGCGGACCGGGTTCACGACCACGCCGCAGCGGATATTTTCGTCGTGAATCCGATGCTCGAACACGCCTTCTACGCCGACCAGCATACGGCTATGGATCTGCTGGAACAGATCCTGAAAGATGACGCAATCCAGCACACGATCCGGCATCCAAGCGGTGAAATCACCGAAGTACGCCACTTGCTGGACGCCCCAGCTGGCGCAGCGAGTGATTTTTGGCCGACGATCCCTCGCTACTGGGAGTGGCACGAAGAGTTAGAGTATGACTTCGAACTAGCCGACGATGTTGCGCAGCGGATTCGAGCCCTCGTCCGCGAACACGGCATCGATGAGGATCTCCCTGAAGACTGGGAAATTACTGACCTGACCCTGTAGCAGTCCAGCCACAGATCCTAGACGCACGCGAACTACTACACACTGGTACTGCACGTTGACATCCTCACCCGCTTGCAGGCGGGGTGAATCCCGAGCGTTGGGATATTAGGGTTTGCAGTCTGCCTGCTCTTGTGGGTGGAACGCACCCGTAGTTGTATCGAACAGGTAGACTCCTGGCCGTGCCAAGCAGCCGTTACTCATATCCCCGGTTGGGGGAGTTTGAGTTATCTTTCGGCGAATATTCACCGCACCGTTCACATCTGCGTTCATCGTCGTTGCACACGAGTTACAGACGTACAGCCCACGCTCGACGCGGTTAGCGTCTCGAATCTGTCCACAACAGGAGCAGGTTTTCGAGGTGTTTTCCTCGTCCACACGGTCAACCAGTATCCCATATGCTTCGGCTTTGTATTCCAGCAGGCGCGTGAAGCGGTCGAACTCCCACCCGTGAAGTTTCTTGTTTCCACGCTGGCCCCAGTCTCGTGAGTCGCCGTCATCGTCCTCTCGAATATCACTCAAGTCGCCCACGGCTATCGTGCCGATTTCTTCCTCGATACATCGTTCAACGATGTGTTTCGAGAGGGTGTGCAGGAAGTGGTCTTTCCGGCGCGAGAGTTTCCGGCGGGCACGACGCGCCCGCTTTGATGGGCCGTTCTCACCCTCTATCTGGTATTCGTCGCGGGTGAAGTAGTGCTTGTCCTGTTTCAGCCGGTTGCCGGGGTACAACTCGCTTGGGCCGTCCTCGTAGTCGATAGCGAGGTAGTTGCTGATACCGAGGTCGATTCCGGCAGTGTTGTCGCCGGGCGCGTCTTCGACGGGAATTACTGTCTCACAGACGAGATGCAGCTCCCAACGGTCGCCGGTCCAGACTGCCCGGACCTGCTGGATGTTCTCAACGGTCACATCCGGTCGTGTCTCATACTCTACGAGAATGAAGTCTGAGCGCCCGTCTTTGAGGTTCCAGCCTTTCGAGAGACGGAGTTGGCCGTGTTTGTCGTCGTGTTTGATGCCGTTCTGTTTCCACGTCACAGTTGAGCGTGGGTGTCGGTCGCCGCGTTTCCGGTACCCCGGCGGCTTGTTGGTAATCGCGGGGTTCGATCGCAACGGCAGTCGACAGATGGAAATCGCTGTAGGCGCGCGCTGTATCTTCAAGCGTTTCAACAGTCGCGTCCGATTCGTGAAGTGTCGCTTGGTCCCTACTGTTGACCTGCGCCCACGTTCGCAGGGCCTTGTAATGATGCGCTTGTGCTCGATATTCCGCACGCGATCATCCCACTCAGCATACGGCACTGACTCAGGAGCGTTCTCCAAGAGCAGCGTGCCGTCCTCGAACACAATACGCATACTTTGTGTCGATTAACTGTAACCTTATGGGTTCGTACGGACGCTAAACCCTACCAGAGTACTGTTGAGCGGGGTCATTGACTGCTTTGCGGTCAACGTGTTTCGCTGAGTTGTGCAAACGCCGGGAGAAAATAGTTAGCACGATCTGTTGACCTTTCCACTCATCTGACACCCGCCCACTCACACCCCTTATTTCGTACGTTTCTACCCGAGCAAGGATGATCAAGAGATTAGCAAGGTGTGGTAGATCTCCAAGAACCATCTGATACCCGCTCACTCACACCCCTTATTTCGTACGTTTCTACCCGAGCAAAGATGATCAAGAGATAGCGAAGTGTTGTAGATTCCGTGAATTTATTCGAGGTATTTAAATGTAGCATTGATCTTATGATAGTTATAGATAAATTCGATCCATAGGGCCTCTACAGCCTATTTCTAGATATATATTGCCTATACAGTAAACTTTATAAATAAATAATATGCTAGTGATATAATAAATAATAGTAGTTAGGTAGAGAGAAAGAGTATTAATCTTAGCGTGAAGGAGAACGCGGGCAAGCAGTCTGATAGGTGGTCAGACAATGCTCGACCGCGTAGTTGAGAAAGCACGCGAACAAGAACTGTGAGGATACTCCGACGGAACAGTGCGTTGAGGCAGCGTTCCTGTATCACGCCGGTCTCTCGTATCGTCGCGTCCAGCGGGTAGTCAGGGAGTCATACGAGGCTGTGCGCCAGTAGTATCATCGATTGGCGTATCTGTTTGCTCCCGAGTTTGACCACCATTCGACGGTTGCAATCGACGAGACCAAACTGAACTTCGAAGATACCGAGATCTACGTCTGGGCTGTAGTCGATGTGGACACCTTCGAGGTTATCCACATCGAGGTGCCTCTTGGCCGATCTGAGCTCGACACACTGTTGTTCCTCAAGCGAGTACTGAAGGGCTGTCGCGGCGATCCTGTTGTACTCGTGGATCGCATACGGTGGAACAATTGGGCGCTTGAGGACCTCGATCTCTGTGAGCCACGTCGAGAAACGTAGGGAATGGGCTCTAGTGGCTCTGTTGAAATCCTCTTCTTCAGAGATATTCTCGCCTGAGATAGCCGGTCGATGAGAGCTGCGCATTGAGTACCGCCTGTGTTATCAAAAGAAACTACAGTTGTCAACCTACTGTATCGAGTATGGTAATCTCAACAGCATCAGTATGGGACGAAGTTGCAGATGAATTGGCAGAGAACCAGATAATTGAGTATGAAAATGCTACTGTGTACGGTGATTTTGACCAAGAACAAATTCTCCATCAAGGCCGTATCCGAATCTTGCCAAACAGTTGGGTCGCTCTACCCACTGGACGTCTTCTTTCTCCGGAAGCAGTCCACCATATTGATGCATAAATCTACTGCACACACCGGTTCTTAGCTGAGTTGCAAGAATACTCTCCGAATCAGTAGAGTGAATGTGCGTCCGACTCGGAACGGCCATTTCTTACGACGTTGACGCCTGCTGCGGCTAAAACTAACCCAAAGACTATGGAAACCAGTCCAACAAGTGTCTTGAGGTTCCCCGAGATTGCACTGAATCCGTTGCCCGCCATCAGGTCTCCCCATCCAGTTAGGGCGAATCCCAGCGGGGCGACACCTATCAAGACCATCGTCACCCCGAGAAAAATATCTCCAATCCGCCTCTGATTCATATGAGATGAAACAAGCCGCTTTTGCTTGGCTCTTTCCCTGTACTGAGCGATTGACGGTGACAAACTATCATCTGCTGAGGATTTCAATAGAGTCTCTCTAGTCGAAGCCTGGTTCGGCCTGCTGGAATACCGAACCAGGCTCTTCTACAACCGGTTCTCCCACTATAGCTCCTAGAAATCGGTAGATCGCTGGGTCAAAGCCTTCGCAGCCTTCCGCAATGCAATCCTCTAACCTTGACACCCTTGTCTACTCCCACCGATAACACAGAAACGAACGAAATGAGGGGTGGGGGTCCTTACGGTACTGCCAGTCTACCCCCACCGATAACACAGAAACGAACGAAATGAGGGGTGGGGGTGTTCCAAGGATATAATATTAATACCTACTTCACTCCTCTACTCAAACCTAAAATACACAAAAAGAAAGTCGTCTCTCAAACCGTAATGGAACACTTGATTGAATAGCACACTCATATATTCCCCTAATTCGTATCTACCACAAGTGATGATATTCAAAACAAGACAACCATTTCGAGATGAGTATACTCCCGACGAGATCGTAGCACATGACGAAACGATCTCTGAGCTAGTGAATATCTTTCAAGAGTACATAGATGGTTTTCAAGCCCCGTCTCTCTTGATTTATGGTGACTACGGAACAGGGAAGCGAACAGTCGTACAACATTTTTTATCAATATTTGAGAACGAGATTGATAGAGACATTGAAATTCTGACGGTCAATTGCAACAAAGACACCTCGTTATATCAAATATTCGTTGAACTTGCTAGCAGAATTTGTGAAGAAGATTACCCTAGTGGTACACATCAGGATAAGTTAGAAAAGGTAATTCTACGACGAATGGATGATCCATCTACTGTTTGGTATATTATATTAGAAAATCTTGAAAAATTCAATGAATGTGAAATACCATTCGAAGAGATACAGCAGTCAATTTCAACGTACGGAGCAAACCGGACAGAATGTGGAGTAATCGGAATTAGTAATGAGTCTGCTCTCGTTGAGTCTATTTCAATGGATGTACTCCAGCGGCCAGATATGAACATACTGGAAACCACTCCATATGATGCCCCTCAATTACAGGAAATTTTGAAGCTTCATGCGGACGAAGCGTTCAGGGAAAATGCACTTGCTGATGCAGTAATACCGAAATGTGCGGCAATTATATCTCAGGAAACAGGGAGTGCAAGAGATGCACTTCAATTGCTTGAGTTGGCCGGGTACGTAGCGTATCGAAACGATGAGTCAAGAGTGACATTAGCTCATTTGGATACAGCGACAAAATCTCGTGACGCTCTCAACACATATTACACATTTAAGCAGGATCTCACGCCGAAAGAACAATTGATCTGTGTTATTATCGCCGTTCACAATAAAATGGATGAAAAGCCAATCTCTACTGACGAATTATATGATAAGTACGATAGAGAATGTCAATCGTTTAATCTTGATAATATCTCAAAGCGAAGGGTCCAACAACTGATCGCTAATCTACGAGAAAAAGGAGTTGTACGCACACAAGAACACAACATCGGCCGTGCAGGCGGAACTTGGTCATCGCATGAAGTCACAATACCGCCTCATGAGATCTTTCAACCTGCCGTAGCAACCACCGGCCGGTTTGTTAGATACCTTCGTAACAATAATATCTCGGTTGATCCCTTAGCGATTCCAAACCCTGAAGTAAACATCCAAACATTCGTTTCAGACAGCTGGTCATAACCTGTGCCCCTGTAGTTACGAGGAAACTCTGGAGATGGTTGAGTGCAGGAGCGACAGGTGAACCGGCAAGACTGATCTTTCATTCGCTGTTTCAGGAACAGAGGTTCTGAAACGCCAATACAGTGAGAGCGAGGACGCTAAACAGATACTCGAGAAGAAGAGTTGTTCGCTGATCTGGACAGTCGTCTCAGAAGTCGATTTAGTAGCTCTGAACGGATACGGTTCGACCAGTACACTGAGGGTGAATTAGTATCTATCTTAGAGGCACGAGCACGGTGGGGATTATCGCCAGACGCAGTCGAGACACCGGAACTGCAGATTATGGCGGATGTAGCTGCCGGTGACGCTCGAACCGCGATCGGGATTCTTCGTACTGCAGCCCGGTATGCAGACCGAGATGCCGTAGGTGAGATTAAACGCGAGGTGATTACGGAAGCGATTCCGGAAGCGAAATCGGAAATTCACCGGAAAAGCCTCGATAAACTCAATCCTCACCAGCAAGCGCTGTATGAAGTCATCACGGACGCCGAGGAGATCGGACCGAGTGAGTTGTACGAAGAGTACACGGAACGCGTGGCTGATCCGAAGACGAAACGGATGGTTCGGAACTACCTCTCTAAAATGGAGCACTATAACCTGATAGTCGCAGAGGGGAAGACATGTGGCCGGACCTACCGTCCAGTGCCGTGAATCTTGTCAGAAGGCAATCTATGCACAGGGATCTTCTATATTCAAACTTAACTGAGAAGGGTCTGGACAGTTGTATCTCTCGGATCTATAATATCGAGATTTATTTCTGGGTAAAGTATGTCGTGGATCACTTGCAAAACAATTCGTTGATGGGCGTCTTCCGTAATATCCGGGTCTGTAGAAGCTAGTATCTGCACACCATGGTGTTTCTCAATATAGGCGGCATCAACCAGTATTTCGGCATCATGGTCAATATCTAACCGCCGATTGATTTCAGTACTTAATTCAGAATCATTGAACTGATCAAATGCCTCATCCAGTTCGGAATCCAAAACTACTCGCTTACACTCTCCCATTTGCTGGAAGCACCGGCGAATCACTGAGAGTTGCTCAGCTGTACTCTCATACTTATGCATATTCATCTTCACTCCTTTCCGAAGGTGCGTCTGGTCATTAGAATTGGAATGACTATCACCCCATCCCAACTCGTATTCAAAAATATCGTTGTCGGTCTCTAAAATAAAATCCTCTATGTCTTGGTACAGCAACCGGCGTCGTTCACAGAGGTTTTCGAATTCATCGATGGCTTTCCCACCAGCGACTACATAGATCTCTGGTAACTCGAAATACTCCCGACAACCCTTATCATATTCAAATTCAGCATCTCCATCTGTTGCAGCAGCGAGAATCGTCGAATACAGATAATTCACCAGAATATTATTATCAACATTCACCGAGACTGCCTCTGTCATTCATTGCCCCTCAGATAATCCCTGGACATTTCATGGATAGACACCATCATCTCACTATTTTCATTAGCGGTGAATTCTTCCGAGGATGGGCTTAACCCGACTTTAACACGCTCTTCACGGAGTCCCTGCGTTCTCCGACTAAGCGTAGTATGGAATCGTGAGAACCTCTCCTCGTGCTTCTGCCGTAATTCTTCCTCGTTCGGGCCTGTCGCAGTTTTACTTGATATTTTCAACGCTGGGTACTGCCATACGAACTTATAGAAGAAGTCTCCAAGACTATTCACGAGTTCTTTCTGTTTATCGGTGAGAGACGACAGATGTGTGAGCTTAGTCAGGATAATCTCTATTTCATCTGTAGCGTTCCGTACAGGGAGACGACATTCGTCAAAACCATCCATTCGAGCTATGTCTAACTGGATTTCAGAAACCAACCGTCGGAACTTTTTCTCTTCATTTCGGGAAAGGACACCATCGTCACTACCGCTCCCCCAGTCACTTAGAGTAGTCTCTTGATCGGGGCCTTCAACTAACTCATCGATCTGTTCAAGTTTCTCTCGGAGTTTGGTGGAGTGAACGTACAGATCCTCATACTTATCGTCTGCACAGGCTCTGTAGAAATCGCAGAGGAATTCGGTCTTCCCGGTGTATACGACATCCTTGAGGGTATAGTCATCAAAGAAAACAGTGTCTCTGTAGTATTCCCTGTACCGTTCAACGTCCGAAGAAACGTCAGGCTGATCCCCTGATTCATTGTGAGCGCTTGGTGCAATCGACAGATTCGGACCTGGTGTTGGCGGGGAAGATGTTTGTTCCGAAGTTCCCGCATCAGAGTCTGTCTTCACCCCCGCGAGGTACCAGCTGTACGTGAGCGGTAGGTTGAGATCACGGATAGCGAAGTAGAGTAGTTTCTCTTCTTCTGTCTTTGTAAGATCACGGCGGTTTACCGTGCTTCCGCCTGCGAGTTCGTCGTCCAGAGCCAAGCGAAGTCCGTCCAAAACGTGTTCCCGTAGCTCATCCTCATCAGAGGTTGAAATATCGTCTGGGGGTGATGAGGGAGCCATGGTTATCTTCAGTTTGGGTATCCGGTATGTATGTTTTCTGTGTTGCTCTCGGGATCTATCCCATAAAGTTAGGACGGAACCTCTATCGCCTGACCACGATCCTGGTACTTAGTTAAGTCACCGCGGCACGGTTAAAACCTTACTTGGACAGTAATCCAAAACATCCCTCTGACCACAATAGGGTTCAGTAGTATAAATTGAGTGAGTCTAATTTGTCAGCTGTTCGTTGACGGGATTCTCCGGGTTCTGAGGCGCTATCCAGAATTATTGGAATACAGATGCCTACTCTGGGTTCGGTAAGAGCCCTACCAATCGAATTCTACAAATATTTATCATATTATGATTTGTACGCAGGTAAACTACCAAGTTGGGGTATAGGATGCACGTTTAGACGCTGACCTCTACGGCCAACGGAGTCAGTCAGAGACAGAGGAACCATTTTTCGGTAGGTACTTTGTTTAATTCTCTTGACGCTCTTGTGATGTAGATTGTTGGTAGAGCCGAGCACGGAAAGCACTCTTACTGAAGTCACAACGCTTAGTAAGAGAGCACCGTGTCCCTATACGCGGTCAGGTGACTGTGTACATCCTGTGAGTGACTTTCCGACTTTATACAGGGATCAAGGAGAATCAGTATATATGCGTCACAAATGGTTGTTCAAGTACCAGGAACCTGGTTTTCGAGGCCGACCCCACGGGATCACACGCAGATGTATACACAATCCTCAATGTATGCACCTCAAAGCACCAAACCGAAACGTCAGGTGCATAGATTCGACCCAGCCAGCGACTATCTCCCCACTGATCATACCGATAGCTGATGCCACCGTTATGAAGAACCGGCTCTCGTTCACCCCAGAACGACGCAACAGCACCCCCCGTGCATACTCAAATACTTAAAGGAACTATCTATGACTGACCGAACCAGCCTCAAACTGAACGATGAACGGAAACATCTCTTCGAACAGGCCAGCCAGATCGTTGCAGGTGATCCCACGGATAATCCCCCACGCAGCGATGTTATCGACGCCGCACTCACTCACCTGATCGAAAGCCATCAGAATATAGAAAACGCCCGAAAAAAGTACCCACCGCAAACAATCAAAGACTGCGCGAACACATCCGTACTCGGACTTCGCTACCGAACCTCTATTGAATCCAAGTGGCGATGACTATTATTCCGTCTATGTTGTAAGTCTCAGATACTGACACGAGAGCGTGTTGACTACAGAGGATGGAGTCAGCAGACGATAAGTATCCATAGTAGCCACGCCAACGACAGTACTATAGTTCTGTAGCCACTACAGTCGGCTATGCCACGCGATAAAACGACCATCGAGGTCACGAATGAGTCGTGGAGTGCGCTAAACCAGATGAAAGGGCCGGGCGACACGTTCGACAACGTCATTCGGCGTCTTGCCGCACTCTCTGGGTCAACCATTGAACAACCAGAGAAGGATGAAGGGTACGTTGCTGGTGATGTGGTGTTGGCCCGTACTGAGCAACGCGGAGAAACTATTCTGCGCCCGAGTCTGATTATCCGAAGCAAGCGGGCCGATGAAACCGGAGACTATGAGGTCGTGCCACTGTCGAAACTCAAGTGGGGTCAGGACACGACCAGTCCCCGGGCTCGGGGGTACCTACGGGAACACGTTGATACGCTTAACTACAATGACGACAAGATCGTCCAACTCAACGAAGCACCTAGGTGGGTCGTAGAGGATTGAATAGGTAGACGACGGCCCCTGTTTAGGTAGAAACAGCTCCTTGTGAATAGTTCTATGACACCCTCTACATACAGTCACCGAATACCACCCCACAAGAAGTATTCACAACGTGGGCACGTCATTCCGCACCGTGGATGCTGTTATTCTTTGTACTGTTCACAATCACAGGCTACGCGTTGATGCTCTAAAACGATGCAGACGTGCAGGTACAGGGTGCGTTCGAAAAGGCTCAACTAATTCTATGTCGGCGGCACCCAGACATCCTGAAGAACCTCGTGAGCTTCCGCCATAACACGAGCACGGCGTTCGTTGTTCGCGTTTCGCTCCTCTCGAAGCATCCGCAACACGTGGTCGATTTCGTCTTGACTCTCCTGAGGCGCGGACTGGATCTCTTCGAGCTTCTCAATCGCTACGAGGAAGCACGAATCACGAAGCGTCATTCCGGCCCCCGCACTGTCTGGTTCATCGTAGCCAGCAGATCCGGGTTGAGCGCTCCCCTCTCGCGTCATATCGATTGCCTCTGCCAGATGCTTATTGTTCGTAACGTCATCACCGTTGACGTATTCCATATCTCATAGTTGCTATGGAGAGTAGTTAACGCTTGGCGTGAATGAACACGGAAGGACAACAGAGACTCTGGATCGGTAGTGACATCAAACTCGTATTCATCATCGTGTTTTGAGATATTCTTCATACCCGACATACACGCAGCCTAAGATCAGACCGATCACATGGCCGCTATGAAACTGTGCCGCTAAAACGGCCTCATGTAGTAAGAACACCGGGGTCCCCAGAATTAGAAGCACTGCAGTGATTTGCTCTAGGTCGTCCCGTGAGAACGTCAGCCCCGACTGGTATTCGTAGGCTTTGTGTCGTAGTTTGAGTCCAGTATATGCCCACAAAGCGAGGATACCCCCGCTAGCACCAGCAATCATCCATAGTTGGTGAACCAACGCAGTCACATTCGCCAGATACGTTCCAAGATACCCGAGACCAAATACCACATACAGAATCTTTTTCCCATCAATGTACGGTTCAGCGAACCCACCAGCGATGAAAAGAAAAAAGACGTTGCCACCGATGTGAGTGAGGTTAGACATATCGTGTGAGATTGGGCCGAAGATGATTCCCGGTGACAACGTATCCGGTGGTTTACCGAAGTAGAACCACCATTGAGCGACATCCTCTCCAAAGATCGTGAGTACACTCAACTGCAAGCCGTACCACCCCAGAAAAAACACAATAAGATATAGTGTCCATCGCCGGCGTCGGACCCAACCTAGTACCACGCCCATATGATCAGCCTCACTACAGTACTGTAAATAAGTTAACACGGAAGGGATACGTGATAGAGGCGCAAAAGATGAACACACCAGTAAATATACCGGAGTTACTCAAACCGATTATCAGTCGGGGCTAGGTCTGAGAGGGTTGTGTATCTATTATTGTCTTCAGTACTCAGCAACGAGAGAGACGATTCTGTCGCTGGTGAGGTTAGCGGCGATAGCTTTTTGACCTTTTGCTACAAATGTGTAGCAAGACGATGTCCCATCAGCCAACCGTCTCCGAAGAAACCGAATTCGAGGGTCTTCCTCGACGGCTTCCGGACCAGAATGCGGTCCTTATTGGACGCGTTACTGGCGACGGTGAGTTCGATGGATTAGCTGCGTACTACATTCACGGCCAGGGAAGCATCTTGATCGGTCACTATGAAAACCAGGAATTCAAACCGGAGTACACGATTGAGTGTGAGAGCCGGTTGATGTCCGCCTGTGTTCGAGAATTTAGTACTGCCGACGTAGAGACTGAACTCTCGACCGTGGGAAAAGCGCTCCTACAGGCGTGGCACTTTGGCGATCTGACGCCGCTTAGTCACAAACAAGCCCATGTATACGCGCTTCGGGAGAAAGCGGAGTTCAGCCGTGATGAAACGGCTGCCATCCTCAACATCTCCCCAAGTACTGTCGATACGCATCTTCAGCGGGCGAAAGAGAAACTGACCGCGGCAGAGAACTTGGTTCAGTTCGTCTATGTCGATGCTGATGAACTCGCTGAGGTTCATCCAGACTTCTTTGATGAGGCAGGGGTCAGTGACGAGGCGAGTTCCTCAAGCGACATTACGCCCCTCTCATAAGATGCGAGGAGACGCTGAATGAGTCGCTTTCCATCGCCAACACTCGCGGATCGAATAGATGATCGTATCCAGGAACTGGATGACGGCTTTGTTCGTCTTGGAGACGAAGACACACCATTCACGCTTCGAGAGGGTGGCGATCCGCTAGAGCAAGCTCGCCAGCTCCATAGCGAACGTGAAGAGTCGGAACGGGAACGAGATGAAGAGTCGAACGAGCCAGTCACTAGAACCCTGTCGGAGTGGCGGGAAAACATGATGGAGCTCGATTTCCCGTTCGTAGATACTATTCCGATTGACGAACAGCGGCGTCGTGCAAGCAAGGTTGCCGAGTTGGCTACTGAGGAAGGGTACGTTGACAGCGTTAACCGTGATGTTGCGTTTGAAGATAGGACTGTGCGCGGGAAGTACTGGCGTGGGGTCAACTTAATCGAAATCGGGACAGACCCAGACGACTTCCCTGGGTTCCGCACGGGAATTGTGCTTGCACACGAAGTGGGGCACGCATTCTATGATGCGTGGAGTCCGGATAGTGGGATCGAAGAGCAACCTCGGCTCTTCCGAACGCCGGATGAAAAAGAACAGGCTAGGAGACTCTCGGAGCGACTCCATGGTCCGATGATCGAAACGGATGGACCATTCGTTGATTATCGGAAGGGAAGTGACGAGGAACTTGCTGCTGCCGTGTTCGCGTCTCGAATCATCGAACCGATGGCCGCTCAACGGATTGCGCCAGATGCAGTCCGGCGGTTGGAAAATATCTTTGGAGACCTGGCAGACGATCTGTTCTAGGTTCTACGCACCCTTTATCTCGAAAATCTGGCTCTGTTGACATCCTATTCTTTAGATAAATCATCGTCCGAAAAAGCTGGTCGTTGAAGAGTGCTTACTGATACACCCGTCCGAGAGCAGATTGTGTAACGATTATGGCGACGGCGACAATTGCAAACCTCGACACCACCCCAAAGTTCGTAAATGCCCGTAGGGCGAAAAGAACAGCGAGGGCCACCACGGCAGAGGCGACCATTACCAGATTCTTGCGAAAAACCATATCGTAAGTCAAGAGAATTGAACAAAGTACCTACCGATAGGTGGTTCCCCTGTATCGACCGCAACCGAGTCAGAATATATCACTTGCTGAGAATTTCAGTAGAGCCATAGTCTTCTGTTTGGAATTCGCACGTGGTTATAATTGCAGTCGGGAGCGTAGTGTGAACTGATGCCCGAAGAGATACTGTTCAAAACCGAGGAACGGGTGCCGAGAACGGAGATTGCTGACGCGTTACGCGATGCTGCCGATCAGATTGAATCCGGAGATGTCACGTTAGTAGGCGACGCAGAAGAACGGACTGCGACTGTGCCGGAACGTCCTCGATTCGAAATCGAACTCGAACGACTCACGGATTCGGAAACCGGCGAACAACGGTACGAACTCGAGTACGAAATCAGGTGGAGTAAATAGCACCGCGGGGAGTGCTGCGTCCAATTTTCATCTCGTGTTTTCTTGACAGACGTCGAGTGGCCAACGAACCGATCGGTATGTGAGTCTCCTATACTGAGCGATCCGTGAGTACCCTGGACTGTCCGGTGCCACTTCAAACGTATCATTGCCTGAGGATTTCAACGGATCCGGCTATACCTATTCGACCTTTCACGGTAGTGCGTCCTTGGCAGATAGGTCAATCAGAGCCACGAATTCTGAGACACTGTTGAATCATCGACCATTGACTATCCCAGTACCTTTTCACGCACTCTGGGGGCTTAGCAGGCTTTCATCCCAGATCCGATACAACCGCTAGTCGGTGAGGCGGCCGGAACTGAGTATCGACCATTCGGTCTTTTATCGCCTCACCTTTCGACCCTATTCCACCGCGGCCGCTCGTGTGACGTTGATCTGGGTCTCCAGTTCAAATACCTCGGTAGCCGCTGTCGACAGTCAGTGGCTCTCCGTTCGTAAACGAGGCAGCATCTGAACAGAGCCACACGACTGCCGAAGCGATCTCTTCTGGTTCCCCAAGACGGTTCTGTGAATGCCGGCCGGCGATCTCTTGACGGAGTTCTTCATCAGAGGTAATACCGCCTTCATCGAGCATGTTTGTTGCAATGAACCCAGGGCACACAGCATTGACACGGATGTCATCATCGGCGTATTCCCACGCTGCTGTCTTCGTCAGTCCGAGGACGCCATGTTTTGCGGTCACGTACGCCGAGGCATTCTGAAACCCGACGTGACCAAGGACGGACGCCATATTTATGATCACTCCACCGCCATCTTGGCTGGTCATCTGATCAACTTCCGCACGGAGTGACCGCCAGACACCATTGAGATTGATGTCGATAGTGAGTTCCCACTCTGCTTCGTCAAGGTCGCCAGCCGGTGCCTGAGCGCCGCCGATACCGGCATTGTTGACTGCGTAGTCGAGGCTTCCGAATTCGTCGACGGCGGTTGTAACCATTCCGTCGACATCATCCATATCGGTCACGTCGGTATGAACGGCAACTGCTTCACCACCGTCGTCTCTAATCAGATCGACGGTTTCTGCTGCGCCGTCGTCGTCAACATCAGCGATGACGACGGATGCACCGTGTCGAGCGAATTCGATCGCCGTTGCTCG
>NZ_FNPC01000012.1 GCF_900107205.1 Halopenitus persicus | reverse complement strand
ACCGATATTTTCGGCAGCTGCTGCGTAGTTGATGAATTTCTGCCCCCAATACGTTTGCCCTGGATCGAGATTTTTCGGGATATACATCCCGTCACGCTGTGCGAGAGCGCCCTCCTCAGGGACCGTGAAATCAACCGGCGCACCATCAGTTTTCAGGTTATAGGTGGTTGATGCAGTCTGACATGCTAGTGGTGTTTCACCACTTCTTAAACTCTGTGATATATAAGAAACCTCCCCTATTGCACCAATATTTGGTTTTAATTCTCGGATTTTTCCCCAAACTGGATTCATTGATTCAACTGGGCCAAGTTCGGTGTCAGTAAGTTTTGCAACGACTGGAATAAATCCGCCACCGGTCGTAGAGAGAACTATAGAATCATCCCAGTTGTCGTCCCACAGTTCATTCCATGACGTAGGAGCATCTGATATTGTATCTGTATTATATGATAATGTATACACATAGGAATAGAGGTTAACATAAGGCCAGTCCGTCTCGGTGTCTGGTTGCGTTGCAGCTAATAAGGAACTTAGATTTGAAACAATACTTGGATCAAGCGTCTGTACGAGACCCTGTGCATATCCCCAGTGACAGTCTGGGGTGGTTGCCCAGTTCACGTGGACTGGAGGAGTTCGTCCTTGATTGATCGCCGTTCGGATCTTACCGTGCATCACCTCGCTTTCGGTATTGTTGTACTCAATCGTGATTCCGGTGTCTTCACTAAACGGTTGTGCAACGGCTTGATCAAGTGCTTCCTGCCATGACCCACCCCAGGCCCGCACAACGAGTGTGTCGGGCTTGTCAGGAATAGATGAGTTCCCTGAGTTGGAGTTAGATTCGTCTGTACTCTGTGAGGTCTGGTTACACCCTGCTAGACCAGCCAATGAGATGCTGCCCGTAGTTTGTATTAGCTGTCGCCGTGAGACTGTATGTCGCTTCTGTCTGGAAAGCCTTGACATAGCATACAATTAGTGTTCATATAATAGCAAGAATACTAACCCTCCATATGATGGGCGTTGGGTTCGATCTGTTCTCCCCCGTTCGTCGGAGTTGACTCGGCGAAATAGATATCTGTCTATTCGCTGACTAAGACCTATGAACCCTCGTGACTGGCGTACTCTTCGACCCGTGTAACTTATGCATTATTTCACCAGATGAAGTGAGCTTGTAACCACGTTTCCGAGGTCGATGGATCGATATGATTGAAACAGTTTGAAGAGGGAAAATTTCTACCTTATATTTCTTAAAAGATATGTTTGATCGCGGTTCTGAAGCTGTGGCTCTCGACGCGTTCCTGTGAGATTGTCGGCATCATCGACGAGAACAGTCCATCGTCGACATCGTGTTTCTCAGATAATTTGACTAGAAACTCGCGACCGATCAGAATCATATCCGTCGGAAACAGACGAGAATGAGGATTCTGTTGGTTTCTGGTTCGACAGCAGCATACAGCCAATACTGCTCATTATTGATCCTGATCGCCTTCTGATCAACAGCAACGCAATCCAAGCTCTCACCGCCAGCTGGCTGTAGGTCAGCCTTCTGAACCCAGTTATGAATGGCAGTTCGACTCTGTCTGACACCAAATCTTTCAAGTACCATATCTGTATTCGAGAGTGATAATCCTGTAAGATGATGTCGAATACCCCTATCAATGATCACGCGGTATCCGCTCTCGCTCCACAAACTCCAAGTCGATCACTCTGTTGACTCGGTGAAGCGGTTAGATTCGGAATAGAGCATTCGAAATATCGACCGCCTCATCCGTAACTTAACACCGAGCAATAGATGGGGCTGTTGGTTAAGTACGAGCGGATTCGAAGGTAAGCGTCCTCACTCCGTGATCGATGTGTAAACACGCTCAAACTGTACGTAAAAGCGGCTGTAACCTGAGACTGTGAATTCATATCGAGATTGGAGTGGTATAGAATTTCCACACCAATAGGTGAGTCTGCTATTCGTCCGGGTTGAACGGTCCTTTATATTTGGAGGTCACTTTCTCGCCTTCGCGCCATTGCCTGTAGTAGTAGCGGTGGTCTTTGATTTCCTTGATCGGAATCGTCGCTTTTGTGGGGACGTCGGCGGAATCGACCTCCGCTGATTGCGTGTTGTCGATATCGACCGGGATCTCGTCGATCGAGACGTTGTCGGGACTCTGTTGTTGACTCACTGGAAGTCACCTCTGAGAGCTTTCGACGGAGCCCTCGCCCTCTTGGGGGCACGAAAAACAGGTCGCGAAGTCACGCCGGCGGGAGGTAGACACTCTGCTCGCCGGCGATCTCCTCAAGGTTGTTCCGATGACGGTGGCTGAAGTAGCACTCGTAGCTGCAGTATCCACCGATTGCGCCGGTATCGTATTCGGCCACGTACGGGCCGCGGCGAGTTCGCCAGACGTTCGTCCCACACTCGGTACAGGCGGCGTCCTCGAGATCGGCAGGACTCGGTCCCTCGTACTCGACGTCGAGCCCCTCGTCTTGCGGAGTCGTTTCGGGCCAGATTCCGTGGGTCCTCCAAAATTCACGGACGCGTGCGAGGCTGTGGCGCACCGTCTTTCGGACGGTGACGTGGTCGGCGTCGCGACCGCTGTCATCCCAGCCGTCGGCCGTCCAGAACTCACCGAACTGTGCGCCGCGATGCAGCCCGTTCCAGTCGACACCGACGATGTCGGCTGGTGGCTCATCGGTGAGTGTTGGCCTGGTCAGCTGTCGAATGGCGTCGAGCTGCTTGGGCGGACTCCCTCCAAGGATGTGGACGCGCCGCCCTCTCCAATCGGCTGGGTCAGAGAACTCGTGGGCCAGGCGGTCGGCGTATCCCCGTGAATACCCGAGGACGAGGGTCTCGGGTATCGCATCGATTACCGCCTGGGACTTCGGAACGACGATGAGCTCGGCCTCGGGATAGCTCGCTTGGATCTCACGAGCAGCAGCGATGTGGGCGTCGACGGCATCTGGTTCGTAGATGTCGCCGATGACACCGACCTGTGGCTCGTGCTCGAAGAAGCGATCGACGAATCGATCCAGGTCGGGATTTCGGAAGTCGTTATCGAGCATCCCGACGGGGAGGGTGAGGTTCTGATACTGGGTCTCCTGATACCCACAGTCCTCGCGAAAGCCCGGAAGGAAGCCGAGGGCCAATGCGTCGGCGGCATAAGGAACTCGATGCAGGAACGCCGCGTAGTCTGCTTGTCTGGCGGCAGCGATATCACTAGCCGTGCTGGTGTTCGCATTCAAATTGAGAGACATAACTGAACTCGCGAGGCCGCTGCTGGCTGCCCCGCGCCCTTGTAGGGGCCCGAAAAACGGTGTCCAGTCTCTATTAACCAACAATCGGTGGACTTACTCGCAGATTGTTGGTTAAGAAAAGAGCTTACACTTCGTCTTCACGCAGCTCTTCAGCTTTCCACTTGAGGCGACGCAGAATCTGCGTTCGATTCTGGTGGGTGTTCTCGTAGGTAACACACTCTTGTATGGCTCCATATCGGTGATCGTCGCGATACCGGCCTCTACCAGTCGGTAATTCGGTGCTTCGAGACGCTTCCCAGGTGAAAATTCGTCGTCACTCTCGTCGCTGATTGTGGATTGTTCTATGCCTGACCATACGCGTTCTACACTTCCTCTTACCGTCCCTCAGAAGAACCAACGTACTCAGCCATTCTACGGATAGCCAGGATGATAGCGACATCCGCAGCACCAAACGCATCCCGATAGATACTGTCCACCACCTCTGTCATCTCCTCAAGCCTCGTTCCTTCACGCTCCTCTACATACCGAGTATTACGCTGAGTACACCCAGGGATATCCGGGGACTTTGCAGGGACTTGATGAGACGGAGTGCTTGGAACTTCTTCGACTTCCCCATCGACCTCGATCTCCGTTATATGAATCTCTCTTGATCTGTACTCGTCCATTCTCACGGCTAAGCTGTCTAGGTAGTCTTCGCTGCAGGAGTCGTGTAACACGATATTCACGGAGTTGTGGAACTGCATCAGATTCATTTCATCAACTGCTTCCTGAGACTTCAACAAGACCTGTCCTCGACGGTTAGAATCGACAGAATGGTTGTTACTCACGAGCTCTGCTTCGCCGGCCAAGCGAGATCGCCGTCCTCGTCTAAGCCGGCCACGTCCAGTACGGTGCCGTCGTCGGTTTCGTAGTACGGTTCCACGCGAACGACGTCGTCCCGTTGGTGGAGCCACAGCTCGAGGAGCCGGACGCCAACCTCGTGTGGCGTTTTTTCGCCGAGATCACCCGCTCCCAGCCCCACCTTCAATTCCCTCCCGAGGAGGTCTCAATCATCCGGGAGGACGGTGTATACTTGCGCCCCGCCTCCGCGTCCGCTTCCAGTAGCTCCAGCTCCGTGAGCCGCTCTATTTGGAGATCGTCGTATTCGCCTCCCGACAATTCTCGGTCCTTTGATAGTGTGTCGTCGCCGAAAACGAATTGGAAAGATGGTCACCCGGTTTCTTTCTCGTCGAGGCGAGACCAGTTTTCCGAACTAACACGGAGCGTAGCTTTGAGTGCGCCGAGAACGACGGGGCCGAAAAATAGCCCCATAACCCCGAATGCGTACCCTCCGCCAAGAATTCCGAGAAGGATAACGGCAGGGTTGAGTTTCGCATACCTATTGACAGCGAACGGGCGGAGATAGTCATCAGTAAGCCCGACGATGATCACGCTGTAGACGAGTAATCCCACAGCGAACGCCGGTTTCCCCGTGGGATATAGATAGCCAGCCGCTCCTCCCCAGATCGGAATCGTTCCGACCAGGGGAACCATAGCGAGGACAACCATAACGGCCGTCCAAAATACCGCACTCGGAACACCGGCTACTGCGAGCCCGACGCCGGCAACGACGGCTTGGACGAGTGCGACGAAGACGTGCCCGAAAAGGCCGCCCCACATCACGCCGTTGATTTCGGTATGCAGGTCACGCTGAATGTCCGCGGGAAGCGGGACTAGTTGAGTAAACCAGTCCAGCAGGTCGTCGCCGTCTTTGAGAAGGTAATAGAGGAGAAACAGCGCGAGTGCGACTCCGATCAGGTGGAACGTGACCGTCCCGAACGCGTCGATCGATATGTCAAATACGACCGTTCCGAGCTCCCGCCCGGAACCGACGAGTTCTCCGAGGATATCGATCTCCTACCCGGTGAGTTCTTCAACTTGAGATTCGATATCTTCGATCCATATCTCGTTACCCCCGAATTTTTCGAGGGCCTGCTCGGCACTATTGGCGACCACACCGATGACGACGACTAACGGTGTGACGAACCCGACAACTGCCAGCACGACGAGTGAGAATGCCGTCACCATTGGAGATGCATACTCTTCGAAACGAACTTGCAGCGGATAAAGCAGGTAGGCGAGAAGGACGGCACCGAGAACGTACTGGAGAAACGGCTGGATCAGCACACCGGACAAGGTGAGAAGAACAGCGACTAGCGTGAGAAGAAACCACTTCCGTGAATTCACGAACGCTAATCCGTCAACCAGCAACAAAAAAGATTCGCGGTTTTCGAGAAGTTGACCGAGGTTCTTCGTCAACCGTTCTTCGGAGCCGGTATCGACCCGTCTCAACAGGTTTGAGAAACCACCGCGGGGGCCGCTTTGGCTACCAGGCTCTTGCTATGGTGGATCTTCGGCCTCGTTCAGGAGCTCAACAGATTATCACCGAGCGCTCCGCGTTCACGTGTGGCGGTGCGTCCTTCAGAGGCGCGGGCCGCCGCCGAACGTCGTCGTGTCGGCCTTCCAGTCCTCCACGGCCGCCTCGTTAACGTCGCCTTCCCAGTGCTCTGTCGGGGCATCAGGTTCGGTCATAGTCGTATATTCAACTGACGGTGGTATAATACTTTTCTGGGAATAAGCATATTTTCGAAGGACTCAGAACACTTGCTGTAACAGCTCTGAATTCCGAACGCTCAACGCGTTCGCTCGCGAGATTCTGCTGCCGACGAAACAACGGTTGGAGGCCGACAGCTGGCGCGTTGTTCACGGTATCGCCGATTCGTTCTTGGTGACCCGCCCCCCGAGTCGACGACGATGACTGCGAGGACCTCGAGACGCTCGCGACGGAGATCACGGAATGCGTCGAGATTCGGCTCGAACACGAAGCCCACTACGACTGGGTCGCGTTCGTGCCGCAGCGCGAGAGCAACGCCGGCGCGCTAACGAGGTACTTCTACGACGAGAATCTCGACGCGTTCCGCGAGGAGTCCGCGGAAATGCCGTTTCACGAGAAAGCGGTGGAGAATACACTGCTGGTCGGTGGTGGTATTGTGACGATACTACTGGTGATCCTCGGGCTTCCTCGCACATTTGGTGTAATCTAGATGTTGCCAGTAGCCGTCAAAACTCTGCGAGACTCCGGTTTTGTGCTGTCGTCGTCGCTCTCCCGACCTGGATGAGTTCGAACTGCGCCAGATCGATATCTACGGCTCCGCCGATTTGGTTCCGAAGCTCGTCGTCCAGTGATGCCACCTCGATCGCCGTTAGTGGCCGCTGAGTCAACGCGTAGCTGCTCGCCAACCCTGTTGGTCTGATAGCGAGCACGGAATCGGCTGGCGCGTCCCCGAGCGCACACTCCGCATCTCGGTGGGTGTAAACTCTCGCGTGCAGCTCTTCTACCGGCAGCAACACAGACGCGTCCCCGTAGTCGAGATACCCACCCGCGTCGAAGAAATGTCCTATGCTCATTAAATTAAACTAATTAATTACTTTTACTTATTTCTTGTGCTGGCCAAAGGATTATTCGCCGCGAAGCCGGTGGGTGGGATAATGGGACGAGACCTCTACGTCTGTACCGCTGGTAATCTCGCAACGCGTTCGATTGTGTCACAATCACCGGATGCCACAGTCGCTGCGACGACTGACTGGCTTGAGTCGGAGGGGTATGATGTCGCACCTGTCACCGCCGGAGAGACAGTTGTCGGATACGTCGAACTGGACCACCTGCAGGATGTAGCGACCGACGATCAAATTCCAGCGCACACGAACCCAGTAACGCTCGAGGAGATCATCAGTACCGACGCCACGTTCGATGAGGTACTCTCGGCACTCTACGAGGCCCCGTTTTATTTTCTGGGCGGGCGGAATCGGCGGACGGGCATCTTGACGCGTGCGGACCTGAACACGTCGCCCGCGATGATCCACCTCTTTGACCGCATCACATTACTTGAAGAGCGCTTCCGTGAGCTCATTCTTGACGAGGCCCCTGACTGGAAGGAACGTGTATCCCTCGACCCGAATATTGTGAAAGATATCGAAGAGAGACACGCTGACGCCCGCCGATCAAACATCGAACTCGATGAAATCCATTACGCTCAGTTCTCAACGCTTGCGACGATCATCAGCAATATCGAGGTCTGCTGGGACGCCTGTGGCTTTTCGAGCGATCACCGAGCGTCGAGCCAGCTCGACGATCTGACCGAGTTGCGAAACTCCGTTGCTCACTCACAACTGATCGTTCAGCATACTGGCGAGGGGTTGGGAAAGGGGAGAACGATCGGTAAAGTCGAACAGACCTACACGACGCTTATGGACTGTCTGGACGCTCTCTAGACGTAACTACGGACAACCTCAGGAACATTCTCGAAGCCTCATCTGCCTTCGAGAATTCCAGAAGTACCGATCAGACCATTTCCTACGCAGGTTTAGCGAGCCATTCAGAGCGTGTCGAGGAACAGGAACTGGGCAACGGCGTACGCAGGCCCGCGCTCTGTTCGTGTCTCATCGAGCAACTCCTTCAGCTGGACAAGGTCACGGAGGACGCTGTCGGGATAGCCGTTGGAGTGTCGGTAGATTTGTGTAAACGGTCGGTATCGGACTGTTCGTTTGCGGGCTCTCTCCGTTGGATGAACCAGATTTATGAACGGTATCAAGCGACGACAGAGAAGGCTGATGCAAAGACTCTCAGCGAGCACCGCGTCTATGAGGTGTTGAAAGAGCAGGCGTTCCTCGGTGTCGTTGAATCAACTCGTACCGGTGGTGGCTGGGGTGAAGGCAGTTATCTTGAGCATCGGCTGGTTCAGGATACCGGCATCGTGCTGAAATCTGTCCTCCGGGACAGCCGGTTGGAAGACTTGGCCTAGCTCCCCTTTCGGTCGCTGACCACACCCCTGATCACGAGTGTATCTCTTGATACGTCGGAAACGTGGGGTGGGTATCTTCTCTACGAGTTTTACCTGTCTGGACTGACCGGACCCATTCACACTGCGGGGTGTGAGGTGGGTTGAACCCATTCACACTCTGGGAGGTGCCCTTTATACTGGGAACGACCTTTTTCGCCTTCTCGCCACTGCCAGTAGTAGTAACGGTTGTCGTTAACCTCCTTGATCGTGGCTTTCACCGGGACGTCGTCCGGCAGATCGTCAGGACGTTCTTCGATTTCGCTTTCATCTGAGTCCTCTTCGAGACGTGCCTCGCGAGCTTTGTGCTCAGCTAGCTCTTCAGCGTAGCGGGCAACGTGCTGTAGTTGCTCAGAAGAGGACTCATTGAGCGTATTGACGAGGTCTGTCGGGAGTTCCGCCGGCGGCGTCGGCGGCTCGTAGGACATCAGCGGTCGCCTCGTGTTAACCAACAAAACGCGTATCGGCATAGATTTGTTGGTTAATAAGATATCGCCCCGTCACGGGCTGAAGAGTATGAATAGCAAACTATTCAAAAATAGCAACCCGGGAACGCTGTCGATGTCAAACCAACGGCAATCAATTAAACCTCACCGTGGAGGAGGTCGATAATTCAATTGCTGCTGTGAAACTCACGAGCATTCTCTTTCTGACTCACGGTAGGAAACGTCGAGATCGAGATCGTCGTACATGCGATCGAGCATAGCGAGTGCTGACTGAAACGTCGCATAATGCTTCCGCATGAACTCTATCGTCTCGCGCCGAGAGATGACTGGATATCCTTCGACGTGGTCGGGGTTGAGCACCGAACGCTCGTTGAGGACGACTTGGAGAGGACCTTCAAACGATTCCTCCGGTTGTCGCTCAAATCCTGTTAGGATTCCAAACCGTTCGAAAAAACGCTGCCAGGCGTCGATGTCCTTCTCAAGGACGGCAAGAAAGAGCGGGTAGTCTCCGGGCTCGCGACCAACCTGATAGCCCCCTTGGGTCCACACGTAGACGGCGTCCACCTGTGTAAAGGCGAAGGGCCAGTCACCGAACTGTGGGAGTACGTACGCCTCTTCGATGGACGGTGGATTCACGGCGGCACTCGTGGCCAGCAGGTCTCGTGCCGCCTTACGGACGCGATCGTCGGTCACGAACAGTCCGTCATCATATCGAAGATACCCTGCATCCTCTAGTTGATTGACTGCTTGTCGAACCGTTTCGTAGGGGGTGTGGAGATGTTGGGCTACCGTTCGGATCGAATCTCCAGGATTGACTGCGAGCAACACTCTAACAGCAGTTTCATCAAACGGTTCGTACATCTAATAATTACCAATATCGTGGTAACAGTCAAATGGATTACTACACTTTCGGCTATGCCGTTCTGAACGGCCTATGCAATCCGTCTGACTGACTCAAGTCCCGAGACACCAGCCAGTCTGTCTCTGATCTCCTCCACGCCAATTGCCGTAGCCCACCGGACCGTAATTTCGACGGTAATGAGTGTTGCCGACAGCTGTGGCTCGATACTATCCAATTCGTCAATCGTGACGTCATCGATAGTTTCGGGCCGCGAGAGACGCTTCTCAGCGTCAGTGACGAGGTCCCCATCTGCGCTGCAGGGGATTCGAATCGTCACGACGGCAATTGTCGTCGATTCTGGGTCGGTGGTATTGGATACTGCCATATTTTCATCTCCGTTGAGGTGCGTCTCACGGGCCAGATGTTCGACAGCTGTACTCCGAGTGCGCGAGGGACGATTCGAACGTCCGTCTCGGTCGTGGCACGACCGTGTGTTTCCGAACTCCACCACTCGCGCATCCTCAAAACAAAAAATACGGACAGGGTTAGGTCGGCTCGAACGCCTCGATCTCATCGATGAGCTGCTTCGGCTTCTCGGCGTGGTCGATGAACGAGAGGACGTTCTCCGACCACCCTGAGATGTTGTAGACGTTCTCGTAGCCTTCTGGCGTCACCAGGTCGCCGTAGGCCGCGAGGTCGACGAGATACAGCGCGGTGTCCGCAGACACCTCGTCCCGATACGCATCGAACGCGTCCCTGACCGTCTGGGAATCGCGGGCCGTGAACGGCGTGTTGTCCCAGATCTGCATATCGGTGAAGACGACGATGCGTTCGACGGGCTCACCTCGCTCGCGGAGGTAATCGATTGTCTTCCAGCCGTTCGTCGAGTTCCCGACGTCCTCGTCGATCGCCAACACCGCCGCTTGGCGCTGCAGTACTGGCGTGTCGACGTGCATCGGAACGGTCTGGAAGTCGTCGCCGAACCCGCCGACGTCAGCACCCTGGTCGGCCAGGATCGCACCGAACAACGCACCGATCTCCTTCAATCGGAGCGTGCTGTTCGCGGACAGCGGCTGATCCATCGATCCCGACAGGTCGACCGCGACAACGGTATCGCCAAATCCGCCAGGCACCGTCTCGACCGCGACATCAATTGCGTCTTCGAGCCACTGCTCGACCGCCGGTGCCTGGACATCCGCGTCTTGCAGCGCGGTGTAGGCCTGGTAGTACCGGAACGGGTACAGCGGCGCGTGTCGGACGGCCTCCAGGTCGAGGTGATCCACGACGGTGTCCTCCGGAACGCCGGCTTCGAGCATATTCCGGAGGTTCCGGATCGACGCGAAGATGGGCAGCGTGTACTCGTCGTCCTTGATGAGCAGTTCCCAGGCGGCTTGGGTGTTGCCGCGCTCGGAAATAACCGTCTCCCACGTGTTCGGCGCCGGCAACGGGTCGACGTCGGGATAGTCGTCAAGGCCACCACGCATGAACTGCTCGAAGAGCGCTTCCTGCTCGGCGTCGACGGGCGTGGGGTGGACGCGGTTGAAGACGTCGTGCAGCGTCACCTCGCGCCGCGACAGGTCGTACTTGCCCAGCGTGTAGGCGTCGGCCATCTCCACCAGTGCGTCCTCGATCCCGCGTCGAAGCGGCCACGGCGCAGTCCCGCCGAACA
The DNA here is from genome assembly GCF_900107205.1 of Halopenitus persicus. Lineage (GTDB taxonomy): Archaea > Halobacteriota > Halobacteria > Halobacteriales > Haloferacaceae > Halopenitus > Halopenitus persicus. Next base: position 59,127 of record NZ_FNPC01000012.1, on the reverse strand, counting down.
GCTGATCGTGGACCGCGAGCGCGGTGGCCGTCTCGTCCATCCGCTGGATGATCGCCGGCGCCCATTCGCGGATGAGCGACTCGGGGGAGTCGTCCTTGAATCGGTCGTCGTTGGCTGCCAGTACGAGTAGCACCTGTGGGATGTCCCGCAAGTAGAGCTCCTGGCGAGCATAGGCCGCGAGCTTCAGGACGAACTCCGGGTCCTCGTTTGCGGCGGCATCGAACTGGCGAACGACAGCAGCCAGCTGCTCGTCATCGGTCTCGTAGAACGACCCCTCCAGCAGCTGGTTGATCGTGCGCTTGTACAGTGCGAGTCGGGGGTCGGCAGGCTCGAACGCTTCCCCACCTTCGTAGTTGGTGGTCCGCGTTGCCTCCGCGACCGTTTGCTTTGGCGTGTTGAATTCCATCCTATCACCCGGAGCCGCAACAGGCGACTCCGATTTTGGTGCTGCTCACACGTGGTGCGAGCAGCGAGTCTCGGGAGCGAAATTTCCCGAACCAGCCTCGCATCGCTCGGCTGGACGTTCCCGGCACGATTCGAACGTGCGACACCCGGCTTCGAACGCCGGTGTCCTCGTGAGGGTCGAAGACCCGAACGAGGGCTTGTCAGAGTTCACTCTGACGATGCTCTGTCCTGACTGAGCTACGGGAACACGAGTGGCCGAACAATTTCTGGAGCGAACGACGGGATTCGAACCCGTAGCGTGCCATCGACGTAGCGCTCCAGATCGACGGCCACTGGCGACACGGCGACCGGAAAACTGTCGGAGCGGGACCGGTGTCGAGCGTCCTCTCGGACGCTCTTTGTCCGGGATGTTCTCGATGGACTGCGCCACCGACAGGATTTGAACCTGCGAGTTCCTGGCGAAGCAACGCTCCGACTCGACGGTCGCCACGTGCGGTCGGGCAACCGGTGGTGCGACGGGCTATGACTCCCGTTGGTGTGCTTTGCGGGCGAAGAAACGCACCACCTCGACGACCACACGCTTGGGGAAAGCCGACCGTGACAGCGTCACAGATCCGTGGCTGCCCGCTATGTCAGACACGGAAAAAACGCTGTCAGGGCCAGCCTCCCCGAGTGCTCCCGAGGGGAATCGAACCCCCGACCTCCACCTTGAAAGGGTGGCGTCTCTCGCCAACGGAGACTCCGGGAGCGCAGTAGGGACGAAATCAAGCGCTGAGGTGCGGCGGACACCCACGGATTATCGCAGGCGTTCGAAGCCCTCGAGTTGCCCGTGCGTGAACGTCACTTGATACGTGACGAGTGTATCGAGATCCTCGAAGGAGTGTTTGAGCTTGAAGCGGCCGTGGTAGTCCTCTCGTTTGATCCAGCCGTCGTGGACTCGGTTCCGACTGCCGGCCATGTAGCGAAAATCGTCCTCGTCGACGTCGTCACGGCTCGCGTATGGCCGGTCTTCCGGCGGGACCGCTTCGGTGTGCCACTCCTCTTCGAGGAGCCGACCGTCCGCCGTAATCCGAAATGTGGTCATGGTCGGTCGATCGATGCCTTTCGTCTGCCAGTCGACGTCCTCGGCAGGAGCAAGCCCGTCGGGGTACTCCGGTAGATGGACGTCGTCGTAGAGTTCGACTGTATCGAATAGTCCCATTGTTGTCCTCCATTGCGGGACCAGGAGTCGAACCTGGGCCTCGGGGATATGAGCCCCGTGGCCTGCCATTATCCTATCCCGCAGCACACAATTCGGAACTCACTCATGGACATCTCTCAGTTCTCCACAGCTGTCCGTCCCTCAGTTTCGTCGGCTGGAAGTGAGAGGTCTCGGGCTGTTGGAGAATGCTCCAGCCCGGATTCGAACCGGGGGCTCGGCCGTGAGAGGGCCGTGAGTTTGGCCGCTACTCCACTGGAGCGGGTTGGCCTCGTCTGGAACGGGTCGTCGGCTAGTGGGACGGGCAGGATTCGAACCTGCGTGTTCTCGTTACAAGTGAGATGAAGGAACTCTCACCGTCGCACCGGGTCTCCGGTAAAAACTCGGCGAGAGTGTGTGAATGCCAGGCTCTTCCACCGTCCCGCAGTCTCCCCAGCACGACTCGAACGTGCGTCTCCTCCTCTACAGGGAGGCATCGTAGCCGCTAGACCACAGGGAGAAAATGTCGCCGCGAGGATTCGAACCTCGGAAGGACCTACGCCAGCGGGTCTGAGCCGCTTCTCGTTGACCACTTGAGTACGGCGACGGAACGGTGAAGCAAGGATTGTCTCCCAGCACGACGGCCGGATGCCGCCACCAGGATTCGAACCTGGGAAGGACTAACCACACGGGTCTCGACCGTGTCCGTTCGACCACTCTGGCATGGCGGCGCAATTCGAGAATCGCCAGCGACTCTGCGAATCACTTCGGTACGCAGCGGCAGGAGAGCGATTTGAACACTCGTGTCCTTGCGGACGCTACGGTTCCAACGCAGTCCCTTGACCAACCTAGGGAAACCCCGCCAACGGTGAGACGGAGAGTCGAACTCCGAAGCCCCGCGGCTCTCGGTTTCACACCGAGCGCGGTCGCCTATCCGCATGTCTCACCATCTCCGTCGGAACTTGCTCCGATGAGCCCGCCTCGCGTTTCTCACCAGGACACCGGAAGATGCGCATTACTCAGCTTCTGAGCTTTACTACCGAGGCGAATGTGTTCATCAGCATCCAGTCACGGCAGGGATGGTGTCACCTCGTTCCGTGGAAGTATGCGCCGTCCTCGGTGACGCAGATTTCCACGCTTCCAATCGTGTCGATAGACGTTGTTTCACCGAGCGGGACGTGACGGAACGCTTCCTCCTCGCAGGCAGGGCAGACATTCGTTGTCATGACGCCGCGACCCGGATTCGAACCGGGAGACCGATAGCAGACGGCCACGGCATAGCAGGCCGCTGGGTTCCCCAATACCCAGTCGCGGCACAGTGAGCCGACGCGGATTCGAACTTCGGTCCTGTGCGCCCAAGGCACAGATCGTCGTCCGCTGGACCATCGGCTCACTGGACTGCCGAGCGTTCGGCAGTTGATTATCTATCTGTACGACTTTCCAACTGCGCAACCGCGACCGAGTAGTCGTGGTTGCGCGTCTCATCGCGGGGGCGTACTTCGGGCGCTCCCGGGAATACCACACCGGCTCATGTAGGTTGCAGACCCTGCTGGGCCCAGCATCGTCGGAACGATCCAGCTGATCGCACCAACGGGCTGCCTACCTCGATGGGTATCCCCACGTGGCCACGCCACGCATCCACGCCGACGCCGGGATTTGAACCCGGATCACGGCCGTGACAGGACCGTATGCTCGCCGGATTACACCACGTCGGCATGTCGCCCCGGCCGGAATCGAACCGGCGACCTCCGGATTCAAAGTCCGGCGTCCCTCGCCAGCGGAGACTCCGGGGCTCGACGTAGCCGCAGCTCTCGCTGCGGGGCTGTTGGCTAACGACTTCCGTACGCTCAGCGCGGACGAAGTCCGCTCGCTCCTGTATCGAACGAACGGAAACCAATCAGCCGCGAGCCTGGCACCCCGCACTCACATCAGGCTGTGTCCTGAGCGAGTACTGGGCACAGGCAGGCGGCAATCCCGTGTTCCCCGACCCGTGACGGGTAGTCCGTATGGGGGCCGAGTTATGCGGGTGAGAGTGTCCGGACGTCGCCGGATTGCGTCGAACTCTCGTATTCGAAGTCGACGTGGATCCGGCGGTTTGCGCCCGGGTTCTTCGCACGCTGATCTTGTAGGCACTCGCCGAACACGGGACCCGCGGCTAAGCGAGAACGAGCACGCCGCGGGGTGAGGCGAGTGATGATCATCGTGTTGAACTCTCTCGGTTTGAGGGGTGTATCGGACGTCAGCCTGAAATATCGTGGCAATTGTATTAAAATTAGTTAGGGTGTGTTACCCACAGACACGGCAGTCACACTCCAAGATACGGTTGCACACGACGTTTAATGTCCTAGCATTGGCTGTCGTCGATAGCCGGACGCTGGCCGGTGTTCTCGGTTGGACCCACAGAAACTATTTACACCAACCTGCTCTCTGTGGCGATAGATGACTGGCCGATCGCCGGTCCGGTGCTAGCCGGGAGCCCAGTCACACGGCGTGACTGACGGTTCTCGGTTAGATACCAATGACCGAGAATACCGACTCAAACGAATCTCAGAAGCTAGGGAGTGCAAACAGCGGGTGTTCCAACCACACAGAACAGCGATCATCCTCCGGATGCCAGTGCAGTGGTGCTTCCCCGCCGTGCGATGCATGTGACACCACCCAGTACGACAAACTCCACGAAGTCTCTCTCGGTGAACGGGCATATGATGTGTGTGGTGATTGCCTCCAGCTCCTCGTTGACGATGTCGAGGAGTACCACTGGTGGGACCGCCTGACTGAAGCGCACTACAATCGCGCTGCGGAGTTTCTCCGCTCCCTCGATGCAGTCTGGTGCGTCAAAGATCAGGCGTACGCTGGCGGGGAACTGTGGGTCCACACGCCCTATTGCGATGCTGCAGTCGTCAGAGATGTGTGTGACCACTTTGGCTTTCAGATTCGCTGGTTTAGCGTTGTATACCCCGTTGACGATGGCTTCGAATGCGTCTCCGAGCACGGCCCCTGTGTCGAAATCAACCTCACGTTTACAGCCCACCGTTCGGATCCACTCCCGCTCGAATACGACATTCAGAATGACGTGACGTACCACGAGATCGAGTGGCTTGATGAGTATCGGCGCCTGTTCACGTCGCCTCCCGAGTAGTTCGGACTCGCAGATCGAATTGCCTCTCCAAAATACGGTTGCACAACCGTCCCACTATTTGACGACTCGATTTGAGCGCCAAGAGTCTGTATTCCACTCTCACCGATATGGTTATGAATACATCGGAGAGATTGGAATCTATGAGAGGGGGCGGAGCTACGGGTTATCGACTGTTTGCGGGATCGGTCCTGCACGGTTGGCGAGTTAGCCGATGCAACATTAAACCCAAATCGTGCGAGACTTTATCCGTCGGCAGAGGCAAGGTCTGCCTGACCAATGAGTCTGGACGACGCGGTTGAGGAGGCTCTCGCAACATACGGGATGTCGCGGAGCGAAGAGGCCGAAGAAACCGGCCGCACGGTCGCGACGCTCCAAGACTAGCGCACGCCGCTTACTCGAGGGTCCGAATTTTCTCTGCGAACTCCGTCTTCGATAGCCCAGGGGCCTCCATCAGCTCGGGGTTGTCGGTGCGCTCAACTGCCTCTTCGACGAATTCGATCCAGAGTTCCTCGTGCGCTGTTGCGTAGACTGTTTTCGCTTCTGCAGGATACATATCCAGCTCGTATACCGTCAGGTCGATCTGGACCTCGTGTTTCCGCTCAAGCGTTGTCGCTCCGAAGTCAGAGAGATGTTTGAGGAGCACATTCTTCCGACGAACCGTCAAGAGACGCTTTGACTCGTTAATATACTCGTTCACCCACTCCCGCCAGTCGTAAGTCTCTGAGTCGATTTCTACGGAGGTCTCTGGCATCGAGAAATCGGGAGCAATCCGACGAAGGTAGAACTGAATCAGGGCAACAGCAGTCCGATGGTTCGCATTCGGAAGCGCGTGTTTGAGAATGAGATTTGAGGCGAGACGGCCTGCAACATCAGTCGCGTTGCCCTCCCACGACACCCGGTTGAGCGCGTCTGGGAGTGCATCGATGTCGATGTTCTTGTACGCTTTAACGGGAACTCCTTCTTCTTCCTCGTTCTGGGCTATGAGCGCTTGATAGATCTCGAGGAGCCGAGCAACGATGGTACCGTTATCAGCACCCATCTCTGAGAGTGCCTCGCCAAGATCGAATTCGAGATCGCCGACGTCCCCACCACCGACACGGGAGGTATAGATACCGAAGAACTCGCTGTCAAGATCGTACTTGCGAACCTTCACCGCCACGTCATCGTCGTACTCGACAATCCTGCCAACGATCTCTGATGGAGCCTCGTGGACAAAATCAAGAGAGAACTGATTGTCGCCCGGATGGTGATAATAGACGTGACCCATCTACCTGATTCGCTGTACTTGGGGGAGCATCTTAATTCACGCTACCTTTCGGACCGACCTGGCATCGGGATTCCATCGAATCGAGTCTCTCCCAGTCGACGTTGATTCGGAGATGATACTCACTGTCGTAGCTTCCCTGTTCGGATCGCATTAGGTCGAGGAGCGGACACTCGCTCGTGAATGACTTGAGGAACGTCTCACGGGCCGGGAGGTCGAAGCCGAGCTGGTCGGCGAGTAGACGATCCGTTTGGTCGCAGCGCCGTTGTCGGGTCGCTGGAGGCACTCAACGACCGTCGCCCACGAATAGTCTCGATCCTCCGCGACGACTATCGCCTGTACGAATTCTCGGATGCCACCACAGAGTTCGGGATGGTCGGTACAGTCAACGGTCGTCTTTTCCACATCTGCGACGTTCACGGCGGTGCCCTCGATGAGCCTCGACTCGTAGCCGAAGAATTTGATCTTGAGCGGAACGGCTACGTCCGTGAAGTCGGTCAGTCAGGCTAACCTCCGGGACTAACGGCAGACTATCGCTCTCTATTCTCTGACAACCACTCCTAATCTGGACGGGGCGCGTTCTCGTACTTGACCATCTTCTCGGGCTTATCGGCGATGGTGTCGTAGATCTGCTGAAGTGTCTCCTCCGCGGCGAGCAGATTGTGCGTCTCCAAGAACTCGCGGCCGTCTTCGGTGAGGCCGTAGAACTTCCAGGGATACCCCTGCCGGCGCTGGTCGTCGTCCAAAGCGACCTCCGTGACGATGCCGGCGTCGATCAGCTTCTGGATGTGCTTGTAGACGGTCGCATCGCTCACACTGGGATTGAGCTCCTCGAGTTCGTACATCGATGGGAGCTGTTGGGGGTGAGCGAGAATATCGCTGATAAGCGAAAACCGTGTCTGCTGTGTAATGAAGTGGATGACTTCCCGTGGTGTCGTGTCGTCACCGACACCCGAACCAGCCTCCATAACGATGTATTCGACCGGGCGTAGTAAAGTAGTTTACCCGAGAGTAAACTACCGAGCCGACTCACTCTGATGAGTGTACCGCCAAGTGAGTAGGATAGGATAATTCACTGGTCCTCACGCTCTTCCCACTCCGGACGTGGTGTCGGGGACGGGAGTTCGTCAACCAGAGTTCGAAGTTCGTCCTCTGTCGTCCACGGGAAGCACCGTTCGTGGAGTTCGAATTTGCGGAACTTGTTGAGATGAACCCAACTGTACGTTGCCGGCTCTTCGTCCTCATCTGGCCGGTCGTCGATCACATCCCACACCTCCTGTTCGTCGATGTCGAGACCGCTCTCTTGGGCGCGATCAACGAGCGATTCAACGTTTGCTTGGACGTCATCCGCCGACAAATCGTCTGTGAACGCTATCTCAAGGGCGGCCTGAATGACGTGCTGTGGCGAGTCAAGGTTCTCGTCAGTCACCCACGCGCAATCACGTGGGAACACGTACGACTTGTCGAAATACGGCGGGTCATCGATCTCGCCTAATTCAGGCGCCTCCCCACCACTCTCCTTCTCGAAGACCCCAACGATGTAGTCGCTGTACGTCGCGAGCAACGAAAACATAATATCGAACGTATTGAGGCGGTCAGTCGGAAGTTCGAGGAGATCACCCATGATGAACGGATAGGCACCGAGCTGCTTCGTGAGTTCGTTCTGGACGGCGCGAAGCCGGCGGATATAGGGGTCGCGATAGCTCCCCAAGATAAAATACGATGTCCGCTGACTCCAGAGATACGGCAATTCACGCTGGGTGAACCGCCAGATTTCCCGTTTCTCTGCAGGCTCAAGTTCGATGCCCCCGACGGCCTCGTGAACAACGGTCATAATCTCCCCAGCGTCCGGCGGCGGGCTTGGGTCGGTCATTAGCTGCCGATTCAAACCACACCACCTTATCCCTTCTGAATCACTTTGGTTTTTTCTGGATTAACCAACTTGTATGACCCAAACTGTTATAGCGTCCTATCTCGTACCAGCACGTATGAGCGAAACCGACACGGGCGCGGCCGATGCAGGGCCGTTCGCGGAACAGCAGCGGCTGTTCAAGCTGCTGTCCCAGGATACGCGCCATCTCATCATCCAGGAGCTGCTGGGCCATCCCGCTCATCTAATGTCGCTCGCCGAACTCGAGTATATGACCGGGAAGAGCCAGGCGGCCATCAAAGACCAGTTGGAGACGTTGATCGACGCCGGGCTCCTCGCACGCTACACGTACGACCCAAGTGAGGGGAAACGTGATCTCCCCGCCCAGTTCTACGGATTCACAGAGCGGGGGGTCGAGGTCCTCCACGACTACAAGTATCTTCGTGGGCTTCCGGTCGCACGTGCCCTCTACGAAAACACGCGCAAGACCGAGAAAATCGAGCGCCACGAATCGGCCCCTCGCCCGGAGCTTCCGGATGCCGTCGCGGAAGCCCTCGAGTTCGACGAGCCCGATCTCGACGCCGTCGATGGTGGCACAAACACATAGTTCGTCGTCGAACAGTACCGTTCTCGACGCTGCAGAGAAGGTACGCCGACTTCGTACCTAGATCAGGACTCCGTGGGCTCCAGCGTGGCTGGTTCGACGTTGATTCGGAGGCGATACGTACTGTCGGTCGATCCGGTATCGGGCCGCGTCGGGTCCAGTGGGGAATAGCCACTTGTGAACGACGCGACGAGTTCTTCGCGGGCGGAGAGGTCGATGCCGAGCTGGTCGGCGAGGTAGACGATCCGCTTGGTCGCAGCGCCGTTGTCGAGGCGTTCGAGGTACTCGCCGACAGTGAGCCAGTCGCAACCCCGTTCGTCGGCAGTACGCATCGCGGTCGCAAGTTCCCGAAGGCCTCCACAGAACTCGGGGTGGTCCGCACAGTCGACCAGCGTCTTCTCCAGGTCGCTGACCTGAACGGTCGTGCCCTCGATGGATGTCGGCTCAAAGCCGAAGAACTTCCGCTCGGTGACTGTCGTGACGCGGTACGGGACACCGTGGATCTCTCGGCTTTGCGCTCGGGTCGGCGTGACGACGTACACCGTCCGGGGGACCTGTTCAGTCAGCCCGTGGTGGCTGAGGGCGCTGTAGTAGCCGATGTACATCGGCTCGGCGACGTGGGCAGCGATGAGGTACTCGTGGGTTGTGTACACGGCCTCTTCTCCGGCTGTGAGTGGAATGATGAGATACGTGCCCGGGAAGAGCCGGTCGAGCCAGCCCTTCTCGGTGAGCCGGGAGGCGATCTCGCGGGCGGTGTTTGGGGGGACCTCTAGCGTCGTCTCGATGTCGTCGGCGGAGATGATTTGGTGACCCGCGCCAGCGAGTCGTGCAAGGAGTCGACTTTCTCGAGTCGAGAGACCTTGACGTATACTTTCCGATTGTTCTATGGTATCCATACCTGCGTTTCTTGCATAGAATATAAACACGGGCCTAGTTTAGCCTTGCGACTACCGCGGAAGGCGGCGACAAGCAGACTTAACCAACAAAATCGGGGGTGTGAAACCGTGTGTTGGTTAAGGATTCAAGCGCCGTCTTCGAGACGTCGGTGGGCGTCCGCCCCGGCTCCGTCGCCCGGCCGCGTGAGAAGGCTCACCTCCTCCAGGAGGTCTCTCGCGGTCTCGACTCGCTCTCGATCCGCCTCGTCCAATCGGTCGACGTCGAGTTGATTGAGATTGCTGAGTATACGATGCATCCGGTACCCTTGTTTGACCTCTTGCTCCATCGGAAGCGCCTCACCGCTCGCCGGCGCGGAAAGACTCAACGTTGCGTCTATTAACAGCAATAATAGATCGCTTTCTCAGTTCGTGTAGGGCCCCAAGGTTCCTGTCGGTTCTAGTCTGGCCACTAACTTCGACTGGTCGAAGCGAATTCAACACTTCGGACTTGACAGTATAATTACTTCGAGGGTAGATGTATAGGCGTATGTCTAACCAAGACTGCAATTGCACCGACCCTTCGGTTGGCGAGAGTGACGCACAGACCCCCGCAACGGACAGTTGGATCGAAGCACGACCGGTGAAGACCGCAGAATTCCCGACCCCCGTCGCAGACAACATAAGCCGGTTCTTCGGCGCCTCGATCGACACGTTCGACGACATGGTCGCGGCGATCCGCACAGTGGTCGAGGGGGACGGGATTGCTATCGACGAACTCTGTCACGTCGACGGCGAGACCCCGCACTACGCGAAGACGGCGGACGAAACCTACTACTTCCGGTGTTTCTACGACGGGATCGCGCTCGCGCATCTCGTGGATGAACCCGTCGAAATCCGGACTGAAACTCCCACGGAGGAGCCGATCGAGATCCAGATGTCACCCGCGGACGGTGTCGACGTCACGCCGCCAGACGCGGTCATGTCCTTCGGGGTGACCACTGAGAGCGACGTACCCGCTGACGAGACGCCTTCCGCGCCCGATGTCTACGGCGCTGTCTGTCCGTACGTGAAGGCGTTCTACACTCGCGAGGACTACGAGCGCTGGGCGGAAGACGTGGCGGCCACCACGGTCGGTATTCCCCTCGACGCCGGCGTCCCTATTGCCGCCGCACTGACGGCATCCGCTCCGTCGGAGGGTGCCCAATGAGTCTGGAGAGTATCGCGCTCGTCGGCTCCCAGGCCGTGCTCGGACTCGTGGGCGTGGCCGTCGGCGGTGCGAAGGTCACCCATCAGGAGGATCAGATCGAAGACTTCCAGCGATTCGGATATCCACAGTGGTTCCGAATCCTCACCGGTCTTATCGAGATTGGCGCCGGTCTCGCGTTGCTCGCGGGCCTGGTGTGGCTCTCCGAGTTCACCGTGGCGGGTGGGCTTCTCCTGAGTAGCGTGATGGTGGGCGCAGTGGCCACGCACATCCGTACTGGCGACCCACTATCGAAAACTGCGGTGCCAGCGGTCCTCTTCGCCTTCACAGCGGGGCTGCTCATAATCCGTGACGTGACGATCCCGCTGTAACGTTACCTCTCCTTACTCTGGCCAGTAGCGAGTTCCGTCTCGTCGATTTCTTCGGCCCACCTGAGCAGTGGTTCCAGACGTTCTCCCAGTTCTTCACCGGTCTCTGTGAGTTCGTATTCGACCCGTGGCGGGATTTCGTCGTATTGCTCACGGGAGAGGATGCCGGCGTCGACGAGTTCCTCGAGTCGCGTCGAGAGCGTGGAGCTGCTCACCTCCTCGAACGTCGCTTCGATGTCGCCGTAGCGGGCCGGGCCGATCGCGTCGACCACGCAGACGAGTTGCATCGCGTACCGGCGGCTGAGGAGGTCCATCACACCACCCAGTGGACAGAGGCAGTCGTGTCCGGGAGACGACGAGTCGGCCGTTTCAGTCGCTGAGTCGGGGGTTTCTGCCATAGCTTTCGTTCACCAGACCTTATCCAATACTTCGGAGTTGACAGTATAAATAGTTCCGCATTCAAAGTAAGCACGCACTATGAGTCAGAACAACTCCAAGCGCGAGGTCGCGTGCACGCTCACCGAGGAACAAGAAGCGGAACGGCGGGAGGACGTTCGGGCTCGCCTCGTCGATCACTACCTCGGGTACGAGGAACACGAGAACGGCGTGGTCGTTCGCTTCGACGGAACGGACGAGTCACTCGAAGCACTCGCTAAGTTCACGTCGAACGAGTTGCAGTGCTGTGCGTTCGCCGAATACGAAATCGCCGTCTCGCCCCCGTACGAGGAAACGGTTCTGACCGTCACTGGACCCGACGGGATGGCGGAGATGTTCCAAGACGGGTTCGCCGACCGGCTGGACGTCGAATCAGACTGACTCACTCCCTTCGGTCGAACCACTTGGCGAGCCCGGCACTCGTCGTCATCTCGACCACGCCGAAGACGACCGCGGGAAGCGACGCGATCGTCGGGAGGCCGGCCGCGATCACAAGTGCGGCCGCAACTGCGAAATCGCGCATCCCGACGGAGAGAACTGACGCGATACGAGTGGCTCGCTCCGCACGGTGACTCACGAGAAAGCCCACGCCGTATCCGAGCCCATTCAGGACCACTACGCCTGCAATGACACTTCCCAGGAGTCCCAGGTTCGAGCGGATGACTGCGGCGTTCGCGGCGGTTACACCGCCGATGATCAGGACCACCATCGTGGCGGAGACGCCCGGGTAATGAGCGTCGTACGCGCCGACGCGCTCGGGCCACCGTGCTCGCAGACCGACGGCAAGTAACATGGGCGCAACGACCGCTACGACGAGCTGTTCGACGATCGGCAGCGTCGGAACGGTCACGCCCCCAGCGAGCACGGTGACGACTGCGGGAACGAACCCGAGACTCCCGACGCCGATGACAACCAGGGCCGTCGTCGAGAGCGCTGTATCGCCGCCTGCAAGTTCGGTCATCACCGGCGTCACGAGTTCCGGCGTCACGGCTCCGAGAACGACGAACCCCACAGTCAGCTCGGGCGATAGCCCGAGGCCTCGTGCGATGCCGAACGCCAAAACGGGCATCACTGCGTGACCCAGCAGGACGAGCGCGACCGCCCGGCCGCCGATCTGGCTGAACTGCTCAACGGAGAGCGTCAACGAGATGCTCCCGATCATCACCGCAAGAATGACCGTCGAGAAGCCGGTCACGACGGCAAGGTCCGTGACGGTGAGCCCGAGGGCGACCGAGAGCAGAATCCACACGAGGAGGTAGTCTTCGACGAGGGCCGAAAGCGATTGAAGTCGTCCGTAGAATGGTGCCATCGACGTTATCCCGTGGTGACGCAACACTCTATGGGTAGGAAACCCGATCGATTCGTAACCGGACTCAAACGGTGCCCGTCGAGAGATGTGTTAGGGGGTCGGCGGGCGGTTATGTGTACCGGCGTACCTCCGGCGTGTCGAAGGCGATCAGGACGAGTGCGGCCGAGAGGACGCCGACATTCTGCCACGTCGGGCCGGCCGTTCCAGCGGCGACGACCATGATCGGCACCGTGACAAGCGCCGCAATTCGCGCGGATCTGTCGATGAGGAACAGCGCCGCCGCGCCGAGTTCGAGTGCGCCGACGATCGGGATGAGGATGGATGGTGCCGGTAGGCCGAGTGACTCGAAAAACCGGACCGATGTTCCGTAGGTGAGGAACTTGCTCGCGCCGGGGGCCAGCAGGAGCCCCGCCATTCCGTACCGGAGGAGTGGCCGAAGGTGCTGTCCGATGGCGAGGTCAGTTTCCTCAGTCTCGTGGCTCATCGGTCAATTCTGGGGGCGACTATGTTCCGTCAGTGCCTCGCGGATTTCAGAGAGCGTGCCGTTCGTGGTGTGTTCCTTGACCCATACTCGGTGGGTGTCGTCCCGGCGCGCTTTCTCCTTGATATGCTCGGCGACCTTCGCTGTCGCAAACTGTTCTTTTGCGCTTTGCGAGGAGTTACAGACCGGACAGTCTTCCTCGACGGCACCACTCATGCGTAGTGCTCCTGGAGATATTCGACGATGTCGTCGGATTCGTACATCGTCACGTCGCGCTCGCGATCGACGAGGAACGGGATCTGATCCTCGCCGCCCAGCGCTCGGAGGTGGTCGTGGGTCTGTTCGTTGCGCGTTTCGCCGGCGGCAGAGCGGGGGTTGTGGATGACGTGCGAGACGCCGAGTTCGGTCAGCGCCTCGCGGACCTTCGCTGAGTATCCACACCCTTCTGCCTGGTAGAGTTCTAACATGGTTGCGTGACTGGAGGGCTATGTAGTCAGCGGGCTCAGGCGTGGGCGTGAACTCGGTCGTGGATGGTCTCAGTGATGGCCTCGAGGTCGATGTCGCCCCTATGCTCGTCTTTGTCCCAGACGAGGTCGTCGTCGACCTGGATTTTGAACACGCCGCCGTGTCCGGGTTGCAGTCGAACGCCATCGAGATCCTGCCCGAACTCGTCAAGTAGCGTTTCCTGCGTTTCCACCGCGTGATCACGGAGCCCGCACGGGACGCAGTATTCGATGTTGACTTCCGTCATTGCAGTTCGACCAACGGCCGCCCCGCAGATAAGTATCAGGTATATGTTACGAAACGACGTTTCATACGCGAAACCGTGGTTTCGTTTGTATACAACATATCGAAGAGATACTCCTTTCAATCCAGCCGTTCGAGATACGTCTATGAGTGATTCGGGCGGAGTCCCAGAAGACGAGTGCCTGGCGGTCTGGTGCGCGGGCGATGACTGGTGTGCAGTCACGTGTGCGATGGACATCATCGGCAAGAAGTGGCACCCCGTCATCGTTCACCGGCTCCTGCAACACGGAGCGTTACGGTTCAACGAGCTCAGCGAGGAAGTCGGTGGCATCACGAACAAAATGCTCTCACAGAGCCTCAAGGACTTAGAAGAGAAGGAACTCGTCGACAGGGAGGTCGTGAGCGAAAAACCCGTCGCCGTCGAGTATTCGCTCACTGAACGTGGTCAGTCCTTAGAGCCAGTCATCGACTCACTCGAGGAGTGGGGGAAGACGTATCTCCGGCCCACAGAAGATCAAGATCAATCTGTTTGCTGAGCCAAATCTCATTTACAGAGCTGACTGATGAGACGCTAGTAGTGATTTCGATTAACCAACGTACTCGTCACTTCTTGGCTGTGTTGGTTAATCGATGCTTCCAGCTCTGCGCTACTCGAGACTGGGGCCGTAGCGAGCCGAGCCACACACCCGGCACTCCCAGATCGGTTGTCCCGTCCACGCCTCATCCGGGACCGACTCTTGGGTCTTGAACCGATGGTCGGTCGCCCGTCCACAGGTTTGGCAGTCGAGTTCCTGCGTCGTCGGTACCGACGGCACCTGGCGATCAGCCGCAGCTTCGTCAGCGGATTCGGTCAGCGCCATCGCTGGAAGCAGCCACACCGCGTCGTCGGCGTCGTCGAGGACCGCGTCGAGACGCGACGCGTCCCGGATGCCGTCCCCACGCTGGTCGTAAAATCGCGTCGGAACCTGCTCCTGTCGCTCCGACGCTCGCTGCCCGTGCCACCCAGCCCGGTCACGGGCGGCACTGAGAAGCCGCTCTCCCTCCTCTGACGCCACCTGTACCGCGTCGGGGAGTGAGGGCCATTGCTCGGTCAGCTGGCGCGCCGGCGTCTCGTCAAGATCGTAGATGAGCGTGGAGTCCTTGACGGCCGGCCCCGCCTGGTTGGCAGAGAGGAGGGTCGCCGCGGCGCCGCCCTTCGCGACGGCACCGTAGAACGTGGTCGAATCGACGACCAGGTGGACGATGCCGAGGACCGTCGTCGACGCTGACTCGTCCGTGCTAGCGGCGTCACTTCCGAGATGATTGCTGAGACAGAACCGGCATTTAGTCTGGACGTCTGGGACTGACGCCCCACAGGACCGGCACTCGCCGCCGACGGCGGTTGGCTCGTCGGGGTAGCCTCCCGTGTTCGTTGCAACCCGGTGTCGCCGAAGGTCACTGTCACATCCTGTGGTGAGCTTCTCGTCCGGAATGTGTGACGCCTCGCCGGTCGGCCGCAGGTCCTCGAAATCTCGATAGCGATCACGCATCGATTGGTGCGTGGTTTGTTCCGGATACGTACTTCAACGTCAGGACCAGTAGTTCGCTCCGTCTCCCGTTTGAGTATGGGCGATAAACTACGCCATATAAACATCTTATTTTCATAAGCAAGTAGATGGGAGTAGCAACTGGGGGTCCCTATGAGCAGTAACGACATCAAGCACGTTCAAACGGAACTGACCGAAGACGAATACGAACGCTTCTGGAAGTTCGCAAGCGAACACGGCCTCTCGCTGAAAGAAGTCGGCCACGAGGCACTCATCGAGTGAATCCAACGACCTTGAGGACGAGCCCCTTCTAGCTTCGGCAGTGACGGATGCTCACGACCAGGTCGATCTCGTCGACGAGTGGCACGGTAGTGACGAATCGGTCAGGCTCGTCGATGATCCGTCCACTCAGCCTGGCACACATAGTTGACCCGTTGACACACCGATCGGGACGGTCGCAGCCGAGCATTTCTGTCCTGCCCCCCGGACCATTTTTGTTCGCCATTCCCGACGAACTCGAGATTAGTTCGCCCATATAGGCGAACATATTACGAACCACAACACTCATCCGAGTTCGGTGGGAAAGCCGAACCAACGCCTGGTTCGGTACTGGAGGCGAATAAATGCCCAAGAATCAAGCCAACGCCGTGTTCGTGGCCGTCATCGGGGACATCCGGGGGTCTCGGGAGCTCACGAATCGGAACGAAGCACAGCGGGAGTTCAAGCAGGTGGTCAACTCCCTGAACGACGAGCTCCCGGACAGCTCCATCGCCTCCCAGTTCACCGTCACGACGGGCGACGAGTTCCAGGTGCTCCTGAGAGACGCGACCGATGCCGTCGAAGCGGTGGTCTCGGTGAGCGATCAGTTCCACCCGGCTCGACTCCGGTTCGGCATCGGACTCGGGGCGCTGGAGACGCAGCTGAACCCGAAGCAGGCGATCGGGATGGATGGACCATGTTTCCACCGGGCACGAGAGGCGATCGAAGCGGCCGAGGACGCGGGGGCGTGGGTCCGCGTCGATGGCTGGTCGAGCGAGCTGATCACGCACGTCAACGCGATGTTCGACCTGGTGCAATGTGTCCGTGAAGATTGGACGGATCGGCAGGCCGAGTTCGCGCGAGCCCTCAAGGAGGAAGGCACCCAGAAACGCGTCGTTGAGCGCTTCGGCGTCTCGAAATCCACGGTGAGTGAATCTCTGAGTGCGGGGCACGTCCAGGAGGTACGGAACGCCGAGACCTCGCTGGGGGAGCGGCTCCAGACGGCGCTCGACGAGGAACGAGTATGAGCGGGTGGCTGACCGGGCTTGGCCCGGCGGGGACCGCACTGGCGCTGCTCGTGCTGGGCCACGTCCTCGGTGACTTCGTGTTCCAGACCGACGCT
Organism: Halopenitus persicus; assembly: GCF_900107205.1. Taxonomy (GTDB): domain Archaea; phylum Halobacteriota; class Halobacteria; order Halobacteriales; family Haloferacaceae; genus Halopenitus; species Halopenitus persicus. The sequence goes on along the minus strand of NZ_FNPC01000012.1, from coordinate 42,342 downwards.
CTGGCGATGGCCAAACACCGCCTCCGGCCGCTACTCACCCACTGGGGTATCGTCTGTCTCGTCCACGCGGCCGTATTCGCACCGCTGTTAACCGTCCAGTCAGTGGTGGTCGTCGCCGTAATCGGGTTGCTTCATCTCCCAATCGACGCCGTCTCGGCACAGCTCCGCGAGCGCAGCGGCGGATCAGCACTTCTGTTTCTCGGTGACCAGCTAGCCCATCTTCTGGTCATCCTCGCTGGGTGGGCGTTGCTTGCTCCCGGTGTCTGGCGCCTCACACCGCTGCTGACCGGGATTCGTGGCGTGACGCAGCTCCCCTGGGCGACGGTGACCACGGGAGCGGTGTACCTCGCGGTGTTCGTGTTCGCCCACGAGGGCGGGAACGCCATCGTCCGTGGCGTGCTCCCGGATGCGGATCCGATCCCCGGCTCGGAGGACGAACTGGAGGTGGGGTCGCTCATCGGAAGCCTCGAACGGTGGATTATCCTCTTCCTCGGCGTGGCCGGGCTGTGGGGCGCGGTGGGGCTCGTCGTGGCCGCGAAGTCGATCGCCCGCTTCGAGGAACTGAAGAAACAGCCCTTTGCGGAGTACTTCCTCGTCGGGACCCTCACCAGCATACTCGTCGCCATCGCGCTCGTCGGGCTGGTGTCGGTCCTCGTTTGACGGGCGGATTAACTCTTACAGGCTAAGTCTCCGTCCTCAAGGAGCGACCAACGGGAGCGAGTAGGGCGGGGATACAGCCGTGCGCTCTCTGATTTTCCGAATGTTCAAGTGATGAACAACCCACAAACCAGTAGTGGTTGAGGAGACGTTCAAGTACGCTGCAACGCCGGACTCCGAGCAGACAGCCGCCGCTGCGTGGAGCGATATTCAGATATGCCGGGAAGTGTACAACCACGCTCTCACCCAAGAATACCGTCCCCGACCCGGCTACGATAAACCATCCTATACAGAAATGCAGAATAAACTCACCGGCCCCAACGGATGGAAACAACGGTGGCCAGAGTGGAAGGACGTGTATTCCAAGTGCCTACAAATGGCTATCCGGCGCATCAAACAAAGCGAAAGCGTCCTTGAATCACTCCAAGCCCGAAGCTACGATGTTGGCCGATTGAAGTGGAAGCCCCCGCGAGAGTTCCGTAGCATCGTGTACAACCAGTCCGGTTTCGACGTGGATCATAACACGGACCGGGCTGGGCACGCGGTCGTGAACTTCTCCAAAATCGGTGACTTCCACCTCAACTACCACCGCCCACTTCCCGAAGACGGAGACATTACACAAGTCATCCTGAAGAAAAAGAAAACCGGTGCCTGGACTGTCAGCATCGTCGTCGAGCACGACCCGGAATACCCGGACAAACCGGCTGTCAAGGATATTGACCCGGCAGATACAGTCGGGATTGATCTCGGCATCACGAAGTTCATTCACGACTCAGACGGTCACTCGTTCGAATCACTTGACGAGCAGCGTGACCGTGACCGCATTGAACGCCGTCACCGTGATCTCTCCCGGAAAACATACGGCTCGAACAACTGGGAGCAAGCCCGGCAGAAACTCGCTCAGGCATATGAACGGTTACGCAACCGTCGTGAAGACTACCGAGAGAAACTCGCCCACGAATACACAACGAGGTACGACGCAGTCTTCCTTGAAGACCTGGACGTGAAAGCGATGACAGAAGATGCTAGGAACAGTCGGAACGTCGCGGCGATGTCGTGGCGGCAAACGATTCAGGCATTCAAACGCCACGGGAAGAAAAACGGGTGTTACGTCATCGAGGTACCACCAGAAGGCACGACGAAACGCTGCTCTCAATGTGGGTGTGAGACAGATAAACCACTTTGGGTGCGTGAACACTCGTGTCCCTCATGTGGGTTCGAAGCTGACAGAGACTACAACGCAGCCTTAGAAATCAAACGTCTCGGGTTGGAGAAACTTGGAGTTGAAGTACATACGATGACAGTAGGTCAGGGCATAGCCGAATCAACGCCTGCGGAGACTGCGCTCCCTAGGGATACTGAGGCACCAACCGATGATGTGTCTCCAAAGCGCGTCGTAGAAACAGGAAGCCCCTGCCTCAAGGATCCGCCGAAGGCGACGAGTAGGCAGGGGTAGTTCACTTGCAGGGTCGGGGTCGAAGCCGTTCGCGAACAGCGGATCGATGTGGGTGACCGAACGATGCGCTAATGCCGCCTCACGGCGGGTTTGATGCGCTATTCAGCTGGTCGACGTTGTCGTCTTCGTACGCTGCCCGCCACATTGTGTGGACGGCACGCGTCACGAGTGAGACCTCGGTTACGTCGATACAGGACGGCTCGGCGGCCGTCGTCGCGGCCTCGGGCGGCGGGTGGAAATGGATCTCGGGGGAGTGTGTATTCGGGTGGCGTTCGAAGCGCCAGTTGACGTCGTCGCTATCGACGTAGTGAAACGAATACATTCCGAGTTCGCTCCACTGGATATCGAGCCGGGCGCTCTTGGCGTCGCCGAGCCCATCGCTGAGACTGATCTGCAGTTCCGTGGGGGCGACGACGTCATCGTACGCCGTGGCGTCGACGAGCGGTTCGAGTTCGAGCCACAGGTCACGAATCCGCTGGAGCGCCGGAAGATAGATCGGCCCGAACTCGCCGGCGCGGTCGGTACCGTTCATACGGCGAGTTGGTGGCTGGCCTCGTCGTAGGCGAGCGCGGCTTGTGCGACGGCGAGATTCTGCCGCGTCGTTCGCCACGCCGACAGGTCGTCCCAGCCGTCCGTCTCGTCGGCGTCAAGTTGCTGGGCGAGTTCCTCCGGAGACACCACGTCGTAGCGGTCCTCGTAGCGCCGAATTTCGGCCTTCATGTCTTGGATACTGTCGAGCAACTCCGGCCGAGTGGCCTCCTCACGGAGCTCACGGATCCGGGACATCAAGATCCGGTCGCTGTTTCGCTTGTACAGCGTTGTTTGGCCGTCCTGTTCCGTTTCGGCGAACCCGGTGTTCACGAGCGTCTTGCAGTGGCGACGTGCCGTCGGCTCGCTCACGAGGGCCCGGTCAGCGATCTCGGCCGCCGACTGCCCGTCGTGAGTCTGTTCGACGATTTCGTACACCCGTTCGAATGGCGTGGTATCCTCTTTCCAGTCTACTTTGACTTGCTCGTTGACGTCGTCCCACGTCTCGGTCATACTGGGTCCTACGCAGCCGAGAAACAAATAATTTCCTGAGAAATATATCTAACGGCAGTATTTGTACAGGGGCATCGTCAGACTACTTGTTCCTCTAGCGTCTCGTGATGCGTCCGGACAGTCGTTGGCGTGACGTTTCCGCTCTCCGCGACATCAGTTGCGTCACCCACTGTCTCTGTTCTTGCCCCGCTTTGTAGAGGCAGGCCGCGGCGAACCCGGCCGGATGGACGCCCGTCGTCACGCCGCACTTCTCGGCCTGCTCTGCGAGCGTTCGGGCCCGCTGTCGGATCTCGTCCGGACACTCGAGGTCTGAGGCGAGTCGCGGCACGAACATACTGTGGGAGACGGGCTCAGCGGGGAGGCTAAGCTCTTCGTTCAGCGTTTTGTACGCGTTCGTGACCCGTGACTCCGCGACGCGGGCCATCTCGCTGATGTCATCCACTAACCACGACAGGCCGTTACACCGGCAGGCACCGTAGACGCTGGCCGCGGCGATGGCCTCGATGGATCTGCCTCGAAGCAGATCCTCGTTCTGGGCGCTCCGGAAGAGCTGACACGCCTGGTCGCGAACCGAATCGGAGAGCTCGAGGGCACTCGCCAACCGACGCACTTCGCCCAACCCGTGTGCGATATTCCGTTTCGCTTTCGAGCGCCAGCGACCACGGGTCTGCTCACGACGCATCCGTGCGAGTCGCCGTCGCTTCTGCCCAGAGATCTCGTTCCCCTTGGCATCGGTGCCGCGACCGATCTCCGTCGACAGGCCGCGGTCGTGGCGAGCCGCAGTGAGTGGAGCGCCCGTTCGTTCGCACTCCTCGTCGTCGTACGCCCGCCACTCCGGCCCGTGATCGATACGCTGTTCGTCGATGACCAGGCCACAGTCCTCGCAGACCGTTTCGACCGCGTTCGTGGTGACCCAGCCGTCGCACTCGGGACACTGGTCCGCGATCGACTCCACTCGGCCGTCGTCGATGTCCGTGTCGTAGCTGTCGCTAGTTCCCATCGTTGTTTCTGAGGGAATTCGCCAGTACTGCGAGCCCCTCACCCATTGAGGGGCAAAAAGAAACTACTCAAAATGGCTGTACCACACTGAATAGAAACTCTGCGGAGTGGCCTTGATGATGTTTAGAACAGTTCTATCTAGGACTAACGGAGTTCCACACGTAACTTACCTGAAGAACTGTCTTACCTGTGGGAAGGGATCTCGACTGATGTGCTCTCTGGAGGCTAAGATATCCAGGACCGCAGCCGCCACGTAGATCCCTGTTGTGAATAATGCGCCAACAACGCCCAACTGCAGCACAAGCAAGTAGGTCTCCTCTGTCAAACCAAATGAACCGGATATCGCACCACCGAATGCCGCAATAATAAGACCGAGTGAAAACATAATTCCGGACTGTGTCGCTCTAGCGATATCACGCCACAGACTTCCTGGGTCATAATAAGGCAGCTTCTCGTAAGCGATCTCCTTCGCTAAATCCCTCGGAACCATTTCCGGTTCAATCTCATCAAAATCTATCGAATCATCAAACAACTCGTTATAAGAAACACTGCCACCTTCCTCATTCTCCCTCGGATACCACCACAGTTTTACATCACCATCATTGAAACGACGAATCTCATCCGCATCTACCAAATCATCTAGATTCTGTCCAATAGTAGCCGGGTCTACCTCTGGAAACTCTGGAGCCACCATCCGCCGAGTGACAGCTGGAACCTTTCTATGCTTCTCAACAGCTACCTGTTTCAACTCTTCAAGATCCACTTTCCTCGCAGGATGCGAATATGAGTCACTATCCCCTGTCATAATCAAATCTTGTTACTCCAATATTCGGAGCAACTAGGAATAGATTCGGGGATACATAATAATCTGAATACAATACAGACGCAAACAAATACTGTCTTGGAACAATGGCAGGAAACCCACTGGTATCAGGAACAGCAGCCTCAGTAGCCATCGGAGCAGGCTCAATTCTAACATCGATATTTATCCCCGCAGTGCCGATAGGGGACAGAATCATCCTCTTCTTTCTCGGCCTGCTCTTTTTCATCGCAGGACTGCTCTTCTCACAGGCATAAACACTCTATTTTTGGAGCCCCCGAAAACAAGAGAAGAAACATAAGGAGCCACAGAGAACGGGCCGACAAAATCCATAGACTGGAGATTGAGATAGCGAATCAGAAAGGTTCGTTAGAGGCCTTCAGAAAGCAGTTAACAGCACATCTATGAATCGCTATCCTGCGTGGTGAAATCCGAAAAATCTGTATCAAAATCAACTTTCTATCGAGTAATGATGTATCAACTGTTATCTTTGTTACCCATTTATCTGTGTTTGGTTTTACCATATCCCAACATACTCTATGACTTCTCAGATGAACTCCTGTAAGTCACATATATGGCTTTCTTGGAGGGTATACTGGGAGAATATGCTTTGAACGAGTCCTCGAAATCGGTGTTAAATCGACCTGTTCGATGTTCCCTAGCACCTGCCTGGGTTTTCCTAATCTCCTCTATCGATGTGTTCCTCCAAGTCCTCATCTTCACTCAGTGGTCTTGGGATAGGCAAGATGTTATCAATCTATTTTTTGAATTTCTAGTAATGATCTCGGATAAGTTGGGGCAGGCGGATGTGGATCCTGAGAAGGATTATCATTTGAAGGGGGATATTCGTCGAGTACTGGAAGGCTTAGAATCGGATTTGGATTGTTCGGATATGGTTGAGGAAGAGTTAGAGGCCTTGCCCAGTGATCACCCGGTCTTTGATTTGATAGAGGCGGTTGATGTCTGGGAGAGTTCCGGTCACGAAGACTTTGAAAATGGGATCCGGATCGCATTAACTGCTCTTGATGATCTCCACGAACTGGCGCTGGAGAACGAGTGGTATAGCGTGGCCAGTTATTCGTTGTTGAAATCTATAGAGTATAGGGAAGATCTTAGCGGATTCGATCCTACAACTGAATTCGGCGAAGTGCTTGATTTTCTTCACACCCGTTTCTACGGTGAGAGCGATGTTCTCCTCGGGGAATTCCGGACTTATGTACAGAAAATGCTGGAGAACTTGGACGCGATGGACAACGATGGTATTAGTTCTCTTCTGGATCTCGTTGAAGATTGGGCGACCCAGCAACGGAAAAACAAGAACTACACCTCAGAACGGGACTTTCTCGAATACCAGATAACAATTAAAAATCAGTTGGAGGAGGACATTTCCTCCGAACAGTCCCGGATGATTGAGTCGTACGAAGACGAGTTCGAGCAGAAGAGATCTGCGAAAAGTGCGATAAAAGCAAGTATCCTGGAGAGAGCAGTTGCAACCTGCCAATCCTACCTGCCTGATGAAAAAGAGAACAGTTGGCGGCTCAAGATCCGTAAACTGAACAAAGAGGGTATTAAGCAAATGCCTCGAAGAGAAGAAGAAATCGATATCAGCGAAGACGTCTTCAGGATCGTCGATCAGTTCAAACAAGCAAAAAAAGAGAGTAGTTCTTGGGAGGCACTCGCTATGCTGCTCTATTCGCCGGTCGGGCAAGGAGATTTTGAGAAGGCCTTAGAAATAGCGGAAGAGCATCCTGCTGCCAATATGTTTCCGAGGCATGTGATTTCTGGAGAAGGTGATTCTGTTGGGTCTGAACCTGGATTCGGCCAAGAAGGAGAGAAAGCACCGTCAAGTTACATTCCCGGTATGGAGGTATCCAACTATGTATTAGCTGTAGCTCTCCATCAGTTGATTGACGAGAACAAGTTATTCGAAGCAGATTTCTATAATGTTCTCTCACTCATTCCTGGCGTATCAATCCAAGACGAGGCCTTCCTTACAGACGCACTGATCAACCTTTTCGAGGGAAGATACGCTGAATCAATTCACATTGCCATACCCCGATTAGAAAGCATCACCGCAAATTTATACCAAGAAGTGGGAAAGGCCGTAACCAAGAACCAAGGTACAGTCTACGAGCAGAAAGGGCTTGGAGGCCTTTTCGATTAATCGAGGAAGACATCGACCTCAACTTCGGAAAGTATCTACAATATCGATATACCAACACCTCTGGACACAACCTTCGGAACAAGGTCGCGCACGGACAGCTCAAATACTCGGAAGCCAATTTCACACAGGTCTCCACTATTATATTCGACATACTCCGTGTAGGTGCTAGAATCAACGCTGAGTACCGTGAAGTCTAACGACTAGGACCTAGGATGGAATAGACAGACTTGCCAGATCTGACTTTTTCCATATTCTCTATTCGCATTTGTGTAGCTGAATCCGCTCTGGTAATTTGAGGTTGTGGCTGCGCGCGCAGCGACCGCAGGGAGCGAGCACGGAGCGGAGGGTGGGGCGGTGGGGCTTGGGTCGGTCCGGCACCCAGCAAAAAAAGAAGACTGCGTCAGCTCGCTATGCTTCCCACCAACGGCCGCGCTCTGGGAAGTGGATGGTCGTCCAGCCGGTGACGGCCACGGAGACACGCCCCTCGTACCAGTTCCGGGCGGCCCCGTGAATGCGCACGCGTTCACCCTCGGCGATCCACGGCGCGTCCGAGGCCTTCCAGATGGTGACCCGGGTTTGGCCACTGTCGTCGGCAATGAGTCCGACCTGAGCGATGCTTGGATGGGATGGATCCCAGAGGGTCTCAACACGCCCGTCGATGCTCACTTCCTTGCGATCGACGTCCTCGAGCTTCCCGATTGGAACTACCTGTCCCGGCGCCGTCTGTAACTCCTCGAACACCCGCACGACCGCACTTGTTATGTCTGTGCCGTCGACGACCGCTTCGGTCAGGCGTCGACTGACCGCCGCACGCGACCAGCCGTCCAACCGCGTCGCGAGTCGGTCCCCCTCCGTGTTCACCGTCGCCAGTTCATCTTGAGAGAGCTCCGCCCGGGGGTCATCCCGTTCGGGGTCGGCCATCGGGTCCACGCTCGCGGCCCGCTTCTGGAACTCCCGCTGGCGCTGCGTGCTCCCTAGCGCGACGACCTCCCGCGTGCGCTGCTCGCGCCCCTCCTGCGTTCCCAGCTCGGCCTGGATACTGATGCGCTCCAGTTCGGCTTCCCGCGCCCGAATGCGCTCTTCCTGTTCGAGGGTGACGCCGTGAATCCGGTCCTCGCTCGTGTCCGCGATTCCATCCGGGTGGTTCGCATCGACCTTGGCCTGCGTCTCCTGCTCGACCGTGGCCTCGAACTCCGGCGTCTCATCGACGACCGGGAAGCCGTCTTCATCGACCGCCTGACCGCCCGCTTTCTCGAATGCCTGTTCATCGACCGTAACGACCTTTCCGCTAGCGTTGTTACTAGACATTGGTATTTCTCCAAGGTACCACTGAAGGCGCTCACGCGCCGGCTCCCGCGACCCTACCCGCGGGATTTCTCACGAACCCACACTTTCTAGCCACGGCGTCGACCATTCGTCACCGACTGACGCCGTCCCCGAGGTGTCCGCGCCGCGCCTTCACGCCGGACTCTGTCCGGCGCGGCGCGGCACCGACGGCTCCCCACACAGACGAGTGCGGGGGTGAACCTCGAGGTGAGCGCGCGGTCACCGCCGTATACCCAGCCGGTCACCGCGGGTCGGCGCCGCGCCGTCCGTCGCCAGACGCAACGCGCGGCGCCGAGACGGCACGGCCGGGGGGTATACGGTGGTGAACGGCCTCGCATACGGCCACATCGAGGGACGCAGAGGGCGAGCACCGCGGGACCCGTGCGGGGCCGGACCCGCGCGAGCCTGTCCCGTCCGTCGTCAGACGCAACGGAAACGCCTCGCGCGGCACGCCCGCCCCGTGCGGCACGCCCGCGGCAGCGCAGCCCGTCGCGAACGAGTTCGAGCGCATACCCGGCAGGCCGCGCAGCCGGTCCCGAGGAACGCCCGGACCCGCGGCATAACGGGGTGAGCACGGCGAACCCCCGTTAGCCGCGGCAGCCCGGTGGTAAATCGGGACGAGGGCGATAGCCCGAGCGGCGAGCAGCCCGACCCGGACCGCGCAGGCGGCCACGTCTGAACCGCCGTCCGTCGGCGCGACCGCATCGAGGGAGCGCCGACGCAACGGCCGGTGAAGATGCAGTCGTCCGGCCCCGGTCGAAACCCGGTCGCGGGCCGAGGGCTCGCAGGCCCGCTCGCGGGTGAGTCCGGTATCGGGCGACTGCACTCGGCCCGACCCGGCCCCGCGACCGTGCCCCGTCCGTCGCCAGACGCAACGGAAGCGCGAAAGCCCGGGCTCGGCAGGAACGGTCTGCCGGCCGGAGCGCGCGCAACCCGAGGAGTCACCCCCGAACGTACGGGATTCACACACCGGGAAATCGATCCGGCTGCATCAGGATCTATTAGAAATTAGCGTCACAGCTGCACGATTCGGAAACGCGCTCATTGATTGTGAGCGACGCGGAGGGCGGCAGCGGCGAGCGGGGCGGGCCGTCACGGACACACCTGTCCAGCTGGCTACGTCGCTCGGCCAGCCAGTCACCGTCCTGGCGGACTCAGAACGGGCGAGGACGCCTCAGCCGTTCCCCGACCCCTCAAGCACCGCAGGCACGAGGCGCGCAGCGGCGTTCTCGTGAGCAAAGCGAACGAGGGCCAGCGAGACGTAGTCTCGCGCGGTCGCGGGACGTCGAGCAACGGGAGAGCAACGCTCTCCCGAGCTAACGGGCGGCTTCGCCGCCCGTGAACGGTCGAAGGCTTTCGAGTGTCCTCTCCCACCGAATCAGCCTAGCACTCAGTCAGCTGTCGCCGGCGACCAGGTCCTCGATGAACCGGAAGCCGTTCACGAACGTCACCGAGTCCCCGTAGCCCTCGCTCGCGAGGACGGTTTCGGCCCCCTCACCGGCCGCGATATCGGTCGTGTAGATGTACACCTCGGTCGCCGTCCCCGCGCTGAGATACTGGGCAGCGAGGGCGGCGAGGGCGGCGTCGGCCCGCTCGACCTCGTCGGCAGGGCGGTCATCGGCGTTCGCGATGTACCGCTGGACGCCGTCCATCGCCCGGGAGACGACAGGCTCGGAGAACTCGAGCGGCGCCGCGACCGTCGCCCAGCCCTCGTCGATCGCGGCGTCGACCGGCACGTCCTCGACATCGGGATCGTCGACGGTCAGCTCCTCGTACACCCGTTCGGGCAGGACGAAGGTGATGTCGTTCCGGCGAGCGAACCGCCGAACGGCCTGGTACCGACTGTTCGACGGCTGTCCCATCGCGACAAACAGACCGGCGTCGGCGATGTGGAGCCGCCTCACGCGTCGTCAGCCGCGTCGCCGTCGATGTCCAACTCGTCGAGTCCTGCCCCTGCCTCCTCGATGTCGTAGTGCTCGTGGACGATGGGCCGGAGCGCCTGGAGGATCATCTCCGCAGCCAGCGGCGAGATGTCGAGGTCCTCCGCCATCAGCCGGTGGGTCACCTCGCCGCGTTCACGGGCGACGGCGTAGGTGAGCGCGGTCGCGAGGCCGGCGACGCCGTGGCGGTCGATGTAGGTGTCGATGTCGGCGTCCGTCTCGCGGCGGCCGACGGCGTCGATCAGCGCCGGCGTGATCGTGTACTCACGGTCGCCTGCGGCGGTCGTCACGGTCAGATCGATCTCTCGGGCGGCGTACCGGCGGGGCTGGTCGTCGTCGGTGACGTCGACGACGCCGGCGTCGACGAGCCGGTTGACGTAGCTGTAGGCAGTGCCCTGGGCGAGCTCGAGGTCGTCCATCACGTCCTGGACGGTCGCCTCGCCCTCCCGAGCGAGATACGCGTACAGCTGGGCGAGCTGTGGCTCCTCGAGGAGGTCAGCGACCGAGAGGAAATCTTGGACGATGTCGCCGTCGGCGCGGTTTGAGGTGCGTGACACGATTCGGTCTTGATTACAGTTTACAGCGAATCAGTAAAGAGTGTTGGGGTCACTCCGCCGGCGTCGCGACGAGATATTCCTCGAGGTCGCGCGTCCAGTACGTCGCGAGGCCACCCGGACTACAGCGGGCGCACAACTGCAACGGGCCTTCCAAATGCCCCAGTTCGACCCGGAACCGGGTGAGTGCCGCGAGCGTGTCGACGACTAGCCCGCAGCCGTCACAGGCGACGTGATCGCGCTCGTCGGGATCCGGCTCCGTCTGAATCGCGCAGTCGACACAGATCTGAGAACCGCCGTCTGATACCCTCGTTCTCAGCTGGTTTTGTCCCGTTCGGAAGTCGATTCAAAACGGCGGGCACCGCGTACCATCCGGATGGCGATAGCTGCGATGGCGACCACAAACACGAGCCAGTACCACTCGCTGTCAGCTGCCGATGACCGGAGTTCCAGAATACCGACACAGATCGTCAAAGCGGCAACATAGAGCGCGTTGGTGCCGACGAAGTCAGCCAGCCCCTCTTCGTCCGTAACCGTCTCAGGATCGTATCCAGCGATCAGATCCATCACGCCGACGTACTTGATCAGGATACCGAGAATACCAATGAAAATACCGGCTCCGATCGCAGTTACTGCTTGTTCAGTCATTGGTTCTGAACCCCGTCCGCCTACCGAGTCGGTTGATGCCCAACCGACTGAGATATCCGACGGTGAATCCGAAGGTGCCGATGATGAGGGTGGCGACGCCGAGTATCCCCAGTCCGACCGGATCGAAGAGGAACATAATTTTCTCGCTGATCGAGTGACTCGAAAAGCCCAAAATCGCCCAGTCGGCCCGAAAGCCAATGTAGGCGGCAAACAGGTTGAGCCACGCGACGAGCAGTCCACTCCGTCGAGCACCGACGCCGATGGCGACGACGAATCCGACGAGCGTCGCCGCTGCCGGCAAGACAATCACACCACCAGACACCCGGAAGACCCCGAGCGCGTACGCACCGAACGTTCCAATGAGGACCGAGAGAGCAAGGAGACCCTTGAGTGCCCACAGAAACCGACTGCGTCGATGACCGACGAGTACTGCCCGGAGGGCTGAGCCCGTACTCAGATCCAAATCCATTGTTGAGCAATTATGAACTAACACGAACCGTTCGGTCAAGTGGCGTTCACAGCTTTCTCGGTCACGTTCATATACACCACTCCGGAGAGGCAGCCGACCGGGATGGTTATCCACCACGTGAGAATAAACGCGAGCGCGACGAGACTCACCGAGAACTCAACAGCTTCTATGGGAGTGGCACCGCTCGCCGAAAATACAGATCCGACGGTAAGTACTCCTCCGATGAGGACGAGCGATACGAGATACGTTGCTATTGCTCCTCCCCCACCGGCGATGATTCCGGTAATTGAGGACGATGCTGGCGATAACCGCCAGCCGACGACGCCGAGGAAAAATGCCGAAGGCACGACGATCGGGAGCGCGAGAGCGGGAAACAAGAAGCTTGAGATCCATTCACCGCTCGTCCCCCGTCCGGCGGAAACGCTCAGCACGATACCAAACAGCACGGTTGCGAAAACCGCTGCCGAAGCAGCTGCATATCCGGCGCCAATGTCGGGTCGGTCAGCTTTGGGGAGGCGGCCGGGGCCGTATTGTTTACAAGCCGTTCGAAGCGTTATCGGAGGGGAGGGCAACATATTCGGACTTCAGCATAATTCGAGGTGGAGCCTCCGACCTCACGGAGCGAGTGTCGCGAACGAGTCGGTCGGAGAGGAACCCGACAACGGACGACGTAACCGCACGACAATAGCTGCCCGACTCCCGAAGCTATAAGAACCGTCGAGTAATAATCTGAAATATGGAGGTGCGTCGAACTGCGCCGGTCAAACTCGTTGTTCCCGATGAGCGGCGCGACGACCTCCACGAATCTGCGCGACAGTTCCTCTACTGTGCGAATCGTGCTGCCGAGTTCTGTTGGGACGCCGACTCCCACACGAACTGCATCACTGCGAACTCGACTGCGCGAGACGCACTCTACGCGGAGCTGCGGGACGAAACTGATCTCACTGCCAACCTCGTTCAAGAGGCCATCCGACGCGCCGTCCACGCGACGAAAGGGTGCGTCGAACGGTGGAAACAGGGCAAGCGGGTGAGCCAACCGGAGTTCACCTCGTGGAGCATGGTCTACGATAAGCGAAGCGCCACGTTCTACCGGAACAACGTCTCGCTCTCAACCGTCAACGGGCGTGTTGAGTGCGACTTTGAACTCCCGGCGGACAGCCCAACACCCTACGAACAGTACGTTCTTTCGGAGGAGTACGAGTTCCGAGCGAGCACGCTGCAATACGACGAGGTGACTGACGAGTTCTACTTCCACATTACAACCCGGAAGTATGATGACGACGAGTCCGAGGTTTCAGCAGATACCGAGCACCAAACAGTCCTCGGTATCGACCTCGGCGTCAACAGCCTCGCCGTTTCCTCAACCGGTCGCTTCTGGCAGGGAGACGACTACGACCACTGGTGCCGCGAGTTCGAGAAGCGGCGTGGTGAGATGCAACAGCGCGGCACGCAAGCCGCACACAACGCCCTGCTTCGTCTCGGAAAGCGTGAAGAAGCGTGGCGGAAACAGTACATCCACACGGTTGCCAACGAGATCGTCACGGAAGCCGTCGAACACGACTGCGACGTGATCGTGTTCGAGGAGTTGACCGACATTCGAGAGCGGCTTCCGGACGCGAAGTGGCACCATATTTGGGCGTTCCGACGTCTTATCGAGTACGTCGAGTACAAAGCGCCCGAACAGGGTGTCTCCGTGGAGGAGGTTGAGCCGAACCACACGTCCCAGCGCTGTTCTCGGACGGATTGTGGGTTCACGCACGAAGCGAACCGTCACGGAGAACACTTCGAGTGCCAGAAATGCGGCTACGAGGTGAACGCGGACTACAATGCAGCGAAGAATATCGGGCTCCGCTATGCCCGACAGCGGAAACACAGACTCCGTTCCTCGCCCAAGTCGGGGGGCGGAGACGCACTAGTAGACGTGCGTATAACTGGTGGGATAGTGAACGGCGAGGGTTACCAGCCTATTGCTGGGGACTGATTGCCGGGAGTCCACATCAAAGCCCTACCCTCAAGGACCGAGGCGCAGAGCGCCGAGGGAGTAGGGTAGCGTAGTTTACCGGAACAAGAAATAGTCTTTGGGGCCAATTTTTCGATCAGCAACCGCTCAATACACAAGCGCGATTTTACGGTTGATTCAACCGTACAAAACCGGAAGCACCGACCGTAGATTGTTCAGTACAGGGGGCGTACTTATCTGATCTCGTTAGATCATTCTGATTCGGACAAACCGGATTGAATCAGACCAAGTACACCGATGAACGTGCCAATAAATAATGTTCCAATCCCTACACTCGCAATTAGTCCTGTACTATTGAGGGCAAGGAACCCACCAAAAATGAGGAGTAACAACCCGAAATGGTACGTTACATTCATCGGATTAAACTGGTCCTGAACCAGACATTAACCTTCTGATGGTCACTTCGCAGACTAACTGTGCAGGTGATTCACAGTGTCATTGTCGAAATAAATAGGCTGGTTCCGCGTCTAAACAAGGCCCGATCCTCTGTACAAGAGCTAACGAGGAGGACTATTCTTTTCTAGCACGTAGAGGTGACTCAAGGCAACCTCTATGTCGTTGGAAGCTCGACCGGTGCCCGTACGTGTCCCCAAGTCGGTCCACTATCTTCGGTTCTGGAGTCCTCATCGTATTTATCGCAGCTGGAGCTTTGATTATCACTCAATTCCCTGTACTGTCGGTAGAAGGAATAGCCGTTCCAACACCCGTCATAGCCGGTTTCATCAGTGGAATCCTGCTTGTGCCATCGATTGTGACTCACTACCGATCCGGAGATGTCCGAGCGTCAATACGCTGGGTACTATTCGCGGTTGGTATCCCACTCTCGCTTACACAGCATTCACTTCTCACCTTACTCGGCGTCCTGGCTGTACTCCTCAGTCTTCTCCTCGCGTGGGACATTGACCACCATCTCTTCAAAGCTACTTCCCGGTCAGATTAGCCGACCAACGACCGATTCCGAGTGGTCTATGGGTGCCGCATCAGCCGTCGTCATCTGGCTCACTGTACTCACGATCATCGCACTCGTTCAAGACGAATGTTATCGACGCAAGAGAGGTTGCTCCCGCTTGGTGAGAGGTTAACCGATGAGGGTGGCGACAGGTAAAGATGGTCTATCTACGACGCTTTCGAACGGTCTTCGTAGAGCGCTATGGGCCGCGATTTTGTGGGATGAGGGATATGAGGCGCTGAGTTCGATCTTACTCAAAAACAGCACGAAGCTGCTGAGTCGCCGGTCAATAATATCTGCTGAACACCGGGATAACGTTTCTTTAACACGCTTTATGTCGGGCGATGAAAGAAAACTACTATGGAACGAACTCGGTGGTGGTACGCTCTCGTAGGTGTTGCCGTACTCAACGTTGTCTGGTCGCTCGTTGGCGTTCTTTCAGGTGATCGTATCACGGTAGGTCCAGCACCGGTGTGGGTTCTTTTTGGCGGGTCGTTTCTTTTGCTTACGCCAATCTTCTATTACTCGTTGTATCAAGAAACACGCTCGGTTCAGGAATTGGATCACTCTTGGAACCCGACTCCGTGGCTCTGGGTCGGTGGCGGGGCCGTCTTTTCCGTAATCGGTTCCGTCCTGTTCCTGAATCCGATGACCCACTATATTGCTGGGCTGTATGCCCTACAACGGTTTCGGAAACGGAGCCGTCCTCTGTAACATTTTCTCCCGGCTGATATGTATATTTCATCAACTAGCTATTTCACAATCGAAGTTATCTAAAACGGATTTCAATAGAGCTCGGGGAAAAGGAAATACGGTACCAGTGACTCACTGTGATGTTTCCGGGATGAAGTCCCCGAATTGGATGACTAAATCCTCTACTGAGAGGGCGTAGACGGTCATCTCGACACCTTTTCTGGAATACCACGTGTCTGCTACCTCAACGAGGTCGGCTTCGCAGAGGTGATCAAGGTGATACTTAGCATTCTGGATGGACGTGTCGATAGCCTCTGCGATGTCTGAGGCCGTTGCTGGATCGTCGTCAAGCGTCGCCAGTATCTGCTGAGCAGTGTCCGAAGAGACCGCTTGGAGCACGTCAGTCTGCCGCTCGTTGGCAACGACGACGTTCGTTCGTTGACGGGGCGTGTGATCGACAGGGGTGTGGTAGGGGAATGCAGTTGGCATCGGTATTGATTGGTGTGAGTTATCGTCCAGTGTAGCTGGTTACGCGGTCGTCGAGTTCGAGTGTCCCGTCACGCCAGCCAATATACGCAACTAGTACCAGCCCGCCGATGATGGCGAAGCCGACGAAGACGAGACCCTCTTCTCCGACCCAACGCGATGGGCCAATGATGTCAACGGCGAAGAGCTCGGGCGTCTGCTGTGAATGTCCCAGTCCGAATATCGCGCTTTGTGTGAAATTATAGAACACGTGAAATCCGATGCTGAGAGCGAGCTCCCCGGTCAGAACGTATACTCCACTCAGTACCAGCCCAGCGATCAGGTAGTACCCATACTGGCTGAAATGCGTTATTTTCCCGCCGTGTAGAAACGCAAACACCAGCGTACTGAGCGTCACCGCGAGTCCCACAGCCATCCACCGGGGAACGAACCCATTCGAGCCCTCCGCAAGATTCGTCACCATCGCACCACGCAGAATAAACTCCTCCCACGCGGCTGCGAAAGCGATATACCCGAACACGATACCCATCGCGGGCACGAACGGCAGATCGCCGGAGCCGTGCATTACGCCAACGAACGTGGCCCAGCCAGTACCGAGGGACACAATGAGTGCACCACCGTTGATTGCCGTGGCGACAAGCCCTCCAACAGCAAACGAGTGCCACCACTCTCGGTCGAACGAGAGTCCGAATCCGTTTACGGGGCGTCGGTCGATGACTCGTGCACTGAGAAGAACTGCACCGATGAGGATGACGGCGATGCCAGTCAGTTCGAGTAGTTCTCGTACTGGATGCTCGAATCTGGCCCGTATCGCGGTCTGGAGAATTGCAAGGAAAATAAAGGTCAGTACCGTCGGCAGGAGCGCACGGAACGGTGCACGCAGTCGGCGTTGTTCAGCGTTCCAGATCGGCCAGAGAAGTTGGAGGAGCCTTTGACGTAGAGTGGTCGGTAGTATGCGGTTAACCGTCGATCGTAACGACATACACGACCCAAGAAGACGGATACAAGTAGCAACCCAGGCACGGCTTCTGACCCGGAAGCTGTGGCGGGTTTTTTACTTGTACCCGAATCTGGCATACATATGGACGAGGACGAGGATGCTGTCCTGGCGGTACTCGACGATGAGTACGCCCGAGAAATCCTCGCTCACCTCACAATTGAACCGATGTCAGTTGATGAACTCTGTACGGCCTGCGAGATGTCCGATGCAACGGCATACCGCCGTCTTAACCGGTTGCAGGAAGCAGACCTCGTGACCGAACAGCAGGAACTTGATCCCGACGGTCACCACTACAAGCGGTACGCAGCCATTGTCGAGACCGTCACTGTTACGTTCGCTGATGGGGGCTACGAAGTAGCAGTGACACGTTCGGCTACCGATCCTGCCGATCGGTTCACAGATCTGTTCGAGGGGTTGTCCTGAAATGTTTCTCTTACAGCTGGATGCGACTGGGACAGCCCCGTTCATAGCGATCGGCGTGCTCGTCCTCTCGGTGGTCTCGGTAGTGCTTTCACTGACTATCGCCGTGGTTCTGATTCGTGGCTACCGTCAAGGACCGGCTCACCGCGGGATGCTTTGGCTCGCAGTCGGTCTCATCTTCTTGATAACGGTCCCAGAATTGCTTCGCGTGGGGTTACCGACGGCAACCGACATCGGGACCGTCGGTCGGTCGATACTCGTCAGTGGCTGTGAGCTATTCGGACTGGGGACGATCCTGTGGACCGTGTACGGAGGTGAGATGCGATGATAGCAGACAGTTTGCTGATAATGGAACCGCTTAGTGTTGTTTCGATAACCCGTAGTGTGACTGCTCTCGTTGGACTGTTTGTCGCTACGCTGGCCTATCGTGGGTACAGACGCAATGGCTCCGCGAAGATGCGGGCGCTTGCCGTCGGTATTGGTCTGTTAACGGCGGGTGTTTATGTGGCTGTTATGCTCGCTGATATGACTGGAGCAGGGAACGGGATTGTCTTGCTCGTACGGGGTCTCGTGACTGTTATCGGCTTGTGTGTCGTGCTGTATGCTATTATTCTGACATAGTAGTTTCTGTTACCGAGGCTCAAATCAATATGGTGAACTACTTTTCGAAAGGTGATGGAGGAGCTCTTCAGTTACTTCCTCACGTTCAAAATGTACCCAGTGTGATGCGTTGGGAAACATCCGTAGCTGCCCGTTTTCGCAGTAATCGACGCTCATTCTAGCCATTGAGGGAAGAAGTGCTATATCATCTTTCCCCCAACAAATCAATGTCGGCTGGGTAACGGTGTCGTGAGATGGGTTTTCCGATCGACGAAACCCACGATACCAGTTTATGCGTGGGTGAACCCCAGTATGCCGCCAAGCTGCACGGTAGCGTTCAATAGTTTCCTCGTCGAACGTGCCAGGATTTGATGTTACCTCAAGCGATGCAACCATATTGTCCATATTGTTCCGACTCAGCATCCATTCGGGTAGCTTCGGTAACTGATACAACCAGACGTACCAGCTCCGGGCAATCTGCTGAGGGCTAGATTTCAACGTATCCCAATACACTGTCGGATGTGGAACGTTTAAAATCCCGAGCCGATCAACGATGGATGGCTGACGGAGTGCTACGTTCCAAGCGACGAATCCGCCAAAGTCGTGTCCAACAACGTGTGCCGATTCCCGACCCTCGCTGTGGATCAATTCGCAAACGTCGGCTGATAGTTCTGATAATCTGTAGGCCTCAACTCCGTCGGGAGCTTCGCTCAGATTACAGCCTCGCTGATCGGGAACAATGACACGGAAACCGGCTTCAACCAGCGAAATGATTTGGTCGCGCCAGCCGTACCAGAAGTCAGGGTGCCCGTGCAGTAGGATGACGAGTGGAGCATCAGGATCGCCGGCCGTAACGATATGTAGCTGGACGTCGTTAACGGTACGATAGATGGATTCTACATCGTAATCGGCTAGCAACGATGCATCTGTATTCGGGAGTATTTTTGTAGCTGACATTAGTAGCGGCTTGAAGCGATAATCGTGTTCGGAATCTGTGCTACAACCATAGAACCGCAACCTGGTGTGGCTGAAAATACGTTACGTAGCTGAATACGATGATTGCCCCATCTATGGGGCTACTTTTGAATACACAAACAGATCTGACCCCGAATCGGCTGACAGAGTTTGTGGCGAATCGATCGACATTGCTTATTCTCAGAAATGGATGGTATTCAAGCTCCGTCAATGAACCATTTCGTTAAACACACGTTCTTCGACTTTTCGAAGGTGTTCACCGACCGTTCCAGGAGTGATTCCTACTACCTCGCTAATGTCCTCAAGTGATGCTTGCCGAGGTTCGCTATAATAGCCCAAGTCAACTGCCGTCTCAAGGATTTCTTCTTGCCGGGAGGTAATCATCCTGCTGAACGATGATCCGTTAGCCTCGTAATCACCTGTTTCAAGGATTTCGAATGTAATATATTCAACATTCTCGACGTACTTATACAGTTTTTTGAATATCTCGTCGGTCCCCAAGTACGTCACTTTGAGATGATCATCAGCGGTGAAACGAATCGGCGTGTCGATTACCAGCAGTGATTCTCGTTGCAGTTCCAGCGCCCGACGAACCGCTTCCGTCGGTTCAAATTGGCTCACAGCCATCCAACGGTCTTCTCCCGCAGTTAGATAACTAATGACGTGGGGAGAATTCTCCATAATCTGTCTGTACCGTTCCTGACTGCCGCTTGCCTCGGCAAACAACAGCACGGTATCATCAGCGAGAAGCTCGACGTAGTGAATGGCTCGCCGCTTGATGGAAGGGGCATCCGTCAGCTCACCTCCAAGCGGATGGAACGCACCATCTCCGCTTGGTTTGACCAATACCGTGAGATAGCGCATATACCGACGTAGAGCGTGTTGGATTAAATCACCACGGATGCCTCTATTTATACACCACCACTAGTGAGGCAGCGTGCCTACCGAACTGCAACGTGAACTGACACCTGCTGGAAGATGCAACGGCAACAACGCTCGACCGCCCACCGGTTTGTAGATGAGGCGGTTACGGCCCTCCCCGACGACGCCGTCGTCAGCTATGAATCACACGAGAACGCCCCCGCAATCGTAATCCGAGCCGACCGAGTTCAGAGCGTCCTCTCGACGCTTCGCTTGGAGTTAGGATTTGACCACTGTTCGTGTGTGACCGCCCAAGAGTACGAAACTCGTTTCGAGACGATATATCATCTCACAAGCTACGACGACCGGACGCAAGAACTGTCGGTTGTTGTCTCAACAACGAAGGATGATCCAGTTACTGAGTCAGCCGCGCCGGTCTATCGGACGGCTGAGTGGCACGAACGGGAGGCGTACGATCTCGTTGGCATCAAGTACGAGGGTCACCCGGACTTGCGTCGGATTCTCTTGCCGGAGACCTGGCAGGGGCATCCGCTGTCGACGAACTATAATCAGAATCAACCTCAGATCGTGCCGCTAGATGAGCACGCCAATCCAATCAAGAATGACAGTCGGCAGGGTGATACGATGTTCATTAACATCGGACCACACCATCCCTCAACCCACGGCGTGCTCCACCTGGAAGTGGTCTTGGATGGCGAGCAAGTCGCCGCGGTTGAGCCGGATATCGGGTATATCCACCGGTGTGAGGAAAAAATGTGCCAGCAGGGCACCTATCGCCATCAGATTATGCCGTACCCCGACCGATGGGACTGGGGCGGAGCGGGCTTACTCAACGAATGGGCATATGCTCGCGTCATTGAGGACCTAGCCGACATCGAGGTTCCGGAGTACGCCCAGATCATCCGGACGATGAGCGCCGAGTTGTCCCGTATCCTCTCGCATTTGCTATTCATTGCGATGTACGCACTGGATATCAGCGGTGAATTCAATGCCACCTTTATGTACGGATTCCGGGATCGGGAGATCGTCCAAGACCTCTTAGAGGAACTGACCGGTCAGCGGATGATGTTCAACTACTTTCGGGTTGGCGGCGTCGTCTGGGATATTCCCGAGCTGCGCGATGAGTTCTTCGAGGATGTACGCGCCTTCACTAGCGACCTGCCACAGAAACTCGAGGAGTATCACGATTTGTTGACAAGCAACGAGATCCTCCAGCTGCGTTGTATTGACACCGGTGAGTTGCCGCCGGAGAAGGCAAAGCACTACGGGGCCACGGGACCAGTTGCTCGCGGCTCCGGCATCGACTACGATCTCCGGCGGGACGATCCATACGGCTACTATGACCACCTCCAATGGGATGTCGTTACCGAGGACGGTTGTGATAACTTCGCTCGTGTGCTCGTTCGGCTACAAGAAATCAATGAATCGGCAGCCATCGTCGAACAGTGTGCCGATCTCCTTGAAGATTGGCCGGAAGCAGATCGAACCTGTCAGGCTAATGTGCCGCGGACGCTAAAGCCGTCCGGCGAGTGCTATAGGGCCGTTGAGGGTGCCAAGGGTGAACTCGGAATTTACATTCGTGCGGACGGCACCGAGACCCCCGCACGGTTTAAGATCCGCGGACCGTCGTTCTCGAATTTGTCGGCACTTCCGGTGATGGCAGAGGGTGAGTACGTTGCCGATCTCGTCGCCACTCTCGGGAGCCTCGACACAATTATGGGAGAGGTGGATCGGTGACGATACCCGATTCGACGCTGTGGGGAGGAAACTCCGACCAGCAGGTAACCTGGATCGACTCCGCTGAGGCGCAACTCCTTGACTTTGAGAGAGAGGGGACGCTGCGGAAGATGTTTCCACAGAACCTCGCGTTCCCAGACGACAGCTTTGACACGGTGATCTCAACGCTGTCGAGGTGTATGCTTCAGGGCCGTGTCCTGCACCCCAAGAGATCCTCCGTGTTTGTGGGATCGTCGTCACGCCGGCAAACGCGGCGCGAAAATTATGATGTGACCGAGAAGAAGAGGCTCCACCATCAAGATGTAAGGCAGTTATCAGGCTATTAAATAACTGTTTGGACGAAGTATTGTGATGTACAAGGTATCTCTGCTGTAACCTCTCGTTCACATCCACACAGAACGTTTCACCTACAGATCAGGGCTTCGGAGCTTCTTCGATCATCGTGAATAACCGGTTACACAGGGTGTCATAGAAGAGCTGTCACGGTGTTTATTCCACGATATTCATAGCCGAGTCAGCCATAAGAATCTGCTTGCGTATCTACCGAATTACGGTAGTCATTCTTGGTTGCGGTAATGGGCAGCGAACAGTTCCACGAAGATCCCGGTAACAGGGATAAGCTGAGCTACCGTTCCGTTGAGTTCGCTCATCGGAGTGAATAGATATGAAGCATAGCTGAAGCCACCGAGTATTAGCAGACAGCCTGCGGCCGAGGTCAGCATATCCTCTACTCCGTAGAGGTAGAACCGAGTGATACCCCAAAGAACGAGACATACCGGAACACTCCATTTGGCCACAGGCAGAAGCTGCGGATACAGCGTCAGCATACCAGCTGCGAGACTCATACCACCAAGAACACACAAAAGACGCCCAATAGGATTTCTCCAAATTTTATCGATCGGCTGACTAACGCTCATAGGCAAATATGTCCACGGTTTACGTTAAGTGTACTCTCTGTACGCACACGCCCCTTCCCGTTCTACTCACCTGTGTCGCCTGCTTCTCGACAAAGGGCTCGCGGTTCCGATTCCGTGGACACGACATTGTGAGGGGTGACTCCTGGCTAAGACGTGAATTCGTAGGATGCGATACTGAGACGAATCGTGATAGACCCGTGCCGCAGGTAGCAGTACCCGGTGATGATCAAATACCCACCGAGAAAGAGCGGAATAGTAAGGTACGGATCAAGTGATTGGATCTGGACTGGTCCGCCGGAGACGCTGTGTTCGACCTGAAAAAACGTTGGCACGGCTGCGTTCGGGGTACCGAAAAAGAGGTTTGCACCTGCCAGATTGAACCCCATATGGAGTCCAATCGGTAACGCCAACTCTTCCGTAAGAAGATACGTCCAGCCAAACAGTCCACCTAAGATACCGGTCATAACGAGCGTGTAGATGAGAGAGTGTGGCCCAGGATTCGAACCGAAGGGTCCGTGAAAGATCCCGAAGACGAGTGAACTACAAAACCACGCCCCCAAGACTGCGGTCTTCGGAGACGTTCTTTGAGCCAATCCCTCGGCAGCGTTTTTCAAAAAGATCCCTCGAAACAATGTCTCTTCCCAGAATCCGAGGAGTATCCATCCGATTACGACGACTCCGATTACAACGCCAAGAGAATCAGCAGTGCCTGCTGACATCACATCCACGATCGTCACTAGCCCTTGTTGATACGCAAATAAGAACCCAAGTCCCTGAAGTCCGATTCCAAAGATAACTCCACTGATTGCGTCGGTTCCCCATCGTAGCGAGAGATCGAAGCCATAGTCCGACGACTGCCGGTGGTCCAAGTAGCGACTCAAAACCGCGAGTGCAAGGAGCACACCGAAAACAGCGAATAGTTGTACGGTCGGCAACACTGCCCAATTGGGAATTTCTACGCCTAGCTGCTGAATAAGAAACAATCCACCGAAACCACCGCCGAACGTCAGGAGTAACCCAGTCAGTAGTCGCCACGTTGCTCTGACCCGGTCGTCGTGACCGCCGTGAATAAGCCGGCGAACAGCACGAAATGATTCATCCATACTACCACGCTATATAATAACTGATTGTTGGGTGGGTATCATAGATCGTGGAACTCACCATCGGGAGCGTGCGAGCGCAAAAGGATGGCAATCGAATCTGCGTCATACCTTAGCTATTGACGATGGGGGGTGATTGCTCAGGCTGTTTACCAGCCAGCCAACTCCCGACTCGCGCCCCTATTTCTCCGACAAGCGCAGCAATGCCGAATCCAAGACCTGCGACGACGATAGTGAAGCCGATCGTAAGCAGCGTTGCGCCCGTCAGGAACCACGCTGGGCCAGCCAATCCAGATGTGGCTGTGAGAATATCGAAGAGGATCCAGAGTATCGGGAGTCCGCCGACCATCCCAACTCGGATCCCTACTCCGTGACTCTTAGCGCCTGCTCGCCTGACCAGATAGCCGGCGAGAATCCCGCCAAACAACACTGCTCCGAACGATAGTTGAGATCCTGTTTGCCAGTAACTGAAAGCGGTGAATGGGAGAGATGCCAGGCCACCGATCAAGGCGTACTTCCATCGCGTCATTTGGGGTTGGGACAGACGATCAATCGCGGGCATAGTGTCTGTTAGGCGTTTTCGGATCGTAAAGCTGAGGAAGAGTAAAACTCCAATTGAACCGTCTCAAATGAGCGCTTAGTAACATTACCACCAGATATGGCTCTAAATTCGATTCTTCAGACACGATCCGTCCGAAATAGATGATCGCTGAAGAGTGTGTACTGAACGATTCCTGTGTAGGTGTTGAGAAGTCTTCTATGACACCCTCCGAGTCAGCGAGTGTGAGGGACGATCGCCGAGAGCCGTTGGCATCAACTCGTTCGTGTCGACTTCTAGCCTGCTTGAGTGTCGTGTCGGCGCGTGATTCGGTGTGAGTGTTCCGTCCGAGATCACGGCTGTTTTGCAGACCGAACGAGGTCGACAGGTTCGTGCGGCGTTCGCTGGACTCGGAATCACTGTTGGTGCGTTGCTCGCCGGATTGATCGGCGTCATTTCGATGGGCGGTCTCGTCTCACTGTTTGATCTCACCGAGTCTCCAGTCGTTCGCGTTCTCCAAGGGAACTACATTCAAGTCGGGTTCGCTGGCGCGTACTTGGTCCGGCAGGGTGATTGGAACAGGTATGTCAAGATCCGAGGGCCCACATTTGAAGACATCGACTGGATCGTGGGGCTGCCGCTTCTCTTTGCAGCACAGGGGATGGTTCTTCCCCCGATACTGGCTGCGGTGGGACTCCCGCATCCACAACCCGGAACTGGAATGGAGGAACTCGCGTTAGAAACACGGCCCTTGCTTTGGCCGATCGCATTCACCGGGATGTATCTGTTTGCTGCACCGGCTGAGGAGTTGGTCTACCGCGGACTCGTTCAGGGCCGGCTTCGCGCTGCATTCGATACGCTCGGTGTCGTGATCCTCGGTGGGCTGCTGTTCGGCGTGATGCATTTCCTCGTCGGACTGATGACCCAGGGTGTGAGCTTCGGTGGCAGTCTCTACTGGGGAATTGACACCGTAGTCCCTGGATTAGTGTGGGGATATGCGTACGAACGCACGGAGAATCTCCTAGTCACGGTGGTCACACACGCGATGGCATGGACCGTTGCACTTCACGAGATCGTGCTCTATGTCCTTCGGATTTAGTCGTACGAATGCCATCCTTCGACTACGTCGTTCGGCCCGGATTCGCTGATTCAGGTATATATCGTCTGAAACAGCTGGTCGCTAATCCGAAGTCTTTCATCGGTAGTGTGTCTATAATTCCCGAACAGAATTCTCATCGGTGAAATGATGGTACAGGCTACTTCCGACACGGATGACGTCACAATCAAATGGGAATTTGACGTGACTGATTCTCTTCTCTTACAGACTCTCGCGTATGTGAGTCCCAGTATCTTCGGTGGTGTCGCTATACTGGCTGGTGGGTTGTTACTCTGGTTAGTCGGATCGGCGTTGCTGGATGGTGACCTCGCTCGTGCAGTCGGGGTCGTCACCTTCGCGGCACTGGCGCTGCTTTCTCGTCGCTATCTCCCGGCATTACTCGATACGAATGTCACTGACTCCTTGTGGAACCGCTATTCGTGGCGAGGGCTCGCCATCGGGAGCGTCGTTGGCGCACTCGTCCTTCTTGGAAGCACGCAGTTGCATCCTATGGCACCGTTCGCGGTGTTCATGGCCAGCTGGGTGCCGGTCGTCCTCACCGCAGCGTTTCCGACGAGTGGGTATGCTGACCGGGCGGAGGGAACGCTCGTCATTGACGATACTGAGGTACCGCTTGAAGCAGTCAGCGCATTTCGGGTGGTTTCCATAGACACGTTTGTACTCTGTTGGCTCTCATATACGCGAGGCGTTCCGACTGCACCCCGTATTATCGTCCTCCCATCCAGCTGTTTAGATGTCGTGTCGAATCTGATTGAGACGGCTCCAGACGCTTCGAAACGAGAACACTCGACGATTGATCGAACGGAACGACTCATCGTCGGACTGTTCGGACTCGGTCTGATCGCTGTGGGCCCACTTCTTTGGCTGATTGTTCCGCCGGGGGATGGACAGGTTGTCGCGTTGTACGCAGGGGCGATGTTCGGACTTTTCGGGCTGATACTACTCTGGTACGCATACAGTGCTTGACCATCTCGGAAGGATCTATGAATCATCCGCAGCCGAAGTGACTCTGGAACAGCAGGGTAGGGCACCATCAGTTCTAACTTACGTCTCGTAAGTAATTCAATATGCCCTCCACAAGCACTGTACGAACAGATTCCAGCCGTAGCTGGGAGACGAATCTACACGGCATTCGTCGGCTTCCTCACCGGATGATGGCGTTCATCGTCACGATGCATCCGGTGGCCTGGGTCGGCTTATTCGTCGTGTTCCCGTTTGCGGTCCTCGGTTCGATAGCTGTCTTTGGCTCTTGGGCAGCCGTTGCGTATGTGATCGTCTGTGCGTGTCTATGGTTGATGGTATGGTTTTCGAGCGCGGGGTTCAAAACAAACCACTACCAGCTCGATTCCACGGATTGCACCCTGACGATCGAAACCGAGTTCGACGATCCCGAGACTGAACAGTTCGCAGCGGCGACCGGTACTGACGAACGGACCATCGACCTTGATGGGATAGACTCCCTTCGATTGATTTCGCTCGGGCCGATCGTTGCCGCTCGACTCCGCTACGGCTCATACACCCTCACAAAGCCGGAAGGGCTACTCATACCGCGCGGACAGCTTCGCGAAATCGCTGCCTGCTTTCGGTCCTGTGGCGTGTCGGTTCCCGAACTAGCACCTGGTGACCGTCCGACGCCGCAACACCGATCACTCCGTACAGTAGTTCGGATCGTAGTAACACCAGTTTTGATCGGTGTGCTCCCGATCTACGTCGTGCAGTTCCGACTTGGGATCGACGTGTGGCCATTTCTATTTGGGTTTGTGCTCGTCACCTGGGTCGTGATCGTTCGGCACTTCTCGGTCCGGTTCGGTCTTCGACCTGAGGGGACACGAGCACGCGACTGGCTACTTCGGTGGGTGATCGATCTCTTCGTCGCGGCGCTTGGGTTAACGGCCGTCCTCGGACTTTTCCTTCCCTTCGGACCGATATGAGGACCGATCTCGGAAATTAAATCTTCCACGCACGGGGACGAAATAATTCACTCTAGCTCCCAACTACGCACCCGTGCAGACAGATCAAATTCAGCGTTAACTACAGCACCCCCCTCGTTGCAAGCATATCCTAACATCACATCATCGGAGCTGAGTTGCTCAGCTACTCCTTTCATCATCTGTGCGACGCTTGTCTGTACGTCCTTCGCCAATGAGTCAAATTCTAGAATCACAAAGTTGCTCTCGGTTTCGTCAAGTGCCCGGCGTAACTCTCTCCCACCGACGCTGTACATCTTCTCGATGTCTTCTTCGTCGGTCCCCATCGCCAACAGGGCGGCCTTCACGATGTCTTCTGAACTGTCTGCATTGCGACCATCGACGACAACGATCGGCTCATCAAACTGCTTTCTGAATACTGCTTCACGCTGGTTCGGAGTTCCACCGTACACTTCCACGCCGTACCCCGTCGCACCGTGGTGAAACATATGTTCCTCACTGTCATCTAGGTCAAGCATCATTATGACACCACACTAGCAGAATTGTTCATATGTCGTTTTTGACCAGCTATTATTTTGTATCTTTCCCCCCATCTCTGAATAATCACAGATAGGAGCAGCCAGTCTGGAGACCACAATCTACCGGTGGCTATCGGCTCAGGAATCTTCTTCGAACACGCTAATAATCTCTTCTGCCGTATCACTGATCCGACTGAGCCGATCCCGAATTACCTCTGTATCGTCTGATATCCACGCGGCTAGGTATAACGACGAGCCGCTCGTATCGATCCCGCAGTATCGACCAACGATGTACGCGACGGCTTCAGCCTCGACTTCCCGTTTCGGCCGATCGATCTCGTCGTCGACGTCGGAGTGGAGCAGAGCGTGCGCATACTCGTGAATTAGTGTCTGCGCGAGGTCGGCGTCATTCTCCCGATCACGAACTTCGACAACGGCCCGGGTATCGCCGAAGCCTGTATGTTCGCAAATGCCCAAGACTTCGCCATACGACCAGTCCTCCTCGGGAACGATCTGAGCCGTCACTCCAAGCTTGTCGGCGACTGCCGATAGTTGAACGACGAGATCGCCGATGTCGCCGGTTGCTTCCGTATCGAGTTCTGGAAGAGGTTCCCCTTCAGTTTGTGAGACGTCGAATACCGGGACAGGTTTGAATCCAACAAGTCCCGTCGACCACTCTTCAGCAAATTCGAGGTGGAGCCCCCGACCTCAAGGAGCGAACGCAGTGAGCAAGTAGGTCGGGGAGGAATCCGATATGGGACGACACAACCGACAGACTGCGACCAGCCGACTCCCGAACGTATAAATACCGTAAGATACTCTCTGAAGTATGGACGTGCGTCGAACCGCCGTCGTGAAACTCGCCGTTTCCGACGAGCAACGCGACGCACTCCACCGAACCGCCGATCAATACCTGCACTGCGCGAACCGAACTGCTGACTACTGTTGGTCCGAAGCAACATACACCGAGTGCAAGACTAACAAGCGACAGGTCCGCGACGCACTCTACTCCGAACTCCGAGAGGAAACGGAGTTACAGGCACAACTCGTCCAAGCCGCGATTCGTCGAGCCGTCGAAGCCATCAAGGGCGTTGTCGAGCGATGGAAAAAGGGACAGCGCGTCTCATGTCCCACGTTCACCGCCGAAACAATGGACTACGACGCGCGGAGCGCAACCATCTACCGAAACAGGGTATCGCTGGCCACTGTTGAGGGGCGGGTTGAACCCTCGTTCGTTCTGCCGGGAGACAGCCCGACGCCCTATGAGCAGTATGTTCTCTCCGAGGACTACGAGTTCCGCGAGAGTACTCTACGGTACGATGAGGCGACTGACGAGTTTTACCTCAATATTTCGACCCGGCGGACTGGCGGTGACGACGCAGAGGTTCCTGCAGATACCGGGCACCCCGATCAAACGGTCCTCGGTATCGACCTCGGCGTCAACAATCTCGCCGTCTCATCGACCGGCACGTTCTGGCAGGGTGACGAGTATGACCATTGGTGTCGTGAGTTCGAGAAACGGCGTGGTGAGATGCAACAACGAGGGACACAAGCCGCGCACAACGCCTTGCTTCGACTCGGGAAACGGGAAGAAGCATGGCGGAAACAGTACATCCATACCGTTGCTAACGAACTCGTCACGGAAGCCGTCGAACACGATTGCGATGTGATCGCGTTCGAGGACTTGACCGACATTCGAGAGCGGCTTCCGCAGGCGAAATGGCACCACGTTTGGGCGTTCCGACGCCTGTACGAGTACGTTTCCTACAAGGCCCCTGAACAGGACGTCTCCGTGAAGCAAGTTGAGCCGAACCACACGTCACAACGGTGTTCACGGACAGACTGTGGGTTCACGCACGAGGACAACCGCCACGGGGAACACTTCGAGTGCCAAAAGTGCGGGTATGAGGTGAACGCGGATTACAACGCCGCAAAGAACATCGAGATACGGTACGCCCGGAAACGGACACACAGACTCCGTTCCTCGCCCACGTCGGGGGGCGGAGACGCACTAGTAGACGTGCGTGTGAATGGTGGGACGTTCACAAGAGCAGAGCTCTCGTGAGCCAACCAGAACGCTTTGCGTTCTGGTGACGTTGAACGGCAAGAGTCACCAGCCTATTGCTGACGACTGATTGCCGGGAGTCCACATCAAAGCCCTCCCCTCAAGGACCGAGGCGCGAAGCGCCGAGGGAGTAGAGTAGGGTAGTTTACGCGGTGTTTGGTCATTGCAGTCGCTGCTTTCGTGGTAGCTCCTCGAATTCCCACACTCTGGACACTGTTTCGTGATGATGGGTGCCCAGATCCAGATGGCGGATTCGCCTTCCTGGACGTGTCGATCGAACTCCTCTTGCCACGTTCGGTAGCCTGCTACCTTCGTCGCTTCTGGATATTGGCGCTTGATGAGGAGCGTGTTCCGATACGAGTAATCGTGGAAGCGACTTTGAACATCAAGCCATTCCTGGAACTCTTCGCTGGCCTGCGCGTCGTCGACGCCGGCGACGAGCTCGTCGATCCACTGTTCGATAGTACTGTGCATCTCGTCGGATCGCGTGTCGGTCTGGCTGAAGGAGACCGACGAGTCACTAGTCGTAGACATCGTGTTCTCCAAACCGTATCACGGCGATTCTTTCAGTTCAGAACGCGCCGCGCCCATCGCGGCGCAGAAAAATAT
The DNA here is from genome assembly GCF_900107205.1 of Halopenitus persicus. GTDB lineage: Archaea > Halobacteriota > Halobacteria > Halobacteriales > Haloferacaceae > Halopenitus > Halopenitus persicus. The sequence goes on along the minus strand of NZ_FNPC01000012.1, from coordinate 11,714 downwards.
CACCGATCGCAGGTGTGTCCGTGTTTCGTCGGGCAGCTGACCGTGATGAAGTGCTTGTGGAACTCGTTGAACCGTTCAACGTCGTTAGGAGCGTCGACCACGAGTGATATCTCCATTTGATAGCCTACCGGACGGTGAGGTCATCAGTTTCTTCGGAGCCAAAACAGGTGCCGTCACTCGCTCGTGAGAGTGTTGCGAATCAGATCGTGCTGGATGTTCCGATCGGGGAACAGTTTCTTGACCGACTCTGTTGAAGTTGGCTTTGTTGAAATCCTCAGTAGGAGATACGTTCTGAACCAGCTCCGGTCAGTACAGGTAAACTACTTACTAAAAGGGAGAGAAGTACGTGATATGCCGGGTCGGCCTTCACAGGCAAAACCACTCCAGTATATCGGCGCACTTGTTGCTCTCATTGCTCTCGTTGGATACGTCGTATTTGACTGGCGATTTGGGGAGACTAATGGAGTTCTCCCGCTTGTCATCGGGATCGTCTGTGTCGTCATCGCAGTTGGCTGGAAACTTTATCAGCGACTCTGATTTGCAACTGGCGGATAGATAGATTTGCACTCCTCAGCGACCGACTGTTTCAGTTGAGATCTGCCTGAAGAATAGGATTTCGACAGAGCCTTGAAATCCTATTTTTCGGATATATTCTCATACGGTTCCCGTTCTAATGAGTACGAATTAATCGCCCGTCTCTGCCTCTTGGCGGTATGCCCAGTATAGGAACAACCCGATGAACGATATTCCAGCGAGCCCGGCAAAGAGGTCTGACACGAATTTTGGGAGCGAGAGAACCGTTGCTGTACCCGTAATACCGTAAGCGAGCAATGCGGCGACCCCCACCAATATGAACGAGAGGCCCGAACGCGAAATCCGACCACTAAAGTACCCGTATCCGCCGATACCTGCTACTACAAGGCCGAAGATGGAAGCAGCGAATTGGAGTTCAGGACTTCCGAGCCAATCCATAAGGTATCGTCACTTCGCAGAATCGGTAAGTGTTCTGGCTGTATTGACCACAACTGACTATACTCACTAAATTCACACCGTGAGACCGCTTGACTGCCCCATACCTTCTCTACAAAACCGTGCTTCCACGGTGTTAACCAACAGATGAAGGTGAACTCCTCCGAATGTTGGTTAAACAGGTGCTAATTCTCATCCTCGGATATCGTCTCAATATCCCAACGACTGACTTTGTTACCACCGTCAAATTGGAAGTGAGGAGATTTTTTGTCGAGGTACATAATCATCTTGTATGGTCGTCCCGTTGGAGATGGGCTGGCGGCATCTGCTGTTCGAGAGTTGGCCAGTCGACCCGGAAGTGATGGATGCCCATCTCCCCGAGTCGCTTAGCTCGGACCGTCACGACGGGAACGCGTGGCTCTCGGTAATCCCGTTCACGAACACTGCCGTCCGTCCGAAAGGTTTCCCCCGATCGCTGGGCGTTCGACTCCCGGAGATAAACGTCCGGACGTACGTCATCCGGGATGGCGTCCCGAGCGTCTACTTCTTCAGCCTTGACGCGCAAGGACTTGCAAGCGTTACCGGCGCCCGCTTGTTCCACCATCTCCCGTACTATTACGCTCAGATCTCCCTAGCGATGTCTGACGGGCGTGTTCGGTTTGAGAGCCGGCGACGCCATCCCGGTGCTCGACCCGGTCGATATGAAGCCACCTACTGGCCGACTGGCGAACCATTCGAAGCGCCTGAGGACCCGCTGGCGGAGTTCTTGGTCGAGCGTTATCGCTTCTATACCGAAGCACCCGACGGTTCCATCCGATTCACTGACGTCGATCACGATACGTGGACCCTGTATCCAGCCGATGCGACCGTTGAAACTGATACGCTGGCACGGGCTGATGGCTTCGCTCGCCCAGACGCGGATCCGGTGTACTACTACAGTCCCGGGTTGGACGTCGTTACGTCCCGGAGCCAACGACCATCGGGAGAAGTCCAGAACGACCACTAATCTCACGGATTCCCCGGGTGGATCGATTTGAGGTGTGCAAACCCAGCTGCGACCAGCCAATCGTCCGTTAACGGTCTCCATATGACGCGGAATTGGTGCGTAGAGAACTGACAACTGCGGTCAGTCATCGCGGTTTTGTTGCCGAAGTCAGCAACGCATTTGGTTCTAGCAAGATATGTCCCGGATATTCGGATGGCTGTACTGGACGATCTCTCCGGGTTCGAGTTCGAGGACCTGATGGAGGACGTGTTCCGCAACCTCGGCTACGAGAACGTCCGACAGGCCGCGCGCACGGCTGACGAAGGACGCGACGTCATTATGGAGGAAGTCGTCGACGGGACGCGACGAGCGATCATCGTCGAGTGTAAACACACTGGGACGGTCGGTCGGCCGGTTGTCCAGAAGCTTCATTCGGCCATCGCAACGTTCGACTTCGACGGGCCAAAACGAGGTATGGTCGTTACTACTGGCCGATTTACAAATCCTGCCCAGGAGTACGCCCAGCGGCTCCAGCAAAACGACGACCCGCATCCCATCGAGTTGCTCGACGGCGAGGACCTCCGGGAGATCGCCGACGAGATCGGTCTCGATCTTTACAACGGACGTATTGAGATCCTTTGCGACGAAACGCTACGCCCCTACGACCCGGCGGCCGACGTCGACGCCCCGGTCGCGGAGGCGTTCCGCGACATCGAAAACATCGACGCAGGTGACGTTCCGACGCCATACTCGCAGGTGACGTTCCGCCCGGTAGTTGCGATCACCGCTGATACCAATGCCGTCTTCGAAACGTCGGTCGGCGTCATCCACCGGATCAACGACCGCACACAGTTCGTTGTCCACGCTGAACGCGGCCATCCGAAGGTGGCCGACGACGATGTCGCGACGCTAGTCACCAAGAACTTCCACGCGACGGTTCCCCTCGATACCGGGCAGTTTACCGAAGTATTCGACGACGTCGACGAACGGCGGTTCGGCCAGACCCAAACAGAGTACAAGGAGTGGGCTGTTGACCGCCTTCAGGACTACCACACGACGACGGTGACCTACACCGGCGACAATAACGTCACCTACAACAAGACGTGTGAACCGAATCTCTCGGACATATCAGTGCAATCGATTGAGCCGGTGTATCTACCTGAGGTTCGGCAGACAACGGAGATACAGGAGTATTCGTATCCGTACGAATACTATGCTGCTGGCCCCTCACGGGTCACTCTGGAGGACGGGATTCATCAGTGCGTCCACTGCGAGACGAGCGGCATCGACGAGACCTACACCTACTGTCCGAACTGCGGGGCGATCGCCTGCGACAGCCACATCAAGACCGAACGGCTCGAAGGGGAACCGGTCTGTACAGGCTGTGCAGTGACCGAACGGTTCGCGCTGAAGACGAAGTACTTCTACGACGAGAAGAATCTCGACGCGTTCCGCGAGGAGTATGCCGAGATGCCCCTCCACGAGAAGGCGATGGAGAATAAGCTGCTGGCTGTGGGAAGCGTGGTCGCGACGCTGCTGATCGTTGTCGGCCTCCTCGTGATTGGCGGCATCATCTAAGGCCGCACTCCGATCTGCCAGTCCTGCATGGGCCAGCGAGTCGATCCACACTCATATCCGTAGTACTTCCTCAGCGGTGTCGAACTGTATCTCCGTCGCGCTCGAGAATCTGCTTTGCAACCAGTCGGTCAATCGTTTCATCGACGGTGTTTTCCTGGTCGTCCGAAAGCGCTCGCACATTCGCAAGGACTCTATCTCGAAGTGCTTCGACGTTGTCGATCCCATCGTCAACAGCACCCAGAACGGTATATTCGACCTCGAACTCTGTCGCGAACTCTGCGATACGAGCGGTGAACCTGTTTGGAAGCCCCGACAGTGAATTCACCGCCATCTCGATCGTGAACAGGGGATGCGAGCGATCACGGATCTGCCGTGCTTCAGTCGTGCCGGTATTGAACGGCCGCTGTTCATCGATCTCGATGAGAATCGACTCGTAGTCCAGCCCACGCTGGGCGTATTTCCGCATATCTTCGATGTCGCGTCGACGGCCACTCGCTAGGTCACCGCCGGAAACCGCTTTAAGCAGGAACATATCCTCATCCGAGAGGATGAACGCTGTTACGTAACTCCCGGTCCAGAATTCTTCGGCCCGATCGCGCATCCGGGCGGTGATCCAGACTTTCCCGACGATTTGCTGTTCGAAGATATCGATCCGAAACCCGCGCTTGTCGTGATGCAATTCGACAGTTTTTCCGACGCCCTCGAACGACTCCGTTGGTTCGTCGACAACCGTGAATCCTTGTGATGTGAGGGTCTGGTAGACGTGTTCGAACTCAGAAACAACACCCACCGCGAGATCGATATCTTCGGTTTGGTCTTTCAACCCCCGGGCCGTCATCGCAGATCCGCCGAGGAGATACACCGTCACGGACTCCGACAGCCAGCTATCGAACTCCTCGAGGAACTCTTTGATCGCCTCGCCGCCCTTGAATACCGTCATACTACACCGTACTGCTCTTTAAGCGCCATATATTCTGATTCACTTGGAAGGACGACAGGGATCTCGTCCGAGTCCTCTACCCCTCCCTGCAGTGCCTGGTACATCGCAGCGACCGTGGATTCCAGATCGTACCACGTTGCGGTGTTTGTGAGCGTCTCCTGATCGATGTCCAACGCCTCGATCAACAGCATCGCATAGCTAACCCGGCGAGAGCCGCTATCGAGGACGAGCGTGTGACACACTACTTCGCACGGCGTGAGTTCCTCGTCGGGAGCATACCAGAACGCAGGCTCACCTGCAAGAAAGAACTGCAGCCCGTACTCCTCGAATCGACCGAGACCGGTTACCTGCCAATCAGGTGCGTCTAGTAGCGCGTCTGTATCCTCGGTGGTCTGCACGCGGACGAGTGTTCGTTTCGGGTCGCACCACTCGACAGTTGCACTCGGCGCTATCTCCCGGGCTCGCGTTCGGTGCTCGTGGATCACGACGGCCCGAGCGAACGACAAGAGCGGCGCGAGGTCGTCACTCACCGCGTATTCGGGGCCGGACGGGGACAGCATCGCCCGATTTTTGAGCGGCGACAGCGCCTTGTGAACGCCTTGTCGAGTAACCTCCAGTTGCTCTGCAATCTCGGAGACTCGACGGGGCTCGTCGAGAAACCAGCACACTCGAAGGGTAGCGGGTGAGAGGAGGTCAGCCCATTCAACGTGACTGAGATCCGACTGCAGCGTCCGGTACGCTTCAATAACCGGGTGGTCTGCGACACGGACTTTCCGTTGGTTGTTGGGCCCACGGCGTTCAACCAAGAGCCCCGCGTCCAGTAACTCATCAAGCACCTCGTAGATGTGTGCTTGTGAATAGCCGGTTTCAGTTGCGAGGGTGACTGGCGTCGCTTCGCGGCCGGTACTCAGCGCGTCGATTACGACGAGTCCGGCCTTTGAAAGCATCTGTATATACTTTAATCACCACTCGTATAAATACGTTTCTGGATTCAGGTTGACAAAATTTCATTCGGTAACGAGCTCTGCGAGTACGGTCTCTAGCGACCGTGGAATGGCCAGCTGGCCCGCTCGAAGGCTTCATCGGTCGGACCATCCCAGCGGGGGAATGCGGAGTGACCGCTCACTCTGACTGTCCCACTCTGGCGGCTCGTCGAACGGGCTCTCCATCGGGAGTTCCACGACGTAGAGGTATTCCTCGTCGCCGTGACTGCCGTCAGCTGGATCCTCGGCGCCGTGGCCAAGCAGAAACAGTGGCTGGTCGAGGTGCTCCAAATTGGTCGGCTCGATAAATCACGCTGGCTGCGCTGCGTCGATCGTTCGGTTTAGGTCACCATCCAGATACAGGTCGATCGTCGACAGCTTGTCGAGGGACACGAACGCCGCTGCCGTGTAGGCTGGACCTCTCTCGGCACGGGTCACCTCGAGGAGGTCCTTCAGATTTGCAAGATCCCGGAGGACGCTTGCCGGGTGCCCATCCGAATGGCGATACACCTGTACGACGCGGTCGGCGCTGCCATCTGTCTTACCGGTCTGTTCGACTCGTTGGATAAATCGGAGTTGACTCCGTGGCGACATCGATACTCCCCGGCGCGTGTGTGCCGACACCCATCGCCGGCGCAGAAATAACAGAACCCATTTCAACGCCCGTTAGGATCTTGGCTCTGTCGCGCTACGGCGGGACGGGAGTACGACGAACACCTCAAAAGAGGCTGTCAGCTCTATTGGGAGCTGCTAGAGGGGTGTCGGCGTCGCCAGTGCGAGTTGTACAGTCCGTTCGGTCCCGAATCGTCTGTTATGGGTCCACGGTGAGACCACCAGAGTAATACGATTCTCGCCGCTCTGTTGCCGAACGCAGGTGACGTCTGTCGGCCACCGGTAAGGTGCGTGCCGTGGGAACTGCTTTGTGACTGTTCCACGCTGTCGTGATGGGGTCAAGTGGCCGCCGTGAAGTCAATCGAATTCTCCTCGGGAGCGTCGCCGAAAAGACGATCCGAGCCGCTCCTATGCCGGTTATCACCATCCACGAGCAGTCGTAGCCATCTGCGTTGGCGTTCTGGTAAGTCTTCCTGTGCTTATTTACTGTGCGACTTGATAACGTGGTATGATGACACCGCTTGAGCTGACGCTCCGTCTGATCGCTGGGCTCACTCTCATCCTGACCAATGGCTTCTTCGTCGCTATCGAGTTCGCACTGACCCGGGCGCGACAGTTCAGCGAGCAAGAGTTCATTGATGGCACCCCGGCCCTCGAACGGGCGTGGGAGATGACGAACAACCTAGAGATCTATCTTACGACGTGTCAGGTCGGGATTACCGCATCCAGTATTGCTGTCGGGATCGTTGCTGAACCGGCACTAGCCGCGCTGTTCGAGCCGTATTTCGCTACTACACCGCTCGCGTCGATCGGAGCGGGTGCAATAATCGCATTCGGGATCATCAACCTCATTCATCTCACGCACGGCGAACAGACACCGACCTACCTTGGCGTCGAGCGATCTCGACTGGTGTGCCGGTACGGGGCGACGCCGCTGTACTGGTTTAACTGGCTCATCTCCCCGCTCATTACGCTTGGCGACTGGGTCGCCAAAGGCACGCTCAAGCTGTTCGGCATCGAGATGACCGGGGCGTGGCTGGAAACCGAAGAGGAGGTTCTCGAATCACGAGCCCAGCTCCGAAACCGGTTGCACTCGCTTCTGGAGGAGGGCGATGTTCCAGAGGAACGCCGCGACGAAGTCCTCGGCGCACTCGACATCGACGAGCTCTCGATCAGTGAGATTATGGTCCCGGCGGACGACATTATCGCGCTCTCAACTACCTGTTCGGTCGACGAGAACTTCGATCGTATCCGAAACACGCCCCACACCCGATTTCCATTGGTCGGGGAGGATCTGACCGACTTCCACGGAATTGTGTACGCACCCTCGATTATTGACCATTACGAGGACCTCGTGGAGGACACCATCTCCTTCACCGAAATTGCGGCACCGCCGATGACACTCGCGGCGGAGACGAACGTCAGCGACGCATTCGATCAGTTCCAGGCTGAGGAGCAGGAACTCGCGCTCGTCCTCGAAGATGGAGACGTCGTGGGGCTCCTCACCGCGACAGATGCCCTCGAAGCGGTGATGGGCGAACTTGAGGACCCGCTTGATCAGTAGGCATCGACCTGAACCGACTAACGTCGGCTCGAAGGTCTTGGAACGCTCCCTACCACACTTAGTTGAACTCGAGACTATCTGAGCTGTCTTTATCGAACTAACACAGATTCGAGGAGAAAGCCCACGACTTCAGTCGTGGGAGTAGTCACTGTACTCGTTCCATTCGAGGGCGTGCGGTATCTGTATTGATTACATCCGGATCAGAATATGTCACCTGAGAATGATTTCAGCAGAGCCTATGATCTCTTAATCGATGGTGTACCCTCGATATTGACGCAGAGCATACCGATATGAGCCATATGACACCCCTATCGTCAGCAGAAGGTACACACCCACGCTGACACTCAGTATAGGTGTTATTGAGATGTGACCGGTGAGGGTGTACCACGTCACAATTAGTCCGATGATTGTTCCGCCACCAACGATGAACAGATATCCCATCATTACCAGCGTCGAGGGGACGACTGTCTCGGTTCCCCAGAATTCGCGTTCTTCGTAGATCGGATACAATGCACCAATTCCGACGGCAAACAGAGCTGCTGCAAAACACATCCCAACGCCGACAACAGCAAACACGATCGCATATATTGGCGACGTGCCGAGCAGTCCCGAAGCGAGGGAACCGAGCACGGCAATCGGAATTCCGATGGCGAGACCAGCGACAACGCGTCCCCGCACCACCGTCCGGGTCTCGGTCGTAGTGAGCAAGAGGAGTGGTAGCTGCGGACGGCCGTCGCCGAGCGGATTCAGTCCGAAGGTCGCACCCGCGAGATACGTCCCGATCCCCACACCAGTTCCGGCAACGAGCGGTCCGAGCGCGTCGCCCGACGACTGGACCACCGTCGTGCCCAGCGGTCCGATGAAAAACAGAATCATCACGAGATGGCCGAGTTCTCCAGGATTCCGAACACCGCGAAGCAGGATTCCCCACGCGATACGCCCGGATTTTCGCCACGCAAACAGGCGTGGTGCCTGGAATCCGCCGGTGGATGTCGTCTCTGCTGGTGACTCGCTGGAATGGGGCCTGTCGGTGAACCACAATGTTGACGCCTGTCGCGTTGCAACTGCGAGGCCGATTGGCGTCGTCGCGAGCAGGATACCAAGGACGCCGAGTGCTGCCACCGATGTCGGCTGTTCGAGTCGTGTCCCCACGAACGCCAGCGCAACGTAGTCCGTCAATGGCGCGAACGTGAGTAGCTCGAGAATGGCGCGTATCGAGACGCCTTCCTCAACGACGTATCGTCCGACGAACTGGGATGCGATGACCAGGCCAAGCATCGCGACTACACCCCCCACTTTCAAAACACGGTGAATAGTGGGGAGACGTCGGAACACGCGCAAAAGAGCCAGTCCACAGGCGTAGCCCCAGGCGGCTGCCCAACAAACGATCGGGAGCAGAAGGAGGCCAACCGCGAGAAGGAGCGAGGGAGAACCGAGCCCGAGCGCGAACGTGAGGAACACTGCTCCCAGGGGGAGACCGAACCACACCGTAACGCGACCGACCTCTGCCGCGATGAGTCCTACGACGACTGCTCGAGGGTGTACCGTCGTCAACAATAGATCCTCCGTGTCACTGCTGCCGATCCGTTCCAACGTTCGAAAGAGTGCGAGAACGAGAATACCAACGGGTAATACCGTTGCAGCGGGGGCGAGATACGGAATTGTAGTGATGGATCGTGCTGTCTGCCCGAGAATGTACGCCGTCGGAAGGACAAAGATGAGATTACCACCGAAAAAGAGGACTGCGAAGCTCAGCCCGAGAAGCCGACGCTTGTTCTTGATCTGTCGTCGAACGCTCCGAACGAACTCGGCGCGTCCGATACGCACTCCGTGGCGAATATCGCGTCGAACGCTCATTTTGTCTCCGTGTTACTCTCGCTAGTCACTGCAAGGAACGCATCTTCCAGTGTACCGCTCTCGCCGGTCTCTGCGCGAGAGTGTAACTCTGCAGGTGTGCCCTCGGCGACGAGGTGTCCATCGAAGAGGACACCGACCTCATCGACGACTGCTTCGACGACCGGGAGGATGTGCGTCGAAAGGAAAACGGTCGTTCCGGCGTCTGCGAACTCGGTGATCGAGTCACGAATCCGGCGAGCTGCACGCGGATCGAGCCCCGACGTCGGCTCGTCCAGAAACAGAACGTCCGGATCGTGAATCACGCTCTGGATGAACGCCGTTTTCTGCTTCATCCCTTTCGAGTAGCCGCTGATGCGTCGGTCGGCATCGTCGACCAACTCGAACTGGTCAAGGTATTCGTCGATGCGGTCGCGGGCGGTGGATCGTGGAATATCCCGCAGGTCAGCGACGTACTCAAGCTGTTCGCGGGCGCTGAACTCCTCGTACAGCGGCGGGGTTTCGGGAAGATACCCGATGAGCGACGCGATGTCACGTCTATCGTCAACGGAGACACCACGGATGCTGACTTCTCCGGACGTCGGACGGGACAACCCGGTTAACAGCCGCATCGTGGTGGTTTTTCCCGCACCGTTCGGCCCGAGGAATCCATAGACTGTTCCCGTCGGAATGGAGAGCGAAACGCCATCAAGGGCGACCTCGGAACCATAGGTTTTCCGGATATCGGTCGCCTGAATGGCGATACCGTTCGTCGTGGAGGGCATAATGTCCTCACATTCGAGGGGGCATCGCCTAATCGTTGCGAACTCTTATTGGGCCCGCTGGACACGTGAGGTACTTCCGTTCACGGCAGCTCCCTGTCCGACCGATTGGAGCCACTCCGCGATGGCCGGGACTGGATCTGTTGAAATCCTCAGAAACGGATAACGGCGGCGTATAAGATACAGAGTGTGGGTCGACCGTGCGGTTGCACTCAATTATGACATCCTCCCCGGCGTGAACGGCGGGACTCTCGCGCTGTTTTAGTGCGAACACCGCGAGGAAGCTCGTAACGGCCACTACTTTTCTGGCTTGCCTGAACGGTGTCATCGCTACCGTTATGTCGGGAGTTTAATACAGCTATCTGGCAAATTGTCTCATATGTCCGAGTCATCTACTATCAACCCAGAAACTGCAGACTGGTTAACTCTCGACGAGGACGAAGAGATCGTTTGGTCTGGGAAACCCCATAAGAGTAGCTTAATCCCGTCCCTTGTCGTCGGACTGCCACTTTCCTTCATCCTTATTGGGTTATTCATCATCGCCGGGTCCTATCTCCAACGCGAGAATACGCAGTACGTTGTGACGACCGATGGGTTGTACACAAAGACGGGGGTTCTTTCACGTGACGTCCAGCGCATCGATTTCGGAAAGGTTCAGAATACCTCCTACAGCCAGGGATTCTTCGGCTCTCGATTCGGCTACGGAAACGTCGATATCTCGACCGCTGGAGGCTCCGGTATCGAGATGCAGTTCCGGTCAGTCCCCGACCCGCGCGAGATTCAGGAACTCATCAACAAACGTGTGAAGGGCAGTCGTGGTGAACCGACGACGGAATCAGGTGAAACCAAGCGTGACGTACTTGACGAGATCCTCGTCGAACTCACAGCGATCCGCTCTACGCTCGAAGCACAACAGGAGATTGCAGGAAATACGTCAGCTACGACGTCCAAAACCGGCACTGCGGCGCAGGAACAATCGACTGGTGAGGACGACACCAACGATGATGAGTTCGTGAGTGGCAACTCGGGAGCTGAGAACGCTACTGCCGACCACGAGTCGGATACTGAACGGTAGCCAGCTATGACGGAGTCGATCGACCCGGCTATTCCGCTTGGGGCCACCGAATCGGTAGCGTGGTCCGGCCGCCCGCGGATCACTACCATCCTTCCAGCAGTTGTGATCGGCGTTCTCCTCCTCGGCTTTGGGATCGTCGCCAGTGTTACTGGAGAGACCCCACTCTTCCTCGCAGTCGTTCCACTCGGAGTGGCGATCCCGCTCTGGAAGTATTTCGCTCTTCAAGGCGTACAGTACGTTGTAACGGACGAAGCACTCTACGTGAAACGCGGCGTTTTGACCCGGTCTGTCACACAGGCAAATCTCGAAACCGTCCAGAACAGCTCCTTTGGGCAGGATATCACGGGGTCGATCTTCGGATACGGCTCAGTCACGTTCGAAATCGCTGGTGGG
>NZ_FNPC01000004.1 GCF_900107205.1 Halopenitus persicus | reverse complement strand
GAGGCCGACGACCGGATCGACGAGGTGTTCGTCTCCACCAACGAGCGCTTTGCGGGGGAGTTCGAGACGTATCTCGCGGAAACGGCGTTCGAGAAACCCACCCTCTCCGTCGAGGACACCACCGACGAGTCCGAGAAGTTCGGCGTCGTCGGCGCGCTCGCCCAGCTGGTCGACCGCGAGGGCATCGACGAGGACCTCGTCGTCGTCGCCGGCGACAACCTCATCAGCTTCGACATCGCCGAGTTCGTCGACTTCTTCGCGGACGCCGGCGAGCCAGCCCTGGCCGCCTACGACGTCGGCTCCCGCGAGAAGGCCAAGTCCTACGGCCTCGTCGAGCTCGAGGGGGACCGCGTCGTCGACTTCCAGGAGAAGCCCGACGACCCCAAGAGCACGCTCGTCTCCATCGCCTGCTACGCGTTCCCCGCCGAGCGCCTCGAGGATCTGTCGACGTACCTCGAGGCGGGCGAGAACCCCGACGAGCCCGGCTGGTTCATCCAGTGGCTCCAGCAGCGCCGAACGGTGCGGGCGTTCACCTTCGACGGCGCCTGGTTCGACATCGGCACGCCCGAAAGCTACCTCGACGCCATCGAGTGGTCCCTCGACGGCGGCACGGTCGTCCACGAGGACGCGACGGTGACGGACTCGCAGCTCGGCGAGACCGTCCACGTGATGGCGGACGCGACCGTCGAGGACGCGACCCTCGAGCGGGCGGTCGTCTTCCCCGAGGCCACCGTCCGGAACGCGGAGATCCGCGGGTCGATCATCGACCGTGAGACGACGATCGAGAACTTCGACCTCTCGGGCGCGCTCATCGGCGCCCACACCTCCATCACCGACGGCGGCCAGTTCTAGCAGTCAGTCGTCCGGTCGGTTCGGCGCTTACTCGTCCGGCCCGCGGCTCACTCGTCCGGTCGTTTCGACGCTCAGCCAAGCCGCGCGTCCGTGACGCGCAGGTGTCCGCGGGACCCCTCCCAGACCGGCTCCGCGTCGATCTCGATCGGCCGGTCCATATGCGGTCCGTCGGTGACGAGCGTCTCGAACTCGCCGCCCTCGCCGAGGACGTGGACGCCGTACTCGTCGTTGAGGTCCCGCAGGTCCGCGAGCGCGTCCCGGTCGAGCGTCCGTCCGAGCCAGGATGCATCGAGGCCGTAGGCGGCGACCTGGACGATCGTGATCTCGAAGCCGGCGTCGATCATCGCCTCGGCGAGCGCGACGGGATCGCGCTGCCACAGCGGGGCGAACAGGTCGATCCCCAGCCGGTCACACATCGCCTCGATCCGGCTCGTCTGGAACTCGCTTTCGACCGCCCCGGCGGTGACGCCGGCCAACGCGATCGGATCGTGGTCGATCGGACGCTCGTCGGCGAGGGGAGCGTCGGCGGCCGAATCACGGTCGGCGGCCCCACCTTGGAGCTCCCGGAGCGCGGCCTCGAGGGGTTCGATCTCGGCGTCGCCTCGGGCACCCGAGTCGGTCCCCCTGTCAGTCGCGTCAGCCGCCCTGTCAGTCGCGTCAGCCGCCCTGTCAGTCGCGTCAGCCGCGAACGCGTCGGGCTCGAGTTCGATCAGTTCGATGCCGATGCTCTCGGCGGCGAGCCGCGCGAGCTCGGTCGCCGGCGTGTGGTACATGTACGAGTCGCCCGCGGGGTGGACGGTCAGCAGCGCCGTCACGTTCAGGCCCGTCTCCAGGGCCCGATGGAGGGCCCACGCGGAATCCTTGCCGCCCGAAAAGAGGCTCACCCACTCGTCGGTCATATCCGAGCAAGCGTGCCACGCGCGTAAAGCCGCGACGGTCCGACAGTGGGTCGAGGAAGCGTGAAGCGCGCCTTCACGACTCGGGAGTACGTTGATGGGCTCGCGCGTGCAACGTCACCCACGATGTACGACCACGTACTCGTCCCGACGGACGGCAGCGAGACGGTTGCGGAAACGCTCTCACACGCGCTCCCGATCGCGAGCGACAACGACGCGACGGTCCACGCGCTTTACGTCGTTGACAACCGGATCGTCACCGCGGCCGACACCGACGACAAGGACGAGCTCCGCGACTCGCTCGAGACCGAGGGAGAGGCCGCGGTCGCCGACGTAAGCGACCGCGCGACGGAGGCAGGGCTCGAGACGGTAACGGCGGTCAGAACCGGCACGCCCTGGAAGGAGATCATCGGCTACGCGGACGACCGGAACATCGACCTGATCGTCATCGGAACCCAGGGGAAAACGCCGAAGGAGAAGATCGTCTCGCTGGGCAGCGTCTCCGAACGAGTCGTGGACAACGCGTCGGTCCCGGTGTTCGTCGTCCGAAGCGACCGGGGCGAGTGAGAACGGCGTCGAAACGACCGAGTCGGGCGAGCGGGAGGACCCCGGCGCACCGATCGTCACCGATCAGTCCGAGATGAACTCGTTGTCGCGCCAGTTGACCCCGCCGTTCCCCTCGCCGTTGCCCTGCGGGCTCTCGACGACCTCGACGGAGGCCGGGCGTTCCTCGCCCTCGACGATCCGCGTCGCGTGCAGCTCGTCGTCCGTGTTGGTGATCGCCGTGAGCGTCCCCTTCTCGGCCATCAACGCGATCTCGCGCAACACGAGGAACATCGGGTACTGCAGCGCCGTGTTCTGTAACACCGTCTCGCGGTCGCCCTTGAAGCAGGCGAACTCGACGAGCTCGGAGGGGATCTCCTCCTCCTCGTCGTCCATCCACTGGGGACCGCCCGCCCGCGGCGGCTCCTCCTCGTAGACGCGCGTCTCGGTGACGGAGGCCTTGAGCTGCGCCGTCGGCGTGTACTTGCTGATGCTCTCGTCGTCCGAGACCGCCTTGAGTATCAACGTGTTGTTGCGGCGAGTGATGTCCACGTCGTCGATCTCGGGGGGCAGGTCCGGATCGTCATCGAAGTAGTCCTCGAGGTCCTCGAGTGGCAGTTCGAGCGTCGAATGAAGTCGGAACACGCAGCCTGACATGGTTGAACTAGGGGTGGGGTATGGCTCGTCACAGCGCCGACACGGTAACCGTACCTGGCCGTTGATAGGGGACCGAGCCTTATAGGGCCTCCCCTTGGCGGATCCGCGGAGCGTTACGCGAACGAACGCCGGTCGGACCGAGGGGACCTCGCATCGATCGGGACGTGAACCCGAACGGAACGGGGGATCCGCAGCGAACCGAGGACTCCCGACCGAGTCGGGAACCGGCGCTACTCGACCGCGAGCGTCTCGCCGAGCTCGCCGCGCTCCTCCAGCTCCGCGAGCACGTCGCTGCCGCCGACGAACTCGCCGTCGACGAACGTCTGCGGGATCGTCTCCCAGCCGCTGTGGTCAGCCAGCGCCTCGCGGTACTCCGGCAGCGCCGGGAGCACGTCGACCGTCTCGAACTCCTCGACGTGCTCGGCGATCAGCGCGACGGCGCGCTTCGAGTAGCCGCACTGGGGCATCAGCCGGTTCCCCTTCATGAACAACACGACGTCGTTGTCGGCGATCGCCTCGTCGACGCGGTCCGCGACCTCCTCGCTCGTGGCCTCGCTTTCGGGGGTGAACGTCATGTCCGCCGGTACGCGACCGCGAGCCAAAGGGGTTGCGCTGTGTCGCGGCACGTCGCCCGTGCGGTCGTGTCGAACTCACGTCCGCCGTGGCGCTTCGCAGGCCGTTCCGACGGGCCGCGGAGACCGACGCCACGTCAACCGGCCGGTTTTTGTCGCTCGACCGACGATCTCACCACGTGTGCACGCTCGCGCTCGCCTGGCAGGTCTTCGCCGACGCGCCGGTCGCGGCCGGCGCCAACCGGGACGAGCGGTTCGACCGCCCCGCGGAGCCGCCGCGGCTTCGTGCGGACCGGTCCCCGCCGGTCATCGCGCCGCGGGACCGGCAGGCCGGCGGCACCTGGATGGGCGTCTCCCGCGAGGGGCTGTACGTCCTCCTCACGAACCGCTGGCTGGAGGAGCCGATCGACGGGGACCGGTCCCGCGGGCTGCTCGTCGACGACTGTCTCGGCCGCGCATCGGCCGGGGAGGCCCTCGAACACGTCCGGGCGGAACTCGAGGACCGCGAGCGGAGCTACGCGGGTTTCTCGCTGGTCCTCGCCGACGCGACCGCCGCGTTCCTGGTGGTCAACGACGGTCCGCTGCGCGTGACGCGGCTCGATCCCGGCGTCCACGTCCTCGTCAACGTCGGCGGCGTGATCAACGGGCGAGGGCGGTTCGCGGTCCCCGACCGGCGCGGCGATGCGGGCGCCCGCCAACGAGCGGCGGCGGGCGAGCTCGCCGACCGAGCACGTCCCGAGCCCGGCGCGGACGCGACCGCGTGGCTCGACCGCGTCGGGGACGCGCTCGGCGATCACGACCTCGGCGTCTGCATCCACGGCGAGGGGTTCGGCACGCGCTCGAGCACGCTCGTTCGCACCGGCTCCGACCCGTCGTTCCGATACGCGGACGGCCCGCCGTGTACGGCGACCTACGAGCCGGTGGCGGTCCCCGAGGAGTGGGGAGCCGACTCGCCCGCGACGCGCGGCCGGGAAAGCCACCTTTAAGCGAGTCGCGGGCCAGAAACTGGTATGAGCGTGTCCGAACTCGAGGCCGACCTCTCGGCCGACGAACGCGCCGGGCTCGAGCTCATCCGCGAGACCGGCGGCATCCACCAGAGCGACTTCTGGAAGGAACTCGACGTCTCCTCGCGGAAGGGCAGCCGCATCGCCGAGGCGTTGGAGGAGGCCGAGCTCATCGAGCGCGAACGGACGGTCTACGACGGACACAACACCTACTTCCTCGAGCCGACCGCGCGCGACCTGGACTTCTCGCTGCTGATGGCCGGCGACATGCTCTCCCCGTTCATCGGCGAGGAGGAGATCGACCCCCAGTCGGACGCCTTCTCGCAGTGGCTGATGAACCTCGCCTACGAGGAGTACTGAGAACTTGACATCCTCCCACCCCTTCAGGGGTGGGCTTCCGCTCGCTACGTGTCAGCGTCCGTATCGTGGCCAGTATCCTCGGTTTTTTCCTCGTCGTCACGTTCGGCACCGGTCTCGCCTCCCGTGCCCGACGACACGGCAGCGCCGGTGAGTTCGACGTCGGCCGTCGGCGGGGCGGGCGCGTCGGCGATCGTCTCGAAGAACCGGCCGGAGATGCTCTCCCTAACGACGTCCGTCAGCGATGCAGCGGAGTCGTCCTCCACGGCACCGAGAATGCCGAGCGGGATCTGCGCGCCGGCCATGTCCGCGTGCCCGCCCGCCGACCCGATCTGACCGAGCGCGTCCCGCAGCGTCTCCCCCAGATCGACGTCCGCGCCGCGGGCCCGCGCGGAGGCGTAGATCGTGCCGTCGAGGAAGCCGTAGACGAACGTCACCGTCACGCCCTCCATGTCCAGGAGCCGCTCTGCGGCCTGCGCGAGCGCGTCCCGGTCGGCGATCTCGCCGACGCAGGAGGCGACCACCGACCCCTCGACCTCGCGTTCGCGGATCGCCCGTGCCAGCGTCTCGAACGTCTCCGGGCTCACCGTCGGCGTCTCCACGCGCTCGAGCGTCCCGACGTCGGCCGTCTCGAGGATCGCCGCCGCGGCCTCGACGTCGGCGACGGCGACCTCCCGCGTGAAGTCCCGGGTGTCGATCCGGATCCCGTACAGCAGGGCGGTCGCGATCCGACGGTCGAGATCGATCGCGAGCCGGTCGAGATACTCCGCGACGATCGTGCTCGTCGCCCCGAGATCCGGCCGAACGTCGATGTACCGCGCCTCGACGGGGCCGCGCGGCGGGTGGTGGTCGACCACCAGATCGACGTCGGCGTCCGTCGGGAGGCTGTCGTTGATCCCGGGGCGCGAGTGGTCGACCAGCGCGATCCCGCCGTATCCAGCGAGGTCGACCGACTCGAGGTGTCGGAGCTGGATGTCCAACAGGTTGACGAGCGCCCGGTTCTCCTGGTGGGAGATCTCGCCGCCGTAACAGGCGTCCGCGTCCATCCCGACCGACTCGGCGACGCGGACGAGGCCGATCGCGGACGCGATCGCGTCCGGGTCGGGATTGTCGTGTGTCACGACCGCGAGCGGCCCGGACAACGACCGCAGCGTTCCGACCAGGTCCACGATGCGCTCGTCGGCGTCCGCGTCCACGACCTCGAGAACGCGCCGCGTGAGCGCCGCGACGGGATCGATGCACCGGTCGGCGACCGCCGCGATCGATTCGCGGGTCGCCGCGTCGGCGTCAACGCCGACGTACGCAACGATCGACGCCGCCGGATACGCCCGGCGTGCGGCCCGCGCGGCGGCGAGGTTCCGTTCGGCGTCGTCGGCCGCGAGCACGACGACGTCGACGTCGTCGGGATACGCGGCGGCGTCGGTGGGGTCGGCCTCCGTCGCCGGCACGTTCGACTCCCGGAGCGTCGTCACCCAACCGGCGTCGTCGGTCACGACGTACACCTCGCCGCGGCGCTCCCGGGCGTGCTCGATGAGCGTGTGACCGAGGGCGCTACAACCCAACACCAGACGCCGAACCATACACGCGTGGTGTGGCGTCCGCGGATAAAACGGTGCCGTCCGCGGGATGGGCGCTGCGGACGAAGAACGGAGCGACTGCAGAACGAAGCAGCCGGGGAACGAACCGACGGACGAACGAATCGACCGAAGGACGTGGAGACGGGAACGAGGCGGTCGAAAAACGCCGAAACGTCGGCCGGATCGCTCAGCCGAACAGCGCCGTGGCGGCGGCCTCGGCGGTCTCGATGACCGGACCGAAGCCGGGCAGCACGACCACGGTGGCGACCGCGGCGACGATCACGGCGCCGTAGAGCGCGGTCGGCCGCGAGTCGACCGCCGCGAGGGCGTCCGTGGGGTCCTCGATCCAGATCGCCTTCACGACCCGGCTGTAGTAGTACAGCGAGAGCACGCTGTTGAGCGCGCCGACCGCCGCGAGCCACCAGAAGCCGTTGAAGACGGCGCCGGCGAACAGGAAGTACTTCGAGAAGAACCCGCCGAACGGGGGCAGTCCCGCCAGCGAGAACATGAAGACCGTCATCGCCACGGACGCCATCGGGGCGACCGTGCCGAGGCCGGCGTAGTCCTCGAAGGTCCGCCCGACGCCCCAGCGTTCGACCATCGCGATGAACAGGAACGCGCCGGTGTTCATAAACCCGTAGACGAACAGGTGCGCCATCGAGGCGCCCATCACGGCGCCGTTGTGGCTCCCGCCCGCCGAGATCGCGGCGAGGCCGATCAGCGCGTAGCCGGCGTGGCCGATCGACGAGTACGCCAGCATCCGCTTGACCTCGGTCTGGACGGCCGCCGCGAAGTTGCCGAGCGTCATCGTCACGACCGCGAGGACGGCGAAGACGAGCGCCCAGTCGATGCCGACGGCGGTGACCTCCCCGCCGAGATGGAACGCCTCGGTGAACACGCGGAACGCCACCGCGAAGCCGGCCGCCTTCGAGGCGGACGAGAGGAACGCGCTCACGGGCGCGGGCGCGCCCTCGTAGACCTCCGGCGCCCAGAAGTGGACGGGCACGGAGGCCGTCTTGAACGCGAAGCCGGCGATCATCATCACCACGCCGACGCCGGCCACGCCGGCCAGGTCGCCGAGGTCGCCGAACGCGGCGGCGACGTCGCTCAACAACAGCGAGCCGGTCGCGGCGTAGACCAGCGAGATGCCGAAGACGAAGATCGCCGAGGAGACCGCCCCGACGAGGAAGTACTTCAGCCCCGCCTCGACGCTGCCGCGGTTCTCCTTGAGGTACGCGACGAGCGCGTAGGAGGGCAGCGACACCATCTCGAGCGCGACGAAGATCGTCGCCAGCGAGCTCGCGGACGCCAACAGCGCCATCCCCGCCGCCGCGAGAACGACCAGCGAGTAGAACTCGCCCGGCGTCTCGTGGTCGGTCAGGTAATCGCGGCTGGCGACGACGACCAGCGTCGTCACCGACGCGACGATCGCCGTGAAGAACAGCGCGAGCCCGTCGATCGTGATCGCCTCAGCGAACAGGGTGATCGCGCCGCCGGTCGCGGGGCGGCCGGTTCCGGCCGCCAGATACCAGCCGGACAGCGCGAGCGCGGCCAGCGATCCGACCGCCGCGATGACCGAGAGTTCGGTGTTCGTCCGGCGGTTCGGGAAGACGGTGTCCCAAAGCAGCAGCAGGAGTCCCGCCGCGACGAGCGCGAGGACGGGGCCGAGAGCAGTCCACTCCGGAAGCGGTGCTGCGCCGGTCTGTGCCGGCAACGCTGCGAGCGGTTCGACCGTCGACGGCTGTTGAACGCTCATCAGTTGACACCTCCTTCGACCACGGGAACGACCGCCTCACGGATCATCTCGAAGAACAGATCCGGGGCGACGCCGAGGACGATGATGGCCACGAGCAGCGCCGCGAGCGGGAGCGTCTCCCGACGCGGAGCCCGGCCTAGTTCGTAGTCAGTGTCGAGCCGGAAGGGGCCGAACAGCGTCCGCTGCATCGCGAACAGCAGGTAGCCGGCGACGATCACGATGCCGAACATCGCCAGCGCCGTGAAGACCGGCATCAGCCCGTTCGCGACCGGCGAGCCGAACGAGCCCACGAAGACGTAGAACTCGCCGGCGAATCCGGCCATCAGCGGGAGCCCCATGTACGCGAACGCGCCGGCGACGAGGATCCACACCGCGACCGGCATCCTGTCGGCGAGCCCGGACATATCCGTCACCATCCGGGTGTGGGTCGCATTGTAGATGACGCCGACCGCCATGAACATCAGCCCGGAGATGAGTCCGTGGGCGACCATCTGGAAGGTCGCCCCGCCGACGCCGTAGACGGTGAAGGCGATCAGTCCGAGGATGACGTACCCCATCGAGGAGACCGAGGAGTACGCGACGATCCGCTTGAGGTCCTGCTGGGCCAGCGCGAGCATCGCGCCGTAGATCACCGAGATCACCGCGAGCGCGGCGATCGGAACCGCCAGCGTACTGGCCTGATCGGGCAGCATCGTGAAGTTGAACCGAAGCAGCGCGTAGGTCCCCATCTTCAGGAGGACGCCCGCCAGCAGCACCGACGCGGGCGTCGGGGCCTCGACGTGGGCGTCCGGAAGCCAGGTGTGAACCGGCACCATCGGCACCTTCACCGCGAAGCCGGCGAACATCGCGACGAACGCCACGAGCCCGATCGTCTCCGCCGGGATCCCGTAGAAGGACCCGAGCTCGCCGGCCGCGATCGACTGCGTGACCTCGGGGAGGCCGAACGTCTCGACCGGCAGGCTGAAGACGAGCGCCATGAACCCGAGGAACATCACGAGCGACGCCGCGTTCGTGTACACGAAGAACTTGATCGCGGCGTACTTGCGTCGCGGGCCGCCCCAGACGCCGATGAGGAAGTACATCGGGAGCAGGACGGCCTCCCAGAAGACGAACCACGCGAAGAAATCGAGCGCGGCGAACACGCCGATCAGGTTCGCCTCCATGAAGAGGATCAGCCCGTAGAACTGGCTCTGCCGGTCGTCGATCGGCGTCCACGCCGAGACGATCGCCAGCGGCACCAGGAACGCCGTCAGGACGACGAGCGGGAGGCTGATCCCGTCGAGGCCGACGAACCACTGGATCGTATAGCCGCCGACCTCGATCCAGTCGATCTGCGTTTCGAACGCGAGCTCGCCGCCCGTCAGGGCGTTGCCGCTCCCGTCGAACCGTGCCCACAGGAAGAGGCTCCCCAGGAAGGGAACCAGACTGAGCGCGAACGCGAGGCGGCCGGCCCACTCGTCGGGAGCGAGCAGCACCGCCATCGCGCTCACGAACGTGAATGCGATGAGTGCTTCGATGATCACAGGAACCACCCTCCGAGAACGCCGAGGACGAGTATCAGCCCGGTCACCCCGAGCGTAAGCAGCGCGGCGTAGTGGGTGACGACGCCGGTCTGCACGCGGCGGATCCGGTCACCGGAGACCAGGCTCACCGAGGAGACGCCGTTGACGACGCCGTCGATGACGCCCTGGTCGAAGGTGTCCGCGGCGCTCGCGACGCCGGCGGTCACCCCGGCGAGCCGGACCTGCAGCTCGTCCTGGTAGTAGTTGTTGTACAGTACGGTCTTGACGCCGCCGAGCGCGGCCGTGTGCTCGGCCGGCTCGGCGACGTTGTAGAGCTTCCAGGCGAGCCCAAGCCCGCCCAGCGCCAGCGCCAGCGAGACGCCCGCGCCGATCAGCACGGTCGGCACCTCGCCGCCGGCGATGTAGCCGGAGCTGTACGGACCCAGCTCCGCGTAGTGGTGCGAGGTGAGCTCGGAGAAGCCGCCGTAGTGGCCGTCGAGCCACAGGTGGAGGAGGTCGATCCCCTCGATCCCGAGCACCTTCTGGACCGGCACCATATTGACCGTCCCCGCGACGACCGCGAGGACGCCGAGAACCGTGAGCGGTCCCTTCACGTTCCACCGGACCGGGTGCGGGTCACGCGCGACGTCGGTCCGCGGCTCGCCGTGGAAGGTGAGGAAGACCATCCGGAACGTGTAGAAGGCGGTGACCGGGACCGCGAGCAGCCCCATCGCCCACGCGCCCAACAGCAGCGGCTCGTTCAGGCCGTGCACGAGCGCCTCGTAGAGGATCTCGTCCTTCGACCAGAACCCGGCGAACGGGAAGATCCCGGCGAGCGCCAGCGAACCGGCGAGGAACGTCCAGTAGGTGACGGGGAGCTTCTCCTTGAGCCCGCCCATCTCCCACATGTTCTCCTCGTGGTGCATCGCGATGATGACCGCGCCGGCGCCTAAGAACAGCAGGGCCTTGAAGAAGGCGTGGGTCATCAGGTGGAAGACCGCGGCCACGTACCCGCCCGCGCCGAGCGCGAGCATCATATACCCGTACTGGGAGATCGTGGAGTACGCGAGCACCTGCTTGAGCTCGTCCTTGACGAGCCCCATCGTGGCGGCGAACAGCGCGGTGAAGCCGCCGACGAAGGCGATGATCGCCATCGTCGTCGGCGTCAGCACGTAGAAGCCGTACATCCGGGCGACGAGGTAGACGCCGGCCGCGACCATCGTCGCGGCGTGAATGAGCGCGGAGACCGGCGTCGGGCCCTCCATCGCGTCGGGGAGCCACGTGTGCAGCGGGAACTGCGCGGACTTGCCGATCGCCCCGCCCAGCACGAGCAGGCCGACGGCGGTGAACCACGTTCCGGCCTCGAGCCCGAACGGCGTCCACGCGTCGAACTCGCCGGCGAGCGCGTGCTCGGCGAGGACGGGGAACGACTCCGAGCCGGCGAAGGAGGCGGTCCCGAACGTCGCGAACACGGCGACGACGCCGACCAGGAAGAAGTAGTCGCCGAAGCGGGTGACCAGGAACGCCTTCTTCGCGGCCGAGGGTGGCCCCGGCTCCCGGAAGTGGAACCCGATGAGCAGGTACGAACAGAGGCCGACCAGCTCGAAGAACATGAAGGCCATCAGCAGGTTGTCCGCGACGACGAACCCGAGCATCGACGCCGTGAACAGCCCGAGCCCGGCGTAGTAGCGCGGCAGGTCCGGCTCGCCCTCGTCGTTCATATAGCCGAGCGAGAACACGTGGACGAGCATCGCGATGAGCGTCACGATGACGAGCATCAGCGCCGACAGCGGGTCGATCAGGACCCCGAAGGTCAGCTCGATCTCCTGGGGGCCGATCCCGCCGGCGATCCCGTCGGTCGAGACCCACGTGTACAGCGTCTCGACGTGTTGGCCGCCGGCGGCGACGGTGGCCAGGACCCACAGCGACAGCAGGAACGACCCCGCCGTCGCGGCGATGCCGCCGAACGCACCGCCCTTGGGGAGGTACTTCCCGAACGCGAGCGCGACCAGGAACGAGACGAACGGCAGCGCGACGATCGCGGGTACGTAGGCGAACGCGTCTACCATGCTACCACCTCATCCCCCGCGGTACCGTGACGTCGGTCACGCCGAAGTTGCGATACAGCACCAGGATGATCCCGATCCCGATCGCGACCTCCGCGGCCGCGAGCGCGATCACGAACAGCGAGAACACCTGGCCGGTGAGGTCGCCGTAGTACGCCGAGAACGCGACGAAGTTGATGTTGGCCGCGTTCAACATCAGCTCCACGCTCATCAGGAAGTACAGCGCCTCACGCCGCGTGAGGACGCCGAACAGGCCGATACAGAAGACCGCGGCGGCCAACAGCAGGTAGTATTCGGGCGCGACCACCGTCAGTCACCTCCCTCCCCGGCCTTGCGGCCGCGGGTGAACGTGCCCCCGACGGCCGAGACGATCGAGCCGTCGGACTCGCGTTTCGCGAGGTACAACGCGCCGTCGATCGCGACGTCGAGGGTGATCGCGACGATGAAGAAGGCCGCGAGGAACCCCTCGGTCGACCCCGCGAACGCGCCGAGGTCGACGTTGAACAGCGCGAACCCGATGCCGTGGGTGATCCCGTACTCGCCGGCCTCGAGGCCGGCGGGGTCGCCGAAGTCGGCGCCCAGGATCGTCACGGCCAGGACGCCGAACAGCAGCAGCGACGCCAGACCGGGAACCAGCCCCCGGTCGGAAACGTCGTACTCGTCGGGCCCGTCACGCTCGCGTGTGTCCGGGTCGTCACTCATACGCTACTCACCTCCGGGTCGTCGGTACGCGTGAGCATCACGGCGAACGTGATGAGGATGAGAACCCCGCCGACGTAGACGAGGACCTGCATCGCGGCGACGAACTCCGCCTGCAACATCACGTAATGCACCGCGACGCTCAACAGGGCGGCGCCCAAAAGCAGGGACGCGTGAAAGACGTCCCGCACGAGGACGACGCCCAGGCTGCACGCCAGCGTAACGAGGGCGAACAGCGCGAACGCGATGGTGTCAAGGACCATTGTGTGTGACTCCTTTGAGATACCTTTTGTAGGTTTCGAGAGCGACTCCGCCGTCGCTCCGGGACTACTGATAATCGACCTCCCCGTCTCCCTCGCCGACCCATGCGCCACGGTCGGGATTCCGGGAGTTGAGCGGGTCGATCCCCTTGTACCACGGGACGTTCTTGAGCTGTTCTTTGTTGTACACGAAGTCGTCCTTCGTGTCGGCGGTGAACTCGAAGTTCTGGGTCAACAGGATCGCGTCGACCGGACAGACCTCCTCACACAGCCGACAGTAGATGCACTGTCCGATGTGGAGGTTGTACTCCTCCCCGTTGCGCTGGTCGTCCTGGACGATCTGGATCGTATCGTTCGGACAGACGTTCTCGCACTGCCGACACCAGATACACCGCTCCTGACTGAACTTGTGGACGCCACGGAACCGCGGGCTCACGTCCGGGGCGACGTCCGGGTACTCCACCGTGAACGTCGTCCCGTCGAGCGCGTGTTTCATCGTGGTCGCCATCGATTTTAGCAATCCGATCATGAGGCGATCACCCCCACGAGCACCGCCGTGAGGATCAGGTTCGCGAACGACAACACCAACATTCCCTTCCAGCCGATCTCGATGAGCTGGTCGATGCGGACGCGCGGCAGCGCCGAGCGGCACCACTGGGTGAACAGGAAGAACGCCCAGACCTTGACCACGAACCAGACGAACCCGATGCTCGCCGGGCCCGGCCCGGACGCGCCGCCGAGGAAGGCCATCGCGAGGATGGCGCCGCCGAGGAAGATATGCAGGAACTCGCCGAGGTAGAACAGCACGAAGTACGCCGATGAGTACTCGGTCTGGTATCCGGCGACGATCTCGGTCGGGGCCTCCGGGATGTCGAAGGGGTTTCGACCGATCTCGGCCAGGTTCGCCACGAGGAACAGCCCGAACGCGAAGGGGTTCACGATGGCGAACCACGAGGGGATCGTGACGCCGGCCACCGTGAACAGCGCCTCCTGTTGGGCGGCGACGATCTCGCTCGTGCGGAGACTGCCGGTGAAGACCACGACGGACATCGCGGTCACGATGAGCGGAATCTCGTAGGCGAGGTTCTGCGCGACCGCGCGCAGCCCGCCCAGCAGCGAGTACTTGTTGTTCGACGCGTAGCCGGCCATCACCAGCGAGACGGAGGCGATCGACGCGAACGCGAACGTCAGTGCGAAGCCGACCTCGGGGTCGGCAAGCTGGAGGTTCACGGGGCCGAGTTGCCCCATCGGGATGACGGCGAATCCGAGCATCGCCGACGCCGGAAGGACGAGCGGCGCGAGGTCGTAGGACGGCCGGTCCGCGCCCTCGGGGATGATGAGCTCCTTGGCGAGCAGCTGGACCGCGGCCGCCGGGATGATGAGCAGCCCGAACGGGCCGATGCGGTCGACCGCGATCCGGTCCGTGAAGGCCGCGGTGATCTTCCGCTTCGCCCACGGCCCGGCGACGCCGGTGAACGCGAGCATAACGTTCCCGACCAGGAAGGCCGCGATGAGCGCGCCGACGAACTCGCCGACGACGCCGGGGAGTCCGAGCGCGTTCGTCACCTGTTCCGGGAACAGCTGTGCCGGGGCCGCATCGAGGAGGCCGACCGCCATCAGCGGTCCACCTCCCCGAGCACGATGTCGAGGCTGCCGAGCGCCGCGACCATGTCGGGCACGTACTCCCCGTTGGCCATCTCGGGCAGCGTCTGGAGGTTCGAGAAGCACGGCGACCGGATCTTGAACCGGGCCGGCTTGTCGGTCCCGTCCGCGCGGATGTAGATCCCGAGCTCGCCCTTCGCACCCTCGACGGCGCGGTAGATCTCCTTGTCGTCCTCGGGCTTGAGCGTGCGCGGCACGTTCGACTGGATGGTGCGATCGTCCTCGGGCCAGTCCTCGAGGAGGTCGACGCACTGTTCGATGATCTTCGCGGATTCCTCGACCTCCTGGAGCCGCACGAGCAGGCGGCTGTAGTTGTCGCAGCCGTCCTCGGTGATGACGTCCCAGTCGAGCTCGTCGTAGTAGCCGTACGGGTCGTCACGGCGGAGGTCGTAATCGACGCCGGAGCCGCGCGCCACCGGGCCGGTCGCGCCGTAGTTCTTGGCGACCTCCGGCGGGAGGATCCCCGTGTCGATCGTCCGCATCTGGAGGATCTCGTTGGCGGTCAGCAGGTCGTGATACTCCTCGACGGAGCCGGGGAGCTGGTCGAGGAAGTCGCGCGTCTTCTCGAAGAACTCCGCACGCGGCTCCGGCAGGTCCCAGACGACGCCGCCGAGCCGGAAGTAGTTGAACATCATCCGCTGACCGGTCAGGTCCTCGAGGATGCTCTGGGCCTGCTCGCGGTCGTTGATCGCGTACATGAACGTCGCGGTGAAATCGCCGTTGATGTCCAGCGCGAACGTGGCGACCGCGAGCATGTGTGCGGCGATCCGGCACAGCTCCGCACCCATCGTCCGAATGATCTGGGCGTACTCGGGGACCTCGATGTCCGCGAGGTCCTCGGCGGCGCGGGCGTAGGCGTACTCGTTCAACAGCCCCGCCGAGATGTAGTCCCAGCGGTCCGGGTACGGCATGATCTGGTGCCGGTAGGTGCCGCTCTGGGCCATCTGCTCCTCCGACCGGTGGAGGTAGCCGATGTCGGACTCGACGTCCGCGACCTGCTCGCCGTCGAGGGTCGTCTTGAGGTGCAACACGCCGTGCGTCGCCGGGTGGTGGGGACCGATGTTGATGAACATCGTGTCCGACTCGTCCTCCCGGTGGTCCGCCTGCAGCGGATTGGCGTGTTCACGCAGCGAGACGACCTGCGGCTGGTCCTTGTCGTAGTCCATCGACAGGGGATGTCCCTGCCAGGTCTCCGGCAGCAGGATGCGTCGGAGGTCGGGATGGTCGTCGTACTCGATCCCGACGAGGTCGTACGCCTCCCGTTCGTGCCAGTCGGCCGTCCGGAAGACGGGTTCCGCGGACTCCGAGACCGGATTCTGCTTGTCCGCGGGAACGACGACGCTGACCTCCTGGGTCGGGTCGGCGTACTTCTTCAGGTGGTAGATCGACTCGTAGCGGTTCTCGTACTCCTGGGCGGTGACGACCGAGAGGTGGTCGTAGCCCGCCTCCTCCTTGAGCGTCGAGAGGACGTCCTGGACCGCGTCGGACCGGATCACGAAACCGGGCGCGTTGACGTGCTCCTCCCGGCCGATGACGGCGTCACCCAGGAGTTCGGCGAGTTCGTCGGGGTCCCGTTCGACGACGGCCGAGGCCTCGTCGGCCGTCTCGAGGTCCCCCGCTGGGTCCTGTAAGCTCATGGCGAATCAGCGAAGTTGTATCGCATCACGAGGTCGTCCTCGTCGATCTGGTCGGTCAGGTGTTCGACGAGCTCGTCCTTCTCGAGATCCGAGAACTGTTCGAGCTCGTAGGGCTTGACCGTGACCGGGCTCGCCTCGCCGTTGGCGATGCGTTCCTGGAGCTTGGCCACGCCGTAGACCAGCGCCTCGGGACGCGGGGGACAGCCCGGCACGTGAATGTCGACCGGGATGACCTCCTCGGCGCCCTTGATCACGTTGTAGCCCTCCTGGAACGGGCCCCCGGAGATGGTACACGATCCCATCCCGACGACGAACTTCGGCTCGGGCATCTGGTCGTAGACGCGCTTCATCCGCGGGGCGAACTTCGAGACGATCGTTCCGGGAACGATCATCACGTCCGCCTGGCGCGGCGAGGCGCGCGGCACGCCGGAGCCGAACCGGTCGAGGTCGTGTTTGACCGCGTAGGTGTGCATCATCTCGATGCTGCAGCAGGCGATCCCGAACTGCAGCATAAACATCGATGACCCACGGGCCCAGTTGAGGAACTTGTCGAACTTCGTGAGGATGAACGGCGAGGAGCCGAACGCCTCCCGAAGCCGCGAGTTGAATCTGTCGCCGCGACCCTCGCCCATCCGAGCGTCGCGGGTCTCCGTCACCACCGCGGAGTCGTCCGTGATAAATGGTTGATCGCTGCTCATGGTTGGTTACGTTCCGTCTTGCGGCGCATCGCACGGGGACTGCTCATCCATTCGACCGCGCCGTTGCGCCACGCCCACACGAGTCCGACGGTGAGGATGCCGACGAACGCCAACATCGGCAACAGGAGCCGTGCCATCGGGACGCCCGCGTTCAGCGCGGGACGGTAGATGACGACCCACGGGAACAGCAGGACCGTCTCGATGTCGAACACGAGGAACAACAGCGCCACCATATAGTACTGGATGTTGAACCGAATGTGCGCGCTGCCGGTCGGGACCTCCCCGGACTCGTAGATGGTGCGTTTGCCTTGTTCCGGCACGCTTGGACGGAGTAACGCCGAGACTCCCATCATCCCCAGCGGGATGCCGATCCCGACGACCGCCAATGCGCCGATAGCTATCCAATCGCTCATACAGGTCTCCGTAACGTGCGTGGGTTTGGTTGGACCCTACATAAGCGTTGATTCTCGCACGCGCGGGTGCGAGGCGCGGGTTCACAGGGGGCACGCCGGCGGATCGGCGTTTCCGGTACCGGTCCGGGGCTCGTCCCGGAACCGATCGGGCGTTTTCGTGTCCGATTCGGAGTTCCGTGTCCGATTCGGAGTTCCGTGCCCGGATCGGTCAGGCGTTCCGCTCGCGGAACCCGTCGAGTCCGAGGTCGTGAAGGGCCTCGGAGACTTCCGCCACGTCGGCGGTGAGGTCCTCGTGATACTGGATGAGCCGTTCCTCTATCGATTCGTGTTCGCGTGCGAGCACCTGGGCCGCCGAGAGACCGGCGTTGAACGACTTGCCGGCGTCGACGGCCACGATCGGCGCGCCGGTCGGCATCCCGATGACGGAGTCGACCGACTTCTCCTGGACCGGGACGCCGACCACCGGGATCGGATAGGCGATGGAGGCGGTCATGTTCGGCAGGTCGGCCGACTTGCCGCCGGCGCCGGCGATGATGACGTCGAGACCGCGGTCGCGAGCCGTCTCCCCGTACGCATACATCAGCTCCGGCGTCCGGTGGGCCGAGACGACGTACGACTCGTAGGTGAACCGGCTCGACGGCGGGTCCGAGAAGTCGGTCTGTTCGGCAAAGCCCAGCGTGTCGAGCGCCTCGTAGGCGCCCTCCATCGTGGGAAGGTCCGAATCCGACCCCATAATGATGCCGACGTCCGGCGTGGTCGCCGGGTCAGCCTGCTGTTCGGCTTCCGTCTCGAGTCGGTCGATGAGGTCCTGTGGCGTGGTCATGGTCTCGGAGTGGGTCGCGTCAGTTGGTGGGTCGCGTCGGTCAGCTTCGTCGATCGGTGCCAGTGCGTCGATCGGTGCCAGTGCGTCGAACGTCGCGGTCGCGAACTCGCTCGGTGCCGGGTGTGCCGATCACTCGGTGCCGGGTGTGTCGACGGGCGCGAACGTCACGGCGTCGCGGAGCTCGCGCGCGCGATTGAGCCGGTCCGCGGCCCCACCGCGATCCGCGTCCGGCTCTCGATCCGCCGACGAATCGGCTCCCGCGACGGTCAGGTGTCCCATCTTCCGGAGCGGCCGGACGTCGTTCTTTCCGTACCAGTGGAGGCTCACATCGGGCGAACCGAGGATCGTTTCGACGCCGCGGAGCCGCGCCGGCCCCGTCTCGGAGACGTCCCCGAGGAGGTTCGCGGTCACGGTCGTTCCGCGGCAGTCCGTGGGCCCGAGCGGCCAGCCGAGGACGGCGCGAGCGTGGTTCTCGAACTGGGAGGTCCGGGCGCCCTCGATCGTCCAGTGGCCGGAGTTGTGCGGCCGCGGCGCGATCTCGTTGACGAGCACCTCGCCGTCCGGCGTCTCGAAGAGCTCGATGCCGTAGACGCCGCGGCCGTCGAGGAACTCGAGCACGTCGCGGGCGACCGCCTCGGCCCGATCGGCCACGGCGTCGTCGGTCCGGGCGGGCGTGACGCTCTCCCGCAGGATCTCCTCCCGGTGGATGGTCTCGGTCACCGGATAGGTCCGGACGCCGTCCGCGCCCACGACGCCGATGACCGAGAGCTCGCGCTCGAAGGGGACGAACGCCTCCGCCATCGCGTTCGTGCCGAGCTCCTCGAGCGCCGCCTCGACCTCCGCGGCGTCGGTCACGGGGCGGTTCCCGCGCCCGTCGTAGCCGCCCTCGCGCGCCTTGAGCATCACCTCCCCGAACCGGTCGAGCGCGGCCTCCAGGTCGGCCGCCGAGGAGACGGCCTCGAACGGCGGGACCGGGATCCCGGCGTCCGCGAGCGCCGACTTCTGGACGAGCTTGTCCTGGATCGTCCGGAGAGTGTCGGGATCGGGATGAACCGGGAGGTCGTGCTCCGCGGCGACCGACTCGAGCACGTCCGGGTCGGCCAGCTCGATCTCGTAGGTGAGCACGTCCGCCCGCTCGGCGAGCTCCCGGATCGCCGTCTCGTCGTCGAACCCGCCGACGATCTGCTCGGAGACCACCGGGGCGGCGGGACAGTCCGGCGTCGGGTCGAGGACGACGACCTCGACCCCCCGACGGGCGACCGCCTCGCCGATCATCCGTCCGAGCTGTCCGCCGCCGACGATCCCGATCGTCGGTCCTGGTAGCGTGACTGTCACGCGCGAGGGTTGCGAACGGGCCCGCATAAGGATTGCCACATACGGCGAGTGGATGGATCGATCCGGGGTGTCTCAAGCTTCAATAGACACGTTTGTGGATCGTATCCGGCCCGGAATCGATCGAGCCAGCCGGACTCACGACGGCTGATCGAGTCTGCCGGCCTCCTGAAGCGCGTCCTCCTCGATGAAGAAGACGAGCCGGAAGTCCCACAGCCGGAACTCGTGGTCCGTGGCGCGATACCCCTCGAGGTGCGGCGCGACGGACTCGCGGCCGGCCGCGTGCACGATCACGACCGGCGGGGGGTCCGCCAGGGCGGCCGCACGGTCGGCATCGGCGCTCACGCTGTCGACGGTCGCGCCCGCGCGTTCGTAATACCACGGCAACGGGAGCCGGTCGTACCACCCGCCCGGCGCGCCGTCGCGATCGGCGGCCGACTCGTTGTCGACGTACATCACGTTCTCACGGGAGGACGTGTGCGTCCCGACGAACAGGATATCCGTGCCGTCGTCGTGGGTCGCCGCGACCGCCTCGACGTCCGCGATCGTCGACCGGGCGTCGTTGTGCGGCTGCGCCCACTGGACCGCCGCGGTGTGGTCGGGGTTCGTCGAGTTCCAGTAGGTCGCCGTCGGGACGAGCACGCCGGCGGTCGCCGCCAACAGAACGAGGAGGGCCAGCACCGCCGTCTCACGGTCGACGACTCGCAGGTCGGACCACGAGGCCGACGTCACCGTCGAACCGCCATCGCTCCCGGAGCCGGAACCGCCGATCGGAGCCCTCCCGACCGCCGCCCACCCCTCCCGGGCGACGTACGCGACCCCGACGCCCGCGGGGATCGTCAGCGGGAGCACGATGTGAACGGCCGACCAGGGGGCGTTGATGTCGGTCGCGGCCGGGTAGCCGATCAGGCTCGCGACCCCCCAATAGGTCGCGAAGGCGACCAGCGCGCGGCGGCGTCCGGCGGGGACCGCCCCGCGACCACGAACGTGTCCGTCGACGAGGAAGCCGACGACGGCGAAGACGGCTGCGACGGGAGCCGCGTACGTGAGCGTCTCGATCTCGTGGCGAAGGAACTGCAGATAGGGGTTGTCCTGCATTTCGCCGGTGAGCCAGAGGTCGGCCAGCTCCTCGGCCGACCCCACCGTCGCCTCGTAAAGGACGGTCGACCAGAGATCCGGCGAGCCGAGCGCCTCGTACAGGAGCGGCCGCGGCGCGTAGAAGAACACCGTGACCGCCAGAAAAGTGACCGCGATCCCGACGACGTGTCCGAGCACGTACGCCGCCGGATGCCATCGTCCCGCCACGGACGAAAGCCCGCGCCAACGGGCGCGAAGCCAGCCGCCGACCGCGGATCGCACCGAGGGCCGGCCGGGCTCCCGGCTGACGGCTCGAACCATCCGGTGGTCCGCGATCAGCGCGCCCGCGCCGAGGAAACAGAGGACGTAGAGGATCGTGTTCGCCTTGGTGGCAAGCGACAACGCCAGGGCGACGGCGCCGGGATAGAGGTACCGGGCCCGCCGGACGTCGAGCGCCCGGACCGCGAACCCGAGGGCGACGAAGGCGAAAGCCCCGACGAGGACGTCGTTACGCATAAACCGCGAGTAGTAGACCAACAGGGGATTACACGCGAGCAACCCGGCGACAGCGACGAGCTCCCACCGGTCGAGGTGTGCCCGAAACAGCCAGACGGACAGCGGAAGGAGCCCGCCGACGAGCGCCACGATCAACCGCGCGGACGCGTCAGTGGGCGGAAGCACGCCGAAGACCGCCGCGTTGACGATCCGGAGGAACGGCCCGTGGATGATGGGCTCGTACTCCAGATAGCCGCTTTCGGCGTACCGGAGCGTCCAGTAGCCCACGCGCCCCTCGTCCCAGTGGAAGACTCGCCCGCCGAGCTCGTACAGCCGGAGCGTGAGCGCGAGGACCGTGACGGCCGCCAGCGCCGCGAGCGTGCGCGACCCCGCGGCGTCGGTGCGACCGGCTCGGTCCCCGTGCTCCGGTGACGACATATCGGAGGGTCCGCGTGCGAGGTTACAATTCTTGTGTTCCCGTTCGGACCGCTCGAGATCCGTCGATCCGGGAGCCGTCCGATCAATCGTGTCGGAAACTGCGCGATCCGGTGAACGCCATCGCCATCCCGTGGTCGTCGGCCGCCTCGATGACGTCCTCGTCGTTGACCGACCCGCCGGGCTGGATCACGGCCTCGATCCCGGCCGCGGCCGCCTCGTCGATCCCGTCCGGGAACGGGAAGAACGCGTCCGAGGCCATCACGGCCCCGTCGGCGGCCTTTCCGTCCGCGTCCTTGTCGGCCTTCATCGCCGCGAGCGTCACGGCGTCGACGCGGGAGACCTGTCCGGTCCCGATGCCGACGGTCTCGGTGCCGGCGGCGAAGAGGATCCCGTTCGATTTGACGTGTTTGAGCGTCTTCCAGGCGAACAGCATCGTCTCGATCTCCGCGTCGGTCGGCTCGCGCTCGGTGACGACCTCGAGGTCGTCGGCGGTCGGCGACTGGCGGTCGCGCTCCTGAACCAGCCGGCCGCCGATCAGCGGCTTTTCGGTCAGCGTCTCGGCGAACCGGTCGGCGCCCTCGCCGAGCGGGCCGACGTCGAGCACGCGCAGGTTCTCCGACTCCCGAAGCACGTCGAGGGCGGCGTCGGTGTAACCGGGGGCCACGACGACCTCCTTGAACGAGTCGGTGACCGCGACGGCGGTCTCGGCGTCACACTTCCGGTTGAGCGCGACGATCCCGCCGAAGGCCGACTTCGCGTCCGTCCGGAGCGCACGATCGTAGGCGTCCGCGAGCGTGTCGCTCGTCGCACAGCCGGCCGGGTTGGTGTGTTTGATGACCGCCGCCGCCGGCTCGTCGAACTCCTTGACCAGCGAGAGCGCGGCGTCGGCGTCGTTGTAGTTGTTGTACCCCATTCCCTTCGCGCCCTCGTTCAACTGCGGCGCGCCGACGACCGACGCCTCCGCACAGGCGTCGTCGACGTACAGCGCGGCCTCCTGATGCGGGTTCTCGCCGTATCGGAGCCGCTCGCCGCGGTCCTCCGAGACGAGCCGCCGCGTCGGGAAGTCGCCGCCCGTGTCGCCCTCGATCGAGGCGATTCCGGCCTCGCGGTCGACGTCGATGCGACCCTCGGCGAACCACCGAACGACGCGCGGGTAGGCCGTGAACTCGGATTCGTATAGCACTCTCTGCTTTAACGACTCCGCGTCGTCGTCCTCATAGACCGGAACTGGCTCCTGGGTGAGGATCGGACCGCCGTCGACCTCCTCGGTGACGACGTGGACGGTGCTGCCGGTCGTCCGGACGCCCGCCTCGAGCACCTGTTCGTGGGCGTCCGATCCG
Organism: Halopenitus persicus; assembly: GCF_900107205.1. Taxonomy (GTDB): domain Archaea; phylum Halobacteriota; class Halobacteria; order Halobacteriales; family Haloferacaceae; genus Halopenitus; species Halopenitus persicus. Next base: position 403,285 of record NZ_FNPC01000004.1, on the reverse strand, counting down.
GGGAAGGCCGGTAGTAGGGACGGGTGGACGTTGATCGCCGTCGGTGCGTTCTCGAGGAACGTCTCGGTCAGCACACGCATATAGCCGTCCAGACAGACGAGGTCGACGTCGTAGTTCGCGAGCCGGTCCAGAACGCGCCGTTCGTGGTCGCCCCGCGATTCCCCGTCCGCACGCACGACGACCTCGGTCGGGATCCCCCGCTCTGCGGCCGACTCCACGATCGGCGCGCCGTCCCGGTTGGTCAACGCGACGGCCAGCTCGGCACCGCCCGGCGCCACGTCGTCGATGTGCAGCAGGTTCCGTCCGCGGTTGCTCGCGAGCCCGGCGATCTTCATACGCGAGGGTCCGCGTGACGGAGTATATGGATTGCGGTCCGGAACCGGAATGGATCCACGAACGCGGATAGATACCGGCATCCGAGGCGTCGAATCGGGTCGAAGTATCCACGGCCGTGCACGACCATCGACACGCTTTTGCGCCGTCCGCGGACAGCAACGGGTATGACCGACGAGTCTCGGTCGGCGACGGACGGCAGCGGGATCGGGGGCCTCCCGCGGGAGGATCCCCTCGCCGCCGTCTCGCCGCTCGACGGACGATACGCGCGCCGAACCGAACCGCTCTCGCCGTACGCCAGCGAGGCGGCGCTGATGCGCGCCCGGACGCGAGTCGAGGCGGAGTACCTGATCGCGCTGGCCGACCTGGAGGCGACGCCGATCTCCCTCGACGCCGACGCCCGCGCGGCGATCCGGGCGACGTACGGAACGTTCGACGCCGACGACGCCCGCCTCATCAAGGACCTCGAGGTTCGGGGGGCGAAGGGGTACGACGCCACGAACCACGACGTGAAGGCGGTCGAGTATTTCCTCCGGATCCGGCTCGCGGAGGCGGCGGAAGCGTCGGCCAACGAAGGGGACACGGAACCCTCGATCGACGACGCCGAGGCGCTCTACCCGTGGATCCACTTCGGGCTGACCAGCGAGGACGTCAACAACCTCGCACACCGGCTGCTTTTGAAGCCCGCGGTCGAGGAGGTGCTCGCGCCGGCGATCCGCGAGGTCCGCGACGAGCTCGTCGACCTCGCCCACGAACATCGCGACGTGCCGATGCTCGCGCGCACCCACGGCCAGCCGGCCACACCCACGACCTTCGGCAAGGAGATGGCGGTCTACGCGGCGCGACTCGGGCGGGCGCTCGGGCGACTGCAGCGCGAGACGGACGCGATCGCCGGCAAACTGGCCGGGGCCTCGGGGACGTACGCGGCCCACGAGGCCGCCTACCCGGACGTCGACTGGCGGGCGTTCTCCCGGTCGTTCGTGACCGATCTCGGGCTCGAACACGTCCCGCTGGCGACCCAGGTCAACCCCTGTGACGACCTCGCGGCCGTCTTCGATGCCGTCCGCGGCGTGAACAACGTCCTCCGGGACCTGGATCTGGACGCCTGGCTCTACGTCTCCGACCGATACCTGGGTCAGGAGGCCGTGGAGGGGGAGACCGGCTCCTCGACGATGCCCCACAAGGTGAACCCGATCGACTTCGAGAACGGCGAGGGGAACCTCTCGAAGGCCAACGCCGACCTCACGTTCCTCGCCGACTACGTCACCACCTCCCGGCTCCAGCGCGACCTCTCGGACTCCACCGTCAAGCGCAACGTCGGCGCGGCCCTCGCCCACAGCCTGATCGGCTACTCGAAGACCGCCGACGGGCTGGGGAAGGTCGTGCCGAACGAGCAGGTGATGCGCGAGGAGCTCGAGGCGACGCCCGCGATCATCGGCGAGGCGGTCCAGACGATCCTCCGTCGGGAGGGCGACACGGACGCCTACGAGCGCGTCAAGGAGCTGACCCGCGGGACGACGGTCACGCTCGCGGACTTCCGGGACCTGTTCGCGGAGCTCGACGTCGACGAGTCCGTCCGCGAGGAGCTGAACGCGCTGACGCCGACCGGCTACGTCGGTCTCGGGGCGGAACTCGTGGACGACATCGACGCGGACGGCGGCGAGTGACGTCCCCGATATAAACGAGATGTCGCGATAGGAAACGGGACGGCAGTCGTTTACCAGGCCGGGATCTCGCCGTTCGACGGCGGATCCGGTGCGGTTGCAACACCAGTCGCCACTACCTGTTCGACTTTCGCTCCTGCTCGGGATGGTCGGCGATGAACACGCTCGTGTCGTCCGGGACGTCGTCGGTCACCCACGAGTTCGCGCCGATGCTCACGTGATCGCCGATGTCCACCGCGCCGAGCACGTTGCTTCCGGCGCCGATGACGACGTGGTCGCCGATGTCCGGATGGCGCTTGTAGCCCTTCGCCAGCATCTGGTCCTCGCCCTCCTCCTCCTCGAAGTGGAGCGCGCCCAGCGTGACGTTCTGGTAGAGTCGGACCCACTCGCCGACCGTCGCCGTCTCGCCGATGACCACACCGGTCCCGTGATCGACGAAGAAGTACTCGCCGATCTCCGCACCGGGGTGGATGTCGATGCCCGTCTCGACCTTGGCGTATTCGGCGAGTTCGCGGGCGTACTCGGAGTGACCCTCCTCGTAACAGACGTGTGCCACCCGGTGGATCAGGACGGCGTGAAAGCCGGGATACGACCGGATGATCTCGCAGTAGCTCTTCGCGGCGGGATCGCCTTTATACGCGGCCTCGACGTCCTTTTTGAGGGCCCGCCGGATCGCCGGCAGTCGGTCGAGAATTCCGTCGACGACCGCGGTCAGATCGGCCGCGTCGCGGTCGGAATACGCCGTGATCCCCTCGTGAATGCGGCTGCCGAGTTCCGTCAGTCGGGCGCGAGTCTCATCGGGGTCGTCAACCAACGCCGTCGCGTTCCAGCATCTGGGAAACAGGAGCTGTTTGAGAAGGGGCGGTTCATCACGCAGGGAGTCGTGTCGGGGGTAGACCCGTGAGGAATCCGTCGGGAAGGGCGATTCGTCCGCTCGATAGGACTCGACGAGCGCTCCGTGGGCGTCGCCGGTGTACTCGTACCCCATCCCCGGAGTGTTGACGCCGTCGAGCCAAAGTAGTTTTCCTCGCCACGCCGCACCCGGACCGGCGCTCCCGACCGGCGCGATGCTTTTTATTGCTCCCCGTCAACCGTCCACACATCGTGGGAGAGACACGGTGAGTAGCGACGACGGAGCGACCGACCGGAACGATGCAGGCGGTACCGGGGAGCGGCCGGGAACGCTCGACCCGTTCCGCCGGTTCCTCGCGCTCGAGCGCGACGTGCTCGTCCTCTCGCTGGCGATGTTCGCCTTTAGTCTGGGCTTTCAGATGACGAACCGGTACCTGCCGGAGTATCTGGTCGCGCTGGGTGCAAGCGGCTTCGTCGTCGGGCTGTTCGGGACGTTCGGGAACGTGATTTCGGCGCTCTACCCGTATCCCGGCGGGGCGGTCTCCGACCGGATCGGGTCGCGGTACGCGCTGACGCTGTTCGGACTGCTGTCGACGCTCGGTTTCGTCGTCTGGCTCGTGGCGCCGGGGATCGGCCCGGTCGGGATCGGCGGCGTCACGATCGAGCCCTGGATCTGGATCTTCGTCGGGCTGGTGCTCGCGCAGGCCTGGAAGTCGTTCGGCCTGGGCGCGACGTTCGCGGTCGTCAAGCAGGCGACCGACCCCGCCCGGCTGGCGGCCGGGTTCGCGAGCACGGAGACGTTCCGCCGGACCGCGTTCCTCGTCGGTCCGGTGCTGGCGGCCGTGCTGATCGGCGTCCATCCCGCGTTCACCGTGAGCTTCCGATACGTCCTCGCCGTGGCGGTCGTCTTCGGGGCCGTCGGGACGGTCGCCCAGCACCTCCTCTACGATGTCGATGAGCGGAGCTCATCGGACGATCAGAACGCGGAGCGTTCCGATGACAACGGCGAGGACCCCGTCGGCGGTTCGTTCGAGCGGATCGCACGGATGAGACGGGACCTGCGCGCGATGCCCGACCCGCTTCGCCCGCTCCTCGTGGGCGACACGCTCGTCCGGTTCGCGAACGGGATGGTCTACGTCTTCTTCGTGCTGGTGATCACGCGGTTCTACGGAGTCGGGTTCGAGACGAGCGTCTCGCTGGCCGGCGTCTCGCGGAGCATCGACCTCTCGCCGGCGGCCTTCTTCGGCTACCTGCTCGGCGTCGAGATGCTGGTCGCGCTCCTCTCGATGATCCCGGCCGCGAAGGCCGCCGAGCGCGTCGGCCTCAAGCCGGTCGTCGCGCTGGGGTTTGCCGTCTACGCGCTCTTCCCGATCGTCCTCATTGGCGGCCCGGCAGCCCTCGCGCCAACGGTGCCGCTCCAGTGGACGATGGTCCTCGTCTTCGCGTTCTCCGGGCTTCGGTTCGCCGGTCTGCCGTCGCACAAGGCGCTGATCGTCGGTCCCGCCGAGCGGGGGACCGGCGGACGCGTCACCGGGACGTACTACCTCCTGCGAAACGCGATCGTGATCCCGAGCGCCGCGCTCGGCGGGTTCCTCTGGGAGTTCGTGAGCCCCGAGGTCGCGTTCACGATCGCGGCCGCCATCGGGGTGGTCGGGACCGGCTACTTCCTCGTCTTCGGCGAGGAGTTCGAGGCGTACACGTGATCAGCGCCGGACCGTCACCGGCTGCTCCGCGGCGATGAACGGTTGTCGCCCCCGTGCCGCGAAGGCGATGCCGCCCCGCTCCGGACGGCATACCCGCCACGTCGGCAGCTCGGGGATGTCGTAGTCGGTCGGGTCACCGTAGCAGCTCGCGAGGGTCCATTCCCGGGCGCGCATCCTACCGATCCCCCGTCAGGGCGTCACCGCCCGCTCCGACGTCAACGCCGGCGCCAGCCGGAGCGAGTCGCGCGGTTCGTCCGGCGGACCGCCCGTCTTCCGTCCGCAGCGCATCGCGTCGCGCCGTCCATCGCCCTCGTCCGGAGTCGTCCGTTGTCATATTTTTAGGCTGACCTAACGATCTGATAACGCCATCGATCTTTCGGCCAGCCGAGACCAGTCGCGCGATACACATCTCGAGACGCGTCGGCCGGAAGTCGCCGAACTCGCCGATCGGGGCCCGCGCGCTCGTGAACCGGCTCAAACCGGAAAGTTCGCCAACGAGGAGCCGGAAGACCGTCGGCGAGGATCCGGAAGCCCGTCGGCGAGGATTCGAGACGGTCCTCAACGAGGGTCGTCGTTTCGGGATCGGGACGCGTCCTCGGGTCGGGACGCGTTCGGGGTTCCCGACGACTCCCCAGCGCCCTCCCCGTCGGTCACGATCGCGCGTTTCGGCGTCGAGGATCGATCCAGAGGTGAAGCCACCGACTCCTCGGCGGATTCGTCGCCGGTCTCGCCGTCGTGATCCCCGGTCGCGAGCGCGCGTTGCTTCTCGACCTCGGCGTGGATCGCGTCGGTGAGCCGGGGATGGTCGCCGAACGGCTTCGCGTAGGTGATCCCGCCGCGGTCGAGCTCGAGCTCGGTCGGGATCCGGTCCTCGGTCGCCGCCGACCGGTTCACGAACAGCGGGACCGCGACGATGCGGTCGCCGGTGACCGCGTACCGGACGCACTCGACGGCGGGGTTCTGCAGGAGGTAGCAGGGAACCACCTCGGCGTACTCCGAGCAGGACCGGAGCCGGTCCGCGTGGTATTCGGCCATCCGACGTCCGTGCGGCTTCGAGCTGCTGCCGAACGCGACGAGCACCAGCGAGACGTCCGCATTCCCGGCCGCAGCGCCACGATCGGCCGCGTCGGCGCGCGCAGCGATCACGTCCGTCACGGCCGGGCTCGTTCCGACGGGGTCACAGTACCTGACGTCGCCGGGGATCGCCGATAACGCGGCCGGAATGGCGTCGACGGTGTCGTACCCGTGGGCGGCACACATCGGGACCGCGTAGGTCACGTCGGCGTCGACGTCGCGGAACCGGTCGCGGAGCTCGCGGCCCGGCTCCTCGGCGTAGCAGGCGATCTCGACGTCGATCCCGGTTCGGTCGGCGAGCCGGTCGGCGTGGACGCGGAAGGCCTCGCGGGCGCCGCGCGCCTCACGGCCGACGAGCAGGAGCGTTTCCGATGTCATTGACTTATCAAACTGGCTTTATCTAAGCCAATCTAATTTGCTAAAACCGTGGGCGACCGATCCCAAATAGGTTGTGGTCGTGCTGACTCACTCGCTGGAGGTCCCGATTCCGCGGGTCGACCGAACCGCCAGGACCGAGAGATCGGAGAAGGGCGAGTCCGCGGATTCAGCGGATTCGGCGAGCTCGGCGAGTTCGCCGAGGGTCGTTCGCGTGATCCGCTCGTCCGCGTGGGTGAGTCGTTCGAGGACGAGCGCCTCCAGCGAGGGATCCGCATCGGCCGTCTCGATGAGATCGGCGGCCACGTCCTCGGGCATCAGGTCGAACGGGCGGGGCAGCACCAGCAGGTGTCGGTCGCCCGCGTCGGCCCGCAGCCGCGCGAGGTCGTCATCGAGGTCGCCGCTTTTGTGCAGGGTGACGAACGTCGTCGCCTCCATCGGCGTCCGCGCCCGGCTCGCCGCGACCTGAAGCGCGGAGATCCCCGGGACGACCCGGACGGGCCGGTCGATCGCGGCCTCAACCTTGCCGAGGAACTGGTAGCCCGAGTGGTTCGGGTCGCCCATCAGGACGGCCGTCCCGACCGCGCCGTCGGCGACCCGCTCGGCGAACGCCGCGAGCGTCTCGGCCTCGTCGCGGTAGCCGCAGGTCAGGACGTCGGCGTCGACGGCCATCCCGTCCGTCAGGAACTCGACGACCGTCGTGAAGCCGACGACCACGTCCGCCGCCTCGATCGCCCGCCGACCTCTCGGCGTCAGGTACTCGAGGTTGCCGGGGCCGATGCCGACCGCGTGAACCGACGACCGGGCAGCGTCATCCGCGCCGACCGACGGGTCGGCGGCGCCGTCCGACCCGACCGGCTCCGACCTGTCAGCGCCGTCCGACCCGACCGGCTCCGGCTCGGCCGCCGCCAGCGTCGCCGGGTCCGGGCCCGATTCGAGGTCGTAGGGATCGCTCACGGGAACTCCGTTGCCCACTCGGCGTCGATCGAGCCGTCGCGGACGTCGCTGGCGACGTGCACGAGTTCGTTCGTCAGGCCGGCCGCGAGCCCGCTGCCGCCGCGTCGCCCCACGTTCGTGATCGTCGGGACGCCGTGTTCGGCCGCGACCTCGCGCAGGCGGGCCCGGCTCTCGGCGGCCTTGACGAACCCGACCGGCGTGGCGACCACGACCGCGGGCCGGGTTCCGTCGGCGATGCAGTCGGCGAGCGCGAGCGCGGCGGTGGGCGCGTTCCCCACCACCGCGATCGCGTCCTCGTAGACGCCCTCCCGGTCGAGCTCGAGGACCGAGGCCGCGGTCCGGGTCATGCCGGTCCGCTCGGCCAGCTCGGCCCCGTTCCCGATCGCCTTCCGGACCGGGCAGTCGTGGCCGCGCCCGGTGATCCCGGCCTGCACCATCGTGATGTCGGTCACGATCGGCCGCTCGTCGAGGACCGCCCGCGCGCCGGCACGAACGGGCGCGTCGTCCTCGTCGGTCAGTCCGTCCTCGTCGGTCAGTCCGTCCTCGTCGGTCGTGCCGGTGAACCGGATCAGGTGCTGGAACTCGGGGTCGCCGGTCGCGTGGACCGACTTCCCCCGGATCCGGTCGGCGAGCGTCTCGTGGGGGACGATCTCGCGGACCCGGTCCATGCTCGTTTCGGCGATCGCCATCGCGTCCGCGGTGGTCGCGCCGAGGTCGGCGTATTCCTCGGTCGATTCGGCCGTGTCGGCCGCCTGCTCCTCAGTCGTCATCGCTTGACACCTCCGGGACCGGCCGGTCGCCGGCACGGGCCTCAAGGTCGCCGTCGGCCTCCAGGAGGACGTCGCGTAGCCGGTCCTCCACGGCGGCGTCGGCGTCCCAGAGCCCGCGGTCGATCGCCTCGAGCAGCGTGTCGGCGATGCTCTCGAGGGCCCAGGGGTTCACCTCGCGGAGCCACTCGCGGCGGTCCTCGTCGAGGGCGTACTTCCCGGCGACCTCCGCCCAGAGGGCGTCGCTCACGACGCCGGCCGTCGCGTCCCAGCCGAGGACGACGTCGACCGTCGTGGAGAGGTCGCCGGCGCCCTTGTAGCCGTGCTCGGTCATGCTGTCGATCCACTCGGGGTTGAGCACGCGGGCGCGCATCGCCTTCCGAACCTTCCGCTCGTTCGTGTAGACCGAGACCGCGTCCGGGTCGCTCGAGTCGCCGACGTAGGACGCCGGCTCCTCGCCCGCGATCTCGGTGACGGCGGTGATGAATCCGCCGTGGAAGGCGTACCAGTCGGAGCTGTCGAACTCGTCCTGCTCGGCGGTGTCCTCGATCTTCACGGTCGCCTCGACGCTGCCGAGCCGGCGCTCGAAGGCATCGTGGGCTTCGGTCACGCGACCCCGCGACCCCAGCGCGTACCCGCCCCACTGGGTGTAGACGTCGGCCAGATCCGAGCGGTCGTCCCAGTTGCCCTCGTCGACGGCCTTGTTCGTGCCGGCGCCGTAGCCGCCCGGCTTCGTCGTGAACACGCGATGGGTCGCGGCCGCCTCCGGGTCCTCGAGGCCGGCCTCGCGGAGGCGGTCGGTCTCCTCCTCGACGTGCTTTTTCACGTAGTTCCGGTCGTGCGGCTCGTCGAGGGCGACGACCGCCTCGACCGCGTCGTGGATCACACCGGCCGCCTGCGGGAACGCGTCGCGGAAGAGCCCCGAGACGCGCGTCGTCACGTCGATCCGGGGCCGTCCGAGGTCCTCGAGCGGAACCGGCTCCACGCCGTCGACCCGCCCGGCGTCGGTCCACTCGGGCTCGACGCCCATCAGCGCGAGCACCTGCGCGATCGTCTCCCCGCGGGTGCGGACGGTCGGAGTGCCCCAGGCGACGACCCCGACCTCCTCGGGGTACTCGCCGTGGTCGTCGCGGTGGTGCCGTGCGACCCCCTCCGCGACCTCCCGGCCGACCTCCCAGGCGCTCCTGGCCGGCACCTTCCGGGGATCGAGCGTGTAGAAGTTGCGTCCGGTCGGCAGGAGGTCGACGCCGCCGCGCGTGGGCGCGCCGCTGCCGCCGGGCGGGACGTACTCGCCGGCCAGCGCGTCGGCGGTTCGCGGGATCTCCTCGCTTGCGCCGCGGACGCGCGGGGCGGCCTCCTCGCAGACGAACGCGAGCGCCTCCCGGAGGTCCTCGTGGGCACCGGGATCCGCGCGGGCGTCCCCGATCGGGTCGAGATCGACCACCAGGAGGTTCATGTTCACCTCGCTGCCGGGGTCGTCGCCAGCAGCCTCGGTGGTTTCGCGCCGTCGCCGGTCGTCGACCTCGGAGGCCGGCACGTCGAAGTCGTGCTCGGCGAGGGTCGCCACGAGGTCGAGGCTCGTCTCGTGGACGACGTCGGCCGCCGCCGACAGCGTCATCCCGAGGTCCTCGTCGTAGACGCCGGGCTCGTTCACCATCCGGTCGTGGTCGACGCCGAGGACGCCCGCGACGCTCTCCCTGAGGCTCGGCCCGCCGGGGTTCTCGAGGCGCGTGAGCGCCACGAGATACTGCACGAGCCGGTCGTCCGCGGGCGGTTCGCCCATCGTGTGGAGCCCGTACCGGATCCGAGTCGTCTTGACGTCGGTGAGGTACTCGTGAACGCGTTCGACGAGCTCGTCGACGTCGACCGCGTCCCCCTCGACATCGCCCTCCGCGAGCGTCGTGCCGGCTTCCTCGGGGCCGCGAACGTCGGCGCGCTCGTCGATCGTGCCCTCGATCCCGAGCTCGACCGCCAGATCGAGCTCGTCGACCGTCTCGCGCAGGAGGCGCTCGAGGCGCTCGCCGTCGTCGGTCCGGGCGTCCTCCATTCCGGCCTCGCGGTAGCGGTCGGCGAGGGCCTCCAACTCGGCGAGCTCGTCGTAGGTGCCGGCGTTGCCCATCACCGGCGTGAGGTGGTCGACGACCGCCGCGTACGAGCGGCGCTTCGCCTGGGTCCCCTCGCCGGGGTTGTTGATCACGTAGGGGTAGACGTTCGGGAGGTCGTCCACCAGCCCGTCGGGGGCGCTCGACCCGTCGAGCCCGACCGTCTTGCCCGGAAGCCACTCGAGGCTCCCGTGGGTCCCGAGGTGGACGACGGCGTCCGCCTCGAAGGCGTTGCGAAGCCAGCCGTAGAAGGCCACGTAGTCGTGGGGCGGCTGGAGGTCGGAGTCGTGGTAGACCTTCGAGGGGTCCATCCCGAACCCGCGGGGCGGCTGGACGGTGACGAGCACGTTCCCGAACTCGACGCCGGGGATCGCGAACGGGCGGTCCGGCGGGTCGCCCCACTCCTCGATCACGTTCTCGCGAAGCGCCGGATCGAGGGCATCGAACCAGTCGCGATACTGATCGGTCTCGACGACGTCGACGCTCGCGTCCCGAACGTCCTCGGGGGCGACCCATCGGTCGTCGAGCGTCAGCTGGCTCGTCAGCCGGTCGATGAGGGCGGCGCCGTCGACGGGCGGGCCGTGGGTTGACGGGTCGTCGGCTCCCGCATTGCCGCCGAAGTCGTCGACTCCCGCATCGTCGCCGAGGTCGTACCCCCGGTCCGCCAGTTCCGTCAGGAGGTTGACCGTGCTCTCGGGCGTATCGAGCCCGAAGGCGGTCCCGATCCCGTCGTCGCTCGGCGGGTAGTTGTGCAGGACGACCGCGACGCGTTTGTCGTCGTTGGGGACGTGCCGGAGCCGGGCCCAGTTGACCGCGAGCCGGGCCGCGTGGTCCACGCGGTCGTCGATCGGGAAGTGCTGCTTCGGCGCGGTGCCGATGCCGGCGTCGTCGTCGGTGCGCTCCTTCCCGCTTATCGGATGGGTGATCACGTTGCCGTCGAACTCCGGGAGCGCGACCGAGAGGGCGAGCTCGAAGCCCATCACGCCCGTGTCGCTGGCCGCGTACCGCGACCGCGAGCGCATCGTCGTGACGGTCTGGATGACGGGAACGCCGAGGCGGTCGAGGAAGACGTCCTCCGCGGCGTCGCCCTCGTCGCTCGCCTCGCGACCCCGCTCGTCCATCGAGAGGGAGAACATGAACGACGAGCAGACGGCGTCGACGACCGGCTCCCCCGCCGCGTCGGTGAGCCACTCGTCGGTGACGCGCTCGGCGTCCCAGCCCCCGTCCTCCTCGGAGGCCGGGTTACAGAAGACGGGCAGCGCGTTCGCCCCCTGTGCCTCGATGGCGCGCACCTGCGCGTCGACGTACCGGAGGTTCTCGTGGGTCCAGTGGGACTCGTAGAACCACACCGCGACCGTCGGCGCGTCGGGGTCGAGGGTCGCCAACAGCTCCTCGTCGCTCGCGCCGGGGTGGTCGGGGTGGTAGATGCCCTCCGTCGGCAGGGCGACGGGGTCGTCGTAGGGACGGTCCGCGGCCGACCGATCGTCGGTGGGGCGGTCGTCGGGACCATCGAGGTCCGCGCCGGAGCCATCGAGGTCCGCGTCGGATCCCCCGTATTCGTGCGCGAGGAAGCGAAGGCAGTTGGCCACGTTGACGGTCCCGCCCCGGTCGAGGTACTCGTAGACGCGGTCCCGGACCGTCGGATCCACGGTCGTGTCCTCGAGCGCGTAGGCGTCGCCGGTCGATTTCACCACCAGCGGGACGCCCGCCTCGGCCAGGCGGTCGACCGCCGGCTCGTAGCCCGGCATGCTCGCCTCGGAGCCGTGCAGCCAGCAGATCACGGCGGTCGCGTCGGTCAGCTCGTCCACGAACGCGGCGGCATCCGTCTCGTCGTCGAAATCGCTCGCGGACCGGACGACCAGCTCGGCGTCCACGTCGGCCGCCGCGCGCTGGATCGCCCCCAGTTCGTTCTCGGTCGCGGTGTAGATCCCGATCGTTGGCATAACGTTATTAAATCTCCTTGTGTCTAAGACAAGTGTGATTGAATTAGGAGCGGACAAAAAGGCTTCGCACGATCGAGGGGGCGATCACGGGAGCCATCGCCGCGGATCGCTCCCGTTTGACGAGATCGTCGGCCAGGAGGCCCTCAAGCGCGGGCTGCTCGCCGTCGCGGCGAACGACGACCTCGACGGGCTCCTGATACGCGGCGCCAAGGGAACGGCGAAGTCCACCGCGGTGCGGGGCCTCGCCGACCTGCTGCCGAGCCAGACCGTGGTCGAGGGGTGCCCGTACGGCTGTCCGCCGGACGACCCCGGCCTGCAGTGTGCGGACTGTCGCTCGCGCCCGCGGGCGGACCTCACGACGACCGAGCGCGCGGTGCCGGTGGTCACGCTCCCGTTGAGCGCGACCCGCGAGCGCGTGGTCGGGACGCTCTCGGTGGCCGACGCGCTCGCGGGGGAGTACGAGTTCGACCCCGGCGTGCTCGCGCGGGCCAACCGGGGGATCCTCTACGTCGACGAGGTGAACCTCCTCGGCGACCACCTGGTCGACACGCTGTTGGACGCCGCCGCGAGCGGCGTCAACCGGGTCGAGCGCGACGGCGTGAGCGTCGCCCACCCGGCGTCGTTCACCCTCGTCGGAACGATGAACCCCGAGGAGGGCGACCTCCGGCCGCAGCTGCGCGACCGCTTCGCCCTGCAGACGACCGTGACGGGCTGCGACTCGATCGACGACCGGGTGGCGATCATCGACCGCGCGCTGGGCGATGAGAGGGACGGAGCGGCGACCAAGGAGGGGACGGAGAACGCGGGCACGGACGAAACCGGGAACGCGGGCACGGACGAAACCGGGAACGCGGGCACGGACGAAACCGGGAACGCGGGCGCGAACGACGTCGACACGGACGCGTCCCGCCGGCACCTCCGACGGGCCCGCCGCCGGCTCCCGGACGTCACGCTGCCGCGGTCGTTCCGCGAGGAGATCGCCGAGCTGTGTCGCGACGCCGGCGTCGAGGGACACCGCGGCGACATCGCGACCGCCCGCGCCGCGCGCACGTTCGCCGCCCTGGCGGATCGCGGGCGCGTGCTCGAGTCGGACGTCCGCGAGGCCGCGACGTTCGCGCTTCCCCACCGGTTGCGGTCGGATCCGTTCGACTCGGCCCCCGATCCGGAGGATCTCATCGACGACCACTTCGAGGCCGACGGCGATGAGGAGACCCCGGAGGACGCGGAGCAAACCGACGAGAGCCGGGAAACCGGTGAGGGACGGGAAGAGACCGGCGAGGACGATGGAGAGGCCGGCGAGGGAGACGAACGGGCCGGCAAGGGAGAGGAGGGGGCCAGCGAGGGAGACGAACGGGCCAGCGAGGGAGACGAACGGGCCAGCGAGGGAGACGAACGGGCCAGCGAGGGCGAAGCGAGTCGGAACGACGAGGGAGAGGGACCGGGCGCCGAGCAGGGGGACGCCGACCACGAGTCGACCGACGAGGACGATGACGGTCCCGATGCTGCCGACCGCGGGGCGGCCGACGCTCCGGACGACACCAGCCGCAGCGGCGGGTCGGCATCGGGCGGGGAGCACGCAGGCGGCGAGCCGGAATCGGACGGCGAGCACGGCGACGCCGAGGGCGATTCGGACGAGGGGAGCGTGGACGAGGGGAGCGTGGACGAGGCGAACGACGGAGCCGAGAGCGACGGGGAGCGGGAGGAGCGATCCCCGATCGTGCCCGGCCAGTCGCGCGCGGCGATCGGTCGGGGGCGTGCGCCCGACATCTCGCTCCCGGATTCCGGAGACGCCGGAGGTTCCGACCCCGACCCGAGCGCCGGGTCCGGATCCGGACCGACGACGCCCCCGACGACGAACGGCGACGTCGCCGGCCCGCGAGTCCGGTCGGAGCCCGCGGACGCGACCGCGGCGAGCGCGGACGTCGACGTCGGGGCGTCCCTCCGGGCGGCGACGCGACGGGGGTCGACGTCGATCGAGTCCCGCGACCTCCGGCGGTCGGTGCGGCGCGGGGACGCGGACGTGCTCGTGACCTTCGCCGTCGACGCCAGCGCCTCGATGCGGCCGGCGATGCGCGCGGCCAAGGGCGTCGTGCTGGAGCTGTTGCGGGACGCCTACGAGGGCCGCGAGGAGGTGGCGTTCGTCGCGTTCGCCGGCACGGACGCCGACGTGTTGCTCCCGCCGACCGACGACGTCGGGGTGGCGGCCCGCCATTTAAAGGATCTCCCGACGGGCGACCGGACGCCGCTGCCCGCCGGGCTCCGAACCGCGGCGACGGTCGTCCGGCGGGCCGACCCCGCGGCCGGCGTCGTCGTCGTCGTCACCGACGGGCGCGCGAACGTCGCCGACGGGAGCCCGAGCGCGGAGACGCGCGCGGCGGCCCGCGAACTCGCCGAGACGGGCGCACACGTGGTGGTCGTCGAGGCGGGCTCTGATGCCGAGCACGGGGACGCCGGCAAGGACCGTCGGTCGAACCGGGACCGGTCGAGTCTCATCGGTCCCCTCCTCGAGGCGACCGGCGGCGAACGAGTGCCGCTGTCGGCGCTGTCGGCGGAGCGGATCGACGGGACCGTCGCGGACGTTTATAAGGAATAGCGAGGTGGTGAATCCGTGTTTATAAGTGATGAGGACCGCCGGTCGGCGGCATTTATATAGTCCGTCGTGGGCGGGGGCAGTAGCTCCTCGGCACGTCTCGTCAACGACGAACGCTGTTGAGGAGGAAAGCGCCGTCGAGGAGGAACCACGTTCCGCGTCGCACGGACGTCTCTCGGCCGGTTCCCCATCCGCCCGCCGGCGCGTCCGCGTCCACCCGAAAGTTTTACAACTTTACTTTATCTTGTACAAGTTGTATTTACAATGACGACCGCGACGGACGTCACGACCGACGCCGCACCGACGACCCCGGCCGGGGGCGCGAGGAACACCGTTCACGGACGGCTCGAGCACGCGCGCAGCGAGGTGACGCCGACGCGGGCGCTCGCCGCGGTCGCGATCGTCGCCGCGCTCGGGTTCGCGCTGCTGTTCGTGCAGGAACCGATGCTCCACGACTCGCTGCACCACTTCCGACACGCCGCCGGCGTCACCTGCCACTGAGGATGCTCGCCGAGTACCTGATCCGCGGCGTGAAGGCGGGCGCCGTCGCCGGGCTCGTCTTCGGGCTCTTCGTCGCCGTCGTCGCCGCGCCGACGGTCGCGTTCGCCGACGAACTCGGGCACGGCGACGCCGCGATCGAGGCGACCGATGGCGGGGTTGAGGGCGGTCACGCACACGAGCACGCCGGCGACGACGGTCACTCCCACGAATCCGGCGGACACGCCGGCGACGAGGGCCACGCCCACGAGGACGGCGTTTCCGGAACGGTCACCACCGTCGTGAGCGTCGCCTCGAGCGTGCTCTGGGGGGTGCTTCTGGGAGCCGTCGTCTTCGGAGCCGGATTCTACCTGCTCGAGCCGCTGCTTCCGGGCACGCCGGGATCGGGGGTTCGCCAGGCCGTCCTGGCCGGGCTGGGGTTCATCGCCGTCTCCGGCGCACCCTGGCTCGTCCTGCCGCCGCGGCCGCCCGGCGTCGCGTCGTCCCTCCCGGTCGGGACGCGCCTCGAACTCTACGGCGGGATGATGGTCCTCGGCGCGGCCTGCGGATTGACGGCGCTGTGGGCCTTCGACCGGCTTCGTCACGACGAAAGCGGCGTCGATGGTGCCGACGGAGCCGACGACGCTGGCGACGATCGTCGATCGACGGCGCTCGCCGCGGCCGGCGCGCTGGCGCCGTTCGGCCTCCTCGGCGTCGCGGCGTTCCTCGCCCCGACCGCCTCGGCCGAAAGCACGCTCCCCACGACGCTCTCGACCGGACTCGTCGGAATGACGGTCTTCGGACAGCTCCTGCTGTGGGCGACGCTGGCCGGCGCGCACGCCTGGCTGCGACGCCGGCACCCCCGGAACGACCGGCCGATGGACGCGGTCGGCGTCGCGGACGACCTCGACGCCGGGTCGAACCACTCCCGGAGCGCGGACTGATGCGCGACCGGACCGACGCGGTCCGCGATCGCGGCTTCACGGACCACGTGCTGGTCTGTACGCACGACCGGGATTCGGAGTACGCCTGCTGTGCCGGCGCGGGCGGCGAGGCGGTCCTGGACGCGGTCCGGACGTGGCTCCGCGAGCGGGATCTGTTCTGGTCGGGCGTCTACGTGGCCGAGACGAGCTGTCTCGGGCTCTGCAGTTCGGATGGAGCGGCGGTCGCGATCCATCCGCGCGGACGGTGGTACGCGGACGTGGCGGCCGCGGACGTGCCCGAACTGCTCGCCCGGGAGTTCGGTGCGCAGGGGAACGACGAGAACCGGACCCGGACCGGGACCGACCGGAACTGAGGCGGACCGGAGCTGGGACCGACCGGGACTGAGACCGAACGGAACTGAGGTGGACCGGAGCTGAGGCGGAACCGGGGCGGAACGGAAGTCGAACTCAGTCCTGCAGGAACCGAGCGCCGAGCAGGAACGCGTATCCGAATCCGCCGAGGATCGAGAGGACGCCGCCGAGGTGCCGAATCGGAACCGCGACGAGGAGGAGTCCGATCGCCTGACACCCGGCGCCCGCGGCGAGGAGCGCGACGGTCGCGCGGGCGGTCCGAGTGCTTGCCCCCGGAACTCGACCGGACGCGACCGGGAAGAACAGGAAGGCGTAGCCGACGATCGTCAGCGGGAAGAAGCCGCCGAGCACGAGCGCGCGGTGGACCGCGAGGACGGTTCCGCCGCCGATCCCGAACGGCGCGCCGAACGCGACCGTCGCCGCTGCGAGGATCGCCGCAACCCCCGCGACCGCGCCGAGGAGGACGCCGAACGCGCCGACGCGACGCCGGTCGGCCCGGCCGATGACGACCGCCACGATCGCGAGGTAGCCGACCATCGCGATCACGGCGGCCGCAGCGCCGAGGCCGAACCAGGGGGCGACCCAGCGCGCCGCCCCGAGGAGGGCGGGCGCGACGACGCCCGCGGGGAGAACGACCGCGCCGAGCGGGGCGGGGACCGCGACGCGGAAGAAGCCGGGCAGCAGCCGGATCCCGACCGCGTACACCGGAAGCGCGCCGAACCCGATCGCGAGGAGGTGTACGGCCCGAGGGAGCGGTCCGGCGACGAGGGCGCCGCTGCCGAGGAGGAGGAACGCGACGGCGACCGGAAGCGTCGCGGTCGCGACGCGTGCCGACCGGTCGCCGCCGGCCAGCACCCGCCTGGCGCTCTCCGGCGACCCGCGGATGGCGATGACGACCGTCGCCGAGATGGCGGCGAGGAAGACGACCGCGCCGAGCGACCAGAGGCCGACGCCGGCGAGGGCCGCGGGGCCATCCGGCCGCCCCCACAGCCGCCCGCCCGCGATCAGTCCGAGGCCGGCGTACGCGAGGCCGAAGTGGACGCCCGCGAACCGCCGGTCGATGAGGGTCTCGCCGACGAACGACGGAAACAGGAGGTAGCCCATTCCGAAGACCATCGGGCAGACGAACCCGAGCACCCCGACCAGGGCGGCGGTCGTCGGCTCGACGTCCGAGAGCGCGAGCGCCTGGAACGCCACGAACGAGCCGGCGCTCGCGAGGACGAACCGGCGGGTCCACCGACGCAAGCCGCTCGAGCGTCCGGTCACGGGATGTATCGGTCCTGCCTTCGTGGCCGTCGCCGATACCGTTCCGGGGGAACGTGTTCGCCGGACGGTCTCATCGGTCCACGTCCTCGCCCCCGAAGCCGGCCCGTCGTGACGGATACGACTGCCGCGAGCCGGTCGACTTCCGCGCGACCACGCGGGCGGTCGCACGCGACTTCCCGTCCGGCGGTCGCTCCGTTCCCTCGTCGTAATGCAGGATCGTCAGCCCCAGCGACGCCCGGAGCAGCTCGTTGGCGGCCAACCGGTAGCGCGGGTCGCTCGAACCGCCCGGCGTCGGATCGGTCGACCGCAGGTGGTGCTCCACGAAGAGGTAGCCGCCGGGGGCGATCGCCTCGGTCAGGTCCGCGAAGCGGTCGAGACACCGGAAGAAGCTCACCGTGACCAGGGCGTACCGCTCGTCCGGCAGCCCGTACGTCGACAGGTCGCCCTGTATCCAGTTGATCCGGTCGTTCACGCCCCGGTCGACCGCGTTCCCGCGGGCGGTCTCGAGGCCGGCCCGCGCCAGGTCGACCGCGTCGACGGCGTAGCCCGCCTCGGCGAGGGCGAGCGCGTTGCGGCCGGTGCCGGTGGCGACGTCGAGGGCCCGCCCGTCGGGCGCCGCGGACAGGTATCGGCGCAACACCGGGGAGGGGTCGGGATCCGCGGGGTACGACTCCTCGCGGAACCGCTCCTCCCACTTTGAGCGAGTTGTCCGGTCGGTCATCGGCAGGGTGTTCGGGCGGCGGGGATACGGAGGTGTCGGTCGGATTATTTCGGCGACATACTCCCGGTTAGGGCCAGAGCCCGCGTGCGTCGTGGGCCTCGGCGACCCGGGAGAGCGCGACCACGTAGGCGGCGTCCCGCCAGGTGACCGCGCGCGCCTCGCGCTCGCGCCGGACGGCATCCCAGGCGTCGAGCATCTCCGACTCGAGCTCCTCGCGGACGCGTTCGAGCGACCACGACCGGCGGTTGATGTCCTGAAGCCACTCGAAGTAGGAGACGGTGACGCCGCCGGCGTTCGCGAGGATGTCGGGGACAACCGGGATCCCCCGGTCCGCGATGATCCGGTCGGCGGCGCTCGTGGTGGGGCCGTTGGCGCCCTCGACGACCAGATCCGCCCGGATCCGGTCGGCGTTCTCGGCGGTGATGACGTTCCCGATCGCGGCCGGGATCAGGACGTCGACGTCCAGCTCGAGCAGCTCCGCGTTGGAGACCGTCTCCGGCGCCGGCTGGTTCAGCACGGCTTCGGGCTCCTCGTCGTGTGAGGGGATGGCGTGCGTGTCGAGCCCGTTGACGTCGTGGACGCCGCCGTTGACGTCGCTGACGGCGACCACGTTGGCGCCCCAGTCGTCGAGCAGCCGGGCCGCGTTCGACCCGACGCTCCCGTAGCCCTGGATCGCGACGTCGGTCTCGCGGATGGCCATCCCGTGATAGTCGATCGCCTCCCGCGCGATGATGGCGACGCTTCGTCCGGGGGCCTCGGCGCGGCCCTCGCTCCCGCCGATCACGGGCGGCTTGCCCGTGACGACGCCGGGAACGGTCTCGCCCTCCTGCATCGAGTAGGCGTCCATCAGCCACGCCATCGTCTGCGGGTCGGTCCCCATATCGGGGGCCGGAATGTCGACGGTCGGTCCGATCGAGTCACGGATCTCCTCGGCGAACCGGCGGGTCAATCGCTCCGTTTCGCCCTCGCTCAAGTCCTTGGGGTTCACCGCGACGCCGCCCTTCGCGCCCCCGAAGGGGAGGTCCATCACGGCGCACTTCCAGGTCATCCACATCCCGAGCCCGACGCACTCGTCGCGGGTGACCTCCGGGTGGTACCGCAGCCCGCCCTTATACGGCCCGCGAACGCCGTCGTGGTGGGCGCGGTAGCCGGTGAAGACCTCGACGGTTCCGTCGTCGCGCTCGACCGGGACGGTCACCTCGTGGACCGCCTTGGGGTGGGCGAGTCGCTCGACGATGTTCGGGTCGATGTCGATCCGGTCGGCCGCGCGGTGCAGCTGGCGGCGCGCCGTCTCGAGGGCGGATTCGGGCTCCGCGTCGACGTCGACGTCCGCGGCGGCGTCGGCAGGGGCGTCGGCGTCGACGTCGGCATCCACGGCGGCGTCGGCACCGGAGTCGACGTCGACGCCGCGCTCCGGTTCCGATTCCGCCGCCATTATTCGATGGGTGTGCCGCGGTTGCGAAGCTCGCCGCCACACTCGGTGCACTCGCCTGGCGGTTCGGCGGCCACCACGGTGGTGCCGCACCGGAAGCATTCGTACTGCGTTCGGTCGTCGGTAGAGAGGGTTGCGTCCTTCATGGGTTCGTGAGCGCCGTCCCGCGGCGCGCTCTATCAGGGGATAATAGGCGTATAAGGGAATGGGTGATCGTTAACCACAGAACGTCGTTTCTCGATAGGGGTTCGTTATTAAACCACCTCGTGATCGGCCGGCCGGGATCGGCTCGCTCCCGGCCGGCTCACGCCGGGACGGTCCACCCGACCAGTTCACGTCGGGACGGCTCACTCCCGAACGGCAATGGGGACGCCCCCGTCCTCGAAGAGCGCGCCGAACACCTTCCGCTGGACCGTCCGGACGTGTCGGTAGAACGCGGGCGGGGAGATGTCCAGCGTGTCCGCGACCTCCTCGCCGGTGTGGTCCCGCGGCGACTCGAAGAAGCCACTGTAGTAGGCCGTCCGGACGACCTCCAGCTGGCGGTCGGTCACGTCCGCGAGGACCCGCGCGGACCGGTCGTGGTCGGGCGCCCGATCCAGGGTCCGCTTCGACCGGAGTTCGACGTCCGAGAAGGTCTCGCGGACCAGCTCCGTGACCTTCCGGAGGTCGATCCCGTCGGGAACCTCGACGACGAGCGTGGCCCCGCCGGGGTCGGCGGTCGCCTCCCGGAAAACGGCGCCGTGGTCGGCCAGCTCCAGCGCGAGGAACGGTCGGGTGAGCCGGAGCCGCAACACGCCGCCGTCCCCGGGAGCGTCGCCGTCGCTGCCGGAGGCGTTGCCGCCGCTGCCGGAGGCGTTCCCGTCGCCCCCGCCCGCGGCGTCGCCGTCGGTTCCGGCGTCGCCGCCCGATCCGTTCGCGCTGATCCGCCGGACCTCGTCGATCGCGACGAGATCGGCGGCTGCGTCCGCCACCGCGTCGATGGACGCGTCCTCGACGGTGACGAACACGTACCGCCCCTCGTCCGTCTGTCGAACGCCGCCGTGGTAGGCGATCGTGCAGTCGGCCCGGCGGGCGAGCCGGGAGAGGACGAACGTCGGGTCGTCGACCGCGAACTCGACGCGGGTCATCGAGGTCGTGAGCAGCGCCTTCTTGCGCTCGTTGGCGCTGAGCCCGGCGGCGATCGTCTCCCCCAGCTCGTCGAGGACCGCCCGCGTCGTCTCGTCGAAGGCATCGCGAGTCGTCGCGTAGACCGTGAGCACCCCGTGCGAGAGGTCGTTGTACACGAGCGGGATGCTCACCGCCGAGAGGTACTCCCTGGAGAGGGCGTCCGTGCGCCAGGACTCCTCGCGGAGCCCGTCGGCGACGTTCTCGACGACCGTCGTCTCCCCGGTCGCCGCCGTCCGGCCGGCGGGGTCGCCGCCCTCGTTCCCGACCGTGAACGGTCGCGCGTCGAGATAGCCGTGCTCCTCACCCGCCCAGGCGCGTGGCTCGACGGTCCCGCTCCGCCGGTCGACCGTGCCGATCCACGCGAACCGGAACCGGTCGTCGGCGCCGAGGAGTTCACAGACCGAGTGGTCGATCTCCTCCCCCGTCTCCGCCCGGACGACCGCGCGGTCGATCGCCCGGATCGTCTCGTTGACCCGGTTCAGCTCGGTCAGCTCCTCGTTGCGGCGCTGGAGCGTTCGGTCCTGTTCGCGGAGCCGGGACTCGCGGGAAACCCGGTCGAGCGCCGCCTCGGCGGTCGCGGCGAGCAGGTCCGCGAGTTCCCGCGTGACGTCGTCGAAGGCGCCGACCGCCGTGGACCCCGCCATAAAGACGCCGTGGTCGCCGAGGGGGATGTACGCGACGCTGCGGAGGTCAGTTGCGGGATTCGCGAGCCGGTCGTCCTCGTGGACGTCGTCCAGGAACAGGGGCTCGTCCGCGACGAAGCTGTGGCCAGCCAGCGTCGTCCCGTCGGCGTTGACTGCCGGAAGCGGTCCGTGTACCGCCCGCATCCGGGCCGAGCGCGCGGCCGGCCGGAGCTCGGTGGCGTCGGCGTCGAACAGGGAGACCGCGCTCGCGTCCAGATCGAGCACGCCCGGCGTGTCGTCGACGACGTGGCTCGCGATCTCCTCGTGGGTCTCCGCGTAGAGGAAATCACGCGCGGTCTCCTGGAGCGTCGCCAGCGCCTCCTCGCGCTGTTTCCGCTTCGTGACGTCCCGGCAGCTGTACAGCAGCGTTCCGTCCTGGATCTCGACCTCGCGGACGTTGACCAACAGGGTGTGCTCCCGGCCCGCCTTGTCGGTCGCGGTGCACTCGATGTTCTTGAGGACGCCCGTCTCGGCCAGCTCCTCGCGGTCGAAGAGGTCAGCGCCGAGGAGGTCGTCGATCGTCCCCAGCTCCTCGATCTCCGCGGCCGTGTACCCGAAGATGAAGTGGACGTTCGGACAGACGTAGGTGTACTCGCCCGCCTCGTTCGTGATGAGGACGGTGTCGGTCATGTTGTTGAGCGTGACGCGGTGGAGCTCCTCCGACCGGCGGAGGTCGCGCTCGAGCGCGACGCGGTCGGTGACGTCGACCCCCTCGACGACGATCGAGGTGACGGTCCCGCGGTCGTCCCGAACGGGGCGGACGGACAGGTCGATGACGTCCGGATCCGCGAGCGACGCCGACCGCGAGACGACCGCGTTGCCGAACGACCCCTCGCGGGCGGTCTCGACGAGCCGCCGGACGTCGGCCATCGTCCCCTCGGCGGCCGACCACCAGGGGAGCGTCCAGAACGGCTCGCCGACGAGCGGGTCGACGTCGGCGGCGACCAGGTCCCGCGCCGTTCGGTTGGCGCGCTCGAGGCGTCCGTCGGCGGCCAGCACCCACGTCGCGGTGCGCGTGTCCTCGAAAACGGCGTCGAACCGCCGGGACCGCTCGCGGCGCGTCTCGGTCCGTCGCGCCGTCGTGACGGCGCGTTCGGTGCGCTTCACCACCGTCTCGTGGGATCGTTCGACCGGTTCGGAGAGCGCGATGTAGTCCGTGACGCCGGCGCCGATCAGCTCGCTCGCGACCGCCTCGTCGCCGTCGGCGGCGGCGACGATCACGGGCAGCGTCGATGACTCCGCCCGAACGTCCGCGAGAAGCTCGACCGCCGTCGCGTTCGGAAGATCGACCCCGCTGACGAGACAGTCGACCGGCTCCGACCGGACGGCCTCGAGCGCTGCAGCCGCGGTGTCGGATCGCTGCACGTCGGCGTCCGCTGCCGCGAGCGCGTCGGCGTACTCGTCGAGCGCTGCGGCGTCGCCGACGACCACCACGCGGGCCGACTCGAGGGATGCCGTGGATGATGTCATGGGTTGCAGGTGGTCTCCCCCGGCCGATTCCGGGAGACGGACTCGGTTGGATGGGGTTTATAATCACATAGCCTAGACGTTGCCGGTTCGCTATTGAACGGTGTCACCGACTGACAATGAGCCGCTTCCCGGCCGCTCCGCCGACCGGAAGAGCCGGGGATGGTCCAAAACCACTTAGAAAGGCCTCTTATAAACGGCTACTTATAAACGGCTTCTTATAAACGTCCGCTTATAAATTCAGGGAGGAGTATATAAAAGATCACGCCGGGTACGCGTCGTGCCAGGGTCGCTCCCGCTCGACCGCGGCGCCGGCCGCCAGCACGACGTCGTCGGCGTGGCGGCGCCCCACGACCTGCATCCCGACCGGGAGCCCGTCGTCGGTGAGGCCGGCGGGGACCGCCCCAACGGGGTGGCCCGTGAAGTTGAACGGCTGCGTGAGGAGCCAGCCGCGCAGCCGGTCGACCGGTTCCCCGTCGACCGTCTCGGGGTGCTCGCCGTGTTCGAACGGGGCGACGCCCAGCGTCGGCGTCACGAGGAGGTCGTACTCCCGCAGCAGGTCGACGACGCCGTCGTAGACGCCGGTCCGAACGACCTGGGCCCGTTCGTACTCCCGGGTGGAGACGTCCGACGCCTCGAGGATCGTCTCGACGGTGACCGGGCGAAGTCGGTCGCGGTCCGCCCCGCGCGGGTCGAGCCCGTGGTCGCGCTCGAGACCGTCGAACAGCGACTCCCAGAGGACCTTCGCCATCGTGTAGTACGCCTCGAGGATCGCCGAGCGGTCGTACCCGAAGTCCGGATCCGCTCGCTCGACCGTGGCACCCGCGTCGTCGAGGGCGCCGACGGCGTCGTCGACGATCCCCCGAACCGTCGGCTCGACGGGATACGTGCCCAGGTCGGGGCTGTACGCGACGCGGAGGTCGTCCACGGGACGCTCGGTCGCCGCCAGGTAGTCCGTCCCGTCGGCGGGGAGGCTGAACGGGTCGCCCGGGTCCGGTCCCGCCATCACCTGCAGCATCAGCGCCGCGTCCGCGACCGTCCGGGCCATCGGCCCGGTATGGGAGAAGGGCGTGTGGTCCGCGAAGGCGTTGGGACGGTCCACGCGGGGCACGCGTCCGAACGACGGCTTGAGTCCGAACACGTGACAACAGGACGCCGGCGTCCGGATCGAGCCGCCGGTGTCCGACCCCTGCGCGATCGGAACGAGCCGGTCGCCGAGCGCGGCCCCGGCGCCGCCCGAGGACCCGCCCGCGATCCGGTCGGGATCGAACGGCGTGCCGGTCGGCCCGACGACGCGGTTGTCCGTGGTACAACCCAGCCCGAACTCCGGCGTGTTCGTCTTGCCGACCACGATGGCGCCGGCGTCCCGGAGCCGGCGCACGAACTCGTCGTCGGCCTCGGCGACGTGGTCCGCGAACAGCTTCGACCCGAAGGTCGTCCGGACGCCGGCGACGTCGTCGAGGTCCTTGATCGCCACCGGAACGCCGTGGAGGGGACCGAGATCGTCGCCGCGCTCGACGGCCCGCTCGGCCTCCCGAGCGGCCTCGCGGGCGGACTCGTCGGTGACGGTCACGAAGGCGTTCGTCCGGTCGTTTCGCGCCGCGATGCGGTCGAGCACCGCGTCGACGACGTCGACGGGCGACCGGTCGCCGGTTCGGATGTCGCGCGCGAGACGGGTCGCGGAGAGCGTGTGGATGGCAGGCACGTTCGTACGGGGGTCGATCGGCACAAAAACCTACCTTTCCGCGGAGGAATCCGACCGGCGTCCTATTCCTCGGCCGGGAACGTCTCGTGGAGCACGTCGTGGGCGTCGGCCAGTCCCGCGAGCACGCTCTCGCCCTGGTCGGTCAGCCGGTGCACCGCGCGTTCGGCGTCGCGGACCGCGACCAGCCGGCCGCGGAGGTAGTCGTACTCGGGGTCGTCCGAGTCGGTCGCGGCGACCTCGGCCTCCAGGTCGACGAGCGCGGCGTCGAGGTGGCGCTCGATGGCGTCGAGCGTCTCGGCGTTCGCGAGGGCCTCGATCGGTCCCTCGAGATGCCCCTCGAGTTCGGCCTCGGCGTGTTCGCGGGCGGCTCGGTCCCCGGTTCCGAGGACGTTCAACAACGCGAGTCGGAGCGCTTCGAGTTCGTGGCAGCTCATGAGTGGATGGTGTTGGTGGTCAGGGTCGGTTGGTGGGTCGTTGCGTGGTCGTTACGTCGTTGCGTGGTCGTTGGGCAGTCGTCACAGCGTGACGTCGACGAGATCGGAGACGATCCGCCCCCGGTCGAGATGTGACGAGACGATCCGCTCGGCGTCGGCCTCCGCGACGTCGCCGTACCAGACGCCGTCCGGATAGACGGCGACCATCGGACCGTCGCCGCAGCGACCGAGACAGGACGACCGCGTGATGCGCGCCTCGCAGGCGTCCGAGTCGCGGGCCACCTGTCGCAGACGCTCGAGGACCGCCGCGGAGCCGTCCGCCGCGCACGTGCGGTTCGTACAGACCGCGACGTGGTGTGCGGGCGCGTCGTGCGTATGCGGCTCCGCGTCCACGTCGTCCCGGTCCGCGTGGGAGTCGTGGTGGGTCATCGCCCGCAGCATCGCCCGGGCGCCGCCGACGTCCTCCTCGTAGCCGTCCAGCTCCACCTTGTACTTGCAGGTGTCACAGGACATCTCGACGCTGTCGGTCCGGGCCGCCTGCCAGCGGTCGCCGAGCACGTCAAGCAGCCGGTCGTCGGTCCCGAGCGGGTCCCCCGCCGCGGCGTCGACGTAGGGGTACTCCGAATCGAAGGTCGTGGCCCCCTCGCGGATCCGCTCGGTCAGGACGCCGTCGCCGAGCATGTACGGCAGCACGACCACGGCGTCCGAACGTTCAGTGGCGACCCGGTGGAGCGTCTCCGCGAGCCGCGGCTCGGTCACGCCGATGAACGACGCCGCGACGCGGTCGAACGCGCGCCCCTCCCGGAGCAGCCGGGCGAGCTTGTGGACGTCGCCGTTCGCGTCCGGGTCGCTGGACCCCCGGGCACAGACGACGACCGCGACCTCGTCCGCCGCCCGGTCGACGCCCAGCTCGGCCTCGACCGCCGCCGCCCGGTCGTCGAGCAGGTCGACGATGGCCGGGTGGATGCCCAGATGCGAGCCGTTGTGGATCGCGATGTCGGGGTGTGTCGACCGGGCCTCCCGGACCGCCAGCGGCACGTCGGCCTTCACGTGGCTCGCGGCGAACAGCGACAGCTGCACGACGGTGATCCGCGAGACGGAGCCCGCGAGCCCGGCGATCGCCTCGTCGATCGACGGCGACGCCAGCTCGATGAAGCCGGCGTCGACCGGGATCCCGAGCCGCCGCTCCAGCCCGGCCGCCAGCTCGCGGACCTGCTCGTTCGACCGCTCCCGGCGCGACCCATGGCCGACCAACAGCACCGCCTCGTCGTCGAGCGCGGTCGGGACGGCATCCCCCGTCACCGGCGATTCGGCTCCGGCCATCACTCACCCTCCTGCGTGCCCACGTCGTCCAGCGTGCCCACGTCGTCCAGCGTGCCCACGTCGGCGCCGGTCGCGCGCTCGACGCTCCGGCGGAGCTTCGCCCGCCGGTCGGCCGAATGGAGCCCGGAGGCGTCGCTGCCGGCGTAGACCCACTCGGCGAACCCGGCGACGTCGGCGGCGTCGGCCAGTCCGAACCAGTAGCCGCCCGAGGACGTCTCCGCGATGTCGTCGGTCGGGACGTGGGGCGTGGCCGCCGACAGCTGCGATCGGACCGTCTCGAGCAGCGCGCGGTCCTCGTGCACGAACGAGACGCCGACGGACGCCGAGGATTCCCGAAAGCACACCGTCCCGCAGGACTCGAGCAGCCCGCGGAGCAGCTGCGGGCGGTGCTCGCGGAACGCGTCGAACCGGTAGCCCCCCGGCTGGCCGTCGATGGGCAGGCCGAAGGCCGCGCTCGCGCGCTCGGCCGGCGCGCCGATCACCTGGAGCTCGTACTCGTCCTCGAACCGGACGATCGAGGCGTCGTGCGCCGACTCGCGGGACTCGACCCGGTGGTCCGTCCCGACCCGGCTCGTCCCCGCGACCGCCGCGAGGGCCGCCGCAGCCGTTTCGTCGCCGGCCCGGGTCGTCACGCCGTCGGTCGTCATCTCGCCGTCGCCCGCGACGCGGCCCCAGAAGTACGCCGTTTCCGGGGTCGCGTCGAGCAGGTCCGCGGCGGGTTCGATCCCCGTCTCGTGTGCCGGGTCCGCGTCACTCATCGGGGGATGCCTCCGGATCGACCGCGGGGTCAGTCGTCGCACCGACCGCGGGGTCGGCCGTCGCATCGGCCGCGGGGTCGGTCGCCGCATCGACCGCGATCGCGTTCACCGGACAGGCCGCGGCGGCCGCCTCGGCGTCCGCCAGCCGGTCGTCCGCGAACCGGGCGACGATCGTGTCCGCGTCGGCGGGGACGGCACTGCCGTCAGATCGGTCCGTCGCGAGCGCGTCCCCCTCGTCGGCCGCCTCCCCGATCGTCGCCAGCCCGTCCGCGGCCTCCCGGAACCGGTCATCACGGACGAGACAGGCGAAGACGCCGTCGCAGGCGTCCCGGTCGAGGGTGACGCGGTAGGTCCCGTCTCCCCGGGTCGACTCAGTAGTCATACTTGGACTCGTAGCCGCGGGGGGTCACCATCCGGTCGTCCCAGACGTACGTCTCCGCGTTGCCGACCAGGATCGTCGTCGTCATGTCGATCAGGTCGGTCTCGCCGAGCTCCTCGAGATCGCCCAGCTCGACGATCTCGGCGCGCTCGTCCTCGCGACCGGCGCCGTGAACGATCCCGACCGGCGTCTCCGGGTCGCGGTGCTCGAGCAGGATCTCACAGCACGTCTCGAAGTTCTCCCGCCGCTTCCGGCTCCAGGGGTTGTAGATCGCGATCGTGAACCCCTCGGGCGCGACCGCGTGGAGCCGCGACTCGATCTCGTCCATCGGCGTCAGGTGGTCCGACAGCGAGACGCTGACGGTGTCGTTGACCAGCGGCGCGCCGAGCCGGGCGCCGCAGGACTGGGCCGCGGGCACGCCGGGGACGACCTCGAAGTCGACCGCCTCGGCGGTCGCGCCCTTCGACTCGAGGATCTCCAGCGCCAGTCCCGCGAGCGCGTAGACGTTCGGGTCGCCGCTGCCGATGATCGCGACGTCGTTGCCGGCGAGCGCCCGGTCGATCGCCTCCTCGGTGCGCGAGACCTCCCCGCACATCGGCGTGTCGTACAGCTCCTCGGCCGACTCGGTAACCTCCTCCGGAAGGAGTTCGATGTAGGTCGTGTAGCCGACGATGTGGTCGGCCGCCGAGAGGGCCGCGCGTGCTCGCGCGGTCATCCCGTCCGGCTGGCCCGGACCGAGCCCCACCGCGACGAGGCGTCCGGGGTCGGCTGCGAAGTCGTCGGCGGTCGAGCCGACCTTCTCGTCGGTCGCCTCCCGTTTCGTCGCTGCGCTCTTCGATCCGCCGCACGTCGAGGCCGAATCCGTCGTCGACCCGCCGCACGTCGAGGCTGAGTCTGCGGTGGAGGTCGAATCCGTCGTCGAGGCCGAATCCGTCGTCGATCCGGCGGTCGACGCGCCGCACTTCGATGTCGATCCGGGATCGGAGCCGGCAGCCGGGGCGTCGGTCGCGTCCGTGCTCGACGCGCCGCACTTCGAACTCGTTCCGGCGTCGAGGTCGGCGGACTCGGTCGTTTCGTCGGTATCGATGCCGTCGGCGTCGTCGGTGGTGTCGTTCGTGCTCATGTTTGAACGTCGTTTAAAAGTCGTCGACGTCACGCCCGCCGCGCGGGGTGACGAGGTGGTCGCCCTGGTCGTTCTCCCAGACGGTCGTCTCGTGGGTGCCGACGAGGATGGAGGTCCCCATCCCGCCGACCTCCTCGTCGTGTGCGGTCGCCTCGCCGAGGGTGGTGATGGTGTGCGTTTCGTCCTCGAGGTTGCGCCCCGCGTCGCCGCGGCCGGCGTCGTTGACGATGCCGACCGGCACGTCGTCGGACCGCTCCTCGCGGATCACCTCGATCGCGCGCTCGTAATCGCGCCAACAGTTGTATAAGACGATCACGAAGCCGCTGATCGCGGCCGCGCGCAGCTTCTCCGCGATCTCGTCCCAGCCGCGCCACTTGTCCGACAGCGAGACGGTACAGAAGTCGTTCGACAGCGGCGCGCCCAGGTTGGCCGCACAGCCGAGCGCCGCGGTGACGCCGGGCACGACCTCGATCGGCACGTCGCGAGCGTCCTCGGCGTCGGCCATCGTGTACAGGAGGTCGCTTTTCCCGTAGACGTTGGGGTCGCCGCCGGAGACGTGCGCGACGTCCTCGCCGGCGCGCACGCGCTCGAAGGCCTCCTTCGCGAGCTCGACCTGCCGCCCCATCGACGACCGGACGAGCGTCTGCCGGGTCCCATCGGGACGCTCCAGAACGGTTCCGGAGTCGTCGATCGCCGTTCCGGTGCCGCCGTCCGTGACCGTTCCGTCGCCGCCGTCCGTGGCCGGCGCGGCGTTCGCCTCCTCGACCGCGGCGCTCTCCGGCGGGAGGGTCCCGTCGCGCCGCAGGAACTCCTGATAGAGGTTCGAGGCGATCACGCAGTCGGCGGTGGCGATCACGTCCCGCGCCCGCTGGGTCATCGCGTGCGGGAGCCCGGGACCGATCCCGACGACGTAGAGGGTTCCGTCGTCGGTCGCCTCGGCGTCGGTTCCCTCGGCATCGCTCGTTCCCGAGGCGGTCGCCCCGGCGTCGGTCGCACCCGATCCGTTGGCGACCATCCTATCGCCCCACCGCCACGGTCACGGCGTCGTCGAAGCGCTCCTTCTCGCGCGCGAGCTCGTGCTCACGGCCGCCGGCGATCGCGGACGCCTCCGCGATCCCCGGCCAGCCGATCAGCTCCTTCGACCGGGAGGGCGAGGGGCCCTCGAACTCCAGGAGCGTCTCCCGCTCGAAGAGGACGACGCCGGCGTCGATCGCCCGCGCGGCCTCGTAGAGGCCCTCCTCGCCCTCCTTGCGCGTGCCGGTCGCGACGAAGTCGACGTTCTCGACCCCCAGATCCAGGTCCTCGAGGGCCGTCTCCCAGGCGTCGAGGACCTGCTCCGCGCGGACGCCCGAGACGGTTCCGGTGCCGAGCACGACGCGATCGGCCGCGCCAGGGGCGTCACCGTCGGCGGCATCGCCGTCACCCGCAGCGTCGTCGCCGCCCGCGCTCCCCTCGCTTCCGCCGTTCCGCTTGAGGACGGTCACGTCGTCGTCGACGAGGACCGCCCGGGGCCCGTCGAGGCGGGCGACCGGCCCCAGCTCGTCGTTCAGAACGGCCAGGTTCGTCGCCACCGTCGAATCGCCGTTGACGACGTGGCTGTCCAGCGCCTTCGCCTTGCTCTCGACGCCCTGCTTGCCCGCGGCCTCGCTGGCGGTGGTCATCGCCGGGACCGCGCCCAGCCGCGAGAGATCGTGGGCGACCTGATTGGCGCCGTGGTGACCGCCCGTGATCGGGATGGCCCAGGTGAGTTCCTCGTCGACGACGACGATCGCGGGATCGTCCCACTTGTCGTCGAGCAGGGGCGCGGTCTTGCGCATCGCGATCCCCGAGGCCATCAGCCCCAC
Source organism: Halopenitus persicus (assembly GCF_900107205.1). Taxonomy (GTDB): domain Archaea; phylum Halobacteriota; class Halobacteria; order Halobacteriales; family Haloferacaceae; genus Halopenitus; species Halopenitus persicus. The sequence continues at coordinate 372,851 of NZ_FNPC01000004.1, read as the reverse complement.
GAAGCAGTCGTACTCGCCCCAGTGCTCCGCGAAGACGTCGCCGTGGTACTCGATGACGTCGATCCGATCGTAGTCGTCCGCGAGCTCCGCGACGATCTCCTCGGCGGTCTCGAGCTTGCGCTCGAAGCTGACGATCGCGATCTCCGTCGCGACCTCGCCGTCCGAGTCGGGCGTCGAACAGTGGCCGCCGGAGTCGTCGGCGTCCGCGTCGCTCGCTGCGTCAGTGTTCGCGTCGGTCGATGCGTCGTCCGTCGTCGTGTCTGCGTCGGTGCTCATCGGTGAATCAGTCGAATCAGTCGTCGTTAGTCGTCCGCCTCGCTCACGTCGGCCCCGGAAGGCTCACCCGCATCGGCCCCGAGCGTCTCGTCCGTATCGCTCCCGTGGGATTCGTCCGCATCGGCCTCGGGGGAATCGTCCTCCCCGTCGGCGCCGCGGTTCGCCCAGTCGCCGTAGAGGTAGGACCGCTCGTAGCCGGTCTTCCGGGCGGCGTCGCCGATGACCACGAGCGCGGAGGCGCGGTAGCCCGCGTCCGCCACCGCCTCGCCGATCGTCGCGATCGTGCCCTCGATCACGTCCTCGTCGGGCCAGGAGGCGTGGTAGACCACGGTTACCGGCGTGTCGGGGTCGTGACCCTCGGCGAGCAGCCGGTCCATCGTCTCGGCGATCGCGTGGGTCCCGAGGTAGATGCAGGTCGTCACGTCGCCCATTTCCACGAACTCCCCGATGTGGTCGTCGTCGGGGTCGAGCGTCTTCCCCTGCGGACGCGTGAACGCGACGTGGTTGGCCACGCCGTTGAGCGTGAGCTGGGTCCGGAGGGTCGCGCTGGCGGCGAACGCCGAGGTGACCCCCGGCACGATGGAGGTGGGCACGCCCTCGTGTTCGAGCGCGTCCATCTGCTCGAGCGCCGCGCCGTAGATCGCGGGGTCGCCGCTGTGGAGCCGGACCACGTTCCGGCCCGCCTCGTGAGCGTCCCGCATCAGCGGGATCAGCTCCTCGAGGTCCTTGCCGACGCTCGAGACCAGCTCGGCGTCGGCGCAGTACGCCTCGAGCAGCTCGCTGTTGACGAGCGACCCGGCGTGGACGACGAGATCCGCCGCCTCGACGAGCTCCCGGCCGGTCACCGTGAGCAGCCCCGGGTCGCCGGGGCCGGCCCCGATGAAGGGGATCACCTCGTCGAGGTCCCCGACCTCGCCCGCGGTCCGTCCGTGGATCCGCGGATCCCGGGACTCCGCATCCGGTCCGGTCCCGGAACCGCCGGTTTCGCCGGTTTGGGCGTCGATGGCCGCCTGCGGGTCGGTCATCGACGACCGCCTCCGGTCCCCTCGAGATCCGCGGCACCCGGGGTCGGGTCCGACGTTTCAAGCGGCCGGTCGCCGCAGGCCTCGCTCTCGGCCAGCTCGACGGAGGCGTGGTCATCCGGGACGTCGCCCGTCGAAACGCCACCCTCCGCGACGCGTTCGAGGTCCCCCGAGGAGCGAACGCCGCCGTCGGAGACGGTTCCCGCAGCGTCCGAAGCTGCGTCCGTGGCCACGTTCGTAGCTGCGTCCGTGGCCACGTTCGTAGCTGCGTCCGCAGCCGCGTTCGTAGCCGCGTCGTCCGTGGACTCGAAGGCCGCGGTCGCCGGTCGGTCGAACTCGACGTCGCGCCGCTCCGCGTACGCGAGCGTGTAGTAATCCCGCTCCGACAACGTCGCGGGATCGTCCGTCACGACCGTCTCGCCCTGCTCCATAAAGAGCCGCCGGCCGTAGACCACGTCGTAACCCGAATCGACCAGCTTCCGGTGGGTCGTCGGGACGTCGGTGACCTTGAACAGCACCATCCGGTCGGGGCCGGTCGGGGCCGCGCCGCGGGCCGCCTCGCGGAGCGCCAGGCTCGAGCCCGCCGCGACCTCGACGCCGAGCGCGGTCGTGAAGGCGGTGACGGCGCTCACGCCGGGCACCACCTCGAGATCGACCTCGGGGTGGAACGCGTCGAGCGTCCGTCGGAGGTGCCCGAACGTCGAGTAGACGTTGGGGTCGCCTAGCGTGACGAACGCGGCCGTCCCGTCGCGGGCCCGCGGGGCGATCTCGGCGGCGGCCTCACGCCAGGCCGTTCGGAGTTCGTCCTCGTCGCGGGTCATCGGAAAGTCGAGGTCGCCGATCCGGGACTCGGGGACGTGTTCGGTCGCGACCGACCGCGAGAGCCGGCCGGGCGAGTAGACCACGTCGGCGCGCTCGAGGACGTCCCGCCCGCGGACCGTCACGAGGTCGGCCTCGCCGGGGCCGAGCCCGACGCCGTAGAGGGTCATCGGTCGATCCCCTCGCCGTCGCCCGCTCCCCCGACCAGCATATACACCGGATTGTCCGACTCGAAGCTCGTCGCGCCGGCCAGCTCGTAGCCGTGGCTCACCTGGAACTGGAGGACGTCCTCGAGCAGTCCCCGGTCGCGGAAGGCGGTCGCGGCCGCGCCGGCGACCTCCAGCCGGGAGACGTTCATCACCACGCGGTCCACGCCGGCCTCGACGGCGTGGTCGAGCACCGCCTCGTAGTTGCGGCTGCCGCCGAGGAACAGGACGTCGGCATCGGCCGGGAGCCCGGCGGGCGCCTCCGTCTCCCGCACCTCGACGTCGGCTCGGGACTCGGTAGTCGCGTCCGCGCCGCCATCGCCGACGTCCGCGCCGCCATCGCCGACGTCCGCGCCGACGGTCGTCGCGATGCCGTTCGCCGCGAGGTTCTTCCGCGTGACTTCCGCCCGGTCGGGCTTTCGTTCGATCGCCGTCACCCGACCCGCCCGGCGCGCCGCCTCGACGGTGACGGCGCCGGTGCAGGACCCGACCTCCGCGAGGTGGTCGGTCGGGTCGAGGTCGAGCTTCGACAGCAGGACGGCCCGAACCGCGGGTTTCGTCGGGCCGGCCTTCGCGTCGTGTGGGAGCGAGACCTGTGCCATCGATGGAGACAACTCGGGTGGACCGTAAAACAATTTTGGTTGTTTTAGGACTAATTCATTTGTCTAACTGGCGCGAAGAGGGGTCGAGAGCGCAAACGTGGGCGGAATAGACCAAAGATATTTGCGTTCACCGCCCGGAGGTCCGACGATGGCGGACCACGCGGCGGAGTCCGAGGAGTTCGGCGTACTTCGGAGCAAGCGCAACGCCACCAGATATCAGATCCTGGTGGAGATCGCCGAGCGACAGCCGGCGGTCAACCAGCGGGAGGTCGCCGACGCGATCGGCATCACCGCCCAGGCGGTCAGCGACTATCTCGGGGACCTGATCGAGCAGGACTACGTGGAGAAACACGGCCGGGGGCGCTACGAGGTGACCAAGGAGGGCGTCGACTGGCTGATCTCCCAGACCGAGGAGCTTCGGGGGTTCATCCAGCACGTCTCCGAGGACGTGATCGGACAGGTCGAGGTGGAGACCGCGATCGCCACGACCGACGTCGCCGAGGGCGAAACCGTCTCGCTGACGATGCGCGACGGCGTGCTCCGGGCGATGGCCGGCGACACCGGCGGCGCGACCGCGGTCGCCGTGACCGACGCGGACGCCGGCGGCGACGTCGGGATCACGAACTTCCAGGGCGTCGTCGAGTACGACCTCGGGACCGTCACCGCCGTGTCGATCCCGCACGTGCGCGACGGCGGGAGCCGGACCGTGGATCCGGACCGGCTCCGGGAGCTTGCCGCCGACCACGACCTGCTCGCGGTCGCGGGCGTCGAGGCGCTGGTCGCCGCGACCGACGCGGACCTGGAGCCGGACGTCCGGTTCGGGAGCGCGGCGGCGGTCCAGGAGGCGGCCACCAAGGGACTCGACGTGCTGTTGCTCGCCACCGCGACCCGGCTGTCGGCGCACACGGACGAGCTCCGCGAGGGCAACGTGAGCTACGAGGTCGTCGACGCCGCCGAGGAGTGATCCGCAGCCGATCGGCGTTGCGGACGCCATCGGGGACGAGTCCGGCGACTCGGTTCGGCTGATCGAACTCACCAGCCCCGTCGCCGGAAGCGGTCGGCTTCGAGGTCGTCCTCGCCGGAAGTGGCCAGCTATTTGACCGCCGGCGCGAATGGGCCGGATATGAGTCAGCAGACGGATCCGTTGACGTGGGCGCGCGACTACTGTCCGATCCTCCGGTCGTTCCAGGACGAGTACGGCGACGAGGAACCCCTCGCGGGTCACACCGTGGCCGTCGCGACGCACCTCGAGGCGAAAAGCGGGATCCTGGTCGAGACGCTGCACGCCGCGGGCGCGGACGTGCTCTTTACGCCGAGCGAGCCCCAGTCGACCCACGGCGACGTCGTCGAGGCGCTCGACGCGATGGACGGCGTCACCGCCTTCGCCTGGGAGGGAATGACCGACGAGGAGTTCAACGACCAACAGCACGAGCTGCTCGAGAACGAGCCCGACTTCATCCTCGACGACGGCTGCGAGCTCATCGCGAAGGTCCACGCCGACCACCCCGACGTCGCGGCGGACGTGATCGGCGGCGGCGAGCAGACGACCGCCGGGATCACCCGCGTCGAGGCGATGGAGGAGGAGGGCGTGTTGGAGTTCCCGGTCTACACCGTCAACGACACGCCGATGAAGCACTTCTTCGACAACGTCCACGGGACCGGCGAGTCCGCGCTCACGAACATCGCGATCACCTCGAACACGATCCTCTCGGGCAAGGACGTCGTCGTGGCCGGCTACGGCTACTGCGGCCGCGGGATCGCGCGTAAGGCACGCGGAATGGGCGCCCAGACGATCGTCACCGAGGTCGACCCCCGGAAGGCCCTGGAGGCGCACATGGACGGCCATCGCGTGATGTCGATGGCCGAGGCCGCCGCGGTCGGCGACCTGTTCATCACGACGACCGGCAACCGCGACGTCATCCGGAAGGAGCATTTCGAGGCGATGGCCGACGGCGTCCAGCTCGCCAACGCCGGCCACTTCGACGTCGAGATCGACGTCGACGCGCTCGAGGATCTCGCGAGCGACACGTCGACCCCGAAGGAGGGCGTCACCCGGTACCACATGCCCGACGGCCGCGACCTGAACCTGCTCGCCGAGGGGCGGCTCGTGAACCTCACCGGCCCGTACAGCCAGGGCCACCCCGCCGAGGTGATCGACACGACCCACTCGATGATGTTCGTCGCCGCCTACGATCTGATCGTCGAGACCCGCGATCTCACCCCCGGCGCCTACGCGATCCCGGACCGGCTCGACCGAAAGGTCGCCGAGCGGAAGCTCGAGACCCTCGACGTCACGATCGACGAGATGATCGAGTCCCAGCGCGAGTACGCCACCGACTGGCGACACGAGGGGAGCAGCTTTTAAATATCGGCGTTCGAATAGTCGGTATTCCTTATAAATCCGGAAGCCACCGTTTTTGTGTCGGGAGCCGTCATCCGACGTGGAATGCCCGAACTCGTGGTCCTCGTTCTCCTCGCCCTCCTGGTCGTGCAGATTCCCATCGCCGCGATCGTCTACCTCGACGCCCGTCGGCTCGGACTGGAGAACCCGGAGATCTACTGGCTGGGAATCCTGATCCCGACCGGCGGCCTGATCGTGATCCCCGTGTATCTCTCGCGGCGACGGGAACTTCCCAGGGAATCGTCGACTGAGGGGGAAGCCGAAGAAGCTGGAGGAGGGTGAGAAGCAGGAGAAGCCGAAGAAGCTGGAGGAGGGTGAGAAGCAGGAGAAGGGGAAGAAGCGGGAGAAGGGTGAGAAGCAGGAGGAGGGGGAGAAGCCGGAGGTGGGGGAGAAGAGGCGGACGAGGTTTAAATGGTCTATAAAGTACCGTACCCGGCGAGCCGCAGCGCGACGACCCCGACGATCACGGCCAGGGAGGCGACCGTGACGACCCAGTCGACGCCGCCCATCGAGCTGGCGCCGTAGAAGGTCCGGTCGCGGCGGGTGTCGAACCCGCGGGCCTCAAGCGCCATCGACTGGGTGTTGACGTTCCGGAAGGCGGTCATGAAGACCGGCACGAGCAGCGGCACGAAGCTGCGGAGCCGCTCGATCAGGTTGCCGTCCGAGAGGTCGAGTCCGCGCGCCTCCTGGGCCTGCTTGACCGTCCCGGCGGCGTCGATGAACGTCGGGAACAGCCGGAGCGCCGTGCCGACCGCGAAACAGAACGCGAACGGGACGCCGAGCTGGCGCATCCCGCTGACGATCTCCTCGTTCGAGGTCGTCGTCACGAACAACAGCCCGCCGACGATGAAGACGGCGATGCGCTCGGAGCGGCCCAGCGCGAACAGCAGCTCGCGCTCGGAGAGCACGAGCGGGCCGAGGTCGATCACGGTCGGGCCGCCCGGGCCGGTGAACAGCGGCCAGACGACGAGCCCGACGACGAACAGCGCGGCGACGATCGGCGAGAGCCGCTTGAAGTTGGGCCACCCGCCGACCGCGACCAGGGAGACGAAGGCCACCACGAGCGGGACCGCCGCGAACCGCGGGTCGTCGAAGATGTATCCCGAAACGAAGATCGCCAGCACGAACGCGAGGGTGCTGCGCGCGTCCAGCCGGTGGATCCACGTCCCGCGGTCGACGTACAGCGAGGTCGCGCTCATCGGTCCACCTCCGGATCGGTCGCCGCATCAGTTGCCGTCTCCGTCGCCGCGTCAGTCGCCGTCTCTTTCCCATTCGCTGCCGTGCCGGTTTCCAATCCGGCCACGAGCTCGTCGATCGACAGGGCTGGCAGCGCGTCGTCGATCCCGGCCGCGCTCGCCAGCTCGTGGGACGCCTCGACGACGTGTGGCGGCTGGAGGTCGTTGTCGGCCAGCAGGTCGGCGTCGGCGAACAGCTCTCGCGTGCTGCTGTCGAAGACGACCCGCCCGTGCTTGAGCACGGCCGTTCTGGGAGCGTATCGCGCGACCGTGTCCATCGAGTGGGTGACCATCACCACGGTGACCGACTCCTCGCGGTTGAGTTTCGCGACGAGCTGCATGAACCGCTCCTGCTGGGTCGCGTCGAGGCCGGTCGTCGGCTCGTCGAAGACGATCACCTCGGGGTCGGTCGCGAGGATGCCCGCGAGCGCGACCCGCTGGCGCTGGCCCTTCGAGAACGCGAAGGGGTCCGCCTCCTCGAGGCCGTCCAGCTCGACGGTCTCGAGCGCCTCGCGCACGCGCCGGTCGAGCTCCTCGCCCTCGAGCCCGAAGTTCTCCGGGCCGAACGCGACCTCCTCGCGCACCGTGTCCGCGAAGATCTGGTGGTCCGGGTTCTGGAAGACGTAGCCGACGTCGCGGCCGATCCCGGCCATCGAGTAGTCCGCGACCTCCCGGCCGTCGTACCTGACGCTGCCGGCGTCGGGCTCGTGGAGCCCGTTGAGGTGTTTCGCGAGCGTCGTCTTCCCCGAGCCGTTGTGGCCCACCAGCGCGAGCACCTCGCCCTCCCGGACCGTCAGCGAGATCCCGTCGACGGCCCGGACCGGCCCCCGGTCGGTCTCGTACTCGAAGACGACGTCCTCCAGCTCGAAGATCGGGTCGCCGAGGTCCGTTCCGGTATCGGCCGGGGCGCCCGGAGCGTCCGCGGGGCCAGCAGCACTCGGCGCGTCGGTCGTGCCCGCCGACCCGGACGTCGACGGTTCCCCGTCAGCCCGGGCCGGCGGCGTCCACGTCAGCCCGTGGTCGGCGGCGGCCGCGGGAACCTCCTCTGGGATCAGCGGCAGGTCCTCGTTCGGCACGTCGAGACGGTCGAACGCCTCCACGAGCGGCGGGATCGCGACCCGGGATTCGCGCAGCGACTCGACGTCGGTGAACACCTCGCGGGCCGGCCCCTCCCGGTAGACGGTGCCGCCCTGCAGGAGGACCGCGTGGTCGGCCAGCAGCGCCTCCTCGATCTTGTGGGTCACCATCACGATCGTCTCGGGACCGTCCCAGTCCGCGTCCGCGGCGACGGCCGTCTCGGACGCGCCGGGACTCCGGTCGAGGTTCGCGCCGGCCAACGAGCCGATCGCCGAGAGCAGCTCGCGGGTCCCGGACGGGTCCAGGTCGCTGGTCGGCTCGTCGAGGACGAGCAGCCGCGGGTGCATCGCGGCCACGCCCGCGAAGACGAGCCGCTGTTTCTGTCCGCCCGAGAGCCCGGAGGGCTCCCGTCGGCGGTCGAGTGACTCCAGGCCGGCAAGCCGGAGCGTGTCGTCGATCCGGTCGTCGATCTCCGCGGGCGGGACCGCGAGGTTCTCGGGACCGAAGGCCACCTCGGCCGCGACGCTGGTGCCGAACAGCTGCGCCTCGTAGTCCTGGAGGAGCATCCCGACGTCGGTCGCCATCTCGCTGACGCGCGTGGCGGTGACGTCGCGCTCGAGCACGTCGACCTCCCCGTCGAAGGAGCCGGTGATGAAGTCCGGAATGATCGCGTTGAGCGTCCGGAGCAGCGTGGACTTTCCGCCGCCGGAGGCGCCCATCACGACCGTGAAGGAGCCGGCCGGAACGTCGAGGTCGACGCCCCGGAGGACGGGTCCCTCGCGATCGTCGGGGTCGACGTCGGTGGTGTCGAGGGTCTCGGGGTCGGGAAGCGTCTCGTCCCGGTCGTAGGAGAAGACCACGTTTCGGAGCCGGGCCGCGATACCGTCTTCCTCGTCCGTCATTGGATATCTGTCCAAAACGAGGCCGCCCGGGTAGCTGTTTCGACTCGGATCGATCGTCGGGGCGGCGCCGACCGCGGTCGACGGTCAGCGGGGTTCGACGGCGACGTCCGTCAACGCCCGGATCAGGCCCGGCCGACGATCGTCGAGAGTCGCTCGCCCACGATGACCGCGCAGGCGGCCAGAACCACGATACCGACCGCGCCGAGCGCGGTGACGCTCGTGAGGCCGGCGCCGGCGCCCGTGCTGAGGAGGAACCCGACGCCGAGCCAGACCAGCGGCACGACGACCAGCCCCCACGCCGCGATGGGGTTCAGGTTCGACCCGGCGCTCGAGAGGTCCTCCGCGCGGAGCAGGTCGGGGTAGAGCAGGCCCATCTCCTTGAGCCGCGGGTACGTCAGGTACAAAAGCGGCGGACCGAGCACGACCGCCGCGATCGTGTTGTTGATCAGGATCGTCGGGCCGAGGACGGCGAAGGGAACGAGCCCCAGCAGGTCGACGACCCACGAGATGATCACGGCACACGCCGCGGAGGCGGCGACCGCGATGACGACGTACTCGGCCAGCTGGACGCCGGCGTTCTCGCGGAAGTCGGGCTCGACCCGCGAGGACAGCGGGGTGAGGTTGCCCCACAGCTTGTAGCCGAGCAGGCCGAACGTGAAGTTCCCGATGAACCCGCCGACGCTGCCGGGGCCGAAGGTCCCGCCGAAGATGTCGCCGATCAGGTTCCCGATCGCCGACCCCCACGCCGCCGCGGGACCGAACATGATCCCGAAGATGACGGGGAAGACGTTCGCCGGTCGGATGCTGGTGATGCCGGGAATGATCTGAAAGGTCTGGAACGGGATGAGCACCGCCGCGTACACCGCCGCGACCACGGCGACGAGCATGATCATCCGCGTGTCACGCCACATCGTGAATATTTCGCGCATCGGCCGAGAGGTTACGAGGAAGAACCATAAGCGGATCGGTGGAGGGCACGCGTCCCGGATCCGTGACGACCGAGAGACGGTTCACAAGGGGGATATCGAATACGTCCTCATTGAGCGAACAGTTTCCCGACACTTCCACCTCACCAATATGCCACCGCACGCACAGGCGCGCCGTCGCCATTTATAAGCGGCAGCGGGAAGGCGTACAGGGTGAACCGGTCGGGGAGACCGGCCAGGTTCGTGAGGTTCTCGATGATCGGGAGATCGGCACCGAGGAGTACGTGGTGAACCGGGAACCCGTCCGGCTCGCCGTCGATGTCACTGCCGGCGTCACTGCCGGCGTTCTCGGAGGGCGTGGGGTCCGGATTGAGCGCGTCGACCGCGACCCCGCAGTCGGCCTCGCGGAGTCGTCGTGCTGCCGCCGGGGTCACGTACGGATGGTCGCGGTAGCGATCGTCGGTCCAGTGAGCGTCCCAGCCGGTTCGAACCACGAGGACGTCGGCGGCCGCGAGCACGTCGCGATCCGGGAGAGCCTCGATGCCGATGGCGTCACGATCCGTACAGAGCGTGACGTCGATGAACCGCGCGTCGAAGACGTACTCGCCGATCGGGCGGTCGTCGAGGGTCGCCCCGCCGGGCTCGGTGTGGCTCGGCGCGTCGATGTGGGTGCCCGTGTGGCTGCCGCAGCGCAGTTCGTGGACCGCGGCGCCGTCGTCCTCGATCGTCGCGGCCGGCGCGAGTTCGACCGGCGGATCGCCGGGAAACGTCGGCATTCCGGTCTCGATCGGCTGTGAGAGGTCGCGATACGCGTGGGGTGAGTCGGGCGAGCCGGGCATATGGTGTCTCTGGATAGGGTCGAGCAAGGAGTTTCGGATCGGAACAGTCCCCACCTGATCGCGGAGCGGACCTCACCGTTGGAAAATTGCTCTTGGCAGCGGTTACTTACAAATATGGGGTATAAATATAACTAGCACGTCGAATTCCGCGTAGTAGTTACATTTTCCATTGCAATTGTAAGTAGCTGAGGAGTATACACACGCGAGATACCAATGGCGGACCGGAGATATCTGCGTCCCTGCCGCTGAACGGCTCGTTTACTCGAGCGACGGCTCGTCGGAGATGCTCTCGAGCCAGGCCTCGAGCTTCTCGCGCGGCGGCGGGCCGGTGACCAGGCTGACGCCCACGAAGAGCACGAGGCTGGCGACGAGCCCGTAGATGATCGGCCGGTTCGAGCCGAAGCCGTGGACGGCCATCGTCGACACGACGACGACGGAACTGCCGAGGATCGCCGTGATGGCGCCCTGCCAGGTACCGCCGCGCCAGAAGAACGCCGCCATCAGGGGCACGAAGATCGCGCCCGTCAGCAGGTTGTACGCCAGGGTGAGCGCGTTGACGACGTCGCCGATGAGGATCGCCACCCCGATCATCCCGACGCCGAGGACGAGGATCCCGACCCGGGAAACCCACGTGTATCGCTGCTCGCTGGCGTCGGGGTTGACGAACCGCTTGTAGACGTCGTTGGTGAACAGCGTGCTCGAGGCGAGCAGCGCCGAGTCGGCGGTGGACATCATCGCCGAGATGAAGCCGGCGAGGATGAGCCCCGAGAGGCCGGTGGGTACCGTCTCGAGGACCAGCTGCGGCAGCGCGAGGTCCGGGTTCTCGAGCGCGGGGAACAGCACCAGCGCGATCATCCCGAGCACCGCGGTCGCGATCCCGTAGACGACCGCGTATGCGCCCGTCGCGATGTTCCCGATCCGGGCCGTCTCGGGGCTGTCGGCCGTGAAGACGCGCTGCCAGATGTCCTGGCCGATCATGATTCCCAGGAAGTACAGCAGGAAGTAGCTGATCACCGTCTCGATCCCGATGCCGGTCGGGCTGAAGTAGGAGGGGTCGAGCTCGGCGGTCAGCCCCGAGATCCCGCCGACCTCGAGCAGGCCCAGCGGCAGCGCGAACAGGAAGACGCCGACCGTCATGATGATCCACTGGACGAAGTCGGTGATCGTGACCGAGAACATCCCGCCGAGCGCGGTGTAGCCGATGACGATGATCCCGGAGACGAGTATCATCGCGTTCAACTCGTAGCCGAGCAGCGCCGTCAGGACCGTTCCGATCGAGATCACCTGCGTGATCGCGATCGTGAGCGCGTAGATGCCGGCGACGACCGCGCCGACGGTCGCGGAGTACGTGTCGAAGCGCCGTTCGAGGATCTCCCCCAGCGTGTACGCCTTGAGGTTCGCGAGCTCGGTCGAGATGAGGAACCCGATCGCCGCGACGCCAAGCCCGAGCCAGACGACGAGCCACGCGCCCGAGACGCCGTGTTGATACCCCAGTCCGCCGCCGCCGATCGTCGACGCGCCGCCGAGGATGACGGCGGACATCACCGGCACGTACATCCAGATCGGGATGTCCCGCCCGGCGACCAGATAGTCGTCGAGGGTGTCCGAACGCCGGTATCCCCAGTAGCCGACGCCCAGCAGGCCGATCATGTAGAGCACGATGATGCCGAAGTCGATGCCGACCAATGACATGGAAAGTCTTTGCCACCATATGAAATGTAAGCGTTTCGCTCCGCGACGGACCACGAGACGCGCTCGCCGGCGGTGACCGGGACGTGCTCGCCCGCGGCGCTCGCTCGGTCGAGAACCCGAAACGAACACCTGCGCACCGCGGTTCCGGCTACCGCTATCCGGAACCGCTATTCGGAACCGCTATCCAAGGCCGCCCCTATCGGTCGACGTCGAACGACCCGTCGGGATCGATCCGGTCCGTCGGAACGAGCCGATTCCGGTCGACGGTGCCGTACAGCGTCTCCCACTCGGTCGAGAGCCCGCGCTCGGACAGCGTGGCGATGACGAGCTCGCCGGTTCCGCCGTAGGTCGCGGCCCCGAACTCCCAGCCCGGCGGGCCGAGGGGGAAGGGTCCGCCCTCGCGGGGACGACGGACGTCGATCACGCCGCCGAGCGCGTTCCGCGTCGCGAGGGCGAGATCGCGGGCCTCCTCGAAACGCGTGAGCGGAAACTCCCGATAGTCGACCACGAGGACGCCGCGGTCGGCGCCCTCCAGGATCGGCGCCACGTCGCTGCGACCCGCCTCCACGAGCAGCGAGAGGACGTCGACCGAGGCGTCCTCGCCGCTGATCACGTCGACGTACCGGTCGATCGTTCCGCCTCGGTGGTCGTTCGCCTCCGACATCTCGGCCTCCGATACGTCCGCCTCCGATACGTCCGCCTCCGATACGTCCGCAGTTCGGGAGGAGTCCCGCGTATAGGCCGCAACCCCCGCGGTTCGCAGGTCGGTTTCGATCCCGTGAGACAGAAAGGTCCCGTCGAGGGTGAGACTCGAGGGGGCAAGGATCCGGTAACGATCGGCGCCCTCATCGTCCGCACCGTCGGGATCGTCCGCGTCGGGACCGGCCGGCTCGACCGCCGCGGAGATCGGACCGAACGGGCTCGCGTGCAGCGCCCGAACCGTCTCGAGCGCCGGCTTGAGGTCGGCCGCGTCGACGAGTGCGCTCGAGACGATGAGGGTCCCCGCATCCTCGATCGGGTCGTAGGTCACGCGGCTCCGCAGGGTCGCGATGCGCGACCGAACGCGGTCGAGCCGGTTGCTGACGTTCCCGCGGTCGAGCTCCGCGCGACCGGCCGCGGTGAGACGACGACCCTTGCCGGGCACCTTCTCGGTGAGTCCCGCCTCGTCGAGGTCGGCGAGCGTGAGCCGGATCGTCCGCCCGGTGATCGAGTAGCCGTGACGCCGCATCAGTTCGACGAGCCGGATGCTGCCGACCGGCTCGTGGCGGTCGACGAGCCACAACAGGTCGTACGTCCGCCCGTCGAGGTCGCGGTCCATCGTTCCGTCCCACGGGGACGGCCTACAAGACTTCGACGGTCTTCGGACAACCGATCTCGTCGTTCCCGAACACGCCACGTCGACGACCTCCGAGCACGCGACGTCGACGGCCTTCGAACACGCCGCGTCGATGCCGAACGAGAGGAAGGTTTATGCGGATTCCGTCGCGAGACGGTGGTAACGGTGTTCCACTAATGACCACGACACGGACCGGACCGACCGACGCACGGCGCACACGACCGCGGCCGACCGATCGCCTCGGCGGCCGGACACGCGCCGCGGTGTGCTCCCGCAGCTGGACCGGCACCGCGGTGCGCTCCCGCGGCCGGACCCGCCCCGTCGCGGAGGGATCCGCGTGAGCGACGACCGGACGCCGGCCGGTCGGTTCCGGGGGGACCACCCTGCCTCGTCGATCGAGTTCGCGTACGCGGGCATCCCGACCTTCCTGAAGGCCGACCACCGCGACGTCGAGGACGTCGCTGGCTACGACGCCGGCGTCCTCGGCGTTCCGTACGACTCGGCGGTGAGCAACCGGCCGGGGACGCGGTACGGGCCGCGGGCGGTTCGGGAGGCCAGCGGCTGGTGGGCCTACCTCTCCGGATACAAGGGCGGTCTGACGAACATGCGGACGGGCGAGGACGTCGACTTCGACGCGCTCTCGGTCGCCGACTGCGGCGACGTCCCCGTGTTCCCGATGGACCAGGGGACGACCGCCGAGAGCATCACGGCCCATGTCGCGACCGTCGCGGAGCGCGCGTTCCCGGTGTTGATCGGCGGGGACCACTACTGCACCTATCCCGCCTTCCGCGGGTTCGCGGAGGGCGCGGGCCACGACAGCGTCGGACTCGTCCAGATCGACGCCCACACCGACACCGTCTCCGAGAGTCCGATCTTCGGCCGGGAGTTCCACGGCTCCAGCACGGACCTGATGGCGGACTCGCCGTACGCGAGCTACGAGAACGTGAGCCAGGTCGCCATCCGCGGCTACGAGTCGCCAGCGTTCTTCGAGTTCGCCGAGGAGACCGGACTCAACCTCTTCGCGATGCCCGAGGTCGAGGAGCGCGGGATGGACGCCGTGATCCGCGACGCGGTCGCGGCCGCCGCCGACGGGACCGACGCGGTCTACGTCACCTTCGACATCGACTCCGTCGACCCGAGCGTGGCGCCCGGGACGGGCACCCCCGAGCCCGCCGGCCTGTCGGCCTCGCAGGCGTTGACCGCGATGGAGGTCCTCGGGGGCCACGACGCCGTCGGCGCGGTCGACCTGATGGAGGTCGCCCCGGACCACGACCCGGCCGGGAACACCTCGCGGCTGGCCGCGAACCTGCTCGTGGCGTTCCTCGAGCGGAAGTTCGCGGCTTAAAAGGTATTTAAAATCGAGTCGGAGCGCTCGCCGCACGCGGCGGCATCGATCGACGCTGAACTCGACAGCATCGGTCGATGGACCGGCCTGCCTTTATCAGTAGACGGCCGACGGTTCTTTCGAAGAATATGGCCGATGACGCTCATTTATAAGGAGACGGCCGTCTCGTCCTCGAGCAGCCCCGAAAGCGTCCGCGCGACCGCCTCGCCCGCCCACTCGACCTCGCGCACGCGGACGTACTCGCGGTCGGCGTGGGCCACCGCGCCGTCCGCGTCCGCCAGGTCGCCCGGGCCGAAGACGACGGTGGGGGCGGGCGCGAAGTAGGAGGCCTCGGTCGCGGCCGAGAAGGGACGGACGGCGCCGCCGCGTGGGGCGTCATCTCCGTCGCGGGGAACGTCACCGCCGCGGTCGGCCACGGCGTCCGGACGCGTCGCCGCGACCGAGTCCGCGAGCAGCCGGACGAGCTCGTGGTCGGGGTCGGTCGCGAAGGCCTCGAGGAACGGCGACTCGCGGTCGGTGAGCTCGAACGCCACGCCGACGTCCGCGGGGACGGCCGCCCGGACGTCACGCTCGAGCGACTCGCGGAAGCCCGCGGCCGTCTCCGGGGGGATCGACCGCCGGTCGACGACGATCCCGCATCGGTCGGGGACCTGGTTGGTCGCGCCGCCGCCCTTGATCACGGTCGGGGTGAGCCGCGCCGGGCCGAGCTGCGAGTGCGGGTCACGGTCCGCGTCGAACTCGCGGACGGCCGCCAACGCGTGCTCCGCGGCCGCCACCGCGTTGGCTCCCGCGTCCTCGGCG
The DNA here is from genome assembly GCF_900107205.1 of Halopenitus persicus. Taxonomy (GTDB): domain Archaea; phylum Halobacteriota; class Halobacteria; order Halobacteriales; family Haloferacaceae; genus Halopenitus; species Halopenitus persicus. The sequence continues at coordinate 357,372 of NZ_FNPC01000004.1, read as the reverse complement.
GCGTGAGCCGTCTCGCCGGACAGCTCGATCGTTCCCTCGAACCGGCCTTTCGCGGCGGTACAGACGTCGAGGCCGGTCGGCTCGCCCACGAGATACAGGTCGCCGTCGAGCTCGGTCGGCGGTTCCCCGGATTCGTCGGTGGCTCCGTCGAGCCCGCCGGTGAGCGCCGCGGCGCCGAGCGAGTGGATCTCCTCGTCGGGCGTGACTGCGAGCGTGAGCCGCCCGCGGTCCGGGTCGGTCGCGAGAAACCCGACGAGCAGCGCCGCGAGCGGCCCCTTGGCGTCACAGGAGCCGCGACCGCGGATCACGTCGACGTCGGGCTCCCCCTCGACCGTCGCGTGCCGGTCGCGCTCGAAGGGAACGTGCGGCGTCACCGTGTCGATGTGGGTGTTACAGACGACGTGCGGGCCGGCGTCGGGGTCGGTCCCGGCCTTGCTCGCGAGGACGTTGCCGGCCGCGTCGACGGTCGCCTCGACGCCGTGGTCGGCCAGCGTCTCGACGAGGAACGCACGCATTTCGTCGACGTCCTCGTGAGATCGGTGGCGCACGGCCGCCTCGAGGAACGCGACCGGGTCGAACCGGTCGGGGTCGGTCCCGGGAACGGGCGTGTCCGGGTCGGTCATCGTGGGTCGGATTCCTCCTCGGAATCGACGCTCGGGCCGGCGTCCGAATCGACGCTCGGGTCGACGCCCGAATCGATGCCTGGCTTTCCGCCCGGATCGACCGCGGGTGCAGCGTCGGCGACCCGGTCGGGATCGACGTCGGGGCGGGATCGAAGCTCGCCGGTACCCTCCTCGACGACCGGGCCGGAGAGCGTCGCGGGGCCCTCCTCGGGAACCGTGATCTCGAGCTCGCCGCCCGGCGGGCGCGAGCGAACGGTCTCGGCGTCGACGCGTCCGGTCCGGCGGGCGACCGCCGCGATCGCGACCGCGCCGGTGCCGCACGAGCGCGTCTCGCCCTCGACCCCGCGCTCGAAGGTGCGCTGGCGGTACGTGGGGACGAGCCCGTCGAACTCGCGGTCGTCCGCCGACCCGTCGCCGGGGACGTACTCGACGCGTTGGGCGAGGTTCACGTTCGCGCCCTCGGGGAAGACGTCGGCGTGACGGACCGGCTCGGCGACCGCCTCGAGGTCCACGTCGTCGATGTCCACGTCATCGAGGTCCACGTCATCGAGGGCCAGGTTGCCGCCGTCACGGTCGTCATCGAGGAACGCCACCGCGTGCGGGACGCCGGTGTTCACCGCCGAGACGGTCAGCCCCTCGATCTCGGTCTCGAGCAGGGGCGCGTCCGGGTCGTCATCCCGGACCGCGGGATCGGCCGCACGCGAGCGGTCGACCGGGACGCCGTCGGGGTCGAACCGCGGGATCCCCATCTCGATCGTGACGTCGCGGCCGTTCGCGTCGACCGTCGCGCGCCGGTCGCCGGCGGGCGTCTCGATCACGAACTCGGACTCGCCGGTGCGGTCGCGTGCCCAGGCGGCGACGACGCGCGCACCGTTGCCGCACATCGCGGCCGTCGAGCCGTCCGGCTGGACGAGCGACATCGTGACGCGGGTCGGGTCGACCGCGTCCTCGATCCCGAGGAACAACACGCCGTCCGCGCCGCGACGGCCCTCGCCCGGCGAGGCGGCGCCGGTCTCGCGGTCGCAGTGGGCGATCGCGAACGTGCGGCGGTCCGCGAACTCCGAGAGCCCGGAGCGCTCGGCGTCGGTCTCGTCGACGACGAGGAAGTCGTTGCCGGTGCCGTGGTACTTCCGGAACGGGACGCTCATCGGTTCGGTCATCGGTCGTCCTCCGTGGCGTTCGTCCCGCGGGCGGAACGCGCCGGGTCCTCGAGCGCCGCGAGCCCCTCGTAGCCGGCCCGGCGCTCGACGGCGGTCACGTCCGCGATCGTCTCGCGGTCCCGGACGAGGGTCGGGCCGGAGTCGGTCGCATCCGAGCCTGTATCGGTGCCGGCGGACGCATCCTTCTCGGCGCCGATCGCGACCTCGGCCGGCCGCGGGCGGGAGTTGTACTGGCTGGCCATCTCATAGCCGTAGGCGCCCGCGATCCCGATCGCGAGGAGGTCGCCGCGCTTCGGGGCCGGGAGCGGTCGGTCCTCGCAGAACACGTCCGCGGTCTCACAGATGGGGCCGGCGACCGTGACGGGAACCGTCTCGCGGTCGTCCCGTTCGACCTCACCGTCGGTCTCGGTTGCAGCACCGGTCTCGGCCGAACAGTTCCGGATCGGGTGGAACGCGTCGTACATCGCGGGGCGGAGGAGGTCGGTCATTCCGGCGTCGACGCCGACGACCGTCGTCTCGGGTGCGGGCTTGACCGTGTTGACCCGCGTCAGGAGGACGCCGGCGTCGGCGACCACGTAGCGGCCGGGTTCGACCACGAGGTCGAGATCGTGGTCGTTCCGGGCGTCCCCGGCGGTCGACGCTCCGGCGTCCCCGAGCGCCGTCTCGAACGCCTCGCGCGTCGCCGCGGCGACCGCGGACAGGTCGAGCGGCGGTTCCTCGTCGCGGTAGGGGACGCCGAAGCCGCCGCCGACGTCCACGTATTCGAGGGCAACCGGATCCGCGCCGGCGTCCTCGACGCCCTCCGATTCGGGAGCGACCAGCCGGCGTGCCAACGCGCCCATCCGGGAGACGAGCTCGCGGTGGCGGTCGAGTCCCGCGGCGTCGATCCCGGAGCCGGCGTGGGCGTGGATCCCGACGACCTCGAAGCGGTCGGTCGCCTCGCGGACGACGCTCGCGGCGCGGTCGTAGGGAACGCCGAACTTGGCGTGCGCGCCGGTGCGGACCTTCTCGTGGTGGCCCGCGCCGACGCCGGGGGTTACCCGGAGACAGACCCGACCGTCGAAGCCGCGCTCGGCCAGCCGGTCGAGCGTGTCGACGGCGCCGGCGGTGATCGTGATCTCGGGATGCTCGCGCCAGCGGTCGACGACGCGGTCGAGGTCGCGTGCCGGCGGGTTGACCGCGGTGTAGTGGAGCCGGTCGCCGGGAAAGCCGGCCGCGAGCGCGCGCTCCAGCTCGCCCGCGGAGGCGCACTCGGCCGCGAGGCCGGCGCGCTCGACGGTCCGGAGGACCGCCTGCCCGGTGTGGGCCTTCACGGCGTACCGGACGTCGGCGTCGGGGAGGGCGTCGCGGAGCCGGGCGCAGTTCTCCCGGACGCGGTCGCGGTCGATCACGTACAGGGGCGTGCCGTACCGGTCGGCGAGGGTCCCGAGGCGGTCCGCGTCCCAGTCGGCGAGCCGACGGACCGCGGGGTTTCGCGACTCGGCGGAGTCGGTCGCGTTCGACCGGGCCGCGCTCGATCGGGTCGCGTCCGACTGGGTCGCCCCCGACTGCGTCGTGGCGTCGTCCGTCCCTGCGGTCGGCGATGCGTCCTCGGGGGTGGGGTCGCTCATTCCCGAAGCGCCTCCTCCCGCTGGGTGGCCTCGAGGGTCTCGTCCTCGACGTCGGTCGCGACGACGGCGGGCTTGTAGGCGCCGCCCTCGAAGAGGTCGTGGTCGCTCACGGAGGACTCGACCATCCGGGTGAACGCGCGGCGGTTCGCGGGGAGGTGGCCGAAGATCACCTCCTCCTCGACGAGGTCGTAGACGGGGATCCGGGGGGTGAGCAGCGTGTTCTCGCCGACGATCGAGTGCTCGCCGATCCGGAACCCGGAGGTGACCCGGCAGCCGGCGCCCAGGGAGACGTCGTCCTCGATGACCACGGGCGCGTCCTCGACCGGCTCGAGCACGCCGCCGATCAGCGTGTTGGCGCCGAGCTTGACGTTGGCGCCGATCTGCGCGCAGGAGCCGACCGTGTCACAGGAGTCGACGAGCGTCCCGTCGCCGACGTACGCGCCGACGTTGACGAACGAGGGGCTCATCATGATGCAGTCGCTCCCGAGGTAGGCTCCGCGCCGGATGGCGGTGCCGTCGGGCGTGTTTCGGGTGCCGCGCTCGCCCAGATCCGCGGTCTCCCGCAGCGGGAGCACGTCGTAGTAGGTGACGTCGCCGTAGGACCGCCCCTCGGTCTCGCGGAGCCCGAAGTTGAGGAGGATCCCCCGCTTCACCCAGGCGTTCGCCTCCCAGGAGGTCACGTCGGATCCCGTCTTCTCGGCCGCGCGGACCTCCCCCGCCTCGAGGGCCGCGAGGAAGTCGTCGAGGACCGCCTCGTCGTCCGCGGTCGTCTGGTCGGCCGAGAGTCCCTGTTCGGAGCGTCGCCAGAGGTCGTTGACGTCTGCTTCGAGTGTCATACGCGATCGGTTATCGAGCCCGGGTATTTATGCGTCGGTTCGGAGAGCGGTCGGGAGCGGGTTCGTCGGAGTCGCGGTCGGGAGCCGAGCTGATGGCTCACGCGTCGTCGATGACGTCGCCGAAGTCGTACCGGCCGGCCGGCCGGTCGGCCAGCCAGACGGCCGCGTCGAGCGCGCCGGCGGCGAACACGCCGCGGTCGCCGGCCCGGTGGGTGAGCTCAAGGACCTCGTGGGTGCCCGCGAGCAGCACCTCGTGTTCGCCGGTGACGTCGCCCGCGCGCCGGGCGTGAACGCCGATCTCCCCCGGCTGGCGGGGCGCGTCGCCCTCCCGGCCGTGGACGCGACCGTCCCGGGAGAGGTCCGCGCGGACGTCCTCGATGTCGTCGAGAAGGGTGTTCGCGGTGCCCGAGGGCGCGTCGCGCTTCCCGTTGTGGTGGGTCTCGGTCACCTCGACGTCGGCGTCGGGCAGGGCCGCGGCCGCCTCCCGGACGGCGCGGCGCAGCGCGGCGATCCCCCGCGAGAAGTTGGCGGCCTTCAGCACCGGGACGGCGTCGGCCGCGTCGCGGAGCGCCCGCAGTTGGTCGTCGTCGAAGCCGGTGGTTCCGGTGACCAGCGGGACGCCGGCGGCGGCGCAGGCCTCGGCGTACGCGACCGCCGAGTCGGGGCCGGTGAAGTCGACGACGACGTCCGGCTCGACCGCGGCGATGCGGTCGGCGAACTCGTCCGCGGGGTCGACGGCGACGCCCGCCACGGGCTCGGTCTCCGAGCGGTTGACCGCCAGCGCGACCGTCAGCCCCTCGCGATCGACGGCCGCCTCGATCACCTCGCGGCCCATCCGCCCGCCGGCGCCGGTGACGGCGACGCGGAGCGGGTCGGCCCGGTCGGCGTCCGTGGCTTCGCTCGCTTCGGCGCCCTCGCTCATCGCGACGCCTCCTCGGTCGCCAGCGGACCGATCTCGCCGGGGGCCGCCGTCTCGTACTCCGCGAGCAGGTCGGCCAGCGAGTCGCGATGCTCCCCCGAGAGGCGGGTGAGCGGCGACCGGACGTGCGGCCGGCCGCGGTCGCGGATGGACATCGCCTCCTTGACCGGGATGGGGTTCGTCTCGACGAAGAGCTCCCGGCACAGCGGCGAGAGCTCGTGGTGGATCGCGCGGGCGCGCTCGTAGTCGCCCGCGAGCGCGGCGCCGACCATCGCGCAGGTGCGCTCGGGCTCGACGTTCGCGACGACGCTTATCGTGCCGGTCCCGCCGATCGAGAGGATCGGCAGGGTGAGCCCGTCGTCGCCCGAGAGGATCGCGAACTCCTCGTCGGCGGTTCGCTCGAGGACCTCGCTTATCAGGCCGAGGTCGCCGGAGGCCGCCTTGTAGCCGACGATGTTCTCGTGTTCGGCGAGGCGGGCGGTGACGTCGACCGGGATCGACCGGCCGGTTCGGGAGGGGACGTTGTAGACGATCTGCGGCAGGTCGACCGCGTCGGCGATCGCGGTGTAGTGCTCGTCAAAGCCCTCGGGTTCGGGCTTGTTGTAGTACGGCGAGATGAGCAGGAGGCCGTCAGCGTCGGCGTCGGCCGCGCGCCGGGACAGCGAGAGCGCCTCCGCGGTGTTGTTGGAGCCGGTCCCCGCGATCACGGGGACGTCGTCGACGGCCGCCGAAACCGTCTCGATCACGTCGACGTGCTCGTCGTGGGTGAGCGTGGCCGACTCGCCGGTCGAGCCGACGGGCACCAGCCCGTCGACGCCGGCGGCCTCCAGATACTGCGCGTTGGCGGCCAGCTGGTCGTGGTCGATCTCGTTCGATTCGTCGAAGGGGGTCGTCATCGCGGGCATCACGCCCTCGAAGGGTGTCGTGGTTGTCATCGTGGGATCGTGTGGTGGGTCGTGGTATGGTCGTGGGTCGGGTCGGTCGTATTCGCGTCGGTCGCGGGTCGGGTCGGTCGTATTCGCGTCGGTCGCGGGTCGGGTCGATCAGTCGTGGTTCGGGTCGGTCGTCCGTACTGCGGATCGGTCGGTTGGAATCGGTCGGTGATCGTCGGATCGAGGATCAGCGACGCGCTCGCGGACGCGTCGCTGTGTGGTCAGGTCGGGGGCCGCCCGGGACGGGGTCGCCACTCCCGCCGGTGGGCGTTTCACACGCGTTTTTTCGAGAAGAGCCGCGTCGCTGGCGGCGGGGTCGTGCTCCGGATGGACGCGGCGGTCGGCACGGGCGTGAGTGTGGGCTTCTGTTTCTTATACGTTCCGGCTTCGAGGGAGGCGGTATGCGTTTGGAGATCCCGCGTCCTCGATCGTCGGTTACTAATATCCAGTACAATAGATATATATTCAATAACGGTCTATTCGATCTTATGTCCGATAACACCGAACCGAGCGACGATCACGCTCGCGACGCGATGACTCGGGGTGACCGGGTACGAGCTGCCGCGCGGACGCTTCGAACACCACGGAGCCCAGCGTGGGTCGCCGAGGAGACCGGCGTCTCCGTGAAAACCGCTCAAAAATACCTCGACCAGCTCGTCGAGGACGACGTTCTTCGTCGGATCGAACGGGCGGATCGATCGCTATACTGCGTCGATCGGTTGATGGCGACCTACCGCGAGGTCGCGGCGCTACAGCGTGAACACGACCGTGAAGAGCTGACCGACGTCCTCGAATCGATGCAGTCCGAGATCGCGGCGTGGAAAGCGACCTACGACGTGGAGACGCCGGGCGAGCTTCGGGCAAGCATCGCGGACGTGGACGACCCCGACGAGGTCGAGGAGCGGCGTGAGGTCGCCGCCGACTGGGAGCATCTCGACGACCGGATCCCCATCGTTCGTGCTGCCCTCAACGAGTACGACTGGGCGAGCGATCGGGACGTCGTGCCGGTGTGACGACGATGGGCTTGTCAGGAACGATCGACAGCTCGACCTATCAGGGGCTAAAGGACGTCCTGCAACGATATCCGGTGGTCACCACCGTCACGTACGAACCGGACGGCATTCGCAAACGATCGATTCGAGCGCGGATCGATCCCGCCAGAATCTCACCACCGACGGGACCGGCTACTCCCACCCTTGACGTCGAATGGCGGTTCGAATCCGAGACGGCGTACTACCGCATCCACTATGCGGACCCGAACAGGGGATTCGATTCACGCCTTCCGTCACTGGTTAGTGAGGAGTGACGGCGAATGGATAGAAGGCCTGAGTAGGGATAGGAACGGACACCCTCGATCCTGACGGCAAGACGGCTCACGTGTTCCCGTCTCGCCGCCGCCGAACGCCGATCGCAAACAGCACGCAACCCGCGCCGATCGCGCGAACCACGGAGACGAACCGGTCCGACCACTCGAGGTCCCCGGAACGGTCGTAGGCGACCGACGCGCCGGCGTCGAGGTAGCGGTGCGGGGCGGCGAGGACGACGGTTCCGATCACGCCGACGAGCGTCGCCAGCCATCGGTAGGGCCGGCCGCCGATGAGGGCGATCGCGACGTATGCGATCCCCTCGGTCCGGATCGCCGATTCGAGCCAGGGCTTCGGGGTCGCCTCGCCGGCCGACTCGAACGCGACCGACTCGTAAACGGTGAGCGTTCGATCCGGCAGGGCCGCGAGGAGGGCGCCGAGCAGCCCCAGGAGTAACCGTGTCATACGGTATCTATGGTCTTGGTAGTATATAAGCGGTGCGTGGTGACACGATCGGTCCACGGTTCGCACTATCGAACTTTTAATATCCTTATTAATGCACGTTCGTGGATGATATTTCTCCATTCCGGATATCGAATTTCGATCGGGGTTTGAATTCGGTATTGAAGATAAAATTTTATCAATAGTCGTTGTCGATGGGTGAGACACCACACGGACCGAAACCCATGCCTGAACTCAAATCGACGTCCCTCGAAACGGATCTCAGCCTCTTCAAGTACGACGACCTCGAGCGGTTGCCGCCGCGATATCGGGATCTGACCGAGGCCGAGCGAACGGAACGGATCGACGCGGCGCGCGAGGCGCTGGGCGAGGACGTGGTGATCCTCGGCCACAACTACCAGCGCCGGGAGATCGTCGAGCACGCGGACTTCGTCGGCGACTCCTACGGGTTGAGCGAGCGCGCCGCCGCGGCCGACGCCGAGTACGTCGTCTTCTGCGGCGTCACGTTCATGGCCGAGTCGGCTGACGTCATCACCGACGACGACCAGACGGTGATCCTCCCCAGCATGGAGGCGTCGTGCCCGATGGCCGGGATGGCCGAGGCGCTGCAGGTGGACGACGCCTGGGCGGAGCTGACCGCCGCCGCGCCGGAGTCGGAGATCGTCCCGGTCACGTACATGAACAGCTACGCGGACCTGAAGGCGTTCTGCGCCGAGCAGGGCGGGCTCGTCTGCACCTCCTCGAACGCGCACGAGGCCTTCGAGTACGCCCTCGACCGCGGCGACACGGTCCTGTTCCTCCCGGACAAGCACCTCGGGGAGAACACGGCCCACCGGCTGGGGATGGCCGACGAGGTCGTCGAGTGGGACCCGTGGGATCCCGCGGGCGCGGACGCCGAGGCGGTTGCCGACGCGTCGATCGTTCTGTGGGACGGCTACTGCCAGGTCCACGAGCGGTTCGCCGTCGACCACGTCGCGGCCGTCCGCGACCGCCACCCGGACGCGAACGTCATCGTCCACCCCGAGTGTCGCCGCGAGGTCGTCGAGGCGGCCGACGTCGTCGGGTCCACAGCGACGATCCGCGAGACGGTCGCCGCGGCCGACCCCGGCGAGACGTGGGCGATCGGCACCGAGATCCACCTCGCGAACCACCTCGACCGGTGGCACCCGGCGGTGAACGTGGTGCCGCTGTGCGGGGACGCCTGTATGGACTGCAACGCGATGCGCCAGGTCGACCCGAACTACCTGACCTGGGTGCTCGAGGGGCTCCTCGAGGACGAGCCGCGGAACGTGATCGCGGTCGCCGACCGCGAGGCCGAGCTCGCGTCGCTGGCGATCGACCGGATGTTGGAGCTCTGATCCACGATGGGCGAGACCACCGACCTGCTCGTCGTCGGGAGCGGGATCGCGGGCTGTGCGGCCGCGCTCGCCGGCGCGCGGGCGGGCGCGGACGTGACCGTCGCCACGAAGGCGAGCCGACCCCAGGAGTCCACGAGCTACTGGGCACAGGGCGGCATCGCGGTCACCCGGGGCGATCCGGCGGCGTTGAAACGCGACGTGCTGGCGGCCGGGGACGGCGCGTCCGACCCGGATGCGGTCGACGTGCTCGTCTCGGCGGCGGACGACGCGGTGCGGGACGTCCTGGTCGAGACGCTGGGCGTCGAGTTCGACGCGGAGTACGGGCGCGAGGCAGCCCACGGCGAGGCGCGGATCCGCCACGTCGACGCCGCGACCGGGAAGCACCTGCTCGTTCCGTTCCTCGAGCACCTGCGGGACCGCGAGGCGGTCACGATCCTCGAGGACGCCGCGGCCCTCGAGCTGTGTACCCACGAGGGCCGGATCCACGGCGCGCTCCTCGAGCGGGACGGGACGGTGACCCCGTGGTTCGCGGGCGCCACGGTCCTCGCGACCGGCGGGATCGGCGCCTGCTACCGCCGGTCGACGAACCCGCGGACCGCGACGGGCGACGGGATCGCGATGGCCGCGCTCGCGGGCGCCGACGTGGCCGATATGGAGTACGTCCAGTTTCACCCGACCGCGTTCGCCGGGGACGAACGGGACGAGCAGAGGGGACGGAACGAGCCAGGTGGGCGAGACGAGACCCGAGGCACGTTCCTCCTCAGCGAGGCGGTTCGCGGGGCGGGCGCGGTGTTGCGCGACGCGACCGGCGAACGGTTCATGGTCGACCGCCATCCCGATGCCGAGCTCGCGCCGCGGGACGTGGTCGCCCGGGCGGTCGCCGACGCACGCGAGCGGACCGGCGAGGTGGTCCTCGACGTCACGCCGGTCGACTTCGCCGGCGAGTTCCCCGAGCTCGCGAGCGCCTGTGCGGACCGCGGGGTCGACCCCGAGTCGGGGATCCCGGTCGCGCCCGCGGAGCACTTCCTCTGCGGCGGGATCGACGTCGACGCGAGGGGCCGGACGTCGCTCGACCGCCTCTACGCGGTCGGCGAATGCGCCCGGACCGGGGTCCACGGAGCCAACCGGCTCGCGTCGACGAGCCTCCTCGAGGGGCTGGTGTGGGGACGCCGCGCCGGCGCGGCCGCGGGACGGACGAGCGCGGAACGCGGTCCCGAGCCGATCGCGGCCCCCGATCTCGCCGACCGCGACCCCGACCTGCCCGACCGGTTCGCCGCCGAGAAGGCGGCCCGGCTCCGCCGCGTGATGGAGTCGGAACTCGGGATCGTTCGCGATCCCGAGGGGATCGAACGGGCAAGGGCAGCCCTCCGGCGGCTGAAGGGCGAGGTCGACGCCTACACCCGAACCCGGACGAGCCGGTCGCTCTACGAGCTGCGCGGCGCCTGCGTGTCCGCGCTGCTGGTCGCGCGGGCCGCGGCGGCGAACGACCGGTCCCGCGGCTGTCACCGCCTGCAGGAGGGGACGCCCGCGAATGCCGATTGAGCGATCCACGGTCGAAGCCTGGCTGCGCGAGGACCTCGGCCATCACGACGTGACGAACCACGTGCCCGGCGAGACGACGGGCCGGCTCGTGGTCCGGGAGGCGGGCGTCGTCGCGGGCCTCGAGGCGGCCGCCGCCGTCTTCGAGCACCTGGACGTCGCCGTGACCGACCGGCTCGCGGACGGGGACGCCGTCGAGCCGGGCGAGGTGGTCCTCGCCGTCTCGGGGCCCGCCCGGGACGTTCTGCGCGGCGAGCGCGCCGCGACCAACGTCGTCGCGCACGCGTCGGGGGTGGCGACGCGAACCCGCCGGGCGGTCGCGGCCGCCCGGGAGGTCTCGGAGTCGGTCCGGATCGCCGGCACCCGGAAGACGACCCCGGGGCTCCGCGGCGTCGAGAAGCGGGCGATCGCGGCCGGGGGCGGGGACACCCACCGGCTCGACCTCTCGCACATGGCGATGGTGAAGGACAACCACGTCGCCGAACTGGGCCTCGAGGGGGCGATCGAGCGCGTCCGCGAGCGGACCTCCTTCGCGACGCTGATCGAGGTCGAGGCCGAGGACGTCGCGACCGCGCGCGAGGCCGCGCTCGCGGGCGCCGACGCCGTCCTCCTCGACAACATGGCGCCCGAGACGGTCGAGCGCGCGGTCGCGACGCTCGCTGACGCTGATCGCAGGGACACGGCGGACGCCGAGAGTTGGACGGACCCGGGGAACGCGGCGGCCCCCGGAAGCGTGATCACGGAAGCCAGCGGCGGGATCACCCTCGAGACCGTGCGCGAGTACGCCGCGACCGGCGTCGACGTCGTCTCGATGGGGTCGCTGACCCACAGCGCGCCGTCGCTCGATCACTCGTTCCGGACCGGGTGAGGCGGCGGCGCGCCGGTCCCGGACTGCCGACCGAGGCGGCGGCGCGCCGGTCCCGGACTGCCGACCGAGGCGGCGGGCAGGAGGCGGCCGGCTACTCCGACTCGTCGGCGTGCGACCGGACCCACAGCTCGCCGATCCGGGACAGGCGGGTCCGGTAGGACTTGCCGTGCTCCTCGCGTTCGATGTAGCCCTTGCCGCCGGGGCCGAGCTGGTCGACGTTGTAGATGACCTTCGAGCGGAAGGAGTCGGTGTACTCCTCGCCCAGCTCGCGGGCGAGCGTCTCCGCGAGCTCGGAGACGGACTCGAAGACGCCGTGTTCCCCGAGCGTGAAGAGGATCAGCTCCTCGAATGGCTTGACGTTCGAGAAGGAGGCGACCGGCAGCTCGATGATGTGGTCCTCGCCGAACTGCTTGGCGCCGATGGTCGTCCCGCGCTCGTCGAACTCCGCGAGGAGGTCCCGGGCCGACGCGAGGTGATCGGCGAGGCGTTCGTCGTCGGCGTCGATCGCGCCCGCCTGCAGGTCCTCGAGGAGGTCACACTGGGTCCGGAGCGTCTCGGCCAGCTCGGTCTCGAGGTACTTCTCCGGGACGGTGTAGTAGGTGTGGATGCGGTCCCGGTCGCCCTCGCGTTCGACCATGATCGAGTGGGCCGCGGTCGCGAAGGCGAACGAGACGGTCCGGGGCATCGCGGAGACGTTGACCCACACCTCGCTGCCGGCGTCGAGCTCGTCGTTGATGAGCCCGTAGGCCTGCTCGAAGGCGGCGTCGTAGTCGTAGACGTCCGCGACGACGAACCGCTCGGTCTCGGCGCCCAGCAGGTTCCGGAAGTCCTTCTCGAGCTTCTCGGCCAGCCGGCGGGAGTACTCGACGTTGGCCTCGCTGCCGACGGCGCCCTCCAGCAACACCACGTGGTCGACGTCGAGCTGGTCCCGCACGAGCGGGGCGATCAACCGGTCGTAATCGAAGCCGACCGGAACGATGTGGGTCTGCATACCCCGGCGTCGGGACGGCGTCCTTATGGTCTTTATGAGCGGTGGCCCCGCTCAGCGATCGGTTCATCCGTCCGTGGAGCGGATCGATTCGTCGGCCCGTGGAGCGGATCGATTCGTCGGCCCGTGGAGCAAATCGATTCGTCGGCCCGTGGAGCAAATCGATTCGTCGGTCCGCGAGGGCCGGACGAGTGGGAACCACCTTAAACGAGGGGACTGAACCGGCGGGTATGACCGAGATCCATCCGAGCCAGCGCGTGGCCGTGTTGACGGACTCACAGAACCTGTACCACACGGCCCAGAGCGTCTACTCCCGGAAGATCGACTACTCGGCGTTGCTTGCGAAGGCGGTCCAGGACCGCCAGCTCGTGCGGGCGATCGCCTACGTGATCCGCGCGGAGTCGCCCGAGGAGGAGCGCTTCTTCGAGGCGCTGCGCGACATCGGCTTCGAGACGAAGATCAAGGACATCAAGACGTTCCCGGACGGGAGCAAGAAGGCCGACTGGGACGTCGGGATGAGCCTGGACGCGGTGACGCTCGCGAGCCACGTCGACGTCGTGGTGCTGTGCACCGGCGACGGGGACTTCTCGCGGCTCTGTTCACACCTCCGGCACGAGGGCGTGCGCGTGGAGGCGATGAGCTTCAAATCCTCGACGGCCGACGAGCTGGTCGATGCCGTCGATACGTTCATCGACCTGGGCGCGCGCGAGGACACGTTCCTCCTTTAAGTGGGGCGGCCCAATGCCGGCTATGGACACGGACCGACCGCCGGCGGAGATCGCCGAGACGCTCGCGATGCCGTTCATTCTGGGGATGGCGTTCGGGCTCGCGATCGGCCGCTTTCTGGGCGGGTTCGTCGTCGGGGTGCCGCTTGGACTGGTGCTGTTCGCGGCGTTCGCCTGGATCCGGTCGCGGTTGGCGGCGCTCCCGCAGTAAGGGGTCAGGGCCGGAGATCACGACGAAGAAGCACGGTCGCCAGCGTGCAGCCGGCGAGCGCGACCGCCGCGAGCACGAGGAAGACGGCCGCATCGGCGGCCGCGTAGGTGAGGACGACGCCGACGATCGTCGCGCCGAGCGCGCCGATCCCGAAGATCCCGAGGTAGGTGAACCCGAACGAGAGCCCGCGCGATTCGGGCGGCGAGTAGGCCGCGACGGTCGCCTGGCTGAACGGCTGGATGCCGAACAGCGCGAACCCGAGCGCGGCGCTGACCGCCAGCAGGGGGAGGACCCCCGCCGCGGCCAGCGGGACGAACGCGACCGCGATGACCGTCAGGAGGAACAGCACGGTCGCGAGCCCGCGCTCGGGCTCGATCCGGTCGAGGAGCCGGCCGCTCGTGTACTGGCCGGCGATCCCGGCCGTCAACAGTCCCACGTAGACGTACCGCGAGACGTCGAACTCCTCGGCGAGGGGACTGTCGGGGGCGAAGATCCCGAGCCGGACGTCGCCCACCGCGGCGAGGAGGAACTCCCGAAGCAGCTCGGGGAGGAAGGTCAACATCCCGCGGTAGAAGAGCCCGTTACACAGCACCACGAGGAAGACGAGCGTGAATCCGGCGGTGAACACCCGCCGGCTCCCCGCGAGGAAATCGCCCAGCGATCGGATCGTCGTGGCGTCCGAGTCGGCGTCGTCTCGGGTGGCGTCGTCCCCGTCCGCTCCGTTCCCGTTCTCGCCGTCCCCGTCCGCTCCGTCCGCGGCCTCAATGCCGGCGGTTTCGTCGAAGTCGGCCGACAGCCCCACGACGCCCGCGGCGATCGAGAGCACTCCGAGGGCCGCCGCGACGACCCGCCAGTCGGCGACGAGCAGCAGCACCGCCGCGGCCAGCGGGCCGAACGCGATCCCGGCGTTGCCGGCCATTCCGTGGTAGCCGAAGGCCACGCCGCGCCGGTCGGGGTCGACGCCGTTGCTGATGAGCGCGAGCCCGGCCGGGTGATAGACGCTGGCGGCGGTCCCCCAGAGCGCGAGCGTGACCGCGATCCCGGCTAGCGAGGGGGCCAGCGCGAGCCCGAAGAAGGCGAGCCCCATCCCGAACAGGCAGCCGACTATCAGCCGCCTGGAGCCCAGCCGGTCGACGAGGAGCCCGCCGGGGAGCGCGCCGGCGCCGAAGAGGCCGTAGCCGACCGTGACGACCGCGCCCAGGACGGCGGCGGTGACCGAGAACTCGGTCAGCCAGACCGTCATCAGGATCGGGATCGACAGCTCGTAGGTGTGGACGAGCCCGTGGGCGGCCATCGTGAACGCCGTGATCGACCGGTCGTTCGCGTTCACGGCTGCGGCCCTCCGAGGGCCGCGGGAGCTGGTGTGGGGACGCCGGACATCGGTTCGATCGGTCGTACCCAATCCAGCGCCGGCAATGAACCCACCGGATCCGGAACTCGTCGTATCGTCCCCCGAAGGCGACCGCATCGGCCCGGAACTCGTCACGTCGAAGCCGAACGCGCCGGGGTGGGTCGCGGAACGTGGCCGCTCGTCGCCGGCGTGGCGGCTGCGCGTCTCGTCGCTCCCGTCTCGAGCAGTTGGACGGATCGATCAGTCGGTCGGATCGATCAGTCGGTCGGATCGATCCCCCGGGTCATCCGAAACAGTCCGTCCGGATCCCACTCGCGTTGCAGCCGGCGGAGCCGCTCGTAGTCGTCGCCGAACGCGGCCCGGCGACGCGTCTCGGGGTCGTCCTCGGAAAGGAAGTTCATCGCCACGTCGCCGGTCGCGTGGCGACGGAGCGCCTCGTGGAACGACTCGACCCACTCGACGTGCTCGTCGTCGTCGGCCGGGTCCGTCCAGCGTGCCTCGACCAGGACGTGGAAGGCGTCCTCGCGGCGGGGGTAGGCCGTCGCGTCGGGGTCGGGATCGGTCACCGCGCCGCCGCGCGGCGAGACGAAGACGGTCGCGCCGTCGGCGGGCACGTCGGATCCGTGCCGCACGAGCGTCCCGATCGCCTCGTCGGTCACGGTCTCGAGGTGCTGGCTTCGGAGAGCCGTGCGGATCGATCCGCGGCTCGCGCCCGCCCGCTGGAACCGCTTGTACCGTCGAGATCGGATCGAGTCGGCGATCGGGTCCCCGAACGACCGGAGCGGTTCGAGCACCGGTCGTCCTTCCTCGGGCGGGCCGGCGTAACAGACCACGAGCATCGCCACCCGGTCGCCGTGCCGGTCCGCGGGAAAGTGGGAGGCGGGCGGCAGCGCCATCAGCCCGAACAGGGCGTTGGCCTCCCGGGGCGCGTCGGCCACGAACTCGCGATACCGGCGGGCGACGGCCGGCGCGTCCGAGACCGGGTACGCCAGCGAGCCGGCCAGGATCTCGGGGCCCACCTCGTGGAGATCATACTCGAAGGACGTGACGACGCCGAACCGGCCGCCGCCTCCGCGGAGCCCCCAGAACAGTTCCGGGTGGCGGTCCGCGCTCGCGCGGACGCGCTCGCCGTCGGCGGTGACGAGCTCGACGGCCCGGAGGTTGTCGCAGGTCAGCCCGTACTTGCGGCTGAGCCAGCCGACGCCGCCGCCGAGCGTCAGCCCGGCGACGCCGATGTTCGGGTCCTGGCCGCCGGGAACCGCCAGCCCGAACGCCTGGGTCTCGTGGTCCACGTCGCCCCACGTCGCTCCGGCCTGGACGCGGGCGATCCGCCGGTCCGGATCGACGTCGACCGCGTCCATCTCCCCGAGGTCCAGCAGCAGCCCCTCGTCGGGGACCGCCGTTCCGGAGACGTGGTGGCCGCCGCCCTTGGCCGAGAGCGACAGGCCGTGCTCGCGGGCGCCGGTCACCGCCGCGAGCACGTCCGCGGTCCCCGTCGGCCGGGCGATGACGTCGGGCTCGTGGTCGATCCTGGCGTTCCAGACCCGCCGCGCCGCGTCGTATCCCGCGTCGCCGGGTTCGAGGACGGCGCCGCGGAGGGCCTCGCGGAGCTCGTCGACGGCAGCGTCCGGAGCTGGCGTGGGTGGTGGCATCGGATCCTCGAGACCGGCGTCTCCCGCCGAGGTTGGACGGCCGGGTCGGTAAAGGTTCGCCCCGAACGCGGCTTCCGGGACGACGACCGGGTCGCAATCGGCCCGAAGGGGAGCGACGACCTGGCCGCAGCCGACCCCGCCACGGGGGGCGACGATCGGCGCATCGGATCGGACGACTGTTATTCACGCGGGCCGGACGGGAGCGTATGAGCGACACGACGGGACTGGCCGACCTGCGGGTGGTCGCGGACTACCAGTTCGGCGCGGGCGCGGGGGCGGCGCTGTTCCCGCCGGCGGAGCCCCACTCGATCCGGCGGTCGAGCGGGGGCCGACCCCGGCAGGTGCTGGCGGGCGACGTCGACGCCTCGGGGGGCGACGCGGGCGAGCGGCTCGTCTCCTACGGGACCGACGGCCGATTCACCCTCGGGGTCGCCGGCGGGCGGCGGCTCGCGGCGGCGTTGGATCCCCCGGCGTATCGCGTGACCGTCGGGGAGGAGAGCGAACCCTTCGTGCGCGAGGGGAAGAACGCGTTCGCGAAGTTCGTGCAGGGAGTCGACGACGCGGTTCGGCCGGGCGACGAGGTGCTCGTGGTGACGCCCGACGACGAGCTGCTTGGGGTCGGGCGCGCCGAGCTGGCCGCCGCCGAGATGCGCGCCTTCGGGACCGGGATGGCCGTGAAGGTGCGCGAGGGCGTCGGTGCGGCCGGAAAGGAGTGAAAACGGCGGCCGCTACTCCGGATAGCTCTCGAGGGGCGTCCGGTCGATACCAACCAGGTCGTAGTCGCCAGGTCGTAGTCGCGTTCCGACGAGCAGACGCCCTCGTCCGCGACGTGCGCGATCCCGGCGTGGACCGCGTCGAACGGCGTGAGGCCGTGCTCGTCGATGAACGCCGCCGCCGCCAGGAGCGCGTCCTCGTGGGCCTGCGGGCGAACGGGGACGAGTTCGAGGAGGTTCTGGACGACCGTCGGGCGAAACGATTATTATCGTTGGTCAAGTACACCAACAGTGTTGGATGGGGACGACGGTCATCTACGAGGACTCGGACACGTTCGACGATGGCTCCCGGTACGAGATGGTCGCGACCGACGTCCCGGAAAGCGAGGACTATCCGGAGGGAGTGAAATACCGGTTCCAGTATATGACTGCGGCGGGTCGAACGGTGCTCCGGTTCGACAACTTCCCGGACCACCCCGACGTGGGTCGCCACCACTACCATACGCCGGACGGCGTCTTCGACGTCGAATACACCGGTCTCAGCGACCACGTTCGAGCGTTCCACCGCGAGGTGGACGACCGACGAACCGCTGACCGCGGTGAGACACCATGACCAACGACGACAAGACCGACGACGACAAGACCAACGACGACAAGACCAACGACGACGGGATCGAGGTCAGGGATACGGCCGCGGCGAACGCGATCGCCGGGACGGACGCCGAGGCGGGCTTCCTCGCGGATCGCGACCCCGAGGCGTATCCGCCGGTGCTTCGGATCACGTCGGAGCCCGAGCGGGATCACCGTCGCGACGCGATCGACCGGCTCGAACGGTGGGAGGCCGGTGAAACCGTCCCGCACGTGATCAACTTTCAGAACCCGAGCGATCTCCGGGCGCTCCTCACGGATCGCCGCGTCGAGCTCCTGCGG
Organism: Halopenitus persicus; assembly: GCF_900107205.1. Taxonomy (GTDB): domain Archaea; phylum Halobacteriota; class Halobacteria; order Halobacteriales; family Haloferacaceae; genus Halopenitus; species Halopenitus persicus. The sequence continues at coordinate 339,191 of NZ_FNPC01000004.1, read as the reverse complement.
AGCGTGATGGCGGAGCAACCCGAGAGCATTCGTGGCCTGGCCGACCGGCTCGATCGGGACGTGAAGACGGTTCACGACGATCTGCAGGTCCTCGCCGAGTACGACATCGTGCACTTCGAGCCGGACGGGCGAGCGAAACGCCCGTTCGTTCCCTACGAGACGATCGAGGTCAGCCTCGAGATCTCCACGCCCGGCTCGGCGGACGACGCCGCCCCCGCCTGACGAGGGCACGATTCGCCGGGTCGAGTGTTCCCACGCGGACGCGAACGGGACCGGATCGAAAGGGATCAGTCACGGGTCATCAGCGAGAAATGCCCGGCAGCGTCGAGCCATTCGGTCCGTGAAATCTCGGGTGATCCGCCCTTGCGGGTTCGCCACTGCTCGGTGTTTGATCGTCCCAACCACCCACGGCGAGCAGTACGACGTGGTGTCCGGATCGCGGCCGGCCACCCAGTCGTCACCGACCTCGTAGTTCATCGGGAGGTCACTGGTCGTGAGCGCCTCGCTTCGGCCAATGATGCCCATCAGGCCCGGTCCCCCTCACGATAAGTTACGTTCAGATCGATGTCGGGCTCCAGTCGGTCGAGCATCTCGAGTGCCGGCTGGAACTGCGCGTAGTTGGACCGCATATAGGTGATCGTCTCCGACCGAGGCTGGACCGGGTAGCCGTCGACCCACTCCCGCTCGAGCGTGTCGCGAGCGTCGAGGACGACCTGCAGAGGACCGTCGATCGCCGACCGGGGCTGCCGATCGAACGCGGTCGGAACTCCGACGGCGTCGAAAAAGCGTTCCCAGTCCGCGAGGTCGCGATCCCGGACGGCGAGGAACAGGGGATAGTCGTCCGGGTCCCGGCCGATCTGATACCCGCCACGCGTCCACACGTAGACGGCGTCGATGCGCGTGAAGGCGAACGGCCACTCGCCAAACGTCGGAAGCCGGTACGCGTCCTCGATCGACGGCGGACTGCTGGTCGCGCTCGCCGCGAGAAGCTCCCGGGTGGCTTCGCGAACGCGATCATCCACGACGGACAGCCCGTCATCGTACGTGAGGAACCCGCCGTCTTCGAGCCGGTCGACGGCCCCACGGACCGTCTCGTAGGGACGGTGCAGCCGGTCCGCGACGCGCTGGATGGTGTCGCCGGGCTCCGTCGCGAGGATGACCTGGGCCGCCGTCTCATCCAGAAGTTCGTACATCTGATAAATACTACTTTTTCGGTAGTACTCAAAAAATTTATGTTTCAGGCGATCAAGGCGACCGTCCCGGGGTCGGACGGAGGACACGGTCTCCCGTGATGACGAGACGCTCCGCGTCCCGGACCGCTTGCCCGCCGGGCAATTCCCAATGACGATCGATCCCAACCACTCCCTCCAACCACGACGTCGCCGGGGACCAACGCCTTTTAAGCGGTCGCCGGCACACGGTCTGAGACATATGGCGGATCCGCACGCGGCCACGCGTAGCCTCCTCGAGGACCGACCGGAACTGGCCGAGGCGGTCGCGGACGCGATCGAGACGGACGCGGCGGCCGAAACGCCCTGGACGTTCGACGACCTGGCGGCCGACTCCGGGGCGTTCGGCGAGCTCGTCTCGCGGGGGATCGTCGAGAGCGAGGGCGAGGGGTATCGCGTGGCCGACCCCGAGGCGGTTCGGGCGGCGCACGAGGCGGTCACGGCGGGCGGCGGCGCCGGGAACGGCGAGGGCGACGCTGGCGGTGGCGGTGCGGGCGGGGGTGCAGGCGGTGCTGGCGGAAGCGATGCTGGCGGTGCTGGCGGAAACGGAACTGGCGGAAGCGGAGCTGTCGGCAGCGATCGGGACGGCGTCGACCTCGCGCTCGGATCCCGGCTCCGGGGGTGGGTCGCCGGGCTCACCGAGGGGCTGCATCGGGACCTCCTCACGGGCCTGCTGGCCGTCTTCGCGTACCTGTTCCTGATGCGGATCGTGACGATCGGGAAGGTGTTTCGGGGCGAGCGCGTCTTCCTGCCGGGCAACGACCCCTACCACTTCCTGCACGGGGCGGAGCGGTTGGTGGCGGCGGACGTCGGGTGGTTGGAGATTGAGACGCTATCGGAGGTTATGGGCGGAGGAATTACTGCATATCCCCTGACGTACACGATCGGATGGGCGGCGACGAAGCTGTTCGGGGGCGGCGAGGTCGAGGCCGCGGCGGGGATCGTGGCGTGGATCCCGGTGGTCTCGGCGCTGCTCGTGGGGGGTTGCGTCTACCTGTACGCGGTCTGGACGACCGGGGACGAGCGCGTGGCGCTGGCGTCGGTGCTGGTGTTCGCGCTGCTGCCGGGGCACGCGCTGTATTCGGGGATCGGCTTCATCGACCACCACACGATCGACTACGCCTGGCTGGCGCTGACGGTGCTGGGGGTGCTCTGGCTCGCACGGTCGCTTTCGGGCCGCGAGGTCGGGGCGTGGCGGTCGTACCTGCTCGCGCCCTCGACGATCGCGGTGACGGGGCTCGTGGGGGTCGTCATCGCGGCGATGGTCCACTCGTGGGGCGGGTCCCCGATCCTGCTCGTGGGGCTGGCCGTCTCCGTGACGCTACGGGCAGCCTCCGACATTCGGACCGAGCGGAGTCCGCTTGTGGCAGGGGTGCCCGTGATCGGGGCGCTGGCGATCGGGTTCGGGCTGGCGTTCCTGCTGCACACGCGGTACGGCTGGCAGGAGTCGATGGTGGTCTTTATGCCGCTACTAGTGGCGATAGGCGGCGTGCTCGTGGTGCTCGCGGCGGTCGTGGTCCAGAAGCTGGACCTGCATCCGGGCGTGCATCTCGGGGCCGCGGCGGCGAGCGTGGTGCCGCTGCTTGCGGGGTTCGCGCGATTTCGGCCGGCGGACTTCGAGCAGTTGCGGGGACGGGTGATCGATCATCTATTAGGACGTGAGGGGATCGCCGAGACGCGGTCGCTGGTCTCGGGCGATTTCGGCTACTTCTTCGGGTCGGTGGACCACTTCGGATGGTTCCTCTTCTTCGCGCTGCCGGCGCTGATCTGGGTCGGGTGGCGGTGCGCCGAGGAGCATCGCCCCGAATGGTTGGTGCTCGTGAGTTACGCAGCGAGTCTGCTTGGGTTCGCAGTCTTCCAGATCCGCTTCGCCGGGGAGGCGACCGCGGTGACCGCGGTGTTCGCCGCGGTCGGAATGATGTGGCTGCTGGGGAAGGTCGAGCTGGTCGAGCCGCCGACGATCGTCGGGAAGTCGGACGAGGCGGAGCGAACGCGACGGTTGGAACGCGACGTTGGGGATGGCGATGGGGAAAGCGGGCGGACGCGGTTCGCCTGGTGGCCCGAGACGATGACGATCCGGCGGATGAGCACGATCGCGTTGTCGGTGATGCTGATCGGCAGCCTGAGCCTGTTTCTGGTGCCCGGAATGATGGACACCGTGGCGATCAGCGACGCGGAGGCGGACGCGGCGGCGTGGATCGACGAGGACGCGGAGGAGCGTGAGGGACCGAACTACGTGTTGAGCAACTGGGGGCGGGCGCGGATGTACAACTACCAGGTGAGTGGTGGCGGGAGTGGGTATGGGTATGCGCGGAACAACTACCAACCGTTCGTAAACAGCACGAACCCGGACGGCAGTTATAACCGGTTCTCGGGGCGGGTCGGATACATCGCGATCGAACGACTGGAGGTCGACGCGAACCCGCGAACGACCTACGCGCAGCTGTTCGAGGAGCACGGGAGCGCGACGTCGGCCGCAAACGGGTCGGGGCACTTCCGGCTCGTTCACGTGGCCGATCGTGGGGGCGTCAAGGTGTTCCGGCCGGTTCCGGGTGCGTCGATCGTCGGGCAGGGAGAGCCAGGGGCGACGGTTCGCGCGAACACGACCGTAACGACGTTCGAGGAGGAGTTCGCGTATACACGGCGAGGTACGGCGAACGAGAACGGGACGTACACGATCCGGGTGGCGTATCCGGGAGAATACACGGTCGGGAACCAGTCAGTGCAGGTCTCGAACGTGGCAGTGGAAAACGGAACGCAGGTCGCCGTTGCTGCAGGATCGTGAGGGAGGGAACGTTGTGAGGCGATGTCCGGATACGAATAGCGCTGAATCCACGCTCGCAACCCGGATGGAGGGCGAACGTACTCGTGAAGGCCGTCCCCGATACGAACGTGCTTATTTCGGCAGTCACTGTGACCGGAACGCGACACGGCGTGGTCGTGGCAGGAGAGGCCGGCGAGCATCGGATCGTCGCATCCGTCCCACCGCTCGTCGAGTTCGCATCCTCGCGAACACGTCTTGGTTATACGAGAATATCCGAATATATATGAGAGTGCGGGATGAACACCGTCACAAGAGGTACCAAGTATGTCCGAATCCCCGCGGGATGGGGCCCAGTCGTGGACGAAGTCGATGAGTGCCCGCGAACGCATTCGGGCGGTCGTCGAGACGCTTCGTGAGCCCCGGTCAGTGAACTGGATCAGCGAGCAGGCCGACGCCGCCTGGAGCACGACCAACGAGGAACTCCAGGCGCTCGTCGATCAGGGGCAGCTGCGCCGCGTCGAGGCCGGCGAGACCACGCGCTATCAGCCGGACTATACGCGACTCCTCTTCGAGGAGATCCGGACGCTCATCGAGGAGAACACGCGCGAGGAGCTTCGCAACGAATTGGCCGCGATCACCGAGGAGATCGAAGAGTGGCAGGCCACCTACGACGTCGAGACGTGGGAGAAGCTCGAGCAGTCGCTCGCCGACGGCGACCTCACGAGTGCCGAGCTTCGCGACCGTCGCGACGTCATCGCGTTCTGGCGCGAGAACGAGGCGGATCGCCGACTCATCAAGCACGCACTGGAACTCTACTCCGACGCCGAAGCCGCCCGCGAACGGATGACCGACGTGGCCGACCGCGCCACGAGCTAATCCTCCTCGCTTACAGTATGATATTTCTCGCCGGTCGCGACCGCTATACACAGCGGACCCTTCTCCGCGATGTTCACGACCGATTGACGAGACAGGCGGGGTGTGCGGACGTGCGGTATCGCCCGTCCCGACGCCGCCCCCGGTACGTCATCGCGGATGTCGATCCGACCACGTTCCTGAGTGCCTCCTCCGACGCGGAGACCGCACGACTGGAGATTCGCTTCTGGTACCCAGCCGACGCCGACCACGAATACTACCGCATCAATTGGGTCGAACCGGATCGGAACCTAATGGTCGGCTTCCACCAGGATGCCGATCATCCGGACCTCGGGAGCTGTCATATCCAGCTCACGTACGAGGACACGCCGATCGATCGCCATCGTGCATCGGTTCTCGATTCGCACCCACTCGCGGTCCTTGATCACCGACTCCAGCAGCTCCCGGCAGCGGTCGCGGCGATTCACTGGGAGAACGGGACGCCCTCGCTCCCGTCCTGGCCGGTTGATCCGGTTCGTTAATCGGGCAGAACGGACCGGGGAGACGAATCCGACCGGGAGTCCCAGCTCCGTTCACCTCGGGAAACGAGAACGGAACGGACGCCGTTCGAGTTGCGCCTCCTGGTGAGTACACGGTCGGGGATCGATCGGTAGAGGCTTCGAACGCGGCGCCGAGGACCTCGAGATCGCGCCCTCCGAGGACGCGACCGTTCTCGAGGAGTCGTACGACTCCTCGATCCATATATTCCGATATATCATATGGTCAAAACCATTCGTGTCTCGGAGGAGTATCACGAGTGGTTGACCGCACACAACGAACCCGGCGAGACGATTGAGGAGACGCTGCGCCGGATGACGCGGAGTCCGCATCCCGACGACGTCGCCGGTCTGCTGACGGGGCCGGAAGCTGACGCGGCCAAAGCGGCGGTGGCGGATCTTCGCGGGCGTGATCGCTCGGACGGCTGCTTCATATGCCCTTATAAATACTATACTACGGCTCAGTCGGTGATCGTCCGCAGCTGGTCGTCCCGCTGGTCGTCAGTGAGAAACCCGGCGTCCCGGTCGATGCCGCGGTCCGCGAGTTCGTCCGTGAACGCTTCCACCGAGACGCCCGCCAGTTCGGCGGCCCGATTGCAACTCACCGCACCGGACCGGTACTGCTCGACCGCAAGCGACAACCGGAGTTCGGGTCGCTGACGGAGCAGCTCACGGACGGCCTCCTCGATCATCGCGTCGGCGTCGTCGTAGCCGCCGGCAGCCACGATCGCATCGAGATCGGCTGTAAGCCCCGACATACACGCATTTAGTGTCGACTGCCGCATAAAGACACCGGCCTCCGAGCGAACGTTCGAACGGAAATCGGGATGAGCGATCGCGATGGTGTCGATCGTCAGGGGATCCTCGTCACGCGCCTCGACGCTGTCTGACCGAGTCCGGTCTTCACTCGGTACGGGGTGTGAGTAGGTGAGGAGGGTGTATACGCGCTTATAACTCGTCCTTCGCCACCCTGGCCACACTGACGAGACGGCCGCGTTACGCCTCGAGGTACGGTTCACAGACCAGCTCGACGCCCTCCTCGAAGTCGATCTCGGGTTCCCAGCCGACGGCGTCGTTGATCCTGGAGATATCCGCGCAGGTGTCGTGGACGTAGTTCGCGAGGGGAATCGGCTCGTACTCGGGCTCGACGTCGGTGCCGAGCGTCTCGTTGATCAGCGCGACCATCTCGTTGAACGAGTACGGGTCGCCGGTGCCGAGGTTGTAGACGCCGGCGAGTTCGGCGTCGCCGGCCTGTTCGAGTCCGCGGACGATGTCCGAGACGTGCGTGAAGTCGCGCGTTTGGGTGCCGTCGCCCCAGAGGACCGGCGACTCGCCGTTCGCGATCTGCTCGGTGAACTGCGAAACGGTGTTGGCGTACTGGCCCTTGTGGGCCTCGCTGCCGCCGTATCCCTGGTAGACGGAGAAGAAGCGCATCCCGGCGAGGGTGACGTCGTCGTAGAAGTCGTTGTAGTACTCGGCGTAGCGTTCGCGGCCGAGCATCGAGGCGTCGTAGCCGGTGGAGGCCTCGAGCGGAACGTCCTCGGGAGTCGGTTCGGTGCGGCTGCCGTAGGCCGAGGAGGTCGAGGCGTAGACGACCGTGTCACAGCCGTCATCGATCGCCTGTTCGACCACGTTGACGAAGCCCTCGACGTTGACGCGGGCGCCCCGGCGCGGGTTTTCCTCGAGCATCTGGCGGCTGGAGAGCGCGGCGAGGTGGTAGACGACGTCGACGTCGGTCGGGAGGTCGTCGTCGAGCACGTCCGCCTTAACGTACTCGACATCATCGTTGAGGTTTTCGGGCGTGCCGAGGAACTCGTTGTCGAGCGCGATGACGTCGTTGTCGGTCGCGAGATCGTTCGCGAGGTTCGAGCCGATGAAGCCCGCGCCGCCCGTGACGAGAACGCGTTGATCGTACATAGGTGACCGTCTGGGAAAGCGTCACTAATAGTATTGGAATTCAGGATGGTCCGATATTGCTGGTAACGCCCATTAGTTACTCCCCACAACTTCATCGAACAGGCCTGCATACTGTCGCAAAGCGTGGTCCACAGTGTATCGCTGCTCGAAACATTCCCGGGCATTCCGGCCGAGATCTTGGACAGTCTCCGGCTTGTCGGCCCACTCTGCAAGAACATCGGCGGCTGTTTCCACATCATCCGGAGGCACATAGCTGCCACAGTCGTATTCGCGAACGACGCGTGCAACTTCATCACCGTCGCCAACGACTGCCATAATTGGCATACCCGCCGCCAATGACGAATATAGCTTCGAGGAGACACACATTCCTTCCATCTCGGGTTTGATGCCGACTAGCGAAGCGTCACCGCAGGTGAGTGTTTCCGGGAGCTGCTCCAACGGCTGAAAGGGGAGGAAGCGTACGTTGTCGATGTGACGGCGTCGGACTTCTTTTTGCAACTCCTCTTTTCGTGCACCTTCGCCGATAATTAACAACTGAATGTCCTTGCGGCCGCGTGATTCGAGCTGTGCGATGGCGTCGATAGCGGTCTCTAATTCGTGAAACCGCCCGATATTCCCCGAATAGAGGAGTGTGAATTTGTCGACGGTGTCGTTCTCTTTCGCGAAGTCGTTGGTTTCCTTCTTACATGGCTCGATAAAGTCCTCGTCCTCCCAGTTTGGAATGACCTCAATACAGCCCGGTTTGAAGTCACTATCGTGTTCCAACTTCTCAGTCAGGTGCCGTTCCATTGAGTCGCCGAGGACGATGATACGGTCGGCGTCTCTGTAGACTGGCCGCATCAGACGGTCCCACGCGCGGGCGACGATGCCATTCCGTTCCAGATAGCCTAATTCAACGGCCATATCCGGATACACGTCATAGACGAGATAGACGTAGGGAACGCCTCGGATTTTATGGTTCACCCAGGCGATCAGTGGAAGGATCGGTGGGTTCGACAGGACGAGGACGGCATCATCGTCACTGTGTCCACAGAGGAGTCGCACCAGAGCGAGGACTGTGAAGGTAATCCAGTTTACGACACGCAACGGAATCGAATCCTTGTCGAACCGCGTTGAGCGGAGACGTTCGATTACGACGCCCTCGTGAGTTTCGCGGCGTGGAACGGACATCCGCCTATCCTCGTCGTGGTAGTTGGGATGGCTGGTGAGGACGGAAACATCGAATTCGTACCGTTGTTGGAGACCAGTAGCCAACTCCGTCAACAATTGTGCTGTCGATGCCTCCTCTGGATGGAAGTATTCCGTAAGAACCGTGAGCGTCTTCGACGACTCACCCTCCTGTGGCGAACCCATTGTCACAAATGGTGGGCCAGTGGTAGTGAGACTGACGGTACCGATCGAATGACCGAAGTTATATTACCCAGCGCAGTCGCTCCTGGTGTATGGACTTTGGCGGATCTCGCGTACTCGTAACCGGGGGCGGCGGCTTTCTCGGAAGTCACCTCGTCGATCGACTGATAACGAAGGACTGCGAGGTCGTCGTTGCGGACGACTTCTCTCGAGGTCGCGTCGAACATATCGAACAACACGAAAATGACATCGACCTCGTGCCCGTCGATCTCACAACGCCGACGGGCTGTCAGCGCGCGACCGAAGACGTCGACTACGTCTTTCATCTGGCCGCTAGCGTCGGCGGCATTCACTACATCCAACGTGAGAACGTCGGCGGCCTCACGCCCAGCGTGTTAATGAACCACCACCTGCTCGATGAGGCCCATCGAAACGACGTTGACCGCTTCCTGTTTGCCTCCAGTGCCTGCATCTACCGCCAGCAACACGACGGACTCAACCGTTTCTCGGAGGAACAGGCAATACCTGCCGATCCGCATAGTACCTACGGATGGGCAAAGATTCTCGGCGAAGTCGGCTGCCACGCCTATCACGAGGACACAGAGATGGACTGCGGAATGGTTCGCATCTTCAACGCCTACGGCACCCGCGAGAACCTTGATCCGGAGAGCAGCCACGTCATTCCGTCGCTGTGCCGGAAGGTCATCGAGGAACCCGACGGTGGTTCCATTGAACTGTTCGGTGACGGCACGCAGAAGCGTGGCTTCATCTATGCCACCGACTGCGTCGAGGGGATGATTCGTGCGATGGCCAACAAGACCGACGGCGAGGCCGTCAACCTCGGCAACGGCAAGGAAGTCGTCTCTATCAACGACCTCGCCGAGACCATCATCGAGATCTCCGGTAAGGACCTCACAATCGAACACGACACTTCGAAGCCGACCGGCACGGACAAGTACGCTGCCGACACGACGCTGATGGAAGAGTCACTGGACTGGCACCCCGAAGTCACGCTGGAAGACGGTGTGCGCGAAGTCTACGAGTGGGCAGAAGAGAAACTCGCAAGTGAGCAGGCCATAGAGGGAACGGTATGAGCTACGACGGCGACACGGTGCTGGTGACCGGCGGCGCTTCCTTCATTGGATCGCACCTAGTTGAGGAACTGGTTGCACGCGGCGCAGACGTGCGCGTAGCAGACGACTTCTCCAGCGGTGAGCGATCGAACCTCGACGGCGTCGCCGACAACGTGGAGATTCTGGAGGGCAATCTCAAACACTGGGACTTCGCAGACGAGGCCAGCGAGGGCATCGACCGCCTGTTTCACCTCGCCGCGGACCACGGCGGACGCGGATACATCTCCAATTACCCCGCCAACTGCGCGACGAATATGGCGCTGGACAACATCGTCTTCGAGACGGCCGTCGAGAACGGCGTCGAGAAGATCACTTTCGCCTCCTCTGCATGTACTTATCCGACGGACATCCAGCAGGAACGCCAGCGCCTCGCCGAAGATATGGTGAGTTTTGAGGAAAGGGGCGGCGCCTACGCCGACGAAGCCTACGGCTGGGCGAAACTGATGGGTGAACGCTCCCTGCAAGCCTTTCACGACCAACACGGCGTCGACGCAAGCTCGGTGCGGATCTTCACCGCCTACGGCCCGCGCGAAAACGAGACCCACGCTATCGTCGCGCTCATTGCCAAGGCTTTCGCCGGACAGGATCCCTACCAGATCTGGGGTGACGGCGAGCAGACGCGGAACTTCACGTACGTCGACGACATCGTGAGTGCGCTGGTGCTGGCCAACGAGAAGATAACGGACGCCACGCCGGTCAATGCGGGTATCAGAGAATACATCTCGATTAATGACGTGGCCGAGGCCATCTTCGAGTATATGGACTGGGAGCCCGAGGAAATAAATCATATGACCGACAAGCCCGTCGGCGTTCGTCATCGGGCCGCTGATACGACGCGTGCCGAGGAACTGCTGGGCTGGGAACCCAAGTACTCGCTGGACGATGGGATGGCGGAAACGATTGACTGGTACGTAGAAAACCGTGACGAGGGGTACATCCGGGAAAATCTGGAAACGCTGCTACACGAACGGTAACTTGACCGATGTGTGGCATCTGGGGATACGTCGGCACCGATACTGGTATTCCAGTCCAGGACGCGTGGGATGGGCTCTGTAATCTCGATGATCGCGGGCCAGATGACTGGGGGCTGTACACTGACACAACCGGAAAGATAGTCGACGAGGACGCAGTCGGCGAGTCGGACTGTTCCGTCGCCCTCGGAAATCGCCGTCTGAGTATTCTCGATTTATCCGCAGCGGGAAACCAGCCGATGACGGTTAATGGTCGCTACTGGCTGATATACAACGGCGAAGTGTATAATTACCGCGAACTGCGAGACGATCTACGCGAGAAGGGGTACGCGTTCGACTCGGATTCGGACACCGAAGTCGTTCTTTGCGCGTATCGAGAGTATGGTGCGGACTGCGTCGAACTGTTTCGTGGAATGTTCGCGTTCGCCATCTGGGACACGGCCACCGACCGACTCTTTGCTGCCCGTGACCGATTTGGCATCAAACCGTTTTATTACGATGCCACCGGAAGCGGAATCGCGTTCGCATCGGAGATCACGTCGCTCCTTGCCGGAAGCGTTACGGATCCCGTCGTGGATCCCGTCGCAATCGATGGCTTTCTCGCGCTCGGTTCCGTCCCAGCCCCGAAAACGATTCTCCGCGACGTTTGCTCGCTACCCCCCGGAACGACCCTGGAATTTGACCAGTCTACTGGCGACAGAGAGATTCGACGATACTGGCAACCGACGTTTGGAAGTACAGCGATGGACGGCGAAGAACGGCCAACCCGCGGATCGACCGGTGTCTCGGATCGCGTCCGTGAACTGTTCCTGGACAGTATCGAGCTCCGGATGCGTAGTGACGTCCCCGTTGGTGCCTTTCTCAGCGGAGGGTTAGATTCGTCCGCGATCGTCGCCGGCATAACTGACCGACGGGAATCAGAGACGCCACTTCACACCTTCTCCATCGACTTCGATGACAGTGACTATTCTGAGGGTTCCTTCGCCCGCGAGGTCGCCGCCGAGTTCGGAACTGAACATCACTCACGAACAGTGTCTGCTGAAGACGTTCGCGACCAGTTACCAGAAATCATCGAGCAGATGGACCAGCCAACTGTTGATGGTGTCAACACGTTTTTCGTTTCGCAGTTGGCTGCACAGGCCAATTTGAGCGTCGCACTGTCCGGGTTGGGAAGTGACGAGTTGTTCTATGGGTACCCGACGTTCGATCGGGTCCCGATATTAGCGCGTGCAGCACGGGTTGCAAACCGGCTTCCGGACGGAATACAGACGATTCTTGCAAAAGCATTCGACGTTGCCGACGGCGTCGCGCCCACGACTTACGCCGGTCACTTGGCGGACGTTCTCCGTTCGTCCGCTCCCTTTGGGTCCGCATACGCGGCCGCTCGCGGCCTATTCACACGGAGTCAGCGAAGGAAACTACTCGCTGACGAGAGCGTGACCGACTGGGGCAACGAGATCAACATCGAAATCGAGAATACGCTCTCAGACGCCACTCTCAGCGAGGCAGTATCACATACCGAACTCACGTGGTATATGCACAACCAGTTACTCAGGGACACTGACGCGATGAGTATGGGCCACTCGCTGGAAGTCCGCGTTCCATTCCTTGACGCGGAACTAGCTGATTTCGTTATGTCGACTCCTGCCGCGGCCAAGCAAGAGGGAGAAAAAGGAGTACTGAAAGATGCGGTTGCGGACGCGGTCCCGTCGGTGGTACTCGACCGCAAAAAGACAGGGTTCACGTTCCCCTTCGAGAATTGGCTTTCGGGCGAACTGGCGCCGGTCGTAGACGATGCACTCTCGGAACGACGTCTCTCGAAGACACAAATTGAACGTGCGGGCGCGGAAGATATCCGGCAGCGATTCGAGAATGGAGACGTTCACTGGTCTCGGCTGTGGGCACTAGTTGTCTTGAGCCTCTGGATCGACACCCACATTACCAACCACAAGCGCGCCAGCTCCTGAGAGGCCGCAGGTCCCTCCGGTCCTTGTCGCTGTTCACCGACGGTTGATATACGCCGTCCGTTATCCTTTGGTCAGGAGATAGTCACCGACCGCAAGCGCGTCGAGACCGCAGTTGTAGAACGTTTCGATCGCGTCTTCGGGAGTACAGACGATTGGGTCGCCGCTGAGATTGTAGGACGTATTTAACAATACCGGCGTTCCAGTTCGATCACCGAACCTGTCGATCAGACGCCAATATCGCTCGTTGACCGACCGTCGGACGACCTGTGGACGCGTGGTCCCATCGACGTGGGTGACGGCCGGGATTTCGTCCCGACGATCCTCTCGGACCGCGTAAGACGTGATCATAAACGGGTCGTAGGTCGGATCGACGAGATACTCCTCGACTGCTTCCTCTTTGATCGACGGTGCAAATGGTCTCCAAGAGTCTCGGAATTTAACACGCTTGTTGACACGATCCATGCTATCATCACGGGTCGGGTCGATGAGAATTGACCGATTTCCGAGCGCTCGAGGGCCGTACTCCATCCGACCCTGACACCAGGCAACGATGTTTCCGTCAGCAAGTAGGTCCGCACACCGTTCGACGATATCGTCCGGACGGGAGTATTCGAGGAGTCGATCCTCGAATACTTCCGGCACACTACCCGTGATGTCCGGCCCCAAATACGGGTGGTTGAGTTCGAACGGTCGATAATTGTCGGAGGTATGTCGGTGTGCACTGAGCGCTGCACCGGTCGGTAGGCCGCCATCTCCGGCGTTGGGGAAAATGAAGTAGTCCTCGAGATCGAATGTTTCGAGGATCCGCTGGTTAACTTGGACGTTGAGAAACACCCCGCCTGCGGTCGCCAGTACGTCGACTCCGGTTCGATCCAACCACGACCCAATTATTTCGACGACCTGGTCCTCCAGCAACTCCTGTGCCGCTGCTGCCGTTTCTTCACGCCCGTACTCCTCGATTATCCCGGTGACGAAATCGACCTCCTCTTCGAACGACCAGTGATGCGTATCGTGAACTTCCCACGAAGCAGACCGGCTGAAGTCGTGTCCATCCGCAAGCTCTCCGTCTTCGTACCGAGGAAGGATCTCTCTGAGTTCGTCTTTCGCGTCCGGATCGGGGTCAGCGTAAGATGCTAGCCCCATAGTCTTGCCCTCTCCGTTGCCGATCCACCATCCCAGCGCCTGGGTGATGACACCGAAAAACCACCCCAGCGATCCGGTTCTGTCCCACTGTTTGTGGTTCTCGAGGTGACCGTCGCGGCCGTGCCACACGGTCCCCGAGAGGCGGTCACCGAGACCATCGAGCGTCACCACGAGTGCGTCGTCGTGGCCACAGCAGTAGTAAGCCGTCGCCGCGTGGGCCTCGTGGTGATTCACTAGCGAGACGCTCATCGTGTCCGGGAACGTAACAGTACGAGCGTACTCCGGGACGCGAGTGTTGCGTTCGGAAGCACGGCGGAGGGTTTCGACCGACTCGCGCGTGAGTTTCTTCAACAACGAGAGCGAACTCTGTGAGACGTTCGTCGTGTCGACGTCCGCGTCGAGCAAGAGGCGTGCGTCGGTCCGGAGCACTTCCGAGGGGACCGCAACCGTGTCCAGATCTGCAGTCGTAATGCCGGCAGTATCGAGACAGTACCGAATTGATTCGAACGGGAGGTACCCGTAGTGTTTCGTCCGGTTGAACCGCTCCTCGTTGACGGCCGCGACGATCTCGCCGTCCTGGACGAGCGTCGCTCCGGAATCGTGAGTGGTAGAAACACCAAGAATCGTATCCATAGTAACACCTCGCAAAGGCGTCCAAAATTCGTTTCGTTTCCGTCGACAGTTATTCGAGATACCCGAGGCTCCGGAGGCGCCCGTCGAGTTCGTCCGAATCGAGGTGCTCCGTGCTGCGTGTTTCCGCGCTATACCCGCTCCGGTGTGCATCGAGAAGCTCTTCGAGACGAGTGGCCACCTCGGGATTCGATTCGAGGACGTTCGACGATTCGTTCGGGTCTTCACCCAAGTGGTACAACTCCGCGTCACCCGCGTCGTCGATGTACTTCCAGTCCGACGTTCTGACGGCCCCGATGTAGACCGGATCCAGACGCGCCTCACTCACGATCGTCGCTCCGAGGTCTCCCGGCTCCCCTTCCGGTCGCTCACAGTCGCGTCCGTCGGCCGCTTTCGACTCGAACAACGACGTCCCCTCGAAACCATCCAGCGACGCACCCGCGGCCTGTAGCAGCGTCGGTCCAACGTCGAGAAGTGGGACGAGTGAACCGCGATCTCGCTCGATCGCGCGGTGCGATGCCGGGGGATCGACTGCGAGTGGCACGTGGATGAGTTCCTCGTACAGTTTGCTTTCGTGCGAGTACGATCCGTGTTCGAAAAATTCCTCTCCGTGGTCCGCCGTGATGGCGACCATCGACTCCGCGAGGCCAGTCGACTCTTCGAACGCATCGAGCAAGCGCCCGATCTCTCGGTCGGTGAAGGACACTTCCTCGACATACGTCTCGCGGAGTCGCTCACGCTCCGATTCAGTCACTTCGATCGGAGAGTGGACGGCCTTCCGCCAGAGGCGTTCCGACCGATACTTTTCGAGGTACTGGATGTCGTCTTTCGACTGATAGGGGCCGTGGACGTCCATATAGTGCACCCACAGGAAGAACGGCTCGTCGTCGGTGGACTGGAGCCATTCGATCGCCCGGTCGGTAAGCCTGTCCGCCGGGACGTAGGGATGCCGGCGGACCAGCCGCCCGATCTTGTCCGCGAGAAGGGCGAACTTCCCGGGAAGTCTGTCCGAGAATCCGCCGAGTCCGTCGTCGAAGTAGTCGAAACCGACGTCGAAGCCGAACAGTTCCGAGAGGAGCGGGTTCGTATGAATGCCCGCCGTCGTGTACCCGGCCTGGCGGAATCGTTCCTGGATCGTCGACGCTCCTTCGACCAACACGCCCTCCACCCCATCGACGAAATCGATGCTCGTCAACCGTGATGGGTACCGTGACGTGAACAGCGACGGCATCGAGAACGTCGTATACGGCCCCTGAGCGAAGGTCCGGTCGAACTCCGTTCCCGCTTCGGCGACCCGGTCGAACGTTGGCGTCTCCGCTTTCCCCCCGTGAGCGTGGTCCGCACGCAGGGAATCGACGGTCACGAAGAGGACGTTTGGGAGGTCAGTCATCGTGGAGTTCCGTCTCTCCCGTCGATTGCGCGGCGGTCGTTAGAAGTGCTTTGGTTCGGTCGACGGTTCTGTCCCACGAGAACTCCGTGACGCGGTCCGTCCCTCTGGCCACGAGATCGTCCCGACGTGTCTCTTCGGTCAGGACCGCTTCGATGCTGTCGGCGAGCGCAGTCGGGGAATCGGGATCGAACAGGACTGCCGCACCGTCAACGATCTCGGGGATGCAGGTGGCGTCCGCCGCCACGATCGGCGTCCCACTCGCCATCGCCTCAACCAGCGTGTGACCGAACGTCTCGAGTTTCGAGGGGAGCACGTACAGCGATGCGTGCTGGTAGAGATACGGGACGTACTCGTAGTCCACTTCACCGAGAAACTGTACCTGCTTGTCGATACCCTCGTTCCGGCAGATCTCCTGCAGCCGGTCGAAGTACTCCGGCGCCGAGTTCCGTCCAGCGACGAGGAGGTCGTATTCCGACCGAATCCGCTCCGGTAGTCGGGCGTATCCCCGGAGCAACGTCTCGTAATTCTTGTGCTCGTTGATGGTCGATATCGTGAGGAGATATGGTTTGTTCGCCCCGATCCGGTCCCGCAACTCGTCATCGGGTACTGCTGGCTCTTCGAACAGCGACCGGTCGAGCCCGTGATAGACGACGTGGGTTTTCTCAGCGGGGAGCCCGAGTGTTTCCGCCGAGATGTCCCGGGAGAACTCCGAGACGAAAAACACCTCGCTCGCCTTTCGTGCCGCGAGCCAAGTGAGATATCGCTGGAGACGGAACTTGACACGCCGAAACCGGGTCCGGTCGAGATCCGGCGCGCGGAAGTACGGGTTCGGGTTCCGGATCGCCAGCACCGACGGACACGGCGCCAGTAAGGGCGTCAGATCCGCGGGCGAAAGGAGCACGTCAACGTCCCAGTACCAAAGCAACAACGGGAAGACGACCTGCTCGTAGAAGAGTCGGCCAAGGAGGAACCCGACTGGGAACGACGTTTCCACGAACCGGATGTTCGACGCGTCGACGCGGGTGATCTTGTCGCGCCCCGCGGGCACGAGGACCAAGTACTCGTCACCGTCGTCGGCCAGCCGCGGGAGCACGTTCTCGAAGTAGGTGATCCCGCCGCCGGTGACGTGGGATAGCGTGTTAATGGCGACTTTCATGTATCATCTGCCGTTGCTGAAGCGCTGAACACAGATTTTCTGTGCGGGTGATGGACATAAATCTCCCGTACCGACGCTGTCAGGTTGGGATGGTAGCTCCATTCGATCGGTGGTTCTCGTCATCCTCCCATCGCAACTGCTATGCAGACGGGAGGTCCCACCTGAACCCATGACGCAACCGCGGCTCTACATCGCGACGCGGGATCCTCGCGGACTCGGTGGTGTGGCTTCTATGGCGCGATTCGTCTACGAGATGGCCGCCGAAACGGGATACGATCCCTGCCTCGTCTGTAACGTCCTCGATCCCGAAGTAGATGTACGCACGACCGATCTTCTGACGCTCGATATCAACCGTAAAATCGAACACACGACCGTCGATGGAATGGAACTGAAGGGTATTCCGCGAATCCTCCCGGAGATCGAATTCACCCAGTACGTACTCAACCGTCGATTCTGGCAGACGGCACTTGCCGACGGTGACGCATACTTCGGCGTTGGCGGCTCGAATCACTGCTGTTTCCCGCTCGTCCAAGGAGGTCATTCATTTGGTTCTTGGACTGCCACGCAGTTCTGGGAGGACCGCATCGACCGGCTGGAGTCGGCATCCTTCCCGCGCCGAGCACGCGATCATCTGTCGAAAACAATTATGGAATGGATCGAAGGGCGGACGTATCGGAGCGCCGATCCAGTTTTCGTTCTGAGCGAACACACTGCCGACGCTGTCGCCCAGCGTCACGATATCGAACGCGATGAAATTCGTGTCGTTCCATATCCGATCGACACCGATCTCTTCAGTCCCGCTGGTATTGAGAAACCGGACTGTGATCGTCCGACCATACTGTTCGTCGGCCGGTTCAACGACTCGCGAAAGAACACGTCGTTGTTGCTCCAAGCGATTGATACTCTTCGCGAAGATATCCCCGACATCCGATTGCTGCTTATCGGTGACGAACCCGACCCGAAACTCCAGCAACAAATCGACGCACTCGACCTGAACGACCACGTTGAGTCCATCGATTACGTCGACAACGAAAAGCTACCAGCGTATTACCGCGGTGCGGACGTGTTTGCCATCCCGTCACAGCAGGAAGGATTAGCGATCGTCGGACTGGAAGCGATGGCCTGCGGGACACCGGTCGTTTCCACGCAGTGTGGTGGCCCCGAGGAGTACGTTATCGACGGCGAAACGGGCTATCTCGTTTCAGCCGACGATATCGACGCTTTCGCCGATCGATTGACGACCGTTCTCCACGAGGACGGGAGCAGAGAATCAATGGCGAACAGAGCTAGAGAAGTAGTAGTCGAGACGTACAGCCGTGAACAGGTGGGTCGAGTGTTCCGAACGGAACTGGAAAATCTGGCAAAATAAACAGCACCGCTCAGAATCTGCCGATGTACTCATCTAGATATGAGATGAATCCAAGACGGTTGCCAGTTGCAATATCAATGACCACGAGTGATATGACGTATATCCCCGAGAAGAGAGCGATGTGACCCAGGAATAACAGGACTGAATCGACGTGGCTTACTACTGACCACGACGCAAGGGCACTCAATATAGCGACGGGGGGAATGAACCAGAGTGCCGACAATGACGGTGTGACGCCACACCAGCGGCGCATTGCAACCCAGTGACTCCCGTTCGCAATCAGTGTAGCGACTGCCGTGCCCAAAGCGGCTCCGGCGATTCCATACCTTGGAATCGCCAGGAGATTGATCACAATATTTGCCCCAAGGGCGATCGCATTAGTAGCGAAGATGAATCTCGTGTGGCCTTGTGATTTCACGGTTTCCGTGGCCGGTCCAGATACTACTGCTATCATATTTCCGATCACAATAATAATAAGTGCAGTAGAGCCGCGACCGAAGGCTTCCCCAAATAGCATTCTTAGGGATAATTCCGGAAAGGTGATAAGATAAACTGCTGGTGCAAATGAAATAATTACAGTCCATTTCACTGCTGTTCTGTACCGGCGTGTAGATTCAGCACGATCGCCTTCTTCAAGAAGAGAGGCAACTTCCGGAAGAAAACTGGCACTCACGGCTCCGGTAATAATGAGAATATTCGTACCGAGTAGAAATGCAGTCTGATATTCGCCAACTGCTTCCGCCGTTATCAGTATCCCGACAAGGAAAGTATCTATCCAATTTGATATTGTTCCTGTTACGTTGTTGAATAACAAGGGAACGGAAAATGTTAGTAACGACTTAGAGGGCGAGGATATTCCACTACGCGAGAGATCCAACAATCTGAAGATGAGCATCCCCCCCATAGCAACGGCTATCCAAGTCGAGACCACGTAGACGTAGAGAAGATCCACGAATACACCACCGAAAAGTATGACGAGAGCGGCAAGTATGATGAGCGACCCACGTCGGCCCAACTGCCTAATGAGGACTGAGTACTCGGCACGTTCGAACCCCATCGCGATGGCGACTACCAGATCCACAATAACGATTCCTGGAATGGCAAACGCGAGTATGCGGATGGGCCTGATCAAACGACTGTTCTGGAAGATGTGTGTAGCGATAGCAGGAGCTAAAAGAAACAATCCGCCAGCGACAAGTACTGAGATAACACCGCCTATTAGTAACCCACTTGACGCTGTACCCTTGATATGTGCCCGATCATCTACTGCTCTATAGCGACTGATAAAGGTAGTCACCCCCGTAGGAAGGCCGACACCTGCGACACCCGCGCTGATGGTCACGGTCATTAGTGCAAGCGAGAATAACCCAAACTGTTCGGGACCAAACGACTGTGCGATCAGTGTTTTGAATGCAAATGCTGACAGAGAGCCGATAACTGATCCGACGGACAAGATGAACGCATTTTTGGCTAATCTGGAAGTCATCAGTTAGGTGAGTGTGCTGATTGTCGTTCTATTGGTCTAACCGATTCGTATTCACTAAGGAGTGTGGATATCATCATACCAATCAACGAATGTCCTAATGATGCGCAAAATTAGAGGGAATTCGTCAGGTACAGTGCTTCCTTAAGTTGTGAAGTAGTTGAATAATGGTTAGGTACACTTCTCCAACTATAATTCAGCGAACATTCACAATCTTTATTCATCTACTATTAAACGCCACCCTCTGTCAGTACGCTACTGATACAATCCCAGCCCGTTTCAGGCTACCGGAGTATCATATACCGTATTTTTAGTAATTTTACAACTGTACTGTATGACGATCAGTTGGGATTCGGACCAGCACTATGATATACGTTCAGGTGCCAGCAGGTAGTATGAACATCAAGCGTAACGTCCTTGATCGATTATTTCCATTAATATCAGATAGGAAAACGGTTTCATTAGGTTCTGCGTCGGCCACTTATTCAATTTCGAGTAGACTGGACTATAATTCAGTAATCTCTTTCGGTGGCGAGAGAGGAATTTTATATGACCTACTTCATATGGTGAATAGTGACGATGTATTCTATGATATTGGTGCACACTACGGGTTATATACTTGCCTTGTTGGGGATCTATTGAATGAAGGGGAAGTTATCGCTTTTGAACCATTTCCAAACAACGTCGAACAGTTAAAACGAAATATCAGCATCAATCAAACACCAGCCCGGGTTGTCGAGAAAGTCTTGTGGGACCAGGAGGGGAAGGTTGAAATGGGTCGTGATCACGAGAAGACAGGAACTCGTGTTATCAATACCGGAGATGGAAGGATTTCAGGCGAAACTACAGAAGATCAATCAATGCGGAGAGTGACGGGCGATTCGCTTGTCTGGCAACAGGATATTCCAGAACCAACCATACTGAAAATTGACGTTGAAGGTGCTGAAGTTCGTGTTCTCCGAGGACTTAAAAAAACACTCCAAAATTCTGATTGCAGGCTTATTTTCTGCGAGATCCACTTTCCGATGAAAGACGGAATTCGGTCCCCGAAAGATTATGATGATAGCCCTTATGAGGTCTACGATATTCTACGTGATCACGGTTTTTCAATTACACAACTTGATCCTGAAGGAAATAGGTATGGGGAGCATTTCATCTGCGCTGAACGATAATTGAAGGTAAGAAGCCTCCGGGTTTTTCCCTTTTGTTTAGACACTAGTGTGAGCGTTTTAACGCCGAATTTCACGATTCGAAGGCCGTACTGTCTCGGGAGTCACAGTTGGAGTGATAATCTGATGGGATCGATCCGCCAGAACGACGGAATCGTTAGTCTTCGTTGAATGAACCGTCTCGATCGTCGTTCTTTGATGAATCGTGGAACAGGGTACTCTCAATAGAGTCGCTAACTCGCCCAAATTCACGCATCTAAACACAGCCTAGTCCGAGTGTCTTATACAGGAAGAACAGGTTATATACACTACGAGTGAAACGATTAGCTAAACGCGGGTTAGCCGTACTTCGGAGGGAGGGTATTGCGAATTTTATAGCGGGTATTATAAATTACATTAATAGAAGAACTACAACTATATATAAAAATTATAAATTTCGAGCAACGGGACAGAAACATATAACTATCGATGTATTCGATGAACCAATTAAGATCTCTACACGGAATTATGAACAGTATAAGAGAGTCAATGAATACAAAAACTCATCCAGTTCTGCAGAAAAAGAAATTGTACACCTGTTATTGAATAGAATAGATAACGGGGATGATTTCTACGATATCGGATCTAATATCGGGATTTATTCGTGTATAATTGGTAGAAATATATCTAGTTCTGAAGTTTTTGCCTTTGAGCCATATCCACCGAATGTCAGAGAAATAAAACTAAATACAGATTTGAACAATCTAGATATAAATATTTACCCTATAGCTTTATCAAGTGATTCTGGTACGACAGAGTTGCAAATTTTAAAGACAGATGTACCGGGAAGTCAAGAACATACACTTTCAGAGGTAACCTATCATCAAGAGACCCATCTTGAAAAAGAAACTATTGAAGTCGACAAAATATCAGGGGATGAATTGATACGTGATGAAAGCCTTTCAGTACCGAATGTATTAAAAATAGACGTAGAAGGCGCTGGTCCAGATGTTCTTAGAGGGTTGTCAGAAACTCTTAATGAGAAGGAAATACACACTTTAATTGTAGAACCACATAACAATATTCCAGAGATAGAAGATGAATTGCTGGAAGCTGGATTCAATATCGAGAAAAGGGACGGGTATATTTACGCGTATAAAAACAAATCATAATGCACATAATATTTAATTCGAGCGGTGTTCGTGACATACCAGATCAATTCCTCGACACGACATCGGTCACAGACCCATAAACCGAAATTATAATATTCAATATAGGTATTAAATAATGAAAGTATCTATTTCCGTTCCTGGTACATTCCACGCTTTCAATCTCGCTACTCAGCTCTATCATCGAGATGCGCTTGATACGATCTATACGACGTATCCACGTTTCAAATTAAACCACGATCTGCCACCGGAGTACGTCGAACCAATCCGTCACGCGGAACTCGTGATGCAACTTGGGATTCGTATCCCAGGTCTCAATCGACTCGTTCCAAGCAAGTGGAACAGGCCCTTTCAACGGTGGAAAGGAGACCTCTTTGACCGTTCGGTTTCTCGTCGACTATCAACCGTTGAGGACGGTTTATTCCTCGGTTTCGCGGGATCGTGCCGTCAGAGCCTCGATCGGGCCGAGAAGTTGAATATGACCACTGCGGTCGAACGTAGTTCGTCTCATATCAGAACCCAATGGGAAATTCTCTCGAGAGAGTATCAGCGTCACAACGCGGTCAGCCCCCCGCTTTCCGAGGACGCGGTCGCCGACGAAGAGCAGGAATACGAGGCGGCGGATTATATCGTTACTCCCTCAGAGTTCGCCTACCAATCGTTTCTCGACAGAGGGTTCGACGAACGATCTGTAAAGTGTATTCCCTTCGGTGTCGATCCGCCGCCGACGACTTCGTGTTCACGTGACTCCGAGACGGTTCGCTTTCTCTTCGCGGGAAACGTGAGCATACGAAAGGGGATTCCGTATCTCCTCGAGGCGTGGGACAAGGTCGACTTGCCGGACGCAGAACTCGCGATCGCGAGCGAAGTTGAAAAAGATCTACGACCCCTCATCTCGGATTACGAGGAGAGAAATGACGTCCGTCTACTTGGGTGGGTCGACGACCTCGAAGACTGTTTCAACCGTTCATCAGTGTTCGTCTTCCCGTCTCTCGAGGAGGGGAGTGCTATCGTGACGTACGAGGCGATGGCGGCGGGCCTCCCGCTTATCACGACGTACAATTCGGGTTGGGTCGGTGAAGACGGCGTCCACGGTATCGAGGTTCCGGCAGCCGACAGCGGGTCCCTCGCCAACGCGTTACGAAAATTATATGATGATGCTTCCGAGCGACGTCGAATGGGGAAGGAAGCTGAGACTCTCATCCGGGAGAACTATACACTCGACGATTATGGAGAAAGAGTTCATCAGGCGTATCGATCTATGATCGACAGCAACTAACGAGTCGAATCTTGTAAGGGTCGTGCTGAAAAACGAGAGGAACAGATGAAAGGATTTTCGAAGGTTAGGACCGGAATCAAAAACCCAAAGATCGCCCTGGTATACGGCTACGGAACGTTTCGAAACCGAATATTTGGCGGAAATGATGGAACCTACGTCCTTGACGAGGACTGGGATAACCTGATCATCCTTGATGCCTGTCGATATGACCTGTTCGAAGATGTGAACGATCTCCCCGGCGAGCTTTCATCAGTCAGATCTCGGGGTTCCCACACCGGCGAGTTTATGGAGCAAAACTTCGGTGGAGGTTCCTTTCAGGATGTCGTCTATGTCTCTGCGAATCCGCATCCGGCCGAGGTCAACGCGGAGTTCCACGCAGTTAAGCAAGTTTGGGAGAACGGTTGGGACGAGGAACTCCATACGGTTCCGCCTGAGCCCGTCGTTGAAGCCACTCTCGAGATGGCGTCCGAATATCCGAACAAACGATTGATCACGCACTTTCTCCAGCCACACTATCCGTTCATCGGAGAGGAAGGACGAAGATTCCACGAGGAGTACGGGTATACGAGCCTCGACCAACCAGATAATATTTGGCTGAGAATGCGGCGCGGGGAGATAGATCGTGAGCGAGTTTGGGACGTGTATCGCGAGAATCTCACTGTTGTATTGCCATACGTGGCTGAACTGCTAGAGAAACTCGAGGGAAAAACGGTCGTCACGTCCGATCATGGGAACGCGTTCGGTGAATGGGGTATCTACGGCCATCCCGGGAGCGCATATATCGATCCTCTCGTTACTGTCCCCTGGTTGATAGCAAATTCGAAAAACAGAAAATCAGTGGAGACAGGTGAAACGACTGATCGAATGTCGCTAGAAGAGGACGTTAGTGACCGACTTGAACAACTTGGCTACACGTAAATTCATTTTACACACAGACTGAACGAATTCCCTACTTATTCAAACCGCAGCTTTTGGGCAGTGATAGAACGAAGACTGAAGTTGTCGATTTTAAGTATACTCATCGAGTACCCTATATCGATGATGATAGTGGTCGCGGGTCTCGATCAACACTCGTCTCTCGGCCGGTCTTGTGCGAGGGCCTTCGAATCCCTTGGTCACGAGGTAACGTACGTCGACACTTCTACACGAACGTTGCCAGTCTTCGGCTACACGCTCGGAGTCGACTCTGTGGTGAAAGATCTGGAGCAAGCGGTGCGCCGAAATTCCCCGGATCTAGTCTTTGTTGTGAAGGGAAGCGACTTTAGTAGGGGGAACATTGAGCAAATACGGGTCGATTCAGACGCGACCATAATTAATTGGAACCCGGATAATCCGTTTAAAGTCCGTTCGAAGGAACGCCGTATGCAAGAGTATCTCGATGCTTTGCCAGAATACGACGCCGTGTTTATCTGGTCAGAAGAATTGTTCGCCCCCCTACGTGAAAATGGTGCCCGGAACGTTGAACTACTCCCCTTTGGCTACACACCCGAACTACACTACCCTGCCCGATCTAAGCCGAAATATGAATGTGCGACAGTATTTCTTGGTCACTGGTCGAAGAAACGCCAACGATACCTTACCCCGCTCGCCGAGAGCGACATTGATCTCTCGATCTATGGCGGGGGCTGGAAACGCCATTGCTTCGATCGAACGGTTCGACGTCACGTTCAGGGTGGGCCAGTGACTGGTGAAGAGTACAGCGTCGCAATGTGTTCCGCTGATGTCGTCCTCAATATCGTCGCCGACCACAACCTCAATGCATACAATTTCCGTTCGTTCGAGATTCCCGCAACCGGGTCGGCAATGTTGACGACCCATACCGAGAGACAGGAAGAGATATTCGGAGACGGCGCAGCTTACGCCAACGATCCGGAGGAACTATTGTCCGAGACGAGGCGACTACTCAGTAACCCGGATGAACGACAGCGGATGGCTGAACGTGGTGCAGATCGAGTCCAACCCCACACGATACGGACACGGATGGAACGAGTGATCGAGACGGTATGACCGCAAAACAGGAACCGGATAGTTTGAATAGTCGTGACAAAGAAGCCTGCCAGCTGGTCGCGTTGGCCTCTCACCCCATTCAGTACCAAGCACCGCTGTTTCGCGAACTCTCCTCTCGCGACGAAATCGATCTTACCGTCTACTTCTGTGATCGACAGGGAATCGAGGCGAAAACAGATTCCGGGTTCGAGACGGAAATCGCCTGGGACGTTCCACTACTCGAAGGCTACGATCACGTATTTCTGGACAATATCTCTCCCCTCGAAGATACAAACTCCTTCTTTGGTTTGCTTAACCCCGGACTAGTGATGAAGTTACGTGAAGACCAACCCGATGTTCTATGGATTCACGGATATATGGCCGCGACGAATACACTTGCTTTCGCAATGGCGCCTTTCTGTGATCTCGGCGTGATCTTCCGGGGAGAATCGACGCTTCTCGACCCCCCGCCGTGGTACGTTCGTAGTATCAAACGACAGATCCTTCGTACTCTGTTCGAGACCGTTGATGTTTTCGCGGCTATCGGCAGTCGGAACCGTGAATTTTACACGTCCTTCGACATTGCTGACGAGCGTATCATCGACGTACCCTACACTGTCGATAACGATTTCTGGCAGTCTGAAGCCGCGAAACTTCCCGAATCTGACGATCTACGGGACCGACACGATATTTCGTCGGATCAGACCGTGTTTCTCTTCGTCGGTAAGCTCATCGAACGAAAACGCCCAGATCTCCTCTTACAGGCGTTCTGTACCGCCACAGCTAACGACGACGCAATCCTGATGTTCGTAGGTGACGGTGAATTACGGGACCAACTTGAACGAGAGACGCGTCATCGAGGTAGAGACGAGGATGTGATATTTGCCGGTTTTCAGAATCAATCGGAACTCCCCGAGTACTACGAACTGTCTGATGTATTTGTTTTACCAAGCAGACAGGAAAACTGGGGGCTTGTGATCAACGAAGCGATGAACTTCGGTCTCCCGATCATCGCCACGGGAGAAGTCGGTGCAACGGAAGATTTGGTTGACGGAGAAAACGGATTTGTTATCGATACTGCGGACGTTGCTACCCTTGCCACGGCTATTAAGGACTGTCTCGAACGTCCAGGGATGGTTGAGGAAATGGGCCAGGTTTCGAAGGAACGTATCGAGGACTGGGGGATCGAACAAACGGCTGATGGTATGATTCGATGTGTCCAAGCGGTAGTAAATGGTGTTTAAACGAATGCCATCAGATGACCGATTCGGTGTCTGTTACGTGGCTACCGGGGGCCAGTTCGTCAAAGAGGCGAACCGGTCCGCAGAACGGATCGATACTGTTTCACCGGATACACCATGCTCTATTGTGACTGACGAAGCGAGTACTGATATCGTGTCTGATGTGTTTGATGAGCTGTTGACCTTATCGGAGCCCTCGTTCAGTTGGACGGACAAGCCAAGAGGGCTGGCACTATCACCGTACAAACGAACGCTCTATCTTGATTCAGATACTTGGGTCGTCTCGGCGGACGGACTCGCCGACCTAAATACAGTTCTCGATCGAGTTCCGGTGGCCGCTGCGCATGGAATCATTCGTTCGATCGCTGCAAAATACGAAAGTCGACCAATAAGTCCTTCACCAGCACCACCGACCTATCCTTGGTTTAATACTGGTGTCATCGCATTTCGTCGAGACGATGCAAACGAACTTCTAACAGAGTGGCAGCAACGACATGAGACCTATGAACAGGAGCTGGCCGGGATAAACGATCAGGAAGCCTTCCGAGATGCGGCCTACGTTTCGGACGCGTGTATCCACACGATACCTCCTGAATACAACTACCGTGTCGGCAACGGGTTTCAATATCTAAACGGCCCAGTTAGAATACTTCACGGAAGGTTGAACGAGCAATCGTACCGGGATATCGCAAACACAGTAAATGACGAACGTGCACTCCGTGACGATGGCCGGTCCTACCGGATCGTTCGGGTAGGAGAGGATGCTATTGCCCGGCGTGTCGGTCTCACGAAGACAGAATATCGGTTGTCTCGTCTTTTCCTCTCCCTCTCTAGAAGAGGATTAGGAACAACAGCGAGTCGCGTACTTGATTGGATTCGTGGGGGGAGATTCCATTGAAACGCAGTTCGAGTGTCCAGTTATCGAGCTGTTCGGCATTAAGAACGCGTCATTCGGATCCGCATAATTTCCCTTATGAAGCACATAGCTAGTATGACGGAATGGATAGACGACCGACGTCTGCTATTTATCGCATACGTCGAGACAACATTCCTAGTGGGAATAGGAGCGATTGGCTGGATTGTGATGAACGGTCTCCCATCGGGATCCGTTCGTACTGATATACTTATTATCCCGATACTAATAGCTTTAGTGACGCTCCTTACTGTCGGCCCCCTAGTGTGGAATTACTACCTCGGAAAAGATCCACTAGAACCGGTAGTCATTATGGGTGGGTTGTTTTTTCTCTACTATCCAGTGAACGCCTTCGGAATAACAATTCTGAATTTTGGTGGTGTGTTTCCAGCCTTCAGGAATTCCTCGCATTTGCTAGGGCCGTTTCTTCATTCACTACTGTTGATCTCAGGTGGGGTCGTAGCCTTCTACGTTGGGTACGAGGGTGTGTCCAAACGGGGAAAACATCTTCTCCCCCAATTGAATCGGAGGCGACTACTGGTTCCAAATTTGCTGCTGGTGTGGCTCGTTAGCAGCAGTATTTATGCCCTGTCAATGATCGGTGTATTATCCCGCAGCAACGAGTTTGTCACGTTGGTAGCTCGATGGCATTACTTCGTTCCTGCCGCTATTCTCTTTCTCTATTTTCAGTCCGAAAGAAACGGCTTCCAAACAATTGCAATGATCGGTATAATAGCCATTGAAATCCTCCTCTTCACAGTCTTCAGTTTTAAAATGGGCCATCTGCTGATTTTCAGTATATTACTACTCTTAGTGTATCACTATGCTGGTCCTGGTATCTCGTACACACATATATTGGGACTTGGATTGGCTCTCGTGGCTTCATTCCCCGTGTCAGAAATTATTGAACGGTTACACACAGGATACCCGCTATCTGAGGCAATATTCCTTCCAGGTTCGACTATCGCGAGTTACGTTAGGCCGTTTACAGGCCGTCTGATTGGTACGGAAGCACTGACTATGATTATCGCTAGAACGCCAAAACAAGTCCCATATCAGCACGGAGAGACACTATTGCTGACGGTGTATTCGTTCGTTCCGAGAGTGATCTGGTCCGGGAAGCCATCAATAATAATGTGTGCCAGGAACAATCAGTATTTTTCGGGCCGGGGCATCAACGCAGAAACCTGCGCGGCAATGACTGTGCCGGGTGAACTATACTGGAACTTTGGGGGTCTCGGTGTCCTCATTGGATTGTTTGTTCTCGGAATAAGTGTTGGTCTGTTGTATCGGTGGTTTAGGATGGAGATGAATGGTTCCAGTGGGATCGTTCCCATAATCCTCTACGGGATCGCGCTCATCTACGTGATGCAGTTCGAATCAGGAATTGCTCAGATGTTCAGTGCTATGGGTAAAGAATTACTATTCGCTTTGATATTCTTCGCAATCGTTACTGAAAATGATGGTACTGGAATTTTTGATAGAGATGGTGAGACAACAATTCAAAAGAGTTCGATTTTTGCTTTCACTCAATATGTACACTCGAGAATATGGAACTGGATTTCATATAGCGCAAGCTATTCTCTATTCAAGCGTATATTCTCTACTTTTCTGTACATCCGAGATACGAAGAACATAATAAAATATGAGATTGTATTCTCATCTAGAACAATTTCCTTCTTCCGTTCTCTATTTTTAATTTGCAGAACTGGATTTCACACGAGCAAATGTTATCAGGCTCTACAAACTATTTATTACTACATAAGGACCTCACGAACGTACAAGATACTATTAGGACCGTGAGGCGATCTCCCGGCAAAGGGATTTCATTGGATTTGGCACGTCCAGTCCAGGTATCGTTCAATACCTTCCTCAAATCCGATTTCAGGTACCCAATGTAACTTGTTTTCTGCCCGCGATACGTCCGACACGTATACCTTCTGATCACCTTGCCGCCAGTCCTCAAAGCTCACGTCAGGACGCGACCCAGTCTCCTCCTCAAGCAAATCTAGAAACTCAAGCAGTGAGGTCGTGTTCTCGGGGCCGCCGCCGACGTTGAACACGCTCGGCTTCCCCGTTGGGTCCTGTAGAAACGCGTCGTATGCACGAATCAGGTCCTCAACGTACAACACGTCCCTGACCTGTTTCCCGTCGCCGTAGATCGTCAGCGGCTCGTCCCGTAGCGCGCTCAACGCGAAGTGGGCGACCCATCCCTGATCCTCGTTGCCGAACTGGCGTGGCCCGTAGATACAGCTCATCCTGAAGGCCGCGGCGTCGACCTCGCCGCGTTCCGCGTAGTCCTGCACGTAGAGGTCCGCCGCGAGCTTCGAGACGCCGTAGGGCGTGTGTTCGCAGTCGTCGATCGAGAGCGTCTCCGGAATCCCGTCCTCGAATTCCGGATCATCGTACTGGTAGCGCGATTCCTCCTCACGAACGGGAACGTCGTTCACGTTGTCGCCGTAGACTTTGTTCGTCGATGCGACGACGACGGCTGGATCGCTGGCCGCCGCGCTGGCCGCCTCGAGGACGTTCAGCGTTCCGCGTGCATTGACTTCGAAGTCGAGGAACGGATCGTCGAGCGAGGTCGTTACCGCGACCTGGCCAGCGGTGTGGACGATGCCGTCGTGTCCCTCGACGATCGATTCGAGACGATCGAAGTCGCGGACGTCGGCCTCGACGCGCTCGACGTCCGGGTGCTCGCGTTCGAGGTACTTCCAGTTGTACGCCGCCGTATCACGGTCCGCGTCGGCCTCGGCCAGGGTATCGACTCTGCTGAGGTTATCCAGCGCCGTGACCGAGACGCCGCGGTCGTCGTAGAACGCTGCGGCGTGGCTCCCGACGAATCCCGCGCCACCTGTGACGAGGACGTTTTCCATTGGCGGAATACAGTACCGGCGCTCGCAAAAAGACCCCGATACCGTGATGCCTCAGTCCGGCGTGGGGAGCGAGTCCATCGTCCGTTCGAGCCCCTCCCGTAACGAGACCGTTGGTTCCCAACCCAGTTCCTTCCTCGCCTTCGTGATGTCTGGGCAACGGACTTTCGGATCCTGTGGCGGCAACGGTTCGTTGACGATGTCGCTGTCCGACCCGGCGAGTTCGATCACCGTTTCCGCGAGGTCGTTGATCGTCCGTTCGTCGGGGTTGCCGAGGTTCACCGGCGTCTGGACATCGCTCTCCATCAACCGGCGGAACCCTTCGATGAGGTCCGATGCGTAACAGAAGCTCCGCGTCTGGGAGCCGTCGCCGTAGACCGTCAGGTCGTCCCCTGTGAGGGCTTGCTGGATGAACGTCGGTATGACGCGGCCGTCATCCAATCGCATTTTCGGGCCGTAGGTGTTGAAGATGCGAGCGATACGAACGTCGAGATCGTGTTCGTTCCGGTAGGCCCGGACGAGGGATTCGCCGTAGCGCTTCGACTCGTCATAGCACGATCGAGGGCCGAACGGATCCACGTTCCCCCGGTACTCCTCCGGTTGTGGATTGACCTCCGGGTCACCGTAGACCTCGCTAGTCGAGGCGAAGAAGTATTTCGCCCCTTTCTCCTTGGCCAGACCGAGCGTCTTGTGGGTGCCGAGTGCACCGACCTTGAGAGTCTTGATCGGGTGATCGCTGTAGAACTCCGGCGACGCCAGGCTGGCGAGGTGGACGACCCAGTCCAGTTCTCCCGGCACGTGGATGAATTCGGTAACGTCGTGCTCGTGAAAGGTAAAATCGTCGGCGTAGAAGAACTCGTCGAGGTTGTCTGGTTCACCCGTGATCAGGTTGTCCATAGCGAGGACCTCGTGGCCCTCTTCGAGTAATCGGTCACAGAAGTGGGCCCCGAGGAAGCCTGCGCCACCGGTGACGAGTATTCTACTCATCGAGCTCGCTCCGGAGGATCCGTTCGACGGCCTCATTCATCTCTCCCCCGTCGTGTCTCAATGCCATTCGAATGTTGGCTTGGAGCCAGCTCGGAATGTTACCGATGTCGTATCGATCGCCTTCGAGTTCGACGCCACGAGCGGCCGATAACTTCCGAATCGCGTCGGTGAGTTGTAATTCGCCGCCGACGCCCGGCTCTGTCGCCTCGAGTCGGTCGAAAATCTCCGGCGTAAAGACATATCGTCCGGTTATGGCGAGGTTCGATGGTGCATCCTCGCGATCGGGCTTCTCGACGAAATTCGTGACGGGGAAACATCCACCATCGTCGTCGGTGTCTGCTACGTCGGCGACACCGTATTTCGAGATCTCCTCCCATGGCACTCGTTCAAGCGAGATGGTGGACTCCCCATACTCCTCTGCATACTCTATGAGCGTTTGAATGCAGGGTACCGAGTTCTGAACGATCGTATCTCCAAGCAACAGCGCGAATGGCTCGTCGCCGACGTGCTTGCGGGCATAGAGTACCGCGTCGCCAAGTCCGTCTCGTTCCGTCTGTCTGACGTAGTGAATGTCGGCGAGATCCGCAATGTCACGAACTCGTTCGAGCCGCTCCTCTTTGCCAGCGGCATACAGTTCCTCCTCGAGTTCGTATGACTTGTCGAAATGGCGTTCGATGGATTGCTTTCCGCGACCAGTGATCAGCAAGATGTCATCGATGCCTGCATTGACGGCCTCCTCTACCACATATTGGATCGTGGGCTTGTCGAGAACCGGCATCATCTCCTTGGGTTGAGCTTTGGTAACTGGTAGGAACCGCGTCCCGAACCCGGCCGCAGGGATGACGGCTTTGTTGACTTCCATCGTTGTCCGATGATTGAAATCCAGCCTTACCAAGGTTCGCCTTTCAGGGCACTGCCTAGTACCTTTCCAGCCGTTGAATAACTATAGTAGACATTAGGTTCGAGAATAGACGTACGTCACTGATGATTACCGGGCGATGGAGATCGTTCTCCGACAGGACTCCATCGGCGAAATGTACAACATCGGAAGCGGGGTCAAGCGACGGGGCATTGATGTCAGTCGGCGAATTCTCGACATCGTTACTACATCGGATGATCAGATCGGTTCGTGAACGATCGCCCAGGTCACGACCGGCGCTACGTGCCCGGCACGACTAAGATCGAATCGCTTGGCTGGGAGCCGAGAGTGACGTTTGAGGAGAGCTTAGAGAAGACCGCGAATTACTATCGATAAACCATCGCCGCTAAAACACTACGCTGATCTCATTCCTCACGAATCGTCTCAACCACATCCTCGCCAACCTTCCATATCTGCCGAATGACCAACTTCATATCGTAATCGAGCGACTGCTGCTTCACGTACTGCAGGTCGTACCGTATCTTCTTCTGGGGCTCCGTACCAGTCACGTCGTTGATCTGCGCCAATCCCGTCAGCCCGGGCTTCACGAACCACCGCTTCCGCCAGTCGATCACGCCGAGCTCGATGTCCGAATCGATCTCCGGTCGCTCCGGCCGCGGACCGACCACGCTCATATCACCCTTCAACACGCTCCACAGCTGCGGGATCTCGTCCAGGTGCGTCTTCCGCAACACACGCCCGACACGCGTCACGCGTGGGTCCACGCCGCCGGCGTCCTCGTCGCTGATCGTGGCCCCGGTCAGCTCCTCGGCGTTCTCGACCATCGACCGGAACTTGTACACCTCGAACGTCTCGCCGAACACGGCGGTTCGCTCCTGCTTATACAGAATCGACCCGCCGTCATCCAGCTTAATAGCCACGACAATAGCCGCGATCACCGGCGCCAGCCCGACCAACCCCACCAGGGAAAAGGCCACGTCGAACCCCCGCTTGAGCACGTAATCCTGCACGTCCCAGGGCTCGATCTCCACGTCGACGAGCGTCCCGACGTCGTCCCCGGCGGTCAACACCGCGTCCGCGTGGTCACGGTGGACCTTCGCGGCGACGCCGTGTTCGAAACACGCGTCCAGGGCGCCGAAGAACTCCGCCCGGTCGGTCCGCTCGAAGGCCAACACCACGGTGTCGACGTCGTACTCCACGAGGACGTCCTCGATCCGCGAGAGACCCCCCAGCCGCTGGAGGCCCGCGATCTCCATCCCCCCGTCCGCGACCGCGGCCGCGGAGGGGCGCGGGTCCGCACCCGAGCCCCGGTCCGGGCCCGTCGGCGACCGCAGCAACACGCTCGTGGGACAGAGGTAGCCCAACAGCGGGATCGACACGTCCGCCGCCAGCCGCTCCAGCTCGGCCGGGTCGTCCCCGACGATGATCGCCCGCTCCGGCTCGCTGGTGGGCCGGCGTCGGATCCAGACGAACCACGCCGGCAGGCCGGCCAGCAACACCGGCGCGACCGCGATCAGGGTCGCCCGCGGCAGCCGGTAGGTGTAATCGAAGTAGCCGATCGTCGCCAGCGCGAACGTCGCGACCATAACGCGCTTTTGGGTGATCGCGATCGTGTCGAGGATCCGTCTGGGTCGGGGTTTATAAAGCGGCAGGAACGCCGCGGTCACCACGACCGTCGTGACCAGCACCTCGAAGACCGCCTCGGCCCCCGTGGGCGCGTCGACCGACAGGCGTCCCAACACGGGCAGCGACGTGATGAGGGTCTGGACCGGCCCGGAGTTGACCAGCGCGACCGCCAGCGCCGTCAGTCCCGCGACCCCCGCCGCGCTCGAGATCCGGTATCGCCACCCCCCGTTCATCGTCACACGATGTGTGGCCGAACAGTTTAAATATGGGGGGTCTACCGGTCCCGTGTGACCGTGGATCGTGGGGCGATCTGGTCGGTCGTGTGGGCGATCGGCGGGGTGGGAGCGCGGGACCGCGACGCGGACGCGACCGCGATGGCCCGGCGGGCCGGGGACCCGCCGCGCCGCCGCCGGGCGGTTCCGGGTGGGGAGCGGTCAGGTGTCGCCGGGTGTTGTACGACCCAGCTGTGGCTCTCGCCAGTGCGTGGAACTCTCGAGAATTCGACCACGAACCGGCGAAGTACTATATCGCTCCACGTCGCGATCGGCGGGTGCTACAGTACGGGACTGACTCCGCAACCCGTCACTCAAAACGGAGCTTATACGATCGATTCGCCGATCTCGTCGGCGTTTTCCAGATCGAGGTCGTCGAATTCGGCGGGGAGCTCATCCCTGTCCAGATCGATATCCGACGTGGCAGCCTCATCCAGCGACCGGACGGTAGACTCATCAACCTCGTACTCACTCGGCGTCCCACCACACTCGGCGGCAAGGATCTCTTCGAGGGTTTGGTCCACGTTCATCAGGATGTCTACTCATAGACGGCACCAATATAAAAATATGCTGTCGCCCCGCCTTAGGGAAGAAAGTCATCCAAGAATCGCTCCGCACCGCCAACGAGGACTGTTTTTGCGAGGTTTGCTGCTTTTCCCACCGGCTTTGGGGGCGCTCCGTTTGCCAGTTTCGTATATACCGTTGCGTACTGGTTGGATCGATAGGGGTGGTTCACATCAACGTGAAACTGCTTGGGATCGTTTCGATCATATATGTTATGGCCGCTGGTCGGGTTATGATCCGAGTGTGCGATTTCCGTCCAGGTACCGGTAGTCGGGAGTGCCGAATTGATGCGCTGAAGAGACGTATTCTTGATGGCAAGCGTAACCACGAATTCATCCATATCCCCTCGCTTTGGACCGTTCCAGACGAAAACTGGAACGACAAGGAACCGAACAGGTGTTCCCTGATATGTCCCAAAGCAACGAAATTTATATGTAGATTGATATTTCGTCATATTCGGATGGAATAGCAGTCCGAGTGGCTCTTTACACAACGATATCAAATAGCCTTCGGGATTCATCACTGGCGTCCGTTTCTACCACCGCTCGACGAGCTCGACCGAAACACTGTGGCCGCCGGACGTTTCGCCCGGCTAGAGTCCGAGACGCTCACGCATCTCGTCGGGAGACTCTTCAGCCGCCTTGGCGGTGGCGTGGAAGTCCCTGGCCACCTGTTCGAGATCCTGACCGGTCGCTTCGGCGACCTCTTTCACGGTCGGAGCCGCAAAGCACATCGTACCAAGAGATCGGTGAGGGATCTAATAAAACAGTGGTCCGCAGCGTGAACGGCGGTCCAAATGCTGGAGTCAAAACGGGTACAGACGTATCTCTTGGAGACTATTGCACCGTGAGATCGGGCGTCATCAGGACGTGGGCCACTACCCCACATCCCTCGACGGATCAGTCCCGAGGGTTCAAGCCAGCGGGCCTGATCCGCGTCCTCATTCAGTAGTAGCCATCCAACGCCGATAAGCCCTTTACTCGCCCACGCCGTTCAGCGCGCTGTTCAGCTCGAAGAGTTCCCGCACGACGTCGCTGTCGGCGACCCGGTACCGACGCGGTGACGTGTTCGGGACCTCCTCGATGAGTTCGACCTCCAGCAGCAGGTCGGTGTAGTTCCCGACGGTCTGTCGCGTGACGCCCGCATGGCGTGCGAACTCGGTCTTGTTGAACTCCCGGTTCGGCGGGAGATCCAGGAGCGCATCGATGAGGATCGGGACGGCGTCGTGTTGCGTGAGGTGGAGCCATCCGCTCGGATGTTCCGTGCGGAGCTCCTTCGTTCGTTTGCGGGCGTCCTCCGGCTGGTCGATGCTGCTCATACAAAATCGTGGAGACGCGAGAGGATAAGCGTTTCCACTACCGTTAATTGTCATTGACAGGCATTAAATACGGCGGAGTCAACGTCCCGGGTATGCAGAAGCCGTCGGTGAAATGTGCGCTCCTGGCAACGATGATCGCGAAGCACAGGTGGGGGACGCCGATCACCAAGGAGAACCTGCTCAGCTTGTCGGCGATCGATGGCGACTATCCGACCGCACGCGAGGTCTATGACGACCTTCGAAGGGAAGCGTACATTACCCATCGTGGGAATCGCGGGATCGAACTCGACAAGAGCAATTTTGCCGAACTTGCGGACGTCCTCTATCACGAATGTCAATGGGAGGCCTGGGAGATCGAAAGCCGGTTGAAACACTACGAAGGTCTTGCGGATCACGACTGGTCGTGAGTGCAATCGACTGGCCCGTCCAGACGAAGCGTCGAGCATTCGGTCGTTCGAGTGAATGTCGACGGTCGAGTCCGTTAACGCTCGTGGCGCGAGGACGTTCCGGCCACGGGACTCCCACCCCACCGTGTCGAGTGTTCCTGCCGGAATCGGTCGGGACGTCGGACGGGCCGGTTCCGTCCTCTCCGAGTGTCGCCGTTGCGCTCGTCACTCCCCATCCACACCCAACCCGAGTCCACCCACATCCACATTCATCATCCCACACCCACCATAGCCGAAGAACACTCGACACGGTGGGGTCTCCCTGGACACGCCACGAATCCGCCATCGAACCACCAACCCGCCACCGAATCACGAACCGTTTTTGGTCCGCCGCCGAACTACCGCCTGTATGGTGGCCTCTCCGTGACCCGGCGTCGACTCCGGCTCCCGCTGCTCCCGAGGCGTCTCCGCCTGGGCGTCGTCACGCTCGTCGCCGGCGTGATCCTGTATTACTCCGTCTTCGCGCCGCCCGGCTCGGGGACGATCGAGATGGGTCCCTTCGGGATCATCCCGTACTCCACGTGGCTCCACTTCCTGGCGTACGTCGGACTCGGCGGCTGGGTCGGCTACGCGCTCTCGGACCGATCGACCTCGATCCGGCGCCGAACCCTCGCCACGTTCCTCACGACGTGGGGCTACGGGGTCGCGATCGAGGTCGTCCAGTGGCCCCTCCCCGAGCGCACGTTCGCCCTCACGGATATGGGCGTGAACGCGCTCGGCGCCCTGGTCGCCGCGATCGTCTGGATCGGACTCCTCCGGATCGCACGCTTTTACCGGCTCTCCTCGCTCGACGACGTCGAACCGGTCGTGGGGTGATGTCCTCCCACCCCGACGTTCTTTCCGACGGTGTGATGTCCTCTCACCACAACAGTTATGGCGAGCGCGTGCGTTGTCCACAGTGGACAACACAGGTGCGACGATGTCGGCGCTGAAGGTCTTCGAGGACGACGACGAGTTCCCGACCGGGGATCGCTGGGAGGCACTAGCCTGGGACGTCCCCGAAAGCGATGCGTTTCCGGAGGGTCTGAAATACAGCTTTCAGTATCTCGGCCCCGCCGACGAGTCGATCCTCCGATACGACAACGCGAACGATGCCCACGGCGTTGGACGGCACCACAGACACTACCGCGGCGAGGTCGAAGGTATCGAATACGAGGGCCTTCGATCGCATATTGAACGATTCCTCGAGGAGGTCGAAACCATCCATGAGCGAGAATTCGCCTGACCACGCGCACGAGCCCCCGACGGACGTCGAACATCCCTCGACGCTTCGAATCACGTCGAAGCCGTTCGAGGAACACACCCGAAGCACGCTCGAGCGCGCCGAACGTTTCGAGCAGGGCGAGGAGGTACCACACGTCGTCAACTTCCAGGACGCGAGCCGGATCCAGCGCGTGCTGACGCCACGTCGACTGGAGATCGTGCGAAGTCTGATGACCGAACCGGCCGAGAGCATCCGCGACCTCGCGGATCGTCTCGATCGCGACGTTCGCCAGGTCCACGACGACCTCGGGATCCTGTCCGAGTACCGGATCGTGCATTTCCACGAGGAGGGCGGCGCGAAGAAACCGTACGTCCCGTACGACACGGTCACTATCGAGGTCGAACTCTCCACGTCCCTGGAGGGTTCGTCCGGATCCGCGGCGTCGGCGTAGCTCGCGCTCGAAATCAGGCCGATGATCGGAGACTCGACGGGCCGATCAGTTCGGACTCCACCCAGACCTCCATTCGACCGCGCCGACGACGTGTTCGACCGCCTGACCGCCGTCCGACCATTCAACCGCCGTTCGACCGGCGAACGCGACTCCACAAGCTTTTACCCATCACTTACTCATATTCTGAGTAACTATGTCCATCCTGATCACCGGGGCGGACGGCTACATCGGGTGGCCGACGGCCCTCCGGATCGCCTCGCGGACGACCGATCGCGTCATCCTCGTCGACAACTTCGGGCGACGCGAGTGGGTCGGGGAGGTCGGCTCGACCTCCGCGATCCCCGTCGCGTCGATGGCGGAGCGTCTCGAAGCGGCCGAGGAGGTTCACGGCCTGAGCAACCTCTCGTTCGTCGAGGGCGACCTGACCGACCGGTCGTTCGTCGACGAGCTCCTCCAGGTCCACGAGCCCCACACCGTCGTCCACACGGCGGCCCAGCCCTCCGCACCCTACTCGCAGATCAACGGCGAGCGGGCCAACTTCACCCAGCACAACAATATGCAGGCCACGCGCAACCTCGCGTGGGGACTTCACGAGAACGACCTCTCCGACACCCACCTGATCGAGACGACCACCACCGGCGTCTACGGCGCCCCCGAGTTCCCCATCCCCGAGGGCGGCGCGACGATGGAGCACGGCGGCGAGCGCGACGAGGTCCCCTTCCCGGCGATGGCGGGCAGCTGGTACCACCTCACGAAGAGCCACGACGCCGCCAACCTCCGGCTGGCCCACGAGCAGTTCGACCTCCCGGTCTCGGACGTCCGGACCGCGAT
This sequence comes from Halopenitus persicus, assembly GCF_900107205.1. Taxonomy (GTDB): domain Archaea; phylum Halobacteriota; class Halobacteria; order Halobacteriales; family Haloferacaceae; genus Halopenitus; species Halopenitus persicus. The sequence goes on along the minus strand of NZ_FNPC01000004.1, from coordinate 300,092 downwards.
CACCTACGGGACCGAGACCGCCGAGACCGCGGCGGACGACCGGCTCGCCACCCGGTTCGACTTCGACTACTACTTCGGCGTCGTCGCCCACCGCTTCGCCGCCCAGGCGGTCGCGGGCTATCCGATCACCGTCTACGGAAAGGGCGAACAGCGCAAGCCCTTCGTCGCGCTCGAGGACGCCGTCGAGGGACTCGCCCGCCTCGCGCTCGGCGACCCCGCGGACCGGCCCGCCGACCACGTCGTCTACAACCAGGTCACCCGCCCGATCTCCATCGTCGAGATGGGCACCACCATCGCCGAGGTGGCCGCCGAGTTCGACCTGGGCACCGAGGTCGAACACTTCGAGAACCCCCGCGACGAGGACGAGACCCACAAGATGGAGATGGAGAACGAGCGCTACCTCGAGCTCATCGACGGCCAGTCGGTCACCTTCGAGGAGGGGATCCGCGACGTGCTCGCCACCCTCACCGAGCACGCCGACACGATCGCGGCCCACGAGGACCGGTTCCTCCCGGGCGTGCTCGAGGACCGGCTCGCGTCGGACGACGAGCAAGCGGAGACCGGCGGAACCCCCGACGACGAGGCCGAGGTGGAGGCCGAGTGACCGGCGCCGACTCCGCCCGGCACGACGTCGACTCCACCCGACGCGACGTCGACTCCACTCGGCACGACGCCGACGCCGCCCGGCACGTCCTCGTCACCGGCGGCTGCGGCTACATCGGGAGCGCCCTGGTCCCGCGGCTCCGCCGCGACGACCGGGTCGCGAGGGTCACCGTCCTCGACGACCTCTCGAACGCCTCGCCGCGCAACCTGATGGGCAGCGGCCTCGCCACCGACGACGCGATCGCCTTCCGGCGCGGCGACGTCACCGAATACGGCGACGTCGAGTCGGCGATGCGGGGCGCCGACGCCGTGATCCACCTCGCGGCGATCACGGGCGCGGCCTCGACGCACGACCGCCGCGAGGAGACGCGGCGCGTGAACTACGACGCGACCGAGAACGTCCTCCACGCCGCCGGCAAGCTCGACGTCTCGAACGTCGTCTTCGCCTCCTCGTGTAACGTCTACGGGCGCGCCGCCACGACCGACATCGACGAGACCGTCGAGCCGGACCCGATCAACCCCTACGCCGAGACGAAGCTCGGGGCCGAGACGCTGCTCGAGGAGGCCATCGCGGAGTACGGCCTCGAGGGAACCGCGCTCCGGATGAGCACGAACTACGGCTACGCCCCCGGCGTCCGGTTCAACCTCGTGGTCAACCACTTCGTCTTCCGCGCGCTCACCGACCGCCCTCTGACGGTCTACGGCGACGGCTCCAACTGGCGGCCGTTCATCCACGTGACCGACGCCGCCCGCGCGTACGCGGCCGCCGCGCTCGAGCCCGAGCGCTGGGACCGGCTCGTCTACAACGTCGGCGACACCGACGCCAACTACCGCATCGCGGAGATCGCCGAGGCCGTCCGCGACGAGCTCGACCGCGACCTCGAGATCACCTACCTCGAGGAGGAACACCCGGGGCCGTCCTACAACGTCAACTTCGACCGGCTCGCGGGGACCGGCTTCGAGCCCGAGCGGTCCCTCCGGGAGGGGATCCGGGAGCTCGCGGCACGGTTCACGGACCGGGCGGAGTGAACCCGTCGGATCACCACACCGTCATCCGGGAATGCTGTTCTCGACGACGTCTTTGAACTCCGCGACCGCACCAGGAGCGCCGAGGGCCTGAAGGAGGGACTCGAGCACGCGTTGCAACGTCTCGAAATACGATCGCAACGTCTCGCCGACCAGGCGCATCCGAACGGGAACGCCCAATTCGCCGATTGCCTCCCAGTGCTCCCGAACGAAGGTGACCGCGGACCGACGGGACTCGATCGCGCGCAGTTTGAGATCCAACTGGGAGTCCGTGAGTCCGTGGTCCTCGAGAACCGGGACGGTTTCCGGCGTGAGATCTTGCCGCAACCGATCGAAGTTCGCCCGGACGTCCGGCCACGCGTCCGCAAGCCGCCCGTAAAACGTCTCGTCATATCCCGGTAGGACGGACCGGCGTTGCTCGACGATCCAGCCGAGGTCACGTTCGAGGCGGTCGAGGAACTCCGCGAGTCGTTCCGGCGGGTGTCTCGTTGACATCGGGAGACCGTCGTTGGAAACCACCAAAAAACGTTCGCCCGTGACGGACCCATCGTTCGAACTCGTCACCGCAAAGCGGGGGCTATTTGCCGCCCGAAGCCGCCCACTCGGGTATGCCAAGCCAGACGTCCGTGGCGGTCACCGGCGCCGCGGGATTCATCGGCAGCCGGGTCGTGAAACTCCTTCAGGAGGCCCACCCGGACTGGGAGATCACCGCTCTCGACAACTTCTATCTGGGCGACGTGCGCTCGATCGGCGACGTCGACGTCGAGCACGTCGACATCCGCCACCGGAACGCGCTCGAGGACGCGCTCGAGGGCGCCGACGTCGTCTGCCATCTGGCGGCGATAAGCGGCGTTGACGACTGCGAGGAGCAGCGGGACCTCGCCTACGAGGTGAACGTGCAGGGGACGAACAACGTGGCCTGGTTCTGCCGCAAGACCGGCGCCGCGCTGGTGTTCCCGTTCAGCATGGCGGTGCTCGGCGACCCCGATTCCTTCCCGATCACGGTGGACGCCGACCGCGACCCGATGAACTGGTACGGGCGCACGAAGGTGATCTCCGAGCACGCGATCGAGGACTTCGCCGACGGCGCGTTCCCGGCCCACCTCTACCTCAAGTCCAACCTCTACGGCGAACACGAGATCGACGGGCAGCGCGTCTCGAAGGGGACGGTCATCAACTTCTTCGTCGGCCGCGCGCTCGCGGGCGAGCCGCTCACCGTCTACGAGCCCGGCACGCAGGCACGCAACTACGTCCACGTCTCCGACGTCGCGCGGGCGTACGTCCGGAGCACGGAACGCCTCCTGGACCGCCTCGACGCCGGCGAGACGGGCGTCGAGAAGTACGAGATCGCCTCGAAGGAGGACCCGGACATCACGACCGTCGCCGAACGCGTCGCGGCGATCGCCAGCGAGGAGATCGGGTTCGAGCCCGAGATCACGCTGCTTGAAAACCCCCGCGAGGAGACGCTCGTCGACGCCTTCGAGGTCGACATCGAGGCGGCACGGTCCGACCTCGGCTGGGAGCCCGAGCACACGGTCGCGGACTCCATCCGCCGGCTGCTTCGGGAGCGCGCCGCCGAGAGCGAGGCGTGATGTCGGCAACCGATGGGCGATCGAGACACGCAGTCACCACACGTATTTGTTTGTCGCCGGCGAAAGGAGCACAATGACCGGATCGAAGCGTGAGAGAATGACGGGGTTCGGGTCCTGGTCGGGAACGGGGCTTCGAGCGGCGGTGGACGAGGCGGCGGCGGACTTCGATGAGGACTTCGAGGACCGGCAGAAAGCTGTGTGAATAGTGACGACCGACCGCCGTCGGCTGTCCCTATAAATAGGGGTCGGTCTCCAGGGTGTCGTACTCCCAGGTCAACTCGAAGTACCGCTCGAGCCCGGCGACGAACGACGGGTTCTCCGTGACCGCGGCCTGCCGTTTATGAAGGGGAATGTCCTCCTCCTCGACGAGCAACACGGCACGGCCGGAGTCGTACTCCATGCTCGGGTCCGCGAACGTCCCGCGCCAGGGTAACCGCGTGGCGCTGAACCGGATCGCGGCCTCGGGATACCGCTCCCGAAGGCGGGTTACCATCCGTTCCTGCACCGCGGCGTTCTCCGCGCTTAAAAACGAGGGGTCAAGAAGGAGCACGCGGAGGTCCAGGCCGCGGTCGACCGCGTCCGCGAAGGCGGGTTCGACCGCCTCGAAGTACTCGAAGCTCTTCGTCAGCACGTCCACGCGCTCGTCGGCCTCCCGATAGAGCGACCGGGTCTCGGCCTCGCTGGGGTCGCCGACGTCGACGACGTGGAACAGCTCCTCGGTCGGCGAGATGTCCTCGCTCGCGCGCTCGTAGAGGGGCCCGAACGTCGCCAGGAACTCCTCCCGGACCGCCTCGATCTCGGTCCGATAGGACTCGTAGGCCTGCCGGCGGTTCTCGACCGCCCGGTCGAGGATCGTCTCCGGCGGCTTCGGCTGGTAGCGCTTCGGTCGTCCCGGGATGACCTTCACGTAGCCGGCATCGGCGAGATCGTCGAGCACGCCGTAGATGCGCGCCTTCGGAATGCCCGTCGCCTCCGACAGGTCCGGCGCGGTCGTCCGGCCGAGCTCGATGAGCCGGTTTAAGGCCCGCTCCTCGTACTCCGTGAGATCGAGCGTCTCCAGCAGGTCGATCGGGTCACGCTCGGCGTCCATACCTCCTCCTGGCGCGCGGGTCCCTTTAAGTTCCGTCTCTCGGGTCACCGTGAACGGTGGCCGATCGCGAAGCAACCACCACCGACACGGTGACCGGCACCGGAAGATTGATAACCGTTCCAGAAGTTACTCAGGATATGAGTAACCAAGTCGCCGCGGACGACGACCACCTCGCGGACCTCGAGGACGGAGCGGGCTGTACGGAGATCTGGGAGAAACTCAGCGAGCGGCGCGACGACGCCGAGGTCGAAGAGGAGTAGCGACGACCCCGCAAGCGTCGGGTCGAGCGGCACGCCCACCCCACGGTGTCGACCGTTTCGACCGGGAAGCGTTTCTCCGATCCGACCGGTGAGCGCGGCGCCGATCTGACCGGGAAGCGTTTCGCCGATCCGACCAGGGAGCGTTTCGCCGATCCGACCGTGCCGAACGCCGACGCCGTCGTCACACCTGGGGTTTGCCCACCGGACGAAACGGCAACAATCATGTACCTCCCGCACGCGTGTCACAGACACCGATGACTTCGATGGTCCGCACGCGACCGCCGACTCCGGACGGTGATCGACGATGGAGCTCATAGACGACGAGGGGAACCTCCTCGGCGTCGTGAACGTCGTGGACGCGCTCGCCGTCCTGCTCGTCCTCGCGGTCGTCGTCGCCGGCGCCGCGCTCGTCCTTTCCGACGATCCGGCCCCGCCGGAACCCGAGACCGAAACGACCTACGCCACCCTCGATCTGGGCACCCAACAGCCCGCCATCGCGGACGCGATCAACGAGGGCGACGTCCACGAACCGTCCGACACGCAGTCGCTCACGGTCACCGACGTCCATCTGACGCCCCGCGGGAACGGCGTCGGCGTCCTCGCGCGCGTCGAGATCCAGGGCACGCTCGACGACGACGGGGACGTGACCTACGGGGACGCCCCGCTCCGGCTCGGCCGCAGCCTCTCGATCGCCACCGACCGATACCAGGTGAAGGGATCGGTCCGGTCGGTCGGCGACTCCGACGCCATCGACCGCGCCGAGACCCGGGTCGTCCTCCAGGAGACGGTGGCCGCCACGACCGCCGAGGCCGTCGCGCCCGGCGACGAGGTCCGGATCGCGGGCCGCACCGTCGCGACGATCGAGGAGGCGGTCGCCTACACGACCGCCGAGCCCGGAACGCGCCGGCTCCGGCTCGTGGCCTCGCTGGACGCCCACCGCCACGGGGGGGACCTGCGATTCGGGGGCACGCCCCTCCGAACGGGCCAGACCCTCACGCTTCCCGCCGAGGACTATCAGGTCGCGGGCACGGTCGAGCGCGTCGGCCCGGACGTCGGCCTCGGCGACACCACGACGCGTCGGGTCACCCTCCGGATGGACGGCGTCCGCGAGGACTTTGCCGAGCGGATCGATCCCGGGATGGCCGAGCGAACCGGCGGCGAGACGGTCGCCGAGGTGACCGCCGTCGACGCCGAGCCCGCGATCATCATCGCCACCGGCGACGACGGCAGCGTGAACGTCGTCGACCACCCGGTCGAGCGCGACGTGACGATCACCGCGGATCTGCAGGTCCGCGAGACGAGCACCGGCCTCCGATTTAAGGGCGAGTCGATCCGACAGGGTTCGACGGTCGTCCTCGATCTGGGCGCGGTCACGGTCGAGGCGACCGTGGCGAGCGTCGGGTCGTAGCGGTCGGCGGGAGGACCTCACGCTCGAGATCGGTCCGTATGATGGCGTTCGACGTGGCGGTTCTCGATCCCTCTCGGACGTGTTCTTGCGGACCGTTCGATTCATCATCACCGCTAGCGACGCAACGACGAGCGGATACACCAGCGAGAACCCCGCCAGCGACGGTTCCGTCTACAGAAGTCCCGCAACCCCGAGCGCCTCGAGCAGCGGGATGCCCGCCGCGAGCGACCCGAGGAGGTATCCGCCGATCGCGCCGCCGTTCAGCAGCGGGAGCCCGGCGTGGGCCCGCCCGCGCAGCACCCACCGAAGCAACACGAGCAGGCCGACGAAGATCCCGCCCATCGCGGCCAGCGCCGGCAGGTTGAGGCCGAGCAGTGGCGTGCCGATGCTCGGCGCCGGCGAGAAGGTCGCCGCGCTCGCGACCAACACGGCGGGGATGACGGCATCACCCAGGCCGATGAAGAACGCGTCGCGGTCGCCGTCGTCGGCCTCGGCGTCCTCCGCATCACCCTCCGCGCTTCCTACGTCCTCCGCGTCGGCGTCCGCCGTCTCGGCGCTCTCCGAATCCTCCACGTCCTCGTGGACGTCCGCGGCCCCGGCGAAGTCGTCGGCCAGCAGCGAGTAGGAGACCGACAGCGGGATGACGAGCACCACGGGGATCCGCAGGTCCATCACGCCCTCGGCCAGCGAGAGCATATGCTCGGTCCCGTAGACCGAGATCGCGTCGTAGACCGCCAACGCGCCCAACAGCAGCAGGGCGGGGAGGATCCCGAAGGAGATGCCGAACAGCCCCGCCGCGCCGGCGCCCATCAACACGCCGGCGGCGTCGATCACGTACCACTCGGGGTGGACGAGCAACGCGACCGACACCGCCGCCGAGGGAAGGATCGCGAGCGTCGGGTCCAGCAGGGCGCCGAAGACGTACCAGGAGAGGAGCCCGGCGGTCCCGACGATCACGTACCGGACCAGCTGGTCGAGTTCGAAGCGGAACGCCGCCAGCATCAGCCCGGTCGCGACCAGGATCGCGGCCACGTACGCGAGGCTGTTCGTCGGGTCCTGGGGGTTCTCGACCGGCTGATAGCCCTGCTCGACGAACTCGGGCACGAGCGCGAGCGCCCCGAGCTGCACGAGCAGGAACAGGACGACCGCGACCGCCATTCCGCGGTACTCTCGGGGGATCATCGGGCGTACAGCGGCCCCCCGACGAGTTCGGCCAGCGTGATCCCGTCGTTCGGCGTCACCGCCACGTAGGGGCGGTCGACCGGCCCGAAGACGTCCACGACGCGCCCGACGGTCGACAGCGAGTCGTCGACCACGACCTCGCCGATCGACGGCGGGGTTTCGCCGTCCTCGCCGCGGGCGACCGCCAGCCCCTGCGCCGTTCGCACGACGCTGCCGACGCGCTTCACGAGTCGTCCCGGAGGAGGCCGACGTAGGCGGCGACGGCCTGCACGAGGTCGTTCTTCGTGGTGTCCTCCGTCCCCTGCGCGAGGACCCGCCCGCGCGGTTCGTACTCGCGAGAGTAGGTGACGTCGCGCTCGATCACCGCGTCGTAGCCGATCTGCTGGACGGCCTGGGCGATCTCGTCGACGGTCGGGTCCGACAGCGCCTCCTCGGCGGCGACGCGGCGGCCCTCCGACCGGGACAGCTCCGCGTCGAGATAGGCGGGATAGATGACGTTCTCGACCATATCGATCCGCCGGGCCCGGCCCGTAAGGTCGTTTCGACTGCCGAGGTGGAACGGGGCGAGGTGGCGGTCGGGGAACGAGCGATCCGACCCGCGAACGATCCGGCCCGCGAACGATCCGACCCGCGCGAGATTTGACCGCGCGGCGCTACGACCGGCGTCGGCCGCCCTGCAGCCGCGCGACCAGCGCCGTCACGAGCAGCGCGATCGCGGCAACGGCCGGCCCGAAGCCGGGTGCACCGACCCCCGAGCTGCTCCCCTCGTCGTCACCATCGCCATCGTCCCCGGCGGTGGTCGTCGTGGCGTCGGTCGGGACCGCCGATTCCTCGGTCTCCGCCGGCTCCGGCGTCGTCTCGGCTGCCTCGAGCTGCGCCGAGACGTTCTCGACCGTGTAGACGACGCTCCGCGGCGCCGGCTGGTTGACCCACTGGACGTCGACGTAGATCGTGTTCCCCTCCCGGCCGGCGGTCGTGCTCGCGTACGGTTCCTCGTCGACGATGTCGGTATCGCGGTCAGTGATGAGGACGTACTCGGGATCGAGCTGCAGAACGACCTCCGAAGACAGCTGCGGGTACCCCGTGTGGTTCCGCGCCGCGACGTTCTCCGCACCCGCCACCGAGAGCATCTCGTCGATGAAGGTGTCGCCGGCAGCAACGTACCCGCTGCCGAGCGGATAGAGGATCGTCGGCCGATCGCCATCATCGACCGACAACTGCGCCTCCTGGACGCGCTCGTTCATCCAGGCGTTGGTCTCGGCGGCACCCTCGCAGTTCCCCGTCAGCCGCCCGATCGTGGTCGTCTTCGCGGCGATGTCCTCGATCGAGTGCGCGCGTGGGAGGTGAAAGACCGGCAGTCCGGCGTCGCGCAGCCCCTCGAGCTGCTCGGTGTCGGTCGAGTTCGGGACCAGCACGAGGTCCGGATCGGTGCCTGCCACTTCCTCGATGCTGACGCCGAACTCGGCGGAGACGTCGGTTCGCGAGTCCGCGCCCTCGAGGTACGAGGCGTACCGCGTGACGCCGACGACCTGATCCCGCCCGCCGATGTCCCACATCGTCTGGGCGGCCGAGGGGTTCGTCGTCGTCACGCGCTCGGGCCGGTCCTCGAGCCGGAGCGTCTCGCCCGAGGCGTCCGTCAGCTCGACGGGAAACCCACAGGTACCGGCGGCGTCGGCGTCCGCGGTATCGGCGCCGCCGTCTGCCGTGCCGACGCCGACGTCCGCGGTGTCAGCGCCGACGTCCGCGGCCGCGACCGGCGTCGCGATCCCCCCGACGAGAAGCGTCACGGCCAGCAGCACGGCCAGCGCGGTTCGTGTGTCCATCGTCGTCCCCTCGCCGGCAGCCCAATAAATATTTACCTACTGCAAGCCGGTTTGCGAACGAATGAGGACCTCGGCGCGGACCGCGGGCTGGTGTCTGGGCCTCTCGGGGGTCCTGGCCGTCGCCGTCGCCGTGAGCGCCGCGCTCGGGCCGGTCCGCGTGCCGGCAGTCGAGGTCACGAAGGTGCTGTTGAACGCGCTCGCCGTGCCGGTCGGCGCGGAGTTCGGGACGCGCTCGATGCCCGGCCCGCTGTTCGTGCCCGCCGTCGAGCTGCGGTACGTCTCGCCGTTTGCCTATCCGGTCGCGGACCTCCACCGGCAGATCGTCGTCGCGATCCGGCTGCCCCGGATCCTGCTCGCAGCGGTCGTCGGCTTCGCGCTGGCCGCCGCGGGGACGGTGATGCAGGGCTTCTTCCGGAACCCGATGGCCGACCCCTCGATCATCGGCGTCTCCTCGGGCGCCGCGGTCGGCGCGGTCGCGTTCATCGTCGCGCCGGCGATGCTCCCCGCCTGGCTGCACTGGCTCGGCCTCCAGGGGATGGCCTTTCTCGGCGCGCTCGCGGCCGCCTTCGGCGTCTACGCGATCGCGACGCGGAACGGCCGCACGCCGGTCGCGACCCTCCTGCTTGCGGGCGTGGCCGTCCAGACGTTCCTCGGCGCGGTCGTCTCCTACCTCCAGCTGCAGGCAGAGGAGAGCCTCCGGCAGGTCGTCGGCTGGCTGATGGGCCACCTCGCGGGCGCCGGCTGGGCGGAGGTGCGCGTGACGGCCGTCATCGTGCCGGTCCTGTTCGCCGTCCTGCTCGTGTACGCCCGCGACCTCAACGTGCTCCTGCTGGGCGAGGAGGAGGCGCGCGGGCTCGGGATCGAGGTCGAACGCACGAAGCGGATCCTGCTCGGCGTCTCCTCGCTGATCACGGCCGCGGGCGTCGCAGTCACCGGCGTGATCGGCTTCGTCGGCCTGATCATCCCCCATATGCTCCGGCTCGTCGTCGGCCCCGACCACCGGATCCTCCTCCCGACCGCCGCACTCGCCGGGGCCTCCTTCCTCGTGGTCGCCGACACGGTCGCCCGGCTCGGCAGCGCCGAACTGCCCGTCGGCGTGGTGACCGCCGCCGTCGGCGCGCCCTTCTTCCTGTTCCTGCTCCGGAAGCGGGAGGTGCACGAGCTGTGAGCCGGTTCCACGAATCTCGGACCGAGGTGGAGGCCGAACCGGACGCCGACACCACCGCCGATCCCGATCACGCCGACCAACCGCACCTCGAGGCGACCGACGTGACCGTCACCATCGGCGACGCGACCGTGCTCGAGGGCGTCGACCTCGCGGTCGAGGCGGGCTCGTTCCTCGGCGTCGTCGGGCCGAACGGCGCCGGCAAGACCACGCTGCTGCGCGCGCTTCGGGGGAGCCTGACCCCGGACCGCGGCCACGTTCGCGTCGCCGGCGAGGACCTCACGACCCTCTCCGCCCGCGCGACCGCCAGGCGCGTGGCGTCGGTTCCCCAGGACACCGTCCTCTCGTTCGATTTCACCGTCGAGCAGGTGGTCGAGATGGGCCGGACGCCGCACCGATCGCGGTTCGCGACCCCGGACGCCGCCGACCGCGAGGCGGTCGACGACGCGATGGCGACCACCGACACCGCGCGCTTCGCGGACCGCTCCGTCGGGACCCTCTCCGGGGGCGAACGCCAGCGCGTCCTGCTGGCCCGGGCGCTCGCCCAGGAGACTCCCGTGCTCGTCCTCGACGAGCCGACCGGGAGCCTCGACGTCAACCACGCGGTCGAGACCCTGGAGCTCGTCCGCGGGCTCGTCGAGGCGGGAAAGACGGTCGTGGCCGCGATCCACGACCTCAACCTCGCGGCGCGGTACTGCGACGAGCTCCTGCTGCTCGCGGACGGGCGCGTCCGGTCGGTCGGCACCCCCGAAACCGTCCTCTCCCAGGCCGCCCTGCGGGACGCCTTCGACGCCCGGACGTTCGTCACCGAACAACCGGGGTCGACCGCGCCGCTCGTCACCGCGCTGCCCGAGACGCCCGGCCACGGCTCCGCCGCGGGCGACGATGACTCCGCTACGTCCGACGACGGTTCGGATCCGGGGATGGAACACCCGCCGATCCACGTGGTCGGAACCGGGCGGCGCGCCGCGACCGTGGTCTCGGTCCTCGCCGCCGCCGGCTTCGACGTGAGCGTCGGCGTGGTTCCGGCCGGCGACGCGGCCGCCGAGCGCGCCCGCGAGGTCGACGCCGATCCGGTCTGTGTTCCGTCCTTTTCGGGAATCACCGGCGCCGCCGCCGCGACCGCGCGGGAACGCGCCGACGCCGCCGCCGCGCTCGTCCTCGTCGACGCGGACGTCGCCGACGGAAACCGACCCATCGTCGAGGCGGTGGCTCCCGACCGGCGCGTCGTGGTCGGCGAGCCGGCCGACGGGGAACCGATCGCGGCGGCCGCGAGGATCGACCACCTCGACGACGTCGCGGACGCGGTCCGGGCGGTGCTGGCCGGGGAGACCGACGGCTGGTGAAGGAGGGATCGCACTCGACGGATCCGGCGGCGTATAGTATCTAAATACCGCGTGACGCGGTCGTGGATTACTTTTAAACCCGACGCACGCGGATCGACTCCGCGACGGACTCCGGGAGGCTCTGCTCGCCGTCCGGCGTCCGCACCGTGACCATCCCGAAGGGGGCGACGTCGACCACCTCGAGCTCGGTGTCGGGCGTGATCCCGGCGTCGGCGAGGTAGTCGAGTTCCTCCTCGTCGCGGTCGGACACGCGCGCGACGAGGACCGTCTCGCCGGCCTCGCAGTCGGCGAGCCGGACGGAGTCGTCGGTGACGGGTTCGAGGTCGGCGCCGGGGATGGGGTCGCCGTGGGGATCGACCTCGGGGTCACCCAGGGCCGCGGCCACCCGGCGCTCGAACGCCTCGGAGATGTGGTGTTCGAGCCGGTCGGCCTCCTCGTGGACCTCGCTCCAGTCGTAATCGAGCCGCTCGGCGAGGAAGGCCTCGATCAGGCGGTGATGGCGGACCACCTCGAGCGCGACCGCCTCCCCCTCCGGGGTGAGCTCGACGCCGGTGTACGGCTCCCGCTCCACGAGCCCGCGCTCGGCGAGCTTGCCGAGCATGTCGGTGACCGTCGGCGGGGTCTTGCCCACCTCCTCGGCGATCGCCGAGGTGGACACCGGTGGGCCGTCCTCGGTCTGGAGGACGTAGATCGCCTTGAGGTAATCCTCCATCACGTCGCTAAGCATCGATCCTGTGTTGCGGATCGGCCGGGAAATAGCTACGGATCCGGCCGGTCGGGACTGCCCGGGCCGACCTCACGCCACGGCGACCGCGGTCGTCCTCACTCCGCCGCCGCGACCGTGACCACTTCACTTCGCCGCGGTGGCCGTGACCGCCACACGCCGCCGCGGTGGCCGTGACCGCCACACGCCGCCGCGGTGGCCGTGACCGCCACACGCCGCCGCGGCCACTTACTCCGCGTTCGCGTCGCGGGCGCCCTCGACGGTCTCCCGAACGGCGTCACAGCCCTCCTCGTGGAGCAGGTCGCCGACGACGACGACGTCGGCGTGGGTGCCCATCTCGCGGGCGGTCTCGTAGCCGTGGACCCCGCCGCCGTAAAAGAGGGTGGTCTCGTCGAGCGCGTCGGCGGCGGCCGCGACGATCTCCGGGTCCCCGAGGGTGCCGGAGTACTCGAGGTAGACGATCTCCTGGCCGAACATCCGCTCGGCGATGCGTGCGTAAGCGGTCACGTCGTCGACCGAGAGGTCGCAGTCCGCGTCCGTGTACTCGGCGACGGAGGCGTCGGGGTTCAACACGATGTACGCCTCGGTCGTGGTGCGGTCCCAGTCGAGGCCGTCCTCGATGCGCACCCACTCGGCGTGCGCGCCGACGATCCAGAAGGGGTCGGCGGCGTTGAACACCGTGGGGATGAGGTAGCCGTCCAGCGCCGGCGAGTCGACGACCACCGCCGGGTTCGACGGCTCCTGATACAGGGCGACGTCGTGGTCCGCACAGGCGTCGATCACGCGCTGCATCTTCGCCTCGGTCATCCCGAGGGTCCCCCCGATCTCGATCGCGTCCGTCCCGGTGGCGACGACGTCCTCGAACGTCTCGTCCCCGTACAGCTCCTTGTCGGGATCGACCTTCAGAACGTGATCCCACTCCGCCCACGGGTTCGTCATTACACGGGACTGTGCCGTGGGGGGCTAAAAAGGGTACGATAGCTGGGATGGGTGCCTCTCGCCGGTCCCCCGGCCGCGCCGCCTCACGGCAGCTGCGGCCGGTCCGCGTCCGGGACCACCTCGAGGGCGTTCAGCACGCAGGCGAGCATCGCGTAGTAGCCGATCGTCCCGGTGAGCTCCGTGACGCCCGCCTCGCCGTAGCGGTCGCGTGCCGCCTCGAAGGTCGCATCCGAGACCGCGTGCTCGTCGATGAGCTCGCGGACGTACGAGACGAGACGCGCCTCGCGGTCCGGGAGCTCGTCGACCGGACCCGAGTCGGCGACGTGGTCGATCGTCGCCCCGCTCACGCCGGCCTCGCGGGCGATCGGCTCGTGGGCCGCCCACTCGAAGGCGCAGTCGAACGCCCGGGCGGTCGCGAGGATGGTCAGCTCCCGGTCGGCGTCCGGGAGCTCGCTTTCGAACCGCACGTACGCGCCGAGGTGCCCGACGCGGCCGGCGAGCTCGGGGCTATTTAAAAGGACCGAGAAGGGTCCCCGCACGCCGCCACGGCTCTCCGCGATGGCGTCGTAGTGGTGGCGATGCTCCTCCGGAACCGTCTCCCGTGCGGTGTGGTACCGAACGCGGTCCGAATCGGCCATACGACCACACCGCGAGCGTGCTATTCAGTCCTGTCGGTTCCCGCGGTCGTGGTCGCAGAGACGGGGCGACCCGGCGGCCGTCACTGCGCCTTCGCCTGCCAGTCGCGAACCCGGTCCGCGCCGACGCCGTCGACGCGGTCGGCCAGGTCGTCGGGGTCCGCCTCCGTCAGCGCCGAGACGCCCTCGACGCCGGCGTCGGCCAGCTTCTCGGCGGTCTTCTCGCCGATCCCGTCGATCGCCTCCAGCTCCGAGCCGTTCTCGCGGGCCTGGAACTCCCGGTAGTTGCAGATCGGACAGCCGAGCTCCCAGGGCTCGTCGCCGGCGTGCACCCGGAGATGCGGCAGGTCGTGCTCCTCGCAGGTCTCGTCGGTGATCTCGATCTCGCCGCGGCGGGGCAGCGGCAGCGAGTAGTCACAGTCGGGATAGCGCGTACAGCCGACCAGCCGGGAGCCGGAGCGGAGCTGCTTGATCGCGAGGTCCCCGCCCTCCGTGTCGCCGCACTCCGGACAGTCGCCGATGACCGTGTCCTCGGTCGCGTCGGCCTCGTCGGCCTGACACTGCGGGCAGCCGTGGACGAACGTCTTCCGTCCGGCCAGCATCTTCACGTGGTGGAGGTCGTGGTCCTCGCAGACGTCATCGAGGATGAGCGGCTTGCCGGTGGAGGGCAGCGGGAGCGTGTACTCGCAGTCGGGATAGCCGTCACAGCCCACGAAGTAGGAGCCGTACCGGGACTTCCTGACGAGCAGGTCCGATCCGCACTCCGGGCAGGGGCCGAGCCGCTTGTCCGCCTTGAGCGACGTCCGCAGGTGGTCGCCGACCTCCTCGCGGGAGTCGCCGAGCTCCTCGAAGACGGCCGACAGCAGCTCCCGGGACTCGGCGGTCACGTCCTCGTAGTCGGCCTCGCCGGACGCGATCGCCTGCATGTCCGCTTCGAGCTGTGCGGTCATCTCCTCGGAGACGATCCGGTCGGCGAACTCCTCGGCGGCCTCGACGACCGCCTCCGCGAGCTTCGTCGGGCGCGGCGGGTCGTTCTCGATGTAGCCGCGGTCGTAGAGCTTCTCGATCGTGTTGTGCCGGGTCGCCTTCGTCCCCACTCCGCGCGATTCCATCTCCTCGATGAGCCGGGACTGGCCGTACCGCCGCGGGGGCTGGGTCTCCTTGCCCTCGAGTTGCCGGTCGGTCAGCGCCAGCTCCTCGCCGACCTCGACGTCGGGGACGATCGTCTCGCTCGAGGACCGGTAGGGATAGACGTCGTGGTAGCCGGCCTCCAGCAGCCGCTTGCCGTTCGCCTTCAGGCGAAGCCCGCCGTCGGCCGCCAGGGAGGGCTCCTGCCCCGACTCGGCCGCCTCGGGGTCCCGAAGCGCGGCCCGGGGGTCGGCCTCGGCGGCGATCGCGGTGGCCGCGCCGTTCGCGAGCGCGACCACGCGGAGGTGCTCCCAGGTGGCCGCGGGCGCGCAGGTGGCGAAAAAGCGGCGCACGACCAGCTCGTAGACCTCCCACTCGTCGTCCGAGAGGTCCGACGCCGCGGGGATCTCGCCGGTTGGGTGGATCGGCGGGTGGTCGGTCGTCTCCTCGTCGCCCTCGGTCGGCTCGATCTCATCCCGGTCGAGCAGCGCCCCGGCGTCGTCGCCGAAGCCGGTGTCGAGGAAGGCCTCGAGCAGCTCGCGGGGATCCAGGTCGTCGGGATAGACGGTGTTGTCGGTCCGCGGGTAGGTGACGTACCCCGCGGTGTACAGGTCCTCGGCGATCGACATCGCGCGCTGGGCGCCGTAGCCCAGCGACCCCGCGGCGCGGATGAACTGCGTCGTGTTGAACGGCGCCGGCGGGTCGTCGGTGCGGGTTCGGCGCCGGACGTCGTCGACGGTCGCGCCGTCGGCCGCGTCGAGGGCCCGCGAGAGGGTCTCGGCGACGGCCTCGTCCCAGACCCGGTCCGCCTCGTTGCCGTCCGCGTCCAGCAGGAAGTAGCTCGCCTCGAAGGGGTCCCCGCCCGACTTGGTGAGGTCCCCCGACAGTTCCCAGTAGGACTCGGGGTCGAACGCCTGGATCTCGCGTTCCCGATCCACGATCAGCTTGAGCGTCGGGCCCTGGACCCGGCCGACCGAGATGAAGTCCTCGCCGAGCTGGCCCGCCGACAGCGAGAGGAACCGGGTGAGCGCGGCGCCCCACATCAGGTCGATGACCTGGCGGGCCTCGCCGGCGGCCGCCAGGTCGAAATCGAGGTCGTCGGGGTTCGCGAAGGCGTTCTTCACCTCGTTTTCGGTGATCGAGGAGAACCGGACGCGGTCGATCGGGACGTCCTCGTTCACCTCGCGGACGAGCTCGTAGGCCTCCTTGCCGATCAGCTCGCCCTCGCGGTCGTAGTCGGTCGCGATGACCACCCGGGAGGCGTTGCGCGCGAGCCGCCGCAGGGCCGCGACGATGTGCTCCTGGGTCGGCTCCTTGCTGACCGGGGCGTCGATCAGCTCGACGGGCTCGACGTCGCGCCAGTCGTTGTACTCCGCCGGGAAGTCGACCCCGACGACGTGGCCCGACAGGCCGATGCACCGCTTTCCGCCCCACTTGTAGACGTTCACGCCGTTCACCCGGTCGGACTCGGCGGACTCCCCGCTGAGGACGTCCGCGATCCGCCGGGCGGCGTTGTCCTTCTCCGTGATTATCAGTTCGGGGCCGCGACTCATTGCCGCGAGGTAGGCAACTGGCTCGCGTAAACCTTTCGTGCCGGACCGTGTGCCGCGGTCAGATCCCCTGCCCCATCAGGTGGCTCCGCAGCACGTCCGGCGTCTTGAGACCGGCCTCGGTGTTGAGGAGAACCACGGTCTCGTCGCCCTCGAAGAACCCGTCCTCGGCCAGTTCCCAGGCGCCCGCCGGCGCGGCGCCCCCGGCGGCACCCATCTCGAGGATCTCGTGTTGGGCGACCGTCACGGCGCTCTCGAGGATGGCGTCGTCGCCGGCGGTGACCCCGCGTCCGCCGCTCCCGCGGACGGCCTCGACCGCCCACGCGCCGCCGGCGGGGTCGGCGATCTCCAGCTCGCCGCAGATCGTGTCGGGCGTGTCCCACGGCTCCGGGTCGTCGATCCCGCGTTCGAGCGCGGCGGCGATCGGGGCACACCCCTCGGCCTGAGCCGCGACGAGCCGCGGCCGGTCGTCGATCAGTCCGAGGGTTTCGAGCTCCCGGAAGCCCTTGGCGATGCCCACGACGACCTCACCGCTGCCGGTCGGAACGACGACCGCGTCCGGCGCGGTCCACCCGAGATCGGCCGCGAGCTCGTGGGCGATCGTCTTCGCGCCCTCGTGGCGGAACGGCGTCGCGAACTCCGTCAGGTCGGTGTAGTCGGTCGCGAGCTGCTCGTCGACCGCCGCGACCGCGTCCGGGTGTCGTCCCCCGACGACGCGCATCTCCCCGCCGTGGACGTTCGTCATCGCCTTGTTCGAGAACGCGCACCGCGAGGGGACGAACGCGTACGACCGCAGCCCGGTCCGCCCCGCGTAGGCCGCCATCGACTGGCCCGCGTTGCCCGGGGAGGCGCACACGAGCGGTTCGACGACGCCGGGGTCGCCCCCCGATTCGTCGTCCCCTGATTCGTCGTCTCCTGATTCGCCGTCCAGCGCCGACACGGCGGTCATCGTCACCGACAGGCCGCGGTCGAGGGCGGTGCCGGTCGGGTTGCGCGCCTCGTCCTTTATATATACCTCCGCCACGTCGAGCTCGTCCGTCAGCCGGTCGGCCGGGACGAGCGGCGTGCCGCCCTCCCGCGCCGACAGCGCCGAGGCGGCCGGAAACGGAAGGAGCGCGTCGAACCGCCACATCCCGTCCGCGGCGCTCTCCTCGACCGCGGCGGTCCCTTCAACGGCAGCGGTCCCTTCAACGGCAGCGGTCCCCTTGACCGCGACGGCCTCCCTGACCGCGGCCGGATCGACGGCGTCGTAGTCGTAGGTCGGGTCGAGCGGACCGCCGCAGTCGGGACAGCGGGCCGCAGCCGCGAGGTCGTGGGCGGCCCCGCAGTCGTGACACGCGAGTCCGAGAAAGGCGTCAGTCGTCTCCATAGGTGCCCTTTCCGACGGGGCGACTAATCGCTTCCCGTCCGCGACGACGATTTATAAGGGAACGAATATAAGGGAACGAATCGGCCTCACGACAACAGGTCCGCCGGCGCGTCAGCGAGGCCGGCCAGCGCGTCGGCCTCGACGTGGTGTAAGTCGCCGGGGATCACCAGCAGATGGAGGGGATCGCCGAACGACCGGTCGGCCAGCGCGGAGAGGCGGTCGGCGGCAACGACCGCGTCGGGGCTGCCGGCGCGGGCGACGACGACGCCGAGGACGTCCGCCCAGTCGTCGGCGAGCAGGGCGGCGGCACGATCGGCCGTCATGTACTCCTCGTGGTCCGGGTCGGGACCGCGGGGGCCGGTTCCCACCTTGATGTCGAGGTAGACGATGGTGTGGAGCCCGCGCTCGCGGTTGGCCTCGATCGTCTCGATCACGCTGTCGGGCACGCCGTCGCCGCCGTGGGCGTACGGGAACGGCAGCGTGGCCGCCTTGCCGAACCGGTAGTTCTGCAGGCCGGTCAGCGAGGAGGCGGCCGACTGGGCGGTCACCCCGTGGATCACGCGCGTGTCGATCCCGCGGTCCTCGGCGCGGAGCCGGAGGTCGGTGTGGGTCGTCGAGACCATCGTGTCGCCGGCGGTCAGGAAGGCGGCGTCGCCGGACTCGGCGGCCGCCAGGATCGGCTCGGGATCCTGCTCGACGCCGGCGCGGTCCCGGACCTCGATCGTCGTTTCGTGGTAGTCCTCAAGGTCCGCGAGGTCGGCCCCGACGAGCCGGCTGGTGTAGAACTCCGCGAACGCGCGGTCGGCCGCCCGCAACGCGTCCCGTCCCTCGACGGTGATCGATCGCTCGTCATGGAGGCCGAGCCCGATGAAGGTGAGCATACCGCCCCCTCGGCGTCGCGAGCGCTTATAAACCCCGAACTCGGACCGCGGCGGACGACGTAACCGCTTATAAACCCCGAACTCGGTCCGCGGCGGACGACGCAACCACTTATAGACGCCGCACCCGGACCGTGGCGGACGACGCGAACTCGAGACCGTCTGACGGACGCAACACGCCGACGGGACGAGCGGGAAGATAGCGGCGGTTTTTTCCCGATACCTTTATTCAGCCGTGGAATAACATTCAGACGAACGACACGAGTCGCCCAGACGATGGTATCAGATCCCGATCGTATGACCGATTCCCCGCCCGACACCGAGCTGTTCGCCGAGTGGGTCTCCGAGACGGCGGAGTCCCGCGGCGTCTCCGAGCAGGAGCTACTGAACCAGCTCATCTCCTCCTTTTGGATGCTCGACGAGCTCGACAGCCTCCGCGGCGAGGGCGAGGCCCTCGGGGAGGCCGGCCGCCCGGCCGTTTCCGAGACGACCGAGCCCGACGCGACGCCCCGGAACGACGTTCCCGGGTTCACCGACGCCGACGCGAGGGACGGTCCCGGATCCGACGCCGTCGACGCCACGGACGATGCCGCCGTCGACGCCACGGACGATGCCACGGTCGACGACGCCGACGACGCCACGGTCGACGACGCGGCCGCCGACGTCGATGACGACGCCGACGTCGACCTCCAGGACGTGCTTCGCGGCCTTCTGGAAACGCTCCGCGCCGACTCGCTCACGGAGGGGGGTTCGAACGACCTGCGCCGACAGGTCCACGACCTGTCGCTGGACGTCGAGGACCAACGGCGGCGCCACGAGCGATACACCGACCGGATCTCCGACGACCTCACCCGGATCAACGGCCGGCTCACCACGCTCGAGGAGGAAACCGACGACTTCGTCACCGAGGACGCCCTCGCGCGCTACGCCACCGAGGACGCCCTCGACCGGGAGATCGACGGGATCGAAGGCTGGATCGACGAGGAGTTCGACGAGATCGAGGCGCTGTTCGAACACCTGCTCGCGCGGATCGACGACCTCGACGGGCGGATCGGGGAGGTCGACGAGCGGGTCGACGCCGTCGAATCCGCGGTCGAATCGACGCTCGAATCGGAGCTCGAGTCGATCCGATCGAGGCTCGCTGAGAACGATCGGCTCGCGGCGCTCAGACGCGACGCGCTCGCCGACGGGATCCGGAAGGCGGACTGTGCGGGCTGCGGCGAGACGGTCGATCTCGCGATGCTCGACGCGCCGCAGTGCCCCGACTGCGCCGCGACGTTCCGAGAGGTGGAGCCGGCGGGATGGAACCCCTTCGCGTCCCCGACGCTGCAAACCGGACCGGCGGGGCCGCCGTTCGACGCGGCCGACGGCACCGCCGGCGAGGACCCCCACGACGACCCCTCCGACGGTGACGTTTGAGGCGCCGCCGACGGAACGGGGACGCGACACGTCGGATCCGGCTTCGAAGCCGATCCGGGAGAACCCACGATGACCGACGAGTCGACCGGTGCGGACGACCCGGACCACGACCGGACGGCCGAGTCAGCCAGCGACGGCAGCACCGACCGCGACGCCGCCCGGCGCGGGGGACGGTTCCGCGATCTCCGAACGAGCATCGTGAACGGTGGGACGGAGACGGACGAATCGACGGCAACCGAATCAACGGCGGACGAATCGACGACGACCGAATCGACGGCAACCGAATCGACGACAACCGAATCGACGTCCAGCGCCCACCCGGAGTCGAACGCCGACGAACCGGCTGGCGGGGCCGACTCCGACCGAGACGACGTCTCCGACCGGGACGCCGATCCCGACCGGGAGACCGACGATGAGGATGACTGGGAGTGGTTTCGGGGCGATGCTGATCCCGAAGCGGGCAGGACGACCGACGTCGGTCACGACGCGGGGACCGCCGCGGAGGGAAGCGGGGCGGATGCGCCCGCCGCCGACGAGGACGACGCCGCGGCAGGATCGGAACCCCCCGAATCGCAGGGGAGGCCGGAAGGCGACGTGGCGGAACCCGAGACCGACGACCGGATCTGGAACGCGATCGACGCGGAATCCGACGTCGGCGTGACGGAGTCCGTCTCCGACGCGGATGCCGACCTCGATGCAGGTACCGACCACGACGCCGACGCAGACTACGAATCCGGCACCGACCACGACGCCGGAACCGAGGACGAGCCCGCCGACGAGTCGACCGCCGCGTCCGAGGCGGCGGTCGACGCCGCGGGGTCCGCAACGACGGACCACGACGGGATCACCATCGAACCGGTCGACGAAGACGCGGCCGACCGGAGTCCGACCGCCGGTCCCACGGCGGAGACCGAGCGGTACCACCAGGCCGACGAACGCGACCACGCCGACGAACGCGACCACGCCGACGAACGCGACCACGCCGACGAGACCCCGGACGCCGACCGGGAGGCGGCGGAGGGGGCCGCCGAACCGTCGGAGCGGAAGAAACGGCTTTGGAGCGATCCGGCGGCTGCGACGCGGCGGTCCACGTCCGACCGTGAGCCGCCGGAAGAGGGACCGTCCGAGGGAGAACCGGCCGAGTCGGCGGCATCGGACTCCCCGCCGGCGTCCGAACCCGCCGGTTCCGACGCCCTCGAGCTCGAGGGACTCGAGACGCCGGCGGGGACTTCCGCCTCGGCCGGAACGGAGTCGTGGGACGGGATGGGCCACGACGCGGACGCCGGGGCGACGGACCGGGAATCGGGCGCCGAGGCGGCCGCCGACCTGCCCGCGTTCGATATGCTCGACCCCGGATCGAACGCGCTGGTGCTCAGTTCGCTCTCGGGGCCCGTCTCGGAGACGGCCTGCGGGCGGCTGCTCGACGCCGACGGGGACGGCGCCGACGGAAGTGATGCCGACGGAAGTGCCGGCGATGTCGCCGGCGGCGGTGGCGCCTCCGCGGACGTCTCGCCGGACCGAAACGTGTTGATCGTGGCCATCGAGGAGCCCGCCGCGGAGCGGATCGACGTGTGCCACCGGGCGGGGATCGACGCCGGCGAGATCGCCGCGATCGAGGTGGGCAGCCACGGCGGACCGCGGTCGGTCGCCTCCGAGACGACCGGCGGCGGGCAGTCGGTCTCGCTCACGCGCGTCTCGAAGCCCTCGAACCTCTCGAAGCTCGGCATCCTGATCACCAAGCAGCTCTCCGAGTGGGCGGACGACGACCGGCCGGTCGTCTTCTGTCTGCACTCGCTGACCGCGCTCCAGCAGTACGTCTCCGACGAGAAGCTGTTCCGGTTCCTCCACGTGTTGACCCGGCGCCTCTCCGCGAGCGGGAGCCGAGCGCATTTCCATATGGACCCCGACGCCCACCACGAGATGGTCGTCGGCACCCTCCGTCCCATCTTCGACGTGATCGTGCGGATCGGCCCGAACGGGACCGTCGACGTGGAGCACGACTAGCGCCGCGACCGCGTCGCCGGACCGGCTGCCGGCGCGTCGACGCCACCGCTATGCCGACCGGAGCTCCGGCGGCGGTCCCTCGTCGCCCAGCCGGATCCGGCCGTCACGAAGCGTCTGGACCGTCGCCGAGACCGCGAAGGTGGCGAGGACGACGAGCGCGACGGGGAGGTCGCCGACCTCGGCGAAGAGGCCGACGTCGAGCCACGCCAACCCGATCAGCAGCGCGTTCGCCGCGCTGAGTCCGAGGTAGAATTGTCCCCAAGGGATGTCCCGCGGGTCGACGACCTCGAGGTAGACGTCGGCGTCCCGGACCGCGTCCCGCAGCGCCACCGTCCCGCGGGTCTCGTCGTAGTCGACGAGCCCGCGGTCGTCCATCGAGGAGAGGTGGCCCTGGTACAGCGAGATGTAGACGCGCTTGCGCTCCTGGGAGGTGAGCGCCTCGACCGGCTTGTCGTTCTCCCAGGCGGCCACCTGCTCGGCCAGATCGCGAACGTCCACCCGCTCGTCGACCTGCTTGAGGTAGTGGATCGCGTACCGGCGGCGCTTGTTCGAGAGGATGTCGTAGACGTCGTCCTGCGTCAGCCGATCGCCGCCCTCGCCGCCCGCGGACAGCGACAGCCCGAGAGCGGACCGAATCGACGACCGGAGCGCGGAGAGAATCGAGGACGGCGATTGAGAGGCCATGGCAGCGACGGTGGTCGTATAACCCGAACGAATTCCTGTAAGTGTTCCTATCCGTTCGGACGAGCGACGTTTTTAAATGGCAGACGTGAGCCGAACGTCACGATCGGCCACCCGAAGTAGTTGAGTATTTACCCATTCGTCCACAGTATCCCATAGCTCCCCCGAATGGTCGACGTCCTCCTCGTGGAAGACACCGATATGCAGCGCGCGCTCCTGCGCGGGTTTCTCTCCCCGGAACACACGATCGTGGGGATCGCGGAGACCGGCGAGGAGGCGATCCGCGAGGCGGACCGCACCGCCCCCGACGTGGTCGTGATGGACGTCGACCTGCCCGGCACCGACGGGATCGAGGCCACCCGGGCGATCAAACGCGCCAGCCCCGACGTCGCGGTCGTGATGAGCACCGCGATGGTGACCGCGGAGATCCGCGACCGCGCCACGGACGCCGGCGCCGACGCCTACCTCACGAAGCCCTTCAGCAAGGACGACCTGCTCGCCACGATCGACGAGGCGTGTGCACGTTGATCGCGACACGTGGTACCACCCCTAGATATCACGCCACTTGCTAACACGCCGAATCCCTTAAAACCCCGAATTCGGCACGTTAGGGCGCCCTAACGAACTGATCTCGAATCGTTAGGAACGCATAACCGCCGAGTAGGCCGGGCTTACAAAGGGGGTAGGGGTAGATGTATGATATAGAGACGCCGGCCGGGGGCACCGACGCCCGCCGCGCCGACGCGTACACAAGGAGACAACAACTATGGCACGACCCAAAGGAAAGCTGCTCGCGCTGGTATTGGTCTTCGGAGCGATCACGGTCGTCACGGCCACGGGCGCGTTCACCACGGTGGAGGCAGAACGGACCGCCGAAGTGAACGTCTCTGGTGACGCAAACGCGCTGCTTGGTTTATCTGAAGGCCCCGATAACGGGGAGTACGTGACAACTGACGGCGGTGAGATCCAGATCGAGCTTGGAGCTCCTGAAAGTGCGGATGGAGTCAACATCAATGCATATACTGAGATAAACAATATGCTGAACGTTACAAACAACGGTCAGAATGCTATTAACCTGTATGTTAATACGACTGGGTCGAACGCGGGACACGTGAGTCTGTACAACGGTACGCCTGATACAGGAACGAACATCACTGGTGATACCAATACTGTAACGCTTAACCCCGGAGACACGATCCAGGTATCGATGGAAATTGATACTCGTGATTCCGGCCTCGATCAAGACGCTGAGCTCATTGATACTATTGAGTTCGTTGCTAACGATGCCAGCTAAACGGGAACCAGCTAGTAACTAACCCTAAGTTCCCGGTATCATTTGGTCGTCTACACACGACCGATCTCGACGCCCGCCTCCGTTCGATAGCACGGAACGCAACATCTCCTCAGCCACCACGCCACAATGAAACTCCGTTCCATCACCGCCGCGCTCGTCGTTCTGTTCGCGCTCGGCGCGGTAGTGGCGACCGGAGCGGTGCTGGGGACGGCGGGCTCACCGACCGAGAACCTTTTTAACGGCGAGCCGGACGTCGAGTTCGGCGCCACGGACGGCACGAACGGGAACTACGTCGTGAGCGACGACGACGGCGAGCTCCGGATCGACCTCACGGATCCGGGCGTGAACGCGGAGGCGTACACGACCGTCGACCGGGTCTTCTACCTACACAACCAGGACACCCAGGACGTCCTCGTGTGGGTGACCCACGACGGCGGCGAGCGGGTCTCGATGGCGAGCGACGAGGGCGGCCGGCCG
Organism: Halopenitus persicus; assembly: GCF_900107205.1. Taxonomy (GTDB): domain Archaea; phylum Halobacteriota; class Halobacteria; order Halobacteriales; family Haloferacaceae; genus Halopenitus; species Halopenitus persicus. Next base: position 275,499 of record NZ_FNPC01000004.1, on the reverse strand, counting down.
ATCGAGGGCGAGGAGAACGCGGTCACGCTCGCGCCGGGCGAGCGCGTGGTCGTGAACGTCGGCCTTGACAGCCGGGGGATCGAGGAGGGCGACCGGCTCCTCACGAGCGTGACGATCCACACCGGCTACGAGCTCGAGGAGGAGGTCGGCGACGGCAACGACACCGACGAGAACGCGTCCGACGGCGGCGGTGGCGTCGGCGGAGGCGGTGGCGGCGGTGGCGGAGTCGGCGTGCCGGACGAGGAGACTCCCGAGACGACGCCCGATGAGGAGGGCGAACAGGGTGAACCGGACGAGGAGGGCGAACAGCCCGAGGACGACGCGCCCGGCGAGGACGTGATCGACTCCGAGACCGGCGTGGAGGTCGAGTTCGAGGGAGAACCGGAGGGCGAGGACGGCACGACCGACGCGGACGACGGCGGCGAGGGGTCCGACGCCGATGCCGGAGTCACGGTCCGCGAGCTCTCGAGCGAGGACCTCGACGCGATCGACACCACCGCCAGGGACGACGACCCGCGAGCGGTGATCTCGACGGCGGAGGACGAGGACGGCGACGGGGTCGACGACGACGAGAGCGGCGGGGCGGGGAGTGACGATGCCAGTGGCAGCACCGGAGGCGACGCGATCGACCTCGAGGATGGAACCATCGTGACGAACGTCGGGGAACCGGCCCGGCTCTCGGGCGAGCGGTCGACGATCAGCGTCACGAGCGGGGTCACGGAGCAGGACCGGATCGTGCGCGCGGTGGACATCGAGCCCTCCGAGAACCGCCGGGACCGGCCGGCCACGGTGCGGCTGCGCGTCGATCGCGACCGGTTCGGCGACGCCGACCCCTCGGGCGCGACCCTCGGCCACCGGACCGAGACCGGCTGGGAGCTGCTCGACACCACCGTGACGGAGACGACCGAGGACTACGTGGTCGTGTCGGCGCGCACGCGTAGCTTCTCCCCGTTCGCGGTCTTCGTCGACCCGGACGTCACCTACCAGTGGACGCTGCCGGACGGGACCACCCGGAACGGCCGAACGCTCGAGTACACCTTCGCGGAGCCGGGCCAGTACGATGTCGGACTCACCGTCCGCGACGCCCTCGGCCGCGAGAGCTCGACCACCCGGACGGTCATCGCCAACGACGTGCCGACCGCCGAGGTCTCCGCGGAGTACGACCGGGCGGCCGAGGTGGCGACCCTCACCGCGGACGTCGAGAACGAGGTCGGCGACGCGACGGTGACTTGGACGTTCGCCGACGGGACCACGAGGACCGGCGAGACGGTTACCCATCCCCTCGAGCCCGGCGAGCACGTCGTCGACGTGCGCGTGGCAGACGAGTACGGAGCCGCCACGGAGACCACCGAGCGCGTCGCGGTCGCGACCGGCTGGTCGGTCGTCTCCGAGCTCTCGGCGCTGGGCATCGGCAGCACGATAGTCTGGCAGACGCTCCTGTCGTTGGCCGCCCTCGGCCTCATCGTCGCCGCCTACCGCTACGTCCCGTGGGGACGCGTCGTTCCCGAGGGTCGCGGCCCGCGGATCACGGTCCTCGAGGATCCCCGGATGAGTCCCGAAACCAACCGGTTCGAGATCGGCGCGCTGACCGTCGTCGATCCGCAGGTCGCGCTCGACACGATCTCGATCGCGATCGTCGACGAGGAGGGGGTCGAGGTCGTCCGCAAGCGCCTCGAGATCGTCGGCGACCGGGAGTATGCGGCCGAAAACGAGGCGATCGTCGTCCCGCCGGGAACCGACCTCGACCCCGAGGGGAACTACCGGATCCGGGTGACCGCCCGCAACGTGCGCGACCGGACCGGGTCGCTCGAGGGATCGTCGGTCCGGATCGTCTCCACGCTCACGGACCCGGTGCCGGCGGTTTGATCCGGCGGTTACTCCGGCGGTTTGATCGCAGGTTGCTCCGGCGATTTACCCCGGCGGGAAGACCGAGCGGTCGACGTTCCACAACGCTTTTTGGTTGCCTCCGAAACCTCCCCCTATGACTGACGTCGAATCCGAGCTTCGCGCACAGTTCACCGAGGCCTTCGAGGGCGCGGAGTTCCCCGTCGAGAACCAGATGGATCTCGTCCCCGCGCTGCCGGACGGCCCGGGCACGACCTTCGAGGCCGGCGACGTGCGCTTCACGGCGATGGAACTGGCAACCAAGCTCGGCGGCGAGCAGGAGTTCCCGTACGAGTCGGTCGAGGAGTTCGTCGACGACATCATCGCCGGGCTCAAGAAGAAGGACATGATCTAACCGGTTTCGCCGCCCGGGTGGCGGCCCCCAACGGACGCATCGCCAGCCCCCGTCGAGCGGTTCTTACGCGTGCGTGCACTAGACGGTGACAATTCGTGGTCGTCGATACGCTTCCCCCGCTGCCGGCGTGGCTCCTGATCGGGATCGGGGTCGGGACGCTTGCGACCGGGGGCGTCGTCGCCCTCTTTTATTTCGGCGACCGGCTGCTGCCGGCCGGCGCCGACGCAGCCGCGGCCGGCGCGTCGATCGACGGCGACGCCAGGCGCCGGACGGAGATCCGGTCGTACCTGTCGGCGATCGACGAGCGGTTCCGCGAGGACCATTCCGTCGACGGCGACCCCGTCGACTTCTACCTGCCCGACCGGGAGGTCGCCATCACGTTCGACGCCCAGCAGTTCTTCCGGCTCGAGCGGGCCGGGATCGCCGCCGTCCTCTGTGAACACGAGCTGCCCGGCCGCGGGCTCGGCGACCGACTCCCCTTCGACACGCCGGAGACCGAGTCGGCGAGCGAATCGGCCCGCGGCCGAGCCGGCGGCGGGTTCGGGACCGAAGGTGCGTTCGGAACCGCGGACAAACCGGGTGCGAATCCGGTCGCAGCCGCCTTCGCGGAGCTGGAGCTGCCCCGGTCGACCGACGAGGACGCGGTGAAACGAGCCTACCGCGAGCGCGTCAAGGACGTGCATCCGGATCAGGGCGGCGACGAGGAGGCGTTCCGCCGAGTTCGGGAAGCCTACGCCACGGCGACGGAGTACTGCCGACGAGCGGACGGGGGTGCCGAGCCGCCTGAGCCACGGTCGGCGGCCGACCGCTCACGGGGCGCCGCCGCGACCGCCAGAGCACGGCGCGCGAGGCGGGAGCGGCGCGCGAGCCGGAAACGACGCTGATGCCCGCGAGATCCCCGCCATAAGACGGCGCGGCCCCGGTCGAGACGGTCGTATCCTCACGCCACCGACTCGAGCACGATCTCGCTCGCCCGCCGGCCGCTGGCGAGCGCCCCCTGAATGGACGACCACCGGGTGTACTCGCCCGCGAGCACGACCGGACCCGCGGGCGCGGTCGGGTCCGGCAGCGTCTCCCGAAATCCGGGCGGCTGCGCGAACTGCGCGAACGGGGTCCGGTCGGTCGCGAGGGTCCGCAGTCCGTCGAGCGAGCGCTCCGGAAACCACGACGCGAGCGCGCGCTCGGTCTCGGCGGCGAGCGTCGCGTCGTCACGGTCGAACGCGTCGTCGTCGACGAACGTGGCCGCCAACAGCGTCCGGCCGTCGGGGGCGTACTCCGGGGCGACCGCGCCGAGCGGGGCGACCGTGTTCGGTCGCTCGTCGCCGGCGTTCAACAGGATCCGGGGACCGATCCCGAGCGAGCGCCCGGGCGGAAGGGTGTACCACTGCGTGACGCAGCCGACGCCGTCCGTCGGGATCGACTCGACGTCCGTGAGCCGGCGGGCCTCCGGCGGCGACGCCGCGACGACCGCCGCGTCGGCGACCGTCTCGGAACCGTCAGCGAGACGCAGGCGAACTCCCTCGGCGCGAGCGTTCGTATCACCGGTCGCCGACTCCTCGACCGTCAGTCCCTCGACCGCCGTTTCGAGGCGGATCGTGCAGCCGGCGTCCCGCGCCCGATCGGCGAGCTGGCGGGTTATCGCGCCCATTCCCGCGGCCGGCACGACCGTCCGGCCGTCGCTCATCGCGCGGAAGGTCTCGACGAAGACGCGCGCGGACGTCGACAGCGACCGATCGAGGGTGATGCCGCCGTAAAAGGGGGCGACGAACCGGTCCAGATACGCCTCCGAGAAGCCCCGGTCCCGAAGGAACGACCGAATGGACTCGTCGGCTCCATTTGCCGAGCCGGAGCGCACGTCGCCCAACGTCCCTGCCTTCGACTCCGATCCGTGCAGCAACTCGCGTTTCAGCCGGAGGGTTCGGAGCTTGTCCCCGAGCGTGATCTCCCGCGAGAACGCCGCTTCGAGAGCCGCGCCCGGATCGCGGAACGGATCGGCGAGCGTCGACCGCGATCCCGGCCGACAGATCACGGCGCCGGGGGCGAACGCCCGGAGGTCGAGCGCCTCGAGGTCGAGCTCGGCACGGGCGGCCGGATACGAGTCGAAGAGCACCTGAAATCCGCGGTCGATCGTGAAGCCGTCGACGGTTCGGCTTCGAACGCGCCCGCCGGCCGCGTCCTCGCGTTCCAGCACCGTCACGTCGGCGCCCGCCTCCCCGAGCCGCGCCGCCGCCACGAGCCCCGCTGGACCGGCGCCGACGACGGCGACCGCCGTCTCGGTGTCGTTCATACGTGGGGTTCACGGCGGAACCACAAAAGCGTCCCCAGGGGACGGTGTGGAACCCGGTCAGCGGTCGACGTTCGTCGGCTCCCGCGGGAGGTCGAGCGCCTCGAGCAGGTCGTGTTCCTCCCCGGTCAGCACGTAGAGGACGTCCTCGAGGACGACCACGAGCTCCGGGAGCTGTCGGGCCACGAGGTAGGTGATCCCGACGAGGGCGACGACGGCGAGCAGCTGGCTGAGGATCCGGTCGGAGACGAAGAAGGACACGCGATAGGGGTCGCTCGCGCCGAACATCGCCAGGACGAGCTCCGGCTGCCAGTGCATATACTGGTTGCCCGTGACGATCGTGATGAACGTCGTCCGGGCGATGTTCAGGACGTAGATGAGCGGGATCGAGACCGCGAGCCCGCGGAGCTTCCGGGAGAGTGGGGCGTCGACGGCGGCGATGAGGCCGCCGAAGATCGCCATGCTCCCGATGCCGGTACACGCGAGCACGACCGACACGAGGATGACGTGCTCCTCGGGACCGTAGATCCACCGGAAGGTGGCCCAGTAGCCTGCCGAGCTCTCGATCATCGTCGGCGCGTATCCCAGGAGGTCGATGAGGGTCGCGGTCTGGGCGGCGACGATCTCGATGAGCACCCGCTTGGGCTCCGGCAGCGTGACCCCGCCGACGGTCACCGCGGGGATCGTCTCGAACGGGAGATAGATGAACAGCATCGCCGCGACCGCGCGCGTCAGGACGAACAGGGACTCCCGGCCGCGGTGGAGGAGGTAGCCGGCGTAGGTACACGCGGGGACGGCGACCAGCGAGAGGATGCTCTCGACGTAGCTCTGGTGTTCGAAGGCGAAGTACGGCACCATCGTGAGCCAGAAGAGCCCGAACAGCCCCCACGCACCCGCCGCAAGCGACCGGCCGGCGGGGAGGCCGCGGCGGTCGAGGAGGGCGCCGATCGCGAACAGGATCGCGACGAGCCACGCGAACGTGAACGTATCGGGCAGCGCGGCAAGCACCGACTGACCGAGCACGTCGAGCATACACCACGAGCCACGGGATCGCCGAATAAAGCCCTTGTCGTTGGGATCGGGTCACGGCGACGGTGCCGTCAAAAACCGAGTCGCGATGGCCGGACCGCTCCCGCGACGGGAGCCATCGGTTTCAGTCGACAACCGACCCACTCGACAACCGACCCACTCGACTACCGACCCACTCGACTACCGACCCACTCGACTACCGAACGCGGCGATACGTCGCGAAGACGAACAGCGCCAGGCTGATCGCGGACGCGATCGCTTCGACGTCGATCGCACCGAGGTCGATCGCGCCGACGTCGATCCGATCCCGAACCGCCTCAAGCGCCGCGAGAAGGTCGCCGATCGGCTCCGTGACGAGCGTTCCGACGACCGATCCAACGCGACTGCGGACCTCGTCGACGGCGCCCGAGCCACCGCCGGTATCCGATCCATCGACGGCGTCGTCCGCGTCGGTACTCGATCCGCCCGATCCGTCGGCCGGACGGTCGACCCCGTCGGCCCCCGAATCCCCGCCACCGGCTCCGGTCGTCGGTTCCTCGGCGGCGGGCGAGCTGGCGACCGCGGCCGGCGGGGTTCCGGTCACCGCCTCGGTGGTCGGATCGGCAGCCCGGATCCGCCCCTCGACGGTCGGACGCGACTCGAGGCCGTCGAGACCGTGAACCGACACGCGATAGCGATCCCCGACGGCCAGCGCGGAGAGGTCGACCGTGGCCGCCCACGTGCCGTCGGCCGCGACCCGAACCGACTCGTTTCGGCCCCGAAACGCCGATCCCGTCCCGTCGATCGGCCGAACCCGGATCGTGAACTCGGTTCCCGGCGCGAGCGTGGTCGTACCGGCGAACGATTGACCCGGCGCGGCGCGGGCGTCGTAGGGGTCGGCCGCGAACCGGACGTCGCGCTCGACCACCGTAAATCCAGTCGTCGCCTCCGAGCCGCCGGAGAGCGGCGTGATCTCGACGGCCGACGACGGCGCGAACGACATCGCCGACGACGGCGTCCCGAGCCCGGTTCGGATCGACTGGAGTTCGGCCCGGGTCGGCGAGAATCCGGACGAGGAGCGACGATCCACGGACACACCGACCGGCTCGATCCCGCCGTCGGTCTGTCGCCGGATACGCGGGTCGGAGACGGCGAATCCGAGATCGACCGCCGGTTCGGCCGCGGGGTCGACGGCGGATCCGTCACGGAACCGGAGGTCGGCGGTGTCGACGAACAACGTGACGCGGTCGCGGTCGTGGTCCGGGACCACCTCGATCGCGCTCGCGTCGGGATCGACCGTCCGCGGCGAGCGGTTCGATCCGGCGCCGACGGACGTCGCGGTCAGATCGAGGTCGATCGGCGCGGCGGTCGTCGCCGGGTCCTCGTCGGGGACGCCGCCGGACGCGGTTCCCGCCGCCTCCGCATCGGCCCCGTCGATCGGCGACCAGTCGGGGCTCGTGAGGGCGCGAAACCGCTCCGTCGCCCCGGCGTCGGGGCGGCGGTCGCTCGCCACCGCCAACAGCCCGGAGACGCCGGCGGAATCGATCCGGAGGACGGCGACGTCGCCGTACGCGACCGTGTCGCTCCGCGCGACCGCTCCCTCCTCGCGGGCCGTCGAGAGCGCCGCCGCCGGCGAGTCGGCCGCGAGTATCGACCGGGCCGTCCCCGACGAGGCGGTCCAGCTGGAGGCGGACCCGGCGTCCGCGGGCGCGAGGGTGAGCACCCCGACGTCAGCCGGATCGGCGACGGCCGTCTCGGGGTGCTGCGCGGTCGAAACGGTGACGGGATACTCGCCCGGGGCCAGCGCGTCGGAGCGGCGCCGCTGATCGGTTCGGGGATCGAACTCGATGGTCGCCCCCGCGGCGGCGGACGCCGGATCGAGCTCGACCACCGGGCCGGCGGTCGTGCCCGCCGTGTAGGTGTTGAACCGGACGGTCGCCGCATCGGCGTCGCCGAAGGAGGTGATCCGGACGGCCGCCTCGTATCCCGTGGTCGTTTCGTTCCCGATCACGAGCGCCCCGCCCTCGGCGAGTTCATCCGCCGTCACCGTGATCTCGACGACGTCGCCGCTGGCGGCGTCGACGATCGGCTCGGCCAGCGAGACCGAGCCCGGGCCGACGACCCCGCGTTCAGGAGCGGTAGTGCTCTCGTTCCGGCCGTCGCCGGCATCGGCGTCGTCGTTCACGGATCCCGCCAAGCCGCCACTGCCGCCACCGCCACCCCCGCCGCCCCCGCCGCCGGACGTTCCTGTCCCGGATCCGCCGCCGGCAGTTGAGTCCTCGGAGTCCATCTCATCCGTGTCGTCGGTCGTTTCGGTCGTATCAGTCGTGGCCGTCCCGTCGTCGGTCGTCGTCTCCGCGTCCGCGGTCGAAAGCGAGAGGGTACCGTTCGCGGTCCCGTCTGTGGCCGATTCGGTCGCGACGATCGGGTGCGTCCCGTCCGCAAGCGGCTCGAGCGCGTCGTCGTCGAACGTGACCGTGACGGAGCGTGACTCGCCGGCGTCGAGGCCGTCGACCGTCGCGGTCCGACGCACCGCTCCCGACCCGAGATCGGCGGTCACGGAGACCGACTCCGTCGCGTTCGCGCCGCCGACGTTCGTGATCGTCCCCCCGATGGAAAGCGACCGCGTGCCGTTGCGCTCGTGGCTGGACGTCGTCTCGTTCAACTCAAGAGCGTAGTGGGGCGGGTCAACGACCTCGGTCGTCCCGGTCACGCGATCGTGGTCACCACGTACCGCCACGTCGAGCGTCTCGCCGGCCGACGCGTTTTCGAGGTCGTGGGACAGTTCAAGGGCCTCCGTCGCCCCCGGCGCGACCGTCACCGAGCGCGTGTCCGAGACCGTTCCGTTCACGACGAGTTCGACCGTGTCCGTGTACGTCGATCCGCCGGTATTATTTAAGCTAATATTATATGTGGCAGATTCTTGGGTGATATTCACTGCATTGGCGATGTTAATATCTAGAGTAGAGCCGACAACCTCAATAACTGATGTTGATTCTGCTCCTGATATATCATCATCAGTAGTAATTCCAGAATCGCCAGAGACACCTACAGTATAATTCCCAATGTGTTCATCCAGAATGATATCACCACTGCTAGTTCCAATTGTGAATGTGGCAACATTATTAGAAATTGAAGTATTTAAATAGGTACGATCAACACTTCCATTATTGAACTCATCAATACCAAGAGTTGCCTCAGTAGTTGAGTCTCCGGTTTCGGCGATTACCGTCGTTTGAGTACTGTTTGTCAGATCGATATCTGATGTGGATGTATTAGTAACTGTTCGATCTCGTATATTTAGTCCAAGATTAAATTCATCCTGTCCGGAGAGATCGCTGGTGAGTGAGTTAGCGCCCGTCTGTAAAAGAACATCAACACCATATTGTCCGGGTGTACGTGGGTTCGTTAGTCTACTGCCGGATTTCTGCTGACTAGTATGATCACCACCGTCATTGAGATATACGATTAATAAACCGTCATCACGAATCTCAAGTGGTTGACTAAAATTCAGTAAGAGACGGCTGCCGTCTGTCGCAATAGTATCAAAATCTTGACTAGTTGAATATATAACTTCAGTATAGATATCGTGCTCAGTCATTGTACCTTCATAATAGACAGTAATATCTGAAGATGATAGATTATCATCAAATACTGACTCATTATAATCTAATACTACATCGCTTAAGTTAGATGTTTTAGAGGATGAATTAAAGTCGGTGATAATTTCGTGCTGAGAATTTTTGTTTATAATATCACTATACGCAGTAATCGAACTATTATTGGAATCGATCGCCGTCGATTTACCAGCGAACCCACCCGGAACAACGCCTGCCGTAACGACGATCGCGATGAGCAAAACGGTTCGAACCGCCGATCGAGTTGCGAAGGTCTGCCTCGTCATAGTGGACGAACCCACACCGGGACGCAGCGATACGCGACCGCGACGTCGACCACCACGTCCGACGCGCGTCGCTGATATCACCACTACCGAGAGAGTTCAATTAACCACAATGGATAGTTAATAAAGCATTTATTTGAACAGTCTATTCTTGCAAAAAGTGAGGCTGCGGCCGACCGTCGAATGTCATTCAGATATGTATTCTCAAAAGATCGATCGGCGGAATCGAGATGGTCACGCGGGGACAGAGCCGGAGGAAGTGGCTTCTATTCCCGGTTCAGGATCTCGATCTCGTGGCCGTCCTGGTCGGTCGTGAACGCGTATCGGTTGTCGCAGGACTCGGGGTCGCGGTAGTCGGTGGCTTCGCGCTCCATCAGCGTCTCCCAGTCGCCCTGGAGGTCGGCGGTACGGACGCAGAGGTGCCCCCAGGCGTCGCCCAGCTCGTAGCTGCGGCCGTCGTAGTTGTAGGTAAGCTCGACCGACATCGCCTCCTCGGGGGCGTCCGCGGGCTCCATGAAGTAGTTCGCGAACGTGTCGGCCTCCCACCGGCCGGCGGGCTCGTACTCGAACTTGCGCGTCCAGAAGCCGATCGCCTCGTCGGCGTCCTCGACACGGATCATCGTGTGGTCGAGGCTCCACTTCGCACCGTGGTCGCGCTTGACGATCTCGATCTCGTGGCCGTCGGGGTCCTTCACGAAGGCGTACCGGTTGCCACAGGACTCGGGGTCGCGGTAGTCCTCGACGCCGTTGGCCAGCAGCTCGTCGTAGGCGTCCTGGAGGCCGTCCTCCGGGACTCGAACCGCGATGTGGCCCCAGGCGTCGCCCATATCGTAGGTCCGGTCGTCGTGGTTGTAGGTGAGCTCCAGGAGCGCGCCGTCATCGTGGCCGTTCTCGGGCCCGAGGTAGACGTTCGTGAACGTGTCGGCCTCCCAGCGGCCCTTCTCCTCGTAGCCGAAGTTGGTTTGATACCACTCGAGGCTCTCCTCGAGGTCCTCGACGCGGATCATCACGTGATCGAGCAGCGGATTCATACGGATCGTGGTTGGGCGAACTCGTGGAAAAACGTACCGTCCTCGGGTATCCGCAGCACAGGTCCGGACCCGGCTCCCGGAGACGACTGCCGGCGAGCGAAACCCCTTAGGCCTGAACCGGAAACGGGGGATGTCTCACGTGATCCGCCCTCCGAATCCGGTCCGGCTCGTCATTCGCTGGATCGGGCTCGCGCTCGCCCGCCTCGGGCTCATCGACCGCGAGCGCGCGATCCGCACGACGGAGTTGGCGTGGCCCCGCGTCGTCACGGGGATCGCCCGGATGTCGAAGAACGCCGTCGACGTGGCGATGGTCGGGGTGGCGGTCGGCTCGGCCGCGATCGCGGGCGTCGGGTTCGCCGGGCCCTTTTGGGGGCTCGCGTTCGCGATCGGCGGCGGCGTCGCCGGAGGGACGATCGCGTTGGTCTCCCAGCGGTACGGCGCGGACGCTCGAGAGGAACTCGGGCAGGCCGTCCGCGGGAGCGTCACGCTCGTCGTCGCGATCACGCTTCCGGTCGCGGCGACCTTCTGGCTCGTCCCGGCCGAGCTGATCGGGCTGCTCTCGAGCGACGCCCGCGCGATCGAGCTGGGCGCGCGATACCTCCGGGTGGTCGGCCTCGGCATCCCCTTCGCCGCGCTCAACCTCGTCGGAAGCCGCGTGCTCGTCGGCGCCGACGACGCCTACACCGCGATGCAGCTGCGCGCGGGCGGCGCGGTCGCGAACGTCGTTCTCAACGCCGTGCTGATCTTCGGGCTCGAACTCGGGGTCGTCGGGGCGGCGATCGGGACCGTCCTCTCGAACGTCGTGGTCAGCGCGGCCTTCGCGATCGGGCTGGTCCGCGGCGGACTCCCCGCGGTCGGGACGTTTCCGGTCCGGATCGATCCCATCGGCGCGTACGCGGACCCAGGCACCCTCTCGGATCTCGTCTCGATCGGCGCGCCGGTCGGCGCGCGGAACCTCGTGTGGACGGCCGCCGAGTTCCCGATGCTCGCGATCCTCGACATCTTCGGCCGGGACGTCGTCGCGGCGTTCGTCATCGCCAGGCGGATCTGGGGGATCATGAACACGCCCGGCTGGGGCTTCGGGCTTGCCGCCTCGAGCCTCGTCGGCCAGGAGCTCGGCACCGGCGCGGAGGCGGCCGCCGAGCGGTACGGCCGCGACATCATCCGGTTCGCGGTCGCGACGTATCTCGTCTCGGCGGTCATCGTCGCCGTCTTCGCCGAGCCGATCGTCGGCCTGTTCGTCGACGACCCCGGCGATCCCGCGATCCCGATCGCGGTCACGCTCGTGTACGCCGCCTGCGTGGCGATCGTGTTCCAGGGCGTGGCCGGCGGCGCCGCCGGCCCGCTCGATGCGAGCGGCGACACGACGGTGCCGTTCCTCAGCCAGTTTCTCGGGATGTTCTGCGTCTCGATCCCGCTGGCGTACGTGGGCGCGACGACCCCGCTCGGGCTGTGGGGCGTCTACCTCGGCTTCCTCGCGGAGACGGTCGTTCCCGCCGCGATCAACTACTGGCGGTTCGACTCCGGAACCTGGAAGTCGGTCAGCCGCGGCTATCGGCCGGAGACCGGGGGGACGGAGTGAAAACGGCGTGACGAGGAAGTGCTGTACGACCGACCGTGCCGAGCGACCACCGCGACGAGCGGCTTATCGACCGAGGATTCCCCGGAGTGCCGGCCCGTACAACGCGATCGCGCACGCCCACGCACAGATCGCCGCGAGCGGAACGACCGTCCCGACGGCGCTCGGGGCGCCGAGACCGTATCGGAACCCGATCCCGAGCGCCACGGAGAGGCTCGCGATACCGGCGAGCACGAGCAAACCGCCCGTGACGCGACGATCCTCTCGGTCCCAAAGAACGCCGGTTCCCACGCTCCCGACGGCAAGCAGATGGAACGCGAGCGCGAGCGGCCACGCCCGTATCGAGGCGGGAAGCGCGCCGAACGACAGCGGATGGTCGAGAAGGTACCGCCACAGCGGGTAGCCGCTGACTACCGTCTCGCCGCCGGGGCCGGGCGCGACGGTGACCAATCCCCACAGCGAGACGATCGTGTACGCGTCCCCGTCGACGATGACGGTCACCGGAACGGCGAGCAGTCCGACGGCCGCGGCGAGCGCCGCCCGATCGTCGATCCGAAGGTCCTCGGATCCGGAGTCCTCGATCCGGATGCTGTCGGATCGGGGGTCGGCGGTCGCGGACCCGTCCGGATCCGCACCGTTTCGGTCGGGACGAGCGTCGGTCACGGGGTCACTTCCGGGCGACGATCCGGAGCTCGTCCTCGTCGGCGAGCTCGTGGTCGCGTCCGACCTGCTGTTCGTCGTGTTTCGCGCTCGGGCCGGAGACGCGGGCGAACTTGAATCGGTCCTCGAACTCGCCGCCGATCTTCCGGCAGGCGTCGCCGACGGTGTCGCCCTCGAAGAGGATCAACGGTTCCTCGTAATCGACGCCCCGACCGGGCTTGTCCATATAGATCCGGATCAGACCGAGTTCCTCCCAGACGCGTTCCGTGAACCCGTCGAGGCCGCGTTCCTCCTCCGCGGAAATGAAGACGACCTCCTCGGGGTCGAGACCGCGCTCGCGCAGTTCCCGCTTGATCGTGGGCAGGTAGTCCTTGTCGATCAGGTCCGCCTTGTTGACCGCCACCATCGAGGGGAGGTAGACGCGGTTGTCCATCACGCCGTCGACGAGCTCGTCGATGGTGACGTCGTGCGGGATGGTCACCTGCGCGTTGACGTAGCCGTACTCGCGGAGGACCTGCTTGATCGTCTCCTCCTCGAGGCTCACCTCGTCGCTCGTGGTCACCTGGATGCCGTCCTTGTGGGTCTTGCGGACGTTGATGTTGGGCGGCTCGGCGTCGATCCGGATGTTGGTGTCGTACAGCTCCTCGCTCAGCCGATCGTACTGCTCGATCTCGAAGACGGAGAGCAGGAAGACGACGAGGTCGGCGGTCCGAACGACCGAGAGGACCTCCTTGCCGCCGCCGCGCCCGCCGGCCGCCCCCTCGATCAGCCCCGGCACGTCGAGGATCTGTATCTGTGCGCCCCGGTACTGCAACATTCCGGGATTGACGTCGAGGGTCGTGAACTCGTAGGAGCCGGTCTCGCTGTCCGCGTTGGTGAGGGCGTTGATCAGCGTCGACTTGCCGACGCTCGGGAACCCGACGAGCGCGACGGTGGCGTCGCCGTGTTTCTCGACCGCGTAGCCGTGGCCGCCGCCGGCGGAGGACTGGTTCTCCAGCTTCTCCTTCTTCTCCGCGAGCTTCGCCTTGAGACGACCGATGTGGGCCTCGGTGGACTTGTTGTAGGGCGTCTCGGCGATCTCCTCGCGGAGGTCCTCGATCTCCTCTTCCAGTCCCATCAGGGGCAACTCCGCCGCTCAGTTCGTTAAACCTGTTCCTTCGCGACCTCCGCCGTTCCGATGGCGGTCGCTGGTCGTGCGAGTTCGGGGAGATCGTCCGGCAAGTCCGGAGAGATCGTCTGGCAAGTCCGGCGACTCGGATCGCCGACTCGCGCGTTTCGTCACGGTTATGAGGTCCCTGTGAGAGGCTTCGAACGTCGAATGCCGGATCCGGCGCGCCTCAGAGACAGCACCCAGATCGTCCTCCCCTGTCAGTCGCTGGACGGGATCCGGGACCGTCTGGAGGCGGAGTTTACGGTCACGATCGTCGAGTCCGACGGACGCTGCCGGATCATCGGCAGTCCGGTGGTAATAAAATCGGTCAGCGAGTTCCTCAGCCGATACGGGATCGCGGTCGCCTAGCCCGCGAACCCGCGGCTGCTTAGCCCGCAAACCCGACGACGAGCTGGATGGCGATGACGAGCATCAGGACCATCCCGAGCGCGATCGAGCCGGCGGCGACCCCCTGCGCGTTCCCGAGTCCGTGTTCGCGCGTCGCGGCGTACGCGCCGAAGAAGACGAAGCCGGCGATGAGGAGTCCGACGAGGCCGTAGACGACGTTCAGCAGGGTGCCGGGGAGACCCTCGGGCAGCCCGAAGTTCCCAACGGCGAGCACGGTCAACAGCCCGAGTCCGGCCGCGAAGACGACGAACGTGATGGCCCAGACCGTCGGCGAACTGGCGATCGATCGGAGGCGAGCGACGACCCGGTCGTACCGGTCGCCGTCGCCGTCGCCGGTCACGAGCTCCGGCGTGCGGCCGAACCGCCCGACGGCGACGAAGGTGGCGATCACGAGCAGCCCCATCAGTACCGTACTCAAAAGCGTTAGTGAGACCATAGCTGTCTGTGTGTCCTCGTTGTTCGGATGGTCCGGTCGTGTATACAAATAGCCTTCGTATATCCACGGACGCCCTCGCGTCACATCGCCGTGAGCGCCGAATCCGCGGTCTCGAACGGCCAAACCCCGGTCTCGAACGTCCAAGCCGCGCCCCCGAGACCGACCGCTGACGAACGCGCTACAAAAGAGATAAGTGCGGCATCACCAAGTCACAGGCAAGGGCCGAGAAAAGAATATGATAGCGTCAGTATTACTGCAAGGGACCGATGGTCTCCGGGCGCAGGCCGAGATCTTCAACGAGATCTTCTCCGTCTTCCTCGGGCTCGGAACGCTCATCGGAGTCATCGTCGTCTCATACATGCTGTGGAACGCGTACAAGTATCGGGACGACGGAAGCGAACCGAAAGAGAGCTTCGACCCGCCGGTGCTCGGCGAGCTGCCGACCGGGAAGGGCGGGCCGAAGGCGAAGAAACTCTTCCTGTCGTTCGGACTCAGCGCGATCGTGGTCATCAGCCTCGTCGTCTACGCGTACGGCCTGCTGTTGGTCGTCGAGCAGGGGCCCGATGCACCCGGCGTCGAGTCGGCCGATATGGAGGTTGACGTCGTCGGCTACCAGTTCGGCTGGGAGTTCCAGTACCCCAACGGCGTCACCACCCAGAACACGCTGTACGTTCCGGAGGATTCGGCGATCGAGTTACGGGTGACGTCACGGGACGTGTGGCACACCTTCGGCGTGACCGATCTCCGGATCAAGTCCGACGCGATCCCGGGCGACTACTCCGAGACGTGGTTCACCACCGACGGGGAAGACCTCGCGAGCGGTGAGGAACGAACCCACCAGATCGAGTGCTTCGAGCTCTGCGGATCCGGACACTCCTATATGACCGGCGAGATCGTCGTGATGGACGACCAGGACTTCAACACGTGGTACGACGAACAGGCCGCAGCGCTCGAGAACGAATCCGACGGGTCGGGAGCCGCCACCAACGGAACGGACTCCGGCAACGGAATGGAGAACGCGACGAACGCGATGACCGCCCAGGGGGTTGAAGCGTAATGTCCGAACTCCCGCCGAAGACGTCACTCCGCCGCTGGTTCGTCACGACGAACCACAAGGACGTCGGCATCCTGTACACGATCACCGCGCTGTTCTTCCTGATCATGGGCGGGATGCTCGCGCTGCTCATCCGGTTCCAGCTGTGGGAGCCGGGCGCGCAGTTCCTCTCGGAGATCGCCTACAACGAGGCGGTGACGACCCACGGCCTCGTGATGGTCTTCTGGTTCCTCTCGCCGTTCGGGTTCGGGTTCGCGAACTACTTCGTTCCGCTGCAGATCGGCGCGGACGACCTCGCGTTCCCCCGGTTGAACGCCCTCTCCTACTGGATGTACGCGCTCTCGGGGATCCTCCTCGGCATCAGCTACTTCCAGGGCGGCACGCTCAGCACGGGCTGGACGATGTACGCCCCGCTGAACGTGCCGATGTACACGCCGAGCCTCGGGTCGACCGGCGCGATCCTCGCGCTCGCGATGTTCGTCATCGGGATCACGGCGTCGACGATCAACTTCCTGACGACCATCCATCACTCCCGCGCGGAGGGGATGGGCCTGATGGACATGCCGCTTTTCACCTGGTCCATCCTCGCGACCGTCTACATGATGTTGTTCGCGTTCGCGGCGCTGCTGGCGGTCGCGCTCATCCTCCTGTCCGACCGCATCCTCGGGAGCATCTACTTCTCGGCGACCGAGGGCGGCGCGCTGCTGTGGGGGCACCTCTTCTGGTTCTTCGGCCATCCGGAGGTGTACATCGTCTTCTTCCCCGCGCTGGGCGTAATGTTGGAGCTGTTCCAGTCGTTCTCCGGCAACCGGCTCGTCGGACGCAAGTGGGTCATCATCGCGATCTGTCTCATCTCGATCCAGTCGTTCCTCGTGTGGACCCACCACATGTTCCTGACGACGATCAACCTGGAGGTCAAGACGCTGATGATGGCGACGTCGATCGGGATCTCGTTGCCGTTCGACCTCGTCGTCTTCTCGCTCATCTACACCCTCATCAAGGGACGGATCAAGTTCACGACGCCGTTCCTGTTCGCCTTCGGCGCGCTGTTGTTGTTCATCGTCGGCGGCATCACCGGGGTGTTCCTCGGGGCGATCGTGCTCGACTACGAGTTCCGCGGCACCTACTGGGTCGTCGCTCACTTCCACTACGTGATGTTCGGCGGCGCGACGGCGCTGTTCGGCGGCATCTACTACTGGTTCCCGAAGATGAGCGGGAAGATGTACGACGAGTTCCTCGGGAAGGTCCACTTCGTGATCTTCTTCATCGGGTTCAACGCGGTGTACTTCTCGATGTTCCTCGCCTGGGAGACGCCGCGGCGCGTCTTCGAGTACGACCCGGCCTTCCAGCCGATGCACCAGTTCGGGACGATCGGCGCGGTCGTTCTCGGGCTGTCCTTCTTCATCATGTTCTACAACTTCGCGAAGTCCTACGTGTCGGGACCGGACGCGCCCGACAACCCCTGGGAGTACACGCGAACCGCCGAGTGGGCGGTCTCCTCCCCGCCGCCGCTCGAGAACTGGGGCGGTCGACCCTCCTACGCCTCCGGCAAGCTCGAGTTCGTCTCCGAGGCGCTCACGCCGAGCGACGACCACGACGGTCCTGCCGCGGCGACCGACGGCGGACACGGCGAGGGTCACGGCGACGACCACATCGAAAGCTACCCCTACTGGGACAAGCACGCGAGCCACGCCAGCATCTGGCCGTTCGCGCTCTCGCTGGCGACCGGGATATTCTTCTTCGGCCTCTCGGGCGTCTCCTCGTCGATCGACATCACGACCGCCGACACGCTGTTCGGAACCGGGATCACGGTCAGTAATCCCGTCTATCCGGTCTTCACCGCCCTCGGCCTCCTCGGGATCATCTGGACCGCCGTGAAATGGGGCCTCGAGGACTTCTACGCGCCGCCGATGGAGATCGCCGAGCGGTGGCCCTTCGAGGGCGTCGAGAAGGTGAAGCTCGGGATGTGGTTCTTCCTGGCCTCCGACGTCATCGTCTTCGGGGCGTTCATCTCCGCGGCGGTCTTCATCCGCGTGGCCGCGGGCTGGTACACCTGGGAGCCGCTGACGGACTCGCTGCCGGGACTCATCAACACCTTCGTGCTGTTGACCTCCTCGTTCACGGTCATCCTCGCGCTGGTGTACGCCCGCCGAAAGAGCCGAAAGGGTCTGATCGCCTACCTGAGCGCGACGATACTGCTCGGGCTCACCTTCCTGTCGATCAAGATGTGGGAGTGGCACCACGAGATCTACGACGTCGGCGTCACGCTCACCCAGAACTCCCACGGCGACCCGGTCCAGGCGACGATCTACTACGTGACGACCGGCCTCCACGGGCTCCACGTCGTCATCGGGCTGCTGATCGCCGGATTCCTGCTCGTTCGTGCCTGGAACGGCGCCTATCAGGAGGACCCACGGCCAGTCGAGTACTTCGGCCTCTACTGGCACTTCGTCGACATCGTCTGGGTCATCCTCTTCCCGCTGTTCTACCTCTTCTGACGCCCGCCCGTTTCGGGCGTCCCCGGCTCGTCGGGGACGTTTCGTGTCGGATACCGTGGACGTGTCGAACGGCAAGACCGCTTGCACGGGTATTTACGTCTCGACGGTCGAGTGACGATATGGTCCCGGACGTGCTCACCGATCCCCGACTGCTGAGCGGGATCTTTTGGACGCTCGTCGGCGTCTCCTTTTGGGTCGTCGGCCCGTTCGTCGGGTACTACCTGTGGAAGCGATGGCGGGGTCCCGACGACGAGGATGGGTAAACCTATAAGGACGCACACCCATATTTCGCGTGAACAATGGCGTCGGATTCGATCAAGCTCTACGCGCTGGTGTACGTCGCGCTCGTGGGGCTGGCGACCTCGAAGTTCGTCTTCTTCGAGTTCGACCAGTTCTTCACCTACGAGCAGGCGTTCGCCGGCACGATGGGGGCCGCCGCGCTGAAGGGCGCGCTCATCGTCGGCTACTATCAACACCTCAAGTGGGAGAACCGGTCGCTGACTTACCTGATGGCCGTCGCGCTCGCGTTCGCGCTCCTGCTGATGGCGGCTGCCACCTACTCCATCACGTAACCGATCCGCGGTCGTCCCGCTGTTTTCGAAGCCGCACCGTCGCTCGAGTCCGGTCCCCATCCCCGGCGGCGGCAGGGGAAACTCCAAAACCCCTCCGGACGTAGCGGCGGGTATGTACCACGTACTGTTGGCCGTGGACGAGGACGAGAGTCGAAGCACCCGGATCGCCGAGGCGGTCGCCGACCTCCCGAGCGCGAGCACGGAGGTGTTCGTGTCGATCTTCCACTGCTTCGTGGACAACCCCGCGGGCGCCTCGGCGACGCAGGTCGGCAGCGTCCGGACCGTTCAGAACCTGCTCGAGGAGGCGGGGATCGACAACCAGGTGCTGGAGGCCAGCGGCGACCCGGCGGACGCGATCCTCGAGGCGGCCGACGAGGAGCAGGTCGACGCGATCTACCTCGGCGGTCGCAAGCGGTCACCCGCCGGCAAGGCGCTGTTCGGCAGCGTCACGCAGTCGGTGATCCTGAGCGCGGAGCGTCCGGTGACGGTCGCCGGGAAAACGAGAACCGCCGAGTAGTCGGGCGACGGGAGCGACGTCGTCGCGCCGTCCCGTCGGCGTCGAGGGCTCAGTCCCCAAGGTCGGCACCGTCGTCGACGGATCGGCCCTTCACGACGAACAGCGACAGGTAGCCCGCGAGGAGCCCCGGCCAGTAGGTCGTGAGGCGAAAGAGCACGGCCGCCGTCACGGCGGTCGCCAGCCCGACGGGATAAAACAGGGTCACGAGCCCGGAGAAGACGACCTCGTAGGTACCCGATCCGCCGGGCGTCGGCGAGATCGTCGCGATGACCGAGAGGTTGACGATGAAGTACAGCGAGACGAGGTCGGGCTCGATCCCCAGCGACAGGAAGACGAAATACAGCGAGACGATCTGTGCCAGTATCGCCAGGTGTGAGACGACCGCGGTCGCGGCCAGAAACGAGGGGTCACGGCCCGCGGTTTGAAAGTGTCCCTCGATGCGAACGACGCGGTCGCGCAGCGACCGAACGAGGCCTTCCGCCCGGTCGATGCGGGCCTCGATCGCGTGGAGCGCACCGACGGCCGCATCGACGAGCGTTGCGTCCTCGGACCACAGCAGGTACGCGAGGACGATCCCGACGAGCAGGAGCAGCATCGAGACCGCGCCGACGTTGCGGAGGAACCCGTTCAGCGATCCGACGACGACCAGATACGACAGGCCGCCGAACGTGAACGTGAAGAAGGGAGCCGCGTTGAGGATGTCCGCGGAGACCACGGCGGCCAGCGCCTTCTCGTAGTCGGTCTCGAGGGAGTCGGAGACGACGTAGGCCATGATCGGCTCCCCGCCGAACTGGCCGAGCGGGGTGATCGAGTTCAGGAAGTGGCCGGTGAGAAACAGGGTCACGGTTCCCGACGGGGTCGGATCCATTCCCATATGGCGGAAGAAGCGGTGCCAGACCCAGGCCCACAACAGCAGCGACGAGAATCCGACGACGAACGCGACCGCAAAGTGGGACGGATCCGTCCGCACGAGCGCGGCCAGGAACTCCCCGAGGTCGGCAAGATACAGGAGCGCGGCGAACAACACGCCGGTCGCCACGAACCAGATCCACTCCCGTCTCCCGGCCGCGATCGGGACGTTCATCGGTAGCCCAGCTGCTCAAGCCGGTCCGCGACGGCATCGTCGACGGGACGGTCCCCGGCGTCATCGGTACCGTCGCCGGACTCGGAGTCGTCGGACTCGATATCGCCGGAAGCGACGTCACCCGTCGCGTCGACGGCGGCCTTGAGGTCCGGCGGGACCGGGATCGACTTGTCCGCCTCGAGGTCGTAGGCCTCGTAGGTTGCCGCGCCGTCCTCGGTGACGGATTTGACCACCTTCACCCCGTCACGCTTCGCGTATCTGTGCTTCCGGTAGTAGTCGTCCCACCGGTCGGCCGGGATGTAGCCCGTGAAGTTCTCGGGGAACTCACACCCGCCCAACACCGTTTCGGGGAAGACGTCGTCGGGGTCCGGTGCGGGGCGGATGCCGGCGTAGTACGGGACGAGGTCGCTGAGCGACCTGAGCTCGATCGGCTCCACGACGGTGTCGGCCTCGAGATCCGGATGATCGACCATCAGGACGACGTTCACGACCGACTCGGACACCGTGAACTGGTGGCCGAAGTCGCCGCCGTGCTCGCCGAGCGCCTGGCCGTGATCGGAGAGCAGCACCACGACGGTGTCCTCGCGGAGGCCGTTGTCCTCGAGCGCGGCGACGACCCGCCCCACGAGATCGTCCGTGTAGTCGACGGAGGCGTCATAGACGCGTTCGAGCTGGTCGAAGTCGATGTCGTCCATCGTGAAGACGTCCTTCTGTCGGTGCGGGATCGCCGCGTCCTCGGCGACGCCGTGGCGCTCGGCGTAGCGCTTCGGGGGCCGGTACGGCTCGTGGGGCTCCATCAGGTTGGCGTAGAGGAAGAAGTTCCCGTCGTCGTCCCCGCGGTCGCCGAGGTAGTCGGTCACCGCCTCCACGGTTTCCTCGGACCGGGTGGAGTCGTCGACGTCGAAGGCCCTGAAGACGCGGTCGATCTGTCTCCCGAGCACTCGACGTGGCGTCTCGCCGAGGGAATGGTAGAACTTCGCGAACGCCCGCGAGAGACGGACGCTCAGCCGGTTGTCGGCAGTGCCGAGGAAGTTCTCGACGTGATCGAAGTCCCCGGTCATCCCCTTGTGCGGGGTTATCCAGACGTTCGGGGTGATCGCGGCGGTGTCGTATCCCGCCTCACGGAACGCGGAGACGAAGGTCTTCCGGCCATCGTCGAAATAGCTCCTCGCGTGGGTGGTGCCGTGCTCCCAGGGGTACTCCCCGGTGAACATCGAGGCGTGCGACGGGAGGGTCCAGGGGGCCTGCGTGACCGCGTTCTCGAAGACCGTCGCCGAGTCGGCCAGCTCCTGGATGTGGTCCGTGAACTCGACGGCGGGGTTGTACGCCGACACCCGGTCCGTCCGGAGCGAATCCAGAACCAGAAAGACGACGTTCCGCTCGTCCGAGACGGCGTCCTGCATACCCGTGACCGGGGGCGCCCGGCAGTTAGGGACATCGGTTCGGAGCGGGGACGGCAGGCACCACCATCGTCGGGACGGACCCACGACCGATTTATAGGGGACGCGATAACGGGAGGTATGGTCGAGAGCGTGGCGATCGTCTACTGGTGCGACGGGGCCGGACATGCGGCCAGGAGCATCCCGGTCGCCAAGGAACTCGAGTCACGCGGCGTGGACGTGTCGATCGCCGGCGGAGGGCAGGGCGCGCGGTTCGTGGACATGAACGGCTTCGACCAGCCGGACCTCACGACGGTGTCCGTGGCGGGGAACACGCCGCTGTCGTTCCTGAAACACACGCTCCTCGATCTCGTTCCGTCCTCGGTCCGACGGACGCGGGAGATCCACGACTGGTTGGCGGCGGAGGACCCCGACGTCCTGATAACCGACGACGTCTTCGCGGGTCTGTCGGCGGCCGCCCAGGGGATCGACTTCTACCGGATCGACCACCTGACGCCGGACCTGTTCGGCCCGGCGTGGGGAACCCCGCTGCGGATATACAACGCGATCTCGCTGCTGTTCGGCGAGGGGATACTCGTGACGTCGCTGTGGCCGGACAAGCCGGACCCGGCGGGGATCACGCGGGTCGGACCGCTCGCACAGGAGGGCGACTCCGACGGGGAGGTCGACGAATACGACGTGCTCATAAATCCGGGCACGCACGGCGAGGGCTTCGCGGAGATACGGACGCGGCTGGAGGCCGACGGCTACACGGTCAGGACGGTGGGCGACGACGACTGGGAGACGAAGCCCACGATGACCCCGTACACCGCGGCCGCCGACGTCGTGATATGCACCGGGTTCTCATCGATCGCGGACACGGTGGTGGCGGGCACGCCCTGCGTGATCTACCCGTTCCTGCCGTTCCAGAAGGCGATCGCGGAGCGGGCGGAACGCGAGGGCATCGAGGGGGTCGCCAGGGCCGCCTCGGTTCCCGACGCCGTCCTGAAAGCGAAACGCTTCTGTGAGTCCGAGGAAAGTCCCGATTACGAGAACGGTGCCCCCGAGTTCGTGGATGCGGTCCTTCGTGAGTAGCCGTCCCGCCGAGCGGCGGAGCCGAACCAATCGGCAACGGAGTCGGACCGCGAGAGGGCAGAGTCGGACCGCGAGACGGCAGAGTCGGACCGCGAGACGGCAGAGTCGGACCGCGAGACGGAGTCGGACCGCGAGACGGCAGAGTCGAACCACGGGATGGATCCGGACCGCGAACGGGGATCGGCGGAGGCACACATGAGGATCGGGTTCTTCACGGACAGCTACTTTCCCGGCATCGACGGCGTGACGTACACGATCCGGGCCTGGCGCGAGCGCCTCGAGGAGCGCGGCCACGAGGTGTACGTGGTCTACCCGGCCAGCAGCCACGACCCGGACGACCACGAGATCCCCGTCAGATCGCTCCCGAATCCCTTCTACGGACAGTATCGGTTTCCGATCTACCGGCGGCTGTCGACGCTGCCGGAGCTGGACGTCGTGCACTGTCACGGGCCCGCCGCGACCGGGATTATGGGGAGACGGTACGCGAAGCGGACGGGCGTGAAATCGGTCTACACGCATCACACGCCGGTCGAGGACTACCTCGAACAGGGGCTCAAGCTCCCGTCCATCGCCGCCGTCGCGGCCAGGCTGTACGTGGCCTACGAGAACCGGTTCCTCCGGTCGTTCGACTGCGTGACGGCCTCGACCTCGCGGATCCGGCGGGACGTGGAGCCCCGGAAGCTGCCCGTCGGCATCGAGATGGACACCTTCCGGCCGCAGTCGGACCGGCTGTTCCCGACCGACGAGCCCGTCATCGGCTACAGCGGCCGGATGGCCGCCAAGAAGAACGTCGACGAGCTGCTCCGGCTGGCGGCGGAGACCCCGGACTATCGGTTCGAACTCGTGGGCGAGGGGCCCGAGCGGGAATCGCTGGAGCGGGCGGCGCCGGAGAACGTGACGTTTCGGGACTTCCTGCCGCGGGAGAAGCTGCCGACGTTCTACTCCTCGATCGACGTGTTCCTCACGGCCTCGACGTGTGACACCCTCGGACTGTCGACCCTCGAGGCGAACGCCTGCGGCACGCCGGTCGCCGCGGCCGACGTTCCGCCGTTCGAGGAGACCATCGGGGACGCAAACGGCGCCCGGTTCGCGTACGGGGATCTCGAGGATATGCAGCGGGCCGTCGAGGACTGTCTGCACCACGAGGAGGACACGCGGGACGCGGTCCGACGGTTCTCGATCACGCGGACCGTCGACGAGCTCGAGCGGATCTACGGGGTGACTGACTGATGGACGATGGAGTGATGGATCGATGAATTCCGGGGTGACCGGCCGATGAGCTACGAGGTGACCGACTGATGGGAGCCGACAACGTCGACGTCTTCCAGCGGATGGTCTTCAGCCTGCCGCCGCTGAAGGTACAGATCCCCGCGCTCGTCGCTTTGAGCCTGGTGTACAGCTTCGGGATGCATCTCGCCTTCACGGTCTTCACGCCGATCCGGCTGTCCATCCCGCTCGTGCTCGTGGCGGGGTCGCTCGTGTTCCTCGTGCCCTTCCTCCTGGCGGGGGAGCTGTTCCACCAGGTGTTACCGCGGTATCCACGCTCCTGGAGCTACTTTCTCGCGCTGTTCAACCAGTTCGTCCTGTTCGTCTACGGGCTCGTTCTCTCCGGGGCCGACACCACCGGGAACGCCTGGAGCATCGTCTGGCTGGCGTTCATCACCGTCCACGTGAACAACGTGCTGGTGCTGCTGATCTCCACCGGCATCGAGTACTACAAGCGGATCCTGGCGGTCTCGTCCGCCCAGACGGCGGTGCTCGTCGCGGTCTTCTACCTGTTCGTCGGCGGCGCGCTCGGGATCGAGACGTACAGGCACGTGTTCAGCCTGGCCTCGGTCGGCATCGCCGCCGTCTTCCTCGTGCTGATCCTCCTGGCGGTGGAGTACCTGATCAAGAGCAACACCGACGTGTCAGCGTTCACGCTTACCTCCGGGCTGTTACGGAACGACCGGGAGTCGCTCGACCTCGGCTTCGAGGCCGAGCCCGACGTCCAAACGCTGGCGATCGACAACGGCGACCGGCTGACGCTGGCCGCGCCGTGGATCCATCCGGGACCGCTCGGCGGGTTCGGCGGCGGCCAGCTGAGCGGCACCGTCATCGAGGCGCTGAACGCGGAGGGCACCGGGTTCTTCCTGCACGTCCCCTGCACGCACAAGGAGGACCTGGCCGATCCCGAGGACGCGGAGAAGGTCCTGGAGGCGGTCGCGGACCCCGAGCGAACCGGCCGCGCGTCGACGCTGGTACACCGGGACTACGGGGAGATCGAGTTCTTCGGTCGCCGGTTCGACGGCAAGCGGATCGTCTTCCTCCACGCCGAGCACATCGACGACTACGACACGGGGGTGTTCATGCGGGACCGCGAGGAATCGGACGTCCTGCTCGTGGACCTCCACAAACACGACATCCAGGAGGGGCCCGAAAAGGAGGTCCAGTACGGCACCGCGGAGGCGGACCGGCTGAAGCGATACTTCGACGACTTCCTCGGAACGCTCGACGACGCACCCCTACACGACTACGATGCGGGATTCGACGTCCACCTCGGCGACCGGGACCTGCTGGCGATGGTCGAGGTCGTCGACGGCGAGCGCACCCTCCTGATGGGCATCGACACGAACGGCGTCACGGCCGACATCCGGGACCTCGAGGCGGAGTACCGCGAGGAGTTCGACCACGTCCTGCTGTTCTCGACGGACACGCACGCCTCCATCCACGATCTGGCGAACATGACGCGCTCGAACGTCGACGCGATGCGGCGCGCGGTGGCGGCCGCAACCGACGACGTCGCGCCGGCGACCATCGGCCTGACGAGCCGGACGACGCGGCCGCTGCAGCTCCTCAAAAACGACTACAACGGGCTGGTCTTCAGCGTCAACATCCTCATCCGGCTGACGATCATCTCCCTGTTCCTGTTCTACTTCGTCCTGATAGTCTGGATGTTCTAAGCGGGCGGCGGGAGTCCCGTCGGAACGCTCTACTGCTCCGCACCCACGTCATCCACATCCACGACGTCCGCGTCGGCCGGTCCCGCACCGTCGAAGGCCGCGACCGCACGGTCGAGGCGGTCGGGATCGTCGACGGCGGGCAGCTCGCGGTCGGCGGTCCGACAGGGGGCGTCGACGCCGAGTCGGTCGCAGACGAGGTCGGCGACCGATTCGGCCATCAGCCGATGCGTGGTCAGCTTTCCGCCGACGATCGTTGCGAGGTTGGTAACGCCGTCGGCGGCGTGGTCGATGCGGACGAACCCCCGCGAGATCCCCCGGCCGCCGCGGTCGGTCTCGTCGGGGGCGTACAGCGGACGAACGCCCCACCACCGGCGAACGATCGGACGCTCGGCGACCGCCGGGAGCATCGCGGCGCACTCGGCGATCGTGGTTTCGACCTCCCGGTGCGGCGTCGCGTAGTCGTCCGGGTCGCGGACGGGAACGCTCGTCGTCCCCAGCACGACCTCCTTCCGGTGCGGGACGACGATGTCGCCGTCGGCGGGGTTCCGACAGCGGTTCAACACGGGGCCGAGTCCCTCGTAGGCGACGGACACCATCACCCCGCGCGTCGGCTGCATCGCGACGGTCACGCCCGCCAGTTCGGCGACCGATCCGGCCCACGCGCCCGCGGCGTTCACGACGTAGTCGGGCCGGATCACGTCGTCGAAACGGCCGCCGACGCGGGCTTCAGTCACCGCGCCGTCACGGACGGTCAGCGACTCGAGGGGCGCGTGCGTGTGGATCGTCGCGCCGTGTCGATCCGCGTCGAGGGCGGTCGCGGCGACCAGACGCGAGGGGAACACGACCGCGTCGGGCACGCGCATCGCCCGCTCGAGATCGGCGGACAGACCGGAGACGCGGTCGCGCGCGGTCGCCGAGTCGACGACCTCGACCGGGATCCCGACCGACTCGCAGGCCGCCCGCTTCGCGCCGAAGTAGGCGTCGTCGTCGCCGGCGAGCTCGAGAAAGAGGCCGCCGGTCTCGCGGACGCAGCCGCCGGCGATCCGGCGAAGGATTCGGCTCTCGGCCAGACACTCCGCCGCGCCCTCGGGGTCGGAGTCGGCGTAGCGCGCGCCGCTGTGGAGCAGGCCGTGCGACCGGCCCGTGGTCCCGCCGCAGAGTCCGTCGCGGTCGACGAGGGTCACGTCCACGCCGCGCAGCGCCAGATCGCGGGCGACGCCGACGCCGGTCGCGCCGCCCCCGACGACGAGCACCTCCGGTTCGAGCGCCATACGCCGGGTTCGTGCCGACCGGATATGAGCGTGTCCGTCGGCACGGGGACCGCGTCCGTCGACGCGAGGACCGCGTTCACCGGCGCGGAGACTGCGGGCGCCGGCGGGAGTCCGCGTCCGTCGGCCGAGCGACGGCGATCGGGCGGCGCGCGAGGCTTTTTGTGACTGGCCGTCGAGTACCACGGTATGGACATCCGAGCGGCCACGCCGAACGACGTCGAGGCGATCCGGTCGGTCGCGCGCGCATCGATGGCCGACTCCTACGGTCACGCGGTCGCGGAATCGGTGCTGTCGCGGTCCGTCGACGAGTGGTACGACGCCGAGGAGCTGGCCGCGGACGTCGCCGCCCGGCGTACCGTGTTCCCGGTCGCCGTGGTCGACGGGGAGGTGGTCGGGTTCGCGGAGAGCTACGTCGTCGACCGCCGGGAACGTGTGGGCGAGATCGACTGGCTGCACGTCCACCCCGACCACCGCGGCGCCGGGATCGGCCACCGGCTGCTCGCCCGCGTCGAGGAGACGCTCCGGGACCGGGACGTCGACCGGATCGAGGGGCGCGTGCTCGAGGCGAACGAGTCCGGAACGCGGTTCTACGAGGGGGAGGGCTACGACCGCGCCGGCGTCGATGAGATCACGATCGACCGCGAGACGTTCCGCGAACGGATCTACACGAAGCGGCTCGTCGAGGACCGTCCCGCGCGCGAGACGAAGACGTACACCGACGACGAGGGCGAGGAGGTGTACGTCGACTTCGATCGCGGCGAGCGGGGGTCGAACGGACCGTTCTTCCCGGCGTATCGCGACCCGGACCACGAGGAACGATACGGCTACGTCTGCGGGAACTGCGAGGGACTCGACGTCGCGGTCGACACGATGGACCGCCTGGAGTGTCTCGACTGCGGGAACCGCCGCAAGCCCGCGCGCTGGGACGCCGCGTATCTGTGACGCGTCGGGTCGAAAACCCGACGCTGGTCGGAGCGAACCCCGGCGCTGGTCGGAGCGAACCCCGGCGCTGGTCGGAGCGAAACCCACCGATCCTCGCGAGATCCGGGGCTGTCGTAACGCCTAAGAGCGAAACGGCCATGGTCTCGGACAATGAATACCGAATCTCGCGACCGATCTCCGAGCCGACCACGGGGGCCCGACCGTGGGCGTTGAGATAAAGGAATCCCGGGTTCCGGACGACGAGTTCGAGGAGATGAAGTCGTTCGTTCGCGACTACCTCGCCGCCAGCGTCGAAAGCGAGGAGGACGGCGGCCGGATGCGGTGGTATCCCTGGCACTCGGCGGAGTACCGGTTCAACCACATCCTCAACGTCGTCGACATCGCGACGCGGATCGCCCGGGAGGAGGGCGCCGATCTCGACGTCGTCCGCGTGGCGGCGCTGTTTCACGACGTGGCCAAGCTGGAGGTCGACCAGGACGTCCACGCCGAGGCGGGCGCCCGGATCGCCCGGGAGTACCTCCGGAACCGGGGCGAGTATCCCGACTCGTTCATCGAGGAGGTCACCCAGTCGATCGAGGACCATTCCTACCAGGGGGATCTGGCGGACGTCTCCCTGGAGTCGCGGTGTCTGATGGAGGCGGACCTGCTCGACAAGGTCGGCGCCAACGGGGCCGCGCTGATGCTGTTACGGATGGGCTACGAGGCGCGGACCCATATGGACGCCGCCAAGATGGTCGACCGCGTGCTCGAGCGCGGCCGCGACCACGCCGACCGCGTCCGGTCGGAGACCGCCGAGAGCATCGCCCACCAGCGGCTCAAGCGCGTGAAGTGGTTCCGGGAGTGGCTCGAGGCCGAGGTGGCGGAGATGGACCCCGAGGGCGTCACCGACCGCTGAGACGTCGTCCCGCGAGGACGGCGGCTGAACACGGACCAGCCGGACGGCCGGTCAACCTGATAACTAGTCAGCCGGACGGCCAGTCAACCTGATAACTCGTCAGCCGGACGACCGTCGGCCCGTGAGGGGGCTTCGGTCGGTTTAAGTCCCGCACGGCGGATCCACGATGTAATGACCGACGACGAGCAGGAACTCGGGATCACCGAGTCCAAATCACACAACACCGGCGACTGGTACGCCGAGGTCGTGCGGAAGGCGGGGCTGGCGAGCTACGGGCCCGAGGGCATGAGCGGGTTCATCGTGACCCGCCCGCGCGGGTACGCGCTCTGGGAGGCGGTCCAGAACGCGCTCGACGCGGAGTTCAAGGACACGGGCGTGCAGAACGCCTACTTCCCGGTGTTCATTCCCGAGTCGTACCTGGAACGCGAGAAGGACGTCGTCGAGGGGTTCGACCCGGAGGTCGCCTGGGTCACCCAGGGCGGCCACGAAGAGCTCGACGAGCGCCTGGCGGTGCGGCCGACCTCCGAGTCGATCATCGCCCCCTACATCGCCCAGTGGGTCCGGAGCCACCGCGATCTCCCGATGCGCGTGAACCAGTGGTGCTCGGTCGTCCGGTGGGAGGCCACCGAGACGAAGCCGTTCTTCCGCACGAAGGAGTTCCTCTGGCAGGAGGGCCACACCGCCCACGAGACCGACGAGGGGGCCTGGGAGGAGACGATGCTGCGGCTCGACCAGTACGAGTCGCTCTACGAGGACGTCCTCGCGATCCCGGTGTTGCGCGGCCAGAAGCCGCCCCACGACACGTTCCCGGGCGCGAAGACGACGACGACCGTCGAGGCGCTGATGCCGGACGGCAAGTCGGTCCAGGGCGCGACCTCCCACCACCTCGGGCAGTCGTTCGCCGAGGCGTTCGACATCACGTTCTCCGACGAGCAGGAGGAGGAACGGGTCGCACACACCACCTCCTGGGGCGTCTCCTGGCGCTGTCTGGGGGCGCTCATCATGACCCACTCCGACGAACAGGGGCTCGTCCTGCCGCCGACGGTGGCGCCCACGCAGGTCGTCGTCGTCCCGATCTGGCAGTCCGACACGCGCGAGGAGGTCCTCGAGTACGCCGAGGGCGTCACCGCCGAGCTCGAGGACGCGGGCATCAGCGTCGAGCTCGACGACCGAGACGAGCGCAACCCCGGCTTCAAGTTCAACGAACACGAGCTCAACGGCGTCCCGCTCCGGATCGAGATCGGCCCGAACGAGGTCGACGACGAGGAGCTCACCCTCGTACACCGGCCGGACGGCGAGAGCGTCGTCGAGGACCGGGACGACGTCGCGGAGACGGTTGAGCGCCACTTCGACGAGGTCTACGCCAAGCTGTACGCCGCCGCCGAGGAGACCCTCGACGGCGCGGTTCGGGAGGCCGACGACCGCGCGGAGATCCTGGGAACGCTCGGCCGCCACGGCGGCTACGTGGAGACGCCCTGGTGCGGCGACGTGGACTGTGAAGCGGAGATCAAAGAACAGATCGCCGCCGAGATCGTGATGGTTCCCTTCGAGGACGACGACGAGTTGATCGGGACGGACCACGAGGAGACCTGCGGCGTCTGCGGCGAGCCGGCCGAGCGGACCGCCTACTTCGCGAAGTCGTACTGACCGTCGGACCGGTCAGTCCGGACGACGACTGCCCCGTTGGCCGACGATGCGAACCGCCCGTTTCGGCCGACCATCGACCCACGATCGGAACGCCGTGAGCAGCTTCGTGGAGAAGAGAATTTGAGAGACATATTCCAGGAGGAGTATTTAAACCACACACATAAACAATGAGCAGAATATAGAATCCATAACCGGAGAAAAACTCGGTGAAAATTGTGTATTTAAACCTATGCTATTCAGTCACAGCCCCTTAACAATAATGACCTTATATTCCCTAATGGGTGGGTAAGGCTCCCTAAGTGTATCAGGGTTAGCCCTTTAAGTTGAAGCCGGTTCCGTAGGCGTATGACCAAGCCACACAGTACCACCCCCGAGCCGAGCGACGGCGCGGCGGGCTCCGGGCGACACGCCGGCACGGAGAACGCGGACGGGCGCGACGTACGCGGCACGGACGGCGTTCGCGACGATGACGAACGGACCGTCCGAGGGGACGGGACCGTCCGAGCGGACGGCGAAAAGAACGGCGACGGCCTCGCTGACCCGACCGATGACCGATCGAACTGCGGCGTCGGCGCGGTCGTCGACCTCGAGGGCGGCCCGAGCCACGACGTCGTCGCCGACGCGGTCCGGCTGCTCGAGAACCTCGAACACCGCGGGACGACCGGCACCGAGCCGGACACCGGCGACGGCGCCGGGATCATGGTCCAGCGGCCGGACGCGTTCTTCCGGTCGGTCGTCGACGCCGATCTTCCCGACGAGTACGCCGTCGGGTCGCTGTTCTTGCCCCAGGACGAGCGGGCTCGCGGGCAGCTGTTCGACGTCGTCGCCGAGACGCTCGCGGAGTACGGCCTCGAGATCCTCGCGTGGCGGTCGGTCCCGACCGAGAA
Source organism: Halopenitus persicus (assembly GCF_900107205.1). Lineage (GTDB taxonomy): Archaea > Halobacteriota > Halobacteria > Halobacteriales > Haloferacaceae > Halopenitus > Halopenitus persicus. Next base: position 244,020 of record NZ_FNPC01000004.1, on the reverse strand, counting down.
CGGCGACCTCGGCGCGACGGCGCTCGAGTCGGAGCCCGACCACTGGCAGGTCTTCGTGGCGCCGACCGACGAGGCCGACCCGGCCGACCGCTTCGTCGACGCGGATGCGGACGCCGACGCCGACCGGGATCCGGCGCTGCTCGGGTTCGACCGCGCGCTCTACGTCGCCCGGAAGGCGATCGAGACGGCGGCCGAGGACGTGGACGGCAGCGGCCGCTTTTATATCGCCTCGCTCGACCGCCGTCGCGTGGTTTATAAGGGGCTGCTGAAGGGCGAGCAGCTCGCCGGCTACTTCCCGGACCTGCGGGACGAGCGGTTCGCCTCCCGCGCCGCGTTGGTGCACGCCCGCTTCTCGACGAACACCCTCGGCGCGTGGCATCTCGCCCATCCGTACCGCAACATCGTCCACAACGGCGAGTTCAACACGATCCAGGGGAACATCAACTGGATGCGGGCGCGGGAGACCGACGTCTCCCACCCCGGCTTCGGCGCCGACCTCGAGACGGTGAAGCCGGTCATCGACGACCCGAACCAGTCCGACACCGCCTCGGTCGACAACGCGCTCGAATTGCTCGTTCAGACCGGCCGGGAGCTGCCCCACGTGCTCCGGATGCTGATCCCCGAGGCGTTCCGCGACGACCACCTGATGGACGCGGCCAGGGCCGACTGGTACGACTACCACGCCTCGCTCGTCGAGCCCTGGGACGGCCCCGCGCTCGTGCTGGGCTTCGACGGCGACCGCGTCGCCGGCGTCCTCGACCGCAACGGGCTCCGCCCGTGCCGCTACGAGGTCACGAGCGACGACCGCCTGATCGTGGGCAGCGAGGTCGGCGCGCTGCCGACCGACCCCGCCGAGGTCGAGCGCCGCGGCCGGCTCCAGCCCGGCGAGATCTTCGTCGCCGACCTGGAGTCGGGCCGCGTCGTCCCCGACGAGGAGGTCTTCGCGGATCTGACTGACGACCGCTACGGCGAATGGGTCGCCGAGGAGCAGGTCGCGCTCTCCGACCTCCTCGAGACGGACGATCCCACGAGCGCCGGCATCGGCGCCGGTGCGGACGATGAGGCCGACGCCGAGACCGACGCCGGTGCGGACGATGAGGCCGACGCCGATGCGAACGATGTCGAGGGCACCTCGCCGCTGCGCGCCCGCCAGGCCGCCTTCGGCTACACGACCGACTCGATGAACCACCTGGTCGAGCCGATGGCCAGGGAGGGGAAGGACCCGGTCGGGTCGATGGGCGACGACACCCCGCTGTCGGTGCTGTCGGACGTCGACCGGCCGCTGTTCACCTACTTCAAGCAGCTGTTCGCGCAGGTGTCGAACCCGCCGATCGACTACATCCGCGAGGAGCTCGTCACCTCCCTCGAGACGCGGCTCGGCTTCCAGCGGAACCTCCTCGACGAGTCGGCCGAGCACGCGCGACAGCTCGTGTCCGAGACGCCGATCCTCACCGACGCCGAGACCGAGTCGATCAAGGCGCTCGGCGGGAGCGAGGAGAACGCCGCCGCAGCCGGCGCGTCCGGCGCCGCGGACGGTTCCCTCGCCGACGAAACGCCCCTCGAATCGACGGTTCTCGATACGACGTTCCCGCCGGAGACGGACCTCGAGGACGCCGTCTCGCGGCTCCGTGACGACGCCGCGGCGGCGATCGAGGACGGCGCGGACGTGATCGTCCTCTCGGACCGGGCGATCGGCCCCGACCGGATCGCGATCCCGAGCCTGCTCGCGACCGGGGCGGTCCACCACCACCTGGTTCGCAACGGGCTCCGGAACCACGCCGGGCTCGTCGTGGAGTCCGGCGAGCCACACGAGGTCCACCATATCGCGACCCTCGTCGGCTACGGCGCCGGCGCGGTGACCCCCTACCTCGCGTACGCCTCCATCGCCGACGTCGTCGCCGGCCCGGACGGGGCCGACGAGGCCGAGGCGATCGCCGCCTACCGCGGCGCGCTCGAGGACGGCCTGCTCAAGACGATGGCGAAGATGGGCATCTCGACGATGGAGAGCTACCAGGGCGCGCAGATCTTCGAGGCGGTCGGGCTCGACTCCGGGTTCGTCGCGGAATACTTCTCGGGCACCGAGATCCGCACCGAGGGCATCGGCATCGACGAGATCGAGGGCGACGTCCGGACGCGACACGCGATGGCGTTCGGCGCCGACCCGCAACTCGAGACCGTCGGCGAGTACGAACACCGGTCGTCCGGGATCAAACACGGCTGGAACCCGCAGACGGTCGGGACGCTCCAGCAGGCGGTGCGGTCCGGCGAGTACGACCAGTACCGGGAGTTCGCCGCGGAAGTCAACGACCAGGAGGGGTCGCCACACACGCTGCGGGGGCTCCTGGAGTTCGACGCCGACCGCGACCCGGTGCCGGTCGAGGAGGTGGAGCCGGTCGAGGAGATCGTGAAACGGTTCTCGACCGCGGCGATGTCGCTGGGCAGCATCTCGCCGGAGGCCCACGAGAACAACTCGATCGCGATGAACCGGATCGGGGCGAAATCGAACACCGGCGAGGGCGGCGAGCCGCCCGAGCGGTTCGGCACCGAGCGCGAATGCAACGTCAAGCAGGTGGCCTCGGGCCGGTTCGGCGTCACCGCGGAGTACCTCGCCTCGGCCGACGAGCTCCAGATCAAGATGGCGCAGGGGTCAAAGCCCGGCGAGGGCGGCCACCTCCCCGGGAAGAAGGTCAACGAGATGATCGCCCACGTCCGGTGCTCGACGCCGGGGGTCGGGCTCATCTCGCCGCCGCCCCAACACGACATCTACTCGATCGAGGACCTGAAACAGCTCATCTACGACCTGAAGTCGGCCAATCCGGACGCGGACGTCAACGTCAAGCTCGTCTCGGAGGCGGGCATCGGGACGATCGCGGCCGGCGTCGCGAAGGCGAACGCGGACGTGGTCCACGTCTCGGGCCACTCCGGCGGGACGGGGGCGTCCCCGAAGACCTCGATCAAGAACGCCGGCCTCCCGTGGGAGCTGGGTCTCGCGGAGACGAACCAGATGCTGCGGGCGACCGGCCTGCGCGACCGCATCCGGGTCTCCGCGGACGGCGGGCTGCGGACCGGCCGCGACGTCGCCGTCGCCGCGCTGCTGGGCGCCGAGGAGTACGTGTTCGGGACGGCCTCGCTGGTCACCTCCGGCTGCGTGATGGCCCGGCAGTGTCACGAGAACACCTGTCCGGTCGGCGTCGCGACCCAGCGCGAGGACCTGCGACAGCGGTTCCCCGGCGAGCCCGACCACGTCATCAACTACATGACCTTCATCGCCGAGGAGCTCCGGGAGATCATGGCCGATCTCGGCTTCAGGACCCTCGAGGAGCTGATCGGCCGCCCCGAACTGCTCGCACAGCGCGAGACGGACCACGAGAAGGCGCGACACCTCGATCTCTCGAGCGTCATCGCGGAGCCGACCGGCTCGGTCCGGACGAAGGTCCGCGAGCAGGACCACGAGGTCGACGACCGGCTCGACTGGGACCTCATCGACGCCGCCGCCGACGCCATCGCGGACGGCGCGCCGGTGTCGATCCACGAGGACGTCACGAACGTCGACCGGGCGGTCGGCGCGACCCTCTCGAACCGCGTCGTGAGCGAACACGGCGGCGACGGGCTGGCCGACGACACGATCGCCGTCGACTTCGACGGCTACGCCGGCCAGAGCTTCGGCGCGTTCCTCGCGGAGGGCGTCACCTTCTCGCTGACCGGCGCGGCCAACGACTACGTCGGGAAGGGTCTCTCGGGCGGGAAGCTGGTCGTGAACACGCCCCCGGACGCGGGCTACGACGCGAGCGGGAACGTCGTCGTCGGCAACGTCTGCCTGTACGGCGCGACCGCCGGCGAGGTCTACGTCAACGGCGTCGCCGGCGAGCGCTTCGGCGTTCGCAACTCCGGGGCCACGGCGGTCGTGGAGGGCGTCGGCGACCACGGCTGCGAGTACATGACCGGCGGCGTCGTGGCCGTCCTCGGCGAGACCGGCCGGAATTTCGCGGCCGGGATGTCCGGCGGCATCGCCTACGTCCACGACCCCGACGACCGCCTCGCGGAGCGGGCCAACACGGGGATGGTGTCGCTCTCGCGGGACCTCTCCGAGCGCGACGAGGCGATGCTCCGCCGGCTCGTGGAGAACCACGCGGCCTACACCGAAAGCGACCGCGCCCGCGAGCTGCTCGACGACTGGGAGGCCGCGCTCGAGTCGTTCGTTCGGGTGTTCCCCGACGCCTACGCCGACGTCATCGCGGAGGGGATCGGCGAGGACGTCCGCGACGCGCGACCCCCGGCCGCGACCGCGGACGTGCTCCCGGAGGCGGACGCGAACGTCGTCTCGAGCGACGACTGACCGGAACGGCGGCTGACCGGAACGACGGCTGACGGCTGACCGGAACGACGGCTGACCGGAACGGCGGCTGACCGGAACCACGGTCCGGCCAACGACTCGTCGCTCCCTCAGCCGTCGACGTCGACGCCGAACGGACTCGGTTCCTCGCGCCACTCCCACCCCGGCAGCCGCGTCTGGAACCCGGCCGCGAGGGCGGCGTCCAGGTCGTCGATCCCGGCGGCATCCCCGTCCGCGCCGTGAGTGTGGACGTCCGCGAAGTGGAAGGTCGCGCCGGCGAGCAGCGAGAGGGGCTGTCCGCCGGCGATCGTCTCCGCGAGCGCGCGGCCCAGCACCTCGTCGACGACGAACCCCGGATAGTCGTTCGCGACGTCGAGATTCCGGAGGATCGCGACGTAGCCGGCGACGTTGACCGCCACCTCGCCGTCCGCGAAGACGGCGTCGACGGCCTCCCGATACGCCGCCGGAGCGACCGAGGCGACGTCGGTTCCGAACCGGTCGCCGAGGGCGTCGCGCGTCTCGTTGATGAGCGCCACGACGGTCGGCTCGCGCTCGCGCACCCACTCGTATTCGGCCGCGACGCGGTCGGGCGTGAGTCGCATCGTGAGCCACTACGACGGCTGACGGTCAAGTACGTTCCCCTGGTTCGGGAACGTTCGACCGGGAGACGGAGCGACCGGCCGACGTCGCCGACCGCGATCGGCGGTGACCGTTTGCGAAGGCTTTTATAACGGGTGGCGTCTATGACCGGGTAAGCGGGTTTTCGCCGTCTCTTCCCGCAGACGAAGCTACCGACAGTACTCGCCATTATGCCTCCCTCGTCTCGCGTGACGACACAGCAGTCGTCGGACCTCGAACCCGCTCGTCCCCGTCCGATCGGTCGGACCGGGGCGGACGCGGCGCCGGTCACGGCGGGGGGTTTTCACCTATGAGCCAAGTCGACACCCAACTCGAAGACATCAGATCCCAGATCGAACAGGAGATCCCGAACGACATCACGATCACCGACGTGAAATACGAGGGGCCGGAGCTCGTCGTCTACACCCGCGACCCGAAGCGGTTCGCGGGCGACGGCGACCTGATCCGCCGGCTCGCCTCCCAGCTGCGCAAGCGGATCACGGTGCGGCCGGACCCGAGCACGCTGTCGCCGCCCAGCGAGGCCCGACAGCAGGTCCTCGACGTCGTCCCCGAGGAGGCGGGGATCAGCGACCTCGACTTCCACGCCGACACCGGGGAAGTCGTCATCGAGGCCCAGAAGCCGGGGATGGTGATCGGCCGGCGCGGCTCGACGCTCCGGGAGATCACCCAGGAGGTCGGCTGGACCCCGGAGGTCGTCCGGACCCCGCCGATCGAGTCCTCGACGGTCTCGAACGTCCGCAACTTCCTGAAACAGGAGCGCGAGGAGCGCCGCGACATCCTCGAACGCGTCGGACGACAGATCCACCGCGAGGAGCTCTCCGACGAGGAGTGGGTCCGGATCACCACGCTCGGCTGCTGCCGCGAGGTCGGCCGCGCCGCCTTCATCCTCAACACGCCCGAGACGCGGATCCTGATCGACTGCGGCGACAAGCCCGGCGCCGAGGGCGAGGTGCCGTACCTGCAGGTGCCGGAGGCGCTGGGCGCGGGCGCACAGAACATCGACGCCGTCGTGTTGACCCACGCCCACCTCGACCACTCGGCGCTCATCCCGCTGCTGTTTAAATACGGCTACGACGGGCCGATCTACACGACCGAGCCCACGCGCGACCTGATGGGGCTGCTCCAGCTCGATTACCTCGACGTCGCGGCCAAGGAGGGCCGCACGCCGCCGTACGAGTCGGCGCAGGTTCGGGAGGCGATCAAACACACGATCCCGCTCGAGTACGGCGACGTCACCGACATCGCCCCCGACGTGAAGATCACCTTCCACAACGCGGGCCACATCCTCGGATCGGCGGTCACGCACTTCCACATCGGCGACGGCCTCTACAACGTCGCCTTCTCCGGCGACATCCACTACGACGACACCCGGCTGTTCAACGGGGCGGTCAACGACTTCCCGCGCGTGGAGACGCTGGTGCTGGAGTCGACCTACGGCGGGCGCAACGACTACCAGACCGACCAGGAGGACTCCGAGCGCCGGCTCAAGGAGGTCATCAACGAGACCTACGAGCGCGGCGGCAAGGTGGTGATCCCCGCCTTCGCGGTGGGGCGATCCCAGGAGCTGATGCTCGTCTTGGAGGAGGCGATGCGGAACGGCGACATCCCGGAGATGCCCGTCCACCTCGACGGGATGATCTGGGAGGCGACCGCGATCCACACGACCTATCCCGAGTACCTCCGCGACGACCTCCGCGACCGGATCTTCCACGAGGACGAGAACCCGTTCCTCGCAGACCAGTTCAACCACATCGACGGCGGCGAGGAGGAGCGCCAGGAGGTCGCCGACGGCGAGCAGTGTATCGTCCTCTCGACCTCCGGGATGGTCGAGGGCGGCCCCATTATGTCGTGGCTGCGCCACATCGGCACCGACCCGGACTCGACGCTCACCTTCGTCGGCTACCAGGCGCAGGGGACGCTCGGCCGGCGGATCCAGAACGGCTGGGACGAGATCCCGGTCGACGGCTGGGGCGGCGGCGGCCGCGGCGACACGCTGACGCTGAACATGGAGACCGAAACCGTCGACGGCTTCTCCGGCCACGCCGACAGGCAGGGCCTCGAGAACTTCGTGAAGACGATGAATCCCCGCCCCGAGAAGGTGCTGTGCGTCCACGGCGACGAGAGCTCGGTGCAGGACCTCTCCTCGGCGCTGTATCACGACTACAACATGCGGACGTTCGCGCCGAAGAACCTCGAGACGTTCCGGTTTAAGTGAGGTCGACGGGGCAGCAACGGGGCTCCCTCGCCGGCATATCGTGTCCGGCATATCGTGCGAACGAGTCACACGCGCGTCTGACACACATTTATACGTCTCGGCCGACCGAACACACGTATGAGTAATCGGGTGACGGAACTCGAACGCCAGGTCTCGGAGCTTCAGGCGGCGGTCAACGGACTCACCGAGGAGCTCGTCGAGACGAAGGAACGCGTTCGACAGCTGGAGGCGGACGACGCGCCCGGTTCGACCGGGGAGACGACGGACGCCGGGGAGCCGGCCGCCGACCGCGGGGCGACCGACCAGCCCGGCGCCGGGCCGACGCCGGAGGCTCCGGAACCGGCCGAGCGGACGACCAAGAGCGACGACCACGTGAACGTGGTCGAGCAGACGGCGGCTGCCGCCGACTCGACCGCGGCGGCCGCGGAGGCGGCCGAGGCGGCAGCCGACGCGGCGGCGGAGGCGAGCGGCGACGCCGAGACGGACGCGGACGAGGACACGACGGAGGGGGACGCCGAGGAAAGCGACATCATCGTCGCGTAAGCTCGCGGTCCCCTCGCGAGCCCACCAATGCACATCACAGAAGTCGTTCTGGACGATTTCAAGAGCTTCGGGCGGACGACGAGGATCCCCTTCTACGAGGACTTCACGGTCATCACGGGCCCGAACGGTTCGGGCAAATCGAACATCATCGACGGGATCCTCTTCGCGCTCGGGCTGGCCCGGACGCGCGGGATCCGCGCCGAGAAGCTGACGGACCTGATCTACAATCCCGGCCACGACGGGGCGGAGTCGGGCGACGGCCCCGACGAGGCCGCCGTCACGGTCGTGCTCGATAACGCCGACGGAACCCTCGATCGGGGACAGGTCGTCTCGGCGGCCGGATCGGAGAACGTCGGCGACGTCGAGGAGATCACCGTCAAGCGGCGCGTGAAGCGGACCGACGACAACTACTACTCCTACTACTACCTCAACGGCCGCTCCGTCAACCTCTCGGACATCCAGGACCTGCTCGCGCAGGCCGGGGTCACCCCGGAGGGGTACAACGTCGTGATGCAGGGCGACGTGACGGAGATCATCAACATGACGGCCTACCAGCGCCGCGGGATCATCGACGAGATCGCCGGCGTCGCCGAGTTCGACGAGAAGAAGGAGGCCGCCTTCGAGGAGCTGGAGGCCGTCGAGGACCGGATCGGCGAGGCGGATCTCCGGATCGAGGAGAAGGAGGACCGGCTCGACCGGCTCGCCGACGAGCGCGAGACCGCCCTGGAGTACCAGTCCTACCGCGAGGAGAAAGAGGAGTATCGCGGCTACCGCAAGGCCGCCGAACTGGAGGAGAAGCGCGAGGCCCACGAGTCGGTGCAAGCGGAGATCGAGGAAACGGAAGCCGAACTGGCGGAGCGTCAGGAGAAGCTGGACACGCGACAGGGACGCGTCACGCGTCTCGAGGCGGAGCTTGCGGAGCTCAACGACGAGATCGAGCGGACGGGCGAGGACGAACAGCTCGCGATCAAAGCCGAGATCGAGGAGATCAAGGGCGACATCTCCCGGATCGAGGGGCGGATCGAGAACGCGGAGAGCCGCCTGGAGGAGGCCGAGGCGGAGCGCCGCGACGCGTTCGTCCAGATCGACCGCAAGCAGGAGACGATCGAGGAGCTCGAGGCGGACGCCAAGGAGATCAAGGTCGAGAAGGCGTCGGTCAAGGCCGACATCGCCGACAAGCGGACCGAACTCGCGGAGATCGAGGCGGAGATCGACGGGATCGACACCCAGTACGACGAGCTCAAGGCCGACCTCGCCGAGCACAAGGACCGGCTCGAGGAGATCAAAGCCGAGAAGAACGACGTCCAGCGCGAGAAGGACCGGCTGCTCGACGAGGCGCGGCGGCGCTCGAACGAGATCAGCGAGGCGCAGTCGGACCTGGAGGCGGCCCACGAGCGGATCCCGGACCTGAAGGCCCGGATCTCCGAGCTTCACGGCGAGCTCGACACGGCGGAGACGAACCGCGACGCGATCGAGGAGACGATCGCGGATCTCTTCGCCGAGAAGGCGGAGCGGCAGGAGCGGCTCGACGCCATCGAGGACGACCTGCGGGAGAAGCAAAGCGAGTACGCCTCGCTGGAGGCGGACGCGAAGCGGCGCGGCGACGCCTCCTGGCCGCGGGCGGTCACGACGGTTCGAAACGCCGGCATCGAGGGAGTTCACGGCCCCGTGGGCGAGCTGGCGTCGGTGGACCCGACGTACGCGGAGGCGTGCGAGACCGCGGCCGGCGGCCGACTCGCCAACGTCGTCGTCGACGACGACGGGGTCGGGGAGACGTGCATCGAGCACCTTAAAAGTCGCAACGCGGGCCGGGCGACGTTCCTGCCGATCACGGAGCTGGACGACCGCGGGCTCCCGAACGCGCCGACGATGCCCGGCGTGGTCGACTTCGCGCGGAACCTCGTCGAGTACGACGCCCGCTACGACCCGGTCTTCTCGTACGTCCTCGGGTCGACGCTCGTCGTCGAGGACATGGGGACCGCCCGCGATCTGATGGGCGAGTACCGGATGGTGACCCTGGAGGGCGACCTCGTCGAGACGTCGGGCGCGATGACCGGCGGCTCGGGCGGGGGATCCCGGTTCGCCTTCAGCACCGCCGGCGGCGGCAAGCTCCAGCGGCTGGCCGAGGAGATCGAGGAGCTTGAGGACGAGCGGCAGTCCCTCGAGTCCGAGGTCGACGAGCTCGACGCGGAGATCGACGACGCGCGCGAGCGGAAGGCCGACGCCGAGGAGCGGGTCCGGTCGGTCGAGTCCGACATCGACCGGGCGGAAACGGAGCTCGAGGAGCAGCACGACCGGATCGAGGAGCTGGAGTCGACCCTCGAGACGCTCCGCGACGAGCGCGAGGAGGTCGACGAGCGGATGACCGAGCTCGACGCGGAGATCGACGAGCTGGCCGACGATCAGGCGGCGGTCGAGGACCGGATCGAGGAGCTGGAGGCCGAACTCGCCGACTCGCGGATCCCGGAGCTGACGAGCCGGGCCGACGAGGTTCGCGAGGAGATCGACGACCTCGAGTCGCGGATGGACGACCTCGACGGTCGGCTCAACGAGGTGCAGCTCGAAACGGAGTACGCCGAGGACGCCGTCGAGGACCTCCACGACCGCATCGAGGCGGCCCAGAACAAGAAGGCGGAGGCCGAGGAGGCGATCGCCGACCACGAGGACGAAATCGCCGACAAGCGGGAGCTGCTCGCCGAGAAGCGCGAGGCGATCGAGGACCTCGAGGAGGAGCTGGCCGAGCTCAAGGCCGAGCGGTCGGACCTCCGGGAGACGCTGTCGGCGGCGACCGAGGAGCGCGACGAACAGCGGCGGCGCGTCTCCGAGGTGGAGTCGACGCTCTCGGACCTGCGCGACCGCGCGGACCGGCTGGAGTGGGAGATCGACGAGCTCGAGTCGCAAGTCGGCGAGTACGACCCCGAGGCGATCCCCGACCACGAGGAGGTCGAGCGCCGCATCGAGGAGCTCGAGGCCGAGATGGAGGCGCTGGAGCCGGTCAACATGCGGGCGATCGACGAGTACGACGAGGTCGAATCGGACCTCGACCGGCTGCAGGAGCGCCGGGACGTGCTCGTGTCGGAACGCGACGGGATCGAGGAGCGCATCGAGGAGTACGAGTCGCAGAAGAAACGGACGTTCATGGACGCCTTCGAGTCGATCAACGACCACTTCGAGGACATCTTCGAGCGCCTCTCGGCGGGGACCGGCGAGCTCGTCCTCGAGAACCCCGAGGACCCCTTCGAGGAGGGACTCACGATGAAGGCGCAGCCGGCCGATAAGCCGGTCCAGCGGCTCGACGCGATGTCCGGCGGCGAGAAGTCCCTGACGGCGCTGGCGTTCATCTTCGCGATCCAGCGGCACAACCCCGCGCCCTTCTACGCGCTCGACGAGGTCGACGCCTTCCTCGACGCGGTCAACGCCGAGCGCGTCGGCGAGATGGTCCACGACCTGGCCGGCGAGGCGCAGTTCGTCGTGGTCTCGCACCGCTCGGCCCTCCTCGAGCGCTCCGAGCGGGCGATCGGCGTGACGATGCAGGAGGACAACGTCTCCGCGGTGACCGGGATGCAGTTCGGCGGGGACAGTGAGGAAGCCGACGGGGACGGGGAGGTGCCGGCGGATGACTGAGGACGACGGCTACGTGCCCGACCTCGACCTCAGCGGCGGCCCCGATGCGGGGACGGTCGGGATCGGGACGGACGCTCCCGGCGGGACGACCGACGAGGCAGGGGCCGCGGCCGATGCGGATGCGGCCGACCGGAACGGTCCCGACGTCGACGCGACCGATGCGGATGCGGCCGACCGGAACGGTCCCGACGTCGACGCGACCGACGCCGACGACGCCGACGAGGAGGTCGAACCGGTGGAGCTGCTCGTCCAGCTGGCCGAGGAGGGCGAGATCGAGCCGTGGGACATCGACATCGTACAGGTGACCGACGCGTTCCTCGCGGAGCTTGACGCCCGGGACCTGCGGACGACCGGGCGGGCGCTGTTTTACGCCAGCGTCCTGTTGCGGATGAAAAGCGACGCGATGCTCACGGACGACGACGAGGACGAGTCCGACGAGCCGGAGCTGGAACCCTGGGAGGCCGCGATGCAGGGTGAGAGCCATCCGGGTGCCGGAGGCGCTGCCGGGGAGTCGCCCGCCGGCGACGGCTTCGACCCGGTCGATCAGCTCGAGGCGGAGATGGACCGCCGGCTGGAGCGCAAGAACACCCGCGGGTCGCCGGAGACCCTCGACGAGCTGGTCCGCGAGCTCCGGGAGGCCGAGCGCGGCTCGTGGTGGAAGCGGTCGCGGGAGTACGACACCTCGGAGTCGCCCCGCGGACACGACCGCGGGACGCAGACGCTTGACTACCGCGCCGCGGACGACGTCCGCCGGGAGGGCGAGCCGACCGAGGGCGACGTCACCGGCGGCACCCACGACGAGGACATCGAGGAGGTCATCGACGACGTCCGCACCGCGCTGCGGACCCAGTACGACCAGGGCCGCGCGGAGGTGCTGTTCGCGGAGATCGAGACGGTCGGCGGACGGCCCTTCATGACGTACCTCGCGCTGTTGTTCCTCGCGCACCGCGGCGGCGTCCGGCTCCAGCAGGACGACCTCTTCGGCGACCTGTGGATCCGGGACCCGACCGCGGCCGCCGTCGAGGCGGAGGCGATCGCGGACTGAAACGCGAGTTCGGGGAGTCGGACGAGGGACTCCGTTGAAATCCTCTCCTTCGGCCAGTACTTGGGTGAAACAGCCGTTCCATTGAGCTTGCTCACGAACGACTTCGAATCCGACCGAGGGGACGAAATGTCGCCACCTATCAACTGTGTGATAAAGAGATTTCGACCACGGTCGGAGAATTGATTCCGGTTGAAATCGACTGCTCGCCTGCCGCTATACCTCATCCGCCTCATTCCTCAGGGAGAGGATCAGTCGAAACCGTTCGTTATCGGGACGGAAATCGAAGCGATTAATCCCCTATGCCGGAATAGTATCTTCGATGGAGAGGCTGTTGTTTCTGGGTGTCTTCGCCTGTTTAGCGGGCATCGCAGTCATCTTCCATACCGCTGTCCGGCAGAGGAACGCTCCCGCAGTAGTCAACACGGGTGTGTCGTTTCTGCTGGTGTTCGTTCCCGTTCTCGTCGACGTCCTTACCCACTGGTTTTACGGAATCCGAGTCGGGCTTTCCCCGGAACTTCCACTGTGGATTGCCGTCACCGGTCTGTTTCACTCCTACGGTATGCTCGGTCCATACGACGAGATCTCTTGGTGGGACCACCTCACTCATACGCTGTCGGCGGCACTCGTGGCAGCGTTGCTATATGCTGGCGTAATAGTCGCCCTCGAGTATGCACCAGTTGCGGCCGGAACCGGTCTGATCTGGGTCACTGTCGTGTTGGTTACGCTTCTGTCCGGAGTGTTCTGGGAGGTGATCGAACTTCTCGCGCGGGATTTCGGAAGGAGGTGTAACCTCCCGCCCGTACTCGAGCACTATGGCCGTCGGGATACGGTCTTGGACCTGTTCTTCGACGTTGTCGGGGCGGTTCTCGTCCTCGCTGCCGACCTGCGGCTGTTCGTCCCGATGGCGGAGGTATCCCCCAAGACGACGGTAGCGGCGCTGGTCGTCGTCCTCGGTGGATTGGTGGTCGGATCACTCGTTACGTCGTTAATCGTCGTCGTTGCGCAAGCTGAGTCTAAACCGCGGACGGACTCCGGTAGATCTGACTGATCCGGCGTCCGATTCGAGACTCGGTCTTCCGTAGTTCCTCAGTCTTTTCCTCAGTCATGATCGGAACGATCAGTATGCAAGCTGTACTGAGCGATTGCGGATGGAATACCATCACCTGCTGAGGGGTTCAACGAATGCGGACGACGCCTAGATCAGGATCCCGGACCGAAGCACGGCGATCAGCAGCGTGAGAACGGGGATCGACAGCAGCGTGGTCACGAGGACGCTGGTCGAGACGAGCGCCGGCGCGGTGAGGCCGCCGGCCCCGTCGTCGCCGGCGAACTCGACGACGAGAATGAGCGGGGTGATCGCGGCCGGCATCGCGGTCTCGAGGACGAACACCCGGGCGACCGTCGGGTCCTCGAACCCGAGCAGGAACGCGAGGCCGAGCCCGACGACCGGCGCGAGGAGGAACCGCAGCGCGGTCGGGGTCGCGGTGCTCGAGAGGGCCGCGCCGTACTCGGTTCGGGCCAGCTGGATCCCCAGAATGAGCAGCATCACGGGGATGGCGGCGTCGCCGACCAGCTCGAGCGCCTCCATCGAGGGGGCGTCAGCCGGGGGAACGACTCCGGCGGCGCGAGCGGCCAACGCGACGATCACCGCGTAGACGAGCGGGATGTGGAACACGCGCCGAACGCCCGAGAGCCCCGACGACCCGCCGGACCGGGATGCGACGTAGACGCCGACGGTGTACATCAGGACGGACTGAACCGACAGGAACAGCACCGCCGTCTGGCGGCCGACGTCGCCGAAGGCGAAATCGGAGACGGGGATCCCGAGGTTGCCGCTGTTCGTGAACGCCGCCACGAGCAACAGCACGCTCAACAGCGGCTCCTCTCGGCCGGCCGCCCGCCCGACGCCCTCGGCGACGACGAGCATCACCACGATGAAGGCGACGACGCCGAGGGCGATCCGGGCCAGCGTGCCGGCCGCGAGCTCCGTGAACGCGAGGCTGTGGAGGACCAGCGCCGGCGCGAGCACGTAGACGACCGCCGTGTTGAGCGGCCCCGGGTCGACGTCCTTGTACCGTCCGAGGAGCGCGCCGACCGCGGCGATCGCGACGATGGGCAGGACCGCGGAGGTGAAGATCCCGAGCAGGGCGGTCATCTGGACGGCTCCCCGTCGCGGGCGGCGACGTATCGCTCCCGGATCAGGTCGACGTACGCCCGGCCGGTTTCGGTGGTCACGCTCTCCACAGCGGTCGCGAAGAACTCGTCGAGCGCGTCGTACTCCGCGAACGCTTCCGGGTCGTCCGTCGCGGGGTCCGCCGCCGAATCGCCCGTCACCGAATCGTCCGCCGCAGGATCGGCCGTCCCCGGATCGGTCGGGTCGTACCGGTCCGCGCGCTCGTAGACGAGCGCCTGGAGACACATGTCGATCACGTCGAGGTCCTTGACGACTCGCGCCTCGGGACGGTCACGGCGTTCGTAGGCCTCCCAGTCCGCACGCAGTCGCTCGGCGGCGCCGAGGGGCGCGGTCAGATCGGCGACCGCCTCGCGTTCGGCGGCCTCCTGTTCGTCCGCGTCGGGCAACGACGCCGCGGCCGCAGCGTCGGCGCGGGTCGGGACGTCGCCCGTCTCGGCCTCGCCGAGGTCGTGAACCACCGCCATCCGGAGGGCGGCATCGAGGTCCAGCTCGGGGAACTCGTCGGCGAACGTCTCCCCGATCGCGACGACCAGATAGGCGACGCCCCACGAGTGGGCGGCGACCGACTCGGGACCCCGAACGCCCCGGAGTTCCCAGCCCGTCCGCGTCTCGTCCTTCAGCGCGAACGCGTCACACAGCGTCTCGATCGCCGCCCCGCGGGCCGCCGTGGGCCGGTGGTCGTCGTCGACGTCAGCAGCGGTATCCGCGGGAGCGTCGGCATCGGCGCCGGCCGCATCCTCGTGGGGAGCATCGGCATCGGCGTCGGCCGCATCCCCGTCGGACTCCGCGTCGTCCGTCATCGGATCACTGGACCAGCCGCCACTCCGCGTCGCCGGCCAGCTCGATCACGTCGCGGCGCTCCATCTCGGTGAGGACCTCCTCGAGGCGGTCGGGCTGGGCGATCTCCATCTCGATGCGGTCGATCCCGTGGTAGTCGGCGAGCCGCGCGCGAACGTCGTCCTCGGCGAAGGTCGTCTCCGGGGCACGCTCCATCGCGCCGGCGATCAGGTCGATCATGTCCTCGATGAAGTTCCACGGATAGACGACCCACGTCCACTCCGCGAGGCGTTCGCCGACGAAGTCGGGGTCGAACTCGGAGGTGCCCAGCAGCTGGAGGGTCGCGGTCCGCACCGTCCCGGCGTCCCTGTCGGTGACGTACTCCTCGGCGCGCCGGATCGACCCGCCGGTGTCGGCGATGTCGTCGATGATCAGGACGTCCTTGTCCGCGACGCTGCCCTCCGGCATCGGGTAGCGGACCTGCGGCTCGTCTGCCTTCTCGCCGGTGCCGACGTAGTGTTCCATCTTCAGGCTGGTGAGGTCGTCGAGCCCGAGGAAATCGCAGGTGCAGCGGCCGGCGAACCAGCCGCCGCGCGCGAGCGCGACGACGACGTCCGGTTCGAAGGACGCGCGCTTGACCTGGTTCGAGACCGTCCGGCAGAGCCCGTAGATGTACTCCCAGTTGGTGATCGTGCAGTCGAAATCGTCCGGGAGGTCGCTCATCGTGTCCGAAACTGGCGGGCCGGCCCTCATAAGCGTATCCGACGAGCCGCGGCGGTCGAGACGGTCCCCGACCCGGTCGCGGACCGTCGGTTCCGGCCCCGATCGCTTTTCGGCCGGGGGCGCGAACGACGGTCGATGACCGACGCGAACGGCCACGCGGACGGGCCCGAATCGACGGCCAGGTTCGACGCGTTCGACCACGAGGCACACCTCGAGCGGGCGATCGAGTTGGCTCGGACCGCCGCCGACCGCGGCGACGAACCGTTCGGCTCGGTGCTCGTCCGCGAGGACCGGATCGTCGCCGAGGCGTCGAACCGGGTTCACACCGCGGACGACGTCCGGCGCCACCCCGAACTCGATCTCGCTGCGCGCGCGAAACGCGAGGACGCGCCGGCCGAGCGCGCGCGGACGGTGATGTACACGAGCACGGAACCCTGCCCGATGTGCTCGGGAGGAATCCGGTCCGCAGGGCTCGGCCGCGTCGTCTACGCCGTCGGAAGCGACGAGATCGCCGAGTTCCAGGGGAAGCCGACGCCGCCGGTTCGATCACGGGACGTGCTTGTGGGCGTCACCGAGGTCGTCGGGCCGATCTCGAACGCGGCGGGGCGTGCCGTCCACGAGGAATACGGATGGGGCGACCGGAGCGACGGCTGATCGGACCCGCGGCTACTCGAAGCGACGGCTAACTGCATCGACTCGGCGAGAGAAGACGGCTCGAAAACACGGGACCGCCGGAACGCGTGAACGCGGGACCGTCGGAACGTGCGACCGTCGGACCGTCGGACTACTCGATGTGGCCTTCGCGGCGGAGCTGGTCGGCCGCCGAGTCGTCGTAGCGCCACTCGACGTTCGCCTTCTCGTCCTGGAAGCTCCACGGCTCCGCGAGGACGACGTCGTTCCGGTTGATCCAGTTTCGGTACTTCATTCGACCCGGAATCCGCCCCATCCGCTCGACGCCGTCCGCACATCGCAGCTGCACGCGGCTGTGGCCAAGCATCTCGGTCACAACGGCGAATACCTGATCGTCGTTGGGCATTCGGAGGTCCCGACGCCCGCTTTGATCGCTCACACCACCGATAGGGCCTAGCCACGTATAAGGAGTCGGATCGGGTGACACGTGCACAAAGAGACACGTACTCAAGGGGGGCTGAGGGCGGACGATGGAGGGCGGACGATGGAGGGCGGACGATGGAGACGGACGACGGCGTCGTGGAGCACGAACGGCAGTTCGGTGAAAAACGACCGAGGAACATAGCGGGAAGTGGATTTGAACCACCGATCTCCGGGTTATGAGCCCGGCGGAATCTCCTGGCTATCCCATCCCGCTACTGAAACGAACACGAGTCCGACGGTTAAGGGTTGTGATTCGGCTGCCGTATGCGAGTTAACCGCGTGCGGATCCTCCGGTTGCTTATAAATGGAGCAGGCGTCGAAAACGGCCGTCTCACCGGTCGGCAGCCACGCGCCAGGTGAACAGACTCTCGGTAACGTAGTTGACGACGAAGGAGACGCCGATGGCGATGGGCATCGTCACGACCGCCCAGACGTCGGTGCCGGCGACGATGACCTCGACGTCGAGGTCGGTCAACGTCCACACGACGAAAAACTGCACGGCGAGCCCGCCGGACCGGACGACGTTCGACCGGAGGAGCCGGCGGAGCTTCGCGCGGACGCCGGGCGCACCCTGGCCGTCGAAGGTCCAGGCGTCGTTTATCAGAAACATCACGATGATCGCACACTCGGTGCCGACGACCTTCGCCCACTGCGGCTCCAACAGGGCCGTGAGGGTGAGTGCCGAGCTGATCGGGAGATCGACCATCGCGCCGAGCGCGCCGACCGAGAGGAACCTGCCGAACCGAGCCCCCGTTGCCAGCTCGTCGAGGGCATCACCGAGCGTGCTCATCCGAGGTCCTCCGTCGGTTCGTGAGTGCTCACGTCGGATCACCCCGCGACCCGTCCGGGTGGGCGGTCCCGTGCAGCCGTTCGCGGAGCGACGGCCCCGGATCGATCGGGAGCAGCCGGTGGAATCGGCTGCCGGAGACGACCGCGGACCGGTGGTGCGCGACGGCGAGCCCCCGGAACATTCGGGCGGTGTCGCGGACCGGATCGACCGTGGATCCGGGCTGGTCCTCCCAGCGGATCGGGACCTCGCGTATCCGGGCGCCGTACGCGCCCGCGAGCGCGACGAGCTCGATGTCCCAGGCGAAGCCCGGCTCGTAGACGTCGTCACGAAGCCGGCGCCACGTCTCGGTCGTGATCGCCTTCGCGCCGCACTGGTAGTCGTACAGCGAGGGGCCGAGGACGCGGCGGGCGAGCCACGCGAACCCGTCGCCGAGCGCCCGCCGGAGGACGGTCTGGTGGGACTGGACGACCGACTCCGGATGCCGTCTGGATCCGACGGCGAGGTCGGCCGTTCCGTCGCGAACCGGGTCGACGACGGCGGCGGCCGCCGCGGCGTCGGTCGCGCCGTCGGCGTCGAAGAAGGCGAGGACGTCGGTCTCGAGCACCTCGAACCCGGCGGTCACGGCGGCGCCCTTCCCGCGGCGGCGATCGACCGCGTTGACGTGGGCGGGGAGATCGGGCGCATCCCGAAGCGCTTCACGAACCGCCGGCTCGGGATCGTCGAGCTCGATCCGGATCGTCTCCGGGGCGAGCCCGTCGTCGAGCGACCGGACGTACGCGATGAGCCGGTCGACGTCGGGGCGAAAGGCGGGGACGACGATCCCGAGCGTCGCGGACATACCGTCCGATACCCGGCCACGGATAAAAAACGGCGTGACTCGACCCGCAATCGACCGGGTCCGCCAACGGGCGTCTCCCGTCCCGTCGAGACCCGAAGGGATTACACCGTGGCCGCGTCTTCCGGGGATATGGAGGTCCTCCTGGTCGGACGGTGGCTCCTCGCGATCGCAGTCCTCTCCGCGCTCGCGGTTCCGATCGCGGCACGCCTGTTCCGGTGGACGCCCGGACGCGGCGTGGGGCTCGCTCCGATCCTCTCGGTCGCCGTCCTCACGACGACGGGCTACTGGATCGGACGTCTCAGCTTCGGCATCGAGGCTCTCGCCGTCGGAGTCGTCGCGCTGGGCGTCGGCGCGCTGTGGGCGTCCGTCGACCTCGACGCGGCCCGACGGGGTTCGCTCTCGGTCGCGGACGACGCGGTCCCGGCCGACCGGCGGGCCATCCGCAACGCCCTTCTCGTCTTTCTCGGCGCGTTCACGCTCGTCCTGCTGATCCGTGCTGCCGATCCCGCGATCACTCCGGTCGGCGGCGAGAAGTTCCTCGATTACAGCCTGCTCCGAAGCCTGCTCAGGGCGGAGTCGTTGCCCCCGCTCGACCCCTGGTTCGCCGGCGAGACGGTGAACTACTACTACGGCGGCCACCTCGCGGCCGCGCTGGTGACGATCCTGTCGGGGGTCCCGCCCGCGTACGCGTACAACCTCGCGCTGGCGACCGTCTACGCCTGTCTGATCGCGGCGGTCTTCGAGCTCGCTCGCGGAATCGCCGCCGATCGCATCGCCGACCGGATCGCCGACCGGCCTGGGGAACCGGCCGACTCGGAGAACGACTCCCGGCACGACCACGTCGGCGCCCCGTCCCTCGCCACCGGCGCCGGCGTCGCCGCGGCCGCGGCCGTCGGTCTGGCGAGCAACCTCGCGACGGTGCAGTCGCTCCTCGCACGTCTCGGTCCGGGGTCGGGCGCCGAGTCGGAGCCGTTTCACTACTGGGACGCGAGCCGCGTCATCGAGGGGACGATAAACGAGTTCCCGTTCTTCGCGTTCCTCAACGGCGACCTCCACGCGCATATGATGGGCGCGCCGTTCCTCGTGCTCGGGACGGCGATCGCCTACGCCTACTGGCGAACTCCCGAATCCGAGCTTCGCCGCCGCCGGCTGCTCGTCTTCGGCGCGATACCCGTCCTCGGCGGAACGGTCGCGGTCGTCCACACCTGGGACCTGGCGACCCTGTTCGGCGTGGTCTGGCTCGCCGCGACGTTCGCTCCGGCACGCCCGCTCACGCTGCTCTCGGCCGGCAGCGTGCGCTCGTTCGGTGACGATTCCGACGCCGGCGGCGATTCCGGCGCCGACGGCGGATCCGACCGTCCCCTCCTCCGGGAGGAGATCGAGCGAACCGGCGGCGCGCTCGTCGTGACGGCCCTGGCGGCGGGACTCGGGGGGGTGCTCGCCGCGCCGTTCCTGCTCGGGGCGAGCAGCGGCCAGGAGCCGGCCCTCGTTCCGCCGGGGCAGCGCTCCGGGCTCGGCGGGCTGCTCACGGTGCACGGCGCGTTCCTCGCGGCGTTCCTCGCGTTCCTGACCGGCCGGCTCGTCGGGATAAAACCGCGTCCGGCCGGAACCAACGCGCGTCTCGACGGAATCAAACCGCGTTTGGCCGGCATCGGCCCGCTCCTCGTCGGCCTCGCCGCAGTAGTCGGAAGCGGCCTTCTCGTCGGCGTTCCCGCGATCGCGGTCGTCGCTCCGCCGCTTGTCCTGGGCTGGGTCGCGCTCCGAACCGATCAGGATGCGGGCTTCGAAACGGCGCTGGTCATCGGCGGCGCCGGACTGGTTGGACTCGTCGAGATCGTCCACCTGGCCGAGCAGGCGGGGCCGGGACGGCTCAACACGGTTTTTAAAACGTACTTTCAGGTCTGGACGCTGTGGGGGATCGCCGCCGGCGTGATCATTTCCGAACTGTGGGCGCACGGAGTCGCCGGCATCGGTCACGTCCGGACGACGAGCGGTCGAGAGAAGGGGAGCGGCGGGCCGGACGGTCGCGAGACGAACACCCGGACGTCAGCGGCGATGGTTCTGCCCGACGGCCGAACCGTTGCGCGCGTCCTCGTCGCCCTGCTCGTCGTCTCGACGCTGCCGTACGCGGCGCTCGCGCTCGACGGTCACTTCGACCGGCACGACGTCGGGACGCTCGACGCGACCGCCTTCGTCGCCGCCGACCATCCCGAGGAGGCGCCGGCGATCGCGTGGCTCGACGACCACGCGACCCGCGAGGACGTGCTGTTGGAGGCGCCCGGAACAACCCGGTCGCCGGAGGGGCTCGCGCGGGCGGCCGAGCCGGGAATGTACACCTGGCGAGCGAACCCCGCCTCCTCGCTGACCGGGGTCCCGACGGTCGCCGGCTGGGACCACGAGGTCGGCTATCGCGGCGTCGAAGCGTACGAACGCCGCGTCGCGGCGGTCGACCGGGCGTACGCCGGGCCGACGGTCGAGCGCGTCCGGACGCTCGACGCCTACGAGGTGACCTACGTGTGGGTCGGACCGACGGAGCGCGAGCGATACGGCGAGGACGTCGCGTTCGACCACCTCGAGGGGGTGTCGGTCGCGTACGAGACCGACCGCGTGACGATCTATCGGGTCGACCAGGACGCCCTTCCGGGGTGAGCGGTCGGCTCCGAGCGACGGATCGATGCCCTCACGTCGGCACCGATCGACTCCGAACCGTTCAACCCGCCGCGGCGGATCGGGATCGGTATGGGAACCAGACGGGAGACGCGCGCGGCGCAGGCCGAGGCCGTGATCGACCGGCTCGAGGAGGAGTATCCGGACTCGACGATCTCGCTGCGGTACTCGAACCGGCTCGAGCTGTTGATCGCGGTGGTGCTGTCGGCGCAGTGTACCGACGAGCGCGTCAACACGGTCTGTGCGGACCTCTTCGAGAAGTACGAGACCGTCGAGGACTACGCGACCGCCGACCAGGAGGAGCTGGCCGAGGACATCTCCTCGATCACCTACTACAACAACAAGGCGAAGTACATCCGGTCGGCCGCGCAGGACATCCTCGAGGAGCACGACGGCGAAGTCCCGGACACGATGGACGAGCTGACCGATCTCGCCGGCGTCGGGCGCAAGACGGCCAACGTCGTCCTCCAGCACGGCCACGACGTCGTCGAGGGGATCGTCGTCGACACCCACGTCCAGCGACTCTCCCGGCGGCTCGGGCTGACCGAGGAGACGTCCCCGGAGCGGATCGAGGAGGACCTGACCGGGATCGTTCCGCAAACGAAGTGGCAGGAGTTCACGCACCTGTTCATCGACCACGGACGGGCCACCTGCACCGCGCGGAATCCGGACTGTGCGGACTGCGTGCTCGAGGACCTGTGCCCGTCCTCGAAGCTGGATGCCGACGTCGACCTGGCGAGCGGCGAGTCCTGGGAGTGAGGGCGGCGAGTCCCGGGCGCAACGGTCGGTCGCCCCGGATCCGCTGGCTGGACCGGACGAGCGGGGCTATAGCAGGTGCAGGTTCGCCAGCCGGTAGAGACCGGTGAGCCAGGCGAGGATCCACAGGATCGTATATCCGAAGACGCCGACCCGAAGCCGGGTTCGCCAGTGGCTCATGTCCTCGTGCAGCTCGTCGATGTCGACGTCCTGGTCGGGGTCACGATAGAGGTCGGCGTTTCGCTTCGCGCGGAGGATGTGCACGATGCCGGTGAGCGCGAAGGTCAACAGCGCGTACGCCTGCACGCCGAAGAAGGCGTGTACGACCGCGGTTCCCGACAGCTGGTCGAACAACCGTGGGATCATCCACCCGACCATCGGGACCGTCGTCAACACGAGCCCGACGCCGACGAACTTCAGGTGGTAGACGAGGAGGTCCCACGTGACGATCTCGGCGTCGATCATCACCCACGCGCCGTACAGGAAACACGGGAGACTCGCCGTGACGGTGACCGCGACGGCGACCGCCACGAGTGACTCCTCGGCCATACCGGCGGTTCGACCCACGGCGCGTAAAGGCTCCCGATCCGCGGTCGGCGACCGCGGCCGGTGAGGAGTGCGACTGCGGTCTGTGAGGCTGACGACTGTGACCGGTGAGGTTGGCGACTGCGACCGGTGAGGCTGGCGACCGTTTTCGGCGACTGCGCCTCGCGGTCGCAGCCGCGTGATCGCAGCCGGGACGAAAACGGTAACATTCCCGGCGACCGTACCGATCCACGATGACGGAGCCTGCCGGTCCGGTCGACGAGGAAGCCGACGACTCGCCGGCGGACCCCGAGACGCAAACGGACGTCGAGACCCTCCGCGAGGAGGTCGAGCGAAAGTACGACTTCGACAACTTCGGGCCGGCCGATATGGCGAAGATGACCGTCGATGAGTGGGAGGCCGCCTTCGATCCGGAGACGTGGATAACGGGCACGGAGCTGCTCGACCGCGTCGAGCGGGAGCTGAAGAACCGGATCGCGAGCCGCGACGTCTTCGCGACCTTCGAGCGGGAGCGGCTGGATGGAACCGCCAGTCTCGTCGTCTACTCCGATGAGGGATACGCCGTCGTCTCCGAGTCCGGGGACGTGCGCGGACGGGGGACGGTACTGCGCGACGTCGAACCGATCGTCGCGCTCTGTTCGATGGAGGAGTACGACGTCCCCGAACCGCCCGAGAACTGGGCGCTTCCCGACCCCGAGGACGTCACCGAGGGAACGAACGAGATCGGGAATCTGATGATGCAGGTCGTCGCGGGCATCCAACTGATCGCCGGCGCCGCCCTGTTCGGCGCGTGGATCTTCGCCGGCGTCGAGACGCTGGTCGCGCCCGCGATGGGCGTCCTCTTCCTGCTCGGCGGGCTCTTCTTCTTCTCGACGGTCGCCAACGCCCGGCTCTCGGACCGCTTCCGGTCGGCGGAATACCGGGACCGGCTCCGCGCGCTCCACACGGCACGCGATCGGTCCGACATTCCCCCGGCCGCGGACGAGGCGCCCGCTGAGGGCGAGACGTCCGCTGAGGGCGAGGCGTCTTCCGGGGGGAACGGGGCGCCATCGACCGGCGCCGATGCGGACGCGATCGACACGAACGACGGGCGGACGGATCCCGGCGAGAACGCCTGATACCTCCGTGATCGCCGAGTCCAGCCGATCGAAGATAGTCGGTGGGTTTAAGCGCGCCCCGATCCGATTCGGATCCGTATGAAACGGCGGGAGTTTATGCGTACGGCCGGCGGGTCAGCGGCCGCGGTCGCCGCCACGAGCGCGGCGACCGGCACGGCCGCGGCCCAGGAGGTGCGACCCGTGTGGCCCTCGGCGGTGGAGGGGAACGTGAACAGCTACACGGACGCCCGCGGGCAGGACGAGGTAACGATCGCGGTCGGTGCGGGCGACGGCCTCGCGTTCGACCCGACGAAAGTGTGGGTCGACCCCGGCACGACGATCGTCTGGGAGTGGACGGGCAACGGCGGCGACCACAACGTCCACGCGGTCGAGGGCCCCGCCTCCTTCGAAAGCCAGATCACCGGCGAAGAAGGCTTTACCTTCGAGTACGAAACCTCCGAGGAGGACGCCGGCATCACCCACTACCAGTGTGACCCCCACGCACAGGTCGGCATGCACGGCGGCATCGCCGTCGGCGAGGACATCGAAACCGAGGAGGTCGGCGGTGCCAACACCGGCTGGCCGGAGAACGTCCACGACATCGGCGTGCCGCTGCACGCCCACTGGGTCGGGCTGATCGTCGGCGTCGCGATCACGTTGACGTGTATCTTCACGTTCTACGTGCTCAAATACGGCGAATCCGCACACACGGGACACGGTGACCGATAATGAGTTCGGGTGAATCCTCCTACGGCGACATTCATCGGTACGAACCGGCGCGCGAGAGCACGGCGGCCGCGATCGCGATCGTCCTGTTGACGATCATCGAGGTCGTGTTCGTGTTCCTGTTCGTCTACGGGCTGATGTTCGGCTGGGCGACGACCGAGAACGGAAACATGTTCCTCGGCGGTCTGCTCGCGCTGGTGTTCATCGACCTCGCGTTCATCCTCGCGCTGTATCGAAAGGAGTTCCTCCCGGACGTGATGGTCGTCAAGAAGCGGCGGCGCAAGTGGGAGGACCTGTACGTCCGCGAGGAGGACGTCGAGGGCGAATCCCTCGCGGACCCCGAAGACGCCTGGGAGACGGTGAAACGAGCCGTCTACCCGTACTACAAGCGGTGACAAACCAATGAGCCTCGAAAAGAAAGACGAATTCGACCACGACGCCTGGCTCAAACGGAAGGACCTGACGGCCGTCGAGACGGCCTTCCTGACCACGCTGATCTGGATGGACAAGCGGCTTCGCATCGTCGACTATCTGGAGCTGCTGGAGACGCTGTACTACCGGATCAACCTCCAGATGCCCAAGAGCCACACCGAACAGTACGACCTCGACAACAAGTTCTGGTACTGGTATCCCCTGTACTCGCTGGGGTCGCTGTCGATCATCGCGTACCTCGTCGCCGCGGTCTCCGGCGCGCTGCTGGGCTTTTATTACTCCCCCTCGACCGCCGGCGCCGCCGCGGCCGGCGATCCGACCGCCGCCTGGCTGTCGATCGAGATGATCATCAAGGACATCCAGTTCGGATTCATGTTGCGGTCGATCCACCGCTGGGCCGCACAGTTCATGGTGGCGGCCGTCTTCCTCCATATGCTGCGCGTCTACTTCACGGGCGCGTACAAGGAGCCCCGCGAGGGCAACTGGATCCTGGGGGTCATCCTCATCCTGTTGACGCTGCTGTTCGGGTACTCCGGCTACGTGCTCCCCTGGAAGCAGCTGTCCTTCTGGGCCGCACAGATCGGCGTCGAGATGGCGCTCGCGACCCCGATCGTGGGTGAGTGGGCGGCACAGCTTTTGTTCGGCGGGTTCACCCTCGGACAGGCGACGCTCGTACGGATGTACATCATGCACGTGTTCCTGCTTCCCTTCGTGGTGACGGCGCTCATCGCGTTACACGTCGGCATCGTGTGGGTACAGGGCATCGCGGAGCCACACTAGTCCCGGACCAATGACCGACCAGCACACATCCACCGACCCGACCGGCACCGACGAACAGGAACCGCTGACGGACGGCGGGACCGACGGCGAGGCGCGAACCGACGGCGGCCCGCCGGCGACGATCCCGCCGGACGACGAGACCCCGACCTGGAGCGAGCGGAAGGAGCGAAGCCAGGGCCTCTCACGGCTGACCTACGAGTACTTCGAGCGGGCACGCCGTGAGGACCAGGATCTCCGCCAGGAGTCGACGTACGTCGAGCGCGACGTGCTCGGCTTCCCCGCCTGGCCCCACGAGACGATCCGCAACCTGGCGATCACGAGCTTCTTCGTCGGGATCATCATCCTCGTCTCGGCGACGATCCCGATGTACTTCGAGAACCCGGCGAACGCAAGCTCGACGCCGTCGATCATCCTGCCGGACTGGTATCTCTACTGGTCGTTCGGCCTGCTGAAGCTCAACCCCATCAATCCGGGACTGGCCGTCCTCGACGGAAATCTCGTGTTCTCCCACGAGTTCTTCGGCATCCTCGGCCACGGGCTCATCATCGGCGTCATCGCCCTGGTGCCGTTCCTCAACAAGGGGAACGCGCGCCGGCCGGTCGAGCAGCCGTTCTGGTCGGCGGTCGGCGTGATGGGCGCGCTCCTCTCGGTCACGCTCGCCGCGCTGGCGATCCAGAACTTCTTCCCGTTCGAGCTGGAGCTGCTGTTCACGCTCGTGTTCATCCTGCCGTTCCTCGGCGGGGTGGTCACCTACGCCGTGTTGAAGACGATGCGGGAAGGGTACATGTACGACCTGAACAAGCGGTACTACCGGCTTCGGCCGCCGCAGTGACCGGCACTGCGGGGGGACCGTCGTAACGGACCAACGCTGCCGCTGCCGCCAACGGCGCCGACGCACCGATCTTCGACCGCCACTCATCCATCGCTACCCATCCACGGCCAACCATCCACCGCAACCGCCCACCGCCGCCGCGGGCGACGATGGACCACGTTGACACGACCGTCACCGATGTCCCAGACGAGATCCGACCACGACGACCGGCGCCGATCGGACGGCGGACGCACCGAGACCGACCGGGACGTCGACGCGACCGGCGATCCCGTGCCGAAAGCCGAGCGTGAGGCGGACGCCGAGCCCGAACCGACCGGGCCGACCGAGGGGCCGGGCGGACGGGAGATCGTCGTGCCGCTGCGGCTGTACAAGACGGTGACCGTCTTCTCGACGCTCATCGCGATCATTGCATTCGTCGGCGGGTTCATCCTGATCGACGCCGCGACGCTGCAGGTGAGCCTGCTCCGGACGGTGATCGGCGGAGCGCTCGCGAGCGTCGGCCTCACGCCGAGCGCGGACGTGCTCACTGCCGCGTTGGCGGCCGCCGGGCTCGTCTCGATCGTGTTCGGGTCGGCCGTCTACGTCTTCGGGACCCGGTTTCGAGCACGGGGAATGGGAAAGTCTCAAGAGGACTCCGGCGAAGAATGAACCAATGGCCGACGAGTTCATCAAAGGACTGACCCTGTCGATGGTCGGTGCCCTCGGGTGGTTCATCTTCGCCGGCTGGTACCGGACCCCCGAGTACTACGCCATCGAACAGCTGACCGCGGCGGCGATCGAGCCGAACAACGTGTACCAGGCGATCGGCATCTTCGCCGGCGACGTGTCCCTGTGGCTGATGCTCCTCGGCGCGTTGGTCTACTGGGTCGTGATCCCCGCCCTGCGCGAGACGCGCCGCAGCGTAACCGAGTCGCCGAACTGAGCGGGACCGATCAGTCACCGGATCCGACGATCGGAACACGGATCGGCGGTTCCGTTGCGATCCGGAGTCGGTGAGCTGTAGTTAAATCCCGAGGAAACGCACACCCTGAATATCTCCTCCGGGAATCCCTTAGGGCAGGGGGGATGTCACGTGGCCTCCTTCGTTTCGAGCCACTCGTTGAACGCCCAGAAACAATCCGAACACAGACGGCCCGTCAGCGTCTCGACCGAATCCGACGCATGCTCGACTCGGTAGTGCTGGTGGCGGGCCTGGGAGGAGTCAAGTTCAGTCCCACACTTATCACAGTTCTCAGCCATACCACGAGGTTGTTGCTGAGGAGGGGTATATTTGGGGTCTCCCCGATCCCGTAGCGGTGGGATAGGCGCCAAGCCTCGCCCTCAACGGAGCGACCGAAGGGGAGGAGTGGGTTCAACGGATCGGTACAGTCGTTCCGTTCGATCCTGATGCCGACCACACGGCCGAATGAGACGCGGCGAGACGGACGGAGCGGTCTCGACGTCAGGCGAACAGCCCGGACCAGAACGTCGCGTCGAGGGCGACGAGGGAGTAATAGATCGCGTAGATGACGACGATCGAGGAGGCCGCGATGGAACTCTTCGGCCGCTCGATCTCCAGCTCGTTTCGTGCCTCGACGTTCCTGGCCTCGAACTCGAAGACGTCCGCGAGGAGAACGGTCGCCGCGACCACCGAGATTATCGCCCCGCCGGTGGGCTGGACGAGGGTGAACAGGAAGCTCACCAGCACGAGCCCGACGGTCGTGAAGACGTGCGGGAAATAGCGGTCGACGCTGTCGCCGTCGGCCGCCTGTTCGACGTGTTTGGAATGAGCGCGGTGACGCGTGGCGACGTTTGCGAGCGCCATCACGAGGATGGCGAACGGGAGCGCCGGTCCCACGACGGCGAGCCAGTCCAGGGGAACGAGGAACTGCAGTGGGTCCATACCCATACCTGGGACGACGACTCATTAGAGTTTTTCCAATCGATGCTCGCCGACGGCCGACGGCACCCGACCGTGGAACCCGATCCGACCGCGACTGCGCGGACGAGTCCGGCCACGCTGCGCGCCCTCGGCCACGCTGGCGACCCCGGCCGCGACTGCACGGGTCAGTCCACGCGGGGAGCGGGGCTGACCACCGGCACGTGGTCGATGGTCCGGACGACGATCGGCGCGTGCGTCGGCACCGTCCCCCGGTCGTCGCCGTCGACGACGATCGAAACGGGTTCGTCGTCCCGTTCGACCGAAAGCGTCACCGGTCCGGGAAGGACCAGCGTGTCGGCGTGCGTCGTGAAGGAGGCGACCGGAACGACCGCGAGGCCGGCGTTCGGGCGGACGACCGGCCCGCCGGCCGCGCGCGCGTAGCCGGCGCTGCCGGCGGGCGTCGCGACGGTCACGGCGTCCGCGCGGAACGTCTGTAGCGTCGTCCCGTCGGTCGCGACGCCGTATTCGGATATCCGCGCCGGCTCGCTCGTGAGGAGGGTCACCTCGAGCAGCACCCGGCCGACCCGCTCGCCGTCGACCGTCACCCCGACGATCGGGTGGTCGACGAGCGTTCGATCCCCGGTGAGGACGGCCTCGATCGCCGCCGCCGCGTCGTCAACCGAGGTCGCGTAGTGAACGTCGCCGGTCGTCACGGCAAGCAGCGGCGTCTCCGGGGCCGCGAGGGCTGCACGACGGAATCCCGCCTCGTCAACCGCGACGACCAGGTCGGCGTTCGCCGGCTCGACGACCGAGCCGCCGAGCCGGCGAACGGTCCCGGGGATGCCACGGTCCGCGCCGACGACCGCCACCCGATGACCCGAGAGGTCCATATCACGGGTTGAAGCGGGGGACGGCAAAAACCCCCCGACACGCTCGACGGACGCGGCCGGAAAACGGTGAACCCACCGCGAGGCGGATGGAGGCCCTCGGCAGCGCCGACCGGGAAGCGATCCCTTTTGCCCGTCGGGAAGAACCGTGTGTCGGAATGTCGACGCTGTACTTCGAGGACCTGGAGACGGACGCGGAACGCGATCTCGGCTCGTACACGGTGTCGCGGGACGAGATGGTGGAGTTCGCGCGGCAGTACGACCCACAGCCCATCCACGTCGACGAGTCCGTCGCCGCGGAGACGATCTACGACGGGCTCATCGCCAGCGGCTGGTACACGGCGAGCGTCTGTATGCGGCTGCTCGTCGACGGCTTCCTGAGCGAGACGGCGAGCATCGGCTCGTTCGGGCTCGAGGAGCTCCGCTGGCGCACGCCGGTCCGCGCCGGCGACACGATCCACGCGTATCACCGGATCGCCGAGAAGACGCCCTCGAGCTCGCGTGACGACCGCGGCTACATCGAGAACGAGGTCCGTGCGGAGAACGGCGACGGCGAGGAGGTCGTCTTCTGGCGGGCAACCAACATCTTCGCGCGGGAGTCGTGAGTCGGTCGCGGTCAGTACGTGTACGAGTAGACGTGGTTCAACAGGAGGTACGTGATCACGCCGAGCACCAGCGAGAGGAGCCAGGACCCGGCGGCGATCCGCCCGACGCGCGCGTGCGGCGTCTCGGTCCGGAGCTCGCGCTCGGTGTGTGTGAGTCCGAGGATGATCGCGTACAGGACGATGGGGACGGCGAGGATGGACAGGAGGATGTGGACCGCAAGCATCACGAAGTAGGCATAGGTGACGAGTTCCGGACCTTCGAAATGCTTCGTGCCGCCGCCGGCGACCCGCGGGACGTAGATCCCGAGGAACGTCACGATCAGGAAAAAGGAGGTCCCCATCGCGGCCCGGTGTTTCTCGACGTCGCCGGCCCGGATGAAATACCAGCCGAGCGCCAGCGTGACGATCGTGATCGAGTTCACCACGGCGATCGCGTGCGTGAGGAGGTCGATCGTCGACCGGGAGAGGTCCGGAAACAACGCCTGAAACGAGGGAACGAGGAAGACGCCGAGGACGACGCCGTACCCGACGACGGTGAGGATCCCGGTGAGGGCTGCCGGGTGACGTTTCGCCCACTGGCGGAGACCGTCGACTACCATAGTCGTTGGTTCGGGGAGACACGTAATCCGTCTTTGGTTCCGGCTACGAGCTTCGGCGGAGCCCGGTCACGGAGGCCGACCGCCGACCGGCCCGGCAGCGGCCTCAGATCACGTCGGTCGCCGTCGCAGTCTCGATCGCCGCTGCCTCGGTGACCCCGCCGGCGAGGATCGTGTAGCGGTCGCGGATCTCGTGGGCGGTGGTGAGCGCGCGGATCAGCTCCTCGTCGGTCACGCCCAGCTCCGCCGCGGTCGTCGGCGCGTCGATGCTCGCGAGCGCGTCGCGGATGGACCGCCACTCGCCCTCCTCGCCACTGTGGAGGTACTCGGTCAGGATCGAACCGACGCCGACCTGATGGCCGTGCAGCGCCTTGCCGGGCGCGATCCGGTCGAGCTGGTGGGAGATGAGGTGTTCGGCGCCGGAGGCCGGCCGCGAGGATCCGGCGATCGACATCGCGACGCCCGAGGAGACGAGCGCCTTCGCGACGAGCCACGAGGACTCCTCGAGGCCGGGCTTGATCGAGTCGGCGCTCGCGACGAGCAGCTCCGCCGTCATCTCCGAGAGCGCGCCCGCGTACTCGGAGTACTCCACGTTCCGCAGCCGCCGGGCGAGCCGCCAGTCCTTGACTGCGGTG
This sequence comes from Halopenitus persicus, assembly GCF_900107205.1. Classification (GTDB taxonomy): domain Archaea; phylum Halobacteriota; class Halobacteria; order Halobacteriales; family Haloferacaceae; genus Halopenitus; species Halopenitus persicus. The sequence continues at coordinate 212,766 of NZ_FNPC01000004.1, read as the reverse complement.
TAGTTCGAGATGATGTCCGCACAGCCGGCGGTCGTCAGCTCCCAGGGGGCGTCCGCGAGCAGCTCGGTGTCCGCGACGACCGCAAGCGGCGGGTCGGCCGCCACCGAGTGGCGCGTATCGCCTTCCGGGATCGACGACCGACCGGAGACGATCCCGTCGTGGGAGGCGGCGGTCGGGACCGAGACGAACCCGACGCCGAGCCGATGGGCGGCCATCTTTGCGGTGTCGATCGGCTTGCCGCCGCCGAGCGCGACGAGATAGCCGGGGTCGACCGCCTCCGCGACGTCGACGACCTCCTCGACCGCCGCGAAGGAGGCGTCGTCCACGACCGCCGTCTCGGGGTCGGTCAGCTGCGCGCGGACGCGGTCGCCGGCCAGCTCGTTCGGGGTCGGACTCGTAACGACGAGCGGCCGCCCCGTGAGGTAGAGGTCCTCGAGGGCCGCGCCGAGATCCTCGAGGACGCCGTGGCCGAGCAACACGTTCCGCGGGAGCGTGATCCACGTCGACTTCTCGAACATACCGAACGTCTCACGGCCGGGTCCAAAGGCGTTGCCGCTTCGGGCCGCCTCGGACGCCGTCCACGGCGGACTGGGTGGCGGAACCGCGGCTCACGCGGTCGCGGCGTACACGAACGACCCGGCGTCGTACAGGAAGTAGACGCCGAAGCCGGCCAGCACGACGGCCGAGAGGGCGGCGATGACCGGCGCGAGCGTCTCGATCCGGCGCTCGGCGAGGACGATCGACGCGGGGAACCCGGCGATCCAGACGCCGATGCCGGCGAAGAAGCCGACGATGAGCGCCGGCGAGCCGGTGGCGACGACGAACGTGCCGGCCAGATCCGCGCCGACCAGCGGCAGCCACGAGAGGACGTCGAGCGTGCCCGGGCGAAGCAGGCCGACGCCGACGGTGAGCCAGAAGAGGACCTGATAGGGGTTCGTCAACGCGAGCACGAACGCCTTGCGAAAGCCCTTGCTCTCCTCGGCGACCACACGCGATCCGCCGCCCGGCCGGAAGGACGCCCGAACGCCGTTCGCGGCGCCGTAGGCGAAGTACAACATCAGGACGCCGCCGAGGCCGACCATCGCGGCCCGCAGCGCGGGCAGCGACTCGACCATCGAGACGACGCCGAGGTACGCGAGGACGAAGAAGACGGCGTCGGCGCTGGCCGCGCCCAGTCCCGCGGTGAGTCCCGCGAGCCAGCCGCGCCAGGCGGCCTCCTCGGCGATGATCGCGTTCATCGGCCCCGGCGGGGCCGCGAGCGCCAGCCCGAACACCACGCCAGCGAGGAGACTCACAACGCCGTTCACGCGAGAGAGAACGCCGGCTGCCGTGAAAAATACGACGATGGCGGTCAGCCGTCGGACGAAGGTGACCAGTTCGTCGTCGACGGGCGACGAGATCGGTCCCCCGGCTGACGGGACCGGTCCGCGGACTGACGAGATCGGCCCCCCGGCTGACGAGGGCGGTTTGCAGGCCGCGACCGTCGAGCCGTGACCCACGAACCGTCACGCCTTATTGGACCCGTCCCGTCGAGTCGACAATGACCGTTCCCTGCGTCGCCGTCGCCCGCGAGCGCGGCGAGGAGGTCCGTCGCCGGCTGGCCGAGGCGGACGCGTTCGCCGGCGAGTACGAGATCGACGTCGCGGACGGGACGATCTACCTGCCGGTGACCGACCGGGCCGACGTCCCGGAGTCGCTGCGGGAGTCGGTCGTGGACCGGGAACCGGGTCGGCGCGAGACGCCCACCACGCCCGCTGACTTGCTCGGGTACGAGCCGTCGATCGAGCGGCTCGGCGACGTCGTCATCGTCGACGAGGCGGACCCGGACCGCGCCGCCGAGATCGCCGAGGCGGTGATGGCCTCGGACATCCCCTGCGAGACGGTGGTGAACCGTGCCTCGCCGATCGAGGGCGAGCTGCGCGTCCGCCGGTGGGACGTCCTCGCCGGGAACGGGACCGAGACGGTCCACCGGGAGTACGGCCACGAGTTCCTGCTGGACATCGCCGAGGTCTACTTCTCCCCGCGGCTCGCGACCGAGCGCCGCCGCATCGTCGAGCAGGTCGAGCCGGACGAGCACGCGTTCGACATGTTCGCCGGCGTTGGCCCCTACGCGATTCCGATGGCCGACGCCGGCGCCGAGGTGGTCGCCTGCGACCTGAACGAGCGCGCCGTCGCGTACCTCCGCGAGAACGCGGCGCGAAACGGCGTCGCCGACCGGATCACGGCCGTCCACGGCGACGTCCGCGAGGTCGCGACCGACTGGACCGGGTGGGCCGACCGGATCGTGATGAACCTGCCGCACTCGGCCGACGAGTTCCTCGAGACCGCGGCGGCGCTGGCGGGCGATGACTGCGTGATCCACTACTACGACATCCAACACGAGGACGACCCCTTCGGGCCCGGACGGACCGCGATCGAGGAGGCCGCCGGGGACGACTACGACGTGACCGTCGAAACCGAGCGGGTCGTCCGGTCGTACGCCCCCCACGAGCTGAACGTCCGGCTCGACGCCAGGCTGACGCGTCGGTGAGTCGGAACGGTTCGGCCGCCGCGCGCGGGTCAGCGAAGTCCCGGAAGCGACGGGCGTGTGCCGGCGACAGCCTCGACAGCCGGGCGTGTGGGACGTGCTCTCCCGCGGCGTCGTGGTGCGGTTTCGGAAGCCTTATTTCCCTCATCCGGGTAGACGGGAGTACGCGCGCCGGAGTAGCTCAGCTGGCAGAGCGATTCCTTCGTAAGGAATAGGTCGAGGGTTCAAATCCCTCCTCCGGCTTTCGCTTCACTTCGTTCAGCGAGGGAGTACAATCACCCGTTAGAGTCCCTCATACTTTGCTTTTCGCATATAGGCACCCCACGAGGAACGACATTTGATTCGGTCTCGCGGACGGGATTGCCGCCAACATTTGATTCGGTAATGGGGTCGCCGTTGAGCTGTGACGTGGTTTTGATAAAGGATGGCTGGCGCGCGCGAGCCTCCGGTGGGGTCCGGTCATTGGTAACTTCATTGCGATAGAACGCTCCGACAATGACACCATAACCCCTGAAGACCGGTTAAAACACGGTCAGGCGGCTTGCGTGCGGGACATCAAGTTAGGCCGAGAACCGATCTCGAATTTTGCCCTGATCCTATACGATTCTGCGTAGATTCGGGTAGGACTGGTCCAAGGGTGGACGGAAGTTGACGACGGCGGTTCTACCGCAATGTGGCTCTCTTTCCGGACACATCACACTCTGAGATAGGTGTAGTTTGTCCGAAGAATGGTTCTGACCGCTGGCGAGATCGTTGATGGGATCTCAATATCTTGGTGGTGAGTTCTGTCTTTCCGGACCTCCCACGAGGTCGAGTACCTCAGGGCCATACGTGAGTACAGCGATGAACAGCAACAAAACAACGAGCAGTATATTCTCTATCAGCCCTGTCGCCCATACGTTGATAACACCCATGAACTCGGCTGTGGTGAGGTCTTCACCTTGGCTTGCTACGTTCATTATTCCCCATGGGATCGTTAGGTAGAACACACCTAAGACTGCTACAATACCGATTGCTCGCTTCACGAAAACCAATTTCGCGACCAATCCTCCGGCGGACTTTCGTTTTGATCTCATGGTAGTTTACCCCGAGTCTGTGGTTGTTTTTTCAGAGCTTCCGGCCAACATCGGTCAAGAAGTAGAACGCCCCCAATCCACCAGCAGCGATCATCATTATTCGACCCCACGACTCATACTCGCTACCGAGGACACCATTAGAGGTGGCCCACACGATACCGAGACCGATTAGCAACACCATAATCCAACTTGGCAGGTCGCCAAGATTCAGGCTTGATGCCATATCAAATAAGTGGCGCTTGAGAATTTTAGTTGTACTGGCACCGGGGTGAAAGTAAAGGCTGGAAAGGATAATCGAGGGATAGAACGCGTATTGTATCCGAAATTAGGGGGTGTTGATTGATATACATATGTATGAGAAGTTACAAAAACGACCATCTTGCGTGAGAACACCCCCCGACCACCCACCCAGCTTAGAAAACTTCGAGGTAGTCTTCCACGACGGCGCGTTCTTCCGCAGATAGGTCGAACAAGTCGTACACAGCATCATCGATCCCGGCTTCGAGTTCGGCTATGTCGGTCTCCTCAACCTCGGCACGATCTGCCTCCAGACGCTCCAGAAACTCCACCACGCCATCATCGCTTCGGGGAATAGGAATGCTGTTTCCTCGCCGCTTTTGGCGCTACGGCCGTCTACGGCGGCGTGAAAGCTCCTCCCGTGAACTCGTCTGTGGTTAGAACTTCACCGAGGTTCGAATTGCGACAGAACGGCGCGATGGTTATTTTGAGGGCCCTATCAGTGCTCCTGAATATCCACGAATCCATTCTAACAGATCTTGACTTTCCTCCAATTTTCTCTCCACTCTGCGTGTTTCTGACGCCGTACTCATAGAAGTTTCATCAGTAAATGAAAGTGTGTCTGTGCCCTGAATATCAAATATCTGAACCATTGAGTATACCAAACATTCTCTATCCGAGAGCAACGTAGGAGCCAGCGTTTTCATAGCATTAGCGAAGCTGATAGCAAGAGAATACTCCGACCAACGGTCCCATATTTGATCCCTTTGCTCTACTTCAACGTAGGTTAATACACGCTCCGACGCTGATTCTCCATAAACACGATCCTGAATACTCCAAGAATCTTCTTCAATCAACTCGCCCTCATCAGTAGTGACCTTATGAACTGTTCTTTTGGTACGATCAAAATAGAATCCTGCCTCATCATTTACTCCTAATAAAATCCATTGCATATACCCCGACTGCTCGGTTTCGTTGGCCTTTAGCGGGAATGTCTCTTTATCGGATTCTTTAATGGGAGGATGGAATCTTCGGTTTGATTGAGACGAACAGATAGCCGACTTTCCTTTCTCTGTGATTTCATACAACCCACGGGTGACTTGATTCACAAAACCCTGTCTTCCGAGACGAACAAGTATAGTATTTGTTTCGCCTTTGTCCAAGTCAGTTTTGTCACGTATGAGCAGTGGATTTGCTCTGCCATCTAAAAGCACATTCAGAACTTTCCCGTCGTTCTTCTCCAACTCAGATTGCCGGCTTTCTATGGCCATACCAGATATAGGAGATAGGCTTACAAATAACCTACGAAGAACTTACAATGTAAGAACTACGCCGGCAAACCTGTCAGGTATAAAACATCTCACCGAACAAGGGATCCACAGGAGTGGGGTTCTCACTCGGGGACTTCTTGCCCGTAGTCCGTAGCAATTAGCGGCTCGCGGTCGTGGTCGTCGGTCACGTCAGGCCGGCGGTTCTGAATGAAGTCGGCAACCACATCGGCGGTGTCGGGCCGGATCAGCACGTCCCGCTCGCTGTTGTGTTTCCGCTTCAGAGGAGTTCCTGTCTCCGGCCGGTGTCGGATCTCGATCGCCGGCCGTCCCTCATCAAAGTCGTCCACGTCAAGCGTACGGAGACCGCTGATTCGCATTCCGCACTTCCACAGGAGTCGGATGGTGACGTGGCGGAGGCTCGCGTACTGGTACTTCTCAAGTTGGTCGAGGATCTGAACTGCCTCCTCGCGGAGTAGTACGTCGTCGCAGATCTCGTCCTCCTGTTTGACCTTCGTGATCTGGATGAGTTCGTGGAGCCCGATAGGGACGGCCTGTATGGACTCGCAGAACTGAATGAAATTCCGGATCGTCCGCATATCGTTCCGGGCGGTGATCGGCTTGACCGACTCCAACCGCCATTCCTCAAACCGTGCGATAGTGTCGCTGCTCACGTCACGCATATCGGCGGTTCCCTCGTTCTCCAAGAACTCGATAAGCCGCGTGAGTGCGGTGTCGTAGTTGTAGATCGTCTTCTCGGTGACGTGAGTTCGCTTCTTGTTCAGGGACCGAGTCCGTGCGTCCCTCGGGGATGTGGGTTTGAGTTCCATTGCTTGCTTCTGAGTACTCCCCGCAGAACGCCGCGCCGTACCGTCGGTGTTCAAATCCCTCTCTCGGCTTTCAGTCTCACTACGTTCGGCAGGAAAGCCGAGAGAGATGTGAATCGGGGAGGAGTCCGCCTCCGACCGTGAGTCACGCTCCGTCCGGCTTCGAACGACTCGTTCGGAGACCATCACCCAAAGGTGTAGGAGTCACACGGCGTCCCGTCGATCCGCGCCCCGGGAGCGCATTCGATCGTCACCGTCGAGGGGTCGTCGGCCTCGGCCTCGCCGGTGATGGCCGAATTCGGACCCATCCGCAGCGTGGTATGCGAGCCGATCGAGACGTCGCCGTCGACCCGCGCGTTCTCGCCGAGTTCGAGGCCGCTGCCGGCCGTGAGATCGCCTTTGACCTGGGCGTTCCTGCCGAGCGAAACGTCGCCGCCGGCGTCGGCGTCGCCTTTGATCTGGGCGTTCGCGCCCAGGGAGACGTCATCAGCCGCGCTGACGTCGCCCTTGATCTGGCCGTTCCGACCGACGGAGACGCCGCCGCCGTCCGCGGTCGCGGCGCCTTGGATCTGAGCGTTCTCGCCGATCGAGATGCCGCCACCGGCGTCCGCCGACCCTTTGATCTGCGCTCCGGTACCGAGCGAGATGCTCCCGCCGGCATCGGTGTCTCCCTTGAGTTGCGCGTTCTCGCCGGCAGCGACGTCCCCGCCGGCGGTCGTGTCGCCCCCGATCTGGGCCTTCGAGCCGACGGAGACGTCGCCGCCGGCGTCCGCAGACCCTTTGATCTGGGCCTTCGAGCCGAGGTCCACGTTCCCGCCGGCATCGGCGTCACCCTTGATCTGGGCCTTCGAGCCGACGGAGACGTCGCCGCCGGCGGTCGTGTCGCCCCCGATCTGTGACTTCCCGCCGGCCGAAACGTCGCCCTCCGTATCGACGTCGCCCTTGGCTTGAGCCTTCTCGCCGAGGGTGACGTCACCGCCCGCATCGATGGCGCCGTTGATCTGAGCGCTCGAGCCGAGCTGGACCGCCGCGCCGGCCGACACGTCGCCGCCGATCCGTCCCTTGTCCTTGACGATCACGCACTCGGCGGCGTCCACGTCGCCGTTCACCGCCACCGTCGGCGAGAGCACGACGGAGCCGTTGTCGACGTCGATGTCGCCGTTGACGTTCCGATCGAACACCTGCCGCGGACCGGTACAGGCCCCGACGTCGATCTCCTCGACGACGGTCGACCGCGTAAGGGACACGCTGATGCCGTCGCCCCCTTCGCCGACGGCGGTCAGATCGAACTCGATCGTTTCCGGCCGACGTGCGGGATTCACGTTGACCGAGAACGTCGTGCTCTCGCCGGGGGCAAGCGTCGCTTGCTGGAGGCCGTTCGGAATGCTGACGCCCGGATCGGTGTTCGAGGTGAGCGAGATCTCGACGACGAGCGGCTGATTGGCGTTGTTCGTGACCGTGACGAGCGTGCTGCCGCCGCTTGCCTCCACGGGTCGTTCGACGTCGACGCCGAGCAGGGCGGACTCGTCGCTCGCCGTATCGATCTCGCCGATCCGGTCGGCGGTCACGGCCGAGAAGGCGCCGGTTCCGAACACGATGGCCGAGAGGCTGGTGACGATGACCAGCAGACTCACCCATTTGACCAGTGTTGGCATCGTTGATTGTTCCGTTGACCAGCCGAAATTATGTAAACGCGTTTATACTACTCGATACGGAAACAACGGCCCGATCGGACTTGAGCCTGTCGATGAGCTCAAAATCCGGCCGTGAGGCGTGCTGCGCCGGTATCGTGGTCGACTCGACGAACCCAGTCACCGGCGCGTCGATGGCGTCTCCCGCACCGCCGACGGCGTCAGACGAGCCCCAGCACGATGATCGAGAGATTCCAGCCGGTAACGAGGACGCCCAGCGCGCACAGCCCGAGCGGGATGCCCACGTTGTGGGGGCGCGGCACGGCGACCCACAGCGTGAAGAAGCCGCCGAGCAGCAGGACCTTGACCGGCGCGATCGTCCAGATGCCGAACGATCGAACGATCCACACCCCGACGGGGCTTGCCTCGACGATCGTCGGCAGATACAGCCCGACCGCCGTGGTGAGGAGATCGCCGGCTCCGAAGAACGCGAGCGCCCCGAACCACCACCACGGCGTCAGCGCGGTTAACGCCGCGATGGAGGGGGCAAACGGGTCGGAATCATCCGCTCTCGACGTCGGTCTCATCGCCGTTTCCCCGACGTGAGCCGCCGGCGCTTGCGGTCCGGACTCATCATCGTCGGCGTATATGTAGCGAACATATAATTAGTTAACTGAAGTATTTGGGGACGTCGCGCCCGAATCGGGTCGAACGAACGGTCCGTCGGGTAACCACGGCCAGTCGATGGACGGGCTGCGGACAGCCGATGAGTGACCACAGCCAGTCGATGAGTGACCACACGTAGCCACGGTCGCGGGGACAGCTTCATTCCGGTCGGGGACGTAGCGGACGTACATACGATCGACCGGACGTCCCGTGCGACCGGCCCGCGGTAAGGGTCACCGACGGTCGGCGCGCCGAACGCCGTCACATCGCCGCCGCTGTGCCGGCTCCCGTCACGTCGATCGCCGTCGCTTCAGGATGAACCTCACACGTCTCCTCACCGGGCTCGTCACGATCATCGCGGTCCTCATCGCGCTCTCGATACTGGCGGGCGCGGCGTTGGGCCAGCCGATGGGCGTGAGCTACGTCGAAACCGGGAGCATGTCGCCGACGCTGGAGCCCGGAGACGGGTTCATCGCGGTCCCCACCGAGGTCGCGGGTCCGGTCGAACCGGGCGACGTGATCGTCTTCGACGCGGTCAACCTCCACGGCGGCGGGCTGGTCACGCACCGGGTGGTCGGCGAGACGGAGTCGGGCTACATCACCCGCGGGGACGCGAACCCGGTCACCGACCAGGACGGCGCCGAGCCGCCGGTCGATCCGGGACGGATCGAGGCGAAGGCGCTCCAGATCGGCGGGAACGTCGTGGTGATCCCGGGATTCGGCACCGTCGTCACCGGCGCGAGCGGCGCGGTTGGGTCCCTCCAGCAGTTCCTGGCGTCCACGTTCGGCACCAGGGCGTTCCTCGGGACCCAGGGGGCGGTCTATCTCATGTTCGGGTTCGGCGTCGTCACCTACGTGCTCGCCTCGCTCGCCGAGCGGTCGGACTCGCGGCGGCGCGACCGCCACACCTCGCGGTGGACCGGCTCCATCACGCCACAGACCGTCATCGGGGCGATGGCGGTCGTGTTGATCCTCCTGGTGACGGCCAGCATGGTCGTTCCCGCCGGAACGCACACCTTCCAGTTCGTGAGCTCCGAGGTCGCCTCCGAGAACCCGAGCGTCATCCAGCAGGGCACGACGAAGAACGTCACCTACGTCGTGCCCTCGAACGGTCCGTTCCCGGTCGTGGGGGTGATCGAGCCGACGAGCGGCGGCGTGACCGTCTCCCCGGAGACCGTCTCCGTTCCCGGCGGCGAGACGACGAACGTCACCGTCACGATCCAGGCGCCGCCCGACACCGGCGTGTACACGGCGTCGATCCGGGAACATCGGTACCTCGCGCTCCTGCCGACCGGCGTCATCCTGACGCTACACGGGATCCACCCCTGGCTGCCGATCGTGGTCATCGACGTCCTCCTGGGGGTCGGGTTCGTCGTGCTGGCCGTCGCGCTGATCGGGATCGATCCCATCCGGCTCGACCGGCGGCGACACCCGGTGCCGCTCCGCGTCCGGATCCGCCGCTGGTTTAAATAGCTCAGCCAATCCCGCCGTCCGACATCGCCGACCGCAGCGCCGTGCGCGACCGGCGAGCCGAGCGCGTCTCGACTACCGCCGTCCCGACTACCCCTGCCCGCCGGAGAGCCCGACCCAGGAGTCGATCTGGGTGGGGTCGGCGGCGTGGTAGTAGATCAGGTCGTCGTCGACGACGCTGTACGTCTCCAGGTCCGGATCGTAGATGACGCGTTTGTTCGTGTCGATGGCGACGTCGACGAGGTCCTCGAGGGTCGTGATGTAGATGTACTGCTTGTCGGAGTCGGCGGGGAACTCCCCGGTCGAGATCCACTCGTCGTACTTCGACCGGATCACCTCCATCTCCAGCTCGTGGACGTCCTGGCCCCGCACGTTCCAGGCGATCAGTCCCGCGCCGAGCAGGATCAGGACGATCCCGGCCCCGAGGCCGCCGTAGACCGTCGTCATGTCCGGCGGGAGCTGGCGCGTGCCCCGCCGTCGCGTCTGGCTCTCGGTCGCGCTCGCCGAGAGATCGCCGTCGAGCCAGTAGGCGTCGTTGCCCAGCTCGAACGGGACCGTTCCGGAGAGCGTCCCCTCGTAGGTGCCGCCCCCCTCGGCGTCGGAGACGTAGGTCGTTTCCAGCCGGATCTCGGTCGAGACGCTGCCGACGCCGGCCATCGCGTTCTCGTAGCCGTTCACCTCCTCGACGAGGTCGGGGACGTCGACCGACGCCGTCGACTGGTGGGTGCCGTCCGAGACGACGGTCTCCTCGGCGAGCAGCGTCTCCCGCCGTTCCCACACCTGGGCGTCGTTGAACGTTCCCTGGTGGACCACCACGAGCCGATGCGTGATCTCGACGTCCCGTCCCTCCGGCACGCTCGTCTCGACCGTGAGGTCCAGTTCCGGCGTCGAGTTGGTGAAGTACACCGGCTTGTTCTCGATCGTCTCGCCCGCGGCGTACAGTGGCGTCTCGCCGGTGACCGTCGCACTGTGGGAGACCGTCACGCCGAACTCCTGGACGTCGTACTCCTCGGGCGGAAGGTCCTCCACCGGCGGATTGGCGTAGACGTATCCCGCGCCGCCGATGGCGAGCAGCCCGGCCAGGACGAGGGCGGCGCCGAGGATACCGCCGTAGATCGCGAGCTCGCGTTTGATCCGGGCGCTCGTGGACATGGTCAGGGACCGCCGCCGACGGGGCACCAGCTAGTCGCGCCCCGCGTGTCGATCGTCCCGGTTCGCCCGAGCGGGCGGCCACCCATCCGCATCACTGTTCGGGAGGTGACTCGCGAGTCTCTTAACAGTTTGTGGTGTGCCGCCCGCCGGCGTGGCTCGGCGTACGTCTCGTCGGCGTGGCTCGGCGTACGTCTCACCGGTGCGGCACCGTGAGATCCGTCCCCGTGATCCGCGGACCGCGAACCAAAGTATTCACTACAGGGCGTCTCCAAGCCACGGGTATGAGCACGGAGGACGTCTCGCGACGGGCGCTGCTTCGCACGGCCGGCGGCACCGCCGCCGCGGCTGGGGTCGCCGCCGGCGTCGCCGGATCCGCGTCGGCACAGGAGGAGGTTCCGGTCTGGCCCTCGTCGGTCGAGGGGAACGTGAACAGCTACACGGACGCCCGCGGGCAGGACGAGGTAACGATCGCGGTCGGTGCGGGCGACGGCCTCGCGTTCGACCCGACGAAAGTGTGGGTCGACCCCGGCACGACGATCGTCTGGGAGTGGACGGGCAATGGCGGCGACCACAACGTCCACGCGGTCGAGGGCCCCGCCTCCTTCGAAAGCCAGATCACCGGCGAGGAAGGCTTTACCTTCGAGTACGAAACCTCCGAGGAGGACGCCGGCATCACCCACTACCAGTGTGATCCCCACTCCCAGGTCGGTATGCACGGCGGCATCGCCGTCGGCGGGGACATCGAAACCGAATCGACCGGCGGCGACGGCGGCGGGGCGGGCGTCGTCTTCGTTCCCGAAGGCGCGAAGGCGCTCAGCGTCGCCACGTTCATCGCGATGGTCGCGACGCTCGGGATGGCGTTCTTCTTCCTCCGGTACGGCGGCGAGGGCGGCGGCGAGTAGCGACCGACCGCGACGGAAGTCCCGCTTTTCGGACTCGGATTCCCTGCCCGGTTACAGCTGCCCGCGCTCGTCGAGCAGCGACCGATACCGCTCGAGATACCGCTCCAGGATCGGCCGGCGACCGTACGTCTCGAACCCCTCGCCGACCGTCCGGCGTGGTCGGGCGGCGGCGTCCCGAAACGCCGCGGCGAGCTCCTGTGGGCTCGTTACGAGGCTCGCACGGTCGTCGCCCTCCACGAGCTCGTGGGCGCTCGACCCGGCCTGATACTCGACGAGGCCGACGCAGCCACACGCGAGCGCCCGGAGGAGCTCGGACGCGAAGGCCTCCCGGAGGGCCGTCTGGGCGAACACGTGGGCGCCCTTGAAAATCGCGACGCGCTCCGGCAGCGGCCGGTCGCCGAGGAACCGAACGCGGTCCGCGATCCGGAGCTCCGCCGCGGTCGCCTCGGCGGCCGACCGCTCGGGGCCGTCGCCGATGACGGCCGCGCTCCAGTCGGCCTCGCGCAGCTCCGCGAGCCCGAGCAGGAACGACTCGACGTTGGCGTGGCGGTCGAGCCGCCGGGAGTAGACGACGTCGAAGCGGTCGTCGACGGGCGCGGACTCGACGAGGTCGAGGTCGACGCTCTCGGGGATCGTCTCGACGGCGTCGTCGGGCGCGCCGTGTTCGCGGACCCGGGTCGCCACCGTCCGTGCCGGCGCCACGACCGCGTCGGCGCGCCGGGCGAGCAGCCCGTACGCGAGCCGTCCGTCCTCGGGCCGATCGCACCACCAGTCGACGACGACCGGCGCCCGGTGGATGGGGCGGCTCGTGGCGGCCGCGAGCGCGGCACCGGGCGGGCTGTTGACGGCGTGGACCACGTCGGGGTCGGCCCGCCGGAGCGCCGCCGGAAGCCGCACCGCGAACCCGGTCGGGTCGGGATCGGCGACGACACGCCGGTAGTCGATCCCGTCCTCGGTGAACGCCCCGTGGTCGCCGCCCCACCACTGGGCACAGAGCCACGTGACGTCGTGGCCGCGATCGGCGAGCTGACGGGCGGTTCGTCGCGTCCGGCGCCGCGGCGGCGTGTCGCCGTGATGCGGGGTGAAAAGCGAGACGAACGCGACGCGCATACGTGGACGCGTCGTCGCGGGACGGTAAAAACCCACGCCATCCGGCACGCCGCCGGACGGTCGTCGATCCGATTCGACTCCTCCGTACGGTCGATCGTCATTCCGGAGTCAGCAGCGGTCCGGAACGAGGCCGTCGACGGCGACGTGCTCGCGAAGGAGGTTCGCGGCGGCATCGTACGGCGACGGATCCTCGGCGGCGTCCCGGTCGAACCGATCGGTCGGAACGTCCGCGCACGCTGCCACGTTCCTGAGGAACGTCCGTCGAACGCCGGAGTCCTCGAAGATCCCGTGGAGATAGGTCCCGACGACGCCCGACATCTCGCCCACCGCGGCGCCGAGTTCGACTCCGGAGCGGCCACCGGCCGCAGTTCCGGACGCTTCCTCGGCGGACGAAGAGAACGGCGTTCGAAGCCACGAACGGGCGTCGAAGTCGCGGCCGGGATCGGCCGCATCCGCCCGGCGGGTCGCGAGGGAATCAGCCGTCGTCGCCGCGGCGCGCGAGGCGGGGCGCGTCTCGCCCATATGGATCTCGTACCCGCGGATCGTCCCGTTTGCGCCCGCGATCGGCCCGGCGCCGTCGATCCGGAGCGCCGTCTCGACGACGCGCTTCTCGCGGGAGAAGACCGTCTCGACCGGCAACAGGCCGAGCCCCTCGACGGTCGAGTCGGCATCGGTCCCCTCGATTCCGGCGTTCAGGATCCGATCCCCGAGCAGCTGATACCCGCCACAGAGGCCGACGATCGGCCCCTCGAACGCGCGGATCGCGGCGGCGAGCCCGGACTCCCGGAGGTCGATCAGGTCGTCGACGGTGTTCTTCGTCCCCGGAAGCACGACCGCGTCGGCGTCCGCGAGCGGCGTGGCCGCCTCGCGAGCGTCGTCCCGCCGCTGGTCGACCGGGAGGTACCGGACGCGGACGCCCGGCTCGGCGGCGAGCGGTTCCAGGTCCGTGAAGTTGGAGATCCGCGGCAGCCGCGGAACGGCGATCGTGACGGCGTTCGCCGACGGGACGCCGTCATCGGCTCCGCGAACCGCCGGCTGTCGGGCGTCCGCGGCCGGCAGGTCGACGCTGTCCTCCGCCGGCAACCCGGGGTCGTCGAATGGGATCACGCCGCGAACGGGCACGCCCGTCCGGTCCTCGAACGCCTCGATCCCCGGTTCGAGCAGGGAGCGGTCCCCGCGGAACTTGGTGATCACGGCCCCAACGACCCGGTCGCGGAGATCCGGCGGCAGCAGTTCGAGGGTCCCCACGAGCGAGGCGAAGACGCCGCCGCGTTCGATGTCGGCCACCAGGAGGACGTCCGCGTCGGCGATCCGGGCCGTCTCGACGTTGGCGAGGTCGCGATCGTGGAGGTTGATCTCCGCGATCGACCCCGCCCCCTCGGCGACGACCACGTCCGCATCGGCCGCGAGCCGCGCGTGGGCCTCCGCGACCGCCGCTCGTGCGTCGTCCCAGTGGTCCGCGTAGTACTCGCCCGGCGGCGCGTCGGCGACCGCGGTCCCGTTCACGACCACCTGCGACTCCCCGTCGCCGCGGGGCTTGAGCAGCACGGGATTGTGGTCCGTCGTCGCACGGACGCGGGCCGCACGCGCCTGTGCGTACTGCGAGACGCCGATCTCGCCGAACCCGGATCCGGTCGCGCGAGGAACCGCCCGGGCGTTGTTCGACATGTTCTGCGCCTTGAACGGCGCGACCGCGACGCCCCGGTCGGCGAGCAGTCGACACAGCCCGGCAGCGACCGTACTCTTGCCGACGTGGCTCGCGGTGCCGGCGACCAGCAGCGTGCGCGCATCGTGAGGATCCGCCGTCATCGGATCGGAACGCGAGTCATTGGATCAGAACTCGGTTCCCTTGCGCGCCCGCTGGCCGGCGTCGATCGGGTGTTTCTCCTTCGCGACGCGGGTGATCAGGTCGGCGTCGTCCTCCAGGTAGTCGGGACGCGTATGGCTCCCGGTCACCACGAGTTCGAGGGCGTCCGGCTTCGCGTCGATCAGCCCGCGGACGTCGTCGGGATCGATGAGTCCCCTGTCGGCGGCGTACAGCACCTCGTCGAGGATCAGCAGGTGAACCCCCGCCTCAGGGTCGCCCGAGAGGGGGAGCGGCGCGGTCAGGTCGGCGTCGCCCGCCGCGTCGATCAGCTCCCTGGCCCGCTCGAGCCCGCCGGCCGCCTTCGCGGCGTGGTCGTCGTCGGCCGACCCGTCGCGGAACCCGTGCCAGCCGTAATGGCCCGTGTTCTCGTAGGACAGTCCCGGCAGCGCGGCGATCGCGTTGTACTCGCCGCGGTCCGGCTCGACCGAGTCGGCACCGCCCTTCATGAACTGCAGGAGATGGACCCGGTAGCCGTGGCCGGCCGCCCGGACCCCCATCCCGAGCGCGGCGGTCGTCTTGCCCTTGCCGTCGCCCCACCAGACCTGGACGAGGCCGAACTCCTCGGGCGCGGCCGGGGTGATCTCGCGGGCTGCCGGCGTGACGCCCGCACCGGGCGTGTCGCGGTCGGTGGCGTTCGCGTCGTGAGCGGAATCGTTCGCGTCGTGAGCGGAATCGTCCGCGTCGGTGGCATCGCGGTCGACTGCGTTGGCGTCGTGATCCGGCGTGCCGTCCACCGGGATCACTCCTCGTGGATGAAGACGAGGCGTTTCTCGTCGGTCGAGGTGAGACAGAGATGCACGCCCTCCCGGGTCGCGCCGAGCTCCTGCCACCCGGTGTCGCTGACGAACAGCGTCCGGAAGATCCCGCGGTCGCAGTTCGGGTTCGGGCAGCCGACGCCGGCGGCGTTTTTATACACCGTCGTGCCGCCGCCCGAGGAGTGTTTCACGAGCCCGTCGGTGAGCTCCCGGAGCTCGTCCTCGGTCAGTCCATCGTCCGTCCCGTCGGCACGGTCCTCGTCGCCGGTCTCGGGTGACATACCCCTACGTTCTCGACACCGGCACCTGAATGTTACTCCGGGCGGCGATGGTGCCGGCGGGAACGTGCCGGCGGGAACGTGCCGACGGGAACGTGCCGGCAGGAACGTGCCGGCGGGCGCCACGAAACGACGAACCGGCACGCTACGAGCCGGTGAAGTCGATCCGGGAACCGCCCTCGACGTCCGGCCGCTCGGCGGGTCCGAGACGAACGAATGCGTAGTCGGGGTCGCTCAACACGACGTCGCCGTCGCGGACCGCCACCTCGACCGCATCCAGGACCGCGCCCTCACACGGGCCGAAGGTGCAGACGCCGGTGCCGGACTCGAAGTAGGCGCCGTGTTTCTCACAGAGTATCTCCCCGTTCCGAACGGCGGCGCCGTCGCCGGAGTCGATCCGGACGTCGGTCCAGTGTTGGCAGTAGTTTCGGTAGCAGGCGATCCCGTCCGCCAGCGCGATGAGCATCGCCTCCAGTTCGTCGCCGTCGGCACCGCGGTCGCCGGTCTCGACGGACACGTCACCGACCGGCCGCAACGTCACCAGCACCGTCCCGTCCGCGGGCACGTCCGCGGCGGGGAGCATCCGACGATCCTCGTCCATACGATCCGGTGTCCGGCGGGCGGTTTGAACGTTGCGAGACGCTCACGGTCCGACGCGTCTTCACAGAATAGCGAGGCGGATGCCACGGGGCTTGACCTCGAGGCGTTGACGCCCATCCGCTGCGTGTTCGAGTCGGACCGGAGCCATCGAGCCGGGTCAGGCCTCGTTCGCGCGCTCGATCCAGGTCGCCGCCCGAGATTCCCCGACGCTGGCCTTCTCGCCGACCGCCGCGGCGTCCGCGTCGGCAAGATCCTCGACGGAGTCGATCCCGATCTCGGCGAGCCGCTCGGCGTAGGCGGGTCCGATGCCCTTGATCGTCTCGACCGGCGTGCCGGAGGCGCCGTCGGCGTCGTCGGTCGGCGTGCTCTCATCCGCGTCCTCGTCCGAGACGCCCTCGGCGGCGGCCACGTCAGCGTCCTCGCTCCCGCCGCTCACGTCAGCGTCCGGGCTCCCGGCGTCCGCCTCGGCGTCGGCATCCTCGTCCTCCGGCTCGCGGTCCTGCGCGTCCGGACCGGCGGCCTCGGCCGGCTCGGCCGCCTCCTCGGGAGCCACGGCGGCGTCCTCGTCGACGAGCGTCTCCGTCGAGGCGGCCGCGTCCGTCTCGGCCGCGGCGCCCTGATCGTCACCCGCCGCGGTCCCGTCGGGGTCGTGCTCGACCGTCCCGTCGGGGTCGTGCTCGACCGTCACCTCGGTGTCGGTTCGGTCCGACGTCGACGTCCCGCCGATGCCGAGCTTTTCCTTGAGCTTCTGTAGGAGTGCCATACTGGTTCGGTATGCACGGTGAACAGTTAAAAGGCACCGGCGAATCGTCGTTCGAACCGTCCGGCGGTCGAGAGGCGGGAGCCCGGACGGCCAAGAGTCGAGAGTCGGGAACGGTCAAGCGTCGGGAGCCAGGAACAGTCAAGTGGCGAGATCCGGGAACGGTCAAGCGTCGGGGGCCAGGGGCGCCGAGAGCCGGGAGCCGGGAACGATGGTCAGCGGTGGGTCGCTATCGCTCGTCGCTGTCCAGCACGCGGATCTGGTCGCCGCGGACCGTCACCGGGATGGGGACGGTCGCCTCGTAGAGCTCGACGGTCACCTGGTCCTTCCCCTCGTCGATCCGCTGAACGCGGGCCTTCTCGCCCTTGAACGGGCCGGCGATGAGTTCGACGATGTCGCCCTCGGCGATCCCCTCCACGTCGGGGGTCGGCGAGAGGAAGTGTTCGACCTCCGAGAAGCCGCTCTCGGCCGGACCGTCGGAGCCGGAGATGACCCCGCGGGCGTGGGGGATCTCGTCGAGGACGCGGGCGAAGACGCTGCCGTCGTCGGCCTCGACCATCACGTAGCTCGTGAGCTGGTCGGGCGCGAGGACCGCGTGGATCTCCGGCATCTCCTTTTCGGCGAGCATGTCCGCGACCGTCCGCTCCTGGCTCGCGGTCGTCTTGACCGCGAAGATCGACGACATCAGACGCCGACCCCCGGCAGCAGGCTCATGATCATGTAGATCAGGAAGCCGAGGAACCCGATGAGGAGGATGCCGGCGCCGGCGATCTTCGACACCTGCAGGAACTCCTCCGTGGAGGGGGTACTCGCCAGCTTCAGCACCCGAATGTAGCTGTTGAGGTCGTAGGGAACGTCCATATTGGAAGAGCGTACACGACGGGGCGTTTTTTACCTTGTGATGTGTGCCCCGACGGAAGGCGCGGAGCAGCCCCGTCACGTCAGGTGATACCGGGAGAACTCGAACGAGTCCGAATCGGACTGCCGGACGGTCAATCGGACTGTCGGACGGTCAATCGGACTGTCGGACGGTCAATCGGACTGTCGGACGGTCAAAGTGACGGAAGACGGTCCCGGATGGGAACGTTCGGGATGGTTGCTACTCGACGTCGGCGATCTCGATCGCCCTACTCGACGTAGTCGATGTCGTCGGTCGGGTCCTCGACGGCGCCCCCCTCGGCCGGCTGGTCGACGCCCTGCGGCTGGGGCGCCTCCTCGCCGTTCCGGCCGTATATCTGGGGCGACTCGACGCCGGTGACGACGATCATCGTCCGCATCTGACCGTCGATCTCCTCGTCGACGGAGGTGCCCCAGATGATCCGCGCGTCGGGGTCGATCCGGTCGTAGATCTCCTCGACGACGCCCTCGGCCTCCTCGATGCTCATGTCCGAGCCGCCGGTGACGTTCACGAGCGCGGAGTTGGCCCCGGAGATGTCGACGTCGAGCAGCGGCGACCGCAGGGCCGACTTCACTGAGTCCTGCGCCTTCGAGTCGGAATCGGACTCGCCGAGGCCGATCATCGCGACCCCGCCCTTCTCCATCACGGTGCGAACGTCGGCGAAGTCGAGGTTGACGAGCCCGGGCTTGGTGATGAGCTCCGTGATCCCCTTCACCGAGCGCATCAGGACCTCGTCGGAGACCTTGAACGCCTGCCGGACGGGGAGCTTGCCGACGGCGTCGAGGAGCCGGTCGTTGGGGACGACGATGACGGTGTCGGCGACGTCGCGGAGGCGCTCGAGGCCCGCCTCGGCGTTGGTCCGGCGGACCTCGCCCTCGGCGGTAAAGGGCGTCGTGACGATCGCGATCGTGAGCGCGCCGGACTCGCGGGCGGCCTTCGCGACCACCGGCGCGGAGCCGGTTCCGGTCCCGCCGCCGAGGCCGGCCGTGACGAAGACCATGTCCGAGCCCTCGATCGCGTCGTAGATCTCCTCCTGGGACTCGATGGCGGCCTCCTCGCCGACCTGCGGGAGCGACCCGGCGCCGCGACCCTGGGTCTTCTGCTGGCCCATCAGGATCTTCGTGTCCGCCTCGATGTTCACGAGGTGCTGGACGTCCGTGTTGGCCGCGACGAGCTTCGCGCCGTGGATCCCCTCCTCGGTCATCCGGTTGACGGTGTTGCCGCCCGCGCCGCCGCAGCCGACCACGGTGATGTTCGTCTGCAGGTCCTGGAGGACGTCCTGCAGCTCGTCGTCGGTCATCATTCCGGTCTGTGGCGCTCCGCCGGCGCTCGATCCCCCGCCGGCGCTCGATCCCCCGTTCGCGTCCGCCTCGCCGATCTCGCCGGATCCCGCGGATCCGGACTCCTCGGCCTCGTCGATCGCGTCCTCAACGATAGAGTCCATCTTGGCGAAGGGTTATACAGCGAGGTTAATTACCTTTCCCCATTCGTCAGACTCCCGTCAGACGCCGAAACGGGTGTTCTCGGCGGATCGACCGCGTTCGAGCCGATGATCACGTGCGGCGACGACCATCGTATGCGGCGACGACCATCGTATGCGGCGACGATCCGGCCGTCACCGCGGGAACCGAACGTCCCGCTCCCGGGTGACGTCCTCTGGGGTCACGGTCCGACCGTCGACGTCGACGGGCTCCCCGGCCGCGAGCCGGCCGAACTTCGGTCCCTCGGGAACGCCGTGGTCGGCCGCGAGTCCGGGATCGAAGGCCCGCTCGCTCGCGACGACCGCGTCCGCGGCGACCGTCACGTCGCGGAAGCCCTCCCGGAGCACGTCGGCGAGCGCCCGGACCAGGGCGTCGTACTCGCCGGCGCCGGAATCGGAATCGCTCTCCGTCGATCCGGAGCCGTCGGTCGCGAAGGCGGCCGACCCGGCCGCCCGCGTTCCCGATTCCTCCGTCTCGAAGGCGACCGTGTGTCGCTCGACGGCCGTCCTCGTCGCGTCGTGGTCGATCCCCTGTGCCCGCGAGAGCAGGTCCGCGGGAAGCTCCCTGACGGCGAACGCGTCGGAAGCCGTCGGGACGACGTCGCCGAATCGCAGCCCGTCCGCGACGGGCGCGACATCCGCCTCGAGGCGTTCGACGAGCGCCAGCGGGCGGTCGCCGACCTCCCGAACCCACGTCTCGCCGACCACGCGGTAGCCGAGGTCGTCGATCGTCTCCCGGAGGGTCGGTCGATCGCCCTCGATGACGGCGTACTCGGCGGCGCTGGCCGCGAAGGCGCGGTCGACGACGGCGGCGTTCTCGGCCGGGGATCCCAGCTCCGCGAGCTGCCAGTCGGAGCCGATGTGGCCGACGCCCCACGCCGTCTCCTCGACGATGCGGGTGAACCGCGGCGCATAGTGTCCGCCGCCGAACCCGACAACGTGACGGGTCTTCCCGTCGGTTCCGACGAGATTGGCCGGGTCGACAGGGTCGTTCGTATCAACCGACTGGGCAGCGACGTGGTCGTCGATCAGGTCCGAGACGGCGCGTGCGACGGCGCGAGCGCCCGCCGGGTCATCCCACTGCTCGTCGCCCGACCCCAGTTCGGCGAACAGCGAGGGGACCGCGGTCCCGCTGGGGCCGTGGTGGGTGCACTCGATCCCGACGTCGTACTCGGCCGGAGCGTGCTCGGCGAACCCGGCGACCAGCCGCTTCTGGGCGGCCGGCGCGGCGCGCGCGAACGCGCCGTCGTCCCCGCCGTACTCGGCGGGTCCGAAGTTTCCGGTGAAGTGAGCGGTCAACAGCGGTCCGGTGTCGCCGGCGTGGCGGGAGACGAAGACGAGGAGGTCGGGCTCGCGGTCCGCGAGGAGGTCAGGATCGCGGTCCCCGGCGTGGCTGGTTGCCGATCCGTCCGTTCCGTCGGCCACCGATGTGACGGTCCCGAACGCGGGTGACGGGTCGTCGAGATAAATGTGGAGGTCCTCGAACGTTCGCAGCTCCGCGCCCGGGCGGCGGTGAACCGTCCCGCCGCCGTCGGCGTCGGGGCGCGAGTCATCCACGAACGCGCCCCACTCGCCGATCTCCAGGAGCCGGTCGCCGATGTGTTCCGACGCGCGGTCCGCGCGGCTGACGACGATCGCGATCACTGGGTGACCATCGGCGGGTCGCGATTGAATAGGCGTCGATCCCGAACCGCGGGCGCGTCGAAACCAGCCGGAACCCCGAGCCGGGAAACCGGCTCCGAATCAGCCGTTGATCCGGTCGACGACCGACTGGAGGTCGGCGGTCGACTCGACCGTCTCCTTGATCCGCTCGCGCTCGCGGACGTCCTCCGAGTCGGCGTCGTACGCGCGGACGTACTCGGCGCGGGTGTGCTCGTCGAACGCGTGCCGGATCGCGAAGTAGCCGTCCGGGATGACGGTCCCGCAGACCTTACACTCGTGTCGCTGGTGCTCGGTCGTCTGGTGAACGATCGCCGACTCGACGTCGTCGAAGGCGGCGCGACATCCGCTGATTCCGCACGTCCAGCCGGGCATACGTGGACGGACGGCCCGGGCCGCATTAACCGTTTTCCCCTGCAGCCGTTCCGGCCCCACCGGCCACAGCGAACCGCATCCCCGCGGTCGAGGCCGGCGGGGAACGACACGCATTTGCTGGGGGACGCCCGACGTGCCGAACGTGCCACACACCGGGACCCGGGTCGACGCCCACGTGAAGGTACTCGACGAGACCGTCGTCGAGCGCGCGAAGGCGCGCGGGCTCGACGCGATCGTCTACGCGCCGCACTTCGAGCGGCTGCCGACGGTTCGCGAGCGGGCCGAGCGGTTCTCCGACGACGAGCTGCTCGTCGTCCCCGCCCGCGAGGTCTTCACTGGCGACTGGCGGAACCGCCGCCACCTCCTCGCGCTCGGACTCTCCGATCCGATCCCGGACTTCATCACCTTCGAGGGGGCGATGGCGGAGCTCGAGCGCCAGGACGCGGCGATCCTCGTTCCCCACCCGACGTTCGCGACCGTCTCGCTCACCCGCCCGGAGCTCGACGCACACCGCGACCGGATC
This sequence comes from Halopenitus persicus, assembly GCF_900107205.1. Classification (GTDB taxonomy): domain Archaea; phylum Halobacteriota; class Halobacteria; order Halobacteriales; family Haloferacaceae; genus Halopenitus; species Halopenitus persicus. The sequence continues at coordinate 190,705 of NZ_FNPC01000004.1, read as the reverse complement.
GACGCGGTCGAGACGTACAACGCGAAGCTGTTGCCCCACCAGAACCGGCGGGCGCGCCGCGTCGCCCGCAAGCTCGAGCTGCCGGGGCTCGGCAGCTCCTACGCCCATCTCCGGGCAACCGTCGGCGAGGCCTGGACCGCCTTCGCGGACGAGCTGGAGACGGCAGCGGCCCTCGTCGAGGCGTTTAAATCGGACGCGCCCCGTCGAGTCGTTCACCGCTCCGGGCTCGAGCACCGGATTCGGGGCGCGATCGAGTACGGCCACCTCGCCTACGAGAACACCTGGAAGCGGCTCGACCGGCTGTTCCTCTCGGGCGACGACCCGACGAACCCGCGCAGCGTCTTCTACGAGGGCCGGTTCGACGACGTCGCGGTGTACTGATCCCCGACCGGGAACGCCGGCGAGGGCGGCGTGTGCCGGGCGGCCGCGAGACGTGCCGACCGCTAGACCCCGATGGCCTGCGAGACGGTCGCGACGTCGACGTTCAGGTCGACGACGTAGGTGTGGACCGCCCAGAAGGCGGCGATCTCGAGGGCGGTGATGATCACCGTGACGAGGTCGGCGTAGTCGCTTGAGGTCGTGACGCCGAACGGCAGGGAGAACTCCGAGCTCGACAGCGGGTGGAACAGCGCGATCCCGCGCCGGCTCCCGACGAGATCGAGGACGTAGTGGGTGAGAACGCCGACCCAGACGTACTGGAGATTGTCGAAGACGATCGGGTACGCGGCCACGATCCCGAGCACGGTGAGGCTGTGCAGCGTCTTCCGGTGTTTCCCGAAGGCGGTGTCGACGTCCGGAAACAGCGCCCCCAGGACGATCGGCACGGTGACCTGCGCGATCTTGATCGCCGTGTTCCGGTCGACGGCCGGCTCCAGCACGAATCCGACGCCGACCGCGAGCAACAGCGCGTTGAGCACGTGACCGCGTTTGTTCATCGCCCGATGCTCGGAGTGGGACCGACTCAAGCGTTTCCCCCGCGGTCGGGACCTCGACCCGATCGGACGGTCCGACCGACGACCGGCGCGTCTCCGACCACAACCCCTAATACAACTCGAGAATATTCATTAGTTGTATGAACGACTTCGATTCGTTCAGCGACGTGAGCGAGGCGAACGTGACCAAGGCGATCGGCAACGCCTGGAGCGAGGAGTTCCAGGAGTTCACCGAGTCCGAGGTGATCATCGTCGGCGGCGGTCCCTCCGGGCTGATGGCCGCCAAGGAGCTGGCCGAGCGCGGCGTGAAGGTGATGGTCGTCGAGAAGAACAACTACCTCGGCGGCGGCTTCTGGCTCGGCGGCTTCCTGATGAACAAGGTGACCGTCCGGGACCCGGCCCAGGAGATCCTCGAGGAGCTCGACGTCGACTACGAGCCCACCGAGGAGGCCGAGGGCCTCTACGTCTCGAACGGCCCCGAGGCCTGTTCCGGGCTGATCAAGGCGGCCTGCGACGCCGGCGCGAAGATCCAGAACATGACGGAGTTCACCGACATCGTGGTCCGCGACGACCACCGCGTCGGCGGCATCGTGATGAACTGGACGCCGGTCCACGCGCTGCCCCGCGAGATCACCTGCGTCGACCCGATCGCGGTCGAGTCCGACCTCGTCATCGACGCGACGGGCCACGAGGCGGTCGCGATCAGCAAGCTCGACGAGCGCGGCGTCTTCGAGGCGCCCGGCATCGAACACGCCAAGGAGCACAACACCGGGATGGACGCGACCGGCGACGACCAGTACGGCGCGCCCGGCCACGACTCGCCCGGCCACGACTCGATGTGGGTCTCCGAGAGCGAGGACGCCGTCGTCGACCACACCGGCGTCGTCCACGACGGCCTGATCGCCACCGGGATGTCGGTCGCGACGGCCTACGGTCTCCCGCGAATGGGACCGACCTTCGGCGCGATGCTGGTCTCCGGCAAGCGCGCCGCCCAGTCCGCCATCGACGAGCTCGGCGTCGACGCCGCGGACGTCGGGTTCTCCTCGCCTGCGCCGGCCGACGACTAGGTCAGTCGGTCACGCGACGACGTTGCTCGCGAGCAGTCCGGCCGTGACGAGCAGGAGGACGGAGACGGCCGCCGCAGCCAGGAAGAACGGGCGGGCGTCGCGGGCCGGTTCGCGCAGCTTGTCGGTCGACACGCCCGACAACAGTTTTTTCGAGCCGATCTCGACGAGCGCCGCGAGCACGAACCAGAGGCCGAGCATCGTCAACACGAGGTGGCCGCTCCCGGTGCCGGTCAGCCGCTCGATCGTGTAGGTCGTCCCGGCCATATGGCCGCCGGTCACGAACAGCACGACCGCCGACAGCCGCGTCACCAGCTGCAGCCGACCGACGATCGACGCGATCGCGTCGGTCCCGATCGTCGCGGTCGAGGCCGCGGGCACCACCGTCGCCGACACGAACAGCACGCTGCCGGTCCACAGGGCCGCGAAGGCGACGTGGAGCGTCCACACCGCCGCAGGAATGATCTCCATAACCACGGTACGATCGCCGGATCCTTAAATACCGTTCACCCATCTCGACGATCGATTCCGCCGCGGCCGCGTGGCCGCGTGGCCGTCGAAGCGCCCGGACCCGTCTCAGAGATCGAGCGGCCCCGTCTTCAGGAACTCCCGCAACAGGACGGTCGCGTAGCTCCCGCTGGGCAGCGCGAACGCGAACTCGAGGTCCTCGGAGACCGAGAGGTCCGTCGTCACGAGGATCGCCCGGCGGGTCCCGGTCGAGTCGAACTCTCCGGGCAGCGAGAAGTCCGCCGGCTCGATTCCGGCGTCCGCGAGGACCTCACGCTCGATCTCTCCGGGCTCGCCGTCGGCGAGTTCGGTCCCGGTCCCGATCAGGGGCGCGGTGACGAACGCCCGGCGTCTGGCACAGTGGCGCCGCAACACCGGCACGCGGTCCTCGGTGACGCGCTGGAGCCGGTCGACGTCGGGGGCGTACAGCTCCTCCGGCGCCTCGTCGTCCGCGAAACAGACGACGTCGCCGGCGACCGGCTCGTGGAACGGGAGTCCGCGCTCGAGCCGCTCGCTCAGGATCCGGTTGAACAGCGCCGACTGGGCGGCGTTCACGAACAGCCGCTGGAGGTTCGAGGGAACCGCCTCGAGCGCGTGTCGCCAGCGGCCGCCGGAAGCAGCCGCGCCGTCGGTTTCGGCGGGGGTCTCGTATTCCTCGGGCGTCGGCTCCGTCAGCCGGTGTAACATCGCGCGCTCGAACCGAAGCCGACCGGGCATTCGGTCGAGACAGGCCTCCCAGTCGGGCGAGTCGCTCGCGAACTGCTCGTCGACGACCGCCCGCGCCTCGCGGGTGTCCGCCGGTTCGGCGTCGGAGGGGTTCCCGACGTAGACCCGAACGGCCTCGCGCCACTCGCCGCGGACGATCGCCAGGCCGACCCGGTGGGTGACCGGTCGGACGCTTCCGAAGCGCTGCTGGCCGAAGTAGTTCGGAACCGCGGCGGGGTCGTCCGGATCGACCGCCGTCGGGTCCGACGCGCCGGTCGCAAACGCGCGCAGCTCGTCGGCGATCGCCGCGGCCCGCTCCTCCGGTGGAGCCGCACCGGCTTGCTCGGCACCGCCGGCGTCCGGCTCCCGAACCCGGATCTCGAAGGCGTTGCCGGCCAGATCGCCGAAGGAGATCGGCCGGCCGGCGACGCCGACGACCTCGATCGACGCGCCGTCGATCCCGCTTGCGACCTCGCGGACCGCCTCGGGGTCCGCGTCGCGGACGGTCATCAGCTGGGTCGTCACGGCGCGTTTGTCCTTCGTGCCGGCCCAGGAGACGCGCTCGCGGCTGATCCCGAGCGCGTCCGAGAGCCGGCGGGCGAAGTCGTTCGTGTCCCAGTCGAACAGCCGGACGCGGATCACGAGCTCGGGGTACGCGCCCCGATCGGGAGCCGTGCAATCGTCGTTCGATCCGGCGTCGCTCCCGTCGCCGATCGGTTCGGCGTCGAAGGCCTCCAGCTCGCGAACGCGGAAGTCCTCGGGCGAGACGCGGAGCCGGCCGCCGATCCCGTCCGTCTCCGAGACGTAGCGGTCGATCCCGACCGCCCGCTCGAGGGGATGTGCCTCGCGCATCGGTCAGTACAAGGGGAGGTCGCCGGTGACCCGGTCGACCAGCTCCTCCGAGCCCGGGCCGACCGCGAGCGCGCTGACGGTTCCGGGCTCGAGCTCGGTGTGACCGGCGTCGCGGACGATGGCGTACGGGAGCCCCTTCCGCTCGGCCTTATCGGCGAGCTCGAAGAGCTGGCTCTCGGAGTCGCCCCGGAGGACGACCTTCTTCTGTCCGCTGCCCTTCCACCGCTTGCGCGCCTTGCGGCCCGCGTCCTCGTAGGCCGACAGCGAGGCGTGTGCGACCTGTGCGGCCAGTTTCCCCTCGCCCATGTTGAGATCCGCCCGCGCGACGATCGCCTGTTTCATACTCCTTCCTTCGCGGCCACGGATTTATAAGCGCGTTTCGAGAAACGCGATCCGTGTCCCTCCAGCGCGACGTGCGTGCGCTGCTCGCCAGCGCCCGCTCCGCCCTCACAGCGGTTCGATCCGGCCTCGACACGGTTCGCACTGCCCTTCTCAGGCCGCGCCGGTTTTTCAGTTCGTCCCCGTACGGCGACTCCCTCGCGGTCGGGCTCGTCGTCGTCCTCCTGGTCGCGCTCGCGCTCACCGCCGGCATCCTCGCGCTCGGCGCCGTCTTCGACGCGACCATCGACGCGACGGTCACGATGGACAACCCCGACCGCCCCGACGACTGGGTCTGCGAGCAGCTGGGCGCGGACGCCGACTCGCCGATGTACGACGCGTGCCAGGAGCCGGCACAGATCGAACGCGACCTCGGGTCGATGCTTCGGGAGGCGACAGCCGGATTCCTCCACTACGGCTTCCTCGGCGTCGGGATCTGGTGGCTGCTGGCCGCCGGCGCCGTTCACGTCGGCGCCCGCGTCGCCGGCGGCGAGGGAACGATCGGCGACTCGCTGACGGTGGCGGCGTGGGCGCTCGTCCCCGAGCTGCTCCGGCTGGTCGTGGGGATCGCGGCGATCTACCACGCGATCGAGACCGCGACGATCGACGCCGCCTCCCCCGAGGCCTTTCGGGACGAGCTGCTCGCCGCCTTCGCCGGGATCGAGACGCCGCTGCTCGCGGTCTCCGCCGTCACGATCGCCTGGCAGTGGTGGATCCTTCGGGGCGGGATCGCGGAGCGACACGACGTCTCCACGCTCGCGGCCGGGACCGTGGCGGGCGTCGTCGCCGTCGTCGCGTTGCTGGTCGCGGCCTGAACGCTCGCGCGATTTCCGAGCATTAAGGTTACGGCGATCCGTGGTACCGGTATGATACTCTCGGACGTCGACATCCTCCGCCGCCTCGAGGACGGCGACCTCGCCATCGAGCCGATCGACGACCTCGACCAGCAGGTCCAGCCCGCAAGCGTCGACCTCCGGCTCGGCGAGCGGTTCCTCGAGTTCCAGCGCGCGAACATCCCCTGCATCCACCCGGCCAGCGCCGACGAGGTGGGCGAATACGTCACCGAGACCTTCGTCGAGGAGGGCGAGGAGTTCGTCCTCCATCCCGGCGACTTCGTCCTCGGAACGACCAAGGAGCGCGTGGCGATCCCCGACGACCTCGTCGCGCACGTCGAGGGGCGGTCCTCGCTCGGGCGGCTGGCGATCGTCGTCCACGCGACCGCCGGGTTGGCGGACCCCGGATACGAGGGCCAGATCACCCTCGAGCTGTCGAACCTCGGGACCGCGCCGGTCGCGCTCTCGCCCGGGATGCGCGTCTCACAGCTCACCTTCACCGAGCTGACCACGCCCGCCGACCGCCCCTACGGCGAGGAGCGCGGCTCGAAGTACCAGAACCAGGACGGGCCGCAGGCCTCCCGGATCGGCAGCGATCCGGAGTTCGACGACGACGATGATGCGGACGCCGGCGAGAGCGGCGGTGCCGGGGAGGCGTAACGCCATGCGATTCATCGAGGAGGTAGTGGTCGAGGAGTTCCTCCCGACCGTCCGGTCGATGCTCGCAGCGGACCTCCGCGACCGCGGCCTGACCCAACACGAGGTCGCCGAGGCGCTTGGCATCTCCCAGTCGGCGGTCTCGAAGTACGCCCACGGCGAGGTCGCTCGCCACGACCGGATCGTCGCCGACGAGCGCGTTCGGGATCTCGTGGATAGGGTGGGGGAGGGGCTCGCGACCGGCGACATGAGCCGCGTCGCGGCGCTCGTGGAGATCGAGATCCTGATCCGTCGGCTGGAGGCGGGCGACCTGCTCGCGGAGCTCCACGAGGAGGCGATGCCGGCACTGGCGGACGCAGACGTCGAGTTCGCGGTCCACGACCCCGACAACGCGCTTCGGGAGCGCGAGCGCGTGCTCGCGTCGGTCCGGCGCGGGCTCCGCACGCTGCGGAACGCCTCCGGCTTCGCGGCGCTCATCCCGAACGTCGGCGCGAACGTCGCCGAGGCCCTTCCCGACGCGGAGACGATCGACGACGTCGCCGCGATCCCGGGCCGGCTCGTCGACGTCAAGGGATCCACGATGGTCCCCGGCGATCCCGAGTTCGGCGTGAGCGAACACGTCGCCACCGTGCTGCTCGCGGCGCGGGCGGCCGGCGCTCCCGTCCGCGGGGCGGTCAACCTCCGGTACGACCCGGATCTCCTCGCGGCGCTCGGCGAGGACCATCCGACCGTGGAGTTCGACGCCGAGGCCCCCTCCGCCGAGGCCGTCCGGAACGCCCTCGACGGCTGGACGGGCGAGTCGCCGGTCGTGATCTACCAGACCGGCGCCGTCGGCGTCGAGCCGATCGTCTACGTTCTCGCCGGCGACGCCGTCGAGGCCGCCCGGATCGTCCGGGAGTATTTATAAAGACCTGAACTACTGGCGAGAGTCACTTAAAAAGAACGTCCAAAGAAAAGCATTTGGGAGAGTGCATACAACTGTATGCATATGTCGAAAAGCATTCGCCTCTCGGAGGAGGCCTACGATCGCCTTGCGGCTCATAAAGCAGAGGACGAGACGTTCTCCGAAGTCGTGCTTCGGCTGGCCGGTGAGCGATCGCTTCTGGAAATCGCAGGGATTCTAAGCGACGAGGAAGCCGACGCACTCCGTGATGCCATCGATGACCGTCGTGAACGCCGCGCGAACGAACTCGAGGAGGTCGCGGACCGGATGCGGGGAGCGTGACGTGCTGCTTGATACATCCTTTCTCATCGATCTGATGAATGGCGACGAGGACGCCATCAAGAAGGCGGAGAAATTGGAGAATGACCTCGTTCAGCAACGCCTCTCTTCGATGACGCTTTTTGAGTTGTATTATGGCATTGCCCGCGCATCCACTACCGAAACTGAACGGGAGAAGGTGGAGCAGGTCCTTGCATCGAAACCGATTCATCCCGCAGATACCGCCGTTATGCGGAAAGCAGGACGGCTCTCAGGAGAGTTGCAGAACAACGGATCGCCCGTCGGTGACGGTGACGTGATCATTGGTTCGACCGCCGACGTCGTAGAGGAGCCCGTTCTCACTCGAAACGTGGAGGACTTCGAACGCCTCGGCGTCGATGTCGAAACGTACTAAGTACGTGAATCGCCTCGGGGTCACGCCCCGGGGTATTCGTCGTGACCGCCGATGAATTTGTATTTAAACCAATATTCCCTATAAAAATAGGACAATAGCCAGTAATACGTCTCTAAAACGTATACAGTTCGAGATGGTTATTTATAATAGGGCGATATCCAGTATATATGAACGGCGACGGGACTGCGAAGGTGCTGACGCGGCTCGACGCGCGACGCGTCCGGTGGCTGATGTGGGGCGTTCTCGCGTTCGGCTACGTGCTGATGAGTTTCACCCGCGTCTCGACGGCGGTGTTGGCGGAGTCGCTGACGCTCGCGTTCGACGTCACGGCGACGGAACTCGGGCTGCTCCACTCGTCGTTCTTCTACCTCTACGCCGCGATGCAGTTGCCCGCCGGGCTGCTCGCGGACCGATACGGCCCGCGCCGCGTGGCGGGGGCAGGCACGTTCGTGATGGGCCTCGGTGCCGTCGCGTTCGCGACGAGTGACTCGTTCCTCGTCGGCTTTCTCGCCCGCGCACTCGTCGGCCTCGGCGGGAGCGTCATCTTCCTCGCCATTCTTCGGTTCGCCGTGACGTGGTTCCGGGCGGACGAGTACGCCACCGTGACCGGGATGACCATCGGCGTCTCGGCGCTCGGCGGCATCGTCGCGACGACGCCGCTCGCCCTCGCGGCGTCCGTCGCCGGATGGCGAGCATCGATGATCGCCGTCGGGGCGTGCTGCGTCGTCAGCGCCCTCGGCATCTTCCTGGTGGTCCGCGACCGACCGGCCAACCCCGTCGGCGAATCGGCAGCGTCGGCCGATGAGTCGGTGGCGTCGACCGATGGGTCGGCGGAACCGGACGATGGGTCAGCGGAACCGGACGATGGGTCAGCGGAACCGGACGACCACGACGCAGCCACGTCACTCCGTGCCGACTTGCGGTCCGTCCTCGGTGGCCCGAACGTGTGGGTTCTCGGCGTGCTCCACTTTCTGATCCTCGGCGTCAACTTCACCGTCATCGGCCTGTGGGGCGTCCCGTACCTCGTTCATCTCTACGACCTCTCCGTCGCACGCGCCTCGCTGTACGTCCTTGCAGGGAACGTCGGTCTCCTCGTCGGGTCACCGCTGTTCGGCTGGGTCGCGGACCAGGCCGACGCTGACACCGTGCTGGTGTTGGTCTCGACGCTCGTGTTCTGTCTCGTCTACGGCACCATCACGGCCCTCGGGACGCCGCCGCTCGTTCTCGTCGGCGTCCTCTTCTTCGCGGCCATGTTCGTCAACGGCGGGAGCTCGCTCGTGTTCCCCGTCGGGCGTCGACGGCACCTCGACGAGGTGAGCGGAACGGTGAGCGGGGCGATAAACAGCGTCGGCTACTTCGGAGCCGCCGTCGTGCCTGCCGTGATGGGCGCGGCGCTCGACGTGTTCTGGACCGGCAAGACGGTCGGCGGCACGCCCGTCTACTCCTTCGTGGGCTATCGCGTCGCGTTCGGGATCGCCACGGTTGCCGGCCTCGCGGCCCTCGCGTGTGCGCTGTGGATCCACCGGACCCGGCGGCCCGTTGAGTGAGCCGACGGAAACCGTGACGAACGGCAACGTGGAACGCAACGCATTCGGTTCCGGTTTTGATACGTCGTCGTCCTCACTCCAGTTCGTCCCGGAGCGCCTCGTTCATCGCGTCGACCGGCGCGTCCCGGCCGGTCCAGATCTCGAACGCTTCGACGCCCTGGAACAGCAGCATCCACGCGCCGTCGATCGTCGTCGCGCCGGCGGCGGCCGCCTCCCGGAGGAGCCGCGTCTCGATCGGCGAGTAGACGGCGTCGAGGACGGCGAGGTCGGCGTGCAGCAGGTCAGCGTCGACCGGCGTCTCGTCCGACTCCATCCCGACGCTCGTCGCGTTGACGAGCACGTCGGCGGTCGGGACGCGGTCGGGGAGGGTGTCGAGCCCGCCTCCGGCGGCGTCCGGAACCGCCTCGGCGAGCGAGCGAGCGCGCTCGGCAGTCCGGTTGGCGATATGGACGCGCGCGCCGGCGTCGGCGAGCGCGAACGCGGCGGCGCGCCCCGCCCCGCCGGCACCGACGACGACGGCGTCCGTGCCCGAAAGCGGCACGTCGTGGTGGGCGAAGGCGCGCTGGACGCCGGCCGCGTCGGTGTTGTAGCCCCGCGGTCGGGGCCGTGTGTCGTCGGATCGGTGTCGGGACCGGGCGTCGTCGGCCGTTTCGTTCCCATCGCCGCCAGCCGGACCGAAGTCGATGGTGTTCACCGCGCCGATGCGCTCGGCGAGGTCGTCGGTCCGCACGTGCTCGAGGACGTCCCGTTTGAACGGGATCGTCACGTTGAGCCCGCTGACGCCGAGCGCGGCCGCGCCGTCGATCGCCTGCCCGACCGCGTCGGGAGCGGGTTCGAAGGTGACGTATCGTGCGTCGATCCCCAGCTCCTGGTAGGCCGCCTCGTGCAGCGGCGGCGACAGCGAGTGCTCGACCGGGTTGCCGATCAGGCCGTAGACGTCCATACCGACAGGGACGTCGCAGGGAGCAAAAAGCCGCGGGTCGACGGCAGTCGATCACGCGGTCCGGACCGACGCGGTTTTGCCGTCCCTGCCGGAAGGGGGACGCGTGCCACTCGCCGCGCCGATCGTCGACGTGTTGCTGTTGGCGGCCGGGATCGCCCTGCTGTACGCCGGCGCGGAGCTGCTGGTGAAGGGCGCCGCCGAGCTCGCGTTGGGCTTCGGCCTGCGCGCCTCGACGGTCGGCGTCACGGTGGTCGCGTTCGCGACGACCACTCCGGAGCTGTTCGTCACGCTCGTGGGGGCGTTCACCGTCTCGACCGACATCGGCCTCGGGGCGATCCTCGGATCGAACGTGGCCAACATCGGGCTCGTGCTCGGCGTCTCGGCGCTCATCCGGCCGCTGGACGTGACCGAGACCGTGCTGAAGAGCCACGTCCCGTTTATGATCCTCGCCGCGCTCCTGCTCGTCGGGCTCGGGTTCGACGGACGGCTGGACGCGGTCGACGGCGTCGTGCTGCTCGCGGCACTGGTCGCGTTCACCTGGGTCGTTCTGCGGCGCATTCAACGGACCCAGGCGTCCATCTCCGCGGCCGAGCGCGACCGGATGCCGGATCCGGCTCTCCTCGACGTCGGCTACATCGTCGGCGGGCTGATCGCGCTGCTTGCCGGCTCCAGCTGGCTCATCGACGGCGGGCAGGGGCTGCTCGCCGCCGCCGGGTTCTCGGAGCTGTTCATCGGCCTCACCGTGCTGGCGCTGGGGACCTCGCTGCCCGAACTCGCCGCCTCGGCCGTCTCCGCGGTCCGCGGGGAGGCCGAGTTCAGCGTGGGCAACGTCGTCGGATCGAACATCTACAACGTCCTCGCCGTGATCGGCGTCCTCGCCGTGATCACGCCCGTCGAGATCGCCGCCGGCGTGCGGGCCTTCGAGTTCCCCGCGCTCGTCGCGTTCACCCTCCTCGTCGTCGCCCTGATGCTTCGCGGCCGACGGCTCACCCGGATCGACGGCGCGATCCTCCTCGGCGCCTACGTGGCGTTCGTGTACCTGCTGTTCCCATAGGACGGGGATCCCAACAGACCGGGGCCCGGGTCTCAACGAGCCGGAACCGGAGCTCCACGAGCCGGAGATCCGTGCCGACCGATCGCGAAACACACACGGGGATCCGCGACGATCGACATCCATGGACTACGAGGAGCCGCAGTTCTTTCGCGTGATGCAGTACGCGGCGACGGCGGATCGGGACGTCATCGATATGGTGAGCGGCAATCCCGATTGGGAGCCCCCGCAGGCGCTTCGGGACGCACTCCGGAAGTACGCCGGTCTCGATCCGGCGGCGTTTCAGTACCCGGCCAGCGACGGACTCCCCGAGCTTCGCGAGGCGATCGCGGAGCGGCGAGGGGTCGACCCGGATCGGGTGGTCGTCACCGTCGGCACCGGCGAGGCGAACTACCTCGCGATGGCGCGCGCGTTCGAGCGCGACGCGGGCGACGAGGCGATCCTGCTCGACCCGGTCTACCCCTACTACCCCGGCAAGGTCGAGCTGCTCGGCGGGACCCAGCGGCTCGTGCCGACCGCCCGCGACGGCGGCATCGACCTCGCGGCGATCCGGGAGGCGATGAGCGACCGGACCGCGCTCGTGGTGTTGAACACGCCGAACAACCCGACCGGCGCGGTCTACGACCCCGACGCGGTCGCCGAGGTGGTCCGACTGGCGGAAGCACACGACGCGCTCGTCGTCGTCGACGAGGTCTACGACCGGTTCGACCATTCCGGGCGATTCGAGAGCGCCCTGGCGATCGACTCCCCGAACCGGATCGTCACCGGGGGCTTCTCGAAGTCGCTGGCGATCACCGGCTTCCGGGTCGGCTACGCGATCACGCCGCCGGAACACGCCGACTCCCTCCGGGCGCGCCACATGCTCGTCAACGTCACCGGCCCCGCGCCCTCACAGTACGCGGTCCACCACGCGCTGCAGGCGACCGGTCCGGAGTACTTCGAGGCCTCCCGCGAGCTGCTGGCCGCCCGGATCGACGCGTTCACCGACGCCCTCGAGGCCGCCGGCGCGGAATACACGACGCCCGACGGCGGCTTCTACGTGCTCGCGCGGTTCGACGGCTTCCCCGGGACGATGGCGAACGTCAAGCAGCTGATCGACGAGGCCGGCGTGGCCGGGATGCCCGGCGAGACGTTCGGAACCGCCCGCGAGGAGTGGATCCGCTTCGCGCTCGTGACCCCCCGGGCGACCGAGGCGGCCGAGCGGCTCGCCGCGTACTTCGAGTGAGCCGGGGCGGGCCGGCTGCCCGTTGCGGTCGACCCGAACTCACGCCTCGCGAAGCTCGGCCTCGACGAGCGCCTCGTTCAGGTCCTCGCGGACGCGCTCGCCGGTCTCCCGGTCCATCGCGGTCGTCACGACGCGGTTTTCCTGGACGCTCGAACCGTCACGGAGGAGGAGCCGAACGTTCCCGTTCGTATCCGCACGGGTCGCCTTCGCGCGGAGACCGGTTCGCGAGCCCGTCCCCCCGGCGTCGATCGGGCCCGGAACGATCTTCTTGACATGGGGGTGTTCGGCCACCGTCCGGATCGCCGTCCGGCCGGTCCGGCCGCCGATGAGCGTCGAGTGGGTGCCGCCGATCTTCTCGGCGGGGGCGGCGTCGACGACCGCGAGCGAGCGCTCCCCGCGCCGCTCGCGGACCCACTCGACGAGCCCGGCGCCGTCGCGACGCCCCGCCTCGGGGACGCGGTAGAACTCGTAGTGCAGTTGCGCGCGCGCCTCCCGGAGGGGGTCGCGCTCGCCGGCGGCATAGACGGTCTCGGGGCGTTTCCGGCGAACCTCGTCGGCGACGCGCCCGGCGAAGTTCCGGACCTGCACGACGCCGCGCTCGCCGGGGTCCTCGCGCTCGGGCGTCGTGGTGACCGTCGTCCGGCCGACGACGGCGTCCTCCTCGAGCATCGTCACCTCCGCGCGGTCGGGTCGGAACTCGATGACGACGCCGTCGCAGTTGGCGGTGTTACAGGTGAGACAGTAGTCCCCCGGTTTCTCGAGCCGCGTGCCACACCGCCGACAGTCCATACCCGATCGAAGGAACGGAGCGAGTAAAAGCGCGTTGTCCGCGGTCGATCCCGAATCGCCCCACGCCACGAAGTCACAAGACCTACACGCTCGCCGGCCGATCCGATCGACGGAGCGAGACCCGTGGCCAACCAGGACGCGCGCGTTGATATGACGGCGGGGCCGATCGCGCCCGGACTGTTCACCCTGGCCTGGCCGCTCGTGCTCGGGAACCTGCTGCAGACGCTGTACAACCTCGCGGACATGTTCTGGGTCGGGCGGGTGAGCCCGGAGGCGGTCGCGGCGGTCTCGCTGATGTTCCCGCTGTCGTGGATGTTCGTCTCGACCGCGATGGGCGTCACCGCGGCGACGATCGCCCTCGTCTCCCAGCACGTCGGGGCCGGAAACGACCGGCAGGCCGACCGGATCGTCGCCCAGACGTGCCTGCTCGCGACGGTCGTCTCGGTCGTCCTCGCGGTCACGGGGTTCCTCGGTCGCCACTGGCTGCTGTACTGGATCGGGGCCCGCGGGCAGGTGCTCGTCGAGTCGCTCGCGTACATCGAGGTGATCCTCGCGGCGCTGCCGCTGACGTTCCTGTTCTTCGCGTTCCGCGCGTCGCTGCAGGGCGCCGGCGACACCAAGACGGCGATGTGGCTCGTCGCGGCCTCCGCCGGCCTCAACATCGTCATCGACCCGTTCCTCGTCCTCGGCTGGGGCCCGGCCCCGGCGATGGGAACCCGAGGGGCTGCGGTCGCGACGTTCATCTCCCGGCTCTTCGCCGCGGCGATCGGGATCTACGTCCTCGTTCGTGGCGACTGGGGCGTCCAGCTGCATCCCCGCGACCTCCGGCCGGATCCCGCGATCCTGCGGCGGCTCGTCGACGTCGGCTACCCGGCGACGCTGGACGGCTGGGCCCGGTCGTTCGCCGCGGTGGCGATGGCCGCGCTCGTCGCCCGCTTCGGCCCCGTCGCCACCGCGGCCTACGGCATCGGCGTCCGGCTGATGTCCGTCTCCTGGACCGTCTCGGGCGCCGTCGGACAGGCCACCGCGACCGGCGTCGGCCAGAACCTCGGCGCGGGGACGCCGGACCGCGCTCACCGGGTGACGATCGTCGCGACGGCGGCGACGATGGCCCTCCTGGCGGTCGCCGGGGGCGTCGTGTGGCTGCTCCCGGGCGCCGCGGTCGGCGCGTTCATCGACGACCCCGCCGTGATCGCCGAGGGCGTCGTCTTCCTCCGGGTCATCGCGCTCTCGTGGGCCTTCTTCGGCGGCCTGATGGTCCTGCAGGGCGCGTTCCGCGGCGCGGGCGACACCCGGATCGCGATGGTCCTCTCGCTGCTGTCGCGATGGATATTCCGGATCCCGCTCGCCGCAGTCCTCGCGTTCGGAACCGTCACGATCCCCGTGATCGGCCTCACCTACACCGGACTCAACTGGGGCGTCGTCGGGCTCTGGTGGGGCTACGCCGCCGCGGCCGTGGTCTCGTTCGGGATCGGGCTCGCGTGGTTCCTGCGCGGGACCTGGCGGGAGGGCGTCCTCGAGGGTGAAAACGGCTCGGACGCCGCCGAGGCCGACGTCGTCCCGATCGACGACGACTGAGCGAGGCAGGAACGGTGAGTTGCCCGTCGATAACCGGGATCACCGTCGACCATCGGCGACCATCACGATCTACTTATAAATGTCCGTCCAGCAGCCGAGCATCACTTATAAACGAGGTGCCGGTCAGGATCGGTGGCACGCCGGCAAGACGCCGGATCGTAGCGACTGACCACACCGTCCCCTACTCGTCGAGCCGCTCACGGAGCAGCGCGTTGACCTCGCCGGGGTCGGCTGAGCCGCCGGTTCGCTGCATCACCTGGCCGACGAGGAAGTTGATCGCGCCCTCGTCGCCGTCGTGGTAGTCGGCGACCGCCTCGGGGTTGTCGTCGATCGCGTCCGCGACGGCGGCCTCAACCTCGCCGGTGTCGGCCGTGCCGAGCCCCTCGCGCTCGACGATCGTATCGGGGTCGTCGCCGTCGTCCAACATACCGCGGAGCACGACCTCCTCGGCGTTCTTCGTCGTGAGCTCGCCGGCGTCGACCAGCTCGATCAGGCGGGCGAACTCCTCGAGCCGGTCGGCGACGTCGGTGATCGCCATATCGCGATAGTTGAGCTCCCCGAGGAGGTTGTCGGCGACCCAGGTGGCCGCCAGATCCGGGTCGAACCGGTCGGCGACGTCCTCGTAGAAGTCGGCGACCGCCTTCCGGGAGGTGAGCTTGTCGGCCGACTCGGCGTCGAGGCCGTACTCCGCCCGGAAGCGCTCGCGGCGGGCGTCCGGCAGCTCGGGGATCGGGATCGACTCCCGCCAGTCGCTCACCTCGAGGGGCGGCAGGTCGGCCTCGCGGAAGTAGCGGTAGTCCTTCTCGGCCTCCTTCGAGCGCATCGAGACGGTGATCCCGCGGGATTCGTCCCAGTGGCGCGTCTCCTGGTCGACCGCGCGGCCGCGGCGCAGGGCGTTCCGCTGGCGGGTGACCTCGTAGGCGAGCGCCTTCTCGGCGCCCTTGTGGCTGGAGATGTTCTTCACCTCGGTGCGGTTGGCCTCCGCGAGGGCGTCCTCGGGAACCGAGCCGTCGTCGGCGACCGCCTCGCCCGGCACGAGCGAGACGTTCGCGTCGACCCGAAGGCTGCCGTCCCGGGTCGCGTCGAAGACGCCGAGGTACTCGAGGACCTCCTCGAGCTTCGCGAGGAACGCGCGCGTCTCGGCGGGCGACCGGAAGTCCGGTTCGGTGACGATCTCCACCAGCGGCGTGCCGGCGCGGTTGTAGTCGACGAGCGTGTGGTCCGCGGTATCGATCGAGCCGCCGGCGTGCTGGAGGCTACCGGGGTCCTCCTCGAGGTGTGCCCGGGTGATACCGATCGTGCGTCGCGAGTCCTCGACGGCGACCTCGAGCTCGCCGTCGGCACAGATGGGGGCGTCGTACTGGGTGATCTGGAAGTTCTTCGGGAGGTCGGGGTAGTAGTAGTTCTTCCGGTGGAAGGTCGTCCGCTCGGGGATGTCGGCCTCGAGCGCCTTGCCGATCTTGACGGCGGCCTCGACGGCGCCCTCGTTGAGCACCGGCAGGGCGCCGGGCAGGCCCAGACAGACCGGGCAGGTCCGGGTGTTCGGCTCCTCGTCGGGGGCGGGCTCGGTCGAGCAACCGCAGAAGATCTTCGTGTCCGTCTCGAGCTGCACGTGCACCTCGAGCCCGATGACGACCGCTCGCTCCTCGGTCGCGGTCCGCGTACTCATTGCGGAGTCGTTGTGAGCGCGGGATGTAAAGCGTGTCGAGTCCGACGGCTCGGGGTCCGCGACCGTGGATTTCCCGTCCACGATCACCAACCGAATCTCTGCTCCAAGTCACCAACCGAATTCCGGCTCACAGTCACCAACCGAATCCCTGCTGCCGATCCGCCCACGCCACGATCGCCGTGTGGGGCAGCGTCAGGACGGCGATCGCGACGAGATACACCGCGATCGACTCGACCGGCGTTCCGGGGCGGCGTGGAACGGCGAGGAACAGTCCGACAACGACGAGCAAGCCGCCGGCGGTGAGCGGGGCAGCGTCGCGAGCGAACCGCCACAGCGGCCGCCCGATCCGGCCGGCGGCGAGGTCGGCGCTCGAGCGCTCGTCGAGCGCGAGCAGTCGCCCCACGTGACGCAGCGAGTGCCAGAGACAGAAGTACGTCCCGACGGCCAACACCGGCGGGACGGCCAGGAAGAACGCACATAAAAGCAGCGTCTCGCTCGCGTCGAGCAGCCAGCCGCCGACCGCGGTCCGGGGTCGGACGATGGCATCCGAGGGACGCGGCGATCCGGCGTCGGTTCCCGTCGCCGTCGTCCCGTTAGGGGGTGCCGCATCGGTCGTCGTGTCGGTCGTCACAGTATCACTCCGGGATGCCGAATCGGCCGCCACCGCGCTGCGCGCGCCGCACGCGAGCGTCACGAGGATGACCACGCCCACCGCCACGGCGATCGCGGCACGCGCCCGGACCCCGACGAGCGCGTCGAGCCACGCGGGCGACGTTTCGAGGAACGGGTCGAGAAGCAGCGAGACGACCGCCAGAAACCGGTCCGGAAAGGCGACGAGCGGCACGAGGATCGGGACCGCTCCCCGGACCGCTGCCGTCGCGATGCGGGCGGTCGACGATCCGAGGTGGTCGACGCCGACGATCCCGATCAGGGGATACAGATCGCCGGTGCCCCAGTGCACGACGGTCAGAAGGAGGAACGCCACGACCGCCACGCGGGGAACGAGGAACCACGCGAGCGCGTAGCCGCCACCGAGGACGGCGTAACCGATGCCGACGCGCGTCAGGGCTCGAGTGCGCCCCGTTCCAGTCCGTACCCGCGCGACCAACAGATGGTCGACGGCCCCGTGGGGGAACCCGATCACGAGAACGCTCACCGCAAGCGGGATCCACCGGTAGCGGGGCGGAACGGTCACCCCCAACGAGAACGCGATCGTGAGGACGCCCGCCGCGATCCAGCCGGGGACCACGGCGAGGTATGCGAGGGTACGGGCCGTGGGGGACGTGGGTACAGCTTCGCCGTCGGTGGCGACCGACGCCGAGTCCACGGCCACGGGATTACGCCTCCGTTCCCGGCGCGCCCGCCGTTCGACCGGCGGCGTCGGCCGTTCGTCGCTCGATCAGCTCGTCGTACAACAGGTATCCCTGCGCGAGAAAGCAGTTCGTCACGAGGAAGAACAGCCCCTCCTCGACCGGCAGTCCGCCGATCGTGAGGCCGGTCGTGTACGCCGGGGCGATCGTCCAGATCCCGGCGTCGATCGCGATCCGGTCGACCAGGCAGAGGTAGCCGGTCGGCACGAGGACGCCGACCGCGATCGTTCGACCGCGACGGCGGAGGCTCGGCCAGTCGTACGCCCACTGGATCGCGAGTACCGGCCCCGCCCACAGCAGGATCGCGCCGAGGTAGAGTCGCGTTTCGGGGCCGGCGATCACCAGCCAGCCCCCGACGACCGCGATCGCCGCGCCGGCGAGGAGCCCCGCGAGACGATTGCCCGGAGACTGTCGCGACGCAACACGGGGAGAATCGTCCCCGTCCCGCGTGATCCACCGCACCCACAGCAGCGTCAACGCCGGCTGAAGCACGAAGAACACGTACTCGCCGAGCGGGACGCCGAGCAGCCGCCGAGCCACGGCTCCCTCTCCGTACCGCCACACGCCGATCGCGATCAGGCGTGCGTCCCAGGGCGTCGTGTAGCCGACCGCCAGAGCGATCAGGACCGCGAGCCCGCCGAGGAACCGTCGGTCGAGCCGGTTCCGGCGCCACGCGAGCAGACCCAAGCCGAGGATCGGGGGCAAAAGAAACGTCACGTGAACGTCGAAGTACGTCGTCGGGGGGATCATCGATGTGGCCGGACCGATCTCCCGCCCGCGTCGGGGAGCCGAATATCCGTATCGATACTGCGGCCCGTAGCTTCTTAATGCTGTGCGAAGAATTCGGTCGTGCGCACGACGGGTGCGCGAGAGGGAACGGAGCCCACCAAGCTTCAGCGCTCCCTCTCGAACGGCCCCCACGGTGGGAGCGGTCGAGGATTATCGACGCGACGATAAAGATGTGGCGCGTTGACACGGCTCGGCTCGCAGCTCGATCGGTCCGTCGACGTTCCCGGTGGGATGGATACCGCGTGTGTGGGATGTCCCAATGGAGATCGGACTCGAGTGTACGACGTGTGGATCGACCATCGAATACGCCGGCGACGAGGCTGAACCGAGCGTCAGGGTCCGCTGTGACTGCGGCGCGCTGTACGCGGTCACGGTGTCGGTCGTGCGGCGCTAACCGGCCGTCGACGTCCCGGTCGCCGTCGGCGGTGCGTTTTTGCATCGCTAGCTTCCAGCGAGATTATGGAGCGGACCCCGGACGGAACGCCCGTGGGCGTCGACGACCCCTACGACGTCGCGGGGATCTGCGATCACCTGACCGACGACGGACGGTGTCGGTATGCGCTCGAGCACGCGGGCGAGGATCCGGCGTTCGCCGCGGAGCGACGGCGCGACGGATACGCCTGCCACGTCGGCGCGGAGGGGAACTGGTCGGCGTGTCCCCGGTACCGGTCGACGACCGACGGCCGTGCCTGTCGTCGATGCGGACTCGAGTCGCTCCGGCTGGCCCACGAGTCGACTCGCCCCCTGATCGAGGAACACCACCTGCAGTACGCCACGCGCGGAACCGAAAGGGGGAGCGCCGGCGAACCGGATACGGATGGCGCGGCGTCGGGACCCCACGAGATCACGGTCGCGCTCTGCCGGTGGTGTCACGCCAAGGTTCATCGGTCGATCGCCCGGATCGACGACGACGCGAGCCACGATCCCGACGCGATCGCCGAACGGGAGCGTCGACGCAGCGCCGAGCAGGCGGAACTATCGTTCACGTCCGCCCGCGACCGGTACGCGGACGGGGACGATGACGAGGATTCGGGAAGAGGTTAGTCGTCCTGTTTCGGCCGGATCACGTCCGCCAGGGCGACGAGCAGGCCGAGCAGCCAGCCGGTCGGGATCGCGAGCCCGAACCACATCAGGACGTAGCCCGTTCCCTCAAGGGTGAAGTTGGCGCGCAGCCAGTCGTTGATCCCGCCGACGGCCAACAGCGTGTCGAGGATCCAGACGGCGAGCTCGGTGCTGTTCGGGAAGATCACCTCGCCGAGCGAGGGGGTGAAGAGGGCGGCCACCACCGGCGGGAGGAACAGCGCCGTCATCGCGAACGGATACGCGAGGAGGACGCTCGTGGCCCGGCCGCCGACCTTCGAGAAGAGCGCGGCCAGCCCGGCGGAGGCGATCGCGACCACGCTGGCCGCGCCCACGGCGAGGAAGGCCTCCGTCGAGAGTTGGACGCGCGTGATCACCGTCAGCGTGCCCCAGACGAGCGTCGCGACGAGGAGAACGCCGAGAACGCCGATTCGCGTCACCGCCGAGTCGAGGCGGGTGGCGTAATACCGGGTCGCGAAGCCGACGAGCAACAGCGGGTAGCCGAACAGGACCAGCGGGATCCCGATCGCCGCCCACAGCTTGTAGGCGATCCGCTGGGGCGTCGTCTCCGGCTGCCACTTCCCGAGCACGCTGCTGGCGTCGAGCTGGCGCGGGAAGGCCACCTCCATCCACGTGTCGTGTAGCCGGGTGACGTCGATGCGGACCGCGCCGATCAACCCCGGTGACCGTCGTTCCATCGGCGTCAACTCACGCGTGGGGTAACGTGAACTTTGTGCCTCGGGACGGTCGCCGGCCGGCAAGCGAACGTCATCGACCGGTTGCGGACCGCCGATCGCGGTCAGTTCCAGGGAGCAAAGGACGGGTCGACCTTCCGGGACCGCGTCTCGATCCCGTCGATCGCCGCCAGCTCCGCGTCGGTAAGGTCGAGCGACAGCGACGCCCAGTTCTCGCGGATGTGGTCCGCGCTCGCGGCCTTCGGGATGGCCGTCACGTCGCGCTGGCGGAGCCAGGCGAGCGAGACCTGCGCCGGGCTGGCGTCGTGCGCCGCCGCGATCTCGACGATCGTCGACTCCTCGAAGACCTCCTGGCGCGCGATCGGGGCGTACGCCACCGGATGGACGTCGTGGTCGGCACACGCCTCACGCCAGCGCCGCCGGGGGAGCAGGGGATGACACTCGAACTGGTTCGCGAAGATCGGCGCGGTCGTTCGGTCGCACGCGTCCGCGAGCAGCTCCGGGGTGAAGTTGGAGACGCCGATCCGCTCGGTGACGCCCTCCTCGACGAGCCGGTCGAAGGCCTCAAGCGTCGTGGCCGGGTCATACGCCTTCGCCGGCCAGTGGATGTACAGGAGATCGAGGTAGTCGGTGTCCAGGTTCTCGAGGCTGTCGTAGGCAGCCTCGATCGCGTCCTCGTAGCCGAGGTCGTCCGGCCAGATCTTGGTCGCGAGGAACACCTCCTCGCGGTCGACGTCGGCGTCCGCGATCGCCTCCCCGACGTAGGTCTCGTTGTCGTACATCCGCGCCGTGTCGAGATGTCGGTAGCCGGTCTCGATCGCGGTCGTGATCGCGTCGATGCAGGTCTCCCGGTCGGCCAACTTCCAGGTTCCGTAGCCGAGCATCGCCATTCCGTCGCGGGTCGGAACCGCGTCCGCTCCGTCGCCGTGTCGCGTCACGTTCGTCATACTCGGTCCGACGGACGCGTTCGAGAAAGAGGTTGCGGGGCGAAAGGTGGTTGCGGGGCGGAGCGCAGTTGCGGGGCGGAACGCGGTCGTCGCGCGGCCGAGTACCCGGCCGATCAGGCGCCGCCGGTCCAGCGGACCGATCCCTCGAGGAACCGCTCCTTGCCGAAGGCGGCAAGCAGCGAGAGGTCGTCGAGGTGGAGCAACTTCGGGAAGGCGGTCAGGTCGCCGCCGTTGATCCGCGCCAGGGTGTCCTCCTCGGTCGACTGAAGGTCACGCATCAGCCGGTCGTACCGGTCGTTGGAGGCGAGATAGAGGAGCTCGGTCATCAGCAGGCGCTGTCGGGCCTTCGGCGCCACCTCCCGGTGCCAGAGGTCGTCGTAGGTCGACAGCTGTTCGGCGGAGGTGTCCGGCTCCGCCGGACTCAGACAGCGGTCGATCGCCGCGGCCGCCGCGCGAGCGGACTTCATCCCCTTGTGGATCCCCTCCCCCCAGAGGGGGTCGATCGAGGGGACCGTGTCGCCGATGGCGACGAAGCCGTCCGTGCTCATCCCGGTCGGCAGCTGGATGTGTGCGGACCCGCGATGGACCTTGCCGTCGATCTTCTCGGCATCGGCGAACCGCGGGTCCGACTCGAGCCAGCGTTCGAGATAGCCGTCGATCGTGAGGTCCTCATCGGCGTGTTCGCGGTGGCGGTCGTTCTGGATGTAGCAGAGCCCGACCTTGGCCGTGTCGCCGCCGGTGTGGAAGATCCACGAGTAGCCACCCGGCGCGACGTCGTGGTCGAGCCGCAGCATCATCGAATCGTGGAGGTCGGCATAGCCCGGGTGGTCAACGTCGATCCCCTCCAGCTCCCACTCGATGCCGATCGCCTGGTTCTCGCGGTGCAGCTCACAGACGTCGAGCGCCTTCGCCAGCGGCGCGGCGGGGCCGGTCGCGTCGACGACGACGTCGGCGAACACCTCCTCGGAACCGTCGTATCGGAGCCCGACGACCGAGCCGTCCGATTCGATCGGCGCGGTCGCCCGCGAGTCGAACCGGTACTCGGCGCCCCGATCGCGCCCGTCGGCGACCAGCCACCGTTTGAACTCCGCGAACTCGAGGACCGCACCCGGCTGGTTCTGGACGTAGAAGTCGTTGGGGGACTCGAGGACGACCGAATCGGTGAACTGCATCACGACGTCGTCGGGGACGCCGAAGGCGGCCATCATCGACGGGAACGTGCCCGCGGTGGATTTGTTGCTCTGCCGCGGGAACTCCGCCTCCGGCTCCGTCTCGAGAACGAGGACGTCGTAGTCCCGCGCGGCGAGATCGCGGGCACACTGGGCGCCCGCTGGGCCGGCCCCGGCGATGACCACGTCGAAGCGATCGCTCATACCCGAACGTGTCGCGTGTCGCTAATGAGTGTTGTTGATACGGCCCGGCCGTCTCGGGGTTTTCGTCCCCTCGAAAGGGTCGAAAACGGTGGTAACGGTTCGGTTACGCGCCGCTCGAACCGGGCGCGATCGGGCACCGACAACGCGGGACGAGCGATGACGAAATGAGCGATGACGGAACGAGCGATGACGGGACGCTCGAGGACCGCCGCCGGCTCAGTAGAACTCGCGGACGAGGTCCGTCGCGTCCTCGGGCGCGCCGTCCGGGATGTCGGACATGTCCGCGTCGACCCCGTGCTGTTCGGCGTACGGCACCGAGTTCTCGTCCTGGTAGATGACGCCCTGGTACTCCTTGTCGGCGTCGAGGATGACCTCCTTGGCGTCGTCGTAGTCGTGGCGGTCGTGGTCGGTCTCCTGGAGGTCGACCAGCGAGTCGCGGAAGTAGTCGTAGGTGTCGACGTCGTTGAACGTGACGCACGGCGAGTAGACGTTGACGAAGCCGAACCCGTCGTGTTCGATCGCCTCCTGGATGATCTCCTGGTGGCGCAGCGCGTCCGAGGAGAACGACTGGGCGATGAAGCTCGCCCCGGAGGCCAGCGCGAGCGCGTGCGGGTTGACCGGCGGCTGTTTCGGCCCCTCGGGGGTCGTCGACGTCTCGAAGTCGGACCGGGAGGTCGGGGAGGCCTGCCCCTTGGTCAGCCCGTAGATCCGGTTGTCCATCACGACGTAGGTCATGTCCACGTTCCGGCGGACGGCGTGGACGAAGTGGCCGGCGCCGATGGAGTAGCCGTCGCCGTCGCCGCCGGCGACCATCACCTCGACGTCGGGGCGCGCCAGCTTGACGCCCGTCCCCACCGGAAGCGCGCGGCCGTGAACGCCGTGGAGCGCGTAGCTTCGCATATACGTCCCGATCTTGCCCGAACAGCCGATCCCGGCGACGATGAAGGTGTTGTCGGGGTCGTTGCCCGTCTCCGCGAGGGCCTTCATCATCCCGTTCATCGTGCCGAAGTCGCCACATCCCGGACACCAGGTCGGCTGCTTGTCGGATTTGAAGTCGGTGAATCGAACGTCTGAGCTCATTGGTTACGCCTCCAGGGTCTGCTTGATGTCACGTGCGAGCTCGTCGGCCTTGAACCGCACGCCCGTGTACTTGTTTATCCGCTCGACGCGCTCGAGGACGTCGTGTTCGACGAGGTCCGCGAACTGCCCGGTCGCGTTACACTCGACGACGATCGTCTCCTCGGCCGCCCGCACGTCCTCGGTGAGGTCGGGCCGGGGGAAGATGTACGGCACCGAGATCACGCGGACGTCGATGCCGTCCGCCTCGAGGTACTCGAGGGCCTCGATGAGCGCGCCCTCGTTCGACCCCCACGAGACGACGAGCGTGTCGGCCTCGGGGTCGCCGAACTCGCGCGGGCTCCAGTCCTCGCGTTCGGTCGCGGTGTCGACCTTCCGGGAGCGCTTGTCGACCTGCTCGACGCGCATATCCTGCTCCTCGGTTCGCCGGCCGAGCTCGTCGTGTTCGAGCCCCGTCGACATGTGGGCGCCGCCGCTCGTTCCGGGGAGCGCACGCGGGGAGATCCCGTCGTCGGTGATCTCGTGGGGCTTGAACTGCTCGGCGTCGGTCTGGTGGTCGCCGATCGTCCCCTCGTCGACGAGGAAACCGCGGTCGATCTCGACGGCGTCCATGTCGAACGCGTCGGGCTCGTAGGTCTGTTCGGTGACCGCAAGCGAGAGGTCGGCAGTGAGATAGACCGGCGTCTGGTACTTCTCGGCCAGATTGAACGCCTCGACGGTTTTCCAGAAGCACTCGTCGATCGTCGTCGGCGCGAGGACGAACCGCGGAACTTCGCCGTGGCCGCCGTAAAGCATCCCGTTCAGGTCGCCCTGCTCCTGCTTCGTCGGCATCCCGGTGGAGGGGCCCGACCGCATCACGTTACAGATGACCAGCGGGGTCTCGGAGGTCGCGACGAGGCCGAACGTCTCCGTCATCAGGTCGATCCCCGGCCCGGAGGTCGCGGTCATCGACCGGGCACCGGCGCGGGCGGCGCCGAGCGCCATGTTGATCGCCGAGAGCTCGTCCTCGGCCTGCACGACGTGGCCGCCGTACCGTTCGATCCGGCCGGTGAGGTACTCCATCACGTCCGTCGCGGGCGTGATCGGGTAGCCGGAGTAGAACCGGCAGCCGGCCGCGATGGCGCCCATCCCGATCGCCTCGTCGCCGTTCAACAGGACGTAGTCGTTGTCGGTCGTCTCGAGCTCGTAGTCGAACTCGTGGTCGAACTCCTCGGCGACGTACGACTGGCCGGCGCGGGCGGCCTCCTGGTTGTTCTCGACCAGCTTCTGCCCTTTGTCCTTGAACCGCTTCTCGAGCGCCGAATCGAGGTTCTCGATCGGGAAGTCGGTGACCTCGCAGGCGGCGCCGAGCGCGACCACGTTGCGCATGATGGCCCCGCCGGCCTCCTCCGCGAGCCGTTTCAGCGGGACGTCGAGGCCGACCATCTCCTCGGGGATCTCGGCGTTCTGCATCGTGGTCCGCTCGCCGTCGTAGATGATGACCGAGTCCTCGTGGAGCTCCGGGAGGTTCTCCTCGATCGTTCGCGGGGTGAGCGCGATCAGTACGTCCAGCCGGTCGACGACGCTTTGCACCCTGTCGACGGACGTCCGCACCTTGTACGCGGTGTATCCGCCCCGGATCCGGGAGGCGAAGTCCTTGGAGGTGAAGACGTGCCGACCCGAGCGAGACAGCGCCTGGGCGAAGATCTTGCCCGTCGAGTCGATGCCATCGCCGGCTTCCCCGCCGATGGCCCAGTTGAAGTCCGCGACCATACTAGTTCGGTCCTTCTCTTGCACCAATCAAAAGGCTTCTGAAAGGCGACCCGGCGTGAAGGTGTACGAACGACCACAGAATAACTAATAAACATACAAACGAATATTTTACACCCATTTTTAGGCTCATTTATATCCAAACGTCAACCGAAGCTATCGGATCGGCGAGTTTTTCGACCCGATGGGTTCGACGACTGTCGAACCGTCGGACGCGTCGACGGTTCCGTGGCCGTGGTCGACGTCAGGCCCGTTGTCAACGTCGGGCCCGTTGTCAACGCCGATTCCTCGGGCTGCGGCCAGTCCCGTGGTCGAAGTCGGTTCCGCAGTCGAGCCACGCCTCCGTTCCGACCGTCATCGGTTCCCGCAGCGTCGACCGGGACGGGAACTGGTTTGTGTCTCAACGCGCAACCGGACGTATGGACGCAGCCGTAGTCATCGCGTCGATCGACGAGGTCGGCACGGACACGATCGCGGTCGAGTTCGAATCGCCCGACGGGTTCGAGGCGGAGCCCGGCCAGTTCATCAAGCTCACCGGAACCGTCGACGGCGAGGAGTACTCGCGGTTCTACACGCTCTCCTCGCCGGACGTCGAGGGGACCTTCGAGACGACGATCGAGATCGACCACGAGGAGGGCGGACCGTTCTCCGCGTACCTCGCCTCGCTCGAGCCCGGCGACGAGCTCGAGATGAGCGGCCCCTTCGGGAGCGACCACTACGAGGGCGAACGTCGCGTCGTGGTGCTCGCCGGCGGTCCCGGCATCGGTCCGGCCGTCGGGATCGGCGAGCGCGCGCTCGCGGACGGCAACGAGGCGGCGATCGTCTATCGGGACGACGCGCCCGCACACCGGGAGCGGCTCGCCGATCTCGAGGACCGCGGCGCGACGGTGCGGCTCCTCGAGGACGGAACCGCCGACCTCGCCGACGCGGTGAGCGACGTCGCCACCGGCGCTCCCGAGGAACAGGTATTCGTGTACGGATTCGCCTCGTTCATCGAGGACGTCGAGGCCGCCCTCGAGGCGGCCGGATCGGGGATCGACGGCGCGAAGGTCGAGAACTTCGGCTGAAAAGCGCCGCCGAAACGACGCCGGTTCGATCCGGATGCATAAACGATTTTCGTATATGCCAACCGGAGCCACGAGCTGAAGTACCACACGTTTATAGCGGACGATGCGAATCATCGACACGTATGTCAGACCCGGACGAGGGACCGGAACTGGAAGCACGGCTCGCCGAACAGGACGTGTTCGAACCGCCCGCGTCGTTCGCCGACCAGGCGAACGTGACCGACCCGGCGATCTACGAGGAGTTCGAGGAGAACTGGCCGGACTGCTGGGAGGCCGCGGCCGACCTCCTGGAGTGGGAGGAGCCGTACGACCGCGTCCTCGATGACGACTCCCCACCCTTCTACGAGTGGTTCACCGGCGGGAAGCTGAACGCTTCGGCCAACTGTCTCGACCGCCATCTCGAGGAACGCGGCGACGAGGCGGCCATCGAGTGGGTCGGCGAGCCGGTCGACGAGGCGAACCGGACCTACACCTACGAGGAGCTCCACCGCGAGGTCAACGAGGCCGCGGCGGCGCTCCGGGAGCTCGGCGTCGGCGAGGACGACGTCGTCACGCTGTACATGCCGATGATCCCGGAGCTGCCGATCGTAATGTTGGCCTGCGCCCGGATCGGCGCCCCGCACAGCGTCGTCTTCGCGGGCTTCTCCGCGGACGCGCTCGCGACCCGGATGAACGCCGCGGACTCGGAGTACCTCGTCACCTGCGACGGCTACTACCGGCGCGGCGACCCCCTCGACCACCTCTCGAAGGCCACCGAGGGGCTCACGGACGTCGATCACGGCACCGAGACCGTGGTCGTCGAGCGGCTCGCGCCCAACGGCGACGACTTCGACCACGAGTTGGCGGCCGACCAGACGACCTACGACGACCTGCTCGCCGGCCACGAGGGCGCCACGGTCGACCCCGTCACGCGGGACGCGGAGGACATGCTGTTCCTGATGTACACCTCCGGAACGACGGGCAAGCCGAAGGGCGTCAAGCACACGACCGGCGGCTACCTGGCGTGGGCGAGCTGGACCTCGCAGGCGGTCCTCGACGTCAAACCGGAGGACACCTACTTCTGTTCGGCCGACATCGGCTGGATCACCGGGCACTCCTACATCGTCTACGGGCCCCTCGCGCTCGGGACGACGACGATGATGTACGAGGGCACCCCGGACCATCCCGACCGCGACCGGCTCTGGGAGATCATCGAGGAGTACGAGGCGACCCAGCTGTACACCGCCCCCACGGCGATCCGGGCGTTCATGAAGTGGGGCGAGGAGTACCCAGCCGACCACGACCTCTCGAGCCTCCGGCTGCTCGGGACCGTCGGCGAGCCCATCAACCCGCGCGCGTGGAAGTGGTACTACAAGCACATCGGCGGCGAGGAGTGTCCGATCGTCGACACCTGGTGGCAGACCGAGACGGGCGGGATGATGATCACCACGCTGCCCGGGATCGGCGACATGAAGCCCGGCTCCGCCGGCCCGCCGCTGCCGGGACTCGACGTGCGGATCGTCGACACCGCCGGCGAGGAGATCGGGGCGGGCGAGGCCGGCTACCTCACCGTTCAGAAACCCTGGCCGGGGATGCTGCGCACCCTGTATAACAACGACGAGCGCTACATCGAGGAGTACTGGGCCGAGTACTCCGACGTCGACAGCGACGACCCGGACGACTGG
Organism: Halopenitus persicus; assembly: GCF_900107205.1. Taxonomy (GTDB): domain Archaea; phylum Halobacteriota; class Halobacteria; order Halobacteriales; family Haloferacaceae; genus Halopenitus; species Halopenitus persicus. Next base: position 162,548 of record NZ_FNPC01000004.1, on the reverse strand, counting down.
GTGTACTTCCCCGAGGACGGCGCGAAGATCGACGACGACGGCTACATCACCGTCCTCGGCCGCGTCGACGACGTGATCAACGTCTCCGGCCACCGGCTCGGCACGATGGAGATCGAGTCGGCGATCGTCGGCGTCGAGGGCGTCGCCGAGGCCGCCGTCGTGGGCGGCGAGCACGAGATCAAGGGGGAGGCCGTATACGCCTACGTCATCACCGAGGAGGGCTACGAGGAAACCGACGACCTTCGCCAGCGAATCATCGACGGCGTCAACGAGGCGATCGGCCCGATCGCCAAGCCCGAGCAGGTGATCTTCACGCCCGAGCTCCCCAAGACGCGCTCCGGGAAGATCATGCGCCGCCTCCTCGAGAACATCGCGAACGAGGAGGAACTGGGCAACACCAGCACCCTGCGCAACCCCGAGGTCGTCGAGGACATCCAGCGGACCGTCCAGGGCGACTGAGGCGGTCGCGGGAATTCGGTGGGGGAGTTCGTTCGGTTCGGCGTTCCGGCTTCATCGATCGTGACATCGGCGCGGAGTCCGGAAATCAGTATGTCGATCGCCGGCCCAGTTTCGTGAACAGTAGTCCCGGGCGGGGGTGAAATTCCGGATTTTGAATCTTAATAGCTAGAGAAGTTTTATAGAGCTAGCAACTGGCCAGTTATTTTGGTCAAATGCTTCCTCTCAGCTGATCACATACCGGTCACCGAACTCTGCGAAATGTGCAGCAAGAACTTCCGCCGTTTGGTCGATCTCTTCTGCAGAGCTGACGTGCCTGTAGAAGTCGGTGCTGCCCCCGAACGCGTTCTCCGTAGCCCGCAGTGGCCAGTCACGAGTTTGTTCCGCGATGCGGCGGCTCACATCCTCCGAGTCGGGCTGCCAACTACGCGTCTTGCTCGCAATTCGATCGTCCACGTCTTCCGGGCAGTTTTTGATCTTATATCCGAACGCGCGGAGCGCCCCGTCGATGTCCGTCCTATCGTATTCGGCAGGTGACACCCAGTACAGGTGAACATTGAGTATCCGTGTGTCTCCGCTATTGGGGGCTTTCTCGCCGGTCATCGGATATTCAGTTCGTGCGAACGCCAGAGTATGACTGGATGACCGCCGGTAGTTGTCGTCGCCATCCGGATTGGGCTCAAACAGATCGGGGTGTTGATCAATGATCTGACGACCGACATTCCTCAACTTGGCGAATATGTCCTCTTCGAACTGGTCAGGCAGACGGAGGGCCTTCAGATACCGATCATTCCGGAGGCCTCCGGTCAGAAACTCGTCGGTCATAGGTTCACCACCTCGCGGAAATATGTTAATTGTTCCTCAAGTACGTCGGCGAACGCGATCGGCTGAATCGTGTCGACGACGTTTCCAGGGGCTGCCAAGCGCTCAATCGCCGGCTGCGGCTGGAAGCCCACAAGCCGTTGCTCGGCGACCGCGCAGAACAGGTACGCGTTGGCCGCCCAGTGCTCGTCGACGACGTCACCTCGACGCAGAAGGGCTCTGATCGCCGCGGTCACATCGCGCCAGTATAGCACGTCGATGGGGCCAGGATCGTCCCACTCTACCGTGGGCCGGTCCCCGGCTCCGTGGTCCAGGGGCGGATCGACGATGGAGGCCAGGCGCTCCTTTTTGCGGCTCGGAAGGAGAAGTGCGTGTCTCCAGTGGCGGTCGCCGTACTGACGTTCAACGAGTGCCGCCGTCTCGGACGTCTTTTGATAGTTCTCGTCGCCGAGTTTTACCTCGATCGAAATTCCGCGGTCAGCATAGAAGACCAGGAGATCCGGACGACGAAACGTCCCCTCCTCCTTCGAGAGCTGATCCTCGCGGACGACCTCGCTCGGTGCTTGAGAAGCCGTCACGTCGAACAGCTCGGGTACGAGCGCCGCGGACGGACGCAGCAACTGCGCCAGCCACCGCGACCACGCAACCTCGCCGTCCGGACGGAGTGGTCCCCGAGAGACGCTCCTTCCGGTCAGATCTGCAGCTAGCGGATCCGCGTCGAACGGAGCGTCCGAGTCCTCCCAGTCGTCGTTTGACTGCTCGAGCAGGTCGGCGATCCGCACGGCCGTCTCGTATCCGGTCTCGGCGTACTCGTCCCACCAGGGACCGAGTTCATCCCAGACGTCGGTGAGCTGCTGCCTCCGGAGCGCCCGCACCGAGGTGGAACCGTCCGCGACGGTTGCCGATTCCAGATGGGCTCGCCACCACGAATCGATCTCGTCCCAGCGTCGTGTGAGACGTTCCGGATCGAAGAGCCGTACCGAGGCGGGAGTGTGAGCAGCCGACCGGGATCGTTCGAGCGTCGACCACCACGGATCCAGGCTCGCCCAGTCACTCGGTTCTATGTCTATGCTCACGCCCCAGCCAACTCAGACAGCTCATAAAATTGCTTCGAGGGTCAGCGTTTCGCCCGTTCGGCTCTGATCGGCTGTGGCGGACGACTGGGCTCCGGAACCAAACAAGAACACCAGCGTGGCAGTCGTACCGTGACGATCGAATCACTGATCACGGACGATGAGCGCCGAAGATTATGAACTCCGAGTAAGTAGTCCCGGGCGGATTCGAACCGCCGTCATGGGCTGTCTCCCGCCCCTGTTGAACAGTAGGCGTCCAAAGGCCCATATGATTGGCCAGCTACACCACGGGACTGCAGTTCGTATCGAGGGACGTGCCCCTTGTGAGTATTTCGTTTCGAGCGATGGCGGACGGTACACATCCGCCGCCGGCGATCCGGATCGCGGCCGGTCGCCTCAGTCCGCGCCCTCGAAGGCCGCCTCCAGACAGGCGCAGGCGTCGGCCTCGGCGTCGAAGCAGTCGGGGCACTCGGGCTCCCGGTCGATGATCGTGTCGAGCCGGTCGGCGACGGTGTCGTCGATCACGGCCTCGAGCTGGCGCGCCTCGGCGCGGAACTCCTCGACCCCGAGCACGTTCGCGAGGAAGCGCTCGATGATACAGTAGGTCTGGAGCGCGTCCCTGGCGCGGACGATCCCCTCCTCGGAGAGCTTGACGCCCTTGTACTTCTCGTGGTCGGCCAGGCCGCGCTCCTCGAGCTTGCCGATCATCTCGTTCGCGCTGGCGGGGCTCACGTCGAGCGCGTCCGCGATCGATCCCGTCGAGGCCGGTCCGTCCTCCTGGTTCTGGATCAGGTAGATCGTCTTCAGATACTGGTCGGCGGTGTTCACGGCTGCCTCCCCTGGGTGGTTGCGCTCGGTCGGTCGTCGGTGTGGTCTCTCGTCTCCCTCATCGTTTCTCCATGATCGCCGTGACCTCCTCGACGCCCTCGGCCTCCTCCTCGCGGATCGCCGACAGCGTCGCGATCAGCTCCTCGCGGTCGACCGAGAACTCGACGTCCGAGGACTCGATCGCCTCGATGAGGTCGTCGTAGAACTTGTAGGCCGTCTCCTCGTTACAAAGCGCGTCGTAGAGCACGCCGTCGAAGTCCTCGGGCTGGGTCCGCCCGTAGCGGGCCTCGACCAAACCCTCGATCTCGTCGAAGGGAACGCTCTCGACGTCGAGGTCCTCGATGAGGTCCTCGAGCCGGCGACGGTGGTCGGCCGACTCCTCGGCGGCGTGTTCCAGCAGGTCCTCGACCTCCGCGTCGAGATCCGCGTCCAGGCTGGAGTAGTGGTGGTACGCGCGTGCTTCGACGACCTCCTCGAGAACGATCCCGATCTGGAGGAGGCGTGCGAGTTGGTCGTCGGAGGTGATCCGGCTTCCGACGCTCATCGAACACCCCCGATCGGCGATACCGGTCGCATACACGTCTCTCGGGCGGTGACCGACTTAAGAAGTTCCCCTCGAACCGGGGCGTTCCGGCGTCCGGAAGCGTTCCGGCCGGACGGCGCTCACCGGGATCGCACCGCGACTCCCGGGGCCGAACGGCGACTACCGCAGCCGCGCCTGCACGAGCTCCTCGAGGTCATCGCGGAACTCGTCGACGCGGATCTCCTCGAGGACCGGCACGAAGAAGCCCTCGACGAGCATGTTCCGCGCGGTCTCGGGGTCGACGGAGCGGCTCTCCATATAGAACAGCTCCTCGGCGTCGACCTGTCCCACGGTCGCCGAGTGGGAGGCCTCGGTGTCGTGGTTGTGGATGATGAGCTTCGGGGACGCGTCCGCCTCGGCGTCGTCCGAGAGCATCAGCGTGTTCTCCCGCTGGTAGGAGGAGGTGTTCCAGGCGTCGCGGCCGACGTCCTGGACGCCCTCGTAGACCGACCGGGCCTCATCGTCGAGCACGCCGCGCGTGACGAGGTCGGCGGTCGTGTTCTCGGCGTTGTGCCAGACGCGCGCGTTGAGGTCGAGATGCTGGTCGCCGTGCCCGAAGAAGGCGCCGACGATCTGCGTCTCCGACCCGTCGCCGTCGAGTTCCGTCTCGACGTCCGACCGGGTGAGCGCGGACCCGAGGTTCCCCTCGATCCAGTTGATCGTCGAGTAGGTGTCCGTCGCGCCGCGCTTGAGCGTGTACGTGTAGGTGTCCGCCGCCAGGTTCTGCAGCGAGCCGTACTGGACGTAGGCGTTCTCGCCGGCGACGACCTCGACCAGGTTCGAGAAGTACCGGTCGGCGTCGGCCGGACTCGCGTCCGCCGTCGCGTCCGTGCCGGACTCGATCCCCTCGAGGATCGTGACCGACGAGGACTCCTCGGTGACGACGAGCGTCTGGCTGAACAGCGACCGGGAGTTCATCTCCGCGCGGATCGTCACGTCCTCGGCGTCGACGCCGGCGGGGACGTAGACGAACGTGCCGGTCGTGAACAGCGCGACCGAGAGCGCGGTGAGGTAGTTCTCCTGGGGATCCAGGACGGACCCGAAGTTCTCCTCGATGACGTCGCCGTACTCCGCGAACGCCTCGGTGAAGGGGAGGACGACGACGTCCTCGGCACCCTCACGCTCGGTGACGTCGGACTGGGTGAGCGGGTCCACCAGCGATTCGAAATCGAGCGCCTCCAGGTTCGTCCAGCGGCGGCCGGGCGTCTGGATGACGTCCGGCAGGTCGAGCGACTCGAGCGCCGCAAGCGCTTGCAGCCGCGTTTCGAGGAGCCAGTCGGGCTCGTCACGTTCCTCGGCGATGCGTCTGACCGTGTCCTCCGAGAGGCTGTCGAGTACCTGCGTGCTCATGTTATCCGAGTGAACCCTCCATCTCGAGTTCCACCAGCCGGTTCAACTCGACGGCGTACTCGATGGGCAGCTCCTCCGTGATCGGCTCGATGAAGCCCGAGACGATCATCTGCTTGGCGTCGTCGTCGTCGAGACCGCGCGACTGGAGGTAGAAGATGTCCTCGTCGCCGATCTTCCCGACGGTCGCCTCGTGGGCGACGTCGACGGTCGATTCGTTGATCTCCATGTACGGCATCGTGTCGGAGGTGGACTCGTTGTCGAACATCAACGCGTCACACTCGACGGCCGTCGAGGAGCCCTCGGCACCGTCGGCGATGTGGACGAGCCCGCGGTAGTTCGTCCGGCCGCCGTCCTTGGAGATCGACTTGGACTCGATCGTGGATTTGGTCTCGGGCGCGTTGTGATAGACCTTCGCGCCGGTGTCGATGTCCTGGCCCTCGCCCGCGAAGGCGATCGTGATGTGGTTGTCGGAGGCGCCGCGACCCTTCAGGATCGTCGACGGGTACAGCATCGTCGCCTTCGACCCCATCGAGCCGGAGATCCATTCCATCCGGCCGTTCTCCTCGACGATGGCGCGTTTGGTGTTCAGGTTGTAGGTGTTCTTCGACCAGTTCTGCACGGTCGAGTACTGGACGTGGGCGTCCTCGCCGACGAACACCTCGACGCCGCCCGAGTGGAGGTTGAACGCCGAGTACTTCGGCGCCGAGCAGCCCTCGATGTAGTGGACCTCGGAGTTCTCCTCGGCGATGATGAGCGTGTGCTCGAACTGGCCCATCCCCTCGGAGTTCATCCGGAAGTACGCCTGAACGGGCATATCGACGGTCGTGTCCTCGGGAACGTAGACGAACGACCCGCCCGACCAGATCGCCCCGTGTAGCGCGGCGAACTTGTTGTCCGACGGCGGGACGCACTTCGTCATGAAGTGCTCGCGGACGATCTCCTCGTGTTCCTGGACCGCCTCGTCCATGTTACAGAAGATGACGCCCTTCTCCTCCCACCGGTCGCGCATGTTCTGGTAGACGACCTCGGACTCGTACTGGGCGCCGACGCCCGAGAGGGCGTTCTTCTCCGCCTCCGGGATGCCGAGCTTGTCGAAGGTGTCCTTGATGTCGTCGGGCAGCTCCGTCCAGTCGTCCACGCCGGCGCGGACGTCCACGTCCGGCCGGATGTACGGAATGATCTCGTCGACGTCGACCTCCGAGAGGTCCGGCTGTCCGGGCCAGTCGGTCGGCATCGGCATCTCGTGGAACTGCTCGAGCGCGCGAAGGCGCCGCTGGAGCATCCACTCCGGTTCGTCCTTGTCCTCCGAGATGAGGCGGATGGTCTCCTCGGTGAGCCCCTTCTCCGCCTGGAAGGCCGACTTCTGTTCCTTCTTGAACTCGAAGCGGGCCTCGGTGTCGGTGTCTTGCAGGTCTTCTGAACTCATTGTGTGTTGGTTACGTCTCCTTTCGGATAGGTGTATGCGTAATCACGAGACGTTACGCGGCCTCGTAGGCTTCCTCGCGGACCCAGTCGTATCCCTCGTCCTCGAGCTCGGTCGCCAGTTCGGCGCCGCCGCTTTTGGCGATCTTGCCGTCGAGCATCACGTGCACGTGGTCGGGCTCGACGTAGTCGAGGATGCGCTGGTAGTGGGTGATCTGGAGGATGCCGGTGCCCTGTTCGTCGCGAAGCGCGTTGATCCCCTCGGAGACGTCCTGGAGGCGGTCGATGTCGAGCCCCGAGTCGATCTCGTCGAGGACCGCGATCGCCGGCTCCAGCAGGGCGGCCTGCAGGACCTCGTTCTGCTTCTTCTCGCCGCCGGAGAACCCGGCGTTGAGGTACCGCTGCATAAACTTCTCGTCCATGTCGAGCAGGTCCATCTTCTCCGTGAGCAGCTCCTGGAACTCCGCGACGCCGATCTCGCCGTCGTCGGCGGGCCCCTCCATCGGGGAGGTCTCGTAGCCCGCGTCCTCGTCCTCGGCGTCCGCGTCGGCAGCAGCATCGTCCTCGCCCTCGAAGAGCTCCTCGCGCTCCTCGTGTTTCGCGTTGAGCGCCTGGCGGAGGAAGTTCGTCATCGTGACGCCCTCGATCTCCGCGGGATACTGGAACCCGAGGAAGATGCCGAGCGCGGCGCGCTCGTTGGGCTCCAGCTCCAGGAGATCCCACCGATAGTCCTCCTCGTCGAGTTCGACATCGACGTCGTCGACGTCGTCCTCGTCGAGATGAAGGATGATTTCGCCGTCCGTGACCTCGTAGGCCGGATGCCCGGCGATGACCTTCGCGGTCGTCGACTTGCCGGAGCCGTTCGGCCCCATCAGCGCGTGGATCTCCCCGGAGGCGACCTCCAGGTCGACGCCACGGAGGATGTGTTCTCCGCCCTCTTCGGCCACTTCGGCGTGGAGGTTGTTGATCTCGAGAGTTGCCATGGCTGTATTGATTCCTCGTACGTGAATACTGGTCGCTACCGCGGTTAATGGTTACGGATTCCCCCGTGCAAACGGGTGTCAAGAGAAAATTTTCTTTCCGAAACGAAAAACCGTGTGGGTCACGGGCCCGGAGCGGCGTCTCGCCTCACATGAACTGACCGAGGCCGCTCTGCTCCTGGCCGGTCTTGATCTCGTCCCAGTTCATCCCGAGCGCCTCGATCACACGGGATATCGGTCCCTTCAGCGTCTTCTCGAGCATCTTCTCCCAGTCGATCGAGAACTCCTCGGGGATCTCGTCGGCGTACTCATAGCAGATCACGTCCGGATCGCGTTTGAACTCGCCGTACAGCGGATCGGTGTGGGGATCGAGCCCCCGCTCGTCCTCCATCCGCCGCCAGAAGTCGGGATGAACCTTCTCGAGGTAGAGCCGCTTGGGTTTCGAGCCCCGGTCGAAGTTCGTGTCGAGCAGGAGATTGGCGTACTTCGCCCCGCGAACCTGCGCCGTGTCCGTCTCGTAGGCGTCGAGTCGCTTGCCGATCCCGCCCGGAATGCCGATCTCCTCGAGATCCACCTCCCCCGACAGGAAGTCGTCGATGACGTTCGAGAGGTACGTCTTCACCTCCGCCATGTCGTCCTCGATGTCGTCACCGGTGACGATCGTCTCGATGACGCGTTTCTGCACCTCCTTCGTGATCGGCGCGATGTCCGAGCGCTTGTACTCGAAGCCGGTGATGTCGATGTCGTCGACGTCCTTGCCCTCCTTCCAGACGATGTGGCCCGCGTACCGCTTCTTGCGGCCGGCCTGGAAGAAGCGGCGATAGAGCTTCTCGAACTCGATCTGGAAGCGGTGCCTCTCCGCGTTCAGTTTCTCGCGCGCGAAGTCGTCGTATCGGCCGTTGATGTGGTCCTCGATCGCGAACGACTGCTCGATGGCGGACTCGACCCCGGTCTCCCGTCCGAGCTCCAACATAACGCTGTCAGTGTCCCCATATGTGACTTCCATTTCAAGTTCCGACGCCGCCTCCTCCGTGAAGGAGATCACTTCCCGCCCCGTCGCCGTCACGGCCGCTGCGCCTTCCTTGTCGTAGAGTCGGAACCGATCCCACCCCGTCACGCCGTACAAAGAATTCATAATAACCTTGACAGCTGCCTGCTGTCGGTCGTACTGCTCGTACGGCTGGGTGCCCGGATCGTGGTCGTTGCGGAGCTCCTTCTTCCGCTCGCGCTCGGAGAGGAGCTCGTCGACCATCTCCCGCATAATGCCGTCCGGCTGCTTGCGGAAGTGGGTCCCGTTGGGCGCCAGGTACGTCTCGCCGTCGTATTCGTCGGGGTCGACCTTCGTCTCCGGGCCCGCGTTGATCGTCACCATACACATCGGGTAGAGCGATTTCAGGTCCAGGACGGTCACCATCTCCTTCACGCCGGAGATCGGGTCGAAGACGGCGCCGCCCTCGAACTCCTCGGACTCCTGTTGGCCCTTCGTCGGGAGCGCGAACTTGCCGTGGGCCTTGTGCAGGACGTAGACGTCGACCGCGTCGCCGGGGGTCGGCGCGTCCTCGAGCTTGCAGCCGACGAACTTCTTCACCTCGTTCCAGAAGTCGATCAGGTTCTGCTTGCGGTCGATCTCCACGCAGAGCTCGACGTCGCGCAGGTTGTACTCAAGCAGCCGTTCCGGATCCTGCTCCCAGAGGTCCCCGATGTCGCCGGCGTACCGCTCCTTGCCGACGTCGAGTTCCGTCTCGCCGACGGCGTCGAGCCGGTAGGACTCGAGCTCGGTAAACTGCGTGCGCTTATAAGCGTACAGCAGGTCGAAGACGACTCGACCCTTGATATCGGGACCGCCCCAGCCGGACCGCCAGACCTCGCCGATCCGCGACAGTCGGTCGATCGAGAGGTCGTGGTCGGTCCGGGAGTCGAGCCGTTCCAGCCGGTCGAGGAGGTACGGGGCGTCGAAGTCCTCGAAGTTCCACCCGCAGAGGACGTCGGGGTCGGTCCCGCGGAGGTAGTCGATGAACGACTCCAACATCGCCTCCTCGGTTTCGAAGGACTCGACGCGGGCGTTCAGCTCGTCGGCCGCGATGCCCTCGTAGGCCGGCAGGTCTTCCGGGGGTACCGCTCCGCCGTCGGGGGCCTCGTAGAGCCAGACGACGTACTCGTCGTCGTAGGAGTCGTGGCTGGTCAGGCAGACGATCGGCTCCTCGCCGTCCTCGGGGAATCCCCGCCGGTCGTCGACCTCGATGTCGAAGGTGCTCACCCGAATATCGGCCTCGACGGCGGCCGGTTCGAGGTGATCCTCGGCGACCTGAATCCGGCCGTCCTCGAGCCGCCGCTCCTCGACCCGGAGCCCGCCGGCGATCCCGTTGTCGATCAGAAAGCGGTTCGGAAACAGGATGTCGGCCTCGAAGGTCGTCTCGAAGTCGTCCCGGATGTTTCCGACGTCACGCGGCGTCCGCGTGACGATCCGGGTGAGCGGCTCGCCGCGGATGCTCTCGTAGGCGACGTCGTTGGCGTCCGACTCCCGGGTGCCGATCACGACGTCGTACTCCTCGACCGGGTCGCGCTCGAGATCCGCCGTCGGCACGTAGAAGTAGGGCTCGACGCCGAGCACGCGGAGGTGTTCGCGGACGTCCTCGCCGTCGGGAGCCGGCCGCCGGCCGAACACGTGGACGACGGGATACTCGTCGCTGCCGCGCCCCTCGACGGCGTAATCGACCTGCGTGACCGCCAGCTCGACGGTTCCGGTCGAGTCGGGGAACTTCGCGTCGTCGACGTCGACCACGTCGTTGACGTGGCCGCCGCCACCGCCGGCCACGACGCGCGCCTCCTCGCGGACGACCTCCGCCGACCGGCCGTCGTCGGTGCCGTCGCCCGCGTCGGTGGCGGCGTCCCCGCCGGATGAGAACTCGGTGAGCCCCGTCTGCGTCATACGCCGCCTTTGTCGCACCCGGCTAAAAAGGTCGACCATTCGGGAGGTACACATCGGCGAACGAGGGACGGAATGAGTCCGAAGCGGGTGAAACCGAAGCGGGACGAGCCGGGAGGAGGGGCAGCCGGGAGAACGGACGAGACCGGCCGAACCGGGTCCGCAAAACGCCGACCCCGCCGACGGAAAGGCATATATTGTGGTACATCTTAGCACGTTCTATGACGTCCACCCCCAACGCGGACGAGAGGCAGCGTTCGGACGGTCAAGCAGCCGTGGCCGACGTCGAGGCCTATGAGGACGGGGGCAACGTCGTGCTTTTCGATCCGGACAACCCGCTCGCGTGGGTCGAGGCCAGCAACACGGTCCGGCTCCGGGACGTCGCCTGAGCCGGTGTAGCCGGTCCGGTCTGTCCGCCGATCCGACCTCCCGATCCGTCCCACCGATCCGTCCCACCGATCCGGCCCACTGATCCGGCTCACTGATCCGGCCCGTTTGTCCCATTCCCGCGGTCGCTCGACCGGCGTGAGCCGTGGCTCCGACCGGAACGCCTTTCCTTGCCTCGCTCGGACCGTGAGGCGTGCTTCCGAGGGAGGGCGATGACGACGTCGAGTTCGGATTCGACGAGGCGAGTCCCGCGGAGGAGGAGCTCGCGCCCGAACAGCCCTCGGTCGAGAACTACGAGGATCGCTTCCCGGAGCCGGATGCCGACGATTTCGGACTGGGCGCGGATCTCGACCCCAGAACCTACCGAACGTTCATTATCTGCGTTCTGTTGAGCAACGTCGCGCTCTTCTGTGTCAGTCTCGGCGCGATGCTCGTGTACTTCCGGGGCCAGTGGTCGATCGGCCTCGGCCTCGCCGGACTCGGTGTGCTCGCGGGCATCCGAACGCTCCAGCACTACCGGTCGTGGCAGCAGTACCGCCGGGAGCGTGACGCGGCGGACGTGGACGGGGACGAGTCGGACGCCTCGAAATCGACCGATCCGACACCGGACGGGTCGCAACCCTAATTCACGTTGCGACCCTGAGTCGACCCGTGCAACCGGTCCGTGACGCGTCCGGCAACCGTTATCTGCTCGTGAAACGGTCGACGGACTCGAGTCGCGTTCGCGACCCCGAAACGGGCGAGGAGCGGTACGTTCCGACGGCCGACCTGGAACCGATCAGCGACGAGTCCGGGCTCGAAATCGCGGCGGCCGCGGTCGCGCCGGCGTCGGTGCGCCGCGTCCTCACGGCGGTCCACGACGACCGATCCCTGGGGCTTCTCGTCGCGCTGGTCGACCGCGGTCCGCTGTCGATCCGAGAGCTGCTCGACGGAACCGAGTACTGCGAGTCGGACCTCCACGGCCTCCTCTCGGAGCTCCGCGCCGCGGGGCTGATCACCGAGGCCGAGGTTGCGGGGCGCCGTGGCTACGCCGCGACCGACGTGACCGAGGCAGCGGTCGAGGACCTTCGCTCGATCGAGTCGGAATGACGGACGCCCGAGACGATCCCCTCGGGTAACGCGACTCTCGCGTGATACGAAGCGAGGGTCAGTCGTCGTTCGACTCGGCGATGAGCGCTCCGGCCGCGGCGGCATCAGTTCGTGAGACCGTCGACCGGTTCGAGCGCGGGTCCTTCTCGACCGTGACGAGCTCGTCGGCCGCGCCGATCAGCTCGTCGTCGTGGCTCACGATGACGATCTGCCGGACGCCGAACCCCCGCATCTCCTCGACGAGGTCGACCAGTCTGGCGACGTGGCCCGAATCGAGGAAGACCGTCGGCTCGTCGAGGATGAGCGGCGGCGTCGGCGTCGCCCCCTCGATCCCCTCGGCCAGGAGCCGGTAGATCGCACAGCGCAGCGAGAGGTTGAACAGCGCCCGCTCGCCGCCCGAGAGCTGTTCGGGCTCCAGCGGCTCGCCGTCCTTCTGGTAGACGGTGAGTTCGTACTCGCCGTCGAGGTCGATGTGCGAGTACGCGTCGTTGCCGTAAACCAGGTCGAACGTCTCGTTGAGCATCCGTTCGAGCGTCCGGACGTTCCGCCGCCGCAGCTCCGCACGAAGGTCGCCGTACATCGACTCCAGTTCCCGCGTCTCCTCGTGGACCGCATCGAGGGCCGCGACGGTCTCCGCCAGCTCGTCCCGTTCCGCACGGAGCGACTCCAGCGTCTCGATGTCGCCGGTGACGCCGCCGATCCGCGTCTGGAGCTCGTCGCGCCGGTCGGACAGATCCTGCAGCGTCTCCGCGACGTTCTCGAGGTATTCCTCGGCCTCCCGTTTGCGGGACCTGGCGTCGTCGATCGCGTCCTCGTCGACCGCCTCCCGGAGCTCGTCGCGGCGCTCGCGCTTCTCGGCGAGCCGATCGCGGCGTTCGTCGGCGAGCTCGGCGAGGGAGTCGCGCTTCTCCTCGAGCCGCTCGATCCGGTCCTCGAGGTCGGCGATGGATTCCAGCTCGGATTCGATCGTCGCGAGGCGCTCGCGCCGCCGTGTGACCGCCTCGAGCTCGGCCTCGAGCGTCTCGACCCGGTCGTCGGCGTCTGCAGCGTCCTCGCGCTTCGCCGCGGCGACCTCGCGGGTCGAGTCCGCCTCCTCGCGGAGCTCGTCGGCCCGGTCGCGCTTCGCCGCCGCCTCCTCGCGGCGGTCCGCGGCCTCCTCGCGACGCGTTTCGATCCGCTCCACGAGCCGCTCTCGTTCGGCCTCCAGCTCGGCGATCCGATCCTCGGCGTCCGCGAGGCCCTCGAGCGTCTCGATCTCGTCCTCGAGATCCGAGAGCCGGTCCCGCGCCGCCTCGAGCTCGGCCTCGAGCTCCGCGACGCGGTCGCGGTCCTCGTCGATCCGGTTCGCGTGCGGGGAGTCCGCGACCGGTTGGCCACACTCCGGACACTTGCCCGCCGCGAGCAGCTCCTCGGCCTCCGCAACCCGGTCGCGCGCGTTCTTCAGCTCCGTTTCCAGCTCGGCGATCCGCTCGCGCAAGTCCGCGCGGTCGGCAGTACGCTCCGCGAGCCGGTCCGCCGCCTCGCCGCGGTCGAGGTCGACGCCGTCGGCGTCGGCGAATCGGTCCGTCAGCTCCTCGATCTCGGCATCGATCTCCGCGATCCGCGCCTCGTGGTCCTCGACCGCGGACTCGGCCTCCTGCGCCCGGTCCTCGAGGTCGTCCGCCTCCGCACGGGCGTCGGCGGCGCGGTCCTCGAGGTCGTCCGCCTTCTCGGCCAGGTTCCGCGCCTGATTCCGATAGCCGGTCGCGTCCGTCTTCGCGTCCGTTCGGGCTTCCCTGAGGTCCGCCTCGCGCTCGTCGAGCTCGGAGCGTCGCCGTTCGATCGCCTCCGCGTCGGCCGTCTCGAGGTCGCTCTCCGCGAGCAGGTCGTCGATCGAGGAACGATGTTCCGCGATCCGGTCGCGGGCGTCCGAGATCGAGTCGCGGTGGTCCTCGCGCTCGGCTTCGGCCTCGCGGATCGTCTCCGCGAGCGACTCGACGTCGTCCTCGACTTCCGCCAGCGTCTCGCGTTTCTGCTCGTACTCCTCGAGGACGGCGGCCGCCTCCTCGCGCGTTCGCTCGGCGGTCTCGCGCTGGGTTTCGTAGTGATCGATCTCGTCGGTGACCTCCTCGAGCTCGGTCTCGAGTTCCGACAGCGTCGCGTGGAGGTCCCGGTCCTCGAACCGCTCGATCCGCGACTCGGTCTCCTCGAGAACGGCCCGTTTCGCGGTCCGCACGTCCTCGACGCCGAGGCGTGCCTCCCCGGCCCGCTCGCGGTACTCCTCGAGGACGCCGAGCTGCAGCAGGTCGTCGATCGTGTCCTGCCGCTGGCTCGGGGTCGCGTTGATCAGCTTGTTGACCTCCCCCTGTCGGACGTACGCGCAGTTGACGAAGGCGTCCGCGTCCATCCGGAGCAGTTCGGTGACGAACTCCCGAACCGCGCGCGCGCCGTCGCGGGCCGGCCCGTCCGCCGCCTCGGTCTCGAGGGTACAGCGGTGGTCGACGCGGTCGTCGTACACGCGCAGCTCGCGGTCGATCCGATAGGTCGTGCCCTCGTGGGTGAACGTGAGCGAGACCGACGTCTCCTCCGCGCCGTTCGTGACGACGTCCTCGAGCGTCCCCTCGAGCGCGCGCGAGCCGTAGAGGGCGAAGAAGCACGCCTCGAGCAGCGAGGACTTCCCGCTACCGTTGACGCCGTGAATGACGGTGACGCCCTCCGAGAGGGAGAGATCCGCGTCCCCGTACGGTTTGAAGTTCCGGAGCCGGATCCGGTCGAACCTCATCGGAACTCCTCCATCGAGGCCTGGTCGTCCGTCTCCATCGAGGCTTGGTCGTCCGTCTCCATCGAGGCTTGGTCGTCCGTCTCCATCGAGGCCTGGTCGTCCGTCTCCATCGAGTCCTGGTCATCCGTCTCCACCGAAGCGTGGCCATCTCCGGACGCATCGGCGGCGTTCGGTCCGTCAGCCGCCGCGTCCGTGGCTGGTTCCGGGGTCGTTCCTGCGGCGGCCTCGGTTCCCTCCGGCGGCGCCGCCGATGACGTCGCCGCCGTCAGATCGCCGTCCTCGAGCCGCTCCTCGATTCGGTCCGTGACCGTCGACCGGACGGCGCTGTCCGCGATCGTTTCCGACCGGACTGCCTCGTCGACGTCCATCGCCGCCGGCGAGGGATCGAGGTCCGCGAGGCGCTCGCGAACGGCGTCGTCGGGGTCCGCGAAGCTGACGTCGACGTCTGCCTCGTCGTCGATCTCCCGGCGGTCGGTGACGCGGGCGATGAGGGCACCGTCCTCGACCGCCGCCTCCTCGATCGCCGCTGGCGTCACCGGCTCGCCCGAGCCGGTTACCTCGACGATCACGACCGCGTCGGTCAGATCGTGCTGCCGGAGCTGCTCGCGGACCCGGGGCGCTCCCTCGCCGTCGCGGAGCTCCACGTCGACGAAGACGAACGGACGCGTCTCGAGGGCGCGACGCCGGATGTCGACGTCGTCGGCGAAGGTGATCAGATTGTATCCCCGTCCCTCGCGCTCGCTCGCGCTCGCGCGCTCGGTGGATCCAGGATACGTCACCCAGGTGTCACGGACCGTCGCTTGCCCCGGCTCGTGGTTGTCTCCGAGCAGCAGCGCGTCGAAGTCCACGTCGCTCTCCGCGAGGACGGTCTCGGTGTCCCAGTCGGCGTGCGCGAACGGCTCGAACAGACCGTGGGCGACCAGGGCCGCGTGGTCCGCCTGGTGGGGATCGAAGGCGTACTCGAGGTCGTCCCGCCGCGAAGCCGGGACGTGGTCGAGCCCGTAGAAGGCGACGTCCCCGACGACGGTCGGCGCGTCGTCGAGCCGGGTGGCGAGTCCGAGCCGCTCGAAGAGGTCGATCCACTGTCCGTGGCGGGTCGACTCGTGGTTGCCCACGATCGCGAGGAAGGGGATCCCGGCGTCGTCGAGGCGGCGGAGGGCCGACAGCGTCCCGAGCAGGTCCGGAAGGTCCGGCCGCCGGTCGTGAAAGAGGTCGCCCGCGTGAACCACGGCCGCGACGTCCGACTCGATCGCGTCCGAGACGACGGCCTCGAACGCCTCGAGGAAGTCCCGCCGGCGGACCGACGAGTGGTACTGTCGATACCCGATGTGGGTGTCGCCGGTGTGGATCACCCGAGTCATAGCCGCGTCACCCGCGTCATTGTCTCGACCCTTGAGCCGTCCGCCTTTTAGCCGTTCCGCCGCCGGGGTGGAAGTGATCCCGGTCGGAACGCCGAGCGGAGTCGGCGTCGCCGCTGCGGTCATCACCGGCAACGCCACCGGTAGCGGCGTCACCGGCGGTTCCGTCACCGGTGTCGACATCATCGGAAGCGGCATCGCCGGCGCCGCCATCCCCGGAAGCGGCATCGCCGGCAGCGGCATCGCCGGCAGCGGCACGGCGAAGGTCCCGGTACGCCGATCGCGCGGCTCGCCCGCGGTCGGCGGCGTCGGTCGCGCCGTCCGCGGCGGCCGACTCGATCGCGGCGTCGAGCCGGTCGAGTCCGACGGACTCGAGGAAGCCAGCAGCGCGCTCGAGGTCCCGGCGGGCGGCGTCCGCCTCGTCGATGACCGCGAGGTAGGGCGGCCGATCGGTGTCGGACCGGGCGGCGAGCAGCTCGAGCGTCCGCTTGACGCGGCTGGTTCCGGAGGGTGTCATACGGGTCGCTGTGTCGGTTTGGTATAAAAGCCGTCGGGAGGGATTCGGGACGGTCGCTGACGGCCGAAGCGGGGAGCAAACCGCGGAAGGGAGCAAACCGCGGAAGGGAGCAAACCGCGGAAGGGAGGACGAACGGCCTACAGCGACAGGGAGTAGAGCCGCTTCCGGGCGTCGGCGAAGGAGAACCGGGAGTCGACGACGTCCTCCTCCTCGAGCCGGGAGAGGGCGTACCGGACGGTTCGCGGGGGAAGCAACGTTTCCTCGGCGAGCTCGCTCTGCGTCAGGGTCTCGTTGTAATCGAGCACCTTCGCGACGAGCTTGGCGCTCGGAGGGAGATCGCGGACGGGCTCCCAGCGATCGACGACGTCGTCGGCATCTGCGTTGGCATCGGCGTTGGCGTTGTCGGCGCGGACGGCCTCTGGTGCACTCATTGTGATTGAACGTGAGTAATGCTAGTAAATAATATTTACTATCGATAGATATTACTCATAGGAATCAAGCGGCAATGGAGGACGGAACGACGGACGGGAGCCGCGGAAGGTGGCTTACCCGAAGGTGGCTTACCCGAAGCCTCTTAGTGATGACCGGCGTAACACGGTTCGATGACCGACACTGTGGACGACGTCGAGATGCCCTACGACGAGGATTCGACGTCGCAACAGGAGAAGATCGAGGTGCTCGAGGAACGGCTCGAGATCCTCGAGTCGCAGAACGAGGAGATGCGCGACCGGCTCCTCGACGCGAACGCCGAGAACAACAAGTATCAACAGAAGCTCGAGCGGCTCACCCACGAGAACAAGAAACTGAAGCAGTCGCCGCTGTTCGTCGCCACCGTCCAGGAGCTCACCGACGAGGGCGTCGTGATCAAACAGCACGGCAACAACCAGGAGGCGCTCACCGAGGTCACCGAGGAGATGCGCGAGGATCTGGCCCCCGACGACCGCGTCGCGGTCAACAACTCCCTCTCGGTGGTCAAGCGGCTCGAGAAGGAGACCGACGTCCGCGCCCGCGTGATGCAGGTCGACCACTCCCCGGACGTGACCTACGAGGACATCGGCGGCCTGGACGACCAGCTCCAGGAGGTCCGCGAGACCGTCGAGATGCCCCTCAAGCAGCCGGACATGTTCGAGGACGTCGGCATCCAGCCGCCCAGCGGCGTCCTGCTGCACGGCCCGCCGGGCACCGGCAAGACGATGCTCGCGAAGGCCGTCGCCAACCAGACCGACGCCTCCTTCATCAAGATGGCCGGCTCCGAGCTGGTGCACAAGTTCATCGGCGAGGGGGCCAAGCTCGTCCGCGACCTCTTCGAGGTCGCCCGCGAGAACGAGCCCGCGGTGATCTTCATCGACGAGATCGACGCGATCGCCGCCAAGCGGACGGACTCGAAGACCTCCGGCGACGCCGAGGTCCAGCGGACGATGATGCAGCTGCTCTCCGAGATGGACGGCTTCGAGGAGCGCGGGGAGGTCCGCATCATCGCGGCCACGAACCGGTTCGACATGCTCGACGAGGCGATCCTCCGACCCGGCCGCTTCGACCGCCTCATCGAGGTCCCCAAGCCCGAGGCCGACGGCCGGGAGATCATCTTCCGCATCCACACCCGGAAGATGAACGTCTCCGACGACGTCGACTTCGGCGAGCTGGCCGAGACCGTCTCGGACGCCTCCGGCGCCGACATCAAGGCGATCTGCACCGAGGCCGGGATGTTCGCCATCCGCGACGACCGGACCGAGGTGACGATGGCCGACTTCGAGTCCGCCCACGAGAAGCTCCAGCAGACCGAGGAGGCCGACGTTGGCGACTCGGTCGCGTTCGCCTAAAAGACGCCCCGACCCGGTCGGCTGCGGTTCCGACTCCGATGGCGGTCCGATCGCTCCGCGCTGGTCGCACGCCCGTCAGATCCCGACGAAGATCGCGTACGGAACGAGAAACAGCGCGACGAGAATGAACGCGAGCAGCGCGCCGTATCCGAGCCCGACGCCGAGGAGCGTGCGGAATCCGGGGTGTGACAGCGTATCGAGGTCCATACCGGCGGATGGAGCCCCGATCTCTTAAAACGGTCGGCCGGGTCGCACCGGAGGGACCGTCCCCGTGGCGAGCCCGCACCGGGAACCGTCACTGCACCAGGCTCGCGCCGTCGAAGGCGGTCCGCTCGAACGACACGTCGAGCAGCTGGAGCAGCGTCGGCGCGATGTCGAGGATGTCGGCGTCGTCGATCGTGACGCCCGGCTCGTCGATCAGGAGCGCGGCGTCGTCGAAGCTGTGCATTCCGGTCCGCGGCCCCGGGTCCTCGAAGACCGCCTCGTGGCCGACGAAGTCCGCCTTGAGGTCGAACCCGTCGTGCGGGATGGCGACCAGGTCGGGAGCGATCTCGTCGTGGTCGCCGCGGAAGGCGGTCTCCGTCTCGACGACCCGCCGAACGACGGGGTCGCCGGCCGGCGACTCGAGATCCTCGAGCTGCCGCTTTAACTCCGCCCGCGTCTCCTCGTACTCCGCCCGGGAAACCGATCCGCGGGGCTCACGCCCCTCGAGGTTCAGGTAGAACCGACCCGGACCGAGCGAGTAGGCCCGGGCGTCGTCGGCGATGTCGGCGAGCGCGTCGTGGTCGCGGTCCCGGAAGGCGAGCCAGTCGGTCCGTTCGAGCCACTCGTTGCAGTTGACGACGCGGTCGATCGGCGCGAACCCGTGGTCGGAGGCGACGACCAGGGTCGTGTCGCGGTCGAGCGCGTCGCGGATCGCGCCGATGTGCTCGTCGAGCCGCTCGTAGAACGACAGGAACGCCTCGCGGTCGGGTCCACCGGAGACGTACTGGTCGAACAGGAAGTGGTTGATCCGGTCGGGGGTGAGGTAGACGCCGACGAACAGGTCCCAGTCGTCGCGCTCGACGTACTCGCGGAACGCCGTCTGGCGGCGGTCGAGCGTCCGCCGGGCGTGGTCGAGGAAGTCCGATTTGTCCGCGCGGTGGCCGAGCTTGGCGTTGACGTCGATCAGGTAGTCGATGGAGTCCAGATACGACCGCAGCTCCTCGGGCGTCGCGGCCGCGTCGACGTCGGGCGCCAGAAAGCCCGACACCATCCGCTGAACCGTCCGCTGTGGCGGAAACGTCACGGGGACGTTGAAGACGCTCGCGTCGCGGCCCGCCTCGGTGACCCGGTCCCAGATCCGGTCGTGCTGGACGTCCCGGCCCATCGGCACGTAGGTTTCGTATGATCCGATCTCCCGGTCCTGATAGCCGTAGACGCCGGTTTCCCCCGGATTCGACCCGGTGGTGATGGCCGGCCAACAGGCGGTCGTCTCCGGCGGATAGATGCTCTCGATCGACCCGGCGGATCCCGACTCGATCATCGCGGTCAGGTTCGGGAACGTCTCGGGTTCCGAGGCGATGAGCCGATACGGCACGCCGTCGATCCCGAGGAAGACCACGCGAGGGTCGTCCGTCCCGCGTAACCGGTCGATCAGCCCCATACGACCCATACCACGCAGCGCGGTAAAAAGCGTGGAGGTTTTCACCGCCCCGCGGCACCACGGGATATGGAAACGCGACGCGCGCTCCTCGTCGACGCGTTCACGACCGAGCCGTTCACGGGCAACGCCGCCGGCGTCGTGCCGGACGCGACGGGGCTCTCGGACGACCAGGCGCAGGCGATCGCGGCCGAGCTGGGGGCCAGCGAGACGGCGTTCCTCTCGGACCCCGCCGATCCCGGGGCCGACCGCCGGATCCGGTATTTCACGCCGACCCAGGAGGTCGACCTCTGTGGACACGCGACGATCGCGAGCCACGCGCACCTGTTCGCCGCGGACGTGATCGAGGCGGGCACGCACCACCTGGAGACGAACGTCGGGGTGTTGCCGATCGAGGTGTCCGCGGACGGTCTCGTCCGGATGACGCAGTCGTCCCCGACCGTCGAGCCGGTCGATCTCCCGTACGACCGGGTCGGCGAGGCGATCGGGATCGACCCGGCCGCGCTCGCGGACGTGGGCGCCGACCTGCCGATCGCGCGCGCCACGACCGGATTGCCGTACCTGATGGTGCCCGTGAACTTCCTCGAGCGACTCCTCGAGGCGGACCCGTCGATGGGAGTGATCGAGGCGCTGACCGACGAGGTCGAGACTGCCGGCGTCTTCGCGTTCACCTTCGACACGGTCGCGGCCGACGCGACGATTCACGCCCGGGCGTGGGCGCCCGGCGCCGGCGTCCCCGAGGACCCAGTGACCGGCACCGCGAGCGGGGCCTGTGGTGCCTATCTCCACCGACAGGCGGCGTTCGACGGGGACCCCCCCGAGGAGATCGTGGTCGAACAGGGCCACGTTCTGGACCGCCCCGGTCGCGTCCGAGTCCGCGTCTCGGGGACGGACGCGTCCGACACGAACGTCTCGGTCGCGGGGCGGGCGGCACGGGCCCTCGACGGCGAGATCGTCGTGCCCGAGCCTGACGACGACGACATCCTCGAGGCGTGATGACGCCGCCGTTCGCCAGGCTCTCCGAGACATAACGTCGCCGGGACTCCGAGGCGTTCCGAGGGACGACGGAGCCGCCTCCAGCGGACCCGTCAGGTCTCGCGGCCGTGGTCGTCCTCCTCGGCGTCGATCACGTCCTCGAGCCGGTCGCCGCCCATGTCCGCCGCGATCGCGACGCCGAGCAGCGAGACGACGACCCCGCCGACGATGAACAGCGCCAGCCGCTGGGTCGGCGAGACGACGACCCCGCCGGCGGACAACGGGGGCAACAGCCCCTCCTGCTCGAGGAAGTAGCCGGCGAACCCGCGAACGACGAGTCCGACCGCGACCGCGACGAACGGGAGGTTCAGAAAGTGGCTCCGGATCCCCTCGTCGCGGATGAGCTCGTCGAGGAGCCGGCCGGTCGCGGCGGTCAGCGCCGCGCCCGCGAGCCACGGGACCGCGGCGTACACGAGCTGGATCGCCTCGACGACGAGCGGTTGGGAGCCGGGCAGCTCCGATATCGAGAGCGCGCCGAGGAAGATCCCGACGAGCGAGAGCCCGGCCGCGACCACGTAGGTCACGATCGACACCTTGCCGGCGTACAGCGCCTCCCGGACGCGGTCGGGGACGTCGGCGAGGTACTCGTCGATCGCGAGTCCCTTATAAAGGAGCGCGGTGCCGAGCAGCCCGGTAAGTCCGGCGACGGCGACCTCCGGGGAGAACCAGAACAGCAGCGACGGAACCACGAGCAGCCCGATGCCGACCGGGACCAGCACCGTCGACCGGAGCTCCTCGTCGGCGAGGAACTGCTTGAGGAGGTAATACGACGATTCCAGGTCGTGGGCCTGTCTGACCACCACGCGGTCGACGGAGTCGACCGGGAGCCGCGATTCGACGATGGGAAGGACGCGCTCGTCCTCGGCCGAGTCGACGACGACGATCGCCGAGTCCGGGTCGTAGCGCTCGACGAGTTCGTCGATCTGGGCGGCGATCGACCGGTCCGCGCCGACCCGGGAGTCGGTGCGTCCGGAAACCACGGCGACGACCGCCTCCTCGCGGCCGTCCCGGAGTTCGCGGGCCACGCGAAGGGCCTCCAGAATGCAGTTGACGCTCGCGTCCTCGGGGTCCGCGAGGCCGATCTCCGTGACCAGCGAGCGGACGGCCTCCCACCCGGAGACGGGCATCGGAACGGTCGTCTTCCGGGCCACGTCACCCGATCGGTCCACACAACAGACCAACGACGTCACGTTCGCCACCAGGGTCGGATGCGGTAAAAACCCTCACACTCGTGGATGCGGCAGGGATCCACGATCCGACGACGGCCACCCGCACCCAAACTGCCACTGCGCCCGAACCGTCACTGCATCCAAACCGTCACCACGCCCGAACCGTCACCGCGCCCGAACCGTCACTGCATCCAAACCGTCACCACGCCCGAACCGTCACCGCGCCCGGAGGTCCAGATCCGCGGCGTCGGCGTCGGTTACCACGCCGGCGATCCCGGATCCGAACGCGTACGCGACCGAGCGGACCCCGACGCCGAGCCGGTCGGTGAGTCCCCGCCGGGGTTCGAACTCCCGTACCTCGACCGACCGCTCGCGACCGAGCCGCTCCGCGATCCGGTCCGCGACGTCCTCGCTCGTGCCGAGCTCGTCCACCAACCCCCGATCGAGGGCGTCCGGGCCGAGGAAGACGCGGGCCTCGGTCTCACGGACTGCGTCGGGATCGAGGTCGCGGCCCTCGCTCACCGTCGCGACGAACTGCGCGTAGAGGTCGTCGACGATCCCCTGGAGGTACTCGCGCTCGGCGTCGTCGGTCTCCGAGAGCGGGTTGCCGGCCTCCTTGAATCTGCCCGCCGCGAACTCCTCGTAGCGGATTCCCAGCTTGTCGGCCAGCTCGGCCGCGTTGGGTCGCGACCCGCGAACGCCGATCGAGCCGACGAGGCTCGCCTCGTGGGCCCACACCTCCTCGCAGCCGGCGGCGATCCAGTAGCCGCCGGAGGCACAGACGTCCCGCGCGTGGGCGATCGTGACCCCGTCGAACCGCTCGGCCGCGCGCCGGATGTCGTCACTCGGCAGCACCTCGCCGCCCGGCGTGTTGAGCGTGAGCAACAGCGCGTCGACGGCCGGGTCGTCGTCGGCGCGCTCGATCGTCTCGACGATCTCGTCGGCGGTCGTGCCGGTCGCCGAGGTGATCGGCGAGGGGCGCCCGCCGTCCCGCGTGATCGGCCCCTCGACGGTCACCTCGGCGACGTCGTACCCCGTGAGGGCGTTCTCGACGACCGAGACGCCGACCTTCCCGGCCACCGCCGCGAGGGCGATCGTCAGAAGCACCCCCGCAAGCTCCGTCCCGGTCGTCGGGATCTCGAGGAAGACTATCCAGCCGACGGCGACCCCGACCGCGGCCGCGAGGACCGCGGCGAGGAGCCCGAGGCCGCCACGAAGCGTCCCGTTGCGGATGTCCATACCGGCAGGTCGGGCCGTGTCGGGTTAAGCCTCCTGACGGCGTCGCTATGTGGCGGCGGGGATCGGCGGAGGGGACCGGAAACGAACGAAATCGAGAAAAACGGCCCCGAGAAGAACGAATCCGAGAAAAACCGCGTCGAACGACGTGACCCGGCGCCGGTCTAGAGCAGCCCCGTCTTCTGGAGCTTCATCAGGTCCTCGGTGTCGAGGGTCTCGCCCTCCTTGAACTTCTGGTAGATCTCCTCGGCCTCGGCCTTCTCCTCCTCGCGCTTCTCGGCGCGCTCGTCCTTGCGCTCCTCCTCCTCCTGCTTGTCGAGCTCGCGCAGGCGCTTCTGGACGCGGACGAAGTCCTCGTGGTGGCGGTCGGCCGCCTCCTGGGCCTCCACGAAGAGCTCGTGCATCTCGTCGGCCTCGTCGCGGATGTCGTCGGCCTCGCGGTAGGCCTCGATCATCTGGTTGTGGTGCTCCTGGGCCTTGTCGGCGAGCTCCGTGACCTTCTGGTGGTGCTTGGAGGCCTCCGAACGGACCTCCTCGGCCTCCTCGATGAGGTCCTCGAGCTCGCCGGTGTCCTGCACCTTGTCCTTCTTCTCGGCGAGCTGCTCGCGCTTGTCCTCGATCTTCTCGA
Organism: Halopenitus persicus; assembly: GCF_900107205.1. GTDB lineage: Archaea > Halobacteriota > Halobacteria > Halobacteriales > Haloferacaceae > Halopenitus > Halopenitus persicus. The sequence goes on along the minus strand of NZ_FNPC01000004.1, from coordinate 138,466 downwards.
TGAGTTCGCGCTCGTCCTCGGCCGAAAGCACCTCGGTCTGCTGGCGGAACTCGAGGTCCTCGATCTCCTCCTCGAGCTCCTCGATCGACTTGCCCTCGTCGAGCTCGAGCTCCGCCTTCAGCTCCTCGACCTCGTCGAACAGCTCGTTGGCCTCGGCGTTGAGCTCGTTGCGGCTCTCCTTGTGTTCCTGGACCTGCTCGTTGAGCTCGTCCCGCTTCTCGCGGTGTTCCTGGGCCTCGTCGACCTTCTCGCGCGTCTTCGCGTTGAGGTCGTCGCGTTTCGAGGCGCGCTCGGAGGCCATCTGGTTCAGCTCGTTCCGTCGGTCGCGCAGTTGCCCCGCGCGTTTGATGAGCTGCCCCTTCGAGCCGTTCTCGAGTTCGTCCTCCGAAAGGTCGACGTTGTCCGATTCTTCAAGCGCTTCGATGTCGTACTGTTCGATGACTTCCTGTTTCGTTACCATTTTTTATCACTCCATCACCGCTCCGGATATGGCAGACGCTCGCCCCGATGCGTCCGACCGTGGATAAGAATTCCCGATCATTCGTCGTGCGGTTCCACCAGCGCCGGATGCGTTCTGGTACTTATTCATTGGCCCGTATGATATATAAATACTTCGGTGAGAAAACGTGTGAAAAGAGGTACCATACCCCCAGAATTCGGGCGTTTCGACCGATCTCGTCCGAGCCACGGGGTATATAAATGACAACGACTCACACGGGGCGATCGGCGAGGCCGGTATTGGCGGGGCCGGTATCAGCGGGGCCGGTATCGGCGAGGGAAGGGATCCGAACGGCTTTCGACGGGGAGCCACGACGCGGCCGTATGGAGGAAGCGACGCGATGACCGAACTCGTCGAGACGATCACGGCGCGAGGACACGAGAACGTCCGCGCCGAGCACGCGAGCACCTTCGAGGTGACCACCGACGACTGGCTCACGCCCGCGGGCGACTGCATCCTCGCGGTCGAGGCCGACGCGACGCCCCGGGAGTTCGATTCCGCCTTCAAGGAGGCTTGCCGAAGCCACGAGGCGACGATCACGGCGACGCTGACCGTGGACGGCCCGGACCGGACGTACGAGGAGACCGTCGTCGGGTCGGGCCATCCGGACCTCACCCTGATCGACGACCGCTCGGCCGTCGGGCGGACGAGCACGTACGTGGACGACCGAACGGTGATGGTCGACGCCGACGGGGCGGCCGCCGACTTCGACCGGGATCTCGTCGCCGCGCTCGCGGACGGCGCGCCGTGCACCCTTCGGCTCGCGGTCGAGGCCTGACGCTTCGGATTGCCGTCGATGTCCGAGGCGTCGGATCGCCGCCGTCGCGCCGAACACCTTAAAAGGAGCACGACGAACGGTCCCGTGATGGCCGAGGAACCCGACCGAAACATCAGCGGCGGCGTCTCCGGCGGCGGTGCGCCGGCGAGCTTCGAACCGGGCGACGGACCGTCCCGCGCGGAGGCGATCGTCGACGAGTTGGGCGACCTGTACTGGCAGAAGGAGTACGGCGGGCGGGACGGCTTCGAGTGTCTCGTCCGAACGATCCTCTCACAGAACACCTCGGACGTCGCGAGCCAGCCGGCCCACGACGACCTGGTGAACCGATACGGCCCGCCCGAGGAGTTGGCCGAGACGCTGGCCGAGGCCGATCGGGACGAACTCGCCGAGACGATCTCGGCCGCCGGGCTGTACAATCGGAAATCGGAGGTCATCCGGGAGGCCGCACGGTGGGCGCTCGAGGAGTTCGGCTCGACCGCGGCCTTCGACGCCTTCGTGGCCGAGGGCGCTCCCGACGAGGTGCGCGAGACGCTGTTGTCCGTCTCCGGCGTCGGTCCGAAGACCGCCGACTGCGTCCTCCTGTTCGCGGGCGGTCGCGGCGGGGTCTTCCCCGTCGACACCCACGTCCACCGGATCGCGCGGCGGATGGGGATCGCGCCGCCCGACGCCGACCACGAGGCGGTCCGGGAGGCGATCGAGGCCGCGGTCCCGGCCGAGAAGTGCGGCTTCGGACACACCGCGATGATCCAGTTCGGGCGGGACTACTGTACCGCGCGCAAGCCCGCGTGCCTGGACGGTCCGGAGGCGTGTCCCCTGTACGACCTGTGTGACCGGGTCGGGATCGACGAGGTGGACGGCGAGGTTCGGGACCCGGCCGCAGTCGTCGAGGGGTAATCGGAACTGACCGCAGTCGGCGAGGAGTGATCGGAACTGACCGCAGTCGGCGAGGGAGAGCCGGAACTGACCGCCGACGCCGAGAGATAAGACTAAGGCACGCCGCGCCCCTCCCGTCGGTATGGACCTGTCGGCGCTCGACCGACACACGCCGCGGGGCGTCACCGGCGCACCGCGGGAGGCCGCGGTGCTCGCCCCGGTCCTCCACCGAAACGGCGAGCCACACCTCCTGTTCACGAAGCGGGCCGACCACCTCGGTGAACATCCCGGACAGATGAGCTTCCCGGGCGGCGGTCGCGAACCCGGCGACGAGACGCTCCGGGACACCGCCCTCCGCGAAGCCGACGAGGAGATCGGCCTGACCGCCGACGAGGTCGACGTCGTCGGGCGTATCGACGACATCACGACCGTCACCGACTACGCGGTCCGTCCCTTCGTCGCGACGGTCGCCGACCGAGAGTACGTCCCCGACGAGCGCGAGGTGGCCGAGATCGCGGTCCTCGCCGTCGACGACCTGACCGATCCGGCGAACTACGAGTCGGAACGCCGCGAGACCGACTACGGCAGCCTCCGGATCCACTACTTCAGCGTCGACGGCTACACGGTCTGGGGGGCGACCGGCCGGATGGTCGCCCAGCTGCTCGAGCTCACGACCGACTGGCGGATCCCCGAGCAGCCGGACCGTATCGTCGGCCCGGACGCGGACGTCTCCCCGTGATCCACGCCCGTCGACATCAGTTACCGGCGTCGTCATCGAGCGCCTCCCGGATCCGGTCGCGGAGGTCGGTCCCGTCCACCGGGGCCCACGCCTCGAGGTCGTAGGTGACTTCCAGAAGGGTCTCCAGTCGCGACCGGTCGCCCGAGGCGACGGCGTCAGCGACGTCGGCCGCCAGACGCTCCCGCACCGTCCGACCGAGCGCGTCGCGCTCGGGGTGACGATCGGACACGTCCAGAATGTGGGGAAGGTCCTCGGCGTTCGGCGGCACCGAGGGAAACGCCGCCGGCCCGGCCACCAGGACCCTCCCGTCAGTCGGGTCCAGCCCGACGTCCGTGCCCTCGACCGGAACGAGGTAATAGCCGCGAACGGCCGCGTCGATCGTCGCCCGGAGCGTTCCGTCGTCGACGTCGACGCCGCGCTTGAAGGCGAGCTCGGAAAGCCCCTGCCGCAGCTCCGAGCGCGTCATCGCACCGAAAAGGTCCACGATGCCGGCGAGGTCGTCGCGGGCCGCGACGCCCGCGTCGTCAGCTTCGGAAGCATCGGCCTCGAAACCGTTCGTCTCGTGATCGTCGGTCATTCCTCGGCAACCTCCCGGTAGTCGGCAGTCGCGACCTCACGGAGGTCGGCGGCCGCGGCCTCGCGGAGGTCGGCGACCGTGATGGGCGAGTCTCGCCACGGGGGCAGCCGGTCGTCGGCCGCCGGCGGGCCGATCGCGTCCGCGTAGGTGTCGACCTGCTCGAGCTCGGCGTTGCGATCGAACTCGAATCCGTTGAACGAGGCGTCCATCGCGTACGACCGGACGAGGTCCCGTGCGGCGGCGACGTAGCGATCGGCGAGCGCGTCGTGATCGATCCCGACCCCCCGATCGAGGAGGATCCGTAGCGTGGCGTCGACGACGGCGTCGCTCATGTCCGCGAGGCCGGTCGGCCCGCCGACGGACCGGTGGTCGTGTTCGTATCGCCCGAGGTCGACCTGCGCGGAGCCCTCGAACCCGCCGTGCTCGAAGGCGTCGCCGAGGGTGCCGATCTCGAGGCCCCATCCGCGCTGGACCCGCAGGTCCGCCACGAGGTCGCTCGTCGCGGCGAACTCCCCGGCGAGGGCGTACCGAAACGACGCGAGGTAGTCGATCACCGGATCGTCGTGGGCGTCGGCGAGAGCGCGAACGAGCGGGCGGAACAGCAGGCGGAAGAGCCGGCCGTACAGGCGGCCGTCCTCGACCCGGGCGTAGTACCCCTTCGAGAACGCGTACCCGTGTGCAAGCGGGAACAGCAACCGGGCGACGTAGGCCGGCGAGTAGCTCAGCGTGTCGGCGTCGTGGACGACGACGTACTCCTCGGACAGCGCCGGACCGAGTCCGACCCAGACGTCCCGTCCCTTGCCGCGCTGACCGTCGAGGCCGTGGTCGGCCAACAGCCGTTCCAACCGCGGGCCGTCACACCACAGGATCTCGGTCGACAGGTCGAACTCCCGCAGCCACTCCCGGACTGGCCCGACCCGGCCCGGCGAGGCGCGAAGCGGGACCACGACGCGGGCGGGATCGACCGTCTCGAGGGCGCCGAGAACGCGCTCGACCGCCAGCCCGCCGAACTCCCGCTCCGTCATCGGGACGACGACCGCGGCGCGGTCGGTCGGCGCCTCGGGCGTCCGGTCGCGCAGGGCGTGCAGCGTGGTCACGCGCTCCTGGACGTACTCCATCGGCGGATCACTGGGGCGGACGGGGGAAAAACGACCCGCTTCCGTCGGCGTCGACGCCTCGTCGGGCCCCGTCGTCCCGGGCGACCGGGGGCACCCCGCCGGCCGCTCCGTCGCCGACGGCGCCCGTCCGTACGTGTTGGCGATCCGAAACGACCTCGGGCACGGTATTTAACACGTCCGGCGACGTACGTCGGCGTATGAAGTCGACCCGGAAGGGCCTACGCGACGGCGACCTGAAGAAGGACACCTACGAGCGGCTCACGTGTGCGGAGTGTGACAAGCCGCTCAAAAAGGAGAACGACCCCGACGAGGTCTTCTCGGTCAGGGCCTGTCCCGAGTGTGGGGCCACGTACAAGGAGCTCCGCTAGACCCAGGTCACGCCGGGCTGAGAGACGAGGGTTACTCGAAGACGGCGTCGAACGCGTTCGCGCCGAGCGGATCGAACGTACCCGCGGCGACGTTCTCCCGCACGTGGTCCGGATCGCGAGCCCCGACGAGCGCGCTCGTCACGCCCGGCGCGCTGCGCGCGAAGTTGATCGCCCGCTGGGCCGCCGTCTCGCCCGCGAGCCGGTCGGCGATCGGCTCCGGGATCGCCCCGGGCTCGGCCAACGATCCTTGACCAATGCTCGCGCTCGTCACGACGTCGATGCCGGCCTCGTGGGCGCGCTCCAACAGCGACCACCGCTCGGCGGCGTCGCCTCCGTTCTCGGTCGCCCGGCCGCTGGTCGTCCCGCTTCCGTCCGTTCCATCGGCCGCCGGCGCCGGCTGCGTCGCCCGCGTGAACGCGTCGGCCATCCGGACGTTGAAGGGGAGCTGTACCGCACGAAAGCCGTGGTCGTCGGCGTCGACCGTCGCGGCCGCCCGCTCTGCGCGCTCGAGGATCGCGGGCAGCGAGAGCGCCGCGTCGTGGTCCGGCGGGACGCGAAAGGCGTCCCAGGTCGCGACGCCGTAGCCGCCGATGTCGCCCGCCAGGCGGCGTCGTTCGAGGCGCTCGAAGGCGGCCTCGAGGACGTCATAGACCTCCTCGGGCGACCGTTCGGCCAGTTGGGTCTCCGGGTTGTGGACGTAATAGCAGTCGATCGTCTCCACGCCGATCGCGTCCAACGACCGGTCGAGCATCGCCTCGATGAACGCCGGGGCGATCGCGTGGCTTCCGTGGACGAGGTCGTCCGCGTCGAGGATCCCCGTCTCGAGGAACTCCTCGCGGACGTGGGCGGCCGGATCGTCGGGGCGATCGCCGTCGAACGGAACGAAGCCGGCCTTCGAGGCCACGACGACCGACTCCCGGTCGACGGCGGCCTCGGACAGCGCCTCGCCGACGACGCGCTCCGAGCGCCCACACCGGTAGTTGCTCGCGGTGTCGACGTGGTTCACCCCGGACTCGAGCGCGAGCCGTATCGACTCGCGGTACCGGTCGTCGACCGCGTCGGTCGGGTCGCCGAGGTAGGTCCCGATCCCGATGCTGGAGGCGACGCCGGGACCGAACCGGCGAAAGTAGGTCCGCCCGAAGGCGTCGCCGAACCGGTCCCGGTAGCGCCAGGTGCCCTCTCGCGTTGCCATCGCCGTCCGTAGGGTCGCCCGCGGGATAACGGCCGCGGCTTGGGGGACGACGGCCGCGACTCGGCGGGACGACGCGTCACCGACGGCCCTGATCGCCCCGCGGTTTATAAGTAAACACGCGAGAAAGGTCCCGTATCGAATGAGCCGCAACGACGAGGTCGCGAGCGTCCTCGAGGAGTTCGCCGACCGCCTCGAGGCGACCGGGGTCGAGTACAAGCCCACCGCCTACCGGCGCGCGGCCGAGAACGTCCGCACCCATCCGACGCCGATCGAGACCCTCGTCGAGGAGGGCGAGGAGGCGGTCCGGGGGATCGACCGCGTCGGGGACGCGATCGCGGCCAAGATCGTCGAGTACGTGCAAACCGGCTCGATCGAGGAGCTCGAGGAGCTCCGATCGGAGCTGCCGGTGGAGATCGGCGCGCTCACCCGGGTCGAAGGGGTCGGCCCGAAGACGGTGGGAACCCTCTACGAGGAGCTCGGCATCACCACCCTCGACGAGCTGGCGGCCGCCGCCGAGGCCGGGGAGATCCGCGAGGTCCCGGGCTTCGGCGAGACGACCGAGGAGAACATCCGCGAGAACGTCCCGTTCGCCCGGCAGGCACAGGAGCGGGAGCGGCTCGGGGACGCGCGCCCGGTCGCCGACGCGGCAGTCACGTATCTGGCCGACGCCGACCCGGTCGCGACCCTCGAGATCTGCGGGTCGATCCGGCGGTGGCGGGACACGATCGGCGACGTCGACCTCCTCGTCGGGAGCGACGACCGCGAGGCGACGGTCGCCGCGTTCACCGACTGGCCCGAGGCGGACGCGGTCATCGAGGCCGGCACCAACAAGGCGAGCGTCCGGGCCGACGGCCTCCGCGTCGACCTCCGTGTGGTCGCCGTCGCGGAGTTCGGCGCGGCGCTACAGTACTTCACCGGCTCGCGGGACCACAACATCGCGGTCCGGAACCGCGCGCTCGACCGCGGGCTGAAGGTGAACGAGTACGGCGTCTTCGACGTGAGCGACGTTTCGGACCCCGACGCGGGCCAGCGCGTCGGCGACCGGATCGCCGGCGAGACCGAAGCGGGCGTCTACGAGGCGCTGGATATGGCGTGGATCCCGCCCGAACTCCGCGAGAACAGGGGCGAAGTGGCGGCTGCGGCGGCGGGCAACCTACCGGCGTTGATCGAGGAGGGCGACGTCCGCGGCGACCTCCACACGCACACCGACTGGTCCGACGGCGAGAACTCGATCGAGACGATGGTCGCCGCGGCCGCCGACAGGGGCTACGACTACCACGCGGTCACCGACCACGCGACCGGGCCGGGAGTCTTCGGAAACACCGGACTCGATCCGGCGGATCTGGCCGAACAGGCCGACGCGGTGGAGGCGGTCCGGGAGAACGCGCCGATCCCCGTGTTCCACGGGGTCGAGGCCAACATCACCGCGGACGGCGACCTCGCCACGGACGAGGAGACGCTCGCGGACCTCGATCTCGTCGTGGCCTCACCCCACTCCGCGCTCGGGACCAACGACGACGCCACCGACCGGCTCAGCAAAGCGATCGAACACTCCGAGGTCGACGTCCTCGGCCATCCCACCGGCCGGCTCATCAACAGCCGCGAGGGATTGACCGTCGACTTCGAACGGCTCGCCGAGGCCGCCGCCCGCGAGGGCGTGGCGATCGAGGTGAACGCGAACCCGGCCCGGCTGGACGCGAACGGCGAGGCGGTCCACGCCGCGGTCGAAGCCGGGGCGACGATCGCGATCAACACGGACGCTCACACCCCGCGGGAGTTCGACCACATTCGGTACGGGGTCCACACCGCCCGGCGCGGCTGGGCCGAACACGCCGACGTCCTCAACGCGCGATCGGCGGACGGGGTCCGATCCTTCCTCGAGGAATGACCGGTTGCGGCGAGTCGAGCGAGGACCGCGACCACGGCGATGCGAGCCGACCATCGCGGGAGCCACGGTTCCTGGTCGACGTGATGTGTGGAACGGTCGCCAAATATCTCCGTTTCTGCGGATACGACGCCGCCTACGCGCTCGATCTGGGCGTCGAGGCCGACGACCGAATCGCGGCGATCGCCGCATCCGAGGACCGGACGCTCGTGACCCGCGACCGCGAACTCGCGGAGCGCGTCGACGGAGCGGTGCTCCTCGAGAGCCGGAAGCCGACCGACCAGCTCGCCGAACTGGCGGCCGCCGGCGTGGATCTCGATCTCGCGGACGTGCCGACACGCTGTGGCCGGTGCAACGGACGGCTCGAACGCGTGTCGGAGCCGACCACTGGCGAGAGCGATCGGCCCGAGAGCGATCGGCCGGAATACGTCCCGTCCGACGTCGTGACCTGGCAGTGCCGGAACTGTGACCAGTGGTTCTGGAAGGGAAGCCACTGGCGTGACGTCCGAGAGCGGGTGCGGCGGGCGCGACGAATCGCGGCGAAAAACGGGGACTGGTCGAAAAACGGGGACGTTACTCGATGAACTCGACGTCCTCGTCGTCCGTGGACGCGTTCGACGCGGCGAACTGGTCGGTGGCCGTCCCGGCGGGAGGGTCGTCGGGCCGGCCCGATACGGATCCACTCGACCCGCCGGCGGAGCGGTTCCGGCTTCGGCCCTGATCGCCGTCGCGCTCCCGATCGCCGGTTCGATTTCGGCCGGGGTCCGGCCAGTCGGTCGAGAACCCGTCATCGTCGCCCGCGCCGCCTGCCCCGCCGGCCGATGACCGGTCGGTCGTGGTCGACGGTTCCGCGGATCCGGTCGGCGTCCGGATCGATTCGGGGTCGGAGCCGCCGTCACTGACGCTCGCGGCACCCGGCCCGACCGGTCCGCCGGAGGAGGCCGCGGCGCTCGACCCGCTGCCCGCGCTACTCGCATCGTCGAAGATGTCAGTCGCGGAGTCGGCCCCGGCGGAGTCGGGCGTGGAGTCGGTCGCGGAGTCGGGCGTGGCGTGGGAGACCTCCGCCCCGTTGCCGCCGAGGGTGTTCGCGTCCGGGTCGTTCGTCTGCGTCTCGACGGACCCGTCGGGGGTCCCGCCGAGGAGCCCGACGCCGCCGAACTCGTCGAGCTGCCGGCGGTCGACCTCGACGACCTTCGTTTCGCCCTTGTGGGTCACCTCGAGCGTGACCGTCCCGCCGGGGTCGTTCCGGGTCTTGAAGTTGGCGACGCCGACGAACAGACACCAGAAGACGGTCGCTCCGCCGAGGAAGTAGATGCCGGCGGTCGGCAGGGTGAGATCGACCAGCTCGGGGCGTGGACTGTTGACCCAGTGGTAGGGGTACGCGTAGGAGAACACCACGACCCCGAGCGCCATGATCGACGCGCCGACGACGGCCGACGCACGCGTCCGTCGGCCCGCGGGCAGGACGCTCATCACGCCAAGCATCGCCAGCGGGAGCCCGGTCCCGCCGAGGATCCCGCCGTACCAGCGTGCGTCGGCGAGGCTATACGCCTCCATCGACGGGATGAGGTCGGTTCCGGCCGCGAGGATGCCGGCGACGATGAGCAGGATCCCGACGGCGAACAGCGCCACCCCGAGATACAGCCGTCGGAGGCTCGTGGTCGATCGACCCCGCCCCCCATAGACCTCCGAGAGACTCGTCATACGCGCCCTTCGTCGTCCATCCCCAAAACACTACGTCAGACGGGCGCGTGACGGCCGGCGGTTCGACCGGTCGGACGGCGTCGGATCGGCGGTCACGCACACTCCGACGGCGAGGAGCCGCGGTCCACCTCCGAAAGTGATGCACAGTCCACCTTCGAAAGTATTACCGTCGTGCCCGCGGAACCGACGGCGTATGAGCGAGGACGCTGACGAGGAGGCGGACGAGCCCGCCGTCGAACTCGGTTCCGGCGAAGCGGTCGAGGGACAGCCGGTTACGCGGGTCGCCTCCCGGCTCGTCTGGCCGAAGTCGAAAAGCGACGTTATCGACCAGGAGGGAGACGCGACGATCCGAACGCCCGACGGCGCGCGGGAGCTGGCCGACGTGCTCGCGGAAACGGACGAGACGCTGTTCGACTCCCGCGGCGCGTTCGTCCGAACGGTCGCGGAGACCGTCGGCCGCGGTCCGGTCGCGACCGAATAGCCGGCCCGCATCGAACGCGCTTCCCGACGGCCCGATCGACCACCGATCCCTTTTACCGCGTATCGCGACAATTGCGGGTATGACGCTTCCGTTCGACCCGGCCGAGATCGACGGCGAGGACTTCGGCGAGGAGGAACAGCTGCTGGCGATGGCCCACGAGGAGGCGATCGAACGCGTTCGGTCCGTCTGTTCGGACGCCGGCTTCGGCGTGCCCGTGGAGTTCTCCCCGTCGGAGCTGCTCAACGAGAAGGTCGACGCCGACCGGGACCCCTACTACGTCCTCGGCGCGTGTAATCCGACGATGGCCGACCGTGCGCTGGACGCGACCGGCGGCGACATCGGCGCGCTGTTTCCCTGTAACATGGTGATCCAGGAGGTCGAACCGGGGACCCAACGCGTCTACCACGTGTCGATCATGCGGATCGCGCGGCTTCTCGGGCTGCCCGAGGCGGGCGCAACCGAGGAGATGGACGCGATCATCGCCGACACCGGCGAGCTCGTCGCGGACGTGTTCGATCGGCTCGCCGAGAGCGACGCGGCGATCGACGCGTAGCAGCGGCGCTTCCGGTTCGGCGCACTCGTCGCGCGACGCCCTCACTGTTGATACCCTCACGTGGACGCGTCCGAACCGCCGAGGAACGAGCTGAGGTCGGTCTGGAGGCCGGCCGCCATCGTCGACTTCCGGCGGAGGTCGCCGAGCGAGATCGGGAGATGGTCGGCCACGCCCCGAACCGCGTCGCCGAACGTCTCCGCGGTTCCGTGTTCGCCCTCGAAGGCGTCGCGGACCGTCTCGCGGACCTGCCAGACGCCGACGGGGCCCCAGTACTCGTCGGAGACGTGCCGCAGAACGAGCACCTTCGCCTGCCGGCCGCGGTCCGAGAGGTGCTCGAGCGCGCCGAGGCGGGCCGCGTAGTACGCGCCCGCCGTCTCCTCGACGTAGGCGGTTCGGCCCTCCCGCCCCTCGTGGGCCGCCGCGAGGTACGTTCCGGCCTCCGGATCCGGATTCCAGACGCTGCCGGGCGCCTTCATCTCGACGAGCTCGTACTCCCACCGGCCGGGCGCGAGGACGACCCAGAACGCGTTCCCGAGGTACTCGTTCCGGTGCACCTCGACCCGGTCGACGCTCGGCGCGTCCCGGATGGTCCCGCGGAGATACTGGCCGATCGTGTCGTCGACGGCGGTGATCGACCAGCGCGTGGGGACGAGTCGCCGGTTGTCCCCCTGCCCGAGCGCGCCGGCGGAGAGGATGGAGTTGATGTCGTAGACGTCGAACCCGCGGCGGTAGAGGTAGGTCATCGCGCCCTGCGCCCGCCAGTCGTCGTCCTCGAGGGTCTTCTTCACCGGGCGTGGAACGTGGGGATTCTCCCCGAGGCTCGCCTCGCGGGCGCGGGCGCTCGGCCCGACCGGGGCTCCGAGGTCGCCGCGGTCGACGTCGAGGTCGAGATCCGGCGTCGAGTCGAGACCGATCTCCACGTCGACGGGCCGGTCCGCGATCGCGACCTCGCGTTGGGTCCCGAGCCAGCCGTCCCAGGCGTCGTGGACGTCGGTCGCGGCCGCGGTTCGGTTCGAGTTGAGCAGGCTCGTCCGTCGCTCGAAGACGTCGGCGATCGAGACGCCCTCCTCGTACCACGCGCCGGAGGTCCGGAACGCGTCGGCCTGGTCCTCGCGGCCGACCGGCGAGAGAATGCCCGTGGAGACGTTGGGGTAATCCGCCCGGCCGACGAAGATCGACGGCGAGACCGATCCGACGAGCGAATCGCCGGACAGCGACTCCTCGAACCGGTCCTGAAAGGTTTCGACGTGGTCGAGGATCGCGTAGTCCTTCCGCTCCGCGAGGCGCCGTCGCTCGGCGCGCTCGTTCCGCTCGAGTTCCACGAACTCGTCGAGCCGCATTCGATCGCGGCTTGGGTGGCGACCGGCTTGAAGGTTGCCCGCCCGGCCGAATCGGCAGCGGCGGTCACTCACCCGGTCGAGCCGGCAGCGACGCGGCGTCCGCTCGGGAGGTCCGGGAGAATCGAAACGCCCTAGCTCGGGATCCCCATCGCCTCGATCTGCTCCTGGTATCGGTTCCGGATGGTGACCTCGGTCACCTGTGCGACGCCCGCGACCTCGCGCTGGGTCTTCTTCTCGTTGCACAACAGGGAGGCCGCGTAGATCGCCGCCGCGGCGTATCCGGTCGGGGATTTCCCGGATAACAGCCCCTTCTCCGCCGTGGTCTCGATGATCTCGTTGGCCTTCGACTGGACCTCCTCGGACAGCTCGAGCTCCGAACAGAACCGCGGGACGTACTTCTTCGGGTCGACCGGCTTCATCTCGAGGCCCAGTTCCTGGGAGATGTACCGATAGGTCCGACCGATCTCCTTGCGCTCGACGCGGGAGACGTCCGAGATCTCCTCGAGGGAGCGCGGAATGCCCTCCTTCCGACAGGCCGCATAGAGCGTCGAGGTGGCGACGCCCTCGATCGACCGGCCCCGGATGAGGTCCTCCTTCAGCGCACGCCGGTACATCACCGAGGCGACCTCCCGGACCGAGCGGGGGACGCCCAGCGCCGAGGCCATCCGGTCGATCTCCGAGAGCGCGAACTGGAGGTTCCGCTCGCCCGCGTCCTTCGTCCGGATGCGCTCCTGCCATTTGCGCAGCCGATGCATCTGCGAGCGCTTCTTCGACGAGATCGACCGGCCGTAGGCGTCCTTGTCCTTCCAGTCGATCGTCGTCGTCAGCCCCTTGTCGTGCATCGTCTGCGTGGTCGGCGCGCCCACGCGCGACTTCTCCTGCCGCTCGGAGTGGTTGAACGCCCGCCATTCCGGCCCGGGATCGATCTGTTCCTCCTCGATGATGAGACCGGTCTCCTCGTGTATCAGCTCGCCGTCGGCCGTCCGCGTCAGTTCCTCGGGCTCGAGGTCGTCGACGTCGACGTCCTCGGCGACCACCTCGTCCGCGTCCGCGCTCGTCCCGTCCTCCTCCTCCTCGGCCGTTCGTTCATCGCCATGTCGCGTGCGCTGCCGGTCGTGCTCCCGCTGGCGGGTGGGCCGTGTCATCGCATTTATATAGTATCCCTTCCGGGCGTGTTAAATGTTCGCCTGAAACAGGGGTCGAGGCGCCGACGGGACCGCGATCGACGACGGCGCGATCCGGGACGATCGAGGCCCCTTTACCGGGCGCGCCACGAGGACCCGACGATGCCGACCATCGAGTGCGACCCGTCGGAGGCCCGCGATCGACTGGCGGCTGCCGGCGTCGAGATCGAGCCGGGAAACACCCCGCACGAACGCTGGCGCGCCGAGCGCGACGAGGCGGTCGCGGTCGCCTACGACGGGAAGGTGGTCGTCCAGGGATCCGCGCCGACCGCGCTGACCGCCCTGCTGCGGGACGCCGGGGATCGGGCCCACGTCTACTTCGACGGCGCCTCCCGCGGGAACCCCGGTCCGGCAGCCGTCGGGTGGTGTCTCGTGACGAGCGACGGGATCGTCGCCGAAGGGGGCGAGCGGATCGGTCGCGCGACGAACAACCAGGCGGAGTACCAGGCACTCATCGCCGCGCTGGAGGCGGCCGCCGACTTCGGCTTCGACGAGATCGACGTTCGGGGCGACTCCGAACTGATCGTCAAACAGGTCCGGGGCGAGTGGAACACGAACGACCCGACGCTGCGTGAGTACCGCGTCGACGCACGGGAACTCCTCGAGAAATTCGACCGATGGTCGATCGCTCACGTTCCCCGATCGGTGAACGAGCGAGCCGACGACCTCGCCAACGAGGCGCTTGACGACCGGGACACGTGACGGGGGCACGTCGAGCAGTGGAACGCCGAGCCGGACCTCCAAGCGATCGCGACGGCGGACCGCGGATCGACGGGTAAAAACGACGTGGCGCCGTTCGATCGGATCGAGATGACCGACCCCGCGCCGACCGACTCATCGATCGACTCGGCCCTCGAGGACGATGCGGATCGAACCCCGGATGTTCCGGAGGACGCCGTGGACGAGGCGGAGCGCCTGACCCGGCTCGCCAGGAACGCGACGGAGCCGGACGCGGCCGACCTCTACCGTCGCCGTCGCGACGAACTCGCGGCAGAACACGAGTACACGCCGCGAGTGCGCGAGGAGGACGACACGCTCGTGCTGTACCCGAGCGAGTGGATGGACGACGGGACGGTGCAACTCGACCGCATCGAGGAGACCGACCGTGCCGTCGAGGTCTCCCTGTCGGGGCCGGGCGACGCCGACCGGTTCGACGAGATCGAGGCCGCGAACGACGCGATCGTGGACCGGATCGCCGCCGAACACGGCCCGGATCACGCCGCCAACGTTCGGGCGTTCGCGGACTTCATAAGCAACCACTACGTCCGGCGCGTGACCGACGCGACCGCCGCGGAGCGCGAGGAGTTCCGCACGGAGTATTATCCGCGGAACGCCTGGCCAAGCGTCGACCAACGGGAACTGCTCGACCGATCGCTCGCGCTCGTCGAGGAGATCGACGACGCGGAGATCGACGACGAGATCGACGGCTCGTAGTTGCTCCGTCCTCGTCGCGCCCTCTCCCCCCCATCACGTCCTCTCACCGGAGCCCGACGCGTCCCCGACACGTCGCCGTTACGTCGCAACCGCCGTGCGTCGCCGGGATCCCCCTACCGGCTGTCGTCGACGAGCTGCCGCAGCTCGCCGGCTCGCTCGGCGTCGGTGACGAACTTCGAGAAGACCCACTCGAGCCGGGACAGCACGACGCGTCGTCCCGTCTCGGTCAGCTCGTACTGGTTCGTCCGCTTGTCGAGCTCGCTCTTTTCGATCAGTCCCATATCGACCAGTTCGTCCAGGTTCGGGTAGAGCCGGCCGTGGTTGACGTCGTCGCCGTAATACGCCTCGAGCTCCCGCTTGATCGCGAGCCCGTACATCGGCTCCTTCGAGAGGATGACCAGGATGTTCTGTTGAAACGCGGTCAGCTCGCTGACGATGTCCCCCTCGTTCCGAACAGCTTGCGCCTCTGACATACTGGCAGCCACGGCATCCGAATATATAACGCTTCGCAACCGAAATCCGGTTTTCGCCCCGATCGGTCCCGAAATCACATACTGCGCCCGATCCATTTCTAATATTCTGAATTTATATAGTGAATAAATCCGTAGTGAGTTGTTTTCCGTTCATAACGCGTCGGCGGCGAGGGGCGACGAACGCCCCGAGGCGCTCCGTTCCGAACTCGAAAGTGCTTTGGGCCCGTTTCCCGGACGGGCGGGTGTATGACGAACCTCTGGGAAGACCTCGAGACTGGACCGAACCCGCCGGAAACCATCTACGCCGTCGTGGAGTGCCTGAAGGGAGAACGCAACAAATACGAGTACGACAAGGACGTCCCCGGCGTCGTCCTCGACCGCGTGCTCCACTCGAACGTTCACTATCCGTCGGATTACGGGTTCATCCCGCAGACCTACTACGACGACGAGGACCCCTTCGACGTGCTGGTGCTCGTCGAGGACCAAACGTTCCCCGGCTGCGTCATCGAGGCGCGTCCGGTCGCGCTGATGAAGATGGACGACGACGGCGAACAGGACGACAAGGTCATCGCCGTTCCGAGCGAGGACCCCCGCTACGACCACATTCAGGACCTCGAGGACGTGCCGCGGCAGACGCTCGACGAGATCGACGAGTTCTTCGCGACCTACAAGAACCTCGAGGAGGGCAAGGAGGTCGAGACCCTCGGGTGGGAGGACCGCGAGGCGGCCCTCGACGCGATCGAGCACGCACGGGACCTGTACGACGAGCACTTCGCCTAGATATAGACGACGGAACGACGTCGAGACTCCGACGAGCGGCTCGACGATATCTCCGGCGTCGCGCGATCGGCGACCGAGCGGTTCCCCGGTACGGAAGTCCGCCGCCGTCATCACCGGGGTATGTTCGACACGAATACGACGCCGTCTTTTCGATGAGTTATGCGTATGGGTAATTATATCCCCGTCGGCGCCCTCGGATCACGTACGATGGCAGCACGATCTCCCCGGTTCGGGATCGACCACCCGACGATCGTTCCGACGAACGCGGCCGACGAGGCGACGAACGGGGCCGGCGAGCCCTCGGCCACCGATCGAACGGGCGAGGACGACGAGTCCGAGCCCCGATCCGCATAGCTGACGCCGCCCCGTTCCCTCTCAAGACGGTGCGTCAGATCTCCGTGACCGTCGCCGTCGAGGACTCCTCGACTCGGGGCCGGTGACCGTCACACCGTTCGGTTCGGAAGTTTCTTGAGTCGGCTCGCAGACACCCGAGTATAGGCAATGGCTGTACTCTGGCTGGACGACGTGGACGCTGACGACCTCGAGACGGTCGGCGGCAAGGCGGCCTCGCTCGGTGAGCTTACCGGCGCCGGATTGCCCGTCCCGCCGGGGTTCACGGTGACCGCCGAGACGTATCGAACCTTCATCGAGGAGGCCGGGATCGACGAGGAGCTCTTCGCGGCCGTCGACGTCGACCCCGAGGACTCCGACGCGCTTCGTGCCGCCGAGGAGCGTGCATCGGAGCTGATCCTCGGAACCGACCTCCCCGAGCCGGTCCGCGAGGAGATCGTCGAGAGCTACCGCCAGCTCGGCGACGACGACGAGGAGGCGTTCGTCGCCGTCCGCTCGTCGGCGACCGCCGAGGACCTCCCGGACGCGTCCTTCGCCGGCCAACAGGAGACCTACCTCAACGTCCGGGAGGAGAAACTCCTCCAGCGCGTCAAGGAGTGCTGGGCCTCGCTTTTCACCCAACGTGCCATCTACTACCGGCAACAGCAGGGATTCCCCCACGACGAGGTCGACATCGCCGTCGTCGTCCAGCGGATGGTCGACGCCGAGAAGTCCGGCGTGATGTTCACGAGCCACCCCTCGACCGGCGATCCGCAGGTCACCATCGAGGCCGCCTGGGGGCTCGGCGAGGCGGTCGTCTCCGGCTCCGTCTCCCCCGACAACTACGTGTACGACCGCGCCGCGAACGCCGTCGCCGACGTCACCGTCGCGGACAAGAAGACGATGATGGAGAAGGACTCCGAGACCGGCGAGACCGTCGAGCGCGAGGTGCCGGAGGACCGTCGGACCGAGCGCGTGTTGAGCGACGCGGAGATCGAGTCGCTCGTCGAGCTCGGCGAGCGCGTCGAGGACCACTACGGCCAGCCGCAGGACGTCGAATGGGCGATCGTCGGCGGGGAGGTCTTTATGCTCCAGTCGCGCCCGATCACGACGATTTCGGAGTCCGCGTCAGAGACCGGAACGGAGGACGCGGACCCGGCCGAGGACGCCGACACGGAGGCCGGCGACCACGCGGGCGAGCCGGCCGGCGTGAACGGTGACGACGACGAGGACGTCCTCGTTCAGGGCCTCGGATCGAGCCCCGGCGTGGTGTCGGGCACCGTCCGGATCGTCACGAAGCTCGACCACCTCGACCAGGTTCAGGAGGGCGACATCCTCGTGACCGAGATGACGATGCCCGACATGGTACCCGCGATGAAGCGTGCAGCCGGGATCGTCACCGACGAGGGGGGGATGACGAGCCACGCGGCGATCATCTCCAGGGAGCTCGGCGTGCCGGCGGTCGTCGGGACCCGTACCGGAACCAAGCAGCTCGAGAACGGACAACGGGTCACGATCGACGGCGACAAGGGGACCATCCGCGCCGGCGCCGACAGCGAAGCCGAACCGGCCGAGGAGTTCGAACCCGTCGAGGCCGCGCGACCGCAGACGCCCGTGAAGCCGATGACCGCCACCGAGGTCAAGGTCAACGTCTCGATCCCCGAGGCGGCCGAGCGCGCGGCGGCGACCGGCGCCGACGGCGTCGGGCTGCTTCGGATCGAACACATGGTGCTCACGCTCGGGAAGACGCCGGAACGATACATCGCCGACCACGGAGCACGGGCGTATCAGGACCAGCTCATCGAGGGGATCCGGACGGTCGCCGAGGAGTTCTACCCGCGCCCCGTCCGCGTCCGAACGATCGACGCCCCGACCGACGAGTTCCGCGATCTGGAGGGCGGCGACGACGAACCCCGCGAGCACAACCCGATGCTCGGCTGGCGCGGGATCCGACGAAGCCTCGATAAACCCGACGTCTTCCAGCAGGAGCTGACGGCCTTCAACCGGATCTACGAGATGGGGTATGACAACGTGGAGTTGATGTTCCCGCTCGTCAACGACGCCGCGGATCTGGCGGCCGCCAAACGGCAGATGCGCGAGGCCGGCATCGATCCGGACGGGCGCCGCTGGGGCGTGATGATCGAGACGCCCGCGAGCGCGCTCCGCATCGAGGAGCTCGCGGCGGCGGGCATCGACTTCGCGTCGTTCGGCACGAACGATCTCACCCAGTACACGCTCGCGGTCGACCGAAACAACGAGCACGTCGCCGAGCGGTTCGACGAAACGCATCCGGCGGTGCTCGAGCTGATCGGACGGACCATCGAGACGTGCCGCGAGCTCGGCATCGACACGAGCATCTGCGGGCAGGCCGGCTCGAAGACGGAGATGGTGAACTTCCTCGTCGAGGAGGGTGTTTCCTCCATCTCGGCGAACATCGACGCGGTGCGTGACGTCCAACACGAGGTCAAACGCAAGGAACAACGGATCCTGCTCGATTCGGTCAGATAGCGGGGGCAGGCGGCTTCGAAACCGCACGGACGGTCGACGTCGGCCGCGGCGCAGACCAAACAGGTTTTAAGAGCCCGTGTCCAACCCGCCGATAAGGTAGATACCATGGAGATGCCACGCCGCTTTAACACGTACTGTCCTCACTGCGATTCCCACCAGGAACACGAGGTGGAGAAGGTTCGATCCGGCCGTCAGACCGGTCTGAAACGTGACGCGCGCCAGCAGCGCCGGGCGCTCGCGACGATCGGCAACGCCGGCGGATACTCGAAGGTGCCCGGTGGCGACAAGCCCACCAAGAAGACGCACCTGAAGTACCGCTGTTCCGACTGCGGGAAGGCCCATATGCGCGAAGGATGGCGCGCAGGCCGCCTCACGTTCCAGGAGTGACGATGGCGGGGAACTTCATTCGCGTCGCCTGCGGGGACTGTGAGAACGAACAGACCGTCTTCGAGAAGGCGTCGTCGACCGTCGCCTGTGCCGTCTGCGGCACGACGCTGGCCACGCCGACCGGCGGCAAGGCCGCGATCGAAGGCGAGATCGTCGAGACCGTTGAGGCACGGTAACCGCCTCGAACCCCAGAATGCAGTACAGCGGCTGGCCCGAAACCGGTGAACTCGTCGTCGGCGAGATCGACGAGATCGCCGACTTCGGCGTCTTCGTCGACCTCGACGAGTACGAGAACAAACGCGGCCTCTGCCACATCAGCGAGGTGGCCTCCGGCTGGATCAAGAACGTCCGGGACCACGTTCGCGAGGGACAGACGGTCGTCGCGAAGGTGCTCGACGTCGACGAGTCGTCCCAGCAGATCGACCTCTCGATCAAGGACGTCAACGAACACCAGCGCAAGGAGAAGATCCAGGAGTGGAAAAACGAGCAGAAGGCCGACAACTGGATGCTGTTGGCCCTCGGCGAGGACGTCTCCGACGACCGCTACAGCACGGTCGCGAACGCCCTGCTCGCGGAACACGACTCGCTGTACGACGCCTTCGAGAGCGCCGCGATCCACGGCGAGGACGCGCTCGCGGACGTCGAGCTGGACGACGACGTCGTCGCCACGATCGTCGAGACGGCACGGGAGAACGTCTCGGTCCCGTACGTCAACGTGACCGGGTACGTCGACCTCGAGAGCTTCGACCCGGACGGCGTCGACCGGCTCAAGGAGGCGCTGCAGGCCGCCGAGGGGAACGGCGACGTGCCGGACGAGGTCGAGCTGACCGTCTCCTACGTCGGGTCGCCGGAGTACCGCATCCAGGTCAAGGCCCCCGACTACAAGACGGCCGAGGACCAGCTCGAGGCGGCCGCCGAGCGCGCCCGCAAGTCGATCGAGGCGACCGGCGGCAGCGGCGCGTTCCACCGTGAGCGCCACGAGGACGACGAGTAGCTCGCCGAAACCGTGATCGCATACACGTACCGGATCCGCTCCACGCCCGGATGCCACACGCCGGGACGCTACGGCACGCGAGTGACGGAGGGCCGGACGTGAAATCGCCGATCCGGCGCTGCAGCGAGTGGCGTGCTGCCCACGATCGGCCGGTATACACCTTCACGGAGCGCTGTCCCGACTGCGGGGCCCCGACCGAGAACAGCGCGCCGCCGCCGTTTTCGCCCGAGGACCGATACGGCGAGTATCGACGCCGAGCGCGGCGACGATCGGATGGGCCCACCGTCGACGACGGGGACGCGAACCGCGAATAGCCACGCACTTATGCGCCGCGGCCGGGAGTGTACGTCATGGACGACATCGAGATCGACGCGGTCGCGACGCCGGAGCTCGAGGACCCGGTTCTGATCGAGGGGCTCCCGGGCGTGGGCCACGTCGGGAAGCTGGCGGCCGAGCAGCTCCTGGAGGAGTGTGACGGCACCCTCGTGCGGCGGGTCTACGCCACCGAGTTCCCCCCGCAGGTGACCGTCGACGACGACGGCATCACCGAGCTGACGTGTGCGGAGTTCCACGCGGTGGAGACCGAGGGCGCGGACCTGTTGGTGTTGACCGGGGACCACCAGGCGGCGACCAACGCCGGGCATTATCGGCTGACGTCGGCGTTCCTCGACGTCGCCGAGGAGTTCGGCGTGCGCCGGGCGTACGCGCTCGGGGGCGTCCCGACCGGCGAGCTGGTCGAGGAGTACACCGTCCTCGGCGCGGTCAGCAACGCGGAGCTGCGCGAGGAGCTGGAGGCGGTCGACGTGCAGTTCCGTGCCGACGAGCCGGCCGGCGGGATCGTCGGCGTCTCCGGATTGATACTCGGACTCGGCGAGCGCCGCGGGTTCGACGCGGCCTGCCTGATGGGCGAGACGAGCGGGTACCTCGTGGACCCCAAGAGCGCCCGGGCGGTGCTGGAGGTGCTGCAGAAGCGGCTCGACTTCGAGGTCGCGTTCGACTCCCTCGAGGAGCGGGCCGAGGAGATGGAGGAGGTCGCCGGCAAGATCCAGGAGATGCAGGACGGACCCGCGGTCGGCGACGACGAGCTCCGATACATCGGCTGACGGGCGAGTCGTCCGATACGGATCGGTTCGTCGGGGAAAGTACTTCGTCGATCGTCGATCCATTTAACGACGTTTCGGTCGGGGTGGTGAGTGAAACCACGAGACGTCGGCGATCGGCGACCCTTCGGCAGGCCTATACGGATCGACGATGATCGTGTGCGTATGGGAACCGCACGCATCGCCGGAGTCGGGCTCACGCCCTTCGGCAGCCATCCCGACCGAACCGGGCGTGACCTGTTCGCGGAGGCGGCGGCGGCCGCCATCGCCGACGCGGGGGTCCCGCGGTCGGACGTCGACGCGCTCAACTACGGGAACTTCATGGGGTCGATCGCCGAACGACAGGGCCACCAGGCGCCGTTGATGGCCGAGGCCGCGGGCCTGTCGTGTCCGGCCACGCGGTACGAGGAGGCGTGTGCCTCCGCCGGGGTCGCGGTCCGGGAGGCCGTCCGGACGGTCCGGTCCGGCGAGGCGGACGTCGTCGTTGCCGGCGGGATGGAGCGAATGAGCCATCTCGAGACCGCGGACGTCACGGCGGGGCTGGCCACGGCGGCCGACGACCTCCTCGAGGTCCGCTCGGGGATGACCTTCCCCGGGGCGTACGGGCTGATGGCGCGCGCGTACTTCGACCGGTTCGGCGGAACGCGGACGGATCTGGCGCACGTCGCGAGCAAGAACCACGACCACGCGATCCCGAACGAGTACGCCCAGTTCCGGCGGGCGGTGAGCGTCGAGGAAGCCCTGTCGTCCCCGCCGGTGGCGACGCCGCTGCACCTGTTCGACGCCTGCCCGATCACGGACGGAGCCAGCGCCGTCGTGTTCGTCTCCGAGTCCTACGCGGCCGCCCACGACATCGAGGCGCCGGTCGCGGTGACCGGGTCGGGGCAGGGAACCGACCGGCTGGCGCTGGGCGACCGCGACCGGCTCGCGGAGACGCCGGCCGCGACGCGGGCCGCGGAGACGGCCTACGGGGAGGCGGCCGTCGATCCCGACGACGTCGACGTCGCCGAGGTCCACGACTGTTTCACGATCGCGGAGGTGATGGCCACGGAGTCGCTTGGGCTGTTCCCGGTCGGCGAGGGGATCACGGCCGCACGGGAGGGCGTCACCGCCGCGGACGGCGCGGTCCCGGTGAACCTCTCGGGCGGGCTCAAGGCGAAGGGCCACCCGGTCGGCGCGACCGGCGGGTCACAGATCGTGGAGCTGACGCGGCTGCTCCGGGGCGATCATCCCAACAGCGACCACGTTCCGGACGCCTCCGTCGGGGTCGCCCACAACGCCGGCGGAAGCGTGGCGACCGCGGTCGTCCACGTGCTGGAGGTGGTCGCGTGAGCGACGCATCCGGCGACGCCGGCGGGACCGACGCCACGGACGACGCGGACGGGACGGGGACGGAGGACGGAACGACGACCGGGCCCGTTCGGAACACGGGGTACGACGAGTGGCTCGACGCGGTCGCGGACGGCGAGGGTTATGCCCTGACGTGTCCGAACGGACACGCGTCGCTGCCGCCACGGCGCGTCTGTCCCGACTGCGGCGCGGCCGACCTCTCGGAGACGACCCTTCCAGCAGCCGGGACCGTCGAGACGTTCACCGTCGTCCACGTGGGCACGCCGGCGTTCGCCGACGAGACGCCCTACGTGACCGCGATCGCCGACTTCGGGCCGGTTCGACTCACCGGCCTCGTTCGCGGCATCGACCCGGAGGCGGAAGCGGACGCCGAGGAACGGGCGGGCCCGGGAACGGGAGCCCCGGAGACGGGAGCCCCGGAGACGGGAGCGGCCGCAGAGGAACAGGGGGATCCGGAGCCGAGGATCGGCGATCCGGTCGAGGCGTCGGTCGAGCGCCGGCCGAACGGGGACCGAACGCTCGTGTTCGATCCGGTTGAGGTCGACCCGATCGAGGAGTAGCGGAGCCGTCGGTCAGTCGAGGTGGTCCGCGACGACCTCGAGGAACGCCTCGGGGTGTTCGACGTGGGGCAACAGCTTCGCGCGATCGAAGACCACGAGCGGACAGTCGACCGTCGTCGCGAGCTCGCGTCCCTCGGACAGCGGCGTGAGCTCCGTCTCGCGACCCCACACGAGCGTGACCGGGACGGCCGCCGTCTCGAGCGCGTCCGACAGCGTGACCGCGGCGTTGAGGTGGCCCGCGATGAACGAGGCCGGGGCGAACCGGGCGCCGGCGACGTGGGCGGTCCGCCACTCGTAGTCGATCCAGTCCTCGCCGACCGCGTCGGGATCGTCGTAGCCGTGGTCGGCGTTGAAATACCGGATCGAGGGCTTCGAGGCGATCAGTCCGAAGAGTGCCTCGCCGAGGACGGGCGACCGGATGAGCTCGCGAAGCCACGTCTTCGGCGGATCGGGGCCGGCGACGGTCGTCGGCACGACCAACAGGAGGCTGCGCAGATCGACGTCCGGATCGGCGGCGACGTCGGCGACGTAGGCGGCCGACAGCGACGAGGCGATGACCCGCGGCCGGTCGAACGTCGCGAGGAACTCACCGAGGAAGTCCGTGTACAGGGCGGCCGAGTAGCGCAGCGCCGGGCGGTCCGACCGGCCGAACCCGGGTAGGTCCGGAGCGATCACCCGATACTCCTCCGCGAGGGCGTCGAAGACGGCCCGCCACTCGCCGGCGGATCCGGCGGCGTTGACGCCGTGCACGAGCACCAGCGGCGGCGCGTCCGGATCGCCGGCGACGACGTAGGAGACGTCCATTCCGCGCCACCGATACGTCCGCTCCTCGCCGTCCAGCGCGGGCTCGAGCGCGTCCGGTTCGAGGCGGGACCGTCGGGCCCAGGCGGCGACGGCGCCGGCACCGAGCGCGAGTCCGCCGAGAAGCCGTGTTCGGTTCATACGGATCCTTGGCGCGTCGGCGACTTATACCGTATGCCTGGATCGAGCTGATCGCGGTTGCGTTCGGACTCGACCCATCGATCGTCGGGACAGTCGTCCACCGATCGTCGAGGCAGTCGTCCACCGATCGTCGAGGCAGTTGTTCACCGATCGTCGAGGCAGTCCTCGATCGGGGCGACCACCGACTCGACGGCGGCGTAGGGGTCGGTCTCGCCCGCCTCGACGCGCCGGACGAGGTCGTCGATCCCGCCCTGACGCTCGAGCGTCGTCTCGAGAAGCGCCTCGAGGTCCGCACGGAGCAGGGCACGGATCGTGGCGGCGTGACGGCTGCGGGTGGTCGTCGCGAGGTCGTCGGTCGCGAGCAGATGCTCCCGGTGGGAATCGAGGGCGTCGATCAGGTCGGCGACCCCTGTCCCCGTCGTCGCGACGGTCTCGACGATCGGGGGCGTCCACGCGTCGTCGTGACGGTCTCCGGAATCAATGCCCGAACTCGATCCCGCCCGCTTCCGCACCCGTCGCATCTCCTCGAGCCGGGCGACGGTCCGGCCCGCGCCCTCGAGGTCCGCCTTGTTCACGACGAAGACGTCCGCGATCTCCAGGACCCCGGCCTTGAGCAGCTGGACGTCGTCCCCGGATTCGGGCTGGACGAGCACGGCGACGGTGTCGGCGGCGCGGACGACGTCCACCTCGTTTTGGCCCGCGCCGACCGTCTCGATCAGGACCACGTCGAAGCCGGCGGCGTCGAGAACCGTGACGGCCTCGGCGGCGGCCCGCGACAGTCCCCCGAGCCGTCCGCGGGCGCTCATCGACCGAACGAAGACCCCCGCGTCGCCGTCCCGGTGCATCCGGATCCGATCCCCGAGGACCGCGCCGCCGGAGTACGGGGAGGACGGATCGATCGCGAGGACCCCGACGGTCAGGTCGCGATCGCGGTAGGCATCGACGAGTCCGTCGACGAGGGTCGACTTCCCCGCGCCGGGCGCGCCGGTGATCCCGATCACGGCCGCCTCGCCGGCGTGGCGTGAGAGCCGAGCGAGGACCGGGCGGACGCCCTCGGCACGGTTCTCGATCCGGCTGATGACGCGCGCGAGCGTTCGCTCGTCGCCCGCGAGCAGGGCGTCGACGACCGCACTCGGGTCGGCCTCCTCATCGGTCATCCCCTCGGCCTCCTCATCGGCCATCCCCCGATCCGACATCGTTAGACACGCTCCCGGACGTGCTCGCGGACGAACGCGACCGTCTCGTCGGTGGGCGTTCCCGGGCCGAACACCTCGGCCACGCCGAGGTCCTTCAGCCGGCGTTCGTCCTCGGGGGGAACGATGCCGCCGACGAGAACGAGCGTGTCCGCGAAGGCCCCGGCCTCGCGGAGCCCCTCGATCACGTCGGGGACGAGGGTGTCGTGAGCGCCCGAGAGGATCGAGATCCCGAGGACGTCCACGTCCTCCTGGATCGCGGCCCGGACGATCTCCTCGGGGGAGCGATGCAGCCCCGAGTAGACGACCTCGAACCCGGCGTCACGGAACGCCCGAGCGATGACGTGTGCGCCCCGGTCGTGGCCGTCGAGGCCGACCTTGGCGATCAGACACCGGATCGGCCGGTCCGTCGTCGTGTGCATAGATGGCACTTTACAGGGATGCGGTTTGACTCTAACGCCCACGAAGCCGGCGATCGCGACGAGCCGGCGATCGCCACGATCACGAAACCGCAACCGCTCCCGGCGAACGGGATCGGACGGAAAAGCTTTCGTGCTCGAGTGTGTGGGTACACATACCATGTCACTTTCGTCGCCCGCGAGCGTCTCCTTCCGTATCGGCGCACGGGACCCGATGGCCGCGGAGTGTGCCGATCTCACCTGCGAGGCGTCGGGTCTCCTCGCGGACCCGATGGTCGTCTCGGCCATCGTGTTCGTCTCCATTGCCGTCTTCGCGGCGTTCGCGTACATCGCCGACGCGCGATCGCACGTTCGCGAGGAGCGACGCCGGGTCGTCGACGAGCGGGACGCGTTCGAGGAGTTCACCGACCGGCTCCATCGCGTCACGCCACGCGAGTCCGGAACGGCCGCGGAGCCGGCCGGACACGGCGCGGTTCGACTCGCCGGGTTTCCCCCGGATTCCAGCGATCCACCCGACGACGGGTTGCGACGGATGCGCGAGGCGTACCGCGAAACGGTGATGGCGGTCCCCCACTACACCGAGGAGTACGACGATTCGTTCCCGACCAGCGTCGCCGAGGAGCTCGGCGAGGACGTCGCGATGGCGATCGGCACCGAGGACCGACTTTCGCCGGCGCTGCGGACGACGCTTTTGGACCGCGGGCGAAGCGCGGCGGACGCCCGGGAGCGGCTGCTGTCGGCGGTCGACGCCGAGCTGTCGGCCCTGGAGTCGTCGAGCGCCCGGCTCGAACGCATCGAACGAACGCGGAACAGCCTCGATGCCCACCTCGCGGAGGGCCGCTCGGAGCCGTCCTTCGACGCCCTGGTCGACGTCTGGCGATCACTCGATGACCTCGAAGGCGCCTGCGAGGAGGTCGTCTCGGACCGGCAGGCGCTGCTTCGGGATCCGCCCTTCACCCGCCGAACCGAACGCGATCCCGACTTCTATGCGTACCTCTACGAGGATCTCGAGGGACCGCGACATCCCGTGTTGGCCACGGTCGCGGAGGTGGTCGACCGCATTCGGTCGGATCGACGGACCCTCGAGGACCGGATCTCGCGGGCCGGCTAAGCGCCACGGGCCGAAGCGCCACGGACCGAAGCGCAACGGACCGAAGCGCCGCAGGAGTCGAAGCGTCACGCGGGCGTGAAGATCGGGACGTACCGTCTGCACCACCGTCGTTTACCGCCTGTACCACCGTCCTTCGTCGTGATGTCTCCTCGTCCCGTTCGTTCCCCTCATCCCGTTCGACGTTGAGACGGTCGAGCCACCGTCGAGCCACCGACGACGAGCGGAGTTCCGTCGTATCCGGGATACAATTAGTAATTATTGCACGAAATAAATACTTAAATACAGTAGGTTAAAATCGAATCACCGTGAGGTGGGAGACGTGAGTGTGCGGTCGGCGGTCGAGGAGGAACGAAGCGAGAACGACGCCGAGAACGGTACCGACGGGTGCAACGCCGGGAATGGAGGCGATGGGGACGACGGCGGCGAATCCGGGACCGGCCGAAGCGACGGGACGCCCTGGCCGGCTGCGACGGTGCCCGCGCCGCGGCCGCCCGACGACCCGGACGCGTGGTACGCGCCCGCGGTCCGGGCGCAGTACGAGCCGGTGTCGGGGATCGTCACCACGATCCGGGAGCGTGACGGCGAGTTCGTTCACGAGAGCCGCCGGCCACCCTTGTCGCCGACCGACGAAGCCGCCCTGGCGACGGTCAGGGACCACTTCTCGGCGACCCGTCACCGACGCCCGCTCACCAGGCAGGGCGTGCTCGAGCGGGCGAACCGCGGTTTCGAGCCGAAATACGAGCGGGCGATCGACCGGCTGCTCGAGACGACGCCGGCCGCCCGGCGGCGGATCGACCACCACGCACTCAGCGAACTGCGGCTGCTCGACGACCTGACGCCGCTGGCGGTGGATCCGCGGATCGAGGTCGCCGACGTGGGCGATTCCGACGAGCTGGTCGTCCACACGGAGTCGTTCGCGCCGGTGCGAACCGGCGTCTCCGCGGACACGGAGTACGTCGACCGCGTCGCCGGCGAACGACTGCACCGGTACACGGTCCCGTTCGCGGGGTTCGACGTCGACGTGGTCGTCTACCGGGAGCGACTCCTCGGATCCGACCGGTTCGAGACGAAGTACGCGGTCCTCGAGCCGGACCTGCTGCCGGGCGACGAGGCGCTGATCGACGAGTGCAAGTCCCGGATCTGGGAGGCGAACGTCGACCGCGTCGTGACCGACCGGGAGTCGTTCGTCGCCGACCGCGCCCGGCGGTTCCTCGCGCGACGGCTGCTGGCGGACAACGCCCGCGCCTGGCTCGATGCGACGCGCTACCGGGTTCGGTCGACGCTGGCGACCTACGGGCTCGCCGTCCCGCCGGTCGACTCCCGGTACGCCCGCGACCGGCTCGACGACCTCGTCTACTACGTGTTACGCGACTACGTCGGCGAGGGCATTCTGACGGTCCCGATACGGGATTCGAACCTCGAGGACGTCGAGGCCAACCGGGTCGGCGAGCGGATCAAGGTCGTCCCGCGAACGACCGTCTTCGACGATGCCGGCGGCGCCGGCGACCGCGTGCCGACCAACCTGGCGTTCACGACCGAGCGGGAGTTCGTCAACGTGGTGACCCAGCTGGCCGCCAGCGACGGGACGGAGCTCAACGCGGCCCGCCCCTCGGCGAAGGTGAACCTCGACGTCGACGGCGTCGCGGAGACGATCCGGTGTGCGGTCGCGCTCCCGGTGATCTCCGAGGGCGGCCCCCACGTCTCGATCCGCAAGCAGTCGGCCGAGACGATGACGCCGGTGGACCTGCTCGACCGGGACGCGCTGTCGACGGAGCTCGTGACGCTGCTATGGTTGCTGTACGAACACCACGGCGTCGTGCTCTTTTCCGGACCGACCGGCGTCGGGAAGACGACGCTGATGAACGCGCATATGCCATTTATCCCGTTCGACGACCGACCGATCTCGATCGACGAGGGGTCACGCGAGGTCCATCTCCCCCACGAGACGGGCGTCTCGTTGACGACCCGCGACCACGAGAACGAGTACAAGCGGGTGACGATGGCGGAGCTGATGACCGAGACGAACTATTTAAATCCCGACGTCGAGGTCATCGCGGAGATCAACACGCCGGCGTCCTTCGAAACCTTCGCCGAGACCTTGAACACCGGTCACGGTGTGCTCGGGACCACACACGCCGAGGACGTCGAGACGCTCGTCAACCGGGTGATCGAGCAGGGGCTGCCGGCGTACCTGCTTCGCGAGCTGGATCTGGTCGTGTTCCCCCACAAGACCCGCGGGGAGCGATACGTCGCCCACGTCGTCGAGATCCTCTCGGACGGGGAGTTCGAGGCGCTCGACGACGACGCGCTCGAAGGCGCCGACGGCGTGCGGCGGCGGGGCGGCGGCGGCACGATACGGAAGGACGGGACCACGGTCCGCTGGAACACGGTCGCCTGGCGTGACACGGACGGGACGTTCGCGATCGAGTACGACCACCCGGCGCTGGCAAGTGACGAGGGCGGCCCCACCTCGTCGGTCGGCGGGACCGACCGCGGAACGACCACGGAGGGGTCGCTCGGCTTCGCGCTGTTCAACCGGCTCGCGGAGCGGACCGACCGCGACGTCGCGGACGTCGAGGCCGAGTTCCACCGGAAACACCGATACGTTCGCTACCTTGCCGCGGAGGGGATCGACGACTTCGAGGCCCTCTTCGAGTTCCTCTCGGATCTGCGGACCGACGAGGCCGCGACGGTCGAGCGCGCGCTCCGGTCGACCGACGACGGCTCCGAACCCGAGCCGGACGAGGGAGAGCCGGAGGACGCCGTCACGAACGGAGACGAGTCCGACGACGCCGCGCCGAGTGGAGAAGACCTCGCCCACGACGCGCCGAACGACGGCGCTTCCGGAACGGACCTCTTCGACGAAGCTGCCTCGAGCGAGGGCGTCGAATGAGTGACGGGAGGTCCGTGGCGTCGACCGCCACGGGAGCCGGAAGCGAGCCGGAACGTGGCGATCGTGAGGAGACCGTGACACGTGGAACCGACCGCGCCGGGCCGCATCGATCCGCCGTCGGGACCGGCTCGCGGTTCTCAGCGGTCGACCGCGGACTGCACGCGCTGTTCGCCCGACACGCCGACGCGGCCCGCCACGCTCGCGACCGCGACCGGTACCGGGCGACCGCGATACGGACCGGCTTCGACGTCCTGCTCGCCCGGATGTACGGCCTCTCGTGGGCCATCGGCGTCGTCGTCGCGGTGCCCGTGGTGTTGCTCGGACGCGGCCTGTCGCCGGCCCTCCTGGCCCGGCTCGACGCCGCGCTCGCGGCGGGGTTGCCGACCGACGGGGTCGGCCTCGCCCGGCTTCCGCCGGAGTGGATCGTCCTCGCTGCGGCGGTTCTCGCCGGCGCCGTCGCGAAGCGTGGCGTCGTCCGCGGCGGCGGGGTGTACCTCCGGTGGATCGCGACCGCTCGGCGGACGGACATCGAGCGGACGCTTCCGGGCGCGGTCCGATACCTGCACGCGCTCTCGTCGGGCAGCGACACCGCACGCGGGATGATCCGCAAGACGGCCGCCAACGAGGCCTACGGCGAGACGGCAGTGGCCTTCCGGGCCGCGCTCAACAGCGCGCGGCTGACGGGAAGCCTCGATCAGGCGCTCGGGCGCGTCGCGCGGGATACGCCCTCGAACGACCTGCTGGCGCCCTTCCTGCTCAAGTTTCGCGAACACGCCAACCAGGGCGAGGACGCGCTCGGCAACTACCTCGCGATGGAGGGGCGGATGCTCGGGCACCGGGAGGACCGGGCCCGAAAGCGTGCGGAGGGGTTCCTGGAGCTGCTCTCCGAGCTGTTCATCGTGCTGTTGGTGCTGCCGACGCTGCTCGTCATCGTGCTGACCGTGATCGGCGTGATCGCGCCCGGTCTGTCGGAGCCGGTCCACACGCCGGTCGGGTCCATCTCGACGCGCGCGGCGATCGTCTACGGCAGCGCGGCGTTCATCCTGGTCGTCGGACTCGCCTCGTCGACGATGGTCGAGCGGCTGCGACCGCCCGACCAGCGGACGCGCTACGAGCTGCCGACCGGGGTGGCGGCGCTGTGCCGGAGCGTCACGGTCAATCCTCGCTCGGCGGCGGCGGTCGTCGCCGGACCGGCGGTCGTCGCGTGCGTCGGGCTGGCGAACGCCGGCGTCGATCCCGTGAACGCCGTGGCGCTCGGCTACGTCCTCTTCGCCGTGCCGACCGGGATCGTCTCGGTCCGGCGCGCCCGACTCGACGACGCGAAGGACCGGGAGATCAAGGACTTCGTCCACGCCGTCTCGGGGCACGTCTCGCTCGGCCGCCCCTTCCCGGAGGCGGTCGCGCTCGTCGCCCGGGACGTCGACCTCGGCGCGCTCGACGCCGACGTGGCGGACCTGGCGTTCAACCTCTCGCTGACGACCGGGAACGAGCGGGCCGCGCGGAACGTCCTCGACCGGTCGACGAACGTCGATGTGGAAACCGATGGAAACGCTGCCACGGGGACCGAACGGGTCGCCGGTGCCGAGGCCGGAACCGAGCGGATCGCCGGTGCCGAGGCCGAACGGAAGACGGTCCGAACCGCGGCACTGAACCGGTTCGTCGAGAACGTTGGAACCCCGCTTGCCGAGCAGACGGTCGGGCTCATCACGGGCGCGCTCGACGCCGGCAGCGACACCCAAACGGTCTTCGAGACGCTCCAGACGGAGATCGGGCGGCTCTACCATCAGAAACGAGCGCTCCGATCCGCGATGCTCGTGTACGTCGCGGTGGGCTGGACGGCGGCGCTGCTGGTCATCGGGATCGTCGTCGCGGTCAACCTCCACGTCATCGACGGGTTCGCACAGCTCTCGGCCGTCTCGGGCGCCTCGGCGGTGCGCTTCGACCCCGGAACGATACGCCCCGAGCGCGAGCGGTATCGCTTCTACGTCGTGCTCCAGGCGACGATGCTCGCGTCGGGGTGGTTCGCGGGGGTCGCCTCCCGGGGATGGTACGAGGCGCTGTTGCACTCCGGCATCCTCGTCGGAGTCTGTTACGTCGTTTTCGCGGGGGTCGGGTTGCTGTGAGCCCGGACGTACGGGATCCCGTGACGTCGAGAGCGAAGCGAACCGCCGACACGTCCCGGTCGAACGACCGCGCCCAATCGACCGTCGTCGGAGTGACGCTGCTGATCGCGATCACGGTCACGAGCCTCGGACTGATCACGGCGGGCGCGGGCGTCGTCGTGGAGGAGCACGCACGCACGATCGGGATGGAGGCGACGACCGCCGACCTGACCGACGCGATCGACGCGACCGACCGCGGCGGTCGGACGACGGCATCGGTCCGGCTAGCCGGCGGCCGACTCGACACGATCGACCGGACCGTTCGGGTACACGACGGGAGCGGTTGGCGGAGCCTGGAAGCAAACGGGATCCGATACGTCCCGAACTCGGGGGACCAACGCGTCGTGAGCGTCGCCGGGATCGTCGTCCGGGAGTACGGCGACGGCGCGATCGCCGTCCGGGATCCGGCGGTCCTCGTCGGCGAGGAGGCGTTCGTGGTCACGATCCCGGTGATCCGGGGCGGCGGGGCGGTCGGGGCGAACGGTTGGACGGCCGGCGGAACGGACGGCAGGGCGGTCGACGGAACGGACGACGGAGTGGTCGGCGGACCGACCGGCGCGTCGGGCGGAACCGCCCGCCTCCGGATGGCGATCGACCACGCCGATCGAAGCCTGGGAACGGGGCCGTTTCGGATCGCCATCGAGACGTCGACCCCGGCCGCGGTCGAACGTGCGGTCCGGCGAATCAGCGACCGAGCCGCCGCCAGCGATCCAGAGGCCGATCCGTCGATGTCGGTCGAGCGACGGCGGTTCGCCGGCGACGACCACGAAAGCGTGGTCGTGACGGTCGGCGGCGACCGCGAGGGACACCTGCTGGTCCGGACCGTCGACCTGGAGCTGGAGGTGACGAATGGGGCGTGAGGTACCCTCCGCGATCCCCGGCGCACGGGCGACCCGGTCCCGCGCCGTGACGCCGGTCGCCGGCAAACTCCTGGAGATCGGCGTCGTCGTGCTGTTCGTGGCCACGCTGTCGACCGCGCTCTACGGCGGCGTGGTTCCGGAGTACCGGTCGGCGGTCGCCGAGGAGGTCGGCGACCGAACGCTGACCGCGGCCGGCCACGCGATCACGTCGGCCGTCCCGTCGACCCCGCGGTCGCCGGCGGTCCGCCCCGGGACGAACCGGACGGTGACGGTTCGCTCGGCGACGACCAGGCGAACGGTCGACCTTCCGGACACGATCCGGGGCGAGTCGTACCGGATCCGGTTCGCGGACGGGGTTCTCACGCTCGATCACCCGCATCCGGCGGTCGGCGGACGGCGGCGGCTCGCCCTCCCAACGGAGCCGACCGGGACGGCGAGCACCTGGCGAAGCGCCGCACGGACGGTCGTCGTGATTCGGCGGAACGAGACGGGACTGACGGTGGAGCTGGTGAACCGATGACCCCGACGCCGAACCGGAGGGACGGACACGGAGACGGTCGCGGACGACGGAAACCAGACCGTGCCCAGGCGGCGCTTCCGGCGCTCGTGGTCGCGATCGTGATCCTGGCCTCCGCGACCGTACTCGCCGTCTCGGTCGCCGACGAAGCCAGAACGGCCGCGGAACGCAACGGCGTGACCCGCGGTGCGGCGGTCACGCTGGCCGACGTGCTCGTCGGTCCGGAGGGACCGACGACGCGGCGCCGAAACGTTCTCGACCGGGAGGCGACGCTGGCGCTCTCGGTCGGGACGGTCGAGGACGCCGTCCCGGCGGTTCGCGGACGGGCGTTCCGGATCCGGATCGGGGGCGACGCGGTCTCCGAATGGCCGGTCGAGGAACGGACGATCCTGGAGCGCGGGTCGATCCGCGGGGGTGAACGCGCGAGCCGGATCGCGCTCCTCGCACGCTCCGAGAACCGGACGGACCGCGTCCACGTCGACGGGGAGACGACGCGGGAGGTGTCCGCGACCGCCCGAACCGCCGCGGTCAGGGTCGTCTCGGGAAACGTGACCACGGTTCGGGTGGACGACCGAATGATGCTGCGCCGCCCGGACGGGCTCCGGGGATCGGCGACGATCGACCTTCCTCGAGGGCGAGCCGCGACCGTCGCGTTCGAGGGGATCGGCGTGGTCGAGATGCGGATCGAACGGGAGCGACGAACGCCGGTGGTCGTCAGGGTGACCGTCGATGGATAGCGATGGGCTCGACGGTACCGACCGCTTCGGCGGTGCTGTCGACCCCTTCGACTGCGAAACCTCGCCCCCTCGCGGCCAGCTCTCCCTGTCGGCCGTCGAGGCGGCCATCGGCGTGGCGTTCGTACTGGCGATCGCGACCACGTTCGCCGTCGCGCCGCCGGACCCCGGCACGGAGACCGCACAACTCGACGCCTACGCGACCGACGTCGCGACGGTGCTCGGAAACGAGGGCGGAACGGCGGTCGGGGACGGAAACGCAACCGGTGCGCCGCTCCCGGCGGCGATCGCGACCCCGGCGACCTTCGCGGCCGAGCGCGAGGCGATCGACGCCCGCGCCGACGCGCTCGTTCCCGACCGGTTGCAGTATCACGTCAAAACGCCACACGGCGGCGTCGGGATCGCGCCGCCGTCCGGAGCGACCGTCGGTCGGTCGACGCTATACACGCGAAACGGCCGGGTCGTCGTGGCGGTGTGGCGATGAGACGACGGGATGGACGACTGGCGGTGAGACGCGGCGGTCGCGACCGCGGCCAGCTCGTCCTGCTTGCGGCGGTCACGCTCGCGCTGGCGCTCGTGCCGCTCGCGCTCGCGTACCTGCAGCTCGGATACGCGGGTGACGTGGCCCGCGAGCCGGCGGTGGAAACTGCCGGGTCGGCAGGGACCGCCGGCGGGTCGGACGCGAGGGTCATCGAGGCGGTCGACCGGGCAGCCACCGCCCGGGTCGGCGACGTCGCCGGCGCATACGACTGGAGCGACCGCGACGCGGCCGTTTCGGCGTACCGTGAGGGCCTCGAGACCGACCTCGACGCGATCGAGGAGGCCGCGGTCCGCGATGGGACGGTGATCGCGGTCACGTCCGCGTCCTCGGTGGCGGCAGACCGGAGTGAAACGGCCTGTCCCGCCGGTCCGAACCGTGCCTTCGGCGTCTGCGAGGCTGACCGCGGCGTCGTCGTGCAGGACCGCGGGGGAACGACGACGGTCGTGGCGGTCTCCCTCGAGGTCCGCATCCGGCGGGCCGGCGGGACGAGCAGGATTACGATCGTGATCGTGCCGTGAGTCGGCGGCTCGGTCGGGCGGAACACGCTCCGGGGGCGACACGTATTTGGGGGCGTTCGCCGAACGTGCGGCCGATGCCGAGCGAGGACGCGCACGAGGACGTCCGCTATCTCGCGGGATCACCGGGACGGATCGAGATCCTCCGGGCGATCCGCGAGGAACCGCTGCGCCCGGCGGCGATCACGCGCCGCGTCGAGTCGACGCGGACGACGGTCCAGCGCGTGCTCGCGGGGTTTCGGGAGCGCCGCTGGGTGGTCGAACGGGACGCGACCTACCGGCTGACCGCGACCGGCGAGCGGGTGTGTGCAGCCTACGAGGATCTGCTCGACGCGACCGCTCGCGCCCGCGAGTTCGCGCCCTTCGCCGCCAACGCGGAGCCGATCGCCGCCGAGATGCCGGCTGCTGCCTTCGAGCACGGAACCCTCACGGTGGCGACCGCCCAGGACCCGCTGGCGCCGGTCGACCGGCTGATCGACCGGTTCGAGGAGACCGAGGACGCCACCGTCCGAAGCATCTCGCCCATCGTCTCACGGACGTTCAACGAGGCCGCGATGGATCTGCTCGGCCGGGAGACGAGCATCCGGCTGGTGATCGACGAGCGCGTCCTCGAAACCTCGGCCGAGACGTTCCCCGAGGCGCTGACGCGGGCGGTCGACCGCTGCGACGTGTCGGTGAGCGTCCACCCGGACCCGCTTCCCGTCGGGCTGTTCACCGACCGCGAGGGCCCACGGACGTGTCTGATGGCCTACGACGACCAGAACACGCCGCGAGCCCTGCTCGAGTGTGCCGACGAGTCGGTCCACGAGTGGGCGCTGACCTGGTTCGATCGCGTTCGGGATCGATCGCGGCCGCTCGAGGACGTGGTCGGCGACGAGGGAGTCAACGGCGGGCCGGACCAGGGAGTCAACGGCGGGCCGGACGAGGGGTGACCAGGCGGTCGATCGGTTGGGTTCGTGGATGACCGAGTGGGGAGCCCGAGCACGGTAGGGCGGCAGGAGGGCCGAATCGTCGGGCTGCGGCATCGCGAGCATCGCCGGTCGCTCGCGAGTCAACGTTGGCGAGTCGACGACCTATATGTATCCGCGGTCGGCTGTCGATACCCCGGTCGGGTGTTACTCCCCCTGTAACAGCAGTGGGTAACGCGGCCGGGGACGCGGCGTGGCCGGACGCGCGGTGCGACCGACGGCGCGGCGCGACCGCACGTTCAAGTGGGCCGCTCCCCCACGAAGGGAACATGGACGAGGGCGAACGAGAAACGGAGCCCGATGGCGGTCCGGAGACGTCGTCGATCCGGCACCTCGACGAACGAACGGTACAGCGGATCGCCGCCGGCGAGGTCGTCGAACGCCCGGCGTCGGTGGTCAAGGAACTCGTCGAGAACGCCCTGGACGCCGGTGCCGACCGGATCTCGGTGTCGGTCACGGACGGCGGCACCTCCCGGATCCGGGTGCGCGACGACGGCGTCGGCATCCCGCCGGCCCAGCTGCCCGACGCCGTCGCGGAACACGCCACCTCGAAGATCGCCGACATCGAGGACCTCGATTCGGGGGTCGGAACGCTCGGCTTCCGCGGCGAGGCGCTGTACACGATCGGAGCGGTCTCCCGGCTGACCGTCAGGTCGCGTCCCCGGCCGGACGCGCACGACCCGACCGCGGCTCGGGAGGCGGAGCAAACCGGCGTCGACCTCCCCCCGGACGCGGGAGCCGAGCTGACCGTCGAGGGCGGCGAGGTCGGGGACGTCCGGCCGGCCGGCTGCCCGGTGGGGACGACCGTCGAGGTGGCGGATCTGTTCTTCAACACGCCCGCGCGGCGGAAGTTCCTCAAGACGGACGCCACCGAGTTCGACCACGTCAACCGGGTCGTCACGCAGTACGCGCTCGCGAACCCGGACGTCGCGGTGTCGCTCGAGCACGACGGCCGGGAGACGTTCGCAACCCAGGGGAACGGCGACCTCGAGAGCGCGGTGCTCGCGGTCTACGGTCGCGACGTCGCCCGGTCGATGATCACGGTCGACTACGCGATCGAGGACGACGAGACGGGGCCGGAACGCGCGGAGATCCCGGCCGACACGCCGGTCGAACGCGTGTACGGGCTCGTCTCGCATCCCGAAACGACGCGGGCGAACCGGGAGTACCTCTCGACGTTCGTCAACGACCGGTACGTGACCGCGAGCACGCTGCGGAACGCAGTGGTCGACGCCTACGGCGGCCAGCTCGCTCCGGACCGGTACCCCTTCGCCGTCCTGTTCGTGGAGCTCCCGGCCGGGACGGTTGACGTGAACGTCCACCCCCGAAAATTGGAGGTAAAATACAATAAACCGGAGGCAGTCAAGCGTACCGTCCGTACTGTTATTGAAAACGCGCTCCGGGAGGAAGGCATCCTCCGGTCATCGGCTCCCCGCGGACGGAGCGCCCCCGACGAAACGTCGATTGATCCGGTCACACTCGATGACACAGTTGAACTAACGCCCGACGACACGGCTGCGTCAACGACCGATGACAAACCCGATCAGACGTCGGAAGACATCCCCGACTTGTCGACTGCCGATTCAACTACGGAAACGGTGACTGGTCCTGACGCGTGGTCGGTACAGACGTCCAACTCGACCCAGTCAACGTCGCCGAGCTCCGGTTCCACGCCAACGAATACAACGGAGGAATCCACGTCCTCGAATTTGGCATCGCAATCAGAGATACAGTCAGAACCGGAGTCCAACGTCTCGAACGCTGATTTTCAGGGTGCAGAGACGCCGGACTCAGAAGTTACGGAGATACCGTCGCAAGGACACCAGTCTCGGTCGCCGGCCGTTACTGAACCAAACACACAGACGACGCTCGGGGGCGACGATGCGACGCCGGAGACGCAGTATGAGAACTTCCCCGATATCCGCGTTATGGGCCAATTACATAACACGTACATCGTGGCTGAATCCGATGACGGCCTTCTCCTCATCGATCAACACGCCGCTGATGAACGGGTGAATTACGAACGGCTTCAGGAGCGATTTGACGGGGATACAACCGCCCAGGAATTAGCAGAACCAGTTGAAGTCGAACTGACG
Organism: Halopenitus persicus; assembly: GCF_900107205.1. Lineage (GTDB taxonomy): Archaea > Halobacteriota > Halobacteria > Halobacteriales > Haloferacaceae > Halopenitus > Halopenitus persicus. The sequence continues at coordinate 100,308 of NZ_FNPC01000004.1, read as the reverse complement.
GCTCGCGAAGCGGCAGCTTTCGATGATTTCAGTGATGCCTTGGCCCGGCTCGGGTTTTATGCTGACCGCGTCGATGACCGGATTGTAGAGGTGTCAACCGTTCCCGCACTATTGGCCGAAGCGGCAGGACCGGAACTGGTCCGTGACGTCTTGGTGGACTTGGTCGCTGACGGAACGGATACCGACCAAACCGTCGAATCGATCGCCGACGGATTGCTAGCCGATATGGCCTGTCACCCGTCCATTACGGGGAACACGTCCCTAACGGAAGGATCGGTTGTCGACCTCCTCTCGGCACTTGACGACTGTGATAACCCGTGGTCGTGTCCTCACGGTCGGCCAGTAGTGATCCACATTGATTCGGATGAAATCGGCGACCGCTTCGAACGGGATTATCCCGGCCACTGAGAACGACTACGGCCGGAGACGTTAGATGAAAAACTTGAACGCTTCGTTCCGATACCGCTCTTCAATGTCTTCGTAGTAGTGTGGATATAGGGCGTGATGGAAGACGCAGTAGAGCATTCTAGTGGGTGTTTAGAAGATGCTCGACCGCGTGGTTGAGCAAGCAGGCGCTCAAAAAGCACTATCGATTTGGTAACGCAGATGAAGTAATTTCAACAAACTAACCATTAAATTTCTGAAATTAACTTCGATTTTTTACACATTCCAACAGGTATGAAGAAGCGAAGATATTTTGCATAAGCACTCGACAAATTAGTGCCGTGTTGAATAGCTGCTGAGTCACGGTTACAGCGGTTCACACAGTGGTTCTATGTTGGTGAGGGCGAACATTAAGACGATCTCACGGAACTGTCGATACCAGCCGAGCGCTCGCACGGCATCGCCGAGCGAGCGCTTGGTTGTCGAATACGATGTTTCGGCCATCCACCGCTGTGAGTAGCCCTTTGCCCGGTTGAGCGCGTTGTTCGCGGCTGCTTTCGCTGACGAGCCGCGGTAATGAACAAGGTACTCAACGTCGTGTGCGGCGATTTCGTACTCGGTGTGCCAGTCTTGGAAGCCGTTGTCGGCGGCGACGGACTGCAGGTCGTCCGCGTTTCGCCGGACGACCTGCGGTCCGGCCTTCGTGTCATGCTTCCATCGGGCTGCGATGTGAACGTCAAGAACAGCTAGTGATTCCACATCAGTCAATGTCGTCACTTTTAGCGTCTGTACCGTCCGTCCTGCCCGCTGACGAAAGTACGAGGACGCACGTCGCCGATCGAAGAACGTGCTGTCGAGCGCAGCGTGGCCAGACTGCGGGTGCTGCTGCGCGGAAACGCGCAGCAGCGCCCGCTACACCCACATTTTCAGCCGATCAAATGACTTGTAGAGCGTGGTGTGATCGGGAAGATCGTCCCGATCTAAGTCGAGAACGTCACGAACCTCAGCCATATACTTCAGCCGATTCGGCGTTTCGCGGTAGCTATGGCTCTCTTCGACCCGAAAACAGTGGAGAACGACGTGAACCCAGCGGGCGAACCCGCCGCTGGCGGGCTCGCCCGCGTGCTTCCCCAACGCTTGTTTAGCTAGGTCACGACACTGCTCAATGAAGTCGAGGATATCGATTTCCATACCAACCTCGATTTCCTCGGCTTCATCCTTCTAAACCGGCGATATCGGCAGATAAGATCGCTATTCAACACAGCACAAATTAGTAACCTCTTAGATCCTAATGAGTGACAGTCCCACATTCAGGTGCGATGATTGCGAGCGAACGCTCCCTCGGTGGATGGAAGCGACCGATGAGACGTGTTCCCAGTGTGTCGACACCGATGATGAAGACGAGTGGAGTGACGAAACTACTGAGACGATAGATTCTGACCCCACCGACAGCGACGGCAATGGAGTCGCAAAACTGCTGGAGACCACCGACTCCGAAGACACTGACGCCGATGAATCATCCGGTAATGAATCTGCCACAGGCTCGGGTCACTATGCACTTGAGCCGATGTGGGAAGGCGATCATAATTTTTCGGCTCTTGAGACTGCAAAGGAGAATGCTACGACAACGGATTCAACATCAAGCGGTACTCGCGACCCGTTAGACGTGAAAATTGACAGTTGGAAGGAACAACTGCTTGATCTAACACGCCGAAGCAACCTAGTCGACTTTTCGGCGACAAAAACGAAGTCGCTTCCATTCTATCGTGCTGACCCGTTAGTCGTTGCAGAAACCGTCTTTGAACGAGAGCCACTCTACATCAAACGATCAGAACACGAAGATGAAGGTGGATCACCAGCGGAGCCGACAACCCTCTCGACTAATGAAGTTGCCTCGATTCGATCCGCTGGAGACACCGAAAATTCGCTCACGAACATCCGGCGGAATGCGAAGCGATTTCAACGAGAGCGCGGTGTCGATTCCTTGTTCATCGCCTTCGGGACGCTCCGTTGGTTCGATGTCGATCACAGTGACTCCGAACTGCGGACTCCGCTCTTTATGGTTCGAGTCAGCTTAGACGAGGAGACGAATCGGGATTCAGAACGACATAACTACGAGATCACAAGCGAAGATGCGGAACTCCAACTCAACCCTGCACTTCGAAAACTGCTAAGTGCTGAACGTGGACTACACCTTCCGCCTGATGAAGCGTTTTCTCTGGACGAGCTGGAAACTGCCTTTGCCTATATCGAGAATCTCACCAGTGGGTTTGATCGATGGCGAATCGTTCCGGAAGTCATTCTAGGTATTTTCGATTTCTCCAAGTTCAGTCTCTATACTGATCTGGAGGAGAACCGGGGTGCAATCAAAGAGAATCCGTTCGTCAAGGCGATCAACGGCGATCCGTCAGCTTTGCCGGAGCCAAGTCCGACGCCAAATGCAGACCAACTGGATGAACAAGTTCCACCACACGATACCTATCAGGTGTTGGATGCTGATTCCAGTCAACAAGAAGCGATCGAAGCCGCGAAGCGAGGCATCAGCTTCGTGTTGCAGGGCCCGCCCGGAACGGGGAAGAGCCAGACCATTTCCAATATCATTGCGGAAAAAATGGCGGCCGGAGAGACGGTGCTGTTCGTCAGCGAAAAACAAGCCGCCCTCGATGTGGTCAAGAGTCGGCTTGATGACCAAGATCTCGGACGGTTCTGTCTCGAGGCACACGGTGAGAAAGCCAGCAAAAAACAGATCCTCGAAGATCTGGGCGAGGAACTTGATTCCGAGCCACTCCAGCATCCTCGGGAACGTGATCGAGTCGTCAACACGCTCGAAGAAACCCGACGAACACTGAATCAATACAAGGAGAAGCTGTTTTACCAGCCACCGAATCAGGAGCTAACGCCATACCAAGCCTTTGGCGTCGTGTCGAAACACGAGGACTATGACCGGATTAACGCCTCATTCGGAGACCCAACGCGGTATAACACGGACGAACTCCAAGATATTGAGGCGGAGTTAGGCACCTTAGCGTCCTATGAATCGGAATTTAACAACGATGGGGAGCACCCATGGCAGCACACAGCCATAGACAGCTGGCAGTTCGATACCGCTGAGACCGTCGAGCGGACGCTATCCAACGCACAGGCTTCGATCGATGACCTACAGGACGTTAGCGACTCTATCGAAGCGAACCTTAAGACGTCAGTTGACACCATTCGGCGACTTCAATCAGCAGCGGCCTTATTAGAACAAATCATCGCGGCTCCAATAGACACCGTTGCTGACTCATATTTCAAGTCAGAGTTCTACAAGAACCGGACGCGGCTCGAAGAGCTAGCAGAGCTAAGTCAGGAGATCTACGTTAAAAAATCGGAAGTTCGAGCGAACTACGACAAGTCGATATTCAGTACCGATGCTGCGGAACTGCATCGCGAACTCAGTGAGTACGGTATTACTCGCTACGTGAGCCCATCGTATCGCAAACTGAAATCACGAATCCTTTCGCATACTGCTGACGACTATGAGCCAGGAATCGAGGAGCTCCGAGAGGATATGCAGTGTGTTATGGAGATCAACGCGCTGTTAGATGACCGCTCCGAATACGACGATCTGATCTCGCATCTCGATTACCTCTATGAAGGTCCTGATTCGGATTGGAGCCTGATTTTGAACGTCCAAGAGTGGATCGCCACGATGGCTAACAGTGAGATACTTGATATCGATAGGGTAGCGGAGTTAGTGGTGGACTCCGATACCCAAGATCTCCAACAGCTACATCAGCAGCTCACCGACGCCCTAGAAACGTGGGAAGCGTCAGCATCCGAGCTTGAGGAGATTCTCGATTTGACAGCGATCCGGATCAATGGTTCACGGATGGATGCAGCCGACTTGGAAGCCATCGCTGACTGGCTAAGCTATCGGGAATCTACTATTGATCAACTACAATCGTGGGTGCAATATCAGACCAAGCGGGATGCGGTGCTGGCAGGTCCGGCTGGTGACTTTCTCGAGATGTATCTCGATGCAGGGTATCCGGCAGTCGACTTGATTCCAACCTTCAAACGGAATTTCTATACGGAGTGGCTAAATGAGGTCTACAGCGAAACCAGACTTAATCAGTTCAGTGCCACCGAGTATAATGAGCTTCTGGAGACGTTCAGGAAACTCGACCAACAGCAACGCGAATATGCAAAAGCCGAGATCCAACATCGAGTCACGAACCGCCGGCCACAATCGAAACTTCACCACGCGGAGAGTTCGGCGCAAGTAACGCTACGGCGTGAGGTTCAGAAAAGCAAACGGCATATGCCGCTGCGGAAGCTCTTTGATGAGACTGCGGATTTGAACACCACTCTCAAGCCGTGTTTTATGATGAGTCCACTGTCAGTGGCTCAATATCTAAAACACGGATCGATCGAATTCGACACGGTTATTTTCGATGAAGCGTCCCAGATTATGCCGCAGGATGCGATCAGCAGCATCATCCGTGGTGAACAAGTCATCATCGCCGGTGACAGCAAACAGCTGCCACCAACCACCTTCTTCCAGGCTGATGTCGAAACGGCCGAGGGTATAAGACGAGATCTCGAGAGCATCCTTGATGAAGCGGCGACGGTACTCCCGGAGAAACGACTCCTCTGGCACTATCGGAGTCGCACCAACGAACTGATCGAATTCTCCAACGCGAAATACTACAACGGCGCGCTGCGGACGTTCCCGGACAACAACGCGGCGGAGGATATGGGCGTTGACTTCGTCTACGTCGAAGACGGCCTCTACGACCGTGGTGGTTCAAGTACGAATGAACCGGAGGCTCGCCGTGTATTGGAACTCGTTAAAGAGCACATCAAGACGAAACCGACGAAAAGTCTTGGTGTTGTGGCATTCAGCTCGAATCAAGCCGAGGCGATTCGTGAAACCATCGAGGAAGCTCGACAGACTGACCCGGAGTTAGATGCCTTCGTTGCTGAGGACGATGCCTTGGAAGGGTTTTTCATCAAACCGTTGGAAAACGTCCAAGGAGACGAGCGGGATTCCCTGATCTTCAGTGTCGGGTACGGGCCTGATGAATCCGGCAAGATCTCAATGAACTTCGGGCCATTAAACCAATCCGGCGGCTCTCGTCGGCTCAACGTCGCTGTAACGCGAGCCAAAGAACACATTCAGGTGGTGACATCCTTACAGCCGGGCGATATTGATCTGGGTCGAACTAGTGCTGGTGGAGTTGAGGACTTCAAACACTATCTCGAATACGCGAAACACGGAAAAGACGCACTCACACGTTCCGATTCGGAAACGGAGTTCCTACAATTCGACTCCGAATTCGAGGAAGCGGTGTATACCGCACTTGACCAATACGGGTTTGATGTATCGACGCAGGTACAGAGTTCTGGGTATAGCATCGATCTGGCGATCACCCATCCTGAGAAGCCGGGGAAGTACGTCCTTGGCATCGAATGCGACGGGGCCGCCTATCATTCGTCCAAAACAGCACGGGATCGCGATCGAACGCGACAAGCTGTGCTCGAGGATCTTGGCTGGACGATCCACCGCATTTGGTCACCAGACTGGGCGTCAAATAAGGAGAAGGAAATCGAAGCGATAGAACGGAAGGTCAACGACTTGGTCGACGGAATACCTAGTGCCGATGGTGGTGTCTCAATGGATGATCCTGAACCCATCGAGGTTGATGTGGTTCCCACGGACCGACGCGGCGGGATTGACCAATATACCACCGCTTGGGTAGAACCCACGGTGAGTTCCTCGAAGGATCGATCGTTGGATGAGGTTCCCAAACGACGGATCAGAAAGGTTCTAACCAACGTTGTCGAGGAATACGGCCCGGAGGAACGCGATCGGATCTTCCGGACCGTGATTTCACGCTGGCAGCTATCACGGTTGGGAAAGAACATCCGGAATACACTCAATGGGCACCTCGGGAATCTCACCCGGCAGAATCAGATCGTAACACACAATGGCTTTTTGTGGCCAGCGGAACGGCCGGATTCCATTGCGGTTCGAACGAACACGGACGCTGCCAGCCGCTCAATAGAGAATATTCCGCCAGTAGAGCTGGCACGGGCGGGCTATTTGATACTTGAAGCGGGATCACATATGACCCAGGAAGATCTGGTGCTTGAGATCGCTCGACTGTATGGGTATGAGCGTACGGGATCTACTATCAAGGCCCACATCAGTGATGCAGTGGACCTTCTAATTGATGCTGGATGTGCGAGCGTTGACCGGGACAATCAGCGGCTTGAGTACAAGGACGTTGACGTTGATGATCGCTTGCTCAGTCGTGTGTATAGCTAGGCAAGAGTTACAAAAAGAAAACCCACAGTTCTTGCAGAACCCAGGACAGTACGAGCGCACTCGGTGCCGGAGTATCACCGCTGATGAATAGCGTTCTGGATTCAGCAGGCCATAAAAGGTGACCGCCCGGGAGGCGGCGCTGTTCGGGGAGTTCCTCGACGACCTGGAGGCAATCGGCTTCCGGGCCAAGCGGGCTGAACGGACCACCGATCCTGAACGGGCCGACGATCCCGAGCGAGCCGACGATCGGGAGATCGTCGTCTCCGCCGTGCCGGCGGTCTTCGACTCGACGCTCGACCCGGAACTGATCCGGGACGTCCTCGGGTCGCTGGTCGACGAGGCGAGCGCGGACGACGCGCCCGTCCGCGGCGTGGTCGACGATCTCCTCGCGGACCTGGCGTGTTATCCCTCCGTGACGGGCAACACGTCGCTGACCGAGGGGTCGATCGTCGACCTATTGGCGGCGCTGGACGACTGCGAGAACCCCTACGCGTGTCCTCACGGCCGCCCGGTGATCATCGCGTTCGACGACGACGAGATCGCCGACCGGTTCGAGCGCGATTACCCCGGCCATACGGGGCGACGGCGGGAGTAACACCCGGTCATACCGGCCCGAGGTGACAGCGTCCCGACGCGTTCGGCCGTACCACCTATATATCCGGCTTCTGAGTGACCCGGTATGGAGTGGGAGCGGTGACGGACCTGGTGACGTTCGGCGAGGCCACCGTGCGCCTCTCGCCGCCGCGCGGCGACAGACTGGAGACCGCCCCGGCCCTCGACGTCCGGGTGAGCGGCCCCGAGAGCAACGCCGCCGTCGGGGCCGCCCGGCTCGGCGTCGACGCGGCCTGGCTCTCGAAGCTACCCGACTCGGCGCTCGGACGCCGGGTGATCGCGGCGCTTCGGAGCCACGGCGTCCGGACCGGGGTCGCCTGGACCGACGCGGCGGCGGGACGCGTCGGGACGATTTACGAGGATCGCGGCGCCGGCGCACACGGGACGGCGGCGATCGACGACCGAGCCGGCTCGGCGTTCACGACGGTGACGCCGGCCGACCTGCCGAACGGCGTCGTCGAGTCGACCGATCGGGTCCACACGACCGGCGTGACGCTCGGCGCCTCGGACCGGGCGCGTTCGACCGCGCTCGACCTGCTCGAGACCGCCGGCGAGGCGGGCGTTCGACGATCGCTCGCGCTCCGGCATCGGGACCGGCTGTGGGACGCCGACCGGACCGACTCGACCGGCCGGGACGGCTCGGCCGGCCGGGACGAGTCCTCCAGCGGGACCGATTCGGCCGCCCGAGTCTACCGTGAGGCGTTGGAGCACGTCGAGACGCTGTTCGTCTCCCGCGGCGAGGCGCGGTCCGTGCTGTCGTGTGAGGGCGACGCGGTCGAGATCGTCCACTCGCTACGGACCGAGTTCGACCTCGAGACCGTGGTACTCACGCGCGACGGGGCGACGACGGGAGCGGTCGCGATCGATGCGGGGGCGGTCCACGAGGGCCCCGCCGCCGACACGCCACACCGCGATCCGACGGGCACCGACGACGCGTTCGTCGCCGGCTTCCTGGCGGAGCGGATCGCGGACGGATCGGTTCCCGACGCGCTCGAGCGGGGGACCGCCACCGCCGTTCTGACCGGGCGGATCGACGGCGGAACGGCGATCATCACTCGCAAGGAAGTCAACGGTCTGATCGCCGATCCGGACGCGCTCGAACGGTAAGCCGGCGTCTCCGGGTCGGATGACCCTCCGGCGTCGGAACGGACGACGCGACCGCGGTGGACAACGCTTACTACCGCGCGAGCGCGACGATCGGTATGCACGTAGTCGTGATCGGCGCATACGGGAGCGCCGGTGCCGCAGTCGCGGAGGGGCTCGCCCCGGCCGTCGGAACGCGAGTCGACCAGCTCACGCTCATCGACGACGGCGAGCCCGGCGGGGGACTCTGCATCCTCGAGGGGTGTATGCCATCGAAGGAGCTCCTCTCGGCGGCCGCCCACCGGTTCCAGGGCCGGGTCGACGACCGGCTGACCGGCGAGCCGCACGAACTCGACCTGGAGCGGATCGTCGCGGAGAAGAACGACCGGACGCGCGGCTGGGCCGGCCACCGGCGCGAGTCGATCCACGAGATCGCCGACGACGAGAACGCGGAGTTCATCCACGCCCCGGCGACGTTCGTCGACGACCACACGATCGAGGTCGACGGCCGGACGATCGAGGCGGACTACGTCGTGATCGCCACGGGATCGGTCCCCAACGTCCCGGACATTCCGGGCCTCGAGGCGGCGGGCTACCACACGAGCAAGGACCTGCTGCACGCGACCGAGCTGCCGGAGTCGGCGGTCCTGCTCGGGTTCGGCTACGTCGGGCTGGAGATGGCGCCGTACCTGGCCGAGGCCGGCGTCGACCTCACGGTGATCGAACACGACGAGCGCCCGATCGACGAGGCCGACCCCGAGTTCGGCGACGCCCTGCTGGAGATCTATCGCGAGGAGTTCGACATCGAGATCAGAACCGAGGTCTACGAGGAGCGCGTCGTGGAGACCGACGACGGAGTCCGACTCGATCTGGTCGACGCCGACGGCAACCGCGGTCCCGACCCGGTCGCGGCCGAGGAGATCTTCTGTTTCACCGGCCGGGTGCCGAACCTCGACCGGCTCGGGCTCGAGCACACGTCGCTGTCGCCCGACGACGACTGGATCGACGCGACGATGCGTCCCCCGAACGCGGACCGGACGTTCGTCGTCGGCGACGCCAACGGCCGGGAGCCGATCCTCCACGTCGCCAAGGAGCAGGGGTATCAAACGGCCGAGAACATTCTCTCGCACGCACGCGGCGAGCCGATCGAGCCGTATGGAAACGTCCATCACCACGTGATCTTCTCGGGCGCCGCGGTCTACCCGTTCGCGCGGGTGGGCCACACCCCCCGGTCGGCCGTCGAGAATGGCCACTCGATCGTCACGGCGACCCGGCAGGCCAGCGACGACGGCGTGTTTAAATCGAAGGACGCCCCGCACGGACTGGCCCGGCTCGTCGTGGACGCCGACGACGGGACGGTGCTCGGCTGGCAGGGACTCCACTACCACGCCGACGTGATGGCGAAGACGCTCCAGCTCGCCGTCGAGATGGAACTCGACGTCCGGGAGATCCCCGATCGCGCGTACCATCCCACCACGCCCGAGATCCTCGACGGACTGATCCGCGAGTGCGCCGCGGACGTGGCGAACGGCGAGGAATAGCGGAGCGCCCGGAAACGGGCCCCGACGCTGAGGACGTCATTCGTTCGGATCGCCGGGGTCGGCGCTTCCCGCGGACGCATCGTCCCGCCGCACGCGAACCCGCTCGATGCGATTCCGGTCGGTCTCCTCGACGACGATCGTGACGTCGGCCTCGGGGACCGCCACGACGTCGCCGACCTCGCCGAGCCGGCCCAGACGGGCGGTGACCAGCCCCGCGATCGTCTCGTAGTCGCCGGCGCGGGGCAGCTCGATCCCGAGGGCGTCGTTCACCTCGCCGACGGTCACCTCGCCGTTCACGAGCAGGCCGTCGTCGGTGTGGCGCAGGCTCCGGGGCTCGCCCACCTCCGCGATCTCGCCGACGATCTCCTCGAGGACGTCCTCGATCGTGACGATCCCCTCCGTTTCGCCGTACTCGTTGACGACGACCGCGAGCGGGGACCGGCGCGCCTGCAGCTCCGCGAGCAGCGCGCCCACGCGCCGGGAGTCGGGCACGAGGACCGGCTCCCGGAGGACGTCCGCGAGCGTCAGCCCCTCCCGAAGCGCGCGCTCCGCGTCGCGGACGTCGACGATCCCGACCACGTCGTCGAGGGAGCCGCGGTAGACCGGGACGCGCGTGACGCGCTCGCGGGCACACAGGCCGACGATCTCGGAGAGCGGCGTGGTCTCGGCCACGGCGATCACGTTCGGACGCGGCACGAGCACCTCCCGGACGCTCGTCACCTCCAGGTCGAAGACGCCCTGCACCATCCGGCGCTCGCGCTCGTCGATCGCGCCGACGTCCTCGCCCGTGGCGATCAGCCGCTCCAGCTCGGCCCGGGTGAGCTCGGTCGCGGCGGCCGGCTGCGAGCCCGTCAGCCGGTCGAGCAGCGAGACGACGCCCTCGAAGACGGTGACGACCGGGGAGATGACGCGCTCGAAGGCGGCGATCGGGCGCGCGACCAGAAGCGCGATCCGCTCGGCGTTGGCCACGCCGTAGGACTTGGGCGCGATCTCGCCGACCACGAGAATGAGCACGGACATCACGGCGGTGGCGACCGTCACGCCGGCGCCGGGGCCGTAGATCGACGCCAGCGTCGCGGTCGCGAGGCTGGCCATCGAGATGTTGACCACGTTGTTGCCCACCAGGATCGTCACGAGCAGGCGATGCGGGTCCTCCCGGAGGCGGGCCAGCGCCGCCCCGTCGGGGTCGGCCCCGGACGCGAGCGCCGCGATCCGGTGGCGCTCCAGCGAGAAGATCGCGATCTCGCTGGCGGAGAAGAACGCGCTACAACACAACAGGACCGCGATCACGCCCGCCGCCATCGCGACCGAATCGAGTATCATACCGTCCCAACGAGAGCCGGGGGATTATAAACCGGGGGACACGTCCGCGGTGGGGCCGTCCACGGGAGGCGCCGCCAGCCTCGTTCAGACGTTTGGGACGGAACGGTGTCCGACGTTCCATTTATATACCGTGATAGGGCGTGACGCAAAAATCACTGACCGAGATCGGCTCGTTTGCTTCGTCCAGCAGACGTTCGTCGCCAAAACCCAAAATCGAGACGCTGAGAGCAGCACCAGACCCCGTGAGTCGGCCGATCGGCGCCGATCGAGACCCGAAACCGCACGACTGCAGTTTATTATCACGTCTGAAAATTGGAGACCAGGGTTTATGAAGGGCGTCTTCATCAGGGCGAGTATGTCCGTGTCGAGACCACGGGCGTAGACACCATGTTCGAACGCATAACGGAAGACGAGGAACGGGGTCAGGTGGGTATCGGGACGCTCATCGTGTTCATCGCGATGGTTCTCGTGGCCGCGATCGCCGCGGGCGTGCTCATCAACACCGCCGGCTTCCTCCAGACGCAGTCCGAGGCAACGGGTGAAGAAAGTACGCAGCAAGTCACCGATCGGCTGGAGGTTATCGGGGTTGTGGGTGAGGAGACGGACGGAGGCGATACCCCTACTGAAGCACTCGATGACTTCAGGTTCACCATTACGAAGGCACCGGGCTCCGGAGATATCGATCTCTCAGAGGTCTACGTTTCAGCCGTCGGCCCGCAGGGATCCGCATCGTTTACCCTTGGGAGTGGACCCGTTCTGACGGATGACAACGATCGCACACAGATCACGTTAGATGAGGACGGTACTGAAGATGGCAATCTGGACAGTGCGATCGGGGATGGCCTGACGGGTGGACAACAGCTGGAGATCACGCTCACCGCACCGTCGGGCGGCTCAACCTCCGTCCAGATTCGTGCACCGGACAACATCGAGGATGGGGATTCGGTGTTCCTCTAATGTTTGAATCGATCACCAGCGATAACGACCGAGGTCAGGTGGGTATTGGGACACTCATCGTGTTCATCGCGATGGTTCTCGTGGCCGCGATCGCCGCGGGCGTGCTCATCAACACCGCCGGCTTCCTCCAGACGCAGTCCGAGGCAACGGGCGAAGAAAGTACCCAACAGGTCACCGATCGATTGCAGATCGTCGATATCGTCGGTACTGCAGGGAACAGTGCGATAACGCAGGTGGATATGACCACGACCAAGAGTCCTGGCTCTGGAGACATCGACCTCACCGAAGTCACGATCGAGCTTGTCGCAACCGATGCCGCGACATTGGAGCACTCGACTCACAATCCCACTGATGAATTCACTACGACCTCCGTAGACGGAAGTGGCAATATCGTCACTGACGACGATGCCGAGGACCTCCACACGATCAGTATAGATCTCGGCTCAATCTCGGCAATCGATGGGGACGGTCTGTCGGAAGGGGACAGCCTCGAGATGCGTATTATCACGGCGTCTGGGGCAAGTACCTCTATCGAGATACGCGCCCCCGATTCACTCTCGGGCGGAGCCGTCTCGCTCTAACCGGCGACCGACATCTTCTTTCGTTTTTAATGGAGACCACTCATCGATGACCAACGACGGCTCGGCGTTCGACCCGGACGATCTCGACTTCACGCGCGACGAGCGCGTCACCGAGATCGACGACGGCCGGTACGTGGTCTCGGCCGGCGACGGCCCGCCGCGAGTGCCGCGGGACGAGGACTCGCTCGCGGACCTGTTGAACGAGGTCACCGACGCCGACGAGTCGGTGGCGGAGGCGGCCGCGGACGCGGCAGCGGATGCGGCGACGGCGGACGCGGCGGCGGAAGCGGCCGCGGACGAATCGTCGCCGACCGCTGCAGAGCCGGACGCTGGCGACACCGGCGGGAGGAACGACCGATCGCGAGGCGCGGTGACGTCGCAGGACGTGAGCCGGTGGCTCGCGGCGTCGTTCGAGGCGGACGGCTTCGCCTATGGCTTCGACGCGACCCTGTCGGTCGACGACGAGGTGGTTCGCCACCGGATGGTCTCGAACGACGTCACCGCAGCCTTCGAGACGCTGCTCACCTGGTTCACCCGGCACGCCGCCAGCGAGGCGCCGCCGGACGAGGCCCTCGGCATCCTTGTCGCGGCCGCCGAGCTGCCGGTACAGTACCCGCCCGGCACGCTCGAGCGGTATCTGGACCGGCACGACCTCGACCCGGAGGACTCGATCGCCGACCTGCTGCGGGTCGCGGAGGCCCACGGCGGCCTCCGGATCGACACCGGGGCCGACGAAAGCGAGGGGGCCGACGTCGAAACCAACAACGACGCCGACACGGACGAGACCCGGTCCCCGAAGCGGACGAACCGCCGCGACGAGCGCGTGCCGGGGTTCGACGATTCGCCCCGCCGCGGTCGTGACGACGCTGCTGGTCGGACCGCCGCGGGCGAACGGTCCGAATCGGACGCCGCCTCCGGATTCGGATCGACGGGTGCCCACGATAGCCCCGATGACGACTCCGAGACCGGTTCAGCGGACGACGCCGTTCCGGCTGACGACGCCGGTTCAGCGAACGACGCCGGTTCAACGGACGACGCCGATCCTGCGGACGACGCGGGAGCGGCGGCCGAGTCCTCCTGGGACTGGGTCGGATCGGACGTCGACGCGCGGAAGTGACCCCGGATCGACGACGATCATCGCCGATCCGAGTCACTCATTCTCACCCCCGATAGTGACGCTCCGTCGTATACCGTCGCTTTTTCGCCCTTCTGAAATCAGATTTGATAATAAGGGAGATACATTAAAGTGGGGTTCGGTCGTGGTACACGCCAATGGCGCTCGAAACATCAGCATGGGCCCTATCGACGGTCGCGGGGGGGGCCACGCTAGGGCTCGTTGGAGCCGGCATTTTGGACCGGCTCCGCGATGACGAGGCCAGTGAATCGGGGGGGACCGATCCGTTGTCCGACGACGCCGGCTACCGCGGCGGGGACGACGGGTTGAGCGGCGACGGTCTCGGCGGCGGAACCGATCTGGAGGCGGAACTCGGCGGCGGCGGCGGGGGGGCCGCCGGCGGGGACGGGTTGGACGGCGACGGTCTCGGCGGCGGGGGACTCGGCGGTGACGGCCTCGGCGGCGATCCCGAGGCGAACTCCGGCGGTGGGGGGGCCGCCGGCGGGGACGACTGGGGGGACGACCTCGACGGCGGTGGCGGCGGAGTCGACACGCTCGAGCTCCAGCGCCGCATCGAGGAGCTCGAGAACGACGTCGACTCGATCGACGCGACCGTCTCGACGGTCCGGTCGGAGAACGAGTCGATCCAGGGGACCGTCGCGGAGATCGAGGAGGACATCCGGAACCTGCTCGGCATCTACGAGATGGTCACGCAGGGGGTCAACCCGTTCGTCGACGAGGTCGACGAGTTCAACGGCGGCGGGGTCGACGCCGGGGGCGACGGCGCCACGCTCGGCCTGTTCGAGCAGAGCGAGGAGGACGGGAGCCAGGCCGCGGAGCCGGAGGACGAGTACGGGTTCGACGAGGAGTCCGACGACCCCGTCGACGACGGGCCGACGGCCGAGGATCTCAACGATCAGGCGATGCGGAACGCCGAGGACGAGCTCGAATCCGACCCGGAGCCCGATCCTGAACCGGAGCCCGAACCGGCCGTCGAGCCGGATCCGACGGAGGGGCGTGCGGAGCCGGACGCGGAGGACGAAACGAAGAGCTTCAGCGATCTCAAGGCGGAGTACGACGACGAGGGAGCGGAGACGACCGCGACCCCGACGAACGCGGGGCCGGTGCAGATGAGCACCGGGTCGGTTCCGGCAGCGAATCCCGAACCCGACCCGGAGCCCGAACCGGAGCCGCAGGCCACCGACCACGGAACGTCGGAGTCCGAGCCGAACGAACCGACGGATGCCGACCGAAGGGACGCCGGTTCCGAGCCCGTCGACCGATACGACCACGACCGGTCGCGGACCGACCGCGACGGGGAGCAACGCCCGGGCGCGTCCGATGACGCGTTCGAGTACGTCGACGACGACGACCTCGAGCCCGGGCGCCGGGACCCGTACCTGCGCTCGTTGCCGGAGGGGTACGTCGGCGACCTGCTGGTGATGGAGTGGCTCGAGTTCCTCGTCGAGACGGCGACGGTGACCGACGCCGCACGCGCGATCCAGTATTACGAACGGATCGACTGGGTGTCCCCGTCCGTCGCCGACCAGCTTCGGGACTTTCTGTCGGGATTCGGACAGGTCGACCGCAACGTCGTGGTCCGACCGGGCACCGAGCATCTCGACCGTGACCACCACACGACGAGCCTGCGATACATCCTGCAGCTGAACGAGGCGACCTCACGCGACGTGCTCGTCGACCGGTGGGACGATCTGACCGACCGCCCGCTCCTTCCGACGGCGGAGCGAACGGGCGAGCACGGGGACGGCCATCAGGACCGGTTCGATGGCCTCGGGGACGTCGCGGAGCTGAGCGACCGATCGGCCGACGGACCGGCCGGAAACGGCCACCGACCATACCCGCCGCAGCCGCAGGAGTCGACCGACGACGATCGACCGTCGCGATCGAGAGGATCACGCGAGCGGGAGACGGGGGACGTTCCCCGCGGCGTCGATCGCGACGTGACGCGACCGACCTCGCGGAGGGGTCCGGATGGGGATTAGCGTCTCCGCCTCGGCGGCGATCATCGTCGCCGGGATGTTCATCGCGTTCGGGGCGGTCTACCCCGTCGCGGAGAACGGGTTCGACCGCGTCACGAGCGCACAGGAGGGGTCCCACGAGCGCGCGCTCGAGCGGGAGAACGCCGACGTCGAGTTCGTGAACGCGACCGACGACGGGACCACGCTGAACGTCACGGTCGAGAACGTCGGCGCGCGGACGATGTCGGTGCCGAAAACGACCCTCGTCGCGGATAACGAGTACGTGGCGGTGACCGGCGACGACACGATCGTCTACGACGCCGACGCGGATCCGTCGACCGGGGACGCGAACACGGAGCTGTGGCTTCCGGGCGAACGACTCCGGATCTCGGTCGCAAGCGGCGGACAGGACGCGGTGCTCGTCGCGACCGAATCGGGACTGCAGGTTCGCGGAACGGTGGTGGCCGTCTAGATGGCGAGCGTCTCCATCTCACACATGATCCTCTTCATCGCGAGCCTCGTGATCGCCGCCGGCGTCGTGGGAACGGTGACCACCGAGGTCGACCGGGTCAACGCGGCGATCGAGGACACGAGCATGGACGTCTCCGAGGAGATCCGAACCGACGTGACCGTGGTCTCCGACGCGGGGAGTTCGAACGTCTACGATTCGGAGAACGGGACCGTCACCCTGCTCGTGAAGAACACGGGGACGCAGCGGCTCTCGCCGGACGGGTCGGAGGCGGTGATCGTCTTCGACGGGGAGTTCGTCGGCTCCGGGAGCATCGACACGACGCTGCACGCCGACTCCGGATCGTCGTGGGGACGGGGGGACGTCCTCGAGTACCGGATCGACGTCGGGTCGATCGGGACGGGCGATCACCGGGTCCATCTGACGGTGAACGGCGACGAGGAAGTCTTCGAGTTCAGATACGACGGTGGATAACGATGGCCGCAGATACGACGGTGGATAACGATGACACGTGACAGCCTACTCTCGTTGGGACTGGAGGACCACGACCGCGTGAACATGGAGCTTGGCGGGGGGATCCCCCGCGGCAGCATCGTCCTGATGGAGGGCGACTACGGCGCCGGGAAGTCGGCGCTCTCCCAGCGGTTCGCGTACGGCCTGCTCGAGGAGGGCGCGACCGTGACGATGCTGTCGACGGAGCTGACGATCCGGGGGTTCCTCGACCAGATGCACTCGCTGTCGTACGACGTCGTTCGGCCGCTGTTGAACGAGGAGCTGCTGTTCCTCCACGCCGACTTCAACTCCGGCGGGGCGTTCTCGGAGGGGTCCGGCGAGCGGATGCAGCTGCTGACGCGGCTGATGAACGCGGAGGTGATGTGGAACACGGACGTGATCTTCATCGACACGTTCGATTCGATCCTCCGGAACGACCCGACCTTCGAGTCGCTGATCCGGAAGAACGAGGAGCGGCAGGCCGCCCTCGAGATCATCTCCTTCTTCCGGGACGTCATCTCCCAGGGGAAGGTGATCGTGTTGACGATCGACCCCTCGGCGATCGACGAGGACGCGATCGGGCCGTTCCGTGCGATCGCCGACGTCTTCCTCCAGCTCGAGATGATCGAGGTCGGCAGCGAGGTCCGCCGACAGATCAGCGTCAAGCGGTTCGCCGGAATGGGTGAGCAGGTGGGCGACACGATCGGTTACTCGGTTCGGTCGGGGACCGGCGTGGTCGTCGAGAGCCGGAGCGTGGCCTAGGTGGACAACGGATGACGGAACAGGGAACCGTCAGACCGTCGAAGGAACTGCGGCAGGTGGCACAGCGTCGGCCACACCTCAAGCGACACCTCCGGCAGTTCCGTCAGATCACGGGGGAGTTCCCGACGCTGATCGAGGAGGCCACCGGCGAGTACGAGACCGACCGGCCGAACGTCCTCTATCCGGTCGGCGGGCCGATCTTCTGTCACATCTACGGCGACCTCGGACAGGACACGAAGTACTACGCGATCGAGCCGGAGCTATCCGGACCGGAGGCGCAGACGCTCCACGACGTCAAGGACCGCCTGCTGACGGTGTCGGGCGGCTACCGGGCGCCCGAGACGACGGCCGAGTACAACGAGCTGATCGACACGCTGTTGGAGGAGGTCACGACCGTCACGACCGACGAGACCGGCCGTCTCGGGCGGATCCGGAAGGCGCTCGACTGGGGGTCGCTCACCGTCACGCCGGAGACCTACGAGAGCATTCGCTACCGGCTCGTGCGCGACATCGTCGGCTACGGCCCCCTCGAGCCCGTGATGCGCGATCCGGCCAACGAGGACATCCACGTCATCGGCCCCCACGAGTGCCACGTCGACCACGAGGTCTTCGGAATGCTGGAGACCACGGTCGATTTCGGCACGCGCTCGAACTTCGACAACTGGCTGCGAAACATGGGCGAACGCATCGGCGATCCCGTCTCCGACGCCGACCCGATCGTCGACTCGACGCTGCCGGACGGGTCGCGCATCAACATCATCTACTCCGACGACGTCTCGATCAAGGGGTCCTCGCTGACGATCCGACAGGGCAGCGAGACGCCGCTGTCGGTCAACCAGATCACGGAGTGGGGGACGCTCTCGCCGGAGCTTGCGGCGTACCTCTGGCTGTGCCTGGAGAACGAACAGACGGTGTTCGTCGTCGGGGAGACCGCCTCGGGGAAGACGACGACGCTCAACGCCGTCCTCTCGTACATCCCGCGGGACTCGAAGATCTACACCGCGGAGGACACGGCGGAGGTCATCCCGCCGCACAACACCTGGCAGCAGCTGTTGACTCGCGAGGGCGGCGGCGAGGGATCGGTCGACGTCGACATGTTCGACCTGGTCGCGGCGGCGCTGCGGTCGCGGCCCGATTACATCATCGTCGGCGAGGTTCGGGGTGCGGAGGGGCGGATGGCGTTCCAGGCCGCCCAGACGGGCCACCCGGTGATGTTGACGTTCCACGCCAGCGACATCGTCTCGATGATCCAGCGGTTCACCTCCGACCCGATCAACGTCCCGGAGACGTTCATGGACAACGCCGACGTCGCGCTGTTCCAGAACCGGGTCAAGCAGGGCGACGAGGTGCTGCGCCGGGTGACGAGCGTCCAGGAGATCGAGGGCTACTCGAAGGAGATGGACGGCGTCATCACCCGGGAGGTGTTCAGCTGGGACCCCGTCGAGGACGAGATCGTCTTCCAGGGGATGAACAACTCCTACGTGCTCGAGGAACAGATCGCGACGCTGCTGGGGTACGCCGACACCCGCGACATCTACGACGACCTCCAGTTCCGCGCCGACCTCACCGAACGAATGATCCGGGAGGGGATCGTCGGATACGACGCGGTGAACGAGACGATCACGGCGTTCCAACGCGACGGGATCGAGGGACTGCCGTTCGATATGAGCCGCCGATAGGAGGATCGAGCACGCACCGATGTCCGTCGACAAGGCCGGAAGCGGGATCTCGAACGCCATCGAGTTCGTCTCGGACCTGCTGGAGTCGTACGACAAGCTCGACATCGGCAAGCGGGAGTACGTCGGCTACGTTCTCCTCCCGGCGACGCTGTTCGTGACGCTGACGGTCATCACTGCGACGACGGTGTCGCTGCCGCTCACGGCGCGGCTGCCGATGGTCGGGATCGGGCTGGTGGTGTTCGCCGCCGCGGCGCTGTATCCGAAGCTCTACATCAACAGCCGGAAGGCGCACATCGAGAACCAGCTGCACCTCGTGATGACGCATATGACGGTCCTGTCGACGACGAACATCGACCGGATGGAGGTGTTTCGGACCCTCTCCCGCGAGGAGGAGTACGGCGTCGCCGCCGAGGAGATCGGCCGCGTCGTCCACCTGGTCGACACGTGGAACCAGAGCCTCGACGACGCGTGTCGCCGGCGAGCCAAGGAGGTTCCCTCGAAGACGATGGCCGACTTCTTCGAGCGGCTCGGCTACACGATCGGGGCCGGCCAGCCGCTGGAGGAGTTCCTGCTGTCCGAACAGGACGTGATGCTCTCGAACTACGAGACGCTCTACGAGTCCGCGCTCGCGAACCTGGAGGTCATGAAGGACCTGTACATGTCGATGATCCTCTCGATGACCTTCGCGCTCGTGTTCGCGGTCGTGTTGCCGATCCTGACCGGCACCGACCCCACGCTGACCGTGATCGCCGTGATCGCGTTGTTCGTGCTCGTGCAATCCGGCTTCTACGTCGTGATCCGGACGATGGCGCCGTACGACCCGGTCTGGTACCATCCGGAGGGCGGCGCCCCCGGCGACCGTCGGCTCTATGCCGCCCTCGGCGTGGGTGCCGTCGGATCGCTGGTCCTCATCGCGATCACTGGCCTCGGAATGACCGGCATCGGCCCCGGGCTGCCGGGGCTGTTGTGGTTCCTCGAGAGCACGCCGCTCCCGCTGTACGTCTGCGTCCCGCTGACGCCGCTGTTCTTCACCGGAGTGATCCTCCGGCACGAGGAGTCGGCGATCGTCGCTCGCGACGAGGAGTTTCCATCGTTCATTCGGGCGCTCGGAGCGACGGAGAGCGCGAAGCAGTCGACCACCTCGAAGGTGCTCGAATCGCTCCGGGAGAAGGACTTCGGCGCGCTCTCGCCGGCGATCGAGCGCCTCTACCGGCGGCTGCAGATGCGGATCGAGCCGGAGGGCGCCTGGCGCCGGTTCGCGATCGACACGCGGTCGTACCTCATCCAGAAGTTCTCGGAGATGTACCTGGTCGGCCGGCGGATGGGCGGCGACCCGAAACAGCTGGGCGAGCTGATCTCGGCGAACATGAACGTCGTGATCCAGCTGCGCGAACAGCGGCGCCAGTCCACGGTGACGCTGATCGGGCTGATATACGGGATCACGGCGGCGTCGACGTTCGCGTTCTTCATCGGCCTCGAGATCGTCGCGATCCTCTCGGATCTGTCGGCCGACCTCTCCCTCGACTCGATGGAGATCGGCCAGATCATCTACGCCGGCGTCTACGACATCCCCCTCATCGAGTTCCTCCTGTTGGTCATCGTGTTGTTCAACGCCGTGCTCTCGGCGATGATGATCCGGACGATCGACGGCGGGAACCCCGCGAACGGCTACATCCACTTCGTGGTGTTGACCTGGCTGGGCTGTCTGACGGCGATCGTCACGCGATCGCTGGTCGGAAACCTCCTGGCGGTGTGACGGTCCCGCCGGAGCGTGACGTGCCCGTCGGAGCGTGCGATTCCCGTCGGAAAAACGTCGCACGGACCGATACGAACCGAGGCAGGTGAACCGACCCAATCCGGACCGCGCCACCGGTCCCCACGGGGATGCCGACGAGAACACTCTTAAAAGCATCCACGAACAATCGAGCGTATGAGACACGTAACGGTTCCGCAAGACCGGATCGGCGTCCTCATCGGCGAAGGCGGCGAGACGCTGCGCGAGGTGGAGGACCGCGCCGACGTGCGTCTCGACGTCGACTCCGAGACGGGCTCGGTCGAGATCGACTCGACCGGCGATCCGGTGGCGGCGATGGTGGCCCCGGACATCGTCAAGGCGATCGGCCGCGGGTTCACCCCGGAGGTCGCGCTCTCGCTGCTGGACCACGACCTGCGACGGTTCGAGCTGATCGACCTGGCCGACCACACGCGAAACGACAACGATATGGAGCGGAAGAAGGGCCGGATCATCGGCGAGAACGGCCGGACGCGCGAGCTGATGGAGGAGCTGACCGGCGCCGAGGTCGTCGTCTACGGCTCCACCGTCGGCATCATCGGCGGCGCCGAGGAGGTCTCGGCGGTGCGGCGGGCGGTCGGAATGTTGCTCGACGGCGCCCCCCACGGCGCGGTCTACTCCTTCCTCGAGCGGAAATCCAACGAGCTCGACGACGACGTCAGCTTCTCGGCGCCGCGGTGACCGCGGCGGACGGGGCCACGGCGGCGAGCCTGCCCCGCCACGCGGGTTGAAACGGGATCGGAACCGCCTCGGGACCGGTTGGAACCGCCTCGCAGCTCGGGAGCACTTATAAATACGACCGCGATCGCGGCCCGAAACGGCTTATAAACCGTGCTATGCGATCGGATACCACACGGATTCTCCCCCACCCCGTTGGGCGCTTCCGTCGACCGGTAGCGTAATCCTTTTATAGAACTACAGACAATCACACGCTGTACTATGAGTCAGCGACAGCGAATGGGCAACCAGCCGATGATCGTACTCTCCGAGGAGTCGCAGCGCACGTCCGGCAAGGACGCGCAGACGATGAACATCACGGCCGGCAAGGCCGTCGCCGAGTCGGTCCGCACGACGCTCGGACCGAAGGGGATGGACAAGATGCTCGTCGACTCGACGGGCGGGGTCGTCGTCACGAACGACGGCGTCACCATCCTCAAGGAGATGGACATCGACCACCCGGCGGCGAACATGATCGTCGAGGTCTCCGAGACGCAGGAGGAGGAAGTCGGGGACGGCACGACCACAGCCGTCGTCGTGGCCGGCGAACTCCTCGACCAGGCCGAGGAGCTCCTCGACCAGGACATCCACGCGACCACGCTCGCGCAGGGGTTCCGTCAGGCCGCCGCGAAGGCCAAGGAGATCCTCGAGGACGAAGCCATCGAGGTCACCGAGGACGACCGCGAGACGCTCACCGAGATCGCCGCGACGGCGATGACCGGCAAGGGCGCGGAGTCCGCCAAGGACGAGCTCGCCGACCTCGTGGTCGACGCGGTGCTCGCCGTGGCCGATGACGACGGCATCGACACGGAGAACGTCTCCGTCGAGAAGGTCGTCGGCGGCTCCATCGACGAGTCCGAGCTCGTCGAGGGCGTCATCGTCGACAAGGAGCGCGTCGACGAGAACATGCCCTACGCGGTCCAGGACGCCAACGTCGCGCTGTTCGACGGCGCCATCGAGGTCCAGGAGACGGAGATCGACACCGAGGTCAACGTCACCGACCCCGATCAGCTCCAGCAGTTCCTCGACCAGGAGGAAAAGCAGCTGCGCGAGATGGTCGACCAGCTCGTCGAGGTCGGCGCCGACGTCGTCTTCGTGGACGGCGGCATCGACGACATGGCCCAGCACTACCTCGCGAAGGAGGGCATTCTCGCCGTCCGCCGCGCCAAGTCCGACGACCTGAAGCGGCTCGCCCGCGCGACCGGCGGCCAGATCGTCGCCACCCTCGAGGACCTCGAGGAGGACGACCTCGGCTTCGCCGGCTCCGTCGCCCAGAAGGACATCGGCGGCGACGAGCGCATCTTCGTCGAGGACGTCGAGCAGGCCCGCTCGGTCACGCTCATCCTCCGCGGCGGCACCGAGCACGTGGTCGACGAGGTCGAGCGCGCGGTCGACGACTCGCTCGGCGTCGTCCGGACGACGCTGCTGGAGGGCGCGGTCCTGCCCGGCGGCGGCGCACCCGAAACCGAACTCGCGCTCCAGCTGCGTGACTTCGCCGACTCCGTCGGCGGCCGCGAGCAGCTGGCCGTCGAGGCGTTCGCCGACGCGCTGGAGGTCATCCCGCGCACCCTCGCCGAGAACGCCGGTCTCGACCCCATCGACTCGCTGGTCGACCTCCGCGCCCGCCACGACGGCGGCGAGCTCGGCGCCGGCCTCGACGCCTACACCGGCGACGTGATCGACATGGAGGAGGAGGGCGTCGTCGAGCCCCTCGGCGTGAAGACGCAGGCCATCGAGTCCGCCACCGAGGCGGCCGTGATGATCCTCCGCATCGACGACGTCATCGCTGCCGGTGACCTCAAGGGCGGCGGCTCCGACGATGACGACGACGCGGGCGCCGGCGGACCCGGCGGCGCCGGCGGCATGGGCGGCATGGGTGGCATGGGCGGCATGGGCGGCGCAATGTAAGCGCCGGTTCAGGACAGCCACCACCACACCCACCGTCACTCGCCGTTTCGCCGTCACCCCGATCGCGTCCGGCCCCGCGCCGCGTCGATCGCGAAACCCCGTTCTCACGTTTTATCGGATCCCCCCAACCAGGGACGGCGCCGTCATCATCGCCGCGGGACCGAAGTAGGCCAGACCGAAGTAGGCCAGACCGAAGTAGGCCAGACCGAAGTAGGCCAGACCGAAGCAGACCGGACCGAAGCAGACCGGACCGAAGCAGGCCAGACCGGACCGGATCGCCCGACTCCCACGTACTCGGACCGATCAAAACCCCCTTATGGGACCTCTCCGTACTCGCGCGTATGGTTGATCCACTGGCAATCGGAGTCGCGGCGGCGATCGTACTCGTCGTCGTGTTCTTCTCCTCCCTCGAAGGGACCGGCTGGAGCCCGGCCGAGGACATCTCCGAGGAGGTGCTCGACCGCCGCGCGGCCACCGTGCCCGAGACCGACTTCCCCGAGCCGATGAACCGCTCGATCGGCGGCGGGGGCGGCGCGGTCGCGGTCGGCGGCGGCGGTGACGGCGAGACCGGCGAGCTCGCGGAGGGCGACGCCGAGGAGGCCGCCGGCCCCGGCGACATCCCCGAGGACGAGGTCGAGTACTACGAGGTCGAGTTCGTCAAGGAGGGCGAGACGGTCGAGCTGGCCAACAACGAGCCGATCCTGGATCAGGGCGAGGACCAGGGCTGGGACATGCCCTACGCCTGCCGGCAGGGCCAGTGCGTCTCCTGTGCGGCCCACATCACCGACGGCCCCTCCGAGGACTTCGTCGTTCACGACAACCAGGAGATGCTCGGCGAGGCCGAGATCGAGGACGGCTACACGCTCACCTGCGTCGCCTACCCGCGCGACTCCTTCAGCATTGAAACCGGCGAGGCGCCGTAGCCACACGGACGCGGCGCTTCGGACGTCGCCGACCGACTCGGGGTCACTTTTCGAACCGTTTAACCGATCGAACTGGATACGAGGTCATAAGGGCGCGTAGCTCAGCGGACAGAGCACTTGGTTCCGGACCAAGATGCCGCGGGTTCAAATCCCGTCGCGCCCGTCGCGGGACCCACCGAACCGCGACCAATGCGATTCATCCGTAGAAGCCGTCTACCTGCTGGAATACGACGATTAACGTTTAAAAATCTCGTCTCTCAAACTGATCCAAGTACGTCCCATATTGCGCCCCCGTCACGTCTTGCGATCGCTGAATCCAAGTCGGTGATCGGCGGTGATCCGGCTCGATACCGAACCGGCGGACCGCCGTCGGTGTCTCAACTGTGGATCACACGTCTCCCGCGAGTTCCGGCGCGTTCACGATGGCACGGAAGACGATCAAAACCGACCGACCACTACGATCGACCGACTCGAAGCCGAAATCCGTCCCTGCTCAGTAAACGCCCGACGATACGGCCCGAACGAGATGGGACTGACCGAGGAGGCGGTTCGGGACCTGTGCACCGACGCGGTCTTCGACCGCGGGCGGACCTACCGGGAGCAGGGGCGATACGAGTCGGCGACGGTCGTCTACCGCGCGCTCGTGGAATCGCTCGACGACCATATGGAACTCTGGTCGACGGATCGGACGACCACTTCACGAAGGCGTTCACGGCTGCGCTCGACGGCTACGTCGACTGCGTCGCGCCGGCCGACGGGGACGTGAAGGGCGCCGTCGCGTTCCTCGAGGAGAGGGCGGCGTCCGGCACGCCGTTTCTCGCCGACCGCTTCGACCGGGCGGCCGCGGAGCTGCGCGACCGGGCCGAATGAGGTCGGGAAAAGGCTTACTCGAGACGCGACGAAGGGGACCGTATGCCCGAGTCGACGACGCCGAGCATCCGGCGGGTTGGGGGACCGAGACCACGATGACGATCGCCGACCGACCCATCGGCGACTTCCTCGCGAACGTCGCCTCGGCCCGCGTGACGCCGAGCGGCGGCGCGGTCGCGGCGGTCGGCGCCGCGATGGGGGCCGCGCTGTGTGAGATGGTTTGCATCCACACGGTTGGACACGAAGACGACCGCGCTGCCACGAACGCCGCCGAGACGAACGCGGCCCAGGGGCCGAAGGGCGCCGAAGGGACGGATCCGGACTTCATCGCGCTTCGAAGCGCCTTCGGGGACCGCCGCGAGCGGCTGCTCGAACTCGCCGACGCCGACGTCGCCGCCGTCAACGCGGTGGGGGAGGCCTTTGCGGCCGACGTCGGGCCGGACCGCCGGCACGAGGCCGCGGAACGAGCCACCGAGGTTCCGATCGAGACGGCGGCGACGGCCCGCGACGTGCTGACGGATGCGATCGCGGTGATCGAGCACGGAAACCGGAACGCCGTTCCCGATGGCATGACCGGCGCGTTCCTCGCACACGCCGCGGTCCGGGCGTCGACTGCGACCGTCCGGGCCAACCTCGCCAGCCTGGAGGACGAGCCCGCGGCGACGTTCGCCGAGCGCGCGGACGCGATCGAGGCGGACGCGGATCGGGCGCTCGCGGCCGTGCGTTCGGCGACCGCCGCGGCGGATCGGGACTGACGGAGACCATCCCGACCGGAATCGCCGGGACGGCGGACTCAGAACCCGCGATATCGCAGGTAGACCATCACCAGGATCAACACGAGCTGGAGGATCCCCTGCACGCCGCCGAGTTTCGCGTTCTGCTGGCCGATCGCGGCGATCACGCCGGGGTCGGGATCGTCGGCAATCATCTCCCGATACATCCGGATCTCACCGGGCAACAGGAAGCCGAACCCCTGGATCGAGAGGACCGCAACGATCGCCAACGAAACGAGCACGGCCGGCGTGGTCGGTTGCAGCGATCCGACGGTCGTCGCCACCCAGGCACCCGACCCGACGGCCACGACCGCGAAGGCGACCCGCCAACGGCGGTCGTCGAAGGCGGCGAACCGCCAGCCGAGCAGCAGCAGCACCGGCACGAGGGTGACGAGGGTGAACAGCGCGATCCACGGCTCGGCGTTGGGAAACAGCCCGACTCGCTGGGCCAGCACGATCCCGGAGGCGATCGTGACGGCCGCCAGCGAGGGCAACAGGAACGCGGTCTTCGGCGTCAGGCGCTCGAAGACGGCGGCGCTTTGCTCCTCCTCGAGGCCGCCGAGCACCGGGCCGAGGACCGCGCCGATGAAGAGGTCGATCCCGGTCCAGAGAACGCCCGCCATCACGTGGACGTAGGTGTGATGCTGCAGCGACGCGACCGTCAGCGCGTACCCGAGCGCACAGACCGCGACGAGGACGACGCCGCCGGCGAACGCCGGGTTGGCACGCCGACCCAGTCCGGCGACCGTTCCACGTATCGTGGTCGTCGACATACGGACCCTGCCCGCCGCCGTCGTGTTAAGCCTACGGCTTTCGCGAGTCCGGCGCGTCGATCGGATCCTCGGTTCCCGTCTTCGCCCCGTGATCGTCCGGATCGGCCTCGAAACCGGCCGGATCGGCCTCGAGGTCGCCGAGTCCCCATTCGGCGGCCCGGTCGGCGGCCTCCGCGCGCGCCTGCTCGCGGATCTCCGCGATCCGGTCGTCGTCGGCCAGGAATGCCTCGACCCCGCTGGGTTCCTCCCGCGGATCCCCGCCGGCGGGGCGGTCGTCCGGCGCGCGCTCGCGGGTTCGGGCGGCGAGGTCGTCATCGTCGGCCAACTCGCGCGCCGGCGCGCCGGGCGGAACGGCCAGGTCCGCCGTCCCGTGGATCGGGTCGAGCGCGTCCGACGGAAGCTCGTACACCTCGATCCGGTAGGGGCCCGTGAGCGCCACGTCGGAGAGGGCGGCGGTGCCGCCACGCTCGGTCCGCGTGTTGTACGCCACCGTCGGGACGCCCCCGTCGAACGTGACGACCGCCCTGGCGTCCCCGCCGAGCAGCAGCGTCTCCTGGGGGACGAGGGTAAGGTAGCCGTCCAGCCGCGCCTCGAGCACGGACCGGAGGACCACGGCCGGGTCGGTGACGACCCGCGACCGGCGCAGATCGCCGCGGGGTACCGGAAGGGGGGCGTCCGCGAGCGCCGGATCGCGGCCAGCATCGCCGGTCATATCGTCTCCGGAACGACCGCGCTGCGGAACCGGTCCGCGACGGCGTCGCCGTCCCCGCTCCGGACCGTGATCGCGTCGGCGGCGCGTCGGAACGCCGCGGCGGCGGGGCTGTCCGGCGCGTGTGCCAACAGCGGCTCGCCCGCCTGTCTGGCGCTCCTGACGACGTCGGCGGCGGGAACCTGCGCGAGCGTCGGCCCGCCGAAGTGCCGGTCGGCCTGCTCGGCGATCCGGTCGACGTCCTCGCGGACCTTGTTGAACAGGACCCCTGCGGTCTCCGTGCCGTACGACCGGGCGTACTCCTGGACCTTCAGCCCGTCCGACAGCGCGGGGATCGTCGGCTCCACGACGATGACGACCCGGTCGGCCAACACGACCGGCAGGACGGCGGACTTCGAGCCGAGCGCGGCCGGCGAGTCCAACAGCAGGACGTCGGTCCCGGCCGCCAGATCGGCGACGACCGAACGAAGGCGGTCCGGATCGGCCCGCTCGAACCCCGCAAGCGACGTGCCGCAGGGAACGACCGACATCCCGAACCGCTCGTAGGTGGCCGCCGAGACGTCCCGCGCCGTGCCCGTGACGAGCAGGTCGTGCAGGGTGACGTCGACGTCGGAGAGCCCGGCGTGAAACAGCAGGTTCGCCATCCCCGTGTCCGCGTCGACGACCGTCACGTCGTGCGTCTCCGCGAGCGCCATCCCGAGCGCGAGCGTGCTCGTCGTCTTTCCGGTCCCACCCTTGCCGCTGGCGACCGCGAACGCCTCGACCATCGGTTCGCACCTCGCCGCCGGCTCCTAAAAGTGCCACGGGACCGGACGGCGGCGACCGGAGGACGGGAGCGGAACCGACAATGACGACCGGCCATCCGGATCGAAATGGAGCGGTGACGACCGACGATCCGGTCGGAACGGAACGGTGACGACCGGCAATCCGGATCGAAACCGGACGACTGCGGGCCGACCTCGGTTCGGGATCGAAACCCCTTTCATCGGACCGCGATTACGGGCGGACGAGCCGAGGTAGCCTAGCCTGGCCAAGGCGGCAGATTCGAAATCTGCTGTCCGTTCGGACTCAAGGGTTCAAATCCCTTCCTCGGCGCTTCTCCACGGTTCACGTTCACCCGAGCGACCGCCGGTCATCCCCTCGAGCGACCGCTGGCCCGCATCCCCGAGCGACCGCTGGCCAGCGTCCCGGTCGCCGCGGGCCCGGCGCCGGCGCTTGTCGTAGGCCGCCTCGAGCTTCGCGTTCGTCGCCCGGGAGACGAGATAGCAGTCGACCGGACTCCCGTCGGCGGGGTGGGCGGCCGCGACCCAGACGTGGCCGTCGCCGGTCGAGAGGTCGGCGGCCCACCGTTCGGCGGCCTCGCGGCTCCGGAAGGCGTGGCGGACGCCGTCCTCGAGGACGAGCGTGCCGACCTTCGCGTTCCGCTTGCGTGCCGACGGTTTGATCGCGACGACGACGCTCACGGGCGGTTCTGGGACCGCGATCGAATAAAAACCCCGTCAGACGCGCGTCCGAGCGACGGACGCCGGACGGGGCGGCGCAAGAAAAGTGCGACCGATCAGTCGTCGGCCAGGGCCGTCTCGCCGTCGGTCTCGAGGACGTCGCCGCAGAGCCGGTCGAGCGCGTCGACCATCGCGATCACGCTCGCGCGGGTGATGTCGGCCTCCGCGGCCTCGACGGTGACCGTCCGGTCGCCGCGGGAGAGCTCGACGACGACGGTGACGACCGCGTCGGTGCCGCCGGTGATCGCGTCGACGTGATAGGAGTCGAGCTCGAACTCGACGTCCTCGTCGGCCAGCGCCGTCCGGACGGCGGTGACGGCCGCGTCGACCGGGCCGGAGCCGTGGCCCGAGGCGACCCGCTCCTCGCCGCCGACCCGAAGCCGGACGGAGGCGGTCGGCAGCCCGGAGCCCGAGGAGGCGGTGAGGTCCAGCAGCTCGACCTGGCGGTCGCGGTCGCGCTCCTGGACGTCGTCGGCGATCGCCAGCAGGTCGGCGTCGGTGACGCGCTTGCCGCGGTCCCCGAGGTCCTTCACCCGCTCGACGATCGCCGAGAGCTCGTCCTCGTCGACGTCGACGTCGTGTTCCGACAGCGCCGCCGCGACGCCGGCGCGGCCGGCGTGTTTTCCGAGCACGAGCCGGCGTTCGCGCCCGACGACCTCGGGCGGATACGGCTCGTACATCGCGCCGTCCTTCAGCGTGCCGTCGGTGTGGATGCCCGACTCGTGGGCGAAGGAGTTCGCCCCGCAGACGGCTTTGTTCGGCGGCAGCGAGACGCCGGTCGCCTCCGAGACGAGCCGGGCGAGCCGGTAGAGCCGCTCCAGCTCGACCGTCTCGACGTCGTAACAGCGGTCGAGCGCGATCGCGACCTCCTCGAGAGCGACGTTGCCGGCGCGCTCGCCGACGCCGTTGACGGTGGCGTGGACGAAGTCGGCGCCCGCACGCAGGCCCGCGTGGACGTTCGCCATCCCGAACCCGAGGTCGTCGTGGGTGTGGACGCCGGTCGGGCCGAGCTCGGCGAGTTCGGAGACGACCTCCAGGGTGTGTTCGGGGCTGGCCGCGCCGACGGTGTCACAGTAACAGAACCGGTCGGCGCCGGCGTCGTGGGCCGTCTCGGCCATCCGGCGGAGATACGACCGGTCGGCGCGGGAGCCGTCCTCGCCGAGCAGCTCGACCCAGAGCCCGTGGTCCTTCGCGTACGCGATGAGGTCCTCGACGTTCGTGAGGACCTCCTCGCGGGTCGATCCGACCTTCGTCTCGACGTGTCGGTCGGAGGCCGGGACCACCAGGTTGACCCCGTCGACGTCGCAGTCGAGGGCGTGGTCGATGTCCGAGCGCACGCCGCGGGCGAAGCTGGTCACCGTGGCGTCGAGTCCCTCGCCGGCGACCCGTCGGATGCCCTCGCGTTCGCCCTCGGAGGTGCACGCCGAGCCCGCCTCGATCACGTGGACGCCCGTCGCGTCGAGTTCGCGCGCGATCTCGAGCTTCCGCTCGGGGGTCAAGGAGACGCCCGGCATCTGCTCGCCGTCACGAAGGGTCGTGTCGAGCAGTCGAACGGAATCGCGATCGGAAAGCGGTGTGAGAACGGCGTCGTCTGCTGGCCCGTCGTGAGAAGGACGAGCCGGAGAGTCGGTGTTACCGGAGAATTTCACGGCCAGCCGCCGTGTGGCGACTTCCTCTATCCTCCGAATTACCACGAGTATCTCGTGTCATTCGTGTTCGTGGCAACGCGGCCCACCCTAATAAGGTGACGGGTTTTCGAACGTGCGATCGGTTTCGACGGCCAACCGGACGCGGGAGCGACCGAACAGTCGTCGTGGACCGGACGCGGGGACGACCGGCGGGCGAAAACGACCGAGCAGGGAGGGATGACCGATGAGACGGCGAATCAGCCGGGGACGACGGTCGTACCGCCGTCCGTGAGGAATTCGATCCGGTCGCCGAGCTCGACGTCCGCGGCCGCACCCGCGGGAAGCTCGACCACGACGTCGCCACGGCCGCGACCGATCCCGACGAGCGGACGCAGCCGCTTCACGGCGGTGACCTCCCCGTCGTGGATCCAGACCGCGTCGATCGCGAACGGCACGAACAGCATATGCAGCGTCCGCGACTTCGGCTCGCCGAACGGGAACACGAGCGCGTAGTCGTCGGGGATCGACCGGCGGAACATCAGCCCGCGGGCCCGCGAGAGGAACGAGTCGGCGACGTCGACCGTGGTGGCGATGCAGTCGCCGTCGGCGGACGCGGAGTGACGAACGAGTCGCACGGCTTCGACGGGAAGGAATGAGAAGGGGACCGCCGCCTCAGGCGATCAGGCCTTCCTCGGCCTCGAGCAGCTCGTGGTAACGGTTCCGGATCGTGACCTCGGAGATGTCGGCGACCTCCGAGACCGCCGCCTGGGTCGTCTTCTCGTTGGTGAGCAGCGCGGCGGCGTAGACGGCGGCCGCGGCGAGCCCGACCGGGGACTTCCCGGAGTGGACGCCCTTCTCCTTGGCGTTCTTCAGCAGCTGTTTGGCGCGCATCTCCGCCTCGTCGGAGAGCTCGAGCGCGGAGGCGAACCGGGGGACGTACTGTTCGGGGTCGGCGGGCTTGACCTCGAGCTTGAGCTCTCGGACGACGTAGCGGTACGTCCGAGCGATCTCGGACTTCTCGACGCGGGAGACGTCGGAGATCTCGTCGAGGCTCCGCGGGACGCCGGCCATCCGGGCGGCCGCGTAGACGCACGACGTCGAGACGCCCTCGATCGAGCGGCCGGGGAGGAGGTCCTCGTCGAGCGCGCGCCGATAGATGACGGAGGCGGTCTCGCGGACGTTGTCCGGGAGGCCGAGCGCGGAGGCCATCCGGTCGATCTCGCCGAGCGCCTGCTTGAGGTTCCGCTCCTTGGAATCGCGCGTCCGGAAGCGCTCGTTCCACTTTCGGAGTCGCTGCATCTTCTGGCGCTGGCGACCGGACAGCGACCGGCCGTAGGCGTCCTGGTCGCGCCAGTCGATGTTCGTCGAGAGCCCCTTGTCGTGCATCGTGTTCGTCGTCGGGGCGCCGACGCGGGATTTCTCGTCCTTCTCGCGGGAGTCGAAGGCGCGCCACTCCGGGCCGCGGTCGACCGAGTCCGCCTCGACGACGAGCCCGCAGTCGGAACAAACCGTCTCGCCGTGCTCCTCGTCGGTGACGACGTGGCCGTCACACTCCGGGCACGTGAGCCCTTCGTCGGTCTCCGTCTCGCGCTGGGAGTTTCTCTCCCGCAGATGTGTGCGTTCACTCATAGATGTCATCCCCCCTGGGGTGGTCAATGAGATCCCAAGGAAGTACTTACCCGAAAGACGCGGGAACGACACTTAAATCGACCGGAATCCGGAGAGCGAAATCGAACGAACGATCACGATCCTCGATGAGACATACCCACACGGACGGGGGCGAACGTCGCGAACGAACGTTGCGTGCGGACGCCGAAAACCGATGTTGCGTGCGGACGCCGAAAACCAATTGGCGTGGGAGGGCGAACGGTCACGCATGGACCGGCCACGCCTCGTCTCGCTCGCCCCGAGCGCGACCGCACTGCTCCGCGCGCTCGGCGCCGCCGATCGGCTCGTCGGGGTGACCCACCACTGTGACCCCGGCGACGCCGATCCGCCTCCGGAGCGGGTCGGCGGGTGGCTGACCCCCGACATCGACCGGGTGGACGCGCTCGATCCCGACCTCGTGATCACGAGCGACGGCCTCCAGACGGACGTCGTGACGGCCCTCGAGGACCGCGGCCACCACGTTCGCCATCACGAGCCCGGCACGCTTCCGGAGGTGATCGAGTCCGCAGCGACGATCGGCGAGGCGATCGGTCGACCGGCCGCGGGGACTCGGCTTGCGAACGACCTCCGCAACCGGATCGAAGCCGTCGAGACGAGCATCGAGACGTTTCTCGACGCCGAGTCGGTCGATCGGCCGGTCGTCTACTGCGAGGAGTGGTCCGATCCGCCGATGGCCGCCGGCAACTGGGTTCCCGACGTGGTCGAGGCCGCCGGCGGCCGATACCCGTTCGTCGACGCCGGCGAGCGGTCCCGCGAGGTCGACCGGGAGACGGTCGAACGGCACGACCCCGACCACGTGGTTCTCCATCCGTGCGGCTACGGCGACCGTGCCGACCCGAGCGTGGTCCGCGACCGCGACTGGGCCATCGATTCGTCGGTACACGCCGTCAATGACGACCTCCTGAACCAGCCCGGTCCGACCCTGGTCGAGGGCGTCGAGCGACTGGCACGGATCCTCCATCCCGACGCCTTCGAGGAGCCATCGGCCGAGGAACGCTAACGACGGCCGCTCCGCCAACCGACATCGATATTGGCCGCCCCGACCGATCGCCGGCTATGCGTGTCGGCGTCGGCAGCGGAAACCCGGTGAAACGGAGGGCGGTCGCGTCGGTTCTCGCGGGCGAGACCGACGTCGAAGCCGTTCCGGTCGACAGCGGCGTTTCCGAGCAACCGCGAGGACGCGCCGAGACCGTCCGCGGGGCCGACGCCCGCGCCGCAGCCGTCCTCGAGGCCGGCTACGACCTCGGCGTCGGTCTCGAGGGCGGCGTCGCCACCGTCGACGGGACCGACGGACTCTTCCTGATCATGTGGGCCACGATCGACGACGGAACCACGGTCGGTCGTGGTGCCGGCCCGAGCGTTCGCCTCCCCGACGGCGTCGCCGATCGGGTCCGGGACGGCGAGGAGCTGGGCCCGGTGATGGACGACGTCACCGGAGAGACCGGCCTCGCGAGGAGCGACGGGGCGATCGCGGCGTTCACGAACGGCCGGATCGACCGCACCGACGCGCTCGCGACCGCGGTCGCCGGCGCGTGCGGTCCCTTCGAGACGGACCTGTATGACTCCTCGCGATGACCTCGTCGGACACAGCCGATCCCTCCATCACGGGATCCGACCCTCCCGGACGTTTTTCAGCGATCACGAGCCAGACCGCCCGTGCATCGTTGACCGACCCGGGACGGAACGCGGGCGTGCGGCACGGACGTTCCGGGGTCCGCGACGTCGAACCGACCGACTCGGGAGGCGAGTCGACGACCCGGTTCGATATCCGTGTCGCCCGTTCGCCCACCGTTCAGCACGGTCCCGCCGATCGAAGCGCTTCGAAGCACTCCGCCGCAAGGTGACCGACGCTCACTCCCGGAGCGCCTCGGCCTCGTTCACGTCCGCCGTCTCCTCGACGGCCGTGGTGAGCGAGACGTTGAGCGCCAGCATCGACCCGACGCCGCCAACGAGAGTGACGACGTTCTTCAGCGCGTGGTCGAGGACCGCCGCGCCGAGGGCCGTCGAGACGCCGACCGGCGTCAATCCGACCATGATCGCGGTGAAGGCACCCTCGTAGAGGCCGATCCCGCCGGGGGAGATCGGGATCACCTTCGCGAGGTTGCCGACGCTGACCGCGAAGAAACAGACGGCGATCAGCGTGACCGGGTCCAGGTCGACCCTGAAGGCGGCGAGGACGATCGCCGCGACGAGCACGTCGAGCGCCCAGATGGCCACGCTGGTGGCGCCGACCCGGGAGAAGGCGATCGGGTCGCCGCCCACGCGTTGGACGTCGCCGACGAACCGCTCGAGGACGTCCGCCACCGCATCGCCGTAGGAGTCGGTGCTCACCCGCGCGATCGCCGACCGGATGTGGTTCGAGTCCGACCGGGCCGACAACACGATCCCGATCACGGCGCCGACGGCGACGAGACCGACGCCCATCGCGACCAGTGCCGCGGTCCAGCCGGCGTTGCCCGCCGCCTCGCTGTCGGTGAGCGCAGCCACGACCTCGCCGAGCCGGCCGGACGCGGCGTAGCCGACGAGCACGGCGCCGGAGAGCCCCGCAAGGGTCAACAGGTCGAAGACGCGCTCGGCCGCCAGCGAGGCGAATCCCGAGGGGTACGGGATCCCGCGCCGGACCTTCACGATGTACGCGCGGATCGCGTCGCCTCCCCGAGCCGGTAACACGAGGTTCCCCGTCTGTGAGACGAAGACCGCACCGGTCAGAAACCCGGTCCGTTCGGTGAATCCGAGCTCCCGAAGAATGTCACGGTATCGGTAGCCCCGGAGCGGCCAGGAGAGCGCGTAGACGACGGTCGCGACCGCGACGAGCGTCGTGTCCGCGCGGCGCATCTCCGCGATCACGGCGCCGAAGTCGATGTAGGTGGACATCAACCCGACCGCGATCGCAACAAGCAGCAGTCCGGCCGCGAAGCTCACACGCGGGGTGATCCGGGGTCGAACGGATAGCTGCCACCAGAGACGCAGCAGCTGCGACCCCATCCCGAAAACGTCACGAACCAGGTCGACCTTGGTGTCTCCTTTGGGCTCCCAGGCGACGGGGAACTCCCTGACCGCGAGGCCCGCGCGCTGTGCTCGAACCAGCAACTCGGTGTCCCAGAACCAGTGGTCATCCTCGACGTCGTCGACCAGGGTTCGGAACGCGTCCCGCGAAAGTGCCTTGAACCCGCACTGGTGGTCCCGAACGTCGGACCGGAGGAATCCCCGAACGAGCAGGTTGAACGCGCGGGAGGGGACGCCCCGTTTGGCCGGCCGGTCGGCCTCACGGCCCGGCATCCACCGCGATCCGGTTGCGACGTCGTACTCGCCGGACCGGATCGATTCGACGAGCTCCTCGAGGTGGTCGAGGTCGGTCGCCAGGTCGGTGTCGAAGTAGACGAGGACGTCGCCGTCGGCTGCCCTGAAGGCGTGTTCGAGCGCCCCGCCGCGGCCGAGCCGCTCGTCGCTGTGAACGTGTCGGACCCGGTCGTCAGCCGCCGCGAGTCGGTCGGCTATCTCCGGGGTTCGGTCCGTACAGCCGTCCTCGGCGACGATCACCTCGAAGGCGTTCGAAGGAAGGAACCCCTCGAGGGCGGTGATCGTCCGCTCGACGGTGTGTTCGATGGTGTCCTCCTCGTCGTACGCGGGGAGAACCACGCTCACGCGGGCTACACCGTCGGAGTCCGTCATCACGGCCACATCGCCGCGGCCGAGGTAAGTACCTTCTGAAGCGTGGGACCCGCGCAACGCCATCCGGGAGCTCACCCCGGTCGACCTGATGGGTGGGCAGACCCTCCGGCGGCCGACGAAGTCGGTTCGACGATCGTACCCACGACGGCACGAGAGGCGCCGACCAGCCGGTTCGGTTCGAACGAAACCACCCGACTGCGACGGGTTAACCGATCCTACCAAACGGTGCTTATGGGGGCGTGGCGTAAAGTAGCATATGAGCGCGACGACCACACGCTCCGGCGACGCGACGTTGACGGAGAAACAGCGGCGCATCCTCACGTACCTCCGGGAGCGGGCCGACTCACGGACGTACTTCAAATCGCGGCTCATCGCCGAGGACCTCGACCTGTCCGCCAAGGAGGTCGGCGCGAACCTTCGGACGGTTCGCGAGGCGAACACGGACCTGTCGATCGAGAAGTGGGGATACTCCTCCGGGACGACCTGGATGGTCGAACGCTGACCTGAACGATCATCGATCGGGGTTGCGGCCACGAACCGACCGACGGGCTTTCCACTGCGACCGACCGATCGGAAACCGTGACAACCCCGTTGCTGTTCGATATGGACGGCGTGATCCTGTCGGGTCGGGGAACACATCCCGGCGTCTACCGCGCAGCCGCACACGACGCCCTCCGCGAGGTCGGTGTGGACGTCCGGACGCGAACGCCGGATGCCGAGAAACCGACCGATACCTCCGAGCTTCTCGAGCCGCTCGAGGCCGTTCGCTACTCGCCGACCGTCGACGACGCGTGTTCACGTCTGGGCGTGGATCGTGATGCGTGGTGGCGGGTGCGGGAACGACACGCCTCACGGCGGACGAACGCCCGCGTTCGCTCCGGAGCTCGACCGACGTATCCGGACGTGGACGCGTTGGCAGCGCTGTCCGCCGATCGGCCGCTCGCGCTGGTGACGAACAACCGGACGGCGACCGCGGAGTTCGTCGCGGCCTACTGCGTTCCCGGCCGGTTCGACGCCGTCGTCGGCCGGCAGCCAACGATCGAGTCGTACCGTCGCCGAAAGCCCGAGCCGGATTTCCTGAAGCGAGGGCTCACGGCGCTGGGAGTGGAGTCGGGGTACTACGTCGGCGACCGTGAAACCGACGTGATCGCTGCCCGACGGGCCGATCTCGAGGCGGTCGTGGTCGACCGACCGCACGTCGACCTGGATGCTTTCGCGATCGAACCGGACCACGTCGTCGACTCCCTCGACCGGATCGAGGCCGTGGTCGACGACTGACCGGTCGGACCGTACCGGAGTCGAGGCGGCGCCGACCGTACCCGAAGGCGGCGCTGAAAGGTCACCTATCCGGATCGTAGCGGACGTACGCGGCTGCGTCGTCGGCGAACGACCTCGCGTCGGGGCCGAACGAGTCGGCGTACCGAACCACGAGCGTGATGAGTCGTTCGGGGTCCCGGAGTTCGTATCCGTCGGTCCGGTCGAGGAGGCCGGCATCCTCGAGGTCGCCCGCGGCCCCGCTGATCGTCGGCCGGGAGACGTCGAGCGCATCGGCGATCCGGGAGCCGGTCGCAGTGGGCTCTCTGAGCAGGTGGAGGACGATGCCGCGGGGCGTCTCGCGTCTGAGGGCGCCGAGCGCTCGCTTGTCGGTCGCGTCGAACCGCCCCGCGGGGAAGTACCGGCGGAACTCGCCGTCCTTCGTGGTTTCGATGGCCGACGCGTCGACCAGCTTTCGGAGGTGATACTGCGTCTCGCCGGTGCCGAGCCGGAGGTCGTCGCGGAGCTTCGAGAAGTGTGCGCCGGGAGTCGTGGCGACGTATCCGCGGATCGCTTCGCGGGTCTCGTTCGTCTCGATTCGATCGCGGCTCCCGGACGACGTGTCGGTCTCGGAACCCGAGTCCGACTCGGTGGTCGCGCGTGCACCGCCGACGAGCGGTCCGGCGGCTCCGAGGGCGGCAAAGCGCCGGAGCGTCCGCCGTTTCCGTTCGTCGACGCCGTCACTCATTGTCGAAGGGTGTCGTCCGGCGGATAAAAGCACGTCGCCCGCCGCGATCGCGGCGGCGGACGCACGCCGGTCGATTCGAAACGGAGGGAGGAAAGGAGGGCCCGACTACTCGCGTTCCGTCTCGGCGTCCGCCGCCGGGGCCTCCTCGTCCATCTCCTGAATGAGTTCGTCGGCCGACTTGATGCTGCCCGTGTCGCCGGACTTGATGGCTTCCGCCTCCTGTTCGAGCTCCTCGACGTTCATCTCCGCGGCCTCGTCGATCTGGCCGAGGATCTCGTCGATGTCGTCGAGGCCGAGCAGCTGTCGGGTCTCGGCGTCGAACTCCAGGGCGTCGAGGGGCTCGGCGTCGGTCGCGGCGTCGGATCCGGAGAGGTGCTTGCCGTACCGGCCGACGAGGCTCGTGAGCTCCTGGGGGAGGACGAACGTCGTCGATTCGCCCTGTCCGATCGCCTCCAGCGTCTCCATTCCGCGTTCGATGATCGCGCGTTCGCCCATCGCCTCGGAGGACTTCGCGCGGAGGACCGTGGAGATCGCGTCACCCTGCGCCTCGAGGATCTGGCTCTGCTTTTCACCCTGCGCGCGGATGATGTTCGACTGCTTGTCACCCTCGGCCTGCTCGACGGCCGAGCGACGTTCGCCCTGCGCCTCGAGGATCATCGCGCGGCGACGCCGCTCCGCGGAGGTCTGCTGCTCCATCGCCTGCTGGACGTCCTTGGAGGGGTTGACCTCCCGGACCTCGACGCTCTCGACGCGGATCCCCCACTCGTCGGTGGGCTCGTCGAGCTCCTTGCGGATCTTCGCGTTGATCTCCTGGCGCTTGTTCAGGGTGTCGTCGAGCTCCATGTCGCCGAGGACGGCACGCAGCGTCGTCTGGGCGAGGTTCGAGACGGCCTTCTTGTAGTCGTCGACCTCCAGAAAGGCCTTCTTGGCGTCCATCACCTTGATGTAGACGACGGCGTCGGCGGTCACCGGCGAGTTGTCCCGCGTGATCGCCTCCTGACGCGGGACGTCGAGGGTCTGGGTCCGCATATCGAAGGCGTAGGTCCGCGAGACGAACGGCGGAATGACGTTGATACCGGGCTCCAGCAGCTGTCTGTACTCCCCGAAGACGGTGAGCGCCTTCTTCTCGTAGGCGTCGACGATCTCGACGGACTGCCAGACGACCACCACCACCAACAACAGGAACAGGAAGCCGATCGGCGCGAGCCCGAAGAGCGACTGGAGGGCCAGTGTATCCATACCGATCGTTACCACAGGACAATCATAAGCGTTCGGCTCGCCGGACGAACCGGCACGGGACGGCGACGAGCCTCACGCGCGTTCGGTTTCGGTCGTGTCGGCGTCGTCCGCGACCTCCTCGACGGCGGACTCGTCTGCCTCCTCGACGGCGGCGGTCGAATCCGTCGTGTCGGTCACGTCCGCGGCGTCCCCCGTTCCGGTCCGGCTCCGGTCGGCCGCCAGCGCGCGGTCGATGTCGTCCTCGACCGCCGCGAGCGACTCGACGGTGAGCACGTTCCCGCCGCCGGGATCGACGACGATCACCTCGGTTCCCGCCGGAATTTCGCCGTCGATCGAGCGGGCGGAGTAGTGGGGATTGAAGCCTCCCTCGTCGAGTTTGACCTGTCCGTCCGTCTCGGTGACGCGCTCGGTCACCCGACCGGTCTTCCCGGTGAGCGACCCGCTATCGCGCGTCTGCGGTTGGCCCTTCCCGCCGTAGACGTCGAACTCGTGATAGCCGTAGAAGGCGATCGCGCCGAACACGAGGACGAGCAGGCCGAGGGCGAACGGGCTCGCGAGGGGCGCGAACGCGAGCCCGACGAGCCCGGCTCCGAGCAGGGAGACCCCGACCACGATGAAGTTCGCGCCGGGGGCGATCGCCTCCGCGACCGAGAGGAGCAGCCCCGCGACCACGAGCAGCATCGGCAGGGTTCCCGGGTCGAGAACGCCGGCCTGGAACAGGAGTTCCATATCCGTCGTAGGGGTTCCAGCCGATTAAGTGATCCCACGGGTGGAGAGCTTTGACGTCCTCGCATCCGAAAACTGCCCGAGCCTCAAAGCGCCGTCGCGAGGAGCCCGACCGTGAGCACGATCCCGAGAGCGACGAAGACGGCGTGGAGCGGCTCGATCGACTCCGGCTCGATCGGCTCGTCGGCCGGGCTCGTCTCCTCGACGATCCCGTCGGGACCGACGTCGTCGATGCCGAACCGCCACTCGGTCTCCTCGCCGGGGTCGTCCCCCTCCTCGGCCGCCGAGCTCGCGTGTCCTCGTCCGCCGTCGCTCCGGCTCATACCCGGCAGTTCGTCGGCGGCGGATAAATGGCTGGTGGGTCGGCAATGAAGCAACGGTCGGGGAGAAGTCTCACCGACGCCGGGTTTCGGGGGTGACGTCGCCCTCGTAGACGACGCCGCGCTCGCCGTCGACGGTCACCACGTCACCGTCGATCACCTCCCGCGGGAGCGTGGTGCCCGAGACCATCGGGACGCCGAGCTCGCGGGCGATGACCGCCGGATATCCGGTCAGTCCCGGCCGCTCCCCGATGACGCCCGCGATCCGGGAGAGGTCGCCGGTGAACTCGCCGTCGAACGACTCCGGGAGGGCGACGATCGCGTCGGCCGACAAGGCCGAGAGGTCGCCGTCGGGCACCCTGACGACCGGCGCGGCGGCCCGGCCGCTCACGACCGGCTTGCCCGTGGCGATCGTCTCGGCGGCGACGTGGACCTTCAGGGTGTTCGCCGTGTCGGTTCCCTCGATCTCGGTCATCATTCCGGACAGCACCACCAGCGTGTCGCCCGAGTCCGCGACGCCGGCGTCCATCGCGGCGTCCACGGCGTTGTCGAGCACGTGCTCGATGTCGGCCGCGTAGTCGGCGTACTGCGGGTTAACGCCCCACGAGAGCGCCAGCTGTCGGCGAACCCGGTCGGTCGGAGTCGTCGCGACGACCGGAACCCCGGGGCGGAACATCGCGGTCTTGCGGGCCGTGTATCCCGACTCGGAGACGGCGACGATCGCGGTCGCGCCGACGTCGCGCGCGAGGTACCGCGCCGAGCGTGCGAGCGCCTCGGTGCGGGAGTCCTCGTCGGCCGTGGGAACGCGCTGGTCGCGGGTCTCGGCGTACTCCCCGCTCCCCTCGACCTGCCGGATGATCCGGTCCATCGTCTCGACGACGCGGACCGGATGGTCGCCGACGGCGGTCTCCCCGGAGAGCATCACCGCGTCGGTGCCGTCGAGCACGGCGTTGGCGACGTCGGAGGCCTCCGCCCGCGTCGGCCGCCGGGAGTGAACCATCGAGTCGAGCATCTCGGTCGCGGTGATGACCGGCACGCCGGCGTCGACGCAGGTGCGAATGATCCGCTTTTGGATCATCGGCACGTCCTCGAGCGGACACTCGACGCCGAGGTCGCCGCGGGCGACCATCACGCCGTCGGCGGCGTCGACGATCTCGGCGAGGTTCTCGACGGCGCCGGCCCGCTCGATCTTCGCGAGGATCGGAATGTCGCCGCCGCCGGACGCGTCCAGGCGGTCGGCGATCGTGTACACGTCGGCCGCGTCGCGGACGAAGGAGGCGGCCACGAAGTCGGCGTTCGCCGCGGCCGCGAGCTCGAGCTCCCGCTCGTCGCTCGGCGTGACGAGGTCGACGTCGATGGCGACGCCCGGGAGGTTGACCCCCTTCCGGGAGCCCAGCTCGCCGCCGGAGTCGACGGTGGCGACGACGGTGCCGTCCGACTCCACCCGCCGCACGGTGGCCTCGATCCGGCCGTCGTCGAGCAGGACCGTGTCCCCCGCCTCCGCGGCGGCGATCGAGTGTGAGAGCCCGACCGCGGTCGGAGTCACGGTCTCGCCGACGGCGAACCGGACGTCAGTTCCGTCCTCGAGGACCACCGGCTCGTCGGTCTCGGCGGTTCGCACCTCCGGCCCCTGGAGGTCGACCATCACCGCGATCGGGGACTCGGTCGCGTCGTCGACGGTCCGGACGCGGTCGATGACCTCCCGGCGATGGTCCGTGGTGCCGTGGCTCGCGTTGAGCCGGGCGACCGACATCCCCGCGTCCGCGAGCGCGCGGATGGTCTCGACGTCGTCCGACGCCGGTCCCAGCGTGCAGACGATCTTGGCGTTTCGCATACCTTCCGGTTGGCGGGGAGCTTCAAAACCCCTCCGTGACCCGACCGCATCGCTTTTCTCGTCGCCGTGTGGATCCGAACCATGTCGACGCTCACGTGTTACGCCTGCGGCGAGACGGTCGAAGCGCCCGCACCCCCCCGCTGCCCGTGCGGCGAGCCACGGTGGTACGAGACGGATCCGGCCGTCGCGGAGTTCGAGTGGCCCGTCGACCTCGCGGCCGGAACGTGGGCG
Organism: Halopenitus persicus; assembly: GCF_900107205.1. Lineage (GTDB taxonomy): Archaea > Halobacteriota > Halobacteria > Halobacteriales > Haloferacaceae > Halopenitus > Halopenitus persicus. The sequence continues at coordinate 57,732 of NZ_FNPC01000004.1, read as the reverse complement.
TTCGCGGACCTGTTGCCGGTCGCTCCGCCCGCGGACGGGCTCGCGACCGCGAGCGGGGGAACGCCGCTCGTTCGAACTCCCGCGCTCGACGAGTACGCGGGAGCGGCCGTCTCCGTCGCGGACGAGGGGCGAAACCCGACCGGCTCGTTCAAGGACCGCGGCACGGCGGTCGGGATCGAGATCGCCCTGGCGGAGGGCGCCGACGCGGTCGGGACCGTCTCGCACGGGAACATGGCGATGTCCGTCGCCGCCCACGCCGCGGCCGCCGGCGTCGAGTGTACCGTCTGCGTCCCGGACGACATCTCGGCCGAACGGATCCGAAACATCGGGCGATACGACCCGCGGATCCTCCGGATCGACGGCGACTACGGTCGGCTCTACTACGACGCGATCGAGGCGGGTGCCGAGCGGGGAATCCGGTTCATCAACTCGGACTCGCCGGGGCGCGTCGCCGGCCAGAAGACGACGGTGCTGGAGGCGCTCGACCAGCATCGCCGGCGGACCGGCGAGCTCCCGGACGCGATCGTTCTCCCGAGCTCCTCCGGCGGCCACGCCAGCGGTGCTTATAAAGGCCTCTCGGATCTCCGGGCGGCCGGACTGATCGACCCGGACGCGGAGCCGGGCGCGGCGGACGCGATGCCCCGGCTCTACCTCGTGCAAGCGGCCGCGTGCGCGCCGATCGCCGAGGCCGCCGCACGCGGGGCGGAGACGGTCGAGCGCGTCGAGCCCGGCGAGACGATCGCCTACTCGATCGCGAACCCCGACCCGCCGAGCGGGACCCGCGCCCTGTACGGCGCCCGCGAGACCGGCGGGACGGCGATATTCGTCCCGGACGACGCCATCCGGGAGGCGAAACGGCGGCTGGCGACCGCGGCGGGGCTCACCGTCGAGGCCTCCTCGGCGACGTCGCTGGCCGGCGCCCGCCGGCTCGCTCGAGAGGGAGAGATCGACGCGGACGAGTCGGTCGTCTGCATCGCCACCGGGTCTGGGTTCAAGGAGTCGGTCGGCGACCCGGACGACGTGCGGACGGAGACGGTGACGCTCGAGGCGTTCCCCGACGCCTTATAAGAGATATCGGGGAGTTGCCTGACACCTTATAAACGGGATTCGAAGCGTTGATCGATCTTTTATAAATTCGACCGATCCGTCCCTCGGCGTCTTATAAATGCAGAGGAGGGCCGTGGCCCGTTCGGCTACTTGACCTGCGTTCCGGGCTCGGCGTCGCCGTGGGTCGTGAGGAGGTCGGCCTCCTCGCCGGCGGCAAGCACCATCCCATTCGACTCGACGCCGAACAGCTCCGCGCGCTCCAGGTTCGCGAGCACGATCACGCGCGTTCCCGGGAGCGACTCGAGGTCGTGGAGCTGCTTGATCCCCGCCACGATCTGGCGCGTCTCGACCCCCAGATCGACCTCGAGACGCGCGAGCTTGTCGGCGCCCTCGATCCCCTCGGCGGAGACGATCCGGCCGACACGGAGGTCGAGGTCCTCGAACTCCTCGAAGCCGATGCGCTCCTCGACGAGCGGTTCGAGGTCGCTCGCGGCGTCCTCGCCCTCGACGGCGGCGTCAGCGGCGGTCTCGGCGGCGCTGGCATCGTCGGCGTCCGCCCCGGTTTCGTCCGCGTCGCCACCGTCGTCGGCGTCCTCGTCCGTGGCTTCGGCGACGCGCGACTCGAGCTTCTCGTTCAGCTCCTCGACGCGCTCCTCGGGGATCTTCTCGAAGAGCTCGTCGGGCTCGTCGAAGGCGCCCGCGGGCGGTTCCGTCGCCGCCTCGACGGTGACGTCGTGGACGGAGCCGTCCTCGCCGAGCTGGGCCCAGATCCGCTCGCACTTCTCGGGGGCGATCGGCTCGAAGAGGACGGCGATCGCCTTCGCGAGCTGGACGCAGTCGTAGATGACCTGCGCGGCGGCGTCGGGGTCGTCGTCGACGAGCGCCCACGGCTCGTTGCGCTGGATGTACTCGTTGCCGAACCCGGCGAGGGCGGTGACGGCGTCGCCCAGATCGCGGATCGAGTAGTCGTTGACCGCCGCGGTCACGTCGGCGACGGCCTCGTCGATCGCCGCCGCGACCTCCTCGCTGGCGCCCTCGACGTCGGCGGGGGCGCCGTCGTAGTTACGGTGGGCGAACAGCAGCGACCGGTAGAGGAAGTTGCCGACCGTGCCCACCAGCTCCGCGTTCACGCGCTCGCGGAACCGTTCCCAGGAGAAGTCGACGTCCTGCTGGAAGCCGCCGTTCGTCGCGAGGTAGTAGCGCAGCAGGTCCGGGTGGAAGCCCTCCTCGAGGTACTCGTCGGCCCAGACCGCCCGGTCGCGGCTCGTCGAGAAGCCCTTGCCGCCGAGGGTGACGAATCCCGAGGCCATCACGGCGCGCGGCTCGACGTGGTCGGTGGCGTGCAGCATCGCGGGCCAGAAGATCGTGTGGTGCTGGATGATGTCGCGGCCGATCACGTGGACGATCTGGCCGCCGTCGTGGTCGGCGTCGTTCAGCCAGGCGGCCTCCCAGTCGAAGGCATCGGCGCCGACCCGGTCGACGTACTGCTTCGTCGAGGAGATGTACTCGATCGGCGCGTCGACCCAGACGTAGAGGACGAGGTCGTCGGCGTCGGCGTCGGCGCCGGCGTTCGATCCGGTCGCCTCGTCGGCGTCGTCGGCCCCGTTCGCCCCGTCGCCGTCGGACGGGTAGTCGATCCCCCAGTCCATATCGCGGGTGATACACCAGTCCTGGAGGCCCTGCTCGATCCATTCGCGGGGTTGGTTACGGGCGTTGGAGGTTCCCTCGAGCCGGTCGAGGAACTCCGAGAGGTAGTCGGCGAACTCGGAGACCGCGAAGAACTTGTGGGTTCGCTCGCGGTACTCCGCGGGATTCCCGCTGATCGTCGAGACGGGGTCCTCGATCTCGCCGGGCTCGAGGTGGCGCTGGCAGCCCTCGTCGCACTCGTCGCCGCGCGCGTGGGCCCCGCAGTAGGGACAGGTCCCCTCGACGTACCGGTCCGGCAGGTACTGGTCGTCGACGGGGTCGTACGCGACCATGATCTCCTTCTCGTAGACGTGGCCGCGCTCGTCGAGCTCCCGGACGAGCTCGCGGGTGAGTTCCGTGTTCGTGGCGTCGTGGGTGTGGCCGTAGTTGTCGAAGTCGACGTTGAACTTCGGGAACGTCTCGGCGTACCGCTCGTGCCACTCGAGGGCGAAGTCCTCGGGGGAGACGCCCTCCCGTTCGGCGTTGACGGCGACCGGCGTGCCGTGCATATCCGAACCGCTGACGAACGCCGTTTGCTGGCCGAGTCGTTCGAGTGCGCGGGCGTAGACGTCGCCGCCCACGTAGGTGCGGAGGTGTCCCACGTGGAGGTCGCCGTTGGCGTAGGGCAACCCGCAGGTCACCACCGCGGGATCGTCCGTGGGAAAGTCTTCGTGGCTCATAGGTGTGTGATGAGTGCGCTGTCGTGGTCGCGTTTCGGGTCGACCCGTTCGATCGCTCGTGTGATCGTTCCGGGCATCCCAACCTAAAGCCCGCCGATCCGCGGTAGCGACCCAGGGCGCGACCGCTCCCGGATGCCTCCCCCGCGACCGCTCCCGGATGCCTCCCCCGCGACCGCTCCCGGACGCCTATCCCCGCGACCGCTCCCGAAGCCGGTCGATCCGGTCGCCGAGGGGCGGCTGGACCTCGAACCAGGTCCGCCAGTCACCGCGTTCGGGGACGACGCCCCGCCGGTCGGCCATTCGCTCGAAGGCGTCGGCCAGACGCGACGCGCCGACGCGGTCGGCCGCCCGCGCGTCGGCGGCGTACTGCACCCGCCGGCCGGCCCACAGCGAGACGACGCCGACGACCGCCAGGGCGGTGAACCCCGCATCGAAGGGAACGAGCGTCGCGACGATCGCGGCGAGGATCGTCGTCACGCCGGCGACGCCGACCGCCCGAACCATCGTGTAGCGTGTCTCGACGCGGCCGGCCTCGGCCGCCAGGAGGGCGACCGCCAGGTCCTCGTCGACGCCTTTGAACACGGTCTCGGAGACGAACAGCACGCGCCTCCCGGGCGGGCCGCGAACCGCGATCTCGACGGCGGCGTCGGCCGCGTCGGCATCCGCCTCCGTCCCGGACTCCAGGACCGCGACCGGCTCCACGTCGAGCCCGGCGGCCGACCGCAGTTCGTCGAGCTGCGCGCGCTCGGCACGCGTCGGATCCCGCGTCTCCCGATACCTGTCGGCGACGTACAGCGGTCCGACGGTGACCGCGAGGACGGCGAGGATCGGAACGAGCGCGAGCACGATCAGGGCCGGGCGCGCGGCGGCAACGAGAAGGACCGAACGTCCCGCAGCGGCGAGGAGAACGGGCGTAACTGCCGTCATCAGAACTTCTCCAACAGGTCGTCGTAGAACTCCCCGCCGCGCTCGTCGGCGAGCTTCTCGACGATGAGCTCGGGCGTGGATCTGGCGAGATGGTCCTTCTGCGGCGAGCGGTTCACCCGGAGCTCGCCGTCGACGAGCCCGACCGCCTCGATGCCGTCGACGGCGACGTCGAAGTCGGCGGCGTCGCGGATCTCCCTGGCGAGGTGGGAGACGAACACGCCGGTGGCGTCCTGTCCCTCGAGCGCCTCGAGGATGCCGGCGATGATCTTCGCGGAGGCGCCGGGCTCGGTGATCGACTCGAGCTCGTCGACCAACACGAGCCGGCCGCTGGCCCCCGCCACGAGGTCGCCGAACTCCCGGAGGGTGGCCTCGAAGGCGCCGGCGTCGAGGGTCCCCTGCGACTTCGCGTAGTAGTGGATCTCCTCGAACCGCTCGAGACGAACCCGCTCGGCCGGGACCGGCATCCCCATCTGGGCGAGGATCGCCACGAGCGCGACCAGATCGAGCGTCGACGTCTTTCCGCCGGAGTTGACGCCGGACAGCAGGGTCGCCCCGTCGACCGCGTAATCGACCGGCTCGACGTCGGCGAAGTCGACGTCCAAAAGCGGCGACCGGCCGCCGACGATCGCGAACCCGCCGTCCCCGAAGTCCTCACCGACGTCGTCCGTTTGGCCCCCCTCGCCGTCGTCCGCGGAGGCATCATCGTCGCCGTCGACGAACGTCGGCAGCGTGCACTCGAAGTCGGCCGCGAACCGGGCGATCGCCAGCTCGACGTCGCGCTCGAGCGCGTCGTGGACGAGGTCCGCGGCGGGCTCGCGGAGGTCGGCGAGATCCGCCGCGAGCGTTTCCTTGAGCTCCGCCGCGCGCTGGTCGCGGGCCGCCGTCAGCTCCGTGCGGAGCCTGGAGACGGCCGCCTCGTCGTGTTCGACCGGGAACGTGGGATCGCCGCGGAAGATCCGGTCGGCGATCTCCGCCTCGCCGGGGTCCAGTCGGAGGCTCTCGACCACGTGCTCGGTGGCCGCCTCGAGGGCCGTGTCGTACTCGTCGGAGAGCTCCCGCGAGAGCAGCGAGTCGACGCGGGCGCCCTGCTCGACGAGCGAGAGGAAGTCCTGTCCCTCGATCGTCACGTCCCGCTCGCGGATGGCGTCCCGGAGGTGGTCGTTGGCGACCGACTCCGCGGTGCCGACCGCCGCGTCGAGATCCTCGACCGCGACCGCCAGGCGCTCGTGTTCGTCGTCGCCGATCACGGTACCGTCGTCGTCGAGCCGCGAGAGCGCGTCCCGGAGCCCGTCGAGATCGCAGGCGGGCTCCATCCCGGCCGCCTCGTGGACGTCCGCGGCGGCGAGCAGCCGGTCGCGGTTCGCGGCGAAGAACGCGAGGAGGCGCTCCGGGACGGTCTCGGCCGGCGTCTCGAGGGCGTCCGGCCGAACGCGCACATCCCCTTCGACGTCGATCCCCGCGAACGACTCGTCGAGGACGACGACCGTCGCATACGACCGGGCCAGCTCCGCGAGGTCGCGGCCGTCCTCCGCGATCTCCACCGAGAGCTCGGGAACCGCGTCCTCGGCCGCGGCGTATCGCTCCGCGTCGGCCGTGGCGAGACAGCGCTCGCGGACTCGAACCGTCGGCGGCGACGAGAGCGGCTCGACGTCCGCGAGCGCCTCGAGGGTCTCGGGGTCCGGGTCGCGCTCCATCGCCGCCGAGACGGTCGACTGCACCGACTCGATCCGGGACCGCGACGCCGACGGGTAGAAGGTCTCGAGCCGCTGGGCCGCGTAGTCGGTGACCGTCCGGTCCTGCAGGAGGCCGACCGCGTCGCGGTGGATCTCGCGGGCTCGATCGGTGGCCAACACGCGACCGTCGTCGTCGTGCCGGCTCCGGATCGCCCCGCGGGCGATCTGCACGGCGCGCCCGTGGGTCACGCCCGGCGCCCGCGCGATGGCGGCGACGTCGCCGGTCCGCAGCGCCGCCTCCGGATCATCGAGTTCCCGAAGGGCGTCGGCCGTCTTCGCGCCGACGCCGGGGATCGCCTCCAGCTCCATTCACTCCGGGATATCGCGGGAACGGGCAAAAGGATGCGGGTCGGCGACCGACCGCCACGACGGCCGCGACGACCGCGACGACGACCGCGTCCGGAACGCCCCGGGAGTGACGACGCCCTTTTTTCCACGCGGCACCCAGCGCCGGTATGGATCCGGCCACGGACACGCCCGGCTCACGGGAGGGATCGTCCCGGTCGACGACCGGCGCGACGACCGACGGCCTCGATCGCGACGCGCTCTCGACCCCGATCGCCCGAAAGGCCGATCTCGTCCGCGAGTCGCTCGCCGCCCTCGACGGCGCCGTGATCGCCTTCTCCGGCGGCGTCGACTCCTCGGTCGTCGCGGCACTTGCCCACGACGCGCTCGGCGACGACGCCGTGGCCTGTACCGCAAAGAGCGAGACGCTGCCGGCCGCCGAGCTGGACGACGCGGTCCGGGTCGCCGAGGAGATCGGGATCCGTCACGAGGTCGTCGAGTTCTCGGAGCTCGCGGACCCGGCGTTCGTCGCCAACGACGGGGACAGATGCTACCACTGCCGAACGATGCGGCTCGGCCGGATGTACGAGACGGCCGCCGAGATGGGCATCGAGACGGTCTGTGACGGCACGAACGCCTCCGACCCGGGCGAGGGACACCGTCCCGGCCTCCGAGCCGTCGAGGAGCTATCGGTTCGGTCGCCGCTTTTGACCCACGACATCGACAAATCGGAGGTCCGGAAGATCGCCGACGCCTACGGCCTGTCGGTGGCCGACAAACCCTCGATGGCGTGTCTCTCCTCGCGGATCCCCACCGGCCTCGAGGTGACGGAGGAGCGACTGACGCGGGTCGAGCGGGCCGAGCGGGTGCTTCGCGATCGCGGGTTCAGCCAGTTCCGCGTCCGCGACCACGACGGGCTGGCCCGCATCGAGGTCGCCCCCGAGGAGCTCGCGGACGCGCTCGATCCAGAATTCGCCGACGCGGTCGCCGACCGCCTTCGGGAGATCGGCTTCGACCACGTCACGCTCGATCTGGAGGGGTACCGAACCGGAAGCGTGAGTCCCGACGAGGACGGTGCCGACGACGGAGCCGATGCTGACGACGAGGGCGGTGCTGACGACGGAACCGATGGAAGTGCCGATCGGGACGACGAGCGGGACGAAACCGAATCGGACGAAACGGCCGAGCAGGCGCTCGATATCGGGCGCGAGTATCCGCGCGCCGGACGGTAACGGTTGCCGTCAAGGTTGGTTCGATCGGTTCACGAGGGACGGGGCGCGCGGTCAGTTTTCCTCGTCGCCGGGGTCGTCGGGCAGCGAGGCGGGGTCGGCCTCGGTGCCGTGAAGCGCGTCGTCGCGCTCGAAGGCGTAGATCGCGGGCCCCATAATCAGAATGACGAGCGTGCCGGCGATCGGAACCGTCGGAACGACGACGGGCAGCGTCAGCCCGACCGCGACGGTGAGGAAGACGAACGCCGCCCACAGCGGAGCCCGTGCGAGTCCGAGCCGGTCGGCGTCCCAGTAGACCGCGATCGCTGCCGCGGCCGCGAGCAACAGTCCGGATCCCGCGACGATCGGTGCCAGCGCCATACCGTTCCTTCGTGCGCCCGGCGAAAAGCGTTCCGTGACGGCACCGCGTTCCGTGACGGCGCCGCGTTCCGTGACGGGGCTACGGGTCGACGATCGGATCGTTCTCGAGCGGGCCGGCGCCCCTCGAGTCGACGTCGGTCGAGCCGTCCGCGGCATCCGTCGAGCCGTCCGCGGCGTCGGTCGGGTCATCGTCCGGACCTCCGGAGGAGCCCTCCTCCCGGACGGACCCCGGTTCGGGCTCCGGTTCGGTGACGTGATCCCAGAGGTCGTCGGGATCGACGTCGATGCCCTGCCTGGAGAAGAAGGCGGCGACGTTCCGGCAGTCCCGCTCGAGGAACGTCCGCGCGTTCGGGTGGTGGACGGTGGCGGCCTGTCCCAGATCGATCACGACGAGCTCCCCGTCGTGGATTATCAGGTTGTACTCAGAGAGGTCGCCGTGGATCAGCCCGACCCGGTAGAGCCGGCGCATGTACTCCCGGACGACCTCGTATGCCGTCTCGGGGTTCTCGACGGTGACCTCCGAGAGCCGCCGCGCGCGGTCGTCGGCGTGGCCCACGAGCTCCATCACGAGCGCGTTCCGCTGGACGGCGATCGGCTCGGGGACCCGTACGCCGGCGGCCTGCGCCCGACGGAGGTTGGCGAACTCCTTTTTCGTCCAGGCCAGCACGGTCGCCTTCTTGTCCGATGCGATGCCCTCGAACCGCGGGTCGCCCTCGAGGTACTCGCGCATCTGGGTGAAGTTCGAGGAGTTGATCCGGTAGATCTTCACGGCGACCTCCTGGCTTTCGTCCTCGCCGAACGCCTCGAAGACGTTGGCCTCCTTGCCGGTCGAGACCGGACCGCCGAAGGCGGTGATGTAGCCGTCCTGGACGAGCTTGTAGAGCGCCGCGAGCGTGGCGTCGTCGAAGACGGACCCGTCGAGTTTGAACTGGTCGGCGTCCTTCAGCCGCTTGCGGAACTCGTTGAACTCCCGGTCCTGCCGGCGGGCGATCCTGTCGGCCTCGGTGTCGGAGACGTCGAGTTCCTCCCACTCGTCGCCCGGCGATCCGTCGGACTCGAGCAGGTCGAACTCCTCGGTCATCTTCCGGGAACTTCGGGACGGACACGTATAGGGGTTGTCGTGGCCGCCCGTGCTCGTAGCGACCTCATCGACTCCGCGTCCGACGTCGTCCACACGCGGTACCGCCTCCCGGAAGCCGGCGCCATCGTCCATACGCGGCGCTCCGCGTCCGGTTCGACCGGGAGGACTTTATCCATCGCTGCCGGAGATGGGGACAGTATGTCACACCTCGTCTCGACCGGCGTCGACGGTCTGGACTCCATCCTCGGCGGCGGGATCACCGCGCAGTCGACGGTGCTCGTCTCCGGGAATCCGGGAACCGGGAAGAGCATCTTCGGCATTCAGTACCTCTACACCGGGGCGACCGAACACGGCGACCGGGGCGTGTACGTCTCCTTCGAGGAGAACGAGTCGGACATCCGGGAGGCCGCCGAGTCGATCGGGTTCGAGGAGTTCGGCGACCTCGTCGACGACGGCGAGATCGTCATCCTCGACAAACGGGAGATGCTCCGTATCGAGGACTTCACCGAAACGATCGACCGGCTCCTGGAGACGGTCTCCGAGGGCGAGTTCGACCGGCTCGTGCTCGACTCGCTGTCGATGTTTCAGCTCTTCTTCGAGGACGAACACGAGAAGCGCACCTCCCTGCTGAAGTTCTCCGACATCCTCAAGGAGAGCGGGCTGACCTCGCTTCTGATCAACGAGCAGGGCGCGGTCTTCCCCGACACGGAGATCGGACTGGAGAACTTCCTGACTGACGGAAACGTCTATCTGATCCAGACGCCGACCGAATCGGGGGTCAACCGGTACGTCTGGGTCGCCAAGATGCGCAAACAGGACATCGACACCGACATCTTCCCGCTCGAGATCGGGACGGGGGGGCTCACCGTCCACGACCAGGCCGGCGGGTTCGCGATGATGGAACGGTCGGAATCCCCCTTCTGAGCGCGCGGGTTCCCGAGCAGGTGGGTTCCCGAGCGCGTCCGGGTCGTCGGGCGCCTACGCGTTCGAGAGGTTCCGCCAGACCTCGTCGAGCCGGTTCGCGGCGCTGGTCCGCTCGGTGAGCTCGATCGAGACGCCGTCGTGAAACTCGACGGCGACGCTGTCGACCCGCCGTCGGTAGACCTTCACCCGCCGGTGGTCGTCCGAGAGCGGGCGGTCGTGTAGCTCGATCAGGTCCGCCTCCTCCAGTTCGTCGATCCGGCGGTAGCAGGTCGCGATCGGCACGTCGAGCTCGTCGCTGAGCTCCTGGGCCGACTTCGGGTCGTCGGCGGCCGCGAGGATCTCCGTGTTGTACTTGTTCCCGAGCACCTCGATCAAGTCTTCCCCCGACATCCGATTCTTCGTCTTGATTCTGGACCCCGGACGGTATATACCCTTTCCTCCGGAGGAGCGCTCCGAAACGGCGGTTTCGAGCAATCCATCGTCCGAGTTCTCGTTATCATCATTGATATCTCGGTGCGGGGTTTTATATCCCGACCGGTTCCAGGGCCGGTATGGAACTCGTAGAGGGTCTCTATCTGCTCGTGACCCTCGGTCTCGTCGTCGCCGGCCTCACGATGGTTACGCTCGCCCTCCAGGCGTACCGACAGACCGAACGGTACGCGATGATCCACCTGTCGATCGGCTTCTCGCTCGTCGTCGCCGCGGCGGTCGCGACCTCCATCAGCGCGTTCCTGACGGAGTTCACGGCGACGCCGTCGCTTTTGACCGTCAACAACGGACTCACCGCGCTCGGATTCGTGTTCGTCGTCTACAGTTTAGTCACCTATCGATGAGCGAACTCGATCGGGAGGAGGGCGACGTGGTTTCCGGACGCAACGGGGAGCGGAATCGAACCCGGGACCGAACTCGGAGAACCCGACGAACGGTCCGCGAGCCGAGCGTCCGCCGACGACTCACTCGAAGTCGTCGATGAGCTCGGGAACGACGTCGAAGAGGTCGCCGACGATGCCGTAGTCGGCGATGTCGAAGATGGGCGCGTTCGGGTCCGTGTTGATCGCGATGATCGTCTCGGAACCTTTCATCCCGGCGACGTGCTGGACCGCCCCGGAGATCCCGATCGCGAGATAGACGTCCGGGGTGACGACCTTCCCCGACTGGCCGACCTGTCGGTTCTTCGGCAGCCACCCGTTGTCCACGATCGGCCGCGAGGACGAGACCGTCGCGTCCATCGCCTCCGCGAGATCGAAGATCAACTCGAGGTTCTCCTCCTCCTCGATCCCGCGACCGACCGACACGAGCACGTCAGCGTCCGCGATGTCGACGTCGCCGCCGCCGACCTCCTCGTACCCCTGCACGCGGGCGCCCGAGTCGCTCGGATCCACGTCGACGTCGAACGATTCGACGGTCGCCTCGCCCGTCCCCGTCGCGGCCGGCCACTCCCCGCCGCGGATCGTGAGCGCGAACCGGTCGCCCTCGACCGCGAGGGTCGTCTCGACCTTCGAACCGTACTGCTCGCGGGTGACGGTCAGCGCGTCGTCGTAGGCGACGTCGATCGCGTCCGTGACGAGCGGGATCCCGAGGCTCTCGGCGACCGCGGGCGCGTAATCGAGCCCGTTGACCGAGTTGGGAAGCAGGACGGTCGTCGGGTCGTGTGCGTCCACCAGCGCCTCGACGGAACCCTGGTAGACGGAGTGGTCGAACTCCTCGCCGACCGGGACCGTGTGGATCGCGTCGACGCCCTCGCGGTTCAGCGAGTCGGCGTGCGACTCGACGTCCCCGGAAACGACCGCGACGTGGAGTTCGCCCCCGATGGCGTCGGCGAGCTCGCGGCCGGCCGTGAGCAGCTCGAAGGAGACCTCGCGCAGCTCGCCGCGACGGTGCTCGGCGACGGCGAGGACGGCGGGGTCGGCCATTACGCCTCCACCCCCTTCTCCCGCAGGACCTCAGCAAGGCGACCGGCGGCCTCGTCGGCGTCGCCCTCGATGATCTCCGCGTCGGATTCGCTCTCCGGCTCGTACATGCTCGTGACGGTCAACGCGCCCTCGACGTCGTCGGGCGAGAGCCCGACGTCGGCGAGGTCCTTCGTCGCGATCTCCTTGCGCTGTGCCTGCCGGATCCCGCGGAGGCTCGCGTACCGGGGCTCGTTGAGTCCGGTCTGAACCGTCAGGACGGCCGGGACGTCGACCTCGGTCAGCTCCTCCACGCCGCCTTCGAGCTCGCGGCGAACGTTCGCGACGCCGGCGTCGGCGTCGAGCTCGAGGTCGTTGACGACGGCGGCGTGTTCGAAGCCGATCCGCTCGGCGAGCGCGACGCCGGTGGCGCCGAAGGCGTCGTCGGCCGCCTGGACGCCGGTGAGCACGAGGTCGGGCTCCTCCTCGTCGACGACCGCCTCGAGCAGGTCGACCTTGGTGTCGACGTCGAGGAAGGAGTCCGCGATCGCGTCGTCCCAGACGCGGACGGCGCGGTCGGCACCCTTCGCGAGCGCCATCCGGATCGTCTCCTCGGACCGCTCGGGCCCGATCGTGAGCGCGACGACCTCGTCCGCGATCCCGTCCTCGGCCAGCCGGACGCCGGCCTCGATCGCGTAGTCGTCCCACTCGTTGAGGTCGTACTCGAGGTCGCTCTCGGCGATCTCGGTCCCCTCGATCGCGAAGTCGTCGCCGACTTCTGCCACCTCCTTGACGGTTACCAGCACCTTCATAGTGAATACCTACCACCTGTCCGTGTAATGGCTTTCGAAACCGGTCGTCGTCGGGACATCCCGGATCGTGGGAGACGGCGTGGCACCCTGAACACCTCGACGAGCATGTTCGGGACCGGTCACTCCTCGTCGACGTCGGTCGGCGCGTGATCGGGAAGGGAGATGAGGTTCTCGCGGCCCAGCCGGAGCTTCTCGATCCGGCCCTCCTCGGCCATCGCGGAGAGCAGCTGTGAGACCTTCGCGTCCGACCAGCCGGTCTCGTCGACGATGTCCGCCTGTCGCATCCGTCCCCCGTTCCGGTCGAGCAACGCCTCGACGCGTTCCTCGTCGGAGAGCAACGAGGGATCCGGCGTCGGCTGGGTCTCCGCGTCCGCTCCGGACTCCTCGTCCGACTCGGCCCCCGCATCCGGCCCGCCCTCGGCGTCGCTCGGTTCGGACTCGTCCGTCTCGCTCACGTCCGCATCGCTCACGTTCGCATCGCCAACGTCCGCATCGCCGCCGGCGCGCTCGTCAGCGTCGGCGGTCGCCCCCGAGGTCGCGGAACCGGACGGCTCGGCGACGCCCGGACGAGCGTCGACGTCCGCCTCGCTCGGGGTCGATCCGGCCGGTTCGCCGGCGTCGGTCGGCTCGCTCCCGGTCTGCGAGGGTTCGTCGTGACGTCGGTATCGGACCAGGCCGGCCGCGATGACCGTCGCGGCGAGAACGATCGCGCCGGCCAAAAGCAGCCAGGGCGGGCCGGTGATGGATCCGGGTGCCGGCGAGTAGACCACCTCGATGCGGTCGTCCGGCCCGAAGGTTCGTGGGCCATCGATGACGACCGCACGGTCCTCGAGCGAGAGGCCGATCCCGGGGAACGAATCCGCCTGATATCCGTCCGGCGGATGGATCACCAGCCGCTGGTTCGCATCGAGCGACCGGAGCCACGTCCCGCCGTCGGGGGTCCGGAGGGCGTCGTCGAGGACGAGCTGGTCGCCGTCCTCGCGGAGGAATCCGGTCCAGGTGAACGACAGCCGGAGCTCGCCGACCGCGACCGCGTCCCCCTCGACGTTCTCGACCGCGTCGGGATTCGCCAGGTCGTCCGGATCGACCCCGCGATCGAGGGCCGTCTCGCGGTCGACGTCGACGATGGTCATCTCCCGACCCGCCGCCTCCGACGCGCCGGCAGCGAGGTTGCGATAGAGGTCGGCCGAGGGACCGACCTCGCCCGACTCGAACCCGCCCGCGACGCGCTCGAAGGCCGCGGTCGCGTTGTCGTCGACGAGGACGTATCGGACCGTGACCGTCCAGTCCGCCTCCCGCGTCGACCGAAGGTCGACGTCGAAGACCATCCGCGGCGACGCCTCGAGATCGGCTATCTGCCGGGATCCAGGGGCAGTGACGTCCGGGCTCTCGACCGCGGACGACCGATCGTCACCGGCGACCGTCGGGTCGAGATCGGCGGCTCCGGCGGTCGGAAGCCCGACAGCGACGCCGGCTGGAACTCCGGCAAGGAGGAGCAGGGAGGCGAAAACGACACAGAGGGCGGGCCACCGCATACAGGCGTGCAGTCACGTGCACGTGGCAAAATCCTTTTCATCGGGCCGGTTCCCCGTTTCATCGTCGGGTTCCCCCGGCCACGGAGGTTCGATGCCGGACCGTGCGGACCGACCGGGAGTGGGGCGATGGATGGACTTTTTAACCGATGCCGACGGATCTCCGCTCGATGAGGGCCCTCCCCGTCCTGTTCGCGACGCTGTTGCTGCTTGCATCCGTCGCCGGCGGTGCCGCGCCCGGTCCCGCGCCGGCGGCGGACGAAAGCGGCGAAGAGACCGGAATCAGCGGGGAAACGGAACGCGGCGTCGCCGATCTGCGTGCGGACGGGAACGGGCCGATTCAACAGACCGGAACCAACGACACGGGAGGGAACGGCACGGAGGAGAACGGCACCGACACGCGTCTCAACGTGCTCGGTCCGCCGGTCGGCCAGCCGACCACGGTCTCGATCGAGCACCACAGCGCGAGCCTCGGACCGGCGAGTCGACTCGAAACCGACGCCACGACCGCCGCGCTCCGGACGGAGGAGATCATTGCACACGTCGAGGCCGCCGACACCGCGAGCGAACGAAATAGTCGTCTCGTCGCCGCGGAGGACGAGATCAGACGGGCCGAAGCAGCGCTCTACCAGCGACAGCGTCGGGCGATCGAAGCGCACACGAACGGCGAACTGACCGACCAGGAACTCCTCGTCGAGTTCGCGCGGATCGCGGCGACGGCGGAGATCCTCCGGACGAGACTGGCGGTGCTGGCCGCACTCGCCGAGGAGACGGAGGGAAGCTCCCTCCGGACCGAGTCGCTCGCCTTCCGATTGAACGTCTACTCGGGACCGGTTCGCGAGTACGCGCTCGAGACGCTCCGCGGCGGGACCGCCCCGGATCGGGTCTACGTCGAAACGCGCTCCGACGTCGTCGTGCTCGCGGCGATCGACGGCGATCAGTACCTTCGGGAGGTGTACCGCGGTGACCGCTGGGACCGGAGCGCGGACGGCAGCGGCCGCGACAGCCAGCGGGCGCTCGAACGAACCCTGTCCGCATACCCCCGCATCGACGAGCGAAGCGGATCGGCGGACACGCTCGGAACGGGCGGCGTGACGCGCGTGACCGTCCCCTTCGAGGGCGGCCGGCTCCGGACGTTCGTCAGCGCCGGTGACGGCGACGTTTTCATCGAGCACCAACGGCGTGACCTCGAGACGTTCACCGACGGCGACGCGCTCGCGACGACGCAGGACGGGATCGGTCTCACGGTCGATCGGAGCTACCCAGCCGCTCCGGTGCGGGTGACCGCGACCGACCAGGCGACGGGCGCCCCGATCCCCAACGCCAGCGTGACGGTCGCGATCGGCGGGGACGACAGCGTGGAGGTCGGAACGACCGACGAGGACGGACAGCTCTGGCTGCTCTCGCCCGCACGGTCGTATCGGGTGACCGTCGTCGACGACCCGCGGGTGGCCTGGATCTCGGACATCCGGCCGACCGATCCGCCGCGCATCCCCGAGCCATCCGACGGGGACGGGACGTCAACGTAAGTTCGGTCGAGTCCGAGGGTTTTACCCGGAAGTCGACGCAGGCGGCGTGTGAACCCGTTCGCTCCATCCAGCGACGACCGGCCATCCAGCGACGACCGGCCATCCAGCGACGACCGGCCATCCAGCGACGACCGGCCATCCAGCGACGACCGGCCATCCAACGATGGCGGCCGATCGGCGGGCCGAACCGATCGCGCGTTCGCCCCGATCGGCGCCGTCCTCCTGATACTCCTCACGACGGTGCTTGCCGGCGGCTCCGCGGTCCTCGTCACCGACGCGGTCGATCCGATGGAACCTGCGCCGACCGCAACGCTGTCGCTGTCCGTCGAGGACCGAACGGTCACGCTGACCAACCGCGGCGGCGACGCGTTGTCGATACTGGACCTACGGATACGCATCCGGGTCAACGGGGAGCCGTTGGACCGACAGCCGCCCGTTCCGTTCTTCTCGGCCGCCGGCTACGATCCCGGACCGACCGGCGCGTTCAACAGCGCGGGAACGACCACGCTCGGCCCGGGGGAGAGCGCATCGCTCCGGATCGCCGGGACCAACGATCCGGTCCCGACGTCGGGATCCACCGTCGAGCTACGGGTGTTCGACGGCGAACAGCCGGTCGCGAGGCTGACGGCGAGGGCGGCGTGAGGCTGACGCCGATACGGTGTGGGACCGACGCCGAGGCGGCGACGCTGGTGGTGGCTAACCGAGCTTACCGATCGGGAACGGTGGCGACCGTCGTGATCGCCTTGGGGCTGCCGGGCTTGGCCTGTTGGATGTGATGCTCGTAGGTCTCATAGCCCGCTTCCTCGAACATCCGATCGGCCTCCTCGGCGTCGTAGAAGAGCATGATCGCGTCGGCGAGCCGCTGAAGCAGCCGTGAATTCGGGTAATCCGGCCCGACGACGAGCACGGTCGCGCCGGGCTTGGCGACGCGGCGGATCTCCCGGAGGCCGGCGACCGGATGCGGCCAGTACTCGATCGATCCCGACGACCAGACGGCGTCGAAGGTGTCGTCGGCGAAGGGGAGGCGTTCGGCGTCGCCGCGGTAGAATTTCACGCGATCGCGGGTGCCGAACTTGGCGAACGCCTTCTCCATCTGGTGGACGCTCTGGTCGAGCGCGTGCACGTCGTCGGTGCGCTCCAACAGTCCCTCGGTCCCGAAGCCGGTCCCGCACCCGACGTCGAGAACGCGGTCGCCGGCCGCGGGATCGAGCCAGTCGAGCGCCTCCGCGCGCATCCGCTCGTCCCACACGAAGGGGTTGATCCGGTCATACACCGTCGAGAGATACTTGTAGAAGAGCCGCGCGCGACCCTTGTCCTCCAGGAGTCCCATTCGTGGCGATCCGTTCGGACCGCGCCCCCATAACGATGCGGATCCGGGCTGCGGGATCCGGGCTGCGGGATCCGGGCTGCGGACCGGAGTGTCGGATGCGTGGCGACCCAGACCACGATCCGTGACGCCGGACGCGTCGGGCCCAGGCAGCATCGGCCCCGAATCAGCCGCCTTATCAGACCGGACCGATTGGGGTCGGGTATGGAACCGACGACGTCGGGACGGTTTCGCGTGCAACGACGCGTCGGCGGAGAGAGCCAGGGCGCGGGGAGCGAGGGCACGGAGAGCGGCGAGGATGGGTCAACCGAGGATGGGTCGAACGAGACCGGTCCCGCACCGTCGTTCGCCGTGATCGAGCTCCCGGACGACCCGGTCGCCCCGGACGACCCGGATGCGGCCGAGGCGTATGCGCCGTTGCTGATCGATGGCGACCACGCGGTGGATACGGAGCCCCTTGAGCCGGGCTTCGTCGTCGACGCGACGCTGGGCTGGGCTGACGGCACCGCCCGATTCCTCGAGTACGACGTCGTTCGTCGGACGCGGATCTACGTCGCCGACGACGTCACCGGAATGTTCGAGGCGGCCACGGAGGCGTGGGAGGGAGCACGCGCCGCCGGCGAGTCCGTGGTGTCGACGACCACCCGCGGCCAGGACGGCGAGCCGAACGGCGCGCTCTACCTGTTCCCCGACGCGTCGGACCGGGACACCCTCGCCGAGCTCGAACGCGGCCGGATCCCCGTCGAGCCGCTGATCGCCCGCGTCAACGACCGCCTCGGCGACGACGCCGACAGAGGCGTGTTCCTGTTGCGACCGGCCGCGTACGCGTTCGTCGCGGTGCTCGTCGCGTTCGACGACGACGGCGTCCTCGCGCGAACGGTCCGCGACACCTACGACCTCGGATCGGCGCTCGCCGACCGGCTCGATCGGGTCTCGGACTCGACCGGGGTGTACGCCGGCGCCACCGCCGACGACGGGGACGAGAATGGGGACGAAAGCCGGGATGGCGGCACGCCCTCGCCGTTCTAGTCACGGCAAGCCCGGGGGCTGGTCCCGGTGAACCCGGGACGGTTACGGCGGGGTAGCATTCGCGAGGAACGCCGCGAGGTCGTCCGCCTCGCCGGTTCGGTCGTGCGTGAGGTAGTAGGACGCGGCCGCGTTCCCGCAGGCGAGCGCCGTCTCGACCGGCCAGCCGGCCCCCATCCCGACCGCGAGGCCGGCGCCGAACCGGTCCCCGCCGCCCGTCCAGCGGACGGGAGGTCCCGTCTCGAGATTCGGGACCGAAACGATCGACTCGCGGTCCGTCGTGGCCATCATTGCGCGGTCGGCGGCGTGCATCACGACGCCGGAAAGTCCCGTCGCGGCCCGGAGGGACCGGAGCTGCGTCCCGTCGTCGGCGGAGGCGATCTCGACCGATCTGGAATCGGGCGGATCCTCACGCTTCCCGTCGTCCGGCGTCCGAACCGGCGGATCGAGGACCGCCACGCACGCACGGATCTCGCGACGGTTGGCGTTGAACACGACGTCGACCACCGACTCGAGAGCCGTCAGGGCATCGAACAGGTCCCGGATCGCGTCGGGGTCGCTATCGACGAGGTCGCCCGGGTCGACGAGGAGCGTTCCCGGCAGCGAGTCCCGCCGGTCGGCGAGGGTCCGCAGCGTTGCGGTGGTTCGGGGGGCCGACACCCAGTTACCCCAACAGACGACGTCGGCGGCAAGCGGCCGGTCCATCGCCGCGACCGCGGCCGACAGCTCGGCGTATCCCCACGACCTGAGTCCCGGAGCCTCCTCGGCCAGCATCACCGTCTCGTCGGTGAACTCGAGGAGGTGAACGGTCGCCGGCGCCCCGAAGGAGTGGGCCGGGAACGGGAACGGGGACATTCCCTCGGCGTCGAGATGGCCGAGGAGGCGGACGTCGGCGCCGAGCGCGTGGGCGCCGAGCGCGAGGTTCACCGCCTGTCCGCCGGGTTCCCGAGCGGTCGGGATCAGGCGAGCCGACTTGTGAGCGCCGGAGGCGATCGCCTCGCCGAACCGCTCGCGGGACCGTACGACCCCGCCGGCGCCGAACTCGACCCGACAGCGGACGTCGATCGACCCGTCCGGCAGCGCGGTGATCGAGACGTCCGGCGGCCCCTCGCGGAGCCGACGGCGAAGGTCCGCGTAGACCGATCGCGATTCCGGCCTGCAGTTCATCACGGTCCCGGTTCGACGGGCGAGCACTTGAGTGGTGCCGATCGGCGTCGGGCCCGCGCCGACGGTCGAGCGCGGTTGCCCGAATCGGAGTCAACGCCGGTCACCCGAAGCGGAGTCGACGCCGGTCGCCCGAAGCGGAGTCGACGCCGGTCGCCCGCGACGGCGCGAGACGGTCGACGGACCTATACTCGAGCACCGGATACGGTCCGGCGTGAGCGAGAAACGACCCGACGGAGCGTCGCTGTCGGCCTTCTTCGCGGCGCTGGACGTTCGACGAAACGCCGCGATCGGCGGGGCCGTCGGCCTCGCGGTCGGGATCGGGGCGTACCTGTTTCGGCTGCTCGAGCCGTTCGGCCCCTTCACCGGAACGCGCGAGTACCCGGTGATCGGGCCGGAGGGGTGGTTCCTGCTGCTCGCGTTCGTGCTGGCGGTGACCTGCGGAATGCTCGTGACGATCGCGTTGACCGCCCGGTCGGCGGTCAGACGGACTCGCGAGTTGAACGAATAGGAAAGAAGGCCGTGACGCGTCGCGCCGATCAGTCCGCGCAACAGCTGGCCTCGCCGTCCTCGGCCGTGACCTCCGTCGCGGGCTCGGTGAGCTCGTACAGGTTCTGCCTGGCGTCCGCGAAGTAGACGTCCTCGTCGACGACGCCGATCCGTTCGAGTCGCTCCAGGGCGTACCTGACGGTCCGGGCCGACAGCATCGATTCCTCGACGATTCCCTTCTGTGTCAACGCGCCGTTGTACTCGAGCACCTTGAAGACGAGCTTCGCGCTCGGCGGGAGGTCCTCGAGGGTTTCGACGTCGTCGAGCGCGTCCTGTTCGGTTTCAGCCATTGTTCGTCTCGAAAAAGTACATCGTCATAAAGGTTGATGCGGACCGACGATATCGGGGCGATATCGGCCGGGATCGGTCCCCGAACCGCGGGTTTACCGGAAATATAGTCCGGTATATTCGCCGTGAACGGGGCGTGGACTGACCGATCAGTCAGCACCGAGGCTCGCGCGCGCTCGAGCGAACCGGCGGCGGCGAACCGAGCAAACGGCCGGCGGCGGCGAACCGAGCGACACGATTCGACAACCGGTTCGAGCCGGGGCACCGGACGAACACGAGACCCCACGAGCACGGCACGGAACGGTTCCGGGACGGAAGACGGAACACGACACGGGAACGAACGGCTTTTCACCGCCGCCAGCGGACGCGTACGTATGAGCGACGACTCGGGGATCACGGGCCACGCCCGCAGCGTGGTCGTCACGACGATCGCCTGCCTGGCGGGGATCGGCGCGGCGATCGTCTCGGCCGGTTACGTGGGGACATCCCCCGCCGACGGGGGATCGACCACGGCGCTCGCCGTCCTGGCGGGGTTCGTGCTCGTCCAGTTCCCGATCCTGAAGGTGATCGGCGTCGACGTCACCGACTTCGGCGTGAAGGACACCCTCTACGTGGCGTTCATGACCTTCACGCTGTGGTTCATCTCGTACGCGATCCTCCTCAACGCGGAGGTGCAACTGTAACGGTATGGCCGACGACAGCATCGCGGTCGTCGACCTGGACCGCTGCCAGCCCGACCGGTGTAACTACGAGTGTATGAACTACTGTCCGCCCAACCGGACGGGCAAGGAGTGCATCACGCTGCGCGGCGAGGACGCCGACGACGGCGACCCCGACCAGATCCACATCTCCGAGGAGATCTGTCTGGGCGAAACGTGCGGGATCTGCGTCGAGAAGTGCCCCTTCGACGCGATCGAGATCATCAACCTCCCGTCCGAACTCGCGGAGGATCCCGTCCATCGCTACGGGGAGAACGCCTTCTCGCTGTACGGCCTGCCGGTCCCGGAGTCGGGCTCCGTGACGGGGATCCTCGGCCCGAACGGGATCGGAAAGTCGACGGCGGTCCACGCGCTGGCCGGCGAGCTGACGCCGAACCTGGGCCGGCACGGCGAGGACGCGCCGGGCTGGGAGACCGTCATCGACCGCTTCCGGGGCACCGAGCTCCAGACGTACCTCGAGACGCTGCAGGAGGGCGCGATCTCGGTCGCCCGGAAGCCACAGTACGTCGACCAGATCCCCAAACAGTTCGACGGGAACACGCGCGACCTGCTCGAACGAACCGACGAGCGCGGGGCGCTCGATGACCTCATCGACCGGCTGCAGATCCGGCCCGTGATGGACCAGGACATCGACTCGATCTCCGGCGGCGAGCTCCAGCGCGTGGCGATCGCCGCCTGTCTGGCTCGTGACGCCGACTTCTACTTCCTCGACGAGATCACGCCCTACCTCGACATCGGCCAGCGGATGACCGCGGCCCGACTCATCCGCGAGCTCGCCGAGGACGACGACCGGTCGATGCTGGTCGTCGAACACGACCTGGCGATCCTGGATCTCCTCGCGGACACCCTCCACGTCGCCTACGGCGAACCCGGCGCATACGGCGTGATCACGGACCCGAAGTCGGTCCGGAACGGGATCAACGAGTACCTGAAGGGCTATCTCGACAACGAGAACATGCGGATCCGTCCCGACTCGATCACCTTCGAGGAACACGCCCCGCGGGTCTCCTCGAAGGAGAACGAGCTCGTCGAGTATCCGGACCTCCGGAAATCCTACGGCGAGGGCGAGTTCTCGCTCGAGGTCGAAAGCGGAACCATCTACGAGTCCGAAGTCCTCGGCATCGTCGGGCCCAACGGGATCGGGAAGTCCACGCTGGCGAAGCTGTTCGCGGGGTCGCTCGAGCCCGACGAGGGATCCCTGGAGTTCGCGCTCGACATCGCCTACAAGCCGCAGTACATCGAGATCGACCAGCCGATCCGGGTCGACGCGTTCCTCTCGTCGATCACCGACCGCGTCGGGACCTCCTACTGGAACACGGAGATCGCCGACCCGCTCCAGCTCGACCGGATCATGGAGCAGAACCTCACCGACCTGTCGGGCGGGGAGCGCCAGCGCGTCGCCATCGCGGCGTGTCTCTCGGAGGACGCCGACCTGTACGTGCTCGACGAGCCCTCCGCGCACCTCGACGTCGAACAGCGCGTGCAGGCGACCTCGGCGATCCGCCGGTACGCGGAGAACCACGACGCGACCGTCCTCGTCATCGACCACGACATCTACATGATCGACCTGCTCGCGGACCGGCTGATGGTCTTCGACGGCGAGCCCGCCGACCACGGCCACGCGAAGCCGCCCCAGGAGATGCGCGCCGGGATGAACGACTTCCTGGCGGACCTGGACATCACCTTCCGGCGCGACGAGCGGACCGGCCGCCCGCGGATCAACAAACCGGAGTCACAGAAGGACCGCGAGCAGAAGCGGACGGGCGAGTACTACTACTCCGCCTAAGACGGGACCAGTGGGCGCCACGCCCGTCACCCGACGCCACGCCCGTTACCCGACGCCACGCCCGTTACCCGACGCCACGATCGATCGGCGTCACCATCAGGCGACGGTCGAGATCGCGACCGACGCGCCGCGGCCGCGCAGCCGCGTGGTGATGCCTCGCTAGCCGAACGGTCCCTTACCGCCGCCCATCATCCCGCCGAGGCCGCCGCCACCGCCGCCCTGTTCGAGCTTCTTCATCATCCGCTGCATGTCGCCGTCGCCCATCCCCTGGAACTGCGAGATGGTGCGTTCCATCATCTTGTGCTGCTCGAGCAGTTCGCGGACCGTCTCCTCCTCGATGCCGGAGCCGCGGACGATGCGCTCGACGCGGGACTGTCCGATGATCCGCGGGTTCTCGAGCTCCTCGTCGGTCATCGAGTCCATCGCCACCTCGAAGTCGCGCATCCGGTTTTGGGTGACGTCCATCGCGTCGTCGGGGAGCTGGTCCATCATCCCGCCGCCCATCCCGGGGATCATGTCCATCACCTGGTCGAGCGGCCCCATCTTGTTCATCGTCTCCATCTGCTTTTGCATGTCCTTGAGGGTGAAGCTCCCCTCCAGCAGGTCCTCGGGGTCCCAGTCCTCGTCCTCGCCGCCGGTCTCGGCCATTGCGCGCTCGACGCGCTCGGAGAGCTGCTTGAGATCGCCCATCCCGAGCAGCCGGGAGATGAACCCGGAGGGTTCGAACCGCTCGATGTCCTGGACCGTCTCGCCGGTCCCGAGGAAGGCGATGGAGGAGTCGGTCTCGTTGACCGCGGTGAGCGCGCCGCCGCCCTTGGCGGTCCCGTCCAGCTTGGTGATGACGACGCCCTCGATGCCGATCGACCGCTCGAACTGGCGCGCCTGCTCCTTGGCGCCTTGCCCGATCGCCGCGTCAAGCACCAGCAGCGACCGGTCGGGGTCGACGGCGGTCTCGATCGCCTCGATCTCCGCGATGAGGTCGTCCTCGAGCGCGTGGCGGCCGGCGGTGTCGACGATGTGGACGTCCGCGTCGGCGGTGGCCTCGAGGCCGTCGCGGGCGATCTGCACGGGGTCCTCCCCGTCGGGGTCGCCGTAGAATTCGACCTCCGCGCGCTCGCACATCTGCTTGGCCTGGTCGTAGGCGCCGGGACGGAAGGTGTCCGTCTGGATCACCGCGGGGCGGAGTCCCTTCTTCGAGAACCACCAAGCCATCTTGGCCGCGGAGGTCGTCTTCCCCGACCCCTGCAGGCCCGCAAGCAGGATCGTCTGTGACTCCAGGGGCAGCTCGGTTGAGTCGCCGACCAGGTCCACGAGCTCCTCGTAGACGATCTTGAGGACGTGGTCGCGGGCGGTCGTCCCGCCGGGGGGTTCCTCCTCAAGTGCGCGCGTTTCGATCGCGTCCGACAGCTCCATCACGAGGGAGACGTCGACGTCGGCCGACAGGAGCGACCGCTGGATCTCCTTGACGATCTCCTCGACGTCGTCCTCGCTCAATCGGGACTTCCCCTGCAGCGTGTCGAGCGTGCCGCGAAGGGAACTCCCCAGATCGTCGAGTACCATTTACCTGCAGTAGGAGACCCGGACGCTAAAGGCTTTGTTCGTCGGGGTCGCCCGACGCGGGCGGCCCGGAAGCGACGGTGTCCGGAGAAGCTGGAGGATTCGGTTCCGGTCGAGGACGAGCGGGAGGACTCGGTTCCGGTCGAGGACGCGCTACGTTTCGTCGGCGCCGAGGAGCCGGTCGACCAACCGCTCGGGGTCGAACCGCTCGATGTCGTCGTAGCCCTGGCCGGTGCCGAGAAAGAGGATCGGCTTGCCGGTGACGTACGCGATGGAGATCGCCGCCCCGCCTGAGGAGTCGGCGTCGGCCTTGGTGAGAATGGTGCCGTCGATCTCGGCCGCCTCGTTGAACTCCTCCGCGCGGGTGACCGCGTCCTGTCCGGCGACCGCCTCGTCGACGAACAGCGTCAGGTCGGGGTCGACCACGCGGTCGATCTTCTCGAGCTGGGACATCAGGTCGTCCGAGGTGTGGAGCCGTCCGGCAGTATCCCCGAGGACGACGTCGACGTCGTTGGCCTTCGCGTACTCCAGGCCGTCGTAGATCACGGCCGCGGGGTCGCCGCCCTGCTCGTGGCTGATGAGCTTGCGGTCGAGCCGGTCGGCGTGCTCGCGGATCTGTTCGTTCGCGCCGGCCCGGTAGGTGTCGCCGTTGGCGAGCACCGAGGAGTAGCCGCGGTCGGCGAGCCACTCCGAGAGCTTCGCGATCGAGGTCGTCTTGCCCACGCCGTTGACGCCGGTGAAGACGATGGTGACGGGTTTGTCCGCCTCGGCGATCCGCTCCTCGAAGTCGAACTGGCCGACCGCGATCACGTCCAACAGCGCGTCGTGCAGCGCCTCCTCGACGAGCTCGCCGGTCGTCTCGACCTGCTTGCGCGTCTCGCCGAGCATCGTCTCGCGAACGGTGTCGAGGATCTCCTCCGCGACGCTCATCTCGACGTCGCTTTCCAGCAACGCCATCTCGAGGTTCCACAGCGGGTCCTCGAGGTCCTCCTCCTCGATGATGACGCGGCCGGTCGCGAACGCCTTCGCGCGCTGGAAGGTGCTCGGATCCGACTCGTCGGCGGCGGACGCGTCCGTATCCGACTCCTCAGCAGGACCGCTGGTGGCGTCGACGGTGGCAGCGGCGTCTGCAGCGTCGTCCGCAGCCGGGGTTCCCGTGGCCGCGTCGGTCGCTGTGGCGTCCGACGCGTCGGCGGCCGCATCGCTGTCCTTCTCCGTGGTTTCCTCGACGTCCTTGCGGAAGTCGTTCAGCTTGTCCTTCAGTCCGTCAAACACGATGATCGCTCCTGAATGGTCGTCGTTCGGCTCCGAACGTCGCGGGAGTTTCCGGTCGGACCCGGTCGGATCCGGTCGGACCCGGTCGTCGGATTACTCGTCGTCCTCGGCCTGCTGTTGCAGCTGCTGCATCTGCTGTTGTTGCATCTGCTGTTGCATCTGCTGGGCCTGCTGTTCGAGCTCGCTGCTTTCCTCCTCGAGCTCGTCGATCTCCGCTTCGGTCTCCTCGATGCGGTCGTCGAGGGCGTCCTGTTTCGTTCGCAGGGACTCGATGGCCTCCTCCTGCTCCTGTTCGGCCGCGTAGTTGCCGCCGAGGGAGACGACGATCTCGTCGATGTCCTGAACCTCCGCGCGGACGTGGGCGCCGCCGCCGAGGGGCACCTGGATCGTCGAACCGGTCTCGAGGGTCTCGATGGCCTCGACCGCCTCGTCGATCTCGGTCTTCTCCTGACGGTAGGACTGCACTTCCTCCTCCAGGGCGGTTATCTGCTCCTCGAGCGCCTGGAGTTCCTGGGAGAGCTGCTGGAGCTCCTGCTGCCCGCCGCCGCCCATCATGCTGCGGCCTCCTCGGCGGCCGCGACCGAGTCGAGCTCGATCTTCGTTCGCTTGACGCCGTGCTGGCTTCCGATCAGGGTGTAGAGGCGGTCGCGAGCGACGTCCTCGTTCGGGGCCTCGACCGTCTTGGTGAACTCCTGCTGGCCGTGGCGCGTCCGGAACCGTCCGCTAACCGTGAAGTGACTCATATCCCCGAATCCGGGAGGGACAGGGAAGTATCTTCCTAAAGGGCCTCACGCCGCCGCCGGCGTCACTCGACGAACCCGAGCGTGTCCTCGATGCGTCCGAGCTCCGGGCCCGTCGTGTCCTCGCCGACGACGTAGCCGGCGTCGTTGGCGACGAGCCCGGACCCGACGAGCGGGCCGCCGTAGTTGATCGTTCCGAGGTCGGCGTAGACGTCGAGGTGCTCCTCGATCGCCTCGAGCTCCGCCTCCCGGGAGTTCGGGTGGCACAGCGCCCCCGTGTTGTTCGCCACCGCGGCGGTGCCGACGGTCCGAACGTCGCCGAGGTCGCCGCGCTGGACCGGAACCTCGAGGACGTCGCGGACGAGCTGGACGGCCTCCCGGTCGAGGTCGGGGTGAACGTACGCCCCGTAATCGTTCGCCAGGATCACGTTACCGGCTGCGTTGAGCGTGCCGGGGAGCTCGCCCACCTCGCGGTCGGCGGCCTCCTCGATGCGCCGCTGCTCGCGATCGGTGGCCCGTTCGGAGACGACGATGCCGCTCTCGTTGCCGGTCGCGAGCGCGCCAACCGTGTTGGATCCGCCGACGGTGGTGGCGACGACCGTCGCCTCCAGCTCCGCGCCCAGATCCGACTGCAGGTCGTCGTCGATGTCCGGTCGTACCAGGAGGACGTCGTCCGTGACCCGTGCGAACACGCCGACATACGACGACCCGACGAAGGACGTCCGTAGCACGAACGGTTACTCCGCGTGCTCTGCTTCGACGATCGGTTCCTCGTCCTCGACGAATCGCGCGGCGCGGACGCGGAGGTCGCTCGGCGGGTTCTGTCGACCGTTGGCCCAGACCGCCTCGTTGATGTTCGGGTCCAGGCGGACGTCGTCCTCCTCGACCGAGAAGTGCTGTGCGAGATGCGACCGGATCGTTCGCATCGCGTAGTCGGCGCGCTGCTGGACGGGTTTGTCCGAGATGCCGCCGATCGGGACCGTGATGACGCGTTCCTCGAAGTCGTTGGTGCTCATGTGTCAAACCCTACTCGTCGAGATCGCTGCGCCGCCAGTTGCGCCGCTTGGGATTGCGGGTGACGTTCATATTGGTCTTCATCATAACCCACGACGGGACGCGCTGGTTCTGGCGCTCCTTCTTGGCCAGACGCTTCTTCTTGGCCTTCGATTTCTTACCCATAGTGGCCCGTACTTTCCGCGGCGCGGTTAAAACCTCTTCCATCCGGACCAGATGGCTGAGACGGTGTCCGGTTGGGACGGTGTCCGGTTGGGACGGTGTCCGGTTGGGACGGTGTCCGGCTGAGACGGTGTCCGGGATACGATATGCGAGGACGCCCGTCACGCTCACACGCGCGACGGCGGATCGAGCGCGGTGGAGACCGTTCGCAGCGCCTCCCTGCCGGGTGCTCGGTCCCGGATCGGCGCGTCGCCGAGATACGACACCAGCGCGTCACGAAGCGTGGACAGCTCGGCCGGCTCGAACGGCTCGTCGTCCTCGATCTTCTCGAGGAGCCGGCACTCGACCGGCCGGGCTTCACCCGCCTCGGTCGCCTCGCGACCCGAGCGGACGAGTGCCGCGTGTGCGACCCACAACCCCTCCCGGGAGAGGTCGAGCGTCGTCGATCCCTCGTGGGCTGACGTCGTCATCGTGAGACGCTATACCCCCGGGGGATAAAAGTATGTGTACTATTACCATAGTCGAACGGCGGAATCGGCGTGAAAACGTCGGCCGGATCGCTCTTCCGGGAGGATGGAGAAAGCGGACGACCGCGGACGACCGCGGACGACCGCGGACGACCGCGGACGACCGGAGAACCCGGGCGAGCCGGGTGCGCTACTCGAACGCCGCGATCCCGGTGAGGTCCTGACCCAGGATGAGGGTGTGAATGTCGTGGGTTCCCTCGTAGGTGTAGACGGTCTCCAGGTTCGCGAGGTGGCGCATCGGCGAGTAGTCGGTCGTGATCCCGTTGCCGCCGAGCATCTCGCGGGCGACCCGGGACTGCTCGCGGGCCATCCGAACGTTGTTCCGTTTCGCCATCGAGACGTGTTGCGGACGCAGGTCGCCGCGTTCCTTCAGCTCGGCGAGCCGGTACGCGAGCAGCTGGCTCGTCGTGATCTCGGTGGCCATCTCGGCGAGCTTCTCCTGCTGAAGCTGGAACCGGGCGATCGGGCCGCCGAACTGCTCGCGGTCGGTCGCGTACTCCCGGGCCGTCTCGAAGCAGTCGCGCGCCGCGCCCACGGCACCCCAGGCGATGCCGTAGCGGGCCTGCGTGAGACACGACAGCGGCCCCTTCATCCCCTCGACGCCGGGGAGGACGTTCGACTCGGGGACCCGGACGTCCCGCAGGTCGATCTCGCCGGTGATCGACGCCCGCAGCGACAGCTTCTCCGTGATCTTGTTGGTCGTCACGCCGTCCCGGTCGGTCTCGACGAGGAACCCCCGGATCGGACCGTCGTCGTCACCGTCCGCCGCCGAACGGTCCCGCGCCCAGACGACCGCGACGTCGGCGATGGGGGAGTTCGTGATCCACGTCTTCGTGCCGTTGAGCACGTACTCGTCGCCGTCCCGCTCCGCGTGGGTCTCCATGTTCGACGGGTTCGACCCGTGCTCGGGCTCGGTGAGCCCGAAGCAGCCGACCGCCTCCCCCGTGCCGAGGTCCGGGAGCCACTCCTCCTTCTGGTCCTCGCTGCCGAAGGCGTGGATCGGATACATCACGAGCGCGCCCTGGACGCTCGCCATCGACCGCAGCCCCGAGTCGCCCGCCTCGAGCTCCTGCATCAACAGCCCGTAGGCCGTCTCCGAGACGTTCGGGGAACCGTACCCCTCGAGGTTCGGCGCGTAGAACCCGAGCTCCCCCATCTCGGGGATGAGGTCGGTCGGGAACGTCCCGTCCTCGAAGTGGTCGCCGATCTCGGGGCGGATCCGTTCGTCGACGAACCGGCGCGCCGTGTCCCGGATCATTCGCTCCTCCTCGCCCAGTTCCGCCTCGAGTCCCACGTAATCGAGCATTGTTCGAACTCACGGCGACGACGGCAAAAGATGTTTGCAAACGAGTCACACGGTTCCTCACGATCGATCGTCGGAGAGACCCAACGGCGTCCGCAGTGATCTTTTGATCCTTTTTCAATCGTCCGCGCGCGATCCGGCGACCGATCGCTCGGTCCGCCGCGAGCGACCGACGTCCCCGGAGATCCGGCGAACGTGGTCGGTGAAGTTCTCGAAGACCCGCTTGACCTCGCAGGCCGCCTCGTAGTTTTCGGAGGTGATCTCCGCGATCGCGGCGTCGACGCGGGCGTCCCCGATCCGGTCGCGCTTCCCGTCGGCCACGTCGGCGGCGGTCTCCATGTCGTACTCGGGATGGAACTGCAGCCCCCAGTTGTGGCCGTCACGGAAGGCGTGGACCCCGTACTCGTTCTCCGCGAGGAGTTCGGCCCCGGGCGGCAGGTCGACGACGGCGTCGCCGTGGGAGGTGAAGACGGTGAACTCCTCGTCGATCCCCGCGAAGATCTCGTCGCCGTGGTGGGTGATCTCGGAGTAGCCGAGCTCGAAGTCGTCCATCCCGGCGACCCGGCCGCCGAGCGCCTCCGCGAGCACCTGGTGGCCGTAACAGATCCCCAGCGTGGGGATCCCCCGGTCGGTCGCCGCGGCGACGTACTCGATCAGCGGCGGGATCCACGCCTCGTCCCAGTAGACGGAGGAGCGGGAGCCGGTGATGACGACCGCGTCAAAGTCGTAGCCGTCGGGCAGCTCCCCCTCGGCGGCGTGGAACTCGACGAGGTCGGCGTCCAGTTCCCGCCGGAAGTTCCGGCGGGTGTTCGCGGCGTCGTGGGCCGCGTTGAGCAGGGCGACGCGGAGTCGTGTCATTGCGCCCACGTAGCCGTCTCGGCGTAAAAACGGTTGTGTCCGGTCCGAACGCTGCCGTGACTCCGGACGATCGACGGGCCGGTCCGGATTGCCGGCTGACGGCGTCCGGTTACTACTCGTCGTGGCGGTCGGCGTGTTCGGCAAGCCAGCCCAGAAGCGCGTCGTTGCACGCGCCCGAGGCCTCGATCCCGGCGAGGTGACCGACGTCATCGATCGGGTGCAACGTCCCCCGCGGGAGCCCGTCGGCGAGCCGGCGGCCGTGCTCGACCGGGCAGACCGCGTCCGCGGTCCCGTGAAGCACGAGCGTCGGCACGGTGAGCTCGTACAGCCGGTCGGATCGGTCGGCGTCGGCCAGCGCCGCCCGGTGGGCCGCGGCCGTCTCCGGCGACGCGTCCTCCGCGACCCGCCAGTCGACGATCCGGTCGACGACGTCGGGGTGCGCCGCGCGGAAGGAATCGGACAACAGCCCGGTCGTGGACGCCTCGACCGCGGCGCGGTCGGCCGGGTCGGCCCACAACCGGTCCGGGTCCAGCGCGTCGCCGTCGGCCGGCGTTCCGATCACCGCCAGGCTCCGAACGCGGGCGGACTCCATCGCGGTCGCGAGCGCTATCAGCCCGCCGAACCCGTATCCCACGAGCTGGACCGATCGGCGGTCGATCCCGGCGATGACGGCCTTGAGATCGCCCACGAGGTCGTCAAATGCGTACGGACCCGCGGGTGCATCCGACCGGCCGAGACCCCGCGGCTCGGGCGTCACCGCGGCGTACGGACCGGCGACCGCGCCGTGCTGCCAGGCGAACTGCCAGACGCCCAGCCCGACGTCGCCGACGAACACGACCGCCGGCCCCTCGCCCTCGACCTCGTACCGGATCGACACGGACCCGTTGACGGCGTATGGCACGTCCGTCTATCGGGCCGGGCGCGTGTTGACGGTTCCGAACCCGGACCGACCGTGGCCGCGGACGACGCTCCGAAATCGGAGGGGGTCCCGATCCCGGATCCACCGCGACGATCGATAGGTTCATTGACACCACCCCGCATATCGACGGCGTATGCCACTCTGTGCCCGGTGTGAGGACGAGCTCGAGGCGGGGTCGGGACTGCTCGCGCGGATCGGAATCGGGAGCCTCGACGGGTACGAATGCTCGAACTGCGGCACGCTGCTGTGTTCGGACTGCTTCAACGAGCGAACGCTGGAGCTGGCCGGGTCGACGCACGACCGCTGTCCGGCCTGCGAGGGAACGCTTCGAAAGCGGTGAGCGCCGATCGAGCGTCAGTCGCGACGGTATCGGCGACGTGGAAGCGTTCCGTTACGCCCGCCGGAGCGACCGAACCGTCTCGCCGGCCGACTCGAGCGCGTCGTCGAGCGCGTCGACGTCCGGGCCGCCGCCCTGCGCGAAGTCCGGCGGACCGCCCCCGCCGCCGCCGACCTTCCGTGCGAGACGGCTCACGATCTCGCCGGCGTTGACGTCCACGTCGTCCGGGACGCCGACGACGAACTGGGCGGAGCCGTCGTGTCCCGATCCCAGCACCGCGACCGTTCCCTCCTCGACCATCGCGTTCGCGGTGGCGCGGAGCTCCTCCGCGTCCGCGTCGAGCCGCTGGACGACGACCGTCACCCCGTCGAGCTCGATCTCCTCGGCGTCGGCCCCCCC
Source organism: Halopenitus persicus (assembly GCF_900107205.1). Lineage (GTDB taxonomy): Archaea > Halobacteriota > Halobacteria > Halobacteriales > Haloferacaceae > Halopenitus > Halopenitus persicus. The sequence goes on along the minus strand of NZ_FNPC01000004.1, from coordinate 26,068 downwards.
GGAGGCGCGGGCCGCCGCGAGCTCGTCGGTGAGCCGCTCGATCTCCTTGCCCCGTTCCTTCCACTCCTCGAAGAACCGCTCGGCCGTCTCGGGCACGTCGAGCGGGTCGACGTCGAGGACGTCCGCGGCGTCGTCGAGCGCGTCCTCCGTACGCTGGGTCGCCTCGAGGGCCGCGGTGCCGGCGGCGAAGACGATCCGCTCGACGCCGTCCTGTACCGGCTCCGTCTTGAGGACCTTTATCGCCCCGATGTCGCCGGTCCGGCCCACGTGCGTGCCCCCGCAGGCCTGCACGTCGGCGTCGCCGACGTGGATCAAGCGCACGTTCGTGCCCGGCGGGATGCCGCCCTGATAGAGGTCGAAGCCGTGTTCGGCCTCCGCCTCGTGGCGGTGGGGCCACTCCTGGTCGACCGGGAGGTTCTCCATCACGAGGTCGTTGGCGACGCGCTCGATCGCCTTCACCTCCTCGCGGGAGATCCGCTCGTAGTGACGGACGTCGAGCCGGGAGGAGTCGAGCCCCTTCTGGGCGCCGGCCTGCCGGACGTGGTCGCCGAGCACCTCGCGGGCGGCGTGGCCGATGAGGTGCGTCGCGGTGTGATGCCGCATCAGGCGCCGCCGCCGATCGCCGTCGACCTGCCCCCGAACGAACTCGCCCTTTCCGGGATCCCCGTCCGTGCGGTGGAGCACGACGTCGTCGACCGCCTGCACGTCGGTGACCTCGACGGTCGTCTCCCCGGCCGTCAGCGTGCCGTGGTCGGCGGGCTGGCCGCCGCCCTCGGGGTAGAACATCGTCTGGTCGAGGACCACGTCGTAGGCGTCGCCGTCCTCCGACGCATCGTCACCGTCCGCCTCCACCTCGAGGACGTCGAGGACGACCGCCTCGAACTCCAGTCGGTCCTGGTCGTCGTAATACAGCTTCTCCGTCTCGGGCAGGTCCGCGATCCGGTCGTCGCGTTCGTCCGTCTCCTCGTCGACGGTCTGCTCGTGTCTGTCGGCAACGAGCCCGTAGAAGTCGTCGGGGACGTCGACGGTCGCGCCGCGCTCGTCGGCGATCTCGGCGACCATATCCGGCTGGATCCCGTGGGAGTCGTACAGCTCGATGAGCGTCTCCGTGGGGATGGGGTCGCCGGTGCCGGCGTACTCGTCGGCGATGGATTCGACCTTCCGGGCGCCGCGCTCGAGCGTCTTCCGGTACTTCCGCTCCTCGGTGCGGACGATGTCGCGGATCGTGTCGCGGTTCTCGTAGCCCAGGCGCTCGGCCTGCATGTCGACCAGCTCGTCGAGCGGGGCGTCGACGCCGACCGTGTCCACGAGCCGCTTGGTCCGGCGAAGCACCATCCGGGCGAGGTAGCCGGTGCCGACGTTCGAGGGGACGATCCCGTCGCCGAACATGTACGCGAGCGTCCGGGAGTGGTCGGCGATCGCGTAGATGTCCTCGAGCGGCTCGAGGAGGTCGCGCAGCTCGTCGACCTCGACGTCGAGCTTCTCGGCGATGTCGCCGCGGGCGGCCTCCATGTCGTCGACGTCGTCGATGTCGAGCCGGCCGGCGAGCTTCGCCGCCCGGTTGACGATCGCCCGCTCCTCGTCGGCGTAGTCGATCCCGGCGTGCTCCTTTAGGAACTCGATGGCGTCGGGATAGATCGCCTCGTAGACCGTGGCCGTCCCCTGGCTCATCCAGGTCCAACGCTCGAGGCCGTACCCCGTGTCCACGATGTAGGTGTCCATGTAGGAGTAGGTGTTCCCGTCCTTGAGCTCGTAGTCGCCGTCGGGGTCCTGCTCCATACACATGAAGACGAGCGTGGCGAGCTCGGCGCCTTTATAAATGACCTCGATCGCCGGGCCGGCGTTGCCGCCGCCGACCCAGGGGTCCTCGATGTAGGTGATCTCCTCGAGGTTCGCCCCCATCGACTCGAAGAACTCGTCGCAATACTGGACCGTCTCGTCCTTCCAGTAGACCTCGCCCTCGTAGGCGTACTCCTCGTCGGCGTCCTCGCGGACGTTGAACGCGTGGTGGGCCATCATCTCGAAGGCCATCGTGTGCCGGCCCGTCTTGCCGACGTTGTCGATGTCCTGCATCCGGATGCAGGGCTGGGAGATCGCGAGCGGGTTCGCCGGCGGCGGCGTCTTCCCGGAGGTCACCAACGGCTGGAAGTCGTAGATCGACGCCTGCGTCAACAGGACGTCGTCGCGCCAGCGGTTCGCCGCGACCGGATAGGGGTCGATCCGCTCGTGGTCGTGGTCCTCGAAGAAGGAGAGGAACGCCTCCCGTATCTCCTCGAGCGTGTACGCCTCGTCGAACCCGGGGTCGTCGATGAAGCTGTAGTCCGCACACGGCGGCTCCCCGCAGGTGGTTCGGTCAGGATCGCGCGTCCAGAAGTGGACGCCACAGGAGGAACACTCCCGACGATGAAAGCCCTCCTCCTCGAAGTAATCGAGGCGGTATTCGGCTTCGAGCGTGCTCATTACCGTTGTGTGGCTGGCGTTCGGGCAAAAGGGTTCCGGGGTCGAACGGCGGGAGGCGAGGGGGACGGTCGTCGACGTCGGAGCCGCAAACCGGGCGTCATCGTGTGGTCCAGAAGACGGCGCAAACGACGTCTTGTTTAAAAGGCGACGCTCGAGGCGCCTTTGAGACCGAGGAACTCCCGGACCTCGTCGGGGGACGCGATCTCGCGGCCGGTGATCTCGCGGGTCTGGTGGACCATCTTCTCGACGAGGTCCGCGTTCCGTTCCGCAAGCTCGCCCTTTCGGAGGTAGAGATTGTCCTCCATCCCGACCCGGGCGTGGCCGCCCGCCGAGATCGCCTGTGTCGTGAGCGGGAACTGCATCCGGCCCGCCCCGACCACCGAGAAGGAGTACCGGTCGCCGAACAGCCGCTCCGCGGTCCGGATCATGTGCGTGAGATGCTCGGGGTCGGCGCCGATCCCGCCGTGGATCCCCATCACGAACTGGAGGTGCAGCGGCGGGTCGAGGATCCCCCGGTCGAGGAAGTGTTTTGCGTTGTGGAGGTGGCCGACGTCGTAGCACTCGAGTTCCGGCATCGTTCCGTGCTCGGCGAACAGCGGGATGATCCGCTCGAGGTCCGCGAAGGTGTTTCGGAAGACGAACTCGCGGGTGTTCTCGAGGAACGGGCGCTCCCACTCGTGCTCGAACTCGTCGTACGCCTCGAGGATCGGATACAGACCGAAGTTGATCGACCCCATGTTGCAGGAGGCCATCTCCGGCTCGAGTTCGGGCACGACCTGGACCCGTTCCTCGAGGGTCATGTTCGACCCGCCGCCGGTGGTCGGCTGCACGATCACGTCACTGCGTTCCCGGATCCGCGTCGCGACCTCGCGGAACAGCTCGAGGTCGGGCGACGGCTCGCCGGTCTCGGGATCACGAACGTGAACGTGAACGATGCTCGCCCCGGCGTCGGCGGCCGCGACGGCCTCCTCGACGATCTCGTCGGGCGTGATTGGCAGGTGCGGCGACATCGTCGGCACGTGGATCGATCCCGTGACCGCACACGTGATGATCGCCTTCTCGAACGAACGCATACCCGACCCACCGAGCCGGAATATAAAAGCGCTCCCCTCGGTCGGGAACGGCTCGGTCCCGGAACCGCCGTCGACGGCGACGGTCGACGCCGCTCAGTCAACGCCGCTCAGTCGACGCGCTCGGCGAAGCCGAACCGCGGCTTGACGTCGTCGACCACGACTTCGACGGTCTCGCCCGTTTCGGCGCCGGGCACGAACAGCGTGTAGCCGTCCACCGTGGCGATCCCGTCGCCCTCGTCGCCGACGTCCTCGATCTCGACCTCCAGCCGGTCGCCCGTCTCGACGGGCGCGGTCATCCGTCCCTTCGCGACGAGGTACACCTCCGAGGAGGAGTCGCGCGAGGCGGGCGGGGAGACCACGCGGACGTACTCGAACTCGGCCTCGATGTCCTCCTGGAGCGCCTCCAGGTCCCGCCCCTGGAACACCTTGACGACGAGGTCGCCGCCGGGCGTCAGCAGGTCCAGTGCGACCTCGAACGCCTGCCGAGCGAGGTGGACCGACCGGGCGTGGTCGAGGCTGTACTCGCCGGTCATGTTCGGCGCCATATCCGAAACCACGACGTCGGCGCCGCGCTCGCCGATCGTCTCGCGAAGCCGGTCCTGGGTCTTTGCCTCGGTCATATCGCCGCGGATCGTCTCGACGTTCGCGACGTCGCCGTCGCCCCAGTCGTCCGCCTCCGGATCGAGATCTCGGATGCGCTGGAGGTCGACGCCGACCACGGTCCCGCCGGCCCCGACGTGCTCGGCGGCGACCTGCAGCCAGCCGCCCGGCGCCGCGCCCAGGTCGACGACCGTGTCGTTCCGGTCGAACAGCGAGGCCGTCTCGTCGAGTTGCTGGAGCTTGTAGGCGGACCGGCTGCGGTAGCCCTCCTGTTTGGAGCGATTGTAGTACTCGTCCTTTCCCGTCATGGATGCCTCCCCGTCATAAATGTCCCCCCGATCCCTGGAGGTCGCTCCGGGAACCGGCCGTTGACGAAACGCGCGTTCATACCGGTCCTGACGTCGTCGACCCGGAAAGGCACGTCGGATGGCGTCGGTATCGCGGACGTGCTTCCAGCCACCACCCGGCCAGTCGGAGTCGAGGTCCCGTTTGCCGTTACAACTAATGCGTATCGTAACGTACCTGCTCGTAACGATGAAGACGGTGACCACGCGCATTCCCGAGGACGACGAGGAGGCGCTCGCCGAGCTGGAGGCGGAGCTGAGCGCCGACCGGTCGGAGGTGCTGCGCCGCCTGATCCGGCAGGGACTCGACGACTGGCGCCGGGAGCAAGCGCTCGACCGGCTCCGGGACCACAGCGTCACGCTCCGGACGGCGGCGGAACTCGCGGACGTCCCGTACGTCGAGATGCTGACGCTCGCCGCCGAGGAGGGGATCGACGTCGGATACACGACCGAGGACCTCGAGCGCGACCTCGACCGAATCTGATGGTCGTCGTCGATTCGTCCGCGTTGATCCCCCTTTCGTGGGTCGGCCGACTCGACCTCGTCGCGGCCGCCTTCGACGACGTGCGGACGACGGAGGCGGTTCGAGAGGAGGTCCTCACGGAGGGGAAGCGCGGAACCGCAGCGCTCGAGGAGTTCCTGGAGGGCGTCACCGTTCACGAGACGCCGGCGGCGGCCGACGAGGTCGCGTCGATGGAGGGGATCGCGGTCGGCGACGCCTCGGTGATCCTCCTGGCGGAGGCCGACGAGGAGATCCTCCTCGCCAACGACAAGGGGCTGATCGAGGTGGCCCGGAGTCACGGCATCGAGTGTTGGTGGGTGACAACGTTGTTGCTCGAGCGGACGAAAGCGGGCGACGTGACGGCGCCGGAGGCGACCGACGTCCTGTACGATCTCGTCGACGAGGGGATGAACCTCCATCCGAAGGTCTACGCGCAGGTCCAACGGAAACTCCAGGATCTGGGAGGTGAGCCGGGAGCATAAACCGGGAGCTCGTCCGGCTGGAACGACGCGTTCAGGAACGCCGGTCGAGTGCCCCGACGTCGACGATGCCACGCAGACGGTCCGTCCCCTCGATCGGCTCGATCCGGAACCCGAGGTCGGCGTAGAACTCCCGCAGATCGCCTTCGAAGGCGGCCGTCAGGTGGTCGACCTCGCGTGCCGCGGCCGCGTCGATCGCGGCTCGCACGAGCGCGGATCCGATCCCGACCTCGCGTCGATGGCGCGTGACGGCCACGGCGTCGATGTGAAGCCGGTCGTCGGCCGCCACGTGACTGCCATCGTCGTCACGGGATTCGAGGGAGAGCGCCCCGACCACGGTTCGCGTCCGTTCGCCCTCGGTCGCCGGGTCGGTCTCCGCGAGGAGCACGCGCCCATCGCCGACCCTGGACCGGAGGACCGCAGCGTCGATCTCGAGCAGGGCACCCTCGAGGACCCGGATCACGTCGACGACGTCGTCCGCGTCGGCACGGCGGATCGCGATTCCCGCGGGCTGGTCGCTCGGCGGGGACCAGGAGCCGCCGTCGGCGACGAGTCGCTCGCTCGAGAGGGATCTCACGCGAACTTCGCCACCTCCTCGAGGATCGCGTCGATCCCGGGGCGGTCGCCGGGATGGGCGCCGGTGTATCGCCAGAGAACCTCGGGCTCCCGGCGCAGGTCGACGAGGACGACCTCGGGCATCCGGCCGATCAGGTCGATCCGCCGGCCGATCGTCCCGAACCGACGCGACTGGCCGTACTGGCTCGCGATCTCGGTCTCGGGGTCCGCGATGAAGGGGTAGGGAACGTCGTACTCCGCGACCCACTCCGCGGCCCGGTCGCGGTCCTCAGGCAGGATCGAGACCGCCTCGACGCCGGCCTCCCGGAGGGAGTCGTAGCTCGAGACGACGGTCTTGACCTGCGTGCGACAGTTCCCGCAGAGATGGTCGCGATGGAACAGCAGGACCGCCAGGTCCGACTCGAGACCGGACAGGACGAAGGGATCCGGCCCCGGACCGACGTTCGCGCCCTCGAAGTCGACCGTCTCGGGCGCGTGGCCGCGTCCGGATCCGCCCTTGATGAGCCGGAGGACCGTCACGCGGTCGGCGTCGACGGCCCGGTCCTCGGGAACCGGCGATCCGTCGACGAGCGCGGCGGCCTCCTGGGGGCTGTAGCCCACCGACCGGATCAGGTCGGCGTAGGTGTCCTCGGGCTCGCAGGCGAGCTCGCGTGACCCCTCGCCGACGACCTCGACGGTGACGTGCATACCCCTGATCGGGCCCGGATCGGGTTGAACAGATCGGTTCCCGCGGCGACGGACCGCAGCGACGAACCGCGGCAAATGGACCCTACTCGTCGAGGTTGACCGAGATGCTCTTCGTCTGGAGATACGAATCGAGGGCTTCGAATCCCTTCTCACGGCCGATCCCGCTTTTGGCCATTCCGCCGAACGGGGTTTCGACGGACCCGCCGAACCACTCGTTCACGTAGACGCTTCCCGCATCGACGTCTCGGGCGACGTTCAACGCCCGTTTGACGTCCCGGGAGAAGACGCCACCGGCGAGTCCGAACTCCACGTCGTTCGCGATCTCGACCGCCTCCTCGCGGTCGGAGAAGGGAATCACCGCAAGAACCGGCCCAAAGATCTCCTCCTGGGCGATCCGCATATCGTTCTCGACGTCCGAAAACACCGTCGGCCGGAGGAAATGGCCGTCGCGGTCGAGCGGTTCGCCGCCGGTTTCGAGCGTCGCCCCCTCCTCCAGACCGACGTCGACGTATTCCAGGACGGACTCGAAGTGCTCGGCGTGGTTGAGCGGCCCCATATCGGGATCGTCCTGCCCGGGGCCGAGCGTGTACGACTCCGCTCGGTCGACGATGCGGTCGATGAACTCGTCGTAGACCGATTCGTGAACGATCGCCCTGTCGGCCGCCGAACAGATCTGGCCGGCGTTCGTGAAGATGCCCGTCGCGATCCAGCGCGCGGCGTCGTCGAGATCGGCGTCGGACAGCACGACGGCGGGGTTCTTTCCCCCCAACTCGAGCGTGACCGGCGTGATCGTCTCCGCGGCGGAGCGCATTACCGCTTCGCCGGTCGGGACGCTCCCGGTGAAGGTGAGCTGATCGACGTCCTCGTGCGAGGAAAGCGCCGCTCCCGGTTCCGCTCCTCCGGTGACGACGTTCACGACGCCGTCCGGAACGCCGGCGTCGGAACAGATCTCGGCCAGGGACAGCGCCGAAAGCGGCGTCGTCGGCGCGGGCTTCACCACGACCGTGTTCCCGGCGACTAACGCCGGGGCCAGCCCACGGGCAGTGATGCTCAACGGGAAGTTCCACGGAATGATCTGGCCGCTGACCCCGTACGGTTCCCGCGTGGTGAGGTTGAGGCTCCCCTCCTCGAGCGGGATGCTGTCGCCCTCGAGCTTGTCGGCGGCGCCCGCGTAGTACTCGAAGTATCGAGCGGCGGCCGCAACGTCGTCGCGAGCCTGTGCGAGCGGTTTCCCCTGGTCGCGACTCTCGATGGCCGCCAGTTCGTCCGCGGCGTCTCGAATGCGGTCCGCGACGGCGTGGACGATCCGACTCCGTTCGGCGGGTGATTTCGAGCGCCAGGCCGGGACCGACTCCCGGGCCGCGGTCACCGCGCGGTCGACGTCCTCGGCCGTTGCCGCGGCAACCGTCGTGATCTCGGTTTCCGTCGCAGGGTCGATCGTCGCGAACCGTTCGTCGGTCGACGCGGTCGTCCAGTCGCCGTCGATGAACAGGTCCCGTCCAGTGGTCTCGAGTACGGACATTGGCTGTGTTAATGACACTACATTATAAATATCTTCGGCAGGATGAAATGATATCCAATTCATAAACGCGTATAAATAGGGCGAAAACACTGGGGAAGTGACTGAAAACGGTTACCTCACAGCTCCGAGACCGCCCGTCAGTGGCGAGACTCCCGCCACAGAGAGGACTCGTACCGCACGAAGGATCCACCGCGTGGATGCGGCGGCGGACGTCACTCCAGCCAGTTCGTTCCCCACTCGTCCAGGGCGTCGAACACGGGGCAGAGTTCGCTCCCCTTCTCGGTCAGCGCGTAGTAGCTGGCGACCGGCGACTCCAGCTCCTTGCGGTTGTCGAGGAAGCCGTCGGCCTCCAGATCCTCGAGGACGCGGGACAGCGTGTACGAGCTCGCTCCCGTCGACCGCTTGAGTTCGTTGAACCGCTTCTCGCCCTCCCGGAGGTCGTTGAGGACGACGAGCTTCCACTTCGACCCCACCGCTTCGACCGCTCCAACGACGTTACAGACGTCCGCATTGCGCCGCTCGACGTCGGACTGCGTCTCGCCGTCCGTTTCCGGTGGTTGGGTCGTCATAACCTGGTCACACATTTATAACCGTATCTATAAGTCAGTTTGGTTCCAAACTAGGTAACGTAATGGAACTACAGAACGCGACGGTGCCCGGACTCGGTGCCGCCGGGACGAGCGATCGACGATGGGATCGGAGGGAGACGTAGTGCCATCGGAGGGAAACGGAGCGTCACCGGAGATGGACGAGGTCCCCTCGGAGGGAGACGGATTGCCCCCGGAAACGCGCATCGGACGAACCGCGCTCACGGTGTCGGATCTCCCGGAGATGGCCGACTTCTATCGGGACGTCGTCGGGCTCTCCGTGCTCGGTCGTTCCGACGCGACGGCGGTCCTCGGCGTCGAGGGGACTCCGCTGCTCGTGCTGGAGCACGACCCGGAAGCGCCCACTCGACGCCGGTCGGGGGCGGGGCTCTTCCACAACGCGTTCAGGGTCCCCTCGCGCGGCGCGTTGGGCGACGCGTTAGCCCGCGTGCAGGAGCGCTGGCAGCTCGGCGGCGCGTCGGACCACGGGGTGAGCGAGGCGCTGTACCTCACCGACCCGGAAGGCAACGGGATCGAGATCTATCGGGATTACCCACGGGAGGAGTGGCCCCGCAGCGACGACGGAACCGTTCGGATGGGCACGTATCCCCTCGATCTCGAGCCGGTGGAAGCCGTCGCCGCGGGCGACTCGAAGCTCCCGACCGGAACGGACGTCGGACACGTCCACCTCGAGGTCTCCTCGCTTGCGACGTTCCGGGACTTCTACGTGGACCGGGTCGGGTTCGAGACGCAAACCGCCATGCCGGCCGCGCTCTTCGTCGCCGCCGGCGGCTACCACCACCATCTGGGCGCGAACACGTGGAACCACCGGTCCGGACCGGCCGAGGGAAGGGGGGTGTCGTGGTTCGAGGTGGTGCTCCCCGACGGGGCGGCGCTCGAAGCGCTCGAGGGGCGGCTCGCGGACGGCGAGCATGCCGTCACCGAGGTCGACGATGGCGTCTCCGTCACGGGACCGGACGGGATCGAGGTGCGGTTCCGCGTCGGGACGTCGCATCCTATTCTATCCGGATCGTACTTATAAATACGCGCTGCATTGGCGGTATTCCGCTTATAAACCAAAGTTGAGACGCTACCCGGACTCGGCGGCCGACCCGTTCTCGGAGCGCAGCCGATCGGCGAGCTCCGCAGCGAGGTCGGCGTCGATCTCGCGGACCCGATCGACGAGCTCGGACTCGACGTCCTCGGACACGCGCGTCTCGACCTCCTCGGCCACTTGCTGTTCGGCCTCCTCGGCCACTTGCTGTTCGGCCTCCTCGGCGACGCGATCCTCCGCTTCCTCGGCCACCCGTTCCTCTACTTCCGCCGCAACACGGTCCTCTGCCTCCTCGGCTACGCGCTCCTCGACTTCCTCGGCGACGCGGTCCTCCGCTTCCTGAGCCACACGTTCCTCAACTTCCTCGGCAACGCGGTCTTCGGCCTCCTCGGCCACGCGATCCTCGACTTCCTCCGCGACACGCTCTTCGGCTTCCTCCGCGACGCGGTCCTCCGCCTTCTCGGCCACCTGTTCCTCGAGGACGCGCTCGTAGACGGTCATGTTCTCCCAGACGCGCAGGACGTATCCGAAGACGAGCCCGCCGGAAAAGGCGGCCACCCGTGCGTCCATCCCGGCGACCATCAGGTAGCCGAAGCCGGCGAGGAAGGCGACGCCGTAGACGATGTCGATGTAGAACTGGGTCTGTCGGCCACGCAGTTGCATCGACCGGGGGGTACGGCCCCGATCGTCCAAACGTTTTCGCCGGCGGGCGCGACGAATTCCTTTATAGGCGATCGACGCCTCACGGCCGATCGGGAGGGGGATCTCGATGGCGACGCTGGATCCGCTGTTCGTCGGCGGCGTGGTGCTGGCCTGTTTCGTCGCGTACAACGTCGGCGGCTCGACGACCGGGCCGGCGTTCGGGCCCGCGGTCGGCGCAGGCGTGATCGGGCGGATCACGGCCGGGCTACTGATGAGCGGCTGCTTCTTCCTCGGCGCGTGGACGATCGGCCGTCGAGTCGTCGAGACGCTCGGAACGGACCTCCTTCGGGATCCCGGCGCGTTCACGCCCGAGGTGAGCGTCCTCGTGTTGGGCTTCATCGGCGGGGCGCTGTTCCTCGGCAACCTCACCGGCACGCCGGCCTCGACGTCGATGACCGCCGTCGGCGCGATCGCGGGCTTCGGCCTGGCCGCCGACCAACTCGCGTGGGCGGTCGTGGGCGAGATCCTGCTGTGGTGGATCGTCGCGCCGGTGGCCGGGTTCTGGCTCTCGGTCGTGGTGGGACGATACTACTACACCCGGATCGAGCACGCGATCGCGATCGAGGACTCCGAGGGACCGCTCGTCACCCTCGACCGGCGCGGCCACGTTCCGCGGCCGGTTCCGGGCCCGAACACGACGCGCCGGGAGCTGGTCGGCAGCACCGCGGTCGTCGCGATCGGCTGTCTGATGGCGTTCAGCTCGGGGACGAGCAACATCGCCAACGCGATCGCGCCGCTGGTCGGCAGCGGCGCCATCGGGATGGAGTCCGGGATCCTGGTCGGCTCGGCCGCCGTCGCCGTCGGCGCGCTCACCATCGCCCGACGGACGATGGACACGCTGGGCAACGACATCACCGACCTCCCCCTGACCGCCGCGCTCGTGGTGGCCGTGATCAGCTCGACGATCGTGGTCGGCCTCTCCGCGCTCGGGGTGCCGGCGAGCTTCGTCGTCATCGCGACGACCTCGATCGTCGGGCTCGGCTGGGGCCGCGCCAGCCGGACGTTCACCGTCGCCGAGGCGGTCGCCGGGGAGGCCACGACGAGCGTCTCGGTCGGCGGCCTCCGCGCCGACGAGACGTCGCCGACGGTCGGCGATCCGGCGGCCGCCGCGGACCGGCCGGACACGGCCGCGATCGGCGACGCCGACGCCGGGGACGTCCCGGCGGCCGCCGACCTGTTCGACCCCGAGACGTCGGTCCGAGTCGTCGTGATCCAGAACGTCGTCCCCGTGCTCGCGACCGCCGGATCGTTCCTGACGTTCACCGTTCTGTCGGGCGGTTGGCTACCGATCTGAGGGCAGTAGTAGAAACGATCGATCAGGCCGCCAGCCGAGCCGGCGTCTCGGTTCGTTTATGACCCTGCCGGCGGTGGTCCATCGTATGAGCGAGCCCGAGGAGCCGACGGACGCCGAGGCCGGGGCGTCGGACACGGATGCTGAGGCGGGGACGTCGGACACCGATACCGAGACAGGAACGTCGGACGCGGACGCCGCGACCGCGACCGGCCGGGAGATCTGGATCGAGAAGTATCGACCGCAGACCCTCTCGGACATCCACGGCCACGAGGACATCGTGGAGCGGCTCGAAAGCTACATCGAGCAGGACGACCTGCCGCACCTGCTTTTTTCAGGCCCAGCAGGTGTTGGAAAAACCACCTCGGCAACGGCGATCGCTCGCGAGATCTACGGCGACGACTGGCGCGGGAACTTCCTCGAGCTCAACGCCTCCGACCAGCGCGGGATCGACGTGGTCCGGGATCGGATCAAGAACTTCGCGCGCTCGTCGTTCGGCGGGTACGACCACCGGCTAATATTCCTTGATGAGGCCGACTCTCTCACCGATGACGCCCAGTCAGCGCTTCGGCGGACGATGGAGCAGTTCTCCGACAACACCCGGTTCATCCTCTCGTGTAACTACTCCTCGAAGATCATCGATCCGATCCAGTCGCGGTGCGCCGTCTTCCGGTTCTCGCCGCTGTCGGACGAGGCGATCGCGAGCCAGGTCCGGGAGATCGCCGCCGCCGAGGAGATCGAGGTGACCGAGGCGGGCGTCGACGCGCTCGTGTATGCGGCCAACGGCGACATGCGGCGCGCGATCAACTCCCTGCAGGCGGCCGCGACGACCGGCGACGTCGTCGACGAACAGGCCGTCTACGCGATCACCGCGACCGCCAGGCCGGAGGAGATCGAGTCGATGGTCACGGACGCGCTCTCGGGCGACTTCTCGAAGGCGCGCGCGACCCTGGACACGCTGCTCACCGAGACCGGGATGGCCGGCGGCGACGTGATCGACCAGCTCCACCGGTCGGTCTGGGAGTTCGACCTCTCCGAGCGCGAGGCCGTCCGGCTGATGGAGCGGATCGGCGAGGCCGACTACCGGATCTCCGAGGGCGCCAACGAGCAGGTCCAGCTGGAGGCGCTGCTGGCCGCGCTGTCGCTGCCCGAGGACGGAGACGGGACGGCGACGGCGGGGGAGGCGAAACCGGAAAGCCGGGACGCCGGCGACGAGGAGGCCTGAACCCGCCGATGCTCACGGTCGTCTCCGACACCCATAGCACGGACGGCCATCGCCTCACGGGGCGCACGCTGACGGCGGTTCGGGAGGCGGACGTCGTGATCCACGCGGGGGACTTCCACCGCGAGCCGGTCCTCGATGCGTTCGCCGCGGAGGCGGCCACCCTCCGCGCGGTGTCCGGGAACAACGCCGACGCCGCGATCCGCGACCGGTTGCCCGAGGCGCGGACCGTCGAGTACGCCGGCGTCAGGTTCGCGGTGACCCACACCGAACGCGGCGGCCGGACGGCACTCGCGCTGTTCGGCCGCGAGCGTGCGGCCGACGTCGTGGTCTTCGGCCACAGCCATCGGCCGACCGTCGCCGAGGCGGGCGACGTGACGCTCGTCAATCCGGGGAGTCACGCACAACCGCGCGGGAACCGGGCGGCACACGCGGAGTTCGAGTCGGTCGACGGCGACGGCGTCCTCGAGGGACGGCTCGTGACGCCCGAGGGGGACGTCTTCGAGCGGTTTCGGGTTCGCGGGGACTCGGCGCGGGAGTGACGTCCCGAAGGTGACTCCCGACCGGCTCGTCGACGGTCGCGGCCGGATACGCAGGCGTCGCGGCCGGGTACACGTCGCGATCGTCGGCGAACGAGCGAGGCGGAGACGGCGATCTCACGGACCAACACGTCGAGAAGTGACGACACCACGCTCGGCGGTCGGGACGGAGCACGGGTCCGACCGGGCCGGACGATCGGGCGGGTCGGCGGGTGGAGGTGGGTGCGTGGGTGGGGGACGCCGAGTCCGCGTCGGTCCGACCCGACCACGGTATGGGTACGGGGGACGCGTCGTGGACACGACGCGTGATCGGGGGACGTGGCTCGTGGCGTGCTCGCGACGGTGGTGGTTCGTGGGCGTGATCGCGGCGGACGGATCCGACGGCGCGAGAACGCGCCGCGGCGTCACGACCGCGACCGGAGGGCCGAAGCGGGTGTCGCGGGTGAACCAACGGCCGCCGAGGGTATATATCCGCGTTAAGCACAAACGCCGGTTTTAGCTACGTCACTCGGCCTCGTCCCGCGACGGCTCTCCCGGAGTCGCGACGCCCGCGGCCACGAACTGCGACCGCCGTTCTCGGACCGATCGGCGCGTCGAAACGCCTAACACCACGCCGAAAGTAGCCCGGAGCAGATATGGACTCGCCCGATCCGCTGTTCGTCGGCCTGCTGATCGCGTTGGCGGCGTTTTTCCTCTTCGCGTATCTCCTCGTCCGACGAACGCTGTTGAGCCTGCGGAAGGGCTACGAGGACGGACAACGGTAGCGATGGCGCTGGAAACCGCCGCCACGTTCGCCGTCGCGGGACTCGCGAGCCTGTTCATGGCGTGGGCGATCGGCGCGGGGTCGTCGGGATCGACGCCGTTCGCGCCGGCTGTCGGCGCCAACGCCATCTCGGTGATGCGGGCGGGGCTCGTGGTCGGCGTGCTCGGCTTCCTCGGCGCGGTCCTCCAGGGAGCCAACGTCACCGAGGCGGTCGGCACGGAGCTGATCGGCGGCGTCACGCTCAGCGCCGGCGCGGCGATCGTCGCGCTGCTCACGGCCGCCGTGCTCGTCGCGATCGGCGTCTTCACCGGCTATCCGATCGCGACGGCGTTCACGGTCACTGGGGCCGTCGTCGGCGTCGGCCTCGCGATGGGCGGGGCGCCGGCGTGGGCGAAGTACGCCGAGATCGCCACGCTCTGGGTTCTCACCCCGTTCGTCGGCGGCGGAAGCGCGTACGTCGCCGCACGCGCGCTCCAGAGCGACCGGGGCTCCGAACGGGCCCTGACCGCGGTCCTCGCCGGGATCGTGGGCGTCATCCTCGGCAACATCGGGTTCGCGTTCCTCGGCCCCGCGGACGAGCAGGGATCGATCGCGGGGACGGTCGGTTCCGGGCTCCCGGTCGGAGCGTGGTTCGGGATCGACCTCGGCCCGGTTCTGTTGACGCTCGCGTGTGCCACGGTCGTCGGAACCGCCGTCTATCTCGACATCGGTCGCGACCGGGACGGCGGCCAGCGGCGGTTCCTGTTGGCGCTCGGCGGACTCGTTGCGTTCTCCGCCGGCGGGTCCCAGGTCGGCCTGGCGATCGGGCCGCTGGTCCCGCTGCTCGACGACGCCGCGGTTCCCCTGTGGGCGGTCCTCGTCGGCGGGGGAACCGGGCTGTTGATCGGGTCCTGGACCGGCGCGCCGCGGATGATCAAGGCGATCGCCCAGGACTACGCGTCGATGGGGCCGCGGCGGTCGATCGCGGCACTCATTCCGTCGTTCGCCATCGCACAGACCGCGGTCGCGTTCGGGATCCCCGTCTCGTTCAACGAGATCATCGTCTCGGCGATCGTCGGGGCCGGCTACGCGGCCGGCGGGGCCGGCGTCAGCAGGCGAAAGATGGGATACACCGTGTTGGCGTGGGTCGGGTCGCTTTCGGTCTCGTTGGGGGTCGGCTTCGGCGCGTACTGGCTGCTGGCGACGGTCGGCGTGGTCTGACAGCCTCCGCGTGCCCGCCGGGGAGCGGGAAACGCGACCGGTCCGCCCGTCAGTTCGTCAGCTCGCGTCGGATTCGGGCGTCTGATCGACCGCGGCGTCCTCCTCGACGTCGGCTTCGGCGACCGTCTCGGACCCGTACTCGTCGGTGACGGTCACGCGGGCCTTCATGATCCGGGTGTTGTCGACGCGCTCGATCCGGATGTCGATCCCGTCGTAGGCGATCGACTCCCCCTCCTCGACGAGCCGGCCGGCGCGGTTGAACACGAAGCCGGCAAGCGTCTCGAACTCCTGGCCCTCCGGGAGGTCGATCCCGAGGATCTCGTTGACCTCGTCGATGTTGACCTCGCCCTGGACCATCGCGACGTTCTCCTCGATGAACTCGATCGGCTCGGGCTCGTCGCCCTCCAGGATGTCGCCGACGATCTCCTCGACCATGTCCTCGAGGGTGATGATCCCCTCGGTCGTGCCGAACTCGTCGATGACGATGACCATCTGGAGCCGGTTGTCCTGCATCTCCTCGAGGAGCTCGTCCGCGTTCTTCGACTCGGGCACGTGCAGCGTCGGCTTCACGACGCGCTCCAGGGAGGGCTCGCCCTCGGCGTACCGGAGCTCGCGGACGAGGTCCCGAACGGTGACGACGCCGACGATGTTGTCGAGGTTCCCCTCGTAGATCGGGACGCGTTCGTGATCGGACTGGACGCACGTCTGGATCGCCTCCTCGACGCTTGCCGACTTCGGGACGGCGGTGACGTCGAGCCGCGGCGTCATCACCTCCTTGGCGATCGTGTTGTTGAACCGGAAGATGCGGTCGAGCATCTCGCGTTCGTCCTCCTCAATGACGCCCTCGCGCTCGCCGGTCTGGATGATGTTCTGGATCTCCTCGCGGGTGACGTACGTCGACTCGATCGCCGCGCGACCGCCCGTGATCCGGTTGATGGCGCGGGTGAGGTAATCGAAGAGGATCACCAGCGGGAGCAACAGCCACTCGGAGTACTGCAGGGGCCGGGCGATCCGCAGCGACCACGACTCGCTGTGTTCGACCGCGTATGACTTCGGCGCGGTCTCGGCGAACAGCAGCACGACGGCCGTGATCCCGAACGTCGTGGCGACGATCGCCTGTCCCTGCGAGAGGTAGAAGCCGAACATCGACGTGGCGATCGCGGAGGTCGCGATGTTGACGATGTTGTTGCCGACGAGGATCGTCACCAACAGCCGGTGGGGATTCTCGCGGAGCTTCTGGACGGTCCGTGCCCCTCGAACGCCCTCCTCGACGAGGTTGTCGACGCGATGTTTCGGCAGCGAGAACATCGCGATCTCCGAGGAGGAGAAGAAGGCGGACAGTCCCAGGAGCACGACGATCGCGAGGGACCCGATGATCGTCCACGTGGTCGTGCTGACCGACTCGATCTGGAGGAGCCCGACGGCCAGCGGCGTGTTCGGCGACAAGCCCATTCTCGTTACACCTGTGGGTGGCAACGGTTAAATGATTACGTCTGACGTCCGGTTCGCCGGAATCGGATGGGCGGGCGAGCCGGCAGGATCGGATGGTCGGGGCCGGATGGCCGGGGCCGGGTCGTCACGATCGGATCGCCAGGATCGAGCGAGGCAACCGGGCTCCGCGGACGGACCGTCGGCGATCCGAGGGCGACACGGTTACCCCTCCGGCGTCCCTATCGGAGGGTATGCCCGACGAGACGACCGACATCACGCTGTATCGGCTGCAGGCGTGCCCGTACTGTGAGCGGGTCGTCCGTACCCTCGACGAGCTCGGCCTGTCGTACCGCTCGCGGTTCATCGAGCCGATGCATTCGGAACGCGACGTGGTCAAGCGCGTCTCCGGCGCGCGAACCGTCCCCGCGATCGTCGACGAGGCCACGGGCGTGACGATGTCCGAGAGCGCGAACATCGTCGAGTACCTCGAGGCGACTTACGGCGAGGGAGGTGCCTGAGATGGTCGAGTTCGACGTCGTGGAGCTGCCGGAGACCGACCACGTCTCGGTCGGCGAGACCGCACCGGACTTCACCCGCCCGCTCGTCAATTCGGAGTTCTGGGAGGACCGCTCGCTGTCGAGCCTCCTCGCTGACGGCCCGGTCCTGCTCGTCGCCTACCCGATGGACGGCGCCTTCCCGGCGACGTACATCTGGAAGGAGATCGCCGACCGCGGCTGGACCGACGCGATCGACGTCGTCGGGATCGGGATCTCGACGCCCTACGAGCACGGAACGCTGCTTTCGGAGCGGGACGTCGATGCCCGGCTGTTCTCCGATCCCGGCGCGTCGGTTCTCGAGGAGTACGGAGTCACGAACGACCTCGACGGGATGGCGGGGATCGTCGACGCCAGGCCCGCCGTCTTCGCGATCGACGAGGACCGAACCGTCCGCTACGCGTG
This sequence comes from Halopenitus persicus, assembly GCF_900107205.1. Classification (GTDB taxonomy): domain Archaea; phylum Halobacteriota; class Halobacteria; order Halobacteriales; family Haloferacaceae; genus Halopenitus; species Halopenitus persicus. The sequence goes on along the minus strand of NZ_FNPC01000004.1, from coordinate 8,077 downwards.
GGTGGCCGACGAGCATCCCGAGTTCCCGCCCTACGACGCGGTCGGCGAGGCGATCGACGACCTGACCGCCTGAGACAGCCATGGACGACCAGCCACGAACGACGGACGGGGGAGCGGCGGATCGGGGTAGCGGGACGGATCGGGGTGACGGGACGGGGGACCACGAGGCCCTCCCGGCGGACCGTGAGGGTCCCCCAACGGCCCGCGAGGATGTCCCGGCGGACGTCCGGTCGGCGATCGACCGCGCGGCCGCTGCGGTCGCGGACGGGGATCTCGTGGTGTATCCCACGGAGACGGTCTACGGGCTCGGCGCCGACGCGCTCGACCCGGACGCCGTCGAGCGCGTCTTCGAGGCGAAGGGTCGCGACCGGTCGAAGCCGCTCTCGTTCGGCGTCGGCAGCGTCGAGGCGGCGCTGGAACACACGCGGCCGACCGAGCTGGAGGCGGCCTGTCTCCGCGAGTTTCTCCCCGGCCCGGTCACCGTGATCGTCGAGCGAGGGGCGACCGTCCCGGACGTGCTCACCGCCGGCCGCGACCGAGTCGGGATCCGGATCCCCGACCACCCGATCGCGCTCGCGTTGTGTGACGCGGCCGGGCCGATCACCGCCACGAGCGCGAACCGATCGGGAACGGGCAGCGTTCGCCGGCTCGAGGAGCTCGGGCCGGAGATCCGTGACGCCGCGGCGGTCCTGATCGACGGCGGCGAGACGCCGGGGACCGAAAGCACCGTGGTCGAACCCGAGACGGGGACGATCCACCGGCGCGGCGCCAACGCGGACGCGATCGCGGCGTGGCTCGAGGACCGATAGCGGAACGATCGATATCGGGAACTCCGTCGGTCCGTCGCTACAATCCCAGCCGGGAACGCAGCGACCGCGTCTCGGTGCCGCACCGGTCCCGATACTCGCAGGGCGGACACCGGTCGTCCGAGACCCGCGGCGGCGGCCCGTCGATCCCGCGGGCGGTCCGCAGGGCGCGTCGGTAGGCGGCCGTCGTCCGGACCGTCAGCGAAACCTCACGAACGACGCCGACCGCCGGATACTCGACGAGAACGCGGGGGATCTCCCGCTCCCGTTCCCAGGCGAGCGCCTTGGCGATCGCGACCGCGCGAACGGTCTGCGGCTCCCAGACGCCCCGTTCCGGGGGCGTTCCGGGCGAGACGAGGCACGGTATCGGCGGATCGCCGGCATCGGCATCGCCGGCGTCATCGACGGACGAGCCGACCTCGTGATCACCGGACTGAGTGACGACGGCCTCATCCCCGGAGAGCACCTTGTGCGCGATCCCGTGACAGGACCGGCCGACCAGGAACGCCCGCGTCCGGTCCGGGTTCGCGAGCGACCGCCACGGAACGCCGAACCGCTCGCGACAGCCGCCATCGCGGAGCGTTCGAAGCCGTTCACGATAGACTGTCGGCGAGGGATCGATCGGACGGTCGGACAGGGCGGCATCGTCCGCCGTGACCAACTCCGGATACCGGAACGCGAGATCGATCCGGGACCGCTGTGCGTCGGGGATCGATCGGTCCGGCTCCCGTCGCGCGTAGTAGAGCTGGCGCGGGCAGTAGGCGGCGCGCGTCAGGTCGCCGAAGGCGACCGATCCCGACGGGATACGGGTCGACCGGTCGGCCGACGACTGCGTGGCCTCGGTCGAGGTCGGATCGACGGCATCGGACGACTGCGTAGCGTCGCTCGTCGGCACCGCGGCCGCGGCATCGGCGACCGTGGTGGCTGGGGGGTCGGTGTCGGGCACGGGCCGTCTGCGGCGTGTTCCGGTATAAACGGTCGGACCCATCGAGCGCTCGGTCGTCCGGTTCGGGCGCTCGGAAGGGGTAAGTTGAACGGAAGTCGCTTAAAAGGAGACGTCGGTCTCGATGTCCTCGGCGGCCTCGCGCAGCCCGTCCTCGCGGGCGTCGGCGGCGAGCGAGCGCTCGATGTCGGCGTCGGTGAGGAGGTCGCGGAACTCGTCGCGGAAGCGGTGATTCGCCCGCATCGAGGCGACGTCGGCCGCGGCGGCGCGGCGGTACCGCCGGACCGTCTCGGGGTCGCTCGACAGCTCGGCGGCCAGCTCCTCGTCCGTGGCGCCCGCGAGGACGAGCCGCTTCAGCTCGTCGTACGCGAACGGCGCCTCGCGGTCGGCGTCGGTGACGAGGTGGAGATCCATTCGCGCGCGGAAGACGTCCCTCCCGTCGACGTCAGTATCCTCGTTGACGTCAGTATCCTCGTCGACGTCAGTACCCTCATCGACGTCAGTGCCCTCGCCGAGATCGATCGACTCGTCGTCGCCGATCGCCGCCGCGATGGCGGCGTCGGCCTCGTCGGTGAAGTGGCCCCGGACGACGCGCTCGTAGGCGGCGTCGGGGAGGGACGTCGAGAAGCCGTACCGGTCGCGCATCGTCGCGATCAGCTCGGCGAGCCGCTCCCCGACCGTCGCGTCGTCGCGGTCGAGCAGGGATCCGCGGTCGGCCGCCTGACCCTCGGTGACCGTCTCCGAGCCGGTCGCGTCGACGAACAGCTCCCGGAGTTCCGCGGTTTTCTCGTCCATAGTGGCGGGAAAACGGGGCAGAGAGCTAAAAACGTGTCCCCGGCGGGACGACCGGATCGAGGTCGGCGCGGAACGACCGGATCGAGGCCGGCGGACGGAGGCGGGTGATAATCCTCAAGCCTTCTTGGAAGAATACTTAACTGCAGGACGCCGAGCGACGGACAGGAACTCAGTATGCCCAAGGTGAGCGTGGACATCCCGGAGGAGCTGTTGAACGACCTCGATCGACACGTCGGCGACGACGGCAAGTTCGTGAACCGCAGCGACGCGGTCCGGGCGTCGATCCGAAAGACGCTGGACCGGCTCGACGAGATCGACGAGCGACACGGGCGGCTCGAGACGGACGCCGACTCGGGGCCCGTTGACGCGAACGCCGACTCGGGGCCCGTTGACGCGAACGCCGGCCCGGAATCCGCGGACGCGAATCCCGGCTCGGAATCCGCCGATTCGAAGGCCGACGGCTCGGGAGACGGGGCGAGCGATGCGTAACTCGGGACCGTCGTCCGGCGTGGCCGGCACGAACGCGGATCCGACCAGCACCGCGGCGATCGGGCAGGTGGGTCTCCTGGCGCTGTTCGTGACCGCGCTCGTGACCGCACAGCTGACCGCCGCGAAGATCCTCGCGATCCCGCTACCGGTCACGCTGCCGGCCGTGGGTCCGGAGATCGCGCTGCCGGGCGCGGCGCTGGCGTACGCGCTCACGTTCTTCGCCTCCGACTGTTACGCCGAGCTGTACGGCCGGCGGGCGGCGCAGGTGATGGTGAACGTCGCGTTCGCGATGAACTTCGTCGTGCTGGCGCTCGTCTGGTCGACGATCGCCGCGCCGGCCGACGACCCGGAGTTCGCCGCGACGTTCGCGGCGGCGCTTGCCCCGGCGACGAACGTCGTGGCCGGCAGCCTGCTGGCGTATCTGGTGAGCCAGAACTGGGACGTGATCGTCTTCCACGCGCTCCGCGACCGGACCGACGGCGCCCACCTCTGGCTGCGCAACCTGGTCTCGACCGCGACGAGCCAGGCGATCGACACGGTGATCTTCGTCGGGGTGGCGTTCGTGTTCGCGCCGACCGTCCTCGGGATCGGGGTCACGCTGCCGACCGCGGTCGTCGTCTCGCTGATCCTCGGGCAGTACCTGCTGAAGCTGTTGATCGCGGTCGTCGACACGCCGTTCGTCTACCTCGTCGTTCGCGCGGTTCGCGGGTGACCGCCGACTCGGCACCCGCGCCCGACTCGGCACCCGCGTCGGCGACGACGGGCTGCTCCCGACCCAAAGCGCCAAACCGAGCCGCGTCCAACCTGCCGGTATGGCGACGCCACGCCTGGTCTACGACGACGATTGTGGCTTCTGTAAGTGGTGCGTCCGGATCGCGTTGCGCCACGGCGAGTTCGAGCCGGTCGGGTTCGCGGAGCTCTCGCCGGACCAGCGCGCACGGCTCCCGGCGGCGTACGAGTCCTGTATGCACCTCCTGACCGACGACGCCGTCTACTCCTGCGGCGAGGCGCTCGAGCGCGTGGTCGCCCGGTTCGGCCCGGGCTGGCGGCGCGCGATGAACGCGGCGCGTCGACTCCCGTTCTGGGAGCGGCTCCGCGAGCGTGGATACCGGTTCGTCGCCGACCGACGTTCGATCTGGGGCCGGATTCGGTCGTGTTCCGACGTCGAGTGAGTCGACGCCGATCGGAGACGAGCCGGCATCGATAAGCCCGTGTACGCGAACCGATCGATATGGAACCGGAACCGGATCTCGACGTCGACCTCCGGTCGGACACGGTGACGCGGCCCTCCGCCGGGATGCGCGAGGCGGCCGCGACCGCCGAGGTCGGCGACGACGTCTACCGCGGGGACCCGACGGTGAACGAGCTCGAGCGTCGCGTCGCCGAGACGCTCGGAACGGAGGCGGCCCTCTACGTTCCGTCGGGGACGATGGGCAACCAGATCGCCGTCCAGGTCCACACGAACCCCGGCGACGAGGTGCTGCTTGAGGCGGAGTCGCACATCTACCGGTGGGAGCTGGGCGGCGCGGCCGCACTCTCGGGGGCCCAGACACGGCCGATCGACGCCGGCGAACGGGGCGTTCCGACGCCGGAACAGATACAATCGGGACTGATCGACCGCGACCTCCACCGTCCCGGAACCGGCCTCCTCACGTTGGAGAACACGCACAACTACCGCGGCGGCAGGGCGATCCCGAAGGCGCGGATCGACGAGGCCGCGGCGGTCGCCCACGACCACGACGTGCCCGTCCACGTCGACGGCGCGCGGCTGTTCAACGCGGCGGTCGCGCTCGACGCCCCCGCGTCCGAACTGGTGGAGACGGTCGACAGCGTGATGGTCTGCCTCTCGAAGGGGCTCGGGGCACCGGTCGGCTCCGTGCTCGCCGGGACGGAACCGTTCATCGAGGAGGCACGCCGCGTCCGCAAGCTGTTCGGCGGGGGGATGCGCCAGGCCGGGCTGATCGCCGCGCCCGGGCTGTGCGCGCTGGAGAACGTCGACCGGCTGGCCGACGACCACGCGAACGCGACCCGGCTGGCGCGCGGGCTCGACGACCTCGATGGGCTGGCGGCGGCCGATCCCGAGACGAACATCGTGGTCGTCGACGTGTCGGGGACGGGACGCACCGCCGCGTCGTTCCTCGAGGCGTGCACGGACGCCGGGATCGGCGGCGTGGAGTTCGCCGAGCACACGGTCCGGTTCACGACGCACCTCGACGTCGACCGCGAGGCCATCGACACGGCGATCGACCGGATCGCGACGATCGTCGAGGCGTAGACGGCTCGACCAAACGGGACGGCTCGGCGAAGAACGGGACGGCTCGGCGAAGAACGGGACGGCTCGGCGAAGAACGGGACGGCTCAGTCCGCCGCGGCCGGACCGCTGCCGTCGGCCGCCTCGTCATCGGCCGCGACCTCGCTCGCGGACGCGTCGGGGAGTTTCCCCGCGGTCTCGAGGGCCTCGAGGAGCAGCTCCGCCACGTCGACGACCTCGATGTCGTCCTCGAAGTTGCCGGTCTTGCGGCCGTCCTCGAACATCGTGGTACACATCGGACAGGCGACGACGAACTTCTCGACGGCGGCGCCGGCGTCGGTGTCCTCGAGCGCCTCGCGGAGCCGCTCCTCGCTGGGTTTCGTCTCCTCGTCGTGTTCCATCCAGAGTCCGCCCCCGCCGCCGCCACAGCAGAACGAATCCGACCGCGAGCGCGGCATCTCCCGCAGGTCGGCGCCGGTGGCGCGGATCAGCTCGCGGGGGGCCTCGTACTCGTCGTTGTACCGGCCGAGGTGACACGGGTCGTGGTAGGTCACCGTGTAGTCGAGCTCGTCGCCCGAGAGCCCGAGGCGGCCGTCGGTCACGAGCTCCTCGACGACCTGCGTCCAGTGTTTCACGTCGATCTCGCCGTCGGCGTTCCACCGCTCGTCGTACTCGAAGGGCATCATCGGGTCGTCCGCGAACTCCTCGAAGTCGAGCTCGGGATACTCGTTTTTCATCGTGTTGTACGAGTGCGGGTCGGTACAGACGATCGTCTCGAACTCGCACTCCTCGAACGTCTCGACGTGGTGGCCGGCCAGCTCGAGGTAGAGGAACTCCTCGCCGATCCGGCGGACGTCGTTGCCGTCGTACTTCTCGTCGTCGAAGAGGATCCCGAACTCGACGTCCGCGTGCTCGAACAGTCGCGCGAGCGCGCGGGCGACCTTTTTATTGCGGTCGTCGTAGCTCGGGTAGTCGCCGACGTACCAGAGGTACTCCACCTCGGTCTCGCGGGCGTCGTCGATCTCGAACTCGAGCTCGTCGGCCCAGTCGCCGCGGGCGTCCGGGGAGTCGCCGAAGGTGTTGCCCGTGCTCATCACGTCCTGGAAGACGTCCTGGAGGTTCGGGTCGAGCGCCCCTTCGTCGGTGAGCTGGCGGTTGAGCCGGGTGAACGAGGTGAGATGCTCGATGTCGACGGGGCAGGCGTCCATACAGGCCATACAGGCCATACACGACTCCATCGACTCCGCGGCGATCACGCCGCCCTCCTCGGCGACGATCGGCACCGTCTCCGCGGTCGCGCTGCCGCCGTCGGCGACCGCGCCGTCGTCCAGCTCGTCGGCTCGGGGCGGGACCGCGTCCGGCGACCGACCGATCACGGGGTCGTCCGCGACGGATTCGCGGTACGCCTTCAGGTCGAGGATCACGTCGCGGGGGTCGAGGTTGCGCCCGGACGCGTTCGCGGGACAGACGGAGGAACACCGGCCGCATTTCGTGCAGGCGTCCTGGTCGAGCAGCTCCTTCCAGGTGAAGTCGTCGAGCGACTCGGCGCTCGTGTGGTCGAGGTCGGCGGGGACGTTCGGCAGGCGTGCGCCGGCCTGCTCGTCGCGAGCCACCACGTTCGCGAACGACGAGAGCATGTGGAACGGCTTGGCGTAGGGGATCCACGCGACGAACGCGAGCGCGAGCAGGGCGTGCTGCCACCAGATGATCGGGTAGATCGCGGCCGCCAGCTCGGGCGTGAGGCCGGCCGCCTCAAGGCCGGTCGCCATCGTGAGGCCGATGAAGCTGACCGATTCGGTCGCCCGATCGGGCTGGCCGATGATCGCGACCGCCTCCGCGATGAAGCCGCCGATCCCGAGCAGGAACAGCGACCAGACGAACGCGTCGTCCTCGAGGGAGGTGTGTTTGCCCCACAGCCGCGCGTTGTGCGTCCAGTAGCGGCGCCACAGCGCCATCCCGACGCCGACGACGAACAGGAGCCCGAACGCGTCGACGACGAACTGGTAGGCCAGGTAGAACTCGCCGGTCCAGAAGGAGTTGCCGGTGAGCGGACCGTACAGGTCCATATCGATGAAGAGGATCGTCGTCGCCATCAGGAGGACGAGAAAGCCCCAGAGGACGAAGGTGTGCATCACCCCCGCATAGCGGTCACGGTCGAACTGTTTGCGGTTGGTCGCCACGATCCGCGTCGCCGCCACGATCCGGCCGGGCAGGTCCGAGAGCCGGTCGACCGAGGCCTCGCGCCCGGCGGCGTACCGGGCGAAGCGCGCGTAGACGCCGTACGCGAGCACGAGGATCGCGACGGTCGCCAGCACGTAGAAGACGGCCTTGCCCGTCGGGGAGATCGTCCAGAACGTCTCGCGGGTCGCCTGCAGCGGGAGCATACTTCAACCGACCGTCGATCGGGTGTTAAATCTTGCCACTATCCGGCGGGGCGGTGTTTAGTTAAGCGTGAAAAGCGAGGCGGTGTGATTTCTTGGTGCCTATGCCAGAAATCGCCCGCCTCACCGGTCGTAGAGACTGGATAGATTTGGATTTTGTGGAGCGCGAGCGGACACCCGAGCCGGCGATGGCGCTCGGTATTCAATCGCACGTTGCGGGGCTCTCGCTGTCGAATACCACCGATCTACTCGAGGATCTGGGTGTCGACCGGAGTCGGAAAGCGATCCACGATTGGGTCCAGAAAGCCGATCTACAGCCAGAATCTGGTCGGTCTCCGAATCAGATCGCGCTCGACGAGACAGTGATTCGGGTTAACGACCAGCAATTCTGGCTGTACGCCGCTGCAGACCC
>NZ_FNPC01000006.1 GCF_900107205.1 Halopenitus persicus | reverse complement strand
CCCGAATCACTGTCTCGTCGAGCGCGATCTGATTCGGAGACCGACCAGATTCTGGCTGTAGATCGGCTTTCTGGACCCAATCGTGGATCGCTTTCCGACTCCGGTCGACACCCAGATCCTCGAGTAGATCGGTGGTATTCGACAGCGAGAGCCCCGCAACGTGCGATTGAATACCGAGCGCCATCGCCGGCTCGGGTGTCCGCTCGCGCTCCACAAAATCCAAATCTATCCAGTCTCTACGACCGGTGAGGCGGGCGATTTCTGGCATAGGCACCAAGAAATCACACCGCCTCACTTTTCACGCTTAACTAAACACGACCGTTTCACCGTGCCAAACATCTAAGTGAAACCGGCCGTATGTCACCACGATGAGCCAGCGAGCGAACAACCCGATCAAATCGAGCGAAACGACCCTCGAGATCCTCGAGGCCGTCGTCGATGCGGGGGACGCGGGGGTGACGGAGATCGCCGACCGGCTCGACCGGAACAAGGCGACGGTGCACCATCACCTGAGCACGCTCGCGGAGCGCGGCTACCTCGTCAACGAGGACGGCCGGTACCGGCCGAGCATGCGGTTCTTCGAGATCGGACAGGAGGTGGTCCAGCGGCGGGACGTCTACGCCACCGGGATCGATCCGCTTCGGTCGCTGGCCGAGGAAACCGGCGAGGTCGCGAACCTGATGATCGAGGAGGAGGGGAAGGGGGTCTACGTCGCGATCGAGACCGGCGAGGACGCCGTCCGTCTCGACACCACCGTCGGGACGACACAACACCTCCACACGTGCGCCCTCGGAAAGGCGATCCTCGCGCACACTCCCGAGGAGCGACGGGAGCAGATCTATCGCCGCCGGGGGCTGCCCGCCGAGACGCCGAACACGGTGACCGACCGGGACCGCCTCGAGGCGGAGCTCGAGGAGATACGTGACCGCGGCATCGCCTTCGACGGGGAGGAGCGGGCGACGCACATCCGGTGTGTGGCCGCGCCGATCACGACCGAGGACGGCGACGTGCTCGGCGCGGTGAGCGTCACCGGCCCGATAAGCCGGATGACCGACGACCGGATCCGGGACCGGCTCGCCGACCGGGTCGAGAACACGGCCACGATCATCAGCATCAACACCACCTATCGGTGACCTGATCAACACCACCTATCGGTGACCTGATCAACACCACCTATCGGTGACTCGACCACCCCTCGAGGCCTGACCACCCCTCGAGGCCCGACTACCAATCGAGGCCCGACCGCGAATCGCGGGCATCGAGCCGACCGGCCGGCATCGAGCCGACTCGTTCGGCCCGCTCCGGTCACATCGTCTCGACGTCGTAGGCGACCGACAGCTCGCGGTCGGTCACCGGGTCGTGGATCGCCACCTCGAACCGCGACCCCGGCGCGAGCTCCCCGTCGACGGTCGCCACGGTTCCGGACAGCAGCGCGGTCCCGTCGAGCGGTCCCTCGTACCGGTCGGCGACGGTCTCGAGCAGGTCCGTGGGCTCGCGGATGGCCTCGAACGTCGCCTCCTGATACCGGCGCCGCTCGCCGTCGACCGTGTTCCAGGCCCGGAGCTCGATCTCGTCCCAGTGGTCGCGGACGTCCGAGAGGCGCCAGGCGTCCCCCGAGAGGACGTTCGGGGCGATCTGTTTCGCCTTCTGGATGCTGTCCCGCTCCAGGTCGCGATCGGTCTGGTCGCTGGCGGCGACGACGTACGTCTCCCCGCCGGTCACGACCAGCCCGAACTCCGCCTCCCCGGAGGTGTTCGTCCCGGCGACGCGGACGGCGTCCGGGTCCACGCGGAGCACGTTCGGCGAGAGCTCGTAGGTCGCCGGGACCGTCTCCGGCGCCGGGATCCCGTCCGCGACCAGCTCGTCGATGTGCGCCTGGACGGCGTCCTCGTCGCGACCGCTATAGCCGGCGTTGATGACGCGGTCGACCGCGACGGTGACGACCTCGCCGTGCACGTTGAGTCGGAGCATCGTTCCGGTGCTCGCGGTCGAGGGTCTTAACGAGTGGGGTTCGATCACGTGGCACACGTACGCTTCAGCATCGCTACGCTTCAGCACCGTTACGCTTCAGCATCGCGAACGAACTCACACGGTTCGACTTCGCTCACACGGTTCGGGAGAGGTATCGCTCCAGCACGTCGACCGCCGTCTCCAGCTCGTCGACCTCCAGATACTCGCGGTTCGAGTGGGCGATCGGGCCCTCATCGTCGGCGATGCGGCCCGGGCCGAAGACCGCGACCGGCATGTATCGCTGGAGGAACGAGGACTCCGCGGCCACGGAGAACGGCTTCACCTCGGGGGTCTCGCCGGTGGTGTCCTCGACGGCCGCGACCAGGTCCTCGACCACGTCCGCGCCCTCCTCGAGGCGGTAGCTCTCGAGGAACCGGTTCGGCCGGTACGGATACCGAACGTCGACCTCGCACTCGAGGTCGGCCAGCTCCGCCTCCATCTTCTCGAGGAACCCGTCGGGCGTCTCCGGCGGGACGCTCCACCGGTTGACGAACAGACGGACCGACTCCGGGACCTGGCTGGTGAGCTCCCCGATCGGCCCGCCCTCGATCCACGAGACCGTCTGGCTCGTCGTTCCCAGATACTCGTGTGTCATCTGGTCCATCGACTCGAGGCGCTGCACCGCCTCGGCCGCACACGAGACGGCCGACCGCCCGCTGTCCCGGGTGCCCGCGTGGGCGGCGCTGCCCGAGAGCTCGACGATGTACTTGAGGCTCCCGCGCGCGGCGTCGCAGACGTCCAGCCCCGTCGGCTCCCCGTTGATCGCCAGATCGCCCGCGTCCCCCTCGAGGGCCAGAAAGTCGTAGAGCCCCTCGGAGTAGGTCTCCTCGTCCGGGGAGACCACCAGGGTCACCCGGCCGTCCGTCGGGTCGACGCGCTCGAATGCGCTGATCATCGTCGTCAGACAGCCCTTCGCGTCGCAGGATCCGCGGCCGTGGATCACCCCGTCCTCCTCGCGGAACGGGAGATGCGGGGGAACGACGTCCATATGCGAGTTGAGGAAGAGGTGCGGCGACCCGTCCTTCGGGCCCTTCCGCGCCACGACGCAGCCGGACTCCTCGTGGATGTGCGCGTTCTCGACCGTGTCGACGAGATGATCCCGGATCCCGTCGACGGTGTCGTGGCTCTCGATTCGGACCAGATCCGCCAGTATCGACGCTGGATCGCGTGGCATCGATCGACCTTCTCGGCTCCCCTATATTAATATTTGGGACGTGTTCACACGTTTCGTGTGCACACGTCGTTCGATCTCCATCGCTGCGTCTCTCGGCCGGCGACTCTCCGCGTCCGGCTCTCCATTTAAATGGGGGGACCTCCGCAGCCGATCCTCCCTTTAAGTGGACCTTCGGATCCGGTCTCCCACTTCAATAAGACGCGTCCGAAGCCGGTTTCCTTCTTAAATGAGGTGCTTCCGAAGCCGGACACTATTTAAATAGGACCCCTCCGCAGTCGATCACTCCTCCCGATCGGTCCAGAAGTCGAACGAGCGCCCCGGCGCGAAGACGTCGAGGCCGACCGCCATCCCGTCGCCGGTGTTCTCGACGGCGTGGGTCTCCCAGGACTCGATGAACGCGGAGTCGTACTGCTCGAGGGTGACCGAGGTCCCGTCCTCGCTATGGAGGGTGAGTTCGCCCTCGAGACACAGGCAGACCTGCTCGTTCTCGTGGTCGTGCATCGGGGAGCTGTGCCCCGACGGCTTCGTGAACCACTCGAAGGAGAACTGGTCGCTGCCGGCGAGCGCCCGCCGCTCCCAGCCCTCGTCCGGTTCGTACGTCTCGGCGTCGTCGTGTTTCACGACGTCCATACCTGCGTTATATGGCTTCCCAACATAAATATTGGGGTGATAATGGCGAGGTGGGCGAGGACGGGGTGGGCGGTGACGAGGTGGACGGTGACGAGGACGAAGTGGGCGATGGGGATGCCTGCACCGCGTCACTCGCGGCACCGTGCCGTTCGACGTCTCACAGCGTGATGTGGACGTTCCCGGCCTCGGTGACGGTCGCCTCGGTCTCGGGCGGGACGATGGCGGTCGCGCCGCTCTCCTCGAGGATCGCCGGCCCGTCGACGGTCCGGCCGGTCGCGAGGGAGTTCCGGTCGTAGACGTCCGTCTCCAGCCACCCGTGGTCGGCGAAGTACACGTCCCTGACGTCGCGCAGGGCCTCGGCGGCGGTCGTCTCCGGCACGTCGGTGAGCGGCGCCGTGGGCACGTGGCCGGTGACGCGCAGCGTCACCACCTCGACGTCCTCGCCCTCCATCGCGTGCCCGTAGAGCCGGGCGTGCATCTCGTGGAACCGGTCGGTGGCGGCCGCGATGGTCTCGGACGTGATCGGGTCGTCCTCGACGGGAACCGTCAGCTCGTAGGACTGTCCGGCGTACCGCATATCGATCGCCCGGTCGATGCGGATCTCCTCGTCGGTGAACCCCTGCTGGATGAACCGATCGTGCGTCTCGGCCGCCAGCGTCCCGACCTGGTCGTCGATGATCGCCGGGTCGATGCGCCGCTCCCGGTAGGAGTGCGACTCGTCGACGCGGACGTCCGCGATGAGGATGCCGCGGGCGGAGAAGACCCCCGGGCTTCGCGGGATGATCACGTCCTCCATATCCATCCGCCGCGCGACGGCCGGCGTCTGCAGCGGGCCGGCGCCGCCGAACCCGATGAGCGCGAAGTCGCTGGGGTCGTCGCCCCGCTCGACGGTGACGTTGTGCACGCGCCGGGCGATGCTGGCGTTGGCGACCTCGACCACCGAGAGCGCGGCCTCCTCGACCGACTGGTCGAGGGGCTCGGCGATCGTCTCCGCGAACCGGTCGCGCGTCTCCTCGACGATCAGCTCCATCTCCCCCTCGAGGAAGTTCGCCGGGTTGAGCCGGCCCAAAAGCAGGTTCGCGTCGGTGATGGTCGGCTGCTCGCCGCCCTGCCCGTAACAGATCGGCCCCGGGTCGGCCCCGGCGGACTTCGGGCCCACGTGGAGGATCCCGCCCTCGTCGATCCACGCGATGGAGCCGCCGCCCGCCCCGACGGTGTTGATGTCGATCATCGGCGTCTTGATCGGGAGGTCGTTGATCTCCCCCTCCGTCGACCGCACGATCTCCCCGTCGCGGATGAGGCTCACGTCCGCGCTCGTGCCGCCCATGTCCATCCCGATGGCGTTCTCGAACCCCTCCTGGGCGCTCACCTTCTCCGTCGCGACCGCCCCGGCGGCCGGGCCGGACGTTATCGTTCTGACCGCCCGCTGGGTGGCCTGTTCGGCGGTGAAGATCCCGCCGCCGGAGTGGATGATGTTCAGCGGCACGTCGATGCCGCGTTGCTCGATCCCCTCGGTCAGCCGCCCGAAGTAGTCCTCCACCGTCGTCTTGATCGCCTCGTTGAGGACGGTCGTGATGGTTCGCTCGTACTCCCTGATCTCGGGGTGGACCCGCGAGGAGAGGGCGTACTGGAGGTCCGCCTCGTGGGCCTCGATGATCCCGCCGATCCGCTCCTCGTGGTCCGGGTTGAGGTACGAGAAGAGCGTCGAGACGACGATCGACTCGATGTCCTCCTCGGCGAGTTCGTCGACCACCGTCCGAACCGCGTCCTCGTCGAGTTCGTCGACGACCTCCCCGTGCGAGTCGACGCGGCCGGGGACCTCCCGCCGGAGGTACCGCGGGATGAGCTCCGGCGGCTTGTCCGTCTGCAGGTCGTACAGGTCCGGCCGCGTCTGGTCGCCGATCTCCAGGACGTCCCGGAGCCCCTCGTTCGTGATGAGTCCCAGGTTCGGGATCTCCCCCTCCAACACCGCGTTCGTCCCGACGGTCGTCCCGTGGCTGAGGAACGAGACGTCCCCGGGGTCGGTGTCGGTCTGCTCGAGGATCTTGTCGATCCCGTTGAGGACGCCCCGGTCGAAGTCCGGCGGCGTCGAGGGGGTCTTCGTCGTGTGGATCTCGTTCGTCTCGTCGTCGTAGAGCACGACGTCGGTGAACGTGCCGCCGGTGTCGACCCCGATGCGGACGCTCATCGATCCACCTCCTCACGGAGCTCCCGCGTTGCCGCCTCGTCGACCGACCGGTCCTCCAGGTCGACCGCGACGCCGTACTCCGATTCGGCCTTCTCGACGGACACCTTCTCGTTGACCACGTCCTCGAGGACGTCCTCCGGCGGCCGCTCGAGCGGGTCGCCGTAGCCCCCGCCGCCGGGCGTCTGGACGCTGGCGACGTCGTTCGGGTCGAGCTTCGTCGTCGACTTCGAGCTCACGACCTCGGGGTCGTCGTCGGGGTTGATCACGTAGTTCGCCGCGCGCGCCGCGTGCCCGCCGAACAGCCCCCACGGCTGGTTCTTCGTCCGGTCGGAGAGCACGGTGAACGACGACCGATGGTCGTAGAACTCCATGTCCCGCCGGATCCCGAGCCCGCCGCGTTGCCGGCCGGCCCCCTCCGAGTCCTGGATGTACTCGTACCGCCGGACGTACAGCGGGATCTCGGTCTCCAGCTCCTCGATCGGGCTGTTCGCCGTGTTCTGGTAGTGCGCCTGCACCCCGTCCATCCCGTCCTTCGTCGCCCGGCCGCCGTAGCCGCCGCCCACGGTCTCGTAGTAGACGTACTCGTCGTCGTCGCTCCGCGGATCCCGGCCGCCGTACGCGATGTTGCAGATGATCCCCTTCGTCGCCGCGATGGTCTCCTCCGGGAGCACGTCGGCCATCGCCTTCGTCACGAGGTCGCCGGCCCGGATGGCGATCTCCCAGCCCGCCGCGACCGGCCGGTCGTCCGTGGGGTTGACCATCGACCCCTTGGGCGTGATGATCTCGAACGGTCGGTAGAACCCCTCGTTCTTCGGGAGGTCGCCGCCGAGCAGGGACATCACCACGGCCATCGTTCCCGCGAACGCCATCGCCGGCGTGCAGTTGAGCGGCCCCTCGTTCTCCGCGGCCGTCCCGGTGAAATCGAGGGTCATCTCGTCGTCGTCGATCTCGATGGTCAGCGTCACCAGAAGCTCCTCGTCGTTGATGCCGTCGCCGTCCATGTAGTCGCTGGCGTCGTAGACGCCGTCGGGAAGCTCCTGGATGTTCGACCGAACCAGGCGCTCGGTGTAGTCGATCAGCTCGTCGAGGTACTCGGTCAGCGCGTCGGCCCCGTACTCCTCGTACAGCTCGCCGAAGCGCTCCTCCCCGATCCGGTTGGCGCCGAGCTGGGCCCGGTAGTCGCCGACCCGCATCTCCGGCGACCGGACGTTCCGTGTGATGAGCCCGAGCATCTCCTCGTCGTACTCCCAGTCCTCGACGGCCCTCACGCCCGGCATGATCACCCCCTCGCCGTAGAGGTCGGTGCTGTCGGTCGGGATCCCGCCCGGGGTCGGTCCGCCGATGTCGACGTGGTGGGCCGAGTTCGCGGCGTAGCCGATGATCTCCCCGTCGTGAAACAGCGGGCAGATGAGCATCACGTCCGGCAGGTGGACGGCCCCTTTATACGGGTCGTTTATCAGGATGCCGTCACCCGGTTCGAGGTCGTCGCGGTCGCGCATGTTTCGCGGCACGACGGAGACGAGCGACCCGATGTGTTGGGGCGCGATGTCGTGTTGTGCGATGTGGCGAAGCTCCGAGTCGAACAGGGCGCAGGTGTGGTCCCGGCGGATCTTGATGTTGGTCGAGTAGGCCGTCCGTTGCAGCGTGACCCCCATCTCCTCGACGATTCCC
Organism: Halopenitus persicus; assembly: GCF_900107205.1. Classification (GTDB taxonomy): domain Archaea; phylum Halobacteriota; class Halobacteria; order Halobacteriales; family Haloferacaceae; genus Halopenitus; species Halopenitus persicus. The sequence continues at coordinate 246,113 of NZ_FNPC01000006.1, read as the reverse complement.
TTGAGCGAATGTCTGAATATCTCCAACTTCCCGGGCGAAACCATACCCACTGTTGACTACCCGCACGACTTAAACGTTTACCCGCCCGTTTGCGTTCGATTCGTGGCCGGGGCTCACCGCGCCGCGAGCCAGGCCTCGATCCGGTCGAACGCCTCGTCGATCCGGTCCGCGGAGTTCGAGTACGCGATCCTGACCCGGCCCGTTCCGGTCTCGCCGAACACGGTTCCGGGAACCAGGGCGACCCCGGCCTCCCGGAGCAGGGAGTAGACGAACTCCGTCTCGTCGTCGACCCCCTCCGGGACCGTCGGGAACGCGTAGAAGGCGCCGCTCGGCGTCGGACAGGTCATCCCGGGCACGTCGGCGATCCGGTCGGCGACCAGGTCGCGCCGGCGCTCGAACGCCTCGACCATCGGCGCCTCGAGGGTCCCCTCGAGCGCGCGGACCCCGGCGTGCTGTGCGATCGAGGGCGCACACGTCGTCGTGTACTGGCGGAGCCGAATGATCGGGTCGACGAGCGACTCGGGCGCGGCGAGATAGCCCAGCCGCCACCCGGTCATCGAGTACGCCTTCGAGAAGCCGTTCACCGTCACCGTCCGGTCGTACATCCCGTCGAGGGCGCCGAGGCTCACGTGATCCCGGTCGTAGCGGATCTTCTCGTAGATCTCGTCGGACAGCACGGTGAGGTCGTGTTCGACCGCGACGTCGCGGATCGCCGCCGCGTGGTCCGCGTCGAGCATTCCGCCGGTCGGATTATGCGGAGTGTTCACGATGAGCAGTTCCGTGTCGTCCGAGGCGCGCTCGGCGAGCGCCTCGACGTCGGGCTGGAACCCCTCCTCGGGCGAGACGGGATACGGAACCCGCGTGGCCCCGGCGGTCTCGATCGACGGTCGGTAGGTCCAGCTCGGGTCGGGGACCAGCACCTCGTCCCCGGGACCGACGAGCGCGACGACGGTACAGAACACGGCCTCGGTGGCGCCCGAGGTCACGATGATCTCCCCGTCCGGGTCGTACTGCAGCCCGTTATCCGCCGCGAGCTTCTCCGCGATGCCCCGCCGCAGCGGCTCGATGCCGTAGTTCGACGTGTAGTGGACCTCGCCCCGGTCGAGCGCGTCCTTTCCGGCGTCCTTTATCGGCTCGGGCGTGTCGAAGTCCGGCCGTCCGATCTCGAGGTGAACGACGTCCTCGCCCGCCGCCTCGAGCCGGTCACATTCCTCGAATATCTTCCGGATCCCGGAAAACGGGATCGCGGACATACGGTCCGCTGGCATAGCACACGGTTATCGGTCGCACACATAAACGCTCGGGTCGGCTCGATGCCGAGGATCGGCATACATATATTTATCGCTGGAGCCGCATCCGTGCGTATGGATCACGTCCTGCAGTGTCAGCGGTGCGAACGGACGTTCGACCCCGGGCTGTTCCCGCGCGGCTGCCCCGACTGCCGATCGGCCGGGGAGGCGGGGCGGCTCGAGGCCGTCGTCGACCTCGCGACCGTCGACGCGTCGGCGCTGCCGTTCGGGACCGACCGCCGCCACCGGTCGGACATGTGGCGATATCGCGAACTCCTGCCGCTGCTTGCGTCCGAGCCGGTGACGATGGGCGAGGGGTGGACCCCGCTGGTCGAGCTCCCCGAGGCCGGCGGCGACGCGACCGTCCTGTTGAAAAACGAGACCGGCAACCCGACCTGGTCGTTCAAGGACCGGCTCAACTCGCTGCTGCTCTCGAACGCGGTCGCGGGGGCGGGCCGGACCCACGTGGCCACCTCGAGCACCGGCAACCACGGCGCCAGCACCGCGGCCTACGCCCGACGGGCCGGAGCCGAGGAGGTGCTCGTCCTCGTCCCGCCGGAAACGGAGCGGCCGATCCGCGCCCAGATCCGGGCGTACGGCGCGAAGGCGGCGGTGACCGACTACGAGGAGCGGCGTCCGCTGTTGCGCTCCCTCGCGAAACGCGGCTGGTATCCGACCGTCAGCGTCTCGAAGGAGTACGTCAGCCAGCCATACGGCAACGAGGCGTACAAGACGATCGCCTTCGAGCTCGTCGAGGCGCTCGAGACGCCGCCCGACGTCGTCGTCGCGGCGGTCGGGTCCGGGGACGGCCTCTACGGGACCTGGAAGGGGTTCCGCGAGCTCCGGGAGCTGGGCGTCATCGACCGGACCCCGCGAATGGTCGGCGTGCAGCCCGCCGAGCGCCCGTCGCTCGTGACCGCCGTCGAAGAGGGCCACGACACCGTGGGGGAGGCCCCCGGACCGATGCCGAGCAGCGTCTCCGCAAGCGGCGACTCCGCCGGCGATCACGCGCTCCGCGCGATACGCGAATCGGACGGCGCCGCCTACGGGATCCGCGAAGCCGCGGTTCAACGGGCGATGCGTGCGGCCGCGCTCGCGGGCGTCGTCCCGGAGCCGGCGAGCGCGCTCGCGCCAGCGGCCGTCGACCGCGCCGTCGAGGACGGGATCGTCGGCCCCGACGACACCGTCGTCTGCGTGGCGACCGGCGCCGGGGTCAAGTGGCCCGACGCCCTGACCGAGGTCGTCGGCCAGCCTCCCCGGGTCGAGCCGCGACTCGACGCGATCGCCGAGACGCTGGGGGTGTCCGTGGACGCGCCGACCGAGTAGCGCTCTGCGTGAACGCGCCGACCCAGTAGCGGCCGGCGTTTACGACCGCGAAACGACCTCCGGCCGGCGGTGCGTGGTTCGGCGTTCACTCCGGCGGTTCCGTCGAAAACCGTGAGGTCGTCGTTTCATCCGACGAAACGACCGCCCGTTCGACGCCGGTTCGAGTCGACCGGTTTTCTTACAATCATATGTATGTAAGAATCGCTGTCGGTTTCGATCGATCGGTCGACCGAGCCGCAGTGGCTCGTGCGAACCAATCGCTGTGGGATGCAGTCGTTGGCCCTCTCGGTCGCCTTGCCCGGAATTCCGGATCGAGATCCGCTCCCTCGAACTGCGTTTATCGAGGTGAAACGCACTCGTTGCGCCACAAACATTATTACGAATGATACGGGACTTCGGGTCGTTCCAACGGAGTGATTCGAACCGCCATGTCAATTCACGTCAGCATCACCGACCGGAGTCTTCGATGACGCGCGACCCGGACGTCGTCGTCTTTCGACAAGGAACTGAGGCGCTGTCGCCCGCGTCGTACGCGGACGCCATCCGCCGCCGGCTTCCCGACTTGACCGTCGCGCTCGCGGAGACGCCCCGCGAGGAGCGCGATCTCCTCCCCGGGGCACGCATCGCCACCGGCATCTCGATCACCGACGAGCAGGTCGAGCTGGCCGAGGAGCTCGAGCTGTTCGTCGTCGCCTCCTCGGGGACCGACCACCTTCCGATGGACCGGCTCCGCGACCGGGGGATCCTCGTCGCGAACGCCTCCGGCATCCACGCGCCCGGGATCGCCGAGCAGGTCCTCGGCTATCTCCTCGTGTTCGCGCGCCGCATTCACCAGGGGATCCGCCAACAGGCGGACAACCGTTGGCGCCACTACCAGGCCACCGAGCTGATGGGATCGACGGTCACCGTCGTCGGCCTGGGCGCCATCGGGCACGCGATCGCCGAGCGGCTCGACGCGTTCGGCGTGGAGACGATCGGGGTGCGGTACACCCCCGAAAAGGGCGGCCCGACCGACGAGGTCGTCGGCTTCGACGACGACGACCTGCACGCCGCCTTCGCCCGTTCGGAGTACGTCGTGTTATGCTCCCCGCTCACCGAGACCACCCGCCGGCTGATCGGCCCCGACGAGATCGCCACGCTCGGCCCCGATTCGGTCGTCGTGAACGTCGGCCGTGGCCCGCTCGTCGACACCGACGCGCTCGTCGAAGCCCTACAGGTCGGCGACCTGGCCGGGTGCGCGCTCGACGTCACCGACCCCGAGCCGCTCCCGAACGACCATCCCCTCTGGGATCTCGACAACGCGATCATCACGCCGCATATGGGCGGCCACACGCCGGAACACTGGCCCCGCCTCGCCGACGTCCTGGCGGAGAACGCTCGCCGTCTCGAGGAGGGTGCCGACCGCGACCGACTCCGGAATCTGGTCTCCTAGCGCTCGTGGGCTCCCCTTCCGGCTCGTCCCCGTTCGCTACGTTCCTCCGCCGCCGTGCTCCTCGTCGAATCCCCCGGCATCTTTTTACACGCTGAGGGGGATGGTGACGTATGCCACGGACCGAGGACGAGGTCTGGCTCCAGGAGCTGAGCTGGCCCGACTTCGAGGCGTACCTCGAATCGGCCGACAACCCGACGGTCGTCGTGCCCATCGGATCGACCGAACAGCACGGGCCGCACCTCCCGCTCGGCGTCGACGCCTATCAGGCGAAGGACATCGCCGAGGGGATCGCCGAGCGCGCGGACGTCGTGGCCGCGCCGCCGATCTGGTACGGCGACGCCGAACACCACATGGCGTTTCCGGGGACGATCGCGCTCTCCTCGGAGACGGTGATCTCGGTGCTGTCCGACGTCTACTCGAGCCTTGCCCGCCACGGCGTCGAGAACGTGTTGACCGTCAACGGCCATCGCCTCGCGAATCTCCCGGCGATCGACATCGCGTCCAAACGGGTCCGCGAGGAGCACCCCGAGGTGTTCTTCGCCACGGTGGACCTGGTGCGGATCGGCGTTCGCTCGCACAACGAGCTGCGCGACGGCGACCCGGAGGACGGGATGCACGGCGGCGAGTTCGAGACCTCCTTCATTATGCACAAGCACCCCGACCTCGTCGACGAGGAGGAGTTCGTCACGGAAACCCACGACGGCTGGACCCGGTTCACCTCCAACGACTACGTGAGCATGGACGACAGCGTGGGCACCGCCAGCGTCAGCGCCGACTGGGGCGAGGACGACCTCGGCCACCACGGTGACCCGACGAAGGCGTCGGCCGAGAAGGGCGAGACGCTCTACGAGGACATCGTCGACAACGCGATCGAGTTCCTCGAGGACCTCTACGAGCACCGGAGCGGCGACGGATCGATCGGGCTGAGCTATTGAGGCGGCTTCGGCTGCAGCCGTCACCGTGGCTTCGCGCGGACGTACTGGGTCGGCCACTCGACGTCGGCGCCGAGCTCCCGGGCGGCCGCGAGCGGCCAGTACGGGTTTCGAAGCAGCTCGCGGCCCAGGGCCACGAGGTCCGCTCGCCCGTTCCGGACGATCGCGTCCGCGTGCGCCGGCGACGTGATCTTCCCGACCGTCGCCACCGGCAGGGCGCCCGCCTCGCGGATCGTCTCGGCGTACGGCACCTGATAGCCCGGTCCGGTCTCGGGGATCCGCTGGTCCGGGTGGATCCCGCCGCCCGAGACGTCGACGAGGTCGGCGCCGGCCGCGGCGAGCAGCCCGGCGAGTTCGACGGCGTCGTCCACGGTCCAGGCGGTCCGGTCCGGCAGCCAGTCGGTCGCGGAGATCCGGACGAACACCGGCGCGTCGTCCGGCCACACCTCCCGGACGCGCTCGACCACCGCGGTCGGAACCCGCGCCCGCGACTCGAGGTCGCCGCCGTATCGGTCGTCCCGGCGGTTCGTGACCGGCGAGAGGAACTGATGGAGGAGGTAGCCGTGGGCGGCGTGGATCTCGACGACCTCGAAGCCGGCCTCGCGAGCCCGCCGTGCGGCCGCACCGAACGCGTCGACGACCGCCTCGATGCCGGCCTCGCTCAGCCGGCGGGTCGGGACCGCGTTCTCCTCCGGATACGGGACCCCGGACGCGCTCACGGTCTCCCAGCCGCCGTCCGGGGGACGGATCGGCTCCCGGCCCTCCCGCGGCGGCGCGTGGGAGGCCTTTCGCCCCGCGTGCGCGAGCTGGATCCCCGGGACCGCGCCCTGCTCGCGGACGAACGACGCGATCGGCGCGAGCGCGTCCGCGTGCTCGTCCGACCAGATCCCGAGGTCGAACGGCGTGATGCGTCCCCGGGGTTCGACCGCGGTCGCCTCGGTCATCACCAGGCCCGCGCCGCCGACCGCGCGCGTCCCGAGGTGGGCCCGGTGCCAGTCGTCGGCCAACCCGTCCGCGGCGCAGTACTGGCACATCGGCGAGACCATCACCCGGTTCCGGAGGTCGGTTCCCCGGATCGAGACCGGCGAGAAGAGCGTGGGTGTCACTATCAAACACGTGATGCGGACCCACAAAACGGTGCCGGTGGAGCTGCTCCCGATGCGGCTCGCGGAGGTCCTCCGACCCTCGGAACGCCGCTCGCTCCATCCCCCGTCACTCACCCCCGCCGAAAGGGCAGTCACCCCCGCCGAAAGGGCAATCACCACCGCCGAAAGGATTAATCGTGCTCCCGGTGAGACCACGACGATGACGACGCTTGACCTCACCGTCCGTCGTGCGGACGGCTCGACGCGGGACGTGACGGTTCCGATACGGCGGATCGCCAACTGCGGAATGGCGACGCGGAACCCCGACCCGGACCGGATCGACCGGATGTTCGAGGAGCTGGCCACGATCGGCGTCACGCGGCCCGAGACGCTCCCGATGGTCGTGCCGAAGCCGCCGCACCTGCTGACGACCGACTCCGAGATCGTGGTCAACGCGGCGACGACCGGCGGCGAGCTGGAGTTCGTGCTCCTGCCGACCGCCGACCGGACCTACGTCGGGGTCGGCGTCGACCACAAGGACGACCACGTGATGGACCGAAACCTCCACCGGGCGAACAGCACGTGTCCGAGCGTGATCGCCGACGAGGTCTGGCGGCTCGAGGACGTCCGCGACCGCTGGGATGACCTCGAGATCAGCTGCTGGACCGGGCGGGGCGACGACCGGGAGCTCTACCAGCGGGCCACGCTCGACGCCTTCCTGCGACCGGACGCGCTCCTCGAGGCGATCGACGCGAAGACGACTGCGCCGCTTGCCGGCACCGCCGTCTGGTCCGGTACCGTCTCGACCGACGCCGACGGCGACGTCGACGCCCGACCGGACGTCACCTACGGGGACTTCTACGCGATGCAGCTGTACGACCCGGCGGCGAACCGCCGGATCGCCCACCAGTACGACGTCTCGCTGAACGACTGGGTCGACGACTGCGAGCTGCCCTGACGGCAGCGAACGTCGTGGCTCGATCGTCTCGAGCGCGTCGGTCGTGATGCCGGATGTCCGTTCGAACTCGCCGATGCCAAGCGCTCCGATCGTATTTCGTCGCTGTTCAAATAGTATCCGAAAATAAATACTTCAAGGAAAGTCCTTATTTAAATATATAACGAGAGTCGGAATCGGTCGTATCCCGATCGTGTCTTTCGTACTCGGGGCGGTCGTGATCCGACCGTCATCCGCCGCGGATATCGGACGAGACCCGGTCCGAGTCGGCTTATATATTCGGTACTCATACCCGAGTTACATCGTCGTACTGGGCGTGGTTCACACGGATGCGTGGCGATCCGATGCCCCACCGGGCAGCGTTCGGATCAGGTCGCCATCGCCATCGGACGACGCCGATCCCATGCGTTGGACCGTCGATCCGTTCCGGCCATCACCGTGCTGGTGACGAAAATGACGCCATAGCCATCATATATTTGTATATTATATAGATCTGGTATTTATGCCGATCCCCACCGGCTCGACGCCGCCTCCGGCGACCACCAATCGTTTTGCCCCTCGGACGCACAGCGGCACGTATGCGGATCCTCGTCTTCGGCGCCGGAAGCCTCGGAAGCCTGATCGGCGGGCTGCTCGCGCGGGCACACGACGTGACGCTCGTCGGCCGGGACCCGCACATGCGCCGGGTTCGCGAGGACGGCCTCCGGATCGAGGGGGCCATCGAGGCGCACACCCACCCCCGCGCGCTCACGGACGGCACGGGCGAGCGCGCCGACGTCGCGATCGTGACGACGAAGACCTACGACACGGACGCCGCGGCGCGAGCGCTCGCGACCGGCCGGTACGAGACGGTGATCTCCCTCCAGAACGGGCTCACCGAGGAACGACTTCTCGCCGCCCTGGACGCACGCGTTCTCGCGGGGACGGTCACCTACGGCGCCCGGCTCGCCGACCCCGGTCGGGTCGAGTGTACGGGGACCGGGGAGGTGACGATCGGCGCGCTCTCGGGCGGGCAGGATCCCGAGGCCGAACGGGTCGCCGAGGCGTTCCGCGAGGCCGACGTCACGGCCGGGTCGGCGACGGATATGCCCCGGCGCCGCTTCCGGAAGCTCGCGGTCAACGCCGGGATCAACGGCCCGACGGCGCTGGCGGACGTCGACAACGCCGCGGTGGCGGCCGGCCCGGCGGGCGCGGTCGCGCGCGAGGCGGCCTGCGAGGTCGCGACGGTCGCGCGTGCGGAGGGGGTCGACCTCTCGAACGGCGACGCCGTCGCGGCCGTCGAGCGCGTCGCCGAGACCACGGCCGCGAACCACTCCTCGATGCGGCAGGACCGGGCGGCCGGGCGCCGCACCGAGGTGGACGCGATCTACGGGGCCGCGATCGACCGCGGGGAGACCCACGACGTCGAGACGCCGACCTGCCGGACGCTGGCGGCGCTGCTTCGGGCTTGGGAGCGCGAGCGGGAACTTCGGTCGGCCGACGACGCCGGAGTCGGGACCCGGGGAATCTGAAGGCGCGAGAAATCCGAGTTCGCGGACCGCTGGCCGGCCGCGGACCGCGAGGCGACTCGACCGTGACCGGCCGGTGACTGCGGAGCGACGCGACCGGTGGCCGCGGAGCGACGCGACCGCTAGCGGAGCGTCAGCACCACTCCTCGAGGACCGGGGCGTCGGTCTCCTCGACCGACATCCACGCGTCCTCGCGGGAGACGTCCGCGATGACGAACTCCGACCGGGACGGGGTGGCGTCGACCGACGCCATTACGTCCGGCGACGACACCGGCTCGAGCGCGTCCCGCGCCTGCGGCAGCGGCGGGTCGCGTGGTTCGGTGTCCGGCTCGTCCCAGGGAGTGGAACTCCGTGACATGATTGACATCAGTTCGCACTCACATATAAACTCATCGAACTGAATCCCCGAACCGCGGTGTTATACACGATCGTGATGGACGAACGACGATCGATCCGCTTTTGAAGTGGGTGTATGTCTATGTTCGAGTCGATTCGGGGGGTAATATAGAAACTGATTCCGGCCGGCGGAGCCGGTATCGGCCGAACCACGTCGCCTGTCTGATCGAACGGTCGGTGCGGGATCCGACGTCGACCGTCCGTTCCCGGTCTGCCGCCGGGAGCCCTTCGCAGTATACAAGAGGTACGGTGGCGAAAGGCGCCCTATGAACGTAGCTGACGCGATGACGCCGCGCTCGGAGCTCGTGGTCGTCGAGATCCCCGGGACGAGGGACGACGTCCTCGAGTACATCCAGGACCACGGCTTCTCCTCGGTCCCCGTCGTCAAGGGAACGGAGGGCGGCGAGGTCTACCGCGGGCTGGTCTCGCGTGACGACCTGATCGACCATCCCGACGAGGACCAGCTCGCGATGCTGATGCGGGAGGTCCCGACGACCGGCGCCGACGCGGACATCCGCGCGGCCGCGGCCGTGATGGTCGCCGAGAACGCGCGCCGGCTGCCGGTCGTCGACGGCGACGCGCTCGAGGGCATCCTCACCGTGACCGACGTGGTTCGGGCGATCGCCCGCGGCGACGTCGACGGGGACGCCGCGGTCGGAGATCTCGCGACGCGGGAGGTCAACGCCACCCACGTCGACACGCCGCTGCCGGTGGCCGAACGCGAGATCGGCCTCTCGGCGGTTCCGTACGCGGTGGTGCTCGACGACGACGCGACGATGGCGGGGATCCTCACCGAGGTCGACGTCCTCGAGGTCGCTCGCGTCGTCGAGGGCGAGGAGGGGACCGGCGACAGCTTCGCCGACCAGGACGACGACTGGGCCTGGGAGGGGATCAAGGCGGTCGGCAACCGCTACCTCCCGACGCGCAACGTCGAGCTTCCGCTGGGCCCGACCAGCGAGTTCATGACCGCCGACGTCGTGACGGTCTCGGGGCGCCGGACCGCCGCGGAGACCGCCCGCGAGATGATCTCGAACGACGTCGAGCAGATCCCGCTCGTCAGCGGCGGCGAACTCGTGGGGATCGTCCGCGACGTCGACCTGCTGGAGGGGCTGTAAGCGATGGCCGGCCGCGAGCTCGTCGAGCTGGCCAAGCGCCGCGGGTTCTTCTTCGGCTCCAACGGCGCCTACGGCGGCACCGCCGGGTTCTACACCTTCGGCCCGCGCGGCGCCGCGCTCAAGCGGAACCTCGAGGACGCCTGGCGCGACCGGTTCACCCTCAAGGAGGGCAACCACGAGATCGAGGCCCCGACCGTGATGCCGGAGCCCGTCTTCGAGGCCTCCGGGCACCTCGAGGGGTTCGACGACATGCTCGTCGAGTGCGGCGAGTGCGGGGTCTCCCACCGCGCCGACCACCTCGTCGAGGACGCCACGTCGATCGCCGACGCGGAGGCGCTGCCCGGCTCGGAGGTCGAGATGCTCATCCGCGACCACGACGTCGTCTGTCCCGCCTGCGGCACGCCGCTTGCCGGGCAGGACGTCGAGGACTTCAACCTGATGTTCGCCACGAACATCGGCCCCGGCGACGCACAGCCCGGCTACCTCCGTCCCGAGACCGCCCAGGGGATCTTCGTGGAGTTCCCGCGGCTCAAGGAGTACGCCCGCGGGCAGCTCCCGTTCGGGGTCACCCAGATCGGCCCGGCCTATCGCAACGAGATCTCGCCGCGTGGCGGCCTCCTGCGGCTCCGGGAGTTCACCCAGGCCGAGCTCGAACAGTTCATCGACCCCGAGGACGACGACCCGCCGATCCATCGCGTCGCCGACGTCGAGGTGCGGCTCTACCCCGCCGCCGAACAGGAGGCCGACGACGGGGACTACCTCGAGACGACGGTCGGCGAGGCGGTCGACGAGGGCGTCATCGGCTCGGCGTGGGTCGGCTACTACCTCGGCGTCGCGCAGGAGTGGTACGAGCGGGTCGGCGTGGACATGGACCGGTTCCGCTTCCGGCAGCATCTCTCGGGCGAGCGCGCCCACTACGCGGCCGACTGCTGGGACGCCGAAAGCGAGGTCGACGGCGACTGGATCGAGATCGCCGGCTTCGCCGACCGGGGCAACTACGACCTCTCGAAACACGACGAACACGCCGACGACTCCTTCACGGTGTTCAAGCGGTACGACGAGCCGAGGACGGTCGAGCGGGCGACGGTCGATCCCGACATGTCCGTGCTCGGCCCCGAGTTCGGCGGGCAGGCCGGCGCGGTCGCCGACGCCCTCGAATCCCTCGCCGAGCGTGATCCGGACGCCTTCGACGCCGAGACGGTGACCGTCGAGCTGGACGACGGCGACGCGGTCTCGGTCGATGCCGACGTCGCGAACTTCTCGATCGAGACGGAGACGGAATCGGGCGAGCACGTGATCCCGCACGTCATCGAGCCCTCGTTCGGGATCGGCCGGATCGTCCAGACGATCCTGGCGCACGCGTACACCGTCGACGAGATCGACGGCGAGGAGCGTACCTACCTCGATCTCGCCCCGGAGATCGCGCCGATCGACGTCGCCGTCTTCCCGCTGGTGAGCAACGACGACCGCCTGGTCGACCTCGCCGAGCGGCTCGCCGACGACCTCCGCGTACACGGGCTCTCGGTGGCACACGACGACTCCGGCTCCATCGGCCGGCGCTACCGGCGACAGGACGAGATCGGCACGCCGTTCTGCGTCACGGTCGACCGCGACGGGCTCGAGGGCGAGGATCCCGATTCGGTCACCGTCCGCGAGCGCGACGCGGCGCGGCAGGTCCGGGTTCCGGTCGCGGATCTGGCCGACGAGCTGGCGGCCCTGCTCGGCGACGACGGCACGGCGAGCTTCGAGGACCTCCTGGACCGCCACGACCCGGTCGAAACGGACGTCGAGGCCGCCTGAGGCGGATGCCGGTCCCCCGCCCCGACGGATCCGGATCGGACTCGGCGAACTGGCGCGACCGGATCGAGCTCGAGCGCCGGCTCGTCCACGCGGGCGGGGCCTTTTACGTCGCGCCGTACCTGCTGGGGTGGATCGACTGGACGGGGACGCGGATCCTTCTGGGTGCCGGCCTGCTGGTCGTCGCGATCCTCGAGTTCCTGCGACTCGTGGTCGGGCTCGACCACGCGGTCTTTCGGACGCTGACGCGCCCCTACGAGCGGGACAACGTCGCCGGCTACGCCCTGTATCAGCTGAGCATGACCGGCGTCGTGGTCTGGTTTCCCCCATCGATCGCCATCCCCACGATGTGGATGCTGGCGCTCGGCGACCCGGTGAGCGGCGCGCTCGGGACCAACGCGGCCGACGAGTCCAAACGCCCCGCGGTCTGGGTCGTCACCTTCCTCGTCTGCGTGGCGGTGGCGGTCCCGATCACGGTGCCGGCGTTCGGGACCCGCGTCGGCGTCCTCGCGGCGGTCGTGGGCGCCGTCGGCGCGACGATCGCCGACGGGCTTCCGGCGCTGATCCGCGGCCAACCCGTCGACGACAACCTCACGATCCCGCTGTTCGCCGCGACGGGGATCTGGACCGTGGTCGCGGTTCTGGGCTGACCGTGGTCGCGGCTCCGGAGTGACCGGTCGGCTGCGTTGGGGTCCGCTTCGCGTAACAAACGTCCCAAATAGCTATGTTCCAACGGTACCAACACTCCGCTATGTCGAGCGGGGCCATCGATATTGACGAATTCGAAGACGCCGACGCCGACGAATTCGCGGAACGAAATGACACCGAGCGGATCGTGCTGTTCCTCGACGAGCACGACGACCGTGCGTGGAAGGCAGCGACGATCGCCGACCGACTCGAGTTGGAGACGGACGCCGTTAGCGCGATCCTTTCGCGACTGAAGGAACGAGGGCTCGTCCGGCACAAGCGCCCGTACTGGGCGATCACGGACGACGAGGACCGGCTCCAAGCCGCCTATCGGCTGCACCGACACCACGAGACTGCGGACGAGCAGTACGGCGAGGAGCGCCTCGACGAGCTGAAAACCGACGAGATGGAGCCGGTGGAGTGACCGCGTTCGAGGACTTGGAACGGGGAGATATCGTCTGGGGGACCGATCCGCTCTCGGACAAGGGACGTCCACTGCTCGTTCTCGGGACCCCGCAGTTTTCCACCCACGGGACCCAGCTCATCACGGTCCTGATCTCGACGAAGACCTACCACGAGGAGTCGCTCACGCTCCGGGATGACGACTACGAGGGCGATCCGCTCGGGGACCGGAGCCACGTTCTCCCGTGGTCGCTCGCCACTCTCAACAGTGCCGCCGCGGTGGAGCTGCATATGGCAACTCTCGTCGACGAACGCACCGAGGACGTGGTGGCGCAGTTGCTCGGCTACATCTCCTCCTAGACGATCCGACCGCCGTCGAATCGCCCTCCGTCCGCGCCGGACCGCGTCCCTTTATACGTCCTTCGTCCAACGATCACCCAATGACGGTTTCCGAGACCGAACTTCCCGGCGTCGGGAAGAAACACGAGATCGACCTCGGCGACGGGGAGACGCTCGTAATCTTGACGCACAACAGCGGCCGCCGGGAGGTTTATAAAAGACCGAGCCCGGACGCCGACTCCGAGAAGCTCTTCGACCTCCCCGACCAGCTGGCCCGCACCGTCGGGACGATCCTGGAGGGGGCGTACTTCCAGCCCGTCGAGCACGACGTCCAGGAGGCGATGCTGCCCGGCGGCGCGATGCTGGAGTGGTTCGAGGTCACGGAGGGCTCCCCGGTCGTGGGGCAGACGCTCGCGGAGATGGACTTTCGCGCCGAGACGGGCGCATCGGTCGTGACGATCCAGCGGGGCGAGTCGGAGGTCATCGCCAGCCCCGGCCCGGACACCGAACTCGCGGTCGGCGACACCCTCATCGTCGTCGGCGACCGCGAGAGCGTCGAGGAGCTGGGCGACCACCTCGGCCGGCCGGTCGACGAGCGGTGATCGCCGCCGTGACGGGGGCTCCGGATGGCGGCTGAGTCGCTGCTGTTCGAGGTCGGCGTGCTCTTCGCGGCGGCGGCGCTCGTGGGGGCGCTCGCGAGCCGGCTCGGCCAGTCGGTGATCCCCTTTTATATCCTCGCCGGGATGGCGCTGAGCCCGTACGTCCTCGGAACCCTCTCGCTCCCGATCGTCGGCGGCTGGTACGTCCAGGAGACGACGTTCGTCTCCCTGGGTGCGGAGCTGGGGATCGTCTTCCTGCTGTTCTTCCTCGGGCTGGAGTTCAACCTCGCCCGGCTGATCGAGAGCAAGGACCGGATCGGCCGCGCCGGCACGATCGACCTCGTCGTCAACTTCGGCGTCGGCCTCGTGCTCGGCTACGTCCTCTTCGGCGCCCTCCTGCCGGCCCTCCTGGTCGCGGGGATCGTCTACATCTCCTCGTCGGCGATCATCACGAAGTCGCTGATCGACCGGGGCTGGATCGCCAACGACGAGGCCGGCCCGATCCTCGGCACGCTCGTCTACGAGGACCTGTTCATCGCCGTCTATCTCGCGGTGGTCTCCGCGGTCGTCCTCGGCGGCGGCGACCTGCGCGCGGCGGCGACCTCGATCGGCGTCTCGATCGGCTTCATCCTCCTGCTGCTCGCGCTCGTCGTCTACGGGAGCGCCCCCTTCGAGCGGCTGCTCGCGACCGACTCGAGCGAGTTCTTCCTGCTGCGGGCGATCGGTATCACGGTGTTCGTCGCCGGCGCGGCGCTCGCGGTGGGCGTCAGCGAGGCGGTGGCGGCCTTCTTCGTCGGGATGACCTTCTCGGCGACGAGCCACGTCGACCGACTCGAACATCGTCTCGAGCCGATCCGGGACGCCTTCGCGGCCGTCTTCTTCCTCTGGATCGGCCTCGTGACCGACCCCTCGCTGTTCGCCGGCGTTGCCGGCCTCGTCGCGGTCGCGGTGCTGGTCACCGCCCCGACGAAGTTCGTCTCCGGCTACCTCGGCGGGCGCGTCTACGACCTCGGCGTGCGTCGGTCGACTCGCGTCGGGCTGGGGATGGTCACCCGCGGGGAGTTCTCGCTGATCATCGCCTCGGTCGCGATCGCCGAGGGGACCCGCCTCGCCGCCCCCGTCGCGGACGAGATCTACGCGTTCACCGTCGCGTACGTGCTCTGTATGAGCGTCCTCGGGACGATGCTGATGCAGTATTCCGCCCCGTTCGAGGCGGTGCTGGTCGACTGGGTCGATGACGGTTCGGCCGCCGACTGACTTCGACGATCGTCGTCATTCAATATCGACGGTATCGGTTACCTTTTTGGTCGCTCGCCGGAAGCGGTGGGTATGGGAATGGACGACGACGCGCGGGAGTACCACCGGAGCGAGCCCCCCGGGAAGATCGAGATCGCGACGACGAAGCCGACGAACACCCAGCGGGACCTGAGCCTCGCGTACTCGCCGGGCGTGGCGGCCCCGTGTCTGGACATCGAGGAGGAGCCGGACCGGATCTTCGAGTACACCGCGAAGGGGAACCTCGTCGGGGTCGTCTCGAACGGCTCGGCGGTGCTCGGGCTCGGCGACATCGGCGCGGGCGCCTCCAAGCCCGTGATGGAGGGGAAGGGCGTCCTCTTCAAGCGGTTCGCCGACATCGACGTCTTCGACGTCGAGCTGGACATCACCGACCCGGACGCGTTCGTCGAGAGCGTCGCCGCGATGGAGCCGACCTTCGGCGGGATCAACCTCGAGGACATCAAGGCGCCCGAGTGCTTCGAGATCGAGCGCCGGCTCCGCGAGCGGATGGACATCCCGGTCTTCCACGACGACCAGCACGGCACCGCGATCATCTCCGGGGCCGCGCTGCTCAACGCCCTCGAGGTCACCGGCAAGGACATCGCGGACGTCGAGATCGTCTTCTCCGGGGCCGGCGCCTCCGCGATCGCGACCGCCCGCTTCTACGTCTCGCTCGGCGCCCGCAAGGAGAACATCACGATGTGCGACTCCTCGGGGATCATCACCGAGAAACGGGCGGAGAACGGCGAGCTCAACGAGTACAAGCGCCAGTTCGCCCGCGACGTCCCCGAGGGCGATCTGGCGGACGCCATGGCGGGCGCGGACGTCTTCGCCGGCCTCTCGGTCGGCGGGATCGTCTCCCAGGAGATGGTCCGGTCGATGGCGGCGGACCCGATCCTCTTCGCGATGGCCAACCCGGACCCGGAGATCACCTACGACGACGCGAAGGCCGCTCGCGACGACACGGTGATCATGGCGACCGGCCGGTCGGATTACCCGAACCAGGTGAACAACGTCCTCGGCTTCCCGTTCCTCTTCCGGGGCGCCCTCGACGTCCGCGCGACCGAGATCAACGAGGAGATGAAGCGCGCGGCGGCGGAGGCGCTGGCCGAGCTCGCGCGCCAGGACGTTCCCGACGCGGTCGTGAAGGCCTACGGCGACGACCCGCTCCAGTTCGGCCCCGAGTACCTCATTCCGAAGCCGCTCGACCCGCGCGTCCTCTTCGAGGTCGCCCCCGCGGTCGCGCAGGCCGCGATGGACTCCGGCGCCGCCCGGACCGCGGTCGACATCGACGAGTACCGCGAGCGCCTCGAGGCCCGGCTCGGCAAGTCCCGGGAGATGATGCGCGTCGTGTTGAACAAGGCGAAAAGCGACCCCAAGCGCGTCGCGCTCGCGGAGGGCACCGACGAGAAGATGATCCGCGCGGCCTACCAGCTGACCGAGCAGGGGATCGCCGAGCCGGTCCTGCTGGGCGACGCCGACGAGATCCGGCGGACCGCCCAGCGGCTCGGCCTCTCCTTCGAACCGGAGATCGTCGACCCCAGCGAGCGCAGCCTCGAGCCGTACGCCGATCGGCTCCACGAGATCCGCAAACGCAAGGGCGTCACCCGGACCGAAGCCGGCGAGCTGGTTCACCGTGACACCAACTACCTCGGCAGCGTGATGGTCGAGCGCGGCGACGCGGACGCCCTCCTCACCGGGCTCACCCACCATTACCCCTCGGCGCTGCGCCCGCCCCTGCAGGTGATCGGCTCGGCCGAGGACACCGAACACGTCGCCGGCGTCTACCTGCTCACGTTTAAAAACCGGGTCGTGTTCTGTGCGGACACCACGGTCAACCAGGACCCCGACGAGGAGGTGCTCGCGGAGGTGACCAAACACACCGCCGAGCTGGCCCGCCGGTTCAACGTCGAGCCGCGCGCCGCGATGCTGTCGTACTCCAACTTCGGCAGCGTCGAGAACGAGGGCACCCGCAAGCCCCGGCAGGCCGTCGAGATGCTTCACGACGACCCCGAGGTCGACTTCCCGATCGACGGCGAGATGCAGGCCGACACCGCCGTGGTCGAGGAGATCCTCGAGGACACCTACGAGTTCTCCGAGCTCGACGAGCCCGCGAACGTGCTCATCTTCCCGAACCTCGAGTCCGGCAACATCGGCTACAAGCTGCTCCAGCGCCTCGGCGGCGCCGAGGCGATCGGGCCGATGCTCGTCGGGATGGACGAGCCCGTCCACGTCCTCCAGCGCGGCGACGAGGTCAAGGACATCGTCAACCTCGCCGGCGTCGCGGTCGTCGACGCGCAGGAGTAGGTCCGTCGGGAGGCCTGGGATAGTTTATAAACCTCGGGCGGTCTCCTCGAAATCACTTATAAATCTCGCAGCCACCGATCGATCGGAGCGAAGGGTTCGCGGAGAACCGGCGGCGTTCGGAACTGTGTGGGCGGAGCATAGATGGAGATGAGTGTGTGATCCATCGTACCACAATCTTAATTCCCATAGGGTGTCAACGGTGTCAACAAGAATGTCACCGCAAGTTCGACTGGACGACCCCGTCTACGAGCGAATCAAGGCGAACAAACGCGACGACGAGTCGTTCAGCGACGCCGTGGAACGACTCATCGGGGGGCGGTCACTCAGCGATCTCCGCGACGTCTTCGACGAGGAGCAGGTGTCGGCAATGCGGGACGCCATCGAAACCGCCGACCGGCGGGACCGTGACGAGGTCGGTGAGGTCGCGGAGCGTTTTGAATGATCGTCGACACGAGCTTCATCTTGGACCTCATCGACGGCGTCGACGCGGCTCTCGCGAAGGAACGAGAGCTCGAAGCCGAAGGCGTCCCGCTGGTGATTCCCTCGATGGCCGTTCTGGAGCTGTACATCGGCGTGGGAAAGGTGGCGAACACCCACGAGGAGCGTCGGCAGGTCGAAGCCGTCCTTGACTCCTATCCGCTGGTGGAGATGACGCCCAGCATCTCCCGTCGTGTTGGGCGACTGCTCGGTGAGCGGCTGGCCCGTGCCGACGGCGATGACGGACCCGGGATCGGGAAGGGCGACGCGGCGATCGCCGCCACTGCGTTGGAGCGGGATGACCCCGTTCTTGCCGGGGACGGCCACTTCGAGACCGTTTCCGGCCTCGACGTCGTGACCTACCGGTGACGCGTCCGTTCGCGAACCCATCGGCGGCGTCAAAGCCTCGTGGCGACGCACGTGACGCGGCGCTCGACGAGGCCGGCCGCTGACCGGACGACTCGACGCCGGCGTTGATCGTCCTCGCTGAGACGCCACGCCTGGCGCGACGCTCCGAAACCACTAACCCCGCTTCCCGCCTTCACTCGACAATGAGCGACTGGACGGAGACGTACCGCCCGACGAGCCTCTCGGAGGTGCGCGGCAACGACAAGGCGGTCTCGAAGCTGGCCGAGTGGGCCGACACGTGGGACGACCACCGTGAAGCGGTGATCGTCCACGGCAGCCCCGGGATCGGCAAGACGAGCGCGGCCCACGCGCTGGCGGCCGACCGCGGCTGGGAGACCGTCGAGCTCAACGCCTCCGACAAGCGGACCGGCGACGTGATCGAGCGCTTCGCGGGCCGGGCGGCCAGGAACGCCACCCTGGGCGGCAGCGCGGCCGGTGGCGGGGCGGCCGGCGGCGACACCGCCAGTCGCCAGCTCGTGATCGTCGACGAGGCCGACAACATCCACGGCAACTACGACCGCGGCGGCGCCTCCGCGATCACCGACCTCGTGAAGGAGTCGGGCCAGCCGATCGTCCTGATCGCGAACGACTACTACGAGATGTCCCGCGGGCTCCGGAACGCCTGTCAGGAGATCGAGTTCCGTGACGTCTCCGCGCGGTCGATCGTGCCCGTCCTGCGCGACATCTGCCGGCGGGAGGACGTCGCCTTCGAATCCGATGCCCTCGAACGGATCGCCGAGCGCAACGCCGGCGACCTCCGCGGCGCGGTCAACGACCTCCAGGCGATCGCCGAGGGTCGCGACCGGATCGAGCTCGCGGACGTGGTCACCGGCGACCGCGACCGGTCGTTGGGGATCTTTCCGTTCCTCGACGCCGTCTTAAAGGAGGAGGGCGCCAGGGACGCGCTCGAGTCGGCCTACGCGGTCGACGAGACGCCCGACGACCTCACGAAATGGATCGAGGGCAACCTCCTGAAGGTCTACGACGCGGACGAGGCCACGCGCGCGTACGACTTCCTCGCAAACGCCGACGTCTGGCTGGGTCGCGTTCGCGCCACGCAGGACTACTCCTACTGGCGGTACGTCACCGACAACGCGGCCGCCGGGACCGCCGCCGCCCGCGACGGCACCGCCGGCGGCTGGACGCGCTGGGGGCGCCCGCAGTTCTGGCCCGCCTCGGACGCGACGGCGGACGCGGTCGTCCAGCGGATCGCCGCCGCAGAGGGCTGCAGCATGGCGACCGCCCGGCGGGAGATCCTCCCGTTTCTCGCCGCGATGACCCACCACTGCTCGCCCCGCGAGCTGACCGTCGGGATGGCCGCCGCCTACGACCTCGACGCCTCGGAGGTGGCCTTCGTCACCGGCTCCGGCGAGTCGACGAACAAGGTCGCCGGGATCGTCGAGGACGCGCAGGACCGCCGCGAGCAGCTGCTCGAGGAGCACGCCGCCGGCGCCTTCGCCGGGGGTCCGGACCGGGACGCGGCGGACGACGGGGATGCCGAGGCCGACGGAAACGATGAGGACGCCGCCGAGTTGGGGAACGTCGCCAAGTCGGACGGCGACTCCGATTCCGCGGGATCGGCCGACTCAGAACTCGCCGCTGGAGACTCCTCTGACGACGCTTCGACTGACGACGCTTCGACTGACGACGACGGCGACGACGACCAGCTCGGGCTCGGCGATTTCGCGTAACTCGTCGGAATCGCGTGACGACGGCCCGCGTTATCGGTCCGGACCGTCAGCGAACCGCGAGGGTGCGAGCGCGTCGTTGTGCGGCGTCGTCTCGCCGTCGACGAGCCGCCGGGCCAGGACGTCGCCGACCGCGGGCGCGAGCTGGATCCCCGCACCGGTGACCGCAAGCGAGAGTCCCTCGACCGCCGTTCGACCGACGATCGGGGCACCGTCGGGCGTTTTCGTTCCGACGCCGACCCACTCGTCCGCCAGCGTCGCGTCCGCGAGCCGCGGCACCAACCGCTCCGCCCACCGGAGCGCGGTTCGACGCTCGGACTCCCGGGGCGTGTTCGGGACCGCGGAGGGATCCCGGCGCTTTTCAGCAGGCTCGCCGTCCCCGTCACGCCGCGGCGTGTACGTCACCAGGATCCGGTCCCGCCGTTTCGGGTGGATGCCGACCGACGACTCGTGGGACTTGATCATCGGGAGCGTGTACGGCAGCGGTCGGTCGAGATCCAGCGCGAACACCGGCGAGCGGACGTGCTCGACCGGGACCTCGACCCCCGCGGTCGCGGCGAGTTCGGGATTCCACGGCCCGGCCGCACAGATCACGTTCCGCGCCTCGACCACGGTCGCGTTCGGTTCCGCGCTCGAGTTCGCGCCCGGATCCGAATCCGCGTTCACGCCCGGATCCGGGTTCGCGTCCGGATCCGCACGCCCCGTCGGTCGCGTCTCGATTCCGACCACGCGTCCCGCTGCGGTGCGGATCTCCGTCACCTCGGTCCGAGACTCGACCGTGACGCCGTTTCGTTTCGCCCGCTCGAGCAGCTCGCGGGCCAGCTCTCCGGCACCCAGCCTGTCGCGGTCGCCGCTGATATGTCCGTATTCGGGGCGGTACAGCGCCCCCTCGAGTTCCTCGGCGTTCACCGGCGGCACGAGCAGCCGCCCCCGGATCTCCTCGCCCGGAACGAACGCCGCGGTGCCGTGCTCGAGCGTCGCCGCGTCGATCCCCTCGATCGGCGTCGACTCCGGCGCGTCGCGGTCCGCCCGCCCTGCCGCCGCGTCCGCCAGCTGCGCGAAGCCCGCGGCGACGTCCGGATCGGTGGTTACCCTGAGCCGCCCCGCGCTCTGATACCGCGGCGCCGCGGTCGGGTCGGCGAGGAGGTCGTTGTACAGCCGGATGCCGTACGTCCGCAGCTCGTGGAGGGGTTCGGGCCCCGAGACGCCGATCATCGCGGTCGACTTCCGCGTCGTCTCCCCGCCCGGATCGCCGCGCTCGTAGACGGTGACCGGCTCGTCGGTTCGCTCGCTCAGGTGGTAGGCGACGCTCGCGCCGACGATCCCGCCGCCGACGACCGCGAACGTCGTTTCGTCGGTCCCGGTCATTCGGCGGTCACTCGCCCCGCGAGGCGGCGCCGCCGACCGATCCGGACCCCGATTCGGGCGGTCGGTCGGATCCGACGAGCGTCCCTCCCGCGGCGGCCGTGGCGACCACGACGACCGCCAACAGGACCCGGTTGACGCCCTCCCAGAATCCGGGATAGATCACGAGATCGCGCCCCAACAGGAGGGTCACGAACAGCGCGGCGAGCCCGACGGCGGCGAGCGTCCGCACGCGCCGGGCGGTTCGGTCGGGAATCGCCGCGGCGGGCGTCTGGAGGACCAGCGCGAGCAGCCCGAGATAGCCCACGACCGAGCACAGGTAGAACGCGGCCTGTGCGCCCGGCGAGTAGGTCACGAGCGGCACCGCTCGCGAGAAGAGCGCGCCGAGGAGGACGCCGCCGAGGCCGGCGCCGGCCGCGATCCGGAGGGTGCGCGGGCCGGTTGCGGCCGTCCCGTCGCCGCCCCCGTCGCCCCCCTCGTCCGGCCGTCCGAGCAGGACCACCCCGAGCAGGGTCACGATCAGCAGCGCGACGATCAGGTGGGCGGCGTGCGTGGAGACGGTGTATCCGCCCGGCACCAGCCCGCCGACCGTCACCGTGATCGCGCCGACGACGATCTGGACGGGGAGGATCACCACCGCGAGCGTGGCCGCGATCCGCGTCCGGCGCGAGCGGTTTCCGACCCACGTCCACCCCGCCAGGCCGATGATCAGGAAGCCGGTGACCATCGCCCACACGCGGTGGAACCACTCGATGAAGTCCGGATTGATCGTCAGCGTCGGGATCAGCTGGTCGGAACACAGCGGCCACTGGGCCTGACAGGCGAGCCCGGACCCCGTGCCGGAGGTGTAGACGCCGAGCGCGACCAGCACGGTCGTCATCGCCGTGGTCACGGCGGCGTAGCGTCCGAACGTGAGCCAGGACGGCCGGTAACTCATGGCCGAGAATCAGGTACGCGCGTACTTAGGCGGTTCGACGCTCCCACGCGTCCGGGAACGCCCCCGAACGCGGTTCGGGAGCGTGCACTCGGTTCCGTGGGCGGCCTCCGGGACCGGCCCGACTCCGTGGCCGGCCTCCGGGACCGCCTCGGGTCCGTGGTCGTCCGCCCGTGGTTACTGGAAGCCGATGCGGCCGCTGCCGCCGCGGTCGCCGATCGCCTGTTGGCCGCCGCCGGTGAACTGCTGTTCGACGTCCTCGTAGTAGGCCATGATGTCGTCGGTGATCGTCGGCCGGACCGACTCCATCGCGCGCCGGAAGTGTTTCATCTCGACCTCGGTGGCCTCGTCGTCGTCGCGCAGCGCCTCGATCGCCGCCTCGCGGGCGATCCCCTCGAGGTCGGAGCCGACGTAGCCGTCGGTGATCTCGGCGACCTCGCGGAGGCTGACGTCCGGGGCCAGCGGGGTGTCGGCCGTGTGGATCCGGAGGATCTGCTCGCGGCCCTCCTCGTCGGGCTGGCCGACCATCACGAGCCGGTCGAAGCGGCCCGACCGCAGCAGGGCCGTGTCGATCATGTCCGGCCGGTTGGTCGCGCCGATCACCATCACGTTCTCCATCTCCTCGAGCCCGTCGAGCTCGGTGAGCAGCTGGTTGACGACGCGCTCGGAGACGTTGTTGCCCATCTCCTGGCCCCGCGAGGGCGCAAGCGAGTCGAGCTCGTCGAAGAAGACGATCGTCGGCGAGACCTGGCGGGCCTTCCGGAAGGTCTGCCGGATCGCCTTCTCGGACTCGCCGACCCACTTCGAGAGCAGCTGCGGGCCCCGCACCGAGATGAAGTTGGCGTTCGTCTCGTTGGCGACGGCCTTCGCCATCAGCGTCTTGCCGGTGCCGGGCGGGCCGTACAGCAGGACGCCCTTGGGCGCCTCCACGCCCATCCGGTCGAACTTCTCGGGCGAGGAGAGCGGCCACTCGACGGCCTCCTCGATCTGCTGTTTGGCGTCCTCGAGCCCGCCGACGTGGTCCCAGGAGATCTTCGGCAGCTCGACGAGCACCTCCCGCATCGCCGAGGGTTCGACCTCGTTGAGCGCGCCGGAGAAGTCGTCGCGCTTGACGATCATCCGATCGATGAGGCTCGGCGGAACCTCCTCCTCGTCGAGGTCGATCTCGGGGAGGTACCGCCGCAGCGCCTTCATCGCGGCCTCCTTCGTGAGGCTCTCGATGTCGGCGCCGACGAAGCCGTGGGTGTCGTCGGCCAACCCGGCCAGGTCGACGTCGTCGGACAGCGGCATCCCGCGGGTGTGGATCTGGAGGATCTCCTTGCGGCCGACCTCGTCCGGCACGCCGATCTCGATCTCGCGGTCGAAGCGGCCGGGACGGCGGAGCGCGGGGTCGACCGAGTCGACGCGGTTGGTCGCGGCGATGACGATCACCTGGCCGCGCGTCTCCAGCCCGTCCATCATCGTGAGCAGCTGCGCGACGACCCGGCGCTCGACCTCGCCGGTGACGTCCTCGCGTTTGGGCGCGATCGAGTCCAGCTCGTCGATGAAGACGATCGAGGGCGACTCCTCCTTGGCGTCCTCGAAGATCTCCCGGAGCTGCTGTTCCGATTCGCCGTAGTACTTCGAGATGATCTCCGGGCCGGCGATGGAGAAGAAGCTCGCCGACGTCTCGTTGGCGACGGCCTTCGCCAGCAGCGTCTTGCCGGTCCCGGGCGGGCCGTGCAGCAGGACGCCCTGGGGCGGCTCGATCCCGAGCTTCTTGAAGATCTGCGGGTGTTTCATCGGGAGCTCGACCATCTCCCGGACGCGCTGGATCTCGTTTTGCAGGCCGCCGATGTCCTCGTAGGTGATGCCGCCGCCGGCCTTCTCGAACCCGGAGATCGGCTCCTCGCGCAGCTCGACCTCCGTGTCCTCGGTGATCAGGCAGACGCCCTCGGGCTCGGTCTCGACCGCGATGAGCGGGATCGCCTGTCCGGGCGAGCGCATGAACGGGTGGTTCGTCGAGCTCATCACGGGGACGATGTCGCGCTCGACGACCGGCCGCTTGAGGATCTGGCGTTTGACCATCCCGGCCGCGTCGGAGCCGAACTGCACCGACGCCTCCTCGGGCGGCGCCAGCACCAGCTTGTCGGCCTTCTCCGCCTCGGCCTTCCGGATGGTGACGCGCTCGCCGATGCCGACGTCGGCGTTCTGCCGGGTGAACCCGTCGATCCGGACGGTGTCGGTGTTCCAGTCCTGGCGGTCCGCGCGCCACACCTTCGCGGCGGTCGTCTCGCCGCCGTCGATCTCGATGATGTCGCCGGGAGAGAGCTTCAGGTGCAACAGCGTGTCGGGGTCGAGCCTGGCGATGCCGCGACCCGAGTCGTTCGGGTACGCCTTCGCCACTTCGAGTTGAACTTCGTTCATGATTGACTCGCGGGGGGTATCCGTGATTCCTCGTGGTTCGGGGTTAAGCCTGTTGCTCCCGCCGATCGCGGCGTCTCCTCCGGCGATCCGACGGTCACACGATCCCGATCGTGTGTCATCATATCCCACGGTATGTGGAGGGGGTACAAAACCCCGTCGCCTCCGTGCCTTTTTTGGTTCTCGATTCGGCGTCGCCGACTTCGCCGGCGCCGGCATCGCCGTCCTCGCGCCGGCCACGGGACGCGCCGGCCGCTGGAACGCCATCGCGCCGACGAGCGCGAGGCTCTTTAGCGGCGCGGCCGTCGAGTCGGTATGGACACGCTCGCGTTCGACGGCCGAACCGGCGCGGCCGGCGATATGATCTGTGCCGCCCTGATCGCGGCCGGCGCCGACCCGGCCGTCCTCGATCCGGTCGAGGCGGCGCTTCCCGTGCGGTTCGCGGTCGGCGAGACGACGAGGAACGGGATCCGGGCGACGACCGTCGACGTGCTGCTGGCGGACGAGGAGGGGGACGCCGACGCCGACGGCGACCACGAGGAGCCGACCGCCGATCAGTCGCACGCTCACGACCACGATCAGGCACACGCTCACGACCACGATCAGGCACACGACCACCACGGTTACGCTCACGGCGACTCACGCGACCAGTCACACGCCGAGCACACCCACGATCACGATGCTGACAACGCCGAGGGTGCCGGCGTCCATCGAACGTACCCGGAGGTCGTCGACCTCGTCGAGTCGATGGGTCTCCCCGCCGACGTCGAGACGAACGCGCTCGCGGCCTTCGAGCTGCTCGGCGAGGCCGAGGCGGCCGTCCACGGGACCGACCTCGCGGAGACGCACTTCCACGAGGTCGGCGCGGACGACGCGGTCGCGGACGTGGTCGGCGCGTGTCTCCTGTTGGCCGATCTCGGGATCGATCGTGTTCTCACCGGTCCGATCGCGGCCGGCGGCGGCGAGGTTCGGATGAGCCACGGCGTCTACCCGGTCCCGGCCCCGGCGGTCGTGGAGATCGCCGAGCGGGCCGGCCTCGCGCTTGCCGGCGGCCCCGTCGAGGCGGAGCTGGTGACGCCCACCGGCGCCGCGATCCTCGGCGCGGTCGCCGAGCCCGTCGACTCCCTGCCGGCCCTGTCGGTCGAGGCCGCGGGCTACGGCGCCGGAACCGCCTCGTTCCCGGACCATCCGAACGTCCTTCGAGCGATCGGGGGGACGGTGGTCGAGGATGGCGACGGTCACGGGAGCCACGAGATGCACGCCACTGCGCACGCCAAGCTCGGTTCCCACGCCGAGCACGGTTCCCACTCCGAGCACGGTTCCCACGCCGAGCACGGTTCCCACGCGCACCACGACGGAGACGACGCGGACTCCGCGTCCGGCCACGACTCCCAGTTGACCCGCGACGAGGTCACGGTCCTCGAGACGACCCTCGACGACGCGCCGCCGGAGGTCCTCGGCGGGCTCCAGGAGACGCTCGCGGACGCGGGAGCGCGGGACGTCACCATCGTCCCCACGACGATGAAGAAGTCCCGCCCCGGCCACCTCGTCACGGTCATCTGCAAGCCCGCCGACGCCGACGCGGTCGCCGAACGGCTCGCTCGCGAGACAGGCACCCTTGGGGTCCGCGAGACCGCCGCGACCCACCGGTGGATCGCCGACCGGTCGTTCCGATCGGTTGCGATCGAGATTGGCGGATCGACCCACGAGGTGACCGTCAAGCTCGGCGCCACCGCCGACGGCGACGTCTACGACGTCAGCGCCGAGTACGACGACGCGGCCGCCGTCGCCGCCGCGACCGGTCTCCCGATCCGCGAGGTGATGCGCCGCGCGGAGGCCGCCGCTCGTGACGCGGATGGCGGGGCAGGTGCGGACTCCGACCGGACCGAGTGACCGGTCGGCGCAACGGTCACCCGAACCACTTATAAATAGCTGTTTGGGTGTTTATAAACCGAAGCCGGTTTTCGGCGGTCGCCGATCGAGCCCGTTCGGCGGTCGCGTTGTTCCGATCGCGACGCTGCTCGCGCCGTGGATGCGGGAGACGGGATTTGAACAACGTCCGGACGTGCTCGCTTCGCTGCGCGCGCCCGGCCTCGTTCAAATCCTTCAGCTAACCACGGCGCTCACGACCGGTTCGCGCCGTGGATGCGGGAGACGGGATTTGAACCCCGGGAAGACGATCGCCTCGCTCCGCTCGGCGCTGCGACTTCCCTGGTTTAAATCCCAAGCCGAGACGTGCCGCTCGCGTCCTGCTCGCGGCACGTATGCGGGAGAAGGGATTTGAACCCTCGAACCCCTACGGGAGCGGATCTTAAGTCCGCCGCTTTTGGCCAGGCTCAGCCACCCCCGCGCGTCCTGCGGCTTTCCCGGGCGGGCACAAACCACTTTCGGTGGCCTTGCGTCCCGCGATCGGCGCCTCCGACGTCCCTCGATTCGGGCGTTCGACCCGTTCCTCGTTCGGATATCCGAAGTTAAATCGCTTGATCAGTTTATCCGCCATTTATGTTGGTATGTAAATGGTATTCCCGCTGATAGACTAATGTCTTATAGGTATATCAGGATAGACGTTATTGTTCCGGAACGAAACCTTCGAGTGAACGACTTTCAATGTCCTCGAACACGCTCACGCCGGACCAGACCGAGATCCTCGCCGCGGTCGTCGACCTGATCGCCACGCGCGAGGACGCGGTACGCACGGACGAGATCGCCGAGCGGGTCGACCGGAACCCGTACACGATCCGCACGGAGATGCAGCAGCTGACGGCGCTCCAGCTCCTCGAGGGGATCCCCGGACCGCGAGGGGGATACAAACCCACCGTCGACGCCTATCGAACCCTCGACACGCGGGGGCTCGAGGAGGTCGCCGTCGTCCCGGTCGAACGCGAGGGGATCACGACCGAGGCCGTGGTGGAATCCATCGACTTCCGGGCGGTCAACGATCCCGACCGATGCCGGGCGACTGTCACGACCCGAACCGGGATGCCGCCGATGTCACCCGGGGACGAGGTCTCCGTCGGCCCGACGCCGAACGCCGGGCTGGTTCTCTCGGGAACGGTCGACTCGGTCGACTCGGCCGAGTCGATCGAGCCCGACGATTCGCCCGCCGCGTTCGTCCTCGACGTCGACGAGATGGTGACCGCGCCCGTCGAGGAGCGCGACCCGGCGACGAGCTCGGCCGACTCGGGCCACGCGGCGACGGTCGACTCGACCGCGGATTGAGCGTCGATCCGGTGTCCCATCGCTCGAGCATCATCGCTCGAGCACGGGTCACCAGTCGACGGAGAGCGTCCCGTCGCCGTGCGGGTCCGGCGCGATTTCCTCGTCGGTCCGGCGGTCGACGACGTGGATGATGCCGTCGCCCTTCTTGGCCGGGCAGAGCCGCGCCGCCTCGACGTTCTCCGCGAGCTCGTCCTCGTCGATGTAGTAGGACCGGGGTTTGGCGAGCCCGGTTCCGATGTCCATCTCCCAGTTGTCGGCCGCCTCCGCGCACCGGCCCGCGCCGAAGCACTTGTTCGCCTCGAAGACGATCTTGTATGGCTTCTCCTCGACGGGCGGTCCCTCGCCGCCGATGTCGCTCGGGCGAACGACGTCCTCGCGCTCCTCGCTCATGGGCGTCGATCGGGGACCGACCGCCTTTCGTCTATCGGTCGCCGCTCACCCATCCGTCGCTGCTCGGCGCCGCCGGCGACAGTCTTAGGCGGGCGCCGCGAGTACCCCCGCATCGTGATCGTCGTCGCGACCGACGACTTCCGGCTGTACCAGACCGTCCTCGCGGAGCTGCGCGACCGCGGCGTCACCTTCACCACGGTCGAACCGGGACCGGCGGTCGACGACCGGCTTCCCGACCGCGCGTCGGTCGTGATCGCCACCCCCGAGGACCGGGTCGACCTCGGCGGTCGCGACGACGTCGCGTTCGTCAGCGCCGACCCGGAGGATCCCCGCGCCGCCGTCGACGAGGCGCTGGCCGCGCTCCGCGGCGGGGGCGGTCGGACCGTGGTCGGCGTCGACCCGGGTCCGTCGCCGGGGATCGCCGTCCTCGTCGGCGGGACGGTCGTGGCCGTCTTCCAGGTGCCGCTGTCCGAGGCGGTGGAGACGGTCGTCTCCGAGACCGCGGGCGAACCCGACCCCCTCGTGCGCGTCGGCGACGGCGACCGGCTGAAGGGCGCCCGGATCATCAACGACCTGCCCGACGACCTCGCCGTCGAGCTCGTCGACGAAACGGGCACCACGCCGTACCTCGGCACCGGCGCGCGCGGGATGGGCGACGTGCTCGCCGCGGTCAACGTCGCCCGGATCGAGGGGGAGCCGACCGCGCAACGGGAGATCGAACCCACGGCCGGCGAGCTCCAGCGGATCAAGGACGAGTCCCGGCGACGGTCGGCCGGCGACCGCACCATCGACGAGGCCCTCGCGCGCCGGGTCGCGGCCGGCGAGCTGACGATCGACGAGGCGATCGACGAACACCGCGCCGACGAGTCCAGCTAGGCCGGTGGCCGTATCCGGCGGCGCCGCTTCTCGTTCTGCAGCCAGCGCCGCCGACGACGCCGTGGCTCGTCGGTCGTGAAAACGAAAGGGGAGCGCCCGCGCCGAAACGGCGCGGGCGTGCCGCCCTAAATAGGTCCCCGCTGACGCTTCGGCCCTCCAAGCGAAGCGTCACGTGAATGCAATGGCTACGGGAACTTAAGCGTGCCGGGGCCGGCAGCAATTCCCTGTCCCGTCGGTCAGTCGGACTGGCGCGGGGACGCCGATCGCTGCTTCGCGGGATGGTCGGATCGGAGATGTGGATTCCCGGCGCCGCGAAGCCGCTCGCGGAGGGTTCCGTGACCGCCCTCGTTCCCGTCGGCGTCCGGGAGGAGGCCGCGCTCCCGGAGCTCCGGGACGACCAGGTCGACGAAGTCCTGCAGCGAGTCGGGCCGGACGACCTCCTTGACGTTGAAGCCGTGGACGCCGACCTCCTCGTGCCAGTAGGCCAGCTCGTCGGCGATCTCGTCGGGCGTGCCGACGATCGTCGGGGACGTGGTTCCGAGCCCGCAGAACTGCGCGACCTCCCGGACCGTCCAGTCGCGGTCGGGCTGGGCCTTCGTGAACGCGTTCATCGTCCCCTGGATCGCGTCCGTCTCGATGTGTTCGACCTTCCCGTCGGGGTCGAGTTCCGAGAGATCCATGTCGAGGAAGCCCGACAGCAGCGCGAGCGTCGCCTCGACGTCGACGTGGTCGCGGTACGCCTCGTGTTTGGCCTCGGCGATGGCTTCGGTCTCGCCGACGATCGGGACGACGCCGATGAAGAAGCGCAGGCTCTCGGGGTCCCGTCCGTGGTCGGCGGCGCGCTCCTTTACGTCGGCCATGTACTCCCGAATCCCCTCCTCGGTGGGCTGGCTTGCGAAGACGGCCTCCGCGTTCGCGGCCGCGAATTCCCGGCCGCGGTCGGAGGAGCCGGCTTGGTAGATGACCGGCGTGCGCTGCGGCGAGGGCTCGCAGCCGTGCGGGCCGGGCACCGAGAAGTGCTCGCCCTCGTGGTCGATCGCGTGGACCTTCCCCGGGTCGGTGTACCGGCCCGCTTCGCGGTCGATCTCGACGGCGTCGTCCTCCCAGGAGTCCTCCCACAGGGCGTAACAGACGTCGAGGAACTCGTCGGCGCGGTCGTACCGCGTCTGTTTGTCCATCCGCTCCTCGAGCCCGAGGTTCTCGGCGGCCGACTCCAGATAGGAGGTCACGACGTTCAGCGCGACGCGACCGTCGGTGAGGTGGTCGAGCGTGCTGAACTCCCGGGCGAGCTGGTAGGGATGGGTGTAGGTCGTCGACCGGGTGATCGCGAAGCCTAGCTCGTCGGTGACCTCGGCCATCGCGGGCACGACGAGCTGGGGATCGTTGGCCGGCGTCTGGACCGCCTTGTGGACGGCGGTCTCGCGGTCGTCGCCGTAGACGTCGTAGACGCCCCGGACGTCGGCGAAGAAGACCGCGTCGAAGCCGCCGCGCTCGGCGGTCCGCGCGACCTCGGTCCAGTACTCCCGGTCCGTGTAGCGGTGTGACTGGTCGCCCGGATAGGTCCACGACCCCGGGGAGACGTGCTCCACCGAGTTCATCGTGAAGAGGTTGAGATGGATCCCGTCGGACATGTCCGCGGCTACGGTCTCGACGCGTAATAGCCCGCAGATAGTGGCGGGGTTTGTGGCTACCTCGGACCACGGCCGCGACTCTCCGGACGCGTGCGTCCGGAGGCAGTCCATTAGTCCGTGAGCTCGAATGCCGCCCGTTCGTCCGTGAGTCCGGAGATAGCCCGCTAGTCCGTGAGTCCGGAGACACCCCGCTAGTCCGTGAGCCCGTAGCCGCGCCGGAACAGCGCGACGTCCACGAGCGCGACGGCGGCGGTCAGCCCCGACAGGACGACCAGCGAGAACCGCGGGTCGACCTCGGCGGTGCCCAGGAAGCCGAACCGAACGCCGTTGACCATGTAGACCATCGGGTTGAGCAGCGAGACGTCGCGCAACAGCGGCGTGAGGTCCTCAAGCGAGTAGAAGACCGCGCCGAAGAACACCAGCGGCCGGAGGATGAACTGGTTCATCACGGTGAGGTCGTCGAAGTCGTGGGCGACGAGCCCGCCGATGACGCCGAAGCTCGCGAACAGCAGCGTGATCACGACCATAAAGGCGAGCAGATAGACGGGCTCAGCCACGGGCACCGGGCGATAGAGCCCGGAGATGATCCCCCAGCCGATGACCGCGATCAGCCCGCCCACGAGCAGCCCCCGGGTCGCCGCCGAGAGGATGTAGGCCCAGACCATTCCGGTGTACGACAGCGGCGAGGTGAGCACCTCGTGGATGTACTCGTTCCACCGCCCGTGGAAGATGGAGAAGGAGGCGTTCTCGAAGCTGTTCGAGACCGCCCCGAGCACGATCAGCCCCGGCAGGATGAACAGGATGTAGGGGACGTCGGCGATCGTGCCGACGCGCTGGCCCAGGATGACGCCGAAGACCGAGAAGTACAGCACGTTGGTGATGAACGGCGGCGCGAACGTGTTGCGCGGCCGGCGAATGAACCGGAGGATCTCCCGCTTCGTGAGCGTGAGGAAGCCGGTGAGGTCGACCCGCGAGTCCTCGGCGGCCATTATCGCCCGCCCTCCCGGCCGGCCGACCCGCCGACCGATCCGCCGTCCCCGATCAGGGGTTCGGCCTCGGATTCGGCGTCGTTCGTATCGACGTCGTCGGCTTCGGATCCGTCAGCGTCGGCGGCAGTATTTTCCGACCCGGCGTGCTCGCCGGCGGGTTCAGCCCCTTCGCCGGTCGAGTTGGCTCCTTCGTCGTCCGCGTCCGTGCTCTCCTCCCGGCGGGTGAGGTCGACGAACACCTCCTCCAGCGAGGTGCGTTTGATCTCGAGATCGAGGATCTCGTGGCCGGCCCGGTCGAGCTCCCGGACGAGATCCGGCGCGACCAGCCCGCCCTGCCGGGCCGTGACGACGAGGCGGTCGTCCTCGGCCGCCACCTCGTCGACGCGGTCGTCGTCCGCCCGAACGGAGGCCGCGACCGACTCGAGATCCGCGGCGTCGTCCCGGAGCGTGACGACGATCCGGTCGTTGCCCCGGTCCATCAGCTCCTCGGGCGAGGCGATCGTCACGATCTCCCCGGCGTCGAGGATCGCGACCTCGTCGCACAGCCGTTCGGCCTCCTCGATGTAGTGGGTGGTGAGCAGGATCGTGGTCCCGCGGTCGTTGAGGTCGGTGACGAGGTCCCACAGGTCCCGACGCAGCTGGACGTCGACGCCGGCGGTCGGCTCGTCGAGGATGAGCAGGTCGGGTTGGGTCACGAGCGCCCGCGCGAGCATAAAGCGGCGCTTCATCCCGCCGGAGAGCCAGTCGAACCGCGTGTCGCGTTTGTCCCAGATCCCGACCTCCTTGAGCGCCTCGTCGGCGCGCCGGCTGGCCTCCTCCGGCGGGACGCCGTGGTAGCCCGCCTTGTGCTCGAGCACCTCGCGGATCGGGAAGAACCGGTCGACGTTGAACTCCTGGGGCGCGAGCCCGATCCGGTCGCGGGCCTCCCGGTAGTCGTCCTCGACGTCGTGGCCGAAGACCGACGCCTCCCCGCCCGACGCCCGGACCAAACCGACCAGGACGTTGATGAACGTCGTCTTGCCCGCCCCGTTCGGACCCAGCAGGCCGAAGAAGGAGCCCTCGGGCA
Organism: Halopenitus persicus; assembly: GCF_900107205.1. Classification (GTDB taxonomy): domain Archaea; phylum Halobacteriota; class Halobacteria; order Halobacteriales; family Haloferacaceae; genus Halopenitus; species Halopenitus persicus. The sequence continues at coordinate 213,223 of NZ_FNPC01000006.1, read as the reverse complement.
CCGACAGCGACACCCCCTTCAGCGCCTCCACGTCCCCGTACTGCTTGCGGAGATCCGTGATCTCCAGCGCGTTCGTCATACACGGATCGACGCCGTGGGCGTGGTTAAACGCCCCGAACGCGGCCCTCCGTGGGGGTGACCGACACTCGCTGCCCGTCCCGCTCCGGCCAAACGGGAGTCGGTCGCTGACCGATCCGGAGTCCAAACGGCGTCGAAACCGGGTCGCCGAATCGTATCTTATTATCAAGAATGTGGCGGATGGTCCGGAGAGAGGGATCCGATATGCCGACGTCACCGTTCCGATGGAGGCCTAACGTTATTATCATTCATTATTAAATATATAATATACGATGGCGCTAACGAACCGTTGGAATCGAGCGAGATACCGACTGTATGCCCCGATCTACGATATGGTAGCGTGGCCACTGGAACGGGGACGGAAACGGGCGATCGAACGGCTGGAACCGAACCCGGACGGTCGGATCCTGATTCTGGGTTGTGGAACCGGGATGGATCTCGAACATCTCCCGGATTCGGCATCCGTGACGGCGATCGATCTGACGCCAACGATGGTTCGACGGACTGCGGCTCGCGGTGCCGCCCTGGGCCGGGACGTCCGTACCGGAATCGCCGACGCGCACGACCTCCCGTTTGCTGACGAGTCGTTCGATGCGGTCCTGTTGCACCTCGTTCTTTCCGTGGTGCCAGATCCCGCAGCCGTCGTGGCTGAAACCGATCGCGTCCTCGTATCGGACGGTCGCGTCTCGATCTACGACAAGTTCTCTCCGCAGGACGGCGACCCGTCACTTGCCAGACGAATCGCCAATCCGGTCGCTCGTCTCCTGTTTGCGGATCTCAACCGACCGCTCGAATCGATGGTTGCTGATACGTCACTCACCGTCGGCCACCGAGAACACTTCCTCGGTGGCCTCTACACCGTTACGATCGCGCAACCCAGGTGACTCATCCACCGATCGAGACGGCCGGCGTCTCTGAGGAAACGTTGCTAGACCGGCAGCCGTTTAAGAGCCCGTTTAACCGAGACCTGCCGGAACTGCTGGACTATCCAGTCGTCGTCGGAACCAAATGGCGGGACGCTTACTTTTGAGTCGTCGGGAAGAGACTCGACGGTGGTTTCGAACCATTCCTGTACCGGCTGGCGTGGCTGGCGTATCGAGAACTCCACATTACTCGGACGACCGTCCCCGGCATACACATAACAGTGATCCATCCGCCGATGAGCGCTCCGTAGCGTGACGTTATCTACGTCCGGGGACGTGGGTGACACGTCCGGGACGAGGAGCGTCGTTATCGCCCGGTCGTTGATCGATCGCAAGAGCTGCTCCGCATCGGGTTCAACTGTGACGTTTTTGTGGTCGGGATAGATATCGAACATCCGATAATCCGCCGGATCGCTCGCCGTCTGGAAGGTATAGTAATCCGGATACTCGAAGAAATCCTCGTCGCGTGTCGCTCTGAGATGATCGTAGAACGCAGTGACACACGAGAGAATAAAGGTACCAGCACCGAGCCCCTCAACTCCCGTTCCCATTACGACGCCCACTCGGTCATCCGACGTCACGGATGGCATCACCGTTTCTCCGGGGACTACGTCCCCATCAACCCGATACTCGAACGAGGTTCCATCCAATTCCTTCGTCGTGTGCATCTGTCACAATTTTTGGCGCCCATCGTCGTAAATACTACCCGAGCGACCGTACTCGAATAGTCAATACGCACTCTTCAGCGATCGGTCGTTTCATCCCCTTCGTATCGGAATATCGACTTTTCACCGGCTCCGATCCACGCCGCCACGCCCCCGGATCCGCACGCTTTAGCGGCGCGACGCCCTCGCTCGGGTATGGACGTACTCGAGGTCGCCGCCGACGCGGTCGCGACGGGGCCGGTCTGTGACGCCTGTCTCGGCCGGCTCGTCGCCGACCGGAGCTTCGGGCTCACGAACGCCGAACGCGGGCGCGCGCTGCGGACGTCGCTCGCGCTCGCGTCGGACGAGCCCTTCGAGCCGCCCGAGCCGGCCGACTGCTGGGTGTGTGAGGGGCGCTGTACCGAGTTCGACGAGTGGGCCGACCGCGCCGCGGCGGCCGTCGAGGACGTCGCGTTCGACACCTACAACGTCGGCACGCGAACCCCGCCGCTGATCGAGGAGAACGGCCGGTTTCTCCGGGAGGAGTGCGGGCTCGACCCCGACGCCGGCGAGGCGTTCAACTCCGAGTTCAACCGCGAGGTCGGCAAGCGCGTCGGGCGGCTGACCGGCGCCGAGGTCTCCTTCGACCGCCCGAACGTCCAGTTCACGATCGACCTCGACGCGGACCGGGTCGACGCGAAGATCAATTCCGCGTTCGTCTACGGACGCTATCGGAAGCTGGAGCGGGACATCCCACAGACCGAATGGCCCTGCCGGGAGTGTCACGGGTCCGGCCGCGACGGTCGCGAGCCCTGCGACCACTGTGACGGGACCGGCTACCTCTACGAACACAGCGTCGAGCAGTACGTGGCCCCCATCGCCGAGGACGTGATGGACGGGACCGACGCCGTCTTTCACGGGGCCGGCCGCGAGGACGTCGACGCCCGGATGCTCGGCACCGGCCGACCGTTCGTCATCGAGGTCGAGGAGCCGCGCCGGCGCCGGATCGACGTCGAGCGTCTCGAGGCGGACGTCAACGCCTTCGCCGACGGGGCCGTCGAGGTCGAGGGGCTGCGGCTCGCCACCCACGAGATGGTCGAACGCGTCAAGGGACTCGACGCGTCCAAGCGTTACCGGGCGTTCGTCGCGTTCGACGAGGCCGTCCCCCTCGAGGACCTTCGCGCGGCCGCCGCGGAGCTCGACGGCGCCACGATCGAACAGTACACGCCGACTCGCGTCGACCACCGCCGAGCCAACCTGACGCGCGAACGCGAGGTCTACGACGTCACGGTCGTCGAGTCGCTCGCGGAGATCGCGACCGATGCCGGCGAGGACGACGCCGCCACCGGCGCCACCGCGGACGACGCGATTCCACGGTTCGACCCCGACGACCCCAGCCACTCGATCCTCGAGATCCACGGCGAGGGCGGCCTCTACATCAAGGAGCTCGTCTCGAGCGACGAGGGCCGCACCGAGCCGAGCCTCGCCGGCCTGCTCGGCGTCGACGCCACGGTACTTCACCTCGACGTCCTCGCCGTGGCGGGCGAGGACGAGCCGTTCGCCGACGAGGCGTATTTCCTCGACGGGGACGCCTGACGTCGCTTCGGGGCGATGCCGTCCGGATAGCGGTCGTCCGCGATCCCGAGCCGTTCACGAACCGACGAATCCCCTTCCGGCAGCAGGTTTATGCCCGTGTTTTGCGTTCTCACGATCACTGCTCACGTATGAGTCCCGCACACACGATCGCGGACGTTTCCGAGGAGATCGACGGCGACGACGCGCTGACGCACAACGTCTCAGCCGGCGCCGCGCTCGCGGACGTGGTGCGAACGACGCTCGGGCCCGCCGGCAACGACAAGATGGTCGTCGGGGACGGCGAGGTGCTGGTGACGAACGACGGCTCCCACATCGTGGATCAACTCGACGTCGAGGCCCCGGCCGCGCGGATCGTCGCCGACCTCGCCCGGGCGCAGGGCGGCGCCCTCGGCGACGGAGCGACGTCGGCCATCGTCCTCGCCGGTGCCCTCCTCCGGGAGGCCGAACCGCTGATCGAGGACGGCCTCCACCCGACCACGGTCGTGAACGGGTACGCCGCCGCGTCCCGCCGTGCGCGGGATCGGGCGGCGGAACTCGCCGATCCGGGGGACGCCGACGACGGGGATGCCCTTCGGGACGTCGTGGCGACCGCGGTCACCGGCCGCTGGGACGCGGAGCGAACGGCCTTCCTGGCGGATCTCATCGTTCGCGGGTATCGGTCCACGCTGGTCGACGGCGGCGACGGGGCCACTCGCTCCGAACGGTTGACGATCCAGCACGCGCCGGGCGGCGCGACGACCGACTCGGAGCTGATCGACGGCCTCGTGGTCGATACGGACCGGTCCTCGACGTCGCTGTCCGACGTGCCGACGGAGCTTCCGGACCGGCTCTCGGATCCCCGGATCGCGATCGTCGACGACGAGATCGCCCTCGAGCGGGACGGCTCGGCGGCGCGGGTTTCGGTCGAGACCGCCGACCAGCGTCGGCGCCTTCGGGAGTTCGAGTCGGCGGAGTACGACCGGCTGCTCGCCACGCTTCGCGAGCTCGACGTCGACGTGCTCCTCTCACAGAAGTCGATCGACGACCGGTTCCGGTCGCTGCTGGCACGGGCGGGCATCGTCTCGGTCGAGCGAACCAGACAGGACGAGATCCACAAGATCGAGCGCGCGACCGGTGCGGCTCCGGTGATGCGGATCGAGGATCTCACGCCGGAAACCGTCGGCCGCGCGGACCTGCTGGAGCGTCGGTCCCTGGGCGGGTCGACGTTCGTGATCGTCCGTGACGCGGCGTCCACGCAGACCTCGTTGCTGCTCCGCGGGAGCCCCGAACACGTCGTCGAGGAAACCGAACGCATCGTCGCCGACGGGCTCCGCCTGCTCGAGGGGTTCGGCGAGCGCCCGGCGCTTCTTCCCGGCGGCGGCGCGACCGAGGCCGCGATCGCGCACGACCTTCGCCGGTGGAGTCCGACGATCCGAACCCGCGAGCAGCTCGCCGTCGACCGGTTCGCGGACGCGCTCGAGACGATCCCGGCCACGCTCGCGCGAAACGCCGGCGCCGACGCGCTCGAGACGACCCTGGAGCTGCGTCGCCGACACGACGCGGGCGACCGGACCGCGGGCTTCGACGCGACCGCGGGGGCGGTCACTGACGTCCTGTCCGCGGGGATCGTCGAGCCCCTGCCGCTGAAAACCCGGATCGTCTCCAACGCCACCCAGGCGGCGTGCTCGATCCTTCGGATCGACGGGATCATCCGGATCGCCGGGTCGATCGGGGAGGCCGGCCCCCACGACGCCGACGACCACGGCCACGGTCACGGCCATAATCACGGTCACGGCCACGCGACCGGCGGTCCCGAACGCTCCACCCACGGATACCCGTGGGCGATCGGTCACTGAGTGAGCGGTCGGCCGCCGAACTGCCGGTGCCTCAAACGGCCGTCACGACGGCCCGTGCGGCCCCGAGCGCTGCGAGCGCACCGGCCAGATTCGCGACGGCGTACCAGCCGGCCAACAGCGGCCGGCCCGACTCCCACAGCCGCACCGTCTCGACCGAGAACGACGAGAACGTGGTGTAGGCTCCGCAGGCACCGGTTCCGACGAGAAACTGGACCGACGTGCTCGCGCCCGAGAACGTCACGAGCCCGAGGACGAACGAGCCGACGACGTTGACCGTCGCCGTTCCGTACGGGAGGTCTCGGTCCCCCAGTCGGCTCGCGACGACCGAGGCGGTTCCGTGCCGGAGCAGCGCTCCCGTCGCCGCCCCGAGCCCGACGAGCAGGGATGCGTCGACCATCCGGTCTCACGCCTCCGTCCCCGTCATCGTGCTCGCTCCTCCGTAACCGTCATCGCGGTCGACCGACCGAGGAGGACGGCGACCGCCCCGAGCCCGTAGTTCGCGACGACGTTGCCGGCGCCGAGGAGGGGCGCCGCCTGCATCGTCTCGAGCGCGAAGGTGCTGTAGGTCGTGAACGAGGAGAGAAATCCGGTCGAGAGGACGTACCCCGTCTCCTCCGCGAACGTCCCGGCGAGCTCGGCCTCGTAGGTCAGAAACCCGAGCGCGAGACAGCCGAGGACGTTCGCCGCCAACGTGCCGCCCGGCGCGACGACGACGTCGGCGATCGCGTGTCTGAGGACCCCGCCGACGAAGCCGCCGATCGCGATCAGCAGCGCCACCTCGAGCGCCCGGCCCCGATCGTGATCCAGGAACATACCGTCGAAACGGGCGAGCGGTACAAATGTGTACGGTCAGACCCGGATACCGGCAAAATATAAATGTCAGATGTCCGTATTTCTTTGTGCAATGATGTCGAATAACACGGTAATAAATACCGCGAGTCAAAATAGCGCGGTGATAAACACCGCGGAACGAGGTGAGTGGTAACGATGGTATATGGCGTCCTCGGAATGGGATTGCTGTTCGTCGGCGGCGTTCTCTTCGTCAACGGACTGTGGCTGTTGGGCTACGGGACCGACGATGACGTCGCCGTGTTCAACTTCCTGACCGGACTGATCACCTTCCTCATCGTGCTCTGGTGGGCGTTCGGCGGCGACGCCTCGGCCGGCACGCCGTTCAACGCCGCCGGGACGATGCTCTTCTCGTTCACGTACCTCTGGATCGGAGCCAACGCGTATCGGGGCATCGAGGACCAGCGTTCGTTCGGCTGGTACTGTTTCTTCGTCGCGCTCACGGCGGTTCCGACCGGCTATATCGTCCTGCTCACCGGCGACGTCGGGCTGACCGGCCTCTGGTGGCTGTGGGCGGTCCTCTGGGCCGCGTTCTTCGTGTTGCTCGGCCTGGAACGCGCGGAGTATACGGACGCCGTCGGCTGGTTCACGGGCGCAACGGGGGTCGTCACGGCCGTCGCCGGCTACCTGATGGCTGCCGGGTACTGGCCGTGGGCGTGACCGCCCGCCGTCTCCTTCGTTCCGACATATGTTCGTGAGATGTTACCTAAACACTAAGTATGATTCCGGAGTAGTATCGATCGGGTCCTATGACCCACGATACCAATGCCCGAGGTAAAATTCGAAGTCGACGTCGACAGTCCCCCTGACGAACAGCCCGGTGCCAACCCGTTCAACCGGTGGCATCCCGACATCCCGGCCGTGGTCGAGGTCGATCCCGGCGAGACGGCCCGTCTCGAGGCGCTCGATTGGACCGGCGGCCAGATCTCCGACAACGACGACCCGAACGAGGTCCGCGACGTGGACCTCACCCAGGTTCATTATCTCGCCGGTCCGGTTCACGTGAACGGCGCGACGCCCGGCGACCTCCTCAAGGTGGAGTTCCTCGACATGGGACCGCTCAACGGTCGCTCGGAGTTCGGGTTCACCGGCACCTTCTCCCAACAGAACGGCGGCGGGTTCCTCACCGACCACTTCCCGAAGGCCGCGAAGTCGATCTGGGACCTCGACGGATACACGGTTTCCTCCCGACACGTTCCCGACGTCCGGTATGAAGGCAAGATCCATCCCGGACTCGCCGGCTGTGCCCCGAGCAAAGAGCTGCTCGAGGAGTGGAACGAGCGGGAGCAGGCGCTCATCGACAAACACGCCGAGGACCCCGAATCGATCCCGAACCACCCGACCGGCGAGGCCGAACCCGGCGTGGCGAACCCGCCCACGAAGGACGGCGCACAGATGGGCGAGATGGACCCCGAGGAGGCCGACGAGGCCGCCGAGGTCGCCGCTCGCACCGTCCCGCCGCGTGAACACGGGGGGAACCACGACATCAAGGACCTCTCGATCGGGTCGACGGTGTACTTCCCGGTCTACGTCGACGGGGCCAAGTTCGGCATCGGCGACTTCCACGCCTCGCAGGGTGACGGGGAGATCACCTTCTGTGGCGCCATCGAGATGGCCGCCTACGTCGACCTCAAGTTCGACGTGATCGAGGACGGGATGGAGAAACACGGCGTCTCCCACCCGATCTTCGAGCCCGGCCACCGCGGACCGAACTTCGAGGACTACGTCACCTTCTGTGGCTACTCCGTCACCGAGGACGGCGAGCAGAAGTACATCGACTCCCACACCGCGTACCGACGCGCCTGTCTCCAGGCCATCGACTACCTGAAGAAGTTCGGGTACACGGGCCAGCAGGCGCTGCACATCCTCGGCACCGTTCCCATCGAGGGCCGCCAGAGCGGCGTCGTCGACGTTCCCAACGCCTGTTCCACGCTGGCGCTGCCGACCGGCGCCTTCGAGTTCGACCTCTCGCCCGGCAGCCTCGGGAACGCCGAGGACCGCGGCGACCTCGTCGTCACCGACGACCCGCTGGGGTGATCAGCCCCTTCCGCCGTCGATCCCGGCTCACTCGCGATCCTCGGCGTGATCGACGTCGACCGCGTCGTGGATCGCGGCCGTCAGTTCAGCGATCTCTCGTGGGTCCTCCTCGTCCCCGAGCTCGTGCTGGCGCGCGGCTCCCTGGAGAGCCAGCCGGACGACGTCGTCGGTGTCGACTACCGTGTGACCGATCCGGTCGTTCAGGTCGTCACGGATCGCGCTCAGCGTGTCCCGCGTCTCGAGCGACATCGACACCGAGGTCCGGAACGCGTGGGTCGTCTCCTCGTGCAGCTGCTCCGCCTGTCGTTCGAGCTCGTCGGACGCGTCGGTGGTCGTCATACGTCGTTCCTCGGCCGGCAGGCTCTTAAGCGGTACCGCGTTTCTCGAGCGAGCCGTGGTTTCGACGCCGCTCCGACGTCCCGCCGTCGGCCCGTGCTGTGGCGCCGGTCCGCGGGGCCACGATGTGGCGCCGGTCCCCGGGACGTTTTTTCGGCTGCGGGTCACACGTCGGGTATGAGCGAGATCTCACTCGCGATCCCGCAGGGGGTCATCGACGGCCTTCCCGAGGACAGCCAGGCGACGACACAGGACGTCCAACGAGCCGTCTCGGGCATCGAGTCCCGGCTCAACGCCGAGATCGAGGACGCGGACGGAACCGCCGAGGCGGCGAGCGTCGTCGTCGACGCCATCGAGTTCCTCGAGGATCGGATGGAGCGATACGACGCGTTCGTTCCCGAACTGCGCGCGTGGGGTCAGTCGCCGATCTACGCGATCACCTGGCGAAACCTCTACGCTGAGCTGATCGCCCAGCTGTACGACCACGAGTGGCTCGCGGAGGAACTCGACCGCGAGCGGAACTACCGGATCGTCGAGGACGGGATCCGGTTCGGCGGCTGACCGCGCTCGGCGCGGGGCGGACCCGGCGGCTCCTCCACTTGGTCGGGATCGATCCCGCCGGTCGTTCCGTTCCATCGGTCGGATCCTCGACCACTTGGCCGCTCGCCCCGGTCCACCGACCGTATTTAAGCGTCCGCCGCCCCTTGACCGCGTATGGAGCTCGAGTTGCGATTCTTCGCGACGTTTCGGGAGGCCGCCGGCTCGAAGACCGTCCACTTCGAGGTCGACGACGACGCGACCGTCGAGGACGTATTGGTGGCCCTCGAGAACGAATACGAGGGGTTGCGGGGGAACCTGATCGAGGACGGGATGCTTGCACCGCAGATAAACGTCCTGAAGAACGGCCGCGAGGTGCTGCATATGCAGGGGCTCGACACGCCGCTTTCCCCGGACGACACCCTCTCGATCTTCCCGCCCGTCGCCGGCGGGAGCAATGGCGCCGACGGAAGCAATGGCGCCGACGGAAGCGACGGCACCGGTGACACCGATGCCGACGCCGCCGACGTTGACGCGGCCGAGGCCACCGCCGCCACCGCCGCTGCCGACCGTCGCGAGCGATCGTATCGGGGGATCTCGCGGCGACTGGCCGCTCACTACCTCCGCAACCTCGGCGGGACCCTCGTCGGCACCGACGATCCGGCCGAGGCGACGCGAGTCGACGGCGACGGCTGGACCGCGGAGCTGTCGGCCGAGCCGGTCGCCGTCGCCGGATCGCTGACGCTGACGGAGGTGACGGTCGGCTTCACCGGCGATCCGGAAGTTCTCGACGACCTGATCGAGCGGTTCTCGCAGAAGGCGATGCGTGCGGGCGGATGACGCCCGACCGATCGCCCTGGGATCGATCGCCGTGGAACCGCTCACCGGATCGTTCGTCTCGAGGAGACGTCGACGGATCCGGTTCCGATGATACGCGTGGATCCGGTTCCGACGACGCTCGCGATTCCGATCCGGACGCCACCGATTCCGATCCGGACGCCACCGATTCGGACCCGAACGCCACCGAAAACCCCGCCGAGGGACTCCCGTTCGACGGGACCGTCATCGTGCAGGCCGGCGCCCTCGCCAGCGTTCCGCTCTCCCGGCTGCCGGCGATCCTGCGTCCGCTGCAGCGCCACCTCGCTGATCGGATCGACGACTATCGGCGCGACCACGAGCGCGTCCTTCGGGAACCGGACCGGGAGATATTTCTCGTGGACCTCGACCACTGGCGTGCGCTCGCGGACGGACTCGGCCTCGGCGAGCGAGCCCGCGAGGCCGCCCGGCGAACCCACGAGACGCAGCTGGAGCGGTCCGGATCGGTCCACGACCGGCGCGCCGAGTTCGAGTCGGCCCTCGAGATCCGGTCCGCGGTCGTGATCGGGACCGATGCCACCTCCTCGGACGCCGCTTCCGCCGACGCCGACGGCGGGCCCGCTCCCGACGCCACGGACGAGCGAGGCTCGTCCGCCTCGCGCTGAAACCCGGCTGCACCGTCCGACTCCGATACGGCTTTCAGGAGCCCGGACGGACCCGGCCGTATGCACGCGGACTTCCGCGCGGGTGCCCGTGACGTGTTGCCCGTCCTCCTCGGCGTCGTTCCCTTCGCGATGGTCGTCGGGATCGCCGCCATCGACGCCGGGCTGACCCCGCTGCAGGCGATCGGGATGTCCGCGCTCGTCTACGCCGGATCCTCCCAGCTCGCCGCGATCGAACTGCTGGGTGAGTCGGCGCCGATCGCCGTGGTGGTCTTCACCGCGATCATCATCAACCTCCGGATGGTGATGTACTCGGCGTCGATCGCGCCGCATTTCGCCGACTATCGACGTCGCACCCGGGCGTTCCTGGCGTATTTCCTCACCGACCAGGCGTACGCGCTCTCGCTGACGGCGTACGAGGCGGATGCGGTCGAGAGCGAACGGTGGTACTTCCTCGGCGTCGCCGCCCCGATCTCGGCCGTCTGGATGGTCTGTACCGCGCTCGGCGTCGTCCTCGGGGCTGGCATCCCCGACTCGTGGGGGCTGTCGTTCGCCATCCCGCTCGTCTTCCTCGCGATCCTGGTTCCGGTGATGAAGGACCGACCGCGAACCGTCGCCGCGCTCGTCTCCGGCGCCATCGCCGTGTTACTCGTCAATGCGCCGTTCAACCTCGGGCTTCCGACCGGGGCGGTCGCGGGGATCGCCGCCGGCCTGTTCACGGAGGTGATCCGGAACCGATGACCGACCACGGTCCGATCGCGATCTGGGGTGCGATCCTCGTCATCGGCGTGGCGACCTATCTCATCCGGCTCTCGTTCATCCACCTGTTCGGACGGATCGACGACGTTCCGCCGGCGTTGGAGCGCGCGCTTCGGTTCGTCCCGCCGGCCGTGCTCGCCGGGCTGGTCGCGCCCGCCCTCATAACGGTGGGGCCAACCCTCGAGGCCACCCTTCTCGACGACCGGCTCCTCGCCGGCCTCGTCGCCGGCGCGGTCGCCTGGCGGACCGAGGACATGTTCGCGACGATCGGCGTCGGGATGGTCACGCTGTGGGTCCTCCGGTTCGTCGTTCCCTGGTAACCAGTCCGGGCGTGGTCCACCGTTCGGCGTGATGACGACGCCCGACCCCCGCTCCGACCCCCGATCGTTTTCACGTCGCCCCTCGATCGGTGGGATATGTACGACGACATCCTGTTGCCGGTCGCGCCCGACGGCGACACCTCGCGGGCGGTCCCGCACGTCGCGTCGCTCGCGGAGCATTACGACGCCCGCGTCCACGTGCTCGCGGTCGTCGATACCCTCGAGGAGGCCCTCGGCGATCCGCAGCTCGAGACGCTCACCGAACGCCTCGAGACGGCGGCCCACGACCGGGTTCGCGAGGCCGAGACGGAACTGACCGACCGCGGGATCGCGGTCGACACCCACGTCCACCGTGGCACGCCCCACGAGGCGATTCGAACCGCGATCGAGGACCTCGATATCGACCTCGTGGTGATGCCGACGCACTCCCGTGAGGGCCTCGAACGCCTCCTCCTCGGCTCGATCACGGAGCGCACCATCCGGCAGTCGCCGGTGCCGGTCGTGTCGGTCCCGATGGAGTAATTCCGGCCGTGCGCGCGTTCCGGATCGCCTACGACGGTCGGCCGTTCTCCGGCTTCCAGCGCCAACCCGACGTGCCCACGGTCGAGGACGTGCTCTTCGACGCGCTCGATGCCCTCGACGTCGCCGACCTGCCGCGCGATCCGTCGGGTGGTCGTCCGCGGCCGCCGGGCTACGCCGCCGCCGGCCGAACCGACGCGGGAGTCTCCGCCGCGGCCCAGACGATCACGCTTAACGCCCCGGATTGGCTCACGCCCCGGGCGTTCAACGGGCAGCTCCCCAAACAGGTGCGGGTCTGGGCCGCAGCCGACGTTCCGGAGGACTTTCACGCGACCCACGACGCGACCCGCCGAACCTACCGCTATCATCTGTACGCCCCGCGCGATGCGGGATCGCCCGCCGACGGACGAACCGACGCCGGCGTCGAGTCGGGGCTGCCCGCGGCCGCCCCTCTCGTCGACGACGACCGCGTTCGAACGGCGCTCGCTCGGCTCGCCGGCGAACACGACTTCCACAACCTGACGCCGGACGAAAGGGGAACGGTGCGGACGATCGAAACGGGAGTCGATCGCGACGCCGATCTGCTCGTCATCGAGGTCAGCGCCGGTGGATTCCCGCGGGAGTTCGTCAGGCGGCTCGTCACGCTCGTCCGCGCGATCGGAACCGGGGACGCCCCGCTCTCGCGGATCGACCGCCTGCTCGCCGCCGAGCCGGCGTCCGGTCCGGATGGGGTCGGTCCGGCGCCACCGACGCCGCTGGTGCTTTGGGACGTCGACTACGTCCCGAGTGACGCTCCCGATACCGTCGACCGAACGGGACAGTCTCTCCAGTTCGATCCGGATCCGGAGGCCGTCGCGAGCGCGTGTGTCGCCTTCGGCGAGGAACACACGAGCGCTCGTCACGCTGCTGCAGCGACCGATGCGCTCCGCCGTCGGATCGGTTCGGAGCCGTCGAGCGTGCGTCGATCCTGACGGTACGCTGGACGTATGTCCGGCCGATCGGACCGCAAGCGCTCAGCGAGGACCCCTCCCTGACCGAAGGCCGGCGGCCCCTTCCGGATACCGGCGGTCGATGCCGTGAAGCGCTACGTTCAAGTACGCCCGATGGAAACGTCGTCGTGCACGCGCCGTTGGTCCAGTGGTAGGACATTAGCTTCCCAAGCTAATAGCCCGGGTTCAATTCCCGGACGGCGCACTTCCTGTGGTCGTGCGCCGCCCGACGTCCCGTTCGCTCGCGCTCACGGGACTCCCGGACGGCGCATTTTCCGAGCGGAGCGAAGAAAATCGCCATCGGGAATCGAACCCTGCCAGTCGCAGCGCCCGAGCGACGCGAGGGTGACCGTCGGGTTCTTGCTCGCCGGCCCGCGGCCGCTAGTCGCCCTCGGCGTCCGGCGGCGTGAGGTCGCGATCGAACTCGTCGAACCGCTCGAGGTCGTCGCTGAGCTCGACCGGAATTTCTCGCTCGTCCTGGCGGTTCTCGAGCCGTCCGTCGTCGATCTCCGCCGCCACCGACTCCCAGCCGGGCTTGACGCGGATGCTCTTTGCGGGCATCCCGACGACGACGTGGTGGTCCGGCACGTCGCCCTGCACGACTGCCCGCGCCCCGACGACGCTGTTCTCGCCGATTCGACAGCCGGCACGCACCATCGAGTCGTAGGTGACGCGGGCATCGTCCTCGACGATCGTGTGGAAGTTCCGGATCGACGTCTGGTCCACGATGTCGTGGTCGTGGCTGTAGATGTGGGCGCCGTCGGAGATGGAGACGCGGTCCCCGATCGTCAGCTGCCCGCGGTCATCGAGATGGACGTCATCGTGGATCACGACGTTGTCGCCGACCTCGATGTTGTGGCCGTAGGTGAACGAGATGCCCTTGAAGAACCGGCAGTTCTCACCGCAGTCCGCGAAGAGGTGATGTCCGAGCATCTGCCGGAACCGGAGCGCGAAGTGGATGTTGTCGGCCATCGGCGTCGCGTCGAACTGTCGCCAGAGCCACTGAAGGTATTTCGAGCGCTCGAAGGCCGCCTCGTCCTTCTCGGCGTAATACTCCGACTCGAGCGTCGCGTTGCACGGGTCGTAGCTCTGGAGCCGCACCCGTTCAGCCCGCGAGACGTCCTCACCCGCCTGCCAGGCGTCCCACGCCTCGCGGTCCCCGTGGAGATCGATCAGGACGTCCCGAACGACGTCGCAGGTGTCCTCCGACGAGGAGAGGCGGTCGTCCACCTCGTCGATGAACGCCTGCACCCCGGCCTCCGCGTCGTCGGGGAGGGACACGTGTCGCTTTGTCATCGGTGACCGTTGACCGGCGATCCACAAAGGGATTCGGTTGTGCGTTCTCGTCGCTCGACTGGGTGCTCGAACGCGCCTCGCGGCCTCCCGATCGTCGACGGTCCTTCGGGCGATCACCGCGGTCGACGGCCGAACCACACGCGCTAAGTGGGACGATCCCCTACCTCGACGTATGCACGACCGCGAGCTCGGGAACTCCGGGGTTGCAGTGAGCGAGATCGGCTTCGGCGCCTGGGTCATCGGGACCGACTGGTGGGGCGACCGCACCGAGGACCAGGCGGTCGAGATGGTCCAACACGCCCTCGATCGCGGGATCACCTACTTCGACACCGGCGACGTCTACGGCCACGGAAACTCCGAGGAGCTCCTCGGCCGCGCGCTCGGCGAGCATCGTGAGGAGGTGACGCTCGCGACGAAGATCGGCTACGACTTCTACAACAACCCGCAGGCCGGCCACGGCGAGCTGCCCAAGGAGCTCACCCCCGACTACCTCCGAGACGCCTTCGAGGAGTCGCTCGACCGACTCGGCACCGATCACGTCGAGTTCCTCCAACTGCACAACGCCAACGTCGAGGAAGTGACGCCGGAGGTGCTCGAGGTGCTCCGCGAGTTCAAAGCCGACGGTCGGGCCGAATCGATCGGCTGGGCGCTCGGTCCCTCGATCGGCTGGCTGGCCGAGGGCGACGCGGCAGCCGAATACGAGGTCTTCGACGCGGTGCAGACGGTGTTCAACCTGTTCGAGCAGGATCCCGGTATGCACTTCATCGAGACGATCCGGGAACTGGACGCCGACACGTCGGTCCTCGCGCGCGTGCCCCACTCCTCGGGACTGCTCAACGAGCAGGTCACGCCGGAGACGGAACTCGGGGAGGGGGACCACCGGTCCTACCGCCCGGACGAGTGGTACGAAACCGGCTGGGAGAAGCTGGAGGCGATCCGATTCCTCGAGCGTGACGGCGATCGGACGATGGGCCAGGCCGCCATCCAGTGGCTGCTCTACCACGACGAGGTCGCCTCGGTGACCCCCACCTTCCGGACGACCGACGACATCGACGAGTGGGCGGCCGCAAGCGACGTCCCCCCCCTCTCCGCGGACGAGTACGAGCGCGTCCAGGAACTGTACGCCGAGAACTTCGGGATCGACCGTTTCGACGGAATGGACGAGCTGCGAACCTCGGTCGACGGCGAGGACATCCAGGCCGCGGGACTCGACAAGCGGGCGGCCTCGTACTGACGGATTTCCGACCCCCGGTTCGGAGTGGCGAACAGCCGGCACCGCGAACGCGTTCCACGACGGCGTGCCGGACTCCCGCCTCGACCGACGTGGACGATCGGCTACGTCACGCGGCGAGGTGATGCGTTATCGTGGATAAACCACCGGCCGAGTGGCAGCATCCGCTACCCGGATCGTTCGAGTCGAGATCGAGTGACTGCTGCCTCGTTGGCGGCGTCTCGTTCACTTTCGCTTCGGGCTGGTGAGGCCCTCCGATATCGCCGAGCAGAACAGTCACCGCCGCTGACGGATGCGTCGAAACGGGCGGCTCGGGAGAAAACCCATCGTCACACGGGGCTCGGTGGGGGTAACCCCTCGTCACCGCCGCCCGGCGACGCTAGGGCCCGACGGGGCTTGAGTCACCCGATCTAGACCAGGTCGTACCGGCGCTTGAGGTAGTACCCCGAGAGTCCGGCGACGGCAAGGGGAACGAGAATGCTGCCGACGAACATTCCCTGGATCCCCATTCCGACCATTGCAACCATTCCGACGATGCTGCTCAGGATCGGCGCCAGCGCGGCCAACCCCACGAAGAGGCCGGTCGACGGACTCCAGTCGGTCGCGTATTTCACGTACTTGATGTCGTAGTAGAACGCGATCGGCAACACGATCCACGCGATCAGTTGGACCGGCCCGCCGACGAGCAGCGAGGTGAGCGCCTGGCTGCCGGCCGCAAGCGGGGAGCCGCCGCCCTGGATGCCCTGCACGGCCGACATCGCGCGGAACTGCAGGAGCGCGACGATCACCCAGAGGGCGGCGCCGAGGCCGACGCCGTACACCCAGCTGTCGGACGGCGAGGGGCGTTGGGTCGCGGTCCCGCCGCGTGGCTGTCCACCGCCGCCCGCACCGCGGCGTCCGCCGCCTCGGGCCGGCTGACCGCCCTGCGCCGGCTGACCGCCTTGGTAGGCCTGGTTCCGGACGCCGCAGTTGGGACAGATCTCGGCGTCGGCCTTGATCCGTTCGCCGCAGCTTCGACAGTAGACTTCGGTGACGCTCATTCGTGATGACTCACCACGCTACACCTGCTTGGTCGAGTTCCTGCCGGGCGCTTTCGATGATCCCCTTCGTGTGGAACGGGACGATGAGCCAGCCGAGGAAGAAGTAGTTCCCGGTCAACAGGTTGATCACGGCATACATCGTCTCGTCGACCATCAGGTATCCGACCGGCGTGAGGAGGAAGCTCACCAGCATCACGGTCGTCTTGTCCTTCCCGGCGACCTTCTGCAGCTTTCGTTTCCGCATCTCCGACATTCCGCCGCCGGCAGCACCGCCGCCGCCCCCACCGCCGGCAGGGGCACCCCCCGTGGCCGGCGCGCCAGCGGGAGCCGGTGTCGCGGCCTGCTGACGGACGCCGCAGTTGGGACAGATCTCGGCACGCTCCTTGATGACCTCGCCGCAGCTGGTACAGTAGACCTCGTCCGGACCGGGTTGACCGCCCCCGCCCGTCCCTCGCGGCTGCTGGCCGGCTGGCCGTCCCTCCGCTCGGTTGCCGGTCTCCGGTTGCGTTTCTGCCGCCGGCTGTCCGCCGGCCTGTGGTTGCGTTTCCGCCGCCGGCTGTCCGCCGGCTTGCGGCTGGCTCTGCGTCCGGGCCGATCCCGCCGCTCCGGCAGTTTCATCCGCACCGCCGTTCGCGTTCGATCCGTCGTGATGGGCGCTCGATCCCCCACCGGATCGGCTTTCGGACGCGTGACCGCCGGATCCTGAAGCCCCGCCGCTGTTGGACGACGTGGCCGACCCGGCTCCCCCCGAGGTGGACTCCTGGTTTTCGGCGTTGTCACCCCGTGTGTTCCCTTGTCCGCGGGCGTTCGATCGCCCGCCAGTTCGCTCCGTCGAGCGGTTCCGGTCCCGCGACCCGTCGTCGCGTTCGGAGCGTCGCGTCGATCCTCTGTTCCGTCGATTTCGGCGGCTCGCGTCGTCGGTTCCGGCGTCGTCGCGTCGTCCCTGCGATCGGCGCGAGCGGTCCGATCGTCCGGACCGCGACCGGCCACCCGACCGGTCCGTTCCCCCTCGATCATCGTCGTTCGACCCGAACTGCCACTCACCGTCGTCGGACTCCTCGTCCCGATCCGAGTCGTCCCTGTTGTTCGATGGCATCGCGCTTGCTTAGATAAGGCTCCCGTCCCTCACTTATTCCTTCCGGGTATTTGATACGCTTCCGTGGGTTCCGGCCGTCCCCGCCAGTACCGTCGGGGTTTTCCCCCGTCCCGACCGATCCGTGCACGTATGGAACTGTTCGCGGTCCCCGGTCTGCCCGAGATACGGGAGGGCGACGATCTCGCCGCGCTGATCGACGAGCGCGTCGACCTCCGTCCCGACGACGTCGTCTGCGTGGCGAGTACGGTCGTCTCGAAGGCCGAGGGCCGCGTCCGCGACTACGACGACTTCTCCCCGAGTCCGCGAGCCAGGGAGCTCGCCGATCGGCTCGAGGCGGCCACCGGCGATTCGAAGGATCCCCGCTTCGCGCAGGCGGTCCTCGAGGAGTCGACCGAGATCATCCTCGCGGAGCCGTTCCTGCTCACCGCGAGCCGGTTCGGCCACGTCGGCGTCAACGCCGGCATCGACCGGTCCAACGTCGCCGACGGCGACCTCCTGTTGCTCCCGAAGCGGCCGACTGAGAGCGCGGACCGGATCCGGTCGGGGCTGCCCGCCGACCGCGTGGTCGTCACCGACACCTGCGGCCGACCGTTCCGCCACGGCCAGCGCGGGGTCGCGATCGGCTGGTCGGGACTGCCCGCCAGCCGCGACTGGCGCGGCGAGCACGACCGCGACGGTCGCGAGCTCGGCGTCACCGTACAGAACGTGGTCGACGAGCTCGCGGCAGCCGCCAACCTGGTCGCCGGCGAGGGCGACGGCGGGACGCCGGTCGTGGTCGTTCGCGACTTCGAGTTCGGCGACCACGCGGGCTCGGACGCGCACTTCCGGGACGTCGAGACCGACTTCGTTCGGCAGGCGCTCCGCGAGTGGCGGTACGACGGCGGGGACGGAACCTGACGCTTGGTGACCCAGTATGCTCGGAATCGAACTCACGCCGGAGGACGAACTGGATCGACTCGTCGAACGCGGACGCGCAGCCGAGGCGGTCGGCTACGACGCCGTGTTTTCGACGTGTCACTACAACAACCGCGACCCCTGGGCGTTCCTCTCCCGACTGGCGGTCGAGACGGAGACGATCCGGCTCGGTCCCGGCGTCGCCAACCCGCTCGAGACGCACCCGGTCACGCTCGCCTCGCGGCTCGCGACGCTCGACGAGGCGTCCGACGAACGGGCGGTGTTCGGCATCGGTCCCGGCGATCCGTCGACCCTCTCGAACCTCGGACTCGAGGATCGGCGGGGGCTTCGCCCCGTTCTCGAGGCGTTCAAATCCGCCCAACGACTCTGGGACGGCGAGCGGATCGACCACGACGGGACCTTCGCGGCGACCGACGCCGGCCTCAACTACGAGCCGCCGCAGGGGAGCGACATCCCGGTCTACGTCGGCGGCGAGGGGCCCCATATGTGCCGGATGGCCGCCAAGCACGCCGACGGCCTGCTGTTCAACGGGTCCCATCCGGCCGACCTACGCTGGGCGCGCGAGCAGGTCGCGGACGGGCTCGCGGATCGCCCGGACGACCGTGGCGCGTTCGAGCTGGTCGCGTACGCGAGCGTCAGCGTCGACGAGGATTCCGACGCGGCGCGCGAGGCCGCCCGTCCCGCGGTCGCGTTCATCGCTGCCGGGGCCGCCCCGCCGGTGCTCGACCGGCACGGGATCGACCGAGAGGCGGCCGAAACCGTCGGGGATCACGTCAGCGCCGGGGAGTTCTCCGCCGCCTTCGAGGCGGTGACGCCGGCGATGATCGACGCGTTCTGTCTCGCCGGGTCGCCGGCGGACGTCCGTGACCGCGCGATGGATCTCGCGGAGCACGTCGACGGACTCGTGGTCGGGTCGCCGATCGGGCCGGACGTCGACGCGGCGATCGACGCGGCCGCGTCGGCGCTCGGCGACGTCTTCTCGGCGTAGCGGAGGAGAAAAATCGGGATCGAACGGGGACGAAACCGGGACTGAACGGACACGAGGCCCGGGATCGAATTGGAACGAAAACCGGGACCGAAAAGCGTCCTGATCGCGGCGAGACGGACTATTCGGCGTCCGTCCGAGCGTGATTCACTTTCCGGGCGAGGGAAGCTGGATGCCGACGGTGCTCGCCAGCGCGCCGACCGTCAGGTAGGCGATGGCGACGATGGACCCGACGAGCAGCACCTGTCCCACGAGGAACGCGAGGATCGAGAGCGGGTCGCCGTTGGCCACCACGTTCTCGAGGAAGATGGTTGCGAGCTGATACACGCCGAAGACCAGTTCCGCGAGGAACTCGACTGGTGTCATACCCCACGGTAGGGCGGAGGGGTATTTGGGTGTTGTTTCTGCTCGGGGGCGGCAGTGAGCCCGAAGATAACGTTTCGTCCGTCGGCCTCCGCAACCGAACTCCTTACCCCGGGCGATCCCGAAGGGTGGGTGATGAATACCCTGCTGTGGATCCTTTTGGGGGTGCTCGCGTACACGGCGGCGGCGGCGTGGCTGCAGAACCGTGGGCTGCTCCCCGGGTCGGTACGGGTCTCCGGACCGATGACGACGATCCACACGAAACGCGGCAAGGCGCTTCTCGACCGGCTCTCCGCGCCGAAGCGTCTCTGGCGGGCGATCGCGAACCTCGGCGTCGGCGTCGCGCTCGTCATCATGGTCGGGACGTTCCTGCTGTTGATCGCGAACGCCCTCAGCGTGCTCTCGAACCCGCCGGAGCCGACCGGCATCAACACGCCCCAGAACGTCCTCATCATCCCCGGCGTCAACGACTTCCTCCCCCTCTCGGTAGCCCTCGAGATCGTGGCCGGGCTGCTCGTCGCCCTCGTCGTCCACGAGGGCGCACACGGGCTGTTGTGCCGCGTCGAGGACATCGAGATCGACTCGATGGGGCTGGCGCTGTTCACGCTGATCCCGGTCGGCGCATTCGTCGAGCCCGACGATGAGTCCACGACGGAGGCGACCCGCGGGAGCCGAACCCGGATGTTCGCCGCCGGCGTCACGGCGAACTTCATCGTCGTCCTCGTGGCGTTCGCTCTCCTCTTCGGTCCGATCGGCGGCGCGGTCTCGGTCGCCTCCGGCGCGGCGGTCGGCGGAGCGTATCCGGGATCGCCGGCCGCGGAGGCGGGCATCGGACCCGGAGACCGGATCGTCGCGCTGGGCGGGGAACCGGTCGACAACGGAACCGACCTCACCCGCCGGCTCGCTGCCAACGCCGACGAGCAGGTCACCGTCACGCTCCACGACGGAACCGAGCGAACCGTCGACCGGTCCCTGCTCGTGACCGGCGTCGCGGAGACGTCGCCGTTGGCCGGGGACGACGGGCTGGCGGTCAACGACACGATCGCGACCGTCGACGGCGACCCGGTCCGGACCGAGGCGGCGCTCCGCGAGGCCGTCGCCGACGACCACGTCGCTGTCATCGAGACGACGAACGGGACGACCGTGGAGGCCCCGATCGGCGCGCTGGCAGTGGTCGTCCCCGACGGGCCGCTCAACGCAACCGCGGACGTGCCGGCCGGCGAGAACGTCGTCATCACCGCCGTGGGTGACGACCGCGTCGTCGACCGCGCGGACCTCAGCGCGGCGATCGACGCGCGCGACCCCGGCGAGGAGGTGCCGGTCGTCGGCTACGTCGACGGCGACCGTGAGGAGTTCGCCGTCACTCTGGGGTCGAGCGCCGCCGATGGCGGCTCCGCTGCGGGGGCGGATTCGACTGCGGAGAACACCTCCATGGCGGGGGGCGACGCCTACCTCGGCGTCCAGATCGCCGCCGGGGTCTCCGGCGTGTCGGTCGACAGCCTCGGCGTGACCGGCTATCCGGCCGCTCAGTACCTCTCGATGCTGACCGGCGCGGCGAGCGACACGTTCCTGGGCACGCTGCTTCTGATCACCGTCCTCCCGTTCTACTCGATCGTCGACCCGTCGGTCCAGTACAACTTCGCCGGCTTCGTCGGGACCAACGTCCAGTTCTACGAGGTGACCGGACCGCTCTCGGCGCTCGGCGACCCCGTCGTCTTCCTCGGGGCGAACGTGCTCTTCTGGACCGGCTGGATCAACCTCCAGCTCGCCTTCTTCAACTGCATCCCGGCCTTCCCGCTCGACGGCGGGCGGATCCTCCGAACCGCCACGGAGGCGGTCGTCTCGCGGTTGCCGGTCGACGCGAAGCCGCAGCTCACCCGGACGATCACCACCGGAGTCGGGGTGACGATGCTCGTCGCCCTGCTCGTGATGCTGTTCGGTCCGGTCGTGCTCGGGTGACCGACGAACGCAACCCTTACCGCCGGCCCCGACGCAGACGCGGTATGCGCGAGCAGTTCGAGATCCGGGACCACGACGGCGCGGGCCGGATCGGCCGCCTCTCGGTTCCGCGGGCCGGCGTGACCGTCGAGACCCCGGCCCTCCTGCCGGTGATCAACCCGAACGTGCTCACGATCGACCCCGAACGCCTGCGGTCGGAGTTCGGCGTCGACGCCCTGATCACCAACTCCTACATCATCCACAGCACCGACCGGGTCCGGGAGCGCGCCCTCGAGGAGGGGCTGCACGACCTCCTCGGGTTCGACGGCGCGATCATGACCGACTCGGGCTCGTTCCAGCTCGCCGAGTACGGCGACATCGACGTGACGACGACGGAGATCCTCGAGTTTCAGCACGCGATC
This sequence comes from Halopenitus persicus, assembly GCF_900107205.1. Classification (GTDB taxonomy): domain Archaea; phylum Halobacteriota; class Halobacteria; order Halobacteriales; family Haloferacaceae; genus Halopenitus; species Halopenitus persicus. The sequence goes on along the minus strand of NZ_FNPC01000006.1, from coordinate 191,037 downwards.
GGCTCCGACATCGCCACGCCGGTCGACGTCCCCACGCCGCCAGACGTCGACCGCGAGCGCGCGGCGGCCGACCTCGAGACGACAGAGACCGCCCTTGCCGATGCCGCCGCCGTCGACACCGGCGAGATGCTCGTGAACGCTCCCGTCCAGGGATCGACGTATCCCGACCTCCGCGAACGCGCCGGCCGTCACGCCGCCGGGACCGACCTCGACGTCTTCCCGGTCGGGGCGGTCGTCCCGCTGATGAACGGCTACCGATACGCCGACGTCGTCGACGTCGTGCTGGGCGCGAAGCGCGGGCTCGACCCGGACTGTCCGGTCCACCTCTTCGGCGCCGGCCACCCGATGATGCTCGCGCTCGCGGTCGCCTGCGGCTGCGACCTGTTCGACTCGGCGGCGTACGCGCTGATGGCCCGCGACGGGCGATACCTGACCGTTTCGGGAACCGAACACCTCGAGGACCTCACGTACCTGCCGTGTTCCTGCCCGGTCTGTGCCGACCACACGCCCGCATCCCTCCGCGACGCCGGCGACGCGGAGCGGGAACGGCTGCTCGCCGAACACAACCTCCACGTCACCCTCGAGGAGCTGCGCCGGGTGAAGGAGGCGGTTCGGTCGGGGTCCCTGCTCGAGCTCGTCGAGCGACGCGCCCGCGGTCATCCGGCGATGTGGGACGGCTACCGGGCGCTGCTCGACCACCGCGAACAGCTCGAGGCGACCGACCCGGTCTCGAAGGGGACGTTCTTCTCGCTGTCGGCCGAATCCGCCCGCCGCCCCGAGGTCGCACGTTACCACGACCGGCTCGATCGGCTGTCCCTCCCGGAGTCGCTGTTGCTCACCGTCACGAAGCCGCCCTCGGAGCACGAGTACGACGCCGTCTGGCGGGTCAAACCGCCGTTCGGCCCCGTCCCGCCTGCGCTCGCGGAGACCTACCCGTTGACCGCCGAGGCGCCGAGCCGACCGAATACCGAGTTGTGCCGGGCGGCGGCCGACGGCGTCGCACGGCTTGCCCGTGAACACCCGACAACCGAGGTCACGTTCGCCCACGACGACTGGGAGGCAACGGTCCTCGACCGTCTTCCCGCGTCGGTCGCGCTCGAGAACCTCGCGACGATCGGACGCTGACCTTCGCAGGGGCCGGGTCCCGTCCCCGATCGGCGGAAAACGGGCCGTGACCCAAAGGCACATGTACGCCGGAACCGTACCACCGGCAACGAATGTCCCACAGTCCGTCACTGCCGGACCGTCCCCGTCTCGACCTCGATCCCGAGATGAGCGACGGGGAACGGCTGGAAGCGATCCGCAAACACTTCCGGCGGATCGTGCAGGTGAACGAGGAGCTCGAGCGGCGGCTCGAGGACGCCGAAACGCAGCGCGACCAGCTACAGGATGACGTCGACGAGCTGAAACGGGAAAACGAGGTCCTGAAGACCTCCTCGCTGTACATCGCGTCGGTCGAGGAGCACACCGACGAGGGCGTCGTGATCAAACAGCACGGCAACAACCAGGAGGTGCTCACCGAGACGGCAACCTCGGTGAACGGCGACCTCGAACCCGGCGACCGCGTCGCTATCAACGACTCCTTCGCGATCCAGACCGTGCTCGACGACGAGACGGACGCCCGGGCCCAGGCGATGGAGGTCGACGCCTCCCCCGACGTGACCTACGCGGACATCGGCGGCATCGACGAGCAGATCCGCGAGGTTCGCGAGGCGGTCGAGGACCCCCTCGAGAACCCCGAAGCGTTCGAGACCGTCGGCGTCGAGCCGCCCAGCGGCGTCCTGCTGCACGGCCCGCCGGGGACCGGCAAGACGATGCTCGCGAAGGCCGTCGCCAACGAGTCCGACGCCACCTTCATCAAGATGGCCGGCTCCGAGCTCGTCCGGAAGTTCATCGGCGAGGGCTCGCGGCTGGTCCGTGACCTCTTCGAGCTCGCGGCCGACCGCGAGCCCGCGGTGATCTTCATCGACGAGATCGACGCGGTCGCCTCCAAACGGACGGACTCGAAGACCTCCGGCGACGCCGAGGTCCAGCGGACGATGATGCAGCTGCTCTCCGAGATGGACGGCTTCGACGACCGCGGCGAGATCCGGATCATGGCGGCCACGAACCGGTTCGACATGCTCGACGAGGCGATCCTCCGGCCCGGCCGCTTCGACCGCCTCATCGAGGTCCCCAAGCCCGACGCCGCCGCCCGCGAACGGATCCTCGAGATCCACACCGAGGACATGAACGTCGCGGACGACCTCGACCTCTCGGGACTCGTCGCGGACCTCGAGGAGTTCAGCGGCGCGGATCTCGCCTCGCTGGCCACCGAGGCCGGAATGTTCGCGATCCGCGACGGCCGGACCGAGGTCACCCGCGCGGACTTCGCGGACGCGGTCGAGAAGCTCGACTCGGCCGAGGAGGCCGCCGACCGAAACATCCACTACCAGTACTGACCGCCGCCGTCGCCCGTTACGGCGCCGTCTCCGGTCCGTCGGCCCGCGTCTTTCCGTTCGGTTTCGAAACCGCTTAGCGCGTCGGCCGCCGACCCTCGGCGATGGCATCGATCCACGTCGCCGCCGGCGTCGGCGTCGCCCCGACGGCGATGGCGGCCTACGACGCGGCGCTCGCGGACGCGAACCTGCACAACTACAACCTCGTCACCGTCTCCTCGATCGTCCCCGCGGACGCGACCGTCACGAGCGTCGATCGCGCGCCCGACCTGGGCCCGGCCGGCAACCGGCTCACGGTCGTCCAGGCGAAACGCCACCTCGGGCCGGCCACAAGCGCCGGATCGACCACGGGCGCCGAGCCGACCTCGAGCGCTGAGTCGACCACGGGCGCCGAACCGGACGCGGACCGACCGTCGACGATCGCCGCCGGACTCGGGTGGGCGACGGGCCCCGGCCCGGGACTGTTCTACGAGGTACCGGGCACGGAGCCGGAAGCTGTTCGGGACCGGATCCACGAGGGGCTCGACGCGGGCGCGACCCTCCGCGACTGGGACCTTCCCGACCGTGAGACGCTCGTCGAGTCCGCAACGCCGTCTCCGGACGCACACACGTGCGTCGTCGTGGTCGCGGCCTACGGCGATTCCGAGCCGATCGTGTGAGTCGGTCCGAGCCGATATCGCCGAGACGAATCGATGGGACGACCCGACGAGACGAATCGACGAGCCGACTCGATCCGGTGTCGTCCCGATCCGGGTCCATTCCGGTCCGTCGAGCCCGGGTGACTCGCTCGGACCGATGCCGGGTTCGGCGACGCCTTTTTGAATGCGCTTCCCCTATCGATCCCAATCTCAATGAACGGCAACAATCCGTACGCGGGCGCACCGGGCGTCACCCCGGCCGGCGAACCGGACCGGGACGCGGTCGAGCTGTCCGCGACCCAGGAACGCGAGCTTCGAACCGCCGTCGCCGGGATCGTCTCGCGAACGGAGTCGTACCTCCCCGACAGCTACGTCGTTGGGTCCGAACTGTCGGTCGGCAGCAACGGGCCACAGGCGACCGTCGCGGTGAACCCGCCGGCCGGCCACCCCGTCTCCGCCGGCTTCGCCCCGGACGTCGAGGACCTCGAGACGGGGCTGGCCGACACCGACACCGAGGAGGTCGCGAAGGGGCTGGCGGCCAGCGCGGCCCTCCAGGTGATGGACGCGGTCGGCGAGATCACGCCCACGGCGAAGTGACGCCGCGGGGCGACGGATCGCAGTCCGGTCCGTCACAGTCCGGTCGGTCGCAGTCCCTCGATCGTCTCACTTGCCCCAGAAGGGATCGCGGCTCCGACGCTTGTCGAGGTAGCCGTGGAGCGCCTCGAGCTCGTCGGCGGTGATGTCGTTGGCGAGTTCCTGTTCGAGGATCTTCGCGTGCTTTTCGGGGATCTCCGTCCAGAGGACGTCGCCCTCCTCGATCTGGCGGCCGACCGTCGGCCCGTCGATGGCGACGCTGACGCGCTCGCCCGCGCGGGCCTCCTCGACGTCCTCGCCCTGCTTTTGGATCCCGGAGAGCTGGCCCCGGCGGTCGGGCTCGCCGTTCTCGAAGGCGACGACGTGCCGGTTGTTCTGGAGCGTCCCGGCGAGCACCTCGACGCCGACGACCGCGGGGTCGTTCTGACGGAAGGTGTGGTCGGGCAACAGCCGGAAGCGCGCCGGCCTGACGATCTTGTCGAGGACGGTCTCCTGTTGGGCGCGCTTGCGCTCCTCGACGAAGGTGTCGTACTCCTCGATGAGCTGGTAGATGACCTCGTCGGTGAACAGCTTGACGTCGGCGGCCTCGAGCTCGTCCCTGGCGTTCGCGAGGACGTCGACGTTGAACCCGAGGATCGCCTTGTGCTCGTCCTGGTTCGCGGTCTCGGCGATCGCGACGTCCCGCGGCGCGATGTCGCCGACCTCGGCGCGCATGATCGGGATCTCCGCCTCCTTGAGCGCGCTCGCCATCGCCTCGAGCGAGCCGAGCGTGTCCGCCTTGATCACGACCCCGTCCTCGGCGGTGTCGACGTCGATCTCCTCCAGTTCCGCGGTCACCTCCGCGACCACGTCGTCGAGATCGCGGTCGCGCACGACCCGGACCGGCGCGCCGGCCATCGCGTCCTCGAGGTCGGGGGCGGCGATCTTCACGCCCGCTGCGGCGGCGACCGAATCGACCTTCTCGAACTGCTTTTCCGTCCGGATCTCCGCAAGGGGCTGCGGCTGCAGCAGCGCCCGGATGTCCGTGACGATCGGTTCGTCCTGGCCGCCGATGACGACCTGGTCGTCCGTCCGGATCACGCCGTCGTACATCACGGCGTCGACGGTTGCGCCGAAGCCCCGCTCCTCCTTCACCTCGAGGACCGTCCCGACGCCCGGTCCCGAGACGTCGATCGCCATCTCTCCCTTCATGAACCGCTGGGACAGTCCCATCAGCACGGTCAGCAGGTCCGGAATCCCCTCGCCGGTCAGCGCGGAGACGGGGACGACGCCGATGTTCTTCTGGAAGTCCTGGACGCGCCAGTAGAGGTCCGCGGAGAACCCCGCGTCCGAGAGCTCCCCGATGAGCGCGTAGAGGTTCTCGTCGAGCATCGACCGGGCGCGGTCCGACTGGGCGTCGTAGGTCTCCTGGACCGGCTTCCCCTCCCGCGGGTTCCATCCCGGCGTGGTGTCGATCTTGTTGGCGGCGACGACGAACGGGGTTCCGGTCCGTCGGAGGATGTCGATCGCCTCCTCCGTCTGCGGCTGGAAGCCGTCGTTCACGTCGACGACGAGGACCGCGATGTCCGCGAGCGCGCCGCCGCGAGCGCGAAGGGTCGAAAAGGAGTGGTGTCCCGGCGTGTCGATGAACAGCAGTCCGGGGAGATCGAAGTCCTCCGGCTGGACGAGCTCGCCGGCCATCGTGGAGATCGTCGACAGCGGGATGTCGGTCGCCCCGATGTGCTGGGTGATCGCACCCGCCTCGCCCTCGCTGACGGCCGATCCGCGTATCTTATCGAGCAGGCTAGTCTTGCCGTGGTCGACGTGGCCGAGCACGGCGACGATCGGCGTTCGAAGGGTGTCGGAGTGTGTGTCGTCGGTCATCGAAATGCCCCCGAGAAGGTTACTACCGTGTTCGAGTCGTGGACGCCAGTTAAGTGTTTCAGAACGTCGAGGAGCGCAGTCACGAAGCCCCCGTTGCCCGTGCCCGCCCGAAAACACGCGGCTCGACCGAAGTTCGCCGCGTCCGTCGGCCGTCTGACGCCCCGTGGCGTTTAAGGTGACCGCCCGGATCGGTCACAGTATGGCCGACATCCTCGCGGAGAACCTCTCGGGCAAGGCGGTAATGGGATCGGACGGGACCGAACTCGGCGACCTGTACAACATCACGATGGACCTGAAGACGGGCGAGCTGCGGAACCTGCTCGTCTCGCCACACGAGCAGCTCGACCCCGGTCGGGTCGGGTTCGCCGCCGACGACCGCGGCCGGCTGAAGATCCCGGTCGGGAACGTGCAGGCGGTGAAGGACTACATCGTCGTCTCGCGGTAATGCACGTCCTCGACTCGTCGGCGTTCATCCACGAGTACGACGTCGACGGGCCGACGGCGTCGATCCCGGCGGTCCACGAGGAGCTCGAGGGCGGTCACGCCCTCCGCTTCGACGCGATGGAGGGGTCGGGGATGCACGTCCACGTTCCCGACGCGGACGCGATCAGGCGCGTCGAGCGCGCGGCGCGCGAGTCCGGCGACGCCGACGTGCTCTCGGCGACCGACGTCCGGCTGATCGCCGCCGCGGTCGAGCTGGACGCGACGCTGGTCACCGACGACTACGCGATGCAAAACGTCGCCGAGCGACTCGGCGTCACCGTCGACGCGATCGCGCGCGAGGGCATCACCGAGGAGCGCGAGTGGCTGTTCCAGTGTGCCGGCTGCGGACGGACGTTCGAGGACGACCGGGACCGGTGTCCGATCTGCGGGAGCGACCTGACTCGCAAGAATCCGACCTGAGGCGCGGCCGGATCCGGGTCAGGGCCGCCGCCGTCTCGACGCGTTACGGGCTCGGCGGATCCCCGTCGTAGGCGTCGTGGTCCGCGAAGAAGTTCAACATCCCGAACTTCACCTTCTCCGGCGCGATGTCGATGAGCTCCGAGCGCTCCTCGGGCGGGAATCGATCCCTGACCGAGTACTTTCCCATGTCCGCGTCGGTGTAGCGCCGGTCGGCGAGGATCCGCACCCCGAAGTCGTCGGGCCCTCGGATGACGCGGCCGAGCGCCTGCCGCGTCTTCCTGATCGTGGGCACCTCGACGGCGTAGGTCCATCCCGGATCGCGAGTCCCCGATCCGTCCGCGAACGCGCGGTCGTAGGCGGCCTGGACCGCCTCCATCCGGTCCGAGAGGTGCGGATACGGGACGCCGACGACGATCACCGTCCGTGCCGCGTCGTCGTCGAAGCTCACGCCCTCGGCGAGCGTCCCCCACAGCGAGGTGAACAGCGCGCAGTCGTCGCTCCCGACCAGCCGCCGACGCAGGTCCTCGGTCTCCGCGCTCGATCCATCGAGGAGGAGGGTCCCGAGCGAGTCCGCTCCGGCCGCCTTCGATCCTGCTCCGGCCGCCTTCGATCCCGTTTCGGCCGCGCTCGATCCCGCGTCCGCCGATTCCGATCGTCCGCCCGACGCTCCACGTCCGTCGCTTTGGGCCGTTGAACCGCCGTCGATCCCGCTTCGGAGCCGCTCGTGGTACCGTTCGGCCTCCGCGTACGACGGGAAGAAGGCCAACGTGTTTCCCGGCGTGAACCGGATGACGTCCCGAAGCAGTTGCCCCACCGTTCCCTGAACGTCCGGGTCCGAGCGGTCGGAGGCGAACAGCGGCGGCGTGTCGACGGCGTAGGTGACTCGGTTCGACTCCGGATACGCGAGCTCGTAGGCGAGGCTCGCGACGTCCTCGAGCCCGAGCACGTCGGCGGTCACGTCGAACGGACGCAGCGTCGCGCTCATCAGGACCGACGCGGCGACCTCATCGAACAGTTCGCCGGTGACCGTCCGCGGGATGCAGGTGTACAGCTCCGCCCGGCCGTAGACCTCGTCGGTGGTCTCGTTGCGTCGCACCGCGACGACCGGATACTGGCCGAACTCCGCGCCCTCGTCCATCCAGGTCGCGATGAACCGTGCAGCCTGCAGGGTTCCAGACTCCTTCCGGCTCGTGGTTTCCCCCTCCCGATACTGTCGTTCGTACTCCTCGTCGAGCGCTCGCCCGAGTTGGACCGCGAGCTCGGCCTCGACGTCGATCCCCCGACCCTCGTATCGGTCGAGGAACGCGAGCGTGAGGTCGTCGCGCCGGTCCTCGTTGGTTATCGAGACGTCCTCCCATCGGTCGCCGACCGACTCTCGAGCCCCGAAGCCGAGGGCCGAATCGTACGTCTCGACGAGCGCCTCGTGGAACGCTGACACGACGTTCCTCGCGGCCTCGGATCTCGAGTCGTCGCTCCCGTCGATCTCCTCGAGCGCAGACTCGAGGGTGGTCTCCGTGAGCGTCCGCGTCGCGTGCTCGCGTGCGGCGTCCTCGACGTTGTGCGCCTCGTCGAACACGGTGATGATCTCGGAGGGATCCCGGTCGATCCAGCGGAAGAACTGCTCGCGGATCGTCGGGTCGAGCAGGTGGTGGTAGTTACAGACGACGAGGTCGACGCCCTCCATTCCCTCCTTCAGCAGCTCGTAGCCGCACAGATCGCGCTGCTCGGCGTACTCGTAGACGTCCTCGGGCGTCCGGACGTCCTCGAAGAGCCACTCGAAGAACGCGTCCGTGTCCCGCGTGAGGTTGTTGTAGTAGTGGTCACAGACGTTCGCGGCGTCGATCTCGGCCAGCTCGTCCTCCAGCTCGTCGAGTTCCTCCATCACGGCCTCCCGGGCCTGCGCGGCCGAGGCGTCGCCGTCACGGCTCTCCGCGAGGAGTTCACGCTGGCGACGCTCGAGTTCGCCCTTGTCGGACTCGGTCTCGACGAGCGACCGCGTCGTGTCCCGCAGGGTCTGACACTCCTGGTAATCGACGTCGATGTGACACATCGACGACTTCCCCTTAAACACCACCGCGCGGATCGGCTCCGTTCGCGTGATCGCCCGCGCGTCCTCGACGAACTGGCGCATCTGCTGGTGGACGTTCGTGGTGATGACGACCGTCCGGTCGTGTTCGCGTGCGTGCTCGAGCGCCGGGACGAGCGCCGAGAGGGTCTTCCCCGTCCCCGGCGCGCCCTCGAAGAGGACGTCCTGGCCGCGCGAGAGCGCGTTGGCGACCCTGTCCATCGCCTCGCGCTGGTTGGGGTAGGGGTCCTCGTACGGGAAGAACCGCAGGTACGCCGGGTCTGACACGACCGTGGCTTGGCCGGCATCGGCTAAAAGGGGTCGGGTCGCTCACGGAGCCGGCTCCCCGACCCGCCGCGAGCACCCCATCCCGTCCATCAGGCGGCGGAAACCGGATTTTTAAAGACTCGGCGACCGGTATCGCCGACAATGACGATCGAAGACCGCGACGACGCCTACCTCATCACGCACGCGCTGGCGAAGGACACCCTCTCGCGGCTCCGGGACGTCGAGACCGAGCAGGTCGCCTTCCGGAAGGGGCTCGTCAAGCTCGGTCGGATATGCGGCTACGAGATCATCGACGGCGCGATGGACACCGAGTACGTCCCCGTCACGACGCCGCTGGCCGAGACGACCGGCGAGCGCGTGAAGGGGCTCGACGACGTCGTGATCATCAACGTGTTGCGCGCCGCGACCCCGTTCGTCGAGGGGCTGCTCAAGGCGTTCCCCCGGGCCAAACAGGGCGTCATCTCCGCGGGACGCGACGAGGACGCCGGGATGAACGACGCCGGCGAGTTCCCGATCACGATCGACTACGTGAAGCTCCCGGAGATAACCGAGGACGACACGGTCATCGTCGCCGACCCGATGCTCGCGACCGGCTCGACGATGTGTGCCGTCCTCGACCACGTGCTCTCGGAGGCCGACGGCTACGAGAACCTGTTCGTCCTCTCGGCGGTCTCGGCGCCCGACGGCCTCGTTCGCGTCGGTGACGCGGCTCCCGAGGCCGACCTGCTCACGGTCTCCATCGACGACCACCTCGACGACGACGGCTTCATCGTTCCGGGGCTCGGGGACGCCGGCGATCGGGCGTTCCGCACGACCTGATTCCGTCTCCGACCGATTCGAACCTGCCCCGATCGGCTTGACCCCGCCCCGACCGAGCCGGCCCTGCCTCCGCGCGCCGACCGCCCGCCCCTTTTAAGAGACTGCCCGGATAGATATCGGTATGACCGACGCGGAGCCCGACGAGCCCTGTAGCGCCTGCGGGGACCCGACGCCGGACGCGCTCGCCCGAACGATTCGGCTGAGCGTCGACCGCGCGAACATCGACACCCAGCGGCTCTGTCCCGACTGCTTCGCCGAGTGGATCGACCGCTACCAGCGGGAGATGGAACCCGAGTCCGGCGGCGTCGCCGAGGGCAATTCCGACATCATCGTGGACTGATCCCGTCGGTTCGGGTCCGGAGCCGTCCGGAGGTATATCCCCGATGCCGACTCAGCCGCCGTATGTCCTGACCGTTTGCCCCACGGTCGGCGAAGCGGGTGCGCGATGTCCCGCCGTGGGAGCCACGTTCCGTGCCGATCGAGCGAGTTCCGTCCTCGCGTTTGGTCGGGAATCCGCATCGCCTGTTCGCCATTTCATAACGGAACCCTTCGTGACGGAATTCTTCACGACGGACGCCGATCAGTCGTCGATCGAAACGCGTCCGCTGGTCGCGCTCCGGAGCCGATCCGCGAGATCCGCGGCGTCCCCGACCGGAACGTGAACCTCGAAGGCGACGTCGACGTCGTAGTCGGCCTCGAAGGCGACGTCCGCCGACTCCAGGATTCCCCGGACGGTCCCGGAGTCGTCGTACGCACAGGTCACCGTCAGGTGGATGTGCGGGACCTCCTCACGGACGCCGGCCGCGTCGATGGCCTCCCTCGTCGCGCGTCCGTAGGCCCGCACCAGTCCGCCCACGCCGAGATTCGTCCCGCCGTAGTACCGCGTGACCACGACGACCACGTTGCGGAGCTCACGCCCCTGAAGGACGTTTAGCGCCGGCTTTCCGGCGGAGCCGGAGGGCTCCCCGTCGTCGCTGGCGTACTCCCGGATCATCACGGTCCCGTTCGACGACCGTTCCTCCGGCGGCGCCGCGGGCACGCGGTACGCCGGGACGTTGTGGGTCGCGTCGGCGTACTCCGTTTCGATCGCGTCGACGAACGTCTCCGCCGCCTCGACCGATGCCGCCGGCCCGACGTGACCGATGAACTCGGAGCCCCGCACCTCGAAGGCGATCCGTGCCCGTTCGGCGACCGTCCGGTACGTCTCGGTCATTCGCCCGCTCCGCCGTCGGCGTTCTCGCGGGCTTCTGGGTCCGAGTTCTCGTTGGATTCGGAGTCGACGTTCGGACGGCGACGTTCGAGCGCGACCGCGGTCGGCGGTGCGAGCCGGTAGAGCGCGACGAACGCGACCACGCCGATCACCTCCGCGACCTTTCCGACGAGCGCGTACGGGTCGCCCATCAGGGCTTCAACCGGGGCCGTCCGATGCCACAGGAGGAAGCCGACGAGGAACGTCGCGAGCGTCCCCGCACCGAGGACGTACAGTCGCCGGTATTCCCCGCCCCGAACCGTCGCGCCCGCGATCAACACGGTGAACGCCGCCGCCAGGAGGAACGTGGCGGGGCGCGGGTCGGAGCCCGCGCCGAGACGCGGCCACGCCCAGAGCACGTGCGTCGCCGCCGAGAGGATCGCCGCCTGGACCGCGATCGCCCGAAGCACCGGTTTCGGGGAGCGGTCCCGGCCGCCGTATCGGGCGTCGTCTCGAGACGCTCCGTCGTTCCCGTCGTGGTCGTCGTCGGAGTCGCCTCCCGCCGTTCCCGCCTCGTCCGACCCGTCCGGCCTCGCGGTCGACCCGTCCGACCTCACCTTCGACTCGTCCATCCCAGTCACTCCCAGGGATGATCGCCGGGGGCGTCCGGCCACAGCGGATACCAGTAGGACTCGTCGTCCTCGACGTCGAGTTCGGACCCGAGGACCGACTGGAGCTTGAACTCGACGCGCTCGTCGCGGTCGCTGGTTCCGGTCGGGACGAACGGATAATAGGCCCCGCGACGGAAGGAGTAGATCCAGTAGGCGCGCCGGTCGTCCGTCTCGAAGCCGAAGACGGCCGCCAGCAGTCGCGACCCGAACCCGGCCTCGACGAACGTGTCGGCCGCGAAGTGGACGCTCGTCACGAGGTCCTCGGGATCGTCGTCCTCGAGGACGAACCACCGATAGCCGTGGTCGTCCTCGTACTGGTGAAAGCCGGTCCCCGTCTCCGCCTCGCCGGCCTCGAGGATGGCCTCGACGTCGTCGACCGCGTCGGCGAACGCCGTGGAGTCGACGCCGGAGAAACACAGCGCCGCCTCCCCGACGTGGTCGTAGCCGAGGTCCGCCTCCATCGTCATATAGGCCGTCGACATCCCGAACAGGTCCTCGGGGTCGGCCTCGCGCGTTGCGTCCGACTCCGCGTTCGTGCCGAACACGGACCGGATCGTCTCGAAGAGTCCCATCTACTGTCCGGCCGTATGACCCCGAGGGATTAGGGCCTTTCTCACGCCGTCTCCAGCTCGCGCTCGAGCTCGCGGAGCCGCTCGATCCGCCGCTCCGTCGACGGGTGCGTGCTGGCGAGCTTCCCGATGATTCCCGACCGGATCGGGATGATGAAGAAGGCGTTCATCTCCGCCTCCTGGCGCAGATCCTCGGTCGGAACGCGGTCCATCCGTCCGTCGATCCGCTGGAGGGCGGACGCGAGCGCGCTCGGATTGCCGGTGATGCTGGCCGCGCCCCGGTCCGCGGCGAACTCGCGGTACCGCGAGAGCGCGCGGATGAGGAGGAACGAGATCACCCAGATCAGAAGCGAGACCGCGATCGCGACCCAGACGGGCGGCGCGTTCCGGTCGTCGCCGGCGAAGAGCCAGCCCCACCGGACGACGAAGAAGGCGATCGTCGAGAGGAACGACGCGATGGTCATCACCATCACGTCCCGGTTCTTGACGTGGGCGAGCTCGTGGGCGATCACGCCGTCGAGCTCCTCCTGGTCGAGCGTGTTCAACAGCCCGGTGGTGACACAGACGGTCGCGTTCCGCTGGTTGCGACCGGTCGCGAACGCGTTCGGCACTTTGGTGTCGGCGATCGCGACGGTCGGCTTGGGGAGGTCGGCCTGCTGGCTCAGTCGCTCGACCGTCCGGTGAAGATCCGGCGCTTCGTCGGGTTCCACGGTTCTGGCGCCCATACTCCGGAGAGCGAGTTTGTCGCTGTAGTAGTACTGGATGAACGAGAACGCGCCCATGAAGACGATCGCCCCGCCCATACTGATCATTCCCGTCTCCAGGAGGAACGCGATGAAGACGAGGTAGAGGGCGAACAGCAGGAACATCGTGAACGCCATTCTGCCCCTGAGTCCCCAGTCAGTGCTCCACTCCATACGTGCGGATATCCGGTGCGGATGTTAAAGGCTGCCGAACCGGCTGCTCCGCGACCCCGACGCTTTTTCCGTCTCGGATCCAAGGTTCGGTATGGAATCGAGGCGGCGGAAGCCGGACTGGCTCAAGATGCGACCACCGTCCGGAACGCGGTTCACCGAGATCCGGTCGACGCTTCGCGACCGGAACCTCAACACGGTCTGCGAGGAGGCCAACTGTCCGAACCTCGGCGAGTGCTGGTCCGGCCGCGACGGTCCGGGAACGGCGACGTTTATGTTGATGGGCGACCGCTGCTCCCGCGGCTGTAACTTCTGTGACGTCGAAACGGGCGGAATGGAGCCGCTCGACCCCGAGGAACCCGAGAACGTCGCCGACGCGGTCGCGGAGATCGGCCTGGAGTACGTCGTGTTGACCTCCGTCGACCGCGACGACCTCGAGGACGGGGGGTCTGCGCACTTCGCCGAGACGATCCGGGCGATCAACGACCGCGATCCCGAGATCCTCGTCGAGGTGCTGATCCCCGATTTCGGAGGTGATCCGGACGCCGTTGACCGGATCATCGACGCGGAACCCGACGTGATCGCTCACAACGTCGAGACGGTCGAACGGCTCCAGTGGCCGGTTCGCGACCGCCGCGCCGGCTACGACCAGTCCCTCCGGGTGCTCGACCGCGTGAACCGAACGTCGGACGTCCACACCAAGACGAGCCTGATGCTCGGCGTCGGGGAGTACGACCACGAGGTCTACCGGACCCTCTCGGACCTCCGCGAGATCGACGTCGACATCGTCACCTTCGGGCAGTACCTGCAGCCGTCCCGCTCACACCTCGACGTCTTCGAGTACGTCCATCCCGACGTCTTCGAGACGTGGCGCCGGGTCGCCGAGGAGGAGTTCGGCTTCCTGTACTGCGCGTCGGGACCGATGGTGCGATCCTCGTACAAGGCCGGCGAGCTGTTCGTCGACGCCCTGCTGCGCGAGGGTGACTCGGTCGAACACGCGCGGCGTCGCGCCCGCGCGGCCGGAGAGGCGTGACTCCTTCGGCGGCCGACGAGGCATAAGATGTCACCCTCGGCGGCCGCCGAGGTATGAGACGTCATCTCCCCAGCACGTCCGGCGGTTAGCCGATGATCTCGAACTGCCTGCCGATCGCGACGTCCCCGGGAAGGCCCCAGTAGACGAACCGGTGCGTCCCGACTCCGAGCGCCGGGCAGACCTCAAGGTCGACGGTCGAGAGCGTGTCGGCGACCGGTTCTTCCCGAAGCGTGAGCGACCACGTGTATCCCCCGCCGGAGCCGACGGTCTTCGTGTCATCGGGGTATGTCGCCTCGCTGCCGTCGGTCGTCCCGCGGACGTCCTGCCAGCCGGCCGCCGTCCGTCGTTGAATCGCGATGTGCTCGTCGCTCGCGATCTCGACGTCGACGTCCTGGTCGAGACACCGGAGCACGACGCGGAGGTCGCTGCCGTAGGTCTTTTCGGCGCCCTGGAGCGCGAGCTCGAACCGGACCTCGTCCGGCGTGTACGCCGTGACGTAGGTGGCTCCCTCCTCGGGAAACCGTTGGTCGAGCCGCCGGAACGAGTCATCCGAACACCGAAGCTCGTCGATCTCCCCGGACGGACCCTGTGGCCCCTCTCCGGCAGCGAAATCGAGACAGCCGGCGACCGCGACCGTTCCGGCCGTCCCGACGCTCGAGAGCAACGCCCGTCGTGACAGCTCCATACACGGTCTACCCGTCGTGATCGTATGAACGTCCCGACATCGTCCGACGCTTTTGGCGGCGTCGGTCGTCGGTTCGGGTGGACCGATCGGAGCGTTCCGTTCGGGGTCGTCGAGACGCACCGTTCGGAATCGCTTTCCGCTCCCCGCCCGTGTCCCCGGTATGAAGCTGTTCGGCTCCAGCGGGACGCGCGGGGTCGCGATCGCCGACCTGTCGCCGGAGTTCGCCCTGCGGGTGTCGAAGGCGGCGGGCACCGTGTGGGACGTCGACCGGGTGGCCGTCGCGCGGGACACGCGGACGACCGGCGAGCTGCTCTGTAACGCCGCCGCGGCCGGGCTTGCTGCGGTCGGCTGCGACGTCGACCGGCTGGGAGTGACCCCGACGCCGGCGGTCGGTCGGTACTGCGCGGTTCAGGGGATTCCCTGCGTCCTCGTGACCGCTTCCCATAACCCGCCGGAGTTCAACGGCATCAAGCTGGTCGGCGACGACGGCGTCGAGCTCCAGGTCGACGCCCTCGAACGCGTCGAGAACCACGTCCTCGGCGAGGAGTTCGCCGAAACCGACTGGCGGGGCGCCGGCGGGACGACCAGGGTCGACGGCACGAACGACGCCTACGTCGAATCGGTCGTCGATGCGGTCAACCGGTCGGCCATCGCGGACGCCGACCTCACCGTCGCGGTCGATCCGGGTCACGGGGCCGGCTCGCTGACCAATCCGGAGATCTACCGGCGGCTCGGCTGTTCGGTCCGCACCGTGAACGCCCAGCCGGACGGTCACTTCCCCGGGCGACTTCCCGAACCGGTTCCGGAACACCTCGGGGATCTGCAGCGGCTCGTTCGGGCGAGCGATGCGGACCTCGGGATCGCCCACGACGGCGACGCGGACCGAGCCGTCTTCGTCGACGAGACCGGCGAGTACATCGAGGGGGACGCCTCGCTGGCGGCGCTGGCGGCCGAGGCCCTCTCTGCAGGAGACGCCGCGGTCTCGGCGGTCAACGTCTCCCAGCGACTCGTCGACGTGTGCGACGACGTCGGCGCCGAGCTCGAGCTCACGCCGATCGGCGCGACGAACATCATCACCCGCGTCCGCGAGCTGGAGGCGGCCGGCACGCGCGTCCCGATCGCCGGCGAGGGCAACGGCGGCGTCTTCTTCCCCGAGCATCGGCTCTCGCGGGACGGCGCCTACATCGCCGCACGGTTCCTCGAGCTGCTCGCGGACGGCCGGACCGCAAGCGAGGTCGTCTCGCCCTACGCCGAGTACGTCAACGTCCGCCACAACGTCCCGTACGACTCCGACGCCGAGCTCGACCGCCTGCTGGGCGCCGCCGAGGCGTACGTCCGCGAGGCCGACGCCGAGCCGAACACCACCGACGGCTATCGGCTCGATTACGGCGACGCCTGGGTGCTCGTTCGTCCCTCGGGGACCGAGCCCAAGGTCCGCGTCTACGCCGAGGCCCGGTCGGCCGACCGCGCCGAGGAGCTCGCGGACGGGGTCCTCGCGGCGCTCGAGGACGCGCGGTGATCGCGGGCCGTGTCGGCGGTCGATGGTTGTGACCCGCGTGAGTAGCGTCCGCGCCTACTCCTCGGTTTCCTCGAGCACCGTCTCGATCAGCTCGAGCACGTCGCGGGCGGCCGCCACCCGGTCGTGGATCTCGCCGGATGCGAGCAGTTTCCGGTCCGTCTCGTCGAGCTCCGCCCGTGTGACGGCGGTCTCGCGTATCGTCTCATAGTCGTCCTCACGGGTCCGGTCGCGGACCGTCCGCAGCAGGGCGACCGTTTCCTCGTCCGCGAACCGCGAAACGAGCGGGGTCAGTTCCTTGATCCGGTAGCGCAGCTCCTCCGCCGGTTTCGGGGGCCACGCGAGCGTGAACGGCTCGCCGTCGAGGCGGTCGATCCAGGTCCGGTGGACCGCCACCGCGGTCCGGAGCGCGCCGGGGTCGTCGACGTAGTGATCGAGCTTTGACTGCGAGTAGTCGGCGTACTCCAGCAGCGTCGGCAGCGGTTCCTCGCCGGCGGCGTGGTCGGCGGCGTACTCCCGGAGGTCCCGCGGCGGCTGGTCGATCTCGACGAGCGGGTAGCGCTCGGCGGTCTCGAGCAGGTCGAAGACCTCGCGCGTGCTTTCGGTCTTCAGGAACGACGCGAACGCCTCCCGAACCGCCTCGTTGTAGTCCTCGATCGGATCGCGGACGCGTTCGACCGGCGCGTCGAGGTCGACGTGGTCGCGCTCGGCGACCGCCTCGCGGTCCGCCAGGTGGTCGGCCAGCCGGTCGCGAGCCTCGCGGGCGTCGTGTCTCGCTCGCCGGAAGTCGTCGACCGCCTCGTCGCGCCGTTCGAGCAGGGTGACGTACTCGCCCGCCGGCTCGAGCGCCTCCCGGGCGGCGTCGAAATCCGACTCCGAGAGGCGTCGCTTGTCGACCGCCTCGTTCGCCGCCGCGAACGCATCGCTGGCGGGGACGTCGTCGGCGACGTCGGTGGCGGCCTCGAACTCGCCCTCGAAGCGAACGTAGGAGCCGAAATCGCCGGTGCCGGTCGCGTCCTCCTCGTACCGGTCGAGCACCCGGATCGCCTGCCGATACGCGTCCGCGGCGGTCTCGACGCGGTCGCGACCGATCTCGGCGATCCGGTCCTCGATCGCCGTGCGCTCGTCGTATCGCTCGCGCAGCTCCGCGGCCGCCGTCGCGGCCGCCGCGACCGGTTCGACGTCCGCGACCGCGTCCCGCATCTCACTCGCCCTCCCGGGGTCCCGTCGCGTGGGTCGTCAGGTGGCTCGTTGCGTGGGTCGTCACGTGGCTCGCCGCGACCGCCATCGTCAGTACACCTCGTCGGGGTCGAAGACGCGCTCGCCGACGTGCTCGCCCTCGATCGTCCGGTGGAAACACGACCGGTGGCCGGTGTGGCAGGCGCCGCCCGTCTGGTCGACGAGATACAGGAGCGTGTCGGCGTCACAGTCGACGCGGACCTCCGCGACGTCCTGGGTGTGGCCGGACGTCCCGCCCTTGTGCCACAGCTCCTCGCGTGACCGCGAGTAGTAGTGCGCCTCGCCGGTCTCGAGCGTCCGGTCGAGCGCCTCGCGGGAGACGTACGCGAGCATCAACACCTCGCCGGAGTCGACGTCCTGAGCGATCGCGGGGACGAGCCCGTCCTCGCCGAACGCGACGTCGATCGTCCCGTCAGGGCTCCCGCCCGCTCGGTCTGCGGCCTCGTTCATGTCCCAACCGAGACGGAGCGGTCGAATAGGCCTTTTGGGGCTCGTTCGCGTTCCGTCGTGGCGTCCGCTCGTCATTCCGAGTTCGCGTCCGCCTCGTCCTTCGCGTCCGCCTCGTCCTCCCAGTAGTCGACGTCGTCGTCGATCGGGTAGTAGCCGTGCAGCGATCGTCCGTCGCGCCCGCCCGGCGGGGATCCCACGAACACGCCGATCCGGTCACGGTCCGGATACACCGTCACGTCCGGCTCGCGCATCGTCGACGCGACCAGATATCGGAGGGTGTCGTCGCCGTCGTTGATCACGCGATGGCCGCCGGACGCGTCGGCCGGGAGGGCGACGTAATCGCCCGCCGTGATCGAATACGTCTCCTCGCCGAGCCGCAGCGTTCCGGCTCCCGCGAGCACGTATATCGCCTCCTCGTTGGCGGTGTGGTAGTGGTAGGGCCACGACCGCTCCCCGGCCGGAAGTTCGTAGAGGCTACAGCCGAGTTTCTCGCCGCCGGCCGCCTCGCCGAGCTGTTTCCTGCGAAACGTCGCGTCCTCGCGGTCCAGGTTGCTCCACTCCAGGTCCGCCTCGTTGACCGGTTCCATACGGCGACGTCGACGGCGGCCGACGTAGTCGTTGTGGCGTCAGGAGTGGTTCCGGAGGAACGTCTCGACCTCGGCCGCGATCACTTCGGGGGCGTTGCCCGGACCGCCGTGACCGACCCCGTCGAACTCGACGAACCGGCTGTGGGGGAGCACGTCGTGGACCGATCGGGCGCTTTGTCGGAGGAAGTCGGGACCGTTGGTTCCGGACGACACGAGCACGGGAGCGTCGACGGCGAGCCGGTCCGGGAGCCGGTACCGTTCGACGGCGCGGTTCATCCTGACGACCTCCTCGGCGAGGGCCACGCAGTCGGGCCACACCGGCCAGTCGGCCAGCCAGGCGTCGAGGTCGTCGATCCCGTCGGGGTGGAGGACCCGCTCGACGTATCGCTTCACCGCCTCGTGGCGCCGCCCGTCCTCGATCAGGGCCGCCATTCGGTCGGCGAGCGCGGCCGTCTCGCGGTAGTCCTCGGGCAGGACCGCCGGTTCGTACGCGACGACGGCCGCGACGTCGGCACCCGTCGCCGCCTCGATGGCGGTGAGCGCGCCGTAGGAGTGGCCGAAGACGACCGGGTCTCCCTCGACGGCGTCGATGAGGTTCCGGACGTACCGAACCTCCCGGTCGAGCACGTCCGCGGCCGTCGTGTCCGCCGGGTCGTCGAGGCACGTCCCGAATCCCGGTCGCTGCGGGACGATGGACGCGTACTCCTCGAAGTGCGGGATCACCGGGGTCCAATACTCCGGGGGCGCCATCCCGCCGTGGAGGAGGATCAGGGGCGGTCCGGATCCGTGTCGTTCGAACTCGATACGACCTCCGTCGTCGGTGGTCACTGTCTGCATCGGCGTCATCCCGTAGCCGACCGACCCGCGAATGGGTGTCCCTCGATCGTCCGGCCCTTTAAGTGGGGAGCGGCGGCCACGTCGTCGCGACGGTCTCCTCGATGAGTTCCGTCTGCGCCCGCCGGAGTCGCTCGGATGCCGACGAGGTCGAGATCCCGAGTTCGGCGGCGATCTCCTCGAGGGACGCGCCGCGCGGGATCTCGAAGTAGCCCCGTTCGTAGGCCGTTCGGAGCGCCTCGTCCTGCCGGTCGGTGAGCCCCTCGCCCGGCGGCTCGGGATCGCTTTGACGGGTGAGACGGTGTAACCGGAACCCGGCGTTTCGCCGCCAGAACGACGCGAACCGGCCGAACGTCTCCCGGTCGGCGAACCATCCCGTCTGCCGCCACCCGCCCGGAAGCACCTCGATGCGGTCGATGATCGCGTCGGTC
Organism: Halopenitus persicus; assembly: GCF_900107205.1. Taxonomy (GTDB): domain Archaea; phylum Halobacteriota; class Halobacteria; order Halobacteriales; family Haloferacaceae; genus Halopenitus; species Halopenitus persicus. Next base: position 171,311 of record NZ_FNPC01000006.1, on the reverse strand, counting down.
GTCGCGAGCGCTTCGAGCCCGCGCAGGTCGTCGAGCGCGTCGCCGAGCTGCTCCTCGAAGCTGAACGCCGGAAGCACTTGGTACCGACGCGTGTCGCCGGCGTCCCCGATGTGGGTCCACTCCCCGACGTCCGCGGCGCTCCCGAGCGCGTTCTCGACCGCCGCTCGATCCCCCTCCTGCACCGTGACGAGAAACGGGGGCCGGTCGCCGTGGTTGTACTGGAGCTCCAGCGTCACCGTCGCTCCGTCGGCCGCGTCCGCAACCGCGGTGAGCGGCAGCGCCTCGCAGTGGATGTCGAACTCGGCCACGAGTCCCATATCCACGTATGTTTCCCCGGCGTGTAATGGAAACGTCGGTCGCGCACCCGCCGAGCCGGTCCGTCCCTTGAGCGAGGAGGGACGCCGGCCTACGCCAGCCCGAGGCCCCGAAGGACGGCGAAGAGCACGTCCCCGTAGGTGATCGAGACGACGATCCCGAGGAACATCGGGACGACGAACGGCATTCCCGGCGAGACCCACACGCGCTCGCGGTCGGGGTCGGTGACGGTCTCGAGGCCCTCGCGGAGCGTTTCGGGATCGGTGCCGTAGGCCGAGCCCTCGATCTCCGCGAGGAACCGCTCGGCGGCCCAAGGGTCATCGACGGTGTCCTCCTCCGAGTTCTCCACGGGTTCGGCCCCCTCGCGTTCGGCGGCCGTCTCGGCGGGGTCGTCGCCGCCCCGTTCGTCGTCAGTCGAATCACCGCTGCCGGTCGATTTGCTCTCGCCGGTCGGTTTGTCCCCGTCGGTCGCCGGGCCGACGTGCGTGGCGCCGTCGGTCGGATCGAACGTCTCGGCCACGCTCCCGGGGTCGCGATGACGGTCGGAGTCCTCCCGCACCGCGGCCAGCGACGTTCCGCGCCACCGGAGGTACATCCGGAGCGCGTCGAGGTCGAGCCCGTTCCGGGTGTAGCCGTCGCGCGTCTCGAAGAGCCGGCCGTGGACGCCGAGCAGCCGGTGAACGGCGACCGGACGTGCGAGAAACATCACGGGGGACCGCCGGCCGCGAAGGGCGTTGTAGACGCCGAGCCCGACCGGGTAGCTGGCACCGACGAGGACGGTGTTCGTGAGGATCGTCAACGAGAAGACGCCCAGTGCCGGCTCGACGACGGGAAGCGCGGGGATCCCCGCGACCGGGAGGACGTACGTCGGGAAGGTCGGATAGACGATCGCCAGCGCCACGAGCGCCTTGGCGTCGGCGCCCCCGAACCCGCCGACGTACCAGAACGCCACGCCCAGCGGCGCGATGAACAGGAGGCTGATCGCGACCCGGACAAGAAACAGCCGGTCTGCGACGCCGTCTATCGGCCACCGGAGCAGGAGGTCGGTCGCCAACAGCACCGCGCCGAAGAGGTACACCGGGGGCCAGATCCGGTTCGGGAGTCGCCGGGTGCGGACGTCACGAAGCGCGGCCCACGCGAAGACCGGCACGATCGCCAGGCGGAGCAGATCGGGTGCCGTCGCGTACATACCTCATCGGTGGCGCCGACCGGCATAGTGGTTGGGATTGATCTCGACGTCTCTGGAGGCGGCGCAACGGTCGCTTTCCAGGTGACACGTAGCGAGCGGAAGCCCACCCCTGAAGGGGTGGGTGTAAGCGACAGCATAGCCCACCAGTCCACGCGCTACGACTCGTCTGGATGGTCCACCACTTCCAACCCCGCTTCGATAATCTCTCGATAGGCTTCTTCGAGGCTCACGTTCTGCTGTTCGGCGTAGTCTTTCACGCGCCCGTTCAGGGTGTGTGAGATGTCGATGTTCGGTCGCATCGTCTGTGTCCAAAAGACATTTAGACGTAGGACCACAAATGTCTGTTGTCGTGAGGCGAACCAACACGTTCGCGGTGCGCGCGCTCTCCAAGCAGGACGAGCAACTGCTCCAGGAGTTGTTGGACGCCTCCGCCAGCCTCTGGAACGAACTCACCTACGAACGTCGCCAGAACTTCTTCGACGGCGAGAGTGTGTGGGATACCGCCGACTACCGCAAACAGTACGTCGGCATCCTCGGCTCCGCCACCGCTCAACAGGTTATCCGCAAGAACAGCGAAGCGTGGCGGTCGTTCTTCGCCGCCCGCGAAGACGGCGAGGACACCGCCCCGCCCGGCTACTGGGGCAACGAGGATAAGGGGCGGGAGTTGCGGACGTACATCCGCAACGACCAGTACACCCTCGAAACTGGCGAACGGAGCCGGCTCGAAATCCCCGTCGGCCAAGACCTCAAAGACGAGTACGGATTTGGCTACCACGATCGCCTACGCCTCGAAGTCGCTGGCGACCCGAAATGGGAGGGCGAACAAGGGCGGTTGGAACTGTACTACGACGAGATGGACGACACGTTTAGGGCCTTTCAACCCGTCACCGTGCCTGATTCTCGACGGGATTCACCAGTAGCCGAGGAATCGGCTGCCTTGGACGTGGGCGCGAACAACCTCGTCGCCTGTACGACCACGACCGGCCAGCAGTATCTCTACGGGGGGCGCGATCTGTTCGCCCGCTTCCGCGAAACCACCGAGGAGATAGCCCGCTTGCAGTTCAAACTCTGTGAGGGTCAGTACAGCAGTCGCCGTATTCGACGCCTCTATCGAAAACGGACACGACGCCGCGACCACGCACAGGACGCGCTCGTCCGCGACCTGGTGGAACGACTGTACGATGAAGGCGTGGAAACCGTGTACGTGGGCGACCTCACCGATGTGCTGTCGGCACATTGGTCGGCAGAGGTGAACGAGAAAACGCACCAGTTCTGGGCGTATCGCTCGTTCATCGACCGGCTTGCCACGACCGCCGAGGAGTACGGCATCAGGGTCGGAGTCGAGTCAGAAGCGTACACGACGGCGGAGTGTCCGGTGTGCGGTGAGCGCGACGATACAGAGCGGGACGGCGACGTGTTCCGCTGTCCGTGTGGCTACGAAGGTCACGCCGACCTCGGTGCCTCGCGGGTGTTCCTCGAACAACAGGCTGGCGAATCCGAAGTCGGGTCGATGGCACGGCCCGTGCGCCTCAAGTGGGACGACCACAACTGGTCGGAGCTACCACACTCTCCCGAGAGGGCACGTCCCAACGAGGAGCGCACAAACCGGAGTACCGGCGACGGGAAACTTGCCTCCGTGGGTACGGCATAGCCAACATCCCCACCGGAGGAATCCCACCCCTTCAGGGGTGGGAGGATGTCAACGCGAGGGAAACGTTTGCATATCGAGAGTCCGAAACACGACACGGGAGCACGCTCTCGTGTCCGACAGCGACTCAACCAACACGGCCGTGATGGAGCAGAAGCCGACGCGGGACGTCCTCGAGTCCCTGATCGAGAGCGGCCTGCACGAGATCAACCGGGAGCGGTCGGGGCTGTTGCTTTCGGGCGTCTCGGCGGGGCTGGACATCGGCTTCGGTCCGTTGCTGATGGCGACCATCCTCACGCTCTCGACGGGCGGCTTCGGGGATCTCGCCACCGAGCTGCTGCTCGCCAGCGCGTATTCGGTCGGCTTCGTCTTCGTCATCCTGGGTCGCTCCGAGCTGTTCACCGAACACACCACGCTGGCGGTGGTCCCGGTTCTGGACGGACAGGCGTCGCTGCGCGGATTGCTCCGCCTCTGGGTGCTCGTGTACGTCGGGAACCTCGTCGGGGGCTTCCTGTTCACCCTGCTCGCCGTCCTGCTGATGCCCGGGCTCGGCGTGGTCACTCCGGCCGCATTCGAGGCGATCGCGCTCAAACTCGTCACGCACGACCTCGGCTGGCTGTTCGTCGCCGGGGTCTTCGCGGGATGGCTGATGGGACTGCTCGCCTGGCTGATCACGGCGGCCCAGGAGACGACGAGCCGGATCCTCATCATCTGGATCGTGACCGCGACCATCGGACTCCTGCATCTCCCGCACTCGATCGCGGGCAACGTCGAGGTCCTCTTCGGGCTGTTCATCTCCCCGTCGATCTCCCTGGTCGATTACCTCGCGTTCCTCTCGTTGGCGACCGTCGGCAACCTCGTCGGCGGCGGGGTGTTCGTCGCCCTGCTGAAGTACGGACACGTCGTTCGGGGCGGCAACTGACCCGATCCGCTCGAGGATATTTTTAAGGGAGTCCTGGGGGCGGCGTGCTCGCGTCGCCGCCTCAGCTCACGAAGCCGAGCAGGTCGTCGCGCTTCGCCTCGTGAAAGTGGGTTCGCAGACACTCGTACAGCGGTTCCATCGAGCCGCGCTTGGCGCAGATCGGCGCGATCGTCTCCCCCTGCCACTGCTGCCACGGCGGGTAGAGCCCGAGACGGTCGCAGATCGCGTTCAATCGCTCGTCCTCGTCGTCGACCTTGTCCATCTTGTTGACGGCGACGACCGGTTCGATCCCGATCTCCCGGAGAAATCCGAACATCTCGACGTCGTGTGGCACCTCGCCGCGCTCCTCGTGGCGGTCGATGATCTCCACCGCGCTGTTCCCGTCCAGCACGAGCACCCCGGCGAGGATCCGGTCCGCGTACTCCTCGAGATACCGGACGATGTCGGTCTGAATCTGCTCTCGACGGTCATCCTCGACGCCGGACATGAAGCCGAACCCGGGGAGGTCGGTGAACATGAAGTCCTGCGCCGTCCAGTCGTAGTGGTTCGGCCGGCGCGTCACGCCCGGCTTTCCGCCGGTCGAGACGTCGTGGCCGGTCAGCTCCCGCATCACCGTCGACTTCCCGACGTTCGACCGCCCGACGAGAACGACTTCCGCGTCGCGGTTCGGCCGGTCCTCGAACATACCGTCCGTACTGCCCGCATCCTTTTAAGGGGAGCGTGTACGGGGGCAACACCCCACGTCGGCGTCCTCGTCCATCGAGAACGATATGACGGCCGGCACACCGGCGTCTCGACACCACGGGACGACCGGCACGCCGGCGATCGATCCGGTATGGCCCGCGGGACGGGCGGTTCGTCACGCTTTTCACCTGCGCGAGCGAGGTTTCGAGTATGAGCGCGGACGACAAGTACCCACCAGAATCCGGTCGGCGGCGGTTCGTGAAGGGCGTCGTCGGCGGGGGCGTCCTCGCGGGCGTCGGCGCGGCGGGATCAGCCACCGTCAACTCCCTGACGAGTGCCACCGGGACGGGCGGTGGACAGACGACCGCGATGGCGATCGAGCTCACCGGCGGGCCGGCGCCTCGCGGCATGCCGCAGGTCCCGATCGAGATCACCGACGACGGCTACATTCGCGGGAAGTGGCCCGAGGTCACGACGGTCACGCAGAACGGCGTCGAGATCACCGTCGCCCAGGAGGAGATGGCGGGCGACGTGACCTACTCCGGCGAGTGGTTCCAGTACTGCGGCATGGAGGGCTACGAGAACATCCAGCCCGAGTTCGAGTCCGACAACCTCCTCCGGTCCGCGCCCGGCGGCTACGACTGGCAAAGCGAGGAGTACGAGACCGGCGAGCGGATCCACGTCGACTCCTTCGACGACTACGAGGAGTGGGGCAACGGCATCGGCCGGGACGGGATGGGCAAGCCCGCGAGCACGAATTGGCGGTCGCAGGACTCCGAGGACACCCTCACCGTGACGGTCATTCGGTCGCCGCTGATCGAGGAGGCGGCACAGGACGACGAGTGGCTCGCCGCCTCGACCGAGAACGGATTCCTCGCCTGGCTCAACGTCTGCACCCACTTCTGCTGTGTTCCCGGTTACAAGAAGAACGAGGAGTCGGCCCGCTACGACGCCGAGAACGGCGTCTACTGCCAGTGTCACCAGTCGGTGTACGACCCGTTCAGCATCGTTCAGACGCTGTTCATCGCCCGTCCGCGACCGGACGACTGATCGGACCGCCGTTCGATTGCCGGCCGCACCTGCCACACCGGCCGCGAAATCCCCGATCGTTTCGCCGGCCGTTCCGACCGAACCGCGCCCTTTTGCATCCTCGGCCGCGACCGATCGGTATGACTGACTCCGACGCCGAGGCCGACCCGGACACCTCCCACCGTGCTTCCGACGACAACGACGGTCCCGACGCCGATTCGGACGCGTTCGCCAGGGAGGTCGACCGCGCCCGCGAGCTCCTCTCGACCGACGCGGACGCGCTGTTCGTCGGCGTCGTCAACGACGGCGAGGTGGAGACCACCTTCTCCCAGCGGGCCGACGACCGCGAGCAGGAGGCGCTCCAGCCGCTCGCGCTGCTTGCGGCGCACCTCCGGCTCGTCTCGAACGAGGCCGGCGTGGAGCCCTCGACCGTCGCGGGCGACGCGGCGACGCTCGCCGGCCAGGTCGAGGAGGTTCCCACCGCAGCCGACGATCTGCCGGGGAAGTGACCCGACTGCCGGGGGCGTGACGCCAACTCGCGGCCGCGAACCGGGGCGTCCGCGGAAACGGTTAAGCCCCCTCGGCAACCGATCGGAGCCATGACCACGTTCCTGGTCCCGACCGACTCGGTTCACGCCAGCGCGGCGAGCTGTGATTACCTCGCCGGCCGCGTCACCGCGGCGGACACCGTCCACGCCGTCAACTCGCTGCGCGGCGGGGACGAGACGAGCGCCGACGACGTCCGGGACGGCGAGGAGGCGCTCAACGTCGTGACCGCCAGGCTCGCGGACGCCACCGTCGAGACCCACCAGTTCGTGCGCGGAAACGAGCCGGGCGAGGACGTGCTCGCGGCGGCCGCGGAGTTCGACGCCGACGAGATCGTCCTCGCGGTCGGCAACCGATCGCCGGTCGGCAAGGCGCTGTTCGGCAGCGTCGCCCAGCGGATCCTGCTCGATTCCGACCGTCCGGTCGTGGCCGTGCCGCGGGAGTAGCCGGGTACCCCGCGCCTCACTCCTCGCGGGGCGCGTATCCCGCGAGATCGTCGAGGATCGTCGGGCGGGTTCGGTCCCCATCGGGCCCCCCGATCGCCGCCGTGAGCACCGCCTCGAGCTCGTCGATGGCGTCCGACCCGACCCGGTCCGGATTCGCAAGGACCCGAACGTCCTGTGTCCCGACCGGCCGGAACCCCGTTCCGAGCCGCTCCGCGGTCGCGCGGAGGCCGAGGCCGACGTCCGCATCCCCGGACAGCACCCGCCGTGCCGGGCTCTCGAAGGCACGAACAGTCAGGTCGAAGCCGTCGATCGCGGCTTCCAGCTCCCGTCGGTCCGTCCCGCGATCGGCGGCAACCTCATCCAGCGCGGCATCGAGGCTCGCACGCAGCCCGGAGTCGGTGCCGCGGTTGACGAACCGCAGGTCGCGCTCCGGATCGACGAGGTCCGCCAGCCCATCGACGCCCTTCGGGTTGCCGTCCGGGACGATCAGCCCCCACTCGCGCGTCCAGCCGCCCAGATCGACGGCATCGCCCGCGCGGTCGGTCGGGCCGGCCGCGACGGCGACGTCCGGCAGCCCGCCGCGCAGGCGTCGCAGGCCCTCCCGCGTCCCGACCGGGAGGTATCGCGGCCGATCGAGCCGGTCGAGCAGCCGGTTGAGCGCCGGGTCGTCCTCGCCGACGCCGAGCAGCGTCGGGGGTCGGACGTCCGGCGAGAACAGCTGCACCGTGACCGGCTCGCCCGCCTCGAGGTACTCGGTGTCCGGATCCACGGCCACCACGCCGTCGGCCTCGACGAGGCTCGTCGTCGCCCCGGACCCCTTGTCGACGGGGTATACGAGGGGACGCTCCGTTCCTCTCTCACCTGCTTTCCCGTCGGATCCGTCGCTCGCGCCCTCGTCCCGCTCGAGTACCCCCACCGGCATCAGACGGAGCCGGCCCTCGCCGTAGCGCTCGCGAACGGCCATCTCCCCCTCGATCGTCGCGGTCCGCGGTTCGGGCTGGCCCGCCGCCTCCCGGATCGCGGGCGCGACGAACGTCCGGAAGATGGTGAGTGCGGACACCGGATACCCGGGGAGACCGATGTAGGCCGACTCTCCCCGCTCATCGCCCGCGGACTGGTCGTCGTCGGCGGACTGGTCGAGCCGCCCGATGAGCATCGGCTTGCCCGGTTTGACCGCGACGCCGTGTAACAGCAGCTCCCCCCGGTCCTCGATCACGCGGTAGATGACGTCGACCGCGCTCGCGGAGGTCGAGCCGGAGGACACGACCAGGTCGCACTCGTCGGCCGCCCTGGTGAGCAGCCGCTCCATCTCCTCGTAGTCGTCGCCGGCGTGCGGGTACAACACCGGCTCGCCGCCCGCCTCCTCGACGCCCGCCGCGATGGTCGTCGAGTTCACGTCGTAGATCTGCCCCCGGTCGCTGTCGAGCGGCTCGCCGGGGCGGACCAGTTCGTCGCCGGTCGAGACGATCCCGACGCGGGGGCGTCCCCGTACCGGCACCGTCTCGATCCCGAGCGCCGACAGGAGCCCGATCTCGCGGGGCGTGAGCCGCGTGCCCGGACCGAGCGCCCTGGCGCCCGCGGCGACGTCCGCGCCCGCGACCATCACGTGATCCCCCGGCGCGACCGACGTCCGGATCGCGATCCGGTCTCCGTCGGAATCGCCGGAATCGTCGGAATCGCCGGCGGGCGGTTCTCCGTCGTCGTCGATCACGTCGGTCCGTTCGACCATCACGACCGCGTCCGCGCCGTCGGGCATCACCGCGCCGGTCGAGATCTCGGCGCACGTCCCGGGCTCGACGGTCACGGCCGGTTCCTCCCCGGCGTGGACCGCTCCGACGAGGTCGAGTTCGGCAGGGTCCGCCTCGTCGGCCCCGAAGGTGTCGCGGGCGCGGACCGCGTAGCCGTCCATCGAGGCCCGGTCGAACCCCGGGACGTCGAGGTCCGCGTCGATCCGTTCGGCGAGCACTCGCCCGCGCGCGTCGGCTAGCGCGATCTCCTCGACCCCCGGATCGAGATCGAGCGAGTCGATCGCCCCGTGGGCGGCTGCCGGCGCTGCGAGATCGCGGAACTCCTTGCGGTCGGTCATTCGGCGCCCTCCCAGCACTCGACCTCGACGACCGTTCCCGCGTCGATCCCCTCGCGCTCCTCGGGAACGACGACCCAGCCGTCCGCGAGCGCGACGCTCGAGAGCACGCCCGACCCGCTCGCGCGCGTCGGCGTCGCCTCGGGGAGTGCGTCGGGATCCGCCGGAGTCACGTCCCTACCGTCTTCCGGGGTCGCATCCCTACCGTCTTCCGGGGTCGCATCCCCGCCGTTCGTCCCGGCGCTCGTCCCCTCGCCGGCCGGCTCCTCGATCCGGACCCGAGCGAACGTCCGCGTTCCGGGCTCGCTTGCGATCTTGCGTGCGAGCCGGGCCCGCCGCGTCGGGTGGGGGTCGACCGTGGCGCCGAGCGACCGTTTGACCGCCGGCCGGAGGAACTGCACCGCGTTGACGATGCAGGCCACCGGGTACCCCGGCAGCGAGACCACGGGCGTCCCATCGACGGCGCCCAGACAGACCGGATGCCCGGGTTTGAGCGCGACCCCGTGGACGAGCACCTCCCCGAGGTCGTCGATCACCTCCGGCAGGAGGTCGCGCTCGCCGACCGACGAGCCGCCGGTCGTGACGACGAGGTCGGCGCCGGCATCGATCGCGTCCTCGATCGCCGCCCGAAGCAGGGACTCGTCGTCGGTGACGACGTCGTGGTACCGTGCGTCGCCGCCCCACCGGTCGACGAGCCGGGAGACCGTGAGGCCGTTCGTCTCGATCACCTCCCCGGGATCCGGATCCGCCTGCACGAGCTCCTCGCCGGTCGGGATCACAGCGACCCGCGGCGGCTCGGCGACCGGGACCGTCTCGAGCCCGACCGACTTCAGAAGGCCGAGATCGGACGGACGGAGACGGTGGCCGGGATCGTAGAGGTGTGCCCCTTCGGCGACGTCCTCGCCGGCCGCGCCGACGTTTTCCCCCTCGGCGACCGCGTCGAAGGTTTCGATCTCGTCGGTCGCCTCCACCGTCTCGACCTGCTCGATCATCACGACGGCGTCGGCGCCCGCCGGGAGGTCGCTCCCGGTGTGGACGCGGGCTGCCTCCTCGGGGCCGACCGACCCGGTCGTTTCCCGAAGCACCGCCGGCGATCGGTCGCTCGCTCCGAAGGTGTCGCGGGCGCGGACCGCGTAGCCGTCCATCGCCGCCCGGTCGTAGCCCGGCACCGGGTTCGGCGCCGTGATCGGTTCCGCGACGACACGCCCGTCGGCGTCCGCAACCGGAACTCGCTCGCTCCGCTCGTGGGGCCGCACGGCCTCGAGCAGCGTCGATCGCGCGGCCGCGACGCGGGTTCGGTCCTTGAACCCGGCCTCGTGTCGATTCGTGTTCATACGCCCCCTTTCCGCTCGGGGGGCAAAAGGCCGTCTCCGTCGGCCGGGGCGCGTCCCACGTCGGCGTCTCGTCGGCCAGGCCGCGTTCCTGCGTCGGCGTCTCGTCGGCCAGGCCGCGTTCCTGCGTCGGCGTCTCGTCGGTCCGACCGCGTTCCTGCTTCCGTCCCGTTGGCCCTCGACCACACCCTTTTTCGACCTCCCCCGCGTATCGGCGGGTATGTCCGCGCTCCGCGATGCGCTTCGGGACCTTCCCGAGGCGGTGTTCGCCGACCTCCTCGAGTCGGAGGACGCCTACGTCCTCGTCGTCGACCTCCCCGGGGCGACCAGCGAGACGACCGAGGTCGTCGCCGAGGCGGGTCGGATCGACATCGAGGCCCGCCGGGAGAAGGCGACTCCGGAGGGGTATCGGTACGTTCGGGAGGACCGGCCGCTGTTCCTCGACGTGGACCTCCCCTTGCCCCCCGACGGCGTCGGCGCCGAGGCGGCGGCGACGATGGACCGGGGCGTGCTCGAGCTCACGGTCCCGAAACGCCGCGCGGCGGACGGGCAACCGATCGCGATCGACGAGCGCTGACGGGTGATCACGCTGGTCGTTCTCCGCGCATACTGGCGCTTTTGGGTCGTCCTGCGGCGGTTCTCGCCGCTGATCATCGCCTACTGGCGCGACAGACGGCGGTTTCTCCTGTTCGGCGGCTCCCGCCAGGTCGACGCCGAGACGCAGCGCGAGCGCGCCGCCACCCTGTTGGACGTCCTGCTCACGCTCGGCCCGACGTTCATCAAGCTCGGGCAGCTGCTGTCGACCCGCCCAGACGTCCTGCCGCCCGTCTACATCGAAGTCCTCTCGCGGCTCCAGGACGACGTGCCGCCGGCCCCGTGGGATGAGGCACGGGAGGTGCTCGAGGACGAGCTCGGGCCCGTCGACTCGGTCTTCGACGAGTTCGACGCCGACCCGATAAGCGGCGCGAGCCTGGGTCAGGTCTACACCGCGACATACGAGGGCGACCCGGTCGCGGTCAAGGTCCGTCGCCCCGGGATCGAACCCCTCGTGAACGCCGACCTGCGCGTGATCCGGTGGTCGCTGCCGATCGTCAAGCGGTTCATCGACAGCGGTCGGGCCTTCTCGCTGGAGAACCTCTCCGAGGAGTTCGCGAAGACCATCCGCCAGGAGATGGACTACGACCGCGAGCGCGAGATGCTCGCGGAGATCCGCGGCAACTTCGCGGACGACGACTCGGTCCGGATCCCCGCGGCGTATCCCGAGGCGTCCGGCGAGCGCGTCCTCACGATGGAGTACATCCCGGGAACCAAGATCGACCGGATCGACGACTTGGAGGCGAGCGGTTTGGATCCGACCGCGGTCGCGGAAACGCTCCAGCGCGCGTACCTGCAGATGATCATTGACGACGGCGTCTTCCACGCCGACCCGCATCCGGGGAACCTCGCGGTCGCCGAGGACGGCTCGATCGTCTTCTACGACTTCGGGATGTCGGGCCGCGTCGACCCGTACGTGCAGGAGCAGATCGTCGAGTTCTACGTCGCCGTCGCGAACCAGGACATCGACGCCATCCTCGACACGCTGATCGCGATCGGGACCCTCTCGCCGGAGGCCGACCGCGAGGTGATGGGCAAGGTGATGGAGCTGGCGATCGCCGACGCCCGCGGCGAGGACATCGAGCAGTACCGGGTGAACCAGATCATCGAGCAGGTCGAATCGACGATCTACGAGTTCCCGCTTCGGCTGCCCCGGAACCTCGCGCTGGTGCTCCGGGTCGCGACCGTCGTCGAAGGGGTCTGCGTCACCCTCGACCCCGAGTTCGACTTCATCGAGACGGCGACCGACTACCTCCGCGAGGAGGGCTACTACGAGCAGACCGCCCGCGATATGGCCGCCGCGGCCGGCGACCAGCTGGAGGAGACCGCCCGGTCGCTCGTCACCGTCCCGCCGAAGCTCGACCGCGTCCTCGACCGGGCCGAGCGCGGGGACGTCCACCTCAACGTCACCATCGAGGACGACACCCACGTGCTCGACAAGCTGGCGATGCGGATCGCCTACTCGGTGCTGCTCGCCGTCGGCGTCCTCTCGGCGACCATCCTCTACTCGTTCGCGAACGCCTGGGAGCTCGCTGCGCTCTCGCTGGGTCTCTCGACGCCGCTCGCGATCGCGTTGTATCGGTCGTTCCGCTCGCGGAAGGGGATCCGCGCCCGCCCGCAGTTCACCCGACAGAGCATGCGGGAGCGGCGAGACGAGTGATGACGTTCCGACCGTCCGAATGCTGATTGACCGGTCGTCCGAAGACTGATTGGTCAGCCGCCCCATTCGCCGGTATGGACGACGGCCTCGAACGTGCGCTTCGCCGGGGACTCAGGCGGGCCGGCCGGGAGTTCGAGACGGCGAGACGCGCCTATCGGTCGGGAGTCGAGGACGCCGACCCCGGAGCCGACGATCCGGCGGCGGACCGATCGGGGGCCGACAGGTTCGACCTGCCGACCGACGCGGACGGGAACGCCCGGATCGTCTGCCGACGACATGCCGAGACCCGGGCGGTTCCGGTCGCCGAGGACGGGACGCCGGCCTGCTTCGACGCCGACCATCCGGACTGTGCCGGCTGTCTCGAGGACGTTCGCGAGGGCCGCATCGAGACGTGGTAGTTCGCCCCTCCAGTCACGCTGAGGCCGGGGGCACCGCTCCTCACGAGGCGGACGTCACCGCTCCTCGGCGTGTCTGACCGTCACCGCGATCCCGCGCGTCGAGTCGGTCATCTCCGCGCCGTGCATCTCGGCGCGGCCGACCGCGAACGCCGCCGGTCCCTCGACCACGACCTCGTCGCCGACGCGGATCGCGTCGTCGGCGTCGACGACGCCGGGGGCGAGCACCGAGCCCTGGGGGACGAAGCCGTCGATCTCGACTCGCTTCGTCGGGACGTCGCTGTCGACCCAGCGCCGCGCGCCCGCGAGCGTGAGCGAGAGGACGCCGTACTGGGGCACCATCGTCGCCAGCTGCGTCCCCGCGTCCCCGGCCGGCCCCGACCACGCCTGCAGCTTCGGGTAGCGGCCGGTCGTGTGGAGGTCGTCGCCGAAGAGTCCCGCGTCCGTGCCCTCGTCACTTATCGGACCCCCGTCACCCGCCGGTTGTCCGCCTTCCGCCGGGTCTCCGCTCCCCGCCGGGCCGAACTGGTAGTCGGCGAGGGCCCGAACCGTGTTGTGTTCGCGTTCGCGCTTGCTGTAGGCCGGCTCGCCCTCGAGCGCCGCCGCGAGCGCCGCCAGGGAGTCGTCGGTCGTCGGATGGTCCCCGCAGGTGTACTCGAAGGGCACGTCGACCGCGTCCGCCACGCGCTCGCAGATCTCCCGGTATCCGTCCTCGGGCACGTGCGCGATCACGCGGGGGTAGTCGTTCCGCTCGAGGTACCGCCGGAGCACCTCGGCGACGAACTCGATCTCCTCGCTCGACCAGTCGCCCGTCACCACGGCGTCGTAGTGCTGGGCCGGATAGGTGGTCTCGAGCTCCTGGGGCACCACCCCGATCGGCGAGGTCATCGAGGCGATGTGCCCCCGCCATTGGATCGCATCGTGGAACTGTCGGTGGCTCTGGGAGTCGCTGTACGGCTTCGTCGCCGAACAGGGAACGAGCACCAGCGGCGCGTCGAACCGCGAGCGGTACCGGCTGGTCACCCGGTCGGCGAACCGCCGGATCTCGACCCTGTCCAGCGTCTCGGCGCTGGCGGCGGTGATCTCCGCATCGCGGATCACCGGCGTCCGCCGTTCGAGGAATCCCCACTCGTCGTCGAGCCGGCGGAACGTGGCGGTGAGCCACTGGTCGTGACGCGCCTGCCCCTCGATGTAATCGCGCAGCCGGCCGCGGTGGATCCGGTGGCGAATCCGCCGCAGCTCGGCGTCGAGCGCGTTCAGGTTGTGCTCCTCACAGTCCTCGCGGGTGAACTCCTCGCGGGGACCCGCACACGCCGGACACGCACACGGCAGCTCCGAGAGGTCCTCGAGGAAGTGCTCGCCGTCCGCGGTCAGGTACTTCCCCTGCGAGCCCTTCACGCGCGCGAGCGTCCCGTCGACGAGGTCGACGCCGGCGTACGCGAGCGTCGCGACGTTCAACGGCGTCGCGACCCCGGACAGCAGCACGGCGGTATCCGCCGGGAGCGACCGCTTGATGCGCACCATCGCCTCGACGAACGCCTGCGCGTGTCCGACGAGCGCGGGCGCCTCCGAGATGACGTACGCGTCGGCGCCGGCGTCGACCGGGTCGGCGGCGCTGGCGACCGCCGCGCTGGGGAACTCGACGTCGGGGTGGTCGACCCGAAACGCGTCCCGGACCTCCTGGCGGGTGCCGGCCGGAAACCCGCGGTGTGGGAGCACCGTCAGCGCGCTCTCGTCGCCATCGGGCACCGGACGGTCGGCCGCCCAGAGGCTGCCGGCATCCTCCAGAAACGAGTCCGCCCTGGCCGGCGTCCGGACGGGGTCCGCGAGCCGGAGCTCGCCGAGGCGGGCGGCGCCGTCCCGCTCGTGAACCTCGAAGTAGTCGGTCATACGTCGCATCGGCCGTCGACGGCCGAATAGATTGCGTTCCGGACCGAGGTGGCCGACGCCTCGTGAGCGACCGGGAGCGGTTTTCCCGCGGCGGGCGTCGCCGACCGACGGTCACTCCAACGCGGCGACGTGGGGCCGATCCTCCGGCGGACCGCCGTTTCCGGGCTCGCCGCCCGATCCGCCGTTTTCGGGGCCGGTCCCGTCAGTGGCGTCGTTCCCGTCGTTTCCGGAACCGGTTCCGGATCCGCCGTCCGACGGTGCTTGCCCGCCCGAGTTCTCCCCGTCGCTTGCGCCGGTTCCGGATCCGCCGTTTCCGGCGCCGTCGTTTCCGGGGTCGTCGTTTCCGGAATTCCCCGTCTCG
Source organism: Halopenitus persicus (assembly GCF_900107205.1). Lineage (GTDB taxonomy): Archaea > Halobacteriota > Halobacteria > Halobacteriales > Haloferacaceae > Halopenitus > Halopenitus persicus. Next base: position 156,218 of record NZ_FNPC01000006.1, on the reverse strand, counting down.
GAGCTGCCGGAACTTTCGCCGCCGTCGTCCGACCCCGGATCGGCCGGCGCGTTGCCGGTCCCGTCCTCGGAACCGTCACCCGGTCCGTTGCCGCTCCCGGGTGCGTCGTCGTTGCCGGGTCCGTCATCTCCGTCGGCGCCGGATCCCGGTCCGGTATCGCTTTCCGGCTCGTCGTTCCCCGGCTCCCCGCGGTCGGATCCGGGTCCGCCGCCGTTGCCGCGTTCGCTCCCGGGTGATTCGGCCCCTCCGGAGTTTCCGGAGTTTCCGGCGTTCCCCGGCGGTCCGCTTCCGTCGGCTCCGCCGTCGCTTTCGTTTTCATCGTCCACGTTCGCGTTCCCCGGAGCCTCGACGTCCGAACCGCCGGTGTCGGGCAGGATCGGCCCATCCCACGGGGTTGCGGCTCCGTTTCCGGGCACTTCGTCCGGTCGTCCGGTCGCGTTCCGTGGCGGCCCGCCGCCCGCGCCGGGCGGTTGGCCGGCGTTGCCGGGTCCGGTGGCGTTGCCGGGGCCGGTCGCGTTCCCGGGCACGCCATCCGGCGGTCCGTTGCCGCTCCCGGGCACCTCCGGCGGTCCCCGGGCGACGGCGACCGCGGCGGCGTTCTCGACCGCCGCGAACGCACGGCTTGAGTCGGAGTCGGCCGGGGTCACCTCGCGTGCCGACTCGGCTGCCGCGCGCGTCGCCTCGAGCCGGGCCTCGAGCCGCCGGTCGGCGGCGCGATATCGGGTCGGGTCGACGGTTCCGTTCGAGCGGTTCCGCGCGAGCGCTCGACGCTCCGCGTGGATCGACCGGACCCGCTCGGCCAGCTCGGTCGCCCGGTCGAGCCCCTCCTCGTCGCTCACCGACTCGCCGACGCTCGCCTCCCACATCTCCTGGTCGACCGTCGTCCCGATCCCGGCCGACGTCGACTGCACGAAGCCGCTCAGGCTGGCTCCGAACCCGGCCCCCCCGTCAGTTCCTGCCGTCCCGTTCGTCGCGTCGTCATCGGTCGTGGCTCCGGTCCCGGTTTCGGTGCCGTTCCCGGTCCCGGTTTCGGTGCCGTTCCCGGTCCCGGTTTCGGTGCCGTTCCCGGTCCCGGTTTCGGTGCCGTTCCCGGTCTCCGTTCCGTTCTCGGTCGTCGGTTCGTCGTCGGAGACCTGCGGGAGGCGGGTATCGGTATGGATTCCGTTCGCCGTGCTGTCCGTCGCGGTCGCCGGCGCGGCCGCGTCCGCCCCGGCGACCGCAACGGTCCCGAGCCCCCCGACTCCCACCGCGACCGCGAGACAGACCGCGATCGCGGCGACACGAACCCTCATCGGGCGAGGGGACGGGACGGCCACACATAAACGCTCGACTCCGTTCGCACCGTTCACCGCCGTGAACGGTTGGACGATTGACCCGTGACCCGGTCGATCGCGCCGTCCACCCGCGATCTCTTTTAAACCCTGGCGGCGATGGAGACGGTATGTTCCCCGAGCGGATCGCGACCGACCGCCTCCGGCTCACGCCGCTGTGGTCGGACCGGGTCGACCTGCGCGAGCTGTATCGGATCTGTTCGTCCGATCCCGGGATCGAGACCGTCACCGCCTACGTGGCCTGGGATCCCCACGAGACGATCGACGAGACCGCGGCGTTTCTCGACCGAAGCCGGTCGACCTGGGAGCAACGGGAGGCCGCGACCTACGTGATCCGCCCCGCGGACGGAGAGGACGGTGCGGGCGCGATCGCGGGGTGTACCGACCTCCGGATCGACTGGGACCGGCGGCTCGCCGAACCCGGGATCTGGCTTCGTGAGCGGTTCCAGGGCCGCGGCTACGCGGGCGAGCGCGCCGCGGCGCTGCTCGAACTCGCCTTCGACCGACTCGATCTGGAGCTTGTGGCCGTCTCGCACCATCCGGAGAACGACCCGGCACGGCGGGCGATCGAGCGATACGTGGACCGGTTCGGCGGCCGCCGGGAGGGCCGGCTGCGGAACGACCTGCCGTTCCCCGACGGGAGCGTCCACGACCGCGTCCGCTACACGATCAGCCGGGACGAGTGGCGAACCGCGACGGACGGCGGGACCGAGATACTGTGACCTCACGGTGTAGCGGAGCCGAGCAGCCACTCGGTCGTGGTCCTCACACCGGCCGCGCCACCAGATCGCCCCACTCCTCGAACCCGTACCGGTCGTAGAACCGGCGCGCCCGTTCGTTGTCGGCGTCGACGTCGAGAACGAGTCGGTCGATCGGCAGGTTCTGGTCGGCCGCCAACGCCAGCGCGGCGTCCATCAGATCGTCGGCGACGCCGGTGCCGCGGTACGTCGGCGCAACGAAGAGCTCGTTCAACACCGCCGCGTCCCAGATGAACCGATGTGACTCCGGGAGCACGAAGACGTAGCCGACGATCCCGCCGTCCTCGGCGGCGGTGTCGGAGGCATCGTCGGCGGCGGTGTCGAAGGCATCATCGGCGACGGCGTCGTTCCGGTCGTCATCGCCGACGGCCGCGACCGTCACGCACCGCTCGTCGGCCGCGACGCACCGGTCGACCCAGTCGAGCCATTCCGACCGGTAGGACTCGGTGAGTTTCGCCTTATAAGTGGCCGCCTTCCCCTCGCCGCCGGTCCCCTCGCCGAGCCCGCGTTCGAAGGCCTGCTTGTGGTTCCACAGCGCCGCGACGTCGTCCGGGTCGTCGGGATCGTACGGTCGGATCTCCATACGCTGCCTCGAGCGGCCGCCCTTCTCACGGTTTCGGCCGCGGGATATCGACGATCGCCGAACCCCGGTTTCGATACCCTTTTGGGCGGCTCGGCCGGACGTGGTGACGATGAGTCAGCGCGCGCGCGAGGAGTTGGCGCGGCGGATCGCCGGCGAGATCACCCTCAGCGACGATCCGGGCGCGACCCTTCGCAAGTGGCGCACGGACTTCGACGTCTCACAGACCGAGCTGGCCGGCCAGCTCGGCGTCTCCTCCTCCGTGGTCTCCGATTACGAGAGCGGCCGCCGCGAGAGCCCGGGGATCGGGGTCGTCCGGCGGACCGTCGAGGCGCTGATCGCGATCGACGCCGACCGCGGCGGCGACCGGCTCCGACAGTACGCGCGCGTCATCTCCGCGGGCTTCGAGAGCGACGTCGTCCTCGATCTCCGGGAGTACACGACCGCCGTCCCGCTGTCGACGTTCCACGACGCGATGGACGCCACCGAGATCGTCGCGGGCGACCGCGACCGGATCTACGGCCACACCGTCATCAACTCCATCCAGGCGATCTCCCGGCTCTCCAGCGAGGAGTTCTACCGCCTCTACGGCCAGTCGACGAACCGCGCGCTCGTGTTCACGAACGTGACGCGCGGGGAGTCCCCGCTGGTCGCGCTCCGGGTCGTCACGCCCACTCCCAACGCCGTCGTGCTCCACGGGATCGACGAGGACGACCTGTGGGACCACGCCGACGACCTCGCGCGTGCGGACGGCTTCTCGTTGGCCGTCGCCGACCGCGACATCGACGACGCGCTCGAGGACCTCCGCGATCTCTAGCGGCGCTTCGAGACGACGACGTCGGTTTCTCACCCATAACGTCCGTTACCGACGCCAGTTTCACCACCCCATCGTCCGTCTCGAAGCCCTTACCCTCCCGGCCGCCCGACCGCCTGCTATGACCGAGACGCACGTCGAGTGGCGCGAGTGGGGCCCGGACGCCTTCGCCGCGGCCGCCGAGACCGACCGCCCGGTGCTGCTCGCGCTCACCGCGACGTGGTGTGACGGCTGTCACGAGATGGACGCGAAGACGTACGGCGAGCCGCGGATCGCCGCCAACATCAACGAGTCGTTCGTTCCGATCCGGGTCGACGTCGACCGCTGGCCCCGGATCCGCGAGCGGTACAACATGGGCGGGTTCCCCTCGACCGTCTTCCTCACGCCGGACGGGGAGCTGCTCACCGGCGCCGGCTACCTCGGCCCCGACGGGATGCGGCAGGTGCTCGAGTCGGTTCGCGACCGGTGGGCCGAGGACGGCGCCGCGGCCGGGCGCGTCCCGCGAGCGCTCGCCGGCGACCTCCCGCCGTCCGGCGAGGTCACCCGGGCGATCGAGGAGCACCTCGCCGGCCAGCTCGAGGTCCAGTTCGACGCCGACCACGCCGGCTGGGGCGACGACGCCAAGTTCCCGCTGCCCCGAACCGTCGAGTTCGCGCTCAAGCGCGAGCAGTCGCAGGCGCTGCGGACCCTCGATGCGATATCGACGAACCTCCGGGACGACGTCGCTGGCGGCTTCTTTCGGTACGCCGGGACCCGCGACTGGAGCGACGTCCACCACGAGAAGCCGATCGACACGAACGCCGCGCTGACGCGGGCGTTCGCGAACGCCTACCTCCACACGGGCGACGCCGCCTACGAGGAGATCGCCCGCGAGGCGGTCGGGTTCCTCACCGACGATCTCTGGACCGGCATCGGCGTCGGCGGGTCGATCGGTCCGGGCGAGGGGCGCGCCTACTACGCCCGCGACGCCGACGGTCGGGCCGGGATGACCGCTCCCCGCCGGGACCACACCGTCCTCGCGGGCGGGAACGCGCTCGCCGCCGACGCGCTGTTGACGCACGCCGCCTACACCGACGACGACCGCGCCCGCGAGTACGCCGAGCGGATCCTCGGAACCCTCGAACGCGAGCTCGTCGACGCCTCGACGGGCGAGGTGACCCGGTTCCTCGCCGAGGAGCCGGGCGGCGAGACCGACGTCCTCGAGGACCTCGCCCGCGTCGTCGCCGCGTTCACCCGGGCACAGGGCGTCCTCGGCGAGGGGATCGACCTGGCGCGAACGGTCGCGGACCGGGCCATCGAGACGCTGTTCGTCGAGGGGTCGTTCCTCGACGGGCCGCGTGACGGCGCCGGGCTGCTCGACCACCCCTTCCGGCCGCTCGACACGAACGTCGAGGCCGCCACCGCGCTGCTGGATCTCGGCGTCGCGACCGGCACCGACCGATACGTCGACGTCGCGCGCGAGACGGCGGCCGCCTTCGCCGGCGCGACCGACCGGTACGGCGTCCAGCTGGCGAGCTACGGCAGCCTGACCGCGCGGCTGTGTCACGGCACGCCGGCGGTCTTCGTCGGCACCGAACCGGGAACCGACCTCCACCGCGCGGCCTGGCGGGTGGCCGACCACGAAAAGGTCGTCGTGGCGAACGCGCATCGCGAGACCGTGCCCACTCCGTGGACGCCGAACGCGGGCGAGGCGATCGTCGGCGTCGCCGACGACCGCTCCGATCCCGCGGGAACGCCCGACGAGTTGTTGGAGCGCGTCTCGGCGCTGCTCGAGTAGGTCGTTCACGGCGTCTTGTGGCGGTGGGGTCGTGAACCGCCGCCGCGTTTATACCACCCGCGTGTGGAACGGGACTATGGCGAGCCTTCGCGATCTGGGACTATCGGAGTACGAGGCGCGGGCCTATCGCGCGCTGTTGGGAACCGGGCCGACGACCGCAAAGGAACTCTCCCGAACGAGCGACGTCCCGATGGGTCGGATCTACGACGTCCTCAACGGCCTGGAGGACCACGATCTGATTCGCAGCCGGACCGAGAACCGGCCCAAAAAGTACGTCGCGGTCGATCCGGACGCGGCGCTGGACCGGCTCCTCGCGACGAAGCGCCGGGAGTTCGACGAGCGGATGGCGCAGTACGAGTCCGTCGTCGACACGCTCTCGGCCGAACTCGAGGCCGAGGACGGGGTCGAGGACCGGTTCTGGACGGCCGCGGTCGGCACCGAGGAGACGATCGACCTCCTCCTCCAGCGCATCGCCGCCGCGACCGACCGGATCGTGATCGTCGCCGACACGCCCGCAGCCGGGCTCGATCTGGGGGCCGTCGGCGAACGCGTGATGGACGCGATCGTCGAGGCGCTCGGTCGGGGCGTCGAGACGCGCGTCCTCCTGTCCCCGGAGATCGTCGACCGGCTCCCGGGTCGCGTCCGTCGTCGATACGCCGATCGGCTGGCCGACCGCGAGGCGTTCACGGCTCGGACGGTCGAGGGAATCGAGGGCGCGTTCAACCTCTTCGACGGCGTCGAGGTGTGTCTCGAGGTGCCCAATCCGCTCGCGGCGGCGGAGCCGTTCGCGATGATCGACCTGACCGATCCCGAGTTCGCGGCCGACGTTCGCGAGCGGTTCGAGCCGCGGTGGGCGGAGGCGACGCCGCTCGAACTCTCCGCGTAGCTGTGTTCGCTACCGCTCGGAACCGCTCCCGTTCACTTCCGAGCGAAGCTGCCCCATCGTGACCTCCCGCTCGGCGTGGGCGTTGTGCTCGTGGATGGATTCGTCGTTGGACTGGGCGATCCGGATCGTGGCGTCGTCCGGGAGGTGGTCGAACGCGGAGACCGTCTGGTCGGCCAGCGACCGGACGCAGTCCTCGACGAACTTCGCGTTGGCGTGTGCGTGGTAGGTCATGTGGTCCTCGTCCGGCCGCTTGGCCATGTTGTAGATCCGGGCGCTCATCGCGTTCCGGGCGATGTCGATTATCTCCCGGAGGTCGACGTCCGGGTCGCCGTCGGCGGTCACGGTCAGCGTCGCGTGGCCGCGCTGTGAGTGGCCGGGCTGGGGGACGGCATCGAGGAAGGCCTCGGTCGTCTCCTCGTCGACGCCCAGATCGTGGAGCTCCTGGCGGGCTCGCTCCTCGGACATCCCCTGCGAGCACGGACAGACGGTTATTCCCGTCACCTCGGCGCCGATCTCCTCGCGGGTCCCCTCCTCCGTCGCCTCGGCGGAGGCGATGATCGTCGCCGTGTTCTGGGTCGGGCGGTCGGAGGCCGGCGTCCGCTCGCGCGTGATGTAGTCCGCGGTCATCTTCACCTCCGCCCGCGAGGTGTACTCGTGTTTCTCGAGCAGGCGTTCGGCGGCGTCACCGCAGACGTCCTCGACGCGATAGGCCTCATCGCGGGTGATGTCCTCGAGGATCTCGTCGATGACCTCCATGTTCCGGGACATGTCGATCCCCTTCCGCCCGCTCGGGAGGTCGACGAACACCTCGAACTCCGCCATCAACACGATCGGCCGGTTCTGGCCCCGCGCGAGTTTCACGAGCTTCTGTACGTCCGTGACGCCCACCTGGGAGAGGCCGACGGAGACGTCGGGCGTGGACGCCTGCACGTCGGGGAGCTGGTGGCTCATTACCCGTGTTGAGGGGCGAGACCCGATTAGGGCTTTCGAAAGGTGTGGTTTGTGACCGCTGATCGGGGTCCGGTCTCGTAGGGTCCGGCCACCCGATCGATTGCGGGATCCGTCCTACGGCCAGTCGTCCCGCTCGTCGGCGTCCTCGTCCGCCTCCGCGTCCGCCTCGCCGAGGGTCCAGCCGGCCGCCTCGGCTGCGTCCTCGACCTGCAGGAACTCCCAGCCGGCCGCCTCCGCGACCGCCTCGTCCTCCTCGGTGATGCCGACGAAGACGTGCCGGTCGGTCTCGAACTGGGTCTTGATGTTCTCGAGGCTCTCCTCGACCCCGCGGGGGCCCGAGAAGAAGTCCTGGCGAACGCGGTGTTTCCGGGTGAAGTTGGTGACGACGTAGGTCGGCTTCTCGCTGACGACGCCGACGTACTCCGTCCACTGTCTGGCGTTGTTGAAGACGGCGTTGGGGTCCGCGAGCCGCTGCAGGGCCGCCAACTCGAACGCCAGCGTCATGTCGCTGGATCCGCCACTGTCCATACGCTCGCGTTCGACTCGCCGGCCGAAAACGGCTTCGTTTCCGCCCTCACCGTGGCGTCGTCCTCGCGCGTCGTGGTCCGATATGTGGCGAGAACGGGCGGGCTAGACGTACGTGAACCAGTCGTCGTGGGCGTCGGTGCGCCGCTCGACGAGGTCGAAGAACGCCTCCTGGAGCTCCTCGGTCACCGGCCCGCGCGTTCCGGCGCCGATCTCCGTGTCGTCGACCGTCCGGATCGGAGTGACCTCGGCGGCCGAGCCGGTGAAGAACAGCTCGTCGGCGGTGTACAGCTGCCCGCGCGAGAGCGTGGCCTCGTCGTGGACGGTGTAGCCGTTCTCGCGGGCAAGGGTGATGACGGTGTCACGGGTGATCCCCTCGAGGATGGACTCCGCGCGACCCGTGGTGTAGATCTCCCCGTCGTCGACGAGGAAGATGTTCTCGCCGGGCCCCTCCGCGACGTTGCCCTCCTTGTTCAGGACGATCGCCTCGACGTAGCCGTTCCGGCGGGCCTCCTCGCCCGCCAGCATCGAGTTGACGTAGAGGCCGGTCGTCTTCACGTTCGTCGGGACCTGCGAGGAGGCGTGTTTCCGCCAGGAGGAGACCATCACGTCGACGCCGTCCTCGAGCGCCTCCTCGCCGAGGTAGGTTCCCCACGGCCAGGCGGCGATCGCGACGTCGGTCGGGCAGTCCTTCGGGGAGACGCCCAGCGAGTTATACCCGTAATAGGCGATCGGCCGGATGTAGCCGCTTTCGAGGTTCTGCCGGCGGAGCAGCTCGAGGGTCGCGTTCGTGAGCTCCTCGCGGGAGTGCCCGATGTCGAGGTCGTACATCTTCGCGGAGTCGAACAGGCGGTCGAGGTGCTCCTCCCAGCGGAACAGCGCCGGCCCCTCGTTCGTGTCGTAACAGCGGGCGCCCTCGAAGACGCCGGTCCCGTAATGGAGCGCGTGCGTGAGCACGTGGGTCGTCGCGTCCTCCCAGTCGACGAAGGACCCGTTCTTCCAGATCGTGTCGACGTCCATCTCCTCGAAGCTCATACTCGCTCGTGGTCGGCGTCCGTCATAAATCAGGCGGAACACGCGACGGGCTACCGGATTCGGGGGCTGCCGCCGATCGATTCACGAAGCCGTCGACCGCGTCACGAAAGAGCTGCCCGTCCGCCCACGAGCGCGTCAGGCGAGCGCCTCGACGAGCGTCTTCCCCTCGACGTAGGGGATCCCCTGCCGCTCGGCGTAGGCCGCGGCGTCCTCGGGGGTGACGGCCGTGCCGGTCTCGTCGTCCATCATCTCGCAGACGACGACGGCCGGCGGCTCCCCGGCCGCGGCCGCGAGCGCGAGTCCGAGTTCGGTGTGGCCGGTCCGTTCGGCCAGCAGTCCCTCCGCCCCGCGGAGCACGTGGACGTGGCCCGGCGACCGGAACTCCGCGGCGAAGGTCTCCGCGGTATACGCATCGGGGTCGCGCTCGACCGCGGCGGCCGCGGTTCCCAGCTCGGTGATCGTCCGCGCGCGGTCGACGTCGGTGATCCCGGTGAAGGTCTCCCGGTGGTTCACCGGCAGCGAGAACGAGGACCGGGCGTCGTAGGCCGGGTCGTCGTCGACCGCCGGATGGTCGATCGCGTCCGCGAGGAACGGCAGCTCGAACGCCTCCGCGACGCGGTGGCTCACGGCGACGCAGATCAGCCCCCCGGCGTCGTTTCGCATCCGCGAGACGGCCGTCGGGGTGACCGCGCGGGCGGGATAGACCAGATCCGTCTCTCCCTCCCGGTCCGCGAAGTCGTGGATGCAGACCGGCTCGCCCGCGCGGAAGGCCTCGAGCGCGTTCTCGAGAGCGGCCTCCGCGTCCGTCCGCATCACTGCTCGCCTCCCGTGGGGACCGCACCGTCGGTCGGCTGGATCCGGACCTGCACCGTCTCCCCGTCGTGCAACGCGAGCTCCTCGCGGAGCTTGTCTGCCGCGATCACCTCGAGCTGCGACTCGTCGTGGTGGGTCCGGTCGGGCACGATGACGTGAGCGCCCTCGTACTCGCGCGTCTCCCGATCGACGGCCTTCGGATCATCGGTCTCCGGATCGGCGGCCTCTGACCCATCGGTCTCCGTATCGTCGGTCGCCGACCCACCGGTCGCCGAATCATCGATCCCGGCGACGACGGTTGCGGCGTAGCAGGAGGCAGCACCGTAGGTCCGGTCGTCATCCTCCCACTCGTCGATGTCCACGGCGGCGATGCCGGCCATCTCGCCGCGCTTCCGGACGCTCGCCTCGTCGAGTTCGACGTTGAGCGTTCCCGGATACGGTTCGTAGCCGAGCCGGCTCCGGAACTGCGACATATACCCCTCGAGCGTGATGTAGTGTCGCCCCTCGCCCATTCCGCTCGTGATGACGCCGGTCAGGGCGAGCTCGGTCTCGGTCTCGAAGAGCCGCCGATAGTCGGCGTACTCGCCGCGGAGGACCGACTCGCCGGCGTCGGTCACGCGGACCCACTGTCCGTCGCCGACCACGTCCCGCTCGATCAGACCGCCCTCCTCCAGCCGCTGGAGCCGCCTGGAGGCGGTCTGCGTCGACGCGTCGAGGTCCGCCGCGAGCCCCGCACACGAGACCTTCGTCTCCGCGAGTCCGCCCGCGAGGGCGATCGTTTTGAGCGCCGCGATCTCGTCGGGACTCGTCCGTTCGGGTACCGTCGCCGCGTCTGGCATATGTACTTCCCTTCGTGCCTGCCTGGTAAAAGTATAACGAATACGGTATACATCACAGAATCGTGATGGTGTGTCACACGACCGTGATGTATACCGGTTACCGGACGCCTCTATCCTCACATTCCGCGGGACATATAAAGGAACGTCGGTCACGACGAAAGCCGCCCGTACCTCGGTTCCGTCGTTTCGTGCTCGCTCCGTTCCTTCACCGTCCTCGTCCCGCGACGCCGCCCCGTTGCATCCGCCGCCGTCGCATCCGCCGCCGTCGCATCCGCCGCCCCGCCGCCCGCCGCCCGCCGCCCCGCCGCATCCGCTTCGCAAGGGCCTTTTAGCCGGCCTCTCGAACGGGGAATATGTTCCGACAGTTCCGGTCGGAGGTCGAGGCGGCGCTTTCGGCGGCGCTTTCCGACCTCGATCTCCCGACCGACGATCTCGGCATCGAGGAACCGCCGGCCGATACGGACGCCACGCTCGCCTCCAGCGCGTCCTTCCGGCTGGCGGATGAACTCGGCGAGGCGCCCCCGCAGGTCGCCGCCCGACTCGCCGACGCCGTCTCGGAAACGATCGCCGCCGAGGCGTACGACTACCTCGCCGCGGTCGAGACCGCCGGCCCCTACCTCAACTTCCGGACGACGGACGCGTATCTCGCCGACACGCTCGTTGCCGGCGCCGATGCCGACTACGGCGCGCTCGCGGACCGGGACACCTCGATCGTCGTCGAGCACACGAGCGCGAACCCGACCGGACCGGTCCACGTCGGCCGCGCGCGCAACCCGATCGTCGGCGACGCCGTCGCGAACGTCCTGGACACGGCCGGCTACGACGTCGAGCGCCACTACTACGTGAACGACGCCGGTCGCCAGATGGCGGTGTTCACGTGGGCCTACGAGACCTTCGACGAGTCCGACCTCGAGGAGCCGCCCGCACGCGACCGGATCGAGTACGACCTCGTCCGGTATTACCGCAAGGGGAACAGCTACCTCGAGGAGGCGGATCCCGAGGCCGTCGAGGCGGCCGAGGACGAGATCCGGTCGATCCTGCAGGGGCTCGAGGACGGCGACGAGGAGACCTACGAGCGCGTCGGCACGGTCGTCGACCAGGTCCTCTCGGGGATGCGGGAGTGTCTCGCGCGCCTGCCCGCCGACTTCGACGAGTTCGTCAAGGAGACGCGGTTCATGCGGGACGGCTCGACCGACGAGGTCGCAGCCCGGCTCAAGGAGGCCGACCAGGCGGTCTACGAGGAGGACGCCTGGCAGCTCGAGCTCGACGAGTGGGGGATCGACAAGAACCTCGTCTTCCTCCGCTCGGACGGCACCTCGCTGTACACCACCCGCGATCTGGCCCACCACGAGTGGAAGTTCGATAACTACGACCGCGCCGTCACCGTCCTCGGCGAGGACCACAAGCTACAGGCCGACCAGCTCAACGCGGCCCTCGACCTCCTCGGCAACGACGTCGACCAGCTCGAGAACGTCATCTACTCGTACGTCAACCTCCCCGAGGGAAAGATGTCGACCCGCCGCGGCACCGGCGTGATGCTCGACGACCTCCTCGACGAGGCGATCGACCGCGCCCGCGAGGAGGTCGAGACCCGCCTCGACGACCGGATCCGCGACGACGACCTCGACGAGGCGGACGTCGAGCGCATCGCCCACCAGGTCGGGATCGGCGCGGTCCGGTACGACGTCGTCTCCAAACAGCCCACCAAGGCGATCACCTTCGAGTGGGACCGGGCGCTCGACTTCGAGGCGCAGTCCGCCCCGTACGTTCAGTACGTCCACGCACGCTGTTGCGGCATCCTCGAGGAGGCCGCGGCCGCGGACGTGTCGGTTCCCGACCTCGCGACCGACGCGATCGTCGCCGGTGCCGGCGAGGACGGTGCAGCCGGCGGCGCAACCGCCGACGTGGATATCGACGCCGGCGTCCTCGAAACCGAGGAAGCGCGAGCCCTCCTCCGGGAGATCGCCCGCTTCCCGGCCGTGATCGAGGAGGCCGCCGAGGAGCTCAAGCCGCACGTCGTCGCGACCTACACCCGCGAGATCGCCGACGCGTACAACGTCTTCTACCGCGAGTGTCCGGTCCTGTCGGCGGAATCGCCGGCGCTCCGTGACGCGCGGCTGGCGCTCGTGGCGGCCTCGAAACACACCGTCGCGAACGCGCTCGGGGTCCTCGGCGTCGAGGCTCCCGAGTCGATGTAGTCGTCGTCGGATCGCCGACGGAGCTCGTGCTCGCCTTCGACTGCCGGCTCAGAATCTCCGTTGTGTCAGCCGATCCACGGCGGATCATCGGTGTATCTGCCGATTCGTGTCCGTTTACAGGCGGTCAAGGCGAATGCCCCGGGGCTTGACCCCGGGGTTGAAGCCGACAACTCGTGACATAAACCATTAAGTAAACACATCTCTAATCGAGATACAGCGATGGAGTACAGTCACCGCTACCCTGTATACCCGACACAAGAGGTAGCCGGTGAACTAGAACGTCACATCGACATTCATCGCCAAGCGTACAACTACACTCGGTACGAGTACGAGAACGTGGATGCCGACGACATCGGCTCCGCGTACAAACACCATTACCGACTCCCCGGTTGGAAAGACCAGTTCCCTGTGTTCTCGGAAGTCAATTCGAAGGCCCTGCAACGAACCGTCACGCGGTTCTACCAGAACCTCGACGGCCTTTCCGAGCAGAAACAGAACGGGCGTAAGGTCGGCAAACTCAAGTGGAAGTCGCCACGGGAGTTCCAGAGTATGACGTATTCGCAGTCTGGCTTCGAACTCAAAAACACGAGTGGCCGACGTGCAACGCTCTGGCTCTCCAAAATCGGCGACATCAAAATCCGCTACCACCGCGAAATTCCCGACACCGCCGACATCAAGGAAGTCACCATCAAGAAAGCGACGACCGGCGAGTGGTTCGTCTCCTTCGGCCTCGAAACCGACGACGCCGACCTGCCCGAGAAACCCGACGCGAACACGCTTGACGCGAGCAACAGTGTCGGAATTGACCTCGGCATCCTGAACTATATCCACACGTCTGACGGCAAGACAGTGGATTGGCTCGACCTCGAAGACGAGTACGAGCGTCTTCGCCGCGAACAACGCAAGTTGTCGCGGAAGGAAGAAGGGTCGAACAACTACGAAAAACAACGGAAACAGGTTGCCAAGGTCAAGCGTCACATCAGGCGGAAGGTGCTGGACTACCAGCACAAGATTACGACGTGGCTCGTCCGCGAGTACGACGCCGTATTCGTCGAAGATCTGAACGTGAAGGGGATGTTGGAGCAGTCTCACAACGCTCGCAACAAGCAGGATGCAGCGTGGCGACAGTTCATTATGCTCCTCGAATACAAGGGCGACCTGTACGGCACGCACGTCATTCAAGTTGAAGCGGAAGGAACGACGAAGGAGTGTGCGTCGTGCGGTGTGGAGACAGCAAAGCCAATCTGGGCTCGGGAACACTCTTGCCCGGCGTGTGGGTTTGAGTGTGACCGTGACGCGAATGCGGCGATGAATGTCCTGCAACGTGGTTTTTCTGAATTAGGGCTGGGATGGCCCGAAGACACGCCCGTGGAGACCGCGCTCCCTACGGACACCACTCAGGTGTCTGCAAAGCGCGTCATCGAAGCAGGAAGCCTCGGGGTCGTCCGAGACGGCGAAGCCGTCTCGTGATGACGAGAGACGAAGTCTCTCGAACCACTTGACCCCGAGGCGATTCACTCGTGTCCGCCGATTCGTGTCCGCTTACTGTTCGCTCGCGTGCGCGAGGTCGTCGACCGAGAAGCCCTCCGCAAGCAGCGCCTCCGCCTGGTCGCCGACGTAGCGCTCCTCGCGCATCAGCTGTTTATACGCCGACTGCGGCGCCAGATCCCCGATCAGGACGCCGCCGACGATCCTCCCGTCCTTGAGCGCGAGCTTGCGCCACTCGCCCTCGCCGGTCGTCGCCTCGATCGACTCGTCGCCCAGCGTCGGATGGCCGAAGGAGAGGAACGGGAAGTCGAAGTGGGTGATCGAGTACGAGGAGACCCACCGGAACTCCTCGGAGCCGTACTCGACCATGTTCTTCGCGGCGATCGTTCCCTGCTCCTTGGCGGATCCCCACGCGCCGTTCTGGGCGCGCTCGCCGAGGATGACGTCGTGGAACTCGGTGATGTCCCCGGCCGCGAAGACGTTGTCGACGTTCGTGCGCATGTACTCGTCGACGATGACGCCGTTAGCCGTCTCGATCGGCGTCTCCTCGACGATCTCGGTGTTGAAGTTGAGGCCGATGGCGACGCCGGCGAAGTCGCACTCGTAGCGCTCGCCGTTCGGATCCACGGCGGCCTCGACGTGGCCGTCGTCGTCGACCTCGAAGTGGTCGACCCCCGAATCGAAGACGGGTTCGACGCCGCGCTCCCGCATCGCCTCGTGCATGATCTCGGCGCCCTCCTCCGAGAGGGCGTAGCGCCACCAGGCGTTCCCGCGCATCAGGTACTTCGCCTCGACGTCCTGGGCCCCGCAGATCGCCGCGAAGTCGATCCCGAGCAGGCCGGCCCCGACGATGACGCCGGCGTCGGCGTTCTCGACGCTTTCTTTGATCTGGCGGGCATCCTGGAACGTCCAGAAATGCTGGATGCCGTCGGCGTCGGCGTTCTCCACGGGGAGCTGTTGGGGCGTCCCGCCGATCGCCAGCAGCAGCGAATCGTACTCGAGGGTCTCCCCCTCGTGGGTCGTCACCGCGTCGTTCTCGACGTCGATGTCCACGACGAGGGTGTTGAGCCGAAGGTCGATCTCCCGCTCTTCGTACCACTCCTCGTCGTGGATCGAGATCGGCGCCTCGGGCAGTTTCCCCTTCGCGTACTCCTTGATGAGGATCCGGTTGTAGAGGGCCTCCCCCTCGTCGGTGATGACCGTGATCTCGGCGTCAGGACGCTCCTCCCGGAGCGTCTCCGCGGCCGACGAGCCAGCGACCCCGTCGCCGACGATCACGTACGAGTCGGTCATAACCCGGGCTTCGGCTTCGGGGTTAATGTCGGTTGCCATTTGAATGAGGAATCGTGAGGATCCATCGCATATTGTGCGATCGAGAGGTCCTTTAGGACGTTTCAGGACCTCACGCACGGCTCCCGCCCGCCGCTCCGCCGGCGAACGCCCGACGCACGCCACAGATTCAAGGTCGTACGTCCGCAATCACCGGTATGAAGATCAGCCAGAACGTCCGCCACTGGGCCGCCAAGAAGGCGCTCACGACGCCGGTGATCGGGGAGGTGGCACACGACAAGCTCGTCGACCTGCACACGACGATCTTCCTCAACAAGGCCGACGATGACCGCCGCGAACAGCGGCGCGCACATCTCGACGACTTCTTCGAGGCGACGATGGACGCGTACGTGGCCGCCCTCGAGGCGGGCTATCCCGAGGCCGAGGCCCGCGAGATCACCCACATCCAGGCGAACTTCGACTTCTTCAACCACGGCTGGACGGAGATGATGGAGATCCCCGGCGACGAACTCGAGCCTCACTACCGGCGCTACGAGGAGTTCTTCGCCGACCACGGGATCACGATCGACGATCCCCTCGGCGAGTTCCATCCCGAGGACGGGATCACCGACGCCCCGCCGACCCCCGAGAAGCTCGCGGATCCCGAATACGAGAACGCCAAGGCCGGCTTCGCCGACGACGTCTACGTCGAGACCGAGGACGGCGAGACGATGCGCGGCGACCGCGGCGAGCCGGAGGACGTCGACCCGACCGCGGCGCCGGGCCTCGACGAGGACGCGACCGCCGACGACGGGACCTCGACCGCCTGAGCAGTCCGGTCACGCTCTCGCCTCGAAGCCGAACCCGTTCCGACTCGAACCAGCACCGTTTTTCCGTTCCCGGTCGACCTCCGCGTATGCTCATCACCGGCGGCACGCTCGTCGACGGCCGCGTTCGCGACGTTCGCGTGACCGGCGAGACGATCGCCGCGGTCGAACGCGACCTCGACCCGGCGGCCGACGAACGGGTGATCGACGCGCACGGAAAACGCCTTCTTCCGGGCGCCATCGACGTCCACGTCCACTTCCGGGAGCCCGGCGGTTCCCACAAGGAGACCTGGCGGACCGGCTCCCGGTCGGCCGCCGCCGGGGGCGTCACGACCGTGGTGGACCAGCCCAACACCGACCCGCCGACCGTCGACGGCGCGGCCTTCGACGCGAAGGCGCGGCTGGCGGCGGACGCCTCGCTCGTCGACTACGGGATCAACGGCGGCGTGGTTCCGGAGTGGGACCCCGAGTCCCTGTTCGACTGCCCGCTGTTCGCGCTCGGTGAGGTCTTCCTCGCCGACTCGACCGGCGAGATGGGGATCGACCTCCCGCTGTTCGAGGACGCTCTCGATCGGGCGGCGGCCGCCGAGGTTCCCGTGACCGTCCACGCGGAGGACGCGACCCTGTTCGACCGGGACGCTCTCGACGGCGATCTCGGTGGTGTGGGACGTGCAGCGCGAAGCGACCGCTGGTCGGCCTTTCGGACGCCGGAAGCCGAGGCGGAAGCGGTCCGGCGAGCGGTCGACGCCGGCGAGCGTGCCGCGGGGCAGGTCCACATTGCGCACACCTCGACGCCGGAGGGCGTCGACGCGACCGACGGGACGGACGCGACCTGCGAGGTCACGCCGCATCACCTCTTCCTGTCGACGGCCGACTGCGACCGGCTCGGAACGTTCGGGCGGATGAATCCCCCGCTTCGCGATCCCGACCGACGGGATGCCCTTCTCGAGCGACTTCGTGACGGGCGGATCGACGTCGTCGCGACGGACCACGCTCCCCACACCGTCGCGGAGAAACGGCAGCCGCTCACGGACGCGCCGAGCGGCGTTCCCGGCGTCGAGACGATGCTCCCGCTCCTGCTCGACGCGGTTCGGCGTGAGGAGCTCACGCTCGAGCGCGTTCGGGACGTCACGGCGGCCGCCCCGGCCGCGATCTTCGATCTCCCGCGGAAGGGCGCGATCGAGACCGGTCGGGACGCCGACCTCGTCCTCGTCGACCTCGAGGACGACCGCGAGATCGAGGCGGCCGCGCTCCACTCGGCGTGCGGCTGGACGCCGTTCGAGGGTCGGTCCGGCGTCTTCCCGGAGCTGACCACGGTCCGCGGCCGGACCGTCTACGAGCGGGATCCGGCGACCGGCGCCGAGTCGTTCGGCGAGCCGCTCGGCGAATCGGTCCGACCGCGGGCCGGGCCCTGACTCCCGACACTATTTAATACCGCCGTCCAGTAGGTTCAGGCTGTAATGTCGGAAGTCTGCTCGACGTGCGGGCTGCCCCAGGAACTCTGCGTCTGCGAGGACGTCGCCAAGGAGTCCCAGCAGATCAGCATCCGCATCGACGAGCGAAGATACGGAAAGGAGGTAACGGTCATCGAAGGATTCGACCCCAAGGACGTCGATCTCGACTCGCTGTCGTCGGATCTCAAGTCCAAGTTCGCCTGCGGCGGCACCGTCGAGGACGGCGCCATCGAGCTCCAGGGGAACCACTCCGGGCGCGTCGAGGAGTTCCTCAGCGAGAAGGGGTTCAACGTCGCGTGACCGTCACCTAACCTCCCGCCGTCGAGCCGGTTTCTTCAGCGTGTTCGACCGCCAGCGACGCGTCAGTCCGTTCTTCGTCAGTCGGACGGGGAGAGCGGATCGGCTGGAGAATCGACGAATGAGCTATGGATCGGCGAAAACGCGGCCGCCCAACCGGAGTAAACGCCCGGTATAAACGGTTCAACGCCCCGGTATAAACGGTCGGATGATCAGCCGCGGGCGCGGTGGCCCGCAGTTTTTGTGAGGTCCTATGCCTCGAGCGAGGTCTCGGACTCGGGATCGCTCCCGTCGGATCCCTCGCCCGCCTCGTCGAGGTCCTCGAGGGCGGCCAGCGCGGCCGCCTTGTAGGTCTCGGGGTCGCGGTCGTACTGCTCGTCGGCCATCCGAGCGTACTCGTTGCCCTCGTCGTCGAACCGGGCGACCCGCTCGAGGGTTCGTTCGGCCGTCTCGGCGACCCACCGGTCGCGGACGACGGCGTCGACGCGGGTGATCGACTCCGGCCGGACGGAGACGTTGATCGAGCCGTCGTCGGTCTCGTAGGTCCGCGGCTTGCCGACCACGGCGACGTACGCCGGCGGCTCGAGCTCCCGAAGCGTGTTGGCCGCTTCGGGCTGGTACTGGCCGGCGTAGACGAAGAACGTCCCGGTTGGGTCGACGATCCGACCGCGCCAGTACTCGTTGTCCTCGCCGACGTCGTCCTTCTCGGTCAGCGTCCCGACGAAGAACACGCGGTTCGCGGACTCGCCGGTCGGCAACAGCGAGTAGACGGGCGCGCGCTCGTCCTCGGACTCCTTGAACGTGTAGCCGGCGTCGTTGAACTCCGTGGCGAAGACGCGCCGGGCGACCTCTCGGGTCGGTGTGGATCCGCTCTGGCTCATGTTAGATCGACCTCGCGTTGATCAGCGCCTGCTCGACGTCCACCGGGCCGGGCTCCTCGAGCTCGTTGACAAGCACGTAGCGGCCCAGCGTCGGTCCGGTCACCCGGTAATACCGCCCGAGGACGTCCTCCGCCATCCCGTCGGCGACGACGGTCGTGTCGAGCGCGTCCATCGCCTCCTGTTTGGCCTCCTCGAGGGTGACTCCCGTCAGGTCCTCGGTGGCCTCGCGGTCGAAGATGACTTCGTGGACCTCGGTGCCGTCGTCGAGGACGGCCTTGATCCGGAGATCGAACTCGCCCTCGACCTTTCCGTGTTCGCTGCAGCGGCCGTTCTGCAGGACGCGGGTGCAGTCCTCCTCGGGGCACCGCTTGATGAGCCCCGACCCCGACTGGACGTCGACGAGGGCGCCCTCGACCGTCACGGCGTTGTCGCCGACCTCGATGTCGGCGTCGATCGGCGTGATCGACGTGGTCCGGTTGAGCTTGACCGAGTACCGCCCCTCGTACTCGTCGGTGACGACGTTCGAGAGCTCGTACGCCTGGCCCTCCTCGAGGAGGGGGAGATCCGAGGTCTCGAAGGCGGTGAACTTGATCGTCCCCGACTCGTCGCCGAGCAGTCCGACCTGGGCGACCGCGTCGCTGCGGGGCTCCCACAGGTCGACGACGGTCACCCGCAGGTCCACCCACTGCTCGTCGTCGTCGATCTCGGCGACGTCGACGCGCTCGCTCCCGCCGCGGCCCAGCTCGTCGCGCTCGAGGCCGGCCTCGTCGAGGTAGCTGTTGGTGACGCTGCGCCGGGCCTCCTCGACGGGGACTCGGTAGTCGGTGACGAGGTTGTCGAGTTTGGCCTCGATCTCGTCGACGTCGGGACTCGGTTCAAGGTGGTCCGAGAACTGTTCCGCTATCGCTTCCGCGTGGTCTCGTAGGTCCGTCATGGCTGTGTCGCCTCCGGCGTGTTTTCAATGGGAGGCGTACGCCCCTTGGGTCGGCATCCTGTAAAAGGTTCCGTGACCGGAGTGAAAGTGAACGATCGAGGAATAGAAGCCTCCTATCCGACGATATGCGGATCCATTCGATCCGATCGTATGCCCACCGTCCGACGCACGCGGGCGCCGTTTCGGGTGGAGATGACGGGGACCGTCAGTCCCCGTCGATCGGGCCACTCCCGGCTCGGCGCCACAACGAAGGGTAGTTGACGGTCGCCGCCTACTCGTCGGATATGCGAACAGCGCTCGTCGTGTTGGACGGCTGGGGACTCGGCGATCACGACCGGCTGAACGCCGTGGACGCCGCCGACACCCCGACGTTCGACGACGTCTCGGACCGCGGCGCGTTCGGTCGACTAACGGTACACGGTCGCCGCGTCGGCCTCCCGGAGGGACAGATGGGCAACTCGGAGGTCGGCCATCTCAACATCGGCGCGGGCCGCGTCGTCAAGCAGGCGTACACGCGCATCTCCGACGCGATCGCCGCCGGCGAGCTCGCCGACAACGACGCGATCCGGTCGGCGTTCTCGTACGCGCGCGAGCACGACGGGCGCGTTCACTTCCTTGGACTCGTCTCCGACGGCGGCGTGCACTCGGATATCGCGCACCTGCGCGCCCTGATCGAGGCGGCGGCGGACGCCGGTGTTCCCGCGAGCACCCACGCGTTCACGGACGGGCGCGATACCGCGCCCGAGATCGCCGAGACGTTCCTGGCCGACCTCGAGGAGCACGCGGCGGCCGTCGGAACCGGCGCGGTCGCGACCGTGACCGGACGGTACCACGCGATGGACCGGGACGAGAACTGGGACCGAACGCGGGCGGCCTACGACGCCATCGTGAACCGGGAGGCGCCACACACCGCCGCCTCGGGCGTCGAGGCGGTCGAACGCGCCCACGACCGCGGGGAGACCGACGAGTTCATCGAGCCGACGTGCGTCGCGGACGAGCCCGCCCTCGCCGACGGTGACGCGGTCGTCTTCTTTAACTTCAGGGCGGACCGCGCCCGCCAGCTCGTCCGGCTGTTGACCGACACCTCGCCGACGTGGGACTTCGAGCTCGACCAGCCCGAGATACGCCTGGTCACGATGACCGAGTACGACGAGACCTTCGAGTTCCCGGTCGCGTTCCCGCCGGAGATCCCCGAGGACACGCTCGGCGAGGTCGTTTCCGAGGCGGGCTGTACCCAGCTCCGGATCGCGGAGTCGGAGAAGTACGCCCACGTCACCTACTTCCTCAACGGCGGCCGGGAGGTCGAGTTCCCCGGCGAGATCCGGACGATCGTCGAGAGTCCGGACGTGGCGACCTACGACGAGCGACCCGAGATGTCGGCCGCCGGCGTCACCGACGAGGCCGTCTCGGTGATCGCGGCCGACGACCCCGACCTGCTCGTGCTCAACTACGCCAACCCGGATATGGTGGGTCACACCGGCGACTTCGAGGCCGCGGTGGCCGCCGTCGAGGCCGTCGACGCACAGCTCTCTCGGCTGCTCGAGGCGGTCGCGGACGCCGGCGGCCACGCGATCGTCACCGCGGACCACGGCAACGCCGACGATATGGGTACGCCGGCGGAACCGCATACGGCACACACGTTCAATCCGGTTCCGTTCGTCTATCTCTCGCCGGCGGGCGACGATGACGGCCGAACGGTTCGGGAGGACGGATCGCTGTGTGACGTCGCGCCGACGGTCCTCGAGCTGATGGAGCTCGACCAGCCCGCGGCGATGACCGGCGAGTCGCTGCTGGAGTAACCCGTTTCGGCGCAGCGGTCTCCTTACTCGGAGAAGTCGCGGCGCATCGCGATCTCGAACCAGGGACAGAGCCGGAGCTGGCGGTACCACTCGGGATGCTCGTGGAGGTGGTCGTACTCCACCCACAGCATTCCCGCGATCTCGTCCTCGTCGGGGTCGAGGCTGACGTCGTCGAGGGTGACCTTCAGGACCGCACAGACCTCCCACTCCAGGCCGGCGTTCTCGTAGTAGCGCTTGTACTCGAACTTGTCGGTCACCCGGAGGTCGTTGTACTGGTCCGGACCGATCCCCAGCTCCTCCTCGAGGCGCTGTTCGGTCGCGTCCCGTTGGGACTGTCCCTCGACCGGGTGGGAGGCCACGGTGCCGTCCCAGTGGGTGTCCCACAGCCGCTTGTCGGGGGCCCGCTGTGCCAGCAGGATCTTCCCGTCGCCGTCGAAGACGAGACAGGTGAACGCCCGGTGGCGGATCCCGTCGCCGGTGTGCGCCTCCAGGCGGTTGACCGTTCCCTGCGCCGTGTCGTCGGGATCGACGGCGATGACGTCCTGGTCGGCGTTCGCGTGCGCCTCGGTGGCCGCGTTCGTGGCCGCTCCCGCCCCGCCGTCGGCGATCGGTCGACCGTCGGCTGCGTTGTCTCGGTTCATACGGAAGGGGACGGCGAGCCACCCTAATAAGAATTCGATCGCTGGAGCCCCTTCGGACGTCACGGGAGCTCGGGTCGAACGCCCTGTGGCGCCCTAGCCGAGCCGCTCGTCGAGGATGAGCCGCGTCTTCGTCGACTTCACGTCGTCCATCTCGCGGGCCTCGGTGATCAGCTCGTTGACCGCGCCGGTGTCGACGGCGTCGACGACGAGGACGATGTCCTCCTCGCCGGAGACCTGCCAGACGAAGTCCACCTCCTCCCAGTCGGCCATCCGCTCGCCGACCGCGCTCGTGTCGACGTTCACCTCGACGGAGATCTCGATCATCGCCTTCACGTTGCCGGTCCGGGTCGTCACCGTGAACCGTTCGATGATCCCCTCCTCGTTCATCCGCTCGACGCGGTTGCGAACGGTCCCCTCCGACGTGCCGACCTGGTCGGCGATCTCCGTATACGGCGTTCTGGAGTCCCGTCGGAGGACGGAGAGGATCTGCCGGTCGAGCTCGTCCATACCGCGTCGAGGCCGGGCAGGCAGTTAGTGATTACGAATTTCGTAACTCATCTACGAACGACGCACTTATTAGCGTAGCTCCGTACGTTTCTCGTAATGTCGGACGCCTACATCGCGCTGGCGGACGGTCGCGTGCTCGAGGCACGTGCCCGTGCGCCCGGGCGGACACGCGGTGAACTGGTCTTCACGACCGCCTACACCGGCTACGAGGAATCGCTGACCGATCCCTCCTACGCCGAGCAGGTCCTCACGTTCTCGTACCCCCTGATCGGCAACTACGGCGTCCGGTCCGAGCGATTCGAGTCCGAGACCGTCCAGCCCCGGGCGGCGATCGCCCGCGAGTTCACCGACGACGTCGCCGAGTGGCTCGCCGGGGAGGACGTTCCGGCCATCGACCACCTCGACACGCGCGAGCTCGTCACCACGGTCCGCGAGGAGGGCGCGATGGCCTGCGGGATCGCCGCGGGCGAGGACGTCACGCCCGAGGACGCGATCGCGGAGATGGAGGCGTGCAAGCCGATGAGCGACCACGTCGACATCGGCGCGGGCGTCTCCGTCGCCGAGCCCGAACTCCACGAGGCGGACACGGCCGGCGAGGCCGACGCCCGGATCGCGCTGCTGGACTGCGGCGCGAAGGGCTCGATCATCGAGTCGCTGAACGCTCGCGGCGCGGACGTCCACGTGCTCCCGTACGACGCCGCCCCCGCCGACGTCTCCGCCGTCGACCCGGACGTGCTGTTCATCTCGAACGGGCCGGGCGACCCGGAGAACTTCGTGGCCGCCAAGGAGGTCGTCGACGCCTTCGCCGGGGAGCTGCCGCTTGCGGGGATCTGTCTCGGCCAGCAGATCGTCGCGAGCGCGCTCGGCGGCGACACCGAGAAGATGACCTTCGGCCACCGCGGCGTCAACCAGCCCGTCAAGGACCTCCGGACCGACCGCGTCGTGATGACCACCCAGAACCACGGCTACACGGTCGCCGACCCCGGGCCGCTCGAGGTCACCCAGATCAACGTCAACGACGACACCGCCGAGGGGCTCGAGGACGAGGAGCTCGGCATCCTCACGCGCCAGTACCACCCCGAGGCGAACCCCGGACCGCACGACTCGCTCGACTTCTTCGACGACGTGCTCGCGATGGCCGACTCGACGACGGAGATCGCCGCGGACTGAGGTCCGCGTTCGGTTCCCGTCACGCGTCCCTCAACGGACTCCATCGCGGCCTTTTCACTCCGCTTCTCGTGGCTTTCTCTCCTCGTTCGCGGAACTCGGCAGCCGCGCTATCGCAGCCAGGCGGCGACCCGCGCGATCCGGTGTGCACCCTGCACGGCGCCGACGCGGGCCGTCGAGGCGGCGGTGACGGCGCCCCATCGCGCCGCCGCGGCGCTCCGGATCGCGCCGGTCCGCGCGTAGTAGCCGGACTTCCGAGCGGCGGCGATCGCGTAGTGGCGGGCCGCCATCGGGACCGGCGCGCGCCGCCCCGCGACCGAGGTCGATCCCGCCCGGAGCGCGTCCAGCACGTCCGCCGCGGTCACCGCCGCGACCGACTCCGCGTCCGGGATCGTCACCTCGGTGAACGCCCGGCCGACGTACTCCAGGGTGTGGGCGTCGCTGGCGGCCACCGCCGAGACGTCGGTTTCGGCCGCGAACCGGCGCGCCTTCCGGTTCCGGTAGCCGGTGAACAGCCAGGCGTTGAACACCTCGATGGCGTCGACGCCGCCGGAACCGGCCTTCGCCGGTGCCGCTTCCGTCCCGTCCGCCGAAGACGTCGCATCGTCGATCGGGATGTGCTTCCGGCGGACGCCGTGGCGTGACCGCTGGAACGGATGGGGAACGATCGCCACCCCGCCGTGGTCGTGGATCCACGCCACGGTCTCCGCGTACGGCTCCCGGTGGGGCGGCATCGAGTCGACGCCGATCGCCAGCAGGTGGCCGTGGGCCGTGGAGACCTCGATGCCGGGGATCCCGACAAGCCCGTACTCCGGGGCCAGCTCGGCCGCCCGCAGCGACTCACCCATCACGTCGTGGTCGGTGATAACGACCGCGTCGAGTCCGATGTCCGCCGCGTGCTCGAGGATCAACTCGACGGGCTCGTGGCCGTCGTAGGAGTCCTCGGAGTGGACGTGCGGATCGATCCGGAGGGTGAGGTTCTGGTTCGACACGCCCTCGAATACGGGGGACGGATATATAAGCGCACGTGCCGGTCTCCGTCACACGCGCGCTCTACTCGGTTGATGCCGGTCACACCCCGGCGATCCACGCCTCGGCGTCGGCGTGTTCCTCGCGCGTGTTGACGTTGCGGAACGTCCGATCGGTCGTGATCCGCCGGATCTCGGGCTCGTCGACGACGACGTACTCGAGGTCGAACAGGGGTTCGACGATCTTTCGCTCGCCGGCCGCCAGCGCCCGGTCGCAGGCCTCGGCCATCGGCGTGGCGCGGTACACCGCCTGCGTCGTCTGGTACCACTGGTCGTCGAGTCGCGGGACCGCGGCGTCGTGGTCGCGACACCGGTCCAGCAGGTAAGCGATCAGGGTCGGATCGACGAACGGCATGTCGCAGGCGACCACGGCGGCGTACTCGCCCGTGGCGCCCCGACAGCCGTCTCGGATGCCGGCCATCGGGCCGCGGTCCGGTTCCTCGTCCTCGGCGTAGGTCACCGCCAGCGGGTATCCCGCCATCGCGTCCGCGATCGCCGACCGCTGGTCCGCCCGACAGTTGATCACGAGATCGTCGACGACCGGGTCGCCGTCGCTCGCGCGTTGGCCGCCCGGATCGACCGGATCGTCGGTTCCGGCCAGTCGGTTCGCCACCCGTCGGATCATCGGCGTTCCGGCGAGCGGCGCGAGCGCCTTGTCCCGGTCGCCGAAGCGCGTCGATCGGCCGCCGGCGAGGATCACGCCGGTGCAGGTCCCGGCGTCGCTCGAATCGGACATACCGATCGCTGCGTGTTCCGGCGGGAATACGCTGTCGACGCCGCGGCGGCGTCGCGATGCTTCATACGTATCGGGGACGATCGGTCGGTGCGGTCGCTGCCCGCGTTCATCCCGCGTTCGTGATCGATCGTTCGCGTTCGCGCCGCCGGTTCACGATCGACCGGGCGGCATATACGTCGGGGCGCGCAAGTGGGATCACGATGACGGGGCGGACCCACGTGTTGCGGGCGGACCTCTCGGCGGGGACCGTCGAGCGCGAGCGCGTTCCCGAGCGGTGGCGACGCCGCTACCTCGGGGGGAAGGGACTCGGCGCGCGGTATCTCTACTCCGAACTCGACCCCGACGCGGATCCCCTCGGCGCGGCCAACGTGCTGGCGTTCTGCGTCGGCCCGCTGTCCGGGTCGCTGCCCGGAGAGACGCGGTACGCCGCCGTGACGAAGTCGCCGTTGACCGGGCTCTTCCTCGACTCCTACGCCGGCGGGACGTTCCCGGAGCGGCTCGCCGGCTCGCTCGAGGACTGCCTGGCGCTGCTCGTGACCGGCGCGAGCGACGAGCCCGTCCGGATCGAGCTCGAGAACGGCGAGGGCCGGATCCGGCCCTCGGCTGAGTGGGGAGCGGACACGGTCGACGCTGCTGCGGCGCATCCCGATTCGGCGGTCGCGTGTATCGGTCCCGCCGGCGAGGCCGAGGTCCGGTACGCGACGATCGCCTCCGACGCCGGCGAGCACCACGCCGGCCGCGGCGGCGCCGGCGCGGTGATGGGCGCGAAGGGGCTCAAGGCCGTGATCGCCCGCGGCGACCCCGCGAAGCCCCCGAGCGATGAGCTCGCCCGGCTCCGAGAGGAGTACGCCGAGCGATACGCCGACGCCGATACCGGACGCTGGCAGGCAGCCGGCGAGACGCTGGAGTCGATCGACTTCGCGGACGAGGTCGGCGCGCTCGCCACCGAGGGCTGGCGCAAGGGGACCTTCGAGGGGACGGACGCGGTCGGGATCGACGCGGCCCGCGAGGCGTCCGTCGGCCGCGAGAACCCCGATGACCCGGTTCCGGGCGGGTTCCGGATCGAAACCGACGACGGCGAGACCGTGCCCCGCGGGGCCACCCAGATGACGCTTGGGGCCGGGCTCGGCGTCGACGACTTCGACGCGGTGGCCGCCCTCGGCGGCTGCTGTGACCGGCTCGGGATCGACGTCATCTCCGCCGGCAACGCCGTTGCGTGGCTCGCCCGCGCGAGCGAACGCGGCGCCGTCGACGCGGCGATCGAGTTCGGCGATCCCGAGGCCGCCAGAGCCGTCATTCGCCGCCTCGCCGGGGTTTCCGCGACGGATTCGGCGTCGGAGCCGGCGGACGATATCGCGACGGACTCGGCGTCGGACTCCGCGGCGGACCCCGTCGAAAACCTCGATCCGGCGGTGATCGAGACGCTCCGGCTCGGGGTCGAGGCGGCCGCCGACCGGTTCGGCGTCGACGGGATCCCGACGGTCAAATCGATGGAGCTGCCGGCCTACGATCCCCGGGCTGCGGTCGGAATGGCGCTCGCGTACGCCACGAGCGACCGGGGAGGTTGTCACCGACGCGCGCGTCCGATCGAGCGCGAGGTGTTCGGCGCGTGGAGCGACGCCGACCGGATCGAGGCGGTGATCGCGGCACAGAACGCGCGGTCGCTGTCGTGGAGCCTCGTCGCCGACGACTTCGCGGGCGAGACGCTCCGGGGCGAGGACGGCGTCGCGTTCCTTCGGGCGCTCTCGAACGCGACCGGCCTGGCGTACCCGACCACGGCCGCGGAACTGGACGAAACCGGCGAACGGATCTGGACGCTCGTCCGGCTGTTCAACGCGCGGGAGGGGGCCGACCGGGCGGCCGACGCGCTCCCGGACGTCCTCACGGAACCGATCGCCGACGGTCCCGCCGCCGGCAGCCGGATCGACCCCGACGAGTTCGCGGCGCTGCTGGACGGCTATTATCGCGCTCGCGGCTGGGGGCGCGACGGACTTCCGACGCGGGAGACGCTCGACCGGCTCGGGCTCGCGGACGTTCGCGATCCCGACACTCCCGTCGGAACCCCCTTCGCGAACGCGTCCGAGTGAGCCTTCCGACGCCGCCGGAACGTGACCGGCCGCGCTACAGGCGCCGAGAACCGGATCAGGCGCCGCCGGCGACGGTGAACAATAACAGATTGTGCGCGCCGGGACCGAGCCCGACGGCCGCAATGAATCCCAACAGGAGGTAGCCCTCGGTCGGGTCGGCCTCGACGTAGTCGGCGAAGAGGACGACGATCCCGCAGACGAGCGCCAGCTTCACGAGCACGAACAGCCAGCCGACGCCCAGCGCCTCCGCCGTCGGGAGCGCGGCGGCGGCGTCCATGATCAGCCGCGAGAGCGGGGTTCGCTCGCCGAAGCCGAGAACGTCGACGCCGACGGCGGTCGAGACGGCGTCGAGCGCGTGTCCGAGGACGGCCAGCGCACCGACGCTGCCCGTAATTGATGCGCGGGGCACCAGTCTGACGAGTCCGACCCACGCGGCGGCCCCGACGACGATCGAGCCAACGAGCGCGATCGCCGGCCAGCGTGGCGTCAGGGATCCGCCGTCCGCGCCGACCGCGAGCGCCGTCGCGATCACCGGGAGCAGCGCGAGCACGCCGATCGCGGCGATCGCTTTGGGAACCCGGTTCGTGGCGACCCGGTCGGCGTCGTCCGTGTCCGCGTCCGGCTCCGCGTCCGCGGCGAGCGCGGCGGCTCCCGCGTCGATCGCGAGCCACGTCGCCCCCGCGAGCGCAGCGACCGAGAGGTAGACCGCCGGCGTGCCGGCCAGCGGGCGGACGGCGGGGGGCAGTCCGCCCATCACGTACAGCACGTGCAGACACGACCCGACGGCCATCCAGGGCGCGAACGCGACCACGTGTCGCTCGCTCACCGCCGGTCGCCGCCGGGCGATTCCCGCGGCGACGAGCGCGACGGCGACGAGCAGTCCGACGAGATGCGGGAGCGGGGGCAGCCCGAATCCCTCGGGGAGAAGCACCATACCTCGCCACCGGCGCGGCGATCGGAAAGCGTTTCGGTCGACCCCGAGCCCGATATCTTCAACTCTTTACGTGCGGATGCCGACGCCTCCGGTATGAGCCACCACGTTCTGCTGCTCGGAGCGCCCGGTGCGGGCAAGGGAACCCAAAGCAAGAAGCTCGCCGCGGAGTACGACCTCGAGCACGTGACGACCGGCGACGCGCTGCGCGCCCGGAAGGACATGGAGACCGAGTACGGCACGCCGCGGGAGTATATGGAGGCTGGGGAGCTCGTCCCCGACCCGGTCGTGAACGAGATCGTCGAGGCGGCGCTTTCGGACGCGGACGGCTACGTCCTCGACGGCTACCCGCGCAACCTCGAGCAGGCGGAGTACCTCTCCGAGATCACCGACCTCGATGCCGTGATATTCCTCGACGTCGACGAGGAGGTCCTCGTCGACCGGCTGACCGGCCGACGGGTGTGTGACGACTGTGGCGCGAACTACCACGTCGAGTTCGCCCCGCCCGAGGAGCCGGGCGTCTGCGACGACTGCGGCGGCGAGCTCGTCCAGCGCGAGGATGACACCGAGGAGACCGCCCGCGAGCGGCTCTCCGTCTACCGCGAGAACACCGAGCCCGTCATCGAACACTTCCGGCAGACCGGCGATCTCGTCGAGATCGACGGCGAGGCCTCGCCCGAGGAGGTCTTCGACCGCATCACGGACGTCCTCGAGGAGGAGTAGCTCCCGAGTTCCGTTCCGATCGGCCGGTCGTTTCGGCTCCGATCGGCCGGTCGTTTCGGCTCCGATCGGCCGGTCGTTTCGGCTCCGAACGGTCGGTCGTCCCGGCCTCGAGAGGTGAGCCGTCCTCGTCTCGATCGAGGAGCCGTCTCGGGGCCAAGCTAAAAGGTTCTTAACGGTCCGTTTCCTACCGCGTGACAATGAGCACGGTCGAACGGAAGGTCAGAAGCCTCGTCGCCGAGGACGACGGGATGCGCGAGGCGATCGAGGTCGTCCTCGAGCACGCCGCCGACGGCGAGGTCAAGTGGGTCGATGTCCGCGAGAAGATCTCGAGCGGCCAGTGGGGACGGCTGATCGAGAAGGGGATCCTCACGGACGGCGAGTCCGGCTTCGCGCTCGCCGACCGCGACGCGATCGAGGACGGCCTCGAATCGGCCGACGCGTCGGGATCCGGATCCGGATCGAGCGGCGACGTGGAGACCCCCGAGGGAACCTCCTGGTCGAAGTGGGACAAGGCTGCGGGGCTGGCCACCGTCGGCCTCTTCGCCGGCTACGCGTGGGCCCCGGTCCGGACGGTCATCGCGGGCGCGGTCGACGTCGTGTTCGGCCCGTTGATGAACCTCGTTCCCTTCTACGTCGTCGTGATGGTCGTCGCGCTCGCGACCGGCCTCTACTCGACGCTCCTGCGTGCGGGCCTGATGGACATGTCGAAGATGAGCCAGTATCAGGAGCGGATGAAGGACATCCAGGAGCGTCGCAAGGAGGCGAAACAGCGGGACGACCAGGAGGCGCTCGACGCGATCCAGGACGAACAGATGGAGGCGATGGGCGACCAGCTCGGGATGTTCAAAGAGCAGTTCCGCCCGATGGTGTGGATCATGTTCCTCACCATTCCGGCGTTCCTCTGGATGTTCTGGGCCGTCGGCTACCGCGGCTCCGAGGCCAACTACCAGATCGGCGAGCTCGTGATCCCGATCGCCGGTCGGGCCGTGGAGTGGACCGAGCCGATCCTCGGCCCGATCCAGATCTGGATCGTCTGGTACTTCCTCTGCTCGATGGCGTTCACCCAGATCATCCAAAAGAGCCTCAACATCCAGATGTCGCCGACGTCGGCGTAGTCGCCGACGCCGCACCCGGTTCGGTTCGTTTGTCGCTTTCGTCTCCGTTCGCCTCATTGTCGCCCGTTCGCCTCACTGTCGCCCGTTCGTCAGCCACGAGCGCCGCGTCTCCCCGCCTCCGAACGTCGGGCGTCCTCGGGAGACCGTCAGGCGGCCTCGGGAACGCGCTCGGGCGCGTGCTCCCGGATCAGATCGAGCACGCGCTCGACGCCGACGAACCCCTCCGCGAGCCGGTCGACGGGCGATCCGTCGACGAACAGAACGAGCGTCGGCACGCTCCGGACGTCGTATGCCTCCACGAGCGAGAGGTCGGTTCGCGGATTGACCGTCGCGACCGCGACGTCCGCCGCCCGGGCGACCGTCCCGAGAACCGGCTCGACGGACTGACAGAGGGTGCATCCCTTCGTGTAGAACTCAACGAGTGCGACGTCGTGCTCCGCGAGAAACGCGTCCAGCTCGTCGCCGGTGTCCAGGTCGATCGGTCGATCCCCGGCGGCGACGGCGTCGCCTGCGGCGGCGTCGCCCGTGGCGGTGGATGGGTCGGCGGTCATACGTGATCCGAGGGTCGCGACGCGGAAAGCCTCGTCGGGGGCCGGGACGACCGGTCACCGGCGACCGCAGATGCTCACGAGGTCGTGGAGGTCGTCGATCTCGTAGGTCGGGGTCCGGCTCAACTCGAACTCGCGGCGGTGCGGGCGGCGGATGAACGCGGAGTCGATGCCGGCGTTGTCGGCGGCCTCCAGGTCCGACTCGTTGTCGCCGACGAACAGCGCCGTCTCCGCCTCCAGGTCCTCGAGGGCTCGCTCGAGGTAGTAGGGTGAGGGCTTCTTCCGCGAGAGGCTGACGATTGACGGCTCCCGACCGTAGACGGCCTCGAAGCGTCCGGCGAGGTCGAAGTGGTCCAGCAGGAACTCGACGGTCGCCTGCTGGTTCGAGGAGACGACGCCCAGCGACGCGTCGAGGTCGTCGAGGACGCCGACGTCCTCGTAGGGCGTTTTCCGCCCCGCCCGCGCGTCGTCGATCTGCGCGTCGCTTGCGGTCCGGTCGCGGACGCGCCAGAACTCGCTCGGGTCGACGCCGTACCGCTCGCAGACGTCCGTCAGGGTGGCCGGCGTGACGCCGATCGCGAGGTCCTCGACGTGTGCGAGGTCGGGGTCCTCGACGCCGACGCTCTCGAAGGCGTTCCAGGCGGCCTCCCGGAGGGTATCGAACGGGGTCCGTCCCACGAGCACCCCGTCGTTGTCGAAGACGACAGCGTCGTACACGGCCGCTTTCGGGGCGACACGCCCAAAAAGGTTTCAACTCGTCGGGTCAGCCGGCCGGCGGGTCGTCGTCGATCGGGTTCGCGTCGTCGACCGGGCTCGTATCCTCGACCGAGCTCGCGTCGTCGACCGGATTCGCGTCCTCGACCGGAACCACGTCGACGACGGCCTCGTCGACCAGGCGCCCGAGAACGACGTGCGGAACCGACGGGAGCGACGTCCCGTCCCGCGTCTCACGTCGCTGCTCGGCCATCCGCTCCCGAACGACCGCAGCGATCTCGCGGGCGGTCGCCGCCGCGTCGGCGTCGTCGACCTTGTTGAGGAGGGGAATCGCGCACGCACCGTCGGGGACGCCGGCCAGTCCGCCCGCGGGGCTCGCGAGAACCGTGCCGACGAGTTCGGGGGTGACCGCGTCGCCGATCGCGACGTCGAGCCCCGCGCCGCGGGCGACGTCGACGACGCGCTCCGGTCGATGAACCAGGTCCTCGGTCAGCGGTTCGCCGACGACCGCGACGCTCGCGACCGGCACCACCACGTCGGCCGCGTCGGGGATCTGCGGCTCCGACTCGCCGGGCGCCTTGAACTCGCGGGTCCGTGCCCCGTCCGCCTTTATCAGGACGGGGCCGTCGTGGGAGTCGATGATGCGACTCACCGTCTCACGGTCGTAGCCGAGATACCGATCCTCGCGCTCGCGGGCCGGGACCAGCCCGAGCGGGAACTCCGGGTTCGGTTTGGCCGTTTCCGATCCCGCCGCGTCTGCTCCCGCCGCATCTGATCCCGCCGTTCCCGCCCCTGCCGCACTCCGTTCGAGTCGCTCGACCGGGTCCGGCGTGACCGAGACGGTCGCGACGTGCGGATCGAAGATCGGGATCCGAACGGTCGCGGTGACGACCGCGCGGTCGAGCCGGTTCGCGAGCGCGTACATCGTCGTCTTCTTGCCGCCCGCGCCGACGACCGCCACGGCGGCGCCGTCGGCCCGGAACGCCTCGATCGGATCCATCTCGTCCCGGCGTTCGCGTCCGGCGCCGAAAGGGATGTCGACGCCCGGTGACCGGTTCGCCACTCGGGCGTTTCGGCGGCTCTGTCGGGCGTCATTCGGGCGTTTCGGCGGCTCTGTCGGGCGTCACTCGGGCGTTTCGGTGGCTCTGTCGGGCGTCATTCGGGCGTTTCGGTGGCTCCGTCCGCTCCGCCGTTGTCCGTTCCACCGAGAAACGTCCGCAGGGCTTCCGCGCAGTCGACGCACAGCAACACCCGAAGCTCACCAGCCGGATCGAGGACGTCCACGGCGCCGAACTCCTCGCCCGGATCGATCGTCTTCCCACAGCGGACGCAGTCGTGTGGGCGGCGAAGCGTCACGTCTCGGACCCACCGCTCGCAGTCGCATCAATCCCGCGGATCCGTCATATGTGATCGTCCCACACGACAGAAAGGTTATTATCTCTCGATCCACTACGATCGGATGCCGCGCGGGAAACCCAAATCGTGTGCCTCTGACAACCGATTTTGGTTCGTCGTCCCCCCGACGATCCCCCCCGTCCGCGGCTTTTCGTGACCCCGTAACCGGCGAGCCGCCGGCTTCCAGCCGCCCGTGACGGGGCCGCCGTCCGGTGCCGGTACCGATTTACCCCGGCGGCCGCTACCGGTCGGTATGGACGCGGACGCGCTCGCCGACGAGCTGCGAAGCCACGGGGTCAGCGTCGAGTCGATCGCCGTCGAGGAGGGAACCGTCGACGTGACGTATCTGACCGCCTTCCCCGGCGAGACGGTCCCGAAACGGGAGGTCGGGCGGGCCTGTAACGCCCTCATCGACCTCGCCGACGAGGGTCGGTGGGAGCCGCAACCGGTGGAAGCAACGGTCGTCCGCGCGCCGGGCGACGTGCTCGGATGGTGGTCGGTCGATCCGGCGTGGATCGAGGCGATCGTGGCCGATGACCTCACCGAGACCGAGTTCTCGACGCGGGTGGTCGAGACGATCGACCATCCCGCCCCCGACGACGGTTCGGGGAGTGACGACCGATGACCCGGCGGATCCCCCGCAACCGGGCCCAGCGCGACCTCGACCGCCCGGCCCGCGAGCGCTTCGCGACCCGGACGCTGACCGCCGACTGCGGCGCCGGCAGCTGTCGCGGTCGCCTGTACCTTCCCTCCGCGACCACGGATCCGCCGGTCGTCGTGATGGGTCCGGAAGTCGGCGCCGATGCGAGCTTCGGCCTGCCGGCGATCGCGGAACGGTTCGCCGCGGCGGGCTACGCCGCGTTCCGGTTCGATTACCCGGGATTCGGCGAATCGGATGGCGACGACCAGCGGATCGATCCCGCGAGCCACCGCCGCGCGTACGCGGCCGCGGTCGACCGCGTCGGCGAGGTCGCCGACCTCGGGTCGTCGGTCGTCGCCTACGGCGCCGGCTTCGCGGCGGCACACGCCCTGTGGGTCGCCGGCGAGCGACGCGCGGTCGACGCGGCGATGGCGATCACCCCGATCCTCGACGGCGGCGCGTACCTTCGACGGCGCGGGCTCGGTCCGTTCGCCCGAGCCGTCGGGACCGGGCTCCGCGGCCGGATCGGCGACGCGATCCCGGGCGGCATCACCGGCGGTCGCACGGTCCCGATCGCTGGCGACGCCGAGGAGCGTGCGGTGGTCGCCGCCCCCGGCGCCAAGCGCGCGTATCTCGACCTCGTCGACCGGGACTCCGACTGGCGCAACGAGACGCCGGCCGGCTCGCTGCTCTCCATCGCCCGGACCGACCTCGGCGACCGCCTCGCCGACGTCCGCGTCCCGACGCTCGTGCTCGCGGGCGCCGACGACGCGCTCGCGCCCGCCGAGTCCGTCGCGTCGGCGGCCGACCGGCTCCCTCGCGGGACCTACGTCCGGCTCCCGGCCGACCACTGGTCGATCTACAGCACCGACTTCGAACCCGCGGTCGGCCACCAGCTGGCCTTCCTCACCGACGTCTTCGAGGACTGACCTCGCCGTCCCTCGCCGACGTCGCCTTCCCTCCTCGCCCGCTTCCTTGTAAGCCGACGCGACGCCCGTTCCGGTCGCTTTTAAGCAGACACGACGCCCGTCGCGCGCCCTTTTGAGTCGACGCGACGTCAGTTGCCCGCTCCCTTTTAAGCCGACGCGGGACGATCGACCGCGTATGACCGTGGTTGCCCTGCTGAGCGTCGCGCCCGTGATCGAGGGAAGCATGTCCGAGGAGGTCGCGGCGGCCGTCGCCGCCCTCGACGACTTCCCGGTGAGCTACGAGACCAATCCGATGGGGACGGTGATCGAGGCCGACGACGTCGGGACGCTGTTCGATGCGGTCGAGGCCGCACACACGGCGGTCGACGCCGACCGCGTCTCGACGGTCCTGAAGATCGACGACAAACGGGCCGTCGACGCTCCGGCCGCCGAGAAGGTCGCCGCCGTCGAGGAGCACCTCGGCCGCGAGGCGAGGCGGGAGCACGGGTCGGAGTCGGACCGATCGAGGTAGGGCAGAGTAGGGTGGGGTCGGGTAGTTCACACCGCCTCCGTGTTCGCGGTTCCGCCGGCGTCGGCGCTGCCCTCGGGGTTTCGGACCGTGACCTCGAAGCTCGTCGTTCGCAGCACGGTTTCGGATTCGCCCTCGTGACCGGCCAGGTCCGCCCGAAGGACCACGTCGAGGACGGTCGCGGCCGTCTCCCCGGCCTGCAGCGTCGCGTCGCTCAACGCGTCGCTCGTCACGGCGTCGCCGATGGCGGTCGCGTCGAGCCGTTCGAGGGTGAGCGAGAGGGCGCCGGCGACGTCAGCGAACCCGCTCGTCCCGTCGACGGGGGTCGCCTCCGCGATCGGGCCGGGCGTGTCCGTGGCCGTGGTCAGCGTCTCCTCGACGATCGTGTCCACGCCGGCGTCGTTCCCGACCGCGACCGTGACGTCGATCGTCCGCACGCCGCTCCCGAAGTCCGCCCACTCCACGTCGATCGCCGGCGTGAGATAGACCGACTCGATCCGGCCGTCGTTGCTGACGACCGTCGGCGTGTCGCCGGCCTCAAGCGCCGCCGGATCGCCGTCGATCGCCGCGCTGGCGGTGGTTGACCCCGCCGTCAGGAGGGCGCCGCCGGCTGCCGACGCGCCGAGCACGCCGGCTGTTCCGGCGAGGAGCGACCGTCGGGAGACTACCGAGCTCGGGCGTCGGGTGAGTTCGTCGAACATCGTGGCGCGGACTGCGTCGGTATCCGGGATAAACCTCCGGCGGCGGAACGGTCACTGCTGACGGGGCGGGATGATCGGGATCCCGATGCGACCGTCGCTTGATAAACCCCTTAGGCGAGGAGGACGCAGGACCCGTATGGACAGCATCAATCGGACCGCGATCGAGCTCGTCGACGAGGCGCTCGAGTTCGCCGGCGAGCTCAAGATCCAGCCCCACGAGCTGGACGACGAGGCCACCGTCATCGACTTCGGCGTGGCGGCCGACGGCGGCATCGAGGCGGGCATCCTGCTCGCGGAGGTCCAGACCGCCGGCCTGGCAAACGTCACGACGCGGATGGGCCGAATATCGGGGACGCCCCGTCCGTACGTGGAGGTGACGACCGACCATCCCGCGATCGCGTTGCTGTGCTCCCAGAAGGCCGGCTGGGAGCTCTCCTTCGACGACTTCGAGGGGCTCGGATCGGGGCCGGCCCGTGCGCTGGTGGGTCGCGAGACCGAGTTCGAGCGCGTCGGCTACTACGACGAGTCCGAGTTCGCCACCCTGGCGGTCGAGTCGGCGACGCTTCCGGACGCGACGGTCGCCGAGCACGTCGCGGACCTGGCCGGCGTCGACGCCTCGGGCGTCTTCCTGCCGACGTTCGCGACCGGATCTGTCGTCGGATCGGTCACGATGGCCGCCCGCGCGCCGGAGCTCGCGATGTTCCGGCTGCTCGAGATCGGCTACGACCCGACCGACGTCCTCACCGCCGCGGGCTCGGCGCCGGTCGCCCCGGTGAGCTACGACGAGGACGTCGCGATGGGGCGGACGAACGACGCGCTCGCGTACGGCGGCGAGGTCTACCTCCAGGTCGCCCGCGACGACGACCGGTTCGACCAACTCGTCTCCACCGTCCGCGACGACTACGGCACCCCCTTCATCGAGGTGTTCGAGGACGCCGACTGGGACTTCTATGACGTCCCCGAGACGGTGTTCGCGCCCGCCAGCGTCACCGTCGACGTCGTCGACGGTCCCACCTACAGTCACGGGGGCACCGACGAGACGATGCTCGCCGAGTCGTTCGGCATGACCGACACCGCCGGACACGGCTTCGAGTAGCCGGTCCGCCCCGATACCGCCGATGCGTTTCAAGATGCTTCCCGCACCGCCCGCCGACCTCGACCGCGTCCGCGAGGCGCAGCGGGCGGTCCCGCTCGTGCCCGGCGACGAGCAGGACTGCTGTGCACGGCTTCAGCGCCGGCTCGGGTTCCCGAGCCGGGACGTGTCCCGCACCTGGCTCACCTTCCTGCGGGCCCTCGAGTTGGCGCGGGAGACCGACGCCGGCTTCTCCCGAACCGACCGCGAGCCGACCGTCGAGCACCTCCGGAGATCGTTTCTCGACCACGTGCTGCTCGCGCCCGAGACCCTCGCGGCCGTCGCGGCGGTCACGACGGGCGGGGAGGATGATGCCTCAACCGCGGAGATGGATACCGACTCGACCGCGGAGACGGATGTCGACTCGACCGCAGAGACGGACGTCGACCCGACCGCGCAACGCGGCGCGTCCGTGGACGCGGTCTTCGGCCGGATCCGCGAGGCCGTGCCGACCTACGAACACCACAAAAACCCCGACACGTGGGAGTCGATCTGGCGTGATCGGACCGCCGACCTGCTCGGCTGGCTGGCGCTGCTCGGGTTCCTCGAGTCCGTGGACGTCGACGCGGATGATGCGGCCGATGCCGGCGCGGATGGCGTCGCCGACGCGGGTGATGCGGCCGACGGCGACCGGTACGTCCTCACCGACCGCGGCCGGGCGACGCTCGACGCCGAGGGGTGAGGGTCCGGCTCCGCAGGTGCGCTCGCGAACTCCCGGTCGGCGACGTGGCAAGGCTTTTGCCACGCGCCGGTGAGTGTCCGCGTATGGGACGATTCGAGGGGCGTCGGACCCCCGAAACGGTCGAATACGAGCCGGCGAGCGTCAAGGACCTGCTCGTCGAGATGAAGGACACCGCGGAGCTGCTCATCGACCTCTCGTACTCGGCCGTCCTCCACCAGAGCACCGACGTCGCCCACGAGGTGCTCGAGCTCGAGCACAAGATGGACGTCCTCCAGATGCGTGCCCGGATGAGTCTGATGCTCGCCGCCCGAAATCCGAACGAGGCGGAGCAGCTCGCGCCCGTTTTGGGCGTGATCGCCGGCGCGGACAAGATCAGCGACGCCGCCGGCGACATCGCGAAGATCGTCTTGGAGGAGATCGGCCTTCCCGACGCGATGCGGGGCGCCCTCTCGGAGGCGGTCGAGCTGCTCGTCCGCGGGACGATCGCGGAGGGATCGCCGTACGCCGGGCGGACGCTACAGGACATCGACCTCGAGTCGGAGACCGGCGTCCGGATCATCGCGATCCGTCGCTCCGACGACTGGATCCTGAATCCCGGGCCGACGACGACGCTGTGTCCCGACGACGTGGCGATCTTCCGGGGCCCCGAGGCGTCGATTCCGGACGTCCACGAGGCCGCGACCGACGAGCCCTACGTGGCCGAGGATCCGGTCGAGCCGGACGTCTCGGACCTGGAGCGTGCGGTCGACTCCATCGTGTTGATGAAGAACCTCTCGGAGCTCGGCGTCGAC
The DNA here is from genome assembly GCF_900107205.1 of Halopenitus persicus. Lineage (GTDB taxonomy): Archaea > Halobacteriota > Halobacteria > Halobacteriales > Haloferacaceae > Halopenitus > Halopenitus persicus. Next base: position 117,787 of record NZ_FNPC01000006.1, on the reverse strand, counting down.
CTCGCCTACGGGTCGGTGCTGTTCGACGCCGAGGAGCTGGCCGAGGAGGTGAGCAACCTCGAGGTCGAGGTGGACGCGCTCCAGTCGCGCTTCGAGGCCTGGACGTTGCGGGCCGCCCGGGACGCGTCCGATCCGGTCGCGCTTCGGGGGCTCATCCACCTGGGCGTCGCGACCGAAGTCATCTCCGACGCCGCGGTGGAGATCACCGAGGGGGTCCTCCGCGACCTCGAGGTCCATCCGGTCGTGGAGCTTGCGGTCAAGGAGTCCGACGAGATCATCACGCGCACGACGATCGAACCGGACAGCGACCTCGAGGGAGCGGTGATCCGCGAGGGCGTCCCCGAGACCGACATCTCGACGAGCGTGCTGGCGGTCCGCCGTCCGGGCGAGGGCTGGCTCGTCGGTCCGGACATCGACACCACGCTGCGGGCCGGCGACGTGTTGATCACGAAGGGCACGCGCACGTCGGCCGCGGAGTTCTCCGACCGGGCGGCCTAGCGGGCGCTGGGCGGTGAGGCTGCCGCTCGATCCGGGTCCGTCCCCTACTCGAGCCGGACGAAAAGCGCCTACCCGAGCCGGAACGAGGGCTCGTCGGCGTCGCCGTCGAGGTCCTCGAGCTGGATGACCTCCTCGTCCTCGTCCTCGAGCTGCTCGCGGAGGTAGGTGACGTAGCGTTTGTGCTCCTCGAGCTGCTCGCGGAGGTGGTCCGCCTCGAGCTCCAGGCGCTCGTGTTCGCGAATGAAGCTCTTGGGCACCTCCACCTTCGGCGGGAAGGAGTCGTCGGCCTCGCCGGTGCCCTCGAGTTCGTGTTCGGGGACGACCCGGACCTTGCCGTCGTGGGCAACCAGCGTGTCCACGTAATCGCGGAACACGGCGGACAGCGAGATGTCGCGCTGCTCGGCGATCTCGCGGAGGGTCTCGAAGGCGTCCTCGTTGACGCGGAACGAGATGGTCTTGTTCTTGTTGCCCATCACCGGCTAATGGTCGGTCCGTTCACTTAAGCGTTTGTCAGACGATGCCGTGAGACGGCCGAAATCGACCGGCACGGTCCGGAGAACGCTCGGACGCGGCCGTCGACGCGCCGTCGGACGTCACGGACGGTCGCCGATCCCCGACCTACTAGGTCGCTCGTGGCGTGTGTACGGGATATGCGCGAGCACGCTCGCCGGACGACCGCCCTCGTCCTCTCGATGCTGTTCCTCGCGGGCGCCGTGACGGCCCCCGCCCTGGCGGGCGGTGCGTCGGCCGCAGCGACCGACGCCTCACCCACCGCGACGTCCGGCGCGGCGGAGGCGGTGACTGATTCGCCAGCGCCGGCGGCGACGACCGCCACGATCCACGTCCGGAACCACCTTCGGCAGGTCGCTCCCGTCGGCGAGTACGGCGTCCGGACTCGAGTCGAGATCCCGGACCGCGTGGTCGAACTCCGGCTCCGGATCCCCGACCGCGCCACCGACGTGTCGGCGGACGGATTCACTCGTGAGAACGCGACGACGTGGACCTGGGACGGGCGAACCGAGCGTCCGAGCCTGGCGTACCGGATGCCCGCCAATCGGACGGTCGAGGACGGGGGGCCGCTCCAGGGGGAGGGCAGCTACCTGTTCGTCGACGCCGGCGAGTGGGCGATCGTGAACCCGCCGCAGGTCCAACTCCGCGCGCAGTCGGTCGCTCCCGTCCGATTCGAGCGCGGGAACGTCGTCGCCGGCGAGGGCGTCGCGAGCGACTCGATGGCCTATCTCGGCCCCTTCGAGGAGCACGTCAGGTCGGCGAACGGCCAGCGGTTCCGACTGATCGTTCCCGAGCGTGCCGAGCTGGCCTCCTCGCCGGATGCGATCCTCGGAACGCTCGGCCACGCCTCCGGCGCGCTTCGGGTCGGCGACCGCGACGCCGAGGTGTTCGTGATCGCCGCCCCGACGAGCGACGTCGGCTGGGGCGTTCGGGGACTCCAGAGCGGACCGGCTGATATGTGGGTTCGGGACGCGGAATCGGTCGACGCCGCGACGGACGTCTGGACCCACGAGTACGTCCACACTCGACAGGACTACCGGACGACCGCGTCGGGTCGATGGACGGTCGAGGCGGTGGCGACCTACTACGCGGCCCTGCTCGCGCTCGAGCGCGGCGACGTCGACTTCGCGACGTTTCAGCGGACCCTTCGGCAGGGGGAGCGGGACCCGCAGGCCGGCGCGACCCTCTCACAACCCGCCACCTGGCGCAACGACGCGAACTACTGGAAGGGCGCGCTCGTCGCCGGCGAGATCGACCGTCGGATCCGGCTGGCGACCGAGGGCGAGGACGCCTTCACGAGCGTGCTGCGGGAGCTGAACGCCGCCGAGGATCCGGTCACGAACGACGACGTCCTCGCGGCGGTCGCCGCGGCCGGCGGGACCGACGTCCGGACGTCGGCGCGGACGTTCACGACGACCGACCGAGCGCCGACCGCCTGGGACCGCGACGCCCACGACGCCGCGTTCGGGACGCTGCCGGCCCGGATCGGCTACTCGATCGCCGACCCCGACGCGGTCCGCGTGACCGGAGCCTACCGCAACCGCACGGTCGATCGAGACCCGGTTCGGCTCGTCGTCGGCGAGACGCTCCGTCTCCGGGTGTCCGTCTCGAACGACGGCGGCACGGCCGGCGACTACGACCTCGCCGTCCGGGTCGACGGCGACGCGGTGGCGACGAGAACCGGGCGACTCGCTGCCGGCGGGAGCACGGTCGAAACCGTCGAGCACCGGTTCGAGGACCCCGGCACGCACGACCTGACGGTCGGCGGGCAGTCGCTTCAGGTGTCGGTGATGGACCCCGCCTCGGTGAGCGTTCACGACCTGGCGGTCGATCCCGGGACGGTCGCCCGCGGCGAGACGGTCGCCGTGACCGCCGTCGTCGAGAACTCGGCGCCGATCCCCGCCGGCGGCTCGCTGACGCTCCGGGTGAACGGCGAGGCGGCCGAAACGCGCGAGATCCGCCTCGACGCGGGCGAGCGGAGCGAGCTTCGGTTCGAGGTCACGCCCGCTGAATCCGGCGAGACGACGGTCGAACTCGGCGGGGAACGCGTCACGCTCACGGTCACGGAGGCCGGAACCGGCTCCGCTCCCGGCGAGTCCACCGCCGGCGACGCTCCTGCTGACGACTCCGACGGTCCCGGCTCCGAACCGATCCCGTCGACCGACGAGGGGATTCCGGGATTCGGATCGACGGCTGCCGCGATCGCGCTGCTGCTCGCGACGACGCTGTTCGCGGCGCGTACGCGGCGACGGTAGGGACGGGCGGACTCCGGATTATTTAAAAGTGGTATCCGAAGCGTTTAACGATTTAAAAGGGTGCTTCGGGTCCCTCGTCGTCCGGATCCGGACGGCTCGAGGCGCCCCCGTCGTCCGACCGGGTATCGACCGACTCCCCGTCGGTCGACCCGGAGCCGAGCGCCGTCGCCTCGAGCGGACCGTCCCAGGCCTCGAGCCCGCCGCGGAGGCTCTCGACCGTCGCGTCGGCCGTGCCGGCGTACGACGTGATCAGGTCGGCCGCCTGTTGGCTGGCGATCCCGTGGGGGCAGACCGTCACGATCCGGCTCGCGCCGGATAGCTCCTCGACCCGACTCGTCAGCTCCGGAAACGGGACGTTCCGGCTGCCGGGGATGTGGCCGCGGTCGAAGGCCCGCTTCGACCGGACGTCGACCACGACGAGCGACTCGCCCGTCGCGTCGGCAGCAGTCGCGTCGTCGGGCGAGTCGGCGGCGGCCTCATCGGCGGCGGATCGGTCGGTGACGGTCGCGTCGGCGGCGGTCTCGAGCAGCGCGGCGAGTTCGTCCACCTCGATCTCCGCGCTCATACTTACGGGAGCGGGCAGAGGCTCGCGGTCAGGACGGCCCGGTCGTCGGACTCGTTGCGGGCGCCGTGGACGGCCCCGCGCTCGTTGTGCACGACGCCGGGCGCCTCGATCCGCTCCGTCTCGCCGTCGCGGACGACGGTCGGGGTCCCCTCGAGGACGTGAAAGACGTTCGTGGCGTCGCCGTGTTCGTGCGGCGTGATCTCCCCGCCCGGGGCGAGGACGAACGCCTTCACCAGCACGTCGTCGGTCACGACGACCTCGGCGGTTTCGACCTCCCCGCGGTCGGGATCGAGGTCGGCGATCGCGTCGGCGTATCGGTCGAGGCTCATACGTGTCATCGATGCACCCCGACGGATAAATACCGTCGGCTCGCCGGCGGGACGGACGGCACGAAAAGCGGAACGAGGGAAACTGACGGGACGAAAACGGGGGACGAGGTATGGCCGGGGCGGGCTCCGAACCCGCGATCTCCGCATCGCCCAGGTCCGAGGCTCGGCGGGGCCCCGGCGGGGTCGCGGACGCTTCCAAGGCGACTGCCGCACCGAATCTCTGAAACCCTATGAGTGCGGCGCTATGTCCAGCTAAGCCACCCGGCCGCAGTTGCACGTACCGGGATGAAACCCTTTAACCTTCCCATCCGCGGGCGGTTTGCGACCGCGAGACAGGGGTCGCGGCCGCGGATCGCCGTGAAGCGACCCGCGGATTTATACCCGGCGCGGCGAATGCATTCGCAAATGAGTCTTCCCGACCTGCTCGCATCGGCAGTCGGCGAGGAGGACGTCGCCGCCCACGTCGACCTCGGCGGCGAGGACGCCCTCGCGGTGACGCCGACACGGACGCTCGTCTATCGGTCCGACGGACTGCTCTCGGACGAGACCGTCGAGACGTACCCACACGGAGCCGAGCGGGTCGACGTCTCCGAGGGCCGCCGCAAGACGAAGATCACCCTCGACCGCGGGCTCGACGGGGAGGAGACGATCACGATCCCGGCCAAACGAACCGACGACGCCCTCCACCCGATCCTGGCGGGCGTGCTCTCGGCGGCCGGGGTCACCGACCCGGGCGAGTCGGTCATCAGCACCTTCCGCTTCTCGGAGCTGACGCTCATCATCACCAGCGACCGGCTCGTCAAACACATCGGGTCGGTCGTCTGGGACGAGGAGTTCGAGGAGTTCCACTACGAGGACGTCACCGACCTCGGCTTCGAGGAGGGAACCGTCGCGACCTCGGTCGTGCTCACCCTGCAGGACCGCCAGGAGCGGTTCAAGACCCCGAACGAGTCGGCCAGGGAGGTCCGGGAGACCCTGACCGACGCCGTCTGCGGCTACCACGGCGTCGAGAGCCCCGCGGAGCTGCGGGCCGTTCGTGAGCAGGAGGCCGAGGCGGAGGCGGCGGACGCGGACGCCGAGGCGAGCGCGGACGGCTCGCCGGACTTCGGCGTCGGCGTGGATCCGCTCTCGGCGTCGCCGGCGGCCGATGCCGAGGCGGACGCCGAGACCGACTCCGGGACCGACGCCCCGATGGAGTCGATGGGCAGAAACGGGGACGGTGAGACCCAGTCGGCCGGATCCGGGGACCCGCTCGCCCCGGAATCCTCGGACACGGCGTCGCGCGCGACCACTACCGACCGCGCCGGTGCCGATGCGTCCGATTCGACGGCGTCGGAGGAAACGGTACCGGCGTCGTCGGAACGTGGTGCCGGGTCCTCACGATCCGGATCCCGGCAGGCCGGGTCGGCGAACGCCACGATGAACGCCACCAGTGAAACGGGCGACGGCGCGGCGGCACGTGGGGACGCCGACGGCGATCGGTCCGCGCGCGACGCGGACGCGTCCGGCGAGACCGCCGCGATGGACGCCGACTTCGGCGATTCCGGATTCGAACCGGCGGGGGTGACGGACGACGACCTCGCCGAGGAGGTCGCCGCGCTGCGCGCCGCCGTCGAGAAACAGGCCGATCGACTCGACGAGCAGGCCACGCTCATCGAGCAGCTGATCGAGGAGCTTCGGCGCGGCCGCTGACGGCAGCTGCTCCATCGGAATCGTCCGCTCGGCCACCTCACCGCCTCACCCGTCACGGCCGAGAACCGCCCGGATACACGAGGACCCGAACGGACCGAGCTCGCCGGCATCGAGTTCGAGGAAGTGTCCGGTCGAGATCGACGCTCCGCAGCGACGGCACTCGAACTCGCCCTCGCGGACCGTGACCCCACGGTCGAGGGAGACGGCCGTCCCGCCGCGTCGCGTCCGGATCCGGCCGTCCTCCCGGTCGATGACGCCCCGCTTGCGCGCGGCGTCGAGGATCTCCCGGGTGAGCGCGGGACTCGTCGTCACCGTCTCGATCCGGTCGATCGCCTCCGGGAGCGGCAGCGACTCCTCCTCGAGGGTGGCGAGGAGTTCGATCCCGAGCTCGCGCTTCCGGTCCCGCGTCGAGTCGCCATCGGGCGAGCGGTCGCGGCGCACGCGCGTCCGTTCGGCGGCGGTCCTTAAAAACTGCCAGGACGACCCGCGGGTGGTCCGGACGGGGCGTTCCGCCGCGTCTCCACGGTGCTTCCCGCCGCGTCTCCACGGCGCTTCCCGCCGTGGCTCCACAAGGCGTTTATCGGTCGGTCGGGAAGCCGGTCGCGTGAAGCGCCGCCTCGCAGCCGGAGTGGCCGTCCTCGCCGGCGTCGTGCTCATCGCGTGGCTGACGGACCCGCGAGCGCTCGTGGCGCCCGCCGAACGCATCGCGGACGAGCCGGCGCTGTTCGCGCTCGCGCTGTGCGGACTCGCGGCCGTCCGGCCGGCGCTCGCGCTCCCGACGACGCTGATCGCGGTCGCCGCCGGCTACGGCTACGGCTGGGCGGGGATTCCGGTCGGGATCGCCCTGGTGACGGCCACGGCGCTCCCGCCGTACGCGCTCGCACGTGCCGGCTGGGACCCGGCCGGGAGTCGGTTCTCGCGTGCCGGCGTGCGCCTCGTCGCGGCCGCGGGCGCGACGCGAACGATCGCCGCGAGCCGGCTGTTGCCGGTCCCGTCCGACGCGGTCTCGATCGCGGCCGGATTCGCCCGTGTCGACGTCCGCCCCTTCCTCCTCGGGACCGCGCTCGGCGAGACGCCGTGGGTGGTCGCCGGGATTGCGGTCGGGGTGTCGGCTGACCGCCTCCTCGCCGGCGACGCGGCGACGTTCGACCCGGTCCTGCTGCTCGGGATGGCCGGCGTCGCGGCGCTGCTGCTGGCGGGACCGTGCTATCGTCTCTATCTGGAGGAGTCGGATCCCGGAGCCAGTTCCGCCTGAAGGGTCGTCGTCGGGATGCTAACGGGACGCCGTCACTCGACGTGCTCGCGGATCGCCCGGGCCACCCGGTTCGGTCGCTCGTGGAGGATCCAGTGGGTCGCGTCGTGGACCATCAAGAGTCGACCGTTCGAACAGTGCGCGAGGCTCTCGGCGGCCATCGACCGCCGGAGGAACCGGTCGCCGGCGCCCCAGACGACGAGCGTCGGGACGTCGACGGCGGTGCGGGCCGGAGTCGGCCGCTCGCGAGCGACCGCTCGGTACCAGTTCACCATCCCGGCGAACGCACCGGGCCGGGACCACGCGCGGCGATACCGGTCGAAATCCTCGTTGTCGAACGCACCGGGCCGGCTCGACCGGCGCATTCCCTCGACGACCGGGGCCCAGTTCCGCACCCGGGAAACCCGTTCGGGGAGCCACGGGAGCTGAAACGCCAGGATGTACCAGTTTCGCAGCCGTTGGCGCCACGACGTTCGGAGCGTTCGCCGGAACACCGTCGGATGCGGGAGGTTGACCGCGACGAACCGCCGGAGTCTGCCGGGGTGGTGGAGCGCGACCCACCAGCCGACCGCGGCGCCCCAGTCGTGGCCCGCGAGGAGCGCCGTCTCGCGGCCGTACGCGTCGATCAGCCCGACGACGTCGCGGGCCAGCTCGCCGATCCGGTAGGGGGCGATCCCGTCGGGCTTCTCGCTCAGGTTGTACCCGCGCTGGTCGGGCACAACCACGCGGAACCCTGCTGACGCAAGCGATTCGATCACGGCGTGCCAGCCGTACCAGAACTCGGGGAATCCGTGGAGGAGCACGAGCAGCTCGCCGTCCGCGGGACCCGCTTCCACGACGTGTAGTCCGACGCCGTTCGTCTCGCGGATCCGCGATTCACCGGGGACCGACGCCGGGATCTCGTCGGCCGGCGGCGACAGCGGTTCATCCGTCGCCGGCCGGTCGGTCGGCATATCGATGGCAATGACGGCCCGTCAGGTAACGGCTTCGGCGAGCGTGAAAACGCGACTGGGGGTAACTCGTCGGTCGCCGTCAGCGTCGTGGCCGATTCGCCCTCGGCGTCGGGGGCGCGGACTACTCCCCGGCGCCCCAATCGGCGACGCGCTTCGGGCGGTCCGAGACCGCCAGGACGTCCAGGTCGTCATCCACGTGATCGAGCGCCTCGAGGGCCGCCTTCGCGCTGGCCGGCGTGGAGAAGTAGGTGATCTCCTCCTCGACGGCGACCTCCAGCAGATCGCGCTGGCGCGAGACGATCAGGTCGAGCTCGCCCGAGCGGGCGGCCGCGACCAGGTCGGTGGCCGTGGACAGCTCGAAGTGCTCCGAGAAGCCGTCGACGAGCGCCTCGCCCGCCTCGGTGTCCGGGTCCGGGAACTGGTCGGCCGAGAGGTCGACGACGGCGGTTCCCGACTCGGGGATCGGCTTGCCGGTCGCGTCCTGGGCCTTGTCGTAGGCCTTGCCGAACGACGTCGCGGTGCCCATCACCTCGCCGGTGGACTTCATTTCGGGGCCGAGCCGCGGGTCCGAGCCCGGCAGGCGGTCGAACGGGAGGACGACCTCCTTCACGCTCAGGTGTTCGGGGATCTGCTCGTCGACGTCGAGGTCGGCGAGCGACTCGCCGGCCATCACCGTCGCGGCGATCTTCGCGATCGGGACGCCGGTCGCCTTCGAGACGAACGGGACCGTCCGCGAGGAGCGCGGGTTCGCCTCCAGCACGTAGACGGTGGGGTCGGCGTCGGGGTCGTGGACGCCGGTGACCGCCAGCTGGACGTTCAACAGGCCGACGGTGTCGAGCGCGGTCGCGATCTCCTCGGTGACCTCGCGAACGCGGCCGAGCGTCGCGTCGTCGAGCGACCGCGGGGGGATCATGCACGCGGAGTCGCCGGAGTGGACGCCGGCGCTCTCGACGTGCTCCATCACGCCGCCGATGAGGACGTCCTCGCCGTCCGAGACGGCGTCGACGTCCAGCTCGACCGCGTCGTCGAGGAACTGGTCGATGAGGATCGGCTTGTCCGGCGAGACGCGAACCGCCTCCTCGATGTACTCCTCGAGCTCCGCGTCGTCCTCGACGACGCGCATCGCGCGGCCGCCGAGCACGTAGGACGGACGCACGAGGACCGGGTAGCCGATCCCGTGGGCGAGTTCGAGCGCCTCCTCGCGGCTCGTCGCCGTGCCGCCGGCCGGCTGGGCGATGCCGAGGTCGTCCATCAGCGCGTTGAAGCGGTCGCGGTCCTCCGCCAGGTCCATCGCCTCCACGGAGGTGCCGACGATCTCGCAGTCGAGCCCGCGACGCTCCAGCTCCGCCTCGAGCGGTTCACCGACGTTCACGGAGGTCTGGCCGCCGAACTGGACCATCACGCCGTCGGCGTCGGTCGCCTCGACGACGTCGGCGACCTCCTCGGCGGTGATCGGCTCGAAGAAGAGCCCGTCGGAGGTGTCGTAGTCCGTCGAGACGGTCTCGGGATTGTTGTTGATCACGTGTGCGTCGATGCCCATCTCGCGGAGCGCGCGCACCGCGTGGACCGCACAGTAGTCGAACTCGACGCCCTGCCCGATGCGGATCGGGCCGCCGCCGATGACGACGACGCTCTCGACGTCGGGGTCGATCCGCTGGAGCTCGCCGTAGTCGCTCTCGCCGCTGCCCGCGTCGGCGCCGGCGAGGTATTCGGGGAGCCGCGCCGAGTAGTAGTACGGCGTCGACGCCTCGAACTCGCCGGCGCAGGTGTCGACCTGCTTGAAGGTGCGGCTCGGCGTCGAGGAGGCGACCTCGTCGACCGAGACCGGCGTCACGCTGCCGCCGTCGGTCGAGGTCGTCTTCGGTTCGACGTCCGCGGGCGCCTCCGGGGAGGCCGCGTCGGCGATCTCGGCGTCGGTGAACCCGGCGATCGCCGCGTCGGTGAACTCGCCGTGCTTCGCGCCCTCGTGGGCGTCGGCGATGCGCTCGAACCGCTCGACGTACCACTCCTTGATCCCCGTGAGGTCACACACCTCCTCGACGGTATAGCCGCGCGAGAACGCCTCGAAGATCGCGTACGGGCGGTCGGGCGTCGGCGTCTCGAGGTAGTCGGCTGAAAGCGTCTCGTCGTCCACGTCGACCCAGTCGACGGCGGGATCGTATTCGGAGGAGCGCAGCGCCTTGAGCATGCTTTCCTCGAAGGTCCGGCCGATCGACATCGCCTCGCCGGTCGATTTCATCGCCGTGCCCAGCTCGAAGTCGACGTCGTCGAACTTGTCGATGGGCCAGCGCGGCACCTTCGTGACGACGTAGTCGATGGCCGGCTCGAAGGCGGCGGTCGTCTCGCCGGTGATCTCGTTGTCGATCTCGTGGAGCCGCTTGCCGAGCGCGACCTTCGCCGTGACGCGGGCGATCGGGTAGCCGGTCGCCTTCGAGGCGAGCGCGGACGAGCGGGAGACGCGGGGGTTCACCTCGACGACGCGGTACTCCCCGCCCGGGGTGCCGTCGTCGCGCCAGGCGAACTGGATGTTACAGCCGCCCTGAATCCCCAGATCGCGGATGACCTCGAGGGCCACGTCGCGCATCTCCTGGTGGCCGTCGTCGGGAATGACCTGCGAGGGGGTCACCACCGTCGACTCGCCGGTGTGGATCCCCATCGGGTCGATGTTCTCCATGTTGCAGATGATGATACAGGAGTCGTCGGCGTCGCGCATCACCTCGTACTCGAGCTCGACCCAGCCCGAGATCGACTCGGTGATGAGCACCTCGCCGTTCCGGGAGAGGCGGAGGCCCTTGCGGACGCGATCGACGAGTTCGTCGAACTCCTCGACGACGCCGGATCCGGACCCGCCGAGCGTGTAGGTCGTCCGCGAGATGACCGGCAGCCCGCCGACCTCGTCGACGGCGTCCCGGACGCGTTCGCGGAACGCCGCCTCGTCGAAGTCGGTGACCGACTCGTCCTCGCCCAGCGAGATGGTCGTCGACGCGGGGACCGGCTCGCCGAGGTTCTCCATCCGCTGGCGGAAGAGGTCGCGGTCCTCGGTCGCGTAGATGGTGTCGAGCGGCGTCCCCATGATCTCGACGTCGTGTTCCTCGAGGATGCCCTGCTCGGCCAGCTCGGCCGTGACGTTGAGGCCGGTCTGTCCGCCGAGGCCGGCGATGACGCCGTCCGGCTTCTCCTCGCGGATGACCTCGGCGATCGCCTCGGGCGTGATCGGCTCGATGTACACCCGGTCGGCCATCTCCGGGTCGGTCATGATGGTCGCCGGGTTCGAGTTGACGAGGACGACCCGAGCACCCTCCTCCTGCAGGGCGCGACACGCCTGCGCGCCGGAGTAATCGAACTCGGCCGCCTGCCCGATCTGGATCGGGCCGCTGCCGATGAGCAGGATGGTGCGGTCCTCGGACGTCTCCGTCGTCTCGGAGGCCACTGGTGAGTCGCTCATTACCCGACCGGAGTGCGTACATCGTAATAAGGGCGGCGAAAGAATGCGATTCTCGAAGGAGTTTTTCGAAATTCGCAAGAGATGTGGTCACGTACCACGGTCGGGGGCGTATCGGGGGCCGAGTCCGCCCGAGCATCCGTTTTCGTTCGGTTGTGCAACGTACCGTCCGACCACAACGTACCGCCCGGGCATACCGTACCGGCCGGTCGCAACGCTCACTGCCCAACCATACCGCTAGCCGGTCGTCGCCGTCGCGACTCGTCGATCCCGATGGCGGATCACGTGTTGAGCCGGTATCGGTAGGGGCTGTCGGCGATCACTTCCACCTCGCCACGCTCGGCCCACCGTCCCAGCACGGTCGCGACGCGGTGCGGGTTGTCGAACTCCTCCCGCTCCTCGAGCAGCGAGAGGATCTCCCGCGCCGTCAGCGGCTCGTCGGCCTCGGCGAGCACACCGCGCAGCGGTTCGAACTCCCGGGTGTGCATACGTCTTACGTACGGGAGCCATACACATAGCGTTCAGTGAGACAGGAGTCGGACGTTCGTCGGACATCGTCCGATCACTTATATACCCCGCCGTCGAGCGGCCGATTCGGCCGGGCTAGGCGTACGGGTCCTCGGCTTCGAGGTCGCGTTCGGCCCGGTACCGCTCGACGAACTCGGCGACGTCGAACTCGGTCATCTGCTTCTCGAACTCCTGCAACGCCCCGTCGTCCTCCGCGTGGCTCACGGCGTGTTCCATCAGCTCGACCACGAGCTCGACGATCACCTCGTGGAGCCGCCGCGCGTCGAATTCGGCCACCCAGACGAGCGCGTAGCCGACGTCGGCGTTCTCGGAGGCGTCCTCGGCGACGACCCGGTCCGGGAACTCCTCGAGGACGACCCCGAGCAGGTGCGGCGTGCCGAACTCGGGCATCTCCTCGCTGGTCGTCTCGACGGCCTCGCGCAGCACCTCGACGAGGAACTCCGGGAGGAACCGCTCCGGCGGATGGACGTCCATCACTACCGCGTGCGTTTCCCCGCACGCACAGTCGTACTCGCGCATCCCGAGATCGAGGTCGCCGTGCCCGATCGTCTCCCCGCACGGGAGCTCGATCGCGTCCGCCGTCCCCGGGACGCGTGGTTCGCTCATATCCGGCGTTGGCGCGTCCCGTGGTTAAAAGGCGCGGAACGACGCGATCGTCCTCCCGGTCGAGCTCCCCACGGTGCTCCGAACTCGCCCCGTGCCGGTCTTTCCGGCCCGCCCCGTGCCGGGCTTTCCGGCCCGCCCCGTGCCGGGCTTTCCGACCCGCCTCGTGCCCGCCTTTATATTCGATGCCGACCTCACTTGCGGTATGGACACCGACGGCAACACCCTCCTCAACGCCGCGATCGGCGCGATCGCGACCACCGTCCTCACCTGGATCCCGCTGTCGCCGATCGCCGGCGGCCTCCTCGCCGGCTACCTGCAGGGCACGGATCCCGAGGACGGTGCGGTCGTCGGCGGCCTCTCCGGCCTGTTCGCGTCGGTCCCGTCGATCCTGCTCCTCCTCGTCGTGTTGGCGTTCCTCCCGCTCGCTCCCGACGCCGTCATCGGCTTCTCGATCGCGGTGCTCGTCGTGCTCGCGATCCTTGCGGTCCTCGCCTACTGGGTCGCGCTGAGCGCGATCGGCGGGCTGCTCGGTAGCCACCTCAGAACAGAGATCGGGTGACGGAGAGCGAACGTGGTCCCGGTCCGTTCCCGTCGCCGCCGTACTGCACGGTCCTCAGTGCTCGCCGTCGTCCCGAACGGCCGTCAGTGTTCGCCGCCGGTGCCGCGCCGGTCGGACTCGAAGTCGATGTCCAGGTCCTCGAGCAGCTCGGCCGCCTCCTCGCGTTTCTCCTGGTGGTCGGCGAGGAACTCGCGCATCAGCTCCGCGGCCTGCTCCTTACAGCCGCCACAGAGCCGGTCCCCGCCGGCACACTCCTCATAGACCCTCCGCGCCAGGTCGTCGTCATCGTCCGCGAGCAGGTAGGCGTACAACTCGTAGACGGGACACTCGTCGGGCTTGCCGCCCAGCTCGCGCTGCTCCTCGGCGGTCGACCGCCCGCCGGTCGTGGCCGCGTTCACCTTCGCGGCGCCCTCCTCGGGATCGTCGAGCAGCGAGATGTGGCTGGCCGGGATCGACGAGGACATCTTGCCGCCGGTGAGCCCTGACATGAAGCGGTGGTAGATCGAGGAGGGCTGTCGGAACCCGAACCCGTCGTGGTCGAGCTCGACCTCGCGGGCGAGCGTCTCGGCCGCCTCGCGCGTCAGGTCGAAGGCGTCGACGTGCCCCTCGAAGACGCGCTTCTCGCCCTCGACGCGGCCGATCAGGTCCTCGAAGGCGTCGTCGGTCGCGTTCCGGTCGAGGAACCGGACCCGCGGGCGGAGCGGCTCCTTGCCCGCGGCGCGGAGCTTCTCGATCGCCGACCGCCGCGCGTCGGTGAGCTCCGGCGGCGGTTCGTACGTCTCGAGCCACTCGGCGGCCGCCTCGCAGCGCACCGGTTCGTCGCCGTCGTCGGCGTTGTCGGCGGTGGCTTCCGCGTCGTCGGCATCGTCGGCTTCCGCGTCGTCGGCATCGTCCTCGTCCGGAGCAGCCGCGAGCGCGTCGAAGGCCGCCCGGACGAGCTGGCGCTCGTCGTCCCCGAGCTCGAAGCTCGCGAACGCCTCGGTGACCTTGAAGTACCGCATCCGCTCGGAGAGGTCCCGCGAGAGGCGTAGGTGCGGGTCCTGGTCCGGCCCGACCGGCACCACGGTCGGCTTGGGGCCGTCGACCAGCTGCGGGTAGAGGATGTCCGCCATCTGGGTGATCGTCGACTGCATATGCGAGACGTTCGTTTCGCCGTCGAAGCCGTACAGCGCCTGCAGCTCGGAGAAGTTCGCCTTCGACCCCAGCTCGAACGCGAGGTCCTGGACCTCCCGGTTGTCGGACTGCCGGTAGACGGTCCCCGCCTCGGGGTCGAACCCGAGCGCGATCAGCGAGAGGACGTAGCTCCGGGCGTGCTCGTCGATCTCGTCCCACGAGAGCCCGCGCGCGGCGTGGGCCTCCAGGTCGGCGATCAGCCCGAAGGCGTCCCCGCCCTGCCGCTGGTGCCAGATCAGCTCGTCGAAGACCAGCTTGTGACCGATGTGGGGGTCGCCCGTGGGCATGAACCCCGACAGCGCGGCGAACGGCTCGTCGTTCGCCATCGCCTCGGCGACCGCGTCGTACTCGCGGTGGCCGAAGATGACGCCGCGTCGCATCAGGTAGTGGGGATGGGGAACGTCCGGGAGGACGTCGTCGAACTCCTCGATCCCGAACTCCTCGAAGAGCTTTCGGTAGTCGTCGACCGTCGCCGATCCCCACGGGTCCAGCTCCACGTCGTCGGCCCCGGCTGCGGTGTCGGTTCCTCCGTCGGTCACGATCCCGCAGCCCGCGGCGCTCGCGTCGGCGTCGGCGAGCGCGTCGGCGGCGGTGGCGACCTCGCGTGGCGTGTGATCGTCGTCGGTCATGGGGTGATCCGAGCTACCGAACGGTAGTCGATGGAACTCGCGTCGGTCAGCGCAAAAACCATTCGCTTGCGAACGCCGCCGGCGAGCCGCACGTCAAGCGACAGCTCGCGCGGAACGAACGCGTGGTCCGGCTCGATGACCCGGACCAGGTGCTCGGAGTGGGGCAGGTCCTCGACCGTCTCCACGTGGAGGTACGTCCGGAAGTCGGCGCCGAACTTGAAGCCGGTCTTCGGGACGATCGCGCGCTCGCGAAGGTCCGCGTAGACGCGGAGCCGTCGGTCGAACCGATCCCCCTCGACCGCTCGTCCGCGCCGGCGGATCGCGTCCGCCGCCCCCTCGGCGTCGTCGGATCCCTCGTCGTCGGCTTCATCGGCGCCGCTAGCACCGCCGCCGGTTCCATCGGTGCCGACGCCATCGCTCCGTTCCGCGTCCCCGGCCGCCCCTGCCAGCGCGAGCGTTTCGTCCAACCGCAACGCTCCGCGTTCGGCCAGGAACGCGGCCTCGAGCAGCGACAGCTGTAGCGCCCCGTCGATCGTCGCGGCGCGCCCGGACAGCGGACGGCCGTAGAAGCCCCGGTCATAGAGGTCGGTCGGCGCGTCCCACACCACCACGCGGTCCTCGAGCAGGACGCCGGGGAGGTCCGTCGGCGGACCGTAGTCGGTCTCCCCCGTCGGGTCGGCCGTTCGCGTCTCGAAGTACGTGAGGTCGCTCTCCTCGTCGACGATGGCCAGCGTGGTCCCGTCGATTTCGGCCGCCGGGATCGACTCGCGTTCGCCGACCACGCGCAGCCGGTGAGCGACGTCCCCATCGGGGGGGCTCGCGCCGCGTTCGTACACGATGAAGTCCGCGTTCGTTCCCGCCAGACGGTTGTGCCCCGGCCAGCCCTCGCGCGTCGGCGAGAGGTAGAACCCCCGGTCGCGCAGGTCCGAGTACACGAGGAACCGGACCGCGAACCGGTCGCCCGCGGCGGCCGCGTGGACGAAGAAGGCCTCGAACCCGAGCGCCTCGCCGCCGACGGTCACCGCGCCCAGGTCGCCCCGAAACAGCAGGTGTGCCGCCTCCAACGGCGTGAGCGAGATCGCGTTCCCGCCGAGCGGGCGCCCGTATCCCCCCGAGTCGTAGAACCGTTGGCGGGCGTCGCCGCCCACGTGTACGCCGTCGCCGCGGAGCTCGCCGTCCGGTTGCATACCTGACCGGCCGGGCGGCGGTCGTAAACGGGTTGCGGTCCGCCGGGGAGACGTCAGGTCGCGGGCGATGCACGTTCCGGACGACCTGCGCCCGGGACGGTTCCCGCCGCGGACGACTCGCGTCACGGGCGTTTCACGCCGCGGGCGGCTCCGTGTCGTCCCGGCGGTCGCCCGCGTCCGCCTCCCAGCGCTCGCAGCTCCCGTCGAGACAGCGCCGTCCCTCTGCGGTCTCGAGGACCGGCAGCCCGCAGGGACAGTCGTCGACCACGACGCCGTCCGGGAACGAGAACGTCGTCTCGCACTCCGGATACGCGTCGCAGCCGAGGAAGACCCGGCCGGTCGCCTGCTGGACGCGGAGGTCGGAGCCGCAGTCGGGACACGACCAGACGCGGTCGAACCGGTCGGCGACGGCGTCAGCCAGCGAGTCGCAGTACACGTCCAGACAGACCGTGAAGACCTCGCCCCGCTCGACGCGAAGCAGCGGCAGCCCGCATTCCTCGCAGCTCCGCTCCGTGACCGTCGCGCCGGTCGGCAGCCCGTATCGCTCCTCGCAGCCGACGCAGGCGACGTGGCCGCCCGAGCGAACCAACGCGGACGCGCAGTCCGGACAGCTCCCCACGGGGATCCCGGCCTCGGTGGCCGGGACTTCCATCCCGGCCTCGCGTTCGTGGGTGATCACCTGCAGCGTCCGGTCGCCGTCGTGCGCGGTGACGGTGAACCCGGACGCGTCCGTCTCGACGGTCACCGAGTCCGGCCGGGTGAGCCACTCGATCGGCTGGTAGCCGTCGGCGTCGTGCACGAGCGTCGTGTTGTCGGGCTTGACGACCACGACCACGCGGCCGCGCTGGGTGCGCTCGCGGGGACCGTTCAGGATCGTGGTGCAGTCGCCGGCCAGGACGCGGAGTCGCGATGGCATATCCCGTCTGGCGCGGCATCGCCTTTGAACCCTCACACGGCGTCGGGCTCTCACTCGACCGTGCCGGACCGCTTACTCGACGTTGACCGACCGGCTCGCACGCACGGGAAGCAGGGGGTGCTCGGGAAACGTCACCTCGACGACGAAGGCGAGCTCGTCGGCGTCCGGCGGCCCGAACACGCCGACCGGAACGGTCGTCTCTCCGTCGAGGTAGATCGTCTTCTCGTTCATCTCGACGTCGTTGACGGTCACGCGGACGCCGGCGCGTGCGCCGCCCCCGTGGTTCCGGACCGTCACTTCACACATCCGGTTGTTCCCGGTTCCGACGGCCTCGGGGAACGATCCCCATTCGACGTCGATCCGCGGGAGTTCGCCGGCGGCCTCGACGATCCGGCTCGCGACGCCCTCGCTCATTCCGGCCGTCTCGAGGCTGCTCGGGTCGGCCTCGGCCACGGCGGCCGGCGAGTCGAACCCCGCGTCGGCGAGCCGTTCGGCGCGGTTCGCGCCGACGCCGTCGATCGCCGTGAACGCGACCGCCGCGCGGGCGACGCCGTGGTCGAGCCGCGCCTCCACGCGGCGCGCGAGGTTGGCCGCCCGCGCGCCGGCGAACCGGTCGAGGAACTCGGTCAGCGCGGCGACCAACCGCAGCGCGTTCTGCCGGATCACCCACGCGTCAGACCGGAGGTCCGAAGGGACCGCGTCGTCCATGCTCGCCGCCAGGATCGCGAACACCTTCCGGTGGCCCTCCTCGAGGCTCGTCTCGAGGCCGCTCGCCGAGAGGATCCGGTCGATCGCGTCGGCCTCCGCCGACCGCGCCGAGACGGAGTCGAACTCGCCGGCGGCCGCGACCGCCTCGAGGATCGACGCGACCGACAGCGAGTCGCGCTCGGCGAGCTCGTGGAACCGGCTCGCGGTCTCGAGCCGGAGGTAATACTTCGAGGCGAGCCGTCCCACCGCGGTCGGTTCGATCCCCAGGTCCGCATCGGTCTCGACGAACCCGTCGGCGACCAGACCTTCGAGCGTGTCCCGAACCCGGTCGCGGATCGAATCGAAGCCGTACTGCTCCGGCTCCGAGCGCGCGCGCACGAAGTAGAACGTCGTCTCGATCCAGTCCATCACGTCATCGAGATCGCGGATCGTCCCCATCGCGATCTCGGCGTTGAGATGTCCGGCGAGATCCTCGGCGAGCCGCGACTCGATCGGCTTGCCCTCCCGGAGCAGCCGGCGGTATCGGTCGGCGTCGGACCGGTCACAGACCACCCAGCCGTAGCCGATGTCGTCGTAGCCGGGACGCCCCGCCCGACCCAGCATCTGGAGCACGTCGAGCGGCGAGATGTCGGTCTCGCCGGCCAGCGGGTCGTGATACTTCGTGTCCCGAATGATCACGCAGCGGGCGGGGAGGTTCACGCCCCACGCCAGCGTCGAGGTCGAAAAGAGGATCGAGATCAACCCCTCGCGGAACCACTCCTCGACGCGGTCGCGGTCGTCCTTGCCCAGTCCGGCGTGGTGGAACCCGACCCCGTCGAGGACTGACTGGCGGAGCGTGTCGTTCGTGAGTTCCTTCGCCTCGGTGTGGAAGTCGTACTCGCCGCGCGCGCCGACGGGGATGTCGCGGTCGGCGATCTCGTCGCGGGTCTTCTTCGCGGCCTGCACGGTGTCCTGTCTGGAGGAGACGAACACGAGCGCCTGCCCGTCCTCGCGGACGTGGGGCTCGGCAAGGTCGATCGCGCGGTAGAGCCGGCGGTACTTGTCCGCGAAGGCGTTGTCGCCGTGCGAGTAGGTCTTCACGCCGGTCTCCAGTTCGACCGGCCGGTAGTCGTCGCCGAACTCGAAGGTGGCCTCCGGCGGCGCGTCGAGCCAGTCGGCGACGTCCGCGACGTTCGACATCGTCGCCGAGAGGGCGACGATCCGCGGGTCACAGATCCGGCGCAGCCGGGAGACGACGACCTCGAGCACGCCGCCGCGACGGTCGGAGTCGAGGAGGTGGACCTCGTCGATGAGCACGCAGTCCACGTCGGCGATGAACGAGTAGCGCGCGGAGTCGTGTTTCCGCGTCGCCGAGTCGGCCTTCTCGGGCGTGATCACGATGACGTCGGCCCGTTCGGCCCGTCTGGGATTCAGATCGCGCTCGCCCGAGACGACGTAGACCGAGTAGCCGAGCTCCTCGAAGCGCTCCCACTCGCTTTCCTTCTCGTTGGTGAGCGCGCGCAGCGGCGCGACGAACAGCGCCGTCCCGCCCGCATCGAGCGTCTTGCAGATCGCGAGCTCCGCGAGCGCGGTCTTTCCGGATCCGGTCGGCGCGCTGGCCACGACGTTCTCGCCCGTCTCCAGGAGCGCGGGCAACGCCTCGCGTTGCATCCGGTTGAACTCCTCGAAGCCGAACGCGTCGGCGAACTCCGGGACCGCTTCGGCGACCTTCATCGTGTCCCTCCCCGGGACGGCCTCCCACGCATTGTTCGAAGTGGGGCGCCTCGCGGGGAAAGGCGTTTCCTCTCGTTGGGAGGGTAGGTCTCCTCATTGGGACCGGGACGCGTTCTCCCACGCGGTCGGCGAAACCACTATACGAACCGGGGCCGACCGGCCGATATGACACGTGTTGCCGTGGTCGGATCCGGCGTCGCGGGATTGAGCACCGCCTATCGGCTCGCGCCGGATCACGACGTGGTCGTGCTGGACCGTGACGCGATCGGAAACGGGACCTCGAGCCGCGCCTCCGGAGTGATCACGACGCCGGTCGATTACCCCGACCAGCCGGCCTGGAGCCGCCACGCGATCGAGTTCTTCCGCGAGCTTGACGGGACCGGCGTCTTCGAGTGGACCGACCGCGAGTACGTCCGCGGGGTGCGGCCCGCGGACGTCGACGCGGCCCGGGAAACCGCGACGTCGAACAACGATGCCGAGGAGTCCAGCGCCACCGAGGTACGCCTCGTCGACGCCGACGCGTACGCGGACGTGTTTGATGCCGAGGCGCCCTACGAGAAGGCGCTCGTCTGGCCGGGGACCGGCTACTTCGACGTCGACGAGTTCCTCGCGACGATGCGCCGCGAGTGCGTCCGCCGCGGCGTCGAGTTCCGGCCGGACACGACCGTCGAGTCGGTCCGCGTTACGGACGGTGCCGTGGCGGGCGACGAGGTCGCGGGCGTCGAGACCGAATACGGCACCGTCGACGCCGACGCCGTGGTGGCGGCCGCGGGCTCGGCCACGCCGGACCTGCTTGCGGACGTCCTCCGGGTCCCGATCCGGCCGTTCACCTGGAACGTCGCGTACCTCGAGGCCGACCTTCCGGACGGGGTTCCGATGGGCGGGGATCCGGTCCTCGGCGCCTACTGGCGCGGCACCCGGGACGGCCGGCTGCTCGTCGGAATCGAACACCAGTACGGCGGATCGGACCGGGCCACGGCCCCGCCCGAGGACCCGCGGGAGATCGGCGACGAACTCGACCGACTGCTCCGCGAGGAGCTCCCGGGAATCCTCGCGAGCGTCGACGCTGACGCGCCGGTGGTCCGCTACGAGTGCTGTCCGATGGCCGACGCGACCACGCCGGACGCGAAGCCGATCATCGACGCGCCGGCCGAGGCTCCGGACGGCCTGGTCGTCGCGGCCGGGTTCCACGGCGCTGGCGTGATGGCCGCGGACAGTATCGGGACCGCCGTTCGAGCCCATCTCACCGGCGAGCCGGCGCCGTTTTCGCTCTCGCCCTTCACGCTCGACCGCTTCGAGTCCCGCGACGCCGACTTCCCCTTCCGGACGATGTTCCGCCAGTCGGTGCCCGGTCGTGACGGTGGAGCGTGACTCGGCCCGTCCGACGATTCATCCATATGACGGTCCAACCACGCCCGACGACTCCGGGAGTCCTATATCGTCACCGGACCGATCGACCGGTATGTCGAAGTGGCTCCACAGCGGTCGCCGCCGCGACGTCTGCGCGCTCCTGTACGAGGCCGGGAGCCTGCGCGAACAGCAGCTGAAGAACCGACTGACGTCCCACTACGACGAGCGGATCGACCCGCAGTCGTTCCACGCAATGCTGACGGCGCTCGCGGAGTCCGGCCACGTCGAATCGCGGACCGAGGGCATCGCCGACGTCTACCGGCTCACCGACGCCGGCGAGAACGCGCTGATCGACCACTACGACTGGCTCTCGGAACGGATCGAGGGGGGTTCCGAGCGGATCGAGGGCGGGAGTGAGGACGGCGCTTAAAAGGCGTTCGACGCGCGGCCGCTACGCGATCTCCGCGTACTGCTCGGAGAGCTTCCCAGCTGCCTCGGCGAGCAGCTCGCGCTCGTAGTCGTCGAGGTCCCACTCGACGATCTCCTCGACGCCGTTCGATCCGAGCTTGGCTGGCACGCCGAGGGCCGTGTCCGTGTGGCCGTACTCGCCGTCGAGGACGACCGAGCACGGGAGCACCTCGCCGGTGTCCTCGAGGATCGCCTCCACGACGTGGGCGACGCCGGTCGCCGGTCCCCACTGGGTGGCGCCCTTGCGCTCGATGACGTCCATCGCGGACTCCTGGAGGTCGCCCAGGATCGCCTCGCGCTCGTCGGCGTCGAAGCTCGGGTCACGACCGTCGACGCGGACCTTCGAGAAGACGGGCACCTGCGCGTCGCCGTGCTCGCCGAGGATGGTGGCCTCGACGTTCCGGACCGGCGTGTCGAACCGCTCGGCGAGGACGTACCGGAACCGGGCCGAGTCGAGCCGCCCGCCGAACCCGACCACCGAGTGCCGGTCGCGGTCGCCGGACTCGTGGAGGTGGCGGTTGAGGAGGTCGACCGGGTTCGAGGTGGTCACGGTGACGAACTCGTCGTTGTGTTCGGCCAGCGAGGAGCCGATGTCGTCCATGATCGGCGCGTTGTCGCCCGCGAGGTCGATCCGGGTCTGGCCGGGTTGGCGGGGGATCCCGGCGGTGATCACGACCACGTCCGAGCCCGCGGTGTCCGCGTAGTCGCCCTGACGGACGGTCGTGTTCGAGTCGTAGGCAACGCCGTGGTTGACGTCGGCGGCCTGGCCGACCGCCTCCGGCTCCTTGTCCGGAATGTCCACGAAGACGAGCTCGTCCGCGACGTCGCGCAGCGCGATGTTGTAGCCGGCCGCGGCACCGACGGTACCCGCGGCACCGACCACGCTCACTTTGGTCATACCGTCTGATACCGAGGGCGGAACGCCCCTAATCGTTTCGGCGAACGGTCCCGGGTTCGAGGCGGCGAACGTCTACTCGGTCGCCGTCGTGATCGCCTGATCGATGTCCGCGATGATGTCCGCGGGGTCCTCGAGGCCGACCGACAGCCGGACCAGGTCCTCGGTGACGCCGGCCGAGAGCAGCTCTTCCTCGGTGAGCTGCTGGTGGGTCGTCGAGGCGGGGTGGATGATGAGCGTCTTCGCGTCGCCGACGTTCGCGAGCAGCGAGGCGAGCTCGGTGCTTTCGACCGTCGTCTTCGCGGCGTCGTAGCCCGCCTCCAGCCCGAAGGTGATCATTCCGCCGTAGCCGCCGTCGAGGTACTCGCTCGACGTCTCGTGGGTCTCGTGGTTCTCGAGACCGGGGTAGTTGACCCAGCTCACCTCGGGGTGGTCGGCGAGGTGCTCGGCGACGATCTCGGCGTTCTCGCAGTGGCGCTCCATCCGGAACGGGAGCGTGTTGAGTCCCTGGATCGTCTGCCAGGAGTCGAACGGCGACTGCTGGCAGCCGAGGTCGCGCAGGCCGCGGGCGACGGCCGCGTAGGTGAACGCCGCGTCGCCGAACCGTTCGGTGAAGTTGACGCCGTGGTAGGCGGGATTGTCGCCGCCGATCTCGGGGTACTTCTCGGCGTGGTCACCCCACGGGAAGCTGCCGCCGTCGACGAGGACGCCGCCGATCGTGGTGCCGGCGCCGTGGATCCACTTCGTGGTCGAGTGCCACACGAGGTCCGCGCCGTGGTCGAGGGGGTTACAGAGGTACGGCGTCGCGAACGTGTTGTCCACGAGAAGCGGCGCGTCGTGTTCGTGGGCGATCTCGGCGATCGCCTCGATGTCGGGCGTCACGAGCGCGGGGTTGCCGATCGTCTCGAGGTGGACGTAGGCGGTGTCCTCGTCGATCGCCTCCGCGTAGGCGTCGACGTCGAGGGTGTCGACGAACCGGGTGGAGACGCCGCGCCGCTCGACCGTGTGGGTGAGGTACGTGTAGGTTCCGCCGTACAGCGAGGAGGCGGAGACGATGTTGTCGCCGGGCGCGGCAAGCAGGAACGTCGCGAGGTTCAACGCGGCCATCCCGGAGCTGGTCGCGACCGCGGCGATCCCGTTCTCGAGGGAGGCCATCCGCTCCTCGAGGACCGCGTTCGTCGGGTTCATGATCCGCGAGTAGATGTTGCCCGGCTCCTCCAGCGCGAACAGCGACGCCGCGTGGTCGGCGTCGTCGAAGGAGTACGACGTCGTCTGATAGATCGGCGTCGCCCGCGATCCCGTCGTCGGGTCGGGCTGTGCGCCGGCGTGGAGGCTGCGTGTAGCGAACCGTTGCGTCTCGTCGTCCGCAGGATCGTCTGCCATACGCGGGACATCGACGCCGCCGATGTTAAAGCCACATCACCTGTGCAGACCCTGCCGGCGTTCGTGATCGATGACACGGCTTGGGTGGCGCGGTCGGCCCGAACGGTCCGGGGAGTACGGTCGGCCCGAACGGTCCGGGGAGTACGGTCGGCCCGAACGGTCCGAGGAGTACGGTCGGCCGGTTCGGAGTCGGGGACTCGACCACCCGAGTCGGTCGATTTAACCGACGGAGGCGCTTACGCTGGCTCGATGAGCGAGTCCCGCGAGTTCTGTCCCCGCTGTGGCGACCCGGTCGCGGAGCGGTCGGAGCCGCGCCCCGGCGAGCCGCGCACGCGGGATCGCACGCTCTGTGACGACTGTTACTTCGAGGACTTCGACCTCGTCGACGCCCCGGACCGGATCGAGGTCCTCGTCTGTTCCGGCTGCGGGGCGGTCCGTCGCGGCGAGTCCTGGCGGGACGTCGGCGCGCGTGATTACACCGACGTCGCCGTCGACGAGACGGCCGAGGCGCTCGGAGTCCACGTCGACGCGGCCGAGGTGAACTGGGGCGTCGAGCCCGAGCAGGTCGACGAGAACGCGATCCGGATGCACTGTGAGTTCTCGGGCGTCGTCCGGGGCACACTCCGCGAGGAGTCCGTGACCGTGCCGGTCAGGATCTCCCGCGGAACCTGCGACCGGTGTGGCCGGATCGCCGGCGGCTACTACGCCGCGATCGTTCAGATCCGGGCCGACGACCGCGATCTCACCCCGGCGGAACGCGATCAGGCGCTCGCGATCGCCGAATCCCACGTCGCCGACCAGGAGGCGAAGGGCGACCGGGAGGCGTTCATCACCGAGGTGACCGAGACCGAGGACGGCCCGAACGTCAAGATCTCCTCGAACGGGCTGGGCCAGTCGGTCGCGACCCGGATCGTCGAGCAGCTCGGCGGGAGCTTCGAGTCCTATCCGACGCTCGTGACCGAGGACGGCGACGGCAACGAGGTCTATCGCGTGACCTTCGCGGTCCGGCTGCCCCGCTACGCGGCCGGCGAGATCATCGACCCGAACGACGGCGACGGGCCCGTGCTCGTCGAAAGCGTCTCGAACCGGATCCGGGGAACGCGGCTCGCCTCCGGCGAGGAGTACGTCTCCGACTTCGCGGAGGGCGAGACGCCGGATGCCGACCGCGTCGGCCGACGGGACGACGCCGCCGAAACGACCGTCGTGACCGTCGAGGACGAACACGCCGTCCAGGTGCTCGATCCCGAGACGTACGAGGCCGTCACGGTCCCGAACCCCGACTTCCTCGACGACGAGGCTCCCCCCGATACCGTGCCCGCAGTGAAACACGACGGCGAGGTCTACCTCGTTCCCGACGACGAGGAGTCCGGAGCCGACGTCGAACCCGAACCGGAGTCGCTCGACCGGTAGCACGGCTCTTCCGGTGGGACCGTCCGGTCAGCGTGGCGCAGCCGCTCCCGTCGTCTCGACGGAAGCGATTTGAAAAGGGGGCGTGAGCCGTCCGTCGGGCTCAGTCGGCGGTCGCGGCGACCGCGTCGGAGTCGAGCGCCGCGGCGCGCTCGGACTCGGTTACCTCGATGTCGTGTCGCTCGAGCTGTTCGATGAACTCGGCCTCGCTGAGCCCCGCCTGGGCGGCCGCCTGCGACAGCGTCAGTGTTCGCGACCCGTACAGCGTGAGCGCGGTCGCCAGCCCGTGGGATGCCATACACGTCGGTGAGACGTGAGGGATTATGAAGGTTACTATTCCCTTGAGGGGATACAAACACCTTATATGGTATAAGGTATGGATCGCCGTTCGGCCGAGGATGCCGAGCGTATAAGGCACATATATACTGATCGTTGATGATGATCCTCCGGTTCGACGTCGGCTCCCCGGTTGTCGATCGGTCGGCCTCGGTCGGAGACGGAGTGGCGTCGGTCGGAGACGGAGTGGCGTCGGTCGGAGACGGAGCGGCGTCGATGGGGAAACGGAGCGGCGTCGGCGACGGGACACAGGAATTATGCGTGTTCGACCGCCTACTCGGAATATGGACCGACAGAAACTGTTCGCGCTGTTCTTCGCGTTCCTGATGGTCTCCTCGATGGTGGCCTGGGGCGTCTCGCTTATTTAAGTCCGTCCGGCTAGCCGTCGCCCCAGACGTCGGAGAGCGGATGGTCCTGGCGGCGCTTCGCGTCGCGTTCGGACCGCGTTTCGGTCCCGCCTCCGCCGCCGGTCGAGCTGCCGCTTGCGTCGCCACCCGCAGTTCCCGTTTCCGCGTTTCCGTTCGTCGACTCCGATCCCGTGCTCTCGTCCGCCGTGGCATCGGTCGTCGCCGCGTCGTCGCTTGCGGTCACGGCCCCAGTCACGGCATCGAGCCGGGGGCCGCTGGTGGCTGCCGCCGGGGACGGCGCCGCGTCGATCCCGGACAGTGCCGCCGTCGGGTCGGCCGCCGGAAGGTCGGGAGCCTCCATCGCCGCGACCTGGTCGGCGAACCACGCGGGCATATCAGCCCGCGATCGGTCGAAGAGATCGAGCAGCGAGTCGTCCGCCAGGTAGGTCGCGCCGTGGTCGTCCGGGGCGCGCACGACGCGTCCGCACGCTTGGATGACCGTCCGCAGCGCGGCGCGGTGGTACCACGGCCACTGGCCCTCCTCCAGCCGGCGCGCGACGCGGGAGTCGTTCGTGTTCAGGTACGGCGCCTTGCAGATCACCTGCCAGCGACACAGCTCGTCCTTGAGGTCGAGCGCCTCCTCCATCTTCACCGCGACGAACACCTCCGGGTCGTCGCTTCCCAGCCAGGCCTCGAGCTCGCCGTCACGGGTCGCCTTCGTGTGCCGGCGCAGCCGGGGCGCGACGCCGAGCTCCCCGAGCCGGTCGACGAGCTGATCGGCGATCGCGTACGAGTGTGCGTGGATCAGCCCCTTCTCGTTCGGGTGGCGGGCCATCAGCCGGACGACCAGCTCGGCGATCCGCGGGATCGTTTCCTCACGGTGCGCGTAGGTCATCTTCCCCTGCGTCACGTCGTACAGCGGCCGGTTCGCGAGCGGGAACGTGTGCTCGACGTCGACGAGCGCGACGTCGGCCGGATCGAGCCCGACGCCGCGGCAAAACGCCTCCTTTGAGAGGATCGTCGCCGACAGCAGCGCGAAGCGGTTCCCCCGGTCCCAGACGGTGTGTTTGAGATACCGTGCCGGGTCCAGCGGCTTGATCGTGATCGCCGTGCCCTCGCCGCCGGGCTGGTCGACGACCCAGGTGGTCGGGCTCTCCGGGTCCCGGTAGTCCTCCAGGAACCACCCGAGCTCGCCGATCAGCTCCTGCAGTCGGTCGCGGCGGGCGACCTCCGCGGGCTCCAGTTCCGGACGGCCGACCAGCTCGTCCTTCGCGCGCTCGCAGACGCCCCGGAGCTGTTCGACGAATCGCGCCGTGCGGTCGAGGGATCCTCCGTCTCCATCGGCACCGCCGGTCGCCCCATCGTCCGTCCCGCCGGAAACGCCCGTCCCGCCGGAGACGTCCGGCACGCCGACGTCCTCCCAGACGGGCACGCGGTCAGGTGAGAGTTCGATCGTCGCGTACATCTCGGCCCACTCGGACAGCCCGTGGGCCTCGTCGATCACGACCACGTCCCGCTTCCCGAACACCTCCGAGCCCGCGGTCTGCATGAAGTAGGCGAGCGTCATCGCGGCGAAGCGCCGCGAGGAGGCGATCGCCCGGTCGGAAAAGTACGGACACCGGTGTTGGATGCTGCAGTCGAACCCGCGCTGCCGGGCGCAGGGTGCGCGGTCGACCGGCGTGTCGTGCTCGCCGGGGAGGATGCAGGCGTAGTTCGACTTCCCGCGGATCACGTTCAGGTCCGCGAGGAGGTCGTCGGCCGCGACGTCCTCGAGCTGGGAGACCTGCGGCGTCGTGTAGTACGCGCCGGTCGCCTCCCGCGGCTCGGCAGCCTCGACCGGTCGCGCCGCGCCCATGATCGACCGCGCCAGCAGGGACTTGCCGCTGCCGGTCGGCGCGCGCACGAGCACCACGTCGTTGCCGGCCGCGAACGCGTCACGGACGTCGTGAAGGGCCTGCTCCTGGGCGCCGCGAAAGCTCGGCGCCGGGAACTCCGCGAGGATCCGGTCGGGGTCCACACTCCGGGGTCCGTTGCGATCGGAGTAAAGGTGTCGGATGGGTCGGTGACGGCGTCGGTTCCCGACCGGCGCTACTCGGTCGGAGCGTCAGGCGGCTCTTCGACGGTCGCGTCGTCGTCAGCCGGTTTCTCGACCGCCGCTTCGCCGTCAGCCGGTTTCTCGACCGCCGCTTCGCCGTCTTCGGCCTGCAACCGCTCGACGTCCGCCGCGGTCGGCTCCGCGTCGCCGGGCAGTCGCTCCATACAGTCGAAACACAGGAAGAACTCCGAGCCGTCGACGAGCTCGAGGGTCATCCCCTGGGTCGACTCGAAGGCGAAGCTCCAGAGGTCGCCGATCCCGCCGGCGATCCGCACGTCCGTGTCGCAGACCGCACACGCCTCGGTCGCCATACCCGCGGTTCGCGTCCGAAACGGATAGGGGTGTCGCGTCGACCGGCGTCCGCAGCGGTCGTCGCAGCGCCGCCGGCCGGTGCGGTCCTCACGGCGCCGCCGGCCGGACGCAGGGGGATCGGCCGCTGCGGCGTGATGCCGTCACGGCCGCCACCCACCCGGGTCGAGCCGCCAGGCGGCGCCGACGGCGCCGCCCCCGCCCACGAGCCCGACGGCGGCGACGAGACCCGGGCTCGGCGCCGCGACGACGGCGGCGATCGCGACCACGAACCCCGCCAGGAGGACGACCGTGTGTTCGCGCAGCGCGCCGACGACGATGGGCGTGATGGCGGTTCCAGCGGCGGTTCCCGCGATCGCGAGGACGTCGCCCGGCGCGAGGACGTTGCCCGCCTCGAGGCCGGTCCCGAATCCGGCCGTGGCTCCCGGCCCGACGGTCCCCTCCGACCCGGCGATGATCCCCGATCCGAGCGTCACGCCGACGAGCGCGAGCCCGAGACCCACCGCGGGGACCGCGATCGCTGCCTTCGGCCCCACCGGTCGGTCGCGGACGGCGACGGCGCCGGCGACGAGCAGCGTCGCTCCCGCGGCGTAAGCCGTCGGGTGGAGCGCCGAGTGGCCGCTGAGTCCGCCGTTGCCGCCGTTTCCGGCGTCGATCGCGATCGCCGAGCCCGGGACGACGTTTGCCACGCTCGTGGGCAGCTCGGTCGCGGCGAGTATGACCGCCGCGAGCGCGAGGAGAGCCCCACCGCCGATCAACGCCGCACCGACGAGCCGCCGCGAAATCGAGCGCATACGGGACGGGAGAACCCTTCCCGGGTAAAACGCGTCGGCTTCCGCCGCGCTCGGGTCGACGCCCGGACGGCCGACGCGCAAGCTTACTTATGTATGGGCGCTGAAACGGGCGTAGATGGGTGATCGCGATCGGATGACGCTTCCGGAGGAGGACCGGGGGGAGCCATCCGCGGGGGACGACGACCGACCGGAGCCGTCCGCGGAGACTGCGGACCGATCGGGGCCGTCCCAGGGGACTGCGGACCCTCCGACGGATCTGGCCGACCTCCCCGAGGACCGTCGGGAGGAGCTGCTCGCCAGGGCCATCGCGCGGCTCGCCGAGGAGCGCGGGATCGACGTCCCCGACGCGGAGACGCTCGAGCGGGTCCGGGCGGACCTCGATCGAACGCGCTCAAACGTCGAGCGACTCGAGACCGACGTCGAGACGCTCCGGACGGACCTCGACGAGCAGATCGCCGACGTCCGCGAGCGCGTCATCAGCGTGCTCGAGGAGGCCGAATCGCGGGCGCCGAAGGACCACACCCACCCCGCCATCGACGACCGGATCGACGCGCTCCGATCGACGGTCGCGGACCTGTCGAGCCGATACGACTCTCTCGAACGCGAGATCGATTCGGCCGAGGAACTACGGACGGACGTGGCTGATCACGCCGACCGCCTGGCGGACCACGACGAGAAGCTCACCCGGCTCGCGGGCGCGTTCGTGAACGTCCAGCGGCGTCTCGACCGACTCGAGCGGGAGCGAGCCCGGCGGGAGACCCTCGATGACCTGCTCGAGGCGGCGAACCGGCAGGGCATCACCGCGGCCCGCTGCGAGTCGTGCGAGACCACGGTGCAGCTCGGGCTCCTCGGCCGCCCGCGGTGTCCCCACTGTGACGGCCACTTCGAGGGCGTCGAGCCGAAGTCCGGCTTCTTCGGGAACGCGTGGCTTCGGGTCGGGGACCCGCCGGCGCTGGAGGGCGAAACGACGGAGCCGCGCGATCCCGAGGACCTCTTCGAGGGTGAGACCGAATGAGTGAGCGGAACGACCGTGACGACCGTGACGACCGGGGCCACCGGGACGGCTCCGACTCTGACGAGGCCAGCCCGAACGAAGCCAGCCCGAACGAAGCCAGCCCGAACGAAGCCGGCCCGAACGAAGCCGGCCCGAACGAAGCCGGTCCGAACGGAGCGCCCCCCGACGAGTTCGATTCGCGGATCGACGCGCTCGCGGACGACGAGGCTCCCGAGGCGGCTCTCGAGGACGACCCCTTCGAGGCGATGGACGTCGACGTCGGCGAGACGGACGTCTGGTCGGCGCTCGAGACCGACGACCCCGATGCGCTCGACCGGGCGCCCGAAACGGTCACGGCGTCCGAGGTGGCCGAGGTCTCCGAGACGGCCGGGACCGTCGGGGACTCCGGGACGACCCGCGGCGCGTCGGCGAAACCCGACGCCGGCGAGTCCGCCGAGGCCGACTGGGCCGGTGACGCCGAGTACGACGACCGGATCGTCGACAAACGCGAGTACTGTCAGCGGTGTCCCTACAGCACCGACCCGCCCACGCTGGCCTGCACCCACGACGGAACGGAGATCGTCGAGGTGGTCGAGATGGACCGGTTCCGCGTCCGCAACTGCCCGATGGTCTCCACCGACGGGCCGACCTTCGACCGCGTCAACGAGTGAGCGATCCACGTGAACGAGTGAGTGGGCTGCGGGGACCGACCGCGGCTCCGGCCCCGGCTGCCGGAGCGAACCCTTCAAACCGCTGCCGACCGTAGGCCGGGAAACGATCCACCGATGCAATTCTGTGACGAGTGCGGCTCGATGATGGTGTCGGTCGACGGCCGAATGGTGTGTCAAAACGACGACTGCGGGGCGACCACCGAGCGGGAGGACGATCTGGCCGAGCAGTACGTCTCCACGGAGCGGCAGGGCGACGCGTCGCCGATCGAGACCGAGGAGAACGCGAACTTCGAGGGGAAACCCACCGCGACCGACGTCGTCTGTGACGAGTGCGGCCACGGCGAGGCCTGGTACACGATCAAACAGACCGGCGCGGCCGACGAGCCCCCGACGCGCTTTTTTAAGTGTCAGGAGTGTGGCCACCGCTGGCGCGGGTACAACTGACCCCTCATCGGTCGTCGGGAACGACGTATGCACCGAAGTCGTCGACGGTCCCGATCGGCGGCGCGCCGAACGCGAGCCACACGTGGGTTTCCTCGGTTCGGTTGAGGAGGTTTCGAACGGTCTCCGGGTCGACGCGAACGATGCCGCCTTCCGGGACGTCGTGGATCTCGTCCGCAATGGAGATCTGTCCATCGGTCAGCGCGACGAACACCTCCTCCTGTCCCTCGTGGGTGTGCGGGGTGGTCACCTCGCCCGGCTCAACGATGACCTGGTTTACCCGCAGCTCGACACAGCCGAGCGGCTCCGTGAGCTTCCGAACGGCCGTCTCGCAGGTATCGAATCGCGTCGTCGGGACGTCGGCCGGCTCAACGATGCTGAAATCCTCCGTCATCCGGTACCGATTCACGGGATACCGTTAAAACATTATAAATCTTCGACATCGCGGGTAAGTCGGCCCCAACCGCGACGACCGGTGCGACGTCCCAAGCGACCCGGATTCTCACCCGACCTCCATCCTTACCGTTCTTACTCGACCCCCCATCCTTACCCGTCTCGCGCGCGAGCACTCCATCGGATGACCAGCACGGACGCGGCCGTCGACCGGCGCATCGACAGCAACCTCTTCATCACGGTGTCCGGCCCGCCCGGCTGCGGCGCCACGACGCTTTGCGAGCGGCTCTCGACGGTTCTCGACTGCGGGTACGTCTCGGGCGGGGAGATCTTCCGGTCGATCGCCGAGGACCGGGAGATGAGCCTCTCGCAGCTGGTCGCGAAGGCCGGCGAGTCCGACGCGATCGACCGCGAACTCGACCGCCGGCTCCGCCGGATCGCGGAGGAGTGGGGGGCCGCCAACAAGGCCTTCGTCCTCGAGTCGCGGCTGGCCGGCTGGATCGCGGGCAACCGCGCGGACCTGCGGATCTGGCTCGACGCGCCCGAGGAGGTCCGCGTCGAGCGCACCGCCGACCGCGAGGAGCTGTCGGCCGAGATGCGCGTTCGGGAGGTCATCGAGGCGCAGCGGTATGAGTCCTACTACGACATCGACGTCTCCGACCGGTCGATCTACGACCTCGCGATCAACACGGGTCGGTGGAACGCCGACGGCACGCTCGCGGTCGTCCTCGCGGCGATCGACGAGTACGACCCCGAGGCGGACGAGGGCGCCGTCCCGACGCCGAACCTCGAGATCTGAGGGCTCCCGGCGACCGATCCACGTCGACCGCCGGGCGGCCCAGCACCCCTGGTCGCCGGTCCCGTATCGCTAGTCACCTGGCCAGCACCGCGAGCCGCCGACTCGTCACCGTCCGCTGCTGTCCGTCTCGACCCGGTCCGCGAGCCACGAGCCGGCCGTTTCGCCGATCCGGTCCGTGCGGCCGACGAAGAAGTGGTCCGCCTCGAGCTCGACGAGCGAGACCGCATCCGTCCCGTGATCCGCCGTACGCTCGCGGGCCGCCTCGACGACGGGTTCCCACTCCGCCGTGTCGTCCCGCGTCCCGTAGACGACCTGTAGGGGCACTGCGATTCGGTCGACCGCCGCGGCCGCGTCGACGTCCGGCGTCAGCCGGCGGGCCGGCGCGAGCGCCGAGACCGCCGCAACGGGCGAGGCCGCCGCATCGGCCTCGTGATCCGCAGCCGCGACGAGGGCCAGACAGCCGCCGAAGGAGTAGCCGAAGAGGCCGACCCGGTCGTAGCGGTCGCCCGCCCACGCCAGCGCGTTCCTGACGTCGGCCAGCTCGCCGGGGCCGCCGTCCCACGCGCCGTAATCGAACCGAAGGCAGTCGACGCCGCGGTCGCGGAGCGTCGTCGAGACGGCTTGGAGGCGCCCGTCGTGGCGAGTGCCGCCGTGTTGGGGGTGGGGCGGGCAGGCGACCACGCACGCGGTCGCGCCGTCGCTCTTCCGGTCGCGGTCGCTCTCCCGTTCGTGGTCGCTCTTCCGGTCGTGGTCGCTCTTCCGGTCGTGGTCGCCATCCCGTTCGTGGTCGCTCCCGCGGGCACGATCGAGGCTCGCCCGGACGTCACGGGCACCAGGGATCAGGACCGTCTCGGGGTCGACGTCGCTCATCCCTCGACCTCCCGTTCAGGGAACCGGCGTGACGCGGTCAACGCCCTCGAGCGCCTCGATCCCCTCGACGATCGCGTCCTGGTCGGCGTCCGCCTCGTAGTAGAAGACCAGATCGAAGGTCCCCTCCCGGAGCAGCTGTTGGCACTCCCAGACGAACGACTCGTCCGCGATGGTGCGGCCCTGGAACTGGTTCGAGGAGAAGTTCGAGTCATCGTTGCCGGCCTCGATGTAGGTCTCGCCGGATCCGGCCGCCTCGGCGATCACGTCGTTGATCGCGACCGTCAGCTCGTGCATCTCCAGGTCCGACTGGCCGTCGTACGTCGAGTGGACGATACAGCCGATCAGCTCGATGTCCCCCGGCTCGATCAGCGCCATCGTGCGCTGATAGAGGTCGTCGTCCAGCGTCTCGCTCATTGTCGGCGGTTCGACCGCCGCGGATAAACGGGTGGCGATCCGACCGTCGGTCGAACGATGCCTCCCGACCCGGATTCCGGCCCGAACGGTCCGAACAGGGCGGACGCGATGAACGCCGACTGCTCGGCGTCCGACCCGCCGGGGGCGGCCCCGGAGCGTTCGGTCCCCGACGATCGCCACCGTTGGCGATTGCCGGCACGCGTCGCGCTCCTCGTGCTCGTCGTCTCGATCCTGCCGGTTCCCGGCAGCGGGACCGGTGACGGTGGCTCCGAGGCCTTCCCCGTCCTCTTCGGCCTCGATCCGTTCGTCGCGAGCCATCTCCTCGGCTACGCGATTCTCGCGGTATGCTGTCTGCGAGCGCTTGAGGCTGGTGGAACCGCGTTCTCGGAGCGGTCTCGGCTTCGTGTTCTCGCGGCCGCCGTCTTCCTTTCGGCGGGCTACGGCGCGCTCGTCGAGCTGCTTCAGGTCCCGCTTCCGTGGCGATCGGGCGGGGCGATCGACGCCGGAGTCAACGCGGTCGGCGCGTTCCTCGGCGTCGCCGTCTATTTGGCCGGTCGGTGGCGCAATCGGTCCCGATGAGGAGTCGGCGGCTTCGGTGCCGATGACGCAGTTGGCCCCGTCGCCGATCCAGCCAAACTGTCGGATGGTTGTCTTCTCTTGCGAGCCGTGATTCGGCCGTGGCCCGACCGTACTCCGGCGGTTCCTGCCCGCGATCGCCGTGTGATCCCGGTCGGCCGTTCGTCTCATCGAGCGGACCGTTCGTGGAGCGCGACGCCGGACGGACAGGCTTATTGTGGTGTCACCCACGGCTTTCAGTATGGACTACGACCAGGTTCGGGAGGCCGACCCCGCGGTCGCCGACGCGCTCGAGGGCGAGGCCGAACGACAGGAACGGACGCTCGCGATGATCGCCAGCGAGAACCACGCCAGCGAGGCGGTGCTGGCGGCCCAGGGCAGCGTCCTCACGAACAAGTACGCCGAGGGGTATCCCGGCTCGCGATATTACGCCGGCTGCGAGTACGCCGACGACGTCGAGGAACTCGCGATCGAGCGGGCGCAGGAGCTATGGGGCGCCGAGCACGTCAACGTCCAGCCCCACTCCGGCACGCAGGCCAACCAGGCCGTCTACTTCGCGATGCTCGAGCCCGGCGACCGGATCCTGTCGCTGGATCTCACCCACGGCGGCCACCTCTCCCACGGCCACCCGGCCAACTTCGTCGGGCAGCTCTACGACGTCGAGCAGTACGAGGTCGACCCCGAAACCGGCACCATCGACTACGCGGGGCTCCGCGACCTCGCGGAGTCGTTCGACCCCGACATCGTCGTCTCGGGCTACTCGGCGTACCCGCGCGAGGTCGAGTGGGACCGCATCCAGGTGACCGCCGACGCGGTCGACGCCTACCACCTCGCCGATATGGCCCACATCACCGGGCTCGTGGCCGCGGGCGTCCACGACTCGCCGGTCGGGACCGCGGACTTCGTCACCGGGTCGACCCACAAGACGATCCGCGCCGGCCGCGGCGGGATCGTGATGTGCGGGGACGAACACGCCGACGCGATCGACAACGCGGTGTTCCCGGGCGGCCAGGGCGGCCCCCTGATGCACAACGTCGCCGGGAAGGCGGTCGGGTTCAAGGAGGCCCTCGAGCCCGAGTTCCGGGAGTACGCCGAGCAGGTCGTCGAGAACGCGCGGGCGCTGGGCGACCGGCTGGCCGACCACGGCCTCTCGCTGGTCTCGGGCGGCACGGACACCCACCTCGTGCTCGTGGACCTGCGCGAGTCCCACCCGAACCTCAGCGGCGGCGACGCGGAGGACGCGCTCGCGGCCGCCAACATCGTCCTCAACGGCAACACGGTCCCCGGCGAGACGCGGTCCGCGTTCGACCCCTCCGGGATCCGGGCCGGAACCGCCGGGCTCACGACACGCGGGTTCGGCGTCGAGGAGATCGAGGAGGTCGCCGACCTCATCTACCGGGTCGTCGACAACCACGACTCCGAGGACGTGATCTACGAGGTCGGCGAGCGCGTCGAGGAGCTCTGTGCGGCGCATCCCGTGTACGACTGAGACGACCGGATACGACCGGGATGGAACCGCAACCGGCGCTGACCGACGATCCGGCCGCCGCGATCCCCGACCCTTTTGAGGCCGCTCGCTGAGATCCGGATATGACCGAGATCATCGACGGCAACGCCGTCGCCGCGGACGTTCGCGCCGCGATCGCCGACCGCGTCGAGACGCTGACCGATGCCGGATCGCGACCCGGTCTGGCGACCGTCCTGATGAGCGACGACCCCGCCAGCGAGACGTACGTCTCGATGAAACAGCGCGACTGCGAGGAGGTCGGCATCGAGGGGATCCATATCGAGGTCGACCCCGAGGCGCCCGCGGACGAGCTCTACGCGACGATCGACGAGCTGAACGACGACGACTCCGTCCACGGCATCCTCGTCCAGCTGCCCGTCCCCGACCACGTCGACGAGCGCGAGGTCCTCCGCCGGATCGACCCCGAGAAGGACGTCGACGGGTTCCATCCCGAGAACGTCGGTCGGCTCGTCGCCGGCCACGCCCGATTTAAACCGTGTACCCCCCACGGCGTCCTGAAGCTGCTGGAGGCCCACGACGTCGAGACGGAGGGCGCGGACGCCGTGATCGTCGGCCGGTCCGACATCGTCGGCAAGCCGATGGCCAACCTGCTGATCCAGAAGGCGCCCCAGGGGAACGCCACCGTCACCGTCTGTCACTCCCGGACCGAGGACCTGGCCGCTCACACCCGGAACGCCGACATCGTGATCGCTGCCGTCGGCGTCCCGGAGTTCATCGACGGATCGATGATCCGGGAGGGCGCGACCGTCATCGACGTCGGCGTCAACCGGATCGAGACCGACGACGGCGAGGGAACCGAGCTCGTCGGCGACGTCGAGTACGACTCCGCCGCCGACGTGGCTGGCGCGATCACGCCGGTCCCCGGCGGCGTCGGCCCGATGACCCGCGCGATGTTGCTGTACAACACCGTCAAGGCCGCGAGCCTGCAGACGGGCGTCGAGATCGAGCTGCCTTAAAAGGGGCTGCGGATCGGGCCGGCCGAGGCCGACGCCACTTATAAACTCTCGACGAGAAAGCGGTCTCACGCCGTCGAACGCTGCCGTTCAGTGTCTGAAAACGTAGATCCCGTCCGGCCCGTTCCCCAGACAGAACCGTGAACCGTCGGTTTCCGGGAACGTCGTCGTCGCCCGTTCGGTCACGAACAGCCGCGTGAACGGCTCGCCGCAGGCCGGACAGGCGACGTCGTCGCGGTTCTCGTAGAGCTCCGTGTCGCCGGCGTTCCGCAGCTGCTTCAGCCGGTGGCGATTGGCGTGGACGTCGAAGTCGACGGTGGGCATCCTTCGGGGAGCGTTCGTCACGATGGCTTAAAAGGTCGATCGGAAGCGAGGCGACGACACCTCAGACGACGGGCTCCGAGAGCCGGTCGCGTGCGCTCTCGAGGGCGTCCGGCCGGCCGGTTCGGAGGTAGCGGCCGAGGTCGTCGGCCGCTCGCACGAGGGTCTCGGCGGTCTCGGGGTCGACGTCGCCCTGGAGGGATTCGACGCGTTTGCTCCGGTCGCGGAGCGATTCGAGGACGTCCCGAGTCGCCTCGATGTCGCGGTCCTCGTCGGTCGCCTCGGCCCCGTCCGCCTCGGCCCCGTCCGCATCGTTCGCCTCGGCCCCGTCCGCATCGTCC
Organism: Halopenitus persicus; assembly: GCF_900107205.1. Taxonomy (GTDB): domain Archaea; phylum Halobacteriota; class Halobacteria; order Halobacteriales; family Haloferacaceae; genus Halopenitus; species Halopenitus persicus. The sequence continues at coordinate 80,587 of NZ_FNPC01000006.1, read as the reverse complement.
GCCTCGCCCGCATCGTCCATCTCGTCCGCGGCCAGGTCCTCGAGGTGGGTCCGCAGGTCCTCGCGATAGGCCTCCACCGCCTCGACCGCAGCGAGCCCGCGCGCCGCGTGGAGGTTCGGGGGAACGTCCTCCGGCGCCGGCCGGTCGCCCTCGTCCGCCCCGGCCAGCAGGCGGAGGAGGTACTCACGGTCGCGCTCGTCCGGGTCCGGGAGGCGGCCGACGGCGTCGACGACCTGCAGCAGCTCGTAGGCCGCCAGCAGGACGTCGTCGTCCAGTCCCCGTAGCTCGCCGCCGTCGATGAACCCGCGCTTGCGGACGTACTCGCGGAGGTCGCGTTTGAGGTCGTCGACGCCCTCCGCCGGGAGCGGCCCGCTCGCCTCGCCGAAGCGGGCGCGGTGGGCCGTCAGGTCGAGTTCCGCCGGCGAGTCCGTGTGGCGGCGGCGCCGTGCGATGCCGACGCTCCGGACGCTTCCGCACTCCGGACACGCGATCTCGCCGGTCTCGTAGTAGGACCACTGGGTCCCGCAGGACACGCACTCGCGTTCGCCGCGGACCTTCATCGTTCGATGGTTGCCGGGCGAGCCCTAAATGGTTGCTCACACGGGATGGGTCACGCTGCCGGCGCGGCAACGTGACGGTTCACGCCGCCGCTCGGGACCGCGTTAGCCGAAGGTGTCCACGTACTCGGCGGCGTAGCCGAACTCGCGCTCGTAGCCGTACGCCGACAGGAGGACCGGATAAAAGGGCTCCTCCGCGACGATCGATTCCCCGTCCGCGGCCGCGAAGCGTTCGCCGGCCGCGACGCGCTCGAAGTTGTGCGCGAACACCTCGTACTCGTCGGCCGGCGGCTTGGGGATCCTGTCGTCGAGCCGGAAGACGTCGACGTCCTTCCGGCCGCCGGCGTCAACGACGCCGTCGGCGCCGGGCGCCGACAGCGCGCCGGTCGCGGCCAGAAACGCGCGCACGAGCCAGTAGGCGTTGTCGGCCGCCTCGTCGGTGCCCTGGAGGCCGCACTCGACCTCGATCGTGTGGGGATGCTCGATGAGCCGGCCCTCGGTGAACGCGTCGGTCTGGACGACCACCTCGACCGGGAGGTGGGGGGCGACGCCACGGGCGACCTCGTCCATCGTGTCGATGACGGCGAAGGGTTCGGCGTACGACTGCGTCGAGTGGAGCGCGAGGGTGGTACACCCGGTCAGCTCCGAGGTGAGCCGGTGGGCGAGCCGCCCCTCGTGGGTGTCGGCGTCCGGATCGCCGGGGAAAACCCGGTTGAGGTCCGTCTCGAGGTAGCGCTCGCCGGCCGCGAGCGCCTCCTCGTTGGCGACGATCAGCTTGACCGGCCGCTCGTACTCCTCCTCGTCCGCGAGGAGCCGATCGACCGCGCGGGGGCCACAGGGTTCGTCCCCGTGGATCGCCGCGACCACCGCGATCTCGGGGCGACCGTCACCGAGTTCGAGGACGCGCATACCGTTCCTATCGGCCGGGCGGGTAAGTGCGGATCGGATCCGGTGGGTGTCCGGTCCCGACGACGGTTGTCCGGTCCCGACGACGGTTATCCGGTCCCGATTCAGGTCGGCGGCGGTCAGCCCTCGAGTTCGTCGACGTACTCGTAGTCCACGGGATACGCGTCGGGACGGGCGTCGTCGATCGTGATCCGCCAGTCGTCGATCGCGGTCGGGTCCTCGAGGGCGGCCCGGATCGTGACGCGCACGTCCGCGACGTCCACCCCGTAGAAGTCCTCCGGGACGCCGTGGAGGTACGTCAGCGCCGTTTCGAACAGCGACCGCATCCCGTCGTCGTTCCCGAAATCGGCCCGCTTGTGCGCCCCGGCGGCGACCTGGACCATTCCGTGGAGGTAGGCCGACTCGGTCGAGCCGGACCCGTAGTTGAACCACTCGTCCTCGAAGCAGTCGTGGGATTCGTGGTACGCGCCCGCGTTGAACAGCCGCACCCCGTGTTCGGTCGCCCGCCGGAGCGTCGCGTGCTCCCAGACCAGGTCGCCGCGGCGCCACCCGGTCGGGTTTCCCAGCGGCGGAGCGACGCCCGGGTCCCGGGTGTGGTCGTCCATACCGATCGGTGGGACTGCGACGGGCCTAAACGCTACGGGACTCGGGTATCGATCCGGAACCGGAGCCTTAAACCCGGACGAGGGCGTCAGCCCGAGATGCGTGCGAGGGTAGCCAAGCCGGGAAACGGCGGCGGACTCAAGATCCGCTCCTGTAGAGGTCCGTGGGTTCAAATCCCTCCCCTCGCATCGCCGGGGTCACCCCCCGTGATGCGGAAGGGCGCTCTCGGAGCGTTCTTCCCTCGCAAAACTTCACATACCACTCTCAACCCGTGAGCCGTGACTGGGTCGAGCAGATATTGATGACGCTACGCGGGATACCGACCATTCCGATAGATCTCATTGATTTTCGGTGGACGACAGAGACACTCCACTGTTTCACGTGAAGCAGACTGAAAGCGGAGGCTGCTTCGTCTTCGGGGACAGGGACACACCACTCTTACAAGTGAATACCAGCCGGGTGAGGGTCTTTTTTGTTCACTTGTAAGAGTGGAGTGTCGACGTCCACGGAACACGACCTGGATGTCGACGAGAGTTCCCGATCGACTACACGACGTCGTTTATAGCAGCCATCCGTCGTATCGTGTCGATCTCGCTGTCGAGCCGGAGAACGTCTGCCATTGCCTCAACGGCGCTTGAAAACGGAACGTCCAGTTCGTAACTGTAGTAGTTTCCTCGTGATCCACTTCGATTCTCGGATGCGGAGAGGATTCCGAGCATTCGGAGATCGGAGAGGTGATTATGAACGGATCGCTGTGTAAGAGGCTCGCTCCCTGATGACTCACAGAGCGTGACGTACTCCGTGTATATATCCCGCCCCCGACACGGCGTTTCCTCCTTCGCACTTCTTGAGGCGACTGCCAACAGCGCAAGTCGGCCGTGTGGCGTTAATTCCCGCATTCCCTCCTCGACGCGTTCCTGTTCGAGTTGTGAGCGAGCGGTTTCAACGTGAGCGCGTTCGATGTGGTTCGCCTCTCGGTTTTCCGCAATCTCGCCGGCTAATCGGAGGAGATCCAATGCCTGTCTTGCACTCCCACTATCACGGGCAGCGAGGGCAGCACAGAAGTTCAACACGCCCTGTTCAATGGCACCATCGACGATCGCGATCTCCGCACGTGACTCGAGAATATTCTCGAGCTCTGGCGCCTCATAGGGCGGAAATTGGATCTCTCGCTCACAAAGCGTATCCTGAACCCGGGGATCGAGCTGTTCACGAAACTTGAAGTCGTTGCTGATGCCTACTACACCGACTTTCGTCGACTCAAGCTTACCGTTCGCCCGTGCACGTGGTAATTCGTAGAGGAGTTCGTCACGATCTCCGATCGAATCGATCTCGTCGAGGGCGATCAGGATCGTACCACCGATCGCCTCAAGTTCCTCGTATAGCTTTTTAAAGACGGTTTGTTGTGGATATCCTGTTGAGCTGATCTCTCGTCCCGTCGGACGTAACTCGTTCACGAGTTCGACCGCAACCTGATACGAAGAGTTTAGCGTCTTACAATTCAGTGAAATGACGGAGAGTTCAAGATCATCATAGCTTGACACGTCCTTTTGGAGTCTCTCGAGTAGATAGTCGGTGACGGCGGTCTTCCCCACACCGGTGTTCCCATAGATGAAGATGTTATTGGGCTCCCACCCATCGACGACGGGCTGTAACGCCTCCATATACTCCTCGATCTCCTCGTCACGTTCCTCGATCCGATCCGGTTGATAGGATTCGTTGAGGGCATCCTTGTTCCGGAAGATGTTCTGCTTTCGTTCGAAGCGATGCATACCTCTGCGTTTCCGTAGTGATATATAAAATCACCTTTTCAACTCTTTCAAGTGAATGTGGAGCATTTCTTTCACTATGGTGACAGATAGGAACCAATTATCGACGCGGAATAAGCCTGAAACCCTTATATCCTCGATAACAGGGGTATATTACGGATCGAACACACCACACTTGCAAGTGAAGCGGCGGAAGATACGACGTACTATCCTCACTATCTCATTCACTCCACAATTTCTTCTAAAGCGTTGATATTTCTTTGTGTGACGATCACCGATCTCATCGCATTCCAATATTCTCCCCGACTGTTGTCCCTCCATCAACACTCCGCTTCACGTGAAACGGTGGAGTGTCTCTGTCCAGTATGATCGCCGGAGGTACCTCTCGAGCTTGGACTCACTCCCTCGAGTCGAAAAGTCGATCCCCCACAGACGACCCTCGGTCCCCTTGTACACGTTGAGTGACCATCCCGACACAGTCCTGCCCTCCCGATCGATGCGTTAACGGGCGCGCCAACTCGAGTCCGGGTATGACCGACACCGTCGATCGAGTCACGGTGGCCGAGCGCGCGGCCCGGGCCGGGGCCCGCGTCGCCCACGAGCACTTCCGGACCGGGATCGCCGTCGAGACGAAGGGCGGGACGGCCGACGTCGTCACCGAGGCCGACCGCGCCGCCCAGCGGGAGGTCATCGACGTCGTGCGGGAGGACTTCCCCGAGGACGCGGTCGTCGGCGAGGAGGACGACGAGCTGAAGGCGGTGCCCGACGCCGGCGCCACCTGGATCGTCGACCCGATCGACGGGACGACCAACTACGTCCGAAACGATCCGGTCTGGGGGACCGCCGTCGCGGCGGTCGTGGATGGCGAGCCCGTCGCAGCCGCCGTCGCGCTGCCGGCACTCGAGGACGTCTACGTCGCCGGCGAGACTGATGCCGTCCGGAACGACGAGCCGATCGCGGTCAGCGACGTGACCGATCCCGAGGCCGCCCTCGCCGCGCCGGCGATGTGGTGGCCGATGGACCGCCGCGAGGAGTACGGAAACGCGTGCGCGGCGCTGCTCGAGCGCTTCTGGGACATCCGGCGGATCGGCTCGGCTCAGGCACTGCTCGCGGGGGTCGCCCACGGCAGCATCGACGGCGCGATCACGAACGTCGTCCCGCATCCCTGGGACTCGGTCGCGGGCGTTCACCTGATCCGGCAGGCCGGCGGCACCGTGACCGACCTCGAAGGCGACCGCTGGCGACACGACTCGACGGGACTGGTCGCCTCCAACGGCGAGATCCACGACGAGCTGCTCGCGGCAGCCGCCGAGATCGACTGAGTCGAACCGCGTCGGCGGTCGACTCATTCGACGGTCGACTCATCCGGCGGTCGACTCATCCGGCGGTCGACTCATCCGAGCCGTATCGAACGGTCGAACGCGATCGCTATTCGGGCTCGTGGTATCGGACCGATCGGCAAAAACGCCGCCCTCTCGACGGGATGACCCGTCGCTAGCGAGCGTGAACGTTGCGAACGCGGTCGCCCGAAACCGGACCGGGGTGGCGCGTCGAGAACTGCAAACCGTCAGCGTGACGCTGGCGTCTTCGGAGTGAACGGCCTAGTTGCGAACGACGTTCGTCGCGCGCGGGCCCTTCGGGGCGTCCTCGATCTCGAACTCGACGTCCTGCCCCTCCTCGAGGTCAGGACCGCCGACGTCCTCCATGTGGAAGAACACGTCGTCGTCCGCGTCGTCAGTCGAGATGAAACCGTAGCCGCCAGTGTCGTTGAAGAAGTCAACCGTACCTTTCGACATTGCAACTGAAGACAGGCCCCACCGACGGTTAACACTTGTGCGACACGTGGTACCGTGGAGGGATCTGAAAATTCAGATTTCGGAATTTTCACGCGCCGATCGGCTCGATCTCAGCCGATCCTTGATTTTTCGGCGGCGTGAGAGTTCGATGCACGTCCGGAAGGATGGTCGACCACATCCGTCTCAGATCCCGAACGTCGCCCGTAGCATATCCCGCGTTCCCGGGCCGAGGCCGACGGCGAGGACGGTGATCAGTAGCAGGACCGTGTACCGCGGCGACTCGGCGAACATCTCGTCGTTGAACACCCAGACGACGAACGTCGCGGCCGCGAGCTTCACGATCAGGAAGGGCCAAGCGTCGCCGGTCACCGCAAGCACCGACGCCGGCAGCAGCCGCGCGGTCCAGTCGACGATCGCGGCGTTGACCACGTGCTTCGGAACGAGGTTCGGGCTTCCGGCGAGAACGGGCATCCAGTCGAGGCCGATGACGTTCGCCACGCCGTCGATCGCGTGTCCCCAGATGATCACGAGCCCGATGTACCCGGTTCCGTCGTTGATCGACGGTTCGTACCGCTCGATCAGCCACCAGGTCACGCCGGTCGTCGCCGTGGCGATCGTGAGAATGGAGCCGATCACCGCAGGATTGAAGCCGACGAATGACGTCGTCGCCGCGAGGTACCCGAGATAGCCGACCGAGGCGACGACCGCCACCGAGCCCATCGTGAACAGCGGACGCGCGTAGTCGTCGACCAATCCGCGGGCCGCAAGGGCGTACGCGAGGACCACGCAGCCGAGCGTGATCGCGAACACGGTCACGTAGATGAACGGGCTGATGAACAGCGCGGTCCAGGGTGCGGGGATCAGATGCTGGCCGCCCGCGTCGAGCGCGGCCACCCCCGCATCCTCGATCGTCCGCAGCGCGCCCCCGAGGAGGACGAACGGAAACAGCGCGAAGAAGAACCGTCGCTCCTCGCCGATCCCGAGCCGGCGGAGCAACAGGAGGACGCCGATCAGCGCGAACAGCAGGATGACGATGTACGAGACCGTCGAGACGATCGTGTACCCCGGCGAGGCGACGACCGCGTCGGCGGCCGCCGCGGCCTCCGCGCACGCGTCCGAGGAGTAGAGATACTCGGTTCCGCCGCCGCGGCGCACCGCGCAGGCGGCGCCCTCACCGTCGGCGACCACGGGCCCCCAGAAGTACCGCCAGAGGAAGCCGTCGTAGACGGTCCGCGGGAACAGCGCCGCGCCGGCAGTCAGTCCGACCACGATCGAGATCAGGGTCGCGATCCACGCCACCTCGGGAGAGACGTCGAGGCGGTCATCGAGCCAATCGCTCATTGACTCACAAGCGAACGAGCGGCGGGTTGAGCGTTCCGGTCACGATTGCAGCGCCTCCGGTCACGATTGCAGGCCGCCCGCGTCCGTCTCCGTGTCCAGCACGAGCGTGGTTCGCGACCGCATCACGTCCTCGATCCCGGGGATCCGGTCGTGGACGAGCGTCCGAAGCGCGTCGGTGTCCTCGACGACGATCCGGAGCACGAGGTCCCACTCCCCGGCCGTGAGGTGGCGGTCGCGGACCGCGTCGATGTCCGCGAGCGCCGCGAGGACGTCGTCGACGTTGCGCTGGGTCACCTCGAGCCCGACGAGCGCCTCGACGTCGTAGCCCAGCGCCGGGGCGTTCACGGCGGCGTGATACCCTTCGATCACGCCCGCGTCCTCCATCCGGTTCACCCGGTCGCGAACCGAATCGCTCGTTCCGTTCACCCGGCGTGCGATCTCCGAGAAGGGGGTTCGGGCGTCAGCCCGGAGAACCCGAAGGATCGCTCGGTCCGTCTCGTCGAGATCCATACCGTCGTGACGGCGGGAACGACCTTTGGCGTTGCGACGCGACGCCGAATCGGCTCCCCGTTCGCGGGCGACTTCCCGTTCGCGGGCGACCCCGCGACCGGCTCGCCGCGATCATCCCGCAGCGTCCGCAGGCGGTTTCGCGGCCTACTCGTCCGCAAGCGGGTTCTCGAGGTCGATCGCGCCGGCGTCGAGTTCGGCCTCGACCTCGCGGGCGGCCGTCACCATGTTCTCGGTCTTGCCGTAGGCGATCTCCCGCGGCAGGAGCTTGAGCCCGCAGTCGGGCGAGATCGTGAGCTTCTCCGGCGGTACGATCCGCAGCCCCTGTTTGATGTTCCGCTTGATCTCCGCTACCGACTCCACCTCGGCGGTGTGGGCGTCGACGACGCCGAGCGCCAGGTCCGGCTCGAACTCGGGGTCGGTGAACACCTCGACCTGCTCGTAGTCGCCGTTGCACAGCTCGACGTCGAACTCGTCGATCGGGAAGTCGTTGAGCTCGGGGTAGATCCGCGAGTAATCGCCGTAACAGACGTGCAGGCCGATCCGGACGTCGTCGTCGATCCCGGCGGTGATCCGGTCGAGCGCCTCGTGGACGATGGCGTGGTCCTCCGGCGTGGTCGCCAGCGCGGGCTCGTCGATCTGGATGTACTGCGCGCCGGCCTCGACCAGCGCCTCGACCTCCTCGTTGACGAGGTCGGCCAGGTCGTACACCAGGTCCTCGGTCGTCTCGTAGGCCTCGTTGAACGCCCAGAACCCGAGCGTGTAGGGCCCGGTGATCGGGACCTTGACCGGCCGCTCGGCGACGTCGCTCGTGAACTCGAACTCGTCGACGAGCCAGGGCTCGTCGTACTCGACCGGCTCGACGACGGACGGCTTATCGAAGTAGTTGTGGCCCCACACCTTCACCGGGCCGTTGAACTCGTAGCCCGGAATGCGGTGGGCGAAGAACTCGACCATCTCGTTGCGGCGCATCTCGCCGTCGACGACGGTGTCGAGCCCGGCCCGCTCGTGTTCGTGGGTGATGAGCCGGCAGGCGTCGTCGTGGGCCTCGGCGAGGTCGTCCGCGTCGAACTTCGAGTCGGGGTCTTCCACGAGGTCGTCGGCGCGGTTGAGCCACTTCGGCTTCGGGTACGAGCCGACGACGGTCGTCAACAGGAAGTGGTCGTTCGGATGCGATTCCGGGCGGAACTGGTCGCGGTTGGCGTCGGGGACTCGGACCATCAGGATAGCACCTCCACGCCCGCGGCGAGGGCGTTCAGCTTGGCTTGATACTTGTTCTCCGGCAGGTAGAACAGCTCGGTGTTCGAGGTGACGTAGGTCGTCTCGAAGTCGCCGACCGGCAGCTGGTCCTCGAACCACTCGACGCGGTCCGCGATCGTCTCGGGCTCCTCGACGAGCGTGTTCTGGCCGTCGACGACGCCGAGCGCGACCGAGTCCGGCGCGCCGTACTCCTGGACGTTGTACACCGAATCGTCCCGGTCACCGGCGACGAGGTCGATCCCGACCGCGTCGATGTCGGCGTCCAGCAGGTGGGCGTACGGCTTCTCCGGGATCGCGCCCCAGTAGGTGTGCACCACGACGTCGGCGTCGGTCGCCGACGCGACGCGGTCGATCGCCGCGCTGGCCTGCGCATCCACGCCGTCGGCGGGCGGCTGCTCCACGAGCGACGGCTCGAGCAGGAACAGCGTCTCGTGCGCGCCGAGCGCATCGACTTCCGCCGCCAGGAACTCGGCGATCGTCTCGCGGAACGCCTCGGCGTCGGCGTCCGTCTCGTTCGTGGCCAGCTCGGACAGCGAGTACGGGCCCGGAAGGACCGCCTGGAGCCCCACGTCGTCCGGAACGTGCTCGGCCGCGGACGACAGCTCCGCCGCGACGTCGCCGCTCGCCGTCGGCTCCGAGACGACCCGCGGGTCGCGGTAGAAGTTGTTGTTGTCGTAATAGCGGACGATCCCGCCGGTCTCGACGCCATCGGCGACGGTCAGCGGGTGGGCGATCATGTCGTCCCACCGCGGCTGTCCCTCGACGACGCGGTCCAGCCCGGCCTCGAGCTGGTCGTCGATCAGTTCGGCTCGGACGTCGGCGTACGTCGAGACGATCTCCGGCCCCTCGTCGCCGCTGAGGAGGTCACCCTTCTGGTGACCCTTCAGATCCGAGAGGGTTTCCTTCGCCCAGTCCGGGAGCGGAAACAGCCCCGGCGTGGTCGCGACACGGTTAGTCATCGCCGACGCTTGGATATGCCGTAGTTTAATATTTTCTAATACAACTTATTCCCAATGGTAATCACCCGCTCGGTCATCCGCGTGGGTTTCGCTGTAGTCACGGGATTTCTCCCATGGTGACGTGGTCGTCAACGGGAAGCAGTCGTCACCGTCGCGTCAGGCGGAGTATCGAGAGCGTCTCGAAGGGATACGACTCCTCCCGGACGACTTCGTGGGCGAAGCCGGCCGCCTCGACGCGGTCGATGACCGCCTCGTAGCCGGTCAGCGAGCTCACGAGCAGCAGGACGCGCCCGTCGGGGGCAAGCACTCGGCCGACGTCGTCGAGGAAGGGCTCGATCAGCTCGCGACCGGTTCGCCCGCCCGACAGCGCCGCCTCCATCCAGTCGTCCCACTCGTTGTCCGGGTCCGTCGGCAGGTACGGCGGATTGAACGCGACGGTGTCGAAGACGCCGTCCCGAAAGGGGTCGAGCAGGCTCGCACGAACCACTTCGAGGCCGCGCTCCCGTGCCTGCTCGCAGGCGTGTGGGTTCACGTCGCTCGCGACGACCTCGAGGTCGCCGTCCGCGTCGGCCTCGGCGATGCGTTCGGCGACCCAGCCCGACCCGGTGCCGACTTCCAACACGCGGCCGGTCGCCTCCGCGATCGCGGCCTCCGCGAGCAGACCGGAGTCCTCGGCGGGCTGGTAGACGGTCGTTTCCGTTCCGCGGCGCTCGGCGAGGTCGGTCACTCGTCGCCTCCCGCCCCGGCGTCGCCGTTTCGACCGCCGCCGTTCGCGCCGGTGACGTCGCTTCCCGACCCGACCGTCACCGAGAGCCCCTCCGACCGCGCGCCGTGGGTACGCTGCGGGAACGGGATCGTGATCCCCTCCTCGCGGAAGGCCCCGTGGATCGCCGAGATGACCGCCGTCTGCGTGCGCCACCGCTTCCGGGCGCTCGGCTGGTCGATCCAGAACCGAGCCCCGAGGACGACCGCCGAGTCGCCGAACCGCTTGGCGACCACCTTGGGTCGCGGTGCGGTTCGGACGTTGTCGATCCCGGCCATCGCCTCCTGTGCCACCTCGGCCGCGTGGTCCGGGTCGTCGTCGTAGTCGATCCCGACCTCGACCTCGATGCGGAGCCGTCCCTTGCGGGACCGGTCGATGATCGGGTTGTTCGCGATCCGGTCGTTCGGGATCGTGACGTATTCGCCGTCGAACGTCTGGATCCGCGTGTGGAAGATCGTGATCTCGGTGACCGTCCCCTCGTTCTCCTCGAACTCGATCCAGTCGCCGATCTCGAAGGGCCGCGAGAACATCAACACGATCCCGGCCAGGACGGACCCGAGCGTCTGGCGCGCCGCCATCCCGACGACGATGCCGAGGAAGCCGGCCCCGACGAGGAGGCTGCCGAGGTTGTCGGTGAACAGGCCGATGACGATCAGCCCCGCCAGCGAGTAGACCCCGAGCTGGGTCAGCCGGTAGATGATCTGCTTTTGGTGGGTCGAGATCGTCTTTCCGGTCGAGACGACCTCGTGGATGATCTGTCCGAGGAAGTCCGTCAGCGCGTACGCGCCGCCGAGCACGATGACCGCGAGCACGATGTTCGGCACTTGCTCGGCGAGCGCGAGGCTGCCGTAGGCGGCCACGAGCTGGTCGCCCAGTCCCCAGAGCCCGACGACCGTGAGCACGCCCGCGGCGGTCGACGCGGCGATCACGCTCGAGAGGGCGAGCCGTTTCGTCGTCCCGAGGTCGCCCGTCTGGGCGCGCCGATAGCGTCGCACGAGGTACCGAACGGCGATCACGACGACCGCCACGCCGACGCTCGCGACCGCCCGCTCGAGCGGTCCGAGCGCGACCCGTCCGTTTCCGGGCCGGATCGTGTCGTTCACCAGGAGGGCGTCCGTCACGAGCGCGGGCATCACGGCGGCCATCTCCGTCGTCGGCGCGAGGAACGCTCCGAGGCCGGTCATCGGCGGCGCTCCGTCGCTGGTTGGGCCGTCGACGTCGATCGGTCACCTACGGTCACTGTCGGCCGTTCTTGCGCGTGCTCACTCAAGAAGCTTCACACTCGCCCCGGACGCCACCGGTCGACTCCTCGTGCTCCCCCCGATTCGACCGTTACCTCTCCCCTTCCGGTCGGCTTCGTGCTCGTCCTCGACGGCTCCCCGTGCTCACTCTTCGGTCGGGGTCCCGTGCTCGACGGCGACCGCCGCTATCTCGGCGAAGGTGGACGGATCGAGATCCCCGGGGCGCTTCCGGAGCAAGTCCTCGTCGACGGCCTCGACGACCGCCTCCGGCGTCGCGAGGCCGGAGATGTGGCCCGTGTTCCGGATGGCGTTTCGGACCGTCTTCCGGCGCTGGGTGAACAGCGCCTTGACGAACCGCAGGAAGAACGCCTCGTCGTCGGCCTCGTACTCCGGGTCCCGCGGGATACAGCGGACGACCGCGCTCTCGACGGCGGGCTTCGGCTCGAAGGCCTCCCGGGGGATCCGCTCGACGATCTCGACGTCCGCGTAGTGTTGCGCCGAGACCGACAGTCGCCCGTACTCGCTCGTCCCCGACTCGGCGACCATCCGGTCCGCGAACTCCGCCTGAAAGGTGGCCACCAGCGGCCGCTTCTCGGGCAGCAGTCGAAAGGCGATCTCCGAGGAGACGCCGTACGGGAGGTTCGAGACCGACGCGGTGAACGGCGGCAACTCGACGTCGAGGGCGTCGCCGGCGACGACCGCAAGCCGGCCGTCGGCGACCGCGTCCGCGAACTCCGTCTCGAGGAACGACGCGTACCCCTCGTTGCGTTCGATCACGGTCAGCCGTCCGTCCGCGGGCAGCGAGGCGAGCAGGCGGTCGGTGAGCGCCCCCGCTCCCCCGCCGATCTCGAGGAGGTGGCTTCGGTCCGCCGCGTCCGGAAGGTACGTCGGGATCCGGTCGAGGACGCGGTCGTCGACGAGGAAGTGCTGGTCCTGGTCGGGGTCGACCCGGAGGCCGGCCCGGCGGATCAACCCGTCCGGATCGCGGTCGCCCGGCTCGGGATCGCTCGGCGAGTCCGTCATACGGCCGGCTAGGCGAAGCGCCCCGGTAAACGTCCCGTTTCGGTTGAACCGTCCCGTCTCGGCCGAACCGTCCCGCTTCGGTCGGTCCGCTCTCCGACCGCGGTCAGGCTGCCGACCGTCGCGGCGGTCGCCCGGTCCGTCGTCGCGGCGGTCCGTCGGTCGACGTCGTGACGCTCGCTTGGTCACTCCTCGCGGCGGTCGACGAACACGCGGTACTTCAGGTCGTCCTCGCGGATCTCCTCGATGATCCGCTCGACCAGAACCTCCTTTGGTCGGTGAAGCCCGGAGATCCGGTCGGCGATGTCCTCGAAGCTCTCGAAGGGGCCGCGCTTCCGCTCGTCGAGGACGTTGTTGCGCAGCTTCTTGCCGATCCCGGGCAGCAGGTTGAGCCGGTGGAGCCGCAGCGTGATCGGCTCGGCGTCGTTGTAGAAGTCGACGAACCGGCGCTCGTTCTCCTCGACGATCTGCTCGACCGCGTACTCGATCTCGGCGGCCGCGTTGTGGGTCAGGTCGTCGTAGTCGACCTCGCGGTACCGCGAGACGTCGTCCGCGCGCGGCTCGAGGGCGATCCGGTCGCCGACGGAGCGGTCGGCGTCGTCGGTCAGCGTGAGCTCGAACAGCCGAAAGTCCGCCTCCCCCAGCGCGTACGCGATCGGCGACTTCTGGTACTGGGGCCGGTCGTCGCCGGGGCGGCCCTGGGGTAACACGTCGAGCGCGACCGCAAACCGGCGGTCCTCGTCGGCGGCGTCCGCGGACGCGTCGGCGGCCGATCCGCCGTCCTCGGAACGCCCCGTGTCGTCGCCGGACTCGGCCTCGGTCCCGCCGTCCGGGAGCACGCGCGAACGCTGGGGTTCGTTCATACGCCTTGCTATGGGAAGGTGACACTTAAAAATCGCCCGCCACCCCGCGGATCCGATCTCCACCACGAGATCGCGGCCCTCGTATGGAGCCCGATCGTCGTCCGTCGCGGCTCGCGGTTCGTTCCGGGGCCACTGCGCAGTCCGTCGGGTTCGGACGCCGGATCGGCGACCGTTCCCGCCGCGACCGACTCAGGCGTACTTCGCGACGACGTTCAGGATCTCGTCGAGCTGGTCGCCGTCGAGCGAGTACCGCTCCTGGGCGAACACCGAGCGCAGCTCGGTGCGGTCGCCCGGCAGCAGGTCGGCGATCTTGATCGCAGCCTGCTCGTCGACGTACTCGAGGGCGGCGAGCTCCTCGACGAGTTCGCGGGACTCCTCGGCCTCGAGAACCGCGAAGCGGTTGACGTGCTCGATGGCCCGCGCGAGCTCGTATCGCAGCTCGCGGTCCTCGTCGTCGGCCCGTTCGGCCTCGATGTCGACGAGGATCTCCTTGGCCTCGGCCGTCGTGATGGTCTCCTCCTCGAGCTTCTCTTTGAAGATCGTCATAGGGCGCTCTCAGTTCTGTGCGCGCAGGTGGGCGGCCGAGACGATGAGCGTCTTCTCCTTGCCGCCGTCGGTGATCTCGACGGTGAACGCCGAGCCCTGCTTGCCGGTGACGGTCCCGGTGTGGCCGTCGAACCGGGGGTGGAAGCGGCCCGACCGGACGCTCGGGTCGATCTTGAGGTGGACCTTCTGGCCCGGCTCGTACTCCTGGATCGCTCGCTGCGGCGGGGAGGTCCCGCGCTCGCGCGGCGTGTTCGAGAGCTTGTTGCGCGTCGCTTTGTTGGGCCCGTTGGAACTCGGCATAGTCGTGGGACGGTCTACCGCCGGCGCGGTTATAAATGGTGCGTTACGCGCCGCGCTCGGGAGGCGCTCACAGGCGATGTGGCGTTCACGGGTCACGGGCGACGTGGCGTTCACGGGCGATGTGGAACGTCTTCCCCGTCGTACGGCCTGCCTCCCCCGGTCAATCGGTCGCCCACGGGATGGAGAGCTCCGATCGTCGCCCGTCCAGGATCTCGAACCGCTCGCCGCGCCGCCGCTCGAGCCAGTGCAACAGGCGGGCCGCCCACTCGAGTTTGCGCGCCTTCGTCCCGCTCACGGTCGGGTCGGCGAAGTCCCACCCGACGAAGCGCAGCGCCGCGGCGCCGGCGTGGTCCGCGAGGAACGCCGCCCGGTCGCCGTCGGTGAACCCGCCGACGTTGACCACCGGACCGCACGGCGCGGCTTGCGTGGTCGCGAGCACGTGCTCGGCCTCGAACCGCGGGAACCACTCCCGGACCGCCGAGACGTTGTCCCCGTGTGCGTGCGCGGCGACCGGCGTTCCCGCCTCGCTCAGCCGCATCGCCGTCCCGGGATTCTTATCGAGGTCGGTGACCATCACGTCGACCGCGATCCCCGCCTCGGCGAGGACGTCGACCGCGGTGGACGCGGCGACGACGGCGTCCGCGTCGGCGGCCCGGTCGAGGGCGTCGGCGTCGGACAGCGACGGGCCGGCCCCCGCGATCGCCACGGTCGCGTCCGCAAGGACGGAGAGCCGGCCAGTCGGGAACGGGGTCGCGAGCGTCGCGGCGACGTCGCGTGCGCGCTCGTCGGCGGCCCGGTCGAACCCGAAGTCAGCCAGGATCGCCTCGTAGGCCGGCTCCCACGTCTCGAAGTTCATTCGGTCCACCCGTCGATCCGCGGCGGTTTCGGGAGCTTTGATCGGTTCGCGATGGCAGTCGCGATCGAGGGTGCCGCGGCTCGGGGTCGGTAATAGTGTGGGCCGAAGTGGCACAGTACGCCCCTATCCACGTGCCCCTTCGGCGTCCGGTCGAACCGTTTTCCATCCGATGGCATAAACTTTCTCTTACTTTTCCCATCCCGTCCGGTCGATCAGCCGTCCGATCGCGTTCCCGAGCGGAGCGTCCTCGCGCGGCGATCCGTCGTCCGCGACGCGCTCGTGAACGCGGCCGAGCGCGGCCGGGGTTCCGAGCAGGAGCCCATGCGTCGGCGTCCGCCCGGACCCGTCGGTCGCCGTCGCCTCCGCCTCCGTGCCCGCGGTCGCGGAGCCAGCCAGGGCGAACGCCGCGGCCGTTTCCTCCGTCGCCGACCGGAGCGTCCGAGCCTGCTCGCCGTCGAGCCCCGTCAGCTCGAGAACCCGAACGACGCTCTCGTCGGCGAGCGTCGCGGTCGCATCCAGCCGGTCGAGATGCCGCGTCGCCTCGCGCGGGGTCGTCACGTCGAGCTCCTCGATCCCGACCCCGTCGACCGTCTCGCGGTACCGCTCCCGGGCGAATTCGGCGCCGATGAGCGCGGCATCGCGGGTCTCGGCCACGTCGTGGGTCCGGATCACGTGGGCGCCGCGCTCGACCGCCATCGAGGTGGCCGCCAGCGACGCCGGCAGCGCAGCCTCGGTGTCGCGGCCGGGGATGTCCCGGAGGAAGTTCTTCCGGTTGATCGAAACCAGCAGCGGCCGCCCGTACCCCCGGAACTCCCGGAGCCGGCGGAAGGTCTCCCGGTCGTCGGCGAGCGTCTTCTCCTCGGTCCACCCGCCGAAGGCGGGGTCGATGATCGTCTTCTCCGTGAAGCCGTTCCGCGCCAGCGCCTCGTAGATCCCGTCGACGTCGGGGATCGCGCCGGGACGCTCGAGGTCCGGCGGCGAGGCCATCTTCACGACGGCGGCGTCGTGTGACGCACAGACGGCCGGCATCTCGGGATCCGCGAACCCGCAGATATCGTTGACCATGTCGAACCCGCGCCGGAGCGCCTCGTCGGCGACCTCGTGGTAGCGCGTCTCGATCGACCAGACGGCGTCGCCCGACGTCGACGCCATCGCCTCGAGGGCCGTCTCGAGGCGGTCGAGCTCCTGGTCGGCCGTGAGGACGTCGAACCGCTTGTTCGCCGACTCGAGCCCGACGTCGACGACGTCCGCTCCCTCGTCCACCAACTCCGAATCGACGTACTCAGCTGCCTCCCCCGGGTCGTCGAACACGCTCGGGTCGTAGGGCGACTCCGCCGAGACGTTGAGCACGCCCATGATCCGCGGCGGCCGCCCGTCGCCGATCTCGAGTCCTGCGGCGTCCACAGTTCGCATACGGATCGGCACGGCCGCGAGCACCATAGGCGGTCCGGAACCGGATGCGGGCGAGCCCGGCATCGGACGGGAGGAGGCCCACGGTCGACCCCGGGGAGATAGTGGGGCCCACGGCCGACCCCGCGAAGAACGCGCTTATACTCCCGCGCCGCCGAGACGTGGATATGGGAAAGGTGAGCGTCGGGCTTCGCGGATGGCGCTTCGAGGAGTCCGAGATCTTCGACGCGGACGGCGAGTTCAAGCCGCTCGACGAGATTCCGGAGGAGCCTCGCGAACAGCTCGTGCGGCTGACGAAGCTGGTCGAGGAACCGTGTGACGCGTGCTACCTCGAGTACGGCGAGGAGGAGCTGTACCGCGCGAACCAGGCGACGATCGTCTACGGCGAACCGATGGGGGAGCTCCTGCTGTGTGACGACCACGAGGCGGACTTCCTCTACTGGTTCCGTGAGGACGGCGGCAGCGAGCACAAGGGCGAGGAGACGTTCGCCGACCGGTTCCACGAGTGGTACGCGGCCGGCAACCGCGCCCCGGAGGGATACGGCGGCCTCGAGCACGTCGAATCGAACCCGGAGGCCCTTCCGGACCCGCCGGGACAGCAGGAGGTGCAGGAACGGCTCGAGGCCGACTTCGAGGGCCGGCGGATCGACATCCGGTCGTACGCGTCGGACGGCGACGGGGACGACGATCTCGACCCGGACGACCGGCTCTCGCCCGATGAGGTCTCGGACGCCGACGTCGACCTCTCGACGGAGTATCCGAGCGCGGACCGATGACCGACGGAAGCCCGCCGGTCGACCCCGATACGTCGGATGACCCCGATACGTCGGGCGATCCCGGATACGGCCCCGGATCCGGATCCGAATTCGACTCCGAACCCGGGTCCAGCTCCGATTTCGAATCCGGGTCCGGCCCCCGATCGACCGATCCCGTCGTGGTCGTCGTGGAACCCGAGACGCCCGGGAACGTCGGCACGATCGCCCGCGCGATGAAGAACTTCGGGCTCACGGATCTCAAGCTCGTCGACCCGCCCGAGCTCGAGCCCGACGGCGAGGCCTACGGCTTCGCGGGTCACGCCCGGGAGGACGTCCTTCCGAACGCCGAGACGGTCACCTTCGAGGAGGTCGTCGAGACCTACCATACCGTCGGCTGCACGGCGATCACCGGCGAGGACGCCCGGCGCCACGTCCGGTTCCCCTACTCGACGCCCGTCGAGCTGCGGGAGTCGCTGCGCACCGTCGAGACGCGGACCGCGCTCGTGTTCGGCCGCGAGGGGACCGGGCTCGATAACGACGAGCTCCGGCAGCTCGACGAGGTGTGCTCGATCCCGGCCGACGAGGACTATCCGGTTCTCAACCTCGGACAGGCCGCGACCGTCCTCCTGTACGAGCTCCGCGAGCTGACCGTCGACGAGTATCAGCTGCCCGACGTCGAGCTCGAGCGCGCCTCCGAGGCCGACATCGAGCGGCTCCACGACTACTTCGAGCGGTTCCTCGACCACGCCGACCACCGCGAGTACCGTCGGGACAGATGCGAGACGCTGTTCCGCCGGCTGCTGGGTCGCGCACACCCGACCGACCGGGAGGTTCACACGCTGCTTGGCGTCTTCCGGAAGGCCACCGACAAGCTGGAGTTCGCCGACGAGCTCGCGGAGACCTACGGCGAGTCGCTGTACGACGAGGACGCCTCGCGCCGGTGATCGACGCGGACCGAAAGCCGCGGCGTCGCGAGGATGATCGCGGTCGCCACGAACGCCAGCAGGGCGCCGACGACCGGATGGACGACGTCCGCGAGCGCGAGCACCCAGAGCGGTCCCGCGACCGCGGCCGCCGTCAGCCCGACCGGCGCCCACACCGGCGGTTCCGTGCCGTCACAGAGACGCCACCCCGCGGCGCCGCCGAGCGCGGTTCCCAGGGCCGCGCTCGCGTCGACGACGCTTCCCGGATCGCGGGCCTCGACCGCGACGGCGACCCCGAGTAGGGCGACGACGGCCGCCGCGACGAACGGCCGCGTGGGGTCGAGACGCCGTCGCTCCCGGGCAATTCGGTCGCGAATCGTCCCGTCCAGTCCGCCGAGTCGAACGACTCCGTCGAGGCGCCCTCGAGCCAGCGCGACGCCCCCGACGAGAAGCGTCGTTCCGAGGACCGCGCCGGCGACGATGTCGACCACGTAGTGCACCTCGATCACGACGCGCGAGAGCGCCACCGCCGCGGCCCCGGTCGCGCCGAGCGCCAGCCGGCGGCGCGGGGCGCCGAGCCGGTCCAGCACGGCGGCGAGTCCGAGATACGTCACCGCCCCGCCCGTCGCGTGGCCGCTCGGGAACCCGAAGCCGTCGGCCGCGGTCGCGTCCGCGAACCACGGTTCGAGGAGCGCCGGCAGCCAGTCGGGTGCGGTCGCCGGAGCGGCTGCAGCCGGCGGTCGCGGAAGTCCGAATCCGACCTTCAACAGCGTGAGCACGGCGAGCGCGCCGGTGACGGTCGCGATCAGGGTCGCGGCCGCGCGCCGTGGCTCGGTTGCCGCCCGTGCCGGGAGAAACCAGTAGGCCGCGAGGAGGAGCACGAAGACGAACGCGGTGTCGCCGAGCGTGGTCACGGCGGCGCCCGCAACGACCACGGCGTCCGGCAGCGCCTCGACGATCGCCGATTCGCCGATCCCGCGGGTCATCAGTCGTCGCCGCGGTTCCGGACGTAGTCGACCGCCTTGCCCGGCGCCTCGAGCACGTTGAGCCCGACTCCGACGAGGACGAACAGGGTGTACAGGCCGAGCGTCGAGAGGCCGAGGATCAGCATCGCCCCGATCGCGTAGCCCCCCTCGAGGTACCGGAAGGCGCCGAGCGTCAGGACGGTTCCGTACAGCAACACGAGATACGGTCCCCAGCCGCGCGCGTGTCCGCGCCGCATTCGCTTGCGGACGTACGTCTTCAGCTCGGTCTCGAGTCGGGGTCGGTCGACGGTTCGCCGCTCGACGTCGTCCTCGAACTCGTCGAGGTCGGCTCGAAGCCGACGGACCTCGGCCTCGAGCGCGGCGACGTCGGGGGCCCCCCGTGGGGTCTCGTCGTCGCTCGTGGCGCGCGCCTCGGTGTCCTCGCGGTCGCCCATATCGGTCGGTCGACCGGGGTCCCCTTGGAGTTGCCGGTCCGCGATCACCGCGTTGGCCACCGCGCCGACGATCACGACGATCGCGGCGAGGTAGAGCCACGTCACGAGCAGGAGGATGCCGCCGAGGACGCCGTAGACCTGGTACTGGCCGGCGGTGGCGGCGTAGGCCTGAAACCCCACCTGGAGAACCGTCCAGCCCGCAGCGGCGAGGAAGGTCCCGGGGATCGCCTCCCGGACGGACATCGGGCGGTTCGGGAGCACGTAGTACATCGGCAGGAAGACGACCACGAGCACGACGGGCAGCACGAGCAGTCCGACGACCTCGACGCCGGGGACGTCCGCGATCGCGGGGAGGATCTCGCTGCCCGCCACCAGCGTCCCGATGACGATCATCGACACGATCCCCGTCCCGATCCCGACGGCCACGACCGCCGCGTCCGAGAGCTCGCCGACCAACGTCGACGGTTCCGTGATCCCGTATGCCGCCTGGAACGCGGTGTCGAGTCCGCGGAACACCTTCAGCGTCGACCAGCCCAACACGACCGCGCCGAGGAGGGTCGCCCCCGTCCGTCCCTCCGCGGAGGCGATCGCGGTCGCGACGGTCTCCTGACCGGCCGGGGTGAGGAACGCCCTGCTTTCCGCCAGCACGATCGTCGCGAACGCGTCGCCGAGGACCGCGCTCGCGACCGCGACCAGCAGGAGCAAGGAGGGGACCAGGGAGATGAACGCGTAGTACGCGACGCTGGCCGCCAGGAACGTGACGTCCCGGTCGCGGACGACGGCGACGATCCGCCTCGCGGTCTCGACGTGGGGTGACACCGTGGCGTACACGCCGATCGATTCGGCCGTAGCCTACAAAAACGAGGGGATCCGGGGAAACGGAAGGGCCTGGAACGACGAGGGTCCGGACGCCGTCACTCCTCGATGACCGCCTCGCGGATCTCCGGGATCGTCGCCGGCGTCTTGAACGCCGTTCCGTGGTAGTGGGCCCGCGTCGCCTCGTGGCCGGCCGCCCGGAGCCGGTCGACGAACTCGTCCATCCCGATCGCGGGCTCGCCCCACTGCTTGTAGAGCCGGTGCTGGTCGTAGTGGGTCGGCGTGTCCAGCTCCGTCGCGACGCGTTCGAGGAGCCGCCGCGCCCGCGCGGCCTCGCCCATCCCGTCGTCGATCGCGTCCCCGACCGCGCGGACGAAGTCCGGCTCGGCGACCGCCCCGAGCCAGATCGGGCCGGCGACGAGCAGCCGGTTCGAGTCGCATCGCGGACACCGATCCGGCCGGTCGGCCGAGGGGATCAGTCCGTATTCGTGCGACCGGTACAGGCAGTCCTCACAGTGGTACACGAACCCGAGCTCGTCGATCCGGTCGTCCGCGGCCTGCGCGCCGCCGTCGAGCTCGAGATAGGTGCGCACGTAGTGCCGGGAGACGTGCGAGCAGATCGGGGTCGCGGCGACGTCGTAGCGCGCCGCCGTCCGCACGAGCGCGGACAGCAGCGTCCGGAGCCCCATCTCGGGGTGGTACTCGGTGTTCTGCGGGACCGCCCCGTACTTGCGGATCCCCGATCGCTGGTGGGCGCCACACAGCGGCGCCGTGTCGGTCGCGGTGACGCACACCAGGTTTCGGGCGTTGGCGAAGGCGGCGTCCGCGAAGGGGATCGGCGTCCCGTACGGGTCCAGATCGACCACGTCGAAGAGCCCCTCGTGCATCGCGACGTTACACCCCTGTTGGCGGACCTCCCCGGCGAGGTCGTTCCGCTCGAGGTTCGACCGGGCTAACGCGACGGCGTCGGCGTCGGTGTCGGTGCAGGTGACGTCGTATCCCTCGGCGGCGGCGCGCACGCCGCGGATCCCCGAGGCCGCCATCGCGTCCAGATACGATGCCGCCCGCGGCTCCCGGTCGCGGTAGGCGCGCAGGACGGCGACGGTGACGTCCCGATTCAGCTCCTGGGTCGGGTTGAAGAAGACGTCGTCGCCGGTGCCCTCGCTCGCGCCGTCGCGTGACTCCGGGACCTCGATGACGATCCCGCCCTCCTCGCGTTCCATACCGCCCCGTTCGGCGACGGCCGGTAAAAAGCGGCCGTTCCGGAGGTGGGGCGCTTTCCCGACGTGATCGCCGTTGACGCCGCCGTGACGCCCCACGCACCGACGCCGTTTTGCCGGTGCCTCCTGAACGCGGGGGTATGGACCCGGCCGACGACTGGCACGCGGCGCTCGCGGCGGCGGGCGAGCTCACCGGTCCCGCGACCGCGGCGATCGTCGACGCCCACGGCGACCGCGGCAAGCGCGCGATCGAGGCCGTCGGCGAGGGGCGGGTCAAACGCTACCGGGATTTCACCGTCGTCGTCGGCCACGAGGACGAGTACGTGATCGAGGACGGCGGCTGCACGTGTGCGGACTCGACGTACAACCTCGACGAGGACGACCCCGACCAGCGCTGTTGGCACGTCCTCGCCGTCGAGATCGCCGACCGGATCGACGCGGTCGAGCACCACGATATGTGGTACTCGGAGGTTCGGGAGTTCCTGTGACGTGCCGGTCCTCCACTTAGGCTTCCTCTTTAACACTCACTCTCCGAAAGCGAGTGACGGACCGATGCCAGTGAAACATCTCGCGGTCGAGCCAGTCGTCGCAGAGCCGGACACACCAGCCACCCGCATCGCGGAACGCCTCAGGGACGAGGGCGTCGGCAGCGTCATCGTCGAGGAGATGGGGCGACCCGTCGGGGTCGTCACCGACAGGGACCTCGCGATGGCGATCGCGGACCAGCGGGACGTCTCGGGACTGGAAGCACGCGACGTCATGACCGAGGACCCGGTCACCATCGAGGGCGACGCCGAAGCGGTCGAGTTGCCGAAGAAGATGGCGGAGACGCACGTCCGCCGGGTTCCCGTCGTCGATGACGGAAAACTCACCGGCGTCGCCACGCTCGACGACGTCGTCGCGACGGCGGGCGAGGAGCTGGAGGACGTCGCCGAAGTGATCGAAGCCCAGTCGCCCGAATACTCGCCGTAGGAAACGGCGTGGACGCTGGTCCCGGGGGTCGAAACCCCTAGACCACGTTGTGTTTCTCGAACTGTCGTTCCAGACGGCTAATCGTGGGCACGACGCGATCGCAGTGGTCGGCGACGATCGGGTCGGGATCGACGCCGATGCCCGTCGCCGCTGCCTGGAGCATCGGCAGGTCGCGCCGGTCGTCACCGACCGCGATGGTCTCGGTCATGTCCTTGCCCGCCCGGGCAACGATCTCCTTCAGTACCGCGTCCTTGCCCTGCCCGACGAGTGGCCCCTCGATGTCGCCCGTGAGGGCGCCGTTCTCGGTCGGGAGACGCGTCCCGACGACCGCGTCAGCGGCGAAGGTGCCGGGTTCGAAACACGAGCGGATCGCGACCTCCGGGGCATCGCTGATGATGGCGACGTGGTGACCGGCGCGATGGAGCCCATCGAGGAGGTCGGTGGCCCCGGCACGACGCTGGAGATCGGTGCACGCCTCGTCGACGGCCTCCGTCGGGAGCCCCTCGAGGCGGCTGGCGACCGATCGCAACCCGTCCTCGTACTCGACGTCACCGGCCTGCATCCGGTCGAGGAGGGCGGCGATGTCGTTTCCCGTGCCGTGCCGTTCGCCGAGCTGGACGAACGGGTCCGAAACCGCCAGCGCACCGTCGAAGTCGAATGCGACGAGCATTGCGCGGCGATTCCGCCCGGAGGGGAAAAGTCACCCACCCAATCATCTTCATCCGCCGGACGCCGCAGGGACGACGGACGGTCAGCCGATGGATTCCTGAAAACTGGACGCACACCCCTCGGACCCCGACGGAACGAACCTCGAGAGTCCGGAGAACACACCTTGAGTGCCCGAAGAACACACCTTGAGTGCCCGAAGAACACACCTTGAGTGCCCGAAGAACACACCCTCAGAGCCCGGAGGGGTACAGTTCGGGAACGCGTTCGCGCTCGGGGTGGAGCTCGACCGGGTGGAGCGCCGTCGTCTCGTCGATGTGGACGACCGCGTCGTAGCGGTCGGGCAGGACCGTCGGCACGTAGTTCCCGGATTCGTGTTGCGGATGGTAGACGACCCCGATCGCGCGATGTCCGCGCGCGTTCTCGAGCGGGTCACCGTCGGGCACGTCATCGCTGAACAGCAGGGCGTTCTCCGGATCCGCCCGGCGGAAGACGTCCTCGTAACTGTTCGTCTCGGCCCGCGGAACGTCCATCGTCCGCATATCCGCTCCCCAAGCGTCGCTCGCGATGACCTCGCCGACGGTCGAGCCGAACCCGACGATCTCGACGTCGCCGATGGTGTCCTGTTCGCGGGCGAGCTGGCCGACGTTGACGCGACCGTGCCGTGGCATATCGGTCGCGCGCGCGTCGCCGACGTGCGTGTTGTGTGCCCAGACGATCCCCGAGGCGTTCGGGCCGTGCTGGTCGAGCAGCCGGTTCAGCGTTCGGGTCATGTGCCGATCGCGTACGTTCCAGGAGTCCTCGTTCCCGTCGACCATCGCTCGGTAGTAGGCCTCGGCGTTCCGCGCGACCAGCGCGTTCTGCTCGGCGCTGAACGCGTCGTCGCCGGCCATCCCGGCGTATTCCGGCGCGTTCCGACGCAACTCCTCGAGCACCGCGACGACTTCCTCCTGGCAGGACTCGGGAACCAACCGGAGGGACCGGGCGTATCGCTGTGCGTCCTCGCCGTACGGTTCGAAACACCGGTAGGCCTCGCGGGCGTTCGCGGCGGCATCGGGATCGACGTCCTCGAGGTAGTCGACGACCGCCTGCAGCGACTCATAGAGGCCGTACACGTCCAGGCCGTAGAATCCGGCTTGCTCGTCCTCGGGGAGTCCGTCGTTGTGCGTTCGGAGCCACTGGAAGAAGCCCGCCATCTCCCAGTTGGCCCACATCCAGGTGGGCCAGCGGTCGAAGGCCTCGAGCGCCTCGCGCGCCCCGTCGTGGGAGTCGGGCAGATCCTTGACGTAGCGGTTGAGTTCGTAACAGCTCGTCCAGTCGCCCTCGACCGCGACGAAGGAGAAGCCGTGATCGCGCAGCAGCTTCGCCGTGATCTGTGCCCGCCAGCGGTAGTATTCCGAGGTGCCGTGGGAGGCTTCGCCGAGAAGCACGCAGTCGGCATCGGCAAGCCGGTCGACGAGGGCGTCGAGATCACGGGGATCGTTCACCGCGCGAGCGTGTCTGTTCACCGACTCGACGGCGGGCTCGACCTCCGGATGACTACGGAACGACCCACGCGGATCGATCTGTGCCATCGTCTCACCCACCCTGCTCCTCGTCCAGGGACTCGACCGCCTGCGTGTCACTCGCGAGCGGCTCGAGCGGGCGTTCGTCGTTGTACTCGCGCAGGTCGGCTTCCTCGCCGGTGAGTTCGTTGTATACGGCCTCGCGGGCTTCCATCGGGCTGTCGTACTGCTCGTCGACGAGCCGGTCGAAGACGCTGCCGAGCGACTCCGTCTCGTTGGGCAGGTCCATCATGTGGTCCGCGTATTCCGTCGCCAACTCCTCGCGCCGCATCGGATACTTGTGGGCCTCGTCCGCGAGACACTCGGTCTCCGCCAGGATCGACTCGACGTGCTCGGAACGCGATTCCTCGTGGTCGACGGGGACGGGACGGTCCCGCTCCGGTTCGTCCATAGGGGGACTCCCGGGACGCCCGGCAAAAAGACACGGCCTAGCAACGTTACCCTCCGTTCCGGAGCATGGGCGACCGCGGATGGCTTTTCGGCCTCGGATCGTCGGCGCCACGACGAGAGAAAGCCGCCCCGGCGTGGGACGGTCGGGGCGAGCGGCGGCGAACGGAAGCCGCCGCGAGGGCTGTCAATGGGTTTCCGAAGTCCGGGCCGCGAACGGCGCTTCGCGACCCGCACGTAGTGGCGTGGCCGCGTTCCACAATCAATTCCGAACCTAATGTCTTCGATCGAACCGTTCCCTGGCCGTCCCTCCGGCGAGCGACTCGGGTCGACGGTTTCGAAACAATGACGTCGGTCGCAAGGGCCCGTTCCGGTGTCGACCGATCAGGCGATCGGGATCGTCCGGTCCTCGGTTTTCGATTCCGCCTCCTTTTGAAGGGTGATCTCCAGCACGCCGTCCTCGTAGGTCGCGCTGACGGCGTCCTCGTCGATCGTCTCCGGGAGCTCGATCGTCCGCGAGATGGCACGGTGGCTGCGCTCGCGTCGGATGTACGCCTCCCCGTCCTCGCTTTCGGATTCGGCTTCCCGTTCGGCGTGGACGTGGAGCGTATGGTCGGTCAACCGAACGTCGATGTCGTCCTCGTCGTAGCCCGGCAGATCGACCCGGATCACGAACGCCGCGTCGGATTCGGCGATATCGACGGCCGCTTGGCCGCCACCTGCAAACGTCGAGAACAACGATTCGAACTCGTCCAGCGGGTTTCGTTGCATCGGTTGTGACACCCGCTTCCGTCATCCCGGCAGGCTCCCAAAGATGGGGGGCCTAACTCGCTGCTGCGGCCGCGGTTCGACGACGGGCGACCCGGAGATCCACCGGCAATGACGGGAGAGCGAAGCTCCCGCGGCCCGCTCGACTCCGGGGCGGTTCACGCGGGACGGTCCGGAACGGTCTGCTCGAACGACGGGAGGTGGGGACCGACTCGACGGCCGGTTCCGAGCCGTCATCGGGGCCGAGCGCGATCGAACCGGCATCGCCATCGGATCCGGTACGCGGATCCGAGGAGACGATCCACGACTGCAGTCGCGGGAGGAATCACTCGGAGTACCCTTCCCGAGTGAACGCTCCCTGCTGCTCGTAGATCCTCACCAACTCCCGAATGACCTCGTTGTGGGTCTCGCCGTTCTCCCGGTGGGAGTCCAGCTCGTTTAGGGTTTCTTCGCTGACCTTGATGGTCGGACACATCGGTCGTTCTTCCCGACACGCTTCGCTTAAAATGAGGGGCTATTCAAGGCGTCTTGACGACTGGACGAACCACGAGACCGGGTCGGGGCGTCCGTACAGTACAACGGAGCGTTCTTGAGTACCATTGGTTTCTCCCATAAGAGAAGCGTAAAACGGGGAGGGAAACAGTGTCGCTCCGCCAAGACTAGGCCGGAATTTGAACCCGGGCTCTCGTCCCCACCAAGGACGAATACTGTCACGTGCCCTATAAATCGGGATTTGACCGGGTTTAGACAACGCGTTGCCGATCTAATCGGAATACCCCGATTTCATCCCTTGGATAACCCGTATTCCCCGTCGTTAGAGCGTATCTCGGCAGGCTAATAGTATGCAGCTTCCCCGATGAAACACCGGGGACGCGTTCGTTGATTTGGCCGTTGCGAACGACGAACTGATCACGTTCATCGACGCGGCGTTCGATGAATCCCCCGAGGAGTACTACTAAGGAGGGCGACGGACGTACAAGTCGTAGACGTGTCCAGTCTGTTGCCGGTCATTGCGGCGATTCTCGTGTCGGGACTCGTCGTTCAGCTGGTTGCTCACCACCTGCAGGTGCCGAGCGTCGTCTTCTATCTGCTCATCGGCGTCGTGCTTGGACCGGAGGTGTTGGGGCTTGTGACCCTCGAGACGTTCGGGGACGGGCTCGAGATAATCGTGGGGCTCAGCGTTGCGATCATCGTCTTCGAGGGCGCGTTCGCTCTGCAGATCGACCGGATCCGGGGCGCGTCCACGGTGTCGCTTCGGCTGGTGACGGTCAGCGCGCTCGTGATGTTTCTCGGGACGGCGGCCGCGGTCCGGTTCTTCGAGGGGGCCAACTGGGAGATCGCGCTGCTCATCGGGGCACTGCTCGTGGCGACGGGGCCGACCGTGATCACGCCGATACTCAACGTCGTCCGCGTCAGGGACCACGTGGCGACCGCGCTGGAGACCGAGGGGATCGTGAACGACGTGACGGCCGCGATCGTCGCCGTGGTGATCTTCGAAACGCTGCTGCTCGACGACCTCGGAGTTCCGGCGACCGTCTTCTCGTTCGTCGAGCGACTCGGCGTCGGCGTGCTCGCGGGGCTGCTCGCGACGGTGGTGATCTACGTCCTGTTGGACAGCGATCTGGTCCCCGAGCGCGACGTGCAGGCGTCGCAGTTCCTCGTGTTGGCGGCGGCGGTGGGTGCGTTCGCGGCCGCCGAGGCCGTCGCCGCCGAAGCGGGCATCGCGGCGGCCGCGACGAGCGGGATCGTGCTCGGGAACCTCGACATCAACAACAGGGAGGAGATCGAGCGGTTCGCGGAGAACACGACGCTCGTCGTGCTCTCGTTCGTGTTCATTTCGCTGGCCGCGCTGATCGACGTCGAGGCGATACTGCAACTGGGCCTCGGGGCGGTCGGCCTCGTCCTCGTGATCATGCTCGTGCTCCGCCCGCTCGGGGCGCTGATCGCCACCGCGGGCGTCGAGCGGTTCACGTGGCCCGAGCGGCTGTTCATCGCCGGCGTGGGACCGCGCGGGATCATCCCGGCGAGCGTGGCCACGCTGTTCGCGATCGAACTGGAGCTCGCGGGAAACGTGGCGGCGGGCGAGCTTCTGGTCGGGACGGTGTTCGCCGTCATCTTCGTGACGGTCGCGATCGAGGCCGGGCTGGCGCGACGGATCGGCGACGTCCTTGGAGTGTCACCAATGCGCACGCTAATCATCGGCGGCGGCCGGGTCGGCCGGGCGCTCGCCACACGACTGGAGCGTCGGGGCGAGTACGTCATCATCATCGAGACCGACGACGACGAGATCGAGCAGGCCCGCTCGGAGGGATTCACCGTTTACGAGGGCGACGGCAGTGACACGGAGACGCTGCGCGGCGCCGGAATCGAGGACGCCAAGCGCGTGATCACGGTGACCCGCGACGACGACGTCAACCTCCTCGCGTGCCAGCTCGCGATCACGAAGTTCGGCGTGGAATCGGTGTACTCGCGGGTGAACGAGCCGGACAACGTCGACGCCTTCGAGAGCATCGGCGTCAAGGGGGTCGACTCGCCGACGGCGACGGCGGTGGCCATCGACGACCGGATCGAACGGCCGGCGATCACCCACTGGATGAACGAGCTGGGCGATAGCCACGACGTCCAGGAGGTGGAGGTGACCGCGGAGAACCTCGCCGGGAAGACGATCCGCGACCTCAACGCGCAGATTCCCGACGGCACCTTCGTTGCCGTCGTCAGCCGCGACGGCGAGAACCACGTCCCGTCGGCGGACACCGTCCTGGAGTACGGCGACCACGTCACCTTCATCGGCGACACGGACGCGGTCAGACGCGCGATGGAGCGGTTCCACCCGCACGACTGATGGGTCGATCGATGACGACCGATTCGGCAGTGCCCACCGTTCAGGATGCTTTCCTAGCGATAGGAGCCGATCTTGAACGGGTTTCGTTCAGACGAGTATCGCCGGAAACGTGTGCGCACAAGGAGTGTACGGAGGAAAGAGCCTAGGCCGGGACATAAACAAAAGGTTCAATGTCTTCCCTAATAAAACACCGGTGTTCGATAAATGGCAGACGTTAGGAAACAAATCGAAACTCTGCGCGAAAGAATCGAGACATCTAATGAAATAGATCAGAGAGATAAGGAGATTCTCATAAGATTTTCCGACAAGATTGATCTCCTCAAATCGGAATATACTGACCACCGTCACAACAAGTTGCTTCGTCACTGTACCATTCTGGCCGAGAACGTCGGCGGCATTGCGAGTGCCCTCGAGGACCGCGACGCGGCCGAGGATCTCGTTCGGTGGATCAACCGTAATTACGACAACGAATACACAAACCACGATTATCGGACTGCTATCAGGGTTCTTGCCCGGCGAGTGACTGAGGGAGACGATCTTCCGACGAGCGTTGAGTGGATTCCATCGGGAATGTCTAACAGCCACGACCCGGTCCCCGATCCCGGCGATATGCTCCGTTGGGAGGACGATATTCTCCCGATGATCGAGGAGACCAGAAACTCTCGTGACGCAGCCCTCATCGCCGTCGCGTTTGACTCTGGGGCTCGAAGCGGTGAACTTCGAAACCTCACTATCGGAAACGTAAGCGACCACGAGCACGGTCTCAGTATTCACGTCGACGGGAAGACCGGGCAACGATCGGTCACACTGGTTCCGAGCGTGCCGTACCTCCAGCGGTGGCTGAACGACCATCCTGACTCGGACGATCCGAAGTCGCCACTCTGGTCGAAACTGACTGAAGCTGAGGAACTTAGCTACCGACAGTTCAACAACTGCTTCTCCGACGCAGCCGAACGCGCTGACGTCAAGAAGCCGGTCACACCGACCAACTTCCGTAAGTCCAACGCAACGTATCTGGCTCGTCAAGGTATGAACCAGGCGTTTATCGAGGATCGCCAAGGACGAAAGCGGGGCAGCGATGCGACGGCCCACTACGTTGCACGGTTCGGCGGTGACGCCGACAACGAGTACGCGAAAATGCACGGACTCGAGGTTGAGGAGGACGAATCCGAGCCATTGGGTCCGGTCGAATGTCCGCGATGTCAGAAGGACACGCCGCGCCATCGGGAAACGTGCGTCTGGTGTAATCAACCCCTCGAGTACGGCGCAATCGAATCGATCGAGGAGGATCAAAGTGAGGTCCGGGACCAGGTCTTCCGTCTCGCACAGGAAAACCCGGAGTTCCTCGAGGACATCCAGCGAGCGAGAAACTTCTCCGAAATCGTCGACGACAATCCCGATATTCTCGAAGACGCACAGGCGTTTGCCGAGTCCCTCTCGGAGGAGTAGTACCACTACTTGAGATCGCGTCGTATTCGGTCGAGTTCTGCCTGTATCTTGTCGATGTCCTCGGCCGTAGCACCGTTCGAGAGGAGGGCCAGCGCATACGCTCGCGCCTCCGTGTCGCCGTATGCGAGAACCCGGGACAGGAACTCGGTGTTCCGGTCCGCGTAGCGGTTCAATTCGGAAACGACTTCCTGGCTACTCATTGCTCTCCTCCGTCCGGGCTGCCGATTTGCGCGCGGTTCGTGGGCTAGAGCAGATGCTGGTCGCTTCTATGGACATATTGTTGGGTTCGTCGTGCTGGTTACGGCATCAGTTGGTTATCGACTTCGTGAGGGGCCACAATGCCGGCCGTTAATTCGGGGGCCAGCAATCGTGGGTTTCCTTCAAGAGCCGATGTGTGCTTCACACTCGGTACGAAGGGCCTTGGGTAAAAATAGATTAGTGAGAACAGATAGTTTCGTGATCGAAAAATAATTTGCGTCAGATGGACAGCGGTTCGTATGGAACCTTCGGAAGACGTCGTCACCAACATCCGCGATTCATGGGACGCGGAAAACGACGCGTTTGGACGAATTTATGAAGTGATTCTCGGGATCTCTGAATTCACGAGACACGATGATATCGCTGACCTCGCCAGATGCTCCCCTAATACGGCAAAGAAGCATTTGAAGCGTCTGAAGCAAATGGGCATCGTCGAATTCCAAAACCCCGGCCGTTCCCTTATGTTTCGCCGGAACGACACGTACCTGGAATGGCGGGAGGTAACCCAGATTGCGGAAAAACATTCAACCCAGGATCTTGCTGAGCGAGTTCGTGAACTGGAAGCGAAAGAAGCCGAGCTCAAGGAAGAGTTCGGCGTTGAAGGACCGGACACTGCCTCGATATACGAACCAAACAGTGACCGGCCGGTCCACGAGTTGATGCAAGAGATCGGGACGTGGAACAGCATACAACGGGATATTCGCCTCTACGAGGCAGCACGTCAACTCCAGCAAAACGATAGCCGTCTGATATCGGCGTTCGTTGCGACCGATTCCGATGACGGTGCGTCACCTGAGTCGCAATGACTTCCCCAAACACTGTCCCAACGATCGAGCGATGGGACACCGGCCCGGATAGGGAGTCCTTGCGGGTGATTCATCGTTTTCTGAGTCAGCGTGAGGCAGTCGAGGACGTTAGCCTCGAGCCGCGCAGAACCCACCCGCGTCTGGTACGTGCAACTGTTGATGACCAGGATTCATCGACAGCATCTGGCACTCTCGAGGTTCGATGGTACGAAACCGCGGATTTCGTTATCACGTATCTAACGGAGCAGATGAACGATCCCTCCCCACTCCTCCGGTGGACATATCCTCCTGATGCAGAAGAAATCGAAGTATCACGTAGCGAGTCAGACGGTGTACAAACGCTGACGCCACCAACCCATCATCCAGGCAAGAATCGGTTTCATCCTCTCCGAGTTCTACCTCTCGTGCTTGCTACTCTCATTGTAGAATAAAACCGCGACAACTAGTTCTCGATTTTCGGAACCGTCTGTCGACCAGCTCAGGTGCTACACCGATTAATTCTCGTCACTCTGATCTTCCTTCCCGGACCACGTGACCGTACCACTACCCCGTACTGCCACCTGAAACAACTGTTCCTCAGCCGCCTTTTGAAGATTTTTGTCGTCGTCCATAGCCCTTTCTTATATGCTATTTAGATACACCTACATTAGTAGTTTGTGTGGAAGGCAAAAGTGGATCTAGGGCTCTACGTAAACTGCCATAGCACCCATGCTCCTCCATGGAGAAGCAGCGGGATAACACAGAGAATTTTGTATCTGTTAGTCCACTCAGCACTCAGTGCAAAAATCAGTCCAAGTGTAGCTGTAATGAATCCTCCCGAAGTAGCTTGAATTAACCCTTGAGGATCAGATATAGAAAACATACCCCATAGTATGATTGAAGAAACAGCTGCGACAATAGATAACAGAAGGTAAATCACTAAAACAGACATAAGGCCGCTATGATTCGGAATCAAATCATAGTCTAGATCCCATTCATATCTGCGGTTCTTAGCTGGTGGTAATCGACAGGAGATTACCCGAGTATCATCATCTAGCCCATTTTCATACAGGTCCCTAGCTGGTTCCCCGTCTTCCCGTCTTGTCGAACCTTTGGTACCGTAGCCAGGCGGCCCCTTAATGACTATATACTCATCATGATGATTGGTGGGAAATTGCTCTACGTTGGCTCGGAATGTGGGTATTCGAAAAAATTTCTTTTCCCATCTAGATATCCATCCCAGATACCATTTTGGATCCGAGATACTATGAAAGGAAACGGTTTCTGACTGATCGAATGTTGTTTTTATAGTTCTATAATCACCTGGTTTAAGAGGTCTCTCCCGAGGTAACTGCACTAATACTTTATAGTCGTACTCTTTAAACTTTTCCTGAAATTCCCCCCATCCAGCTGGATCCTTCTGTTTTAACTGATCAATCATACCCTCTACCCTTCTATTCTCATAGAAGTTTAATTTAGTTCCTTCCTCGTCAAATAGCTGTAAATTACGTTTGAATTCTCGAAGCGGCAAGAACACGAAATTAAACTCCTTATCGGTCGGGTTGTTAATCACGTAATCAATCTCTCTCTCACGATCTACTGGAGAGATATGAGCTGTTCTATCAATCACCCGGACTAGTCTTATATCCTTATGATGCCCGCTTTGCTCATATTCTGAAGATTCTTGTACGGAACCAGACGAATTCTTCGAGAGAAACTGGTCGAAGACTTTCTTTAGGAACGCCGATAACCCCATACCGATAATGCATACTCAAAATACATATTGTTATGGTCTGAATAGATTCTCTTATCTGGACGAAAACTGCATCTGACTATCTCTTCTGTATCTAGCACGGTGTTTTTGGCAGATATTGAGTGAGATCATTCGACCGATCGATACGTAGATCCCTGTGTTGTTCGCAACCAGTCAAAATTTCAAAGAATTTCAACAAAACCGACTCTGTTGAAATCCTCAGGGAGGTACAGGTACGTCCGGTAGTCTGACTGGATGGAACCTCTCCCGAAATCGCGGTTGCTCCGGTTCGTTGAGCAAGCGGGTATTCGTGCGCTCACGACACTGGTGGAAGCAGCTCCGTGAACTCGTTGTCGGCTGTCTCACTCATAATATCGATAAGACACTCTGAACAGTGTGGGTATAGATCGATGGTGGAGCGAACCAGGTCGTAACATCCCTGATTTTCGTCAGAAGCGCCGTGACCGATACAGAGGTTGCAGTTGGCATATCCTTTTCTCTGAGCAGAGTTCGGATTCATCAAAAGGAATAACCCCGTTGATAGATAGTCGTGATATTATGTCCTTAGACAATATCCCGGCCTTCTTTGAGGAAACGTGGAATAATTGGAATACTGGAGCTGGTCCCTGTTTTGAATGTCCAAACCGAGATAGTCAATGCCGTTTCTACCCAAAGTTTGGAGAGGGTGTGCTTGATGCGGAGATTGCTTTTGTAGCTGAAACACCGAATGAAGATCGCAAAACTCAGAACTCTCCTAAATCTCAAAAGGAAAGAGACGGGCAATTCGAAAGTAAAGTCAGAAACAATCCGATTCCTGAATGGATAAAAGAAGGGAATCGATTCTCCGATTCATTTTTTAAGGACATCTCTGCTGATTTCTCTGATGAACGAAAGTTAGGCATCTACTTTACAAATATAAAGAAATGTGCCGATATTGAGGGGCGTCGAAAAAAATGGAAAAATCGCAAGGCGAAACTTCACTGTGAACAATATCTGAAAGACGAGTTACGAACTGTTAGTCCAGAAATAGTCGTTACTTTTGGAGAGGAAGCGACCGAATCTCTGTTTGAAGTATTTGATAGTGCTAGTTCATTTAGCCGAATGAAAGATGATGTTTTGGAAGTTCATCACGTGAGTTCGTACAATGTCATACCCTCATTCCATTGGAGTTACCTTCATCTCAATCTCCCTGATCAAATTGAAGACCAGGAAGAATACTGGACGACTTTGGCTGAGATAATTAATTCCACCGTTGACTCTTAGTCTCTTGGTGCACGGCCGTGTGTCATACGAATGAGGAAGTCGAACTTTGCTGACTATGCGCTGTGTCTGCAGTACGCTCGCATAATTATCCATCGAAACTGGTAATTTCTCTAACCATCAGTCCCACACCTGCATAACAGCTATTCTGGCAAGATAGGTGTCGAGAAAATAGGATTTCTACAGAGCCACAAACCCGAAATAAGGAATGATTCGATCCTCCAACCATCAACTACTGAGACGGTGTTAACTCGTCAGATCTTACGGTGCTGCAGCTGCGGCGTCACCAGCCTCTGGATCGAACGGGAGGTTGATGACGAGTTCGTCGAACCAGACGACTGGACGCTTGCGCTGGCCGTCTTCCTCGAAGAAAATGATGCCCAGCTGGGCGAGTCGGCTGAGCTCCTCGTGGACGTTCTTCACGTCCCGGTCGACGACCCGTGCGGTCTCGTTGATGCTGGCTGGCTCTTCTCGGCGGATAGCTTCGATGAGCTCGAGGACGCGCGGCGTCAGCGTCTCTAGCAGGTCGTCGTAACTGGTAAACGAGAGCGTCGGCGTGGAATCCGCCGCGTCCCCCCGTTCGAGCGCCTCGATGCCATCGGTAACGTCCTCGTGGAACTCATTGGACGTCTTGACAGTCACGACGAGGGTTGATTCGGCCCGAAGCCGTTCGCGCTCCATCGGGTGCAGCGGCGGCGTGGTATCGTTCATAGTATCACCGTGGTGTGATGGCTTCACTTGACCTCGAACTCGAATTTCGGAATCTCGCTCCAGAACCGTTCCCAGAGTTCGACCATCCCGGGAAACACGATTATGTCCGGGTCAGGGTCCGGTGCGACGTGCAGTTCGTGTCCTTTGGTATCCTCGTGTGAGTTGTCGTACCGACGAATCGTCCCATCAGCGAGTGTGCGGGGCGGGTCGGGCTCCGTTGCACCGTAGTGGAGCTTGTAGGCCCACCCGGACGGGTACGCGTCACGGTCCGTCCGCATACAGAACACGCGGACAACGGTCCCGTCGGGATACTTCCTCCCCTCGCTCACGCCATCCAGGTCATCGTCGGTCAGTGAGGCCATCCTCCTCTATTGGTACACAGGCCAATACAATAGGTCTATTGGTTCAGAGAACAATAGCAGTTCGATCTTGGGTAGTGGCTTGTGTTCGGTTCGCAGCAATCGGAAGATGCAGCAAGCAGGAATAGCTCGGTAGTCCGTTTAATCGAGTTATTATATAACCCGATTACGTACTGGCAATTGGACGGTATATCTGGGCAAAGTTGGTCCAAGGAAACCAAAGATATAATCGGATATACTAATATACCCGATTATGGTTCGCGTCGACGACAGCGATGACGTGACGAAGTGTTGGCTTTCTCCCGATGAACTGGACTGGCTGGAGCGAACTGCCGGAGAGGACGGCTGGGAGCGTGAGGTAGCGATCCAGTTGATGGGTCGATGCGGGCTCCGTGCGTCGGAAGTGAGCTACCCGGGCGATAGCCACCTGCGGTACTCCGATGATGGTGAGGTCTGGCTCTTCGAGGTCCAGGGAAAGAATACGAAGGGCGGGTCAAAGAAGACACGCGACGCGTGGATGCCCGACGATGTCACCGACGACGTTCACAAATACAGCCGTGAACGGGGGCTCAGCCTCTCCGACCAGTGGGTCGACGCCAGCACCCCCTCCGTCCGTCGATGGGTCAAGGAAGCCGCTCACGCGGTCGCAGAGCAAACTGACGATCCACGCTGGCAGGCAGTTTCGTCGCACGATCTCCGCCGGTCCTGGGCGACCTACCATCTCGTTGAGCGTCAGGTCGATGTCCGGACGATGATGAGCATCGGGGGATGGTCCGACTACTCCGCCATCGAGCCCTACCTTGCAGAGCCGACCGAGGCACGTATCGGAGAAGCGATGCGGACATAGTGGCCCCGGAGAGCTTCTATCTCATTACCGGTGTTTGATTTCACCGGCGATTCAGTGAATAAGCCGTTAGAGAGAGCGTGCGAACTGAACGTTCAGGTGTTTGACCCAGTCGTTGTCCGGGAAGGCTGGACAGTCCGTTCAATGCTCGTCAGACCCCCGTCGGCGGGATACTGAACCGTGAGCGTGCCCTCGCCCTGATTCTCCAGGTAGAGAAGAATATCACCGGGGCTGCCGGTATACGTCCGTGACTCTCCAGCGGGAACGGGAAATCCCACGATACTCCCACCGCTGAATCCTTTCAGCGACACCCGTGCTCTGAACGTCCCATCGCGCTCACCCTCGTTGGCTACGGTCAGCTCTAGGACACGTTGCCCGTTGTGCTTCGGAACACGGAAGCCCGAAACGGTGAATTTTGGTTCGAAAGCGAGGCGCTCTCGAATGTGAGTGGGAAGGTCCCAGTAGACTCCTGCTCCCGACTCTTCCCCGTCGGCTTTGTGAACGATTGCCGCCCGATCGTGTCGCTGTGCGGGGAAGGCGAATGCACACGCTGCTGACTCTCCGATGAGGGACGACAGCGGATCGCTGTCGGAGAGGATGTGCTCGTCTACTGACGACCAGAAATCGAGATCGACCGCCCGCACGTTGGGTTGGGCTCCGTTGATTAGCACGTCCACGACGACGAATTGGCCTGCGTGAGCCACGACCCGCGTGTGGGCCATTCCGGTGGTAACCACCGCTTTCCTGATGCGTGGGTTTTCCACTGTCATACGCCTATCTCCAATCGTCACTGTCCGCCCCATCGGGACGCGATGGTTACGGTCGGTGGACGGTGTTGCTGTCCGAGTATCTGTAGACGATCTGCTGTCATTCGTAGCACCAACACTGCTATCGAGACATCCGGCCGACACGAGCATCGCGCCGGTCGTACCGAGAGTCTTGAGGAGGCGGCGACGTGTCACCGTCATCAGTTGTGATGCTATCCCGACGCCATCGATAAACGTCTTCAGGACGCACAAACGCAGGTTTGAGTCACTGTCACGGGTGGTGTGCTCCTACAATATCGATGATGATGCAGACCGTATTTGGTTCGAGGCTCTGTTGAAATCCTATTCTTCAGATATGTCTTCACACGAAACAGCTGCTCGCTGAAGCTTGTGAATGTGGCAAATGGCTCAAATTAGATACTCGGGAGCAGCGAATCGAGTGCGAATGCGGAGAATTGTTCGCGGTGACTGTCACAAAATTGTCTTCTACTATTTCCACATAACGACTGACACACCTAAATTAGTTGCTTGATAGATCGGTTTTTTCTACCGGTTGCACCGCAGTAAATCGGTTGTGAATGATTCTATGATACGCTATGATCTAGTAATTCGTGAATAGTTGACAAAGACTTATTTAATCGGCCAATGACCTATCCTAAGCGTGGACGGTAGTACATCCACAGAAGACCAAGCAGAAGCAACCAATGCCGAGGAAGATGAGGGCTTGGAATACGATATCGAAACATATCGGCACGCACTAGATGAGGCTCGTCGAACCCTTGATCAACAGTTGGAAGCATTCAACGACGTAAACGAGAAAGCATGGCGTATCGTCCAATTAAACGGACTCATCGCCACAGTATATGTCGCAGCCGTCGCAAACGCGCTGGATGGTCTCACTTTCTCAGTATATTCAATGTTGCTCGTGGGCGTTGGTTTAGTAAGTATGGCAATTTCCGTTTTTTTAGCAGCTGAAGGTCAGGAAGCGGCGAAAGTGACTATCGGCCAAAGTACTGACGCGTTCGAGAGTTTGCGTTCGACTGATCCCTCTGAAATTGCTTATCTCTATAAAACATTGCAAGACTATGAATTATGGATTACCCAAGTCAACAAGAAAACCGAAATTAATGGTAAAACGATTAATTGGGCAAAGCGGTTGTCTATAATCGGCGTTGTGTTTATAGTGGGTGGTACTGTATTAGCATTTGTCCTATGAGTGATGATGCAGATTCGGGAGATTCGGCCGCCGATGTCGCGTCCGACTCCGGGTTTGAATCCAGCGGCGAAGAAACGTTCAAGGGTGCATTCAACGACGACGGCAGCGCTCCCTCAGATAGCAGTTCCAGTTCGGACGAGTAGAAGTCAATAGCTATAGCAACTGTAGCCACGTTAACTGCGCCCTGCCAGTTCCACCATTGCGCTTTTGGGTTTAGTCAGGAACCAAGGGCACCCGCGTTCGCAAGCTCATTTTATAGACCCTACGAGCGTGTCATAGAAAGACTCGCACCTTCTGTCTATCCAAGTGTTGGATTCTCTCGGCCCCGTAGTGCGAGGTGGACAAATTGGTCGGGGTCGTCCTGTTTGGCAGCGTCGCTCGGGGGAGGTGGACAGGATCAGCGACATTGATCTGTTGGTGATCGTCGACGACGATAAAACAGAAGCCCGGCGGACCGTCCACTCGGTCGTCAGCGATCTCGAGGACCAACGGTTCGAGGGGGATCGATACACGTTCAAATCGCTCGGCGAATCGACGGACGGTGTCACGGAATTGGCGACCAGCTTCGCCCCCAATTCGACATCGGGGTCACGTTGGTCGGCTCCGACCAACTCTCCGATCTCCGGACCAAGGTGTACACCGATGAATGACGACATCCGGAACCGATTGGTGGTGGCCGAGCGGATCTTCGAGGACAGCTTCGGAACGATCGAGGAGGAGTTGAATGTCGACGACGCCGAATTGGTCCAACTTCGCCGTGCGTGCCGGCTATTAGGGGTCGGGCGAATCTCCTCGAGTAGGGGTACTATATGGTCGTGACGAGCCGGCATTCGTCGCTATCGAGCGCACCATCCAGTTCCGGTTGTTCCACGACGGGGCGATGTCTCCCGAAGAGATCAGTAGCCACCGGTGGCTCTACTAACGTGGTGCCGAGATTAGCCTAATAGATCGGGGGCCGGCCAATTGTGGCGAGGGAATTAGCCGGGGGAGAACAAGCGATCGACGGTGAGGGAGTGTCCCGGCAGAAGTAACACTTGATTCTCCCCGTAGAAATCGAATCTCGCTCGGTCAGAACGTCGGAGTTCGGTTTGGAAACACGAATAGAATGGTCGGGGACTCGGAACGATCTTTCCCGGCTCATCGGGATGGATTGGTCGGATATTGGCCGAGAACTGACGGGCACCGGTGAGTAACAACTGAACGAGTCGACCACCAACCTCTATTCGTCGTTTAAACCGCTTTTTCACCGAGCAAAACGGACGGATTTGGCTTGAAGTCGTGCCTCTCCAACGTCCCGAACTGGCCAGGTTGGTCGGGGTATCCGGAGGAAGGCCATCAGTCAGTCCGACTGAGACACCGCCGTAATGAGGGCCGGTACAAGCCGAACAGCCCGGCAGTCCCGACCTATTTTGCCTCGCTTGGTAGTGGTTATACGACGGCCCCGAGGGATTGGACCAACTGTACCCCACCACGGATGAAATGCGAATACGCGGCTACAGACGTCCGTGACCAGCCACGGGTGTGCCCCCAATGTTTATTCGCCTTTCAGCACGAATGTAGCGTAATGGCAACCTCAACACGGGACGGGGCCCCTCACGAGGATGAGATCCGCCTCTGGCGGGAGGATAACTGGTGGATCGCCAAGGACGTCGAGACGGGTGTGACGACTCAAGGGAAGTCCCGTGACGCTGCGCTCGAGAACCTCGATGAAGCGGTCGCACTCTACCGGGGAGAGATTGGTCGGGAACCCACGGATGCGGAACTCGAGGAGTTGGGGATCGACCCGGCGGACAACACGACGGGTGATGAAGAACCCCCGGACGTGCTCAAATAAATGGGAAGGCGGACCTTTTCGGGGCACGAGGTCGTCAAGGTGCTTGTCAACGCCGGCAACTTCGAATGGCAACGAACCATCGGAGACCACGCCCAACTGCACTATGAACACCCAACGAACGAGGACGATCGTCGGTGGGCAACCGTCCCGCTCCACGACGAACTCCGAATCGGGACGCTCCGCGAGATCGCCGATGAAGCGGGTGCCCAAGACTTCGACGCCTTTTGCGACTGGATCGATCGGAACGCCTAGCACGCCCGACGTCTCGGCGACGGAGACGGGGCTCGTCATCCCCAGACGCGGCCCGGTTTGTGGTCGAAGAAAACACTATACGGCCACCCTGACTTATGCGGTGCATACGTGACATTCCGTAACCGAGTCGGGCACCCTCCCGGGCACACCGGACGAAGCATCGGTTCCGGTCCCGAACCCGGCGACTTCGGCCTCGACGGTGGGAACGCGGCCGAGGTCGACGTCGACGACGTGACCGTCCTCGCCCCCCGCGACACCAACAGTAGCAAGTCGGACGACTCCGCCATCAGACCCTCCGCCTAACGTATGCAGCAATCACTCACCTACCGAACGAACCGCGACCTGTTCTCGAACCACTACCTCGACGAGCACCTCCCAGAGACGGAGGCGTGGGACGAGATCGACGATGACGAACTGCAAAGCGCGTACGACGAGATCAGCGACCTCTACGAGCGCGAAAAGAGCACGGCTCCGAAGCGGAACGAGTCCCAGCTCGAGGAGAAGTTCATCCGACCGATGTTCCGGAAGCTGGGGATCCCCTTCGAGGTCGAGGAGAGCACCAGCCGGACGCAGCGCCGACCCGACTACGGCTTCTTCGAGAGCGAGGACGCCGCGCGTGACGCCTTCGAGCGCCGGGAGGCGGGCGGGGACTTCTACGAGAATGCGGTCGCCGTCGCCGACGCCAAGCGCTGGGGACGCCCGCTGGACACGCGCGGGAGCGCTGAGCACGAGCGGGACTTCGAGAACCCGAGCTACCAGATCCACGTCTACCTCCAGGAGACGCCGGCACAGTGGGCCGTCCTGACGGACGGGAAGAAGTGGCGGCTCTACTACGGACCGACGAGCCACCGGCTCGACTCCTACTATGAAATCGACCTACCGGAGGTGCTTGAGAACGGCGACCTTGCGGCCTTCAAATACTTCTACCTCTTTTTCCGACAGCAGGCGTTTCTCGAGGACGCGGGCGGCGACTGCTTCCTCGACGACGTCTACGACGAGTCGAACGTCTTCGCGCAGGACCTCGGGGAGGACCTCCAGGACAACATCTACGAGGCGATCAAGGTGCTCTCGGAAGGATACCTCCAGTATCCCGACAACGACCTCGACGAGGACGACCTCGACCTCGTTCACGACGCCTCGCTCATCTACCTCTATCGGCTCATCTTCGTGCTCTACGCGGAGGCCGAGGGTCGCGACCTGCTGGACACGGACAACGAGATCTACGAGGAGTCCTACAGCCTGAACTCGCTCAAGCAGGAGGTCGCCGACGATCTCGACGGCGACGACCCGCAGTACCGGGATTGGCAGGACAACTTGAACTCGCGGCTCGAGGAGCTGTTCGAACTGATCGACCAGGGGAGCAAATCGCGGGGGATCCCCGAGGAGGACCTCTACATTCCGGCGTACAACGGCGGGTTGTTCCGGACCGACCCGGACGAGGACGACGACCCCGAGGCGCAGTTCCTGGCTGAGCACGCGGTGGGTGACGCCCACCTCGCGCGGGTCATCGACCTGTTAACGCGAAGCACGAACGGCAACGGCGGCGGGAAGATCTTCGTCGACTACTCATCGCTCGACGTGCGTCATCTCGGAAGCATCTATGAGGGCCTTCTCGAGTACCAGCTGCACGTCGCCGACCAACCGCTCACGCTGGACGACGGCGAGTACGTAGCTATTGAGGGCGACGAGGACGCGGAGACCGCCGACGTCGTGGTCGAGGCGGGCGAGGTGTACCTCACGACCGGCAGCGGGGAGCGCAAGGCGACCGGCTCCTACTACACGCCAGAGTACGTCGTCGAGTACATCGTCGACGAGACGCTCGGGCCGCTGGTTGAGGACATCCGCGAGGATCTGGTTGGGTACGACTCATACAGCGAGGGTGGGTTCGCCGAGGAGTTCGCGGAGCGCATATTCGAGTTAAAAATTCTTGACCCGGCGATGGGGAGCGGGCACTTCCTCACGAGCGCAGTCGACTACCTCGCTCGCGAGATCATCGACGCCCAGGAGCGGCAGGCGGAACAGCAGGGCGTCGAGACGATCGACGAGGACCACGACATCAACTGGGCACGCCGAAAGGTCGCCCAGCGCTGTATCTACGGCGTCGATCTCAACCCGCTCGCCGTGGAGCTGGCGAAGGTGTCGCTGTGGCTGCGAACACTCGCCGCCGAGCAGCCGCTGGCGTTCCTCGACCACCACTTGAAAACGGGGAACTCGCTGGTCGGCAGCGACATCGAGGACGTGCTCGCGAACGGCGACGAGGAGGAGACGGAGGCAGAGGCGGCGGACGCGGGCGGACAGATCACGTTCTCGCAGTTCTTCGACCACGCTCGCCAGGAGGCGATCGCCCACGTGATGGAGCAGTTTCAGGATCTGCTGTCGATCGACAACGAGACGCTCGAAGACGCCAAGGAGATGGAAGACGTCTACGACGAGGTCCGCGACGACCCCTTATACCAGCATCTCCTTGCGATGGCGAACGTCCACACGGCCGATCAGTTCGGCCTCGACGTGCCGGACGACGCCTACGAACGGATGGCGCGTGCCCTCCAGCAGAGTGCTTGGGGACAGATCGAGGAACAGGGATGGTTCAAAAGTGCGCAGGCGATGGCGGGCGATGAGCAGTTCTTCCACTGGGAGTTGGAGTTCCCGGTCGCATTCTACGGAGAAGACGGTGAGCGGCTGGAAGCTGCAGGGTTTGACGCGGTGATCGGAAATCCGCCGTATGTGAAGATTCAAAACATCGGTGGATCTGACAAAAGATATTTCGAACAGATGTACGATGTGGCAAAAGAAAGATACGATCTTTATGGGTTGTTTACTGAAAGGGGATATGAACTCACTCAAAACAGAGTCGGTCTGATTATACCGAACAAATTCTTCGAATCACGAGCAGGCAAGTCTCTTCGGAGATTCTTGAATAACTCAAAAGAAGTTGAAGCAATCGTCGACTTTGGCCAAAATCAGGTTTTTAATTCTGCGACAATCTACACCTGCCTCTTATTTATGAGAGATGGACATAACTCCCAAGAAGTTCAATATAAACAAGTTAGCGGTGAGCTGGAATCCACAATTAATCAACCGTATATAGATTCTACACTTGGAACCGGTGATGACAAGTGGACCCTTGTTGGAGGAGATGAACAACAAATACTATCCAAAATCGAAGGGACAGGAGAATCATTTGAGGACGTTACAAACAGTATTTTCGTCGGAATTCAGACAAGTGCAAATGATGTATTCGTACTAGAAAATTGTCGGGTGAATCGAGATACAGTTACTGGATATTCGAAAGCCTTGAAAGATGAGGTTGAAATTGAAAAAGACCTAACTCATCGATATGTGGACGGCAAAGACGTTTCCCGTTATATGCCGCCGAAAACGTCTTCTCGGCTAATTTATCCATATGACCCATCTGGACAGCTAATATCAGAAAGTGAATTAAAAAAGCAGTATCCGCAAACATATGAGTATCTAAAAACCAACCAGTCAGCTCTGGCAGAGCGAGGGAGCGAAAATCAAATCTTTGAATCATGGTATGCGCATTGGTGTCCACGGAATCCCCGTCGGTTTGAGCGTGAAAAAATTGTACTTGGACAGATCGTCAAGCAGGGAGAAGTCACATACGATTCGGAGGGAGATCTATACTACTCAAATATGGTTTATAGCCCAGATCTCCCCGAAGACATACCTCCGAACTTCGTAGTTGGGATACTTAACTCTACATTAGTTTGGTATTACATTACGCGAACAAGCAACGTTCTTCGAGGCGGATATTATCGGTATACCAAAGATTACATCGAACCAATTGGTGTTCCAATAGACAAGATATCTCAAGAGATGGTCAATAAAGTCAAGAATATGTTTGATTATCGAGAATCACGTCAAAAACTCTCACTCGATTTAAAACAGTATCTCGGTAACTACGAAGACGGTCCGGATCTCCCCGACATCGGTCTCTTCCAGCCAACCGCGTCGGGCATCCTCGACGCGACGGCCGAGAAGCACGAGAACCTCCGCGTCGGCGATGTGCGTACTGAGCGCGACGGCACGACGGTCACGGTCTCCGCGACGGCACGGTACAAGCCCGAGGACGAGGATGCCCACGAGACCGACACATACGGCTACACGGAGACGGAGTTTCACGAGGCGTTCACGCTGCTGGACATCTCCGAGAACGAGGCCGCGCTCGTCGAGGCATTCGTTCCCGTTGCCGTCGAGGAGGCCGGCGGCTTTGCGGGCTTCCGCGAGAACGCCACGAAGACGAACTCGCTCGTCGACCGCCTGAAGGCGATCACGCTGCCGGATCCCGACGACGTCGCCGACGACCTGGAG
The DNA here is from genome assembly GCF_900107205.1 of Halopenitus persicus. Lineage (GTDB taxonomy): Archaea > Halobacteriota > Halobacteria > Halobacteriales > Haloferacaceae > Halopenitus > Halopenitus persicus. Next base: position 35,736 of record NZ_FNPC01000006.1, on the reverse strand, counting down.
CGGTACGTCGAAACGAAGAAGCGCGCTGACGAACTCGACGCGAAGATCGAGAAGACCGATCAACTCATCGACGAGATCGTTTACGACCTCTACGACCTGACCGACGAGGAGATCGAAATCGTGGAAGCGGCAGTCGCGGACGACTGACTGCGAGGTCGGCGACCACGTCGCCTACGCTGATAGCTGAGAGATCACACGATTACGATCCGAACTTCCCACCCACTACATATGATGTTCGTACCGTCGTGTAAGATGGATGCGTACTGAGCACGAAAAGATGGGGTGGCGGTGGAGCGACTTCCCGGAGAGATGGCCGGAACTGATCCTTCAGGCTCGTATCCCAGTTTGAGGGGGAGAGTTCACAGAGTCAAAAATCCGGGTGGTTTTATATTTCCTCCGTTGAAAGTGTTTCAAGCGAAAGAAGTGACCTCTAATGCCCAACAGCGACTTTGACTTCCTGAACGCGGGCGACAGGGATTTCTACTCCCTTGAGGAGGTCACAGAGCACATCAAGGAGACGGCAACCCTCTCCGAGATTGACGGCGATCTGAGCGTCATCGGTTCCATCTGCGACTTCGACTCGTCGGAAGAACTAGTCGAATCCACGCAGTCGCATTTCCACATCGAAGAGCGCCACGGTAATCTCCTTCTGCTGAACGCGAAAGCGTTGGACGTTCCGTACTACGTCTTCCTAAGCGATGAGTTTCCGATCTGGTTCACGACAGGGCGAAAGACCGAGGATATGCCGGAATCCATCGACGCCTACCTGAAGAGCGAACGGAAGATCGGGCGGATGTGGATCTCCAAGACGCAGATGGAGAACCTGCGACAGCGGATCGTGAACCGCTACTCGGACGTGCTTATGCCGTATTTCACCGCGTCGCGTAGCCAACATTCGGAAATATCCGCGAAGCGCCGACCACGCTTTGAGCGTACTTTCCAGTACTATGGCAAGGATGGACTGGAAACGTTCAACGAGATCAAGTACGAGTACGGAGTTCTCCCGACGAACCTGAAGTTCCAGAAATCGAACGAGTTCAAGTTCCGCGTGACGACACGTGGCGTGTTTACGATCAAGAACGGCGGTCTGCCGGAAGTTCTCTCAGTGATTCAGGATTCGATCGAGCGGCTAAAGGAAGTGAAGGATGCGATCGATACCTCTGGCTTCAAGCGGACGAAGAACAAGTTTGCAAGCGGGCAAACGATCCCAGAGAGTCACCCGTGGGCTGTCCAGCTTGAGTCCGCAGTGACGCAAGCAGACATTGAGCGGCTGGAAGAGGAGATTCAAGAGTGGGAATTCAACATCGGTGAACTGGACATCTCCTTCTCCGAAGAACCCGAACCCCCGGACGTCAACTTTGACGGGGAAAGCCTCCAGCAACAGCAACTCGTTGAACGGTCCTCCCCACACCTGAAGGCGGAACTCATCGATGAGCGATCGTACGGGAAGACAGTTCTCCGTACGCACGAGGACGCGATTCGAATTTACCCACGTGAAGACACGGGGATCGACCAGTCGATCCGCCTCTTTGAGTTCATCTCCGATCAGATCGACGCCAACGCCCGTCCGACGCGGGTCTCCTGACGCAGAATGTCCCGGATCGACGATCGAATCGAGGACTACCGTTCTCGGCTCCACCAAGAAGACCGGGACAGGTTCGATGAGCAGTACAACGACGCCTACGACGAACTCGATGAGAACGCGATCTACGACGAACTTGACACGACGTACGAGCGCGAGGAAGAACACCTTGAGATCGTCACTGCTATCGCGTCGGCATTCCATCACAAGCCGATAGCTGACGGGTATGAGACCGGGTACCGGTTCGCGTTCACGGAACCGCTGGAAGAGCAAAACTCGGTGGAAGTCGGGGAAGAGGAAGTCAAAAACGGAGACGTTATTCTCGCAAAGGAGGACGATGGATCCGCGAAGGTCTGTATCGTGGAGTGCAAGTCGGGAGGTGCTGCTGGTCGAGACTGGGCAAAGAAGCTGGAGCAAATCGAGGAAGTGGTTGGCACCGACAAGTATCGCGAAGTGCTCCGTGACCAGCTCGGCGTCGACGAAATCGTCTTCGAGCAATACGTCGTCTGCGGGAAGCTGACTCAGATCGTGTCAATGGACTACGACCGAATTGACAACGACTTAGACATTCCGCCGAATTACGCTTTCTGGGGGTATGATCTGGGTGACCAGCAGATCGTGCAAGTACACGGCAATGTCCGCGATCAGCGTCTCGCCGGCGAGGTAAACGACTCGATGGATGCTGGCAAGGTGGAGAATCCTATCGAATTTACGTTCAGCGATCATCCGCTCACGCAACTCAAGGCGCTCGCTGAGCGGCTGATAAATACGAAGCGAAAGGAGGAGGATCCACATCCGTTTGAGTTCAGCCGGAGCGGGTTCTACGACGCGTTCGACGATGAGCTGCAAGTTGGGTTCACCGGAGATGTCCGCGACAAGCTGGTTGAGCAACGGGTGGACTCGCTTCTCGAGACAGGCCGCGATGTCGGCTTCCTTACGAGCGAACCTGACCGCCTGAACTCGTCCCGGGACTACCGGATCCTGTTTCAGGGACAGTCGATCAAAGCGGCGAAACAAGCTGCCGAGGACAAGTATCTCGAGCATAAGACCGAAGTAAAGTGGAAGGAGCGGGCGTTCGAAGACGTCAAATCTGACTTCCAGCCCCAGCAGACTCGGCTAGGCGAGTGGGATTCGGAACACGACGACGAGGAAGACGGCGGGGAAAACGAGTAGAATAGCGCGTATCTAACGACGAATCCACCTCTGTATCTTGTACGGGTTTCCTACCACTCCGCGGAGCCATTGCTAGACGTCGCGTTACATTATTCCCCTGTACTTACCGATTCACGGGTAGCTCAACAAGATGAGGAAACCGTTCTACGACACCCTCATTAATTACACTAACTGATCGTCAATATCTGCTACTCTGACAGATCTAAGGACGATCGATATCCCAACATTCATAGGTGAGATCTGGTCTAATTTGATCTTTCTCAACCGCCGTATTTCGAGATAAAAACCGCTTCAGTACTGCGTTTTTGCTGTTACATTCCACTTTCGCTCCACCCCCGAAACCATTTTTATGCGCCAGTGCCTCACATACTCGTGTGAAGTAAACTCATGAACGGCCGACACAATCGGAGAACCGTCGTCGGGACACCCACCGCCAGCCAAGCAGACAGGTGTCCCGGTTGTCAGTCGAGGTCACCCCTTTACGTGCCAACAGGGATGACCGATTCATCCCTGTGGTGGGGTTGCCTCAAGAGGAGCATATCGGCCCTCCATCTTAGGCTTAACTTTCACCGAGGGAACTTCTTGGCACACTCACAATTTAAATGGGATACGACAAGAAGCCCGCAGACGACGAGATCGTTACGTTCCTGAAAAGCATCGACTACGCGGCTCGTCCTGCCGAAATCTCGCAGGAGACCGACTACAGCCAAAACTACGTCACCAAGAGGTGTAGGGTGATGTGGGAATACGACGTGCTCCGACGCGAGCAGGGCCGGTATATCGTCGGGCACGATATCCCCGGGCTGGATAGTCCGGTGGTACTCCCTGAGGACCGCGACAGCCTCCTCGAGATCGTGACGAGCGTAGCCCCCGATCGTGTGTCGGAGGTCCATTCCAAGTCGGCTGACGAGATCCGCTCGTTCATCAGGGATGAACTGGCGACTGACACCTACCCCCTCGGCAACCGCAAGGTCAGCTACGCTTCCGCGTAACGGTTGAGGGCGTGAGGTACCGGCCGTGTAGCCGCGGTTCGTATACCGCGGTTTTCACGTAAGCGCCATTGTTCTAGGGAGAGTCCTTGATAGTTGCTCGGGAATGAACGAGGCGCGCCGAGTCAGGCGCGCCGACAACCCCTGTTTCTGCTGGAATCTGCCGAGCGAAGCGAGGCAGTGGTTTCTTTCCGTGGCTCCTTAGCCACACCTCTAAGAGGGAATTCGGTGCCCCCCGCCGAAATTGCAACTAACCTTCTCCGTTGCGGCTGTGTTCACGTTCGATTGGTCACCGATGAACTCCGAATCGGACCAAAGAAGGGGCAAGAAACGCCGATAAACGGCCGGATGGATAGTGATGCCTCTCAAGAGTCGGCGTGCTAGCTGGGGGTTCCGAGCGCGTCAGCGAAGCGCTTTGGTGCGTAACAGGTGCCGTCGACGCACGTGACTACCGGCGCAAACTCGAATCCGAATTGACGCAGCGGATTTCCGGTCACCTCCGCCCATCGTCTTGCACCCTGGCGGAGGAGTTCGCGTGCGTCTTCGATGCTTTCCGGCTGGAACCCGACCTCGAGCTCGTCCGGATCAGCACCCTCCGTCGCGGTTATCGTTCCGCCATATTGGTCGAGCCACCGGCTCCACGGGTCAGCATCGTCTCCGAACGATTCCGCTCGCGTGAGTCCATCGAGGGCGTTCTCCCACCCGCGTTGGATGCTCTCGGAGACCTGGTCGATATAGCCTGTCAGTTCCTGCGCAATGTACTTCGAGCCGAGTTGGACTTCCCCGTAGGTGTGGTCGACGAGTGGCCTAAGACGCTTGAGAGCCCGGTAGACCGTATCGAGATGCACGCCGATGGAGTCCGCCAAATCCGCGGGCGACGTTGTTCCACCGTCGGTCAACAGTGTATCGACGAGCTCCGCATCGGTCGCGTTCATCTGGCTCGCGGTCGCAAAGATCTGGTCGTCCTGCTTGGACTCAATGCGGGGGAGACGCTCCGGTAGCAGTTTCCGCCAGCGTCGAGACCCCGTGACGGTGAAGTAGTCGTCCTCGACGAAGTAGTGGTCGTCCGGCCGCGTCGGGATGTCCGACCACTCCAGGACGTTCAGCAGTGCTTCATCCAACTCGGTCTCCAGCTTGTCCAGGTCGTCCCAGTACAGCGTCCCGTCGTGGATCGAATTCTGGAACGAGACCCCGATCTTCGGGTGTTCAAGCTTGGTTCCTTTGACCGCGTCGGGGTTCCGCATATGGTAGTGCTTGAATTCCTTCGGGAGTTCGTGTGACCCGATGAGTTCACTCGCACGTCGAGCGTCGATCGTGGCCGTATGGTAGTATCCCGGACATTCCCGGTCGTCGCGGACCGTCTTCGCATACCCTTGCCGGTCACCGGACAGCAGTAGCGAGATCCGATGAAGCGTTCCATCGTAGGCGATTACCACGTCTGTCTCTCCGATTTTGACACGCACGTAGTACTCCCCATCGACGATATTTGATGAGGAATGGATGGTTCGGGGGTTGAAATCCTCCGGATGGATGTACGTGGGGCTATTGAATCGAAAGCCCTGGCGGTCAGCGAGTGTGTCGAGTGCCCGTTGGAAGACCTCCGGATACTGCTTGAACTCCCAGTAGGACCCTTCCATCTCGACGTCGTATCCTTCGATGTCCGGGTTCGACATCGATTTCAACCCGTCTTTGGAACTCATATCGGGCCACCGAGGAGAGATACGGAAGTACGCCCGCTGACGCGCCTCGTCTTTCGCATCCGCCCACGACGAGTATGCATCCGGATACACGTAGATGAGGTACTCCCTCACCTCGTCCAGCTGGAAATCCGGCCTGTCACGGGGCGCAATCCCGGATGGCTTGAATCCGAATTCGACGGCCCACGTGTCGTCGCCGAGCTCCATCGACGTTCGCAATCGCCCGTGATCCTCGAAATTATGTTCTCCCTGAAGCGACCGAAGCCCGAAGTACGACCGTAACGGGTTTTCGAGGGAGGAACAGTCCCATTTGAGATACGCGTGGAATTCGTGAGGCTGTGGGTCGATGAACAGCCGTGCAAACGACTCGTCCTCCGCTTCCTCCACTGTGTCGTCCGTCTCGCCCTGGTCGTGTTCCTGTTGCAGGATGCTCTGGTATGCCTCACAGGCGTCGAGGTGCCGTTCCGGGTCATCATCCGGAGTGTGCTCCGCCTCGCAGTAGCGGCACTGTGAGACCGGCTCGGCGTCACAGCGCCCTTCGTGATACCGCGCGAGCGAAGCCGCCGTGAATTTACACCGGCAGAACCGACAGCGAGCAACGTATTCCGGAGTGAGGGAGCGACGTGGTCGTCGAGACGAGGGGCTGGAGTTGGTTTCCCGGCGTGGTCGAGCACGATCGACTTCCGATTGCTTGATTGCCGACTGGACGGAATCCGCCCCGTCGGTCGTGACTGCGTCAGCTTCCTCGAGCTGGTCGAAGAACTCGCCCGCGTCGCTCACTGCGACCACCGTCCTTCGCGATCGCTGACGCGCGGAGCCGAGTTGCGACTCGCGCGACACCCCATTTTATGGGGGTTGAGAATACTATTATTGGACGTAACGCCCCCTTTAACAGGGGAAATTGAAGGAAACGGCTTAAGCCTAGGCCGGGATTTGAACCCGGGGTCTCGTCCTTACCAAGGACGCGCTTTACCGCTAAGCTACCCAGGCGCTCGATGCGCATACGTCGGTTGACCGGATTCGTCTTTAGGCGTTTCGATTCGGGCGGCCACCGCGACGCCCTCACACGGGTCTTCGTTTCACCGCGGATCGTCGCCGCCGGCGCCGATCGCCGCGGTCAGACGCGCTCCTCGGAGAGGGTCGCGATCCGGTCGGCGGTTCCGTCGGAGAGGGCCTGGCCCGCGGGCGGGAACCCGCCGTCGTAGTCGGCGGCCAGCTCGCGGGCGTACGCGAGCAGGTCGGTCGGCGGGTCGCCGCCCACGGCGGTCGTGCCCGCCACGACGGCCAATTCGAAGACGTCCTCCTCGAGGTTCCGGTCGAGGGCGAGTTCGTCGGCGTCGGGGCGCTCCCGGAGCGTCTGGTCGCGGCCGAACGCGCGCACGACCTCGACGGCGGCGGCCGCGGCCTCGGTCCGGGAGAGCAGCGAGAAGCCGCGCGAGACGAGCACGTCGGCGGCCAGCACGTCGAGGTCGGCCTCGATGTCGGCCCCCTCGGCGGCGGTGAGCCAGGGCTCCTCGTGGGCGATGTGGCGGGTGAGACGGAGTCCCTCGTAGATCAGCTGGACGCCGGCGGCGCGTTCCTCGACGTGATCGACGGCGAGGTCGGGCGACAGCGCTCGCGCGGTGACGATCGCGAGGACCCCCGGCGTCACGGCGGCGTCGACCAGTCTCTCGTCGAGGACCGCACGGAGGCGCGTCGGCTCCACGTCAGCCAGCGCCTCGCGTGCGGCCTCACGAGCCCGCACGGCGTCATCCATCGACCGAAGTAAGGATCGCAACGGCCAAAGACCTTTGGAAACCGCATCGAGTCGGCCCGTCCGCTCCCGAATCCCCCCGCCGCTCACGGACGGAATTCACCGTCCTCAGCGGCCAGCCTCCTTCGCCCTCAGCTGCCGGCATCCTTCGGCCCTCAGCTGCCGGCATCCTTCCGTAGTCACGTCACACGACCAAGCCGGAAGTCGCGCTCACGCGTCCGGTTCGAACGCATCGAGAGCCGCGCCGACGATGGTTCCGGGATCCTCGTTTCGCATCGATGCGTCACGTCGAAGTTCGACGTAGGCGTCGACCGGGAGATCGAGCGTGATCCGGCCCGGGCTGACGTCGCGGTCCTCCAGCGCCGCCTCCAGCCGCGTTCCGTCGTTGACGTCCGACGCGATCGACCGCACGTCGCGGACGGTGAGGTCGCCGTCGAGGACGGCCCACGCGAGGAGGTAGCGGTCCGACCCCCCGACGCGCGCGATGTGCTTGGCCGCGGTCGGCGGGATCTCCCCTCGCGCGACGTGGCGGCGGATCGCCTGCGGGAGGTCGTGGACGCGGGCCCACTTCCGGATGAACGAGACCGACACCCCGTCGCCGGCGCGCTCGGCGGCGCGCTTGTAGGACCCGGTGCCGCGAACGAGCGCCGCACAGGCGGCCGCCCCACGCAGCATCAGCACGTGGTCGTCGCCGCCGACCTCGCCGGTGGCGAACCGGTTGACGACCGCGGCAGCCTCCGCGACGCTCTCGGGATCGTCGGGGTCGAAGCCGATCGCCTCCGCGGCGCGGTCGCCGGTGATCTCGGGGTCGGCCCGGACGACCGGCTCCCCGACCGGGGAACGGCGGTCCGCGCCTGGCTCGTCGGTCATACCGGTACCTGGACCGCCGCACCCAAAATACTCTCGCACGCTGGCAAACACTGTGACGGTCGATGACGGCGCGCGGATCGGGGTCGCTCGTTCGACTGCGTCCGTCTCGGGACCCGACCACGATCGTTTCAGGACCCGACCGTAACCGTCTCGCCGACCTCGGGCGCGCTCGCGTTTCCGCCCGCGGCCCGGAGCGACTCCGCGAACGCCGAACACCGGTCCCCGTGAACCACGAGCAGCCGCGATCCGGCCTCGAGGTACGGCTCGAGGAACGCCCGGAGCCCCGGACGGTCGGCGTGTGCGGAGAAGTCGTACTGCTCCACCTGCGCGCTGACGGGCATCACGCGTCCGTCGATCTCGGCGCTGCCCGTCTCCACGAGGTCCCGTCCGGGCGTTCCCTCGACCTGGTAGCCGGTCATCGTGATCTTGTTCACCGGATTCGACCGTATCTCGGGGATGTAGGTCATCGCGGGGCCGCCGGAGAGCATCCCGCTTGTCGTGATGATCGCCGCTGGCTGGTCGGCGATGCGCTTGCGCTGTCCGTCGCGGCCGGTGACGAACCGTGCGTGGGACTTCGCACGCCGAAGCGCCTCTTCGTCGCGGACGAACTCGGGATGGCGTCGCAGCATCTCGGTGACCTGCTTCCCCATCCCGTCGACGTAACAGGGGATGTCGTACGCCTCGCAGACCAACATCATTTCCTGTGTCCGCCCGATCGCGAACGCCGGAACGACGACCGTTCCGCCCTCCCACAGCGTCGTCTCGACGCTCCGCACGAACTGCTCCTCGACGTCGGCCCGATCGTCGTGTTCGACGTCGGCGTACGTGCTCTCACAGATCACGGCGTCCGCTTCCGGGCGCGCCGTCGTGCCCGCCACGAGGCGCTGGTCGTCGGTGTGGAAGTCGCCCGTGTAAAGGAGCCGCGTCTCGCCGTCGTCGACGAGGACGTGCGCGCTCCCGGGAATGTGGCCGGCATCGTGGAAGGTCACCTCGTACCCGGCCGCACTGAAGGGCTCGCGGTAGCCGTGGGTCCGGGAGACCTGGGTGACCCGCTCGACGTCGAGTTCGGTGAACGGACACCGGAACGTGCCGCCGTGGAGCTTGAGCGTGTCCCGCGCGAGCGTGAGCGCCAGCTCCCGAGTGGGCGGCGTCCAGTGGATCGGCGGGCGGGCGTCGCCGCTCACCAGCGCGGGGATCACGCCCACGTGGTCGAGGTGGCCGTGGCTCGCCACGACCGCGTCGGGGTCGACGTCGCTCACCGGGAACCGCGGGGGCGTTCCGGCGAGCATCCCGTGGTCGATCAGCAGACGGTCGTCGATCAGGACCGCGCTCCGACCGACCTCGCGGGCGCCGCCGAGGAACCGAACGTCCATCGAGGATATCTCCGGGGCCACGATGCTAGTGGGCGTCGATCCGGATCGGCACGCTCCGGGTGCGTACCGCCGGTCGACTGGATCCGGGTGCTCACTGGCGACCGTCAGTCACCGGTCGTCGACCGCCGACCGCTGATCGCCGACCGTCGGTCGACGTCACGCCGATTCCGTGACGAGATAGGTTCGGCCGCCGCGGCGTTCGAGGTACACCTCGGCGCCGCCGACGGCGTTGGCCGCGGCCCGATCGGGAATACGCGTCGCCGCGCAGTCGGTGACGTCGATGCGGGTCGACCCGGCGAACCGCGTGGGTTGCGTTCGCGAACTCATATGCGTCGCTCCGTCCCGGTCACGGGTATAAGCGAGCCAATACCCCGCAGTGAAACTGAAAGTACGGCTCCGGGAGCAACCGGTCGGGGACCATCGCCACCGGTTGACGTTGGACCACCGGTCGACGTCGGATTACTGGTCGACGTCGACCTCGTCGTCGTCGGCGACGACCCGTACCGTGAACCGGTCGTAGCCGCCGTACGCGGTCTCGAGCGCGCCGAGCCACCAGTTCCACCGCTCGACGAGGCTCGACCCCTCGGGTGCATCGGAGAGGTGTCGCAGCACGTCCGGAACCGTGAGCGCGTGGCCGCGGTCCCGCTTGGGCTTTCCGGAGTCGGACAGGTCACGGGCCTGTCTGGCGACGACCCGCCGCTCGGCGGCGCTGCCGCCGAACTCCTCGGCGAGGGCGGTTTCGAGACGGCGCGCGTCCATACGTGACCGTAGGTGCCGCATCCACATTAGTGTGAAGGTCCCACACCCGCACCTCCGACCCGGAGGCCGGCAAAGCGATCCGGTTTCACCGGTCGAGGTACTCGCCCTGGACCTCGACCACGTCGGCGGAATCCGAACACGCGGCGTACCGACGGAGCGGTTCGGCGTTCAGCTCGAGGAACGTCTCGCCCCAGGTGAACTTCCCGAGCAGCCGTTCGGCGTGGTCACGATCGCCGAGGATCACGAGCGCAGCGGCCAGCGCCTCGACGGTCGTGAGCCGCATCGGGCGACCGAAGTTGACCGGATTGGCGGCGACGAGGTACGGGAGCGCGCGGTGGTCGCCGCCCAGCGAGAACCGCTTCTCGCCGGCCGACTCCCACGAGCAGTCCAGCGCGACGAGTCCGTTCTCCCGGGCGGTCGCGGCGTCGGCGGGCGAGAGCGCCCGCTCCGCGTGCGGGTTCAACACGATGCCCGGCGGCGTCGCTCGGTCCGACCGGTGGAGGTCCGCGAGGTCGAACCGGGCGAGCTTCCGCGCCGTGCATTTCTCGGGGTCGTCGTCCCCCTCGTATCGGACGTGTACGTCCACGGCCGACCTAGGACGGCGGCGGCCAAAAGCCGACCGCCTCCCTGGCTTCGGTGTGCGTGCGTTACGGCGGCCGACGCGGCGCGGAACCGCGGAAACGTCGGCTTCGAAATCCTTTTACTCCTTTCGCGGGGAGGTAGTGGTAACTGACCATGGACATCGACATCGTCTCCGAGGATGAGAACCCTATGTTGCACCGGACCGATATCCGCTTCGAGATCACCCACGACGAGGCGACCCCCTCCCGCCTCTCCGTGCGCGACTCCCTCGCCGCGACCCTCGACAAGGACTCCGACGAGGTCGTGATTCACGAACTCGACACGAAGTTCGGAATGCGCAAGACGATCGGCTACGCGAAGGCCTACGACACCCCTGACGACGCCCGCGAGGTCGAACAGGAGTATATGCTCGAGCGCAACAAGATCGGCGTCGACGCCGACGACGAGGCCGAGGCGGAAGCCGAGGAAGCCTGACGGCGCCGCCCCGGATACCGAATGCGCGTTCTCGGGATCGAGGGCACCGCGTGGTGTGCAAGCGCCGCGATCCACGACGCCGAGACCGACGACGTCTTCATCGAGTCCGACGCCTACGAGCCCGATAGCGGCGGCATTCACCCTCGAGAGGCGGCCGAACATATGGCCGAGACGCTCCCGGAGGTCATCGACGCCGCGCTCTCGTACGCCGAGGACACCGCCGGCGCGGGGGGCATCGACGCGGTCGCGTTCTCCCGGGGTCCCGGACTCGGCCCCTGTCTGCGAACCGTCGGCACCGCCGCGCGCGCAGTCGCCGGGACGCTCGACGTCCCGCTCGTCGGCGTCAACCACATGGTCGCCCACCTGGAGATCGGCCGCCACCGGTCCGGCTTCGAGGACCCGATCTGTCTGAACGCCTCCGGCGCCAACGCACACGTCCTCGGCTACCACGACGGCCGGTATCGCGTGCTCGGCGAGACGATGGACACCGGCGTCGGGAACGCGATCGACAAGTTCACCCGGCACGTCGGCTGGACCCATCCCGGCGGGCCGAAGGTCGAGCGGGCCGCGGCCGACGGCGAGTACGTCGATCTCCCCTACGTCGTCAAGGGGATGGACTTCTCGTTTTCGGGAATCATGTCGGCCGCCAAGGACCTGTACGACGAGGGCGTGCCCGTCGAGGACGTCTGTTTCTCGCTTCAGGAGCACGTCTTCGCAATGCTGACGGAGGTCGCCGAGCGGGCGCTCTCGTTGACCGGGAACGACCAGCTCGTGCTCGGCGGCGGCGTCGGACAGAACGACCGGCTTCGGGAGATGTTGGCGACGATGTGCGCCCAGCGCGGCGTCGCGTTCCACGCCCCGGAACCGCGATTCCTCCGCGACAACGCCGGAATGATCGCCGTCCTCGGCGCGCGGATGCTGGCGGCCGGCGACACCGTCCCGATCTCCGAGTCCGCGATCGACCCGAACTACCGGCCGGATCAGGTTCCGGTGACCTGGCGCGGGACCACGGCGTCATCCGCCGGGTCCGCGAACGCGACCGAAATCGCGGCGGACACGGCCGAAACCGTGCCGGACGCGGCGGACGCAGCGACCGACGCGGCGACGACTGCAGCCGACGCTTCGGAGGACGTGACGACGCGTGCCGCCACGGACCGCGGCGACGCCCTCGATCTGCGGGGTGCGGAGGCGGCCGTCGAGATCATCGACGAGGCGACCGTCCGCAAACGACGGCGGCCGAAGGCTTACCGGCATCCGACGCTGGACGAGACCTTGCGGCGGAACCGGACCACGCTCGAGGCACGCCTCCTGAACGAGGCCCGTCGTGCCGGCGTCCCGACGCCGCTCGTCCACGACGTCGACGTCGCGAACGCGGAGTTGACGCTCCAGTACGTCGGCACCGCCGATCTCGCGGAGCGGATCACTCCGGATCGCGTTCGCGAGGTGGGCGCTCACCTCGCTCGGCTCCACCGGGCCGGGTTCGTTCACGGCGATCCGACGACCCGAAACGTCCGCGTCGGCGAGTCGGCGCCGACGCTCATCGACTTCGGGCTCGGCTATCACACGGGCCACGTGGAGGACCACGCGATGGACCTGCACATCCTCGAACAGTCCATCCGCGGGACGGCGACCGACCCGGATCCGCTCGTCTCCGCCGCCGAATCCGGATACGCCGCGGTCGGTGAAACGAACGTCCTCGACCGGCTCCGGACGATCGAGGGTCGGGGTCGGTATCGCTGAATGAGTCGGGATGGGCATCGCTGAATGACGGCGATCACCGCCCGTCGATCGCGGACGGTCGACCGACGTGTTCACGGACGGATGGTGCCCCGAACCGAACGCGAGCCAAAACGGTTTAGCCGTCGGTCCGTGTACCCACACGTATGGCAGAGAAACCGTCCTCCGGCGAACTTCTGGGCATCCCGTACAACTTCGAGCGACCGAGCCTCGGGCGGCTCCTGTCGTCCTACTGGCAGCCCGACGAGGGAATGCTCGTGGAGAAGCCGTTCGGCATCGGCTACACCCTGAACCTCGCGAGCTGGCGGTCGTGGGTGGTCCTCGCCGTCGCCGCGGGGCTGTACTGGCAGGGCAAGCAGGCGGCGGACTCGACCGACGCCGAGGCGGACGAGGCCGACGACGGCCCGGTCGAAGTGATCGTCGAGGACGACTGACGGTCGACCTTCGTTTCGTCGCTCTGGTTTCGCGACCCTCGTTTTTTCACGCCCGTCAGCGGGATCCACGCCGGTCAGCAGGCACAGTAGTACTCCCGGTCCGTGAACTCCGTCTCGATGAGTTTCGCGGCCGGATCGGGGTCCGTGGGGCGGTAGACGCCGGTCGTCAGGTCGGTGTCGGCCGCCGTCTCGAACGAGCCCGAGAGCAGCGCGGCCCAGTCGTCCGCCGAGAGGACGTCCCAGAACGCGTCCTCACCCGCGAGCAGCGAGAGGTAATCGCGGAGGTAGACCCACCGGGAATCCCGCGGCTCGGCGGCCTCGTAGCCCGCGTCCGTCACGGCGGCGTAGGCGGCCATCGGGAGGTTCACGCCGGCGGCGACGGGCATTCCGATCCACTTCCAGGGCCGCGTGTTGACGTCGAGCAGGAGGTACTCCTCGCGGTCGGCGTCGTAGACGAACTCGGACTCGCTGATGCCGTAGTAGCCGGTCTCCTCGAGCACGCCGAGGGCCCGCTCCTCGATCGCGGGATGGTCGACCCGCTCGACGAGACAGGACGTTCCGAACTGGCGGGGGTATCGAACGCGGGCGTTGCCGACGACCCCGATCGCGTCCTCGACGCCCGCGGGCGGCACGTAGGATGCGAGCGAACGGTCCTCGCCCGCCGCGACGTCGATCCGCTTTTGCGCCATCACGTCGATCCCCTCGTTTTCGGCCGCCGTGACGACGTCGGCGAACTCCTCCCGGTCGGCGACCTCGATGACGTTGGTGCCGAACGCCTCCTCGAACTCGCGTTTCAACGCGGGCTTGACGACCAGCGGAAACCCGAGCGCGTCGGCCGCCTCGTCGATCGAGACCTCGGAGAGGCGATGCGTCTCCGGGTAGGGAACGTCGAGCCGCTCGCAGGTGGCGTACAGCTCGGATTTGTTCAACACCGAGTCGACGACGGCCGCGTCCGCGAAGGGGAGCCGAACGCCGTCGCCGTCGACCCGGGCGTACGCGTGGGCCCACTCGTCCATACAGCCGAACGGGACGACGTCCCGGCCGACCGCCTCGACGATCGCTTCGACGTCGGTTTGGAACCCCTCGAAGTCCTCGAGCGGATAGGTGACGGTGCCGGCGAACTCGACCGCGTTCGATGGCGGCGCGACGCCGTCCCCGTTCCGGTCGAGGGCGATCACCGGGACGTCGTGGGCGTCGAGCGCTCGCGCCACGCTCAGTCCGGTGATGTGGGCGTTGCTGACGATGGCTGGCGGGCGGTCGAAGGAGGCGTCCGCGAGGGCGTCACGGAGCGCCGACGTCGAGAGAAACTGCTCGGCCATACCGATCGGTCGGCGTCACGGCCAAAAAGGTCGTCACAACCGGCGGCTGCTGCCACCGTCGGCGACGGCTCGCGTGGATCCCGGTCCGCGCGCTGACGCGTTCGGATCCGGCCACGCAACGGGCTTTTGCCGGCACGGATCCATCGATCGGTATGAGCGAGTCATCGACGCCGATCCGTCGTGCGTTCGAGGCCGAGGGATCGTTCGAGCGGATCGACGGATCCACGTGGAACTACACGACGACCGCGTTCGACGGCCGCGTCACGGTTGACCGGTCCGTGGACGGCGGCGCAGGGACGGATGGGGTCGATGCAGAGACGGATGCGGGTGCAGCGGATGATGTGGCTGACACTGAGACGGAGACGACGGTCGCGGAGACCGATCCGACGACCTTCGAGGTCGTCGTCACCGTGCCGACGCTCTCGGCGGTGACCGACGAGCACGTCGCCGACGTCGTCGAGGATGGCTGGTTCGAGACGTTCGAGCTGCGCGTCGCGGACGTCTCGGGCGTCACGAAGCGGTCCCGGGAGTTCGATCCATCGGTTCGGCGTGCGGGATCGGAGATCGTCGTCACGGCGACGATCACGGACGTGAACGCCCGACGGGGTGTCGCGGACGCCGCGGCGTTCATCGACTTCGTGGAGGGGACCTACGTCCAGGGGATCATCCCCGGATACGACTACACCGAGCCGGTGACGGAGATCCTCTCGAAGGCGCGCCAGCAGGGGAACGCCGGCGGGTTCTGAGCGGTCGACGCGGGACTCGAACCGACCGCTGGGTGGCTGGACGACCGGCGGCGCTGCTGTGTCCCGGCGAACAGGCGGCGGATTCCGATCCCCGGACGGGATGCTGCACACCCGTCTGGCCCGTGCCGGGGCGCGTCTCAGGTCACGGGGCGGCTGGGTCGTGCTATCTGAAAAGGGTCCGGAGGATCGGGGTCGGTCCGAGAGTCGGTTCGGGAGTCGGTTCGGGAGCCGAGATGGGCGTCACTCCATCGCGACGTAGGTCCGCGTGCTCTCGACGCCGTCGAGCTCCTGGATGGCGGTCGCGGCGACGTCCTTGACGTCGGCCGGGGTCTCCACGGAGACCGTGACGATGAAGTCGACGTCGCCGGCCACGATGCTGACGGTCTCGACGCCCTCCAGCGCCGCCAGATCGGCCTTCAGCCGGTCGGCTTCCCCGGTGTTCGCCTTCACCATCACGTACGCGGTGACGCTCATCGCTCACCTCCGGCCATCGCCCTGGCCGTCGGTTCGACGTCCCCGACGAGCAGCTGGCGGACGTCGTCGAGAACGGAGTAATCGGCGAGGATGGCGATGCGGTCGCCGGCCTCGAGGGAGTCGTCCGGCAGCGGGATGCCGAGCTGGTCGTCGCCCTTGCCGAACGCGAGGATCCGCGCCTCCCCGGGGAGGGCCACCTCGGAGAGCGTGTATCCGCGCATCGGGGAGTCCTCGGTGACGGTGATGAGGAGCACCTGTAGATGCTGGGCGATGTCGGCGATCGCCTGGATGCTGCCGCCGAGAAGGGCGTTCTTCGCGGCGATCGCGCCGAGGCGCTCGGGATAGACGACCTCGTCGACCTCGTCGGCGTACTTCCGGTAGATCTCCTCGCGGTAGTCCTCGTCGATGCGCATCACGGTTCGACAGCCGTAATGGTTCGCGATCATACACGCCGCGAAGTTCGTGTTGAGGTTGCCGGTGAGCGCGCCGAGCGCGTCGGCGTCGTCGATCCCGGCCGACTCCAGGACGTCCTCGTGGGAGCCGTCACCCTCGACGACCTCGAACCCGTCCTCACGGGCTCGATGCGCCCTGTCGGGGTCCGACTCGATGACGGTCACCGCGTGCCCCTCCTCGGTCAGGACGCGAGCCGTCCGGGACCCGACCCGTCCATATCCTATGTTAACTACTCGCATACACGGTCGTACGACCGGACGGGAAATAACCCTGTTGGCGAATCGGGAGACGGGTTGCGGACGGGGTATCGTACGAAGGTTTTTGCGATCGTGTGGTGTACGTTGCCATATGGTACGGGCATACGTGTTGGTCGACACCGACGTGGGGTCCTCGCCGGATCTCATCGAATCGATCCGCGAGATGGAAGGCGTCCGGACCGCCCACGTCATCGCCGGCGACTGGGACGTGATGGTCGTCTTCGATGTGTCGGAGGTCTACCAGGTGCTGTCGACGACCACCACCGCCATCCAGGAGCTGGACGGCGTTCTCGACACGAAGACCTACGTCGCCCTCGACGAGTGAGCGGCGTCTCCGCGGGACGGACGAGCGTCGGCTCGCCGTGACCTCCCATTCGTGGTCGGTTCGTGAGTCGATAGAGGAAAAAGCACGGGTCCCGTAGGGGGGATATGGCCACGATCCTCGGCGTTCTGCTGTTCCTCGTGGTGTTGGGCCTCCACACCCTCATCGCGGCGGTGATGACGCGGTTCCTTCGCCTCCGTCTCGACACCACGTGGGGGACCGCGATCTACGTGGCCTTTCTGATCCCCATCGCGCTGCTGATATCGACGCTCGTGGTCTCGGGTCCGCTCGGGATCGGGATCGACCTCGAGACGACGTCGGCCGTGCTGACGGTGATGATCCTCCTGCCCGGCGTTCTCGGGGTGGCGATCGACGTCCTGTACGTCGAACATCCCGACGAGTACGAGCTTCCCGAACCGACCGACTGAGGTCACAGTCGGTCGATTCGCCCGTCAGTGGCCGTCGGGTTCGGTCGTCGATTCACGTCCGGTCGTCGATTCACGTCCGGTCGTCGATTCACGTCCGATCGTCGACGATGTCGGTCACGTCCGATCGTCGATGATCGACTCCACGCGTGCGAGGACCTCCGCGGGCGGCCGCGTCGCGTCGACGCGGACGAACCGGTCGGGGTCGGACTCGATCAGCCGCTCGTAGTTGGCCCTGACCCGCGCGAGATACTCGCGCCGTTCGAACTTGTTCGTCGATCCCGCCCGGTCGGCGGCCGTCTCCGCGTCGAGGTCGAGGTAGACGGTGACGTCGGGCTCGCGGGTGAACGGTCGGTGGATCCCGCGCACGTACTCGAGCGGACGGTCGATCCGCGTGTCGGCCAGCGTGGCGGCCTGGTAGGCGTACCGCGAGTCGCAGTATCGGTCGGAAACGACGAGCTCGCCGGCCTCGAGCGCGGGCTCGATCGTGCTCGAGAGGTGGTTCGCGTGGTCGGCGGTGTATAAGAACAGCTCGGCCAGCGGGTCCGCGTCGTCGTCGGCGATCGACCGGTAGACGGCGTCGCCGTACCAGCTGTCGGTCGGCTCGCGGGTGAACACCGCGTCCGGCCGGTCGGCGCGGAGGGCCTCCCAGACGGTGGTCTTCCCGCTGCCGTCGAGTCCCTCGAGCGTGAGGAGCATACTCCCGCTGTGACGGCCGTCCGGATAAACGGTCAGGATACGCCCGCGGATCGGCGGCGGGCTGTCGCGCTGAGCCGCCTCGGAATCGCCGTCCCCGCGGTAGTTTTAGGTGGATTCTCCTCCAAGGACGGGTATGGAGATCCTGGTCGCCGGCGGAACCGGTTTCATCGGGTCGTACCTGTGTCGTGAACTGGCCGACCGGGGCCACGAGGTGACCGCGCTCTCGCGGTCGCCGTCGGACGAGTTCGACGGGGTGGAATCGGTCGAGACGACCGTCGGCGACGTCACCGCGGCCGACTCGATCGATGACGCCGTCGCGGGCCACGACGCCGTCGTCAACCTCGTCGCGCTCTCGCCGCTGTTCGAGCCCTCCGGCGGGAACGAACGCCACGACGAGGTCCACCGCGGCGGGACGGAGCACCTCGTCGAGGCGGCGGTCGATGGCGGGGTCGACCGGTTCCTGCAGCTGAGCGCCCTCGGGGCGGACCCCGACGGCGCGACCCACTACATCCGCGCGAAGGGCGCCGCGGAGCGGCTCGTGACGGCGGCCGACGTCGAGGAGACGATCGTCCGGCCCTCGGTCGTCTTCGGCGACGGCGGCGAATTCGTTTCCTTCACCAAGCGGCTGAAGTCCTGGTTCGCGCCCGGGCTCCCGGTGTACCCGCTCCCCGGCGGCGGCCGCAGAACGCGGTTCCAGCCGATCCACGTCTCGGACCTGGTCCCGATGCTGGCCGATGCGGTGACCGAGGACGCCCACGCCGGCGAGACCTACGAACTCGCCGGCCCCGAAAAGCTCACGCTGCGTGAGATCACCGATATGGTCTACGAGTCCGAGGGGCGGTCGATCACGATCGTCCCCCTGCCGATGGCGCTCGCGCGGGTCGGCCTCACGGCGTTGAGCGTCGTGCCCGGCTTCCCGATGGGGCCCGACCAGTACCGGTCGCTGACGTTCGACAACACGACCGACGGAAACGACATCGACGCGTTCGAGGTCTCCGCCGAGGATCTCACGACCTTCGAGGAGTACCTCGGCGTCTGAGGCCGCCTCGACGGCCCCTGACGCGACGGGCCTGCCTCCGTGCCGTGGTCCGCCCGGGCTTGTGACCGTCCTGCCGCACGTCCACTCGGGGCTGTGTGTCCGTCCTGCCGCACGTCCGCCCGAGCTGTGTGTCCGTCCGTATCGTGGCCCATCCTGCCACGCGTCCCGCAGCGCGTCCGTCGGACGGCCGGCCACGCGCCCGTCCGACGTCTCCCGCGAATCGTCGTCATCGACCGTTCGAGCCCCGTGAGAACACGGGACATATATAAGCGATCCTGGAAATGACGTCGAGGGGCGGGCTGCAGTTCTTCGATCCGATATTGTGCGTATCACGCCGCAACGCCTCTCTTTTCGGGCTTTTTCGGGCGATCGACGGATCTCCCCCATCACAAGGCTTATATTTGCTATCCGTCTGTGGTTTTTGCAAAGACGGACTGGGGATTCCATGAAACTGGCAATGATCGGCTTCGGACAGGCGGGGGGAAAAGTCGTCGACAAGTTCCTTGAGTACGACAAACGGACCGGCTCGGAGATCGTGCGGGCGGCCGCTGCGGTGAACACGGCCAAAGCCGATCTGATGGGGCTCGAGCACATCCCGGAGAGCCAGCGCGTCCTGATCGGACAGTCCCGCGTCAAGGGACACGGCGTGGGCGCGGACAACGAGCTCGGCGCGGAGATCGCCGAGGAGGACATCGACGAGGTACAGGGCGCGATCGACTCGATCCCGGTCCACGAGGTCGACGCGTTCCTCGTCGTCGCCGGACTCGGCGGGGGAACCGGATCCGGCGGCGCACCGGTGCTCGCGAAGCACCTCAAGCGCATCTACACCGAGCCGGTCTACGGGCTCGGCATCCTGCCCGGCAGCGACGAGGGCGGCATCTACACCCTGAACGCGGCCCGGTCGTTCCAGACGTTCGTCCGCGAGGTCGACAACCTGCTGGTGTTCGACAACGACGCCTGGCGGAAGACGGGCGAATCGGTCCAGGGCGGCTACGAGCAGATCAACGACGAGATCGTCCGCCGGTTCGGGATCCTCTTCGGCGCCGGCGAGGTCAAGGAGGGTCAGGAGGTCGCCGAGAGCGTCGTCGACTCCTCGGAGATCATCAACACCCTCTCCGGCGGCGGCGTCTCGACGGTCGGCTACGCCGAGGAGGAGGTCGAGGAGACCTCCTCGGGCGGTCTCCTGTCGCGGCTCCGAAACGGCGAGGAGAACGACGAGCTCGACACCGCCCACACCACGAACCGCATCACCAGCCTGGTCCGCAAGGCGGCGCTCGGCCGCCTGACGCTCCCCTGTGAGATCGAGGGGTCCGAACGGGCCCTGCTCGTGCTCGCCGGGCCGCCGGAGTACCTCAACCGCAAGGGGATCGAGCGCGGCCGCAAGTGGCTCGAGGAGCAGACCGGTTCGATGGAGGTCCGGGGCGGCGACTACCCCTACCGCGGCTCCGGGTTCGTCGCGTCCGTGATCCTCCTGGCCGGCGTCACGAACGTTCCCCGCATCAAGGAGCTCCAGCAGGTCGCGATCGAGGCCCAGGACAACCTCGAGGAGATCCGCGAGGAGAGCGAGGAGAACCTCGAGTCGCTCGTCGACGACGACGAGGACGAGCTCGAATCGCTGTTCTGACTCGGTCGCCGCCGGTATTTTCGATGGACGTTCTCGTTCCGTTCGCCGCCGACCGTCCGAAGACGCGGCTGTCGGACACGTTCACGCCCGCGGAGCGACGCGCCTTCGCGGACGCGATGCTCCGCGACGTGCTCCGGGCGGTCCGGGAGGCCGACGGGGAGCCGACCGTGCTCGCCGATCGACCGATCGACCTCGCCGATCGGGTCGGCGCCGACCTCGCTGCGACCGCCGCGGTTCGCGTCGACGACCGCGAGCTGACGCCGGCGGTCTCCGCGGCGATCACGGACGCGTTCCCCGGGACGGTCGCCGACCCCGCCGACGCGATCGCGGTCGTGATGGGCGACCTGGCGATCGCCACGCCGCGGTCCCTGGAACGACTGTTCGACGCGACGGGCGACGTCGTGCTCGCGCCGGGGCGGGGCGGGGGGACGAACGCGCTCGTCGTCCGCGACCCGGCGTTCCGCGTCGACTACCACGGCGCCTCGGTTCGCGATCACCGACGGGCCGCGCGGTCGATCGACGCCTCCCTGACCGAGATCGACTCCTATCGGCTCGGGACCGACGTCGACGAGCGGGACGACCTCGCGGAGGTCCTCCTCCACGGAACCGGGACGGCTCGACGGTGGCTGTCGGACGCGGGATTCGAGCTCCGGACCGCGGACGGCCGCGTCACGGTCGAGCGGACCGCCGTCGAGTGATACCCTTTTGAGGGTCGGCCCACGAGCGTCAGGCGTGTTCCCCGCGGCGGACGACTACGACGTCGAGATCGCCGTCGACCCCGAGGCGGTCGACAGCCTGCTCGCGGTCACGCCCGCGGACGTCGAGCCCGCCGCCGAGCTCACGTTCTCGCGGAACGTCTTCCTCCCGTTGACGACCGCGTGCCGGTACACCTGTACGTACTGCACCTACTACGACGTCCCCGGCGAGGCGAGCCTGCTGACGCCCGGGGAGATCCGCGAGCAATGCCGGATCGGCGCCGACGCCGGCTGCACCGAGGCGCTGTTCACCTTCGGCGACGACCCCGACGACCGGTACGCCGCGATCCACGACCAGCTCGCGGAGTGGGGTCACGACTCGATCCTCGAGTACCTCCGGGAGGCGTGCACGATCGCCTTGGAGGAGGGGTTACTTCCCCACTCGAACCCGGGCGATCTCACCGAGGCGGGCTTCGAGACGGTTCGGGACGTCAACGCCTCGATGGGCGTGATGCTCGAGACGACCGCGGACGTGGACGCCCACGCCGGCGGGCGGCGAAAGACGCCGGGCCAGCGGCTCAACACGATCCGGGCGGCCGGTCGGCTGGGCGTTCCCTTCACGACGGGGATCCTGGTCGGGATCGGCGAGGACTGGCGCGATCGCGCCGAGAGCCTGCTGGCGATCCGCGAGCTCCACGAGCGGTACGGACATATCCAGGAGGTGATCGTGCAGAACGTCGTCCCCAACGAGCGGTCGGACTTCGAGCGGCCGAGCGTCGAGACGATGCGTCGGACGGTCGCGATGGCCCGGGAAGCGTTGCCGGCCGCGGTCTCCGTTCAAGTGCCCCCGAACCTGACGCCCGCCGCCGAGCTGGTCGACTGCGGGATCGACGACCTGGGCGGCGTCTCGCCGGTCACCGAGGACTACATCAACCCGGCGTACGCCTGGCCGGGCCTCGAGGAGCTGCGCGCGGTGGCCGACGCCGGCGGGATGGCCCTCCACGAGCGGCTGCCGACCCACGACCGGTACCTCCCCGACGGGATCCGGCGGTCCGGGATCGATCCCGCGCCGCCGGCGGGCGTGACTTCCGACGAGTCGCCGCCGGCCGCGCCCGGTTCCGACTCCCCGGAGCCGCGCGTCGCACCCGAATCCGGGACCGACAGCGAGTGGCTTCCGGCGCCGATCCGCGACCGGATCCGGGAAAACGACGTTCACGGCCGTCGATTCCGGCGCGTCGCCGACCGCGAGGCCCCCCTGGAGGCGTGACCGGTCCGCCGACCCGAGCTCGGCGTCCGTCTGCCGTACTTTCTTGATGAGGGCACTCGAACCGGTTCCCGATGAGCGTCACGCTACAAGTCGATGCGGTGCGGGAGTCGATCGACCTCGCCGGGATCGGCGTCTCGATCGCGTCGTTCCTCCTCGGGTTCCTGATCGCCCTGCTCGTCGGTCGATTCGTCGTCGTGCCGGGCGTTCGGCGGGTGCTCGAGGCCAGGGGGTTCGACCGGGCCGTCGTGGGCCTCGCGGCGAGCGTCGCCAACGCGGCCGTCTGGGTCGGCGCGCTCGCGATCGGGCTGACGGTCGCGGGCTACGGCGCGTTCCTCTCGGCGTTCGCGGTCTTCGGCAGCGCGCTGGCGCTGGCGGTCGGGTTCGCCGCGCAGGACCTCCTCGGGAACTTCGTGGCCGGGGTCTTCATCCTGAAGGACAAGCCCTTCGAGGTGGGCGACTGGATCGAGTGGGACGGCAACAGCGGGCGCGTCGAGGACATCGACCTCCGGGTCTCGCGGATCCGGACCTTCGACAACGAGCGCGTCACCGTGCCGAACGGCGACCTGGCCAACACGGCGGTGACGAACCCCGTCGCCTACGAGACGCTCCGCCAGCGGTTCGTCTTCGGCATCGGCTACGACGACGACATCGACCGCGCGACCGACGTCATCCTCGAGGAGGCGCGGGCCCACGAGGAGATCCTCGACGACCCCGGCGTCTCCGTTCGGCTGGTCGAGCTGGGTGACTCCGCCGTCGGCCTCCAGTCACGGTGGTGGATCGAGGACCCGGACCGCGGCGACTTCGTGCGCGTCCGCTCGGAGTACGTACAGGCCGTCAAGGAGCGGTTCGACGAGGACGGGATCGACATGCCCTACGTCCACCGCGAGCTCACCGGCAGCGTCGAGGTGCTCGAGACCGTCGCCGAGAGCTGAGGATCGGCGCCCGGGGACCGGCCCGCTTCCCTGGTCGCTCACCCCGCCGCTCGCCGGCGGAGCACCGCCACCGCCACCCCGACCAGCAGCGCCAGCGCGATCGCCGTCGTCGTCGAGAGGACGCCCCGAGTCGCCGCGACCGAATATCGAACCGCCGCGAGCGCGAGGAACGCGGGGCCGACGGCCGCGATCCCCTCGAGAACTGCCCCGGTCGGGCGCGCGAGGGTCCCGTAGACTCGAGCCGTCGCCGCCGCGACGATCGCGCCCGCGAGGACGCCGGCGGGCAGTCCGATCAGCGCCGAGAAGGCGATCCGGGTCTCGAGCAGTCCCGTTACCGCACCCGCGACGACGAGGGCCGCCGTGAGCGCGGCGCCGACGGCGACCGGAATCCGGGGGTTCATACCGTCTCTTCGGTCGATGTCGGCAAAAAGATGTATGGCCGGCCGCGGTGCCGGACGATCCGGCGGGGGCGTTCTTCACTCGGTATCGGGCGTGTCCGGAGGCGACCGGCACCTCGGTTGAGGGCGGGCGCCTCAGCCGTCGCCGAGCGCCTCAGTCGTCCGCGGGCGCGGCGCCCTCGCCGCTGGAGACGCCGGTGCCGGGCCCGACCTCGATCTCGAGCTCCTCGAGCTTCTCCTCGGGGACGACGCCGTCGACCCAGCCGCGGACCTCGTAGTACTCGTCCTTCATCTCGTCGAGCTCGCACAGCTCGCCCTCGCTTGCGCCCTGTCCGGGGATCGCGTCCGGGTGCCCGTCGAGGAAGCGGTTCGGGAGCGTGTCGTCCGCGCCGTCGAAGCCGGCGAGGTTGTTGTAGTAGCGCTCCAGGTTGTAGACGCGCTCGCCCGCCGCCAGCAGCTCGTCCTCGGTGACGTCGCGGCCGGTGATGCCGTTGTACTGGAGCACGTACTCCTCGATCCCCTCCGCGAAGGCGTTGAACTTGCAGATGTCGAAGGAGTCGGAGATCGCGTGCAGGTCCTGGAAGGTGGCGGTGAGCTCGCCCTTCCCCTCCGACTCGTAGGGGTCGACCTTCTCCGGGATGCCGAGGATCTCCGCGGCGGGAGTGTACCCCCGGAGGTGGCAGGCGCCGCGGTTGGAGGTCGCGTACGCGATGCCCATCCCCTTCATACAGCGCGGGTCGTAGGCCGGAATCGTCTGGCCCTTGACCGACAGCTTGTTGTCGTGTGCGCCGACCTCGTCGGCGACGCGCTCGGCGCCCTCGGCAAGCAGGTCGCCGAGGTCGCTCTCGCGGTGCGCGATGTCGGTGATGAGGTCGACCATCTCCTCGGAGTCGCCCCACTCGAGGTCGCCGTACTCCTCGATCTTGCCCTGCTCGGACATCTCCATGGCCATCGCCATCATGTTGCCGACCTCGATGGTGTCGACGCCGACGTCGTTACACCGGTCGATCATGAGGGCGATGTCGTCGCGCTCGGAGTGGCCCGAGTTCGGGCCGAGCGCGAACGCCGACTCGTACTCGTAGGACTCCATCCGGACGTTCATGTCCTGGCCCTTGTGCATCGTCTGCACCTCGACCTCCTTCTTGCAGGCGACCGGACAGGAGTGACAGGTCGGCTCGTCGACGAGGATGTTCTCGCGGACGTTCTCCCCGGAGACGCGCTCGGCGTCGATGTCGACGCCCTCGGCGTCCTCGTAGCTGCGCGTCGAGGTGTACTTCCCGTTCTTCGTCGGGAGCCCGTCCATCTCCTCGGTGATGTTCATCAGGACGTTCGTCCCGTACATCGAGAGCCCGCCCTCGTTGGGCGCGGTGACGTCGGACTCCTGGATGACCTGCATCGACTGCTGGTGGCCCTCCTGGAAGGTCTCGGGGTCGGCCGGGGCCGGCATGTTCGTGCCGGACTTGACCACGACCGCCTTGACGTTCTTGGTGCCCATCACGTGGCCGGTGCCGCCGCGCCCGGAGGCGCGGTCGTCCTCGTTGACGACGCAGGCGTACCGGACGCCGTTCTCGCCGGCCGGCCCGATCGCCATCACGGAGACGTTCCGGCCGACCGTTCCTTCGACCTCCTCGCCGATCGTGTCGATCGTCTCGTGGACCCCCTTGCCCCACAGATGCGACGCGTCGCGGACCTCCACGTCGCCGTCCTCGACGTAGAGGTAGACGGGATCGTCGCTGGCCCCGTCGAGCAGGAGGCCGTCCAGGCCGGCCCACTTGAGCCGGGCGCCCGACCAGCCGCCGTGGTGTGAGTCGGTGACGGTCCCCGTCAGCGGGGACTTCGTCACCAGCGCGATCCGGCCGCTCATCACGGCCTGGGTTCCGGTCAGCGGTCCGGTCATGAACGCGAGCCGGTTCTCCGGGGAGTCCGGGTCGACGTCGGCGCCCTTCTCGAAGACGTATTTCACGCCCAGCCCGCGCGCGCCGATGTACTTCCTGGCGTCCTCGTCGTCGATCCCCCGGTAGGAGACGTCCGACTCGGAGAGGTCGATCTGTGCCACTCGGTCGCGGTAGCCGCCGAAGTCTGTCATGTAATGCTCGTTCGTTATATACGGCCTCTAACCTGTTAGCTGTTGACATAGGGTAGTAACCGATGACGGTTACACCGCCGCCGGATCACGGTCGTGGAGTCGCCCGCCGTTCGCCACGCGGTTCGATCGGTCCCACTCCCGGCGACGACCGCGATCCGGTCGTTCGCGGGAGCGACGGATCGTCGCAGGAGGCAATGGGACCGATCCGGAGCCCCGGTGCGACGCGCACCGTCGAACGCCGGCCGCGGGGCACGCGGGTCGGCGGCTCCCTGATCGCGCGATCGGCGGCTCACATCCCCCGTTCGGACGTAAACGGCATCGTACGCGCGGACCCACACGTCGAACCGCATCGGACACGCGGACCCACACGTCGAACCGTCGGACACGCGGACCCACACGTCGAACCGCATCGGACACGCGGACCCACACGTCGAACCGCATCGGACACGCGGACCCACACGTCGAACCGCGTCGGACGCGGACGGCTCCGGATTCCCGAGCCCGTTCGGACTCTCGAGACAGTATTTATATGTTCGGCAGTCGGTGATCCGGTGATGGCCGACTCGCTGCGTGCGTTCATTGACCGGCTCGACCCGCCGGAACGCTCGCTGGTGATCCTGAACCGGTCGGCGCCCGATGCCGCGCGGCGGCTCCTCGACGGCCTCTTCGCCGACCAGCCGGTCGCGGTCGAGGAGCTCGACAGTCCGGACGCGGGCGAGACGGACCTCGTGGCGCTCGTCGAGGACGGGGAGGTCCTCGCGCGCTCGACCGTCGACGAGCTGCTCTCGACGATCCTGCTGGTCAACTCGGATCTGTACAAGACGGGCAGTCGCGAGCTCGACGCGGTCGAGCTCCCGGCCGTGCTGGACGGGCTCGACGACGTCCCCTTTCGCCTCCGCGGCTATCCCGAGTCCAACAAGGAGAAGCTGCTGTTGATCACGGTCTCGCGCGTCATCGAGCGCCGGGCCGCGGAGGCCGGGTCGGGGACCCTCCGCTCGTCGTTTCAGTATCTCTCGCGGCTGGAGGACGAGGCCGGCACGCGGACCGTCTACGAGACGGTCGGTCGGAGCGGCACCGACGTTCACGTCTACGGCATCGCCGATTGGGACCCCGCCGCGGAGCTCCCCGTCACCGTCCACGACGGAACCTCCGAGGAGTACCGCCGGTCGTGGTTCGTCGTCTTTCGTCCGTCCGGCGCTTCCCGAGACGGGGCGGTCGCCGGCGACTCGGGTTCCGAATCCGCTCCCGGACCCGCCGCGCTGGTCGCGCTCGAGGACGAACGAAACGTCTGGGACGGGTTCTGGACGTATCGGCCCGATCTGGTCGCGGAGATCGACGAGCACCTCCGGCGGGCGCTGTGACCGCTCGGGCGGTCACGGCGACCGCCGAGCGGTCGGCGAGACGGGACTCACACCCCGGCCGCGGGCCGCCAGCCCTCCCACTGAAGGAGGTCCGCCGCCCGGTCGGCGTCCGCGAGGAGGACGTTCTTCCGCGAGGGGAGGGTCTCGTCCGCGATCCCGTCGGGCACGACGAGCGTGCCGCTGGGGACCTCCTCGTCGCCGTCGACCGGAATGTGGCCCGTATCGAGCTTCATCACGAGCGGGGCGTCGAGGCGTTCGAGCCCCTCGCCGGTCGCGTACAGCTGTTCGTTGACGCGCTCGTGGTCGGCGCGCTGGATGAGCGCACGGTCCCCGTCGTGGGGCTCGACGTACAGCGTTCCGAGGTAGTAGCCGCTTGAGAAGCGTTCGAACATCTGTGCGTGTTAACATTACCCGTGATAACTCATAAGTCTTGTCGGAAACGTTTTTGCGGACCGCAATACGGCGACTCGAACGCGGCCGGATCGGCGCCCAACGCGACCGGATCGGCACCGATCGACGCCGGGTGCGTCGAGCTGGGCCGCCGGCGGTCGCTGCTGACGCGCCGGCACGGCGATGCCGACCGTGGTTCCCACGACTCCGGAGTAAGGGTTGGCTTTTAACCGGGCTCCGCCCGAACCGTCGCTCGATGTACGACCGGATCCTGTTGCCGACGGACGGAAGCGAGGGCGTCGACCGCGCGGTGACGCACGCGATCGACGCGGCGAACCGGTACGACGCCGAGCTGCACGTCCTCTTCGTCGTGGACAGTGGCGTCGTCAACGCCTATCCCGGTGACGAGTTCGTCCACGAGTTCGAGGGCGTCGAGCAGACCCTCGAGGACGTCGGTCACGAGGCGGTCGACCGGGTCCGCGAGGCGGCCGCCGACGCCGGCGTCGAGGACGTCGTCACCGCGGTGACCCACGGCGAGCCACACGAGGAGATCCTCCGGTACATCGACGAGGAGGACGTCGACCTCACCGTGATGGGCACCACCGACCGCCCCGGCGAGTACCGGCGGCTCCTGGGCTCGGTGACCGAGCGCGTCGCTCGGCGCTCGAGCACGCCCGTGAGCATCGTGAAAACGACGGTCGAGTAGGGTTCAGGCGGGTCAGTCGAGGATTCCCGTCCCCTTGACGTCCGTCCCGCCCTACCGCTCGATCGTGACCGACTCGATCCCGGCGTCGGTCATCGGCGCGTCCTGGCGGTCGGTCGGCAGCGAGCCGATCTCCTCGACGACGTCCATTCCGTCGACGACCTCGCCGAAGACGGCGTGTTTCCCGTCCAGGTGCGGCTGGGCGTCCAGGGTGATGAAGAACTGCGAGCCGTTGGTGTTCGGGCCGGAGTTGGCCATCGAGAGGATTCCCGTGCCGTCGTGGGTCAGCTCGTCGTGGAACTCGTCGTCGAACTGATAGCCGGGGCCGCCGCGGCCGGTGCCGGTCGGGTCCCCGCCCTGGATCATGAAGCCGTCGATGATGCGGTGGAACTCGACGTCGCTGTAGAGGGGGTCGATCCGCTTCTCGCCGGAGTCGGGGTCCTCCCAGGCGCCGGTTCCGGGGGCGATCTCGGCGTTCTCGTAGTCGTTGGCGCCCTCGGCGAGGCCGATGAAGTTCTCGACCGTTCGGGGTGCCCGCTCCGCGAAGAGCTCGACCTCGATGTCGCCGTGGGTGGTGTGCAGCGTCGCCGTCGGATTGTCGTCCGCGGTCATACCTCCCGATCGGCGCGGCGGGCGGAAAACGCTGCCCATTCGGGATGCGGCGGTCTCGCGTCACGGTGGCTGCGCGTCCGTCTGCACGCTCGCCAGCGCGCCGCGGTGGCCGGTGTGGGTCCGGCGTCGAACGGCCACCTTCTTAAGCCGCGATCCCCTGTCCATCGAGGGATGTTGATCACGGGAACGGTCGTCGCGGACGCCGAAACGGTCATCGAGGACGGCGCGGTCCGGGTGTCGAGGTCGCGGATCGACGCCGTCGGAGAGCGCGCATCGCTGGTCGACCGGTATCCCGACGACGAGCGGCGGACGGCCGACATCGTCGCCCCCGGCTTGGTCGGGGCGCACGTCCACTCGGTCCAGTCGCTCGGACGGGGGATCGCCGACGACGCGGCGCTGCTGGAGTGGCTCTTCGATCACGTGCTCCCGATGGAGGCGGCGATGGACGCGGACGCCACCCGGACCGCCGCCGAGCTCGGCTACCTCGAATGCATCGCGTCGGGGACCACGACGGTCCTGGACCACCTAACCGTCGACCACTCGGCGGCCGCCTTCGAGGCGGCCCGCGAGCTGGGGATCCGGGGGCGGCTCGGCAAGGTTCTGATGGACGCCGACTCGCCCGACGGGCTCGAACAGAACGCGGAGACGGCGCTGGCGGAGACCGAATCGCTGATCCGCGAGTACCACGGCGCCGCCGACGGGCGCCTCCGGTACGCGGTCACGCCGCGGTTCGCCCTCTCGTGCACCGAGGCGTGCCTGCGGGGCTGCCGGGAGCTGGCGGACCGATACGACGGCGTCCGGATCCACACGCACGCAAGCGAGAACCGCGACGAGATCGCGGCGGTCGAGCGCGCGACCGGGATGCGGAACGTCCACTGGCTCGACGAGGTGGGGCTGACCGGCCCGGACGTCACCCTCGCCCACTGCGTCCACACCGACGAGACCGAACGCGAGGTCCTCGCCGAGACGGACACCGTGGTCACGCACTGTCCGTCCTCGAACATGAAGCTGGCCAGCGGGGTGGCGCCGATCGCCGACTACCTCGACCGGGGGATCACGGTCGCGCTCGGCAACGACGGCCCGCCGTGTAACAACACGCTGGACCCGTTCACCGAGATGCGGCAGGCCAGCCTCCTCGGGAAGGTGGACGCGCACGACCCCACGCGGCTCCCCGCCGCGACCGTGTTCCGGATGGCCACCGAGGCCGGCGCCCGGGCGGCCGGCTTCGACCGGATCGGCGCGCTCCGGGAGGGCTCCCGCGCCGACGTGATCGGGCTCGCCACCGACGCGGCGCGGGCGACCCCCGTCCACGACCCCGTCTCACACCTCGTCTACGCGGCCCACGGCGACGACGTGACGCTGACGGTGATCGACGGCGAGGTTCGCTACGCCGACGGCGAGCACGTCGGCGTCGACGCGG
This sequence comes from Halopenitus persicus, assembly GCF_900107205.1. Lineage (GTDB taxonomy): Archaea > Halobacteriota > Halobacteria > Halobacteriales > Haloferacaceae > Halopenitus > Halopenitus persicus. Next base: position 5,091 of record NZ_FNPC01000006.1, on the reverse strand, counting down.
CGGCGATCCGGGAGCGCGCCCGCCGCCACGCCGAGCGCGTGGTGCCGTCCGCCTGAGCGGGTCGCGGCCGGCGTCCCCGAGTGACTCGTTGCTGTCCGTGATTCGTCGTGCCCGTGACCCTCGCTGCCCGTGACCCTCGCTGCCCGTGACCCTCGCTGCCCGTGACCCGTTACTACCCGTGGTTCGTCGCCCTCACGAGTGGCGAACGCGGACCGTCCCGTCGCTGCTCACCGTGACGAAGAGCCGGCGGCGCACCTCCCGGCCGTGGACCGCGTCGCCGGCCGCGTCGCTGACGACCTTCATCAGCTCCGGCGCGGTGTGGTTGACCTTCACGCCCGCCTCGTCGCAGGCGTCGTAGACGCGGCCGGGGACGTCATAGAGGTCTGTGTCGGCCGGGATCTCGACCCGCACCGGCGCCGCGAGCGCCTCGGCGAAGGCGATCGTCTCCCGCGCCTTCGCGACGTTCTCGCGGGCGCTGGACTCGACGCTCGAGACGTTCGCCCGGGAGGTTCCCAGCCGGTTCGCGATGACCGACTGCTTCAGGCCGCGCTCGCGCAGCGCGAGCACCTCCGCCTGCCGGCGCGTGAGCACGCTGTCGTCGGCGTCGAAGCCGACCCGGTCGAGCAGCTCGTCGACGGCGACGGTCTCGGGGTCGTCGGCATCGACGGCATCATCGATCCGGATCGCCGCGTCGGCGTCGACGTCGCCGGGATCGTCGTCCGCCTCGCGGTCGCCCCCGTCCGCGGCCGGGCTCGTGGCGTCGGCGGTGCCCGCGGTGGCGGCGGTGCCGGGCGCGTCCTCGGGGGCGTCGTCTTCAGTCATGACTCACCGAAGGGAGCGGACCCGGAAAAAGGTACAGTACGGACTGTCCGTCGCCCCTGGCGGGGGGCGTGGGCGGGGCTACCGGCCCCAGAAGTTCTCGCGGCTGCCGAGCCGCTCGCGGCCCGGGCCGTCGTGCTCCTCGTCCTCGTCGTCCGCGCCGTCGCTCCCGGCGTCGTCGGCGTCCGCCGCCGCGTCGTCCGCGTCGGGATCGGCCGGGAGGCGCTCGATGACCTCCCGGGCGGTCGCGTGGTTCGACTGGACGCGGTGGATGCGCACCTTCGCGCGCGCCGGCGGGAGCACCCCGTCGACGAGGATGATGAAGCCGTCGTCGGTGCGGCCGACGCCGGCGCCGCTCTCGTGGATGTCGTCGACCTCGACGACGACCTCCTCGCCGGGCTGGACGGGCTGGCGCTTCAGCTCCTGGATCGGCATATCGTAGTGTTGACACCACTCGGCGCCCCCGCGGTTGCCGTAGTGTTGACACCCCATCCCCTGGATGCGTTCCTCGAAACTGGGGCAGTCGTCGGCGAGTGGACAGTCCGCCATGGCAGTCCGTAGCCGGCGTTCGCTCTTTATGGTTCCGACTGGGGGGTCGTCGTCGCGTCGGGATCGGTCGACGGACCTGACGTGACCGCCGCCACGCCGGATCAGGCGTGGTCAGTCGCGGCGGTCGGACCGAACTCGTCGACCGGCATCACGCTGTAATCGACCGAGAGCGTCTCGGTCGTGGCCCGGATCTTCCCGACGAACGCGGAGATCGACTCGAGGTCGCCCTCCAGGACGAACAGCTCCATACAGTAGTGGGCCCCGACGTGGCTGTGGAAGTTCGCGGCCACGAGGTGCTCGTGTTCGTGGCGCAGCCGCATCATCCGCTCCTCGACGCTCGTGGTCTCGTAGTCGAACAGCACCGTGACGACGGCCATCAGGTCGCGGTCCTCCAGGCGGACGTCCTCGAACTCCCCGAGCAGGTTCCGGGAGGCCTCCCGGATCACCTCGCTGCGGCCGGTGTAGCCGTGATCCTCGGCGAAGGAATCGATCCGCTCGAGCAACTCCTCGGGCATCGAGACGCTGACGACGGTCATATATTAACGACGGCGCCGCGAGTTATTAAGGATTAGTCGTCCGGTGCGCCGTGGCGGACGGCCGGACCGATTCGGGAGTCACTCTCGGGCGTCACTCCTCCTCATCGTCCCGTCCGCCGGGGGTCGCTGCGGTCATCGACCAGACGGCGATCGCGCCCAAAAGCACCGCCGGGATCATCGGCAGCGCGAGGTAGGTTCCGAAGAAGCTGAGTTCGAAGCGGCCGAGGACGTACGGGTAGAGGTAGATGATGCCCGGGATGATCAGGGTGCAGGTGATCAGCGCGGCCGTGAGCGCCCAGCCCGCGCGCCCGAAGCCGTCCGGTTCGGGCTCCTCGTGGGCGGCGCTGCCGGCGTCCGTCGGGGAGTCGTCGTCATCGGGGTCCGCCGCGTCCGTGACCGTCCCCGTCTCGTCGATCCGGACGGTCCGGTCGGCGTCGCCGGGGCTCGCGCCTTCGGCGTCGTCCCCGTCCTCGGCCCCGGCCGCGCGGTCACCGTTCACTGTCGGGGATTACGGCCACCTTGCCAAAGCCCTCACGGTTCTCGAGCAGCCGGTGGGCCGCGGCGGTCTCGCTCATCGGGAGCGTCTCGCGGATCCGGGGTTCGAACGTTCCGTCCCAGACGAGTTCGAGGACGTCGTCGAGCTCGCCGGGCGTCGCCATCGTCGAGCCGATCACGGACAGCTGGTTCCAGAAGATCCGGTTGAGGCCGGCGTCGGGGTTGGGCCCGGTCGTCGCGCCGCAGGTGACGAGCCGGCCGCCCTTCGCGAGCGAGGCCAGGGAGTCGGGGTAGGTGGCCGCGCCGACGTGGTCGACGACGACGTCGACGCCCCGGCCGTCGGTGAGTTCCCGGACGCGGTCGGCGAAGTCGGTCGCCTCGTAGTCGATGACGTGGTCGGCGCCGCAGTCGGCCGCGTGCTCGCGCTTCGGCGCGGTCGAGGCGGTGGCGAACACCTCGCAGCCGGCGTGGGCGGCGATCTGGACCGCCGCGTGGCCCACGCCGCCGGAGGCGCCGAGCACGAGCACGCGCTCGCCGGCCGTGACGTCGGCGCGCGTGTGCAGCATCCGCCAGGCGGTCCCGAACACGAGCGGGGCGGCCGCCGCGGTCGTCCAGTCGACGCCCTCCGGGACGGGCACGAGGTTCTCGGCGGGGACCGCCGCCAGCTCGGCGTGGACGCCCGGCCGGTGCTCGCCGATGATCGCGAAGTCGGGGCACAGCGTCGGGTCGCCGTCCCGGCAGAACTCGCAGGTCCCGCAGGACGTGCCCGCCGCGACCGCCACGCGGTCGCCTCTGTCGAAGCGGTCGACGTTCGTGCCGACGTCCGCGACGACCCCGGCCGCGTCGCTGCCGGGCGTGTGGGGCATCTCGAGGTCGATCCCGGGCAGCCCCCGGCGCGTCCACAGGTCGAGGTGGTTGAGCGCGCCCGCCTTCACGTCGACGAGGACCTCGCCCGGTCCCGGCTCCGGGTCGGGGACCTCGGCGTACTCGATCACGTCGCGATCGCCGTGTGCGGCGAACTGGACCGCGTGCATACCGACCGGTCCGCCGCCAGCGACTAAACGGTTCGCGTGGGGTGGGGTCGGAGCCGGAGCCGGGTCCGGGAGTCATCCTCGCCCCGCTCGACCGTCCCCCGCCCCTCCTGTCGAAATGCTAAGGTTTACGGTGTGTCGTAGTGACGCTCCCGGTATGGCTGCCCTCCGCTCCCTCCGTCCAGCCGTCGGTGCACTCACGCGCAATCCCATCCTGATCGTGTTGGTCGGGCTCTACGGGCTCGTCCAGCTGCCCCAGTTCGCCCTCCAGCAGTCGCGGCCGCTGGTCGCGGCGGCCGTCTCGCTGGGCATCACCGGGTTGATGATCCTCTTCGTGCCCTTCTTCCAGGGCGGGATCATCTCGATGGCCGACGCGGCGCTTTCGGGCCGGACCGGCCTCGACGACTTCATCGCGGCCGGGAAGGCGAACTACGTGAGTCTGCTGGTGGCGTATCTGGCCGTCTTCGCGATCAACCTCGTCTTCGGGTTCGTCGCGTTCCTCGCCGGCCTCCTGGTGGTCGTCTTCGGCGGCGCCGGCCTGCTGGCCGGCAGTCCCGAGATGGGCCTGGCGACGCTGGCGATCGTGGCCATCGTCGGCCTGCTGTTCGCGCTCGTCTACCTGGTCGTGAACTTCGCGATCCAGTTTTACGCCCACGCGATCGTCCTCGACGACGCCGACATCATCGGGGGCTTCAAGCGGAGCGTCGGCCTCGTGCGCCGGAACATCCTGAGCGTCCTCGGCTACACCGCGATCCTGATCGCCGGCAGCGTCGTCATCGGCGGCCTCAGCGCCGGCGCCTCGATGCTGCTGTCGCCCCAGCCCGCCGCACTGCCCCTGCCGGAGGCCTCCCTGCCGCTGCTGGTCGTGGCCGCCGTCGTGTACGTGGTCACGATCGCCGTGGGTGGCGCGTTCTACGCCGTCTTCTCGGTGGCGTTCTATCGTTCGATCTCGGGGACCGGTATTGGCGGCGGTGCTTCCGGGGTCGGTGGTCGTCTCTAGCGGTAGACGAGCATCGCTCTCGAGTGATGGTCTCCGTTTTGACCGGATCACGCGCTTCACTACTCGTCTGAATCTCCCTTTCGTAAGACCACTAGAGTTGGAAACTGACGCTTCAACTCGAAAATCCCTCTAAAACTCGTCACTGCGTGGATACCGGCGACTGGATCATCGCTTCAATCCTTCAGGGGCTCGTCTGAAACGATCGAGAACGGCACGAACAACATCACGGTCTCGACGCTTCAACCCACAAAGGTCCGTCTGAAACTCGTCGTAGTCGATGAGCCCGCCGATCTGGTCCCAGCTTCAACCCCACAAGGGTCCTCTGAAACCGCTGGTTCTCGCGATCTCTCTTACAGCTCAGAGGCTTCAACCCCTCAAAGGTTCGTCTGAAACTTCGCGGCTCTCGAGATCGCGGAAGTCCTGGTACGGGCTTCAACTCCTCAAATGTTCGTCTGAAACTTGACAAGCCGAGAACGGATGAGCCGCGCGTCCGTTGCTTCAACTCCTCAAAGTTCGTCTGAAACGAGGCCTTCGACCGGGAGATCTACGCTCGAGCCACGCTTCAACTCCTCAAAGGTTCGTCTGAAACCTGTCGCGGCCCTTCTGGTCCTCATCGTTCTTCCGAAGCTTCAACCCCTCAAAGGTTCGTCTGAAACACGGA
>NZ_FNPC01000011.1 GCF_900107205.1 Halopenitus persicus | reverse complement strand
CTCGCGTGCATTCATAACAAGTCTTTCCCATCGACCCTCAATAATCGATCAACCCCTGGGGGTCGATGGAACGTTACAAGAATTGGTCGTCCGTCTTCGGATCCTCACCGTATACGGTTCGATCGAGGTAGGACTCGGAGGATAACTCATAGATGACCACCGATTCGCCAACGATGAGGAGATCCTCTATTTTCCCTCGGAGTTCTGCGAGATCTCCTTTGGTGATCTCTCCTTCAAGCACCGAGTTCTGAACGTGCACCAGATATCGACGACCCAACCGAAGCATCTTCTGCGTTCGATCGGCTTCCATATCGTAGACGAGGATGACGTACATCACCACCACCGCTTGAACGGTTCGTACTGCTCTCCGGCAAGCAGATCTTTCTTCAACTTGTACGCTTCCAGCCGCAGCAGGTGTTGATAGCTCACCTTTCGATTCAGCTCAGGGTGTTCGATGGTCCGTTCGAGCGTCTCCTCGAATTCCTTGGTGTACACTTTTCGACCACGTTCGCTGAGCAGACACGCTCCGAGTTCCTTCTCGAAGTCGTCAGCGGTCAGTTGACGCCGATTGAGGACTCGAAACAGAACGCGGTCGGCCAGTAGCGGTTTGAACAGATCCGCAATATCGAGCGACAGCGAGTACCGTCTCTCACCTGGCTCGTGGAGATAACTGATCGACGGATCGAGTGCCGTCGCTCTGATCGCTGAGACACAGTTCGCGTACACGAGCGAGTTCCCGAACGAAATAAGGCTGTTTACCTCGTTCGTCGGTGGATTGAACTCTCGGCGGCCGAACGTGAATTCGTCGGGGAGGATCTTCCGAAAGGTACGATAGTACACCTTTCGTGCCGTCGCTTCGACGCCCATCAATTCTGAGACGTCTCCCGCGTCGCTCACGTCGTCTGCGATCGACGCCAGCTCTGCTCGCTCCGATTCGAGATCGCGATCCTTTCCGTTGTAGTACGTCACGTTGGTCCGCATATTGTGGATGCTCCCCGACACGAACGCGCTGGCTAGTCGAAGTCTCTCCTCGGGGTTCTCATACGCCCGAACCTGTCCGACCACCGTCTGCCCGGACGTTTGCCCCTTCGTCGGCATCACCGATCCGGCATAGTAATCGTTCCACCCGAATACGTGTGCAGCAGTTCCGTGATCGTCGAGAAACGAGACGAACCGCGTGTTGAAGTCGATCTGCCCGTGAAGGAAGACGGCCTCCGCGTTTTCGACGGGCACGTACTTCTTCTCGCCATCCTCGGTGACGACTCGAATCGTGTCGTCGTTCCGTTCGATCCGTCCGTCGGAGAACACGTGATAGTTCCTGTCCATTCTTAACACCAACAGAAGTCGTGGTACGCACACGAGTCGCAGAACGGCTTTTCCTCGGCGTCCGGCGGTTCCTCGGCCGTCACGATCTCGTGTATTCCCCGGATCGATTCTTCAACCGCTGCTTTTCGATCCTCGGTAAGTTCGACTGACTCGCGCCGTCGTTCCCTCGGGTGTGCGAGAACACCATTGGTTTCGACGCCGATGACGCGATCGAGATACCACAGATAATACGACAGCTGCATCCGAGCAGGCTTCGTGAGCGTGGATGATGGTTTCACCTCGACGACCCGACCATCCTCGAGAACGTCCAGCGAGATCATTCCGAGGTGAACGTTTCGTCGCTTCTCCTCGTAGGCGGTTTCGTCGACGCGCGTTCCACGGACGACGTTCGGGTTTTCACGATCGATCTCGAGATGGCGGCTCGCGAACCAAAGCTCCCGCTCACAAACGTGATAGTACTGCACTTGAACGCCGGTAACTCGAAACGGGTCGTCGACTGCCTCGCCCCGTGCAGTCGCCAGTAGACGATCGACCGGATCAGTCATAGGAACCGCCGTTCCACCGTGTCGTCGGGTACGAGGAATCCCATATCGGCATCGAAGAAGTCCTCATACCGTGTCGTTGTGGGATCTATCCATCGGATATCGGTTTCGGCGATCGTCGGGAAGTCGGCTATTTCCCGTGCCTCCTTCGAATCGTCCTGGTAGATCGGAACCGAGATTTGTTTCGTTCGAAGCTCCTTGAGCCGTGTTTCGACGGTCGCGAAATCGTATCGTGCTGTGGCGTCTTCGATCTCTCGAACGGTGTTCCGGTCCGCTTTCGTTCGACAGACGACGATGTCGACGGTTCGTCGCTGGTCAATAAGCGAGAGGTCAGCCAATTGGCCGGCTAGCGCCTGATCGACGTACTCAACGTACTCCTGTTTTCCAACGTTTTTCTGGTTTTTCAGCCGCCGGTAGTACTCCTCGATGCCATCTCGAGCGAGATCGACCTCGGGAATCGTCGTTCGACCGGCACGTACGTCCTCGATCGTATTTGCCGCGACCGGGAGAAGTGCTACGCCACGGTTGTAGACCGCTTCTGCCGGCGTTTTAGTTTGCTCATCCGGGACGTCAAGCCACCAAACCGTGACGTGCCCCCGTTCACGTTCGAAGGACCGGTTGCATCGTCCTGCGGCTTGAACGATGCTGTCGATCGGGGCGAGATCTCGGAAGACGCGATCGAAGCTGATGTCGACCCCCGCCTCGACGAGCTGCGTCGAGACGGTGATGAGCGGATAGCCACGTTCGGTGAGATGCTTCGCGATCTCAATGAGCGTAAGGCGATCGACGGGACGAAGTCGAGTCGATAAATGAAGCACCCCTTGATCGCTTTTCCTATTGATGTCTTCCGCCAGACTACTTGGATCAACGACATCGATCGATCCTGCCTCGAACAATGCGTCTTTATATGCTGATCCGATGCTTATGGCGCCATCGAGTCGCTCATCGAGACGTTCAGTGAGACGCTTCGCGCTGTCGATAGTGTTACATATTGCAAGCGTTGATGAGGTCGTCTCGCCGTGATCGATCACCTGTTCGGCTGCATCTGCGTAGCTCTTCGCCCCGGTTTGATCCTCGATGTATCGTTCAACCGATGGGTCGATCTCATACTCGACCCGCTCGGCCGTCTCGAAGTATGACGTCGGTTCGTCGACGAGTTCAATTGCGTTTTCGAACAGCCGTGGTTGTGTTGCGGTCATCGCAATGACCGTCGCGTCATAGCGGTCGGTGAGCATCGAGACGAGCCGCGGGACGAGCTTCCACCAATCAAGCGGAAGGCTCTGTGGCTCGTCGAGGATGACGACGCTGTCCCGTAATGCGGGCAGTTTCATCGATTGTCCGTTTGATGGTCCGGCGAGGCTCTCGAACAGCTGTACATACGTTGATACCGTCAGCCCAGCTCGCCAGCTTTCCGCGAGCATTCCGGAAACGTCGTCGTTCAGGTCGGCCTTCTCGTCATCGTCTTCGATCGTCGTCTCTGAGAGGTGATGATGCGCAGTGAGAACCCGACCCGTCGAATCCGTATCGTAGATGTCCTCGACCTCGTCAACGACCTGATCGATGATGGATGTAAACGGCAGCGCGTAGATGACCCGATCCCCGTCCAGTTGATCTCGGATCGTGAATGCGGCCGATAACCCGCTAAGCGTCTTTCCCATTCCGGTCGGGAGCGTCAGCGTTGCAACGTTGCCCTCGTTCTCACCGAACTCTTCGGCGTTTCTCAGGACGGTATTGCGTGCACGTGAGCGGTGATGGTTCAACCGTTCCCGTCTCGTTCCGTTAGGATCGGCGTTCGCCTCTCGTTCAAGTCGATGAACGTGCTCATCCAACCGTTCAAAATTCGGCTGTTTGGCTGCATAGAGTGAGCCAAATCGATCCGTATCCTCACTTACCCCTGCAGCACTCGTCTTGTCGGCGAGAACGAGCGATCCCCAGCTCTCCAAAACGAGTGAATAGCACGTGTCCGAGAGCGTTTCATAGGAAAAATCGGACACGGATCCATCGGCGGACACAGCGGATTCGATGTTATTGAGCAATGATGGGTACTCGTCGATGAATTCGTGTACCGATCGCTTGCCGTTGGTTGCCCAGTCGAACACCGTCTCCGCGATCTCGGGTGCGTTCTCACGGATGTCGACGGCCTGTTTCGCTATCAACTTCTGACGTCGTTCCTTCGATGTCTCCGCCCCGGGTGAAATGCCGTCACGACGGTGCGATCGCTTATATACGTATTCCGCAACGTCCGGAAGGCTCCCGTGATGTTTGGCGACGGCAACGAATCCTGCTAGACAGCTTTCGGTCTCAAACCCCCGAGCATCGAGCGCATCGTATGCGACGAACGCGCCAAGTGGTGCGTGATGACGGAGTGGTTCCGGATCCGGATGTACGGAATCGAGAAGATACTCTTGGAAGTACGTCGTTGCCTTTCCAAAGTCGTGCACGTATGCCAGCGTTTCGACGAGATCGAGGAGAGATTCGCCTGCCGGTGTTTGTGCGTCCTCCGAGACGATGTGGCGGCTCCGTTCGGCCACGTCCTGTAGGTGCTCCGTCAGGTGAACGCCGTCTCGTTCGTCTTCCGGCGGGTGGGAGTACCGAACCGTCACGTTAAACGAACACCACCTTCCGGTCATCCACAACCGTCGTTTCGATCCCGCGCACAGCAAGCGTCTCGGCATCGGGATTGTACGCGTACGTCGTAAACTCCGTCGTCGTTCGTCCCCCTTCGTCGGTCGTCATAAACGCCGGCGACTCCTCGATCTGACAACGCGTTCCCGGCTCAAGCACGAGATCGTCAACGGCGTTCGGCACGGCCGTGTCTACGTTTACTGGTTCCGCATCCGGCACGGATCGGCCAGCAGCGTTCGTCGGCTCGATCTCGAATTCTCCGTGATATTCGATCTCGGCGAGGTATTCCGATAGTCCGAGGCTCGGGACGTAATGGGACTTTCCGTCCTCGAGATATCGCCGAAGCTGGCGATATCGTTCCGTATCCGACAGTACGAGGTCGATACGATACCCGGGATCGACGAGGACCTCGTAGTTGTGTTGTTGACGAAGTGCGGTCGGATCTGGGAGTTTCACGCTCAGCTTCCCTCGTCCGTTCAGAGACTGTAAGTTCCCGTCCGCGGTCGAGAGGGTGTTCATCGGGAGGTTGATCGTCCGTAGCTCGTGTACGGGTTCGATCGCTATCGCTGACCGGTCCGAGGAAAACAGCTCGTAGTAACTGTCTCGGCCGAGTCCGAGAATTCCCGCGACTAGTCCTGCAACCGTCGTCCGGGGGATGACGCGATACGTTTGTTTGACGACGTTTCCCTCGATCCGTCGGAAATGGCCCCACGGTCCCCGGACCGTGAACGAGAGGCAACGGCTCGGGAAGCCGTCGCTCGCGTCTCGTTCCTGCTTGTCATTCGTCTTCTCCGCGAGCGAGCCATCGGCCATCGTTACTCGGCCGTCTCGCTCTCGGGAAGCGTTTCGGTGTGTTCGTCGTATACGTCGATCAGCTCAAGCGTATCGGCTCCGACCGACTCCTCTACCGCCTCGTAGAGGAGTTCAGGTCCACCGACATCCCCGTCGTGCGAGAACTCGAGAACGTCGCTCGCGACGATCCGTACCCTCGACACCCGATCGGACGCGTTCTTCAGCCGAGTAACGAACGAATCGACGTCGACGGTTACGTCGCGAACGTTTCGTAGCTCCTCGTCGGGGACACTCCTTTCGTCGTCCAGGGTGAGGTCCTTGTCGAGACCGCCGAGGTGGAAGCTGTCCTCCGAGTATTCGACACGACAGTAGAGCCGGGGTTCTTGACCGACCTTGCTTCGACTGATCGTCTGATTCTTGATCGCCCGCCAACACAACGTGTCGAGCCGGTCCACGTCATCCGAAGTCAGATTCGTGTCTGCCGCTCCGTGCTCGTCGACGAGTCCGTGGAACCGAATGAGTCCGTACTGGATCCGATGGTCATCGAGGTCAAATCCGCCTTGTTCCTTTCCTTCCTGGGTCGCGATCACGCTCGTCAGGCTGTCGTACTCCTCATTCTCGTTAACGGCGTGCATCGTCTTTCCGGGCGAGAACTGGACTGGTCCGGTGAAGTGATCCGGAAGGTGTTCCGCGTATGGATCGTCGGTGTCGACGGACATCGTCGCTCCGAAGTATCGAACATCCACACTTTCGTTGAGGAACTCACCGAATACTGCCTCTCGGAGACGGTCGGGCTCTCCGTCCTCGTCTAGGTCATAATCGTCGAGGTCGATCGATTTCAAGCGATCTTCAAGTAACTGGCCACGAGTGTACTGGTTCCCGTCCTTCTGGACGTTTCGGATATATACGCCGTGACCGTCGTCGTCCAGCTGATCTCGCAAATACCGCTTCAACCGAACGTCGGTGACGATCGCCTGTTGGGTCTGCGGATCGATACGTGGGCGGTTCGCGCCGCTGAGCGGATTCCCGTTCGGGTTCGCGTCGACTGCATCGTACAGGAAAACGATCTCGGAGCGATTCTGAACGGTTTCGGTGGTGTCGGTGGATTCGGACATCTTAGTGTTCCTCCTCGGATTCGTCGGTTTCGTCGCTCTGCAGCTTCCCCCAGTCGGGATGGTCGTTCATACCGTAGGTTACCCCGAGCGCATAGTAGAACCGGAGGTCATCGGTATCTATCTCCCAGTCGTCCGGATCCGGATTCAGGATCGTCTCCCGGAGACGATCGACGATGTGGTCGGCTTTCGTCCCCGGATACGACTGACCGCTCTTTTTCTCCTGTCGGGTATACGTTAGCGTCTTCGCGATGGTCTCCTGTGCGACCTTTTTAATGCGGGACCGAGTGATTGATTTGACCGGGTACTGGTCGACGAGCGTCGTCGATCGATCCTCGCTGTACTCCTGATAACTCCCGACGTCTCCGACGAGAGCGCCCAAGAGGAACGCACCGCGTCGTTCGGCGGTCACTGAGCCATCGCTATCGTCTCTGCTCGGTGCAAGTGCCGGCGTTTCATTGATGAACGATTCGAGCTTCGAGCCAGCGGGGTGTCCCCCGTCGGTTGCGATGATCGTTTCTAGGGTATCCATTATTATCTGCTCGTAGTGTGGTTGGCGTGTGATCGGTTCCTTCGCGGGATCGGTCGTCGTCAACAGTTTCAGGTTCTCGTCCGCGAGCGCACACAACTGTGCGAACTGGCTTGCGACGAGGAACGACGGGAATCCGTCGAACTCGTCGTCTCCGGACTCTTCGTCGATGATACGAGCGACGTACTCTTCGAGAAGTACGTCGACCGCGATCGCGTTGCCGCTGAGAACGCTCACGAGCGCCTCGATACGGGGATCGTCCGCGTCGGCATCCTCGTCGTCCCGCTCGGCGAACGTCTGGTGGAAGTACCAGCCTGTTGAAACGGAATTCAACCGGTCATCGGTCTCGGACAGTAATGCCCAGTTCTCGTTCGTCGGTAACGGCGCAGTCCAGTTATTCTCCGCATTCGTGGTGAATGCTGAAGCGTTCGTGACTAGCTGATTGTGTGTAAGCGCGAGTTCCTTTGGATAATGAAGCTGACCGTTTAGCGTCTCTCCGAACACGTCATATCGGGACATCTGGTGCGGCATCACTGCGGACACGTAGAACCGAAGATCAGTCTCGGAAATGTCCTTCTCACGTGAGTTTAGATATGCGCGTTCGATCGGAGTGACGTCTTCATCTTCGTTAACTGCCGAATACAACAGCTCATACAGCTCATATGCTTTTTCCGGAGTCTGGTGGCCAAAGAAATACGGCAGATAGTATACCTTCGCACCAAACGTCCGATAGGTACACGCCTCGACGAACGTCTCCGCGTTCATCACCGTCACTGCAGCGTCCTCGGATATCGGATGCGACCGCCATGCTTCCTCGATGTCGAGTCCCGGGAAGGTTTCACGCTGCTTCCCGAGGAAGTAGTTCTGGGGATCCTCCGACGTGCCCACCGTTCGTGACTGCGTTCCAGTAACGAGATCGGTTGCCGCACCTGAGGAATCATCTGCTTTGTTTTTCGTGACCAGCTTCGACAGCTTTCGCTGTCGCATTGCCTCGTTGAACACGTCCAATTCGCCGGGCCAGCGATACTCTCCGTCCGTCTCGAGTTTGACTTGGACCGTTAGGAGTGAAGTCGCTGATTCTCCACCTAAGCTCGCGATGACTTCGTTTTCGATGGCTTCCAGAACCTTCTCGGATTCGGCAAGTTCAGCAAGTTCGCGGATGATCCAACCATCATCGTGGGTAGCGGCTGCGTCCGTCACCACCTCGTCTGTCGCCCACTTCGTCAGTCGTTCCTTCGCGTAACGGGCGAGTTTCTCCGGATCGCTGTTTCGCCCGGCTTGGTGGGTTACACTGTGATCGATTCCTCGCGCGGCAGGGTACTTGCAGTGACCGACCTTTTGCACCAAGTCATCTGCATACCGCGTTACCCATACCGCCCCCTTTTTGTCGTCAGCTAGTTGGGGGTTCTCACTGGAGAGATCAATACGTACGACGACCAAACTATCATCCGTGTCGATGAGGTCGCTCGCTGCGTCCGGCGTGAGATACGGTGCATATTCACCTCCACCCGTCGTTGCGAGCGTGTAGAGTTTTCCATACAGGTATTGGATCCCTCGCAGGGAACTTATCGGCGACTCAGGGATTTCCTTCCGAAGTGTCTCTGGTGGGTACTTCTCTTTAAATTCCTCAAGTGTCAGCACCGTTAGCCTCCTGTGTTGGTTCAGTAACCTCCGTTTTGTCGGTGATGTTTACGAACCCAAATCCCAGCGAGTTCCGTTCACCGAGGCCCGTATCCAGCGCGAGGTTGAGGTGACGACGGTGATCGTCATCACGGACGGTATAGTCGAACCGCCACTTGCTCAACACGAGCGTCCGTCGTTCACCCTGTGTGACGGTGACCGGAATCGCGAACGTCTTGATCAGTTCGTATCCCGAAAAGAGATCGCCGTCGATGTCACTCGGTCCGGATAGGTAGTCTGGAAGGAATAGCCCGTGTTTCTTGTCGAGGTTGGATTCGAGCTGGTTTCGAAGCGGTTCCATCGTGTGCTCCGGTCGCCAGTAGGTCGCCGTGTTTCCGCCGTGGTCCTCAATGCCGTACTCGTCGTGGCGCCACGGAGGGATACGTACGAGCAGTCCGGTGCCTGTCTCGATCGTTCCCGAGGTGCCAGGCTCTCCAACATCGGGATCGAGTTCCGAAAGATCAGCCACTCGGAACGGCATCTCACCGATGTTCAATTCCCGTTCGGACTGGAGATCGCGCGCGATATGAGTGAGTAACCCCTCGTGTGGCGACGCGACGAGGAGCGTTCGTTCATCACCTTCCGACATATCCTTGGGAGGAAACGGGTTGCTGTAGACGAACCCCTTTGGACGATCCTTATCATGTTCTTTATCATACTCCGTGTCGGCAAGTGCATCCCAGATACGTCCACGGAGCTTGTGATGGTAGGTCGAATCGTAGGCGGCATTACGCCGTGCCTTAAGGCGGATCAGTAACCGCACGTTCTGATTCCCCTCCGTATTGTGAGTCGACTCACACCGAACCAACTCAGCGGTTGAGTAATAATCTTATGGCAGATTGACAGGCACCGTCCGGATTAGAGTCAGTAAATTGAATTTTTCAACGGCGTAGTGGCGACATCAGTTTGAGTGAAAGAACGGTTGTTTGATCAGGCTCTCGAGTTTCGTTGAACCGTTCCGACTGCAGGAAACACGCAAGATGCCATCGTACAGTACCTGGTCTTCGATCACTGCAACCTCACCTACTCGGACGCGAACCCGACGCCGGTGATCTCGAAGCGTGCGCCGCCCGCCTCGGATTCAGTCACGCGAATCTCCCAGCCGTGGGCCTCGACGATCCGCTGCACGATGCTCAGGCCGAACCCGGTGCCCTCGGCGTTCGTCGAATAGCCCGCCTCGAAGACGGCCTCGGCGACGTCGTCCGGAATCCCCGGCCCGTCGTCCTCGACGGAGAACCCGTCCTCCAGGCCGCCGACCGTCACGGTCACGTCGGGGCCGCCGTGTTCGACCGCATTTCTGATGAGGTTCTCGAACAGCTGTCTGAGTCGGGTCTCGTCGGCCACCACGGTTCGCTCGTCGTCGACGACCAGCGTGGCGTCGGCCGTCTCGACGGTCTCCCAACACGCCTCGACCAGGGCCGGGAGATCGACCGCGTCGGTCTCGGCGACGGACGCGCCCTCCCGGGCCAGCGCCAGCAGGTCCTCGATGAGGGATTCCATCCGGTCGTGGGCGCGCTCGACCGCCTCCAGATGCGGGCTGCTCTCGCACTCCTCGCGCGCCAGCTCGAGGTGACCCGCCGCCACGTTCAGCGGGTTGCGCAGGTCGTGTGAGACGATGCTCGCGAACTCCTCGAGGCGCTCGTTGGCCCGCTTGACCGTCTCCCGCTCGGTCACGTCGATGTACATCGCCAGCGTGCCCACGACCTCGCCGGCCGCGTCCTTCCGCGGGACCGCCCGCAGCCGCGTCTCGACCACCTCCCCGTCGGCAGTCACCAGCTCGCGGGGCTCGTTGGTGAACTCCCCGTTCAGGGCCGCCTCGTAGCCCCCGTCGTCGATCAGCGCCGTCTCGGAGTCGGCCGCGTAGAAGTCCGCGAGCGCGGCGCCGACGAGCGCCTCCGGGTCATACCCGAGCGCGTCCGCGAACTGGTTGTTGCAGTCCTCGATGACCGGCCGGCCGTTTTCGGCCCGCGTGACGACCGCCATCACGGGCGCCTCCTCGAACAGCGTCCGGTACTGCTCCTCGAGCCGGGTCGTCAGGTCCTCCAGCTCCGCGGCCTTCCGCTCGAGCTCCGCGGTCTGCCGCTCGAGCTCCTCGGTCTTCCGTTCCAGCTCCCGTTGGTAGCGCTTGGAGTCGTCGATGTCGAGGTGGATCCCGACCGCACGAACCGGCTCGCCGTCCGCGTCCCGCTCGACGATCCGGCCGAGGTCCCGGATCCACTTCCACTCGCCGTCGGCGGTTCGCAGTCGGTGCGTGGTGTCGTAGTGGTCCGTCTCCCCTCGCCGATGCGCGTCGAGCGCGTCCCTGACCGCCTCCATATCGTCCGGATGCACGCGCGACTCCCACGCCTCCACGTGTGGCTCGATCTCGTCCAGCTCGTGGCCGAGCATCTCGGCCCACTGGTCGTTGAACTCGACCGCGTCGGTCCGCATGTTCCAGTCCCAGACGCCGAGGTTTGCCCCCTCGACCGCGAGCTCCAGCCGGTTCTTGAGCGACCGGATCTCCCGGAGCTGCCGCTTTCGCTCGGTGATGTCCCGCGAGATGACCACGAACCGGTCGCCGTCGTTCACCGGCAGACGGGTCAGGTGCACCTCGACGGGGAACCGCGTCCCGTCCCCGGTCTCGAACGTCGTCTCGAGCTCGGTTCGCTCGCCGACGTCCATTCGGTCCCAGATCTCCTGCAGCTCGTCCGGTCCGATCTCCTGGTCGATCTCCCAGACCTTCCGCCCGACGATCGCCGATTTCGGTTCGTCGAACGCCTCGCAGAACTGTCGGTTCACGTCGACGATGGTCCCGTCGGCGGTGTGGACGTCGATCATGTCCGGGGAGTTCTCGAAGAGCGCCTCGAGGCGGGCCGTGGTCCGTTCGAGGCGTTCCTCGCGCGCCTTGGCCTCGGTGATGTCGCTCACGCGCACGATGTACCCGCCGATCGTCGTCGCCCGCTGTGTGCTCCCCCTCGTCTCGAGCCAGATCCACGACCCGTCCTTGTGCCGGAAGCGAAACTCGGCGGTGACCACCGTCTCCCCCTCGGACTCGAGCACGTCGGCGAACGCCTCGCGGACCGCCCGTTCGTCGTCGGGATGAACGCGATCGAACACGTGTTCCCCGGTCCGCTCCTCGGGCCCATATCCGGTGAGACGCTGTACGGCCGGGCTCTCATACAGGATCTCGCCCGACTCGCTCACGACCAGGATCCCGTCCGCGAGGGTCCGAACGAGCTCCTGATATTGGTCTCTTGTCAATTCCATTATCCCGACGTATTGCGAACAACCGGTTAAGAAACCTGGCATTGGTCGAGTCACCCGCTCGACCGGTGGTGGCTGCCGTCCCCGACGCCGCCACGCACTGGGCGCGTGCTCTCGAAGCGCTCCTCGTCGTCACGCCGGTTGGCTGACCCGCACGTTCTTTACTACCGAGCAGCTCGAAACGTACGTCACCGAGCTTGGAGTCGAGGACTACTATGCTGAACTCACGGGAGTTTGAGGACGGTCGCCGCCGGAATACGGAGCAACGGCGTGCGATGATCAAGCGATGGGCCGAGTACGTCCGGACGCACGACGACGAGGAGTGGTCACGGCAGCAGAACCGCCTGATCGACTCCCAACTCCAGTCGGCAAACGAGATGGCTGCTGCCGGTGACACGGACCCCGTTCGCTTTGCCGCTGCTCGAGACCGACTACGGGATAAGTAGCCGGAACCGGACGCTCCGGGCGCAGCATCGAAACGGCACGTTTTCCGTCTCCCCATCCAACCGACGTCCATGACCGATCACTCCGACGACGCCGGTTCCCACGACCACTCCAGCGACCGTTCCGACCACGCTCACGACGCCCATCAGCACGGCCACGACGACCACGACCACGCTCACGACGACCACGCTCACGACGACCACGACCATCACCATCAGCACGACCTCGACCAGCTCGGGGTCGCGGTCGTCACGGTCTCGAGCTCGCGCTCGATGGACGAGGACGCGACCGGCGATCACCTCGTCAACGCGCTCGAGGACGCGGGCCACGAGGTGACGGTCCGGGAGCTGATCCCCGACGACTTCGACCGCGTCCAGGGCACGGTCGACCGGCTGGTCAGTCGGGGGGACGTCGACGCCGTCATCACCTCCGGCGGAACCGGCGTCACGCCCGACGACGTCACGCCCGATGCGGTCGCACCCCTGTTCGAGAAGGACCTGCCGGGCTTCGGGGAGACCTTCCGCCGGCTCTCGTTCGCCGACGTCGGGACGAGGACGATCGGCTCCCGGGCGACCGCCGGGATCGCCGACGGCGTGCCGGTCTTCTGCCTGCCGGGGTCGACCGACGCCGTCCGGCTCGGCCTCGAAGACGTGATCCTCCCGGAGATCGGCCACCTGGCCGGGCTGGCGCGACGGGACGAGGAGGACGCGGACGCGGACAAGGATGAGCAGGCAGCGAACGAGGCGGACGGCGACGGGGCCGAGACGGACGGCGACGGGACCGAGGCGGACGGCGACGCGGAGACGGACGCGGACGAAACCGCGTGATGATCCGACGACGCGGACGCTGCCTCGATCGCGTTTATGAGGCTTTCAAACCCGCACGTTCGGTCGACGGCCTCGATTACGCCTCGTCCGCGTTTGTTTCATCCGCCAGCGCCGCGTCGCGGGCGGCCTCGAGGGCGGGCAATACCCGTTTAACCGCCGCGCCGTCCTCGAGGAAGACGATCGTTCGGGGCGGGTGGACCGCCTTCGGCCGGACGCGCAGGTCGGCGTCGGCTGCGACGTCGGCGACCCGATCGACCCCGGCGCGGAACTCGAGGCGGACGCGCTCGGGCTGGACGAACGCCTCGGCGATCGTCGTCGCGTCGTCGGAAACTTCTCCCGCCGTCGTCGTCTCCCCGTCGGATTCCGAGACGTCGGCCGCGTCCATCTCCGCCTCGGGTACGCGGACGATCCGGTAGGCGAGCGCGCCGTCGAGCGTCGGCTCCACGTCGGGGTCCGCGTCGGCTACCTCGAGGTCGCGCAGCCGCCCCGCCTCGCCGGTGACCTCGGAGGACAGCAGCTGTGCGATCCGGACGCCGTCCCGCAGCCGGTCGTCGACCATCAGGCGACCTCCTCCGCGGCCGGGTCCTCGTCGTCCGGCTGATCGTCCGTCTCTTGCTTGCCCGCGCCGTCCCCAGTCCCGGCCAGGAGGTCCTCCCGGACGTCCGCGGCCAGGGGGCCGACGTCGACGCCCTGCTCGTTGGCGTACAGGACCGCGGCGGCCTCGATCGTGATCTCGAGGCCGCGCTGGCGCTCGTTGATCGCGGCGACGGCGGCCCGTTTCTCCACGCCGGCGTCGACGACCGCCTCGAGCGCGCGTTCGAAGGTGGACTGTTCGCGGAGGATCGACTCGTCGGGGGTGAACCCCTCCGGGACGTCCACGGCGTCGACGTCGAAGGCGGGAACCAGCTCGTCGTCGTCCCGGTCGAGCAGCCCGCGCCCGGCGGCGACGTCGACGAGGCGTTTGGCCTGGTCGGGCGAGAACCAGTCCCGGTCAAGCGAGAGGGCGACGACGAACTCGCCCTCGCCGAGCCGGTCCCGCCCCTGCTGGCGGAACGGGGCCGCGACGGCGGTCCGGAGGCTCATACACGGCCGGGGGCGAGCCACGCCGGTAAAGCTACCGAACTGCGTCGTCCCTGCCCGGTCCCGCTCCCACTCCCGCCCGTCCCTGCGGCGCCGGTCGGCCGCCCGGTCGCGCGGTCCCGAGTCGAACGGTTCAAGTATTCGCTCGGCGTCTCTGGGCGTATGAAGGACCAGGGACGCTCCACGCGGAAGCGAACGGGCGGTCGACTGCGACCCGCACACGACAAGAAGCGCCACCAGCTCGGCCGCGAGGCCGCCGAGACGACCGTCGGCGAGCCCCGCTTCCAGTACATCGACGCGCGCGGCACCGACGAGAAGGTCCGCGCCCTCTCGACGAACGTCGCGCAGGTCTCCGTCGACGGCGAGACGGTCTCGGCCGAGATCGAGAACGTCGTCGAGAACCCCGCGAACGTCAACTACGTCCGCCGGAACATCATCACGAAGGGCGCCATCATCGAGACCACCGAGGGCCGCGCCCGCGTCACCTCCCGGCCGGGCCAGACCGGCCTCGTGAACGCGGTCGCCGTCGACGAGTAACGACCGCCGACAGCACGACCACGTTTTTCCGACCGCCACGCTCGTGAGCCGCGCCGCCGCCCCGCTTCCGGAGCGCCTGGCCCTCGGTCGCCCATCGCTCGCTCGCCGATATATCCACGAACGTGCGTATCAAGGCCGTTCCAAAACGGTTTTTGCACACGACTTCGCAGTATCGGGTGATGACCGCCTACACTGCGACCGTCACCGTCCGGCTCAAGCGGGGCGTGCTCGACCCCGAGGCCGAGACGACCCAGCGGGCGCTCGAACGGCTCGGCTTCGAGCTGGAGGACCTCCGGTCGGCCGACCGGTTCGAGATCGACCTGGAGGCCGACGACGCCGACGCGGCCGCGGAGCGCGCCGGCGAGATGGCCGAGCGCCTGCTCGCGAACCCGACCATCCACGACTACGAGGTCACGGTCGCGGACCGATGACCGTCACCGTCCTGCAGTTCGGCGGGTCGAACTGCGACCGGGACGCCGTCCGGGCGCTGGAGCACCTCGGGATCGACGCCGAGCGCCGCTGGCACGCGGACGGCCTCCCCGCCGAGACCGACGGGATCGTCATCCCGGGCGGGTTCTCCTACGGCGACTACCTCCGCGCCGGCGCGATGGCCGCCCGCGCCCCGGTGATGGAGGAGGTCCGCGCGGCCGCGGCCGACGGGACCCCGGTGCTGGGCGTCTGCAACGGCGCCCAGATCGGCGCGGAGTCGGGGCTGGTCGCCGGCGCGTTCACCACCAACGAGAGCGCGCGCTTCCAGTGTGAGCCCGTCCACCTCCGGGTCGAGCGCGCGGACACGCCCTGGACCGCCGCCTACGACGAGGGCGACGTGATCGAGGTGCCGATCGCCCACGGCGAGGGCCGCTTCGAGATCGACGCGGCGGCCTCCGAGGCCCTCGAGGCGGACGACCGGATCCTCTTCCGATACTGTGACGCCGACGGCGCCGTCACCGACGCCGCCAACCCCAACGGCTCGACCGGGAACGTCGCCGGGATCCTCGGCGAACGCGAGACGACCGCCGTGTTGATGCCCCACCCCGAACGCGCAACCCTTCCGGACGTCGCGGCGAGCACCGACGGAGAGGGCATTCTGCGGGCCTTCGCCTAGCGCGTTCGATCGATCCTCCCCGATCTCCTTCGCCCCACTCGACCCGATCCTCTTCGCTCCACCCTCCCCGATCCTCCCCATCCACCTCGAGGGGAACGCGTTCGTCGTCAAGGGTTTAACCCGTCCCCCCGCTAGGTGTACCGTATGAGCCAACAGCAGGGGGAGGAGCCATCCTCCGCCGACGCCGACGCGCAGCGCCGCGACGACGCCGACCGGTTCGCGGGACGGAAGGACGATGACCTCCGAAGCCGGGACGTGACCGAGGGAGCCGACAAGGCGCCCCATCGGTCGATGTTCCGGGCGATGGGCTTCGACGATGCCGACCTCTCCTCCCCGCTCGTGGGGGTCGCCAACCCCGCGGCGGACATCACGCCGTGTAACGTCCACCTCGACGACGTGGCCGACGCCGCGGTCGACGGGATCGACGCGACCGGCGGGATGCCGATCGAGTTCGGCACGATCACCATCTCCGACGCCATCTCGATGGGGACGGAAGGGATGAAGGCCTCGCTCATCTCCCGGGAGGTCATCGCCGACTCCGTCGAGCTCGTCTCCTTCGGCGAACGGATGGACGGGCTGGTGACCGTCGCCGGCTGCGACAAGAACCTCCCCGGGATGATGATGGCCGCGATCCGGACCGATCTGCCCTCCGTGTTTTGCTACGGCGGCTCGATCATGCCCGGCCAGCACGACGGTCGCGACGTCACGATCGTTCAGGTCTTCGAGGGCGTCGGCGCGTACGCGCAGGGCGACATGGACGCCGACGAGCTCGACGATCTGGAGCGGAACGCCTGCCCGGGCGCGGGCTCCTGCGGCGGGATGTTCACCGCCAACACGATGGCCTCCATCTCGGAGGCGCTGGGACTGGCGCCGCTGGGGTCGGCCTCCGCGCCCGCCGAGGACGAGGAGCGCTACGCGGTCGCCGAGAGGGCCGGCGATCTGGCCCTCGACTGCATCGAGAACGACCGCCGGCCCTCGGACATCCTGACGCGGAAGTCCTTCGAGAACGCCATCGCGCTCCAGACGGCGATCGGCGGCTCGACCAACGGCGTGCTCCACCTGCTCGCGCTGGCGGCCGAGGCCGGCGTCGACCTCGACATCGAGGACTTCGACGAGATCTCCCGGCGTACCCCGAAGATCGCGGATATGCAGCCCGGCGGACAGAGCGTGATGAACGACCTCCACGAGATCGGCGGCGTGCCGGTCGTCATCCGCCGGCTGCTGGAGGCGGGCCTGTTCCACGGCGACCAGCTGACCGTCACGGGCCGGACGATCGCCGAGGAGCTCGACCGGCTCGACCTCCCCGACGACGACGCGATCGACGCCGACTTCCTCTACACCGTCGACGAGCCCAAACAGCCCGAGGGCGCCATCAAGATCCTCACGGGGAACCTCGCGCCGGAGGGCGCGGTCCTGAAGGCGACCGGCCAGGACGAGTTCCACCACCAGGGTCCCGCCCGGATCTTCGAGACCGAGGAGGACGCCATGGAGTACGTTCAGACCGGCGCGATCGACTCCGGCGACGTCATCATCATCCGCAACGAGGGCCCCACCGGCGGCCCCGGGATGCGCGAGATGCTCGGCGTGACCGCGGCCGTGGTCGGCGCGGGCCACGAGGACGACGTCGCGCTGCTGACCGACGGCCGCTTCTCCGGCGCCACCCGCGGCCCGATGATCGGCCACGTCGCCCCCGAGGCGGCCCAGGGCGGCCCGATCGGCCTCATCGAGGACGGCGACGAGGTGACCGTCGACATCCCCGAGCGCGAGCTCTCGGTCGATCTCTCCGCCGACGAACTCGACCGCCGCCGCGAGGAGTGGGAGCCGCCGGAGCCGCCCTACTCCGGCGGCGTGCTCGCGAAGTACCACCGCGACTTCGCCTCCGCGTCCCTCGGCGCCGTGACGAATCCCGGGCTCACCTCCGACCGCGACGAGTAACCTGGGACGCCGCCGGTCGCGAGCCGCCGACCACGGGCCGACGGTCGTGAGCCGCCGGCCCTGACGTGGCGGCACCTTCAATCGTCGTCGAACAGCTCGCTGATGTCCTCGCCCTTGCTCTCGCCCGGCAGGATATCGCCGAGCGCCGCCCCCAGCGCGGCGGGTGCCCAGACCACGGTCACCCGCGCGAACGCCTCGAACGGAGTCGGATCCTCGAGCACGAGCCGTCCCCACAGGGCCAGCATTCCGAACGCGGCTCCGAAGGAGACGAGTAGAACGCCGAGATAGCGACGCGGAACGAGCCCGAACACCGGCCGCGTGACGCGCACCTCCCGAATGTCGGCGTAGTACAACAGCCCGCCCGTCAGTCCGAGGACGAAGAGGACGTGCGCGAGGAAGGCGACCGGCACCGGACCGACCCGGACCGCCGTGAACCACCGGGCGATGACGAAAACGCCGTCCTCGACGAGGAACGGGAGCGCGAAGATGACGCTCCCGACGAGCGCCTCGGCCATATCCCGCGAGGTGTACTTGTAGATGTGCTCGGTGAAGGCGGTGCTGCCGGGCATCCGTCGAACCAGCGAGATGGTCCGTTCGACCTCCTGGCGCTCGTGCGGCTCGTCGACGGCGTCCGAGAGGTCGTCGAGCCGGTCGAGCAGGTCCTCGATGTCGGGATGCTCCTCGTCGTCGTTCGATCCACCACCGTCGTCACTCGGTCCACCCCGGTCGCCATCCGATCCATCCCGGGCGCCACCCGATCCATCCCGATCGGAATCCGAACCCTTCTCGTCGATTCCTCCGTCGGCGGCCATACGCGACTCTCGGCGGCCCGGCGCAAAAACCCACGGGCGGACCACGCCGGGGCCTCCCCGCGTGCCCTCCACTCACTCCGGCGGTTCCTCGAACTCGACGCCGGTGATCTCGAAGCGCGCGCCGCCCGTCTCGGACTCGGTCACCCGAACGTCCCAGCCGTGGGCCTCGACGTACTTGTCGACGATCGAGAGGCCGAAGCCGGTGCCCTCGGCCGTCCCCGAGAAACCGTACTCGAAGACGCGCTCACGGTCGCCCTCGGGGATCCCGGGCCCGTCGTCGGCGACGTAGAAGCCGTTCGGCGTCCCGTCGTCGCCGTCCGACAGCTCGCCGATCTCGATCCGTACGCTTTCGCCACCGTGTTCGACCGAATTCGCCAGCAGGTTCTCGAGGATCTGCCGGAGAAGTCCCTCGTCGGCCCGGATCGCGCGGTCGGTCTCGACCGCCAGGGTCGCGTCCGTCGTCTCGATGGTCTCCCAACACCGCCGCGCTGCCGTCGACAGCGCGATCGGCTGGCGGTCGACGTCGGCGTCGTCCTCGCGGGCGAGCGTCAACAGGTCCTCGATGAGCGTCTCCATCCGGTCGAGCGACCGGTCGACGACCGCGAGGTGCTCGCTGTCACACTCCGCCATCGCGAGCTCGAGCCGCCCTTGGGCGACGTTCAGGGGGTTCCGCAGGTCGTGGGAGGCGACGCTCGTGAACTCCTCGAGGCGCTCGTTCTTGTCGACGAGTTCGCGTTCGTGCTCCCGGAGCGTCTCGGTCCGGTCGACCTGTTCGAGCGCCGTCGCCACGTTCCCGGCGAGGATCTCGCCGAGTATCCGGTCGTGGTCCGCGAAGGCCTCGACCGACTCGGACCCCGCGATGAGGACGCCGTACTCCCCCAGCGGGAGGTACATCTCGCTTCGAACGTCGGTGTCGGGGTTGTAGACGTCGGCGTCCTCGCGGACGTCGTCGATCGAGATCGACTCCCCGCTCTCGTAGGCCCGCCAGGCGATCCCCTCTCCCTCGGCGAACGTCGGCGGCTCCCCGACCAGCTCGCGGAGGGCGTCGGTCGCGGCGACCGGGACCAGCCCCTCCCGGTCCTCGTCGTGGAGATGGACCGCGTTGGCCTCGAGGTCGAGCACGTCGCGGGCTGCGGCGACGGCGATCCCGGCGACCGCCTCCCGCGTCCGCGCGGTCATCAACTGCTGGCTCGTCTCGCTGAGCGTCTCGAGCCGGCGCTCGTGCCGCTTCCGGTCGGTGACGTCCTGATACACCCAGAGGTGGCCGCGCCCGTCCGGCAGCTCGATCGGGCGGTAGCTCCGGGCGACCGTCCGCCCGTCGGCCAGCCGGATCTCCTCCCCCTCGACCGGCTCGCCGTCCGCGATGCGGCGGTCGATCCCCGCGAGGAACCCCTCCGGATCGTCGAACCGGTCGCTGACCGCCGCTGCCAGCTCCTGGCAGTCGGCGCCGGCCGCCTCCGCCGGCGACCCGGACATCTCGAGGATCTCGAAGAGCCGTTCGTTGACCGCCAACACCGTCCGGTCGACGTCCTCCGCGAGCACGCCCACCGGCAGCGTGTCGAACAGCGTCGAGAGGACCGCGTTCGTCTCCTCGAGCTCGCGCCGCTGGCGCCGCCGTTCGGTGACGTCCTCGAACTGGGAGACGATCGTGATGACGGTCCCGTCCGCGTCGGTGACGACCCGGTTGTGCCACGAACAGAGCCGCCGCTCGCCGGATTTCGTCACGATCTCGTTGACGCTGTGGTAGCCCCCCTTGTCGGCCAACAGCCGGCGTTCGACCTCCGCGACGTGTCGGCGGACCTCCGGCGGAACGATCGGGAGCCAGGTCCCGCCGACGAGCTCGGCCGCCTCGTAGCCCGTGATCGACTCCGCCGCCGCGTTGACCCGCCGGATCGTGAACGTCTCGTCGTAGACGATCGTCCCCAGCGGCGACTGGTCGATGAACCGCGAGAGCCGGCGTTGGCTCTCGGCGAGCGCCTGCCGGGAGCGGTACTGATCGACCGCGTTCTCGATCCGGTTGGCCAGGACCGTGTACGCGTCCATCCCCGGCCGCTTTTGAATGTAGTCCGTGACGCCGGCCGAGATCGCCTCGCTGGCGATCTCCTCGGAGCCCTTCCCCGTGAAGAGGACGAACGGCACGTCCGGGTCGATCCCCCGGACGCCCTCGAGAAACTCCAGCCCGGTCATGTCCGGCATCTCGTAGTCGGAGACCACGCAGTCGATCGCGTCCTCCCGGATCCGGTCGAGCCCCGCCCGCGGGTCGGTCTCCGTGACGACCGTGAACGCGTCGCGCTCGCGTTCCAGCGCGACCGCCGTCAGCTCGGCGACGTCGGGATCGTCGTCGACGTGGAGCACTCGTATTCCCGCGGACGTGTCCGCCGCCGGGTACTCGTAGGGGCGGTCGGCCATACTCGTCGTCACTACTGGCGGACGACACCTATAGCTTCGTGTCGATTCGTGTCAAACTGACGACCGGACGCAGTCGCGTCGGCTGTTCGTCAAAACCCTCGCCGCTCCGGGTCGGACGGTCGACGCTCCACGGCGACGATCCGAGAGTCCGCTCCGGTCACCCGGCGTGACGCCGAGCGCAGTCGGGACAGAGCGTGCTCCGCGCGCTGTGTTCCGGGATCGAGACCCCACAGCGCCAGCACGTCGACCGGGCGATCGTGTATTCGGTGTGCGATTCGACCGATGAAGTTTCATCTCTCCTCCGCATATACAATACGAATGAGTTATTCTATTAAAGAATTGCGTACATACGTACCTATATTCCTTATATAGGTGCTCATATGATGTCTATCCCAGTAGCAATGCAAAACGTTCGGCTAGCGGAGAGCGGGTAGCGAAGCGTCGAGAAGGGGAAACCGTCGCGGCGCGGAGAACGCGATAATCCGTTCGAACGTGGCGGCCGTCCCGCGTGGCGCTCGCGACGCGTGCTGACCGTTACGCGTGGCGACCGCGACGCGTACCGATCGTTACGCGGTCGGCGGTTCGACGATCGAGCGACGCATTCGGAGCTCCATCGATCGGGTCTCCTCGGCGGTGAATCCGTACTTCCGGTATAACGCGATCGCCGCGCGGTTCGACCGTTCGACGTGGAGGTGGATCTCGGTCGCGTCGGCCTCGGCGCCGCGCTCGAGGAGTTCGCCGAGGGTTCGCGTCCCGATCGTGGCGCCCTGATAGTCGGGGTGGACGAAGATCGCGAGCTCGAGCGCGTCCGCATCAACCGGCACGAGAACGGCGTGGCCGACCGGCTCGCCCCGGTGTTCGGCGATCACGTGGATGCCCTCGAGCCCCGTCAGCCAGTCGCGTATCCGATCGGTCCCGATCGGCGGGATCCCCTGGGCGCGGTCGTCCGTGCCGAAGTCCGCGTACATCCCGACGAGCGCGTCGACGTCCGGCGAGGCACCCTCGACCGTGCGAAGCCGTATCAATCGGTCGCGGCGATCGGTGAATCGTACCGTTTCATCGCTACTGAACTGATCGATCGATGGGTATATATCCGAATTTGACTCCGATTTCGACATTGGTCGTTCGATTTCTCCCACGGACTCGCCACGTAAAAGGATTGATTCGTACGTATATATACAATAAAGGGAATATAAATATGGTTCAGGGAGAGGGATCCACGGGCACGGCGGGCGATCCGCCGAGCAGTTCGGTCGACGCGGATCGTGCTCGACGTCATGGACTGATCGATGTCGTGGGGAGAACCGATCGCGTGAGGAGAATCGACGTCGTGGGAAAATTCGCCGGATCGCTTTCGATCGTCCCACTCCGTGCCTCGATCGGCGATGGATTCAACACTTCGCTCGTGGTAGACTGTGCATATAGGTATCACTCCCCAAGACGAGATCGATGCGATCCGTCAGGAGGCGAACGGTGCCCTTCGAGTGCTTGCGACCTACGACCGGGAGGGGTACGATCCGATATACGTTCGCGGCGACGTCGAGCCGAAAGTGGAGACCGTCGCGGAGGAGATCCACGACGAACTCGTCATTCAGGGGATGGGACGGGAGTACCTCGAACAGCTGTTCGAGGCGGGCGAGCTCCACTGCTCAATGCATCGGTTCGACGAGATCACGACCTTCCACTTCCTGGACGAGCGGTTCACCGGTCTCTTCGCAAGCATCGATTCCGGCGCGGATATTCGGCTCGCTACCTTTGCGGATCGCTGCCGCGAGCTCCTGTGACCGACCCCGGTCCGCCGCCGCGACCGATCCGGACCAACGCGGTCGATCGCGGAGTCGACGGCCGGAACGCCGGTGACCCGCACGCTTCGGTCGCGGATGCGTGGACCGACGGCCGCCTCACTTCCGGCGGGGAAGCGGGGGGTCCGACGAGGGATCAGTCGTCCGCCTCGTCATCGTCGTCATCGTCATCGTCGTCATCGTCATCCTCTTCGTTCTCCGCTTCCTCGTCGTCATCGTCTGCCTCGTCGTCATCGTCGTTCTCATCAGCCTCGTCGGCCGCCTCTCCCTCATCGTTCTCATCAGCCTCGTCGGCCGCCTCTCCCTCGTCGTCCTCCGCATCGTCATCCTCCGTTTCGTCGTCCTGATCTTCGACCTCGTACTCGTACTCCTCCTCGAGGAGAGTCAGCGAACCATCCGCGACGACGTACTCCAGTTCGCCCTCGGCGTGGTCGGATTCGTACTCGATCTCGAGCTCCTCAAGCGACTCGTCATCCTCGACGAGCGCCGAACGGTTGACCGTCGCGGTTCCCTCCGCGTCGGTGGTGGCGGTCACCTCCGTTTCCCCTTCGACGGTGACCGAGGCGTTCTCGACGGGTGCACCGTCGTCGGTCACGGTCACCGTGACCGTTTCGGCGTCCAGAACCGCGTCCATCTCCAGGTCAGATACGGACGCCGACGACGCGCCGGCGTCCGTCTGTGCGAGGCCCGTTGCCGCGGCGCCGCCTCCGACGACGAGCAGAACCGCCAGTGCCGCAAGCAGCGTTTTTGGGACTGACATTGCGGTCGACGAAACGGCCGTGAGGGACATAAACCGGGACGACCGTCGTCCGGAGTTTCGACGAATTTAGCCCGTTTAATCGGTTTAAACGGCGCGGAGAGCGCTTCTTCGCCCGAGCCTGTCCGGAGGCTCGTGACGTCCTCCCGGATCGGCATCGCGAGGGAGACCTCGCGGGGAGCTGGCTGCGGAGGATCTCCCCGAATCGGAGCGACGGAACGCTTCCGTGAGAAAACGAATGGGACCACCGAGAATCGAACTCGGGTCATACCGACCCCATCGGCATAGGATACCACTACCCCATGGTCCCAGGGTGCGTTCGAATCGAAGGGTGTCCCTTAATTAAGCGCTTCGTTTCACCCCTCGTCACGGCGACCGTCGGCCGGGGAGTCCCCGCGGCGCCTAGACGAGCACGCGCTCGAGGTCGACGACGGTCCCCGACTCGGCGTCGGGATCGCCGACGAGCCGGCCGAGACAGACCGCGCTCCCGTTCGGCAGGTAGCAGGCGACGAGCGGGGCCTCGTCGGCGTCACCGACCGGTTCCCCGCCGCGGTCGACGTCGATCACGCCCGGCGCGTAGACGGGCGCGCCGGTGGCGACGTTCGCGGCCGTCGAGAGGGCGATCGTGACGGCGGGCAGGTGCTCGAGGGCGTCCTCCGCGGGTCGAACGACCCCCCGGAGGTATTCGGCGTCGCCCTCCCGGGCCCACGCCAGCGCGTCCCACAGGTCCTGCAGCGTGTGGAGGTCGGCGTCGTCGAAGGGGTCGGTCGCGGTGCGACGCAGCGCGCCCATATGGCCGCCCGTGCCCAGCGCGAGTCCGAGGTCGTGACACAGCTTGCGGACGTAGGTCCCCGACTCACACCGGATCCGGAGGAGCGCGCGACGGTCCTCGACTTCGAGGACGTCCAGCTCGTGGATCGTCCGCGTCCGGAGCCGCCGGCTCACGGCGCTCTTCCGGGGGGGTTTCTGGTAGATCTCCCCCTCGAACTCGCCGACGACGGCCTCCAGATCCGACGGCGCCGACGCGTGCAGCTCCAGCTCGGCGACGTACTCCTTGCGCCCCTCGAGGAACACCTGGGCCGCCCGCGTGGCGGTCCCGGTGAGCGTCGGGAGACAGCCCGTCACCTTCGGGTCGAGCGTCCCGGAGTGAGCGACGCCGTCGATGCCCGGTCCGTCCGGATCGAGGTCGGCGAGGGCGTCGTTGATCCCGTCCCGCACCCACGCGGACACCTGGTGGGAGGAGGGCCCGGCCGGCTTGTCCAGGTTGACCACGCCGAACCGCAGCAGCTCCGCCGGCGACCGGTCCTCGGGGGCCGGCCGGAGGCGGTCCGCCGGGGACGCGGAGTCGGGGGTGGATGCGGCTTCGGAACCGGGGCTGGATGCGGCTTCGGAACCGGCTCCGGCGTTGCCCTCGGCTGCAGCATCACCGGCGGTAGCGTGAGCGTCGGCGTCGTGATCCTCGGCGTCGGTGTCGTCGACCATTCGGTGCTCGTGTTCCTTCGGTTCCGATCGCTTAAAAGTCGTATCGGACGCCCTCGACGGGGTGTTTGCCCTCGTCGAGCGCGGGTTCGTAGGCCTCCACGGTCGCGACGAGCGACTCGAGGACTGCCTCCGGGCCCCACCGTGCGGTGTTGTAGACGACGTCGTAGATGGAGAGGTCCTCGATGTCGATGTCGTAGTACTCCCGGTAGCGCTTCGCCTCGCTTGCCTCGCGCCGGCGCGTCTCCTCGCGGGCCCGGTCGACGTCCTTCCCCTCGCGGTCGGCGATCCGGGCCGCGCGGACGTCGAGGGGGGCATCGAGCCAGATCCGGACGTCGGCGTGGTCGCCGGCCAGCCAGCCGGCCAGCCGGGACTCGAGGACGACGTCGTCCCGCGTCGTCGCGATCTCCCGGAGGCGGCGGTCGAGGTCGCGGTCGATCCGGTCGTCGGTCTCGGCGTGTTCGTTGAACTCGACCGGCGTCATGTCGTTCTCGGCGGCCATCTCGCGGAAGATGTCGCCGCCGCTGACGTGCTCGAGGTCGAGCGCCTCCGCGAGTCCGACGGCCGTGGTACTCTTCCCGCTTCCCGGCGGGCCGGAGACGGTCAGTAACATATCCACACTCACTGGAGCGGCTTACAAACGGTTGTCGTTTCCAGGCCGGTCCGGTCGATGTCGGATCGACCGGCACCGGCGCCGACGACGCCCGAGCACGCCCCGGCCTCCATCGGCCGCCGTCGCGACGACTCGCAAACCCCTAAGTCCCGGCGCCCGAACCCCGGGTATGGTCGAGGCGCCACAAACCGACGAAGGATGGTTCGCCCTCCACGACGTCCGGTCGATCGACTGGGACGCCTGGCGGGCGGCACCCGAGCACGAACGCGAGCGGGCGATCGAGGAGGGTCGGACGTTTCTGGCCCGCCGGGAGTCGGTCGCCGACGCCGAGGCGGGCGACTCGGCGGTCTTCTCGGTCCTCGGACACAAGGGCGACCTGCTGTTCCTCCACTTCCGACCCGAACTCGACGACCTCTCGGCGATCGAACGCCGGTTCGAGGACACCGCCTTCGCCGCCTTCACCGAGCGGGAGACCTCCTACGTCACCGTCACGGAGGTCTCGGGCTACGTCTCCGACGACTACTTCGAGGGGAACGAGGAGGAGATCGACGAGGGACTGCGCCGCTACATCGAGGGGAAGCTCAAACCCGAGATCCCCGACGACGAGTACGTCTCCTTCTACCCGATGAGCAAGCGCCGCGGCGAGGAGTACAACTGGTACGACCTCTCCTTCGAGGACCGCGCCGAGCTGATGGCGGGCCACGGCGAGGTCGGCCGCGAGTACGCCGGCCGCATCAAGCAGGTGATCGCCTCCTCGGTCGGCTTCGACACCCACGAGTGGGGCGTCACCCTCTTCGGCGCCGACCCCACGGACCTCAAGGACATCGTCTACGAGATGCGCTTCGACCCCGCCTCCTCCCGGTACGGCGAGTTCGGCGACTTCCTCGTGGGGCGGCGCTTCCCGCCCGCCGACCTCGGCGCGTACCTCGACGGCGCGAAGGTCCCGACGCGCGAGTACGGCGGTGACGGCGACGGTCACCAACACGATGGCGCGGACGGTCACCACCACGGTGGCGAAGACGATCACCATCACGGCGGAGATGGACACCATCACGGCGGGGACGGCGACGATCACCATCACGGCGGGGACGGCGACGGTCACCATCACGGCAGCGAGGACGGCGACGGTCACCGCGGCGAGGCCGATGCCTCCGCCGACGCGGACCCCGACTCGATCCGGGGCGAACTCGCCGACCTCGACATCTACGCCGGCCAGCCCCACGGGGAGGACGTCTTCGCGACGGTCCTGTACAGCGAGGCCGACGTCGACGACCTCTTCGAGGAGGTCGAGGGGCTGCGCGGCAACTTCGACCACTACGACACCCACGTGAAGACGGCGGTCTACGAGGCCCGCGACGGCGGCCGGTCGGCGGTCGTCTCGATCTGGGAGACGGCCTCCGCCGCCGAGACCGCGGCCGGCTTCCTCTCGGAGCTGCCGGGGATCGTCGAGCGCGCCGGCGAGGAGTCCGGCTTCGGGACGATGGGGATGTTCTACACGATCGAGCCCGATCACCGCGAGGCGTTCCTCGAGCGGTTCGACGCGGTCGGCGAGCTGCTCGAGGGAATGGACGGCCACCTCAAGACCGACCTGCTGGTCAACGTCGAGGACGAGAACGACACGTTCATCGCCAGCCAGTGGCGCGCGAAGGAGGACGCGATGTCCTTCTTCCGCTCCGACGAGTTCGCCGAGACGGTTCAGTTCGGCCGGGAGGTTCTCGCGGACCGCCCGCGCCACGTTTTCCTGGCCTGACCGACTCACTCGGGATTCGTTCCCCCGCCGTCCACCGATTCGACCCCGTCTCGGGGATCCGGATCGACGATCCGAACCGCCGCCGCCACGCAGCCGAGCGCGAGGACGATCCCGCCGAGGACGTCGATCAGCCAGTGGATCCCGAGGTACATCGTCGCGATCCAGACCGAGACGGCGATCCACGCCGCCAGGACGGTCCAGGCGGGATCCGAATCGCGCGTCCGGTAGGCGAACGTCGCGACCGTCATCGACAGCGAGGTGTGCAGCGACGGGAAGACGTTCGCGTTCTCGTTGACCTGGGCGGCCAGCTCCTGGAAGTCAGGGTTGTGGGTGAAAAGCAGCGACGTCACGAGGTCGGGCATCACGTTTCGCGGACCGTGTGCGAAGACGATCGTATAGACGATCAGCCCGATCCCGTAGTTGAGCGCGTACGCGACGAGCAGCCGCCTGAGCGTCGTCGGCGTCCGTCGCGACCCGTAGACGATGACCGGGAAGACGAGCAGGAAGACGTACGCGTAGATGTATATCCACGAGAAGTATCGGGTCGCGACCGGCGAGAACAGCGACGCCTGCACCCAGGCGACGAACGTTCCCTCGATCGCGACGATCGTCCCCGTGGCACGCCACCCGTACACCTCCGAGACCGACTGGAGCGCGCCGCGTCCGACCGCGCTCGCGGCCAGCACGGCCAGGAGCCCGAGGATCTCCCGCCGGAGCGCCCAGGGGTACCGTCGCAGATTCGTTCCGAGCCGGGCGATCCGACCGCGGTCGAGGATCGCCATTCCGACCACGAGACACAGCGACGCGACGACGATGAACAGCCACGCCACGACCGAGATAACGACGATCATTCCGCGGCGTCCGGGACCAGCAGGGCGCCGTCCTCGTCGTATCGATAGCCGATCTCCCGAAGCGCCTCCCGCGCGGCTGCGGCGTCGAGTTCGCCGTCGGTCCCGAAGAAGGGGGTCGCCGGGTCGCCGTCCGTCCAGCGTAACTCGTCGGCGAGCCACGATCCCGACAGCGCGAGCGGCGACGCTGCCGGCCGAGCGTACCCCTGGAACGCCGACCTCACGAGCTCGGTCTTGTCCAGCAGCCGAGCGATCACCCGCCGGAAGTACGGGTTCGACAGCGGTACCCGTCGTGTGTTGTATCCGACGTGATAGAACGCGCCCGATCGACGGCTAACCAGACGAGCCGCCGCTTCCCTGCCGATTCGGGGGACGGCGTCCGGGCCGAGGTTCGAGGTGCTCGCGTCCGCGAGCCCGTCGCCGACCTGCTGGACCGCGGCGACGTCGGAGGGAACGACCCGCAGCTCGAGCGTCTCGAAGGCGGGTTTCCCGCGGACCGGCTCGGGGAACGACTCGGGTCTCGTCGCGATCGGGTGTGCCGGGTTCCGCTCGAGGACGACCCGCTCGTCCGCCTCCGCCTCGCGGAACCGGAGCGGACCACTGCCCACGGGATCCGGGTTCTCCCACACCTGTGCCTCGGTCGTCATCTCGTTGATCGAGATCCCGACCGGGATATCCACCAGGCCGGTTCGGGAGCGCCAGACGTGCTCGGGGAGGATCGGAACCGTCAGTGCTCGGCGCTGCGTCGCGGCCGCCGCGTCCGTGAACCGGATCTCGAGGGTTCGCTCCCCGACCGCGGTCGCCGAGTCGACGAGCGTCGACCGACCGCGAAAGCGGGGCGACGGGATCGGCGTTTCGGCCTCGCCGAGCGAGGTGTCAGCCAGGAACGCGTAGGTGAACGCGGCGTCGTCCGCGGTGACGGGCTCCCCGTCGTGCCAGACCGCCTCGCGCATATCGATCCGGACCGTTCGGTCGTCGACGCGGACGACCCGACGTGCGAGCCACGGAACCTCCTCGCCGTCGATCGCTCGCACGAGCGGGTCATACACGAGCCCCGTGAACGTTCCGTATCGACGGTGTTCCGGCGCTATCGGGTTCCGATTGGTCGTGATCCGTGAGTCGGTCGTGACGAGACGCAGCCGTCGCTCGTTCGTCGAGTCCCCGTCCCGGTCCTCATCGTTCGCCGGTTCCTCGTCCGTCGGTTCCCCGTCCCGGCCCTCATCGTCGGTCGGTTCCTCGTCCCGGTCCTCACCGTCCGTCGGTTCCTCGTTCGGGCTCCCATCGCCCGTCGCCGTTCCGGCCGCGGCGTTCGCGTCCAACTCGAGCAGTCCCTCGGACGTCGCCGGGCGGGTCCGCTCCCACCCGATGAACCGGTCGTCGTGCACCGCGGTCAGCATGTCCGGGAACGCGACGACGGTGAACGGCTGTCTGCGAGCGACGGCGTCCTGTAGCTCCGTAACCGCCCGCCGTCGGTCCTCGCGGTCGGCTCGTCGCTGCCGGTCGAGGAGATCGTCGATCGCCGGGTCGGTGAGTCCGAAGGGGTTCTGCCACCCGGGCTCGGCGACGAACGAGGAGTGCAACAGCGAGTAGAGGGCGTCGGGATCGATCGGGTCGGCGCTCGGGAACTGTCCCACGTAGGCGTCGAAGTCGTGGTTGATGAGGATCTCCCGATACAGGCCGGCGTCGTCGACCGTCCGGATGCGGGGCTCGATGCCGACCGCCTCGAGATGCTCGGCGAGGTGCCTGACGATCCGGATCGCGTGTGGGTCGCTGTCGGCGGGAAGCGTCGTGATGGTGAGCGTCATCCGACTCGGCTGGTCGCGTCCGGCGACGTTCTTCTCCGCGCCGAGACACCCCGACACGCTGCCGCTCGCGGCCGTCGCAGCCGTGGCCGCCAGCACCTGTCGTCGGGTCGGTCTCGATCCCATTCGTTCGGAATGCTTGGTATGCTGTCGTATAACAGTCCTGCGGTTACCGTTCCTTGTTCCGGGGGTACCACCGCACCTGTCCGCGGAATGCCGCGCGTCTCGCCCGGTCCGTGCCGAAGGGTCGCGTTTCGTCAAGCCTCGGGTCACGTCCGCGAGCGGTACTCAGATCACGTCCGCGAGCGGTAACGCCAGCACGATCGCCCAGCCGAACAGTCCCATGGCCACGATCGCCAGCCCCGGGAGAGTCTCCTCGGCGTCGGCATCGACCGCCAGCTCCCCGTCATCGTCCATCGCGTCTCGCCCGTCCATCGCGTCTCGCCCGTCCATCGCGTCTCGCCCGTCCATCGCCCGTCCGGCCGCGATCGTCGCCAGCGCGGCGACGACGGCGACACGATGGGCGAGCAGACCAGCCGGCACGGCGACGCCGAGCGATGCGAAGTCGATCAGAAACCCGCCGCCGAGCCCGAGCGCCACGCCCAACACCGCGACCGTCGGGTCACAGCGGTCCGCGATCGACGCGGTGAACGCGGGGAGCCCGACCGCAAGGACCAGGTACAGCGGCGCGGCGACGATCTTCGGCGAGAGGGTCGGATACGCCGTTTCGAAGGTGACTCCAGCCGCTCTGACGCCGAGGACGAGGGCGGCGAGCCCGACGCCGAGGAGGGCGGCGTATCGGTGCCGGACCGCGTCCGCGAGGAGCCGCCGGCCGGCGATCCGGATCGACCGGCGCGTCGGCCGGCGGAGGAGGACCGCGAGGAACGGCAGCGCCGCGAGGTCGATCACCGACAGCCAGCCGTCGCTGCGCCCGCCGTCGATCCCGTGGTACTCCCGGGCGACGGTGGCGTCCGAACCGATGAAGTCGTCCTCGACCGTCCGCGCCGACTCCGAGACGTCCGTGACCGTGTGTCGGAGCCGGAACCAGTCGTAGTACTCGCCGTGGGCCTGTATCGCCGTGTAGGTCCCGTCCGGTGACCCGTATCCGCGGATGTGGGTCCGCGTTCCGAGGTAGGTGCCGGCGTGCAGTTGGAACGTCTCCGCGACCCAGGTGCCGTGCCCGCCCTCGTGTTCGAAGTACGCGTACCGCCGCGAGCCGTGCGCACGCTGCCAGTCGGTGGTGACGGCCTCCTCGATGAGTTCCTCGTCGACGTCGCTCACGTTGATGCCGGTCGCGGATCCGTCGCTTCCGGATCCGTCGCTTCCGGATCCGTCGCTTCCGGATCCGTCGCTTCCGGATCCGTCGCTTCCGGATCCGTCGCTTCCGGATCCGTCGCTTCCGGATCCGTTGCTCGCGGAGCTCGCATTCGTTTCCTCGGCGGTCGCGTTTGCGCTCACGCCGGCTTCGGATGACTCCTCTCGCTCGGTCCCCGTCGTGTCGGCGTCGGGCGGCTTCCGCCAGTCGGCATCCGAGTCGTTCCGGAGCGCTTCCCGTACCGTCTCCGGGTCGTCCCGAAAGACGACGTTGATCGCCAGCGTCCGCCCGGCGGACGACCGCTCACGGCTCGTGTAGGGCCACAGCGCGTACTCCCCGTCGACCGTCACGAGCGATCCCTTCGGGACCGACGGGGGCTCCGGTTCCGCCCCCTGGTCGGGTTCGACGCCCGGCTCGGGAACGACGCCGGAGACGGCAAGCCCGATCGCGACCGCGACGAGCAGGGCGGCGATCCCGACCGTCGATCGCTGCATACTCCCTTCTCGCTGCCGGGCACCAAAAGCGGTCGGCCGCTCACCGCGTCGGTCGGTGGCTGCTCATCGCGCCGGTCGGTGGCTGCTCACCGCGTCGGTTCCCGCGACCGCCGCCGATGGCACCGCCGGCGGACGATGGCGGTATCGAAACACCCATCCCACCTTGCCGGCAACGGACCGGTACCAGCCCCTGCTTATGACCGAGAAACGCGAGTACACCGGCGACTACGCGGA
Source organism: Halopenitus persicus (assembly GCF_900107205.1). Classification (GTDB taxonomy): domain Archaea; phylum Halobacteriota; class Halobacteria; order Halobacteriales; family Haloferacaceae; genus Halopenitus; species Halopenitus persicus. The sequence goes on along the minus strand of NZ_FNPC01000011.1, from coordinate 46,941 downwards.
CAAGACGCTGTACATCCCGGGCCCGACCGAGGTGCGCGAGGACGTTATCGAGGCGATGGCCGAGCCGATGTTCGGCCACCGGATGGACCGGATGACCGATCTGTACACCACGATCGTCGAGGACACGAAGACCTTCCTCGGGACCGACAACGACGTCATCGTGCTCACCGCCTCCGGCACCGAGTTCATGGAGAGCGCGATCTGCAACCTCGTCGACGAGAACGTCCTCGTGACGACCTGCGGCAGCTTCAGCGAGCGCCAGGCCAACGTCGCCGAGCGGCTCGGCAAGGACGTCGACACCCTCGAGTACGAGTGGGGGCGGGCCGTCAAACCGGAGGACGTGCGCGCGGCCCTCGAGGAGCCCGACGCCGACTACGACGCCGTCACCTGCGTGATGAACGAGAGTTCGACCGGGGTCCGCAACCCCGTCGAGGAGATCGGCGACGTGGTCGCCGAGTACCCGGACACGCTGTTCATCGTCGACGCCGTCTCCGCGCTCGGCGGCGACTTCATCGCCATCGACGACCACGGGATCGACGCGCTCTTCACCTCGGTCCAGAAGGCGTTCGCGATGCCGCCCGGGCTGGCGGTCTGCGTCGTCAGCGACGACGCCTACGAACGCGAGATCGACTCCGAGTCGGCCTCCTGGTACGGCGGCTTCCAGCGCTCGCTCGATTACTACGACCGCAAGGGGCAAACGCACTCCACGCCCGCGATCCCGATCATGCTCGCGTACCGCAAACAGATGAAGCACATGCTCGAGGAGGGCCACCACGAGCGTGATCAGCGCCACCGCGAGATGGCGGCGTACACTCGCGAGTGGGCTCGCGAACACTTCGACCTCTTCCCGGAGGAGGGGTACGAGTCGCAGACGGTGAGCTGCATCGAGAACACGCGGGACGTCGACGTCGCCGCGACGATCGAAGCCGTCTCCGCGGAGTACGACATGGTCTTCTCGAACGGCTACGGCTCGACCCTGGGCGAGCGGACGTTCCGGATCGGCCACATGGGCGAACACACCGTCGAGAGCATCCGGACCCTGACCGACGCAATCGAGGACGTCGCCGGGCTGTAGCGACGCGACCGCCACCACTTCCGCCTCTCGCCGTCTCGTTTTCCCAGTAACGCCGTCCCCCGTGACGCCGCCCTTTTGCCCGCCGCCGCCCAACGTGGGGTATGACCGACCGACCGCTCGTCGTGTACTCCGATTACGTCTGCCCGTTCTGTTACCTCGGCCGCGTCGCCCTCGAGCGCTACGAGGACGACCGCGGGTCGCCCGTCGAGCTCGAGTGGCGCCCGTTCGACCTCCGGGGACACAAGCGCGGTCCCGACGGGGAGATCCGGACGGACGTCGAGGACGGCAAGGACGACGACTACTACGAGCAGGCCGAGGCGAACGTCCGCAAGCTGCGGGAGCGATACGACGCCGAGATGGCCCAGACGCTGCGCCGGGACGTCGACTCCTGGCCGACCCAACAGGCCTCCCTGTACGTCCGCGAGACCGAGCCCGATGCGTGGCGCACGTTCGACGAGGCGCTGTTCGACGCCCTCTGGCGCGACGGCCGGGACATCGGGGATCCCGACGTGATCGCCGACGTCGCCGCGGACGTCGGCCTCGAGCCCGACGCCGTCCGGTCGGCCGCGACCGACGACGGGGAGTGGCACGACCGGCTCGCGGCCGCGTTCGACGACGCCCGCGAGTTCGGCGTCTCCGGGGTACCGACGTGGATCTACGGCGACCACGCCGCCCGCGGCGCCGTCCCGCCGGAGCACCTCGAACGCCTCATCGAGGCCCCCGACGCGTCGGCGTAGGCGACTTTCGGCGTCGGTCCGGCGCATCGGCGGACGCCACTCTCGGCATCGTTCCACCGCATCGGCGTAGACGGACGGATATACGCTGATGATTACTTTCTAATACCACTAACGAATACCACGGGGTATGACCGATTCCGACGACGCGACTGCGGATCCGGTTCGACCGCCGGTGGCGCTCACCATCGCGGGCAGCGACAGCGGCGGCGGAGCCGGGATCCAGGCCGACCTGAAGACGATGACCGCCCACGGCGTCTTCGGGACGTCAGTGGTGACGGCGACGACCGCCCAGAACACCCGCGGCGTGGTCGACGTCTCCCCGCTGCCGACCGACCACGTCGAGCGCCAGTACGACGCCGTCGTCGAGGACTTCGACGTCGGCGCGGTCAAGACGGGGATGCTCGCGACCGCGGACACCATCGAAGTCGTGACCGATCGCCTACGCGGGACGGGGATGGCGTCGGGAACGGAACCGAGCGGCGCCTCGGGATTCGATGGCCCCGTCGTCGTCGATCCGGTGCTGGTCGCCGAAACCGGCGACCGGCTGCTCCCGCCGGCGGCCGAGGACGCCTACGCGGATCTCATCGCGGCGGCGACCCTCGTCACTCCGAACGCGGACGAGGCGTCGGTTCTGACCGGCCGCGAGGTCGACGACGTCGACTCGGCAGTCGCCGCCGCGCGCGACCTCCTCGAGACGGGCGCCGACGCGGCGCTGGTCACCGGCGGGCATCTCGATGGGAGGTCCCCGTCGGACGATTCCGTCGTCGACGTGTTCCTCGCGGCCGACGACGCGGCGCCGACTCACGTCGTCTCGCCCCGGATCGACACCGCGGCGACCCACGGTTCGGGATGCGCCCTTTCGAGCGCGATCGCCGCCCGGCTCGCGCGCGGCGAGCCGCTCGAGGCGGCGGTCGAGGCGGTCGCACGGGAACTGAGCGACGCGATACGCGGCGCCTACGACGTCGGCGACGGTCCGGGCGCGGTGAACCCGACGCGGTTGGACCGGTGACCGCGACGTCCTGAGCGATCCCGTCTGGCCCCCGTTCTGGTCCCGGCTCGTCCCCGTCCTAGTCCCGGCTCATCCCCGTCCTGGTCCCGGCTCGTCCCCGTCCTAGTCCCGGCCCGGAGGCCGCGGCGACCGCAGCGTTTTACCTTTCGACCGCCGGAGGGTGGGTATATGGCCACCGGGATCGTCGAGGAGTTCCTCGCGCTGAAATCCGAGACCGACGCCGACCTCCTGACGATGCAGTGCGGCGACTTCTACGAGTTCTTCGCCGAGGACGCCGAGACGGTCGGCGAGGAGCTCGATTTAAAAGTCTCCCAGAAGTCCTCCCACGGGTCCTCCTACCCGATGGCGGGCGTTCCGATCGACGACCTGACGCCGTACGTCAGGGCGCTCGTCGACCGGGGCTACCGCGTCGCCGTCGCCGACCAGTACGAGACGGACGACGGCCACGCCCGCGAGATCACCCGGGTCGTCACGCCGGGGACCTTCCTCGAGACGACCGACGCCGAGGCGCAGTACCTCGCGACGATCGTTCGGGCGGACGGCTCCGTGGGTGGGGACCCGACCGAAACCGGCGATGACGACCCCGACGGTCCCTTCGGGCTCGCGTTCGTCGACGTGACGACCGGGCGGTTCCGGGTGACGACCGCGGCCGACGCCGCCGAGCTCCGGTCGGAGCTGTACCGTCACGATCCGGCGGAGATCGTCCCCGGCCCCGGCGTGCGCGAGGACGACGCGCTGCTCGAGGGGATCCGCGAGGCGGTCGAGACCACGCTCTCGGTACACACGAGCGAGGCGTTCGCCCCGGGACGAGCGCGGCGAACGGTCCGTGACCAGTTCGGCGACGGAGCTCTGGAGGGGGTCGGGCTGGATTCGGACCTGCCGATTCGCGCCGCCGGCGCCGCGCTCGCGTACGTCGAGGAGACGGGCGCCGGCGTCCTGGCGTCGATCACCCGGCTACGGACCGACGGGGACGCCGACCGGGTCGCGCTCGACGCGACGACCCAGCGCAACCTCGAGCTGACCGAGACGATCCGCGGCACGTCGGACGGCTCGCTGCTCGAGACGGTCGATCACACCGTCACGAGCGCCGGCGGCCGGCTGCTCCGCGAGTGGATCACGCGTCCGCACCGGGACGCCGCCGAGCTGCGGCGGCGACACGACGCCGTCGAAGCGCTCGCGGCCGCCGCGCTCGCCCGCGACGAGCTCCGGGAGGTCCTCGAGGGAGCCTACGATCTCGAGCGGTTGGCGGCCCGGGCCACCTCGGGCAGCGCGGGCCCGCGGCAGCTGCTGTCGGTCCGCGACACGCTCGCGATCCTGCCGCAACTCACCGAGGCGATCGCGGAAACGCCGCTTGCGGACTCGCCGATCGCGGCCGTGTTTGCGGGCCTCGACCGCGAGGCCGCACGCGACCTTCGGACGGAACTCGCGGACGCGCTCGCTGACGATCCCCCGAGTACGGCCGGACAGGGCGTCATCGCACGCGGCTACGACGCCGATCTCGACGAGCTGATCGACCGCCACGAGGAGGCGCTCGAGTGGCTCGACGGCCTGGCCGACCGCGAGAAGCGCCGCCACGGCCTCTCGCACGTCACCGTCGACCGCAACAAGACCGACGGCTACTACATCCAGGTCGGCAAGTCCTCGGCCGACGGGGTTCCCGACGCCTACCGGGAGATCAAGACGCTGAAGAACTCGAAGCGGTTCGTCACCGAGGAGCTCCGCGAGCGCGAGCGGGAGATCCTCCGGATCGAGGAGGCGCGCGAGGAGCGTGAAACCGAGCTGTTCGACGACCTGCGCGAGCGCGTCGCGACCCGGTCCGGGCTGTTGCAGTCCGTCGGCCGGGCGCTGGCGGAACTCGACGGTCTCTGCTCGCTCGCGGAGCACGCCGCAGCCAACGACTGGACGCGGCCGACGGTCGCCGACCCCGGCGTGCTCGACGTCGAGGCGGGACGGCACCCCGTCGTCGAGCGAACGACCGACTTCGTCCCGAACGACCTCCGGCTCGACGAGGACCGCGGCTTCCTGATCGTCACCGGCCCGAACATGAGCGGCAAGTCGACGTATATGCGCCAGGCCGCGCTCATCACGCTGCTTGCCCAGATCGGGAGCTTCGTCCCGGCTCGGTCGGCCCGCATCGGCCTCGTGGACGGGATCTACACGCGCGTCGGCGCGCTCGACGAGCTCGCACAGGGCCGGTCGACGTTCATGGTCGAGATGCAGGAGCTGTCGAACATCCTCCATTCCGCGACGGAGGAGTCGCTGGTCATCCTCGACGAGGTCGGCCGCGGGACGGCGACCTACGACGGGATCTCGATCGCGTGGGCCGCCACCGAGTACCTCCACAACCGGGTGCGCGCCCGGACGCTGTTTGCGACCCACTACCACGAGCTCACGACGCTCGCGGACCACCTCCCGCGCGTCGAGAACGTCCACGTCGCGGTCGACGACGGCGGAACCGAAGCCGACGGCGACGGCGACGTCACCTTCCTGTGGACCGTTCGCGAGGGACCGACCGACCGGTCCTACGGCGTCCACGTCGCCGACATCGCCGGCGTTCCGGACCCGGTCGTCGACCGGGCCGGGGAGGTGCTCGACCGCCTCCGCGAGGAGAAGGCGATCGAGGCACGCGGCGGCGAGGGCGGGACGAGCGGCGGATCGGGTGCCGGAACGACCCAGGCGGTCTTCGACCTCTCGGCCGGGTCGTTCGCGGACTCCGATGTCGGGGACGGCGACGGGACGGACGCCGAAGCCGGCGACGGGTCAAACCCCGAAGCCGGCGACGGGAATGACGCTCGGGTCGATGACGCCGACACGGCAGTCGCAAGCGACGGACGCGGCGGTCCAACCCCCGCTCTCGATCCCGAGATCGAAGCCGTGATCGAGGAGCTCGCCGACGTCGACGTCAACGAGACGCCGCCGCTGGAGCTCGCGACGCGGGTCCAGGAGTGGCAACGGCGAGTCGACGACGCGGAGTAGCCGGCCGTTTAGCGATCGCCGCGAGCGGCTCGCTTACGCGATCGTCGCAAGTCGCTCGGCGATCGCGTCCCGGTACTCGTCGGCCTCGTAGCCGAGCCGTGCCCGCCAGACGTCCTGGTAGGCGGGATGCAAAAGCGGCACGACGGGTGCGCCGATCCCGGCGTCGATCGGCTCGAGCACCGCGTCCAGGAAGCCGTCGAGTTCGCCCGCCGTGTCGCCGTCGTCGCCGTCCGTCTCCACCCCGATCGCGAGGACGGACGTGGTCGCGTGTTTGCCGGTCGGACAGACGACGTCGGGAGCGACGCGCTCCAGCTCGGTCCGGAGGTGGTGTCGGCAGGTCGACAGCTCCGCCGCGGTCGGTTCCCGGTGTGTCGGCTCGTCGGCCTCGCGGTCCCGCGGGAAGCACTTGACGGCGTTGGTGTAGTAGGTCCGGTCGCCGTAGCCGATCGACTCGAACAGCCGGCGGATGCGTCGCCCGGAGTGGCGCGCCGTGTAGGCCCGGCCCGTCAGATTTCCGCCGCGCCACCGCTCCGCGTCCGGATCGCCGGCGGCCGGCGCCTCGCCGATCACCATCACCGTCGCGTCGAGGGGGCCGGTTCCCCAGCCGATGCGCGTCCGGTCCTCGGGAAGGCGGTCGCAGCGGGAACAGTCCGGCTCGAGGATGTGCCTCCGCGTCGGGAAGTCGGGGTCCTCGGCCGGCCGCTCCGTCGACGTCTCGTCCATCCGGCCCGCCGGTCACCTCATTCGGTCAGCGGCATCGCGATGCCGAACACGAGCACCGACAGAAGGGCGATGAGCGGCCCGAAGAACTCCATCGTGAGGAACGCGGCATCCAGCGTCGGGGAGATCCCGCCGCCGGCACCGACGGTCAGCTCGGCGACCGCGCCGACCGCGAACAGCACTGCGCCGACGGCGACGCCGCCCTTCGTCAACGATCCGTAATCCATCTCGCCGTATCGCCCGGCCATACCGGCCATGGCCCACGGACGGTGCTATACGTTTTGGTTCCGACTTCGTGACGGTGCCATCCGCCTCGATTCCCGCGTCGAGCGCGGTCGTTCCGGACCGCCGCCGACTCAAAAGGTTCACGTCGCTCGGGCGCCGACGCGACGATATGTCGAAACTCGCCGCGCCCGAGGTCGTCGAAGTCGTCGAACTCCTCGGGCTGACGCTGGGAACCGGCCTGGTCTCCTCGGTCGGCCTCTACTTGGAGGACCTCGGCCTCAACGCCGTCACCGGCGGCAACCTCAAGCTGGGCGCCTGGTTCCTCGGGATGGGACTGGTCGCGCTGTACATCGGCGTCTACCTGCTCGGCTACGAGACCCTTCGGCCGCGCCTGTTCGGCGACGACTCGCCGGACGGCGACGCCGCGTAGCCCGTCGGCACGTCGCGCGTACCCATAAGGGATCGCGCACCCATTTATAAGTATTCGCGAATCCGCTTATAAGGATTCACGCACCCATTTATAGGGCCTCACGAATCGCTTTATCAGTTTCTCACGAGTTCGCTTATAAGTTCGCCGCGATCGCCGGGGCGACCGAGGCCTCGCTGCAGGCCCGCTCGACCGTGTCGGTGCCGACGATCCGCTCGACGCCGGCCGCGCGAAGCTTGGTCACGGCGTTGCTGGCGAGCACCGGGTGGACGCAGGCGGCGACGACGCGGTCGGCACCGCGCTCCCGTAACACCGCGATCGACTCGCTCATCGTCGACCCGGTCGCGATGATGTCGTCGACCACGACGACGTCCCGGTCGGCCACCGGGGCGTCCGACGGCGTGATCTCCACGGAGCCGTCCTCCCGGTCGCGATGTTTCTCGAAGTAGTCGGTCGATCCCGAGCCGTAGGCGTCACGAAGCGTCTCGGCGATCCCGATCGCGCCGGCGTCCGGCGCGAGGAAGAGGGGATCACGCAGCTCCGGCAGCGGCTCCGCGAGCGCACCCGCGGCGTCGACGACCTCGACGGGGACCGGGAAGAATCCCGCGACCGACTCCTCGTGCGGGTTGACGAGGACGATCCGGTCGGTTCCGGTCGCGACCGCCCGCGCCATCGCGCGCGCCGAGACCGGCTGCCCCGGCTTGAACGCCCGGTCCTGACGCGCGTAGCCCAGATACGGGATCACCGTCGTCACCTCGCTCGCGCCGGCCTCCCGAACCGCGTCCTGTAGCTGGAGGAGCTCGATCCAGTCGCCGTCGGTGACCGTCGAGGCGACGACGGTCGCCTCCTCGCCGGCGAACTCGGGGACGGCCGCCAGCCGCTCGCCGTCAGCGAAGCGCTCGAACGTCGGCGTCGCGAGCGGAACCCCCGCCTCGTCGGCGAGCGCTGCGGCGAGCGTCTGCGTGCCGGAACTCGGTACGATCATGTCCGTGGGTTTCTCGAAGCGGCTTAAACCGGTTTTCGTTCCGATCGGTCGGATCGGAACCCCGCGACTCGACGGTCACGACACCGCGTGCGCCGCGATCCCGCCGACCTCGCGGACGCCCAGGACCTGGTGACGCCAGCCGTCCCCGGCGTCGACGCACAGCGCGCCGGCGTCCGTCACCGCCAGCGCGATCCCCGGACCGTACGCAAGCGCCGTCACGGTCCCCGCCACCGGGAGCGACCGGTGCTCCCAGGCGTCCCGGCTCCAGTCGGCGTCCGCGTGCGCGAACAGCCCCTCGTCGGTGGCGGCGAGCGCGTGCCCCTCCCCGTCGGCGGCCACGTGGCTCGTCGTGGCCTCGATCGCCTCCATCCACCCGTTCGCGAGCCAGTAGAGTCCGTCGCCGGTCGCGGCCAGCGGCACGCCCTCTCCGGCGACGTCCGCGGCGTCGCGCAGCCCCACGTGCTCGAGACCGGTTCGTCGGTTCTGGCCGCCGGCTTCGCCGATCGTCCCGTCGCCGGACCCTCCGATCGCTCCGCCGCCGGCCGCGGTCGCTCGATGAACGCCGTCGGCGGCGGCGACGAGTCCGGAGTCGATCGCCCGCGGGTCGTCGACGCTCCCGAGGACGGTCGTTTCGAACCCGCCTTCGGTCGCGTCGTCGACCCGCACGGAGACGACGTCCCCGTCGGCCGTCGCCGCGAGGAATCGGGCCGGCGCGTCAGCCTCGTGGGCCCCGTCGCCGCTCCGATTCCGCGTCGGGCCCGGGAGGCCGACCGCGGTCGCCGGTCCGACTCCGACCGGTTCGAGCTCCTCGTCCGCTCCCCCGACCGGTTTGCGGCCGTCGGCCGCCTCGTCGACCGCGCCCACCAGCAGGTCCTCGGAAGTCGCGACGGCGAGCACGTCGGGCGCCGCCGGTCGGCGGGTGATCGCGACGTCCCGTGCCGTGACGTCGGCTGCCATCCCGAACTCCCCGATCTTGTCCCCCGAGACGGCGACCCGAACGAGCCCGTCGGCGCTGGCGACGTAGACGTCGGTCCGGCCGGCGGAGCCGGCATACACCCGTTTCTCCTCGATCGAGATGTCGTCCTCGGCGGGCATCGTTCGCCACTGCGACCCGCGTCGGGGAAAAGGTTCCCGAACGACGCGGCGGCCGCTTCGGATCGGAGATCCCCGCGTTCGGGGTGTTTCTCCCCGCGTTTATCGTCACGTTCTCCCCCGCGTTTATCACCTTATGGCGAGGACTTCCGGTGATGCCCCTCCGATCGATTCTCGGCCACGCGATCCGCCCCGGATCGATGCCCGCTCAAGCGATGCCCGACCTGGTCCCCGTCGAGCTGTACTCGACCGGGGGTGTTCTCGTCCTCCTCGGCCTCGCGATCCTGTACGCCACGGTCGGTCGATGGATCTACGCCGACGCGCGGAACCGCGGGAGCGAGTGGGCCTGGCAGTGGGGGTTCGGCACCCCGTTGACCGTGTTTCTGGGGGTCGACGTGTTCCTGTTGGTGATCGTGATATACCTCCTTCTTCGGGCGTCCGATGACCGTGCCGCCGCCTCGAACGCGGAGCGAGCGGAGCCGTAGCAGTGGCCTCGAACCTGCCGAGCACTCACCGAGCGCGACTCAGGCGGGATTCCGTCCGACGTCGGGGTCCACGCCCGGATCCGCGTCCTCGACATCGACCTCGACCTCGTCCGGATCGAGCCCGATCCGGGCGAACTGCGTCCTCACGTGCTCCTCGGCGGCCGCGAGCGCGCGGTCCCGGGACTCGAAGCCGCGCGGGGCCGGCTCCTCGAAGGCGATCCGGATCTCCTCGCCGTCGACCGTCAGGGCGGCCCCGCCGCTGTCGACCTCGTAAAAGGCGTCACAGACCCAGACGTACGGCGCGTCCTCCTCGGGCGCGCCCGCGTAGCTCGGCGGCTCCTCGCCCCGCTCGAAGACGGTCCCGGTCAGCGCCGTCCCGCCGCCGCGCCCGGTCACGAACAACATGCGAGGAGCTACGGGTTCGAGACGGTTAGCCACCGGGATCCGCCCTCCGCCGGCGTCGACGGGTCACCGGGACCTTCGAGGGTCCGCGGCGACGCACGGACGGCTCGGGGGAAAGCGATTTGCCCCTGCCCCGGCGTGTGGTAGGTATGACCCTCGAGGACTTCACCGAGTTCTCCGCCGACGACGCGGACGCGGCGGACGGGGAGAGCTCGGACGCGGCGGACTCCGCGGACGCCGCTGATCCGCCCGGAACCGGCGGCCAGACGGCCGGCGACGGCGCGCACGGTGGGACGCCGACCGGCGACGCGCCCGCCGACGTGACGGCGGGCAGCGACGCGACCGGCAACGCGACCGCCGATGGCGATGCGACCACCGATGGTGACGCGACCGGCGACGAGTCGAGTCCCTTCGAGCGATACGCCGTCGAGGCGACCGGCGAGGACGACGGGCTCGGCGTCGTCTCGGTCTCCCAGGGGCTTCGGGTCGCCGAGGAGGCCGAGGAGACGACGCTGCGGGCGTTCGTGACGACCGGGAACCGCGAGTCGGTCCGGCTCGGAAAATACCTGATCGTCCCCTATCCGGACGGGGAGCGCCTCTTCTGCCGGATCACCGGCCTCGAGTACGCCCAGGAGTTCCGGTCCGACGACGCCACCGAGATCCACGCCCGCCGCCAGATGCGCCGCGAGGAGTTCTCCGAGCGCGACTACAAGTTCGTCGCCGACCTGGAACCGATGTCGGTCGTCTACGACGACGGCGGGGACCGCAAGCGGCGGATGACCGACCGCGTCCCGAAGCCGGGCGCGGTGGTCGAGGAGGCCGCCGACGCCGCGGAGATCAAGACCGGCCTGAAGATCCCCGAGGACGGGGTCTTCCTCGGCCATCTCTCGGTCGGCGGCGAGACGGTCGAGACCGCGGCCAGCCCGCCGACCGTCGACTACCGGCTGAACGACGACTACGCCGACGGCGACCCGCTGGTCTTCCGGCACACCCTCGTGGCCGGCGGGACCGGATCCGGGAAGACCCACGCCGCGAAGAACGTCCTCCGGCAGTACCTCGACCCCGACCGGACCTACGAGATGGACGACGGGCGGGAGGCCCGGATGGCGGTCGTGCAGTTCGACCCGCAGGACGAGTACGCCCAGATGCACGACGACAACCCGTCCATCGACGACGCGTACGCCCGGCGCCTCGAGCGGGAGGGGATCGCCCACGGCGGCCACGACGACACCGTCGCGCTGGTGCCGACGACCCCGAACGCGACGTATCCCGGCGAGGGCCACCGCGCGGAGCGCGTCGCGTTCACCATCCCCTTCTCGCTCGTGCGCGACCGGCCGTGGCTCGTCGCGGGCTCGAGCCTGAACGACAACCAGTACGCCGGGCTCGTGACCCTGTTGAAGCGGTTCTTCCGCGACTACGGCGACGGGGGCACGTACGACCAGTTCGTCACCTCCCTCGACGACCCGGCCTTAAAGGAGGAGCTCCACGAATCCGGCCGGATCCACGAGGCCACCTTCGACGCGGTCAAACGGCGCGTTCGCGCCGTTCCCGGCGGTGTCTTCGACGGCGACGCCCGTCCGATCACCGACCTCGACCACACCCTGGTTCGCCCGGGCGGTCTCACCGTGATCCCGACCTACCACCTGCCGACCTCGCGGCAAAAGGAGATGTTCGTGCTCGCCGTCTCCTCGTATCTGATCGACGACAAGCTCTCGAACGACCCGACGAGCGACCGGATCAAGGAGACGCCGCTGTTGGTCGGGATGGACGAGGCGCACAACTTCCTCGCGGACGCCGACAACGTCCAGGCGCGGAAGGTGATCGGGAAGTTCACCGAGGCGGCCAAGCAGGGGCGCAAGGAGCGGCTCGGGCTGTTCCTCATCACGCAGGACCCCCAGGACATCGCCGAACCGGTCTTCAAACAGATCAACACCACGATCGTGTTGAACCTCGGCGACGAGGACGCGATCTCCAGCGTCAACATCCCGACCACCCTCGCCGGGAAGGTGCCGTACATGGAGAAGGGCCAGATGGTCGTCTACTCGCCCGACAACTCAGAGCCGGTCGAGCTGATCGGCCTCCCGCGGTGTCTCACCCGGCACGGGTCCTGAGCCGCGTCGTCGTTCCCGACGTTTCCGAGTCGCATCGTCGCCCCCGGCGTTTTTTGACGGAGTCGCTCGAACCCCGTACGATGCCCAAACGGATACTCGTCCCCGTCGACGGATCGGACTGCTCGGCCGACGCCCTGGCGTTCGCCGCCACGGAATGGCCGGACGCGGAGCTGGTGTTGTTACACGTGATCAATCCCGCCCGGTCGGCGTCGGGCTCGGAGCTGGGAATGCCGGGCGCGGTCGAGCAGTGGTACGAGAACGCGACGACGCGGTCCGAGACGATCCTCTCGAACGCGGCCGGAACCGTCGACCGCGACGTCGAGACGCTGACCGAGGTCGGCAGCCCGGGGAACACCATCCGGGAGGTCGCCGAGGCGGAGGACGTCGACCTGATCGTCATCGGGAGCCACGGCCGAACCGGCGTCTCCCGGGTCCTGCTCGGCAGCGTCGCCGAGGGCGTCGTTCGGAAGGCGTCCGTGCCGGTGACCGTGGTTCGGTGACCGAACGAAGCGCTCGTTCTTTCGGTCCCAACGCTCGTTCTTCCGGTCGCTCGCTTCTCCGGTCCCAACGCTCGTTCTCCGATCACGATCGCTCTTCCGGTCGCTCGTTTCCCCGGTCACACCGCAGCGCCTCCCGACGCTAGAAGATATTCGCCTGCTGATACACCGAGATCCCCTCGCTCGTGATCTCGTAGGGTTTCGTCTCCCGGGAGTGGTTCGCGTTGCGGATCTTCTGGATCTCGATCGCCAACCGGGTCTCGCGGAAGTCGGAGGGACGGACGTACTGGAGGATGAACACGGCGTCGGTGAGGTACTCGACGATCCCGTGTCTGGAGGCGTAGGGATTCGACTCGCTGGCCTCCGAGATGAGCATCGTCGTCACGCCGGCCTCCTTGAGCGACCTGGTAAAATCGAAGATCTCCGACCGGCGCTTGGCCGGGTGGTCGTACATCATCTCGAGCAGCGACACCGAGTCCAACACCAGCCGCTCGGCGCCGAACTCGCGGATGAGCCGGCCGAGTTCGTTGCCGATCGAGGCCAGCGAGTTGGCCATCTCGATTGGATCGATCGAGACGACCGAGAGCAGCCCGTCCGACTCGTACTCGCGAAAGTCGTACCCCTTCTCCTCGGCCGTCGAGAGGATCGCCTCCCGGCTCTCCTCGAGAGTGATGTAGACGCCGCGGTCACCGTTCGTGAGCGCCTCGTGGAGGAACTGGAGCGCGAACGTCGTCTTCCCGGTTCCGGCGGCGCCGATCGTCGTGATGAGCGAGCGGCGGGGGACGCCGCCCAGGATCATCTCGTCGAGGCCCTCGATCCCGAGATCCATTCGCTCGATGTCGGAATCGAGATCGGCGTCGTCGAAGTCCGTCCCGCCCGGCGGGACGGCGGATCCCTCGCCGGGACCCGTGTCGCCGAACTCCGCGAAGCCGAACTCCCCGTCCGAACCGCCGCCCGGGGCGTCGGGGGGGCTCCCGGCCGAACCGAATTCGGCGTCGGCCTCCGAACCGGGACCGGGATCGGCGTCGGGTCCCGGACCGCCGCCGGTGCTTCGGGAGTCGCCGGCGTCCCGAGCGAGCCCGATCCCGGAGCTGTTGACGGGATCGGCGCCCCTGACTCCGCCTTCGGCCGCATCGTTCGTCGCGTCGTCCTCGAAGCCGCCGGTGTCGTGCGTTTCTCCGGCGCCCGGCTCGTCGGCCTCCGTGGCCCCTCCTTCCGCCTCGTCCGCTTCGTCCGTCCGGTTCGTCCCGCCCTCGGCCGCCTCGTTCGTCCCGTCTTCAGTCGTCCGGTCCGTCCCGTCCTCGTCCGCCCTCGATTCGGCGAGTTCGCGGCGCGCCCGTTCGAACCAGTCCTCCTCCGCGTCCTCGTCCCCGTCCCGGTCGGGTTCGGCCGGGTCGCGTTCGTCTCCCTCCCGGTCGGATTCGGCCGGGTCACGCTCGTCCTCGGCCCGGTCCTCGGTCATCGATGTCCTCCGAGCCGGTCGCCGTGGCTCGAGCCGTCGGGACGGCTGGTCGGCCTCCCGTGATGGCGTCGGTGCTCGCCATCCGATCGCCGACTCGTTCGCGTCCCCCCTCGACGACGTCCCATACCCGACCGATGGGCGGGTCGCGGCTTGAAACTTTACGTGTGGGTTTTTTACCACGGAACCGAACCCGGCGGTATGGACGTCGGGATCGTCGCACAGAAGGAGAACCCCCGTGCGGCAGCGCTCGTCGACTCGCTTGCCGACTCGCTCGCCGACCGCGGGGTGGCCGTCCGGATCGACGAACTGACAGCCGACGCGCTCGAGACGGCGGGGGACCCCGTCTCGGCGTTCGACGAGTGCGACCTCGTCGTGGCGATCGGCGGCGACGGGACGTTCCTGTTTGCGGCCCGCAACGCCGATGGCACGCCGGTCCTCGGCGTCAACCTCGGCGAGGTCGGGTTCCTCAACGCGGTCGCGCCCGAGGACGCCGAGGACGCGGTCCTCGAGGAGGTCACCGCGTTCCGCGAGGGGGAGATGGACGTCCGCGAGGCGCCGCGGCTCGTGGCGAGCGTCGGCGAGTGGCGCTCGACCCCGGCGGCCAACGAGATCACGGTTCAGGGCGAACGACGGGGCCGCGGCGGCGGGATCGACTACGAGGTTCGCGTCGGCGGCGCCTTGTACTCCGGCACCCACGCCGACGGGGTGCTCGTGGCGACCCAGACCGGATCGACGGCGTACAACCTCTCCGAGAACGGGCCGATACTCCACCCGGGCGTCGAGGCGATCGTCCTCAACGAGATGTGTGCCGACGAGGGGATGGCGCCGCTCGCGGTCGACACCGACGCCGAGATCACGGTGACGGTCACGGCTGCCGGCACCGAGTCGGCGGTCGTCATCAGCGACGGTCGACGACCGACCGCCTTCGATCCCCCGCTCGACGTGACCGTCTCCCGGGCCGACGTTCCGATGCGGATCGCCGGCCCGCGCTCGGACTTCTTCGAGGCGCTCGGCAAACTGGAGTGATCCCGAGTGGCACGGATCGGCGCCGACGAGGCCGGGAAGGGGCCCGTGCTCGGACCGATGGTCGCCGCCGCCGTTCGGGCGGACCCCGCGGACCTTCCGGACGGGATCGACGACTCGAAGCGGGTCGCCCCCGCGCGTCGCGACGCCCTCGACGAACGCCTGCGGGCGAGCCCCGGCGTCGACGTCGGCGTCGCCGCGATCGAACCAGCCGAGATCGACGATCCCGAGACCGATATGAACACGCTCACCGTCGCGGCGCAGGCGCGCGCGGTTCTGGACCTCCTCGCGTCGACCGATTCGTCGTCGGCCGATTCATCGTCGGCCGATCCGTCGATTGAGCTCCCGCAGCCGCTTCGCCTGCTCGTCGACGCCGGGGACGTCTCCGAGGATCGGTTCGGCCGTCGCGTCCGGGAGGCCCTCGAGGAGGCGCTTTCGCGGGAAACGAGCCGTGACGACTCGCCGAGCGTCTCGGTCACCGCCCGTCACGGCGCAGACGCCGACTCGCCGCTCGTGGGCGCCGCCTCGATCGTGGCCAAGGTCGAACGCGACCGTCGCATCGAGGCGATCGACGACCGGTTCCCCGAGTACGACGGCGTCGGCAGCGGGTACCCGAGCGACCCGACCACCGCGGCGTTTCTGGAGGCGTACGTGGACGATACCGGCGACGTCCCCGACTGTGCGCGCCGGTCCTGGCGGACGTGCGAGCGGCTGCTTGCGGCCCACGAACAGTCGGGACTCGAGGAGTTTTGAGCGCGTTCCGGGTTCCGTTCGTCACCGCCGGCGGCATTCGGAGGAAGGGTCGTCGGCTTCGGGATCGGTCATCGGCGCTTGCTGACTCGCCGGTCGGCCAGCAGTCGGTCGCCGGTCGGTCAACAGCCGGTCACCGGTCGGTCAGCAGCATCCGGAGGATGTCCCCGTAGGCCGGCCGGGTGACGAGGACGCCGATGAGGACGCCGAGGATGGTGAAGATGGCGAACCCGGACAGATCCCCGAGGCTCAACACCATCAGCGGCGACATCGCGATGATCGTCGTCGCCGCCGCGGCGCCGATCACCCAGAACGCCCGCCGGAACCGGGAGTCGAAGACCTTCTTCGAGCTGACGTCGCCCTCGCTCATCACCTCGTCGGCGATGATCACGAGGTCGTCGACGCCGGTCCCGACCACCGCGATGAACCCGGCGATGACCGCGAGATCGAGCGGATAGCCGAGGAGCGCGGCGAACCCGAGCAGGGTGTACACCTCCGTCAGCGCGGTCACGATCATCGGCAGCGCGACCGTGGGTTCGCGGTAGCGCAGGAACACCATCCCGGCCACGGCGAACACGGAGAGGATCCCCGTGATCAGCGAGTAGGTCTTGAACTGCTCGCCCTGTGTCGGGGAGATGTACGAGGAGGACCCATCGCCCAGCTCGGCCGGCAGGGCGCCGGCACGCAGGTTGATCGAGATCTGCTGGGCGCGCTCGAAGGAGCCCTCGGCGGTCCCGGTCGTCAGCCGGAAGCCGGGATCGTTCGCCCAGGACCCGCTCGTCATGCTGCGGAGCAGGTCGCCGTCCATCCCGAAGGAGTTGACGACCTCGCCGTCGACCACAAGCAGGAGGCACGGCTCCTCGCTTTCGGCGTAGTCCGCGGTACATCGCCAGCCGTCGGTTCCGGGGTTTCCGGCGGCGGCGTCCGCCTGGCTGACCGCCTGCTGAAGCTGCTGTGCCGGCGTCGCCTGTCCCTCCGGCGCGGTGTCGACGACCGAGACCGGAACGTACGCCTGGTTGCTCTGGCCGCGACTGGCGGTCCCGACGTTCTCGAAGTCGTCCTGGGTCACCACCCCACGGTTGCGGGTCCCGTTTCCGTCGTTCGGAATGAAGATGTCAATCCGAACGGTCCCGCGCTCGGCGATCAGCTCCTCGACGTCCTGGCGGTCCTCGCCGGGCACCTCGATCAGGACGAACGAGCGCCCGTTCGCGTCGACGATCTCGCGGACGCTGCCGCCCGAGAGTCCGGCCTCGTTGATCTTCCCCTCGATGACCTCGATGGTCGCCTCTCGGGTCTCCTCGGTGACCCCCGGCCGGACGCCCTCGTAGGTGTAGCCGGCGGCCTCGATCGCCGCGGTGAACTCCGTCTCGGAGACGTTCGTGTCGGTCACCTCGACGGCCCCGGTGCCGCCCTCGGCGGGATCGCGCAACTCCGCGTTGACGCTCGTGCTCGTCGTGTTCGACAGCTCCCCCGCCACGTTGCTCGCGACCGTCGCCGGGTCATCTCCCTGGAAGGCGACGTCCGTCGCGGTGTACCCGACGAGCGGCGCACGGATCCGCGTTCCGCCGTCGAGGTCGAGCCCGAACTGGAGGTTCGTCAGTCCGTCGGCGGTGCCGTTGGCGCCGTCGTCCGCGCCGATCCCCTCCGCGCCGGCGGTCGGCGCGAACTGCGGGGCGAAGAGGACGACCGTCGCGGCCAGCACCGCGACGACGAGGAGTCCGACGCGCCAGTGGCGCTTGATCGAGTCGATCATCTATCGTCGCACCCCCTCGAAGGAGTACCAGCGAAGCAGCGAGACGTTGAGCAGATACGTGTTCATCAGGTCCGCACACAGCCCGACGGCGAGGATCACGCCGATGTTTCTGAGCAGGTCGATCCCGAATATCCACGCGACGATCGCCATCACGATCATCGCGGCGATGGAGGTGATCGTCATCGTCACGCCGGTGCGCATCGCGCGCTGAACGGACTCGTAGAAGTCGCCGGTCCGGCGCAACACGGAGTTGTTCAACAGGATGTCCGAGTCGACCGAGTACCCGATGATCATCAGCAGCGCCGCGACCGTCCCGAGCGTCATCTCGATCCCGAGGAGGTTCATCACGGCGACCGGGATGACGATGTCGGAGAACGCCGAGATGACGACCGCGATCGACGGAATGAACGTCCGGAACATCGCGAAGACGAGCACGCTCATCCCGAGGAACGCGATCACGACCCCGCCGAGCGCCTGGGTCTGCACGCCGCTGCCGAAGCTCGGGGAGACGATGTCCTCGCCGGTGACCGCGAAGCCGGCGTCCTCGGCCTCGCCCGCGATGTCGCCGAAGTCGCCGCTTTCGGCCCCCTGCGGCAGGTCCTCCGGACGGAACGTCACGATGTAGGTCTCGTCGCCCGGCACGTACTGGACCGAGGAGGGCTCGATCGAGAAGGTGTCCGGGTCCTCGAGCCGTGCCCGCGCCTCGGGGGTTCCCATCTCGAGGTCCGACGTCTCGGACGCCGACAGCCGCAGTTCGGCGCCGCCCGTGAACTCGACGCCCAGATCCGCCGGGGCACCCGTCGCGAGGTACCACCCGCCGAGGATCACAAGCGCCACCGCCAGGACCGCGAGCGGGATCGCGACCAGCTGGCGGTTGGTGTAGTCCGTGTACTCGACCTCCGGTACCTCGATCGCTACCATATGTTTCCGGGGTCCGGCTGCGCGCCGAATAAGCTTTCTTATCGCCAGCCACGACGTCCGTCGATCGGCTCCTCGGCCGTGCCGGCGGTCAACCCGCGTCTCTCCCCCGACGACCGCCCTCCGTATCCACGGTGCCCGTCGAAGTCGCGGCGGCGATCGCCGTGATCGCCGAAAGGCGTTACTCCCGTCGCCCCGTATGGGTGGATATGTCACAGTCCGACCCGACGGACTCGACGGCGACCGCAACGCCGGCGCGACCGACCGCGACGCGGGTCGTCCTCTCGATGCCGGAGGGCGTGAGCGGCTGGGTTCGCTCCCAGATCGACGCCGACCGCTATCGGGGCTACTTCCGCCGAACGCTCGGCGAGGTCTCGGTCGGCGACGTGACCGAGGAGTTCGTCGACATCGGCTGCTGCGGGAACAACCTCGACGTCCCGTTTCGCGTCGAGCGGATCGAGGTCGATGACGACGGGAACACCGGGTCCACGGACGAAACCGCCGCCGAGGTCGCCGTCGTCGACGAGAACACGGCGATCGAGTACGTCGATCGTGCGGGCGACGTCGAGGGGGGCTGGAAGGTTCAGAGCGCGGACGGGCCGACGCGGTGAGGCGCCGTCGGCGACGTCTGCGGCGACGGAATCCTTATCCCGAGCGATCGCCTACCGCCGCGTGGACAGAGGGAGCTCGACCCCCGTGCCGCGGGCGGCCCCGCCGCCCAACGCATGAGGAAAGTCCCCCCACCGGCCGGACGGGCGACCGGGCGCAAGCCCGGAGTCGGAGACGGCTGGCGCTGGAACAGAAACGAGACCCCCTGCCCCGACCGATGAGGCGTGCGAACCGACCCGCAAGGGAAGGGAGCTAACCCGCCGAGGGACACGCGGCGCACTGCGTCGCAGACGGGCAGGAAGGGATGGAACGGCGAATCCTCGCCGGTGCAAGTCCGCGCCGATAGGTAGTCCGGCCACGGCGCGGACGCTCAGCCGAATGTCGAGCCGAACGGAAGGGGGCTTACTCCCCTCAGTCCGCCACCATTCGCCAGCGGCGGCGTCGTTCCGGCCGAACGGACGCCCTTATACGCGTTCACGCGCAACCGGACGTATGATATTCGAGGACCTCCAGACGACCCCGCGCGCGGAGGAACTCATCGACAAGGCGTTCTCGCGGGCCGCGCGAGCCGGCCGGGCGAAGTCCGGCCACGAGGCCCAGGAGTCGATGCTGCGGACCGCCGGCAACGTGCTCTCCGATAACCTCTCGAACGTGGTGACGTCCTGGCCCGACTTCGAGTACGACGTCGACCCGTTCTACTACGAGCTCGCGGACGCGATCGTCGACGTCGACGAGCTCCGCCAGTCGCTCTCGGAGGTGATGTGGGCGAGCCGCCAGATCGAGTCGATCCGCGACGAGTACACCACGAAGATCCGCCGGAGCGACGTCGACACGGCGCGGAAACACCGCAAGCAGGCGTTCGCCCGGATGGCCGACGTCGCCGAGGAGGTCGCGGACGACCTCCGCCTGATCGGCGACGCCCGCGACGACCTGAAGACGCTGCCCGACATCCGAACCGACGAACCCGCGATCGTCGTCGCCGGCTACCCGAACGTCGGCAAGTCCTCGTTCGTCAACCGGGTCACCCGCGCCTCCAACGAGATCGCCGAGTACCCCTTCACCACCCGCGGCGTGCAGATCGGCCACTTCGAACGCGACCACGTCCGCTATCAGATCGTCGATACGCCGGGGCTGCTCGACCGCCCGCTGGAGGAGCGCAACGACATCGAGCTGCAGGCAGTCTCCGCGCTCGAGCACCTCGCCGACTGCGTCCTCTTCGTCGTCGACGCCTCGGGCGACTGCGGGTACCCGATCGACGTCCAGCTGGCGCTGCGCGACGAGCTGGCGTCGCTGTTCGGCGCGGACGTTCCCCTGCTTACGGTCTGCAACAAGCGGGACCGGTCGACCGACGTCGAGGCCGACGCCTATATGAGCGTCACCGAGGACGAGAACGTCGAGGCGGTGCTTGACATGGCCGTCGACGCCGTCGGCTACGAGCCGGATCTCCCCTCGCGGGAGTGACCGCGGGGAAACGAGCGGCGGTGGTGACCACGACTTCGACCGGAGACATCGAGGCTCCGCCCGCTCACACCGAGGTTCCGCCGCGACCGCCGCGCAGGATGGCGTCCTGTAACAACAGCCCGCCGCCGATCCCCAACAGCGCGATGCCCAGCCAGGCGATCGGTCCCTCCCCATCGACGGCGACGACGAGGAAGCCGGCGCTCGCGAGCAGGTGGCCGGCCATCTGCTCGTAGTAGCCCTCCCGCCCGTACGCGACCGCGACCGCCGCGAAGCCGATGCCACACGCGCCCAGCGCGAGCCGCACGGCGGCGACGCTCGCGATCCCCGGCGCGAGCACCTGCACCGCCGCCGCAGCCGCGCCCGCCGCCGCCAGGACGACGACGACCGCGACGAGCGCACGGACCGGGTCGTTCATCGTGGTAAATATACACACACCATTCCTTTAAACCCCAGTCAGACGTCCGTCATCGGCGGGTTCGGCGATCCGGTGTGTGGTAAGCAGTGGGTGGTGGGTGATGTGTTCGATCCGGCGCCGGGAGTCGTCCTCCGTCCCGTCCTGATCGTGTTCCGACTCGGGCCGTCCGAAAGGGCCGTCGCTCGCCTCAGATCAGCCGATATCGACCGCGGGACTCGGAGACCTCGCCGCGCCGCCGGAGCTTCTCGAGGAGATCGCGGGCCGCCTCGGCGGGGACGCCGTCGGCCGCCGCGTACGAGACGATCCCCTCCTCGGTCGGCTCCTCCGCCGCGTCGACCGCCTCGCGAACGATCTCGATCCGGGAGCGTCCGCCCGAGGTTCCGCCGCCCCCCGGCGACGGGCGGTCCGCGACGGCGTCGACCGCGTCGGGATCGATCCCCACGCCCTCGAGGTACTCGCGGTCGTCGATCCCCGCCTCCTCGGCACGCTCCGCGAGCTCGCTCGCGTGTGCGACCTCGGCGAACGCCTCGGAATCGCCGTGTTTCTTCGCGAGCAACGCCGACCGCGCCTCCCGCGCCGCCTCGCGATCCGCGGACTCGAAGAAGCGTTTGAGTCGGTCGGTCCGGTGGCGCTTCTCGCAGCGGGGACAGGTGGCGGTCTCGCTCGTCTCGGGGTCCGCCAGCAGCCACAGCGTCGCGCACTCCTTGCAGCCGACGACCGCGTACATGGCTCCGCGTTGGTCCCCCGCGGACGTGAACGTGATGGTCCTCCGCGAACGGGACCGTGGTGGTTTCCCGCCGACGGGACCGTGGGTTCATCACTGGCGTGGCTGGTGCCGGTCTCCCGCGCCGAGGGTCACTGCGCCGAGAGTCACTGCCCCGAGGACCGCCGCGTCGAACTGCCACCCTTTTTACTCCGGCGAGCCGGAGACGCTCCCAATGACCGAGTACGACTACGAGGAGCTGGGCCTCGTCGCCGGGCTGGAGATCCACCAGCAGCTGGACACGGCGACGAAGCTGTTCTGTGACTCCCCCACGACGCTCCGGGAGCCCGAGGCGGCCGACCGCGAGTTCACCCGGTACCTTCACCCGACGAAGAGCGAGCTCGGCGAGCTCGACGAGGCCGCCCTCGAGGAGAGCCGCGTCGACCGCGAGTTCACCTATCTCGCGTACGACACCACCTGTCTCGTCGAGGAGGACGACGAACCGCCCCACCGCCTCGACGAGGAGGCCCTCTCGGTGGCCCTCCAGATCGCCGACCTGCTCGACGTGACCGTCGTCGACCAGGCACACGTGATGCGCAAGCTCGTCATCGACGGCTCGAACACCTCGGGGTTCCAGCGCACGCTGCTGCTCGGCCAGGACGGCGAGATCGAGACCGACGACGGGCCGGTCTCGATCGTGGACCTGCTGCTCGAGGAGGAGTCGGCCCAGCGCGTCGAGGAGACCGACGACGGGGTGGTCTACTCGCTTGACCGGCTTGGGATCCCGCTCGTGGAGATCGGCACCGGGCCGGACATCCACAGTCCGGCCCAGGCGCGGGAGGCCGCCGAGCGGATCGGAACCCTGCTCCGGTCGACCGGGTCTGTCAAGCGCGGCCTCGGCACGATCCGCCAGGACGTGAACGTCTCGATCGCCGAGGGTGCCCGCGTGGAGATCAAGGGCGTGCAGGACCTCCAGGGGATCGAGGACATCGTCCGCAGCGAGGTCCGCCGCCAGAGCGAACTCGTCGACATCGCCGAGGAGCTGTCGGACCGTGACGCCGCGGTCGGCGACCCCCGCGAGGTGACCGACGTGTTCGCGGACACCGACTCCGGGGTCATCCGCGGCGCGCTCGAGGACGGCGGCGCCGTCACCGCGGTCCCGCTGTACGGCTTCGACGGCCTCGTCGGCAGGGAGATCCAGCCCGACCGGCGGCTCGGCACGGAGCTGTCCGACCACGCCAAGCGGCACGGCGCGGGCGGCATCTTCCACACCGACGAGCTGCCGGCCTACGGCGTCACCGAGGCCGAGGTCGACTCCCTCCGCGAGGCGGTCGGCGCCGGGTCCGATGACGCGGTCGCGATCGTCGCCGCGGATCCCGAGACCGCCGATCTGGCGATCGAGGCGGCCGCCGAGCGCGCCGCGGCCGCGATCGAGGGCGTCCCCGAGGAGACCCGGGACGCGAACGAGGACGGAACCACCCGGTACCTCCGCCCGCTGCCCGGCGCCGCCCGGATGTATCCCGAGACCGACGTCCCGCCGGTCGAGCCGGACCCGAGCGAGGTGGAGACGCCGGAGCTGCTCGACGAGAAGGCCGACCGGTACGTCGACGCGTTCGGCCTCGATCCCGGCCTCGCCGAGCAGATCGCCTTCGGGCAGCGGTTCCCGCTGTTCGAGACCGCCGTCGACCGCGGCGTCGACCCGACGCTTGCCGCCTCGACGCTGGCGTCGACGACCACCGAGCTGCGCCGGGACGGCGTCGCGATCGAGCGCGTGGACGACGAGCAGTTCCTCGGCGTGCTCGAGCTCGTCGAGTCCGGCGACCTCGCCAAGGAGGGCGTCGGGGGGGTCCTCGCCGAGATCGCCGCGGATCCGACGCTATCGGCCGAGGAGGCCGTCGAGGCGGCGGGCTTGGCGGGCGTCGACCGCGAGACCGTCCGCGAGGCCGTCGTCGAGGTCGTCGAGCGCAACGCCGACCAGGTCGAGGCCGAGGGAATGGGCGCCTTCTCCGGGCTGATGGGCGAGGCGATGGGCGCGCTGCGCGGGAAGGCCGACGGCGAAGTGGTCTCCGAGGTCCTCCGCGAGGAGATCGGGAAGCGAACGTAGCGCGCGGCGGTGGTGTGCGGGTGACCCTCCTTCAGTCTGTCAGTTCCTCGTTCAGCGACTCCAGGTCGTAGGTCGCCGGGCCGCGCGGCTCGTCGCGCAGCGTCGAGATGACGAACGTGGAGTTCGTCCGCTCGACCTCCGGGAGCGCCTCGAAGTCGCCGATCAGCCGTTCGACCGCGTCCGACGAGGAGAGCCGTGCGAGGACGATGAAGTCGGTCTCGCCCATCGTGAAGTACGCCTGCGTGACGCCCTCGACGGTCAACAGCTCGTCGGCGAACTCCTCGTAGGGGCCGTCGTAGTCGGCGAGGATCTCGACGATCACCGTCACACCGAGGCCGAGCTCCTCGTGGTCGAAGTCGTAGAGGTCGTTCCGGATGACCCCCGCGTCCCGGAGGTTGTTCAGCCGGTAGTGGATGGTCGAGACCGGAATGTCCGTCTCCTCGTGAAGCCGTTCCGGACTGCCGGTTCCGAGGTCGGCGATGGCCTTCAACAGCCGTACGTCGCGGTCGTCCATGGGCGGCGTTTCGGTTCGGGATCCATTGGTATTCCGATCGCGGTTCCCGCCTCCGTCTCGGTTCCTGGACACATCGCAATTCTTGGATCCTTCTCCAACCGGGACGACCGAAATCGGATCCACATCGATCGTGGTTCAATTGTTTGATCTATCATCGCCCATATCGGAATATGTTATAGACGAGTTTAAGAATATAGGAGTACTCCGATCTGATAACCAATGAACGGTGATTCGTTGCTGTCGTCTCCGATCTCGGTCGTCGCGGCGTTCTCCCTCCTCGCGGTGCT
This sequence comes from Halopenitus persicus, assembly GCF_900107205.1. GTDB lineage: Archaea > Halobacteriota > Halobacteria > Halobacteriales > Haloferacaceae > Halopenitus > Halopenitus persicus. The sequence goes on along the minus strand of NZ_FNPC01000011.1, from coordinate 22,201 downwards.
GTGGGGCGGGTCGTTCGTCGCGATCGAGATCGGGCTGGAGTATTTCCCCCCGCTGCTGTTCGCGGGGGCGCGCTACGCGATCGCCGGCGCGATCGTGTTGGGATACGCCGTGGCGGTCGGGACCCGCTGGATCCCACGCACGCGGACGGAGTGGTCGAGCATCGCCGTCACCGGCGTCCTCGTCATCGCGGTCTACCACGCGTTCCTGTACGTCGGGGAGCTCTACGTTTAGGGCGCGGTCGCGGCCGTGATCGTCAGCCTCTCGCCGGTGTTGACCGCGGCCTTCGCGGCCGTCCTGTTGCCGAACGAGCGCGTCGGACCGGTCGAGGTCGGGGGCTTCCTGATCGGGATCCTCGGCGTCGCGATGATCGCGAGCCCCTCGACCGAGGGGCTCGTCTCCGCCGAGCTGATCGGCGTCGGACTGGTGCTCGCGAGCGCGGCGGCCTTCGCGCTCGGCGCCGTGCTCCTTCGCCCGCTCCGGACGGAGTTCTCGATCGTCGCCCTCCAGGGTTGGGCGATGGTGATCGGCGCGGGGATCCTCGGTGCGGGCGCCGCGGTCACCGGCGAATCGGTCGCCGACGTCGTCCTCACGCCGACCGCCATCGTGACGCTCGCGTACCTCGCGCTGCTGTCGGGCGTGGTCGCGTTCCTCATCTACTTCGCCCTGCTTGACGCCGTGGGCCCGACCCAGCTCCACCTGATCGGCTACGCGGAGCCGATTACGGCTGCGGCGGCCAGCTGGCTGGTTCTCGGCCACCTCGTTGACGGCGATGCACTGCTCGGATTCACCGCCGTCCTCGTCGGGTTCCTCGTCCTCGAGCGCGACGCGATCCGCCGACTGGTTCACGCGCGGCTCCCGGCACGAGCGTGAACGGCGGTCCGTGACCGGGTGCGGCGGCGTGGTACGTGATCGATGCGGCGGCGTGGTACGTGACCGGCTGCGGTGGATCGCCGCCGGATCGCCCGCGGACCGCGCTACATGTACATCCGGTCGTCCGGGAGGTCGGCTTGTTCCTCCTCCATCCGTTCGGCCAGGTCGGCGTAGTACTGCTGTATCTCCGCGGCGAACGCCTCCAGCGGACCCGAATCGATCTCGACGTCGTAGACGGTCGAGACCGTTTCGACGAGTCGGATCGCCGCCTCGACGTCAGGGACCTGTGCGTGGACCGGCGTCACGTACACGCAGACCTCCAGGGAGGAGTCGATCCCGCGCTCGAGCAGCGCCGCGTTCGTCCCGTCGAGAAAGCCCGACGCCATCCCCTCGATCCCGGCGTCCTCGAGCCGGTGTTCGCGGTAGTCGTCGGTCGCGACGTAGTACGTCCGGTGACCCTCCGGTCCGTGCGGCACCGGCACCCCCGAGAGGACGACGACCTCCGAGACGTCGTTCGCGCCGGTCCACTCGAGGATCGATCGCGCGAAGGACTCGCCGAGCGGAACGGGGACGAGCAGCTCGCCGACCAACACGGTGATATCGAGGTCCTCGCGGGAAAACAGCCGCGTGGGATGGCGCGGCCGGCCGTTCTCGAACGGCGTGATCGAGGGGAACCCCTCGACGGTGACGTGGCCCGTCTCGTGGAGATCGAGCGCGTCGACCAGGTAGTTGACCGCCGTCAACCCCGCCAGGCCGTAGTTGGAGAATCCGGCCACGAGCACGTCGCTCGGGTCTGATTCGTGGGTGATCTCGAAGCTCGGATCGCGTCGACGGGAGTCGGGCATGACCGATCCGTTCTCCCGGTGACGTCTTATCCGTTCGGGTGGGTGCGGTTCGGGTGGAGTCGAGGCCAGCGAGGAAACGTTTTTTCCGGTGGGCATCCCCAATCAGCCATGGACACCACGGCGATCGTGCTCGCCTCGCCGGTGACCGAGACGGTGCCCGAGTGGGCGCGGGTCCCCGGCGTCGAGTTCCTCCTCGCCGTGGCGGTGCTCGCCGGCGGGGTCTGGCTCTCCAAGCTGCTGGTCCGGCTCCTCGGCCGTCCGGTCGCTCGCCGGTTTCATCGACAGAGCGTCGCTCAGACGGTCCTTCGGGGAGTCCGGGTCACGACCGTGATCACGGCGCTGTTCCTCGCGGGCTGGGTCGCCGGCCTCGGCCTGCCCGACCTCGTGTTGTCGGTCACCGTCTTCTCGGCGGTCGTGGGCGTCGTCCTCGCGCCGCTCATCGGGAACGTCATCAACGGCCTGTTCGTGCTCGCGGACCAGCCCTTCGAGATCGGCGACATGATCGAGCTCGACGACGGTCGCCGCGGGTTCGTCGAGGACATCACCATCCGCTACACGAAGGTGATCACCCTCGACAACACCTTCCTCGTGATCCCGAACTCGAACACCCGGGAGCGGGACATCACGAACTACTCGGCGGAGGACGAACGGACGCGGCTCACGCTCGAGCTGCTCGTCACCTACGAGTGTGACGTCGACGAGGCACGCCGGCTGATGGAGCGGGCCGCCCGCGACTGCGAGGGCGTCATCGACGGCGGACCGGACATCCGGATCGGAACGGCACGGTACGTCGCCAGCCCGGACTGCCGGCTCGCCGAGTACGGCGACGACGGGATCCTCCTGCAGCTCCGCTACTGGGCGAAGAAGCCGTACAAGATCCACAAGCTCCAGTCGCAGGTGAACTCCCGCATCTGGGAGCTGATCGCCGACGCCGACGTCGAGGTCGCCTACCCGCACCGCCACCTCGTCTTCGACGAGACCAGCGGCGTGGCCCGCGTCGGCGCGCCGATCGACGACGATGCGAGCCTCGACGCCGACGGACCCGTCGCTCCCGATGCGGTCGCCGATGCCGAAGGAACGGCCGACTCCGGTTGACTTCCGTTCGCGTCGACCGACGCCCGGACTCGGGACGCACGACCAGCATCCGGACTCGGGACGCACGACCAGCATCCGGACTCGGGACGTATGACCGACGACCGGTTACGGAAACGGGTGGTACGTCCGGTCGAGGTCCGGCTCGAACCCCATCGTCTCCGGGACCGACCGGGCCCGGTCGCCGAAGAACGGCTCGCCGGTGAACAGTGGTTGCGCCGCCGGGACGAGGACGCGTGCCGCCTCGAACCCGAGCGCTTCGAGGTCGCGGGTCGTCAGCCGCGTCGCGTACGCCGCCAGACCGACCTCCCCGATCCGGTCCAGGACGGCGTCAAGTTCGGCGGTTCCGGCGAGGTCCGGTTCGCCGACGGTTTCCGGGTTCACGGAGACGTCCGGATCGAAGAACGCCCGCGTCTCGTCCGGGAACGAGGCGTGATGGCCGATCGCTCCGCCCTGCTCGGCGGCCGCATCGGGACCCATCGTCCGGAGTTCCATCCAGTTCTGGAGCGCCTCGGAGACGGCCGACCGGGCCGCCGCGAGGGGATCGAGGTCGGCGGCCGACCCGGCGGCGAACCGGGGCCAGTCGTCATCGCGGTGGACGCCGGCGGCGACGACCGGGACGTCGACGTCCGTCGTCACGAGCAGGGTTCGGACCGTGAGTCCCTCCGCGCGGGCCCGCTTGCGGAGATCGACCAGCGCCGTCGCGTCGTCGGTCGGTCCCTCGACTCCGGCCGCGTCGTCGGCCGATCCTTCAACTCCGGCCGCGTCGTCGGCTGATTCCGTCCCCGTACTTCGTACAGCGTGACCACCGTCGACCCGGTCCGCGATTCCATCCAGGGACAGCTCGAGGGGATCGAACGTCGAGTACCACGCGATCATCGTCGCGTCGCGCTCGATCGTCTCGTAGAGCCCCGACAGCAGCGCGTCCACCCCGGAGGATCCGAGGCCGAGCCCGGTGGTGATGGCGGGACGGAATCGGTCCGTCGGCGGCGGGAAGCGGACGAACTCCGCGGGGAGGTGTACGCGCTCCTCGGCGTCCAGGCGGGTGCCGGGGACCCACGGGATCGGGTCCGTCGGGTCGAGGGCGACCGGGTCCGGCGTGACGAAGTCGTCGGGCCGAACCGGATCCTCGACCCCGTTCGCGGGCGCCAGTTCGTGGTCCCCTGACCGGTATACGCCGGCCGCGTATCGTTCGAGCCCCTCGCCGAGCGCCTTCATAAAGGCGGCGTCCCAGTCGACGTCGACGCCGGCCGCGAACTCCGCCGCCCGCGCGTCGCTGAAGCCTTGGGTGTCGGCCGTCCCCGCGATGTAGTACGGCACGGGGAACGACTCGCGTTCGCCGACCTCCGCGATCGGGCCGATCCGGTCGTCGACGGCGCGCTCCGCACGGTCGAGCGTCTCGCCGAGCGACGACTCGCGGTGCGTCCGCGGGACCGCGGCCGAGCGGGTGTCGGCGGTGGCCGTCTCCTCGTCACACTCACAGTTCGGGACGGGAAGCAGGGTTCGTTCCGGACCGGGAACCTCGACGACGACGTCGCCGGGCCCCCCTGATCCCTGGGACAGGAAGGCGATCGTGCGTCGCCCGGCCACCGCGCCGGCGTACCGAACCGCCGACCGGACGCCGGTTGGCCGCTCCGCCGTCTCGGGATCGCCCGCGGCGACGCGCGCCCGGAGGCAGTCGTAACACGCCGTATCCAGGACCGTCACCGCGGCGTCGATCCCCTCGATCGGGTGGCCGCCGATCCCGCCGACCTCGACCGCGGCCCAGGCGTCGAGCGCCTCGCTGGCGACCGTGAAAGCCGGATCGCCGGTCGTGGCCGCGACGACGGCGAAATCGACCCCCGAGAGGAGGTCCGGGTCGGCGTCCATCGGGAGCACGTTCACTTCGACGTCGCCGAGCGCCGCCTCGACCGCCGCGATCGCGGGCCCGTCGCCGACGAGACCGATGTCCATACCCGGCGTAGGGGAACCCTCGAGAAAAACCCACGGTCCGATTCGTCGTGACGATCGGACGCGTGCGGTCGGTCGTTCGGCCGAGCCGTGGTCGTTCCGGACTCCCGGTCAGTCGTCCGTGCCGAGCGCCGACTCGCCGACCGGGTCGTGGCCCTCGATCCGCTCCTGGCCGCCCATGTACGGCCGGAGCGCCTCGGGAACCGTGACCGTCCCGTCGGGGTTCTGGTAGTACTCCAGGATCGCGACGACGACGCGGGGCACGGCGAGGCCGGACCCGTTGAGCGTGTGGAGGTACTCGGCCGACTCGTGGTGCTCCTCGCGGTATTTGACGTCCGCGCGCCGGGCCTGGAAGTCCTCGAAGTTCGAGACGCTCGAGACCTCCAGCCACCGCCCGCCGCGGTCGGGGCCCTCGGGCATATCGTCGGCGGGCGCCCACACCTCGATGTCGTACTTCTTCGCCTGCGTGAAGCCGAGGTCGCCGGTGCACATCTCGAGGATCCGGTAGGGCAGCTCGAGCCGGCGCAGGACCTCCTCGGCCTCGTCGAGGAGCCCCTCGAAGCGCTCGGCGCTCTCCTCGGGGCGGACGAAGTTCACCATCTCGACCTTGTTGAACTGGTGGACCCGGACGATCCCGCGCGTCTCGGTGCCGTGTTCGCCGGCCTCCTGGCGGAAGTTCGGCGAGTAGGCCTGGTACTTCAGCGGGAGGTCCTCCGCCAGGAGGATCTCCTCGCGGTGGAGGTTGGTGACGGGAACCTCCGCGGTCGGGAGCAGCCACAGGTCGTCCTCGTCGTAGGGCTCCTCGTTCGACCCCTCGATCCGGTAGGCATCTTCGGTGAACTTCGGGAACTGACCGGTGCCCTCCATCGACCGGCTGGCGACCGGCAGCGGCGGGAAGACGTCGCGGTAGCCTTGCTCGCGATGGACGTCGAGCATGAACTGCACGAGCGCGTGCTCGAGCCGGGCGCCGTCGCCCATCGCGAAGTAGAACCCGCCGCCGGAGACCTTCGCCGCACGGTCGAAATCGAGGATCCCGAGATCCTCGCCGAGGTCGTAATGCGGGGTCACGGTCGCGGGCAGCTCGCGCAGGTCGTCGAACAGCTCGCGGCGGCGCTCGACGTTCTCGGACTCGTCGGCGCCGACCGGAACCGACTCGTCGGGGATCTGCGGCAGCTCCAGCAGCGCCGCCTCGAGCTCGGCCTCGAGCTCGTCGGCGCGCTCCTCGACCTCCTGCAGCTCGGCTTTGAGCTCCTGGGAGCGCTCGATCGCCTCTTGGGCGGCCGCCTCGTCGCCGGCCTGTTTCAACTCGCCGATCCGCGAGGAGACCTCGTTGCGCTCGTGCCGGAGGTCGTCCCCGCGCGATTTGAGCTCCCGCCACTCCTCGTCGACCTCGAGGATCCGATCGAGGTCGACGTCGACGCCCTTATTCTGCAGGGCCTCGCGGACCGTCTCCGGGTTCTCCCGGACGAACTGACGCGACAGCATTTGACAACGCTTTCGCCGGGGCACCCAAAACCGTATCGGAGCGGCACCGCAGGTGGCGTTCGCACCCGGCGGTGCGGACGTCGAACACGATACGACCACGTATCCCGCCTGGTACGACCACGCACCCCGACCAATACGACCACGCACCCCGCCCAATACGACCACGCACCCCCGCGTTTTTATCGGGTGACGGCGAACCCTCCGGTGAGATGGAGGTCACGCTGCTCGGCACCGGCGACACCACCGGGACGCCGACCGTCGGCTGCGACTGCGACACCTGTACGGCCGCCCGCGAGCGCGGGATCTCGCGGTCCCGGTTCTCCGTTCACGTGCGCCACGAGGGGACCGGCGAGTCGCTGCTGATCGACTTCAGCCCCGACTTCCGCCAGCAGTTCCTCGACCACGACGTTCCGCTGCCGGACGCCGGGCTCGTCACGCACATCCACTTCGACCACCTCGACGGGCTGGGGAACGCCTACCGCGTCTTCGACGCGCTCACCGTCCACGCCCCCGCCGAGGTCGACCCGGTCACCGACGAGAGCGTCGCCGACACCGTCCGCCGGAAGTACGATTACCTCGAGGACCGGATCGGCGTCGCGGGTCACGACCCCTTCGAGCCCTTCGAGACCTGCGGGTTCGAGGTCCGGTTCGTTCCGGTCGACCACCCGCCGCTGGTCTGTTACGGCGTCGCGATCGAGGAGCCCGAGACGGGCGCGAAACTGTCGCTGACCGGCGACTCGAGCTACGACGTCCCCGAGCGCTCCCGGGAGGTCCTCGCCGACCCCGACCTGCTGCTGGCGGACGCCATCGTCCCCGCCTCGCTGTGTGAACACCACCCGATGGGCGGCCGCCATCAGCGTCCGGACGGCACGCCGCGCACCTTCGGCACGAAGCACATGACCCGCGAGGGCGCGCTCGATCTGGCCGCCGAGTTGAACGCGACCGAGACGCGGCTGGTCCACCTCGCGCACTTCTACCCGGTCGACGAGGCCTTCGAGGAGCCGCTGGCGGTCGACGGCGAACGGTACCGGCTCAGCTGATCCGGTCGGGTCCCGGCCGTCTCTCAGCCGAATCGGTCAAGTCCCGCCTGCCTGCGCGGCGCACCGTCGGGGTCGGCGACCCACGCCGAGTTGGCCGCCCGCAGCGTTTCGTGGTCCGTCCCGGGCGGCTCGGCCGGCTCGTGGGCGGCACACCCCTCCCCGCAGTCGCGGCCGGGATCCACCACGCGATCGAACCGGTCGCAGTAGGGACGGCCGTCCGCGGTCGTGGTCGCGTGGGCACACCCCGGCGGGTCCGGCCGCCACCCCTTCCCGTAGGCCCGCTCCGCGATCCGGCGGCGCTTCCGGGCCTTCGCGGCCGGGGTCACAACCTCGACGTCGGTCCGGAGGCCCTCCTCGGCGACGATCTCGATGCCCGGCTGCGCGACCGGGAGCGTCGTCGCCTCGCGGACGACCTCCCGGTCGCCGGTCTCGGGGTCGACGCGCCGCACGCCGACCTCCGTCGGGATCCGGTTTAAATGTGCGCGGGTGACGTGGGACGCCGTCGCGAGCCACACCCGGTCGAAGAGGCCGAGTTCGACGTCGAACCGGAGTTGTGCTCGCAGGTCGCCGGGACGGCCGAGATCCGGCTTGTTCTCGATCGCGACGAGCTCGTCCACCCAGTCGTCCGGGTAGCGGGCGGTCGCGCGGACGAGCTCCCGGCCGCCGCGCCGCTCCCGTTCCAGGTAGCCGACCTCGACCGCCGCCTCGACCACGCTTCGTGCTCGCTCCGGCGGCAGATCGAACGCGTCGCCGACCGGGACGGCGGTCCCGGGGCCGACGTCGGCCTCGAGGGCCGCGTCGGGGATCGACGCCGGGGTTATCGACGCACGGTCGGTAAACTCGGGTCCGGGATCGAGGACGCAGACGTCGACGATCCGGGCGCCCGGTCGCGCGACCGCGCCGCCGAGCTGGCGGGCCACGACGCGGTCGGGGTCCTCGAGGGCGGCACACAGCGCCAGCTCGAACCGGAACTCCGAGTCGACCCTGGCGTCCATACCGACCGACCGGTCCGGATCGGCAAAAGCCTGTTCCGCCGGTCGACGAGGGGGACGTCGGCCGCGTCGTTCGGCGGACAATGCCTGCAGTCGCGTCGTCCGCCGGTCGATGCCGCGGTCGACTCGCCGCCGACAACGAACGCGCCGAACCCGAAACCCGTATTCGCGCCGGCGGCCTACCGGGGCGATATGCGCCGCGTCACGCGGAACCTCCTGATCGCGATCGCGATCGTCGCCCTGGCGCTGCTCGCGCTCGGCGCCCTGCCGGAATATCTCGGGACGGGGGACCCCTACCACCTCACCGCCGAGCCGACCGACGCCGACGGGCCCGCGGTCGACGTCTCGAACGCGACCGACCGCCGGTATCCGTACCTGACGAGCGCGCTCGCCGCGACTGACGCCGGTGACGGCCGGTCCGCCGGCCGGTCGGACGGCTATCAGGAGGGCCCCTTCGGAGTCAAGGAGCACTTCACGCACACGCCGTTCGACGAACAGGACGCGCTGCAGCGGCGGAACCGGGATGCGGTCCGTGAGGACGGACGCGTCCTCGTCGTCCACGAAGGCGAACGGTATTACGTCGACGTGACCAGAGTCCCGAGCGAAACCAATGAGTGAGGATCGCTCCGACCGACCGTCACCCGACGCGGGGGATCCCGATCCGCCGGCCGAGGAGTCCCCCGACCCGCCGGCCGAGAAGTCCCCCGACCCGCCGCTCGGGCACGAACCGGCCGCCGACCTCCGCGATCTCCCCGCCTTCGCCGACGGCCGGACCCACTCGCTGCCCGGCGAGCCCGACTGGCCCGTCGAGTCGGTCGACGTCGAGTACGAGACGGGCTGGCTGACCGCCGGCTACGACCGGGTCGAGCAGCCCGACGGCACCGCGAAGGACTATTACTGGGCGGAGCTGCCGCCCGCGACCGTCGTGGTCGCGATCGCCGACGGCGAGGTTCTGTTCGTCGAACAGTACCGGCCCACGATCCGCCGGCAGCAGCTCGAGCTGCCGGCCGGGATCGTCGAACCGGGCGAGTCCTACGCCGACGCCGCCGCGCGCGAACTGGCCGAGGAGACCGGCTTCGCGCCCGCCGAGACGACGCTGCTCCAGGAGGTGTGGTGTTCGACCGGCGTGTTGCGCCACCGGCGCGGCTACGTCCTCGCCCGGGAGCTCGAGGCGGTCGAGCGGGACTTGGACACGAACGAGTTCCTCGATCCGCGTGCGGTGCGCGTCGACGAGGCGCTCGAAACCGCCCGCCGCCCCGGCTGTAACGACGCAACCCTCGAGGGGCTGCTGCTCGCGAAAGCTGACGGGTATCTCGACTATCGGTGATCGTCCGTCCCGTCATATACTTATAAGTGTTCGATCGAACGGAAATAGGCGCTATCGATAGCCTATTAGTCGCCCGCGCTGCAACCCCGACCCGATGACGACCCCGCCCGAGGAATCCGTCCTGTTGTCCGAGGACCCGCCGCTCGACCTCCGGCTCTCGGAGGCCGAGCTCGAAACCACTCGCGACCGGATCGTCTCCTTCATCGCGGAGACGGTCGAGGCCGCCGGCGCCGAGGGGGCCGTCCTCGGCATTTCCGGCGGGATCGACTCGACGCTCACCGCGTACCTCGCCGTGTCGGCGCTGGGCGCGGACGGGCTCCACGGGATCACGATGCCGGCGACGGTCAACGACCCGGAGACGATGAGCGACGCCGAACGCGTCGCCGAGGAGCTGGGGATCGACTACGACGTGGTCGAGATCGACCCCATCGCCGAGACGATCTTCGACCGCTATCCGGAGGCGGCCGAGGACACGACCGCCAAGGGGAACGTCTACGTCCGCACGCGGGCCGTGCTCAACTACTTCGTCGCCAACGCCGAGAACCGGATCGTCCTCGGAACCGGCAACCGGTCGGAGGCCGCGACGGGCTATTTCACCAAGTACGGCGACCAGGCGGTCGACTGCAACCCGATCGGCAACCTCTACAAGATGCAGGTGCGCCAGCTGGCCGCCCACGTCGGCGTGCCCCACGATCTGGTGATGCAGACGCCGACGGCCGGGATGTGGTCCGGACAGACGGACGAGTCGGAGATGGGCGTCGATTACGACACCCTGGACGCGATCCTCGCGACCCACGTCCACGGTCCCCTTTCGAAGGACGCCACGGTCCGCGAGCTCGGCGTCGAGCCCGAACAGGTCGAGACGGTCGTCGACCTCCACGAGGAGAGCGCGCACAAGCGGCGGCTGCCGCCGGCGCCCGATCGGTAAGATCGGGGTCCGTCCTTCGCGGAGTCGTTCCGCGAAGTCGGTTCGCGCGTCGTCGCGGCGGCCAATTCACGCCTCCGCGGCGTGCGTGAACACGAACTCGCGAAGGAGCTTCCCCGCGAGCGCCGCCGTCTGGCCGTCGTCGCGGTCGTTCACCTCGACGACGTCGACGCCCTCCGCGTACGGAGCGACGGCGCGGACGGCGTCCCGCAGCTCCCGCGGCGCGAGGCCGAACGGCTCCATCGTCCCGGTTCCCGGCGCGTACCCGGGATCGGCGGCGTCAACGTCGATCGAGAGGTAGATCGAGTCGCCGTCGAGGATACCGTCCTCCTGCATCGACCGTGCCCACTCGCCGGCGTCCTCGGGCGGGACGACCGTCACGTCGTCCGCCTCTGCCCGGTCCCACTCCGCGGCCGAGCCCGTTCGAGCGCCGACCACGTACGCGTGGTCGACGACGTCGAGCGCCCGTCGGGTGACGCAGGCGTGGTTCCATTCGTTCCCGCCGTAGGCGTCCCGCAGGTCCAGGTGGGCGTCGAGCACCACGAGGACGTCGGGATCGACGGCCTCGACGCCGGCGTAGGTGACGGTGTGCTCGCCGCCGATCGTCGCCGGAACGGCGTCGTCGAGGACGACGCTCCGGAGCTCCGCGGCGAGGTGATCGAGGTACGCGGGGACGTCGTCCCACGGGTGGACGTCGCCGGCGTCGTGGACGCCGAGATCGGTGAAGCGACTCGCCGTCCGGCGGTCGTAATCGTCGTAGGATTCGGAAAACTGCCGGACGCGGTCCGGTCCGAACCGGGTGCCCGGCTGAAAGGTGGTCGTGGCGTCCAGGGGAGCGCCGACGACCACGTAGGAGGCAGCCTCGCGATCGGTCGTCGCTCCCGGGAACATCTCGATTATCCGACGATCTTGCGTTGCCCCTCGTACTCGAGGTACTCGATCTCGTCGTCGGAGGCGAGCTCCTCGTCCTCGGGGATGCGCATCGTGAACGTCTCGTAGGTGTCCAGATCCATCACCTGGGCGTCGTCGCCGGAGACGGAGACGACCTGGCCCTGTTTGCGCTCGATGATCGGGACCCAGACCTTCGCGTCGACGGGCTGGGAGAGGGACCGCTTCCTGTCGTCGAAGACGCCCTTGCCCTCGATGCGGGCCTTGGCGCTGCCGTGTTTGCCCGGCTTCGCAGTGCTGTAGTGGTTGATCTTGCACGGCGATTCGTCCATCATCACGTAGCTGCCCTCCTGCAGTTCGCGAACCTGCTTTTGCTCACGAGGCATACCTCCGCTTCCCTCGCGGCCGGTATAAACGGTTTGGAACGCGTTCGGTGACGTGACGTGCCGCTTCACTCCTCGCGGTCGTCGCTGCCGTCGTCCGGCGGGAACTGCCCGGAGATGAGGAAGCTCACGACGATGAAGACGATGAACCCGGCGCCAACCGCGGCGGTCGTCTGGACGACGAACGGGATGTCGTGATACCAGGCGTATCGGTCGACCACGATGATGGCGAGGATCGTCACCAGGATCGCCTTCTGCTCGTCCGTCGGATCCCGGATCGCCCCTTTGACGTCGGCGGCGAGCTCGTTCACGAGGCCCATTGATGGTCCAACGTTGGCGGGCCGCGTGGAACCGTGTTTCGATCCCTGGCGACGATCGACGCGTCACTCACGACCGCGGCGTCACTCACGACCGAGGCGTCACTCGCGGTCGACGCGTCACCGGCGATCGAATGCCGCTTGCGTTCGCCCGGCCGCCGCTAGATCGTGAACAGCTCGCGGGGGAAGTCGGCGAGCGGTTCGGCGCCGGTGGCGGTCACGTGGAAGGTCTCCGACAGCTCGACGCCGAAGTCGTCCTCCCAGATGCCCGGGATCATGTGGAACGTCATGTCCTCCTCGAGGACGGTCTCGTCGCCGGGCCGGATGCTGGCGGTGTGCTCGCCCCAGTCCGGCGGATAGCCGAGCCCCATCGAGTAGCCGATCCGGTCCTCCTTCTCGAGGCCGTACTGGGCGATCGTCTCCCGCCAAGCCTTCTCGACGGCCTCACAGGTGACGCCGGGCTCGACGGCGTCGAGGGCGGCCTCGATCCCCTCGATGACGACCTCGGCCGTCTCCCGCACCTCGGCGGGCGGGTCGCCGACGTAAGCGGTCCGCGCCAGCGGCGAGTGGTACCGGTGCCGGCAGCCCGACAGCTCGATGAGCACGAGCTCGTCGTCGCTGAACGGCCGGTCGGTCCAGGTGAGGTGGGGCGTGCCGGTGTGGTCACCGGAGGGCATCAGCGGCACGATCGAGGGGTAGTCGCCGCCGTACTCGTCGGTGCCGCGGATCAGGCGGTCGTAGATCGCCGCCGCGGCCTCGTACTCGGGGACGCCGGCGTCGATCGCGTCCAGGCCGGCCAGCATCGCCTCCTCGGAGATGCGGGCGGCCTCGCGCATGTATTCGAGCTCCTGCTCGGACTTCTTGATGCGGATCCAGCCGACCAGCAGCGTGGCGTCCTCGAAGTCGGCGTCGGGGAGGGTCGACTGTAGCCGCGTGTACGACTTCGCGGTGAAGTAGGAGGCGTCCATCTCCAGGCCGATCCGGCCGTCCGCGACGCCGAGATCCTCCAGGACGCCGGCGACGTAGTCCATCGGATGGAGGTCGTACGGCGAGTGGACGTGGTCGTCGCTGTAGGCCCGAATGCTCTCCTCGGAGAGCCACGTGGTCGCGCGGGCGCCGTTGCCGTCCATGTCCCGGCCGACCCACACCGGCTCGTCGCGCTCCCGGGTGACGATCACGGCCTGGTGGACGTAGAAGGACCAGCCGTCGTAGCCCGTCAGGTAGTTCATGTTCGCCGGGTCGGCGACCACGATCGCGTCCAGCCCCTCCTCGCGCAGGCGTTCCCTCGTGCGTTCGACGCGCCGTTCGTACTCCGATTCGGTGAAGAGGTTTCGCGACATGACAACGAGTCTCGAGTGGAGGGTCGACGCAGCGAAGTAAAAACATTTCGTGTATGTAGAGAACGGATTCCGTATACGATCGTGTGGCATCGGCGTCGGTCACGCGACGTCGCTCGGACTTCGGAAGCCGCTCAGACCTCGGGCGGCTCGACCGATTCGTCGGCGGCGTCACGCCAGGACCGGGTCGGCTTCCAGTCGAGCAGCCGCTCGGCCTTCGCCGTCGCGTAGGCCGACGCGTCGCCCTCGACCGAGCAGTCCGCCGGCAGTCGGCCGTAGTGGTCACGCATCAGCTCCCGGAGCGGTTCCCCGAGCGCGTTGTCGGCGGCGACGCAGTTGAACGCCTCGTGGCCCTCGATCCTGCTTCCAGTCCCGGACTCCGGCGCGGTGACGCCCGCGAGCGCGGCGACGACGAGGTCGGCCACGTCCCGGACGTCCACGTACGACCAGTAGTTGCCGGCGCCGGCGGACCGGTCCGTGACGTAGTCCGGCTCCCGGCAGGCGTACGACCCCGGCTCCTGGATCCAGGAGGGCCGGATCGAGGCGATCGAGACGCCGTCGCGGCGCGCGACCGTCGCGGCGATCTCCTCGGCGACGACCTTCGAGAGCCCGTAGGGGTCCTCCGGACGCAGCGCGTGACCCTCCGTGATCGGGAGCTCGTCCGGGACCGGCGTCTCGGCGGCGAAGAAGAAGCCGTAGGCGCCGTCGGAGGACGCCTGGACGACGTCCGCGCCGACGCGCCCGGCGGCCGTGAGCACGTTGTGGGCCGCCAGCGTGTTGTTCCGGTAGAGGTCGACGCCGGGATGGCTTCCGGCGACCGGGATCGCGGCCCAATGCACCACCGCGTCGGGGTCGATCGCGGTGATCGCGTCGAAGGTCCCGCCCGCGTCCGTGAGGTCGAGCGCCCGGTACGCCACGTCCGGATGGCCGCCGTTCGCCGGGAGATCGCGGTCCAGACACGTGACGTCGTGGTCGGCCGCGAGCGCGTCGACGATCCAGCGGCCGGAGGTCCCGCGGCCGCCGGTCACGATGACGTTCATACCGGCACTCTCGCGGCCGGCGTCCAAAACGTGACGGATCGGTCGGTCGACCGGCGGCGGGATCGATCGGCACCGGTGACGGGATCGATCGGCACCGGTGGCGGGATCGATCGGCACCGGCGGCGGGATCGATCGGTATCGGCGACGGGGTCGACCGGCGGCAGGGTCGGTCGGCGACGAGCTCGGTCCGACGAACCGCGGCGACCGTCAGTAGCCCTGCGCGTTGCCGTCCTTCCGCGGGTCGGTCGCCCCCGAGAGCACGCCGTCGTCGTTCCGGACGAGCTGTGCTCCCCCGAACTCGTCCGCGGTGAGGGTTCGAACCCGGTGGCCCCGCCGGACGAGTCCCGCGGCGAGCTCGTCGTCGAACTGCGGCTCGAGCGCGAGCTCCCCCGATTCCCGGTATCGCCAGCGCGGTTCGTCGAGCGCGCGCTGGATCGGCATCCCGTAGTCGACCACGTTCGTGATCACCTGGAGGTGACCCTGGGGCTGCATGTATCCGCCCATCACGCCGAAGGCCGCCCAGTCGTCATCGTCGAGCCGCGCCACCCCCGGAATGAGGGTGTGGAAGGGGCGCTTGCCCGGTTCGAGCGCGTTCGGGTGGGCGGGGTCGAGCGAGAACGAGGCGCCGCGGTTCTGCAGGGCGATCCCCGTCCCGCCGGCCACGAGCCCCGACCCGAAGCCCGCGAACCGGGAGTTGATGTAGGAGACGACGTTCCCCTTGTCGTCGGCGACGGTCACCAGAACGGTGTCGGCGTCCTCCGCGTTCGCGTTCGGGACGCCGAAGGAGACGTCGTGGTTCGCGCGTGGGCCGACCTCCTCGGCGCGCCGCCGGGCCCAGGCCGTCGACCCGAGCGGCGGATGGTCCTCGTAGTCGGGATCGGTGATGTACCGGTGGCCGTCGTGGAACGCGACCTTCATCGCCTCCGCGAGCCGGTGGACCCGGTCGAGGGAGCCGTACGCGCACTCGCCGGCGTCGAGCTCGGCGGCGACGTTCAGCGCCTCGAGCGCGATGAGCCCCTGGTTGTTCGGCGGAAGCTCGTGGACCGTCGCCCCGTTGTAGGTCGTCGAGACCGGGTCGGGCCACTCGACCGAGAAGTCGGCGAGGTCCTCGACGGTCAGGAATCCGCCCTGCTCCTGCACCTCGGTCGCGATCGCCTCGGCGATCTCGCCCTCGTAGACGACGTCGGCGCCGTCCTCCGCGACCCGGCGGAGCGACGCGCCGAGTTTCGGAAGCGTAACGAACTGACCGGCCTTCGGGGCGGCGTCACCGAAGAGGAACGCCGAGCGCGCGTGGTCGGTCCCGAAGATCTCCTCGCCGTGCTCCCACTGGGAGGCGACGACCTCGGAGACGGGGAACCCCTCGGTCGCGTAGCGGATCGCGGGCTGGAGCAGCTCGCCGAGCGGCTTCCGACCAAGCTCCCGCGCGGTCGCCTCCCAGCCCCGGGCGGTTCCGGGAACGGTCACCGTGTGCGGACCGCGAAACGGCATCCCGTCGGCTTCGGGGCCGAGTCGGTCGCGCACGGCGTCGATCGTCGCGCCGGCCGGCGCGCCGCCGCAGGCGCGCATCGCGCCCACTTCGTCGTCGGCGGTGCGGTAGAGCGCGAAGACGTCGCCGCCGAGTCCGGTCGAGGTCGGCTCGACCACGTTCAGCGCCGCCGCGGTCGCGACGGCGGCGTCGAAGGCGTTTCCCCCATCGCGGAGGGTCTCGATCCCCGCCTCGGCGGCCAGCGGCTGGCTCGTGGCGACCACGCCACGCTGCCCGTACACCGTCGACCGTCGGGAGGTGAACCGGTCCAGGTTCGGATCCATACCCGACGCTCGATTCCGTCGCCCATATATCCACCCCTCGCCTAGCGTCGTCGATGACGACCGGTCCCGCCGCGCCGATCGGTACCGACCGCGTGCCGCCGGGAGCCGACGCCGTCCTCGTCCGCGTCGGCGCAATCGGCACCAAGAGCGAGCGCGTCCGGTACGAGATGCAGTCGCAACTGGGCCGGAACCTGCGCGCGCTCCTCGCCGACCGCGGGATCGACGCGTCGGTGCGGCACCGCCGGAATCGGCCGGTTCTGGAGCCCACGAAATCGTCGACGGGCGACGATCCGGGCCCCGAGACCGTCGCCGCGGCCGTCGACGCCGCGACCGACGCGCCGGGCGTGGTCTCCGCGAGCCCGGCGGTGACCGTCGCTCCGACGGCAGAGGCGGTCACGGACGCGCTGGCGACCGTCGCGGCCGACCGGTTCGACGGCGGGAGCTTCGCGGTGCGGGTCAACCGCGTCGGCGACCACCCCTTCACGAGCGAGGACCTCGAGCGCGATGGGGGTAGCGCGGTCTTCGAGGCGGTGGCGGACCCGGACCCGACCGTGGACCTGGAGGACCCGGACGTGACGTTCCGCGCCGACGTCGCCGACGAGGAGGCGTTCGTCTTCGTCGAGAAGCATCCGGGACCGGGCGGGCTCCCGCTGGGAAGCCAGCGGCCCCTGGTCGCCCTGCTCTCGGGCGGGATCGACTCGCCGGTGGCCGCCTTCGAGGTGATGCGGCGCGGGGCGCCGGTCACGCCGATCTACCTCGATCTGGGCGACTTCGGCGGCCCCGATCATCGTGCCCGAGCCGAGGAGGCCGCACGGACGCTGGCCGAGTACGCCCCGAACCACCTGGACGCGATCCGCGTCGTCGACGCCGGCGAGGTCTGTCGACGGCTCGCCGGGACGCTCGAACAGGGTCGGATGCTCGTCTTCCGCCGGTTCATGTACCGGATCGCCGCGGATATCGCGGCGGACCGCGGCGCCACCGGGGTCGTCACGGGGGAGGTGATCGGCCAGAAGTCGAGCCAGACCACCCAGAACCTCTCGGTGCTCGACTCCGTCACCGACTTCCCGATCCACCGGCCGCTGCTCACGCTCGACAAGCCGACGATCGTCGAGCGAGCCGAGCGGATCGGCACCCGCGATACCGCCGACATCACCGTCGGCTGCGACCGATTCGCTCCGGACCGGGTCGAGACGCGGGCCGGCCTCGAGCAGATCGCCGACATCGAGCCCGAGTGGCTGCGCGAGGCCGCCCGCGAGGCGGCCGACGGGGCCGAGCGCGTCCCGCTGTAGCGCGCCGGAGTCGCGACCGTGCGGAGAGCCCACATATAAATCCACCGTTGCTTCCGGTCCGCGGGGAATCCCCCGCGCCCACTTTATCCATCCCCGCACTCGACGCGAGTGGGCAGTCCTGACATGCGCGGCCCATTCGGCCGTCTCCGAAACCCACCTGCCCGCTGCGTGAACACGCGTCCCGCTCGTCCCCGGGACGTCGTTGTCCCACCGTGTGGGGGCATCTCCACACGAACGTTTCTGACATCATTCATTTAAATATAGTAGATAGTTCTGACGACTGAACCTTCATACGCGGGAGATCAGGCCCGTTTCGAGATCTCCGATTCTCCCGATCGGAATGACGGACCCATCTCAAATACCGACGATCGTATTCATATACTATATCGAAGTTGCCCATCGTTCCGTATTCCACATACCATCCCTGCTATCGAACGCCGTCCGGTGTGGCGTGATTTCCATTCCTTATAAATATAAACTATATTATACTATAGGTAAAATATAAAATATCAGTTACTTATGACGGCGACCTGTTCCGACCCCGGCGACGCGTTTCGATCGTGCGGTATGACAATATTAATGAGTCCGTTCGGCAAGCTATGATCGATGAACGTTGCCGTACTCGGAGCCGGGACGATGGGACACGGTATCGCACAGGTGACCGCGATGGCGGGTCACGACGTCACGATCCGCGACATCGAGACGGAGATCCTCGAGGACGGGGTGGCGTCGATCGAGCGGAATCTCCAGGGCGGCGTCGAGCGCGACAAGCTGACGCAGGCCGAGGCCGACGCGACCCTCGACCGGATCGACACGACGACCTCGCTGCCGGACGCGGTCGCGGACGCGGCGTTCGTGATCGAGGCCGTCCCCGAGGACCTCGACCTCAAGCGCGACACCTTCGCGGACGTGGAGGAGCACGTCGACGACGACGCGATCATCGCCAGCAACACCTCCTCGCTGTCGATGACGGCGATCGCCGACGCCCTGGACCGTCCCGAGCGCGCGGTCGGGCTCCACTTCTTCAACCCCGTTCACATCATGGGGCTCGTGGAGATCATCGTCGCCGAACAGACGAGCGAGGAGACGCTCGCCGCGGCGACCGATCTCGTCGAGGAGATCGACAAGGAGCCGGTGACGGTCACCGACACCGCCGGGTTCGCCTCCTCGCGGCTCGGCGTCGCGCTGGGCGTCGAGGCGATCCGGATGCTCGAGGAGGGCGTCGCCTCCGCCGAGGACATCGACCGGGCGATGGAGCTGGGCTACAACCACCCGATGGGCCCCCTCGAACTCACCGACGTCGTCGGGCTCGACGTGCGCCTCGACATCCTCGAGTACCTCCGTGAGGAGCTGGGCGAGCGGTTCAAGCCGCCCCAGACGCTCAAACGGAAGGTCCGTGCGGGCAAGCTCGGGAGGAAGTCCGGCGAGGGCTTCTACGTCTGGGAGGACGGCGAGATCGTCGGCGTCAGCGGGGACGACGGACGATGACCGGACGCGACGGCGACGAGGGTGCCGACGAGGACGTCGCCGGCGAGGAGAACGACCCTGCAACCGGCGATGCCGACGTCGTCGCGACCGCCGCCGACTGTGACACCGTTGACGTGGCGCTCGACGACCTCGCCGAGGGGGTCGCGACGGTCACGATCTCGCGGCCCGACGCGCGGAACGCGCTCGACGCGACGGTTCGCGAGGAGTTTGCGAGCGTGCTCGCGACGATCGACGACGACGATACGGTCCGCGTCGTCGTGGTGACCGGCGACGCCGAGGGCAAGGCGTTCGTCGCGGGCGCTGACGTGGGCGAGTTCCGCGACCGGGACGCGATCGATCAGCGCGAGGTCAGCGAGCGCCCGCGGATCTACGAGCGCGTCGCGGAGCTCTCGAAGCCCGTGATCGCCCGGATCAACGGCCACGCGTTGGGTGGCGGCTGCGAGCTCGCGCAGGCGTGCGACGTCCGGATCGCCTCCACGCGCGCGAAGCTCGGCCAGCCGGAGATCAACTTGGGGATCATCCCCGGCGGCGGCGGCACGCAGCGACTCCCCCGGATCGTCGGCACCGGGCAGGCGTTGCGGCTGATCCTCTCCGGCGAACTGATCGACGCGGAGGAGGCCGCCGACATCGGCCTCGTCGACGAGGTGTACGAGCCCGACGAGCTCGACGAGCGAGTCGCCGAGCTGGCGGGGATGATGGCCGACAAGAGCCTCGTGGCGCTGGAGTTCGCCAAGGACGCGGTCCGGGCGAGCGGGCAGCTCGGGCTCGAGGACGGCATCGAGTACGAGGCCGAGCTGTTCAGCCAGCTGTTCGCGACCGACGACAAGGACGAGGGGATCGCGGCGTTCTTCGAGGACCGCGACCCCGAGTGGAACGACGCCTAGCGGCGATGCCTACTCCCCGGTGAACTCCGGATCCCGGTCCTCCCGGAACGCCGCAACGCCCTCCTCGTGGTCCGCCGTTTGTAGGAGCGTGCTCTGGGCGAGCGACTCGACGAACCCTGCGGTCCGGGTGTCCGTGTCGCGCGCCGTGTTGACCGCCCGCTTGGCCAGCCCGAGCGCCTGCGGCGGCCCCTCGAGCAGGTCTTCGGCGTAGGCCGCGGCGGCGGCGTCGGGGTCGTCCTCCACGCGTTCGACGAGGCTGATGTCCGCGGCCTCCTCGCCGTCGATCAGGTCGCCGGAGAAGATCAGGTCCTTGGCGACGCCCGGGCCGACGAGCTGCACGAAGCGGGAGCAGCCGCCGAGGCCCGGAATCAGCCCGATGTTGTGTTCCGGAAACCCGAGCGTCGCGTCCGGGGCGACGATCCGGACGTCACACGCGAGCGCGAGCTCGAGGCCGCCGCCGACGCAGGTGCCCTCGATCGCGGCGATCACGGGCTTTTCGATCGTCTCGAGCCCGTCGAAGACGCGGCCGAGGACGCGGGAGTTGCGCCGGAACTCGGCGGTGGTCCACTCCTGGGCCTCCTCGAAGAGGCCGACGTCGGCGCCCACCGAGAACACCGTCGGGGTGCCGGTGACGACGACGACGCGGACCCGGTCCTCCCGGAGGATCTCGAGCGTGTCGGCCAGCTCGTGGCGCATCGCCTGGCTGATCGCGTTCACCGGGTCGTTTGCCAGTCGGACGGTCGCGATCCCGTCCTCGGAAACCGTGACATCGAGCGTGTCGAAGGTCGGCGTCTGGTCGGTCATCGATACGTGGTCGCTCGGCGGGCACCGACTTGTGTCGATCGATCCTGCGCGCCGGCGCGTGCGGGAGCGGCCGGCGTGCACCAACGCGGCTCAGTCACACTGCCGGCGCACCAACGCGGCTAGTCCCACTCGGGCTCGCGTCCGTCGAGGAACGCGGCGAGTCCCTCGTCGAAGGTGTCGGTTCCGCTCATTCGCTTGATCGCGGTGCGCTCCTGTTCGAGGTGCTGGCTCAGCCGGCCCTCGTAGGAGGCGTCGACGAGCGTCTTCGTCTCCGCGTGGACGTCGGTCGGGCCGGCCGCGAGCTCGCGCGCGCGCTCGGTGACCGTCTCGAGGAACTCCTCGGCCGAGCCGCCGTAGGTCGCGTTCGCGAAGCCGAGGTCGACCGCCTCCGCGGCGTCGATCGGTTCGGAGTCGAACAGCAGCTCGCGGGCCTTGTACGGGCCGACCGTCTTGACGAGGAAGAAGGAAATGGCGTTGTCCGGCGTCAGGCCGATCCGGGCGAAGGCGGTGTCGAGCGTCGCCGACTCGTGGAGGTAGTTGAGGTCCGACGCGAGCATGAATCCGAGCCCGCCGCCGGCCGCGATCCCGGTCACGGCCGAGATCACCGGACCCGGGAACTCCCGAACGGCGCGGATGTACCGGCTCGAGGCCGCCGCGATCGTGTCGATCGTGACCGACCGCATCTCCGTCGGCGCCTCCCGGATGAACTCGAGGTCCGCGCCCGCGGAGAACTCGCCCTCGCCGTACACGACGAGACAGTCCACCTCGTCGGCCAGCGCCTCGACCGCCGCGGCCATCGCCTCGAGCTTGGGGGGCCGGAAGACGTTCAGCGGACGGTCGCCCCGCTCCATCACCAGCCTGGCGACGCGTCCGCTCCGCTCGTCGCCCTCGCCCCTGCCGTCCAGTCCGTCGAGGCGCTCGATGCGAACCTCCTCGTGAACGCGCTCGGTGTCGAACTCGGACATCATCGCCGTCGTCCGTTCCCCCGGGATAGTCGGACGCAGTCCGGCGGCTCGACCCCACTCGACGCGCTCGGCGTCCGCGATACGACGTCCATATCGACCGGTGGTCCGTTGAGGGGTTTATACCTTCCGCCGGCCGCGACGGCGGTGTTTAGTTAAGCGTGAAAAGCGAGGCGGGTGAATTTCTTGCTGGTCTATGGCAGAAATTGCCCGCCTCACCGGTCATAGAGAGTGGATTGATTTGGATTTTGTGGAGCGAGAGCGGACACCCGAGTCCGCGATGGCGTTGGGTATTCAATCGCACGTTGCGGGACTCTCGCTGTCGAATACCGTCGATTTACTCGATTCACTGGGTGTCCAACGCAGTCGAAAAGCCGTCCACGATTGGGTTCAAAAAGCCGATCTACAGCCAGAATCCGGTAAATCACCGAATCAGATTGCGCTCGACGAAACAGTGATTCGCATCAATGATC
>NZ_FNPC01000003.1 GCF_900107205.1 Halopenitus persicus | reverse complement strand
TCTGATTCGGTGATTTACCGGATTCTGGCTGTAGATCGGCTTTTTGAACCCAATCGTGGACGGCTTTTCGACTGCGTTGGACACCCAGTGAATCGAGTAAATCGACGGTATTCGACAGCGAGAGTCCCGCAACGTGCGATTGAATACCCAACGCCATCGCGGACTCGGGTGTCCGCTCTCGCTCCACAAAATCCAAATCAATCCACTCTCTATGACCGGTGAGGCGGGCAATTTCTGCCATAGACCAGCAAGAAATTCACCCGCCTCGCTTTTCACGCTTAACTAAACACCGCCCGCTCTCTTTCCCGAAAGTTGACGATGCCGATCTACGATCGGCGTCCCTCCTCGGAGTACGAGGTCGTCGATCGACGGGACGACGGGGTCGGCTGGTTCGCACATCCGAACGAAACTGGTCGCCGGACGAGTCACGCCGTGGTCGGGAACGATGGCGGCGTGTGGCTCATCGATCCGATCGACGCGCCGGGGATCGACCAGGAACTCGCGACGCTCGGCGACGTCTGCGGCGTTATCGTCTGTTCGAACTACCACGTCCGTGATGCGAACGGTTTCGCCGCGCGTCACCAGGTTCCGGTGTATTGTCCCTCATGGCTTTCCCGCGCAGCATCCACGCTCGATAGTCCGGTCGAACCGGGGACGGATACGATCGGGAGTTCCGGATTCGCGTTGCGTCGCTGCCGCCCGTTTCCGGGGTGGTCCGAAGCGATCGCCTACCGTACGGCCGATCACACGCTCTACATCCCCGATATACTCGGGACGGCGCCACTGTACACGGTGGCGGAGGAGCGGCTCGGGATGTACCTCCTCTGCCGGTTCGCACCACCGCGAGCCGTGTTCGAGGGGCTATCTCCACAACGAGTTCTCGTCGGCCACGGGACGGGAATCTTCGAGGACGCCTCGACTGCCCTCCGGACGGCACTCGATGGAGCGCGCCGCCGCTTGCCTGCGGCACTCCGATCCAACGGGTGGGGACAGCTCCGGGCGCTGACGGCAGCACTCGGGGATCGAAGCTAGTTCGGCGTCTCGTCGTCCTCCGGTCACTCGAACCGACATCGTTCCGTGCGCTCCACGCAAACCGTCGTCGACGGCCATCCCAAACGGTTAAATTCGGTTTTGATGCTACGGTCGACATAATATGCGACGACGGTAACCCGGAGACACGATGGTCATCGTCTCCGCATTCACGGACGGATTCACCGCCCTCCGATCGAATCCGATCCTGCTCGCCCCCGGCCTCCTCATCGGCGGCGGCAGCCAACTGCAATACGTGGACCACCTGATCGACTCACCGGTGCTTTCAGCGGGCGCCTCGCTCGCGTGGCTGGTCGTGTTCCCGTTCGTTCTCGGTGGCTTCATCGACACCGCTCAGGCCGCGATCGACGGAACGGACGCGTCGCTCTCCGGCTTTATCACGGCAGCGCGGACGCATTACCCGTCACTGCTCCTCGCAACCATATTGTTCGTGCTGCTCGTGTTCGGCGCTGCCATCGGACTCAGCCTCATCGGGTTCGTCCTCGGTATCGGAGCGATGGCGCTCGCCGCAGTGAACGAGATGGCTGCGTTCGTCGCGGGCGTCGTTTCGATGCTCATCTGGCTGGCGTCCGTCCTCGCCGTCATTCTGTTCGTCCAGTTTTACGATACCGCGATCGTCATCGAACACGAGAGCGTTACCGGCGCGTTCCGGAGAAGTATCGGACTCGTCAGCTCGAACCTTCAAAACGTCGCCGGGTTTTCGCTGGTCTGGCTCGTCCTGCTGAACGCCTTCCTGCTTCCCGAGTACCTGCTCCGGTTGACGATGACGGAAGCTGGACCGGCTGAGGTGTTCCCAGTTGACCTCGGGATTCCGATGGCAGTCCTGCTCCCGATCGGGATCGCCCTTTCCGCGGTCGGCTTCGCGTACTTCTACACGGTGTACACGGCCTACTACCTGCGACTGATCGCTGCCGCTCCCGCCACCGCGGAGGAAATATGAAATACCACCAACAACTACGTACTCCGGCCTCGAACGCTCCGCGAGCGGATCCCCGCGACCTGCATCCGCGGACCGACCAGTAACCATGGCACGACTCCTCCCCACGCAAACCGACACCACCGTCGAACGAAGCGACACCCCGGCCGTGTTGAGTCTCGACGACGACGCGACGCGGGACGTGATCGAGGCGCTGTCCTCCGAGACGGCCTACGAGATCTTCCGGCTGCTCAACGAGACGCCGGCGACGCCGTCGCGGATCGCCGACCAACTCGACCAGAGCGTACAGAACGTCCACTATCACCTGGAGAACCTCGAATCCGCCGGCGTGATCGAGGTCACGGACACCTGCTACTCGGAGAAGGGCCGTGAGATGAGCGTGTACGTCGTTTCGAAGGATCCGACGCTGCTGTTTCTCGGCACCGAGGACGATCGGCCGGGCCTCAAACGCGCGTTCAGGTCCGTCGCGTCGCTGCTCGGCCCGCCGTCGATCCTGCTTGCAGCCGGCGAAGCGGTCTCACAGCTCGTCACTGCCGAATGACCGACCACGCCGGATGACCGACCACGCCGACTCACCGAACCGAAGGACTTCTATCGGTCGGGAAACGATCGAATGTGACGTGACACCGACGATCAAGGAACGGACGGACGTCGACGGCTGTGGCTGCCTCGATTGCCGGAACGTTCAGACGGCCGCCACGGAGCGCACCGTCCTCGATGCGTTGGTCTGGTCGGTCGGTCTGTTTCGCTCCCGTCCCTCGATCGTCGCCTTCGCGGGCGTGATCGTCCTCGCCAACCGGTTGCTCGAGACGGACGTCATCACCGTGCTCCCGCTGCCCGTGGTTGACCTGTTCGAGGCCGCGGCGGCGTTCGCGTTCCTCTTTCTGATCCGCGCCTACGTGGGCACGATCGTCGCCGGGGAGCTGACCGGTGACCCGGTCACGATACGCGAGGGGATCCAGCGAAGCCTCGCGCGGACGCCGGCGTTGGTCGGCGTGATCCTGCTCATCGTCGGATTCGTGCTGACGATCCCGTCCCTCGTGGGCCTTCCCCTCCTCGTTCTGGTCGGCGTTCTCCCCGGCGATCCGGTGGCACTCGTCGGCTTTCCCGTCGCCGCGGCGGTCGGCGGGGCCGTCTTTCTCGTGCCGATGCTGCTCCTGCTGTTCACGTTCTGGTTCGCGCCCGAGGCCTGCGTCATCGGTCGGTACGGTCCCGTCGAGTCGCTTCGGGTGAGCTGGCACGTCACGACGAACTACCGCGGGAAGTTCGTGCTCATCGTCGTGCTCGTCCTCGGGAGCGTGCTCGGACTCCAGCTGCCGGCGTCCCTCCCCGAGACGGGGGCGAGACTGGCGTGGGTGGCGCCGGCGGTGGACGTGATCGCGGCGAGCGTCTCCGAGTTGCTCTCCATCGTGTGGGCAAGCGCGTACGCACACGTCTACGTCCAGGCGATCGTCTCGTGATGCAGGCGATCGCGTGGTACGGCAGTGAACGATCAGGATGATTCAACTTGGAGCGGGACCAACGGGACGACTATGCTCGGCGTGCCCTCCACGGCCCTGCAGTGGCTCGGCGTCGGATCGGTGCTCCTGATCGCGGGAGCGCTGATCAGGTTCCGGGGCTGGACGTTCCTCATAGCTGGATACGACGAGACGTCATCGGTTCCCGAGGAGGTGGTCGCTGACGTCGTCGGAAACGCCGTCCTTCGGATCGGCGTGGCCGCGATCGCGCTCGGCGTCCTCATGGCCATCACCGACGTGCCGTCGTACCTCCCCGCCGTCTTCGGCGTGATCATCCTCCTCGCCGTCGCGCGACTGATCTACCGCCTTCGAACGTACACGCCATCAAACGCGACCTAACGGATGTCTCGTGTCCGGGGCCGACGACGAGCGATGGGGACCGTTCCCGCAACGGACGCCGTGCCGACCCACGGATGATCCCTCCGGAACCATACGACCACGTCAAGCCGGTCGACGCCGACGTCCCGGACGGTATCTATCGCGTCGTCGGACGCGGCGAGGGCACGGTGACGCTGCTCCGCGTTGCGGACGCCGGGGAACGGCGCCTCCACACCGGCGAGATCGTGACCGTTCCGCTCGCGGAGTACCCCGACTTCGCTCCGGCCGAGAATCCCGACGGGAATCGGCCGCTCGGCGCCGGCCTCGCGTCGACGGCGGAGACTGGATACTGGTCGCTTCGAGTCTTCACGCATCGACTCACATCCCGTCCGTTCTCGACGGCGATCGCGACGCTTCTCGCGATCGTCGGCATCGCAGGTGACCGGATCCTCCCGCTTCCGGACGTCGTCCATCGCGTCCTGATCCTTCTCGGAAGCATCGGCCTCGCATACGTCGGCGTCGCTCGCCGGTAGCGGGACCGGCGGCCGTCGACCGACGGCGGAGCGGGGAGGGACGTGCCCACCCCTCATCCGTCGCCGGGGTCGGGTCGGGTATGGATGACGCCGTAGGTGGCGCCCAGCAACAACCCGTACACGAGGTGGGCGACGCCCACGGAGAGGACGACGAGCATGCCGCCGACCATCCCCGGC
Organism: Halopenitus persicus; assembly: GCF_900107205.1. Taxonomy (GTDB): domain Archaea; phylum Halobacteriota; class Halobacteria; order Halobacteriales; family Haloferacaceae; genus Halopenitus; species Halopenitus persicus. The sequence continues at coordinate 426,494 of NZ_FNPC01000003.1, read as the reverse complement.
AGCGGAAGGATGGGTTCCGGAATCGTTCGTCTCCCGAGCACGTTCATCGAGATCGGCAACATGATCCCGGTCGTGGCGAGCCCGACGGCCGCGGCGTAGACGACGCCGGAGACGAGACAGCCGAACGTGGTCGTCAGCTGCCGACGAACGACGGGGCGTGAAACGAGCAGGGTGAACAGGAGGCCGATCAGGACGCTGTTCACCAGATGGCCGACCCATCCGCCCACCACCGTCGGTCGTCCGTAGAGCGCCCCGATGAGCGGCATCATGTTCGCTCCCAGGTGCAGGATCAACCCCATCCCGACGCCACCGACGAACCCTCCCGCGATTCCCGCTCCCCACGTATACCGGAGCGATTCCGTTCGTGAGACGGTGACTGTACCCATATAAGATCTATGTGATTTGGTAACAAACAACTTTCGGCTGTTCACGGGAAGGTCCTCACTCGCGATCGGTACCGCCGTCGGGCTCGCCGCCGCCGTCCTCGCGATCCGGGCTCGGGAGCCCGCCGTCCGCGGCGGGCGTCGGGTCGTCGGGGCGGGCAGGGTCGTCGAGGCGTCGGATCTCGCGTGAGAGCCGGTCGAAGTCGAACTCGTCGTCGCCCAGCCGGGCGAAAAGCAGCGTCAGACCGGACGAAACGAGGAACGCGCCGGCGAACGGGAGCAGATAGGTCGCGTCGGGCGCCGGCAGCGCGCCGCCCAGGGCCGCATCGAGCGTCCGGTGGAGGCCGAAGGGGAACGGGAAGGTCGCCGCGCCGACCAGGAGGCCGCCGAGGGCGCTCGCGAGCGCGCCGCCCCCCGAGAGTCGGCGGGAGAAGAGGCCGTACACGATCGGGGCGGCGACCGCGGCGCCGAGCAGGTCGGCGAGGAAGAACAGCCGGAGCACGCTGCGTGCCCGGAGGCTCACCAGGATCGCCGCGATCGCGACGACGGCCGTGAGCGCCCGTGCGCCCAGCCGCAGGGTCCGGTCGTCGGGGTCCGCGAGCAGTCGCGGGAGATCCGCCGTCACGAGGCTCGCCAGCCCCGAGAACAGGCTGTCGGCCGTGCTCATTACGAGGGCGAGCGCCAACAGGAGCACCCCGAGGACGACCGCCTCGCCGGCGGCGCCTTCGAGCAGGACGAAGAAGGCGATACCGGCGTTGTATCCCGAGCCGCTCGTCTCGACGGCGGCAGCGCCAACGGCGACGACGCCGAGCAGCGTCGCCACGACCATCACCAGCCCGTTGACGACGGTTGCGGCTCGGAAGCCACGCTCCACCGTTCGGGACCCGTCGGCGGCGTAGATGCGCTGCCACCAGGTCTGGTTGACGAGCTCCGCGCCGAGGACGGCGAAGACGAGCGCGATCCCGAACCTGATGCCGGGCACGTACGTGGGATCGAGGAGCGTCGGATTCGCGGCCACGACCCCACGGTGGACGGCGGCCGTCCCGCCGCTCGCGAGAACGACCGCAAGCGCCGCCGCGGCGAGCAGCGGAAGGACGATCAGCGTCTGGATCGTGTCGGTGGCGATGCTCGCCCGCAGGCCGCCGTAGCCCGTGTACAGGAGGACGAATCCGCCGACGAGGGTCGCCGTCTGCCACCGCGGGACCGCCGCGACGTGGTGGAACGCCTGCGCGATCCCCGTCAGCTCGGCGGCCAGGAAGACGAACATGTAGAGGACGCTGACGGCGAGCACCAGCGCGTACATCCCGCGGCCGTAGCGGACGAGGACGTACTCGGTGAGCGCGTGTCCCTCGGGGATCACCTCGCGGATCCGGGGGCCGATCCGCGAGTAGACGAGCATCGGGAGCGACTCGCCGACCGCGTAGCCCGCGACCGCGGCGATCCCGAAGAGCGCGCCGGCTTCGGGGGCCGAAAGGAGGATCCACACGCCCATCACCGAGGCGACGAGCGTCGCGGCCGTTCGACCGCTGCCGGCGGAGTCGCGGGCGGCGATGAGGTCCTCCACGGAGCGAACCCGCCCCCGGGAGAGCCGGATCCCGACGACGGTGAAGACGACCAGCGTGACGACCGCGAGGCCGAGCGCCGTTACGGCGGTCACCATCGCGTCTCGCCCCCCGAAGCCGCCGGCGGCGCCACCGAGGCAGCCAGCCCTCGCGATCCGGAAGCTGCTTTCACGCCGACCACTCCTCCTGGCGCCAGGCGGCGTCCCAGAACCGGTACTCGTAGCGCGCCGACGTCTCGAAGCGGTCGCGGTACCGTTCGCGCTCCCGCTCGCTCGCGTCGGCGGCCACGTCGTCCAGCAGGGTCTTGCACCACTCGGTCAGCTCGGTGAACTCCGCGCCGGCGTACGTCTCGATCCAGTCCGCGTATCGGTCGTCGTCGGGCACTCCCCGCCGAGCGAGACGGGTTCCGGTCTCGTTGAAGCCCCACATACAGGGCAACAGCGCGGCGACCAGGTCGCCGAAACTGCCCGTCGACGCGACTCGGACGAGGAAGTCGGTGTAGCCTCGGGTGGTCGGCGAGGGCTCGGTCGCCGCAAGCGCCGATTCGGAGATGCCGAACTCGGCGGCGTACGCGCGGTGGAGGTCCATCTCGTCGGCGATCGTCGACTCGAGGAGCTCGGCGAAGGTCGCCATCCGATCGAGATCCGGCGCCCTCGCGGCCCCGGTGGCGAACACCCGCGCGTACTCGACCAGATAGACGTAATCCTGTCTGACCCAGTATCGGAACGGCTCCTCATCGAGCGTTCCGTCCCCGAGCGCCTCGACCATCGGGTGCGACAGGATGTCGTCCCAGATCGGTTCCGCCACCGACTCGAGATCGGTCGTGAAACTCATGTCCGAAGGTGACGGCATCGAGCGTGATATAACTAACTAATATTACTAAGTAATAACACCGTCCGGTGACGCCGGCTGATCGGCCCCTTTGCACAGATTCAAGCGTGTGCCGTCCGCTATCGAACGGTATGTATCTCGCGGCGGAATCCTGGCCGGACCTCGACGCGTACTTCGAGAACGAATCCCTCGCGCTCGTGCCGCTCGGGTCGACGGAACAGCACGGTCCCCACCTCCCGCTGGCGACCGACCACCTGATCGCGGAGGGGTTCGCGCGGGCGGCCGCCGACCGGACCGGCTTCCTCCGAACGCCGACGATCAACGTCGGGGTGAGCCCGCACCACCGGCAGTTCAACGGCACGATGTGGGTCGACGCGCCCGTCTTTCGGGACTACGTCGAGTCGTTCACCCGGAACCTGGCGTACCACGGGATCGACCGCGTGATCTACGTGAACGCCCACGGCGGAAACGTCGAGCACCTCCGGGAGGTCGGTCGCCGGCTCCGGGACGAGGAGGTCCTGTACGCGGTCGAGTGGATGTGGAACGACTCGATCCCGGAGCTCGTCGACGACCTCTTCGAGCGGAACGGTCCCCACGGGGGGCCCAAGGAAACGGCGCTGATCCAGCATCTGCGCCCGGAGCTCGTCCACGACGACCGTCTCGCCGACGCGCGGGACGGCGGCTTCCCGGAGTTCGAGGCGAGCGAGATGAACCGACACGGCGCGCGAACGTTCTACGACGCCATCGACAACACGGACAACGGCGTCCTCGGCGACCAGACGGACGCGACCGCCGAGAAGGGCGAGCAGTTGTTCGAGGCGGCCACCGACCAGCTCGTCCAGCTCTGCGAGTGGCTCGACGACCAGCCGTTCGAGGATCTGCTGCCGAAAGAGCACGCGTAGCCGCGTGACGCGTTCAGCCAGGCGGATCCATACAGCACGCGACACGGACAGCCACGCGAGCCGAACCGTCACGCTCGCACCCGAAGGGCTAACTGCCTGGATCGTCGAACCCCGTGTATGTCCACGCCGGAGTCGGAGGATCGCTCGTCCCCGACCGGGACGGACGCGCTCCGGTACGAATCGCTGCGGGCCGCCTTCGACCGCGAGGAGCTGGGGCGGCATCTCGCGCTGTTTTACGACACGACGGCGGAGCAGCTCCGGGCGGCCGCTGCCTTCCTCGAGGCCGCGCTCACGAACGACCGGCGGTGTCTCTACCTCGCCGACGCCAACGAGACGGCGACGATCGAGTCGGCCCTCGAGGCGGCCGGGATCGACGTCGACCGGCGGATCGACGCGGGGGACCTCGAGATCGCGGAGGCGAGCGACGTCTACTCGCCCGGAACCTTCGATCCGGACCGAACCGTCGAGCTCCTCGCGGACCGGGCCCGCGAGGCGGACGCGAGCGAGCGTCACGAGGGGCTCTGCGTCGCCGGCGACCTGGAGCTTCCGGACGGGGTCGGACTTCGAGGACGTCCTCGAGTTCGAGGTCGGCTTCGACGAGTGCTGTCCGGACCTCCCGGTGACCGCCCTATGTCAGTACGACCTCGGGCGGTTCACGAACCGGTCGATCGCGGCGGCCGTCTGGACCCACGAGCGGATCGTCTACGCGGATACGCTCTGTGAGAACCCCTTTTACGTTCCGCCCTCGGAGCGGTGCAGCCGGTCGAGTCGGTCGTCCGAAACGGCGGACGGGACCCGGGACGAGTCCCGAATGGACGTGCGGTTGATGCTCGAACAGACCCACGAGCTCGCCCGGGCCCGCCGGCAGGTCTCGCGGCGCGAACAGCGCCTGTCCGTCGTCGACCGGGCGCTCCGGCACAACATCCGCAACGAACTGAACGTCGTCCTCGGCTACCTCGAGCTGTTGCGCGAGGAGGCCGCTCCGGGCTCGACGACCCGGGAGCACGTCGACACCTGCATCGAGTACGCCGAGCGGGTCGTCGATCGGTCCGAGAAGGCCCGCCACATCCAGGGCACGCTCACGGACGAGACGATCGAGTCCGTCGACCCGCTGGCCGAGATCTGGGTCGCGGTCGAGCGCGTCCGCGACCGGTATCCCGACGCGGAGTTCTCCCTGGAGATCGCGGGGGACCCCGTGGCGATCGATTCGGGCGACGACTCCGGCACCGACGCCGACGCGACTGATGTCGACCCCGCCCTCGACCGGGTCATCGCGCACGAGCGGATCGACATCGCGATCGTCGAGCTGCTCGTCAACGCCGTGACCCACCAGGACGGCTCCGACGGACCGCCGGAAGTGTCGATCGCCGTCTCGGCGACGGACGGCGGGTTCCTCGAGCTGTCGGTCTCGAACCCCGGACCGCCGATCCCGGAGGACGACCGGCGCGCGCTGTCGGAGGGAACGGAGACGCCGCTTGAACACGGCGGCGGGATCGGCCTCTGGCTCGTCAAGTGGGTCGTCGACGGCTCCTATGGCGAGATGTCGTTCCCCGACCACGGGACTGGCGAGTCGACGGTCGCGATCAGGCTGCCGCGCGTCGACCGGTGAGTCGGTCACCCTGCGAGACCGGCGAGACGGTTGCGGCGCAGCGCGTCACTCCGTGATGGCGGGCGGCGAGGCGAACTCGACCGTCGTTCCCTCGTACCGGCAGTCCTCGAGGGCGTGTTTGGCGGCGAACCCCGCCTCGTGGGCCGACCGGCCGCGACCGACGCCGACCTTGAAGTCGACGCCGGCCGCCTCGCCGACGTGGTCGATCGCCGCTCGGTAATCGGCCTCGGCCATATCCGGGCAGACCGAGATGATGTTGTCGCCGCCGACGAAGAAGGAGAGCGCCCCGTGTTCCTCCCGGAGGTGTTTCATCAGGGCCGCGTACCCCTGCTCGATCCGGATGAACGAGTCGAACTCGTTGAGCTGGTCGGTGTACTTGCCGGTCGCGTCGTTCACGTCGAAGTGGGCGATCGACAGGTCGTCGTCGCCGGGCACGTCGACGTACTCGCCGGCGAGCACCTCGGTCCGGCTGTGGTCCTGCGCGCTGCCGGCCGCCTGGATCCGCCCGGTCGCGTCCTCGAGCGCGTCGATCGGGCGCTCGGCGACCGAGACGCCGAGGCTGATGGTGACCGGGTAGCGGTTCCGGATCGTCGCCTGGAGCCGTTCGTGGTCGCGGTCGTCGAGGCCGTTCGTCACCGCGACCATGTTGTCGAACCGGGTGAAGAAGGCGTAGCCGTCCCGCGACCCCACGAACTGCGCGACGTCGGCGAACAGTCGCGACTGCATCGTCTGGAGGTCCATCTCGCGCCGCGGCTCGGGGGTGACCGTCCACGGACCGTAGTTGTCGATCTGAACGAGCGTTACCTGGGTGGTCGTCACGATGTCCGTGTATGCGTTCCGGGGTCGTTTGAGGGTTCCGTTATCCACAGAATGGGCCACATCACGGATTCGTGACGGAGACGACCCGTCACTGCCCGACGGCGATCGTTGCCTCTCCCGGCCGCGACAAAACCCCTACTACGCCGGGGCCCCTGGCACCGATATGGACTACGAGGGAGCGGTCCTCGACGTCGACGGCACGGTCGTCCGCGGGGACGAGCCGGTGCCCGGCGCCGCCGAGGGGTACCGCCGGATCCGGGAGGCCGGGATCGATCCGCTGTTCGTCTCGAACAACCCGACGAAGGCCCCGCCGGCGTACGCCGACCGGCTCGCGGCGGCCGGCTTCGCGGTCGCGCCGGATCGGATCGTCACCGCGGGCACCGTCACGGTCGCGTACCTCCGGGAGCGGCATCCCGACGACGACCTCTTCGTGATCGGCGAGTCCGGCCTGTACACCCAGCTCGACGGGGCCGACCTCTCGACGATCGACGACGCCGACGCGGCCGACGCGCTCGTCGCGTCCATCGACCGCGAGTTCGACTACGGCGACCTCCGCGACGCGCTCTGGGCGCTCGAGCGCGACATCCCGTTCATCGGGACCGACCCGGACGTCGTCATCCCGGCGGCCGAGCGGAACGTCCCCGGGTCCGGCGCCGTGATCAACGCGATCGCGGGCGTCGCCGAGCGGGACCCGGACATCACGCTCGGGAAGCCCTCGCAGCCGGCGGTCGAACTCGTCCGGGAGCGGCTGGGCCGCGATCCGGAGCGCTGTCTCGTCGTGGGCGACCGGCTCGACACCGACATCGCATTCGGCGATCGCGCCGGGATGACCACCGTTCTCGTCCGGACCGGCGTCACCGACGACGCGCGGCTGGCCGCGAGCACCCACGAACCGGATTACGTCCTCGATTCGCTGGCGGAGATCGACCGGGTGCTCGAGGACGGACCGAAAAAGCGGTAGGAAGCGGCGCGGCGAATCGCGGTGCCGTCGTCGGGCGTCGGGCCGCGTCGTCGTCGGACGGCGAATCGCGTCGTCGTCAGAACGCGTCGGCGTACGCCGCGATGTCGGCCTGCAGCTCCTCGCGGAGCGCGGAGTGGACGTGACAGATGTCCTCGCCGCGCGCGACGATCTCGTCGAGATCGTCGTCGTCGACGTCGGCCTCGACGTGGAGGTCGAAGGCGATCGACGCCAGGTCGTCGTCATCGTCGAGCTCGGCGGAGGCGTCGATCTGGACCGTGCCGAGGTCCTCGATCCCGCGCTGCTGGGCGCCCACGCGGAACGCCGGGATGTAACAGGAGGCGTACGTCGCGACCAGCGCCGTGTTCGGGTCGGGACCGGTCTCGCCGGTGGCGTCGATCTGGAGGTCGAAGTCGCCGACCTGACTCGTGCACGCGTATCCCTCGTCGCTGACCGTCGTGGTTTCGATGTCGGACATACCGTGCGGACCTCCTCACGAGACGACCTAAAGGGTATCGGCCTCGGGCGGCGGACGTGCGACGATTCGTGGCGCTCGTTACGGTTCGGAGCTCCCGCGACGGTTCGGAGCGCTCGCTACAGCTCGTAGCTCTCGTCGCCCGCGAGGACGACCGGCTCGCTCGGGCCGGCGGTCGCCTCGACCTCGCGGACGAAGTCGTCGGTGTCGATCTCGATCGGCGGGAAGCTGTCGTAATGCATCGGGATGGCGACGTCCGCGCCGAGCCAGTCGGCGGCGATCGCGGCCTGCGCGGGCCCCATCGTGAAGTGGTCGCCGGCGGGCAGCGCGGCGACGTCCGGCTCGAGGAACGGACCGATGACCTCGCGCATCTCGACCATCAGACTCGTGTCGCCGGCGTGGTAGAACGTCGACGCCTCGGCGTCGGACTCCTGGGTCGGCTTCGAGTCGGAGACCACGAATCCGGCCGGCATCCCGGCGGAGGTTCCGTAGCCCGTGTCGATCCCGTTCGAGTGGTCCGCCCGGACCATCGTCACGAAGGCGTCGCCGCACTCGACGGTGCCGCCGAGGTTCATTCCCATTCCGCCGACCGCGCTGTCGTGGCCGAAGGTGTCCTGGACGTAGCCGACCAGCTCGGGCGTGGCCACGAGGGTGGCGTCCTCGTAGCGGTCGACGTCGCCGATGTGGTCGGCGTGACCGTGGGTCAAGAGCAGATAGTCCGGGTCCAGTTCCTCCGGCGAGACGTCCGTTTTCGGGTTGTCGAAGAACGGGTCGATGAGCAGGTCCGTCCCGCCGACCGAAACGTGCCACGTGGAGTGGCCGTGCCAGGTGAGTTCCATATGCGTTCGTGTCATCGGTCGGATGACTAATAAAGGTCGCCGCCCGCTCCGGGAGCGTAACCGAAAAACGGGACGCTCCCGTAGGCTTGGATCTCGGACGGGGGCCGAACGTACTGGGGACGGAGGCCGAACGTACTCGACGTCCGACCGCGACGACACCGGATGCTGCACTCTTAAGGCCGCCGCTCCCGGACGGGAAGGTATGCACACACGGGACCTCTCCGAGCACTCCCCGTACGTTCCCGGACGCGGCGACGAGGAGGTCGCCCGCGAGCTCGGGATCGACCCGGCGGAGCTCGTCACCCTCTCCTCGAACGAGAACCCCCACGGCGCGAGCCCGGACGCGGTCGCCGCGATCCGGGAGCACGCCGAGTCGATCAGCGTCTATCCGAAGTCCTCACACGCCGACCTCATCGCCGAGCTGGCCGCCGAGTGGACCCTCGACGACGAGCAAGTGTGGCTCTCGGCCGGCGCCGACGGCTCGATCGACTATCTCTCCCGCGCGATGCTCGAGCCGGACGACCGGATCCTGGCTCCCGATCCCGGCTTCGCCTACTACGGGATGTCCGCGCGGTACCACCACGGCGAGGTCGCGACCTACGAGCTCGACCCCGCGGACGATTTCGAGCAGACGGCCGAGACCGTCCTCGACGCCTACGCCGGCGAGCGAATGATCTACGTCACCTCGCCGCACAACCCCTCCGGCTCCGTGATGGATCTCGCCGAGGTCCGGCTGCTCGCGGACGCGACCGCCGAGGAGACGCTCGTGGTGGTCGACGAGGCCTACGGCGAGTTCGCGGAGACGCCCTCCGCGGTCGAGCTCTTCGAGGAGCGGGCGGACGTCGCCGTCCTCCGGACGTTCTCGAAGGCCTACGGGCTCGCGGGCCTGCGCGTCGGCTACGCGCTCGTCCCCGAGGCGTGGGCGGACGCCTACGCCCGCGTGAACACGCCCTTCGCCGCGAGCGAGCTGGCCTGCCGGGCGGCGCTGGCCGCCCTGGCCGACGACGAGCACGTCGACCGCTCGATCGAGTCGGCGCGGTGGGGCCGCGAGTACGTCCGCGAGCACGTCGACGCGCCGACGGTCGAGTCGGCCGGCAACTTCGTGCTGATCGAGGTGGGAGACGCCGAGGCGGTGACCGAGGCGCTCCAACGCGAGGGGATCATCGTCCGGGACTGCACCTCCTTCGGCCTGCCCGAGCACGTCCGCGTGACGACCGGCACGCGCGAGGAGACGCGGGCGGCCGTCGAGGCGATCAACGACGTGCTCGCGCGGCTCGAACCGGGTGTCTCGGCCTGATGCGCGTCGCCGTCACCGGCACCCCGGGAACCGGGAAGACGTCCGCGACGCGGCTGCTCGAGTCCGAGGAGGGAGGCGACCACACGGTCATCCACCTCAACGAGCTGATCGAGTCGGACGAGGACCTCTGGACCGAGCGCGACGACGACCGCGGCTCGCTGGTGGCGGACCTCGAGGCGATCGCCGACCGGCTCGGCGACTGGGACGGGATCCTCGAGTCGCATCTCGCACACTACTTCGACGCCGACCGGGTCGTCGTGCTCCGGTGTGCCCCCGAGACCCTCGAGGAGCGGCTGACCGAACGGGGCGAACCGCCGGCGAAGGCGCGGGAGAACGCCGAGAGCGAGGCGCTCGACGTGATCCTCTCCGAGGCGGTCGAGCGCTTCGGGCGCGAGCACGTCCACGAGATCGACACGACCGACGCGGAGCCGGCGGCGGTGGCCGCGGAGATCGAGGCGGTCATCGACGGCGACCGCGAGCCGAGCGCCGGAACGGTCGACTTCACGGGGTATTTATAAACCGATGCGAACGCCGACGGGACCCGGATCGATGCGGACGCCGACGGAACTCGAACGGAGACGGTGGGAGCCGATGACCCGGGAGGGAAGCCGATGACGCTCGACGGCCTGCGACCGCTCGCGAACCGGCTGCTCGGCCCGTGGGTTTCGGCGGCCGACCGGCTCGGGCTGACTCCCGACGGGGTGAGCGTCCTGGCGTTCCTGGCCGCGGTCGCGGCGGGGCTGGCCTTCGCGCTCGCGACGCCGGCCGGCTACCTGGCCGGCGCGGTCCTCGTGTACGTCAACGGCTGGCTCGACCTGGTCGACGGCGCCCTGGCCCGCGAGCAGGGCGTGGAGTCCTCGGGCGGGGACCTCCTCGACCACGTCCTCGACCGGTACGCCGACATCGCGATCCTCGCCGGGCTCGCGGCCGGGATCGGCCGGTACGGGCTCGGCCTCGCGGCGGTCACGGGCGTGCTGATGACCTCCTATCTCGGCACGCAGATCCAGGCGGTCGGGCTCGGCCGGGAGTACGGCGGCCTGCTCGGGCGCGCCGACCGGCTCGCGCTCGTCGGCGTGACGGGCGTCCTCGCGGCGGTCGTTCCCGGCCCGGTCATCTCGGCTGACGCCCTTCCGGAGCCGATCGCCGCCGTCGTGGGGTCCGCGATCGGTCCGGCCGGGATCGGCCTCGTGGCGATCCTCCTCGCGCTGTTCGCCGTCGTGGGACACCTCACCGCGCTCCAGCGGTTCCGGGGCGCCTGGGCGGACCTGTAGCGTCGCATAGCTCACGGCTCCCGGCGCTCCCCCAACCCCGTTACTTAAAAGTCTCGACGGAATACGGGGCGATATGCCGACCTTCGAACTGTCGCTGTCCGACGACGTGTACTCCGAGTTCCAGCAGCTGGCCGAACAGGAGTTCGTCAGCGAGGAGCAGGCGGCCGAGGAGCTCATCGCCTCCGGGATCGAGGCGTACAACGTCACGATCGTCGACGAGGAGCCCCGGGACGAGATGATGGAAAGCGCCGAGAACAACATGTTCGACACCGCCCAGGATCCGGGCAGCATCGAGGACGACCGTTTATAAGGCACGTCGTCGACGACGTCGACGAGGTCGCTCCCGACCACGGTGACGTGCAAGCGACCGAGCGGAGAGCGGTTCGGCCCGACCGACCGGATTTCGTTCGGATCGAACGTTACTGACTACCATAGATATATAAGTCATCGTTCCACTAGGTCGTGGTAGAGGGTACCACGATGCACGGATCCGGGGGGTTCCGAGACGCCGGCACCGAGACCGAACACGAGGCTGAGGCCGAGGCGCTCGTCGAGGAGTTCCTCGATCGGGACCTCATCGACGGAGAAACGGGCGCCGAGCTCCGGCGGCTGCTCGCGGCGGACCGACCCGTCGAGGCGCTGCGAACGGTAACCAAGCGGCGGCGAAAGAAACGATAGTCGGGGCTTGCCGCCGGATCGTCCTGATCCGACGGCGTTCCCGGAGGGACGGCCGGTCGAGCGTCGACCTTTTTAAGCACCCCTCACGAACGGGGGGACGATGCCACAGGGAGACTTCGAGGGTTACGGCGGCCGTCACGTCCCCGACCCGCTCGAGGAACCGCTCGACCGGCTCGCGAACACCTACGACGAGATCGCTGACACGGAATCGTTCCAGGCGGAGCTGCGTCGCCTGCTCGAGGAGTACGCGGGCCGAGCGACGCCCCTCCACCACGCCGAACGGCTGAGCGAGCGCTACGGCGCGGACGTCTACCTCAAGCGGGAGGACCTGCTTCACGGCGGCGCCCACAAGATCAACAACGCGCTCGGGCAGGCCCTGCTCGCCAAGCAGGCGGGCAAGGACCGGCTGATCGCCGAGACGGGCGCGGGCCAACACGGCACCGCGACCGCGATGGTCGGCGCGCTATTGGACCTCGACACGGAGATCTATATGGGCGAAAAGGACGTCGAGCGCCAGCGGATGAACGTCTTCCGGATGCGCCTGATGGGCGCCGAGGTGAACGAGGTGACACGCGGCGGGGCCGGACTGGCCGACGCCGTGGACGCCGCCCTCGAGGACTTCGCCGGGAACGTCGCGGACACCCACTACCTCGTCGGCAGCATCGTCGGTCCCGACCCGTTCCCGCGGATGGTCCGCGACTTCCAGTCGGTCATCGGCCGGGAGGCCCGCGAGCAGTTCCTCGACCGCACCGGCGAGCTGCCGGACGCCGCGGTCGCCTGCGTCGGCGGCGGCTCGAACGCGATCGGCCTGTTCCACGCGTTCCGCGACGACGACGTCGCCCTGTACGGGGCCGAGGGCGGCGGCGAGGGAACCGACTCGAGCCGTCACGCCGCGCCGCTGGCACGCGGCGAGGACGGGGTCATCCACGGGATGAGGACGCGCGTGATCGACGAGGACGTCGAGGTCCACTCGGTCTCCGCCGGGCTCGATTACCCCGGCGTCGGCCCCGAGCACGCGATGTTCCGGGAGCTGGGCCGGGCCGAGTACGTCGGGGTCGACGACGACGCCGCGCTGGCCGCCTTCCGCGAGCTGAGCGAGACGGAGGGGATCATTCCGGCGCTGGAGTCGAGCCACGCGATCGCCCGCGCGATCGAGCTCGCCGAGGCGGGCGAACACGAGACGATCCTCGTGAACCTCTCCGGGCGCGGGGACAAGGACATGGAGACCGCGGCCGAACGGTTCGATCTGTAGCGAGCTGCGGGCTACGGACTACGGGCTGCGAGGGGCTACAGGCTGCGAGCTGCGGACGGAGCCGCCGGCGGAACCGTGACTCAAGCGGCCGTTTGTGCCTCTGGAAGGTACTTATCGGCGAGGGACGAACCGTCGCTCGATGACGACTCCGACGCGACGCGAAGTCCTCCTCGGGATCGGAACGGCAGCCGGCCTCGGCGTCGCCGGCTGCCTCGACGCGCCGACCGACGGGGGCGGAAACGGGACGGACGAGCCACCCGGGACCGACCCCGGCGAGGAAACCCCCACGGATCAGCCGGACCCGCCGAGCGACGGGCCGGTCGAGCGCGTCGGCGACCGCGCGGTCGCGATCGGGTTGCCCGCCGAAAGCGCCGCCCCGCGCTGGGCCAGGGACGCCGCCTCGGGGACGGACCAACTGGTCGGGTACGTGACCCGGTTCGACTCGCCCGCGGGGGTGCAGTGGGTGCTCGAGGACCTCCGGGAGGGCCCCGAACGGAGCGCCGCGATCCGGGAGTTCGTCGACGAGACGGACTTCGGGGACGCGACGCTGCTGTACGTCGGCAGCGTGGGACCCAACACCTGTTATGCCAGGCTCGAGGTCCGGGACGTCCGGGTCGAGTCGGACGCGATCACCGGAACTGCGACGGCTGTGGACACGAGTCGGGGCGACGTCGGCTGCGGGGAGGCCATCACCTACCCCGCCGCGCTCGTCCGGGTGTCGGGGGACGACCTCCCGGCCGGCACCGCCTTCACCGTGACGAACGGCTGGGGCGACGCCGCCACACTCGACGGGACCGACCCGCTCATCGATCCCGCGACGCTTCCGGGCCGGATTCGCCCGCCGACCGACCCGCCCGCGGAGCCGGACGCGCTGCGCTGTTCGGCCGACGACTTCGAGCGACATCCCGCCTGGTTCGACGAGGCCGACGTCGCGTACGGGTCGATCGGGGCCGACGGTGCCGGCGATGGGAGCGAGACCCACGACGATGACGCCGCACCGCCGGATCCGGCCTTCGCGCTTCGCGCACGCGGTCCCGAAGGCTCGGACGACTCGCTTCGGTTCGAACGGGGCGAGACCGTCTCCATCGATCTGGTGAACGTCGCCGGGCGAACCCTGACGACCGGCAATCGACACAAGTACGCCCTCCAGGTCCGGACGAGCGAGGGGTGGACCGACGTCCGCGGCGCGCGCGGGGACCCGGCCCGGTTCGAGTACACCGACGAGGGGGTCGGCCACCCGCCCGGCGAGGGGTTCGAGTGGGCGCTCGAGCTGACCGAGGACGGGGTCGTGGAGGGACACCCGCTCGCGGACCGGCTCACGGTCTGTCCCGACCTCCAGCCCGGACGGTATCGGTTCGCCTACTGGGGCGTTCCGGGAGGAGCGATCGCCGTCACGTTCGACTTCCTGGGGTAGTTGGGTCACGCGAACCGGTCCGGCGCGAGCCGATCGAGCGCCGGCGGGCGGTCGCCGGTCGCGACGTACTCGGCCAACAGGTCCCCCACGACCGGCGCGTAGGTGATCCCCAGCCCGCTCAGTCCGCACGCGAGGTGATAGCCGTCGACCGCGGTGGGACCGACGATCGGCAGTCCGTCCGGGGTGACGGTCCGCAGCCCGACCCACTCGGCGGCGACGTCCGCATCGGCGACGGCCGGCACGAGCCGCGCGGTGGTGTCGGCGACGTCGGCGTAGAACTCGCCGCCGACCGACCGCGGCTCGTCGGGGTCCAGCTCGCTCGCGTCCGCGTACTCGCGCTCGAGACGGCCGGCGAAGACCTGGGACCGGCCCTCGCCGCGAACGTACTGGCCGCTCTCGAACTGCGTGTACGGGAGGGTGCGATCGCCGTCGGTCTCGAGGACCAGGATGCGCCCCTTCGTGTGCCGGAGCGGCGCCGAGACGCCGACCATCCGGTTAAGTCGGGGCGCCCACGGCCCGGCCGCGTTGATCACCACGTCCGCGGCGATCTCGCCGTCGGTCGTCTCGACGGCGGTCACCGCCCCGTTCCGGGTCCGGATCCCGGTCGCCTCGACGCCGGTCCGGATATCGGCGCCGCCCTCGCGCGCCTCGGCGGCCCACTGCGAGACGAGCTCGCCCGGATCGAGGTACCCCTCCTCGGGCGTGTACAGCGCGCCGGCCGTCTCCTCGGGGGCGATCCCGAACGCCTCGAGGTCGGCCGGGTCGAGCAGCTCGACGTCCGGCCCGTGCTCGGCGTACGTCTCGGCGGCGTGCTCGAGCTGCGAGCGATAGGACTCCGTGCGTGCCACCAACAGCGCGCCGATCCGCTCGAAGGAGATCGCGTCCTCGGCGATGCGGTCGGCGTACGTCCGCCAGGCGCGCTCGCGAAGCGACTGCGCGAACGGCGAGGGGTCCGACTCCAGCCACGAGAAGACGGCGATCGACTTCGCCGTCGTCCCGGCGCCCAGCGCGTCCTTCTCGAGGAGGTGGACGTCGGCCGGATGGTCACGAAGCGCCCGGGCCAGCCGCACGCCGACGATCCCGCCACCGATCACCACGACTGACATTACCATGATACTCATCGAGGACCGACATAAAACCCGGGCGCGACGTCCGGAACGGCGGGACGCCGATCAGGACGACTGGGGGCCGCGGTTCCAACCGGGGTCCTGACCGGTGCGATCGATGCGATCGGCCCGACACGCGGGACAGTAGTCGGGGACCGTCGACCGGCTCCGGGGAACGTATACCGCACCGTGACACTCCACGCACGCGTTCGCGACGATGGTCGCACAGTCCGCGCAGACGTTGAAGTCGTCGACCGTGAGATCGCGCAGGGGTTCGAGTCGTTTGTCCAGGATGTACTCGTCGATGACCGCCTGACAGCTTTGGCACGGTTGCATAACGGTGCACGGTCACCGAGGGGACCCCGCGGTATATAACCCGGCCTCGAATCTCGCACCGTCTTCGTCGCGACCCCACACTCGTCCCGGCGCCGGGCAGCCCTCGTCCGGTTCGTGAACGGTCACCATAGCTCGGGCGCCGTTGACCGTCGCGAACCGACCGACGGCGACGGAAATCGCCGACGCAAACCGACGAATCCCCGCCGGCGGGTCGTGGTACCGCGACCCTCGGAAGGGTTATCCCTCGGCGGGGGGTACGTATGATTGCAATGGCAAACGGTAAGGTTGACTTCTTCAACGACACTGGCGGCTACGGTTTCATTTCGACTGACGCGGACGACGTGGACGACGACGAGGACGTCTTCTTCCACATGGAGGACGTCGGCGGTCCGGACCTCGAGGAGGGTCAGGAAGTCGAGTTCGACATCGAATCATCCCCCAAGGGACCCCGCGCGACCAACCTCGTCCGGAACGAGTAACTCCGCGCAGCCGCGTCAGCGGCTTTACTGCGTTTCTTCACACTATTCACCCCGGCGAGTCGCGACGATCGCCGGCGTTTCAGTCGGTTCGCTTAACACCCTCCCCGAATAGTGTCACTCGTAATGGACGCGACGGGTGAGGAGCGAGAGTCCCCGCGGACGGTACGATCGTTCCGGGAGGCGGTCGAGAGCGCCGGCCACTCGATCTACTGGACGGACACGACCGGAACGATCGAGTACGTCAACCCGGCGTTCGAGGAGCAAACGGGGTACACCGCCGCGGAGGCGGTCGGCAACAACGCGAACATCCTCCAGTCCGGCGTCCACGACGACCGGTTCTACGAGCGGCTCTGGGACACGATCCTCGCCGGGGAGACCTGGGAGGGTGAGATAATCAACCAGCGAAAGGACGGCGAGCGGTACGCGGTCAAACAGACGATCTCCCCGGTCACCGACGAAACGGGCGAGATCGTCCGCTTCGTCGCCATCAACGAGGACGTCACCGACCTTCGGGAGTCGCAGGAACAGCTCAAACGGCAACGCGACCGTCTCGCCGACCTGTTCGACGCCGTTCCCGTGCCGCTGGTCCTCGTGGACCTCGAGAACGGCGACCCGGTCGTCAAGCAGGTGAACCGCCGGTTCACGGAGACGTTCGGGTACGCCGGCACGGAGCTGGGCGGGTCCTCGCTCGACGCGTTCATCGCCGACGCGGCGGACGCCGACCGCGTCCGCGAGATCAACGACCGACTGCAGCGGGGCGACCGGGTTCGACGGGAGGTCACGCGAACCACCGCCGACGGCGACCGGCGCACCTTCCTGTTCACCGGATCGCCGCTCGGCGAGGCGACCGACGAGGTCTTGGCGACCTACATCGACGTCACCGACCGGAAGCGAGCGACGGAGAAGCTCGAGCGGAAGACGCAGGAGCTCGAGCGAAAGACCGAGACGCTCGAGGAGTTCGCGAGCGTCGTGAGCCACGACCTTCGCAACCCGCTGAACGTGGCGATGGGCCATCTCGACATCCTTGCGGCCGAGCACGATGACCTCGATGTCGAGCCGATCCGACGGGCCCACGCGCGGATGCAGGAGTTGATCGAGAACGTCCTTATGCTGGCGAAGCAGGGACGACGCGTCGACGAGGTGAGGCCCGTCCCGGTGGCCGACTGCGCGCGCGAGAGCTGGGACACGGTCGAGACGACGAACGCGAGACTCCGGATCGAGGGCTCGCGAACGGTCCAGGCCGACCGCAACCGTCTGCGCCAGCTGTTCGGGAACCTGTTCCGAAACGCGGTCGAACACGGAGCGACGACTTCCCGCGAGCGTCCGAGCGGAACGGACGTCGAACACGGCGATGCGGACGTCACGATCACGGTCGGCGCCACCGACGACGGCTTCTACGTGGAGGACGACGGTCCCGGCATCCCCGAGGAGGAACGCGGCGACGTCTTCCAGGCGGGCCACACGACCGCCGATGACGGCACGGGACTGGGCCTCTCGATCGTCCAGGAGATCGTCGAGGCGCACGGCTGGACCATCGCGGTGACCGAGGGAACCGACGGCGGCGCTCGCTTCGAGATCACCGACGTGAACCCGGACGCGTGAGGGCTCATTCCGGCGTGGATTCGAACGCGTGAGGGCTCATTCCGGCGTGGATTCGAACGCGTGAGGAGTCATCCCGACGCGGATCCGTCCGATCGCGACGACCGTTCCGACGTCGCCCCACCGCCCCCGATCGCATTCCCGAGACGGTGCCCGATGGCGAACAGGGGAACGCCGAGCAGCGCCGTCCCGCCCGACAGCAGCGCCAGCATCGTCGGGGAGACGAACACGACCCCGACCTGCGGAACGAACGGGAGCGCGGCCACGATCGGCCCGAGCGCGGCGACGGCCGGGAAAAGGACGCGGCTGCGGCGTCCCGCACCGGCGAGCACGCCGAACGGGAGGAAGACCAGCGGACCGACCCCGAGCACGAGAAGGGCGCTCGCCGGCGCCCCGAGGACGAGCACGAGCGTCCACGCAAGGACCGAGACCGCAGCCAGCCCCGTGACGTTTCCGTCCGGATCGACGTCAACGGGGACGGGCGCCAGAAGAATGGCCGCGGTGGCCGTCACGAACGTCTGCGGCGCGAGCCCGACGCCGACGAGTCCCAGGACGAGCCAGAGATCGTCGCCGGCGACGAGAGCGGCGATCGCGACGAGTGCGGCGTACAGGCCGACACCCGCGGCGAGCCATCGCGTGACCGTTCGTCCCCGAGCGAGCGCCGGCGGAAGCCGACCGCGTCCGAGCAGCAGCCCGGTCGCGACGAGTCCGAGGAGGACGGCCGGACCCAACGCATACTGGCGGAGCTCGGACTCGATCATTCCGAACGCGTTCAGCCGGACCGCAGCCGCGGTGGCTGCCTGCGCGAGGGGGCCATCCGCGGGAGCGAACGCGACGGTCGCCTCGCGACCCAGCCGGGGGCCGTCGGAGCCTCGGTCGCCATCGACGGTCCGGACGACTCGATTTCCGTCGATCGTGCTGCCGGGCGGCGCGTGCGTGACCGTCGTGTTTGCCGGCCCCGCGACCGTGAGCCTGTCGGCGTTGACGTAGGCCGCGCCGTGTGGGGGCTGGCGCGTGAACTCCGTGAACAGCAGGACGTCGCCCGGGTACCGTTCGGCGGCGTCGGAGACGGCGAACGTGACCGTGACGGTGCGGTCCGCGAGCGCCACCGAGCGGTTCTCCGGCTCGTCCACGACGGTCCGGGACGAGGCGTAGCTCCGGTCGACGACGCGACGCAACAGCGTGCGATTTTCGGCGAACCGGTTCGCGGCGGCCCGGTTCAGGGTGGCGGTGGCCCGCCAGCGGCTCGTTCCGTCGGCTGCGACCCGGACGGTGAGACTGCTCCCCCCGACGGTGGCGTTCACGCCGTCGGCCGCGGCGGCGCGCTCGAACTCCGCCCCGCAGATCCCGCAGACGCCTTCCGGCGGCGGCGCCGCCGAACCTGCCGGGACGAGACCGACGAGCAGTAGCAACACCGCACTTCCGACGAGGACCGCGTGTGGAGGGCGCATCGTCGTTGCAGATCCCTCGCCCCTGGTAAATAGCTGTCTCCGTTCCCGGCGCGCCGTGGCGGCCGAGGACGACCGGGACGGATTGCGCTGTTCGAGAGGCGTACAGTCCGTCAAAACGACGACGTAAACGCCTTGAGTCCGGCCTTGACGAGTTTTGCCTCGCCTTTCTGAAGATGGTTGCTCGCCGTGTTTGGCGCACAGCCTAACTCTTCGGCGATGTCGGCGTGGGTGGCTTCGCGCGGCGTATCGTAGTATCCCAAGTCGACGGCTACTCGGAGCGCCTCCCGTTGTCGGCCGCTCAGCGTTGTTGCCGGGTTCACGTCGGCACTTGGGAACTGCTGAATTGCGTCAATCTGGACGGAAACACTCTCTGGGAGGTCATCAATCGTCGACTGCAGTGTCGCCGGGCCCCCGACGATGTGGCCGTGGATACGGCCATCACGGTAGACGAGTGGTCGCCGAACCACCAGTCCGGTGCGGTCGATCGCGGTTGCGGACCCTCCGAATATTGGTAGCTCCGCGTCACGTAGTTCGATGAGTGCGTACGAGACCCGAGCGTCAGCGGCCGAGAGTTCGACCGATTCGACACCAGTCGTCTCCCGTGCTAAGTCAGCGAACCGGCCTCCATCGCCGGCGATTGCGTAGATATGGGTCGACAGCTCCGAATCGCCGCGGTTCCAGTCGATGGCCCGAGCTTCGTCGTGAGCCTCTGGATCCAGCAAGTACCGCAGGAACGGGGGTGCGCGGTCGATATCTGGACTGACTGTGATCCGGATGTGTTTCATAGCTACTGACGATGTTCTGTATGACGCTCCGTCACGGCTAAAATGCAACCCATCTACCGAGCGTTTCTGTAAATATGGCCCCCTGTTCACCCCCCGGAGCTATCTGTTGCTGTACATCTCCAACATAAACCCGTAGAGTATCATCCACATAACCGCTACTCGGGATGCCCCGTATGTGTTAGATGTGATGGCGACGAACCCAACTACGAACGACATACGATGGCGCACCGCTCTGGCGAGTACCATTCCGGCAACTATCAGTTTGAGGTGACCGAGTCATGAGAGCCGTTCGCTACCACGACTATGGCAGTGCAGACGTACTCCAAGTCGACGAGGTTGACCGGCCGACGCCCGACCGCGACGAAGTCCTGGTCGAAATGCGGGCTGCCAGCGTCAATCGTGTCGACGTGATGTTCCGTTCCGGTCAGTACGGCAACCTCCCGCTCCCGTCGATTCCTGGCGGTGACGGTGCAGGAGTCGTTGCGGCGGTCGGCGAGGACGTCGAGGCGTTCGATCCAGGTGATCGAGTCTTCGCATCCGGCATGGATCGTGCCGAGGGCGGCACCTTCGCCGAGTACGCCGCAATCCCGGCGGAGAAACTGGCGCGTCTGCCGGAAAACGTGTCCTGGACCGCCGGGGGTGCCATCGGCAACGTCGGTGCCACTGCCCGAACGGCACTGGAGGGACTCGCCGGCATACAGGCCGGTGACCGGGTCCTCATCCACGGCGGTTCCGGCGGTGTTGGCCACGCCGCAGTCCAGATTGCTGCACACAGCGGGGCGGAGGTCATCACGACGGCTGGGTCGGAGGATGCTCGGGCCCGGCTCACTGATCTCGGGGCGTCTGTCGCGTTGGACTACGAGAGCGACTCACTCGCCGAGGACATTCTCGCCGCGACCGACGGTGCTGGGGTCGAAACAGTCCTCGACCATCGGCTCGAGGAGTATCTCGACCTCGATTTGTCGGTCGTCACCGAGGGCGGGACAATCATCAGCACGATGGGTCACATCCCTGAGACGAACGGTCGGCCCCTCTACAACAAAGAAGTGACCATCCAGCCGCTCAAGATGGATAACCATCCGACTCGACAGCCGGTGCTGGAACGACTCGCCCGGTTGATGAGACGGGACGTCTTGACGCCTGTCGTCGCCGACACGTACGCGTTCGAGGACACCGCTCGGGCCCACCAAGAGATGCTTGCCGGCGGGTACGTGGGGAAACTCGTCGTAACCCCGTGACCATCGAATGATAATACCGCTGGCCTATGATTAGTTGGAGCTCCGCCACTCAGTAGATCACAGGATCGATCAACCCATGGATTCCCTCGTGCTTCACAACGGAACGATCGTTACCGTCGATGGAGACAGCCGTATCATCAAAAACGGGACCGTTCGAGTCGGCAGCGACGGTCAGATTACCGCCGTCGAACCGTCGTCCGCTGACACAACACCGGCAGACGCAGATCGGGTGATCGATGTCGACGGACAGATCGTGATCCCGGGCTTGATCGATGCCCATCGCCATACTGATTTCACCCTCGTTCAGGGTCTGTTCAGCGAACTACAGGGCGGTGAGCTCCTGAAAGAGGCGATCGCCCTGTATCATCGTGCAGAGGCCGACCTCGATGACGCGTTTTTCGAAGCCGCCTGGCGACTCGCGTCGCTCCGGCAACTCTCACACGGCGTGACCACGGTCAACGCGATGGACTTCACTCCCGAGCTCGGAGCCGAGACGTTAGGCGAGGCCGGTCTCCGAGGGGTCATCGGCCCCGAGTTGGCCGACCTCATCAAACCAGCCGGTCCAGAGACACAGCTTGCGGAGGCACGAGAATTCATCGAGAAGTACCACGGAACCTACGATGGACGGATTGCGGCGAGCATCGCCCCCGGCGGTGAGGCCGGCTGTTCAAGGGATCTCTGGGAGGGCATCGCTGAACTCCGGACAGAGTATCCGGACCTTCAGCTCCATACGCACATATACGATTCACCGGAGGCCGACACGATGGCCGCCGGAAGCGGCGCTGACGACACACTTGCGCTTCTGGAGGCCCACGGGCTGTTGAACGACCGGACGCTGCTCACACACGTGCTGCACGCAGGACGTGAGGAGGCTCGACGGATCGCTGAATCGGGCGCACACGTCCTCCACTGTCCAACGATCTACAGCTATTTCCGAGCCGGCGAGCAGGCGTGGTTCCCGCTCCCGGCGTTACAGGAACACGGCGTGAACGTCGCCATCGGTCTGGACGATCCGTTCTGGTTCGACTCCTGGGACCTCCTACAGGAGGCAAAACACGCCCGATTGCTGGCGAACTACGAGTACGGTGCCCAGCAGTGGACCTCCTACGAGCTGCTCAAGACGGTGACGATCAACGGGGCACGCGCGCTCGGACTGGCCGATGAGGTCGGAAGCCTCGAAGTCGGTAAGCGCGCTGATCTCGTCGTTCTCGATCCGAAGCCTGCACGGCATCTGCCGTTCAGCAACCTCCCATCCGTGGTGATGAACACGCTGACCGGCGGAGACGTTGCGACAGTGATCGTCGACGGCGAGGTATTGATGTACGAGGGGACTGTCGACTCCATGGATCCGGAGTCAGTCATCACGGCTGCCGAAGACGCCCGTGATCGATTGCAGGACACGACCGGGTGGGCCACCTCGCTCGCTGGAAGTTCACCGCCGGAGACATCAATCGCTCGCCGGATCGCCGCTCGTCCGACCCTGCGCGTGCTCAAACAGTACGGGCAGGGATTTCTGTCCGAACACCTGCCGTAAGGACGGGCGTGTCTCCCTTGGAAAATGTCCCGCCCTGTGACCGCATCTGTATTGAGACACCCATCTCAACTCTCCTGGGTCCCAGGCTTCCCCTTCGAACAGTAAAACGGATCAAACGATACCTGCCAGCCGACGTGAACGAGATAACTGCAACCTGATCACAGTTCGCGCGCAGGGTCGGACCGATCCCACGGAGTGCCTGCCGTACGTAGCGTGCAATGACGGCTGGTGATACTCGCCGCCAGAGACTCGATTCCGGTGGCCGACACGAGCCAAGAGTCGCGTCCCATCCTGTCGCTTGGAGAAAGCGATCGAACTCCCGGCGAGCAGTTGTGACGACGCTTGACACATCCATCGACCGAACCTCCCCGTCATGAACAAGTATCTCACCGTCGACAACGACGGGTTCGACGTCGTCAAGTTCGCTGACACCTGCCATCGTCGGGGACAGTTCGACGTGTGTGGGGATTGACGAGGTCTGGCAGAACCAGCTTTCCCGATCCGTCGATAACTGTCTCGGCATCCAACTCCCCGTCTTCAGGCTTCGACGGACGCACGTCTATGATCTCACCGTCGTTGACGAGGACAGTTCCGTGCTCGTACAAGTTCCGGTCGGCGTTAACAGTCATCACAAGTGCACCGTGAATGACTGAATCGGGATGGGGCGATGGCATATCTCATACAACAGGAGGGAGAACTGAGACGTTTTTGTCGAGGATGGTCCATCGATTTAAGTTGGCGGTGAAAGAGTTTGGCGACGGGGAGCGTGCGGTTCGCCGCCCCGCTGGGAATCAACGTCGGGATCGACCCGGCTGAAGCGATGCTCGTATTAGGGTTTTGTTGCTGTACGAATGACTGCAACAACGGTCGCAACCGGAGTCAGTATCATCAGTAACGCAAATCACGTAATGGTTATGCTGATTGGCTCAAGCGGCTCGCCACCGTTGTGATGATCACCGCTGGGATCAGTCAACTCTATCTATCAGTTATCGTATACTGATACGGCGATTGAGATGTGCAAGCAATACGGTTCTAATAATAAAATACTGTTGTGGTGAATGCTCCAAAGTGGGAACCGCGGGGCTACTCATAAGCTATTGTTCCGTAGCGTAAGGTGAATGGGTCCGATCACACTATCGAGTGCCATCGATCCGGTATGGGCGGCATTCCTCTCTCCGGAACTCGCGAGCCGTATGCAGTTCGGATGGACGATCTCCGTTCACATCATCTTCGCGTCCCTTTCGATCGGGCTCGCACCGTTTATTATCTACTTTACTTGGAAAGACGTACGGACGAACGAGCTACGGTATGCGCGATTGCGCTCGTTCTGGGTGAAGGTTTTCGCCGCCGGCTTCGTGATGGGTACAGTCACCGGGATTCCGATGAGCTTCCAGTTCGGCACAAACTTCCCACAGTTCGCCGAGGTGGCCGGTGAACTGATCGGCGGCCCGCTGGCCTTCGAAGCGAAGATGGCGTTCTTTTTAGAGGCCGTCTTCCTCGGCGTGTTGCTGTACGGTCGCGACCGCGTCAAGGACCGGACATACGTCATCTCGTCAGTACTCGTCGGCTTCGGTGCCTGGCTGTCGGGGTTCTGGATCTTGATCGTCAACGCCTGGATGCAGACCCCACGGGGCTACGAGATGGTCACCCGCAACGGGATGGAAATCGCCAAACTAACCGACCCGTTCGCCGCGTTCTTCACCCCGCGAATGCCCTGGATGTACGTCCATATGATGAACGCGTCGGTGATCTCGGTCGCACTACTGGTCGCGGGCGTCTCGGCGTACATCGTCTGGAAAAAGCCCGATACTGAAGCCTGGAACACCGCACTCAAGCTGGCTGTCGTACTCCTGATCGTCTCCGCACCGTTCCAGGCGGTCCACGGCGACGCCTACGGCCGCCACGTCGAGGACACCCAGCCACAGAAGTTTGCTGCGATGGAGGCGCACTACGAGACGGGGCAGGCCGATCTACACCTGCTCGCGTTTCCGAAGTCACCTGAAGCACTCACCGATCCGCGAGCCGAGAACCTCGTCACCGTGAGCCTCCCCGCAGTCGGATCGTTTCTCGCCAGTGGCGGGGACTTCGACGCCGAGGTCATCGGGCTGAACGAGTACGAGGAGAACCCCCCTGTAGCACTCGTATTCTGGCCGTTCCGCTTTATGGTCGGGCTCGGGTTCCTGTTTATCGGGCTGGCGCTGTGGGGCGGCTACCTTACGTATCGGGGGCGGTTGTCTGACAGCACACGCTACCTAAAGGCAATGATCGCTGCATCGCCACTAGGCTATGCGGCGTTGCTCACCGGATGGTATGTCACCGAGATTGGCCGCCAGCCGTGGGTCATCCAAGACGAACTCAGGACCAGCGAGGCAGTCTCCTCAACACTAACCGGGACGGAGGCGACACTGACCCTAGTCGGATTCGTCGTCGTCTACGTCGGGTTGTTGCTGACGGCCCTGTACGTCCTGAAGTGGCTCGTCAGGGAGGAACTCCAGGCGCTCGGCGTCCGGGAGTCCAGCGAGGGGGGCTGGCACGGACCGATCCCGGGAGTGAGCGACAATGACTGACCCGTTGTTGCCCGTCGACGCCTACCTCGTCGAGTCACTGCCCGAGATCTGGTTCGGCGCCGTGCTGTTCGCACTGGGAATGTACGTCGTCCTCGACGGGTTCGACTTCGGCATCGGAATGCTGTACGTGACCCGGACGGACGAACACGAGCGGGAGACGTTCCTGTCGGCGTTCGGCCCGGTCTGGGATGCCAACGAGGTGTGGCTCGTCGCCTTCGGGACGATGCTGCTGGCGGCGTTCCCGCGGGTGTACTCCCGCCTCCTCGCGGACAACTATCTGCTCGCAATCGGGTTCGTCCTCGCGTTGGTGTTCCGTGGACTCGGCCCGGAACTTCGCGAGCAGCGCGACGATGAGCAGTGGAAGCGCTACGCCGACTACGCCTTCGTCGGGGGCAGCGTGTTTGCGCCGCTGCTGTTCGGAATGCTCGCCGGCCGCTGGCTGTTCGGCGGGGCGACGCTACCAGTTGTGCTGACTGGTTTCGGCCTGGTCTCCGTTTCGGTCGTCACGGGTGCGGCGTTCCTCGCGGCCAAAACCGATCCCGGCCTAGCGTCGGAACTGCGTACGTACGGCATCGGCGCTACACTGGCATACCTCGGTGGGGTTGTCGTACTGCTGGGAACTGTTGTCCTAACCGACGCGGGTGACGCTGCCGACACGGTACTCTCGCTTCCCGTAGCTGCAGTCGTCGCCCTCTCGGTCGCCGTGGGGCTGAGCGGGAGCGTGCTGGCCAGACGCGGCCAGTACCAGGCCTGGCTGGCGAGCGCGCTGGCGCTCCCCACACTGTTGACGATCCTGGTCGCAATTCCGCTGTACCCGACGATCTATCCGCCGACAGAGCTGCTGGTCAGAGAAGCGGTCGTGTCACCGTTAGCGCTGAACCTCGTGACTGTCCTCGGGTTCCCGGTGCTGCTGCTGGTGCTGTGGTACTTCAAGTTCCTCTACGGGGTATTTAGCGGCCCAATCGAGGATGAGGGCTACGGAGGGTAACCCCACCAACCTCTCGTCGTTCCATTCTGCGCTCAGTACTGGTGACTCTCCGATCGGGGATGTGGACGATATGATGGATTCGCATCTTCGCGATGGGGTATCGCTCTCGGTGTCACACATCACCAGTACCGGCAACTGGAACGCGACCGAGCGGATCGCCACGGATTTCTCATCGGAACACTAGCAGGTGCTGAAAGCGGCAGTCAATCACGTTACTACGAGCGGTTCCAGGAAGTCTCCATCTCCGATCTGGCGTCAATACTCGACGAACCACGTTCCACGGGTCAGTATCGGCTTCGGACTGTCGAGGACCGCATTGTGTCGCAGTTTGTCGAACAAACACTCCATCCGGAGCCACAGGAAGGTATCCATATGCATTGAGACGGCCAGTCTCAACTACCGTCGCCCTCGTTTTAGATATAGCACTATATGATTTATAAGGGCCGTATCGATCACCGATCGTCGTCACGCGACGATCGACGACGATCCACGGGACCGCCGTGTCCCAACACGGTCAACGGATCAACCGCATCAACGCGCTCAGCCCGGACCGGTGCCGCCCCCGACGCCGAAGACGCGACGGCGCGATCGCGCGTGGACAGCCACGAGGACCCGACGGGGGCAACTCACGGACCGCGGGCTTTCGAATGCCCGTCTCGGTCGATCGAGGCCGTTCCGAACCGACGCGGAGAGCGCGTCGTCGATCTCGACGTCTCGCCGTCCCGCTGCTCGGCCGCTCACGGCTGAAACCGACGAAGCCGTCGTCACCGGTCGACGAGTTCGACGAACGCCACGAACTCGCGGAGCGTCGCCTCCCGACGCTGCATCCGGCCCTCGTTCGACCGAGACCCGAGGCGTCCGGAACCCGAGTCGTCCGGAACCCGAGTCGTCCGGAACCCGATCCGGCTCGACCGACGCCGGCTGTTCGAACGCACGAGCGCGACGCGACGAGAGTATCGGAGTGGAGACGTATCACATTATAAATATGGAACCGAAACGACACACCGTTCCGATCCGTGACTCGGCCGACCGTCGCAGATATCGACCGAATCGAATCAACTGAATTAATCCGTATTTATATAATCATCATCCTCATTTTGGAGCCCTAAATATGCGGATCTATTATATATTGGGTGGGAGTTTAGGGTATACTCGTCCGGATAAGAGTCCTTATCCGCACATCAGGGGATACATTGAAGGTATCGCCCCGTGATGGCTTCCATATCGATGAGCACCGAACACGACACCGATCGCACGTCGGTCAAGACGTACGTCCCGACCTATCAGAAGGAGGAGTGGTCGGAACATGCGGAGGAACTCGGGATGTCGCGCAGCGAGTTCGTTCGGACGATGGTGCAGGCCGGACGGCGGGGTTTCGCCGTCGATCCCGGGAGCGATCCGGGGGACGAGGAGGAGACGGCTGATCAGGGCTCTCACCCTGGGGGTGAGGACCTCGAAGACCGCATCCTCGAGGTTCTCGACGAATCGGTCGTTCACTCCTGGGAGGAGCTGCGGGAGGCCGTAACCGAGAACCTCGAGGAGCGATTGGACGCGGTCCTCGAGGACCTGCAGGGACGCGGGCGGGTCCGCTACCGTGGCCGGGACGGGGGGTACGTGTTGGTCGATGAGTAGCGGGACCGAATCCCTCGATCCGGCGGATCCCGTCGGCTACTTCCTCGAGGACCTCACCTACCACGGGAAGACGGACCGCACGAAACGCTCCTACGAGCGCGTGCTGCGGCGCTTCGAGGCGTTCGTGGCCGACCGTCGGGGAACGAACGGCGGCGCCGGAGGAGGCGACGGGAAGGCGAACGCGACCGCGCAGGCGACCCACAGGGACTGTATGGCCTTCGTCCACTCCCTCCGCGGGGATCTCGCCGAGAGCACGGTGGCGACGTACGCGGCGTATCTCCACCGGTATTACACGTATATGACGCAGGTCGGCGCCTTCGAGTCGAACCCGATGACCCTCGTGATGGAGGAGATGGACGAGTCGGTCGACAAGGACCCCGCCCGCCGGGAGATCGACGTCCCGGCGATGCGGGCGTTTCTCGACCGGGTCCGTCATCCGCTCCACCGCGCGGTGATCGTGACGCTGCTCAAGACCGGAATGCGGGTCGGCGAGCTCTGTAACCTCGACCTCCGCGACGTCTCGATGCCCGACTCGCCGGCCGCGTCGGCCTACGAGCTCGGCAGACGGCCGACGCTCGAGTCGCGGCCGGATTCGCTGTACGTGACCGGGGACGCGCGCGTCGGCGAGGAACTCAACGGCGAGATCAGGTCGGCCGCCAACAAGCGCAAGCGGGAGACGGTGATCCCGATCGACGACGAGCTCGAACGCGTGCTCACGGCGTGGCTCGCGGTCCGCCCGGACGCCGTCTCCCCGGCCGAGCCCCTGTTCGTGGGCACCTCGGGGTCGTGGGGGGAACGCCTGGATCCCCAGACCGTCCGGCATATCGTCGAGGAGTACGCCCGGGATCACGGCTGGTACCGGACGGGGGGCGGCGCGAGCGAGAACGTGACGCCCCACTACTTCCGGCACTTCTTCACCACGCACCTCCGGGACCGGACCGGCGACCGGGGCGTCGTGAAGTACCTCCGCGGGGACGTCGCCGAGGACATCATCGACACCTACACCCACAACTGGGGCGACCAGGTCCGAGCGACCTACGAGGCGCACATCTATCGGCTCCTGTGAGCGGCGCCGTCGGATCGGTGCCCGAATTCAGTCGCCACAGATCGGTCGGATTTCGCGCGCGGCCGGTTTTATCCGAACTAATAAATTATATATCGCTATATCAATTCTCGGCGGATCCACGTCTTCAAACGTCGGTCCAGTCGCGGTCGGTGCGAAGGGATTCGGGGGGATGCTCTTGGGGTGACGTGGTGAACCAGCGAGTATGTCCTCGGAACCACGAACGGCGACCACATCGTCGCTTCCGCACTCGCTTTCGGACGTCGATCGAAGCGCGGCACGATATCTTCACGCCGTGCTCGTCCTCTCGGGGGCCGAGTCGGATCGGGCCACGACCGGCGAGCTGCAGGAGCAGCTGAGCGTGTCCCCCGCCAGCGTCACGGAAATGGTGTCGAAGCTCGACGATCGCGGACTGCTCGACCACGAGAAGTACCGGGGAGTGAGGCTCACGGACGAGGGGAAAGCCCTGGCCAGGGAGGCGGGGTGGCGTCTCTGCGTCGTATCGACCTTCTTCGAGTCGGTGTTGGAGGCGACGATCGACGACGAGACGGCGTTCGACATCGGGTTCACGCTGCCGGCGGACGGCGTGTTCCGGCTCGATGACCTCGTCGGCCCGGCTTGTCTCGGTCGGTGCCCCGGATCGAACGACGGTGAGCGGTGTGTGGCGTGAGGTTCCCGCCGAGGATGCGCGTCTCCGGGGATGCGCGTCTCCGGGAATTCGCGTCTCCGGGTTTCGATGACGGCCGATATCGTCCGACCATCACGCCGCGAGGAAACATATTCGCCCGAAGGTTTACCTGCGTTCTCACGACAGTCGCTCGTGTATGGATTTAGGTGAGCCTAAACCATTGATCGGAAACGGGTCAACGACGACACGGATCGGTTCGATCCGGGAGGTGAGCGGACGATGATACGCGAGCACGTCCGCCATCTCCATCACGTGATCGACGACCAATCCCTCCCGATTCGGGGCGCGATAACGGGCGCGGCGTTGCTGTCGCTTCCCCTGTTCGGGACCGGCGTGCGTGCGCTCGGGAGCGCGTTGGAGCTCGGTCAACTCGTCCTCCCGCTGCTGGTGCTGGCGCACGTCCCGGCCGTGATCGCGCTCATCGCTGTTTGGTCGATCGGCTGTGACGTCTGTCGAACGGGGGAATCCGCGTGATGTCGAACGGGGGAATTCGCGTGCCCGTCACCGGTGCCCGGACGGACGGCGGCCCACGGAGGCCGCCGCGAAAGCCACGCCCGCGACCCGATGCCGGACCGAACAGGCACCGCCGATCCCCTGCCGAATCGATTCGCCGACAGGGACATACGTCCGGTTCGAAAACGAGCGGGTAAGATGGGAACGGAACTCGATCTGCGGACCCGGCCGGAGGAGGAACGTCGACGTGCGCTCGTCGACGCGGTGACCGAGGCGGACGCCGGGGAGACGGTCGACGTCGTCGCCGGTGATGACGTCGACGTCCACCTCGTTCGATACCAGATCGAACGCGATCGGAACCTGGCGTGGACGTACGCGGATCCAGACGCGGAACCGCGGAGGCTCACGGTGACCAAAGAGGACCCACTTGACGACGGGGAACTCGGAACGGTCGACGTCCGCGATCTGAAGCCCCAACGGCGACACCAGGTCCTCCTCGCCGCCTTCGACGAACTCGGGAGCGACGAGGGGTTCGTTCTCGTCAACGACCACGACCCCAAACCCCTGTATCACGAGCTGACCTCGATGCACGGCGACGTGGTCGACTGGGAGTACCGAAGCCGCGGATCCGACGGCTGGCGCATCGAGATCGTCAAAACCGGCGAGTCGGACGCCGCCGACGACGACGTCGTCACGCGATACGACGTCCGCGAGATCCCCGAAGCGGAGCGACACCCGACGATCCACCATCGGTACGGGATGATCCCCGAGGGCGGGACGATGGAGCTGATCGCGCCGCACGAACCGCAGCCGCTCCGCGGCGAGTTCCGCCAGCGATACGGCGACGCGTTCGCCTGGGAGGTCGTCGAGGACGAACCGGGTCGCTGTCGCGTCCGTATCACGAAGGGCGACGGTTCCGACGAGGCTGACGGTTCCGACGAGGCTGACGGTTCCAACGAGAATGACGGTTCCGACGAGGACGACGGGATCGAGGTGATCGAGGAGCTTGACGTCCGGGACCTTCCGCCGGCCCAACGCCACGAGCGGATCTTCGAGACGTACGCCGGCCTGGAGGTCGGAACGGGGTTCGTTCTCGTCAACGACCACGACCCCAAACCGCTGTACCATCAGTTCACCGCCGAAGCCGGACCCGAGTTCCGATGGGACTACCGACTGACGGATCCGGGCGAGTTCAGGGTGCTGATCGGCAAGTCGGACGCGGCGGATGCCGAGACGACGAGCGCGGCGCGTCCGACGGATACGGCGGACGTGACGAACGGTGACGGCGCCACGGACCGGAGCCCCACGAACGGCGGCTCCGAAGCGCCGTTCTGACCGTCTCCGACTCCACCGCCGCTCCCGATCGGCAAAACGATCGTCGGGTACGGCGACGGCCGCCGTTCCGGGACCACGCCTTCGAGGTCCGATGCCCGTGCGGTTCGGTGCCGACCGCCGGGACGGCCTCGGTGAGTTTTCGTGCTTCCCGATTCGAAATGACTATGTGTATTTAGGCGGACCTAATCCGTATGAAGACGGACCCGTCGGTCGAATCACCGCCACGGCGTGGCGCATCGTGGCCCGGTGGATCTCGGGACGGAACGGACGACTTCCGTCTCTCCCTTGACCGTAGCGAGGCCGTCACGGTGAGACCATGAGCGGGAACGATCCGACGCCGTCGCACGCCGAGTACGGGTCGCGGCGCGCCGAGGAGGGCCGGCTGGCGTGGCTTCGCGACCCGTCGTTGCTCTCGCTGTGTCTCGCCAGCGTCGGCGTCGTCGTCCTCGCCGGCCTCGTTCAGGTCAGCTTCGGGTCCTATCCGATGTCGATCACGCAAGCCTGGCAGTCGGTCACCGATACCGACGTGCTGTTGGACGCCCGGTGGACGCTCCAGTTTCTCCTTGAGGAGGAGCTGATGCGGACGATCACCGGATTTCAGGGGGCGGAGCTGCCCGAGCTGACCACGGAGACGCTCATCGTCTGGAACATCCGGCTCCCCCGGGTTCTCGTCGCCGCGTTCGTCGGGATGAACCTCGCGGTCTCCGGCGCGATATTCCAGGCGGTCACCCGCAACGAGCTGGCGAGTCCGTACATCCTCGGCGTCTCCTCCGGCGCCGGGCTGTTGATCCTGCTCTCGTTGGTCGTGTTCAGCGGCCTGTCCGCGTTCCTGCCGCTCGTTGCGGCTCTCGGCGGTGCCGTGGCGTTTCTGATCGTGTACGCCATCGCCTGGCAGAACGGCACGAGCCCGGTTCGGCTCGTGCTCGCGGGCGTCATCGTCTCGACGGTGTTCCAGTCCCTGCAGACGGCGCTGTTCTTCTTCGCCGACGACCTCGGCGTCGTCCAGACCGCGATCCAGTGGACGACAGGGTCGCTCACCGGCGTCGGCTGGACGCAGGTCCGGATGGTGCTCCCGTGGACGGTCCTGTCGATGCTGCTTGCGGTGCTCGGCGCACGCCAGATGAACGTCCTGTTGCTGGGCGAGCGAACCGCGAAATCGCTCGGCGTCTCCGTCGAGCGGGTCCGGTTCGGGCTCTCCGGGGTCGCCGTGCTCGCGGCCGCCGCGAGCATCGCGGTGGCGGGCATCGTCAGCTTCGTCGGGCTCATCGTCCCGCATCTGGTGCGGACCGTCGTCGGCAGCAACTACCGGAAGCTCGTCGTCGGCTGTCTGTTCGCCGGACCGGCCCTGATGGTCGGCGCGGACGTCGGTGCACGCCTCGGCCTGCTGGCGATCACGGGATCGAACGGCGGACAGATGCCGGTCGGCATCGTGACCGGTCTCGTGGGCGGGCCGTACTTCCTGTACCTGATGCGAAAGAAACGGGACCTTGGTGAGATCTGATGGACGGTAACACGCAACGCGCGTTGGTTTCGGAAGCGCTGCCCGCTTCGATTTCGGAGGCACTGCGAGCCGTCGTTCCGGAATCGTTGCGAACGAGTCGGTCGGCGACCGCCGACCACGGACACGACGACCGCAACC
Source organism: Halopenitus persicus (assembly GCF_900107205.1). Lineage (GTDB taxonomy): Archaea > Halobacteriota > Halobacteria > Halobacteriales > Haloferacaceae > Halopenitus > Halopenitus persicus. The sequence goes on along the minus strand of NZ_FNPC01000003.1, from coordinate 393,311 downwards.
GTGATGGACACGCACGGGCCGACCGCCGGACGGGAGGTGATGGTGCCGGCGAGCTCGCCGGAACGGAACTCGTCGTCGGCTATCCCGGCGCGGAGACGCCCGTCATCGCGGGCGAAACGGTCGAGATCGAGCCGGGATCGGTGACGGCGCTCATCGGGCCCAACGGCTCGGGCAAGAGTACGCTCCTGAAGACGCTCGCGAACCAGCTCGACGCGGAGGCCGGGTCCGTCCTCGTCGACGGACGCGACGTCCACTCGCTCGACCCCAAGGAGTTGGCCAGGAAGCTGGGGCTGCTCTCCCAGGAGAGCACGTCGCCGAACGGCCTGACCGTCGAGGATCTCGTCTATCACGGCCGGTATCCGCACCGCGGGTTCTTCGAGACGGTCACGACCGCGGACCAGGCGGCCGTGAACCGCGCGATGGAGCTGGCGGGCGTCACCCACCTGCGAACGCGAGAGCTCGGGAGCTTGAGCGGCGGGCAACGGCAACTGGCGTGGATCGCGATGGTTCTTGCACAGGAGACGGACATCCTCCTGCTCGACGAGCCGACGACGTTTCTGGACCCGCACCACCAGCTGGAGGTGATGGAGATCGTGGAGACGCTCCACGACGAGAGCGACGTCACCGTCGTGCTCGTGTTACACGACATCGAACAGGCCGCCAGATACGCCGACCACGTGATCGCGCTCCGTGACGGGGAGGTACGGGCGCGTGGACCACCCGCGGAGGTCGTGACGGAGGACCTGCTCGCGAACGTGTTTCGGATCGAAGCGACGGTCGAAGCGGGGACGAACGGACCGACCGTGACGATGGAGGGGCCGCTCCACGACGATCCGTCGTGACGGCCGGCGATTATGGCGACGACCGTCGGTTAGGGTGAGGGTCGACGGTTATGGCGACGACCGCCGGTTAGGGTGAGGACCGGCGATCGTGGGATCGATCGCCAACGGACGCGCGAACAGTAATGGTTATAAGTTTTTAGGCTAGCCTAAAAATATGGAGCGAGATGCCGACACGAACGATACGGGCTCGACACGCAGGGACGTCCTGAAGTACGGCGGAGCGATCGCCGGGAGCGGGCTGCTTGCCGGCTGTCTGGGCGATGCCGAGTCGGGACCAGTGGGATCCGAAACCGGCGACGGCACGCCGGATGCGACGGCGACCGACACCGCCTCCCCTACCGAGACGAACTCACGGACCGACACGCCGGCGGGGGAAGCGTACACCGTGTCGATGCCGCCCGTCGGCGAGGTGGAGTTCGGGGACGTTCCCGAGACGTGGGCCGCCAACAACGGCAGCTGGGCGGATATGGGGATCGCGCTCGGACAGGCGCCGCCGGAAGCGGTCTACCTCGCGTCGCGATACCACACGCACTACTACGACGACGTTCCGGGCGTGAGCGTCGACGCCGGAGACATCACGTCGTTGTGGGGGGGCGAGCTGTCCGTCGAGGAGTTCCTCGCGCTGAGCGAGGACGTCGACGTGTTCGTGATGGATCCGAACTTCCTGATCGGACGGGCGAAGAACTGGGACCGGGAGGACGTCGACCGGATCGCGTCCACCGGGACGCCGTTCTTCGGCAACAGCATCTTCTCCCGGGGGTACGGATGGCACGACTACGAGTATCTCTCGCTGTACGAGGCGTTCGAGAAGCTCGCCGCGGTGTTCCAGCGTCGGGAGCGATACGAGGCGTTCGAGACGCTTCACCGGGAGTTTCAGGAACGCGTGGCGGAGATCGTCCCACCGGCGGACGACCGGCCCTCCGTCGCCATCATGTGGCCCCAGCCGATCGACGAGCCCACCGCGTTCTCGCCGTATCTCATCGACGAGGGCACGAGCTTCAAACAGTGGCGCGACCTCGGCGTCAAGGACGCGTTCGCGAACACGGACGTCCGGGACTTCCACAGCGACCGGAGCCGGATCGACTACGAGACGCTGCTCGAGATCGACCCCGATATGCTGCTGCTTCGGGGCAACGAGGACAAAACGGCCGCGGAGTTTCGGGACACGGTGGTCTCCTTTATGGAGGACCACCCCGTCGCGAGCAGCCTCACCGCCGTCGAGAACGGGGCGGTCCATCGCGGCGGACCGCTCTATCAGGGTCCGATAACGAACCTCGTGGTGACCGAACGGGCAGCCAGCCAGGCCTACGGGGTCGACGCGGAGCTGTTCGACCGGCAACGCGTCGCGGACATCGTCAACGGCGACGTCGAGTGACCGGCTCGCCGCAACCCGTCTCCCCGTTTCTCGGGCCAGCCTCACTGACGGCTTACCGGACGGATCGACGCGGCACGACGGCGGTTCCGTCGGGTCCGACCGACGGGAAACGGCCGACCGGAACCAGTTAGTGGATGCCGCCGGTACCGGCCGTATCGGCAATGGGTCCGCTCAGCTCGGTCCGGCGGGAAGTCGCAAGTCTCCGGTCGAACGGCCGCGGACCGGTCCTTCTCGCGGTCGCCGGCGGCTGGGGAACGCTGCTGGGCGCGCGTATGATCTATCCCGTTCTGCTGCCGTACCTTCGGGCTGAGTTCGGGTTGAGCCTCACGGTGGCGGGCTTTCTGGTGACGGTGCTCTGGCTCGGGTCGGCGGTCGGCCAACTCCCCGGCGGGATCCTCGCCGATCGGTATAGCGAGCGCCTCGTGATGACCGCCGGTGCGGCCGTCGTCGCCCTCGCGCTGCTCGTGGTCATCGCCGCGCGGACCGCGATCGTGCTCTTCCTCGCCACGGGGCTGGTCGGGCTCGGACAGTCGATGTATCCGATCGCGCGGATCACCATCCTCTCGGACATCTATCCGGACCGCATCGGCAGCGCGCTCGGGGTCACGATGGCCACCGGCGACCTCGGGCAGACGGTGCTGCCGCCGGTTGCCGGGGCGCTCGCCGCCGCGATCGCCTGGCGGGCCGGTCTCGGCTTCCTCGTCCCGGTGCTTGCGGTCGTGGCCGTCGTCCTGTGGGTGACGCTTCCCGCCCGGCCGTCGACCGACAGCGCCGTCGACGACCTCTCGGTCGACAGCGCCCGGTACGTGCTCGGCGAATTGCGGCGGTCGAACATGGCGTTCATCGCGTTCATCCTCTTTCTGTACATCATGATCTGGCAGTCGTTCACCGGGCTGTACCCGACCTATCTCGTCGACGAGAAGGGGCTCACCTCGACGCAGGCGGGGATCCTCTTCAGCGGGTTCTTCGCGGTCGGCGTGGTGGTGAAGCCGGTCGCCGGCGCCGCCTACGACCGGATCGGCGTGCGGCTGTCGCTGATCGTCGTCCTCGTCGGCCCGATCGCGGGGCTCGGGCTGCTCCCCGTCGTCGAGGGGTTCTGGCCGCTGGCCGGGGTCACCGCGCTCGTGAGCACGATGCTGGGATCCGGCGCGATCACCCAGTCGTTCCTCTCGGACGCCATCCCGGCCGACATCCGCGGCACCGGCCTCGGGGTCGTCCGGACCGCCGCGGCGACGTTCGGGGCCCTCGGACCCGTCCTCTTCGGGTCGATCGCCGACCGCGGCTACTTCGATGAGGGTTACCTGCTGTTGGCGGCGATCATGGCGCTCGTCGTGCTGTTGACGCGCCGGCTCCCCGCCGAATAGCGCCGCCGGTTGGCCCGCCGACGGCCGCGCCGGTTGTGGGAGCGCCCGAACAACGTACAAAGGTAAAGTGGCTGTGTTGCGCACACGCTGGTATGGCCGACGAGAGAATCGACGACGTGGACAGGGCGATCCTGTATGCATTACAGGAAGACGCCCGAAACACGTCGTCCGGGGACATCGCGGAACGGACCGGTACCTCCGATAGCACCGTCCGCAAGCGCATCCAGCGGCTCGAATCCGACGGCGTGATCAAGGGGTACAGCGCGAGCGTCGACTATCAGAAATCGGGCTATCCGCTCCGAATGCTGCTCTACTGCACCGCCTCGATATCCGAGCGTGGCGACCTCATTCCCGACGTGCTGGAGATCGACGGCGTCATCTCGGTCCAGGAGCTGGTCACCGGCGAACAGAACCTCCTCGTCACCGCCGTCGGCGAGTCGGACGACGACATCACGCCCGTCGCACAGGAGCTGCTGGACATGGGACTCACCGTTGCCGACGAGGTGCTCGTGCGAACCCACGAGACGACGCCCTTCGGGGAGTTCGATCCCGAGGGTCGGACGGCGGACGACGCCTAACGTGGACCGCCCCGCGTCGCTGTCGCCCCGCCATAATCATAATGTTCTATAATGATTTAATTACGAACTATCTGTGAATATAGATAGATTTAATGGCCGTTCTGTTCTCACTAGTGGATAAGGACGACCAGAAGCGGACCCCGGTCTCGATCCGGTCGCGAGGATGGGTCGTGCGGTGGGCTGAACGATGCCAGGAAACAGTTCGAAGCCGACGATCGGAGCGCTCCCGGATACGGCGGCGGAATCGCCGACCGTACCCGTCGTATTAACGTGGCTCGTGTGGACGCTGTTCGCGGCGAGCGTCGCCGTTCTCGTCGCTCGAGTCCGGAGCGGCGGCGGGTGGGAGATCCCCGGCCTGATCGCCATCGACGGGCTGACCGCGCTGATGTGGGTGGTCGTCACCTTCTTCAGCGGCATCGTCCACAGCTACTCGCGCCGATATCTGGCCGGGAGCATCCACAAAACGAAGTTCTTTCTCACGACGTCCGGGTTCACCCTGGTCGTAATGGGACTGGTCGCGGCCGACCACATCGCCCTGTTCGGGATCCTGTGGCTGGCGATGGGGTTGCTGATGGCGGCCCTCATCGGAACCGTCAGCGGCTGGGAGCAGGCACGGGCGGCCGCGGCGATCGCCCGCACGTACTTCCTCGCCAGCAGCGCGATCCTCGGCGTCGCGCTGACGACGCTGTGGTGGGCGACCGGCGCGACGACCGTTTCCGGAATCCGCGCGGCCGCCGACGCGCTCGGCGGGCCGGCGTGGCTCGTCGCCGCCGGCGCGCTCGTCCTCGCGGCGATGATCCAGTCCGCCCTGATCCCGTTTCACACCTGGCTGCTCTCCTCGATGACCGCACCCACCCCGGCGTCGGCGCTGATGCACGCCGGGTTCGTCAACGCGGGCGGCATTCTGCTGACCCGCTTCGCCCCGGTCATCACGGTCGACTCCACGCTGCTGCTCGCGGTGGTCGCCGTCGGCGGGGCCAGCGCCATCGGCGGGAAGCTTCTGAAGTCGGTCCAGACGACCGTCAAGGGCAGGCTCGGCTGTTCGACGGTCGGGCAGATGGGCTTCATGATCATGCAGGCCGGCCTCGGCTTCTTCGGGGCCGCCATCACCCACCTCATCCTGCACGGCTTCTACAAGGCCTACCAGTTCCTCAGCTCGGGCGAACGGATCGAACACGCCGGTCCGAGCCGGACCACCGAGCACACGGTGGGACGAACGACGAGCGCGGTCGGCGTCGTCGTGGCGCTGCTGACCGGCCTCGCCGGCGGGGCGGTGTTCGCGGTGCTGACGGGGAAGGGAACGACCGTCGACAGCGGCCTCCTGTTGACCGTCTTCGTGGTCTTCACCACCCTCCACGCGGCGCGGAGCGCGATCCAGCACACCTCGCTTTCGACGACGGCCCGCTACGGGGCGGTCCCGGCGGTCTTCCTCCCAGCCATCGTCATCTATGCCGTGGTTTACAACGGCGTCTCGGGGCTCCTGACGGTCGGCACGGCAACGACCGAACTGACCCTGCTCCACGGGATCATCGCCGTCAGCTTCGTCGGCATCTACGTCGCCATCGAGAGCGGCGTCCACGAACACAGCCGGCGTCTCTACGTGGCGCTGTTGAACGCATCCCGACCGGCAGCGGAGACCCTCGTGACGTCAACGGAGGAGTACAATGAATACTGAATCAGCCATCCGCAACCGCATCGACGAGGCAGCGACGACCGTCGGCTCCCTCTGGCCCATCCACTCGTTCGTGACGGCCAACCCCCTCTCCGGGTTCGAGGACCGGCCGTTCGGCGAGGCCGTCGAGCGGGCAGCCGCCCTGTTGGGGGGCCGTGGCTACCCCAGCGCCGAGACGTTCCGAACCGCGCTGGAACGCGGCCAGATCGACCGGGAGCGACTCGAAGCGGAACTCGCCGAGACGGGCTACGAGGACGACCCCGAGACGCTGCTCGACAGGATGGCCGACGCGGCCGATGCGGCCGATGCCAAGCGGAGCGACGCGGACGCCACCGCGAGCGATGCGGACGACGCCGCGGACCGCGTCGACCGGGTGCTGACGAAGTGGCTGTCGGCCTTCCTCGATGAGGGGATCGCCCACTGGTCGATGCCGAACCGCGAGGCGGGGTTCTACGCGGCCTTCCGTGGCGTGGTCGAACACGACGGCGAAATCCCCGAGGAGGGGGTCGTCGCGGACCTGCCAGAGGAACCCATCGACGCCATCGAGACGGTCCTGCAGTCGTATCCCAAGCGCCAGTGGGTGCCCATCCTCGAGGAACAGCTGGCCGCGCTCCCGGGCTGGACCGGATTCATCAAGCAGCGCGCTGCGGACGATGACGCCTGGCAGTCGACGTATCCGATCACGCTGGAGGGATACCTCGCGGCGCGTCTGGCGCTGCTTGACGCCGTCGACGCGGACGTCGAGCCCTCGAGCGCCGTCACCGATGCGAACCCGACCGACGAACTCGCGCGGGCGTTCCTCCGGGCGTGGGAAGCGACCTACCGTGACGGCCTCGTCGAGACCGTCACCGCGGAGAGCCGGTCGCTGGCCGATGGCGAGTCGCTGGCCGATAGCGAGTTGATGGCCGATGACGGGTCGAGTACCGGTACCGATACCGATGCCGAGACGGCGGACCGCCCGGACGCTCAGCTCGTCTTCTGCATCGACACCCGTTCGGAGGTCATCCGTCGCCACATCGAGGCAACGGGTAACTACGAAACCCACGGCTACGCCGGCTTCTTCGGCATCCCGATGGAATACCGTGGCTACGACGCCGAGGTGTCGGTCGACGCCTGTCCGCCGATCGTGGATCCGCAACACCACGTCGCCGACCTGCCGACCGACGACGAGACGCGAGCACGGCACGACCGCTGGGCGGGAATCCGCGAAGCCGCCGACGAGGTCATCGAGATCCTGGAGGCCAACGCGGCCACCGCATACGGCTACGTCGAGACCGCCGGGAGCGGCTACGGCCTCTCGCTCGCGGCCCGGACGCTCGTTCCGGGGCGCGTCCGCGACCTGTTCGACGCGGCCGACGGGGCGGTGCCCGACGACCACGAGTTCTGTGAGCCGCTGGTTCACAACCGGGACGCCGACGCCGCCGACGCCGCCAGCGATCTGCCGGTGGGGCTGACCGCCGAGGAGCAGGTCGAATACGCCGCCACCGCCTTCGATCTGATGGGTTGGGACCAGTTCGGGCGCCTCGTCGTCTTCACGGGCCACGCCAGCGAGACGGCCAACAACCCCTACGACGCGAGCCTGGACTGCGGTGCCTGCGCCGGCAACCCCGGCGGCCCGAACGCCCGCGTCCTCGCGACGATCTGTAACGACGATGCCGTCCGGGCCGAGCTCCGCGACCGCGGCTTCGACATTCCGGACGACGCCGTCTTCCTCGCCGGAGAACACAACACGACGACCGACGAGATCGAGCTGTACGACGGCGACGTCCCCGAAAGCCACGCCGCCGATCTCGAGGAGCTGCGTGCGGACCTCGCGGTCGCACGCGAGCGCGCGGCCGCCGAGCGGGTCGGGAAGATGGGGACCGAAGCCGCCGCCGACGCCGCGGCCGTTGACGAGACGGAACGCCGCGCCGCCGACTGGGCCGAGACGCGTCCGGAATGGGGATTAGCCGGCAACGCCGGCTTCGTCATCGGTCCCCGCGAGCTGACGAGCGACGTCGACCTCGACGGGCGCGCGTTCCTCCACTCGTACGACTGGTCGACCGATCCCGACGGCGACGCGCTCGAGGCGATCCTCACCGGACCGCTGGTCGTCACCCAGTGGATCAACGCCCAGTACTACTTTTCGACGGTCGACAACGCCGTCTACGGAAGCGGGTCGAAGATAACCCAGAACCCGGTCGGAAACGTCGGCGTCCACCAGGGCAACGGGGGCGACCTGATGACCGGGCTCCCGCTGCAGTCGTTGCTGGCTGCCGACGACGAACCGCACCACCAGCCGCTCCGCCTCTCGACGGTCGTCCACGCGCCGGTCGACCGCGTCACCGACGCCCTGGCCGCGAACGAGGATCTGGCCGAGCTGCTGGACAACGACTGGCTCTCGCTGACGGTCGTCGACCCGACGCGGAACCACCGTGCATTCCGCTACGATGAGGACTTGGAGTGGATGCCGCGGTCCATAGAATCCGCGGGAACCACGGAGTCCGTGGGATCCGCAGAGTCCGGGGAGTCCGACGCGTCCCTGGAGTCCGACGCGTCCCGGGAGAAACCGGTCGCCCCCGCCGTCGCGGACGACTGACCGAGCGGGAGTCCGACCGGGACCACGAACCGGATCGCACGGATCGGAACGTCGCCGATCGGGCTTCCGGCACGCTGGTGACTCTTCCGCAGTGGGGCTCGAACCGTGAGAACGTCGGGATGCCGGCCGTACTACAGGCCGTCGACGATCGCGTCGGTCATCTCGGCAGTGGTGGCCGACCCGCCGAGATCGCCCGTCCGGGGACCGTCCGCGAGGACGGACTCGACGCTGTCGCGGACCCGGTCCGCGGCCTCGGCGTAGCCGAGGTGTTCGAGCAGCATCGCGGCCGAGAGGATCGCGGCCGTCGGGTTCGCGACCCCCTCGCCGGCGATGTCGGGCGCGCTGCCGTGGACCGGCTCGAACAGGCCGTTGTCGGCCCCGACGTTCGCCGAGGGGAGGAGGCCGAGGCCGCCGACCAGTCCGGCGGCCAGGTCGGAGAGCACGTCGCCGGCCAGGTTCGGACAGACGACGACCCCGTACTGGCTCGGATCGAGCGGGAGCTTGGTCGCGAACGCGTCCATCAGCTCCTCGTCGGCCTCGATCCCGTGCTCGTCCGCGACCGCGAGGACCTCCTCGCGGAAGCGGCCGTCGGTCTCGCGCATCACGTTGGCCTTGTGCGCGACGGTGAACCCGTCGCGGTGGTCCGGGCCGCGGCCGTCGGCGACGAACTCGCAGGCGTACTCGGCCAGCCGCCGCGAGCCCGTGCTCGTCACCACGCGGGTGAGCGTCGAGAGGTCATCCGAGAGCCGGTCCTCGTGGCCCGCGTAGACGCCCTCGGTGTTCTCGCGGAGGAAGACCACGTCGGTCTCCGGCCGCACGGCGTCCACGCCGGGGTACGCGCGCGCCGGGCGCACGTTCACGAACGACCCGACGGCCTCCCGGAGCGGGAGGATGACGTCCGCCGCGGTCTCGCCGGCCGCGCCGAACAGCGTCGCGTCCGCGTTCGCGGCCAGCTCGTAGGTCTCGTCGGGGAGCGCCTCGCCGGTCTCCGCCGCGACGGCGTCGCCGGCGTCGGCCGCGACGTACTCGAAGGGGCCGACCGACGCGTCGGTCTCGGCGATCGCGTCGAGCACCTCGACGGCCGCGGGGATCACCTCCTGCCCGATCCCGTCGCCCTCGATGACGGCGATCTCCTCGCTCATTCAGTCGTCCCCCGCGACGTCGCGGCCCCCGTCGGTCGCGGGAATATCTTCCTCGGGTACGTACGGCAGCGACCGCGCGGTCTCGCGGACCGCGTTCGCGTTCGCGCCCATCAGCGCCGTCGTGTCCCAGACGCCCTCGACGAGCGCCTTCCGCTGGGCGTCGTTGACGGTCGCGTCGATCGTCTCGTCGTCGTACGCGACGCGTTCGTCCTCGACGTCGACGTGGAGCTCCGCGTCGGGATTCGCCTCCACGTAGTCCTGAAGCGCCTCGATCGACTCCCGGTCGGCGGTGACCGTCGGGATGCCGAGCGCGAGGCAGTTGCCCGCGAAGATCTCCGCGAACGACTCGCCGACGATCGCGTCGATCCCCCAGCGCATCAGCGCCTGCGGGGCGTGCTCGCGCGAGGAGCCGCAGCCGAAGTTGGCGTTGACGACCAGCACGTTCGCGCCCTGATACCGCTGTTCGTTGAAGGGGTGGTCCTTCTCGTTGTCCTCGTCGTCGAACCGCTGGTCGAAGAAGGCGAACTGGCCCAACCCGTCGAAGGTGACGACCTTCATGAACCGCGCCGGGATGATCTGGTCGGTGTCGACGTCGTTGCCCCGGACCGGAATGCCGGTCCCGGACACCTCGGTCACCTTCTCGGCGGGCGCCTCGCCGTCGGCGAAGCTCTCGTGGTCGATCTCGCCGTCGGCGTCGCTCATACCGACACCACCTCCTCCATCTCGCGGACGTCGGTGACCTCACCGGTCACCGCCGCCGCCGCGACCATCGTCGGGCTCATCAGGACCGTCCGGCCGTCCTTCGACCCCTGCCGGCCGACGAAGTTTCTGTTCGAGGAGGAGGCGCTGGCCTCGTCGCCCTGCAGCTGGTCGTCGTTCATCCCGAGACACATCGAACAGCCCGGCTCGCGCCACTCGAAGCCGGCCTCGGTGAAGACCTCGTCGAGGCCCTCGGCCTCGGCGGCCCGCTGGACGCGCTGGCTGCCGGGAACGACCATCGCGCGGACGTCCTCGTCGACCTCGCGGCCCGCGACGAACGCGGCCGCCTCCCGCAGGTCCTTCAGGCGGGCGTTCGTACACGAGCCGAGGAAGGCGACGTCGATCCCGTAGCCCTCCATCGTCTCGCCCGGCTCGACGCCCATGTGTTCCTGGGCGCGTCGGGCGGTGTCCTGCTTGTCCGCCGGCAGGTCCTCCGGGGCCGGGATCGGCTCGGTGACGCCGACGCCCTGTCCCGGAGTCGTTCCCCACGTGACGGTGGGTTCGATCTCGGAGCCGTCGATCGTGACGACGTCGTCGTACTCGGCGTCGTCGTCGCTGGCGATCGACTCCCAGTAGGTCTTGAGCTCCGCGAACCGCTCGGGATCGTCCGCGAAGGCGTCCGTCTCGCGCAGCCACTCGTAGGTGGTCTCGTCCGGGTTGACGTAGCCGGCGCGCGCGCCGCCCTCGATCGACATGTTGCAGATCGACATCCGGCCCTCCATCCCGAGGTCCTCGATGGCCTCGCCGGCGTACTCGTAGACGTAGCCGACGCCGCCGTCGGTGCCGAGCTTGCGGATGATGGTCAGGATGACGTCCTTGGCGGTGACGTGATCGCCGAGCTCGCCGGTGACCTCGATCTTCCGGACTTGCTGTTTCTCCATCGCGACGCAGCCGGTCGCGAGGACGTCCCGGATCTGGGAGGTCCCGATCCCGAACGCCAGCGCGCCGAACGCGCCGTGCGTCGAGGTGTGGGAGTCGCCGCAGACGATCGTCATCCCGGGCTGGGTGAGCCCCTGCTCGGGGCCGATGACGTGGACGATCCCCTGGTTCCCCGAGTCGGGATCCGAGAAGTCGATGCCCGCGTCCCGAACGTTCTCCTCGAGCTCCGCCATCATGGTCTCCGCCGCGTCGTCGGCGAAGGGACGGTCGCGGTCGCCGGTGGGGACGATGTGGTCGACCGTCGCGTGCGTGCGCTCGGGGAAGGCGACCTCCTGGTCGCGTTCCTGCAGCATACCGAACGCCTGCGGGCTCGTCACCTCGTGGATGAGGTGGAGGCCGACGAACAGCTGGTCCTGTCCGGTCGGCAGCTCCGTGACCTTGTGGCGGTCCCACACCTTGTCGTAGAGCGTGCCCTCGCTCATACGGCGGTCACCTCCGTGCGTCGGCGGTCGGTCGTCCGGTCAGGCATCAGTGGTCACTGCCTCCGTCTCCTCCGCGGTCTCCTCGTCCGCCCACGCGAACAGCGCGCGCAGCTCCTCGCCGACCTGCTCGATCTCGTGGGTGCGCTCGGCCTCGCGCAGCTGGGTATAGGACGGCCGGCCGGCCTGGTTCTCCGCGATCCACTCGCGGGCGAAGGTCCCGTCTTGAACCTGCTCGAGGACCTGCTCCATGTTCTCGCGGGCGTGCTCGTCGACGACGACGTCGCCCTGGGTGAGTCCGCCGTACTCGGCGGTGTCGGAGACGGAGTCCCACATCTCGCCGAGCCCGCCCTCGTACATCAGGTCGACGATGAGCTTCAGCTCGTTGAGACACTCGAAGTAGGCCATCTCCGGGGAGTAACCCGCCTCCACGAGCGTCTCGTAGGCCTGTTTCACCAGCGAGGTGACGCCGCCACAGAGGACCGCCTGCTCGCCGAAGAGGTCGGTCTCGGTCTCCTCGCGGAACGTCGTCTCGACGACGCCGGCGCGCGCACAGCCGATCGCGGCCGCGTACGCGAGCGCCTCGTCGGTGGCGGTTCCCGTCGTGTCCTGATAGACCGCCAGCAGGCCGGGCGTTCCCTCGTCGTTCTCGTAGTTCCGGCGGACCAGGTGTCCCGGGGATTTCGGCGCGACCATCGTCACGTCGACGTCCTCGGGCGGGCGGATCTGGTTGTAGTGGATGTTGAACCCGTGGGCGAACTGGAGCGTGTCGCCGGGGTCGAGGTTGGGCTCGATCGCGTTCTCGTAGACGTCGGGCTGGACCGTGTCGGGAACCAGCACGGAGACGACGTCCGCCTGCGCGACCGCGTCCGCCGGCGTCTCGACCTCGAGCCCGTCCGCCTCGGCGGCGGACCGGGAGGAGGAGTCCTCACGCAGGCCGACGACCACGTCGACCCCGCTCTCGGCGAGGTTCTGCGCGTGTGCGTGGCCCTGGGAGCCGTAGCCGAGCACGGCGACGGTCTTGTCGAGGATGTGGCTCGCGTCGGCGTCGTCCTCGTAGTATACGTTCGAGTCGAATGGTGTGTCGTTCGTCATTGTGTGATGTGAATGGTTGTCGTCGTGGGTCGTTATCGTTACGGATCGGTATCGTCACGGATCGCCGTCGTCATCGACCGTCATCGTCACCGATCGGCATCGCTTCCGATCGCCGTCGAGACGATCGTCGTCGGTTCGTTCGTCGCCCGATCCCCGTCGGTTCGTTCGCCGCCCGATCCCCGTCGAGACGCTCCGTATCGTTACGGATCACGATAGGGCTGTTGCGTCGTTTCGCCGGATCCCGTGGCGTGGCTGGTCGGTTCGCCGGAGGTACCGGGCTCCTCTCCCGGCACCGTCTGCGTGTCGCCCCGCGAGAGGGCGGTCTGGCCCGTCCGGGCGATCTCGATGATGCCGAACTGCTCGAAGGCGTCGATCGCGTCGTCGATCTTCCGCTCGTCGCCCGTCAGCTGGACCGTGATCGTCCGCGGCCCGGCGTCGAGCGTCTGCCCGTCGTACATCTCCGTGATCGCGTGGACCTTGTCCGGCTCGTCGCCCCGGACCTTCAACAGGACGAGCTCGGCCGAGACCGCGTCGTCGTGGAGCTCGCCCACGGAGATGACGGGTTTGAGCTTCGCCAGCTGTTTCTCGATCTGGTCGATGCCGGGGTCGGACTCCTCCACCACCATCGTGATCCGGGAGTGGCCCTCGACCGTGGTCGGGCCGACGGTCAGGCTCTCGATGTTGAACTGCCGCCGCGAGACGAGCCCGGAGACGCGAGAGAGCACGCCGGGCTCGTCCTCGACGAGCGCGGAGATCGTCGCCCGCCGCGGCTGGTGTTCCGCCTCGACCGCGGGGTCGATGCGGATCCCCTGGCTGTTGCGTCGCCCCTCCGGATGGGGGCGGTCCTCCGGGGCCGGGCCGGGCATTCCGGACCGGTCCGCGTTCTTCCCGCGGGTGTCCCGGTGGGTCGATCCGGGATCCGGCTTGTTCGGGGTGGGGTCGTCGGCGCCGCTCATAGCTGCTCCTCCGAGAGGGCGAACTTCCCGTTCGCGCCGCCGCTGGGCACCATCGGGTAGACGTTCTCGGCGGGGTCGATGCGGAAGTCGATCACCGACGGGCCGTCGTAGGCGAGCGCCGCCTCGATCGTGTCGGCGACGGCGTCGTACTCGGAGACGGCCCAGCCCTTCGCGCCGAACGCCTCGGCGAGCTTGTCGAACTCGGGCATCCACTCGTACTCCGAGGCCATGTGCCGGCCCTCGAAGAAGGCGTCCTGCCACTGGCGGACCATCCCGATGTACTCGTTGTTGAGGACCGCGAACGTGATGTCCAGGTCCTCACGCACCGCGACCGACAGCTCCTGGATCGTCATCAAAAAGGAGCCGTCGCCGTCGAAACAGACCACGTCCCGGTCCGTCTCGCCGGCGTTGTCGGCCGCCAGTCGCGCGCCGACCGCCGCGGGAACGCCGTAGCCCATCGTCCCCAGTCCGTGTGAGGAGACCCAGGTTCGGGGCTCCGTGTACGTCCAGAACTGGGCGGCCCACATCTGGTGTTGTCCGACGCCGGTGGTGACGATCGCGTCGTCGCCGGTCGCCTCGTCGAACGCCTCGACGACGAACTGCGGCTTGAGCGGCTCGTCCTCGGGCATCGCGTAGGTCATCGGGTACTCCTCCTTCCAGTCGGCACACTGCTCGCGCCACGCCTCGGCGTCGGGGCCGTCGTCGACCGCTGCGAGCAGCTGCTCGAGGACCGTCCCCGCGTCGCCGATCAGCGGGTGGTCGGCGTGGACGTTCTTCGAGATCTCGGCCGGGTCGATGTCGATGTGGATGACCTCGGCCTCCGGCGCGAACGTCTCGATCCCGCCGGTCAGCCGGTCGTCGAAGCGCGTCCCGACCGCGATCAGGCAGTCGGTGTGGGTGATCGCCATGTTCGCATAGCCGGTGCCGTGCATCCCCGCCCACGACAGCGCGAGCGGGTCGTCCTCGGGGAACGACCCGATCCCGGGCATCGTGGTCGTCACGGGGATGCCGTGGTCGCGGGCGAACCGGCGGGCCTGGTCGCTCGCGCCGCTCTTGATGACGCCGCCGCCGAACAGACACAGCGGTCGTTCGGACTCCTCGATCACGCGTGCGGCGCGCTCGACCGCGTCCGGCTCCGCTTCGGGGTCGACCTCGGCCCCGGCCGGCGGCTCCGGCGGCTTCGGGGTTTGGTCGGTCTCGCCGAGGGTGACGTCCTTCGGCAGGTCGACGAGCGTCGGCCCCGGCCGGCCGGTCTCGGCGTAGGCGAACGCCTCGCCGACGGTGTCGCCGACCGTGTCGGTCCCGCTCGCGAAGTAGTTGTGTTTCGTGATCGGCGCCGTGACGCCGATGGTGTCGGTCTCCTGGAACGCGTCGTTGCCGACGAGCTCCGTGGGGACCTGGCCGGTCAGCGCCAGCAGCGCGTCCGAGTCCATCGAGGCGTCGGCGATCCCGGTGACCAGGTTCGTCGCGCCCGGCCCGGACGTGGCCAGACAGACGCCGGTCTCGCCGGAGACGACGCCGTAGGCGTCGGCGGCGTGGGCGGCGCCCTGCTCGTGGGCCATCGTCACGTGATGGACCGAGGAGGCGTATAGCGCGTCGTAGACGGGCATGATCGCCCCGCCCTGGACGCCGAATGCCGTCTCGGCGCCGGCCGCCTCGAGGGCGGCGATGACCGACTCGGCGCCGGTCGTCGGCGTTCGCGTGCCGGCCGCTTCCGTCGCCTCCTCGGCCCCCGCGTCGGTTTCGGCGGCGGCGGTGCCGCCGTCGGTCGCGGGAGCCTCCGCGGCGCCGTCGTCGGTCGTGGCGTCCGCGCCAGTGGCGGTTTCCGTCATCGCGTCCGTCGGTGCTGTGCGCGTCGATTCCTCGTCATCGGCCGATCCGGTTGCGTCGGCCGTCTCGTCGTGGTCGGTCGGTTCGTCTCGGGTAGTCATTGGTCGTATCGTGCGGACTGGTGTGCGTCGTGGTCGGGATCGATCGACGACGCGGCGTCGTCGGTCGGTGAAACGGTGCGTCGGGTCGGGAGAAGGGAGGGATATGCGGGGCTTATGCCCCTACGATCGTCGTGACGCCGATCGTCGCAGTCCCGGTCGTCGTCGCGGTCGCAGTCGCGGCCGCGGTCGGTGCGGCCGCGGCCGCGCGCGCCCCGTGCCGGCGGCTCGCGAGCATAGCCGCGTCGCGACGCCGCGGTGACCGGGTGCCGTGTCGGCGCATCACCTGAGCGATGTCGCCGAACCACCATAAATCTGTCTCGATGGCGGTTCGAGCGAGGCTGTCGCTCGCGGGCGAACGCCGACACGGCGGGGGCCATCAGACCGTGACCTCCTCGCGCCGTTCGATCCCTTCCTCCTCCGCGAACCGCTCGACGTCGCCGGCCGTGACGCGCCGCTTGTTCGCGCCCTGCTTTTTGACCCGCTTCGTGACCGCGCGGACCTCCGCGTCCGTCGGGGCGAAGCCGGCCTCGGTCAGGTGTTTCCGCACCGCGTGGGTTCCGGTGTGCTTCCCGAGCACGAACTCGCGTTCGGCTCCGACCATCTCCGGGGTCATCACGCCGGGTTCGAAGGTGTCGGCGTTCTCCATCACGCCGGCCGCGTGGATTCCGGACTCGTGGGAGAACGCGTTCCGTCCGACCACGGGTTTGTTCGCCGGGACCGGGATGTCCGAGGCGTCCTCGACGATCCGGGAGAGGTCGATGATCTTCGTCGTGTCGATCCCGGTGTCGACGCCGTAGACCGACTCGGCGGCCATCACGACCTCCTCGTAGGCGGCGTTGCCGGCGCGCTCACCGATGCCGTTGACCGAGACCTGCGCCTGGTGGGCGCCGTTCTCGAAGCCGGCCAGCGCGTTGGCCGTCGCCAGCCCGAAGTCGTCGTGGGTGTGGACGTCGACGCGCGCGTCGGTGGCCTCGACGACCGCCTCGACCGTCTTCCCGAACGCGGTCGGCGTGCCGACCCCGCAGGTGTCCGGGATGTTGATCCAGTCGACGTCGGCCGCCGAGACCGCCTCGACGATCTCCATCAGGAACTCGGGATCGGTCCGCGTGGCGTCCATCGGCGAGAACATGCACTCCACGCCCGCCTCCTTCACGCGACGAACGCTGTCGACGGCGCGCTCGACCGCGTCCTCGCGGGTCGCGTGCATCGAATCCTCGAGCTGGACGTCGCTTGTGGAGACGAAGACGTGAACCATCTCCGCGCCCGAGTCGATCGCTGCCTCCACGTCCTTGTCGACGACGCGGGCCAGCCCGCAGACCGTGGCGTCGGTCGCGGCCGCGATGTCGCTGACGGCCTCGAACTCCGCCTCGGAGTTGACCGGGAATCCCGCCTCGATGACGTGGGTTCCCATCGCGTCCAGCGTGGACGCTATGCGTCGTTTCTCGTCGTAACTGAAGGACGTGCGTGGTGACTGTTCGCCGTCTCGTAACGTCGTATCGAAAATTCGGACAGGACCGATGTCGATGTTAGAAGCTATCGTGCCCTGGAAGAACTCGATCCGCCGGGGTGTCCGACGAAGCCTCCGTATGTTGTGTCATCGCGTTTCGACTTGAGGCCGTCACCCTATTAAAGGTTTTCGCGACGGCGGCGAATCCCGTCGGACGACCACCACACGGGAACACGTCGGGTTTCGAGAAATCGACCGACTGAGCACAGATGGCTCGAATAACGTTCGTCTCCGGCTCGTGATCCGCGTAGAAGATCGCTGATACGGAACGATATTTAAATATTAGGTGATCGTTCGACGAACACGTTCGCCCGGAACGAGCGCACGCCCCGCGCCGGCCGCCGCGATGGGGGAATCCTTTTTAAGTCACGCGTGGACCTCCGAGTATGAGCGATTGGGATCTCGACCTCAGGCACGCGGAGGACCAGCTCGAGGAGATCGACGCGCGCGGCGACGTGGTCCTCGGGGTGCTCGACGGCTCCACGGACCCCGACGAGTGGGTTCGCCACGTCGAATACGGCAACACGCTGGTGCTGTCGATCGAGGGCGATCTGAACGAGCTCGCAGCCGGCTTCGCCCGCGAGATCCGGGATATGGGCGGGGAGCTGATGCACTTCCGCGGCTTCCTCGTCGTGACCCCGCCCGACGTCGCGATCGATTCCGACCGCCTGAACGAGTAGCGCGGTCGACCGACCGAACATCGCGGATGTGACTCCCTCGCGAACCGGGCGCGACTGAAAAGGTAGTTGTACCGGAGCGCGCTGACGACGACGTGAACCGATGGTAGACTTCGAGCCCCGCCTCTACGAGGATCTCGCCCCGGACGAGCGTCCGTCGCTCGCGGCGGCGCTGGTCCCGATCGCCGGGATGATCCTCTTTCTCAGCGTCGGCATCGTCGCGTTCGAACTCGACCCGCAGTTCCCGCTGTTCTGGGGGATCGCCTTCACCGGCCTGTTCGCCCGCTACCACCTCGGGCTGTCGTGGGCCGACCTGTACGAGGGCGTCTCGAGCAGCCTGCTGATGGGGATGAAGGTGATCCTCATCATGTTCACCGTCTACGCGCTCATCGCCTCCTGGATCCAGGCCGGGACGATCCCGAGCCTGATGTACTACGGACTGGACCTGTTCACGCCGACGATCTTCCTCCCGGTCTCGGCCGCCCTCGCCGCGGTCGTCTCCTTCGCCGTCGGCTCCTCGTGGACGACCGCCGGCACGCTCGGCGTCGCGCTCATCGGGATCGGGTCCGGGCTCGGCATCCCCGCACCGATGACCGCGGGCGCGATCCTCACGGGGGCCTACACCGGCGACAAGCAGTCGCCGCTGTCGGACACGACGAACCTCGCCGCCGCCGTCACCAACACGGATCTCTACGACCACATCAACGCGATGCGGGCCGGCACGCTCGCCGCGTTCGGCCTGTCGTTCCTGCTGTACGTCGCGCTGGGGCTGCGCGCGTCCGGCGACATCCCCGCCGGCCGCATCGCCGAGATCCAGACGGCGATCGAGGGCACGTACGTCGTCTCCCCGCTCGTGTTCCTTCCCCTCCTCGTCACCTTCGGGCTCGCGATCTACGGGATTCCCGCGCTGCCGACCCTCGGGACGGGCGTGTTCGCGGGCGTGTTCACCGCGATGGCCGTGCAGGGGATCGGCTTCGGGGCGGCGTGGGCCACCGCGCAGTCCGGGACGGCCCCCGAGACGGGGATGGAGCTCGTGAACGAGCTCCTCGCGAGCGGCGGACTGATCGGCGGCGCCTGGATCGTCACGATCGCGATCGCGGCGCTCTCGCTCGGCGGGATGCTCGAACGGGCCGGCGTCCTCGCGGTCCTGGCGCACCATTTGGGCCGGCTCGTTCGCGGCGTCGGGAGCCTGACCGGCGTCACGGCCCTCTCGGCGATCTCGATGAACGCGTTGGCGGCCGAACAGTACGTGAGCATCGTCGTGCCCGGGATGACCCTCGAGAACCTCTACGCCGAGCAGGGCCTGCAGACGACGAACCTCTCGCGCGCGATCGAGGCATCGGGGACCACGACGAGCGCGCTGATCCCCTGGAGCAGCGGCGGCCTGTTTATGGCGGGCACGCTCGGCGTCTCCACGCTGGAATACGCCCCGTTCTACTTCTTCGGCTTCCTCTCGCCGCTCGTCCTGATCGTGATGGGCGTCACCGGCTGGCAGATCGTGTATCTGGAGTAGCCGCGCGGTTCGGTTCCGTTCGAACGCGACGCTCGAACCGACTTTTAAGCGCCTCGGAGCCGTAGCGGGCCCAATGAGCGACGCCGAGTCCGGCTCCGACGGGACCGACGGGACCGACGAGCTCCACGTGATCGACCGCTTCGCCGACGGGCTCGGGTGGATCGCGTACCCGGACGAGCCGATGCAACGCGCGAGCCACGCGGTCACGGTTCCGAACGAGATGGAAGACGGCGGGAACGAGGACCGCCCGGACGTCTGGGTAGTCGATCCGGTCGATCCGCCGGGCGAGGACGGCGCGGATCGACTGGATGCCCTCCTTGCGGACCTCGGCACGGTCGCGGGCGTGGCGTGCTGTCTCGACCGGCACAAACGCGACGCCGCCGCGGTCGCGACGCGCCACGACGTCGCCGTCTGGATCCCCGAGTGGATGACCGGCGTCGAGGACGAACTCGACGCGCCTGTCGAGCGGTTCGGGTCCCGCCTGGCCGACACCGGCTTCGAGGCGATCCGCGTGAGGGACTCCTCGCTCCCGCCCTGGCAGGAGGTCGCCCTCTTCGACGGATCGACCCTGATCGTTCCCGAGGCGGTCGGCACGAACGACCTCTTCCTCGCCGACGGCGAGCGCCTCGGCGTTCATCCGGCGTTGCGCCCGTTCCCGCCGCGGCGACCCCTCGCGGGACTGGATCCGGACCGAGTCCTCGTCGGGCACGGCGCTGGCGTGCACGAGCGGGCCGCGGACGTGCTCGCGGACGCGCTCGCCGGCGCACGGCGGCGTGCGCCCTCGGCGTACCTGAACGCGCTGCGGGCCGTCATCGGATCGTGACGGCAAGCGGTGACCGCCCGCACGCCGCACACGCGTTCCGGAGGGAATTTGGGATCACCGACCGGAGCGTCGGTATGACCGATCGGTTCGGACGTGATCGCGATGGACGGCGAGATGATGTCTGACGGGCCGACGGACGACGAGGCAACCGGTGGTGAGACGACCGATGGGGAGACGACCACCGAGGGGTCCGATCGATCCGAGGCGTCCGTGGGCCGCGATCACGACCCGATCGCGACCTACGACCGGATCGCGGCCCACTTCTCGAAGACGCGCGAGTACGCCTGGCCGGAGGTCGAGTCGTTCCTCGCGAACCGAACCGCGGTCCGGGCGATCGACGTGGGGTGTGGAAACGGTCGCCATACCGAACTCCTCGCCGACCGCGCCGACGCGGCCGTCGGCGTGGACGCGAGCCGGGGTCTGCTCGCCGAGGCTCGCACGCGCGCCGCGGATCGCGGGGTCGACGCGTCGTTCCTGCAGGGCGACGCCGCGACGCTCCCGGTCGCGACCGACGCCGCGGATCTCGGGGTCTACGTGGCGACGGTCCACCACCTGCGACCCCGCCGCCGGCGCGTCCGGAGCCTGAACGAGCTCGCGCGCGTTCTCGCCCCCGAGGGTATCGCGCTCGTGAGCACCTGGAGCACGGCCCACGACCGCTTCGCCGACGTCGATCCGGTCGCCGACGCGGACGTCCGGGCCGTCACGGGCGCGGACGGAACCCCGATCGGGTTCGACACGACCGTCGACTGGACGCTCCCCGGCGGCGAGACGGTGCCGCGCTTTTACCACATTTATACGCCGGACGGCTTCCGGGCCGACCTCGCGGCGAGCGACCTCTCGGTCGAGTCGTTCGAGGTCTCCAGCGGGAACTGTTACGTGACGGTGCGGCCGTCGGACGGGGACGCCCCGAAAGAGTAAGGTCCTTATTCCACCGGCGATTGCGCCTAGACGAGCGCCGGTGGTCTAGCTGGTATGACTTTGGCCTTCCAAGCCAACGACCCGGGTTCAAATCCCGGCCGGCGCATTTCTCGAACGAAGTGAGAGAAATCGCCGAGAGGGATTTGAATCCTGGAAGTCGCAGCCCGCACAGCGAGCGAAGCGAGCGAGCAGGACCGTCTTCCTTCGGTTCAAATCCCGGCCGGCGCACTCCTTCCCGTCGGTCAGTCGTACGCCGGTCGACGTCCCGTTCGCTTCGCTCACGGGACTCCCGGCCGGCGCAGTTCTCGAACGAAGTGAGTGAAATCGTCCTGAGCCGAAGGTTTTTGTTGGAACGTGGGGCACAGTCACCTATGTCCGAGCCCTCCGCGTTCGACTCGACCACCTCCTCCTACGACATTTCCACGGTCGATCTGGATGACGATCGGTACGAGGTCAAACAATCCGCGATCCGGAACAAGTACGTCGTCCGGGACAGTGCCGGCGACGTCGTCCTGCGTGGAAAGCAGAAAATGTTCAAAATGAAGGAGGAGTTCCCGTTCGTTACCGGCACCGACGAGGATGCGTTCACCGTGAAAGCCGGCGGCATCATGGACGTCGCGGGTAACTACGCCATCACGGACGCGGGCACCGGTGAGGAGATCGTCGTCCTCGACGAGGAGTTCTCGCTGTTCGTTGAAAACTGGACGATTCGAGACCCCGAGACCGGGGAACCGCTGGCGACCATTCGGTCGAAAAACAAGCTCCTCTCCGCACTTCGACACCTCGTCTCCATCGCGAATCTCGCCCCGAACAAGTACGAGATCCGCGACGCCGATGGCAACCATGTCGGCGACATCGAGGGACAGTTCTCGCTGCGGGACACGTACACGGTCAGCATCGACGATGCCAGCAACGTCCCGAAAGAAGCGGTGATCGCCGCCGCATGCATCCTCGATGCTCTCGAAAACCAATGACGTCCCGATACGTGCGGGCCCCACGGGTACAGGAACGGTACTGACATCCGCCCCGCCCTGAAGCACGGAGCGGAGGGCAAAGGCTAGGTGGCTGGCCGGAGGCGATGCACGCCGCCGCCGCCGTCACCGCTGCCCAGGACGTACATCTCGCCGCCGTGACGCTGGAACGAGAAGATTCGGCTCAGCTTCCCGGCATCGTCGTCCGCGACGGGAAGCGGCTGGACCGGCCACAACCCCTCGCTTCGGGGCGTTGCGACGAACAGTCGCCCCGTCGCGCGGAGGTCGCCGAACACGAACCGCCCACGAAGTCCGGGCAGCGCTTGGCCGCGGTAGACGTTGCCCGTGATGACCGAGACGCCGCTCACGGCGCCCCCTTCGTGGGGATACTCGACGACCGGCGACAGGAGCGGTTCGCCACCCCTGACGCTCGGCGGCGTGGCGTCGGGACAGCCGTCCGCCTCGTAGCAGTGGGTCCCCTCCCTCACGTTCCACCCGTAATTACCGCCCTTCCGGACCCGATCGATCTCCTCAAACCGGCTCTGACCTACGTCCCCCGCGTAGAGGTCAGCACCGTCGACGGCGAGCCGCCACGGGTTCCGGAATCCCCACGCGAAGTGCTCGTCAAGCCCCGGCTCCCCGACCAACGGGTTATCGTTCGGGATCGCGTAGGCCTGCTCGCCTCGGCTGCCGTCAACGTCGATCCGGAGAATGCTTCCGAGAAGATTGGCGGCCACGTCCTGACCGTTGCCGCCCGGAACCGCGTCGTACCAGTCGGCGACGTGGCCGCGTCCCCGGTCCCCACCTGCGCCACCGTCGCCGACCCCGACGTAGAGGTATCCGTCCGGACCGAAGACGATGGAGCCAGCGTTGTGGTTCGCTTGCGGTTCGGGGATGGTGAGGACGGTTCGTTCGGAACCGGGTCGGACGCCGCGCCCGTCCTCCGTAACCCGGACCTCGGCGAGGACGAAGGTGTGGCTGTATTCCGACGGCGTCCCCTCCCGTGGCGGGGCCGAGTAGCGTACGAACAGCCGGCGATCGGTCTCGAACTCCGGGTGGAGTGCGATGCCGAGAAGGCCCATCTCGTAGCCGGTCACGACCGTCTCGCGCAAGTCCAGCAACGGCTCGGACCGAAGGTCGCCGTTTTCCAGAACGCGGATCAGCCCGCGCTGCTCGGCAACGTACTGGAGGGCGGCGTTCGGGACGATGGCCATATCCAGCGGCACGCGCAAACCGCTCGCAACCGTGTCGAGCCCCACGGTCGAGGGGAGGGCGGGTGCGGCCGTCGTTCCGGTATCCGTGGACGTCCGGTCGGCGGTCGTGGTCGTCCTCGACGAGGGGGCAGTACACCCTGCGAGACCGCCGAACGTGCCCGTTACCGCAGCGAGAAATCGCCGCCGATCCATACGTCAGTATGCTCTCTCGGCTACAAAAAAGCTCCCCGGGTGGAGGAAGATTCGGATTCGGCGAATTCGCTGCACCGCACCGCCGGCCCGATCGATGCCGATTCGGGCCAGCGAACGTGACGATCGTTCCGGGAGACGTCCTTCGGCCGGGAACCCGGTTTCGGTTCACCGGACAGTACTCGGCGGTCGTCCCCGCAGTCGTTTCGGGCGAGATGGGCGGCGATCCGCTCGAGGGGATCCGAACGACCGCCCCTAGCCGACTACGTGCGGATCGCGGCGCGCTGGTCGGGGATGAGGTCCAGCGACGGCTCGACGTCGCCGAGCACCAACAGCGCGTAATACCGGAGATACGTCACGACGGCGGCCTGCACGAGCAGCCAGACCACGAACACCGCCGCGAGGAACACGACGACGAGGAGGGCCAGGATGACCGTGCCGATCGTGGAGGCGAACGTGACGGTGGCGTAGACGACCGCCGCGAGCACGGCCACCGGGAGGAGCAGTCCGATCGCCACCACGCCGGTGACGATCGAGCCGAGCAGGCCGGCCGCGATCCCCAGGAGGCCGGCCACCAGGAGGTACGCGAGGTACTGCTTCCAGGCGACCCGGATCGACGCCCACAGCCGGCGCCAGGCGGCGAGCACGCCGCCGTCGTCGGCGATCATGATCGGGACGACGAAGACGGTGGTGAGCGTGTCAACGATCGCGAACAGGATCCCGAGGAGGATCAGAGCGGCCAGTCCGACCAGGAACGTCGGGAAGGCGATCACCGGGTCGATGACGCCGGCCAGGGAGGCGATGAACAGCCCGACCCAGCCGATGAACAGCGCCGCGATCGGAAGCCCGATCAGGACCCGGAACCCGAACAGACGGAGTCCCTGTCGCCAGCGGTCGCCGATATACTCCCGAAGCGCGACGCGTCGCTGCCGGAGCGACTCGATCAGGACGAACTCCATCGTCGCCCCGATGACGCCGAGCACGATCCAGACCAGGACCACGAGGATGGCCCCAGCGACGAGCAACGGGAGCACGTCATCGGGGATCGACGTCGGGAGGTCCCCGGGCGGCGCCGATGACGGCGGATCCGACGGTCCGGGGATGCTGCTTCCGGCGTTGAACTGTGCGGTCGGGAGTCCGGATCCGCCGCCGACGAAGAACGCGATGAGGGCGAGCTTCAGCCAGCGACCGAGACGTGGGGGGAACAGAAACGATCGAGTCGCCTCGAGGGCGTCGTCGACGTTCTGCAGGGCGTGGAGGGCCATACGTGACGGTACGGTGACATCGACTTAGGCGTTCCGGCAGCGTGATCCGGGCCGGAAAGCGGTCGTGAGAAACGGTGGGAAAGGAACCGTGAGGGACGGCCAGGTCGGGACCGTGAGAGGCGATCGGAAAGGAACCGTGAAGTCGCGCACCGATGATGTGATCAACACTCATATACTTATTAGGACTACCGCCGAAACGATCCGTATGACCGGCCATCTATGATGCCGTCGGACGACCGACTCGAGCTCGCATTGGAGCGGACCGATTCGGTGCTCTTCGAGATCGACGCCGACTCGGGCGCGGTCACCCACGTCGGCGACCTCGAGCACCTCTTCGGAGTCGCCGACGCGACGATCCCGACCTGGGAGTCGTTCCGGGAGCACGTCGTCCACCCGACGGACGTCGACGCCTTCGAGCGGTCGGTCCGGCGGATCCTCTCCGGGGAGATCGACGAGGACTCGATCGAGTACCGGATCCGCGTCGACGGGGAGGTTCGCTGGATCGGGAGCGACGTCTACGCCGAGCCGGACCCGGAGAGCGGCCGGCGGCGAGCCGTCGGGATCGCCCGCGACGTCACCGACCGAAAGGAGCGCGAGCAGTCCCTCGAACGGGTCCGTGACTTCTTCACCGAGGCCGAGCGCCTCGGCGACCTCGGGGCCTGGGAGGTCGGCGCCGACGGAACGGTCGTCTGGACGGCGGGGACGCGCCGGATCCACGGCGTCGAGGACGACTTCGAACCGACGCTCGAGGAGGCGATCGAGTTCTTCCACCCGGCGGACCGTGAGACGGTTCGGTCGGCCGTCGAGACGGCGCTCGAGGCCGGTGACGGCTACGACCTCCGCGCCCGTCTGATCGACGCCGACGGCGAGATCCGGTGGGTCAGAACGCGCGGCGAGGTCGTCGACGACGAGGGCACGATACGCGGCTACATCCAGGACGTCACCGACCAACACGAACGCGAGACGGAACTCCGGCGGGCGACGGCGCAGTTGGAGGCCGCCATCGAGGCGGGCGCCGTGGGAACCTGGGAGTGGGACGTCGAATCGAACGAGATCGTCGCTGGAGCGGCGTTCGCTGACCTCTTCGGGATCGATCCCGAGGCAGCCGCCGCGGGCGTGCCGATCGAGCGGTTCCTCGAGGCGGTCCACGAGAACGACCGGCCGGCCCTCGAGCACGCGGTCGAGGAGGCGCTGAACGACTGCGGCCCGTTCGAGGCGGAGTACCGCGTTCGGAACGCCGACGGCGAGATCCGGTGGGTCGTGGCCCGCGGGCACGTCGAGTGCGACGCGGACGGCACCCCGACGCGGTTCCCGGGCGCGATCACCGACATCACCGACCGGAAGCGGCGCGAGCGGGAGCTGGAGACGCTCTCGGAGTTCCTGCAGGGCCTCTACGACGTGACCACCGATCCCGACTCCAGCTTCGAGGAGAAGATCGACCGCCTGCTCGCGATCGGCTGTGCGGAACTCGACCTTCCGTACGGATTCCTGACGCGGATCGACGCCGCCGAAAGCGCCTCGGCCCTGGGCGACGCGGACGCGGCTGCGGAGGCCGACGAGACGGTGGCTGACGCCGACGGACCGGTCGCGACGACCGACGAAACGATCGTGGCCGCCGACGATGCAACCGTGGACGTCGATGACGTGGTTGCGGGCCCCCCGCCCGACGATCGGCGACAGACGGTCGTCCGTGCTCACGGGACCCATCCGGAGCTGCAGCCGGGCGAGTCGTGTCCGCTCTCGGAGGCGTACTGCCGGAAGACGATCGAGACGCCGGACCTCCTCGCCATCCGCGACGCGGTCGCGTCCGGGTGGGAGGGGGACCCGGCCTACGAGCGCTTCGACCTTGGGTCGTACGTCGGCGGGAAGGTCATCGTCGACGGCGAGCTGTACGGGACGCTCTGTTTCGCCGCGACGAACGCGCGGGACCGCCCCTTCTCGGAGACCGAGCGGTCGATGGTGCGGCTGCTGACGAAGTGGACGAGCTACGAGCTGGAGCGCCGTCGGTCGACCGCGGAGCTTCGCGACCGCAACGAGCGGCTCGAACGCTTCGCGAGCATCGTGAGCCACGACCTCCGGAACCCCCTCAACGTCGCGATCGGCCGGCTCGACCTCGCGATGGAGGCTGACGAATCCGACGCGACCGCGGACGAGGCGGACGGCGACACGGGCGACGATCGGCGGGAGGACGACGATCGGCGGAACCACCTGGCGGCGATCGAGCGCTCGCTCGACCGGATGGACGCGCTCATCACGGACCTCCTGACGCTCGCGCGGCAGGGCGAGGCGATCACCGGGACCGAGTCCGTCGCGCTCGCCGACTGCTGTCGGGACTGCTGGGCCACCGTCGAGACGGCCGCCGCCGACCTGTCGGTCCGGACCGATGCGGTCGTCCGTGCGGACCGGAGTCGGGTCACGCAGCTGCTGGAGAACCTCTTTCGCAACGCGGTCGAACACGGCGGCCGGGACGTGACCATCACGGTCGGAGTGCTGCCGGACGGCGACGGCTTCTACGTCGCCGACGACGGCCCCGGGATCCCCGAAACCGAACGTGACCACGTCTTCGAAGCCGGGCATTCGACGGCGGACGACGGAACCGGATTCGGCCTCTCGATCGTCCGGGAGATCGCGACGGCACACGGCTGGAACGTCCGGGTCGTCGACGCCGACTCCGGCGGCGCGCGGTTCGAGTTCACCGGGGTCGACGTCGAAACGCCGAGGGAGGAGCTGCCGGCCGACGGTGGGTCCGGGCCGGCAGCTCGCGACGGTGAGTCGACGTCCGAGGAGTGACGCGGCGACGGGACCGTCGCTCCGGTCACTCCGAGAACTCGCCCAGCCCGGTCTGGGTCGCACCGCGCCGCCGCTCGTCGGGCACGGTCGTCGCGATGATCTCGTCGACCTCGTCCCGGTTGCTCGCGTCGCTGTTTATCGCCCGCGTCGCGCCCTCGAGGTCGACGTCGAGCCCCGCCTCGAGGTAGCGGTCGGCGGTCACGCCGCTGTTGGAGACGACGACCGAGACCCCGGCGTCGGCCAGCTCCGTGACGAGGTCGATCAACCGCTCCTGGTCCTCGCGGTCGAACCCGTCCGCGCTGTAGTCGGTGAAGTTCGCGGTCGGGCTCATCGGCTCGTAGGGCGGATCGACGTAGACCAGATCGCCCGGTGCCGCGGCCTCCCGGACGTACTCGAAGTCGCGGTTGTGGATCGTCGCCCCCTGTAGCACGCGGCTGGCCTCGCGGATCCGGTCGGCCTGCACCCAGTCGGGGTCGGCGTACCGGCCGATGGGGACGTTGAACCCGCCGTCCGCGTTCTCGCGGTAGAGCCCGTTGTAGCAGGTTCGGTTGAGGTAGGCCAACAGCGCGGCCTCCTCGAGCTCGTCGAACGACTCTCCATAGGGGCGCCTGTTGAACCGGGCGCGCTGCTGGTAGTAGTAGGCGTCGACGGTCGACCCTCGCGGCGTCTCCTCGGCGAACGCCAGGTCGGGGTCGGGGTCGGCCTCCGGGTCGTCGAACGACTCGAGGCGGTCGATCAGCGCCGCCGGCGCGTCCCGGACCTGCTCGTAGAAGTTGACGAGCCGCGGGTTCGTGTCGTTGATCGTCGCGTCCGCGGGCTCGAGGTCGAAGAAGACCGCGCCGCCGCCGAGGAAGGGCTCGTGATACCGGTCGTAGTCGGTCGGGAACCGTCGGTAGATCGCCTCGAGGAGCTGCCGTTTCCCGCCGGCCCACTTCAACACGGGCTTCGCCATTCGTGTTCGCGCGGTACTCCTCGTGCCAAGGTTATAAAGAGCAAGGAGACTCCCCGCGCTTGAGCCGTTGGGTGAATCACCCGAGTCACGCCGCCACGGGGCGAGTCGTGTCACGCCGCCACGGGGCGAGTCGTGTCACGCCACCACGGGGCGAGTCGTGTCGCTCCCCCTACTCCGTCCCCTACCGTGTCTCAAAGATCTGGACGGATGGACAGCGATGGGAAGTACGTCCTGTAGAATCCACCGTCAAAACTGACGAGTGCATCGGCGTCGGCGGTCGCGTGTCCGCCGATGAGGAAATCGGCCGCGATATGCCGTCGATGAGAGAGCTCCCCATCACAGGCTTCGCATCGTACCGCCTGTTTCGTCCCACAGGAGGGACACTGAAGCGTATCCGGCCGTCGATCCGTGTATCGCCGGAAACTCTCCCCGGCCTCGAAGAGAGCGGTCCGTGACGGCTCAACGAGCTGGATGCTGAGATCCTCCAGAAACGAATCCCGTTCGCCAGCCGTGTCGAAGTGACCGTCCGCCGAGAGCTCGGCGTAGACGATCGGCGTGGTGACGACTCGTCCCTGCTGATAGGCGCGCCGGAGGGCAGCTTCACTCGCATCCGCGTGCGTATCTTCATATAGAAGTGCGAGAAGCGCGTTCGTATCGACCGCCGTCGTCACGCCTCGGCCCCCGAATCGCCGTCATCCTCCGTCTCCTCCCCCACGTCACGTGGATACTCGCCTCTGAGCCGTCGCATTCGCTCGGGCATCGTTTCCTCGACGGCCGCGCTCCCGCGGTATTTCTCGAAGGGATCGTCACCGTCCGCCGTCGTGGGTTCCTCCTTTCGCAGCTCGTAGCCGGATTCGGTCCGCTCGAATTCGACCGCATCCCCGGGTTCGATCCCGAGCGCCTCCCGGATCTCCTTCGGAATCGTGACTTGGCCCTTGGTCGTGACGCGTGGCATCGTTCTCACACACGACTACGGAGTAATACCTCAAATGTATTACGGAGATATCATTACTAATGGTCGAGAGCACGTCGTCCTCGCTATTGACGATGAACACCGGTCCGGGAGACTGCCCCACGGCCGTACCGTTTTGTACGAGCGCGCCCCACGCCGAAGCGTGGTTCCAGACGCCGAGTTCGGCTACGAGCTGCTCGTCTGCCGGTGGGCCGAGCTGGCCTGGCGTCCCGACGGCGACCCGACGCCCGCGATCGTCGGCCGCCAGGTGGGCACACGTCGGCGCCGGTGGGACACCGTCGTCGTCGAGGTGGACCCCGACGGCCTCCGCCGGCGCCGGGCCTTCGGCGATCGGGAGATCGACCGCGAGCTGCTCGGGATCGTCCGCGAAGCGCCGGCCGACTGGGAGTGGTACCGCGACGCGCTTCCCGAACCGGACTATCCCTGGCGATACGTTCGCGAGGCGGTCCACCGGGCTGCCGACCGCGGGCTGATCGACGAGCGTACGAGCGCGGACGCGGGCGGCCGGATCGAGATCCGACGCACGCGGTCGTATCCCGACTGGGTCCGCCGGATCGTCGCGATCGAGAACAAGCCGGACCTCGACGCGAGCGCCGCCGCGGCGCTTGCCGACCAGCTCGAGTACGACGTCGACGCCGGGCTCCTCGACGAGACCTGGCTCGCGACCGAGGCGACCGACTCGCGGCTCGAACCGGCCCTCAGACGCGAGATCCCGATCGAGGCCGGCATCGTCCTGACCGACTTCGAGACGGGCGTGGACCCCGAGTCGGGGACGGTCGCGTGGCTCCCGAGCGATCTCCGGACCGCCGCCGCGACCGGTCCGGACCGCGAAACCCGCCGGCTCGTTCTGGCCGAGCGCGTCTACGGCAGGGGCTGGCGCTCGTTCCACGACACGATGCGACCCGACTGTCGCCACTTCCGCCTGGCCCACACGGGCGAGGCGATGCTTCCCCACTGCGCCGCGAAGGGTCGGTGTCCGACCGCCCGCGAGTGTTCGAGCTCGTGTCCCTCCGTGTCGCCGGAGCCGCCCGCCTGGCGAACACGGGGGTGGCCGATCGAGGGCGGTCCCGGAAAGGGGATCACGCGTTTGCTCGAACGCCGGCGTGATCGGGCGCGGTATCGGACGCTTCGGCGGTGAACTTCGGCGTCGGGAGTCGCCTCCCTTATAAATACGGTCCCGATCGACGACGCGGCGACGCCACCCTCGCGTGTCGCCCTACGCAAGCGCCGCGGCGACCTTCTCGATCGGGTGCGGCGGCTCGCCGTCGGTCTCGACGTCGAGGTGGTCGAGCTGCGACCGACAGGAGGCGCCGGGCGCGACCACGGTCTCGCCGCTGCTGCCGTCGACCTGATCTGCCAGGATGGCGCCGATCGACTCGCTCATCGAGAGGTGCTCGGCCTCGTAGCCGAACGAGCCGGCCATCCCGCAGCAGGTCGAATCGAGGGGGTCGACCGCGTAGCCGGCCCGCCGGAGCACGCCGACGGCGTGGTGGTCCTTCGTCGTCGATTTCTGGTGACAGTGGCCGTGATACGCCAGCGACTCGGCGGGCGCGTCGAACGCGAGGTCCGCGTCGAGCCGGTGGGCGTCGATGAACTCGCAGACGCCGTAGGCGTTCTCGGCGACGCGGACGACGTCCTCGTCGTCGCTGCCGAGGATGTCGAGATAGTCCGACTGGAGCATCACGGCGTCGGAGGGCTCGACGCTCACGACGTGCCAGCCCTCGGCCACTTTCGGGGCGACCTCCGCGACCGTTCCGCGGGCGGTCTCGCGCGCGCGGTCGATGAATCCCTTCGAGTAGGCCGGCCGCCCGCTCCCGTCGACGTCCGGGATCGCGACGTGGCAGTCGGCGGCCTCGAGCACCCGGATCGCCGCCTTGCCGGCCGCGGGGTGCATGTAGGTGGTGTAGACGTCGGGCAGCAGGAGGACGCGGTGGGCGGCCTCCTCGGGGGGAACCGCGGCGCCGCCGCGGGCCTCGAACCAGTCGATCAGGCTCTCCGACCGGAACTGCGGGAGGTCGCGCTCGGCGGCGATCCCCACCGTCTTCTCCATCGCCCAGCCGGCGCCCGGTAGCTTCGGGAGCGCGTTCGCGATCGGCGCGAGCGTCGACCCGAGCGGCGCGAGCGACTCGATGCTCGCGAACAGTCGGTCCCGAAGGCTCGAGCCGTGCTCCTGATGGCGCGCGTGGGTCACCTCGGCTTTCAGCTTGGCCATATCGACCTCGCTCGGGCAGTCCTTCGAGCAGCCCTTACAGCCGATACACAGGTCGAGAACCTCGGTCGCGAACTCGTCGTCGGTCGGGTCATCGGGGAGGTCGCCGGACATCGCCTGCCGCAGCATGTTCGCCCGGCCGCGGGTCGCCTGGATCTCCTCCTCGGCCGCCCGATAGGTCGGACACATCACGCCGCCGGTCGTCTCCTGGGGGCCGCGACAGCCGCCGCAGCCGTGACAGAGCTCGACCATTCCCTGCATCCCGTTCTCGTTGGTCCACTCGAGGGCGGAGTCGAAGCCGGCCTCGAAGTCGTAGTCGGCGTCGAACCGGAGATGCTCGGTCATGTCGACGTCGCCGCAGACCTGGCCGGGGTTCAACAGCCAGTCCGGGTCGAAGGCGGTCTTCAGCTCGCGGAACGACCGCCAGAGGTCCTCGCCGTACAGCTTGCGGTTCCACTGGGTCCGGGCGCGTCCGTCGCCGTGCTCGCCGGAGATGGACCCGCCCAGGCTCACGACGAGGTCCGAGACGTCGTCGGCCAGCGACTCCATCGTCTCGATGCCCTCGACGGTCTTGGTGTTCACGAGCGGGCGGACGTGGAGCACGCCCGGCCCGGCGTGGGCGTAGAAGGCCGCGAAGGTGTCGTGGTCCTCGAGGATCTCCTGGAACCCGCGGGTGTATTCGGGGAGGTGCTCCGGCGGGATCGCGCAGTCCTCGATGAACGAGATGTGCTTCGCGTCGGAGGTCCGACCCAGCAGGATCGGCAGGCCGGCCTTGCGCATCTTCCAGAACCGATCGCGCGTCTCCCGGTCGTGGGCCTCCATCGCCGTCAACGCGTGGCGTGTCGCCCCGGTGACTGACGCCGCCCCCTCGCTCGGGTCGGCCTCCGAGTCGCCGTCCGGAACGCGGTCGGCGATCAGGTCGGCGACCTTTCGTCGGCCCTGGTCGTCGTCCTCGGCGTAGAACTCCACGAGCAGCGCGGCGTTGGTCCCCTCGGGCAACATCCCGACGACCTCGCCGAACTCCTCGGTGTCGCCGGCCAGCTCCAAGAAGACGTCGTCCATCACCTCGACGGCGGCCGGATCGTGTGCGAGGATCGGGTCGACGTCCTCCATCGCGTCGACCAGGTCGCCGTAGGTCAACAGCGCGACCGCCTTCGTCTCCGGGCTCTCCTCGAGGGAGACGGTGGCCCGCGTCACGACCGCGAGCGTTCCCTCGCTGCCCGCCAGCAGCCGCCCGAGGTTGACGGTTCCAGCCTCGCCGTACTCGCCGCGATACTCCGCGAGCAGGCGGTCCAGGTTGTAGCCGGAGACGTTCCGCTTCAGCTCGGGATACCGGTCGTCGATCGCGTCGGCCTCCGAGTCGAGTATCCGGACGACCGCCGCGGCGATCCGGGCCTCGAGATCGACGTCGTCGCGCTCGGCCCCGTCGGCTGCTCCTGCGGGCTCATCGGCCGCTCCCGCCGCCCCGGCGACCGTCCCCGTCGCCGTTTCCGGGGGCTTGCCCTCGATCGCCGCCTCGAGGTCGAGCTCGGCCTCCAGATCCACTCCCGCGGCGCGCTCGCGGAGGGTCTCGACGTCCACCTCGCCGAACGTCGTCACGGTGCCGTCGGCCAGCACCACCTCGAGCTCCTCGACGTAGTGGTCGGTCTTGCCGTAGACGAGCGAGTGCGACCCGGTCGAGTTGTTGCCGATCGCGCCGCCGACGGCCGACTTGTCGCGCCAGGCGGGGTCGGGGGCGAACTTCAGGCCGTCGTCCTCGAGCGCCCGGTTGAGGTCGCCGACGTACGCGCCCGCGTCGACGGTCGCGGTCCGCGCGTCCGGGTCGATCTCGTGGACGTCGTCCATGAACCGCGAGAAGTCGAGCACGACCGCCTCGTTGACCGTCTGCCCCGCCAGGGAGGTGCCGCCGCCCCGGGGGAGCACCGGGATGCCCTCCTCGAAACAGTGGGCGGCCACGCGGGAGACGTCGTCGGTCGATCGCGGGAAGACGACGCCGATCGGGGTGACCTCGTAGGCCGACGCGTCGGTGGCGTACAGCTGGCGGGTGTAGGTGTCGAAGCGCACCTCGCCGTCGACGCGCTCGGAGAGCGCCGCCAAAAGCTCCGGCCGCTCGACGTCCCCGCCCTGATAGTCGAAGTCCGCGTCGACGAGGGGATCCGTGTCATTCGGTGTGATCGCACTCGCGCGTTTGCTCATACCTCCCGGTGGGACGCCCCGCGTATAAAGGATAGTTGACTCGCGCCGGTTTCGCCGCTTTCCGCCGACCGCCGCCGCGAGGCGGCGAAACGGCGACGGCGTCCCGGTGCCATCCCGATCGTGACCATTTAACACACCTCCCGTCAAGGGTGGCGTATGTCGACCGAAACGACGTTCCTCGAGTCGCTGTCCGAACTCGACGTCGAGGTCACCCGGACGACCCCCGAGTCGTGTGCGGACGCCATCGACGACGCGACCGTGGGGGAGGCGATCGGGGTGCCGCTTCCGGACGGACTCGCGCTCCCGCCGGCGGTGACCGACCGACCCACCAACGGCGATCTCGAGACCGCCGACACCGGAGTCACGCCGGCGGTCCTCGGGATCGCCGAGACCGGTAGCGTCCATCTCGAGAGCGACCGGGCCGGCACCGAGCTCGTGAGCCTCTACCCGCGGCGGCACGTCGCCGTCCTCCGCGTCGCGGACCTGGTGCCGGACGTCGCGACGGCGATCGACCGCCTCGGTCCCGACCTCCGAGCGGGCGGGTCCGGAGTGATCGCGACCGGTCCGAGCGCGACCGCCGATATGGGAAGCCTGGTGGTCGGCGCGCACGGTCCCAGCGAGGTTCACGTGGTCCTCGTGGAGGCGGGGCAATGAGCCGGGCCGACGATGCCGAGCGGAACGCGGGAACCTCCCGTTCGGATCGCCCCAAGCGCTCCAAGGGCGCCGAGCGCTCCGAACGGGCCGAACGGATCCGGCAGGTGATGCGCGAGGAGGGCGACGCGATCGCCCGCAACGCCCGCGAGCACGACGCGGGCCGCAAGGCCGCCACCGAGGACCTTCCCGAGTACGAGGCCCTCAGGGAGCGCGCCCGCGAGACGAAGGAGGACGCGATCGAGAACCTCCCCGAGCTCGTCGAACGGCTCCGCGAGAGCGTCGAGGCGAACGGCGGCCACCTCTACGTCGCCGACGACGCGGCCGACGCCAACCGCTACATCGTCGAGGCGGTCGGCGACGCCGAGACCGTCGTCAAGTCGAAGTCGATGACGACCGAGGAGATCGAGGTCAACGACGCGCTCGCGGCCGCCGGGGTCGAGCCGGTCGAGACCGACCTCGGCGAGTGGGTGATCCAGCTCGCCGACGAGTCGCCCTCCCACCTCATCGGGCCGGCGATCCATAAGCGTCGCGAGGAGATCGTCGAGCTGTTCGCCGAGGAGTTCGATCTCGCGGACCCGCCGGAGACGGCCGCGGAGCTGACGGCGTTCGCCCGCGAAAGGCTCGGCGAGCGGATCCGCGAGGCGGACGTCGGAATGACCGGCGCGAACTTCGTCGTCGCCGAGTCGGGCACCATCGCCCTCGTCACCAACGAGGGGAACGCGCGGAAGGTCGCGGCGACCCCGGACACCCACGTCGCGGTCTCCGGCGTCGAGAAGATCGTCCCGACCGTCGCGGACCTCGAGCCGTTCGTGAACCTGCTCTCGCGGTCGGGCACCGGCCAGGACCTCACGGCGTACACCTCGCTTCTGACCCCGCCGGTCGAATCGCCCGTGCCCGACTTCGATGCTCCGGACGAGCCCCTTTCGGACATCGATGGTTCCGGGACGGCCGCGTCCCCCGACCGCGAGTTCCATCTGGTGCTGATCGACAACGGCCGGCTGGCGATGCG
Organism: Halopenitus persicus; assembly: GCF_900107205.1. Classification (GTDB taxonomy): domain Archaea; phylum Halobacteriota; class Halobacteria; order Halobacteriales; family Haloferacaceae; genus Halopenitus; species Halopenitus persicus. The sequence goes on along the minus strand of NZ_FNPC01000003.1, from coordinate 357,801 downwards.
CGAGGACGAGGACCTCCGCGAGACGCTCTACTGCATCCGGTGTGGCGCCTGCGCCAACTCCTGCGGCAACTTCCGGAGCGTCGGCGGACACGTCTTCGGCGGCGAGACCTACACCGGCGGGATCGCCGGCGGCTGGGAGGCCGGGATCGAAGGACTCGACGTCGCGGCCGAGTTCAACGACCTCTGTACCGGCTGTTCCCGGTGCGTCCCCGCCTGCCCGGTGAAGATCGACATCCCGTGGATCAACACGGTCGTTCGGGACCGCATCAACCGTCGGGCGGCCGAGGGGAGCGACTTCGCGTTCCTGCCCGACGGGCTGGCGCCGGACGCGGAGCCGGCGGGGCTGGACCTCGGCAGGCGGTTCGTTGGCGACTTCGCCACGCTCGCGAAGTGGGGCCACCGGACCGCACCGCTTGCCAACCGGCTCTCGAACGCCGGACCGGTTCGAGCCGCGCTCGAGCGCGTCGTCGGGATCGACCGGCGGCGCGACCTCCCCGAGTTCGCGAGCGAGAGCCTCGTGGAGTGGTTCGACCGCCGCGGCGGTTCCCGGGTGTCGCTCGCCGAGGCCGACCGCGACGCGATCGTCTACCCGGACACCTACACCAACTACGTGGACGTCGAGCGCGGCAAGGCGGCGGTCCGGACGCTGGAGGCGCTCGGCGTCCACGTGCGGGTTCCGTCCCTCCCGCCGAGCGGCCGGCCGCCGCTCTCACAGGGGATGGTCGCGACCGCCGAGGAGCGCGCCCACGACCTGTACGCCGCCCTCGCGGAGCACGTCGACGCCGGGCGCGACGTCGTGGTCGTGGAGCCGAGCGACCTCGCGATGATCCGCTCGGAGTACGAGCGGTTCCTCGAACCCGACTCCTTCGAACGGCTCGCCGGAACGAGCTACGAGGTCCTCGAGTACGTCTACGGCCTGCTCGAGAACGGGGCATCGATCGACGCGCTGGCCCACGGTGACGACGCGACGCGGAACGGCGAGCTGGCGTACCATCCGCACTGCCAGGCGCGCACGCTCGATCTCGAGGAGTACACGCTCGCGGTGCTCGAGCGCGCCGGGTACGACGTCCGCACCTCCGACACCGAGTGTTGCGGAATGGCCGGCTCGTTCGGGTACAAGGCGGAGTATTACGAACTGAGCATCGACGTCGGCGAGCCCCTCGTCGAGGACTTCGGCGGGACCGACCGGACGCTGGTCGCCTCGGGGACCTCCTGTGGCGAACAGCTCGACGCCCTGCTCGACCGCCCTGCACGACATCCGGTCGAGCTGATCGCGCCGCCGGAGTCGGCGAGCCGGGAGCGCAGGGATCGCGGGCGGTGAAGTACCTCGGGGACAAGCCCCGAGGCACTTTCGCTGTATCTCGATGGAACGGGCTTGCGGACCGGTAGCGTGACGGACGGTGAAGCGGCGAAGAACGCGAACGATTTATAAGCTATTTCGGCGACCGCTACGCAGCGATCGTGGACTCGGCATCCTCACGGGCGTCCTCCGACGCCGGCTCCTCGCCGTGTTCCGCTTCGCCTCGCTCCGACTCGATCGCGCCCGCCAGCGCGTCGGCCAGTTCGATGACGGCCGCCTCGTGGTCGGCCCGCGAGCCGCGGATCGACATCGGGGAGGTGTCGAGGTCCCGATACGTCGACAGGTCCTCGGTCGCCAGCGTTCCCTCCTCGTAGAGGTCCGTCGAGACCGTTCCGAGCAGGTCGTGGAGGTGGATGAGTTCCTTCTTTTGCATACCCATTAAAAGGGGATCCACACGGGTAAATCCGTCGCCGATCTGAGGACACATCGTTGTGGCCAGGGTCGGCGTGTGAGCCTCGGCGACCCGTCAGCGGGACGATCGGAGGGATCCGCGACGGGCGGTAGTCCGGGTTCGTCGCCGAATATAATCAATATTACTTATAAACTAAGGATCTGCAAGGATCGTTCATTGTGAATCCATAGCAAGCCATAATAGGTGCCCCTCGTAAGGTTCGAACACGTGCCCACGGCGGGCTCGACCAATTATGACTGACAACGAACTCATCTGGCGAATCTCCGGGGGATCCGGCGACGGGATCGCCTCGACGAGCCAGAACTTCGCGAAGGCCCTGATGCGATCGGGGCTGCACGTGTTCACGCATCGGCATTATCCGTCGCGGATCCGCGGCGGTCACACGTACACGGAGATCCGGGCGGCCGCGGACCCGGTGACCTCCCGCGGCGACGGCTACAACTTCCTGCTGGCGCTTGGCGACTCCTTCGCCCGGAACCCCCAGGAGGAGGCCGTCTACGGCAACGAGGAGATCAAGCCGCTCTCGGAGAACCTGGACGAGCTCCGCGAGGGCGGCGTCATCGTCTACGACGAGGGGCTGCTCGACCCGAGCGACATTCCGGACTTCGATGAGCGCGTCGAGGCGAACGACTGGCACGTCTACCCGCTCGACCTCCGCGGGCTCGCCCGCGAGCAGGGACGGGAGGTGATGCGCAACACCGCCGGCGTCGGCGCGACGTGTGCGCTGATCGGGATGGACCTCGGGCACGTCGAGGACCTGATGAGCGACGCGATGCCGGAGAAGATCCTCGAGCCGAACCTGGAGATCCTCGAGACCGCCTACGAGTCGGTCCTCGAGGAGTACGACGCGGACGCCCACGACGTCACGGTGCCGACCGGCGAGCACGAGGAACAACAGGTGCTGCTGTCGGGGTCGGACGCCATCTCCTACGGCGCGATCGACGAGGGCTGCCGGTTCATCGCGGGCTACCCGATGACCCCGTGGACCGAGGTGTTCACGATCATGACGAACAACCTGCCCGAGCTGGGCGGGATCTCCGAGCAGGTGGAGGACGAGATCGCCGCGGCCGCGATGGCGGTCGGGGCCTCCCACGCCGGCGTGAAGGCGATGTCGGGCTCCTCCGGCGGCGGCTTCGCGCTGATGTCCGAGCCGCTCGGGCTCGCGGAGATGACCGAGACGCCGGTCGTGCTCGTGGAGGCGATGCGCGCCGGTCCCTCGACCGGGATGCCGACGAAGCCCGAACAGTCCGACCTCGAGCACGTCCTCTACACCTCACAGGGCGACTCCCAGCGCGTCGTGCTGGCGCCCGGAACCATCGAGGAGGCCTACGAGCAGAGCCGGCTCGCCTTCGAGATCGCCTACGAGTACCAGATCCCGGCGATCCTGCTGTACGACCAGAAGCTGGGCGGCGAGATGCTGAACGTTCCGAAGAGCCACTTCGACCGCGAGCCGAACGCGGACCTCGGAAAGACGCTCTCGGAGGCCCAGCTGGCCGAGCAGCCGCACACGCCCGACGGGAAGTTCCACCGCTTCCAGCACGAGGCCGACGACGGCGTCTCGCCGCGGTCGGTTCCCGGCCAGAAGGGCGGCCGCTACCTCGCGACCGGCAACGAGCACGGCCCGAGCGGCCACATCAACGAGGACCCCGACAACCGGACCGCGCAGATCGACCGGCGGCTCGAGAAGCTCGCGGCGATCCGCGAGCGCCTCGACGGCGCCGGAACGCAGACGTATATGGGCCCCGAGGAGGCGGAGTACGGCATCCTCACGTTCGGCAGCCAGCAGGGGACCGTCCGCGAGGCGGTCGAGGTGCTGAACGCGGACGGCCACTCCGTGAAGGCGCTCGGCGTCTCGGACATGCTGCCGTTCCCGAACGCGGAGGTCGAGGCCTTCATCGAGAGCGTCGACGCGGTGCTCGTCGTCGAGATGACCGCCTCCGGCCAGTTCCGCGGGCTCGTCCAGAAGAACCTCGGCCGGTACGGCGAGAAGCTCTCGAGCCTGTTGAAGTACAACGGCAACCCCTTCGAGCCCGCCGAGATCGTCGACGGGTTCGAGTCGATCGTCGTCGAGGGGAGCGGCCTGGACAGTTCCACGACCACCTTCGTACCCGCGGCGGGTGATTAGACATGAGCGCATTCTCAGCCATCGGCGAGGAACGGGAGATCGACCGCGACGAGTACACGCCGGGCGTCGAGCCCCAGCCGACGTGGTGTCCGGGCTGTGGCGACTTCGGCGTCCTGAAGGCGCTCAAACAGGCGCTGCCCGAGGTCGGCCGCACCCCGGAGGAGACGCTGCTGTGCACCGGGATCGGCTGTTCGGGCAAGCTGAACAGCTACCTCGACTCCTACGGGTTCCACACCATCCACGGCCGGTCGCTGCCGGTCGCGCGGGCGGCGAAGCTCGCCAACCCCGGCCTCGAGGTCATCGCGGCCGGCGGCGACGGCGACGGCTACGGCATCGGCGGGAACCACTTCACCCACACGGCCCGTGAGAACCACGACATGACCTACATCGTGTTCAACAACGAGATCTTCGGGCTCACGAAGGGCCAGACCTCCCCGACGAGTCCGAAGGGCCACAAATCGAAGACCCAGCCCCACGGCAGCGCCAAGGAGCCGGTAAAGCCGCTCTCGCTGTCGCTCAACGCGGGCGCCTCCTACGTGGCGCGGACGGCCGCCGTGAACCCCAACCAGGCCAAGGACATCCTGGTCGAGGCGATGGAGCACGACGGCTTCGCGCACGTCGACTTCCTCACCCAGTGTCCCACCTGGAACAAGGACGCGCGCCAGTACGTCCCCTACATCGACGTCAACGGGTCCGACGACTACGAGTTCGACGTCACCGACCGCGTCGAGGCCGCCGAGATGATGCGGACGACCGAGCAGGCGCTCTACGACGGCGAGGTTCTCACCGGCCGCTTCTACGTCGACGAGGAGCGACCCTCCTACCAGCAGGAGAAGCAGGCGATCGGCGAGATGCCCGAGGAGCCGCTCGCGGAGCGCTACTGGGACGACGACTACGAGTGGGAGCGTTCCTACGACCGCTTCCTCGACAAGCACGCGTAGTCGAACGGCACGAAAGCAGATCCCCGCCGGTCGCGTTTCGAGACGCGATCCGGAAGGCTCGACCACGCCTGACCGAACGCCCGCCCACGACGGAATCCACACCGGGGGCGAAAAGACTCTTTGTCGGTTCGCAAGGTATTTTTCCCGTGACGCGAAAGAAACGCGTATGAGCACCGTGTCGACGGAGGAACGCATCCTCTCCGTGTTGGAGGAGGACGCGCAGGCCTCCTACGCCGAGATCGCCGACCGCGCGGACGTCTCGAAGCCGACGGTTCGCAAGTACATCCGGCAGCTGGAGGAGGAGGGCGTCATCGTCGGCTACTCCGCCGACGTCGACCCGAAGAAGCTCTCCGGCCAGTCCATCGCGCTGGTCGGGATGGACGTCGACAGCGGCCGATACGTGGAGGCGACACGCGCGATCAAGGACCTCCCCGAGGTCGAGGCGCTGTACACCTCCTCGGGCGACCACATGTTGATGGCCGAGGTTCGCGCCGGCGACGGCGACGAGCTCGGCGACGTCATCTCCGAGAAGCTGCTGGGGATCGACGGCGTCACCGCGGCCCACCCCTCGTTCCTCCAGGAACGACTGAAGTAAATAATTATTTATATATTCGGGATATACTCGGTATATTTACTTATAAATAATCGTACAGGTCTCCGGACTGCCGGTCGAACGGTCGACGCTTATGGATCGTCCGAACGGTGTAATCGATCGCGCGATATCCCGTTATATGACCTTTTTATGGCGTTCTAAGCGTTTGGCAGCAGGTGATCAGGATCGGAACGGGACGATCCGGACCGATGCGCGCCGCCGATCATCCAGACACTGTCCATCAAACCGTTAGTTATGTTCGTGAACTATCTACTACATAGATATATACCTTAATCAACCGTTTCGGTATGAGACGGCGATCGGCGGCCGAACTCCGCGTGATCCGCACGGCGGGACGATCTCCGGGAGCGGTCGAAAGTCGAGGAGGAATGACGACGAGACCGGTAGCGTGCCGTGACCGAACCGAATCGGCAACGGAACGCAATGAATGAACGCAGCGAATGAACACGACGAATGAACGCAGCGAATGAACACGACGAATGAACGCAGCGAATGAACACGACGAATGAACGCAGCGAATGAACACGACGAATGAACGCGGCGAATGAACGCAATGAATGAACGCGGCGGGGACGTTCTCAGATCCGGACGAGGACGTCCTCGCCGTCGACGACGCAGTCGAAGGTCCCGATGCGCTTGCCGGAGGCCTCGTGGACGCCGGTCTCGAGGTCCCACTCCCAGAGGTGCCAGGGACACGAGACCGTGCAGTCCTCGACGTTGACGCCGCCGCGCTTCTCGGTCCAGGTGTCCTCGGCGTTGATCTTCCGGTCGCCGGCCTTGTGCAGCGGCGCGCGCTGGTGGGCACACCGGTTGCTGATCGCGTAGAACTCGCCGTCGAGGTTGAACACCGCGATCTCGATGCCCTTCACGGTGTAGCCCTCGCCCTCGCCGGCGGCGATCTCGTCGACGGTCGCGACCTTGGTGAACGCCTCGCGGTCGAACGCCTCGTCGTCGGGATCGGTGACGGTGGTCCCGCCGTCGGCGGCTGTTTCGGTCTCGGCCTCGACGTCGCTTGCAGCCTTGATATCGCTTGCAGCCTCGCCGCAGCCACCGTGATCGCACGTGACGTCGGACGGTGAATCGGCCGTCATCAGTACCCCCGCAGGATCTCCTCGGCGTTTTCGTGCAGCACGGCCTCCCGGATATCGTCGTCGAAGGCGTTCGACGTGTAGAACCACGTCGGCGGGTCCAGCGTCTGGTGGGGCCAGTCGCTGGAGTAGATGAACATGTCCTCCGCCATCGACAGCGTCAGCAGGTCGCTTGCGTGGCCCGCGTTCCGCGGGAGCGCGAACGGCTGCGTGCAGACGTAGACGTTGTCACGCAGGTACTCGCTGGGGGCGCGCTGGAGATACTCCTCGCCGGAGTCCATCTTCCGCGGCGTGATCTTGACGTCGTCGGGATGCATCTCGTAGAACTCGTCCATCCGGTAGCGGAGGAACGGGACCCACCAGTGGCCGCCCTCCTGGAAGACGACGTCCAGCTCGGGATACTTGTCGAAGACGCCCCGCATGATCATGTTCACGATGTTGACCATCGTGTGGAGCGGCCAGTCGAACCCGAGGACCTCCGTCCAGGTCAACATGTCGTCGCCGATGTAGGAGTGCTGGGGCCAGTAGGCCAGCGACCCGTGCAACAGCAGCGGCAGGTCGTGTTCGACCAGCGCCTCGAAGACCGGATCGAACTGCTCGTTGCCCCACGGAACCTTCGGGTCGAACCAGGAGTAGGCCGCGACGATGCCGTCCTCGTCGGCGACGCGCTCGATCTCCGCGACGGCGTACTCGGGGTCCCACTTGGGGACCATCATCGACGTGGAGATGCCCTCGTCGACGAAGTTGTCGAGCATGTAGTCGTTGGCCGCCTGCGCGACGGCGTTCTTCAACACCGGATGGTGCTGGAGGTTGAGGTTGTTGATCCCCGGGTTGACGATCGGGTCGTCGACCGCGATGTTCTTGCAGGCCTCCCGGACGTCGGCGGCGTACTTCGCGCGCCCCTGGGTGAACAGCCCCTCCTGGCCCTCCTTGATGCCGTAGGCGGCGTCCCACTTGCCGACGACCGGCGTCGCGCCGAACTCGGTCGTCAGCTTGTCGAGGGCGCGGTCGTCCTCCACGTAGGCCAACAGCTCGTCCTCGACCGGGTTGACGTGGAAGTCCATGTCGATGATGTGGTCATCGAACGCCTGCTCGGGGACTTCCGCGTCGGCGTCCAGTCGCTTGACTGATGATGCCATACGACATCATCGTCGATCATCATATATGAAATTTGTGTTCCAGCGTCGCTCACGCGTTCCGATGTCGGTCGATGTCGGTCGATGTCGGTCGATGTCGGTCGGTCGACAGTCGATGTCGGTCAATGTTGGTCGACGGCGGTCGATGGCGGTCGACGGTCGAGGACGAACGGCCGCCAGCGGAGTGCGCCGTCGTCCCGATCGGGGTCTCGCTCGGCCCCGTACGTCGACCCGTCGTTATCTAATGGAGAACAAGTAGTTCGACACGGGGGCATCACACGCGATCGTCGATCGGCCGTGTCGGCTCTCCTGGCGTGAAGTCCGCCGATGGCTCGCCGGAGTGTGGGGAGCAACGGCCGTTTTCGGAGACGTAATGACACATATATGGTTGTAATTTACGGATCGTGAGTTCCGTTCTCTAATAGTGAGATCGATCGGCGCCGATCTCCGTCGCGGGCGCCACGAATTTATATCAATAGTATTTTAAATACTTAATCATATATGTTGAATAATTTATTTATAAACCGGGCTGATTTCTGAAACCCTCAAAACCGGCATTTTGACCCAATATAACTGAATTCTCGAATCAGGAGTTCATATGTCCGGGACTTATTCCTATTTCTATATTATTTCCGTCTCTTTTATATCAATTTATAGTCGTGCGCTCGTATCGAACCGGATCCCGAACCAGTCCGCTCACCCGTTGGCGGCGAGGCCGTTCACTTCCGCCCTCCGTCCGGCCGACGTTTAAGACGCCCGCGCGCCAACGGCCGGTCGATGGACGGGGACACGCTCCCGGGAACCGAGCCCGCCATGACGGGAGCCGACCGGGTGGTCCTCCACGTCGACATGGACTGCTTTTACGCGTCCTGTGAACGCCTGCGTGCCCCGGCCCTCCGCGGCGAACCGGTCGTCGTCGGAATGGGGTACGAGCCCGGCGAGACGATCGGCGCGGTCGCCACCGCGAGCTACGAGGCCCGCGAGTTCGGGGTGCACAGCGCGGATCCCATCTCCCGGGCCCTCGAACGCCTCCCGCGCCGCGTCGACGCCGACGCCGCGGACCCGGACGCGCCGAATCCCGAGGACACCGCCCACTACCGCCCCGTCGACCTGGACTTTTATAAGTCGGTCGCGGCGGACGTGAAGGCGGTGTTGCACGACTGCGCGGACGTCGTCCGCGAGGTGAGCATCGACGAGGCCTACCTGGACGTGACGGACCGGACGTCGTGGGACGTGGCCGACCAGTCCACCGGGAGCCCGGACAGCGCAGCCGCCGGCCCGGCGGAACGCCGGACGCTCGCGGAGGGCTACGCGAGATACGTCCGCGACCGGATCGAGCGCGAGGCGGGCGTGCCCGCCAGCGTCGGCGTCGCGCCCAACATGTCCGCCGCGAAGATCGCGAGCGACCACGACAAGCCCCAGGGGTTGGTGGTCGTTCCGCCCGGCCGAGTCCGGGCGTTCCTCGCGCCGCTGCCGACCGAGGCAGTGCACGGCGTCGGGCCGGTCACGGCGCGAACGCTGGCCGAGATGGGGATCGAAACGGCGGGCGGCCTGGCCGATGCTGACCCGGCCGATCTCGAGGCCGAGCTGGGCGAGCGCGGCCGCGAGCTCCACGACCGCGCCCGCGGGGAGGACGACCGCGAGGTGACGCCCACCGGACTCCCCAAGAGCCTCTCGCGGGAGTCGTCGCTCCCGCCGACCGACGACGAGGCGACGAAACGCGAGCGCGTGACGGCGCTCGCGGCTGACGTCGCCCGCCGCGCCCGCGAGCGGGAGTGTCTCTATCGAACCATCGGCGTGAAGGTGGTCACGCCGCCGTATGAGGTGAACACCCGCGCGCGGAGCCTTCCCGGCCCGGTCGACGACCCGGAACTGGTCGAGGACGTGGCGCTGGACCTCCTCGGGGAGTTCGCCGACGACCGGGCCCGCAAGCTGGGCGTCCGCGTCTCCAACCTCGATTTCGCCGACAGCGACCAGTCGACGCTGACCGGGTTCGATGGCGGGTCCGAAGGCGACGAGCGATCGAGGAACCGATCGGCGAACGTGGGCCGGCGTGCCGGAACGGCCGGCGCCGACGCCACGGTCGCCGACGCCTCCGCCGGCCCTCACGGCGAGTCGATCACCGACTGGATCGACCGCGGATCGTCGACCGACTCCGGGGGCGAGGAGACCGGAAGAGGCGAGGAGACCGAGGGAAAAGAGGAGACCGGGAGAGGCGAGGAGACCGCGGGAAAAGAGGAGCGGAACGAGGTCGGCCCCCCACGGGATCTCGAGGGACAAGCCTCGCTCGGCGAGTTCGACGCCGAATGACGACGGGTCCGTGTTCGTCGGACTCGACCCGGCGACGGATCGTGTCAGACGGACGTCGGACGCGGGCGAAGGTCTTTGAGGACCGGCGGGCGTCGTTACGGTAATGAGCGAGGACAACGCCGAGACGATCCACGTCGCCGACGTGAGCGACGGGGTCGGGGGGGATGCGGAATCGGAGCCGGGCGATCCGGTCGAGCTGCCCGTGGTCGACGTGCTGACCGGGCGGTCGTTCATCACGGGCAAAAGCGGGTCCGGGAAGTCGAACACCGCCTCGGTGCTGATCGAGAACCTGCTCGAGGACAACTACCCCGTGCTGATCGTCGACAGCGACGGGGAGTATTACGGGCTCAAGGAGGAGTACGAGATCCTCCACGTCGGGGCCGACGACGAGTGCGACATCGTCGTCTCGCCGGAGCACGCCGAGAAGATCGCCACGCTCGCGCTCGACCAGAACGTCCCGATCATCCTCGACGTCTCGGGCTACCTCGAGGAGTCGGTCGCCTCCGAGCTCATCCTCAACGTCGTCAAGCACCTCTTCGCGAAGGAGAAGAAGCTCAAGCGGCCCTTCCTGCTGGTGATCGAGGAGTGTCACGAGTACATCCCCGAGGGCGGCGGGATGGACGAGACCGGCAAGATGCTGATCAAGGTCGGCAAGCGCGGGCGCAAACACGGGCTGGGGATCGTCGGCATCAGCCAGCGTCCCGCGGACGTCAAGAAGGACTTCATCACCCAGTGCGACTGGCTCGTCTGGCACCGGCTCACCTGGGACAACGACACCAACGTCGTGAGCCGGATCCTCGGATCCGAGTACGCCGACGCGATCGAGGACATGGGCGACGGCGAGGCGTTCCTGATGAGCGACTGGGACGAGTCGATCCGGCGCATCCAGTTCCACCGCAAGCAAACCTTCGACGCCGGCGCGACCCCCGGTCTCGAGGACTTCGAGCGGCCGGAGCTGAAGTCGGTCTCCGGGGACCTCGTCTCGGAGCTCGAGACCATCTCGGACGAGCAGGCGCAGCGGGAGTCCGAGCTGGCCGACCTCAGACAGGAGCTCGAGAAGAAGCGCGCGCGCATCAACCAGCTCGAGCAGGAGCTCGAGGAGGCGCGGGACCTCTCCCGGATGGCCGACCGGTTCTCGCAGGCGCTCCTTCGACGCTCCGAGGCCTCATATCGGGGCGGGGCCGGCCGGGATCGTGCTGCCGACGGAGGCGCGGACGAAAACGGCGGAACCACGGACGCGAACGCCGACCGCGAGGACCAGTCGACCCTCGAGGATCACGAGCGCCGGCCGGGTGCCGAGGAACGGAGTGACGGGGACGGCGGAGACGGCGGACGGAACGTGGACGGCGAAGGCGACGGACGGAACGTGGACGGCGAAGACGGGATGGAGGCCGATGACGACCCGGGTAACACCGCGACCGAGCCCGCGGCCGCGACGACGGCGGACGACGACGTCGTCGACTCGATCGAGTGGATCGAGGAGCCGGAAGCGGTGGCGGGCGACGGCGACCTCGCGGACGTGCTCGACGACGCCACCGCCGACGCCGCCGATGGCGACGTCCCCGGAATCGACGACCTCGACCCGATCGCCGCCGCCGACGTCGCGGAGAGCGCGCTCCGGTTCGACGAGGCGATCGATCTGGGAACACGGGAGGCGGTGGTCGAGAACCTCCGCGACCGCGTCGACGCGCTGTCGGAGATCTCGACGGCGATGCTGTGTCACTACCGCCGTGAAGGGACGAGCGACCCGGTCACCGCCCACATCGCGGCCGGCGGCGACGGGGACACCGAACACGCCTACGCACGGCATCGCCCCCTTCGCCGGTCGGGACTCGTTCGTCACGTGGACGGCAGCCGCTACGAGTACGGGATCCCCTGGCTCGTCCGGGAGGCGTACGCCGACCGCCTCGAGGAGGACGCGGTCGCCGGGATGGTCGCCGCCGTCGAGGACGCCTTCGTCCCGCCCGCAGAACGCGGTTCCGAGGCCACGGACGGCCCGATATCGACCCCCGTCCCGGAGGAGGCCGACGCGGCCGCCGCGTCCCGGATCGAGGCGTCCCGGATCGACGCGGAACTCGAGTCGGAATCGCCCACGACGAACGCCGTCGACGCTCCGGATGCCGACGAGCCGGACTCCGAGGAGGTCGCCACCTCGATCGCCACGCCGGGGTTGAGCGAGACCGCCAGGTCGATCGCGGCCGATTCGGGAGCGAACGGCGACGCGGACGAAACCGCCGAGGTGGCAGCCGGCGCGGACGAGCCGGTCGACGCACACGCGACTACAGACGGCGACGCGGACGTCGACGAGAGCGAGGCCGCCGGCGCGGGACTCGAGGAGGACGCCGAGGTCCTCTCCGACCCGGACGACGCCGAACCGTCCGAGGGCGACGGCGCGGCGGGCGATGACGCGGCGGACGAGTCCGATGACTTCGACCCGGCCGCGGACGACGCCGAGATCGTGGACCCGGAGGAGTAGTCGGCGCCTCCGGTTTCGAGGGTCGAAGTTCCCCGGACGACGACCGACGCCACGATGCCGAGGCACCGAGTCCGGCGTCACCCGACTCCGGATCACCCATCGGCCGGTTCCTCATCGGGCGGGGTGGATCCCCCGCTTCCGGTCCTTCGTGACCGAGTCGCGCGCTTCTCGAGTTCTCCCTTGAGCCCGGTCGCGTCGAAGTCGTGATCCGGACGCATCGCGACGAAATCCAGGAACCGGCGGGCGTCGAGCAGCTCCGCAGTGGTGTAAGCGGTCAACGCGGCCGCGATCGTCTCCCGCGGACCGATGAGCGGCTCCAGCGAGGCGAGCGCGCTCGCGAGGTCGTACGCGCGGGCGTCGTCCCTGGCGTCGTCGGCGACGTTCGTCGCGTCGATGACGTAGATCTCGCCGTCGAGTATCAACACGTTCTCGGCCCGGAGGTCGCCGTGGGCGAGCCCCGCGTCGTGGATCGTCCGCAGCGTCTCGAAGAGCGCGGGGGCGAGCTCGCGCTCGCGGTCCGTATCCAGCTCGTCGAGCGACCGGAACTCCGGGAGGTACTCCAGGACGAGCACGCCGAGCCCGTCGATCTCGAGCGCCTCGATCGGCTCGGGCGCGTTGACGCCGAGGTCACGGAGCCTCCGGGTCGCCTCGAGCTCGTGGCGAGCCATCTCGTAGGGCGTCTCGAACCGCTCGAAGAAGCCCTCGGTTCCCGAGGAGAACGCCCCGAGGTTGCGCCCGGTCGTGAACAGGGCGTGGACCAGCGTGTTCTGTCTCGTGATCACCTTCACGAAGCGGTCGTCGTCGAGCACCATCGGGGTCGACAGCCAGTTGTCCGCGTCGAGAAAGCGGACGTGCACCGTCTCGCGGTCGTATCGGTCGGCGAGCTCAGCGGCGACTCGTTCGATCTCGGGCCAGCCGATCCGCCCCCGAACGAGTCGCTGCAACTCCATACGCGACCCACGGCGGGGACGCGGATAAACGGCACGCCCTCTCAGCCACTATCCGGGCCAGATTGAAGAATGAGTGGAAGTGATTCGAGTCGCTCATCATACAATCATTCACCTCAGCAGTGTACCGACTACGTCGAGTGGGACGGTGTGGTGAAGAGGTGACTTTTATCTGAATGATGCTGGTTGAGGTTAATACACACCACAATTATAAATTTAAAATACCATTAGTATAATTGATAAATACTCCAGATATGATTCATCGGTACTGCATAACGGCGTAGAATGCCGGTTCGCAGCTGATCGATAAAAAAGGCCAACGAGCCTCGAGGTTTTTAAATCTCTCTGCAGTATTACTCGGATATTCCTAAGTAACTCTCCTTGATGTTCTCATCCGCGGTGAACTCCTCCGTGGTTCCTTCAAACACGATCTCACCCCGATCAAGGACGTACACTCTATCCGCCAGCTCAATGGCAGTTTCAACGTTCTGTTCGACGAGCAGGATCGTCAGCCCCCGTGATTTGAGATCGGCGATGATTCCAGCGACCTCGTCGACGATCTTGGGTGCTAACCCCTCAGTTGGTTCGTCCAACACCAATAATTCCGGACCGGAGACGAGTGCTCTCGCGATCGCTAACATTTGCTGCTCACCACCGCTCAATGCACTTCCCGGTCGGTTCTCCTTCCCTTCCAAATTCGCAAACAGCGAAAGGGCGTCATCAACGTCCCAGCCTTCGTTGTGTGTTGTTCCTACTTCCGAGATCTTAGCGTTCTCCCGGATCGAAAGACCGGGGAATATCTGGCGATCCTCCGGGACAAGGGTGATTCCTTGCTGTGCCGTTTTGGCGACGTCCCTCTGTGATATATCACTACCACGATAATTGATAGTACCTGTAGTCGGTACTAAGTGGCCCATAATTGTACGAAGGGTGGTCGTTTTCCCGGCTCCATTTCGCCCAATGAGCGCAACGACTTCACCCTCGTCTACCGTCATAGAGATTCCGTTCAGAACCTCCGTTTCGCCATATCCCGAGCGGACGTCATCCAACTCCAGGAGGTGGGTATGGGAGTTGCTTGATCCCATTGTCAGGGTTCCCCGAGATACACTCGATTCACTTCCTCGCTATCGGCGATTTCGTCGGGGCTTCCGACGGCAAGTGTGGCCCCGTTGTGCAGGACGGTGATCCTATCGGCCAATTCCATAACGAGGTCGATGTCGTGTTCAACGAGTACAAGCGTCTTATCGGCTAGTATACCTTGTAGCATCTCGATCGTCGCCATCGTATTTTCTCTACTCATCCCTGCTGTTGGTTCGTCCAAGAGCACGACCTCCGGGTCGGTTGCGAGCACGATGCTGATCTCCAGTCGACGTTTATTTCCGTACGATAGGGCGGATGCTTCCGTATCGGCGTATTCCATTAGATCCGTTTGTTCGAGCACTTCGGCGGTCCGACGTTCTATGTCTTCAAACGTAGCTGTTGGACTGAACAGTTTATCGACGACTCCGAGATCTCGATACTGTCGTGATTGAATTCCTAGCCGAATGTTCTCTTTAACCGTGAGATTTGTGAATACATCAGATATCTGGAACGATCTGCCAAGTCCGTAATGGACTCGCTGTTCCGGGGTCGTATTGGTTATATCTCGTCCGTTCAAAATGATCGATCCGCTTGTCGGACTGAGTGCTCCCGAGAGCAGATTGAATAGCGTCGTCTTGCCTGCACCGTTCGGTCCGATAATACAGTGGAAGCTGTCCTTTTCAACGGTGAGATCAACCTCATCAACGGCGACTAATTGGCCGAACTGACGTGTGAGTCCTTGAGTTTCGAGGGCTATGTTTGTCTCCCTTTCAGTCGTCATCGATCTCACTCCTTTCGAATTTTTGCTCAGTAATGTCGATGATTCCTCTATCCCTCAGATACGGGCCAATCGATACTATCCCTCGAGGGATATAGATGACAAATAGAATGAATATTGTTCCAAGGACCATCCGCCATTGCTCGATATACGTGGATAACAGGTCTTCAAAGAAGATGAATACGCCAGCTCCAAGCATCGGTCCATATAGCGTGCCGATGCCGCCCAAAACGGCCATCACGACGAGTTCACCTGATCGAAGCCAATGGAGGACGTCCGGTGAGACGAAGCCGTTGGAGATCGCATATAGTCCTCCAGCGAGTCCAGCAAGTCCTCCGCTAAGAACGAACGCATTGCGTTTGTGAGCAGTAACGTTGTACCCGACGAACCGCGATCGTTTCTGGCTTTCCCGAATGGATTTCAATACGCTTCCGAACGGTGCTACCATAATACGACGGACGAGGAGGAAGGAGCAGACTGCGATCACGACGAGAAGATAATAGAACACTTCCGCGCTGCTAATGCTGATCGGCCCCGCCGACAGTGAGAGATCTCCAACCGCGACGCCGATGCCCGCAATACCATACATCGGGGTCGCTCCATAGAGCCCCTGGCTACTGCCGGTCCACTCGAACTTGTAGACTAAGTTGTAGAACACCTGGGCGAACGCGAGCGTGATCATCGCGAAGTAAATTCCTGACACGCGAATCGAGAGGTAACCGACGACCCAAGCAATTATCGCGGCTACGATGATCGCGAGTACAAGAGCGACTAGCACGGATGGCGTGAGATGTATCATCGTAAGCATCGTCGTGTATGCCCCGAGCCCATAGAACATTGCATGCCCGAGTGAAACCAGGCCAGCGTACCCCAATACCAAATCGAGACTGAGAGCAAACAGAGCCCAAATCAGGATATCACTCGTTATCGAAACGATGTACGGTGAGTACAACACGTTCGTTCCAAGTGGAATCACGAGCAATGCGCCGACTACGGTGGCGCCGACACGCAGTCGTTGTGACTTCGACAAGATACCACCGCTACCGGTGGATAACGTCGTATGCTCCCCTCCGGCTTCTTGCCATTCTGGATCCCCAAACAAACCGGAGGGCTTGACCAGGAGAACAGCGATCATCAGCAAGAAAACGACCAATCCTTCCAATAGAGGAACGTATGAGCGCGTGAGGGTTTGAATAACCCCAACCAGCAGCCCACCTGCAACTGCGCCTCGGAAACTACCAAGTCCTCCAAGAACGACGATCACGAAGGCTGGAATAATAACGGAGTGGCCCATTGCGGGGGATACGGATTGGTACCCTCCTAATACGACACCACCGGCCGCGGCGATCGCTGAACCAACACCGAAAACGAGCGTATAGTACCGATCTATTTCGATCCCCAGGTTTTGGACCATCTCTCGGTCCTGAGCTCCCGCTCGAATGACCAAACCAACACGCGTGTTATTCAGACCGTACCAAATTGCCCCCGCAAGTGCGAGGCCGAAAGTGATGATGAAGAGGTTATAAAGGGAATAACTGAATCCGAATATTTGGATGGAGCCCGCCAATGATGGAGGTCCCGAAAACTGCTGTTGTTGACGGCCCCAGAGTAACACGATTATATCAGCAATGACGAGGACGAGTCCGAAGGTGAGGAGGATCTGATAGAGCGGATTCCGTCCATAAAGGGGCCGAATAGTGAACCGTTCGATGGCAGCTCCGATAATCCCGACGAGTAGCGGGGCAACCACGAGTGCTAGCCAGAATCCCGGACCGCCGAACGGGGCTGCCAGCGAGATGGCGAAGTATGCCCCCAGCGCGAAGAGTTCACCATGGGAGAAGTTGATGACGTCCATTACGCCGAAGATGACCGACAGTCCGGCAGCTATGAGAACGTAGACGACCCCGATCGTCAGTCCATTCAATAACTGCTCAAATAGAAGCGACATTTTCTGTGTTATTAGAGGCTACAATTGACCTCACTGCACGGTGCGACTGCTTCCTGTCCGCTCTTTTGAGAGAGAAGTTCGACGCTACTCGATCCTCCCTGGTCACTTGGTACGTTCCTCCCGACCCAGACGGGATTAGTAGCTTGATTATTACATTCGCGGTAGGTATTGGAACCGAACACCGAGGATACTTCTTGACCGGGGAGCGAATCCTTAACCGTTGCTGGACCTGTATCGTCAGCTTCCTGGATACCCTGTGCCGTCATCCATATCGCGTCGAATCCGGCACGAGCGAAGGCATCGGGATTGCCGTCGTATTCCTCCTGGTATCTCTCGACGAAGTCCTGGTTGGCAGGTGTGTCGATCTTTGGGTCGTAGCGGACGCCGCCATAAGTTCCGTTCGCTGCCTCACCGAGCGCATTCCGGATAGCCTGCATACACATCGTCGGACTGGTGATCGTCACGGTCTCCTTGAGACCAGCATCGACCGCTTGCTTGACGAAGGTGATCAGATCACCTCCGGCGAGACCAAGGACGACGAACTCCGCTTCCGAATTTTCGATCTGGCTGATGTAGGACGAGAAGTTCGTCGCACCGAGCTGCGAGGTTGACCGCCCCACGATGTTTACACTGGCGTCGGAGGCTTGCATCTGCTCAGTGAACGAGGTATTAATGTCCTTACCGTAGGAGTAGTCCGCATAATGAATCCAGCCCTGGGTGCCGATATTCTTCGGGATCCAGGGGCCGAACGCCCGTGCGATCTGACCAGAGTGGGTTTCTGCTCGAAAACTCCATTCGTTACAACCGCTGCCGGTGATCTGAATCGCCCCTCCACCGGGAACCCAGAGAATCTCCTGTTCCTGCGCGAAGGAGTTGATCGCTAAGCTCGCTGCGCTTGAGACACATCCGGAGAGGTAATCCTTGTCGTCCTGCTGAACGAGCTTTTGTGCCTTTTGCCTAGCCGTCGAGACTTCCGATTTCGTGTTCTCGAAGGTGGCATCGATGGTGAAATCAAATTCGTCGCTCTCGTTGATTTTCTGGATACCCAACTCGTACCCTTCGCGTTGATTCGACCCGAGCCCGGAGTATGGTCCCTCCATCGGATTCATAATTCCGAATTGGAGCGTAGTTCCTTCCCCACTACCCCCAGTACAACCTGCCAACCCAGCAGTAAGCGCGATTCCTCCAGCTCCGAGCGTCTTCAAAAACGTTCGTCGATTACTTCGGTCCGATGGGTAACTCTTATCGTGTGACATACGTCTAGCATCCTGGTTAAACTACTACAATAAATAGTTTACTGATAGGTATATTATGTATCAGACATCCGTCTCAAGTGGACCGGAGGCTCTAATATTAAGGACAAGAATTATATGATGCTAGATCACCTCGCACTGTATGGAGTGTGCCAACGGGTCCGTTACTGTTGAGGAGTCCGGGGAGATCGCACAGATAACCCTGGACAGTTCATCCGAGGTGAATGCGATCGATTTGGAAACGTCAAAAGACTTTGCAGAGGCAGTCGAGCACGTGGAAACGGGAGGATATCGGGCGGCAATCATCAAAGGATCAGACGGAATGTATTGTGCCGGCGGTGATCTCTCCCAAGACCCGGAAACGTTTATCCAAGCAGTAAACGTGTCCATCGACGCCATCATCGAGATCCATCAATCCGGGACGCCATACATAGCAGCTATGGAAGAGATCGCGGTCGGTGGCGGTCTGGAGATCGCGCTCGGTTGTGATCTCCGCATCGCTGCGGCGGGAACGACCTTCGCGCTACCGGAGGCGTCACGCGGAATCATCCCACCGGCCGGCGCGGTTCGCTTCCTTGCCCAATCGGTCGGGATCTCCCGTGCGAGGGAACTATTGTTAACAGGCCGCTCGTTTAGTGCGGCTGAAGCCGAAGAGTGGGGCCTCATTGTAGAATCAGTCGAGGAGGATTTCTCCGCGGAAACGATGAAACTCGCGGAATCGGTTGCATCCCAATCACCGGCTGCAGTCTCAGCAATTACGAAATCATTGAACGAAGCATATCCCGATCCGATCTCGTCCGCGAAGTGGGACCTCGAACTCGCGAGGTGTCTCGCTTCGGACGAGGATTTCAAGGAAGGCCGGGAGGCGTTCTTTGAAGACCGAGAGCCGGAATTCTAAAACCAGACTGAGTCACAGCAATAGATATATTTAAGTATAATCAGTTCACGGCATACACTGCGAGCAATGTCAACACCATACAACGATAACGTTTTTTCTGAGATCGAGACTCGTCCGTGGAGTGACGTTCAGGAACTACAGGAGGATTTACTGATCGAACAGGTGAACTACCTCGCTGAAAACTCGGATTTCTATCAAGAACGGTTCAATGAATGGGGCATTGATCCCGATTCCATTGAGACCGTTGAAGACTTCAGGCAGATCCCGTTCACCGTTAAGGACGACGAACGGGAAAACCAGACGACGTCGACACGTGATCAGCCGCTCGGAGCTCACCAAGCTGCCGATCGAGATGAGATCAATCGAGTGATGTCCTCATCCGGGACAACCGGCGAGCCGACCTTTTTCGGACTAACTGACAGCGACCTTGACGCGTGGATCGAAATGTGTGCCCGCTCAGTCTATGCAGCCGGTGTGAGACCGGACGATGTATTCGTCCACGCGATCGGTCGAACGATGGTTCCCGGAGGGCTTCCGTACATCCAAGGAATAGAACGAACCGGCGCAACGGCCGTTCCAGCCGGCGACGGAAGCACCGAACGGATTCTGAAAACGACCGAAAAGTTGGACGCGGATGGGTTATTCGGGACTGCATCCTACCACCAGTATCTCATCGATCGAGCTCCCGAAACGGTCGGGAAGGAGGTCGAAGAGATGGCTCTGGACAAACTCATCGGGGGCGGGGAACCCGGAATGGCGAATCCGGAGATCAGACAGCAATTGCACGAGGAATATGGTGCCGAACGCGCCGCAGAGGTGATGGGGATCGGCGACGTCGCCGCAGCCTTGTCCGGCGAGTGTGAGGAGGAGGACGGAATGCATCTCGTGTGTCAGGAATACGTCTATGTGGAACTCATCGATCCTGAGACTGAGGAGCACATCGAGATGGAACCCGGTGCGGAGGGTGAGCTCGTCTACACGCCACTGAACCGAGAGGCGACGCCGCTGTTACGCTTCCGGTCAGGTGATTACGCACGAATCACTGGCGCAAACGAGTGTTCGTGTGGTCGTACCTCCCCGAAGATCCAGGTCATTGGACGAGCTGACGATATGTTGATATACAAGGCGCAAAACGTCTATCCTGCAGGAATTCGTGAGGTACTCGCCGACGTTGAGGGGGCGAGTTCCCGGATGAAGATAATACTGCCCGAAGAGGACAAGGTGCACTTTACCGATCCTATTCCCGTCGAAGTCGTTCGCGAGGAGAACACGGATCGAACGGACGAAGAGATTTCGGAGGAATTCGCTTCGTTGGTTCGCGAGCGACTCAAAGTCCGAGTTGCTCCGTCGATGGTTTCGAGGGAAGACGTCGATCTATCGGTTTACAAGACGGATCTGATACGCGTTGAGAACGACAACTGAGGCGCCAGTCCTCGCTATTCCATTCGCGGGCGTTGTCTCTAGGTGATTTCCACGCATTATGCGGGGCTGTTTCACTCGTTCTACCGAGCCACATCGTCGTTACTTGTCGGTTCGATAAAACCGTTCAGTGATGAATGAACTCGGTCAGGGTTGGGTGTACGTTCAGGCGAAACCGGTGGTAAACGGTACTGTGTGTGACTTGTGTCTCGGGGTCGGAAATCCGTTTATTATATGGAAATATATGTCCCAGAGTAATTGCAAATGCGGTTCCTGATGATTAATATAACAGTCTTCAGAGATCCACCTCCAACGAGCTAGTGATTGATTACAATAGTATGTCTGTAATTTAAGGGTGCTTGACGTCTCCGTCCGTTTCTAATATACTAACGAATTCGGGACCAGGAAAACGCCACACCTTGTGATCTAATTACGTATGTCATTGACGGGCGTGACATCTAGTAGCCTCAATAACTGTTACCTCAGATCGACGATTTGAATCTCTCTCCGTCTTCGTTACATATTCATAAACGCATTTGTCCCTTGGGCATAACATCCAGGTATGACCACCTCAAACCAACTCACGACGGTCCTGACGGCGTTGGAGGTTTTAGAGATACTCGAATCCGAGGGTGAGATCGGTCCATCCAAATTAGCTGAACGATTGGACATTGCTCGTCCAACTGCATATAAATACCTCGCGACATTGACCGAGGGCGGATATGCACGAAATGACGACGGCGTCTACCGACCAAGCTACAAGGTATTGGGTTTGGGTAGTCGATTGAAATATCGACAAACGCTCTTCAAAGTCGGGCAAGAGCCACTTCGACGATTGGCATCCAAGCTCGAGGAGCCCGCGTTTCTCGGAATTGAAGAATCCGGTGAGTGGATCGTTCTTCACAGGGAAGGTGACGTCGCTTCACTAGATTTACGGACCTATTCCGGTCTCCGGCTACCGCTTCATACACACGCGGCAGGGAGAGTCGTATTGGCGAATATGGATCCGGAGCAACGCGATTCGACGATCGTGTCTCAGGAGTTGGAAGCCAGAACGGAAAAAACGACGACGAATCCGAAGGAGTTAGCGACTGAACTAGACCGAATTCGTGAGCAGGGCTACGCCATAACTTGGGACGAACAAGCACTTGGCGTGGGAACCGCTGCGCGACCGATCTCCGCGGAAGGAGAATTTCTGGGCACCGTTTCAGTAGCCACACTTACCTCAAAAATGCAGGATGAAGATAATCAGGATCGAATCCTTCGGCTTCTGAAAGAGGCTGCAGAGGAAACGCTGTTGAACTATCGACATAGATAGTGCGGATCATCATTTCTGGAACCTCGTAGGCGTGTCGTACACGAGTCCTTCTCCGAACCGTGGCGAGATTATGTAATCCGATAGGCTCGTGCCCGATACGATCCCACTGGTTCCCCCTCCTCCGTTTCGAGAGACACGGTCACTTCACCGGTCTTTCGACTTTTGTGGGTTACCTCAGCCTTTGCGACGACCTCTTCACCGGGATCAACCGCCGAGAGGAACGATATGTTGGCTTCAAGCGCTGTGCTGATATCTTCCTCAAGTACTGATTGCATTGCTGCCCCAGCAGCTGCGTCCGCGAGCGAGAAAGCGGCGCCACCGTGGAGGACTCCGCCAAAATTGAGATGTTCATCCGTTATCGTCATTGTAGCAACCGCTGATCCTTCGGAAACCTCTTCGAAGACTATCCCGAGTGTTTCACAAAACGCATCCTCGGCCGAATGATCGGAGCCGTTTGCCATACGGCTACTCGATATGAAATAGGTATATAACTATTTGTTACCGTGGTACTTGCTGCAACTCTTTGTAGGGATTCCGCATTTTGACACACGAACGTATGCTGCACTCGGATCCGGTCGTATCACCGTTAAAATTATATACTATAATTGTATCTTGCCTGCCGTGAGACACATAGATCCTATCTCTGCCGTATTAGGTATGAGACAATGACTGATCGGACGTTCATCGTTACTGGCGGGTCCGGCGGACTGGGTAAAGCAACTAGTAAAGAACTGGGCCGAAACGGTCACACCGTCGTCGTAAACGATCTACCAACCCAGGAGGAAAACGCCGCAGCCATTGCGGAATCCGTCGAAGAAGCTGGCGGCACCGCAACGATTCATCTTGGAGATGTGAGCAACCTAGAATATACGGATGAGCTAATAAATACAGTTGTTGACACGTATGGACGACTCGATGGCGTCATCAATTATGCCGGATTACTTCGAGACGCCTATTTGACCGAGATGACGGCATCCGACTGGGAAGACGTGATCTCCGTTCATTTGCGGGGACATTTCGGACTGCTTCGAAGTGCTGCGAGATTATGGAGCGAAACCGCCGAAGAGCGAAGCGATCCTCGTTCGTTCGTCTGTGTGACCAGCCCATCGGCACTCGGAAACGTCGGTCAAGCCAACTATTCGGCCGCCAAAGCCGGTGTTCTCGGATTGATGCGAACTGCTGCAACCGAGCTTGAGAAGTTCGACATCCACGTCAACGCTTTGCTCCCGATCGCATATACAAAAATGACTGAGAATATTTTGGATTCGGACGAATATCCCCCGGAAAAGGTTGCCCCAGTAGCTGCCTTCCTCGCCAACGCGGAAGCATCTGATATGACCGGGTGTACGGTCCGTGCTGCAGGAGATAGCGTAGGAATCCTATCCAATCCAGAAGTGGAACGGGTTGGATTCAGTTCGGGCGGATGGAACACCGACGAACTATACGAACGTCGTGAACAGATATTCGGGGATAAATCGAACAGATACCGGACGAATAATCAGATATAGATTATATATAAATTTTCAACAATACCATAAATACATAATAAATATATCCTATACATCGAGTAGTATAATTCGAATTTAATAACTAGATTCGTAGATCGACAACATCCAAACACAAGTCGAATATATTTCGATCAGTAAACCAGTATTACTTGTATTTATGTAATTCACACCTTTAATCTAATATAGAACGGTGAATTGGAAGAAGCATATTTCTCATCATCATATTTATGAACTCAAAATACACATATACCATAGACTATGTTAATAACTAGATTTTGATATTATATATTTATAAAATATTTCCAGATAGTATCAAATTTATTATTTTCAGTTCTCTCCTCTACGCCGCGGCGTCCGAGCCTCCCCCATCCAGGCTGACCGACCGTCGGAACAGCCCGAGCGCCGCCAGCACGACGAGCCCCGCGCCGGCGAACGTCGCAGGATACCCGGCCACCTCGGCGACGCCGCCGCCCAGGACGCTCCCGAGGCCGGTTCCGATGCCCGCGATCGCGGTGTAGGCGCCGAGCGCGTAGCCGCGAACCGGCTCCGCGGCCAACCGCGTGACGATCCCGGTCGCGGTCACCGCGATCAGCGCCCACGTCACGCCGATCAGCGTGAACCCGACCGCGTTGGCGTAGGGCGCGACCGCGGGCGCCGCGATCCCGACGACCGCGATCCCGGGAAACAGCAGGGCACGACCGCCGAGCGCGACGGCCTGCAACGCGTAGGGGCCGCGCTGACCCACGATCCGGCCGACCGGCGAGTAACAGACCGCGCTGCCGGCGTTCGCGAGCAGGAACAACACGAAGACGGTCCCCGTCGAGGCGCCCGATTCGGTCAGATAGACCGGCATCGGGCCCCAGAAGACGGCGAACCCGACCGAGAACAGCGCGACAGCGAGCAGGTACCGCCGCAGCGGCGCGTCGAAGGATCCGCCGGGTTGCCGCCCGCGTCGTCGGGCGTCGACCCACTCCCGGATCCCCCAGTAGAGCCGGGTGGTTCCGTACGGCGTCGCGCGGAGGTATCGCCCCGCGCCCCAGTCCGTCCGGTTCAGCCGGTGAAAGACGCGGGCGAACCGCTCGGGGCTCGTCGTGGGACGCTCCGGGTACCACCGCACCGCGGCGAGCGTCGCCGCCGCGCTCGTGGCGGCGAGCACGAGGAACAGCAGCTCCTGTGCCGTCGCGGCCGGAAGCATCCGCGCCACGGTGGCGGTCCAGACGGTCCCGAGAACGAGGCCCGCCACCCAGCCGTACCCCTGCACGGCGTTGAGTCGGCCGATCCGGACGTCCCAGTCGGCGGCGGGGGCCCCCTCGACGACGATCAGGTTGAGCACGGGCGCGGCCGCCGAGACGACGAACCAGAGGGCGGCGTTGGCCACGAGCAGCGTCCACGGGGACCCCAACAGCGGGATGACCCCCAACACACCCGCGACCGACGCGAGCGCGACGAGGACGAACGGCCGCCGCCGACGCGTCCGCGCCGCCAGACGGCCCCACAGGATCGCCCCCGGAACGCCCGCGAAGGCGGCCGTCGAGGCCATCGCTCCGACGAGAAACGCTCCCGCGCCGAGCTCGATCGCGTACAGGGGGATCAACAGCGACGCCGCACCCACCGCCGCGTAGCCGGTCCCCCAGGCGAGAAGCCACCGTTCGGTCACTCCCGGGGAGTCGCCCGTCACCGACTAAGTCGTTTCGACCGGCATCATCGACGGTCGCTTCGTCCGTTTCCCGTCGTCGCGTCGACCGGCGTCCTCAACAGTCGTGCGTCACGAGCCGGTTCGTCCCGACCTCCGCGCTCGGCTCGGGCCACGTCGAACGCTCGAGGTAGGTTATCTCGACGGAGTCGACGCGCTGTCCGGTCCGGTCGGCAACCGTCCGACAGACGTAGTCCGCGGTGGAGCGCGACACGGCGGGATCGTCGGCGACCGTGATCGCGATCAGATACTTGCGCCAGCGTGCGGAGGGATACGTCGCGTCGACGTCCGGGGGCGGCTCGCGGGTGACGGACCCGCGGTCCAGGCCGTCGACGTGCTCGCCGCTCGCCAGCTCGGCGTCGATCACGAACCAGCGGTCGGTTCCGGAAGGATCCGGGGCGAACATCTTCCAGCCGTACTCGGCCGGATCGATCCCGGCATCGCCCGCCCCCGTCTCCACGTATCCGAGCACGGCCGCGTTCCAGACGAGCGTCCCGACGAGCAACGCGGCCGCGAACGCCCGAGCGCCGGCCCGAAGGCCGCGTCCGATCCGGGGACGGTCGAGACGACCGCTTGCGACCCGGCTGCCGTCGTCGGACGCACCGCCAACCGCGGCCGCGAACCGGCCGCGAACGGCCGCGGTGGCGTCCTCGATACGGTCCCAGACGCCGGAGCCGAGGAACGGGAGCAGCGAGACGAGCGACACCAGCGGAAAGACCGCGATCGCCATCGTGATGACCATTCCGGCGTGGCCCCCGATGATCCCAGCCGCCACCGCGGTCCGGACCCGTCCGGTCGCGAGAACGAGCAACGGCGAGGCGACGAGCAACCCGAGCCACGCGTAGTTCAGGACCCACAGGAGCGTCGGCGACCCCGCGACCCACGGACCCAGCAGCACCGTGAACTGGTCCATGCTGAAGGCGATCGCGGCGCCGTCGCCCGCGATCCAGCGGTCGCCGCGGAGCTTGAAGACCGCGTTCGTGACGTAGACGAGCGCGACGTGCACGAGGAGGGCCGCGGTCGCGACCGACGCGACCTGTACGTCGGTCCGTCCGGTCGGCATTCGGTCGGCGGACGCCCGGTCGGTGGACGTTCGGTCGGACGGTGGTCGGTTGGACGGCGGTCGGTCGGACCGCGCGGACGGTCGAACCGCGTCGACCGACCACCGCGATCCGATCGGAAGCAGCGTGGCGAACAGACACAGCTGCCACAACAGCAGATCGCCGGAGTTGAGGACGAACGGGTTGCGCGCCTGTAACGAGAGCGCGAACGCGAGCGAGACGGCCGCGGCGAGCCGGCTGTGGTACCCCACGGCGAGCGCGAGCGCGGCGACGCCGGCGAGGACGAACAGGGCGGCGACGCCCGCGGGCCCCGCGACCGAATCGGCGACGGCGTGGAGCGAGACGCCGGCCAGCGGCGGATATGCGCTCGCCAGCGCGTCCGTGGTCAACACGCCCGAGTCGGTATATAAGGCTCGCAGGTGACGGCTTCGGAGCAGGAGGTCGACCAAGATTACGACGCCGAGCCCGATCCGGAAGGCGGCAAGCGCGCGACGGTCGATCGCGGCGCGGTCGCGTGCGCTCCGCCACAGCGTGCCCACGGACCGCCGAATCGCGCCCGCAGGTCGCCCCACCGCGTCCGCGATTCGGCGCCGTGACGGGCGGTCGGACATCTATCGAGCCGGACTACTGCTGTCGCACGAATAGGTTTTGTGGAGCGGCGTCCGGTCGGCCGACCCCGGCGTTCGTCGAGATCCGATGCGCTTCGAAACTCGATGCGATCGGAACTCCGGCGTCGACCGAAACCCGACGGTTCATACGTGCCGAACGCGGATGCCCGGTCGTGTACCGGATCGGTCACCTCGGAGCGTCGATCGCGGTCTATGCCCCCTTCGGCGCGGGGCTGATCGCGGTCGGCGCCGACGCGCTCGCCGTGTTCGCGGGCGCCGTGATGATGTGGTTCACGATGCTGCCCGACGTGGACCATCGCCTGCCGGTCGTGCCCCACCGCGGGCCGACCCACAGCCTGGCGTTCGCGGCGCTCGTCGGGGTCGGCTTCGGCGCGGCGGGATCGCTCGCGGCGAGCGAACTCGGCGTGACGGCCGCCGTCGGGCTCGGCGCCTTCGGCCTCGTTCTCGGCGTCGCGACGGTCGGCGCACACCTGCTCGCGGACGCGTTGACGCCGGCGGGCGTCCCGCTGTTCTGGCCGATCTCACGGCGGACCTACTCGCTGTCCCTGTGGCGGGCGGACAACACGATGGCGAACTACGGGCTGTTCGTCGGCGGACTGGCCGTCGCGGTCGGCGCCTTCGCGCTCGTCGGTCGGTTGGTCGGCTGGTGAGTCCCGGCAGCCACGAATGATCCCGCTCCCCTGCTGAGCCCTCGTCGCGACGCCCGTCTCGGCTCCCGATCACTTATCAACCGCGGCGTCGAATCGACCGATATGCCCCAGATACACCTGGACGAGGAGACGATCGAACGGCTCGACGGGCTCCGCGTCGAGGACGAGGAGTACGACGAGCTCATCACCGAACTCATCAACATCTACGAGGCCGAGGAACTGACGCTGTTCCACAGCGGCGACGCCGAGTGACGCCGAAACACGGGCGGGAATCCGCCGGTCACCGGTCACGAGGGAGCCGGCCGTCGGCTATGGACGCCGGAAAGCGAAATCCGTCGGCCTTTCGACGGGGGGACCGAACTGCGGTTTCGAGCTCATAAGCCCTGTCAGCCGCCCGTATCGCATCGATCAGCTCGTCCGCAAGCTCCGGTTCCTCCTCGAGGTCCAGCGACTGCAGGACGGTGCCGAGCTGCTCGGCGGCGCGCCGTATTCGTTCAGGTCGGCGTGGACGCGAACCGTCCGGTCGATGCGAACGTGAGTCGTCCGGCCGATGCGAACGTGAGTCGTTCGGAATCGTACCGTCCGTCGAACGGGACATGGTCGTCGAAGAGTCCTCCGAACCGATAGTAATGGTCTCCCTACCGGTCCCTAACCGACGGTTCGGCACGCGCTCCGGTTTCGGATACGGCGTCGCGGACTACTCCAGATAGGCGGTTCGCGCGCGCTCGAACTCCCCCTTCTCCTCGAGACGCTGCTGGAGCCGGTCGGCGTACTCCTGGACCATCGTCTCGGCCGCCTCCAGCCGCTCCTCGTCGACGCCGCCGTCGCCCCCGCTGCCGGACAGGCCGAGCGCGCCGCGGACCTTCCGCAGGAATCCCGACCCGCTTCCGCCGCCACCGCCGAGGCCGCCGAGGCCGCCGCCCGTGTCGTCGCCGCCCCCGCCGGCCGCCGCCGGCATCTGCTCGCGCAGCGAGTCGAGCTCCGGCATCATATCCGGCAGCTTCGAGGTGTCGGCGACGATCCGGGCCCGGTCGGGGTCGTCGGCGTGCTCGATGTCGAACTCCGTGGCGGTCATGATCAATCCCCACTCCTGGTTGCTGAACCGGGAGTTCATCACGCGGTCGTTGAACTCCTGATCGACGGCCATTCTGTCGCCGACGATCGCGTCCGTCCAATCGCTCATACTCGTCGCTACGCGGACCGCTCCAAAGAGCGTTGTGCTCAGCCGACCGCGGTTCCCGACCGATCGATGCCGTTTTGCCGCGATCGATCCGAGGGATGAATATGGAGCGATACCGCGGGAACCCCTCCCGACGCGCCGTGCTCGCGGCGGTCGGCACGACCGGACTCGCGCTCGGGGCAGGCTGTCTGAGCGGCGACGGCGACGCGGCCGCCTCCGGGGGCGACGATTGGCTGGAAAGCGCCAACAACTATGACGGCGTGGATGACCACACCGGCGAGTCGACCGTGACGGTCGCGGTGGGTGCCGCCGGCGGACTCGCGTTCGATCCGGCCGCGGTCCGGGTCGACGTCGGGACCGATGTCGTCTGGGAGTGGACCGGCGAGGGCGGACAACACGACGTCGTCGAGGAGAACGGCCGGTTCGAAAGCGATCTGCACCGCGAGTCGGGCGCGACGTTCACCCACCGATTCGAGGAGACGGGGACCTACCGATACGCCTGTACGCCGCACCAGGCCAGCGGGATGCGCGGCGCGGTCGAGGTCGTCGAGTAACCCCGCGACCGCGGCGATCGCGACGCCCGTTATCGGACCGCAACCGACCCGAAGGCTATTCACCGACCACGATCGAATCCGGGGTATGCTTCCGGAGTGGGACTCGATCCACCGGCTAACCGTCCCGGTCGCGTTCCTTCTCGCGTTCGCGGTCGTGTGGGCGATCGACCGTCCGCGCGGGCGATGGGGGCGGCGGATCCGCTCCCGGCTTCTCCGCGGCGTCCCGTGGGGAACGCTCGTCGCCGTGGGCGTCGTTATCTGCGTCTACCTGTTCGTCCAGCGGGGGATCGACGACCCCAGTTCGCCGGTCGTGATCCCGTTCCGCGCGTGGTCGTACTTCTACCTCGAGGGGCTGCTTCTCGCGGGGCTCTCGCACGCGAGCCTCGGCCACCTCACGGGCAACCTCCTGGCGACTCTCGTCGCGGGCACGCTCGCCGAGTACGCCTACGGACACTATCCGCGCGCTCGCGGGGCGAGTTCGTTCGCGTCGTGGCGTTCGAATCCATACGTTCGAGCGTTCCTGGTCGTTCCGGGCGCGATCATCGGCGGTGCAGTTCTCTCGAGCGTCCTCTCGATCGGCCCCGTCATCGGCTTCTCCGGGGTCGTCTTCGCGCTCTGGGGGGTCGCGCTCGTCCACTACCCGCTCGGGTCGATCGTCGGACTCGCCGGCTCGTCGCTCGTGAGCCTGCTGTACAACGCGTTCAGAACGCCCGTCACGCGGGCCGCCGCGAATCCCTCCTACGGCGCGCCGTGGTGGGCGAACGTCTCGATCCAGGGACACGCGGTCGGACTGCTGCTCGGCGTCCTGGTCGGAATCGTCCTCCTCCGCCGCCGCGAAACGGCGACCCGGTCCGCGGTCGTCGTCTTCGCCGGCGTCCTCCTGTTCGCGTCCTCGCGGTCGTTGTGGGCGGTTTACTGGTACCTCGGGAACGAGCGATACGTCCTCTACCGGGCGGCCGGCGTCGCGCTCGTCGCCCTGCTTGCGGCGATCGTCACGCTCGCGGTCGCCGGAAGCGACCGACCGCTGCTGCCGGCGTACGCGGTTCCGAACCCGGAGACGATGCGTGAAGCCCTCCGGTCGGCCACGCCGCGGATCGTCGGCGTCGTGTTGGTGGTGGCCGCGCTCGGGATCCTGGTCGGCCCCTCGGTCGTCCCGAACCTCATCACCGTCTCGGACGAGGAGACGCCCGGAACGCCGGTCGAGATCGAGGGCTACGAGGTGACCTACGCGGAGGACGTGCCCAACCAGCTGGTGAACGTGATCGACGTCGAGGCGTTCGAGGGGGCGACGAACGTCACGACCTCCGGGGTGATCGTCAAAAACGAGGAGCGCGACGTCTGGATCACCGCCGTCTCCCGGGGGAATCTCGCCTACTGGGGCTCCCGTGACGTCGCCGTCGGCGGCGTCGGCTGGCGCGAGACCGTCACCGCACACCGGACCGGCTGGCGCGCGGTCGGGGCGGGCGTGAGCTACCGGGTCGATCTCGAGCACGACGGCGATCGGCGGACCGTCCACGTCTCCGACTCGGCGACCGCCGAGCCGACGATCGCGGGGCGAAACGTGACCGTGGCGGCCCGGGAGGGCGTCTTCGAGGTCACCGTCGCACACGGGAACGACACGGAGACCGCGCCGCTTCCGGCCGACAACGAGTCGGTTCGCCTCTCCGGGATCCGCCTCGTCCGCGAGGACCGGCGCATCTACGCCGAGACGAACGGAACGCGGGTCCGGGTCCTCGAGGCCGAGCGGTACGAGGGACGGGAACGGGCGCGGGAGATCGATCTCGGGGCGGTCGGAAGCGGGGCGGTCGGAAGCGGGGCGGTCGGAAGCGGAGCGGTCGATGCCGGGGTGGCTGCGCTTGCAGCGGGTGACGGCGATCAGGCTCCCGACGTCGACCCATCGGAGCGCGCCGCGTCGGCCGCCGACTCGTCGCTAGTCCACTCGATCCGGTAGACCTCGGCGTCGATCGCGGCCGAGTCGGCGGTGTGGTGGTCGAACCGGTTCTCGATGTCCAGCTCGGCGGCGAAGGCGTGAGTGACCGTCCCGCCGTTATCGGCGGCGAACGCGCGGACGAACTCCTCGCTGCCGCCGTTGTGGACCGAGTAGGAGACGTCGGCGATCGCGCCGGCGGCCGCGAGGAACCCGCGGTCGGCGTGGCGGTTCCCGTCCTGGGCGCCGAACGGGGGATTCATCAGGACCGTCGTGGGTTCGGCGATCCGGAGCGGGGGGTGGGTCGCGTCACCGCGAACCCAGTGGACCGGAGCGTTCGTCCCGACGCGTCGCTCGTTCTCGCGGGCGGTTCGGATCGGGTCGGCGTCGACCTCGAGGCCGACCACCCGCGCCGGGCCGCGGAGCGCGGCCGCCAGCGCGAGCATCCCGGTCCCGGACCCGAGGTCGACGACCGTTCGTCCCTCGACGTCGCCCTGGAGGTCGGCAAGGTGGACGACGTGTGCGGCCAGTTCCGGCGGCGTCGGGTACTGCTCGAGCGAGGCGCTCGGCTGCTCGAAGCCGGCGACCACGCCGAGTTTCGTCGCCAGGGAGCGCCGCGAGGCCATACGATCAGCCGGCGATCTCGGCGTCGCCGGTGAGTCGGAGCGTGACGCCCTCGCGCGCGGCCCGCTCGGAGAGGGCGGCGATCGCGGGTTCCACGGTCTCCGGCTCGGCGACGTCCTCGATCGCGATCTCGATCCGGCCCGCACCGAGGAACGCGGCCGCGCGGACGAACCCGCGAAGCCGGTCGGCCTCCTCCTGGGTGGCGAGCGAACAGTCCTCCGCGAAACACGCCCGCACCGCCAGCGCCGCGGGCTGGTAGCCCCGTTGCGACAGTTCGGACTTGAGGTCACGCAGGTACTCGGGGGCGGTGCTCTCGAGATCGGTGCCGTCGACGACGACGGGTTCGACGTCCGCCGGTCGACACCCCGCGATCGGTCCGTCGACGCTCGTGGAATCGGTGGTGCTCATACGACTACATATTCTCTGGTTATACAAGTATCTTTGTAAATGCGCAGTAGTTATCACACGGCGATGGACGGGACCGTTCGCGTGAACGGTTAAGTTACTGCTGACCCAACGCCCGATTGCGATCGATGGCAATACTGAACGCGAGCGAAGCCGACGATCGGGCCGATCCGACGGTCGCTCCGGCTCCGGGTCGAGCCGGCTTCGGATCGAGCCGGACCGACGACCAACCCGACCATCGATCCGAGACGACACCCCGATAATGAACCGACACTCCTTCGACATCGTCGTCATTGGCTGTGGCATCGCCGGTCTCGCCGCCGGACTCCGCGCGGCGGAGCTTGACCAGTCCGTCTGTCTCCTCGAGAAGAGCCCGAAGGAACACCGCGGCGGCCATACCCGGTTCACCGAGTCGTTCCGGATCCCGACCGCGGACGTCGACGTCGACGCGAGCTTCAACGTCGAGGACTACTCGACCGCCGACTTCTACTCGGACATCATGCAGGTGACGAACTACCGGGCCGACGAGGACCTCGTCGACCGGCTCGTCTCCGAGTCGCCGGCGACCTTCGAGTGGCTGACCGACCACGGCGTCAGCTGGGAGTATCAGGCGCCCCATCCCGGCTACACCGCGGGACGCGTCTGGCTCCACGGCGAGGACATGGTCGACGAGATCGTCGAGATCGTCGAGGAGTATGGCGTCGAGATCTTCTACGAGGCCGAAGCCCGGTCCCTTCGGCGCGACGACGACGGGACGGTCTCCGGCGTCGAAGCCCGCCACAAGGGACGCCGCACGCTCTTCGAGGGCGATGCCGTGATCCTCGCGGCCGGCGATTACGGCTCGAGCAAGGAGCGCCGAACCCGGTATTACGGCCCCGGATACGGGAACATGAAGGTCCGCGGCAGCCGGTACAACACCGGCGAGGCGCTCGACGCCGCGATGGACGTCGGCGCCAAATCGGAGGGCGAGTGGGGCGACGCCCACATGGCGATCATCGACGTCCAATCGCCCGATGTCGAGGGCGGGATCACCCGGATCGACGGCTACCAGTACGGCGTCATCCTCAACCACGACGGCGAGCGGTTCGTCGACGAGGGCGAGGACGCGCGCGCACACACCTACGCGAAGTTCGGTCGGGAGATCTTCGAGCAGCCCTACCACGAGGCGTTCATCGTCGTCGACTCGAAGACCGTCGACGACGTCGCGCACATGGGGCCCGGCCGGGCCGTCACGGCCGACTCGATCGAATCCCTCGTCAGACGCCTCGACGTCGAGGACCCCGAGACCGCCGTCGAGACGATCGAGCGGTTCAACGAGGCCTGCACGGTCGAGGGAGACGGCCTCGACGCGTACGAGCCGAACGTCCTCGACGGGAACGACGCGCCCGACGTCGACCCGCCCAAGTCCAACTGGGCGCTCCCGATCGACGAGCCGCCCTTCACCGGCTATCCGGTGACCGGCGGCATGACGTTCGGGTTCGGCGGCGTGGCCGTCACGCCCGACGCCGAGGTGCTCGACACGCGCGACGACCCCATCCCCGGACTCTACGCCGCCGGGAACGCGACGGGCGGCCTGTTCTACAACAACTACCCCGGCGGAACCGGCCTCACCAACGCCGCCGTCTACGGTCGGATCGCGGCCGAAACCGCGGTCGACGACCTCGAGTGAGGCGGTAGTCGGCCGGACCGGACCGGCCGTTCCCGTCGGGCTGGTTGCGAGTCGTCCGCCGACGAAACCGGCAGCGGGAAGCGGGATCCCGTCCCATCGAACCCGCGTTATCATAACGCACCCGACACCAACTTTTAAATACGCCACCAGCCACAAACCTTATATGGAACGTCCGAGCCGGCAGCGAGGGCAGGAGCGGGAGACCGAGCAGGAGGCGGACGAAACGGTCTCCTGTCCGGAGTGTGGCTCCGCGGAGGTCGTCGCGGACGCGGACCACGAGTTGGTGTGTGACGACTGCGGGCTGGTGCTCGACGAACAACAGCTCGATCGCGGGCCGGAGTGGCGGGCGTTCAACCACTCCGAGCGCCAGTCGAAGTCCCGCGTGGGCGCCCCGATCACCGAGACGATGCACGACAAGGGGCTGACGACGACGATCGACTGGAAGGACAAGGACGCCTACGGGCGGTCCCTCTCCTCGGAAAAGCGCTCGCAGATGCACCGGCTGCGCAAGTGGCAGGAGCGCATCCGGACGAAGGACGCGGGCGAGCGGAACCTCCAGTTTGCGCTCTCGGAGATCGATCGAATGGCCTCCGCGCTGGGCGTCCCCCGCTCGGTTCGGGAGGTCGCCTCCGTCATCTACCGACGCGCGCTCGCCGAGGACCTCATCCGGGGCCGGTCGATCGAGGGCGTCGCCACCTCCGCGCTGTACGCCGCCTGCCGCCAGGAGGGGATCCCCCGATCGCTCGACGAGGTCGCCGAGGTCTCCAGGGTTCCCCAGAAGGAGATCGGCCGAACCTATCGCTACATCTCCCAGGAGCTCGGGCTGGAGCTCAAGCCCGTCGACCCCAAGCAGTTCGTCCCCCGATTCGCCTCGGCGCTCGACCTCAGCGAGGAGGTCCAGACGAAGGCCACCGAGATCATCGACGTCTCCGCCGAGCAGGGGCTGCTCTCGGGCAAGTCGCCGACCGGCTTCGCGGCGGCGGCGATCTACGCGGCCTCCCTGTTGTGCAACGAGAAGAAGACCCAACGCGAGGTCGCCCAGGTCGCACAGGTGACCGAGGTCACCATCCGCAACCGGTACCAGGAGCAGATCGAGGCGATGGGGTTTCGGTGAGGGGGTCGATCCAGGAAGCCTGAGCTGAATACCCGAGACGTCCCGATTCGTCCCACTCCGACTCGTTCCACTCCGACTCGTCCCACTCCGACTCGTTCCGAACCGACCGTGGCAGTTAGCTCGCGATGAACACGACGACCTCGCGGTTCCAGAGCCCGAGCCGCAGGGTCCGCGACTCGTGCGCGGGGAGCATCGCGTCGAGCGACCCCTCGTGGTCCGGATCGGCGATCACGACCGCGGGCTCCCCTTCGAGGGCGCTCGGCGCGGTCACGCTCCCGACCTCCGCACCGGTGCGTTCGAGGTACCACGGAAGCGGCAGCCGTTCGCCCCACGCCTCGCGGTCCGCTTCGGTCTCGATCGGGGGACGGTCCGCGACCGCCTCCGTCGAGAGGTGGAACCGGTCGCCGACCCAGACGACGCGCGCGTTCCCGCCCTCCGCGTCCGCGATCGCCGCCTCCATCTCCCCGACCAGCGGCTCGAGGTCGTCTGCGGGCTGGCCGTACTGCGCGAGCGCCGACTCGGGTCCCGGATCGGTTGCGACGTCATCGAGCGTGACGATGCCGGCGTGGGCGACGAGCGCGAACAGCACGAGTCCGGCCGCCGCGACCCGTGCTGCATCTCCGGCTGTCACCCGATCGGCCTCGCCGGCAGTCGCTCGCTCGGCGTCACGCGTGACGGCCTCACGACCGTCGTGCGTGCCGGAAGCGGTCGCGTTCGAACCCAGCGACTGCCCCGCAGCCCGGCGACCGTACCGGTAGACGGCCGCGATCCCGACGCCGGCCGGCACCGCCAGCGGCACGAGCACGTGCACGAGCGTCCAGGGCGCGACCACCTCCGCCACGACCGGGTACCCGACCAGGCCGAGGCCGGCCCAGACGGACGCGAACAGGACGATCGGTCGGCCGCCCGCGGCTCGCTTCCCCGTCGCTCCCCCCAGGAGTCCGTACCGGTCCGCGAGAAACCCGGCTACGGCGATGGCGAGGAGCGGCGCCGCGGTCGCAAGCGCCGTCGAGACGGCGCCGGTCACGAACGGGAGGAACTGCGTGCCGGCCCGCTCGACCACGCGAACCCCGATGAACGCCTCGACGGGAGCCGCGTAGGTCCGTGTCGCCAGCCCGATCGGGTCGGTGACGAGTCCGGCGAGTCCGCCGGGAACGTCGCCAGCGTCGCCGCCGGAGCCGCGCGGGAGAAACAGCACCGCCCACGTCCCGAGGAACACGAACGCCGCGCGGGCGAGCGGCGTCGCGCGATCGACGAGCCATCGGCCGCCACGGCGTGCCGCGTCGCCGAGGCTCGACGCCCGTCCCTCGATCCGCGGTCGGTCGAGCGTGACGAGTCCAGCGGCGACCACCAGCACGAGCGTCGCGACCGCGAACCCGGACGCGCCCAGCGCCACCGCCCAGGCGACGACGCCGCCGTACAGGTAGCGGGTACGCCGGGTGGATCCGGTCCCGGAGTCGGTCCAGCGAACGAGCCAACCGACCGCGAGGAGCGTCGCGCCGGCGGCGATCACGTCCCCGCGCAGGAAGCGCCCGTAGTGGACAAGCGGCGGCGCGAACCCGAGCACCGCCGCGGCGGCGACCGCCTCGTCGTCGCCGAGCCGCCCACGGAGGACGAGCGCGATGGCCGGGAGAAGCCCGCCGGCGATCGCGAACGGGAGCCGCGCGAGGGCGTCGCTCGGCGGCGCGACCGAAAGCGCGAGTCGGCTCAGATGGAACACGACCGGTCCGCCGGCGACCGGGCGGTACTCGTAGCTCCCCGTCTCGAGCGAGCGGAGCGTCCAGTACCCGACCCGTGCCTCGTCCCAGTGGAACGGTCGATCGCCCAGGGCGACCGTCCGGGCGAGAAGCGAACAGACGACGATCGTCGCGACGGCGGCGCGCGTCCGGCGGTCATTCCGGTTCCACGTCCGCGGGTCGAGGCCGCGGATCCGCCCTCGGCGGCGCTCGGAAGGACGGTCGTCCGGGGACGGCGTCATACCGATGCCGTCTCGGCCGCGGCGTAGGAACGTTTCGGTTCGGTCGGGCGGTCAAGCGGACACGGGTCGAGTTAGCCGTCGGGGATCGACTCGGCAGTCGAGGGGTCGACTCGGCGGTCTACTCCGCCGAGTCGGCGACCGATCCGAAGACGTCGCGGTGGAGGGACTCACAGACGACGTCGGCCAGCGTCTCCAGGTTTCGCGCGTCCGCCCGGTTGTACGAGACGAGCGTCTCCAGCGCTTCCTCGTCGCCGCGCTCGTACTCGCGCCAGAGCCGGACGGCGTCGCGACCGCTGATGTCGGGGCGGTCGCGTTCGATGCCGATCTCGGATTCGATCGCCTTGAGCCCGCCCGAAAGCCCCAGCTGCCGGCAGGGGTACAGCAGGTCGAGGTGCGGGGTGTCGACCTCGATGCCGAGGTTCGTCTCCAGGAACGGCACGTCGAAGCGCGCGCCGTTGAACGAGGCGATCACGGCCGCGTCGGCCAACCGGTCGCGGACCGCCTCGGCGGTGAGGTCCTCGCCGGCGACGAGCGTCGTCGTCTCGCCGTCGCGATGGAAGCTCACGGTCGTGACCCGGTTGGCCTGCTCGTCGAGGCCGGTCGTCTCGATGTCGAAGAAACACGTCTCCGCCCGGAAGTCCTCGTAGAGCCGCCAGCGCTGGTCGCTCGGGAAGGCGTCGTCGAAGAACGCGGCGTCACCGGCCCGAAGCCGGTCGCGAGCCCGGTCGATGAACGCGTCGATCCGATCGGCGGTCGTCGCGCCGACTCCCGGCACGTCGACGGACCGGTCGAAGGCGTCCCAGTGGGTGATCCCCCGCTCCCAGAGCCGCCGCTCCGTTCGTTCGCCGACGCCCCGGACCGGGATGAAGCTGTTCTCGATTCGCACACCCACACCGGCGCGCTCCGGTCACTTGAACCCCTCGCGATGCGGTCGACCGGGGGTGGGCATCGAGGAGCACGAGCGCTTTTGTCGTTCGCGGACCCAGCCGGACGTATGTGTGGCCGGTACTCGCTGTCGACGTCCCGTGGCGACCTCCGGGCCCGCTTCGACGCGGCGTTTCCCGACGCGACGCCGCGATACAACTGCGCCCCCGGCCAGAAACTTCCCGTGATCACCGCCGACGAGCCGGCCGAGGCGCGCCGGCTGGAGTGGGGGCTGACGCCCGCCTGGGCGGACGAGCGACTGGGTCTGATCAACGCACGTGCGGAGACGATCCGGGAGAAACCCGCCTTTCGGTCGGCGTTCGAGCGACGTCGGTGTCTGGTTCCCGCTGACGGCTTCTACGAGTGGGTGGAGACGGGGTCCGGAACGCGTCCGTATCGCGTCGCGTTCGCGGACGACCGCCCGTTCGCGATGGCCGGGATATATGAACGCTGGGAACCCCCCGAACCCGACGGGCCGACCCAGACGGGGCTCGACCGGTTTGTCGGTGGGGCCCGAAACGGCGGCGGGAACGGGTCCGGCTCCGACGCGGATGCCGCGACATCCGACCCGACCGCGGACGCCGGCCCGAAACCGGTCGAGACCTTCTCGATCGTCACGACGGAGCCGAACGACCTCGTGGCCGACCTCCACCACCGGATGGCCGTCATCCTCGAGCCGGACGAGGAGGAGCGATATCTCCACGGGGACCCCGAGACCGCGGCGTCGCTGCTCGATCCGATCGCTCCCGACGACCTGCGCGCGTATCCGGTCTCCGAGCGCGTGAACGACCCGTCGAACGACGACCCATCGTTGCTTGAGCCGGTCTGACGCGCCGGTTGGACGGCGCCTCGCGCTCGCTGCGGAGACGGTCGCTCACTCGCCTCCGTCAGTTTCGGCTGTGGGGTCCACCCTCGCTGCCGGCCCCTCGTCGGGGGCGTCCTTCCACTCGCCCACGCCCGAGGGGTCCAGGTGGACGTGGGCGTCGCCGACCGATGGAAGCGACCTGAGTCGGTCCATCAGCTCGGTCTCGAGGTCGTGGGCCTCCCGGAGCGTCATCTCGCCGTCGACCTCGACGTGGACCTCGACCTCGACGTCGGTCCCGTCGTAGAAGGCCCGGAGGTCGTGGACGCCCTGGACCGCGGGGTGGTCGCGCAGGGACTCCCGAACGCGATCGTACTCCTCCGCCGGCGGGGCGGCCCCGACGAGATAGGTCACGTTCTCGCGGGCGATCTCGACCCCCTGATAGACGACGAGCAGGCTGACCAGACCGCCCGCGACCGCGTCGAGAACGGGGTAGCCGAGCAGAACGCCGAGGACGCCGGCGACGGCGGCGATCGTGGTGTAGATGTCGTTGAGACAGTCGACCGCGAGCGCGTGGAGGGCGGTCGATTCGAGGTCGTCGTTCACCCGCGTGGTGTACCAGTACAGGAGATACATGTCCGCCATCGCGAACGCGAGCGCGCCGAGCAACAGCGGGTCGAAGACGACCGCCGGCCCCTCGATCAGCGCGAGCGCGGACTCCCGAAGCAGGTTCGCGCCGAGCAGGACGATGACGGCGCCGACGAACAGCGCGGTCAGCGGCTCGATGCGCTGGTGGCCGTGCGGATGCGTTTCGTCCGGGTCGGCGTAGGCGGCCCCGCCCCAGACGAACACCACGAGGCTGGCGACGAGGTCGGCGACCGAGTGGGCGGCGTCGGCCACGAGGGCGACGCTCCCGAACGCGACCCCGGCGGTCCCCTCAACGAGGATCTTGACCGCGTTCCCGAGCACGTTCGCCCCGGCCGCGCGCTTGAACCGTCGCCCCTCGCCGACCATACCGTCACTCCGTCGGCATCCCCTATAAACCGCCGGCCTCGACGCGGGCGTCCGCTCGACCCCGTGCTACTCTCCGCGGCCGTTTCCCGTAGTCACTCCGCACGATCCAGCTGCCCGACGTCGGTCCGGCTACCCTTCGGCACGCGGGACCGGAGCTCGCCGTGGAGGTAGAGCCCGACGCCGATCGGCTCCCGGCCGCCGGCCAGCTCGTGGGCCGCAATCAGGTAGCCCCAGTCGCCGTCCCAGCGGTCGATCGGCTGGTCCTCGCCGGCGACGAACCGGGCGGCCTCCGCGGGCTCGAGCTCGATCACGTTCCGGCTCGCGTGCCGACCGAACCGGGAGACGGCCCGCGTCGTCGGCTTCCAGTGCTCCTGGCGGGTCCGCAGGAACGTCATTCCCAGCGCCTCGATCCGGCACGGGTCGGTCGCCTCCCCGCGGTAGATCCAGACCTTTCCGGCGCCCTTCTCGAGGAAGGTGTACGGCTCCAGGATCGACCGGTCGACGCCGAACCGCTCGTCCCACCACGCGAGGACCTCCTCGCGGGTCGGCCGGCCGGGAACCTCCCGATCCGCGGCGGTCTCGGGGAGCCGGTCGAAGCGCTGGCCGTCGTTGCTCGGCGGGTTCGCCTCGCTCATTCGGCGGTCACCTCCCCGATCCTCTCGGACCCGGAATCGGCGGCGGTCCCGTCGTCGGTCACGCGGAGCTTCGCACAGAAGAACCCGCCCGTGTCGTTGTGATGGGGGTAGACTCGGTGGGCCCGTCGCATCGCGTCGTCGAACGTCTCCCCGTCCCACGCGGTGATTCCGGGTTCGGTGTGAAGCGGGAGATCGAACGCCTCCAGCTCGCACGGCTCCGACTCGAGGACGTGCTGGAGGACGGCCTCGTTCTCCTCCGGGGCGAAGGTGCACGTCGAGAAGACGACGACGCCGCCCGGGCGGGTGGCCTGGACGGCGCGGGTCAGGATCCCCTTGCCGACGCCGGCGATCGCCTCGACGTGGTCGAGCGTCCACTCGTCGAGGACGTCCGGGTTCTTCCGGCAGGTGCCCTCACACGAGCAGGGGACGTCGACGAGCGCCCGGTCGAACGCGTCGAACGGGAACGGCCGCAACGAGAGGTTTCGCGCGTCCTGGTTGGTGACGGCGACGTTCGTGACCCCGAGCCGCTCGGCGTTGTGCCGCAGCGCCGAGAGCCGGCCGAGGTTGTTATCGTTCGCGACGAGGGTACCGCGGTCGTCCATGTCGGCCGCGATCTGGGTCGTCTTGCTGCCCGGCGCCGCGCAGGCGTCGAGCACGCGATCGCCCGGTTGCGCGTCGAGGGCGAGCCCGGGCAGCGTCGAGACCTCCTCCTGGCCGTGGATCCAGCCGTGAACGTACGGCCAGTTCGTTCCCGGGCTCCCCGATGGCAGCCGGAAGAGGCCGTCGTGCCAGTCGACCGGTTCGTGGTCGATCCCCTCCTCGTCGAACGCCCGACGAACGCGCTCGGGCGTGGCCGCGATCGGGTTTGTGCGGACGACCGAGGGCAGCGGCCGGTCGCAAGCCGCGAGGAACGCGTCCTCGTCGTCGACGAGCGGAAGGTACCGCTCGAGTGGGTTCATACGTCGGGTTCGCGACCGGTCGGTTTGTCGATTTCGACTCCCCGCCGCAGGCTCGACCGAGCGATCCACGCCCGCCACGTCCCGCCCCGCTGGCCGACCGATCCACGGTCGACCGCGCGTCCTTATAAGTGGCTGGCAGCCGAACCGTCGCGTATGGCTCGCATCAACGTACTCGCCGAGGACGTCGATCTGGATGCGCCGTTTCTGATCGAGGGGCTGCCGGGCGTCGGGCTCGTCGGAAAGATCGCCGCC
The DNA here is from genome assembly GCF_900107205.1 of Halopenitus persicus. Taxonomy (GTDB): domain Archaea; phylum Halobacteriota; class Halobacteria; order Halobacteriales; family Haloferacaceae; genus Halopenitus; species Halopenitus persicus. The sequence continues at coordinate 316,121 of NZ_FNPC01000003.1, read as the reverse complement.
GACCACATCGTGGAGGCGTTCGACATGGTGCACTACGCGAACGTCCACTGCGACGGGATCCCGCCGGTCGTGACCTATCCCGAGGACGACTCGCGGCTGACGACGCCCGTTCGGGTCTACGCCGACCCCGACCGGGGGCTGCTGGTCCTGCAGAGCGACGTGCCGGTCTCGCCGGCCGCGGCGACGGAGTTCGCCGACTGCGTCTCCGGGTGGTTCGCCGAGGAGGACGTCACGCCGCTGTACCTCTCCGGCCGGCCGGCGGAGAAGGGTACGGAACCGCCGGCGCTGTACGGGATCGCGACCGGCGACGGCGCCGACCACCTCGAGCGCGCCGGCATCGACGTGCCCTCCGAGATGGGGCTGGTCACCGGCCCCACCGGCGCCCTCCTCTCGCACGCGCTCGAGAACGACACGACTGCGGTCGGGCTCGTGGTCGAGTCCGATCCGCAGTTCCCCGACCCCGAGGCGTCGCGGGCATTGATCACCAACGGGCTCGCACCGATCGCGGACGTCGACATCCCGACGGACGCGCTCGTCGACCGTGCCGACGAGATCCAGCGCGCCAAAGAGCAGCTGGCGATGCGGATGCAGGACGTCGAGGAGGAGAGCACCGAGGCGCGCCCGCTGCGGATGTATCAGTAAGCCGGAGGCGGCGTCCCGTATCAGTAAGCCGGCGGGCGACTCCGGCTCCGTGACGGGGCCTCAGTCCCCGTCCTCGAGCTCGTTCAGGATCGGGCGGTACTTGAGCTGTATCTCGTCCCACTCCTCGTCGGCGTCCGAATCGGCGACGATCCCGACGCCGGCGAACAGCGTCGCCGCCCGCGGCTCGAGGACGGCCGACCGGATCCCGACCGCGAAGGTGCCGTTGCCCGCCGCGTCGATCCACCCGACCGGTGCGGCGTACCAGCCGCGGTCGAACGGCTCGGTCTCGCGGATGGTCTCGAGCGCGGCCGCCGGCGGGAGTCCGCCGACCGCCGGCGTCGGGTGCAGCGCCTCGACCAGCTCCAGCACGTGCGTGTTCGTCTCGAGCTCGGCCGTGATCGGGGTGTGGAGGTGTTGGACCTCCGCCAGCCGCTTGATCCGGCGCTCGCCCGCGGTGATGGAGGCCGCGAACGGCGCGAGCTGGTCGCGGATCGCGTCGACGACGAGGTCGTGTTCGTGTGCGTTCTTCCGGTCGGCGGCCAGCTCGGAGGCGAGCCACTCGTCCTCCGCGGGCGTCTCGCCCCGGCCGGTGGTGCCGGCCAGCGCGTCGGTCTCGACCGTCCGACCCCGCGTCGAGACGAGCCGCTCGGGGGTGGCGCCGACGAAGGCCGCGCCCGCCGGGTCGGTCTCGACGAGGAACGGGTAGCAGTTCGGGTACCGGTTCCGGAGCCGGTCGACCGTCGCGGCGCGGGGCGCGTCGGCGCGGAGGTCGGCGGCCAGCGCCTGCGCGAGGACGACCTTCTCGAGGTCGCCCGCGCGGATCCGGTCGACCGCCGCTTCGACGCCGGCCCGCCACTCCTCGCGCGTCGTGGTTCGGCGACGGGAGACGATTCCGGGGCGGTCCGGTCGCGGATCCGGGTCTCGTTCGACGTGTCCGCGTCCGGCGACCCCGAGTCCGCCGAACGTCCCGACCGCCTCGTCGAGGCGTCGTTCGACGTCGGCCGCGTCGGCGTCGGGGCCGACCGCGTTGACCGTCACCCACGTCCCGTTGTCGGCCGCGGTGACCTGTACGCGCGGGAAGACGAACCGTGCCTCGGGAAACGACTTCCACGGCGAGCCGTCGGTGGCCGCCTCGTGGAACGCGAACCCGCCGAACAGCCGGGGGCGAGCGGCCTCGGTCCCGGCGTGGACGTCCCCCGACGCGAACAGCGTCTGGGCGCTCTCGCGGATCGACGCGAACCGGTCGGGGCCGCTCGCGGTCAGGGTCGCGGCCGCGCCGCCGCCGACGACCGTCGACTCCCCGGGCGCACCCCACACGACGCGCGGCGTCTCGATCGCCTCGAAGACGGCGTGAAACTCCGGATCGGCGACCCGACGGGCGCGGCTCACGAGCCGCGGCGCGTCGGCCAGCGCGGACGGGTCCATTGATACGGGATCGGTGGGCGACGCCCTTGACCCTAACTATACCGCTCCTCGTTCCAGGGATCGGCCGTCCTCGAGTAGCCGCGTTTCTCCCAGTAGCCGCGCTCGGGTTCGGTGAGGAACTCGACGCCCGTCACCCACTTCGCGCCCTTATAAGCGTACTTGTGCGGGGTCACCACGCGAACCGGGCCGCCGTGGTCGTCGGGGAGCGGCTCGCCGTCGAGCTCGTCGGCGAACAGCACCTCCTCGCGCAGACACGCCGACAGCGGCAGGTCGGTCGTGTAGCCGTCGAGCGCGTGAAACAGGACGTGCTCGACGTCCGATCCGATCCCGGCCCGGTCCGCGATCTCGGTGAACGGGACGCCGGCGAACTCGCAGTCGAACCGGCTCCAGCCGGTCACGCAGTGGAAGTCCTGGCGCTGCCTGACGTGGGGCAGCTCCGAGAACGCCTCGAGATCGTACTCGAGTCGAGTGTCGACCGCGCCGTACACCTCGAACCGCCAGTCGGCAGGATTATAAGACGGAGTCCCGCTCTTGGAAAGCACCGGAAACCGGTCCGTCCGCCGCTGGCCCGGCGGAAGCCGGTCCTCGCCGAACTCCCGGTACAGGTCCGTGACGTCCTCGACCATACCGGGGATCGGGGACGGATCCACCTATGGATGTCGGGTCGCCGGTGATTCCGATATTTTAAATAATACTTTTTAGATATGAAACGTAAGATCGCGAATCGAGGAATTCATTTTTTCGTATTCCGAGAGTTTGGCAGTAGGTTTATATATCCCCTCGGATTACCACGGGATAGAGAATGCCGAAAGTCGAGATCACGGTCCCGGAACACCAGGAAATGCAGATCGCCCAGATGGTCGAGCAGGGCGAGTTCCTCAACCGCGAGGAGGCGATCGAGGAGCTCCTGTCGACCGGCATCAAGGCGTACAAGACCAGCGGACCGACCGACGAGGAGGAGGGCCCGGGCTTCGAGGACGAGGGGATGATGGGCCACGAGGACGAGTACGTCTTCTGATCGGGAACCGACGATCGGGCGGCGGACGATGGGGCGCTCTGCGGCACGGTTCGATCGACGAGCGTCCCGGAATTGCCGGTCTCAACCGACCGTGGGACGGATCGCCAAAAACGCTTAAAAGGCCATCGAACGTATCCATACGTATGCATAAGGACGAACTCCTCGAACTTCACGAACAGATGGTGACGATCATGGAACACTTCCGGGAACGGGAGGACGTCCGGTCGGAGCTTTTCGACCCCTACGAGGAACTCGACATCGACCCCTCACACGTCCACAAGTCCAAAAGCGAGCACAAACACGCGGTGTTCGTGCTCGGCAACGCGCTCGCGACGGCGATGAGCGAGGACGAGTTCTCGGCGGCGGGCCGCGTCGGCAAGCGGATGGAGGAGCTCGCCGAGGACGCCGAAAGCAAGATCTGATCCGACGAACGGGAACGCCTCCGTAGCGTCACCTCACGGTCGCGCTCGTCTCCCTACCTGCCCGCAGCCACGTTCATCTGCCCGCAGTCACTTCACCTGCCCGCAGCCACGTTTACCCGCCGGCAGTCACTTCACCTGCCCGCAGCCACGTTTACCCGCCGGCAGCCACTTCACCTGTCCGCAGCCATCTCGTTCCCGGGAGCATCGCTGCCGCCGGCCGTCACGTTCCGGAGCGTTCCGTCCGCGTTCGAGCAATCCTCAAGGCGCCCCGGACGAAACGGGAGGTATGAACGACACCGCGGACGTCGAGCTGACCGTCCGCGCCGCGGAGAAGCGCGACGCGGGGCGCGGAATAGCCAGACTCTCCGAGTCGACCCGCACGCGTCTCGGCGTCCTCAGCGGCGACACGGTCCGGATCGAGGGCGATCGAACGACGGTCGCGAAGGTGTGGCCGGGCGGCCACGACGTGCCCGACGGCGCGATCCGCATCGACGCCGACACCCGCGCCAACGCCGACGTCACGGTCGGCGACGCGGTCCGCGTTTCGCCGGTCGAGATCGCCGACGCCACCGCCGTGACCGTCGAGGCCCCCGCCAGCCTCGCGGACGTCGACGTCGACCGGGAGACGATCGAGCGGTCGATCGCCCGCGACCTTCGGGACCGCCCCCTGACGGCCGGGGAGTCGGTCCACATCGAGCGGCTCGGCGGGCTCCGATTCACCGTGGCCGCGACCGACCCCAAGGGAACGGTGCGACTCACCGACCGAACCGACGTCTCGGTCGTCTCCCCCCGGTCCGCCGACTCGACCGCCGACGTACCCGCCGGCAGTCCTGACGGTGACGTCCCCGCCGACGGCTCGAACGCGTCCGGACCGACGTCGGAGACGCCCAGCTCCGGTTCGAACCCGCGGGGGTCGGCCGGCTCCGGAACGGGAACGTCGGGCTCGTCCGGCGACGGAGTGGGAACGTCGGGCTCGTCCCGAAGCGGGGAAAGCCGGAGCCGAACCGGGAACACGTCGATCGGGAGCGACGACGGCATCGAACCCGGCCGGGAGGAAGCCGCGGCCCCCCGAACGGGCGCGACCTACGAGGACATCGGCGGGCTCGACGAGGAGCTCGACCTGGTGCGGGAGCTGATCGAGCTTCCGCTCTCCTCGCCGGAGCTCTTCACCCGGCTCGGCGTCGATCCGCCGAAGGGCGTCCTGCTGTACGGGCCGCCGGGAACCGGCAAGACGCTCATCGCCCGGGCGGTCGCCAACGAGGTCGACGCGACGTTCATCACGGTCGACGGCCCGGAGATCACCTCGAAGTACAAGGGGGAAAGCGAGAAGCGGCTCCGGGAGGTGTTCGATCGGGCACGGGAGAACGCCCCGGCGATCGTCTTCTTCGACGAGATCGACTCGATCGCCGGCGAGCGCGACGACGGCGGCGACCTCGAGAACCGGGTCGTCGGCCAGCTCCTCTCGCTGATGGACGGGCTCGACGCCCGCGGGGACGTGATCGTGATCGGCGCGACGAACCGCGTCGACGCGCTCGATCCGGCCCTGCGTCGCGGCGGCCGGTTCGACCGGGAGATCGAGATCGGGGTTCCCGGCGAGGCCGGCCGGCGACAGATCCTCGAGGTCCACACCCGGCGGACCCCGCTCGCCGACGACGTCGACCTCGAGGCGATCGCCGCCCGCACCCACGGTTTCGTCGGCGCCGACCTCGAGAGCCTCACCCAGGAGGCGGCGATGACGGCGCTGCGACGCGCACGCGAGGCCGGCGATCCGCTCACGGCGGTGACGGTGACGCGGTCCGATTTCGAGGACGCCCTGACCGCCGTCGAGCCGAGCGCGATGCGCGAGTACGTCGCGGAGACGCCCGAGACCACGTTCGCGGACGTCGGCGGGCTCGAGTCGGCCAAACAGTCCCTCGAGAAGGCCGTCACCTGGCCGCTCGCGTACGGCCCCCTCTTCGAGGCCGCCGCGGCCGATCCGCCAACCGGGATCCTGCTGCACGGGCCGCCGGGCACCGGCAAGACGCTGCTCGCGCGGGCGATCGCGGGCGAGAGCGGCGTCAACTTCATCCAGGTCGCCGGCCCCGAGCTGCTCGACCGGTACGTCGGCGAGTCCGAGAAGGCCGTCCGCGAGGTGTTCGAGCGCGCCCGCCAGACCGCGCCGACGATCGTCTTCTTCGACGAGATCGACGCGGTCGCGACGGCCCGCGGCGGCGGGGGCGGCGGAAGCAGCGCGAGCTCGGGTGGCGGTTCCGGCTCGGGGACGGGCGGCGCGGGCGGCAGCGCGTCCGGTGGATCCGCGGTCGGCGAACGCGTCGTCTCCCAGCTGCTCACCGAGCTCGACCGCGCCGCCGAGAACCCCTCGCTCGTGGTGATCGCGGCCACGAACCGACGGAACGCCCTCGACCCCGCGCTGTTGCGGCCGGGCCGGCTGGAGACCCACGTCGAGGTCCCCAACCCGGACCGCGAGGCCCGCGTCGCGATCCTCGAGGTCCACACGGCGGACCAGCCGCTCGCCGACGACGTCGACCTCGACGCGATCGCCGCGGAGACCGCCGGCCTCTCGGGCGCCGAGCTCGCGTCCGTCTGTCGGGAAGCCGCCCTCGCCGCGATCGAGGACGTGACCGAGACCTACGGCGAGTCGGCGGCCGACCATCCCGAGGCGGTCCGGATCACGGCCGACCACTATCGGACGGCGGTGGCGTCCGTCGTTGATTCGCGGTCCTGACGCCCCGCGTCCGAGGAGGGACGCCCCGCCGCTGCCGGTGAACGATCGTTTTTGTCGATCGACGGCCTCGATCCGATATGGTTCGGCCCGGGATCCGTGGGGCGGCTCGCCGGATCGTGACGGCGACGGTCACGGGAGCGCGCGCCGCCGGCCCGGTGGAGCTTTCGGCGATCTTTCTGGCCGTCCCGGGCGTCCTCGTCGGCGCGCACCTCCTGCCGGGCAGCGAGGCGTGGGCGTTCTCGCTCGCGAACGACGGGGTGCTGGCGAGCCGGTGGACGCTCTGGACGGCGTTCGCCTCGAGTTACGTCCATTCGGACGCCGGCCACCTCCTGCACAACGTGGCCGTCTACTGGATGGTCGTGGGCGTGGCGTACCCGCTGTCCGTTCTGGCGGGATGGCGCAACCGCTTCGTCGTCGTCACGATCGCGTGTCTCCTCGTGGTTCCGGTCGTCTCCGCGTGGGCGACCCTGGCCACGCTCGGCACGATCACCGACGTTCCCTCGGTCGGATTCTCCGACGTCAACACCGGCCTGCTCGGCTTCCTCCTCGTCGTGTGGTTCGTCGCCGCCGACCGCGTCACGGCCGGGCGGATCCCGCGCCGGCTGGCGCTCGTCGCGGCGCCGGCGTCGGTCGCCGTCGTCCTCGCAGCCCCGTCCTCGGTGTGGTACTTTCCCCGGTATCCGATCGCGGCGGCGGTCGCGACCGGGGTGAGCCTCCTGGCGGCTGCTTGGCTTCGATGGCGTGGGGTTCGGCGACCGAGCCGGACCCACACGCGACGGGCCGGCGTGAGCGATCCGGCGGGCCGCCGAATCGATCCGGCACGGGAGTTCGCCCTCGTCGTGGGCGCGAGCGTCGCCGTCTCCGGGATCGTCGGATCGATGCTACTCGTTCCGGCGGGCGCGAACGTCTGGGCGCATTTCGCCGGCTACCTCGCGGGACTGACCGCGGCGCTGCCGCTGGTCGTGCTGGATGCGTAATACGCGGCGTTCGCCGAGAACCGGCTTCCCGCTCGCCGCCCCGAACCCTTAGATGCCGGAGACGAGGTCCTCGAGGGCTGCTCGCGGATCGTCGGCCTTCGCGACCCCCGAGGCGAGCAGGACGCCCGAGGCGCCGAGGTCGGCGGCCGCGGCGACGTCCGCGCCGGTCGAAACGCCGGCGCCACAGAACAGCTCGACCGCCTCGTCGACGTCGGTCACCGCGTCGACGGCGTCCCTGACGATCCCCGGATCCGCGCTGGCGACCGAGACGTCGCCGCCGATGAGCGCCGGCGGCTCGACCGCGACCGCGTCCGGCCCCAGCGCCGCCGCGGCGCCGGCCTGGGCGGGGTCGTTCGCGCAGACGACCGTCTCGAGGTCGTTGTCGGCGGCCGCCGCGCGGGCGCCGTCGATGTCCGCGAGGGTGAGCCGCCGCTCGGAGTGGTTGATCAGGGTGCCGACCGCGCCGGCGTCGGCGACCGCCGCCGCGCGCGTCGACCCGGTGTGGGAACCGTGGTCGATCGGCGAGACGTGTTGGGCCCACGTCTCGACGCCGGTCTCGGCGACGCGCGAGAGGTCGGCCGCCTGCGGCGCGACGGCGATCCGGACGCCGGCGTCGGCGGCGACGTCGCGTGCGGCGGTCGCGACCGCGATCGGGTCACAGGGGTACGCCTTCAGGTTGACGAGGACGAACATACCCGCAGTCGGCCCCGCCCGCGCAAATAGTTTGATACTCCGGTCGCGTCGCGTCCCGGAGGCGGACCGACGAGCTGGCGTCCCGGACCGACGAGCTGGCGTCCCGGATCGAAGCCCCCTGTTCGCCGCGATCCGTATCGCCGAAAGCTACAAGCGTTCGACCGCCCTGTCGGCGCATACGCCCCGTTCCGAATGTCGCTCATCGAACTCATCGCCCGGGTGGAGGCAACCGCGGCGACCCTGACGGTCGTCAACGCGAACGCCGCCGCACGCGACGAGCTGGCGGAGACGTTCGCCGACCGCAACCTCGTGGTGACCGAGGCCACGCTCCCGGGCGCGCCCGACCGGTTCGCGGTGCTCGCGCGTGACGACGAGTTCGTCACCGCGGTCGCCGTCGACGACCTCCTGTCCCCGGCGGGGACGGCCCCGGAGGACACACCCTCGGAGGAAACGACCTCCGAGAAAACGTCCCCGAAGTTCGACCGGCGATCGTACGCCCCGGTCCTCGACGCGCTCGACGAAACGACGTTCACCTCCTACTCGAAACGGAAGATGGTGGCGGCATCGCGGGAGATCGAGGACCGCGCGTGGCGGATCGGGTCCGGGGAGCTGCACGCGGGGTTCCAGACGCTCGCGACGCTCGGGGAGACCGTCGAGACGTACAACCGGCTGGCCGAGCGAGAGGACCTGGCCGTCCACGGCTACGCCGCGCCCGAGGGCCCGGTTCCCGACGCCGACTTCGACGTGCACGTCGAGCGCGCGCCCGAGATCCGGGAGACGTGGTTCGTCGCCTACGACGGCGGCGGCCTCGAGGAGAACGCGTGTCTGCTTCTGGCCGAGGAACGGGAACCCGACCGGTTCTTCGGGTTCTGGACCTACGACCCCGGAACGGTCGCGGAGGCGATAACACACGTCTCGGAGACGTACGGCGTCACCGCGCCGGGCGGCGCGGACGGTTGACGCCGGGGCGGCCGTCGGCTAGTCCTTCCGTTTCACGACGTCGCCGAGCGTCATCGACGAGGAGTCGCCGGAGTCCCACTCCTCGTCGACGTCGGTCCCCTCGACGAGCGAGATCTCGAGCGTCCGTTCGAGCTTCCGCTGGACGTCGTCCGGCGGGAGGATGTCGCCGCGCTCGAGCTTGCGGATGAGGCTCGCCTTCTCGTTGAGCTGGTCGGCGAGCTCCTCCTGGCTGAGCCCGCGCGACTCGCGGGCCTCCCGGATGCGGTCGTCGTAGTCCGCCGCGACCTCGTCCATCTCGTCGAACATGTCGCGCCGGCGGCCGCCGCCGCCGGAGGAGCCGTCGGAGCCGGAGCCGGACCCCGACCCGGAACCGGATCCCGACCCGGACGATCGGCCGGAGCTGGAGGACGTGGAGTACTTGCTCGTGGTCGTGGAGTCCGGCTCCTGACGGACCTCCGTCCCGAAGTCCGTACAGGAATCACAGAGCTCCAGTTCGGCGCCTTCGACCTTCGTCGTCGTCAGCGAGGCCTGATCGGCGCCACACATTTCACACTGAGGCATACCTTCGGGTAACGGACCCGGTTGTATAAACCGTACGCTGCTGACGACTCGATCCATCAGCCAGGCATCGTCCGGCGTCGCCGGCCTCCGGTACGCTGATACGGACGGCGGCGAACGGACGGATATGGACGCACGCATCACGCCCGGCGACGTCGGCGGAACGGTCCGGGCACCCCCCTCGAAGAGCTACACCCATCGGGCGATCCTCGCGGCGGGCTACAGCGACGGCGCGGTCGTTCGGTCGCCGCTGGACAGCGCCGACACGCGGGCGACCGCGCGGGCAGTCGAGGCGTTCGGCGGCACGGTCGAGCGCGACCCGGACGCGGACGCCTCCGACCGGGGCACCGAGAACGCGCTCGTCGTCGACGGCTTCGCCGGCGACCCGGCCGTCCCCGACGACGTCATCGACTGCGCCAACTCGGGGACGACGACGCGACTCGTCGCCGGCGCCGCCGGGCTCGCGGACGGCGGGACCGTCCTCACCGGCGACGCGTCGCTCCGGTCGCGCCCGCAGGGGCCGCTGCTCGACGCGCTCGAGCAGCTCGGCGCGCGCGCGGACTCGACCCGCGGAAACGGGCAGGCGCCGCTCGTGGTGTTCGGCCCGATAACGGGCGGGGAGGTCGCCATCCCGGGCGACGTCTCCTCCCAGTACATCACCGCGTTGCTGCTGGCCGGGGGGGCAAGCGAGGAGGGGATCACGATCGACCTCACGACCGACCTCAAGTCCGCGCCCTACGTCGACATCACCCTCGAGGTGCTCGCCGACTTCGGCGTCGACGCCGAGCCGATCGGCAGCGAGGCGGCCGCGGGCGCGGACGGCTTCCGCGTCGCCGGCGGACAGCGATACGCCCCGGCGGATGGGGAGTACACGGTGCCGGGCGACTTCTCGTCGATCTCCTACCTCGCCGCGGCGGGCGCCGTCGCGGCGGCTCCCGGCGACGCCGTCACGATCCGCGGCGCGGTCGAGAGCGCGCAGGGCGACGCCGCGATCGTCGACGTGCTCGACCGAATGGGCGCGGACGTCGAGTGGGACCGCGGGACCGCGACCATCCGCGCCGGTCGCAGCGACCTCGACGGCGTCACGGTCGACGTCGGCGACACGCCGGACCTCCTGCCCACGATCGCGGCGCTCGGCGCGGTCGCGGACGGCGAGACGCGGATCGTGAACTGCGAGCACGTCCGGTACAAGGAGACCGACCGCGTGTCGGCGATGGCCGAGGAGCTCTCGGAGATGGGCGCAAGCGTCGCCGAGGACCAGGACGTGCTGACGATCCGCGGCGGAAAGAGCGACCTCCGGGGCGCGACCGTCGACGGCCGCGGCGACCATCGGCTCGTGATGGCCCTCTCGGTCGCGGCGCTCGCGGCCGACGGGGACACGACCGTCCGGGGCGCCGAACACGTCGACGTCTCGTTCCCGAGCTTCTTCGAGACGCTCGCGGATCTCGGCGTCGCGGTCGATCTGGAGTAGCCGCCGAAACGCCCTTCCGCGGTCGACGACTATCAACTGATATGAGCGATTCCACCGCCGATTCCGGCCCCGCGGGGGACGTCGACCCGAGCGAACTGACCGACGAGGAGTGGCGCGAACGGCTCTCGGAGGAGGAGTACCGGATCCTCCGGGAGGCCGGCACCGAGGCGCGCTTCTCCGGCGAGTACGTCGACCACGACGCCGACGGCGTCTACCGGTGTGGCGCCTGCGGGACGGTCCTGTTCGACGCCGACACGAAATACGACTCCGGCTGCGGCTGGCCGGCCTTCTACGCCGCCGAGGACGATGCGGTCACGACGCAACCCGACACGAGCCACGGGATGCGGCGGACCGAGGTCCGGTGTGCGAACTGTGACTCCCACCTCGGCCACGTCTTCGACGACGGACCGGAGCCGACCGGGAAGCGCTTTTGTATCAACTCCGTCGCGATGGAGTTCGACGACGGGTAAGGATCCTCCTCGTCCATAGATTCGAAGCGTCCTCGGCCACGTCTTCGACGACGTTCACGCGAGCCTCAGCGAGCGTGAATCAGTCGGACCGGCCGCGCCGGTCCGACGCGAGGCCGGAGCCGACGGGGAAGCGCTTTTGCATCAACTCCGTCGCGATGGAGTCGAGGACGCCGAGGAGGACGGTTCACGGGAGCGAAATCGACGGTCCCGCTACTGGTTCGCCGAGCGCTCGTCGAGCGCAACGGGGATCGACCGCGAGGCGACGTCGGCGGCGAAGGCGCCCCCGTCCGCCGCGAGCGTCTCGATCGTGTCGTAGTGGATCGGCACGACCAGCTCGGGGTCCAGCCGCTCGGCGAGGTCGGCGGCCTCGTGACGGTCCGAAACCACCCCGCCGCCGATGTTCGCGAGGAACACCGCGACGTCGAGCTCGGCGAATCCCTCGAGCGCGTCGGAATCGCCCGGCCAGAAGACGGTGGTCCCCGAAAGCGACAGCAGGTAGCCGCAGCCGAACCCCTCCGGGTGCGGGACCGTCCCGTCCGACCGCGCCCGGGGGCCGTCCGGCTCGTTGTAGGCTGACACCGACCAGACCGTCGCGCCGCCGGCGGTCACGCGGTCCGTCTCGCCGACGCGGACGACCTCGTAGTCGGCCGCGAGGTCGGCCACCGGCTCGACGTCGCGGTCGATCCGGTCCGCGTCGACGCCGTCGTAGACCACGATCGTCGCGTCCGCTGCCGCGACCGACCGGATCCCGTCGGGGTCGTAGTGGTGGTCGTGGGTGACCACGACGAGGTCGCCGTCACGCGCCCAGTAGTCGTCGAGCACCCCGTATCTGCCGGGGTCGGTGTAGGCCACGAGTCCGTCGGCCGTCTCCAGCCGCGCGGTCGCGTAGCCGAGCCACTCCACCGTCAGGTCGCCGTAACGAACCGTCATTGGCTCGCGATCTGCGATCCGCGGCCTTGAGGCTACCGTCACGTGGCAAGCGGGCCGAAGGGATCACCCCCGGCGACGAGTCACTGCGCGTCGGCGAGCCGTTCGAGACGCTCGAGGGTGTCGGCATCGGTGACGTCCTTGTCCTCGCGGACGCCGACGAACCGGGGGAAGCGAAGCGCGTAGCCGGAGCCGTAGGTGGGCGACCGCTGGATCTCCTCGTAGCCGACCTCGAAGACGACTGCCGGGTCGAACGTCACCGTCGTGCCTTCCTCGGACCGGACGAGCGGCTCGAACTGGTCGGTGAGCGAGGCGAGCCGTTCGTCGGTGATGCCGGTCGCAACCTTTCCGACCGGCTCGAACCGCCGGTCCGCGTGGACGGCCTCCTCCCCGTCGCCAGCCCGGTCGACGCGAACCGAGACCTCGAACGTGCCGAACAGCGACGCCCGCCGCCCCTCCCCCCACTCGCCGCCGGTCACGACGAGATCGAGCGTCTCCACGTCGGGCTTCCGCTTGAGCCAGTTTTTCCCCCGGTCGCCCGGCGTGTACGGCGAGTCGGGGTTCTTGAGCATGATTCCCTCGTGGCCCGCGTCCAGCGCCCGGCGTTCGATCGTCTCGATCGTCTCCACGTCGTCGGCGATCGTGAGCGTCGCCGCGAGGTCCGGAACCACCTCGCGAAGGCGGTCGTGGCGCGTCTCGAGCGGCGCCTCCAGGAGGTCCTCGCCGCCGGCGTGCAGGCAGTCGAAGGCGTGAAACCGGAGGTCGACCTCCTCGCGCATCCGGTCGACGTCGTGTTTCCGTCGAAACCGCCGCAGCACCTCCTGGAACGGGAGCGGGTCGCCGTCCTCGTCGACCGCGACGACCTCGCCATCGAGGATGACCGGGACGTCGACGCGCGACGCAACCAGCTCGACGACCTCCGGCAGCGCCGCGGTGACGTCGTCCATGTTCCGCGAGTAGAGTTTCGGACCGATGCCGTCGGTCGCGTCGACGGCGGAGGCGGTGGAGGCGGTGGATCCGGGCGACGTCGGAGACGACGGCGCGTAATGGACCTGCACGCGCGCGCCGTCGAACTTCGTTTCCACCGCCGCCCGGTCCCACTCCGCGAGCGCGTCGGCGGCCGTGCCGGCCTGCGCGAGCATCGCCTGCACCGGCCGGCCGACGACCAACCGCTGGTCCGCGAGCCCCGGCCGGCCGCGGTCGCGGGCGATCGCCGCGACGCGGCCGTAGTCGTTGGTCACCTGCAGGGCGCGTTCGACCGCAGCGACGTCCTCGTCGGTCGCCGTGAGGACCGGCTCGCCGTTTTCGTCGTCCTGCCCCGCATCCTCGCGTCGGCCGTCCCCGTCGGTCCCGGACGCACCCGCGTCCGAGGGGGTGGCTGCGTCCGTCGCGAGGAACGCCTCCGCGATCGCGTCCCTGACGGTCCCCTCGCCGACGCCGAGTCGCATCTCCCCGAGCACGAGCCGGGCGAGGATCTTCGCCGCCGGCGGGTCGATCCGGTTGAACAGGCCGAACAGCGTGTCGAGCTTCGTCCCCTCGCTGCCGTCGCCGGCGGCCGCGGCGATGGACCGGAGCGTCCCATCGACGTCGGCGACGGTCGGTCCGGACCCGTCGACGTCTCCGTCGGCGTGAGTGCCGTTCCCGGCGCCGAAGGCGGCGAGCCCGCGTTGGCCGCCGAAGTCGTACGAGGCGGCGACGGCGCCGATCTCCCCGCGATCCGCGAGCCGGTCCTCCACGTCGGCCGTATCCACGTTCGGGCCCGCCGCCTTGGCGATCGCCTCCCGGCAGAGAGCCGGGCCGACGTCGAGCGTGCGCGTCTCGTGGGCGGGGAAGACGCGGCCGAGGAGGAACCGGACGACCGTCTCGAGGTCCCCGTCGGCGTCCGCGAGCAGCGCCGCCACGAGCACGGTCGTCGCGTGATCGGCCTCCGTCTCCTCGATCGCCTCCGCACGGGCGGCGAACGCGGCGAACTCCATACGCCGGATCGGCGGGTCCCGGTAAAAAACGCGCCGATGGGTGGCGCCGATCGGCGGCCGTCCGAAGCCGGCCAGCACGGGTCGTGGGCGGACCGGTCAGCACGGGTCGTGGGCGGACTGGCCGGTACGGGTCGTGGACATTTATACCGCCGTGGACGCGTGGACCCTGTATGGACACCGACCACGAGCTCTCCGCACGCGTCCGTGAGGCCCTCGACGTCGACATCGAGGCGTTTCACTCCCGGGCGGAAGCCGACGCCGAGGTCGTCAAGGAGCGGCTTCGGGACGGCGCCTTCGACAACCACCAGTCGATCGTCGGGTTCGAGTACGAGTTCTACGCCGTCGGCGACGGCCGGTGGAACGCCGAGTCCCACGACGGGGAGTTCTCCCTGATGCGCGTTCCGCGCCGGCTGCTGGAGCTGATGGGGTTCGAAAAGGAGCTCGGGCTTCACAACGCCGAGATGTCGACCAGCCCGCAGCCGTTCTCGAACCACGGGCTCGAGGCGCAGCTCTCGGAGGTGCGCGCCCGTCTCCAGGCCGCCCTCGAGTGTACCGCCGCCGAGGGAATGCGGCTCGTATCCGACGGCCTGTGGACGATCCCGCCGACCGGCGAGAGCGCGACGGAGTATCTCACCGACAGCGTCGAGATCGACGGCGTCCACATCGCGACGAACATGAGCGACGCGGTCCGGTATCATGCGATGGCGAACGCGACGGCCGACGAGTCGGTCGGCCGCGACGTCGAGCTCGAGGCGCCCGGCGTGTCGATGACCACGAAGACGGTGATGCCGGAGAGCCTGATCACCTCGATCCAGCCACACTACCAGGTCTCGCAGGCCGCGATGCTGCCCGTCCACTTCCGCTACGCGCTGCGGATCGCGGGCCCGCTGCTGGCGCTCGGGGTCAACTCGCCGTTCTTCCCGCCCGAGCTGTACGACGCGGACTGGGACGGCGAGCGGATCCTCGCGGAGGGAGCACAGGAAAACCGTATCCACGTCTTCGAGTCGGTGTTGAACGGCCGCACCGTCGAGCCCAAGGTCCGGTTCCCGCGGGACGTCGAGACGGTCGAGGAGGCCGTCGACCGGATCGCGGCCGACGAGTCGTTCGTGCCGGTCGACCCCGATCCCGGAACCCGGTTCGACGACGACTTCGCCACCTTCCGCAGCAAACACGGCACCTACTGGCGGTGGGTGCGGCCGGTCTTCGACGGAGCGACGCGCTCGTCGGCGAACGCGCGGATCGAGTTCCGGCCGATCCCCGCCCAGCCGACCGTCGGCGATTCGATCGCGTTCCAGGCCGCCTTCGCCGGCCTGCTCGAGGAGCTGCCCCGCCGGGAACACCCCGTCATCGACCTGCCGTGGGAGCGCGCCCGCGAGAACTTCTACGCCGCGGTCGCGGACGGGATCGACGCGGATCTGGCGTGGATCGGGAACCACGGCGAGCTCACGCACGACCACGAGGAGCTGTTCGAGGACCTCCTCGACCACGCGGTCGCGGGCTTGGAGTCGGCCGGCTGCGCTCCCTCGACCGCGGAACGCTGGATCGCGCCGCTCCGGTGGCGGGCCCACGAGCGAACCACGCCGGCCCGGTGGAAACGCGACCGGGTCCGGAATCGGATCGACGACGGAGCGTCCTTCGAGGACGCGGTCGTGGAGACCCAGCGGGAGTACGTCGAGCACCAGACCGAGACGCTGGTCGACGGAAGCTTCACCGATTGGTGACGGATCTCGGCGTCTCCGGGGCAGGAACGGAACGCGTCGGGAACGGAACGCGTTGGGAGCGAATGCGTCGAGAACGGAACGCGTCAGGAACGAATGCGTCGAAAACGAACGCGTCGGGAACGGTTTACGGCACGTTCAGCCGACCGGTCGACCGGTCCCGGAAACGCCCGCGAACGCTTATAGCAGGTCGTCGATCTCCTTGTGGCGCGAGATCTCGACGCCGTCCTCGGTGACGACCGCGACGTTGATCCCGTTGCCGGAGGCCAGGTCGCGCTCGACGGCGGACTTGATGGCCTTCGTCGCCACCGTCTTCGCGTCGTCGATCGAGAGGCCGGATTCGAACTCCTGTTCGAGGACGCCGAGCGCGTACTGGGAGCCGGAGCCGGTGACGGTGTACTCCTCCTCGGTCGTGCCGCCGAGCGCGTCGATGGAGTAGATGTGGGCACCCTCGTCGTCGACGCCGCCGAGGATCGGCTGTACGATGAAGAACGCGCCCGACCGGAGCAGGTTCCCGGTGAGCGTCGAGAGCGCCTGCATCGACATGTCCTTCCCGCGGCGCGCCTCGTAGAGGTTCGTCTCGGCACGGAGCGTCGAGATGAGCGACTGGGCGGCCGAGACCGACCCGGCGATGGTCA
Source organism: Halopenitus persicus (assembly GCF_900107205.1). Lineage (GTDB taxonomy): Archaea > Halobacteriota > Halobacteria > Halobacteriales > Haloferacaceae > Halopenitus > Halopenitus persicus. Next base: position 299,501 of record NZ_FNPC01000003.1, on the reverse strand, counting down.
ACGCGCCGGTCGGATGGATCTGCTCGACCTTCTGGACGTCCTTCGAGGAGACCATGTGTCCCATCGAGGCGCGCATATCGGTCGCCAGCACGACGCCCTCGTCGGTGGTGAGCCCGACGGTCGTCGTCCCGGTCTTCATTCCTTCCTCGTCGTTCGCCTCGGCGGCGCGCTGCTCGCGGTCGGTGAACTCACCGAGCTCCGGACCGAAGACCGGCTGCTCGCTCGACGGTTCCATCGAGAGGTCGCCTGTCGGTGTTCGCATTACGTTCCGGTTCGCCACGGGCGCTGATAAAGGCAACCCTTCGGTCCCCGGCGGGTCGCGGCGGACCGGGACGGTCGCCAAGCCAGCGACGACGGGAAGAAAGCGATCGTCGCCGGTGCCGTCAGTCGGCCGCGGTCACTCGGCGGTCTCGGCGGCCGCACCGGTCGCTCGGACGAGTCGGCCGATCGGGAGCGGAATCGGGATCCCGGCCCGGCGGGCCGCGAGCACGATCGGGAACAGGGCGATTCCGAGGGTGACGGTGAGCTGGTGGAGGCCGAATCGGACGGCGTGTCGGGTGCGGCTGAGCATCGATCTTCGCTCCCAGCGAGACGGAGGTCATATATAAACTTTCTCACCGGAGGGAGAGTTGTATCCGGCCGCAGTCAGGCGATCAGACATCGGGTCCGCCGTGGCAGCCACACGATCGTACCGTGGCCGGATCCATCCCGATACAACGGTTGGGTCTCCCGAACCATTCGCATAACTTATGGCAAAGCGCTACGGGTCGTGCGCCTATCGATCGGGACGCCGGCGTGCGCCCGACCGACGACGGCGTGGCGACGCCAAACCGCAAAGCACGTGTGTTCCCGCCCCCACCCCAACGTATGAGCAACTACCTGGTCGCGATGGAGGCCGCCTGGTTGGTTCGTGACGTCGAGGACATCGATGACGCCATCGGCGTCGCGGTCAGCGAGGCCGGCAAGCGGCTCAACGAGACCGACAAGCAGTACGTCGAGGTCGAAGTCGGCGCGACACCGTGTCCCGCCTGCGGCGAGCCCTTCGACTCCGCGTTCATCGCCGCCGGGACCGCGCTCGTCGGCCTCCTGTTGGAGATCGAGATCTTCAACGCGGACAGCGAGGAGCACGCCTCCCGGATCGCCAAAAGCGAGGTCGGCGGCGCGCTCCGCGACGTCCCCCTCGAGGTCATCGAGATCGTCGAGACCGAGGCCGACGAGGACGAATAGCCGGCCGAACCGACGCTGCAGGCCGAACCGGCGCTGCCGGTCGATCCCGCGTCTTCGCCGACCGATCCGATCTCTTCCCGTCCTGCGGGCGAGATCGACCGCCGCCGAAACCTTTTCGTATAACCCATAGTTATCCCCCGTATGGACCTACCCACGCCACAGGACCTCCGGGAGCGCCGCAACGCGCTGGGATTGACCCAGAGCGCCCTCGCGGAGGCTGCCGGCGTCTCACAGCCGCTCATCGCCCGGATCGAGGGGGGCGACGTCGACCCGCGGCTCTCGACGCTCCGTCGGATCGTCAACGCCCTCGAGGAGGCCGAAGGCGAGGTCGTCAGGGCTCGCGATCTGATGCACGAGACCGTCATCAGCGTCGCGCCGGACGACGCCGCCGGGGAGGCGGTCGCGCTGATGGAGCGGGAGGCGTACTCACAGCTCCCCGTCCTCCAGAACGGCGTTCCGGTCGGCTCGATCAGCCAGGGCGACATCGTCCACGCCGGCGAGAACGTCGGCGAGCTCCCCGTCAGCGAGGTGATGAGCGAGTCGTTCCCGACCGTCGCGCCCGAGGCGACCGTCGACGAGCTGCGCAACCTCCTGGACCACTACAAGGCCGTGATGGTCACCGACGGGGGCGAGACCGTCGGGATCATCACCGAGGCGGACATCGCCGCGCATCTGTCCTAGGTCATCCGACCGATCCCGAACGGATCGACTCGCCGGTCGCCGATCCACCTCTCCCTCGATTTTAAACCGGATATCGAACCAGCGCCCGTATGTGCTGAGAACCGTCCACTCCCGGTCCGGGCGGGTGCGGTACGCGCCGGGGTGGATCCACGCGACGCGTCCCCTGCTCGCCATCCATCGCCGGAGGACCGTCTCCGTTCTGCGTCATCGATCCCGGTGCGCGATACGTCCGGTCCGCGCTACAACTCCAGTCCCCGGATCGCGACTGCGTCACCTTCTTCGACGTGACCGATCACGCGCCCGTCGCTCGCGTCGGCGAGCGCCGACGCCCGATCGGCGTCGACGGCGGCGACGAACCCCGTGCCCATATTGAACGTCCGGTGCATCTCCTCCTCGGAGACGTTCCCCTCCTCCTGCACGAACTCGAAGACCGACTGGGCGGGGTAGGGATCCTCGATCACGTATCGGTGCTCGCCGAGCCGCTCGAGGTTGGTCCAGCCGCCGCCCGTCACGTGGGCCGCGCCGCGAACCCCGTGCTCGCGGAGCGGATCGAGGAGGTCCGTGTAGATCCGGGTCGGCTCCAACAGCGCCTCGCCGACCGTCTCGTAGCCGTCGTATGGATACGGATCGGCGTACTCGTGGTTCCGGGTCGCCGCCGTCCGGGCGAGCGTCAGTCCGTTCGAGTGGATCCCCGACGAGGGCCACCCGACCAGCGCGTCGCCCGGCTCAGCTATCCCATCGAAGACGGCGTCGGACCGAGCGAGGCCGGCACAGGTGCCCGCGAGGTCGAGCCCGCGGATCACCTCGGGCATCACCGCCGTCTCGCCGCCGACCAGCTCGATGTCGGCGCGGTCGGCGCCCCGGTCGAGTCCCTGCCCGACCTGCTCGGAGACGGTCTCGTCGGGGTCCTCGACGGCGAGGTAATCGACGAACGCGACCGGCCGAACCCCGGCCGCCACGAGGTCGTTGACGTTCATCGCGATGCAGTCGATGCCGATCGTCGAGTAGTCGCCCAGCGCCTCGGCGACGAGCAGCTTCGTTCCGACACCGTCCGTCGCGAGCGCGAGATAGCGGTCGCCGATGTCGAGCAGGCCGGCGTAATCGCCCTCTGAATCGCCGACGGCGCCGATGAGCGCCGCCGTCGCGGCCTCGCTCGCGTCGATGTCGACGCCCGACTCCGCGTAGGTGAGCTCCGCGTCTCCATTGTCTCCATCACGTCCGTCGTCTCCGCCGTCACCGGCGGCGTCCGATCCGGAGTCCCCGTCCTCGGTCATACTCGTGCAGCCGGTTCGGCGGTCCAAAAGCACACCGCTTGTCGATCGACGGCGGTCGATCAGGGCCGGCAACGACCGCTGAACGCAGCGAGAACGGGGTTCAGAACGCGTACACGCCGACACCGCTGAACAGGAACCCGGCCGTCGCGACCGCCGAGACGACGAAACAGGCGGCCCAGACCGGCTTGCTCCAGCCGATCACGGTCTTCCCGTCGAGGGGACCGTACGGGATCAGGTTGAACGCCGCGAGAAAGAGGTTGATCGCGACGCCGCGCGCGCCGAGCACCGAGACGATCGTGGACTGCGTCGCGAATCCGACCACGAGAACCGGCGCGAAGAGCACGCTGAGGCCGAGGTTCACCGCGGGGCCCGCCAGCGCGATGTGGCCGTGTTCCCGCGGCGTCAGCCGCCCCCGGTGGTGGACCGCGCCGGGCGCGGCGAAGATGAATCCGAGGAACGCCGACATCACCGCGAGGAACAACATCCCGTGGTCGGCTCGGAACTCGGCGATCTGGTCATAGTGGACCGCGACGACCTTATGGGCGACCTCGTGGAGGAGGAACGCGACGCCGGCCGTCGCCAGACTGATTCCCACCAACACGATGCCGACCGGGGACAGCAGCGCGGCGATCGCTCCCGCCCCGCCCTCGAAGAAGACGGCGAACGCGACGCCGAGCGCGAGCCAGGCGACGAGCAGATCCCGCAGTTCGGTGCGGCTGAACTGGAGGCCGCCGATCGCGACGCCGCGGCCGCCGTGTCGCCGACTCATTGCGCCGTCACCGCCCCCCAGATCGCGTCCGCGCTGTTTCGCGCCCCTTCGAGCATCAGCCGTGAAACGCCGTCTATCCCGCCGATCTCGGCACCGAACAGCGGCAGAAGATACGTCGCGAACAGGAAGCTGGCGACGATGCTGCCGACGTTGGTCATCGCGACCACCATGATCAGCCGGAAGAGCGGCACCTCGAACATCTCGGCGAGTATCTGCCGCACGGGTTTGGTCTCATCGGAGAGCAGCTCGTTCAGCGTGGCGACGTCGCTCACGTTGACCGAGAGGCTTCGCAGCTCCACCCAGCCGGCGAACCAGCCCGGCGCGAGCATCGGGTTGATCGAGGTCATCCACGCGACCGCGCCGCCGACGCCGGCGGACGTCCACCGGGCGCCGGCGATCTTCGCGAACGCGAACGCGAAGACGGCGTTGATCGCGAACCACGCCGCGAACAGTCGGAGGAGGAACTCGTTGCCGACTCCCGCCATCGCCAGCAGGACGAAGAAGCCGATGAAGGCGATCGAGATCGCGTAGCCGAGGATCGTCCCCCACGGAATCCGGTGGTTTCGTGCCCGCTCGGTCCCGACGAGGTCCGCTGCCGGCGGCAACGTCGCGGGGTTCTCGAGGTACGACTCGATCCCCTGCCGGTGACCCGCGCCGACGACGGCGACGACATCGAACCCGCGGTCCCGCAGCGCGACGAGTCGATGGGCGATGTAGGCGTCCCGCTCGTCGATGAGCGCCTCCGCGCCGCCCGGGGAGAACTGTCGGAACTCCTCCATCATCATCGTGACGGCGTCGGCGTCGGTCAGCTCGGAGAGCTCCAGCTCCTCGATCCCGCCTTCATCGGTCGGCTCGAGGCCGCCGAACAGGCTGAGCACGCCGGCGGCGAACAGGCCCAGCGTCACGCCCCCGATCAGGCCGAGCCCGAGGCTGCCGATCGCGCGGATCGTGAACGGACCGAGCCACGCGGTCAGGACGCCGTCGAGGGCGCCCGTAGCCGCGACGGCCCCCGCGGCCGCCAGCCCGGCGCCCAGCGCGGCGACGAGGCGTGATTCCGGCTCCAGCGCTCCGGATCCGAGGGCGTCGACCAGATACGCGACCACGCCGCCGACGAGGGCACCGCCGGCAACCCGGAGCAGGACGGCGTCGGTGACCCCGATCGACCCGCCGAACAGGCCGATGGCGGGGCCGACCAGCAACCCCACGAAGAGGCCGACGAGGATCCCGACGATCCGGGAGTCCGTCACGCCGAACGCGAGACCGCCGACCATCCGGAGCTTCTCGGCGATCGTCATTCGGGCCCAGAACCGCTGCATCGTCGTCTGAATGTCCCGGTCGACGAGGGCGACGTCGATCCCCAGCGACTGCGCGGTCTCGACGGCCGCCAGCATGTCCGCGCCGGGTTCGATGTCGAACCGCTCGCCGAGCTGGGTCTGGACGTACGACAGCATCCAGTAGGCGAGGAACTGGAAGACGGTGTTCCCCTTGAGGAGGTCGCTCGCGTCCAGGTCGTCGGGCGTTTCGCCCTGGAGCTGTCGGTACCGTCCCTCGTCGAGCTCGACGGCGACGACGTCCGGTCGCTCGCGTTCGATCGTCTCCTCGACCTCGGTCACGCTCTCGCTGGAGACGTGAGCCGTGCCGACCACGGTCACCGATCCGGGTTCGGCGTCGCCGTCGGCGGTCGTCGTGGAACCGCGTGGCTGGCCCGCGTCGGCGCCGTCCCCGACGTCCGGCTCACGGACGGACGCGGACGGTGACGGGTCGCCGGACGATCCGTCGGGTCGATCGTCCGGCTTCTCGGGCGTGTCGGGCATTACGCCCCGCTAGTCGAGCGTCGCGTATAGTGGTTGTGTGTCGGGAGCGCTCCCTCGTTCCCGCCTGCGTCGACGCGATCGGTGGATGGGAAGATGAACCGCAACCCGCCACGGTGAGTTCCAAACCCCCATACTTAACCGGTCACGCGAACCACGACTCGACGATGGCCGGACCGTCCGACGTGTGTGTGCTTCTGCCGACGATGGACGAAGCCGCCACGATCGAGGACGTCGTCGCCGCCTACCGTGAGGAGGGGTTCGAGAACGTCCTCGTCGTCGACGGCGGGTCGACCGACGGGACGCAACGGCTCGCCGCCGAGGCGGGCGCTCGGGTGATCGAACAGTCCGGCGAGGGGAAGGGACAGGCCGTTCGTGAGGCGGTCCGGGACCACATCGACGCCGAGTTCGTGTTGCTCGCGGACGCGGACGCGACCTACGACGCCGCGGACGCACCGGCGATGCTCGAGCCGCTCCGGGACGGGCGGGCCGACCACGTCATCGGCGACCGATTCGCGGACATACGCCCCGGCGCGATGACGCGACTCAACCGGATCGGCAACCGACTGATAAACCGGGCGTTCGCCCGGATCCACGGACAGGACTATCGGGACATCCTCTCCGGCTACCGTGCGTTCACGCGGGAGTCGTTCGAGGCACTCTCGCTTGCCGCCGAGGGGTTCGGCATCGAGACCGAGATGGCCGTCGAGTGCGTCAAACGCGACCTCACCGTCGAGGTCGTTCCGATCACGTACCGCCCCCGACCGGAGGGGTCCGACACCAATCTCCATCCGATCCGTGACGGGGGAATCATCTTTCTGGAGCTGTACCGAAAGGCGAAGACGAACAACCCCCTGTTCTACTTCGGAAGCGTCGGAACGATCGCGACGATCGGCGGGATCCTGGTGGCGATCTACGTGCTCTACGACTGGATCGCTCACGGCATCGGACACGAGATCCTGGCGATCGTTTCCGCGGCGGGGATCCTGCTCGGGATCCAGCTTTTGATGTTCGGCTTCCTGGCGGATATGATACTGACGCTCCACCGGGAGCGGCTCGGCGACGGGGACTGATGATCGGCGGAGCGTCGCGAAACCGCGCTCCACGGACGTCGTTTCACGACGGCACCGCCCACGACGGCGACGTCCGCTTGAAACGAACGGGAAACGAATGGGGCGTCTCAGAACGGGAGCGCCTCGCGGAGCCGGTCGAACACCGACCCGCCTTGACGGCGACGTTCCTCGAAGACGGGATGGACCGCGTTCATCAGCTCGGCACGCGTCTCGAAGCTCTCCCGCGTGACGCGATCGAACGCCTCCCCGAGATCGAGGGTGCGTCCGGATGCATCGTACGGGATCGCCGTCGAGGAGAGCCCTTCGAGCACCTCCCGTTGGGTCGCCGGAAACTCGACGTCGGATTCCTCCAGGCGGGCGTCGAGCGCCGCGATCCCGAACTCGATCGCGTCCGGTTCGTCGGCGTCGTTGCTCGGGGGACGAACTGCCATTGCGGTCGCGTTCGGGTTCGTCCCCCAAAAACCCACGCGACTCGGGCCGACGTCCGGCGTGCGTCCGCCGCCGTGCCGAGCGCGGACGGTCGAGGCTAGATCAGGCCGATCGCGACCGCGGCAACGTAGGTCACCACGAGCAGGATGACCGCGTGTTTGACCCCATCGCGGAGGTCGCCCTCGCCGAGCTGGCCCGCGATCAGTCCCGAACAGACGCCCTGAATGACCGCCGCGTGATAGAATATCAACTCGTACCCGTCGACGTTCGCCTCCCCGAGCCCGTCGGTGATCCCGCCGCCGACGCCGCTCGCGACGCCGCCGCCCATCCCCGCGGTCGCTCCCGAGAGGTTGGCCCCCTCGATCGCCGGAATGAACGCGAGCGTCAGCGAGGCGATGATCCCGAGGAAGACCAGAAAGGAAATGTAGATCACGATCAGGTAGGTCATCATCACCTGCTTTCGCTCCCGCCGGAGCTGACGAGTCGCCCGCGCCTCGTCGGCGGCGATGTTGAGAACCGGCGCGATGTCGCCGCTGGCCTGCATCGCGTTCACGATCAACGCGACCGACCGGGAGACGAGCGGCGACTTGATGCGCCGCTCCATCCGATACAGCGCCGACTCCACGTCCGCGCCCCACTCGACGTCCCGCCAGGTCCGTTCGAGCTCCGGCGTGAGGTCGTCGAGATCCGACCGGCGAACGCGGTCGAGGCTCTCGACGACCGTCATCCCGGCCTCGTTGATCGACGCGAGCCGGTCGAGAAAGTCCGGCACGGACGCCTCGATCCGGGCGGTCCGCCGGCTCTGGATCTCGTATAACGCGGCATAGACCGCGAGGACGAGGATCGTCGACTGTACCAGGGCGTCGTCGACCGCGCGTACCAGCGCGTCGATCGACGCGGTGGGGATCGGGGTCGCCGTCGACCAGATCCAGACGGCGGCGAGCGGGAGGGTCACGGCCAGCGAGGTGTGTGGCCGCCACAACAGCAGCCGCGTCGGTCGGCGGGCCCAGCCGAGGAGGCGCTGGAGCCGGTCGTACTGCGCGAGCCGTTCCCGGTCCGCTCGCCACCGGTCGCCGGCGTTCCCGTCACCGGCGTTCCCGGCGGGGGAAGCCGGTCCGCCGTCGGGTCGGGTTCCGATCGGACGGGCCGTCGGGTCGACGGTTTCGTCGGCGTCGGTCGCGTCGGCGGGAACGTCGGCCGAGTCGTCCCTCTCGTCGGAACCGACCGCGGCCGTCGTCGAGTCGTCGACCGGCTGCGTCACGCTATCGACGTAGACGATGAAGCCGGCGCTGGCGAGTGGGACTCCCGCATAGACGACGATCCGGAGGATGGGGACGGTGTCCTGAATGACGAGCCCGACGACGACGAGGATCGTGATGAAGAAGAGCGGCCCCGCGACCAACACCGTGACGTACGCCTCCGCGAACGTCGACAGGAGCTCGAGGTACTGCTCCTGTTGGGCCTCCGACTCCTCCTGGTAGCGATCGTACTGGTCGTTGAGGAACTCCGAGATCGACCGTCCCGACCCGAGCACGGACGCCAGATTCTCGGCGAACTCCTCGAGGTTCTCGCTGGGCGTGTGGTGGGCGACGCGCCGCAGCGCCGTCAGGACGTCGGTTCCGAAGGTGTTCATATCACGCACGGCGACGCCGAGTTCGGTCGCCGCCTCGCCGTAGACGTCCTCGTTCTCCGCGAGGGTGTTCATCACCGTCGGGAACGTCATTCCGGAGCGGGACAGCGCGTAGACGAACGCGACGGTTCGCGGCAGCGTCGCGTCGATCCGTGCCCCGCGCTCGTGTGCGCGCTGGTCCAGCACGAACCACCGGGCGTAGTAGACGCCGAGCGCCAGCGTCGCGCCGAGCGTCCCCGAGAAGAACACCAACAGGAGAAACAACTCGCCGACCCCGATCGTCGAGAGCCGGGCGAGGTCGGCGAGGAACGCGAGCCCCGTCGGCAGCGCCGCCTCGATCCGGTCGGCGCCGACCTCGAGAGCGTACAGCAAGCCGGCGGCCGCGTAGATCCCGAGCATTCCGCCCGCGATCCCGGCGGCGCCGGCGTACAGCAGCGTCTTCGAGGCGTAGACGCGGTGCGTGGTGCTTGCGTGCGCGGACCGCAACAGCTCGCGCTGGTCCTGCTTGCGCGGGCTCTCGTCGGCGACGTAGTCCCCGAACAGCGACAGCGCGAGCCGGGAGACGAACAGTCCCGCTCGTCGGCTCACCGCGGGGGCCAACAGGAGGCCGAGCGCGGCGGCGAGCGCCACGAGCGGCAGGAATCGGATCATCGCCGGAGGGTTCCGATACGGCGGTTTCCACGGTCGGTCCGTCGTTTCCGGTCGGTCCGTCGTTTCCGGTCGGAGCGTATCACGCCGTCGACGCCTCCGTTTCCGGATCGGACGCCGCCTTCGACTCGAGCCGCTCCATCACGCGGTCCGGGTCGGCGTAGTACTCGTTGACGAGGGCGGTGAAGCGCTTGTAGCCCGTGATCCCCAGCTCGCGGAGGAGCTCGAGGAACCGTTCGCGGCGGTCTATCTCCGTGAGCAGCTCCGCGCGGTTCCAGCCCCGTTCCTCCTTGATCTCCCCGAGCAGCTCCGAGTCGTTCGCGGTGAAGGCGTCGGACTCCGGTTCCCACTCGAAGGCCGAGGAGTAGTCGAGCTCGCCGGTCCGCTGGTCGATCCCGCCGATCTCGCCGATCACCTTCGCGCGCCGGACGCGCTCGTTGCCGAACCTGGCGAGGGTCTGGATCGACAGCATATCGAGCGACTGGACCATCGCGCGCGGGACGTTGATCGGCTCGTTCTCCAGCCGGTTGATGACGGTCTCGATCGAGTCGGCGTGCATCGTCGAGAACGTGGTGTGGCCGGTGTTCATCGCCTGAAAGAGGGTGACCGCCTCCTCGCCGCGGACCTCGCCGACCAGAATGTACTCGGGCCGATGCCGGAGCGCGGACCGGAGCAGGTCGTACATGTCGATGTCGCTGCCCTCGTGGAGGCGTTCGCGGGTCACCGAGGAGAGCCAGTTGTCGTGGTACAGCGAGAGCTCGCGGGTGTCCTCGATGGTGAGCACCTTCGCGCGCGGCGGGATGAACATCGAGACGGCGTTCATCGACGTCGTCTTCCCGGAGGCGGTCCCGCCCGCGAAGATGAGCGACTTGTTGTGCTCGATGCACAGCCAGAAGTACGCCATCTGCTCGATCGAGAACGTCCCGTAGTCGATCAGGTCTATCGGCGTGAACGGCTCGTCGGCGTACTGCCGGATCGTGAACGCCGACCCCCTCGGAGTGACCTCCTCGCCCAGTGCCAGTTCGGCGCGGGAGCCGTCCGGGAGGGTCGTCTCGACGATCGGCTCGCCGACCGAGATGTGTCGTCCCGACTGCTGGGCGAGCCGGATGACGTAGTTGTCGAGCTCCTCCTGTCCGTAGGAGACGTTCGTCTCGACGTCGGTGTAGGAGTCGTGGTAGACGAAGATCGGGAGGTCGTAGCCGTCACAGGAGACGTCCTCGATGTGGGGGTCGTGCAGGATCGGATCGACCTTGCCGAACCCCCGAAAGTCGCGGTAGAGGTAGTACGCGAGCGCGTGGAAGGTCGTCATATCGACGGCGACGCCGTACTGTTCGAGCAGGGACTCGAGTTCGGTCTTGAGCGTCGTCTCGGGGGTCGTCCCCGCGCCCTCCTGAAAGAGCAGCGGATCCCTGATGTCGTCGACGACGCGGCGAAGCAGCGACGTGGTGAACTCGTCCAGGTCGGGCTCGACGGCGTAGTACTGGTGTTTGCTCTCCTCGTCGTCGTAGGTCACGACGACGTACGCGAACGGGGCGTTCACCCAATAGCGATCGACCTCCGTTTGCCCTTCGGGCGGAGTGAACGTACCCAGAGGGCCGTCCACGCCGGGACGGAACGGTCGGACGGTGATGTCGGAGCCCCGGAGCATCTCCCAGGTCCGGACCGCGCGGCGACGAAGGGTCTCGAGCCGCCCGCCGTCCCCGTCCCCGGCGTTCGTGTCCCCCGACATGCGTTCCTACCCGGTCGTCGGTCCGCGTCGACTTAAAAGCTGGACTGCCGCGACCGAGGGTTTCCGTCGGCGGTCGACGTCAGGGATCGCTTATTGTCGGTCGACGTCAGGGTGCCTCACCGCCGATCGGCGCCGAGCAGCACAGCCCCGAGGGCAACGAGCAGCAGGGCGCCGACCGGCAGCGGAAGCCCCGGCACGCCCAGCGTCACGAGCAGGTACGTCGCCACGAGCAGAACGGCGCCGGCAAGCGCAAGCAAGCCGCCTATGAGCCGGACCGGGTCGACCGGTCCGTTCTCGACGCGCTCCTCCGCCAGATAGTAGACGATCGAGACGAGGACGGCGCCGCCGATCAACGCCGATCCCGCCGCCCAGGCGAGGTAGGCGTCGTAGACGACCTGCCCCGCCTGGTTCGAGATCGCCGCCGGGATCGAGTGCAGGAAGAAGGACCGGTCGTCGATCGCCCACCCGACCAGGTACTGCACCTCGAGGAACGGATACCGGAGGTAGACGGCGGATCCGTACCCCGGGATCGAGGCGTACGTCACGTTCCAGGGGACCAGCGCGGCGAGCCACGCCGAGACGACGGCGAGCTCCCCGGCGTACTCCGACCGTACCCAGACCATACGACCACGCCGACCCGGGATCACTTAAAAACGTCCGTCGAGCCACGGCGCTCCGGATCGCTCCACCTTCGCCGACCGACTCGTCCGCCGGCCACGGCCGGTCGAGGACGGCCGCGGACGATCCGGGGGCGTTACGTTCATACCGTCCGGCCGATAACGTTCGTATAGCTGATGCGGCGGGAGTATTTCGAACTGACGGTCGACAACGTCGACCCGGACGCCGAGGGCGGTCACCGAAAGCCGCTCGTCCGGATCGCGTTCCACGGCCCCGACGGGTTACTGACGAACCGACTGACCGGCCCGGACGGCGAGCTGCTCGCCGCCGACGAGACCGACGTCGCGTTCCGGCTCCGGGACTCGCTGGAGGACGCCCCCGACGCCGAGGGCGTCGTCGCGGTCACCAACCGGGTGACCGGCGACTTCGTGCTCGAGCTGAACGAGGAGGCCGACGACGTTCGGCGGTTCATCCGGGCCGCCCGCGAATACGGCCGGTCGGCGGCCGACGACGAGGAGGGGCGCTACCGCGTCGAGATCACGGTCGACGGCGAGGAGCTGGTCACCTACGACAAGCGGACCTTCCTCGTGTACGACCCCGACGGCAACCTGCTCCGCGGCGAGAGCCTGATTCCGTCCGGCGTCGAGCTGTGAGCGGCCCGGGGCGGAAACCGTTCCGCCGCCGTCCGTGACCCCCTTCCGCCAGCGTTCGTGTCGCGAACCGCCGCCGTTGGTCGCGTCGTGAATCGTCCGATACCGTTCCCGCGAGTGCCTCGACCGGAACGGACCCCGTCGCCGTTCGACCCCGGTTGACGCCCCGGGTGGTTTTAGTACCGTCCGCGAGCAAGGATACGACAGCGAATGGGACTCACGAAACGCATCATCCCGTGTATCGACGTCGACCTCGACGAGGACGGCAACGCCGCCGTCTACACCGGCGTCAACTTCGAGAACCTGGAGTACACCGGCGACCCCGTGGAGCTGGCGCGCAAGTACAACGAGTCGGGCGCCGACGAGTTCGTCTTCCTCGACATCACCGCCTCGGCCGACGGCCGGGAGACGATGCTCGACGTCGTTCGCGGCGTCGCCGACGAGTGTTTCATCCCGCTGACCGTCGGCGGCGGGATCCGCACGACCGAGGACATCAAGGAGACGCTGCGCGCGGGCGCCGACAAGGTATCGATCACGACCGGCGCGCTCGACCGGCCGGCCCTGATCGACGAGGGGGCGGCCGCGTTCGGCTCGCAGTGTATCGTCATCTCGATCGACGCCCGCCGCCGATACGACGAGGCCGGCGAGCACTACGTCGAGGCCGACGGCGAGTCGGTCTGGTTCGAGTGCACGAAAAAGGGCGGCCGCGAGGGCACCGGCATCGACGCCGTCGAGTGGGCCATCGAGGCCGAGGAGCGCGGCGCCGGCGAGTTGTTCATCAACTCGATCGACCGGGACGGCACCAAGGACGGCTACGACATCCCGCTGATGACCGCGGTCTGTGACGCCGTCTCGACGCCGGTGATCGCCTCCTCGGGCTGCGGCGGCCCCGAGGATGCCTACGAGGTGTTCACCGAGGCGGACGCCGACGCGGCGCTGGCGGCGTCGATCTTCCACTTCGGCGAGTACACGATCGCCGACGTCAAGGAGTATCTGGACGAGCGCGGCGTTCCGGTCCGCCGCTAGCGCGTCGTCGGTGAACCGGTCCGCCGCGAGAAGGTGTCGCGACCACGGAGAGCCACGCGCGAGCGTCGCCGGGCGTCAGGCCGCACGGACCGCGTCCGAGAGGGCCGTGGTCTTCTCGGTGATCGCGTCCGCGGCGTCCTCGAGGGCGTCCAGCGGGTCGCCGGATTCGGTCTTGACGGTCAGGATCGGCTCGGTCTGGCCGCCCGACTGTTCGGGGTTGACGTCGTAGGTCGCCGCGGCGACGTCGTCGGCCTCCAACAGCGCGCCCTTCAGGACGTTCATAAAGGTGTGGTCCTCGCCCGCGACCTCGATGCGGAGTTCCGCCTCGCTCTTGTCGATGACCCGCAGTTCCATACCGAGCGGTTCGTGCGAGCCGCGTTTCAACGTTTCGTCTCGACGGGCGCGAGCGCGTAGTGAAACGGGGTCGTCGCGCTACTCGTCGACCGCGACGTCCTCGGTGTCGACGTCCACCGCGGCCTCCTCCTCGGCCGCGACCTCCTCGGGCCGAGCCTCGAGGGTGAGCTTCTGGACCTCGACGCGGCGAAGGGGGTAGATCGTCTTCGCGTCGCCGTAGATCGCCGAGGAGAGCCGTCCCTCGACGATCGAGTCGACGAGCTCCTCGAAGGACCGGTCGGCCGCGGCCTCGTGGACCTGGTCGATCATCACGCGGCGGATGGCCTGCTCCTGGGAGCGGTCGGCCTTCTTCGTCGTGAACGACACGGGCTGGAGCCGGACGCGGTAATCGTCGGTCGTGAGGACCGTGATCGACGCCTCGACCTTCGAGGAGCCGCGCCGCACGAGCGAGCGGAGATAATCCCGCGTCAGCTCGTACTTCACGAACTCGGTGTAGGCCGTGTCGCTGCCGACGTCGGTGATCTTGAACGTCAGCTTGGTGTTGTTGCCGCTGCTGTCCTGGTTCAGGTCGCCGAGCGTCGTCGTGATCGTCCGGCCGACGACCTGGTCGGGTTCCTCCGCGAGGGTCTCGCCGATCTCGTCCCGGTCGAACTGCTCGGGGGCGAGCACCGAGTACCATCGCTTCTCCTGCGTCTGTTTGGATACGGATCGTTCGCTCATGTCTGTGGTGTCGTGTCTACGTCGGTCGTGTCTGCGTCGGTCGTGTCTGCGTCGGTCGTGTGCCCGTTCGTCTCGTTCGTCCGTCGATCCTGACCCGTTCGGGTTCGTCCGTTCCGGTCCCGATCGGTCCGACCCCGATCGGTCCGGTCCCGGTCGTCCGCGACCGCGCGCCGGTGGGTCCGGCCGCGATCGACGAGGCGGTCGGCCACTCCGAGGTTGACGAGGTAGTCGTCGACCGTCGACTGCAGGCCGCCGGTCGTCCCCCGCTCGATCGCACAGACGACCGCGTCGCCGTCGACGCGCGCCTCCATCGAGTCGGTGTTGTCGGGCGCCAACGCGTCCCGGACGAGCGCCGGATCGTCGTGTCGCGTCCGGACGGTCGCCGTCCGGGGCGGGCTATCGACGTCGCCGTCGCCGTCGGCGTTACCGTTGCCGCTCATAGCGCCTCCCTCGTGGCCGCGATCACGGCCGAACCGTCGTCGTCGATCGAAACCCGTGCGCCGCCCCGCGTCGGTCCGCCCCAGCCGGTTCCGTCGAGTTCGGCGGCGGCGTGACGAAGCGCGTCGCCGACGCCGGCCGGGTCGGTGGCCGCGGCGGCCACCCGTCCCGCATCCGGGTCGACGACGAGCGTGATCGGCTCCGGCGATCGGTACTGGTTGAGCAGCCGGGCGACGGTGGGCAGCGTTGCCGCCGGCGCGGACACGCGGGCGACGGAGACGCCGTCGTATCGCGCCATTGTCGCCCCGGCGACCGCCGCGTGGGCGGCCGTGCCGTGTGCCCGCCACGTCTCGAGCGCGGCCGATCGCAGGTCGTCGTTCACGTCGTGATCGTCACCCACGTCGGCTCCGCCCGTGCCGGCGAGCGCGAGCGCGATCCCGGTCCCGGGGGCCTCGCGTGCGAGCACGTCGAGGACGTCGGCGTAGCCGCCGACGGTTCCCACGGGGCCGGTCGTCGCGTACGGCCGCAGCGCGCGTTCGACGGCCGCGGACGCACGCGACGTCGCCGCGGGCGGCGCGACCACGTCGACGGCGACCACCGACGCGATCCGGCGGCGGTCGGCGTCCGCGAGGACGTCCGCGCCGATCGCCGCCCGGACGTCGTCGGGATCGCCCGAGTAGGGCGCGTGGAACAGCGTCGAGGCGGCGATCCCGGTCGCCAGTCCCGCGTCCGTCTCCGGGGTCGGGACGGCAAGGCCGGGACGCCGCTCGACGATCCCACGTCGGGTCGCGACGTCGAGCGCGTCCCCGGACCCGTCCGTTCCCGGAACGGACCCGGCGGCGACGACGCCGGCGAGCGCGAGCACCGGATCGAGGTCGACCCCGAGCTCGGTCCCGACGGCGAAGGCCGCGGTGCTCGCGGGGCGGCCGTCGGCATCGAGCGCGTAGACCGCGATCGTCGACGGATCCGGCGTTTCGGCGGCGCCGGCGCCGACGATCAGGTGGACCTCGTCATCCCTTCCCGCGGTCCGGCCCGACTCCGCGGCTTCGGCGGCGCCGGCGACCGATCCGGCCGGATCCGGATGGGTCCGGATCTGGAACGGCGTGCCGACGCCGCGTGCGGCCCCCGCGAGCAGCGCCGCCGCTGCGAGGGAGTCGCCGTCGTCGCGGGCGACGAGCCGGATGAACGGCGCGTCGCGGACGACGCCGGCGATCGTTTCGGGCGTCGCGTCGGATGCGGTCGCGGATTCGGTCATCGGGTCGTGTGGATGGGTGGGGTCGACGGGTGAGCGGGCGGTCGCTTACTCCTCGAGGAGTTCGACGCCGTTCTCGTAGGTGTACGTGAAGTCCTCGGGGAGCTGGTCGCCGCGGTAGTAGTCGGCGAGCCGGCGGATCTTCGATTCCGTGTTCTGGAGCGCCCGCTTGTTCTGGTGGTCCTGCGGGTTCTCCTCCATGTGTTCACGGAGCCCGATCGCGCGTTCGACGAGGTTCCGGAAGTCCTCGGGGACCGACGAGCCGGCGTCGTGCTCCTCGAGGATCTCGGTGACCTTCTTGCCGGTCGCCAGCTTGACGTCCGGGATCGGCGTGCCGGTCACGCCCTCGTCGCGCAGTTTCATTCCGATCTGGCTGGGGTCGTAGCCCTGTTCCGCCAGTTCGACGACGCGGGACTCGATGTCCTCGGCGTCGACGTCGCTCCACTCCGGCGAGTCGTCTGCCACGGGCTTGTCCGAACCGGACGAGCCACGGCGGCGTGTATGCATTCGTGCCATTGTCTGTCGTTGGAACGGCACAACCGCAAAAGCGTGACCGCGGGCCCCCCCATCGGGGACTCGCGGTGCACTGCCGCAATCCCGAGCCGTGGGCGAGCGCCCCGGCGAGTCAGACTTGCGGCTGTGCTGTTCCCACGAATGAGTTCCCGCCGAGCCTCTTAAGGGTGTTCTCTTCGGTGCAACGGGCGTCGACGATGACGCGGAGAAGCCCGATGCACGGTAACGATCGATGGGTGGTGACGCTCGGTGGGTGGTGACGCTCGGTGGGTGGTGACGCTCGGTGCGCGAAGACGGACCGTGTCGAGTTCCACGACCACGCTATCCGGGTTCGTCGCCGGAACGCCGGTGTGTGTACCTGACGGCCCGTCGAACCAGCGCGTCGTGCGGATCCACCTCAGGTCGGCGGTCGATGATCCGGTTGAAGGTTTCCTCGAGACCGATGCCCGTGAGCTGCGCCGCTGCCGCTGCGGCAACCGACGGGCTGCGGGAGGCCCCGGCCGAACAGTGGACCAGGACGCGGTCGCCGCTTTCACGCCGCGTGACCACCTCCGTCACGGCCTCGACGAACGCGTCGTACTCGTTCCGCGGCCCGTCAGCCATCGGAACGTCAATACGAGGAACCGTGCCGGTGCTCGGAGCGTGATGGGTCAGGGAGACGACTGCGTCGACCTCGTGGGCCCGGAGCGACGATCCATCGGCGGCGTCGGCTTCCGTCCCGACGAGGATGCCGTCCGCCACCTCGTCCATAACTGAGACGCGCGTGATGAAGTCACTTAATCGATGTCCCCATCGACCGTCCGTCCACGGTGGGTCGCGGACGGGAGGGCGTGGATATCGGTGGTGGTCGAAACGACGCCGCAGATCCCGTCCCGTGGTACCGCGTCTCGATACGGAGGACACAACCCATTTACCCTTCCTCCGAGAACGCCGGCGTATGAGACACGAGGAGGCCGCTCCGTGCACGTAGTCATCATCGGAGCGGGCCAGGTCGGCGAGAGCATCGCCGCCGACCTCCAGCACGACCACGACGTCGTGGTCGTCGAGAACCGCGCCGACCGGGCCGACGAGTTGACCTACGCGCTGGACGTCCTGACGATCACCGGCGACGGGACGGATCTGGACACGCTCGAGGAGGCCGACATCGGGGAGGCGGACATGGTGTTGGCCACCACCGACGACGACGAGACGAACATCGTCGCCTGCTCCACCGCGAAGGCGATCACTCCTTCGGCGTTCACCATCGCGCGCATCAAGAACACGAAATACCTCCGCACGTGGGAACACGACGAGGGCGCGTTCGGGATCGATCTGATGGTCTGCACAAACCTCCTCACCGCGGAGTCGATCGTGCGCGTGGTGGGGCTGCCGGCGGCCCGCGACGTCGACGTCTTCGCCGGCGGACGGGTTCAAATGGCGGAGTTCGAGATCGGCGACGGGTCGCCGATCGTGGACCAGACCGTCGAGG
The DNA here is from genome assembly GCF_900107205.1 of Halopenitus persicus. GTDB lineage: Archaea > Halobacteriota > Halobacteria > Halobacteriales > Haloferacaceae > Halopenitus > Halopenitus persicus. The sequence goes on along the minus strand of NZ_FNPC01000003.1, from coordinate 281,191 downwards.
AGGCCGACCGGTTCGACTCGCTCACCTTCGCCGCGATCCTTCGGGACGGCGACGTCGAGGTGCCCCGCGGCGATTCCTGTCTGTTGGCGGGCGACCGCGTGGTCGTCATCGGCTCCCCCCACAGCGTCCAGACGTTCGCCCGAACGATCGCGCCCGAGGAGTCGCCGGACGAGTCGGCCGAGGTGGTCGTCATCGGCGGCTCCGAGATCGGCTATCACGTCTGCCGGCTGCTCGAGAAGCGCGGCCTCTCCCCGCGTCTCGTCGAGCAGGACCACGAGCGCGCGCGAACCCTCGCCGAGCAGCTGCCGGAGACCCTCGTGATGGAGTCGGACGCGACCGACATGGGCTTTCTCGAGCGGGAACACGTCGGCGACGCGGACATCCTCGTCTCGACGCTGGACTCCGACGAGAAGAACCTCCTCGAGTGTCTGCTCGCGCGGCGGCTCGGCGTCGAGCGGACGGTCGCGGTCATCGACCGGACCTCCTACGTCGACCTCTTCGAGACGGTCGGCGTCGACGTCGGCGTCTCCCCTCGGGAGGTCGTCGCGGAGGAGATCACGCGGTTCACCCAGTCCGGATCGGCGGAGAACGTCGCGTTCATCGAGTCCGACAGGGCGGAGGTGCTCGAGGTGGAGATCAGCGCCGACAGCGCGCTCGCCGGGAAAACGATCCGGGACGCGATGGCTGACCTCCCCGAGTGCGTCGTCATCGGCGCGATCACCCGCAACCGGGAGTTGATCGTCCCGCGCGGCGACACCGAGATCCGCGCCGGCGACCACGTCGTCGTCTTCGTCGAAACGCCCGTCGTCGACGAAGTAACCGCGCTCCTGTGACCGTCCGACCGTAACTTCCCCCAGAAATGCCCTCGCTCCCGGACCCCACGGGGATCGCCGACCGGATCGCCCGGTGGCGACGCCGTCCCGTTCGGGTGAACTGGCGGGCCAGCCTCGGGCTGGTCGGGAGCATCCTCGTCTGGATCGCGGTGCCGCTGTCGTTTCCGCTGATTCTGGCGGGCTACTACGACGAACCGCTGCTCCCGTTCCTCGTGACGATCGCCGTCACGCTGGGCGTCGGGCGGGGGCTCGAACGGCTCTCAGGGGACGCCGATCTGGGCGGCCGCGAGGCGTTCCTGATGGTGGCGCTCGCGTGGCTTGCCGTCGGGCTCATCGGCGCGATCCCCTTTCTCGTCGCCGGAAACGGCGTCATCGCACACCCTGTCGACGCGCTCTTCGAGTCGATGTCGGGGATCACCACCACCGGCGCGACCGTGCTCGTCGACTTCTCGGTACACGGGCGGTCGATCCTGATGTGGCGGCAGGTCATCCAGTGGCTCGGCGGGCTCGGCGTGCTCGTGTTGGCCATCTCGGTGCTCTCGCAGCTGTCGATCGGCGGGACCCAGCTGATGGAGACGGAGACGCAGACCCAGGACGTTCACAAGCTCTCCCCGCACATCGAGGAGACGGCGCGGATGCTGTGGTCGCTGTACTCGGGCATCACGCTGGCCTGTGCGGGCGCGCTGTACGTCCTGCATCTCGTCGGGATAGCGCCCGGAATGACGCCGTACAACGCGCTCGCACACGCGCTCACCGCGGTCGCGACGGCGGGATTCTCGCCGGCCCCCGGCAGCGTCGGGGCGTTCTCGCGGGCGGCCCAGTGGACGATCATCCCCTTCATGTTCATCGGGGCGACGAACTTCATCCTGATCTACCACTTCATCCGCGGCGACTGGCTGCGCCCGGTTCGCAACGAGGAGTTCCGCTACTACGTCGGCGTCGTGGTCGGAACGACGGTGCTGATGGCCCTGTTGCTCCTCACGGACCCGAGCGTGTCGTTCCCGCTCGAGGCGAAGCTGCGCCACGCCACCTTTCAGGTCGTCTCGATCCTCACCACGACCGGGTTCGCGACCGTCGACTTCAACGGCTGGTCGCCGGCCGCGAAACACGTGCTGTTCCTGCTGATGTTCCTCGGCGGGATGGCCGGCTCGACGACCTGTTCGATCAAGCTCCTGCGGTGGATCATCGTGATGAAGGGGTTCCGTCGGGACCTGTTCACCGCGGTTCACACCGACGCGGTCCGCCCGATCCGACTCTCCGGAACCGTCGTCGAGGAGGAGACGGTTCGGGACGTCTATGCGTACACGCTCCTCTCGGTCGTGATCTTCTTCGCGCTCACCGCGTTCGTCGCGGTCGACGGGGCGCGGGCCGGCCTCGAGATCTCGGAGTTCGAGGCGATGAGCGCGGCCGCGGCCACCTTCTTCAACATCGGTCCGGCCTTCGGCGTCGCCGGGCCGTTCGGGAGCTATCACCCGTTCTCGAACGCGACGAAGGCCGCGATGATCGTCCTGATGTGGGTCGGCCGGATCGAGATCATCCCCGTGTTCGTGCTGTTGACGCCCGCCTACTGGCGGTCGTGACGGCAACGGTCCGATCTCCTCGGTCGTCCCGAACTCGGTGGATCGGTCGTCCCGAACTCGGTGGATTCTTGCCGGGCCCCCGTCTCGGCAGGAATATGTCTCGAGTTCGGGTCGGCGCGGCCACGCACACGCGGACCGAGACGGGCACGCCAGTGTGGGCCGACGTGGCCGCGCCTCGTCCGGACGCGCGACCGGGAGGTGACGCCGCGTGTCCGGGTCGGTGAGGGTCGACTGGCGGACGAGCGTCGCCGTCACCGGCACGGTCGTCAAGTACACCGCCGTCGCGATGGCGATCCCGCTCGTCGTCGCGCTCGTGTACGGCGAGGACCTGCTGGTCTTCGGCGCGTCGATCTTCTGCGTGCTCGGGCTCGGCATCCTGCTCGAGCGGGCCGACCCCGAGCCCGACCTGGGTCCGCGGGAGGCACTCCTCCTCGTCGCGCTCGCGTGGCTGGCGGTCGGCGTCGTCGGCACGATCCCGTACTTGCTGGCGGGGTACGGCACGGCCTCGACGCTTGCACACCCGGTCAATGCGCTCTTCGAGTCGATGTCGGGGTTCACCACCACGGGGGCCACCGTGATGGGCGAGATCTCGACCGACCGACACTCCCACGCCCTGCTGCTGTGGCGACAGCTCACCCAGTGGCTCGGCGGGATGGGGATCATCGTCCTGATGGTCGCCATTCTCCCCGAGCTGGCGGTCAACGGCGCCGACCTCATCCAGGCCGAGGCGCCGGGGCCGCAGCTTCAGAAGCTCACGCCGCACATCCAGGAGACGGCCAGAGTCCTCTGGAAGGTCTACTTCGCATTCACCCTCCTGCTTGCGGTCGTCCTCTACGGGCTCCACCTGGCCGGGTTCGCGCCGCGGATGAACCTCTTCAACGCCGTCGCGCACGCCTTCTCCACGATGCCGACGGGCGGGTTCTCGCCGCAGTCGGACAGCATCGCGGCCTTCTCGGCCGCCGTTCAGTGGGCGATCATCCCGTTCATGGTCGTCGCCGGGGTCAACTTCGCGCTGTTCTGGCACGTCCTCGCGGGCGACACGCGCGAGTTCTTCCGGGACACCGAGCTGCGGACCTACGCGGGCGCGGTCGCGGCCTTCGTCGCGGTCGTCTTCGGCCTGCTGTACGCCGGCGTCGCGCCGCCGCTGGAGATCGGCGGGACGACCGAGGGGACCGTCGAGCCCGCCCTCCGGCACGCCGCCTTCCAGATCGGCTCGCTGCTGAACTCCACCGGGTTCGCCACGAGCGACTTCGCCCAGTGGGGCACCTACGGCCAGCTCACGCTGCTGTTCGCGATGTTCGTCGGCGGGTCGGCCGGGTCGACCGGTGGCGGGATCAAGGTTATCCGTTGGCTGATCATCGTGAAAGTCCTCCGCCGCGAGCTGTTCCGGACCGCCCATCCCGACGCGGTTCAGCCGATCCGGCTCGCCGGGACCGTCGTCGACGAGGGGGCCATTCGCGGCGTCGTCGTCTTCTCGCTGCTGTACCTCGGACTGTTCGGTGCGGGCGTGCTCGTGATCGCGCTCGACGCGGCCCGCATCGGACTCGAGCTGACGGCCCTGGAGGCGATCGGCGCCAGCCTCGCCGCGATCGGCAACATCGGGCCCGCGTTCGGCCGGCTCGGTCCGTTCGGGTCGTACCTCGCCCTGCCGGCCACCTCGAAGCTCTGGATGGTCTTCCTGATGTGGATCGGCCGCCTCGAGATCCTGCCCGTGCTCGTCGTGTTCACGGGGAGCTTCTGGCGGCGGTGAATCGGACGGGACGGAAGTCGGACGGGACGGAAGTCGGAAGGGACGGAAGTCGGAAGAGGCGGACCGGGAGAACGTGGAAGTCGTGGGTCCCTCAGCGTCCCTCCGTTTCGGCCTCGACCCGACCGTAGAACCGCGTCTCGGGGAACAGCGACCTGACGTCGGGATCGTCGTCGAGAAGGAGGTACTCGGTCCCCTCGCGCTCGACGACGCCGGCGTCCGCGAGGTGCTCGAGGTGGGCGTACGCCTCGCCGGGGCCGTGGAGGATGTGGACCTCCGAGAGGTCGCCGAAGAGGTGCGCGGAGACGCTCCAGGCGTCGAGCGGGCCGTGCTCGCGGAGGACGTCGATGACGCGCTCGGTGCGCTCGCGGTGGTGTTCGAGGATCACCGCGGCCCGCCGGCTCGGGTCCGCGATCGTGTCCCGATGGCCGGGGTAGGCGACCGACCACTCCCGGTCGATGATGCGCACGAGGCTGTTCACGTACTGGTCGAGGGCGTTCGTCATCCGGAGGTCCGCGCCGCCCACGTTCGGCGTGTACCGCGGAAGGATCGCGTCGCCGACGAAGGCGACCTCGTCCCCGGACCCGTCACGGGTCGGCTCCGGTCCCGTCCCCGTCTCCGCCTCGTGATCATCGAGCCCGGAGTCGTCGAGCCCGGCGTCGTCGAGCGCGGACGTGTCGACGCCGGTTCGGTCGAACGCGAACGCGGCGAGCCCGGCGGCGTGGCCGGGCAGGTGCATCGCCTCCAGCTCGATCCCGTTGATCGTGAACCGGTCGCCGTCGGCAAACGGCGTCACGTCGGCGTCCACCTCGCGGAACGATTCGTTGACGTCGAGCACCTCCGCGAGCTCCTCGCGGGCCGCGTCGGGCATCCCCCACCGGTCGAAGACCTCCCGTCGCAGCTCCGGGTCGCTCGACGGGGGCAACTCGGCGCCCGAGACGAGCGGGGCGTCGGCCTCGTGGACGCGGACGACGCAGCCGCTTTCGCGCTGTATCGCGCCGGCGAGGCCGGCGTGGTCCTGGTGCCAATGGGTGAGCAGGACCTCGTCGACGTCGGCGAACTCGAGCCCGAACTCGGCGAGTCCGTCCGCCAGTTCCGATTCGACCGCCGGCGTGGATATCCCCGTGTCCACGAGGGCCGTCGTCTCCCCGTCGAGGACGTAGACGTCGTTGAGTCCCTCGAAGACGGCGTTCCCGAGCCTGATTCGCTTCACGTTGCTACCTGTGGCGTGGTCGGATTTTAACGTTCCTCCTGCGGCCGGGGCTGCCGGCTCGTGTGTCCTCGCGTTCGCCACCACCGAGAGCGTAGGCCAGCCCCACGTCGAGGCCGTAGTCAGCCCCACGTCGAGGCCGTAGCCAGCCCCACGTCGAGGTCGCGTCCGATCGTCGACATCGTCACCCTCAAGCGACGCCCCGCCCGACCGTGACGGTATATGCATTACCACGAGGCGGCGAACTTCCTGTTCGGCCTCCGCCGCTTCTCGGTTCGTCCCGGGACCGACTCCATCGAGGCGCTGCTCGACCACCTCGAAAACCCGGAGGAGGAACTGGAGTTCGTGCAGATCGCCGGATCGAACGGGAAGGGAAGCACCGCCCGGATCGCCGAATCGATCCTGCGGCAGGGCGACCGGACGGTCGGCCTGTACACCTCCCCGCACCTCGAGGACCTCTCGGAGCGCGTCCGCGTCGACGGCCGCCCGATGAGCGACGACGCGATCGCCGCGTTCGTCGAGCGGACGCGCCCGTGGCTCGTCGACCGGGCCGCCTCCGGCGACCCGCTCACCTTCTTCGAGGTCGTCACCGCGATGGCGATCCGGGAGTTCGCCCGTCGGGACGTCGACGTCGCGGTCCTCGAGGTCGGCCTCGGCGGCGAGTACGACGCCACGAGCGCGGTCGATCCGGTCGCCGCCGCCATCACGAACGTGTCGCTCGAACACACGGCGATCCTCGGCGACTCGATCGAGGAGATCGCTCGAACCAAGGCCCGGATCGCGGGCGCGGGAACCCCGGTCGTCACGGCCTGCGGCGGGACCGCGCTGTCGGTCGTCAGGGAGGTCATCGCCGACGTCGGCGGCGAGATCCGGACGGTCGACGGACCGACCGTCTCGGATCCCGACCCGGATCCGGACGTGACCGCCGCCTACCACGGACGCATCGAGACGCGGTCGGGGCGGCGGAGCCCGACCGATTCCCGGATCGAGGTCGTCGGTCCCGGCTGGGAGTACGACGCACGTCTCCCGCTCGTCGGCGAGTACCAGGCGACGAACGCCGCGATCGCGGTCGCGCTCGCCCACGCGACGGTCGCCCGACTCGAGGGCGGCGGGGACGACGGGGACCCCGACGACGACGGGGAGACCGGGGGCGACTCCACGCCGACGGCGACCGCTCCGATCCCGGACGCGGCGGTGACCGACGGGCTCGCCACGGCGACCTGGCCGGGGCGGTTCGAGGTTCTCGGGACCGATCCCCTCGTCATCCTCGACGGCGCCCACAATCCCGCCGCCTGCCGGACGCTCTCGGGAACGTTGGCGGAGTACGACTACGACGAGCTCCACCTCGCGTTCGGGGCGATGCACGACAAGGACCACGCGGGAACGATCGCGGCCCTGCCGACGCCGGCGTCCGTCCATACCTGCGAGCCCGACCACCCACGTGCGGAGGATCCCGACGTGCTGGCGGCGGCGTTCGACGACGTCGGGATCGGGGACGTGACGGTCGAGCCCGCGGTGGCGGACGCCCTCGAGGCCGCGGTCGAACGCGCCGATCCCGACGACTGCGTTCTCCTCGCCGGGTCGTTGTTCGCGGTGGCGGAGGGTCGCGCACGCTACACGCGCCGGGTCGTTCCGAAGCGGACGGACAGCCTCGCCGACGCCGAGACGCTGCTCGCGGACGCTGACGTGGCCGACGCGGACCGCGACCGCGTTCGTGACGGGCTGGTATACCGCGTCCTCCGGACGCGTCTCGACCCGACGCGGGCGGAAACGGTCCGTCGGGCTGCGCTCGGCGCCGACGTCGAGTGTGCGGTCTCGGGCGTCGGCCCCGGCGGGGAATCGATAGAGGTCGTGCTCGGCGGGACCGTCGACCGGCTCCGTGATCTGGCCGACGCGATCGACGGTTCGGACCACAACGGCGGCCACGAGGGGCTCCCCGGGCTGGCCGAAACCATCCGCGAACGAGCGGGAATTCCGGAGTTCGAGGCGGCCGACGCGGCTGATGCCGATCGAACCGACGACGCAGCCGGTGCCGGTCAAGCGGTCGACGCGACCGATGCCGACTGGCCCTGGGAGGAGGGACCGACGGTGATGGGGATCCTCAACGTCACGCCCGACTCCTTCCACGACGGCGGGCGACACGGGACGCTCGAGGACGCCGTCGACGGTGCACGCCGAATGATCGACGCCGGCGTGGGGATCATCGACGTCGGCGGCGAGTCGACCCGCCCGGGCGCCGACCCGGTTCCGGTCGACGACGAGATCGACCGCGTGGTCCCCGCCGTGGAGGCGCTCCGGGAGCTGCCGGCCGTCGCCCGCGGGGACGTCGCGATCTCGGTCGACACGCGTAAGCCGGCCGTCGCGGAGGCGGCGCTCGCGGCCGGCGCGGACGTCATCAACGACGTGACCGGGCTCGAGGACCCGCGGATGCGGGAGGTCGTCGCCGAGGCCGGCTGCCCGGTCGTCGTGATGCACAGCCTCGATGCTCCCGTCGACCCCGAAACCGTGGTCGAGTACGAGGACGTCGTCGACGACGTGATCGCCGCCCTCCGCGAGCGGATCCTCCGCGCCGAGGCCGCCGGGATCGACCGGGAGAACGTGATCGTCGATCCGGGACTCGGGTTCGCCAAGTCCCCCACGGAGGAGTTCGAGATCCTCTCCCGGGTCGAGGAGTTCGCGGCGCTCGAGTGCCCGGTCCTGATCGGCCACTCCCACAAATCGATGTTCGGATCGCTCGGCTACGACGACGACGACCGCGGGGCCGCGACTGTCGCCGGGACGGCGGTCGCGGTCGAGCGCGGTGCCGACATCGTCCGCGTCCACGACGTCGCACAGAACCGGGCCGCGGTCGACGTCGTCACCGCGGTTCACGACCCCGACGGCGTCGGCGGGGACGAGTGACGCGATCGGATCCCGACGATACCGACGTCGGAGACGGCGTCGCTTCGGCAAGCGCAACCCCCAAATCCCCGGCCGGCGAACGCCGGCGTATGTACGAGGCGGTCCACGCGCATCCGGCGGGCGAGAGCACCGTCGCCCGGCTCGCCGCCACGGCAGCTCGACTCGGCTATTCCGGGCTGGTGATCCGGACGCGGTCCGCCTCGAACGGGACGGACCTGGCGGCGGTCGGCGACGAATACGGGATCGACGTCGTCGCCGGCGCCGAGATCGACGCGGCCGATCCCTCCGCCGCAAGCGGGTCGGTCGGAAACTTTCGGCCCGACTTCACGGTGCTGTCGGTCCGGGGCGGGTCGAACGCGCTCAATCGCTTCGCGGTCGAGTCCGACCGCGTCGACGTGCTCTCGGCGCCGATGGCCGACCGCGGGGACGTGAACCACGTGCTCGTGAAGGCCGCCGTCGACCACGGCGTGGCCATCGAGTTCGACCTCGGGCCGGTCCTCCGGTCGACCGGCGGACGCCGCGTGCAGGCCCTCTCGGACCTCCGGAAGCTGCGGGAGATCGTCGACCACTACGACGCGCCCTACGTCGTGAGCGCGACGGCGGCGTCGCACCTCGAGCTCCGCGCGCCCCGCGAGCTGCGGGCGGTCGGCGAAGTCATCGGATTCGACGCTGACGCGATCGACGAAGGTCTCCACGCGTGGAAGCGGATCGCCGACCGGAACCGCCATCGTCTCTCGGAATCGTTCGTCGAGCCCGGCGTCAGACGCGGTCGGTACGCCGACGTCGAATGCAGCGATGGCGACGCCGGAATCGAAGACGACGACGCCGAAATCAGAGATGACGACGGAATCGGGGACGACGACGGAATCGGGGACGACGACGGAACCGCCGACCTCGGGCCGGAGGTGGGGGAGTGAAACACCTCCCGAAACACCTCCGGCCGCGGTGGCGGTACCTCGGCGTCGGGATCGAGACGTGGCCCGGCGCGTCGATCGGCCGGCGCGACTTCCAGCGGGCGATCTGGTACGCGGCGGGGAACCTCCTGGGGGACCCGGGAAGCGCGGACGCGGACCTGTCCGTGCTGTCGTTCACGCACGACGAGGCGGCCGGCGAGGGCGAGGCGGTCGTTCGGGTTCGGCGCGGACACGTGTCGCCGGCGCGGGCCGCGATCGCCTGCATTGCGACGATCGAGGACGAGCAGGTCGGGGTGTCCGTTCGCGGGGTTTCGGGGACGGTTCGGGCCTGTGAAGAAAGATATATGGGTCGGGCGGGCCGACCTGCCGAACAGAGACACGTCGCGTTCGAGGGCGCCGACCGCCCGGCCGTCGTCCGCGGTGACGCGGTCGACGTGTCGGCGGAGTCGGGCCACGTCGGCGCGACGCGACTCGATCTCGAGTGATACCATATGCAGGGACAAGCCCAACAGCAGGCGTACGACCGCGGCATCACGATCTTCTCGCCCGACGGTCGGCTCTACCAGGTCGAATACGCCCGCGAGGCCGTCAAGCGCGGCACCGCGAGCATCGGCGTTCGCGCCGCGGACGGCGTCGTCCTCGTCGCCGACAAGCGCGCGCGGTCGTCGTTGATGGAGCCGGCGAGCGTCGAGAAGATCCACAAGGCCGACGACCACGTCGGCGTCGCCTCGGCCGGCCACGTCGCCGACGCGCGCAAGCTCATCGACTTCGCCCGCCGCCAGGCCCAGGTGAACCGCCTGCGGTACGGCGAGGCGATCGGCATCGAGACGCTGACCAAGGACATCACCGACCACATCCAGCAGTACACCCAGGTCGGCGGCGCGCGCCCGTTCGGCGTCGCGCTGGTCGTCGGCGGGATCGAGAACGGCGAGCCGCGCCTGTTCGAGACGGACCCGTCCGGCACTCCCTACGAGTGGAAGGCGCTCTCGGTCGGCTCGAACCGGTCGGACATCCGCGAGTACCTCGAGGAGCACTACAGCGAGGACCTCTCGACCGACGAGGCGGTCGCGCTCGCGCTCGAGGCGCTCGCCGAGGTCAACGACGAGGGGCTACGCCCCGAGGGCGTCGGCGTCGGGACCGTGACGGTCGACGACGAGACGTTCCACGAGCGCTCGACCGCGGAGAAGGAGGCGATCCTCGAGGAGCACGGGCTGCTCGCCGAGGACGAGGAGTCGGACGATGACGACGCAACGGCGGACGACGAGTCCGAAACCGACGCCGGGTCGGACGCCGACGGCGACGAGGAGTAACGCGACCGCCACCGCGGCTCGATTCCAGATTTTATATATTCCCGCCACGCCGAGCGGCGCGTATGCCCGAGTCGAACCCCTACGAGGTGCTGATCGTCGGCGGCGGGATGGCGGGACTGTCCGCCGCCACGTTCACCGCGCGCGCCGGCCTGGACACCGTCGTCGTCGCCGCCGGCGAGTCGATCCTGAAGCGCAACGCACACGTCGAGAACTACCTCGGCTTCCCCGCCGGGATCAACCCGCGACTGCTCCTCGAGATGGGACGGTCGCAGGCGACCCGCAACGGCGCCGACCTGCGTCGGGGACGCGTGACGCGGCTCGAGGACGTTTCGGACCTCGATCCGATCGACGGGACTGACGGGGGCGACCGGGCCGGCCGGACCGACCGCGATGAAACCGATCGGGAGCCACGGTTTCGCGCGGTGCTGGAGCGGGAGGAAACGACCGAAGACGACGACGGCGATGGGAGGGCCCCCGAGACGATCCTCGCCGAGCGCGTGATCGCGACCTCCTGGTCGGACGCTTCCTACCTGGACCCGGTCGGTGCGGATCTGCGCGCGGCGGGGTCGAAGACGTACGTCGAGGACGACGGGCACGGCCGGACCTCGGTCGAGGGGCTCTACGTGGCCGGGCGGCTGGCGGAGCGGTACCATCAGGCGATCGTCGCGGCCGGCGACGGGGCCGAGACGGCGATCACGCTGATCCACGACGCGGAGGTTCCCTTTTACCACGACTGGATCGCCCCGGAGGGCTACTTCACCGACCGCGGCCGGGAGGTCCCGCCGGGGTGTGAGGAGATCGCGGAGACGGAGCGCCGCGCCCGCGAGCGGGAGTCGCTCGCCGCGATGCGGGAGTACCTCGCCGAGCCACACGGGGAGCGACAGCGGACGCACCCGAGCCTGGTCGACGACGATCGCGGACGGATCCCGGAGGAGTGAGGCGGGGGGGTCCGGAGCCGCGACGACACGCCGTGCCGCGACTACACCCGGTCGCGGCCGAGCAGGAGGTACAACACGATCCCCAAAAGGGGCGCGAAGAAGATCACGATCGCCCACAGAAACGCGGGGTGACTGCTGTTCCGTTGCGCGTCCGAATACGTCCAGACGATGAGCGCGAGCTGGACGGCCAACAGCAGCAGGCCGAACAGAAACACGAACGCCATCGCTCCTTCCTGGAGGAGGATGCTGGAGGGCATACGCCTGCGATGCGTCGCTGGACGGTCAAGTGTGTTTCGGCCGGCCGCCGTTTCGGAGGTTCGGGGAGGCGTGGCACCGGGGAGGCGTGAGGTATGGCGGGTCCCGATGGGCCCCGGGGCGTTTCGGGGGAGTATTTAACCGCCACGCCCGAACGGCCGGCTAATGCTCTCGGGGGTCAACGTCGCGCTGGGCGTGACGGGCAGCATCGCGGCCGTGAAGACCGTCGAACTCGCCCACGAGCTCCGCCGCCGGGGCGCGTCCGTGCGCGCGGTGATGACGGGGGCCGCCTCGAACATCGTCCACCCGTGGGCGCTCGGGTTCGCGACCGAGGCCGACGTGGTCACGGAGATCACCGGCGACGTCGAGCACGTGGCGCTCTGTGGCGTCGACGGCTGGGCGGACGTGCTGCTGATCGCGCCGGGGACGGCCAACACCGCCGGAAAGATGGCGGCGGCGATCGACGACACGCCGGTCACGACGTGCGCGACGACCGCGCTCGGCGCCGACGTCCCGGTCGTGTTCGCGCCCGCGATGCACGAGCCGATGTACGACCACCCGGGCGTGCTCGAGGCGCTCGACACGTTGGAGTCGTGGGGCGTGAGCTTCGCCGAGCCCCGGATCGAGGAGGGGAAGGCGAAGATCGCCGACGAGGAAACGATCCTCACCGAGGTCGCCCGCGCCACGACGCCCGACTCGTTGGCCGGCGCGCACGTGGTCGTCACCGCGGGCGCGACCAAGGAGTACATCGACCCCATCCGGATCCTGACCAATCGGTCCTCGGGCAAGACAGGGCGCGCGGTCGCACGCGCCTGCTACATCAGGGGCGCGGACGTCACGCTCGTGCAGGACGGTCCCGCAGTGGGATACGCGGACGTGGTCCCCGTCGAGACGGCCGACGAGATGCTGGCGGCGGTCACGGACGCCTGCGCGACCGCGGACGCGCTGGTGTCGGCCGCGGCGATCTCCGATTTCACCGCGGACGCGGTCGACGAGAAGATCCGGTCCGGATCGCCGCTCTCGGTCGATCTGGAGCCGACCCCGAAGCTGATCGACGCCGTCCGGAGCGCGCATCCGGACCTGCCGATCGTCGGATTCAAGGCCGAGACGTCGGGGGACGACGCGGCGATGGTGCGGGAGGCGAACCGGATCTACGACCGCGTCGGGCTCTCGTTCGTCGTCGCCAACGACGCGAGCGTGATGGGCGCCGACGAGACGCGCGTGCTGCTCGTCGCTGGAGAGTCCGACCCGGACGACGTCGAGGAGGTCCAGGGGAGCAAGGACGTCGTCGCGGGCCGCGTCGCCGAGCGGTTGGCGGACGTGCTCGGGGCGTGAACCATCGTCGGGCGCGGCGGCCTCGATCGATCGAACGTCCGTGGAGACGTCAGCGACCGAGCGGGCGGTGGTCCGACCGTTCCGGTCGTTCGTCGCAGATTTCCCAGTCTCCGTATACCGTATTCTCCGTGGATATATTTGGGTAATATCCAATATCGAACCACGAACGAGCGGTTCTTGAACGAATCGGGGTGAAGTTATATAATTCTACGGAGCGACGAAACTCAACAAATACGTGGGGTATAGTAAATTTATTAACAGTATATACCATCGGTATAAACCAGGTGTGGGAGAAATGTGTTATCCATCCAAGCCGCCCGAAGTCCGTCCGCGACCGCCAGTCGGCGGATCGGATCGTGGCGACCCGTGTCGCCACGATCGAATCGCCCGTCCCCCGCCGAACGTTCAACTAGGATGCCGGGACGAGAACCGCGTGATGTTCGAACGACGCGACAGTTCCACTGCCGCAAGCCGATTCTCGACCACGGGGGCCAGGTGATGAGCCCGCCCCATCCCTCGGAGATCGACTGGACCGTGGTGAAAGCCATCATCGACGCACAGTCGCACACGAACACGAGCCTGGAGCGGTACCTCCTCGCCGCCACGCACGACGAGTTCGAGCTGAGCGAGGCGGAGATCGAGACCAGCCTCGAGGACGCGATCGACGGCCACGCGCAGGCGATCGACGACCTCCGGACCGCCAAGGAGTTCCTCGACTGCGAGGGCGACGGCGATCGATGAGCGCCGATCCCGACGGGACGAACGCCGCGGATCCAGCCACGGCGATCGATCCGGGAAGCGCCGTCCTCGTCCTCGACGGAACCACGGACGCTGCCGCCGCGCCCCCGTTTCCGGATCGGCCGGTCGTGGACCCCGCCGACGCCGGCGTACTGCTGGTCTCGCTGGCGGGAGCGCCGCGTCGGTGTCTCGGCGCGTGGGACCGACGCGTCGGCACGGATCCGGCCGACGGAGCGATCCTCTGTACCGGACCGACCGCGACCGCGGTCGACGGCACCGAGTCGGCGTTCTCGGTCCTCGCCGTGAGCTCGCCGGGCGCGCTGACGCCGCTCGGGATCCGGATCACCGAACGGATCGACGCCTGGACCGATCGCGGGTATCGGGTCGACCTCCAGTTCGACTCGATCACGACGCTGCTGCAGTACGTCGACGTCCAGCGTGGCTATCGGTTCGTCAACCGGATCACCGGCCACTGCGCGGCCGTGAATGCGACCGCGCGGTTCCACCTGGATCCCGATGCTCACGACGAGCGGACCGTAAGCACGTTCCGCGGGCTGTTCGACGCCGTGGTCGAGCACCGCGACGACGGCGTTCGGGTTCGGTCGCGATAGCTCGGCCGGAACCCGTCAGACCAAAAACTAAAAATGATTATAGAAATGATAGTCTGGATGCGCCGGATCGGATCGACCATCCACGATATGGGGATACGGATATGACCGACACGAACGCCGTCGACTGGGAGATACTCAAGGAGATCCTCGACGCACAGGTGCACATCAACGTCTGCCTGGAGCAGTATCTCCTGTACGTGACCCACGAGGACGCCGACCTCGACCGCGAGGAGATCGTCGCCTGCCTCGACCAGGCGATCGAGAGCCACGAACGCGCGATGGCGGACCTGGATGCCGCGCGGCGAACGATCCGAACGACGTCCTGATCGGTCGGACGTTGGGGTCGGGCGCCCTCGCGGCGGCTCGCGCGTTCAGTCACCGGTCGGTTAGACGAGGTTCAACAATTCCGGAACATTTCAAGAAATTCCTCTTAAAGTAATTATAACTCGCACCCGAATCAATAAGGACTTTATATTTGCACGAGTTATATCGGCCGATGCGGTTGACCGTTCCGACCGACTTCGAGATCCTCGATGCCCTCATTGACGGTCGGCGGAACAACGCGGCGAACCTCGCGTACATTCTCGACCGAAACCGGTCGTACATCAACACCCGCCTTCCGGTGTTGGCGGACTACGACCTCCTCGACCGCGTTGGGCCGGCCCCGAACAGCGGCCTCTACGTGATCACCGAAAAGGGCCGCGTCGTCGCCCGAAACCGGGAGGCGTACGAGTGTGACGAGGCCGACTTCGACGAGCTGATCGAACGGGAACTGCACCAGGAGTAGCGAACCCGAGTCGTCGGGTCCGCCGAGCCCGGGCCGCGTCCCACGGTTGGACGATCGGTTTTTCCGTCCCACGTCGACATCGTGTTCGACTTTCGAGTCGAGAGCGGCGGCACCGACGAGCGCCCGTCCCCGATCGTGCCGATCGGCGCGATGATCGTCAGTCGCCGGCTCGACGTCCAGCACGGCGGTTCGATAGGGATGTCGTGTCGAGTACCCGGAACCAACCACGGATCCGACTGCATGCAGCCGGTTTCGATGACCCACTTGCTCACCGCCTCCCGAATCTTTAAGAGACGCTGGTAGATACCATTGGTATATGCGGTCGGCAGCAACTATTGGGTGCGACGACGTCGTCGATCCCTGGGTGGACTGTCGACGCATACGGTGAGTACGAACATGACATCGAACATAACGGACGGCGGACGCTGGGTAGGAGTCCGCCCCAATGGTGTGGGGAGTGGTCAAGAATGACAACGACTACGAGCGACGGCTATCGCTCACGATCGCGGGCGGTCTTCCTCGCGGCGATTATGGTGCTGTCGGTCGTCGCGATGGGGATGGCGTTTACCGGAAGTGCGGCGGCCGAGGAGGTAACCGTTGGTAACAGCGCAGCCCTTTCGGACGCGATCAATAACGCCGGCGATGGAGATACGATTATTGTTGAGGATGGAACATATGAGTATACCGGCGACGAATTGAGCATTGATACAGCTAATGTAACGTTGGCTGCGGAGAGCAGCGCTACGCCAACGATTCGTCTGGATCAGAGTGAGACCACTTCAGATGGCTCACCGACCATCTCTGTTGAGGCTGAAGGAGTCTCAGTCGACGGACTACGCATTGAACGCAATGCATCCGGTAGCGGAATCGCACAGGGTGTTCGCGTGTCTGCTTCGGATACACGCCTTTCAGACCTCGATATCGTGAAAGGGGGTGGCGGAAACAACGATCAAGGTGTCACAGTCCTTGATGCGTACGCCGGTGAAAGTTCACCGAGTGATACCAGCAACGTTACACTCGAAAACGTCGATGCAAGCGGCTTCCATACTGGCATCGGTGTTTCAACACAAACTGATGAGGCTACGCTTGAGGACGTAACCATCTCCGGTGGTACAGTTTCGGATAACGAATTCGGAATTGGGTTCGCTGTAGTGGGCAGCGTGAGTGATTCTCCAAAAGCAGTCTCGGTTGACAACGTTCAAATCGAGAATAACACTGTCGGTGTCCGTGTCTTCGGAGATGGGGAGAAGCAAGGATTTATCGGAACAATAGATGCATCAGGAATTACTCTGGAAGGAAACCACTTTACTGGAAACACTGATGTTCACGTCTTCGATAACTCCACTTCATCAAATCTGAATATCCAGAGCACCTTCGAAAACAACGACAATACCTTTAATCGATCGGTCGTTCGCGTCACCGACGGCGAATATGCGCCCCGCATCTGGACCAGTCCCTCCGCTGCGATTTCATCTGCATCTAAAAACGCGACTGTGAAGGTGGGCTCCGGTTCTTACAAAGAATCCGTTACGATCGGAGTGGAGGGCCTCACGCTTGAGTCGACTGCTGGCGCTGACTCTACGACGATCTCAGCTGATGCTACAGAAGGAGTGATGATCACGGAGTCAAACGTTACTGTTCGCGGATTTACAGTAACGACTAATTTGGACGATACGGACACCCACGGCCAGTACGGTATTAGGTTGGAACCGAATGGTGGAGTCGAAGACATCCTCATCGAGGACAATGTCGTACAGGATATCAGTGATACGTACCGACCAGCTGGTATCTCTCTCGATTTAAAGAATACTGAGGATAAAACGGCTAAAAACGTCACAGTCCGAGACAACATCGTTCGGAATATTACGAGTGTAGAATCTGAATCGGACGAGTCTGTCGCGAAGGGGATCAATCCCAATGAACGGTTCCAGAATTTAACTGTTGAAAATAATACAATACGGAATATCGGCGGTGAAAACAGCGCAGGCGCACTCGGTATCGATTTCTCTTCAGATACCGGTGCGAATCCTAATGCGGGACCAAAGAACTTCACCATCAAACATAACGACATTGACGGAATCGCTGTTGGTGATGGGAGCCCCGAGGCAACCTACAAAGACGCACTCGGTCTCTACCTCCACGAATATGGAGATCTCGGTGAAGAACACACCGTCACTCAGAATAACTTCACAAATGTCAGTATCAGATACAACACCAACAATGTAGATGATCCGGATACGCTCAACGCCACCCACAACTGGTGGGGAGCACAATATCCGGACTTCGATACGGTGGTCGACAATCTCGACACGGTGAACGTCACGCCGTGGTACACTGATGCCGAGCGAACCCAACAGGCGGACGGCATCAAAAACGTGGATCAAGGAACGGAACACCCGACGATCAACCACGCGATCGCGTCCGCAAACGAGGGCCAGACGATCGTCGTGCCAGGTCGAACGTACAACGAGTCCGTCGCGATCGACACGGCTGGAATTACTCTGAAGGCCGAGGATCCGAACAATCAGCCAACGATCCGGTATGCTGATTCCAGTAACGATGACGGCACCGCTGCCCTCTACATCAACAAGAACGATGTTAGCGTGGAGAACATCACCGTCCATCGGATTGCAGCTGAGGACCGGAAGCAGGATGCCGACCACGCACAGGGGATCCGGATCCAAGGGTCGAACGTCGACGTCGAGAACCCGACCGTTATCGGTAGCGATCTGAACCACGCGGACCGAGACTACCACCGCTTCGACGGGATCCTCGTCTACGACGGCGGAACTGAGACGAAGAACGTCGACATTGGCGGTGCCCACGTTGAAGGGTTCCACGCGGGTGTCGTTACGACGGTTTGGGGAGACGGAGATGGAGGCTTCGACTCCGTCTCGAACATCACCGTCCATAATAGCGAGATCAGCAACAACACTGACGGCGTCGTCGTGAAGACACACAGCGACACGGTCGTACCGGAAAACGTCCAGATCCTCGAGTCGTCGATCCACAACAACAGCGAGTTCGGCGTCTACGTGGTCGGGCAGGAGAACATCATCAAGGAGAACTATCAGGGCTACAATATCACCAACGCCAACGCCAGCGAAGTCGATGTAACGTATAACAACATTAAGGACAACGGCATCGAGGCGGCCAGCGCCACGGACACGAGCCTCGACGCCTGGCTCAACTGGTGGGGTAGTGCAGACGGCCCACAGAGCTCCGGCCAGTTCGACGAGGCCGTGAACGACACGTACTACGACCCGTTCCTGACGGCTCCACACGAGCAGGTCAACAAGACCGACAGCGACGATAACATTGCCACACGGCAGTTCGCGAGCGACCTGACCCTCGAGTCGGGCGTCAGCACGATCGCGTTCCCGGCACCCAGCGAGCGCACGCTGGCCGAGACGGTGAATCTGTCGAACGTCGAGACCATCTACGCATACGATAACAGCCAGCATACCTGGCTCTCGACAGCTGACGGGACGCTCGACGCTGAATCGACGACGCCGAATGCGCTATCTGCCTACATCCTCGTCGTCAAGGACGGTAAAACCGCCTCCGCGGTGATGGAGTTCGACAACGACTTCGACGGGACGACGAAGCCCGACCCGACCGAGGTCACGACCGGCTGGAACTTGGTGAGCCCGACTCGAGCCGGCGACACGACGGACGCGGCGTTCGACACGACCGATGCGACGGTCGAGAACTCGCTTGATTACCAGTTCGCCGACCAGACGAGGAGTCAGCCGTTCGGCGCGAGCGAGCGGTACGACTACTCCCCGTACAGAGGCTACTGGACCCTCATCGACGAAGAAGGGGAGGACAGCGATGTTCACCCGGCCACCTACGATGGGCTGACGCTGGACGAGTACCTCAAGGCCGTCAACCTGGACGAGGACTAACCCCGCAGTCCAATGTCCTCTCCAGCATACCGGCGGCCGCGGTCCGGCCAGCGTGCCCACCGAGGTGGGCCCGTGAGCCGCGCGGCCGCCACCGAACGAGCGACACGCCACGGGAGGGCGACCGATGAGTGACCCCTCCCGCTGGCTCGCTGCCGGTCGATCCGCGGCGGTCATCGCCCTCGCGGTCTGTCTGGTGCTGTGGGCGCCGGCAGGCGTGCTCGGCCCGGCCGTCGGCGTCGGCGCGGCCCAGGAGGAGACCGAGGGCCCGCCGCAGACGCCCGCCAGCTACTACGGCAACGTCACGATCGACGGCGAGCCGGCGCCGGCCGGCACCGTCATCGAGGCCGAGATCAACGGGACCGTGGCCGGCTCGATCACGATCAACGAGTCCGGCACCTACGGCGGCCCCGACGCGCTCGACGAGAAGCTCCTCGTCGAGGGCGGTGCGGGCGACGACGGCGCCGAGGTTCGGTTCTTCGTGAACAACGGGAACATCGACCGGACCGAGGTCACGAGCGTCACCGCCGAGGACGGCTCCGAGACGGTCACGTGGGAGTCCGGCGACGTCCAGCGCGTCGACCTCGCGGCGGCCGTGGTCGAACCGCAGTTCGCGATCGATGACGTCAACGTCACCGATCCGGTGACGGCCGGCGACGACGTCGAGCTCACGCTCACCCTCAACAACACGGGTGTGAGCGGGAGCGCGACCGTCTCGGTCGTGGCCACGAACGCGACCGGCACGACCGTCGCCGAGACGAACGTCACGGAGACGATCGACTCGGGCGCGAGCGCGCAGACGTTCGTGGCCGTGCCGACGAGCAACGTCTCCGTCGACGGCAGCACGGATCTGACCCTCACGGTCGACACCGGCCACGAAACGGCCGAGACGACGGTCACCGTCGAGGAGCCGCCGCAGTTCGACGTCTCGCTCTCCGGGTTCACCTCGCCGATCGATCCCGGCACGAACGTGAGCGGGACCGCGACCGTCAACAACACCGGCGGCCAGGAGGCCACGCAGAACCTCACCGTCACGATCGACGACGCGACGATCCTGACCGAGGAGCTCACCCTCAGTGCCGGCGAGAGTCAGGACGTTGCGGTCGAGTACGAAACCGACGCGGACGACGCGGGCGACCGGACGCTAGCCGCCGCGACCGCGGACGACGCGACGCAGCGGATCGTCACGGTGAACCGGTCCGCCGAGTTCGCGGTCGACGTGATCGAGGGCGAGTCGACCCTCGACGTCGTCGCGGGACAGGACGCCACGCTCGTCGCCGAGGTCGAGAACGTCGGCGGCACGAGCGCCACGAAGGACGTGACCGTCACCGACTCCCGTGACGACACCGAGCTCACGAACGAAACGGTGACGCTGGAGCCCGGCGAGATAACGGACGTCGAGGCGACGGCCGAGACCTCCGGTGACGACACTGACGCCGGGTTCGATCTCACCGTCGAGAGCCCCGACGACGCCGAGACGGTGCCGGTCACGGTCGAGGACCGCGATGCGTTCCTCGACGTGACGAACGTCGACGTGACCGGATCCGTCGACGAGCCGTTCGCCGGGAACACGAACAACATCACCGTCGACGCGACGGTCGAGAACCTCGGCACCGAATCGACGGCACAGACGATCGAGTTCCGGGTCGACGGCGAGGTTCGCAACAGCACGGACGTCAGCTTCGACGGAACCGGATCGGAGACCCTGACCGGCGTGACCGTGCCGGTCCGGCCAGGTGACGCGCCCGAGATCGATCTCGTGGTCGCGAGCGAGGACGCCGCGGCCGCCGAGTCGGTCACGGTCACCGCAGCCCCCGAGTTCGAGACGACGATCGTCGAGGCGAGCAACGTCTCCGATCTCGCGCCGGACGACGAGTTCACGCCGACGATCAA
This sequence comes from Halopenitus persicus, assembly GCF_900107205.1. Classification (GTDB taxonomy): domain Archaea; phylum Halobacteriota; class Halobacteria; order Halobacteriales; family Haloferacaceae; genus Halopenitus; species Halopenitus persicus. The sequence continues at coordinate 260,234 of NZ_FNPC01000003.1, read as the reverse complement.
CGTCACGAACGTCGGCGGACGCGCCGGCAACGGCGAGGTCACGGTTCGGTTCAACAACTCCGTCGAGGGAACCGTGCAGGTCGACGACCTCGCGGCCGGCACGACCGAGACGGTCGTCGACGAGCAGAGCGGTGGCATCGCGATCAACGTCACCGAGGACGACGTCACGCGCGTGCTCGAGGCCGGGGTCGAGAACGACGGCACCGGCTCGGTCGACGACGTCTCCACCCGGACGATCGACATCGGCGAGGCGCCCAACTTCGCCGTGGAGAACTTCGACGTCAACGTCTCCGCGGTGGATCAGGGCGATGCGATCGGCATCGACGCCGAGATCAACAACACCGGGGAGGTCGAGGACACCCAGACGTTCGCCGTGACGGTCGACGGACGCGAGATCCACGTACAGACCGAGTCGTTGAACGGCAGCGACAACCCGGTCTCGATCAGCGAGTCGTATCAAACGCGCGGCAGCGACGTCGGCGACCTGGACGTCTCCGTGAGCACGGACGACGATTCGGCCGCGGAGACGGTCACCGTGCGCGAGAACGCGGAGTTCGAGGTCGACCTCGACGCCGAGGACGAGACGATCGCCGGGACTCCGGCGGACGCCTTCGCCACGGTGGAGAACGTCGGCGGCCTCGCGAACAACGAGACGACGGTCCGGCTGCTGTCCGACGGCGAGGAGATCGCGACCGAAACCGCGAAACTCGACGCCGGCGAGGCGCGAGTCCTCGAGTTCTCGGACGCGATCACGCCCGAGTCGCCCGGCGAACTCGAGGTGACCGCCGCGACGACCGACGACGCGAGCAGCGACACTATCGCTGTCGGCGCGCCCGGCGAGCTCGCGCTCAAGCTCACGTCGGTGACCGACCCGGTCACGACCGAGGAATCGCTTCGCGTGGGCATCACCGCGGAGAACGTCGGGGACGAGTCCGTCACCGAGACGGTTCGACTCCGGTTCGACGGCCAGATCGTCGACCAGTCCACGATCACGGTCGCCGGCGGCGAGAGCCGGTCCGTGACGTTCACCCACGACGTCTCCAGCGCCGAGACCGGCGAGACCTCCTTCGCGGTGCTGGCCGCGAACGACGCGATCGAGGGTCCCGAGCGAACGGTCTCAGTCGAGGAGCCGCCCGCGGATCCGAACTTCCGGGTCTCCGACCTCGAGGGCCCGACCGACCCCGTCTTCACGAATCGAACCGTAACCGTCGCGGCCGACGTGACGAACATCGGCGAGCAGGAGGGGACCCAGACGGTCTCCCTCTCGGTTGACGGGACCGAATTCGAAACCACAGAGGAAACCCTCCCGGCCAGCGGCGACACGACGGTCGAGTTCGAGATCGACACCGATGAGGTCGGCGCCGGCGAGGCGATCCCGTACACGGTCGCCAGCGAGAACGGCTCCGCCGAGGGAACGCTCACCGTCGAGGAGCCGACGCCGGGAACGCTCGAGGTCGTCTCGACCGAGCTCCTCCCCGACTCCAACGCGGAGACGGCGACCCAGGGCGACTCCGCCGCGGTCAACGCGACCGTCGAGAACGTCGGCGACCTGAACGCCACGAACGCGACGGTCGAGCTCGAGTACCTCGCCGCGGCGTCGGTCAACGACACCGTCGAGGTGAGCGAGCTGGGGCCGGGCAACACGACGACCGTCACGCTCGCCGTGACGCCGCCGGCCGAGGCGCGCGCCGGCACCTTCGACCGCGACGTCGAGGTCCGGACGAACGGGTCGACCGTGCGCCGGACGATCCCGGTCGACTTCGGCAGCATCCAGTCCGGCGTCGACGCGGCGGCGACCGACGCGACGACCGACGTCGTTGAAGTCGCTGCCGGCGACTACACCGAGCGGAACACGATCACGGTCGATGCGGACGGCATCACCATCGAACCCGCACGGCCGACGGCGATGCCGACGATCAACTCGCCGCGCAACGCCGAGACCGGGCTGGTCGTGACCGGAGCCGACGTCACGGTCTCGAACCTCCGGTTCGTCGGTGACGGAAACGGCTCGGCGATCGAGCTCGCCGGCGACGGCGCGACCGTGTCGGACGTCCGCGTCGAGAACTGGGACGTCGGCATCGAGGAAACGAACGGCACCAACACGCTCCGCGGCGCCTCCGTCGTCGACTCCGGGATCGGCCTGCTGGTCGACGGCGCCGGCGACAGCCGGATCGAGTACGCGCGCGTCGCGCGGTCCGACCGGCGCGGGATCGTCCTCCGGAGCGCCGACAACACCGTTCGCGGATCCGGCGTCCACTCCTCGACGGTCGGCGTCGACGCGTACGCCCCGGACAACGACGTCCGACAGTCCACGATCCGGAACAACGGCGACATCGGGGTTCGCGTCTCCAACGTCGCTGGAAACCTCTCGCAGGGGAATCCGAGCGCCGTGGTTCGCAACAGCGCGCTCGAGTCCAACGGCATCCACGCGCACGTCATCGACAGCGAGGTCGACGCCACCAGCAACTGGTGGGGATCGTCCGCCAGCGAGCCGGTCGAGAACGAGGACTACATCATCCGAAGCGCGCTCGCGACCGAGGATCCGCTACAGACGCGGCCGGATTCCGACTTCACGGTCGAGAGCTTTGCGCCGGAGGATGCAACCCGTGACGAGACGTACACGGTCAACGCCACGGTTAACAACACCGGGTCGGCCTCGGACCTCCAGACCGTCGAGCTCGTCGACGCCGGAACGGTGATCGACTCGCGGAGCGTCGAGCTGAACGCCTCCGAGCAAGCCACCGTGACGTTCAGCTACACGCCGGACGTCACCGACGGCGACCAGCTCGACCTCACCGCGCGGACGCTGGACGACTCCGCGTCCGCCACCGTGAGCGTGCTCGATCCGGCCCTGTTCGAGGTGACGTCGCTCAACGACCCGACCACGAACGTGATGGTCGGCGACACGCTCTCGATCGACGCGGATCTGGAGAACACCGGCGAGGCACAGGACACGCGCACCGTCACGCTGCTAGTGAACGGCAGCCAGGTCGACTCCCGGGACGTCACGCTGAGCAGCGGCGGTACGGAGACGCCCACGCTGACGTACACGCCCACCAGCGACGACGTCGGCGCCATCAACGTGACCGTCGACACCGGCGACGACGCCCGGTCGGTCGACGTGACCGTCGCCGAGGCGCCGGCGTTCTTCGACGTGACGTCGCTCGGCGACCCGCCGAGCGAGGTCACCGCCGGCGACGAGATCTCGATCGACGCTGACCTGGAGAACACCGGCGGCCTCGAGGCCACCCAGACGGTCAGGCTGCTGGTGAACGGCAGCCAGGTCGACTCCCGAGAGGTCACGCTGGCCGGTGGCGACACGGCGACGCCCACGCTGACGTACGCCACCGACGCCGACGACGTCGGGACCCTCGAGGTGACCGTCGAGACGGAGAACGCGACGGAATCGGGGCAGATCACCGTGGTTGCCGACGACGGCAATGGCGGCGGCAATGGCGGTGCACCCGGAGGCGGTGGCGGCGGTGGCGGCGGTGGAGGGATTTCGGACGCGCCGGAACCGTCCATCGACGTCGAGCCGGTGGCCACCGAAACGGTCGGAACGACCCTCGACGCCGAGCGCGGCCGGCAGGTCGCGTCCTTCGAGGAGGTCGAGGGCGTCGAGTCGGTCGCGCTCGAGACGAACGACTACGTCGGCGACGTGACGGTTTCCGATCTCGACCCGACCACCGACGCCGTCGACCCCTCGCCGGGAAGCCAGCTCGCGTTACAGGAGATCACCGTCTCCGAGGAGGCGAGCGACACGCCGGCGACGATCCGGTTCACCGTGTCGACGGACCGGCTCGAGGCGGCCGACGCGACGGCCGAACAGCTCCACGCGTTCCGTTCACGGGACGGAACCGACTGGGAGCCGCTCGAGACCGGCGTCGCCGAGCAGCGCGAGGACGAAGTCGTTCTCGAGGCCGAGACGCCCGGGTTCTCCCTGTTCGCGGTCAGCGCCGTGAGCCAGCCGGAAGCCGTGGCGACCGTGGCTCCCGAAACCGTCACGACCGGAGAGTCGGTTGAGCTCTCCGGAGGCGACTCGACGACCGAACACGGTGAGATCGTCGCGTACGACTGGACCGTCGACGGCGACTCCTACGCCGGCGAGACCGCGACCACCTCCTTCGACGAGCCCGGCGAGTACGAGGTCGAACTCGCCGTCACGAACGACGCCGGCGAGACCGACACGACGACCGTGCTTGTGACGGTCGAAGCGGCCGAGACGCCCGCAACGCCGACTGAAACGGCCGCCGAACCGGCCGACACCGCGGCGACGCCGGAACCGACCGACGAGGGGATCCCCGGCTTCGGAATCCTCGTCACCCTGATCGCGCTGCTGGCCGCGGCCGCGATCGCGACGCGACGGCGCATCGGCGACTGACCACCCTCCGAACACGTTTTTATTACATTCATATGATGACAGACGATACCGACCCGTCCCAGTCCACCCGCATGGAACCAGCGCGCACCGTCCGCGTCGGCCTGTCCGATCGATCAACCGTCCTCGCGACCGTGGTCGTCGCCGCGTGTCTCCTCGTCGGCGCGGCCGGAATCGCCGGCCTCGCGGCAGCCGATCACGGCGACGACGGCAGCGGTCCCGTTCCAGCGCCGGCTGCCTACTACGGAGACGTGACGGTCAACGGGGAGCCCGCGCCGGTCGGAACCGAGATCGTCGCGATGGTGAACGGCGAGCCGCACGGATCCATCGAGGTGACCGAGGCCGGGCAATACGGCGGGTCCGACGCGCTCGATCGGAAGCTCGTCGTCCGGAAGGCCGAAGCCGGTGACGAGGTCACGTTCGTCGTCCGAGACACGACGGCGGCGGAGACCGCCACCTGGGAGTCCGGCGACGTGCAGGAGATCGACCTCACCTTCGAGGGCGTTCCCGATCAGTCCGAAAGCGATACCGATGACGATCAGACCGGCGAAACCGAGACGCCGGAGTCCGGAACGCCCGACGACCAAGGGACCCCGAACGGGGACGAGGGCTCGGGTGACGGATCGGCCGGCGGCGGTGGTGGCGGTGGCGGTGGCGGCGGTGGCGGCGGCGGAGGCGGCGGTGGCGCCGCAGCCGGCGGATCCGATACCGGCTCCGAGGATGATGCGACCGGAGCAGGTCCCGCCACCGACGTGGCGCAGGCGCTGTCCGAGGCGCCCGTCGTCAGCGAAGCCAGTGCGGACGTGGCCGTTGAGGACGGAGCGAACCGTGCGGCGGTGACCTTCGACGCCGACACGTCGCCCGTCGACTCGATCACCTTCGAGTCCGACGCGGTCGAGGGAACCGTCACCGTCGCCGAGATCGACCGGGAAGCGACCGAGACGTCGGTGCCGGGATCGGCCGCGTCCGTGTCCCGCATCGACGTTCCCGATTCGGCGACCGACCAGGCCGCGACCGTCCGAATGCGCGTCTCGACCGACCGCCTCTCGGAACTCGATGCGGAGCCGTCGGAACTCAGAGCGAACCGCTTCGTCGACGGCCAGTGGCAGGCGCTCGAAACGACGGTGGCCGAGGAAACCGACTCGGCGGTCGTTCTCGAGGCCGAAACGCCCGGATTCTCGTACTTCTCGGTCAGCGCCGTGAGCGAGCCCGACGCCGCGATCGCCCTCGATCCGGCCACGTCGACGTCGGGATCGTCCGTTACGCTCGACGGAAGCGACTCGACGACCGAACACGGTGAGATCGTCGCGTACGACTGGACCGTCGACGGCGACTCCTACGCCGGCGAGACCGCGACCACCTCGTTCGACGAGCCCGGCGAGTACGAGGTCGAACTCGCCGTCACGAACGACGCCGGCGAAACGGACACCGCGACCGAAACGCTGGTCGTGGAGGCGGCGACCGCACCTGCGACGGCGGATCAGGGGACCCAAGCACCCACCACGTCGGGGAGCGACGGCGGAAGCGGGAGTGACGACGGCGGAAACGGGAACGACGACGGCGGACTGCCGGTCTTCTGGATCGCGGGCGGCGTCGCGCTGGCCGTGATCCTCCTCGGCGCCGTGGTTCGAGTACGTGCTGACGACGGTCGCTCGAGGGATCCGTTGTAGACCGGCACCGGAGTGACGCGTCACGCCCCCGAAGATAAGAACTGTTTTGAGGAGTCCGTGCCACTCCTCGAACGAGAACCTCGTATGTCGCCCACACCAGTCGTAACTACGCTCCCCGGAGGTGGTCCCGGTGGCTAACGACCGGGTCGTCGTCCCGATCGAGGACACCGCCACGCTGCGGTCGACGGTCGCCCACGTCGTGGGGACTGCCGCCGATGGCGACGTCTCGGCGATCCACTTCGTCTATCTCGCCGCCTGGCGCGAGGACGATCCCCGGATCGACGACCGCCGGCGGACGGCGCGGACGCTGCTCGAGCAGGCCGCCGACTGGGCGCGCTACGACCTCGCCGACGCCGACGTTCCGGAGGGAACCGTCGACGTCGAGACCGCGCTGATCGCGGAGGACGTCTACCTGTTCGGCCCGCGCCAGTACGCCGACCGCCTCCACGAGTACGCCGACGCTCACGGGATCGGAACGGTCGTGCTCGACCCCGAGTACACCCCGGTCGGCAACACGACCCTTCTCCAGCCGATGGAGTTCGAGCTGGCATCGACGCCGCTCGAGGTCCGTGAGGCCCCCGTCGACCGCCCGTCACGCCGCGAGCGGCTCGTCTCGGAGATCACCGGGCCGCGGTTCGCCACCGTCTTCGGCGGGTCGCTGCTGTTCTACCTGGTGTTGGGCGATCCCACCTCTCCGTTCGATCTCGTCACCGGCGTCGCGACCGCCCTGGTGGTCGCGATCTCGCTGTCGCAGGTGAGCCTCGACCACGACCCGACGCTGCGGGACTCCCCGCTTCGTCTGGTCCGTGGGGTGATCTACGTGCCGTTTCTGTTTTTCGAGATCATGAAATCGAACGTCGTCGTCGCCCGCGTCATCCTCTCGCCGTCGCTGCCGATCGAGCCGACGATGACGCGGATGCGCGTGTTCGTCGGGTCCGGACTGCCCGTCACGACGCTCGCCAACTCGATCACGCTGACGCCGGGCACGCTGACGGTCCGGGCGCGCGACGCGGACCTGTACGTCCACACGCTGATCCCGTGGGCCCGCGAGGGGCTCTTCGACGGCGGGCTCGAGCGGTGGACTCGCTTCGTCTTCTACGGTCGGGAGGCAGCCCGGCTGCCGACGCCCCGGGAACGCGACGACTGCGCGGTCCTGCAGGGGCCGGACGCCGACGAACCGATGCCGTTCGCGGCCACCGACGGCGGTCGTGAAGAGGGGCTGAACGGGATCGACGCCGATGAGACGGTCGTCGAGGCCGACGCCGACGAGACTGGGTCGAACGAGACCGACGAGACGGAGGACCGCCGATGAGCATCGCCGACGTCGCGGTCGCCGGCGGCTACACGCTCGGCGACGTGCTGCTGGCCGGCGCGGCCGGGTTCGTCGTCCTCGCGCTCGGAATGCTCTACCGTGCGGTGGTCGGCCCGACGATGCAGGACCGCGTGCTCGCGGTGAACGTCCTCGGGACGAACACGGTCGTCATCCTGGCGCTGCTTGGTGCCGCGCTCGACGAGCCGACGTTCCTGGACATCGCGATCGTGTACGCGCTGTTGAACTTCCTGATGGCGATCGCCGTCTCGAAGTTCACCGTCGAACGCGGGGGGGTCCTCTGATGGCCCTGGACGCGCTCGACCCGATCACGGCGGCGCGTGTCGTCCTCGTCCTCGCGCTGCTTGCGGGGGCGCTGTTCTTCACGTTCGTCTCGATGACCGGCGTGATCCGACTTCCGGACGTCTACGCCCGGGCCCACACCGCCTCACAGGCGGACACGCTCGGCGCCGGCTTCGGCCTGGCCGCGGTCGCGCTTACGCTCGGCTGGCAGGGGGCGTCGGTGAAGACCGCCATCCTGCTGTTCTTCGTCTTCGTGACCAACCCGACGGCCGCCCACGCGGTCGCGCGGGCGGCCTTCGAGGACGGAAACGTGCCGTGGACCGAGGGGGACGAGCGCCGATGAGCGCCGCGGTGACCGCGATCGAGGCGGCGCTGTTCGTCTTCGTGATCGCGACGGCGGTCGTGACCGCGCTCGCCCGCGACGTGCTCTCGTCGATCATCGTCTTCGGGGCCTACAGCCTCGGGATGGCGGCGCTGTACACGTTCTACCGGGCGCCGGACGTGGCGCTGACCGAGGCGGCGATCTCCGCCGGGGTCACGACGGTCCTCCTGCTGCTCACGATCGCGAAGACCTCGCGGATGGACCACGAGGCCGTCTTCGAGCGCGTGAACCCCACGGCGGCGCTGGCCGTCGGGGGGCTGTGCGTCGTGATGCTCGCGACGGTGACGCAGATGCCGGCCGTCGGGGACCCGAGCGCGCCCGTCTACTCGAACCCGGACGTCACCGGCTACTACCTCGAGAACACCTACGCCGACACCGGCGTCGGCAACACGGTGATGGCGGTGTTGGCCTCCTACCGCGGGTTCGATACCTTCGGCGAGGCCGTCGTCGTCTTCGGGGCCGGGATCGCGACGATGCTCGTGCTCCACCGGGAGGTGTTCTCGTGAGCGACCCGACCGACGCCGGCGACGGCGGACGCGAACCTGACGCCGGCGACGATGCCGCCAGCACCGTCGGGGCGGGGAATGACGCTGCCGGCGCCACGGACACGGCCGACGACGCTGCCGGCGCCACGGACGCGGACACCGGTGCTGCGGAGGACGGCGCTGCCGCTGCGGAGGACGGTGCTGCGGAGGACGGCGCTGCGGACACCGGTGCTGCGGAGGACGGCGCTGCCGACTCCGGCGCAGCGACCGATCAGCCGTCGATCGAGCCGACCTACTCGGGCCACGCCGACCGGCCGCACCTCTCCGCGGTCCAGCGCCAGCAGACGCCCTACACCGAAAGCCAGGTGATCATGTCGACCGTGAAGGTCGTGGCGCCGTTCGCGCTCACCTACGGGCTGTTCGTCACCTTCCACGGTGCGGGCTCGCCCGGCGGCGGGTTCCAGGGCGGCGCGATCGCCGCTGCCGTCGTGTTGATGATCGCCTTCGCGTTCGGGATCGACGCCACGCGCGAGTGGTTCACGAACGTCGTCGTCGTCGGTCTCGCGGTCGGCGGCGTGCTCGTCTTCGGCGGGATCGGCCTCGTCGGGCTCGCCCGCGGCGGGACCTTCCTCGAGTACGCCCGGCTGCCGATCCCGCATCCGGTGAAATACGGGATGGAGGGCGTCGAGATCCTCGGCATCGCGCCGATCGTCGCCGGGGTTCTCGTCGGCCTGTTCTTCCTGTTGGCGGCCGGCTTCGACGACCGGGCCGGCGCGGGGACCGAAACCGAGATCGCCGATGCAACCACCGACGACGGAGCTGACACCCACACGACCACGGAGACCGACCGATGACCGACCACCTACCGATCCAACTCGCCCTCGACGTCCTGGCGACGCGACACGCCTACGCGGTGTTCACCGCACTGTTGTGCATCGGCCTGTACATGATGATCGCCAACCCGCACCTCGTGAAGAAGATCATCGGACTCAACCTGTTCCAGACCGCGATCTTCCTGTTCTTCATCGCCTCCGCGTACGTTCACGGCGGGTCGATACCGATCGTCGAGAGCGGCGGCGCGCCGGAGGCGACCCTCGTGAGCCCGCTCCCGCAGGTGATCGTCCTGACCGCCATCGTCGTCGGCGTGAGCCTCACCGCGGTGGGGCTTGCGCTCTGCGTCCGGATCTACACGGAGTACGGAACCCTGCGAACCGACGCGCTCCGGGAGGCGATGGCCGAGGAGGACGACCTGCCGGCGGCCGGTGCCGATTCCCAAGGGGGTGAACGCGCGTGAGCGATCTGCTGCTCCCGCTCGCGATCGTCGTCCCGATCCTCGCGGCGACGTTCCCGCTGCTGCTGGGCGGACGGTACGACCGGATCGGCTGGCCGATCGCGGCGGTGACGGCCGTCTCGCTCGTCGGAATGGCCGCGTGGATCGCCCGGACGGTCTTCGTGGTCGGGGCGCCGACCGAGTACGGGATCGTTCACGAGCTGGGCGGCTGGCAGCGCCCGTACGGGATCGAGCTCGTCGCGGACGAGCTGTCGGCCGCGCTCGTGGTTCTCGTCGCGCTCGTCGCGGCGGGCACGCTCGTCCTCTCGCGGGTGATCGGCCCGCGCGGGAACGCCTTCTACTCCGGATACCTGCTGCTGACCGGCGGGTTGATGGGGATCTCGCTCACCGGCGACCTGTTCAACCTCTTCGTCTTCCTGGAGATCGTCGGGTTGACGACCTACGCGCTCGTCGCGGCCGACCGGTCCGGTGCCAGCGCGTACGCGTCGATCAAGTACCTCCTGGTCGGAACCGTCGGCGCCTCGCTGTATCTGATCGGCGTCGGCTACACCTTCCTCGCGACGGGGTCGCTGAACATGATCGACCTCCAGTCCGCGATCGCGGCCGTCGGCTACGGCGACCCCCTGATCCGGGCGGGCTACGCGTTCATCGTCGTCGGCCTCTCGCTGAAGATCGCCGTCTTCCCGCTGCACGTCTGGCAGCCGGACGCCTACCAGCGAGCGCCGGACGCGGTGACGGCGTTCATCGCGGCGCTGGTCTCCACGTCGGCGGCGTACGCGCTGTTGCGCATCACCTACACCGTCTTCACGGTCGAGTTCCTCGCCGCGAACGGCGCGATCACGAACGCGATGCTGCTTGCCGCCGGGGTCTCGATCCTCGTCGGCTCGGCGCTCGCGGCGATGCAGTCCGACCTCAAGCGGCTGTTCGCCTACTCGTCCGTCGCGCAGTTCGGGATGATCGTCGCCGCGATCGCGTTGGCCAACGAGACGGCGCTGCTGGGCGGCATCGTCCACCTGCTCGGACACGGCCTGCTCAAGTTCGGGCTGTTCCTGGGCGTCGCCCTGCTCGCGTACGGCTACGGCGCGCGCCGCGTCGCCGACCTCGCGAGCCTCGCGCGGCGGGCGCCGTACCTCTCGGGGGCGGTCGTCGTCCTCGGGCTCGCGCTCGTCGGGATCCCGCCCTCGGTCGGCCTCCTGGGCAAGTGGTACATCGCGCTCGGCGCAGTGGAGGCCGCCGGTGCCGGCGATCCCGCCGGGCTCGGGATCGCGGCCGTGATGCTCGTGAGTACCCTGTTCACGCTGGCGTACGTCGCCCGGATCGTCGAGCAGCTGTACTTCGCCGGCGCCGACCCCGGACCCGGCGACGCGGGGTCGTCCACGCACGCCGCGGACGTCCCGACCCAGCCGAACGCGTCGACACAGTCGGACGCCCCGGCCCAGTCGGACGCCCCGGCCCAGCCGAACACGTCGACCCAGCCGGATGGGGGCCGCGAGGGGCACGGCGACGTCCCGACGGGCGCCTTCGTGGTCCTCGTGGTCGTCACGGTGACCGCGGTCGGGCTCGGGTTCGCGGGCTTCGCCGCATACGACCTCTTCGAACCGTTCCTCGGGAGGATGATCTGAATGACCGAAGTCGACTCACTGCGACCGTTGTTCGTCGTTCTCGTATCGTTCGTGGCCAGCGGGGCCATCGTCGCGTCCCATCGGCGGCCGAACCTGCGCGAGGGATGGACGCTGCTGGCCGCCGTCGCGAAGTTCGGTGCCGTCGTCTCGTTGCTGCCCGGCGTGCTCGCCGGAACCGTCTACGTCACGGAGGTCGTGACCTTCCTGCCGTACGTCGAGTTCACCCTGCGGGCGGACCCGCTGGGAATGCTGTTCGCGGTGCTGGCCAGCGGCCTCTGGATCATCACGTCGCTGTACAGCATCGGGTACATGCGCGGGCTCGACGAACCCAACCAGACCCGGTACTTCGCGGCCTTCGCGGTCTCGCTGTCGACGACGATGGGGATCGCCTTCGCCGGCAACCTGGTCACCATCTTCGTCTTCTACGAGCTGCTGTCGATCGCGACCTATCCGCTCGTCGCCCACGACGAGACGCCCGAGGCGCGGTCGGCGGGCCGGAAGTACCTCGCGTACACGATGTTCGGCGGCGGCGTGCTCGTGCTCGCCGGCACCGTGATGGTCTACTGGCTCACCGGCCTCGTGGGCGAGCCGACCGTCGCCTTCTCGGCGGGCGGGATGGACGCGCTCGCGACCGCGGCCAACAGCGACCCCCTGATGGCGAAGATCGCGTTCGTCCTGCTCGGGGTCGGGTTCGCCGTGAAGGCCGGTCTGATGCCGCTGCACCAGTGGCTTCCCGAGGCGATGGTCGCGCCGACGCCGGTGTCGGGCCTGCTCCACGCCGTGGCGGTCGTCAAGTCCGGCGCCTTCGGCGTCTCGCGGGTCGTCCTCGACGTCTTCGGCCCCGAGGTCGTCTTCGATCTCGGCGTGGGCGTCTGGCTGTCGGTGATGGCGGCGATCACGCTCACGGCCGCGAGCATCATCGCCATACGGAAGGACCACCTCAAACAGCGGCTCGCCTACTCGACGGTGAGCCAGCTCAGCTACATCCTGCTCGGGCTCGGACTGTTCGGCTGGCACGGGCTCGTTGGCGCGCTGTTGCACATCCCCGCGCACGCCTTTATGAAGCTCACCCTGTTCTTCTGTGCGGGCTGCATCCACGTCGAGACCCACACCGACTACATCTCGGAGATGGCCGGGATCGGCAAGCGGATGCCGGTGACGATGGCCGCGTTCACGGTCGCTGCCGCCGGGATGGCCGGCATCCCGCTCGTCGCCGGGTTCGTGAGCAAGTTCTACATGCTGGTCGGCGGGGTGGCCATGGGCGCGGCGACGCCGGTCGGCTACTACCTCGCCGGCGCGCTGCTGGTGTCGGGCGTGCTCAACATCGCGTACTTCTGGCCGGTCGTCTACACCGCCTTCTTCGAGGCGGAGGACGCCCACGACGCCAAGCCGCTCGTCGAGTTCCCGCTCGGCGGCCGGACGACCGCCACGATCGACGCCGTCAGGACCGACGGCGGCGACCGCGACGAGTCGAGCGACGACGGCGACGAACCAAGCGGCGACGCCGAACCGGATGCCGAAACGGATGCAAAATCGGACGCCAAGGCGGATACGGAATCGGACGCCAAGGCGGATACGGAATCGGACGCCGAGACGCCGATCCCGGACGCGGAGGCCGACGACGACGCGGCCGATGCGGGTGAGACCGGCGGGAACGAAACCGCCGTTAGCGGGGACGATGACGTCGGCGGCGAGGACGGCGTCGTCCGTCCCGACTTCACGCCGGGCGACCGGGACTTCTCGGAACCGGCGGAACGCGTGGACACGGGGAACTACGCGGTCGATATGAATCCCTCGGACACCGACGTTCCGTTCACTCCGGAGGACGGATCCGACGACCGGGCGAACGACGTCGACGACGGGAGCAGCGACGGTGACGGGGCCAACGCACACGACCACGACGGACACGCTGACCACGACGGCCACGCTGACCACGACGGCCACGACGCTCACGCGGATCACGATGTCCGGAGCGACCACGCTGTCCACGACGACCACGACGACCACGCTCACCACGGCGGCCCGCCGCCGGGCGGCTGGACGTCGATCCGGGGTGCATCGGCCCTGCTGGGCCGCGAGACGACGTGGTTCATACTCGCGCCGATCCTGACGGCGATGACGCTTGCCGTCCTGCTCGGCGTGATTCCGAGCGAGATGGCCTTCCTCGACCTGATCGAGCTCATCGTCGAGACGCGCCTCGAGGGAGCGGGGGTGAGCCTATGACGGGCAGCGTGGCGCTCGTAACCGGTGCGATCGGCGGGGTTTCCCTGACGACGATCCCGCCGTACCTGCTCGTGGCGATCGCGGCGGTCCTGGCAGTCGTATTGCCGCGGCGGCTCGGGCACCTGCTCGGGGCGGCCGCGACCGCGTTCGTGTTCGTGCAGGCCGTGAGCTTCGACCCGGCGACGTACGGGCCGCACCTGGCGACGACGTTTCTCGGGTTCGACGTCGTCTTCTTCAACATCGACGACTTCTCCCGGCTGATGGGCGTCGTCGTGGGGTTCCTCGCGACCGCGGCGGTGATCTACGCCTACGGCAGCGACGCGCCGCGGTGGATGACCGGGCTCGCGCTGATCTACGTCGCGTCGACGGTCGCGACGATCTACGCGGGCGACTGGCTCACGCTGATCGTCTTCTGGGAGCTGATGGCGGTCACCTCGACGCTGCTCGTCTGGCATCACGGCGGGGCGGCGGTCCGGGCCGGCTTCCGGTACGCCATCTTCCACGGCATCGGCGGGACGGTGCTGCTCGGGGCGGTCGTCGTCCACTTCGGGGCCGTCGAGAGCTTCCTGTTCACGGCCGAGACCGGGATCCACGACTCCGCGGCGCTGCTGGCGGCGCTCGGGATCGGGGTCAACTGCGGGTTCATCGGGCTACACACCTGGCTGCCGGACACCTACCCGCGGCCCCACATCGCCGCGTCGGTGTTCCTCTCGGTGTTCACCACCAAGACGGCCGTCTACGTCCTCTACCGGGCGTTCCCCGAGGGCGGGCTGTGGATGGCCTACCTCGGCGGCGCGATGGCCGTCTACGGCGCCTTCTTCGCGCTGTTGCAGTACGACCCGCGCCGGCTCCTCTCGTATCACATCCAGGCGCAGGTCGGGTACATGCTCGCGGGGATCGGCCTGGCGGGCTACGTCGGCGAGAAGGCGCTGGCCGGCGGCTTCGCCCACCTGCTCAACAACGTCCTCTACAAGAGCCTGCTGTTCATGGCCCTCGGCGTGATCATCTACCGAACCGGGACGGAGGACATCCGCGAGATGGGCGGTCTCTGGCGGAAGACGCCGATCGCGTTCGTGATCTATCTGGTCGGCGCCGCGTCGATCACGGCCGTGCCGGGATTCAACGGCTTCGTCTCGAAGGGGATGGTGATCGACTCCGCCCACGAGATCCACCGGTTCACGATCGCCCTCGACGGCGGGCTGCTCTGGTGGCTGCTCATCCTCGGCGGGGTCGGGACGTTCATGTCCTTCATCAAGCTCGGGTACTACACGTTCTTCCACGGCAGCGCCTCGAGCTCGCCGCGCGACGCGACGCCGTTCCAGACCGTCGGGATGGCGCTTGCCGCCGGCGCCTGCATCTATCTGGGCGTCTCCTACGAGACGCTGCTCGGCCTGATGCCCCACACGGAGTACCTGCTCGCGGAGCTGCACCCCTACAGCACGGGCCACCTGACCGAATCCGCCGCGCTGTTGACCGCCGGCTTCGTCGGCTTCTTCGCGCTCAAGCGACCCCTGGCGTGGCTCGCTCACCGGATGCGCGACGTCGACGCCGTCACGTATCCGGCGTTCTTCCATGCCGGCCGCGGGCTGGTCCGGATCGTCACCGAGTCGTGGGCGGCCGTCGACCGGTTCACGATGCGGCTCGTGGCCGCGATCGAGTGGACCGCGATGAATCCCCGATCCGCCGCCCGTCGGGCCGGCATTCACGCGGAGCTGCGCAGCGGGATCGGCCGCGGCGTCCTCATCATCACGCTCGTGGCGGCCGGCACGGTGCTGATCGGGCTGGTCTGGTAGCCGACGCCGGATCGGTCGGATCGCGATCCGCCATCGAACGTCGTCGGTCGTCGTCAGCTGCCGTCGGTCGTCGTCGACCGCCGTCGTCGTTTTTTTATCGGCCTCGCTCGTGGTCGCAATCGTGACGGAGCGCCGCCCGCGGTCCGACGACGCGAGCGCCGGTCGGACGACCGTCGAACGCTCGACCGCCGAGAGTTCGACTGCCGACCCGCCGGGCGCCGAGAGTCCGACCGCCGACCGCTCGGACGCCGGGAGTCCGACCGCCGACCGCTCGACCGCCGACCGGCCGAGCAATTCGGATCCGTGGGATCGTCGACTTCGGTTCGCCGTCGGCCTGTTTCTCGTCGGGATCCTCGCCGACGTGGCCACCACGTACGCCGCGATCGCGTTCGGCCCCTTCGTCGAGGGATCCCCGGTCGGCCGGGCGCTCATCGACCGCTACGGGCTCGTTCGCGGGATGATCGCGACGAAGCTGGCGGGGATGGTGCTCATCGCGCTCCCGGTCGCGATCGCGAAACGAAACCGGACCGTCGTGCTGACGGTGATGTTCGGCGGCGTCGGCGCGCTCTCGCTTCTGGCGGCCGTCCACAACCTCGTTCGTATCCTCGGGGCGATGTGACCTCCGGCGTGGAGTTCATCGCGCGAGAACCGCCATCGATCGTGTGGCCCCGTCGAACGGCCGATCACCTCACAGCTCGATCCGTTCGACGAGCCGGTCCTCGTCGTCGCCCTTCGTGTTGATCGCGACGATCCGAACCTGGTCCTCCAGCATCGAGTCGCGGAGCTTCGCCTTCAACAGGGAGTCGACCTGGTAGACGCCGGCGGCGTTGTTCATCGTGATCTCCACCTCGACCGGGCTCTCGTCGCCGGTCCGCAGCCGGACGTGCTCGATCGCCCGCGAGGAGATGGTGTTGATCCCGCGGCCGCCCTTCTCGTAGGGGATCCGCGACCGCCCGCGCTCCATATCGAGTCCGTCGGCGATGCGGATGACGCCGGCCTCCCGGGTGAGCGGCGTCTCCTCGGTATGGTGACAAAGGATCGCGTGGAGCACCTCGGCCTTGACCCGGACCGCGGCGGCGGTGTCGTACCACTCGGGGAGGAACCGGTCGAGGAGGTCCGCCGCGAGCGGGATCGAGTAGTAGGAGTGGTCGTCGCGGTGGACGACGTGCCCGACGTCGTGGAGCGTGGCCGCCAGCGCGATCACGACCGCCTCGTCGGCCTCGTCGAGGCCCTGGTCGGCGGCGCCGTTGAATTCGACGCCCGCCCGCTTGAGCAGGTCGTACAGCCGCAACGCGCGGTCCCGAACGATCTCGATGTGTTTGGCCCCGTGGTCGTTGTACCCCTTCCGAGTGACCGCGTTGACGTTCTGTGCCTCGAGGTACGTTCCGATCTCGGGGTCGGATTCGATCGCCTCGAGCACCTCGTTCACCCGCCCGTCCGGGAACGCGTGATCGGCCGCCGGGTCGTACTCCCGTCGCGACTCGGCCGCGTCGGTCTCGACTCTCCCGTCGGCGGGATCCTCGTCGTCGATGTCCATCGTTCGCCCCTGATGGACGACTGACTTAAAAGCCATCCGCCACCACGAGGCTCTCGTCGGACCCGATCGGCGGCGAATGGTCGGCCGATCGCCGACCGACGCCGTGGATCGCCGACCGATGCCCCTGAATCGTCGGTCAGTACACGTAGTGAGGTATGTTGTCTCTCACCGCGGTGATTATACACGATCGTATCATACAATCATATATGTAATATTTATAAATTATCATCGTAAATCATTAATAATGTCTCGAGCACCGTTCGGATGATGTCGGACCCCGACTACGACGCGATCGCCTGGTCGTTCGACGAGGACGCCGGCGTTGGACGGATCGAACTCGATCGCCCGGACTCGATGAACGCGATCAACGACCGAATGCAGCGGGAACTCATCGACGGATTCCGTCGGTTTCGGCGGCTCGAGGAGGACCGAACGGGCGTGGCCGTCCGGGCGATCGTCGTCTCGGGTGCCGGCGACCGGGCCTTCAGCAGCGGCCTCGACGTCGGCGAGATGCGGTCGATCACCGACTACGGCGAGAAGAAGCGGATCCCGGACGGATTTCACGAGATGGCGGAGACGATCGAGCGGTGCGAGCCGCCGGTGATCGCGCGGATCGACGGCCTCTGTCTCGGCGGCGGGTTGGAGATCGCGCTCGCGTCAGACTTCCGGCTGGCGAGCGAGCGGAGCACGTTCGGCCAGCCCGAAGTCAACTTCGGCGTCCTTCCCGGCGGCGGGGGTGCCCAGCGACTGTCGATGATCGTCGGCGTCAGCCGCGCGAAGGAGCTGTGTATGACCGGCGAGCGGATCGACGCCGAGCGGGCCGCGGCGGAGGGGATCATCGACCACGTCCACCCGGCCGCGGAACTGGCGGACGAGGTGGAGTCGTTCGTCGACTCGATCGTCGACAAACCGCCGCTCGCGGTCCGCACCATCAAGGAGGCCGCCGACCGCACCCGCGAGGTCGGCTTCGAGGAGGCGCTCCAGTACGGCAACCGGGCGTGGCTGTCGCTCTCGCAGACGCGGGATTACGACCGCGCGGTCGAGGCGTTCGGCACGGACGTCGACGTCGAATGGGAGGGACGGTAACCCCGATGCTCGAGGCCTTCGAGGACGCGCTCGACTTCTCGGGACAGGTCGTCTGCGTGACGGGGTCGGGACGAGGGATCGGCGAGACCGTTGCGGCGTCGTTCGCCGAGGCGGGGGCCGCGGTCGTCGTCGCCGACGTCGACGTCGACGCCGCCGAGGAGACCGCCGAGACGATCGGCTCCGAGTACGGGACCGAGACGCTCCCGGTCGAGGTCGACGTCTCCGACTACGACGAGGCCCGGGCGCTGGTCGAGACCGCGGTCGCGGAGCTCGGCGGCCTGGACGTCCTCGTCAACAACGCGGGGGTCGCGGGCGCCCGGCGGTTTCGCGAGTCCGACCCCGAGGACTGGGACCGGAAGATCGGCGTCTCCCTCTACGGGACGTTGAACTGCACCCACGCCGCGCTGCCCGAACTGGTCGACCGCTCCGGCGTCGTCATCAACTACGCGAGCTCCTCCTACCGCGGCAACGACCCCGGCCTCGCGGTCTACGGCGCCGCGAAGGCGGCCAACCGGTCGTTCACCAAGACCCTCGCCACGGAGGTCGGCGGTGACGGCGTCCGCGTGAACTGCGTCTGTCCCGGCACCGTCCACACCCCAGCAACCGAGGCGTTCGTCGAGCAGTACGCCGACGAGCTGCTGGACGCGTACGCGCTCGACCGGATCGGCGACCCGGCGGACGTCGCGTCCGCGGTCGTCTTCCTGGCGAGCGACGCGGCCGAGTGGATCACCGGCGAGACGCTCCACGTCGACGGTGGCTATCTCCGGCGGTGAGGCGCCACCGCCCGTCGGTGAGACGCACCACCCGCCGGAGCGGTCGACGACGCGGGCGGAGCCGCTCCGCACGGACGGGGGTCGAAAGGCAAAAGGCATATAATAATAACCGGGCTACTCCGAGGTGAGATGGTACCTTCGATCCCACTGTTCGGCCCGCTTCCCGTCGGTCCCGAACTCCTCATCATCCTGCTCGTCCTCGTGTTACTGTTCGGCGCGAACAAGATCCCGAAGCTCGCCCGCTCGACCGGCCAGGCGATGGGCGAGTTCAAGAAGGGCCGCGAGGAGGTCGAGGAGGAGCTCAAGGAGATGCAGGGCGAGGAGGGCGACGAGGAGGCTGCTGCCGGCTCGACGAGCACGGACGCGTCGGCCGACTCGACGTCCGCTGACTCGACGTCCTCGGACGCGACCGACGAGGAGTCCGCGACCGAGACCGAAACCGAAACCGAAACCGAATCGTCGTCGAAATAATCGCGGCCGACGGCGCTTTCCCCGCCGCATCGCCGACGACCGGGCCGACGATCGACGACCGTTTCTCGTGGACGCGTGGCCTAGCGGATAGGGCGAGAGGTTCCTAACCTCTCGATCGCGGGTTCGAATCCCGCCGCGTCCGCTCGTTCACTGCGTTCACTCGCGGCCGCGGCGTAGTCCCGCTCGCTCACGTCGTTCGCTCGCGAGACTCCCGCCGCGTCCTCCTGCTAACGCATTCATACGTTCCTTGGGGGACTCCCGCCGCGTCCTCCTGCTAACGCATTCATACGTTCCTTGGGGGATTTCCGCCGCGTCCTCCCGCTAGCGTATTCATACGTTCGTTTGTGATACTCTGGCAGAACCCTCCGATAGCGCATTTATGCGTTCCTCGTGGGACTCCCGCCGCAGCTTCCCACTGGCGCATTGATACGTTCGCTCGCAGGACCTCCGTCGAATCCTCCCCAGACGGTGGATGCCATCCCAACTGGCGGATACGGTCGCGGTCGGTCAGCCACGCCATCGTGGACGAGTTTCCATAACATCGTTTAAATAAGACTTCGCCAGCATCCGCTTCGAACGATGCTCTAGCGGCTCCACGAACGAATTCCCGTCCCTCACCGGAATCAGGTTGAACGTCTCGTCCGCCACATCCCTTCAAATATCCCTCCGGCAGGCCAGTAACGGCATCCGGGTTCGTATAGTCGACGTCGAGGATCGCTTCCGGCGCGAGCCTCCCTTACTCCCCGAGCCGGCGGAACGACCGGTTCGCGAGGACGACCGCGCCGACGCCGATCGCGACGGTCACGACCGGCAGCACCACGCCGGGATCGTATCGAAGTGGGGGGTGGAATCCGAACCCGTAATCGAGGACGTCGTTACACAGCGACAGTCCCAGCGCGAGTCCCAACGCCCCGCGGGTGGTCCGACCGATCGCGGGCAGCAGGAGCGCCAGCGCGACGAACAGCAGATGCGTGACCAGGATCCCCCAGTAGGACGCCAGCGCGTCGGGGGACCCGAGGTAGAGGTCGGCGTGGCGGTTCAACGCGACCAGCGGCCAGAGTCCGTATTTGACGAGCCACACGAACGCGAGCGTCTGGAGGTACGCGAGCGGCCGGTTAGTCGGAGTTTCGCGCGCCGCGCGACCCGACCCGACGGTCGGAAGGAGCGCGGCGAGCGCGAGCATCACGAGGGCAAGCGCGGTCGGCGAGTCCGCGTACAGCGGCCACAGCAGCGTCGGCACCGCGGGCATCGTCGCGACGTAGAAGCGCCCCCCGACGAGCACGCCGACCGCGCAGATGCCGAGCGTCGCCAGCAGGCTGGACGCGTCGCCGAGGAACTCCTCGGCGGCCCGGTCGCGTATCCGACGCCGAACCGTCGGATCGCGGAGCGCGACGACGGGGATCCGGTCCGATCGGCTCACACTCCCGCTCCGGCGTCCTGGTGGAAAAACCTCGCGGGAGGCTCGATTCACGGAGCTCCCGCGGAAACCGCGATCACCGGACCGTCCCGCGGACGGCGCCGGCGTGTCCGTCGATCGACCGATCCCGCCGAAAACGACCGCGACGGGTTGTCTCGCTGACGAGTTTGGTGGAAGCCTTTTTGCCTCTCCCGGGATTGGTGCGGGTAATGGCTGAGAACGCCGACGGCGAGCCGGACCGCCCCGATGCCGAGCGAGGTCGGGCCGATCTCGATCCGGCCGACGATGCCGGGGGCGTCCCGGAAAACGGGTCCGGGATCGATCCCGCCGCGCTCGGGGACCGGATCGCGACCGCGGCCGCCGTCGGCGAGACGCTCCGCGACCGGTGTGCACGGCGGTACGACCTCGATTCAGTTCCGGTCGCGAAGGGGTATTACACCTGGGAGGACTACAAGCACGAGTACTTTTACGACGACCGCGGCGAGCCGCCGACCGGGGCCGATGGCGACGCCGAGCCGTTCGACGCGGCGGCGGCGCTCGGCTTCGATCCCGATGCGACCGATGCCTTCCTGTCCGCCGGCGCCGGGCTCGCCGCCCACCTCTCGAGCGCGGTCGAGGAGCGGACGGTGAACGTCGCCGACGACGTCGACGAGGACGCGTTCTTCGCGACCGCCGAGGGAACGACCACGCTCGTCAACCGGTACGACCTGGAGAAGGCGGTCCCGACCGCGAAGAAGTCGCACTTCCGGGAGATCGAGCGCTACTGGGTGAACAAGCCGTACGCGTTCGTGATACTCTTTCACTCCACGAAGGAGAACGAGAAGAAGTACTACGCGGTCCAGCCGTACCGCACCGAGATCGAGACCGACATCAACGACTACCTCACCGGCAAGCTGCGCACGTCGATCAAGTACGCCGACGAGTCGATCGCCGGCGGCGACGAGGCGGAGCGGAAGGCGGTGATCGCCGAGGAGACCTACCGGCTGCTCGACCGGTACGACCTCTACTCGCGCGAGTCGGACGCGAGCTCGATCGAGACGGCCTTCGAGCGATTCGGATTCGAGCCGACCGGGGGGATCGCGGGCCGGATCGCGCAGGCGCTCGGCTACGAGCCGCCCGACTCCGACGACCACGGGACCCTCGAGGGAATCGCCGCCCGTCCGGAGCCGGCCGTCCTCGAGGAGGACGCCGAGACGCTCTCGGAGTACCAGGTCGAGAAGCTGCTGTATTACCTCAAGCGCGACTTCATCGGCTACGAGCGGATCGACCCGATAAAGTACGACATCAACGTCGAGGACGTCTCCTGTGACGGATACGACTCCCCGGTGTTCGTCTACCACTCCGAGTACGAACAGCTCATCTCGAACGTCCACCACGGGACGACCGAGCTCGACGACTTCGTCGTGAAGCTCGCCCAGCGCTCCGGGAAGGGGATCTCCAAGCGGTCGCCGCAGGTCGACTGTACGCTGCCGGACGGTTCGCGGGCGCAGCTCACCCTCGGCACGGAGGTCTCCGACCACGGCACGAACTACACCATCCGGCAGTTCAAGGACGTCCCCTTCACGCCGGTCGACCTCGTCAACTGGAACACGTTCTCGCTGGAGGAGATGGCCTTCCTGTGGCTGTGCATCGAGAACCACAAGTCGCTCATCTTCGCGGGCGGGACCGCCTCCGGGAAGACGACGAGCCTGAACGCGGTCTCGCTTTTCATCCCGTCCAACTCGAAGATCGTCTCCATCGAGGACACCCGCGAGGTCGAGCTCCCGCAGCGCAACTGGATCGCCTCCGTCACCCGGCCCTCCTTCAGCGACGACGACAAGGGCGACGTCGACGAGTTCGACCTGCTCGAGGCCGCGCTCCGCCAGCGTCCCGACTACATCGTAATGGGCGAGATCCGCGGCGAGGAGGGACGGACGGCCTTCCAGGTGATGTCGACGGGCCACACGACCTACACGACCTTCCACGCCGACTCCGTCGGGGAGGTGCTCAAGCGGTTCACCACCGACCCGATCAACGTCTCGAAGACGATGTTCACGGCGCTGGATCTGGTCTCCGTCCAGTCGTCGACGCGCGTGAAGGGTCGGAAGGTCAGACGGAACAAGTCGCTCACCGAGATCAACCACTACGACGCCGAGAACGACGAGATAAACGTCCAGGACGTCTTCCAGTGGCAGGCCGAGACCGACGAGTTCCTCCGGATGGGCGAGTCGAGCACGCTCGAGGAGATCATCTTCGACCGCGGCTGGGACCGGGAGACGCTGGACGCGGAGCTGTTCAAACGCCGCGTCGTTCTGGCGTACCTCATCGACCGCGGGCTCAACACCTACGCGGAGGTGGCCGCCACCTTCCAGGCGTTCATCAACGACCCCGAGACGATCCTCGCGCTGATGGCCAACGACGGCCTGCGCAGCTCGCTCGAGGACCTCCGCGAGATGGAGTCGGTCCAGATCAACGTCGACCCAGAGACCGAGGCGATGGTGCCGCGTCCGGAGCCGGGCGAGGACGGACTGGCCGAGGCCAAGGAGATCCTCGCCGACGCCGAGGCCCTGTTCGCGGAGTATCGCGGCACCGTCCCGGACTCGGTCGCGGACGCGCTCGTCGACGTTCCCGCCGCGTCGGACGTCGAGGCGGATCCGGCGGCCGACCGGTCGACGCTGCAGTCCATCGCCGCGGCGGCCGGATCGACGGACGACGGCTCGGGCGCGGTCGAAGCCGGCACGGTCGACTCCGACGAGATCGACCCCGACGGGATCGAACCGAACGCCGAACCGGATGACGCCGAACCGGACGACGCCGAACCGGACGACGCCGAACCGGGCGACGCTGGATCGAGCGAGACGCAGCCAGGGGATGCCCGATCCACGGACAGGACGAGGTCCGGGGAGGCCGATCCGGCCGCTCCCGACGACTCGACCGGGACGGTGGCGGACACGACCCCGGGATCGGACGATGGGGCGGAGGAGTCGTTGTCGCTCCGAAATCCGAACCGGCCGACGGAACCGCAGGCCGCCGACGGATCGGACGGTGACGGCTCCGGTCCATCCGGATCGGGAGAGCCGGACGAAACGGAGAAGCCGGACGAAACGGAGGAACCGGACGAAGCGAGTGACCCGGTCGATTCCGACGACGACGCGGAGGCCGAGATCGACGAGTGGGGATTCGGGCCGATCGAGGACGGCGGGTCGGGAGAATGACCGCCGCGCCGCCCCCACACGTCTTACCGAGTGATCGACGGCGGAGGAGGAGTCGCCACCGGCGGAAGCAGAGCGACCACCGGCGGAAGCAGAGCCGGCGGAAGCAGAGCGACCACCGACGGGGAGTGACGGACCGATGAGCGTCTCGGGACCCGAGGAGGCCGCGACCGGCACGGACCTGCTCGGGACCGCGTTCTACCCCGTCTTTCAGCTCGTCTTCGACCCGGACGGCGACTTCGTCGCGGACATCGAGGCGAAGCTGACCGAGGCACGGATGACCGACACCGTCGAGCTGTACGTCTCGAAGGCGCTCGGGATCGGGATTCTCACCGGCCTCGTGCTCTGGGTGGTCGGATCGTTCGCCAGCTATACGGCCTTCGCGGTCGGCATCGTGGACCCGAACGCGGTTCGGCTCGGCATTCCGGTTCCGGACCCGGAGCTCGCGGCGTTCCTTCGGTCGCTTGCCGTTCCGACGGCGGTGTTCATCGCCGGACTGGTCTTCGGGTCGATCGGGTTCGTGCTCGGGTTCGGAAGCCTGCTCGTGGTCCCGTACTCGCGCTCGTCGTCGCGCAAGCGGGAGATCGATATGCTGCTTGCCGACTCGGTGTCGTTCATGTACGCGCTGTCGGTCGGCGGGCTGAATCAACTCGAGATCCTCCGGGCGATGGCGGCCGCCGAGGACACCTACGGCGAGGTCTCGCGGGAGTTCCAGAGCATCGTCAACGAGACCGAGTACTTCGGCACCGACTACCGGAACGCCATCCGGCAGCAGTCGATGGAGACGCCCTCCGAGGAGCTCTCGCAGTTTCTCACCGACATGCTCTCGATCGTCAACTCCGGAGGGGATATGGAGCGGTTCCTGAGCGACAAGAAGGAGAAACACCTCCGAACGGCCAAACAGCAACAGGAGATGACCCTCGAGACGCTCGAGCTGTTCGGCGAGATGTACATGACGCTCTCGCTGTTCCCGCTGTTGCTCATCATCCTCCTCGTCATCATGGGGATGATGGGCGATTCCGACGACCGGCTGCTGTACGCGACCGTCTACCTGCTCATTCCGCTGACCGGCGTCGGGTTCCTCGTGCTCGTCTCGACGGTGAAACAGGACGAGCCCGGCGACGGCTACCTCCGGCCGGGCGACGGCAGCGACCGCCTGGAGACGACGAGCAAGGAGGGGCTGTTCCATCTCGGCCTCGTCGAGGGATTCGTCGGCCGACACTCGGTCTTCGACCGCATCAAGGGCCGCGAGGGAACCCACAAGACGCTGGAGCTGCTCAAACAGCCGCACCTGTTCTTCAAGCAGAACCCCCTGTACACGCTGGTGTTGACCGTTCCCGCCGCCGTCGTCCTGGTCGCGAACGCGGTCGTGCTCGGCGCCGCGCCCACGACCGTCGACGCCTGGATCGCGCGACCGGTCTGGAGCACCGTCATCTGGGCGTACGTCCCGCTGTATCTCACCCTCGTTCCGCTGGCCGTGTTCCACGAGTGGCACGAGCGGTCACGGACGGCGATCGTCGGAAAGCTCTCCGAGAACCTCCGGAAGCTCTCCTCGGCCAACGACACGGGCCAGACCCTGTTGGAGTCGATCCGAACGGTCTCGGAGACCTCCTCCGGGAAGCTCGCCGACGAGTTCGACGTGATGTACGCGAAGGTGAACTACGGGATGAGCCTCCGGGAGGCGTTCATCGAGTTCAACAACAAGTACCACATCCCCCGGCTCGCCCGGACGGTCAAGCTGATCTCGGAGGCACAGGAGGCCTCCTCCCAGATCACGGACGTGTTGACGACCGCGGCGCAGGCCTCGGAGAACCAGGACGACATCGACCGCGAGCGGAAGTCGCGCACCCGGATGCAGGTGGCGATCATCCTGATGACCTACGTGACCCTGCTCGGGGTGATGGCGATCCTCCAGACGCAGTTCATCGACGTGATGGCCCAGCTCGTCGACTCCGGCGGCGACGCCGCCGCGAGCGGCAACCAGGCCGGGGAGATGGACTTCGGCGGCGGCGTCAACCCCGAGCTCCTGTCGCTGCTGTTCTTCCACGCCGTGACGATCCAGGCGATCCTCTCGGGGTTCATCAGCGGCTACATCCGCAACGCCGACATCATCTCCGGCGTCAAGTTCGTGATCGTGCTGTTGAGCATCGCCCTCGCGACGTGGATCTACGTGGGGTGACACGGATGGATCTCGGCGCGGTAACACGGATGGATCTCGATGAATCGACGCGAACGAACCGGGGTGAAGCGACGCGGACGGACGGACGTGAAGCGACGCGGACGGACGGACGCGCACAGACCACGCTCGATTTCGCGATCGGCGCGAGCACGTTCCTCATCGTCGTGGTGTTCGTCGTCGCGTTCCTCCCGGGAATGATGACGCCGTTCGAGGACGTCGATCCCACCCAGGCCGCCGACCGGTTCGCCGAGTCGCTGTCCGGCGACGTGCTCGGGCATCCCGCCGACGGCAATCGGCTGAACGAAACGTGCACGGCCGCGTTCTTCCGGCAGCTGGAACAGGACGAACCGAAAGGCGCCGACTGCCGATTCGATGAGGGAGCCACGACGCCCGCCGAGGCGCTCGCGACCGACCACGTCGTGAACGTGACGATCGAACCCCGGTCAGTCGGCGGGTCTCCGCCGAGCCTGTCCTATGACGGTACGTCCGTCACGCCCGCTGCCGGCCCCGACCCCGACGGGATCGGCACGGTGACCGTCGCACGCCGGATCGTCCTTCTCGATGACGGGACCGGACAGCAGCGGACCTACCGGCTGGTCGTGAGGGTGTGGTGAGATGGGTCGCGACTCGCGCGGACAGGCACACACCCTCGAGGCGGTCGCGGCCGCGATCGTGTTGCTCTCGGCGATCCTGTTCGCGCTGCAGGTGACGGCGGTGACGCCGCTGTCCGGCAGTACCTCGAACCAGCACATCGAGACCCAGCAGGCCGAGCTGGCGCAGGGGCTGCTCGCGGGGGAGGCCGAGAACGGGAGCCTCAAACGAACGCTGCTGTACTACAACACCTCCGCCGAGGACGATCGGTTCCACGGCGCGACCGGAGGGAAGGGACAGTACGACGGACGGATCCCGACCGGACCGAACGTGCCGGCGTTCGCGCCGGCCCTCTCGGAGACGTTCCTCGACCGCGGGACCGCGGTCAACGTGAACCTCTACTACCTCCACGACGGCGACCGCCGTCGGCAGCCGCTCATCGAACTGGGCACGCCGAGCGACCACGCCGCGACGGCGACCCACCAGGTGACGCTGTTCGAGGCCGACGCGATCCGCGCGGCCGACGGGAGCGCGACCGGCGAGACGGTTGCCGAGGCCGCGAGCAACGGGACCTACTTCGTCGACCGCGACGTCGACGGCGCGGACTCGCCGGCGTTCAACGTGGTCGAGGTGGAGGTGACGGTATGGCGGATGTGAGTGTGGTTCCGGAGAGTGACACACACACCAGCACGGAGTCGCGAACCGACCGCGGCCAGCTGTTCCTCGTCGCCGCGATCGTTCTCGCGGTCCTGTTCGTCACGCTGGCGGTGCTTTTGAACAGCGTCATCTACTCCGGCACCCTCGCGACCCGCGACGCCGGCGCCGACGCCGACGTCCCGATAGAATATCACGGGATGGCCGCCGACGTCGGCGAACGCCTCCTCGCGTCGGCGAACGACCACGACGGCACCGCGACCCACGCGACGCTGAGCGCAACCGTCGAGGACGGGATCACCGCCTGGGAGAACGCCTCCACCCGGCACGCGGCGAGACGCGGGCGAGTGACGACCGTCACGGGCGTGGCGACGACGGACGGATCCAGGATCAGCGACGAGCCGACCGGCACGGACGACCACTTCCACCCGGCCGAAAACCCCTCGCGACACAATTGGACGCTCGCGACGTCCGTCAGCGTTCGGAACTACACGATCGAGGCCGACCCCAGCGAGTCGATCGATCCCGATGGCGATCCGGCGAACGTCACCGACTCGTTCTTCGTCGCGTTCGGCGACGCACACGCGCTCCACCTGTACGAGAACCCGGACGATTCAAGCAAGAGCTGTCTCGTCCGTCGGGACGTCGACGGCGCCGTCGATGCGGCTGCCGACGACGCCGACCTCTCCGACCCGGTCTGTGTCGGATCGGGGACGATCGTCGTCGACGTCACCAACGGCACCGTCGCTCCGGGCGACGACCCCGAAGACACGACGACCTTCGACGACTCGTTCTTCGCCTCCGTCGGTCGCGATCACTCGATCGCCTACTGGAACGGCGACGCAGTCACGGGGTCGTACGACCTGCAGGTGAACGAACCGGCCGGATCGATCGACAGCACGCCGAGCGACGCCTACGACGACCCCGCCGACCCGGACGACGGAGATCCGATCATCGAGGCGGTCGTCTACGACGTGAGCTACGACGTCC
The DNA here is from genome assembly GCF_900107205.1 of Halopenitus persicus. Taxonomy (GTDB): domain Archaea; phylum Halobacteriota; class Halobacteria; order Halobacteriales; family Haloferacaceae; genus Halopenitus; species Halopenitus persicus. Next base: position 231,889 of record NZ_FNPC01000003.1, on the reverse strand, counting down.
GGTACCGGTCCGAGGACGTCCGGTACGAGACCTCGATCCGGGTCGCCCCGGGGGAGGCACCGTACGATGGTGTGTAAGCGACTCGCCGGCGACGAACGCGGCGTCTCGACCGTGGTCGGCTACGTCCTCGGGCTGGTCATCGCCTCGCTGCTCGTCTCGGGGCTGTTCGTCGCCGGCGGGAACGTGCTCGCCGACCAGCAGACTGCGGCGGCAACGACCGGCTTCGAGGTGGCGGGCGAGCGGGTGGCCACGGGCTATGCCGACGCCGATCGGCTGGTCGAAGCCGCGGGATCGTCCGCATCGCCGACGGTCGAAGTCGCCGTTCCGCTCCGATCGCGGATCGCCGGCGGTGGATATACCGTCCGCGTGACGGGATCGGCGGGCGGCGATCCGCCGTACACAGCCACGATCCACCTCGAGAACACCGACGGGTCGGCGACGTACACGACGCGAGTCGTGACGCACACCCCCGTCAGCGACGCCTCCGTCGCCGGCGGCCCGGTCGTGATCCGATACGACGACGGGAGCGGGGAGCTCCAGCTCGAGCGCGGAGCGATCGGGTAGTTCCCAAGTAGCGCTCCGAGTGGCTCGTCCAAGTAGCGCTCCGAGTGGCTCGTCCGAGCTCCCGAGACCGTTCGGCGCGCCATCGCCTCGGGCGTACCCTTAAGGCCGGTCGCGGCGTACTGGCGCCCATATGACGGGCGTCGGGGGACATCTTCGGGGGGACGGAGCGGACCGAGCGGCCACCGCGCCGATCGGCGTCGTGCTCCTGATCGGGATCACCCTCGTCGGGACGCTCACCGTGGTCACGTTCGGGTCAGCCGCGATCACGGACACCCAGCAAACGGCCGACGTCGAGCGGAGCGAGCACGTGATGACCCAGTTCGCCTCGCAGGCGTCGATGGTCGCCCTCGGCGAGACGGGGACCCAATCGATGGCGACCGGCGACACGGAGGGGACGATGGCGGTCGCGGAGGAGGCCGGCCGGATGCAGGTGTGGCACGTGAACGAAAGCGGGAACGACCAGGCACACACCCTCGCGGACAGTACACTCGGGTCGGTCGTCTACCGGAACGGGAACCACACCGTCGCGTATCAGGGCGGCGGCGTCTGGCGGACCGACGGCGGCGGCGCGGCCCGGATGGTCTCCCCGCCGCAGTTCCACTACCGCGGTGCCACGTTGACCCTCCCGATCGTTTCGGTGACCGCCGGCGAGACGGTGGCGAGCGGCGGCCCCTCGCGGGTTCGACTGACCGGCGACGGGACGACCCGGGTGTTCCCGGACCCCGCGGATCCGGACTCCACGAATCCCGTCACGAACGGCTCGGTCGTCGTCGCCGTCGAGAGCGACTACCACGACGGCTGGCGGGAGTACTTCGAGCGCCGAACGACCGGCAACGTCGTCAATCCCGCGGACCTTCCCGCCGACGTCACCGACGACGTCGACACGAGCCGCACCGTGTTCCTCGAGCTCGAGGCGATCGGCGGCGGCGGGGTCTTCGAGTGGCCCGGCGACGGCGGGTCGGTCCCGGTCCGAGGACTGGCCGGCGAGGGAGCCCTCGAGGACTTCTCGACGGAATTGGCGATCTCAAACCCGAACAACGCGTGGGTCAGCTTCCACGCCGAGAACGGCGATCGGCGGTTCGAGGCCCTGCTCGAGTTCGACAACGGACAGGGAGCGGGGACGCCGATATGCGAGGCGACCTTCGATACGCATATCCTCTACGGCAACGGGACCGACACACACCACTGGCGGCTGCGTGATTCGACCGGCACCGAGCCGGACAACGAATTCGCCGGCTGTAGCGGCGACGGCGACCTGACGGTCGATTTCGCCAGCACGGAGGAGTTCACCTACACCACGGATTCGGCTCCCGACGACGCCGTCTACGACTGGGGGAGCGTGAACGACGACGCGACGATCGTCGGCACGGACGGCAACGAGGTGACGCGGAGCGACGGCGAATCGATCGCCGTGATAGAGCCCGTGGGCTACTACGCCGCGCAGCTCGGCCCGAGCTTCGACCTCGAGGTCGAGTACGCGACCGGCGGCAACGGCGAGGGCAATCAGCTCGATCCCGACTCCTCCGCGTTGACGCTCAGATACGACGCGAGCGGGGAAGGGCGGTACATCACCTACCTCCACATCACCGAGAACGGCGTCGTCGTCGAGTTCGCCTGAGAATGGCGTATCCTGGAGTTCGCCTGAGAACGGCCTATCGTCGAGTTCGCCGGATCACTCGACCGAGAGCGCGACGTCGTGGTTCACGATCCGGAGCTCCTCGACGCCCGTGAACGTACACGAGAGGCGGTCACGACCCGTCCCCTCGACGTCCTCGGTCACGTCACACGACCCGCCCCGGGATTCGTAGTGGCGACGCCACGCGCCGATCGTGTCCGCGTCCGTCGTGACGTTGTGCGTCACGCTCGTCGGGGCGGTCACGACGCGCACGCTCGACTGGCCGCGACGTTCCAATCGCACCTGTACCGTACGGTCCCCGCCGCCGACCACCGCGGGAACGCCGCCGGTGCGGAGTCGGGTTCGATGGACGACCGTCCTCGCGTCGAGAACGCCGCTCGGCTCGCGCAGCATCACGGCCCCGCCGGGACTCTCGCGAATGACCGCGCCGTCGACGAAGTGGACCGCCTCGTCGTCGACGGCGAACGTGATCCGCGACACGTTCAGCGGATCGGTCTCGTTCTCCAGTTCGAACGTCACGGGGTCGCCGATCCGCAGGCTGGCATCCGCGAGCCGGATCTGCGTCGATCGCGAGGGCGCGCCGGTCAGGACGTCGTCGTAGTTCTCCGCGAGAACGTCGATGGCGCGTTCGCCGTTGGTGACGCGCTCGGCGTCGCGCACGTCCTGCAGGCCGCTCAGACCGGCCGTGAAGACGATCCCGACCGAGGCGACGATCAGCGAGAAGACGAGCACGAACCCGAGCACCTCGCTGACCCCCCGGTCCTCCCCGCGGAACATACCGGACCCACCGCCCGAGCAGTAATAAGGCTTCTCGGCGAGTGAGGCGGAGCGGACTCTCCCGCAAGCATCCTGCCGCCAAGTCCCGCCTTACGCCAGCGCGTCCTCGAGCCGGTCGATCAACCGTTCCGAGCCGACGTGGAGCGGGACTCGCTGGTGGAGCCCGTCCGGTTCAACGTCGAGGAGGTCCCGCTCGCCGTCGGATCCCGCGCCGCCCGCCTGCTCCAGGACGTAGGCGATCGGGTTCGCCTCGAACTGGAGGCGGAGCTTCCCGTTGGGAGCGCTCTGCAGGGCCGGATAGGCGAACACCCCGCCGTAGGTGAGCACCTGGTTGACGTCGCCGACCATCGCGCCGCCGTACCGCAGCTTGAGCTCCGATTCGATCTCGCGGGCGTACGACTCGAAGTCGGGCGGCCAGTCGGGGACGCGCCCGCCGAACCCGTAGACGGTCGGGTCCGCGGGCAGCTCGATCGACTCCTCGACGACCGACCGGGTCACGGTTCCTCCCGCATTCTCGCCGCCCTCGCCGGGCGCGGTCGTCGCCTCCACGACCTCCTCGCGGACGCCGTCCGCGGTCGCGACGACCATCGTGGTGATGGGTCCGTAGAGGACGTAGCCCGCCCCCACCAGGTCCCGGCCCGAGGCGGGAAGCGAAGCGTCGTAGACCCCGACGACGGTGCCCATCGCGTTGTTCGACTGGAGATTCGAGGAGCCGTCGAGGGGATCGATCGCGACCGCGAGACCGGTCCCAACATCCGCGACCGACTCCCGCTCCTCGCTTGCGAACTCCCCGACGTCGTCGACCGCGGCGAGTCGGTCCGCCAAAAGCTCGTCGGCATAGACGTCCGCGGCCATCACGGTCTCGCCGGAGGGGTTGTCCGTCCCGCTCTCGACGCGCCGGCCGGGAAGCGCCCGGCGGATCTCCGGGGCCGCGGCGGCGACCACGTCGAACACCGATTCGACGACGTCCCGAACGGTGCGGTCGCCTGCGGAGTCGTCGTCCGACATCACTCGGCCGCGGTCTCCGGATCCCCGCCGGCCTGCTCCAGCGCCTCGGCCGCCGGGAGCTCCTCGAAGATGACGCCCTCGAGCGCGTCGAGGAGTTGGACCGGGTTCTCCCGCTGGAAGACGTTCCGGCCGACCGCCAGTCCCTTCGCGCCGGCGTCGATCGCCGACTCGACCGTCTCGAGGAACGAGCGGTCGTCGGTCTTCGAGCCGCCGGACATCACGACCTTCGTCGGACCCGCCATCCGGACGGCCTCGGCCATCGCCGCGGCGGATCCGGGGTACTTCACCTTCGCGACGTCCGCGCCGAGCTCGAGGCCCTGGCGGGCCGCGTAGGCGATCGTGTCCGGACTCGTGTCGTTCTTCAGCCCCTGTCCGCGCGGGTACGACCACATCACGACGCCCATATCGTGCTCCCGGGCGTCCTCCTGCGCGTCGCGGAACTCCTCGGCCATCTCGATCTCGTGGTTCGAGCCGCCGTAGAGGGTGAAGCCGATCGCGTCGGCGCCCAGGTCGGCGGCGTACTCGACCGAGCAGTTGACCGCGGAGTCGGGCTCGCCCATCCAGAGGTTCGAGGTGCCGTTGATCTTCAACAGGAGGGAGACGTCCGACTCGTAGTACGGATAGTACGCCTCCGCGACACCCTTCTGGACGGCCAGCGCGGTCACCGCGTCGTGGGTCGCCAGCTCGAAGACACGCTCCGGATCCGCCGTCTCCGGGTTCGGCTCGAAGTCGACCGGACCGTGCTCGAGCCCGTGGTCGTACGCCAGGATCAGGAGCTTGCCGTCTCGCGTGATGGCGTCGTCGGCGTCGTGAATCATCGTGTACACGTTCCGGCAACGTCATCAAAAACACTACGGTACCGTCGCTCGCGGTCGTCGTTGGGGCTCAGGCGTGGTCGCGTTCAGGTGCCACGAGTCCTGCCGACCGCGTCCCCTCAATCCTTGTCGACCGCGTCCCCTCAGTCGCTCGCCGACCGCGCCGCCTCGTGCCAGCCGCTCACTCGATCGGCGTCGACGTCCAACACGTCCGCCACGTGCTCCGGGTCGGCGGTCGCGAGGCTCCGAACCGACGTGATCCCGGCCTCGGACAGCAGGTCGGCGCCGGCTCGATCGACGGCCTCGAGATCGGTCACCGGCGTGGGCCGGGACCGCTTTCGCCAGGCCGCCTCCGCCAGTTCGGGGTCGCCGCTGCCGTCGGCCTCCGCCTCCGATCGTCCGGACGGTGAAGCCGTCTCGTCGGATCGGGCGGCGTCCCGACCATCGACGTCGGGCCAGTCGCCGGGCGACCACGCGTCGTTCGTCGGGTCGTTCGAGCCGTCTTCGTTCGCGGTTCGGTTCTCGTCTCCGTCCGCGTTCTCATTCCCGTCCGCGTTTCCGTCCGCGTCCGCGTTCTCGTCCTCGCCCGTGACCGAGCGGTCGGCCCAGTCGCCGGCGGAGGCCGCGATCCAGTCGGCCTCCTCGCGGCCGAGCCCGCGGACCTGCGCCGACCGGCTCTCGAGACCATCGCCCGCCTCGAAGGACCACGACAGCGAGTGCTCGCGGCGGATCTTGGCGGCGACGCCGGGATTCACCCCCGCGTCGACGAGCAGTCGGTAGGAGACGCGCTTGGCGGTGATGTCCGTCGCGTCGATCCCGGCCGCGTCGAGTTCGGTCGCCGTCGCGGGGCCGACCCACCGGAGGTCGGTCGGATCGGGGTCACCGTCGGACGACGTGGTCTCAGTCACGGTCGATCACCGGATACCGGCCGTTCGTCGATCCGACACTTCAACGTTTCTCCGCGTGTCGATTCGCCAACCCTTGACCGGCGGTCGTCCCGCACGCCGACGCGCCGGCGCTCGGGCAGTCCCGTCCCCGCATCGGTCGACCTCCCGCTCTCGCGTTCGCCGGCGTTCCCGACCGACCACCGTCTTTTTCCACGCGTGGGCGAGACGGTGGATATGGACGAGACCGACCCCGACGACGCGTGGGACGCGACCCTCGCCGACCGGGACGCGATGGCCGAGGGCTACCGCGAGCGCGGCTGGGACGTCGTCACCGTCACTGCCTCGGCGACGGGGATCATCGAACGCCCGCCGGTAGGGATCACGTACATCCTCCCGGGCGAGGAGGCGACGGCGATCGAGGAGGTCGGCACCGACACGATAACCGACTCCTCGGTGTACGCCGCGACCGCCGACGAGACGCTCTACCTCGTGACCGAGCTGCGGGCCACCGACGAGGAACGGATGATACTGTTGGCCGGGGCGATCCCGCTCGCCGACCTCGAGGAGATCGCCGATGACGCGCGGGACGCCGGCGAGTTCCGGACCCGGTTCATCGGCGACGACGGCGCGGCGGCCGGCGCGTTCATCCACGAGAATCCCGATCCCTTCCTCACGCCGCTGTCCGCGGGCGACGAGTAGGCACTCCGAACCTCCACCACGGCGCCGGCGGCAGCGACGCGCTCAGGCCGACTCCGAGCCGTCGTCGCTCGCGGTCCACCGTCGCGCGCCGGGGAGAAGCCCGACGAGCGTCGTGACGTACCCGAGCCGGAACAGCCCCAGCTGGGTGAGTATCCCCAAGACGAGGACCGCGAGGAACGCGGGAGCCGTCGGGTCGAACAGCAGCGGCGCGAACGAGAGCGGGTCGGCGGCCGCCTCGAAGTCGGCGACCGTCAGCGACCGGGAGGCGAAGGCGGCGCCGATGAACCCGGTCGAGAACACGAGGGTCGTTCGCGTGAGCACGAATCCGAGCAGCGCGCCCGCGGCCATCCCCGCCAGCGTCGCGCCGGCAAGCGGGAGGAGTCCCTCCACGTAGAACGGGCCGACGGCGAAGCGGCCGAGGAAGGCGCCGACGACGGCGCCGATCCCGAGGACGGCGACCGAGAGTCCCGCGTACGCGAGCACCGCGCCGGCCACGCCGCCGACGAGGACGGCGACCGCGGAGAGCGCGAACCCCTCGAGCCCGACGACTCCGGCCAGCGACGGGGCGATCAGGGATCCGATCCCGCCGCCGACCAGAAAGCCCGTGAGCGTCACGGCGTACACCGAGACCGCGGCGCCGACGAACGCCAGCAACAGTCCGGCGATCACCAACGCGACGTCGACGGCTTCGAACGCGACCATACGTCCCCATCCTGCGCGCCGTTACTTAAAAACCGTCGTCAACGAAACGACATTCGGGTCGGCGAAACGAGATCCGGGTTGCCGATGCGAGATCCGGGTTGCCGATGCGAGATCCGGGTTGCTGATGCGGAATCCGGATCACTGCGACGCCGCGACGAACTCCAGAAGCACGCCGCCGGTCGAGTCCGGGTGGAGGAACGCGACCTCGTGTCCCCACGCCCCCGGCCGCGGGGCGTCGTCGATCGGCTCCGCGCCGAGCTCGCGAGCCCGTTCGAGCGCGGCCGCGACGTCGGCGGTCGACAGCGCGAGATGGTGGATCCCCGGTCCGTGCCGGTCGAGGTAGGTCGCGATCGGGCCGTCGGCGGCCGGTTCGAGCAGCTCGAGACGTCCGCCCCCGTCACCCCGTAAAAACACGACCCGCATCCCGTCGACCTGCTCCTCGTGGACGACCGACATCCCCAGCAGGTCGGCGAACAGGGACGCGAGCGCGTCGACGTCGCGGGTCGCGATCCCGACGTGGTGAAGCTCCATACCGGGTCGTCCGCCGGAGACGACTTAAAAGACGTCCGCGATCAGCATAATTCGAGGTGGAGCCTCCGACCTCACGGAGCGAGGCGCAGAGCGCCGAGGAAGTAGTGTAGGGTAGTTTATCCGCTCCACCCGCCGCGGATGTCCCCGGTGACGTTCTCCCGCCAGTCGTCGAAGCCCTCCTCGCACGCCTCGTTCTCGCGAATGTGGTCGACGAACCCCGCCCCTGGGTCGGGAAGCGACGCGCCGCAGAAGGGACAGTCGGTCGGATCGGTCCAGGTCGGGTCGAGCGTCGTCGACGATCGGGTTGACATATCCGCCGGTAGGCAACTGAACCACTTATAATTTCAGTTTAATGCATATATTCGACCATATATAGCTTAAATACCATTATTACTCGGTTATAATAAAACGATCGTTCCCCAGAATCGGCCTGAAAAGACAAAAATGAAACCCTCGTTTGAAGCCGAACGTGAGTCGAAGCCGAACGTGTCGTGTCCGTGCGTGCCCGGACCTCGCTCGGTATGGCCATCCGGCACGACGCCGTCGCGCCACGCCGTTTATATATACACGCTCGTAACTCGGAGTCATGCCAACGCGACGGTCGATCGTCGGGGGGATCGGTGCGGCGACGCTCGCGTCCGCGAGCGGCTGTCTCGGGTTTCTCACGGGGTCGGAGCCGCTCGAGGAGAGCGCGAGTCCGGCTCGCGTCCAGCCGAACGTCTCGGAGGCGACCGGCTACGAGCTGCAGGGTATCGAGGAGCAAACGCTCGAGGAGACCTTCGAGATCGCCGGCCAGGAGCGAACGGTGATCGCCACGAACGCGGTGGCGACCTACGAGAAGTCCTTCGAGATCCCGCTCCTCGGCGACGCGCGAGCCGGAGTGTTCGCCGTCGTCTCGACGCCGGCCTTCGAGATCGCCGGGCAGTCGCTCAACCCGGTCAGCGAGTACGGCGAGGCCGAACTCGTCGACCTGGTCGCCTCACAGTACGAGGGACTGCGCGTGACCGACGAGCGGGCACGGACCACCGCCACGACGCTCGGCACCGACTACGAGGTCGCGATCTTCGCCGGCACGGCGACCTTCCAGGGCCAGGAGGTCGACGTGAACGTTCATACCGGGTCGCTGCGACACGAGGAGGACTTCCTCATCCCGGTCGGGATCTATCCCCAGCAGCTGGCCGACCAGGAACGAGCGAACGTCGAGACGCTGCTCGACTCGCTCGAGCACCCGGTCGAGGCCTGAGGCCCGACCGGGCTCGTTCCGGTCCGCGGCGCGCAGGCACACTCCCGGTTATTCCGGCGACCATCGAACGTCCGAGAGCGTCCGTTGAACGGCCTCCTCGCCGATCGCCTCGGCCAGGCGTTCGAAGCCGCCGCGGACGGCCCGGTCGTCGGCGTTCGCCACGAGCCGCGAGACGATGAACTCCGGCGTCGATTTGCCCACGGTTCCGAACCGCGGCTGGTAGTCCACCTGCAACGCCAGGTCCTGCGTGAGTCCCTCGGCGAAGATCCCGTCGATCCGCGCGCGATCCGGCAGCGGGCTCAGGTCGTCCGCGAGGTGGGTGACGTACACGCCGAGCGCGCCCCGGTCGACCGTCAGGTCGACGAGCCCGTTCAACAGGTCGGCGGCCCGTCCGGGCTCGGTGATCGCCTCGAACTCGTCGACGAGCATCAGCGTCCGGCCCGACTCCACGAGCGGCGGCACGACCGACTTGAGCGTCGACTCGAGCACGCCGGCGTTGAAGGAGGCGTGCCGCCGATGGAAGACGATCCGGTCGAACCGGCCGACCTCGGCGTGATCGGCCGGCACGGGAAGCCCCATCGCGGCGAGCAGCGCGACCGCACACAGCGTCTCGAGCAGCGTCGTCTTCCCGCCCGAGTTCGCTCCGGTGAGGACCGTCACGCGGTCGCCCGTCGGCGGCAACGCCGACGCCGCGGGCGCGGGCGACCGGTGGCCGGCGTCCATCGCGCCGCCGTGTTCCACTTCGTCGCTCGAATCGTCGGTATCCGAGCCGGAACCGATCGAATGGTCCCCGACCGCGTAGGTGACCGGTTCGACCGGACCCTCGATGAAGAGGTTTCGGGCGCGATACACCGCGAGCCCGTCCGCGACGAGCTCGGGGCGCCGGAGGTCCTCCGCGGCCGCAAACCGGCCCAGCGAGAGCAGGAACGCCACCTCCGAGACGACCTCGACGGCGGTCTCGACGTCGCCGTCAGCCCCGTGGATCCGGTCACGGAGGTCCGCGGCCACGGTCGCCTCGCGCTCGGCGACCGTCTCGGACAGCTCCTCGCGCAGCGTCCGCAGGGTTCCCGAGACGAAGTCGGCCGCGTCGACCGCGTCCTCGGGGGCGGCGGCCCGTATCCGGCCGGGATCGATCGACGTCCGCGTCGCCACGTGGTCGACCACGCCGCCCTTGAACGACTCGAAATCACGGACCGTGCCGTCCCGCACGGCGTCGATCACGTCGAACGCGGACGACTCGAGCTCGCTCGCCTCGGCGAGCTGCTCGCGCAGCCGGTCGAGCTCCGCGTCGGCACCCTCGAGGACCTCGACGTCGTCCCCGGTCCCGTCCCCCCGCCCGTCCGACGCCGTCGGCTCCCGGAGGTATCCCAGCGCGCCGGCCGCCTCCCGGAGCGTCTCCGGGTCGAGGTCGGCCAGCGGGGCGAACGGCTCGCCCGCCAGATCGACCTCCCTGAGCGTGATCGCGGTCTCCACGGCCGCTCGGTCGGACCCGCCGGCCTCGTCGTAGGCCGCGAAGGCCTCCCGCACCCGCTCGCGGTCCGCGTCGGTCAGGTCCGTCCAGGCGTCCCGTGCCGCGAGGACGTCCGTGAGGCGGTCCTCGAGTCGGTCGCGGTCCGCCAGCGGGGTGAGCACGCGGATCCGGTCGGCGGCGTGGTCGGTGAGCGCGTAGCCGGCGGCGCGCGAGAGCAGGTCGTCGTAGACCGACCGCGTGTCGCCGGTCGCGAGCACGTCCATTTCCGCCTCGCCCGCGGCACGTCGGAGGATCCGAGTCGCGCGTCCGCGCGGGATCCCCGCGTCGACGAGCGCGCGAACGTCCGCGGACTCGATCGCCTCGATGGCCGCCTCCGCGCCGAGTTCCGCCGTGAGCTGCTCGCTCGTCTTCGGGCCGACGCCCCAGTAGTCCGCCAGTCGCATACGCGTTCGTCTCGACGTGTCGGCTTGGTACTTTCGCCGTTCGCGTCGCCGTCCCCGGCGGCCGCGGTGCAGCGCGTGGCCGGCTCCGACGGTCGCCGTCAGACGCCCGTCGGCCGGACAGCCAATGCTTAATAGGCACGCTGGTGACCACGCGTGTATGGAACCAACGCCGGACGAGATCACGAGCCTCGTCGGTCGCGAAGTGTACTCGAACAACGGAGTGTTCGTCGGCGAGGTCGAGGACGTCCGTCTCGACCTCGACGCCGAGGCCGTCACCGGGCTCGCGCTCGCGGAGCTGAACGGCGAGCTCTTCCGGTCGCGCGTCCAGCCCGGTCAGGGCGTCATCGTTCCGTATCGCTGGGTCCGCGCGGTCGGCGACGTCATCCTCATCAACGACGTGATCGAGCGGCTCGACGTCGAGGGCGACGAGGACGTCGACGAAGCGGTCGCGTAGTCGGCGGGACGGGTGCGTCGTCGACGACCGACGACGGCGACCCGACCGGCTCCGACCCGACCGGCTCCGACCCAGCCGACTACGACCCGTTCGACCCCTCGGACCCCTCGACGCCCATCGCGTCGAAGAGCTTGCGGCGGACCGCCTCCTCGGTGAGCTGCAACAGCGTGTCCCGGTTCTCCTCGTTCGTCTCGATCCCCGTGAAGATGCCGAGCGGGATCTCGACGGAGCCCTGCGTGGAGTGGCCGGCCGCCTCGCCCATATCCTCGAAGGCGTCCTGGAGGACGTTGCCGATGTTGATGCGGATGTCCTTCGAGCGCGCCGCGAGGTAGATGTGTTCGTCGGCGACGCCGAGCACCGCGGTCGTGGTGATCCCCTCGAGGTTGAGCAGGTGTTGGGCCGCCTGCGAGAGGGCGTCCCGGTCGCGGATGAAGCCGGCGCTGGAGAAGAGGTGGCTACCCTGTACCTGGCGGTTCTGGATCGCCTCCGCGAGCACGTCGAGCGTCTCCGGCGACATCGAGGGCGACTCGACCTGCTCGAGGGTGTCGTGGTTCGCGAACGGGTGAAGGTAGGCCGCGGCGGTCAGGTCCGCAGGCGTGGTGTCGCGTTTGAAATCCAGCGTCTCCGCCCGGATGCCGTACAGAAGGGCGGTCGCGACCGCCTCCGAGGGCGACAGGTCGAACTCCTGGAGATATTTCGTGAGGATCGTCGACGTCGAGGAGACGTTCGTGCGGATGTCGACGAACCGGGCGTCGTATTCGCGGTCGGAGTCGAAGTGGTCGATGTAGACGTCGACGTCCGCCTCGATCGTGATCTCGGGGTCGCCGGATTTGGCGTGGTCGACGAGCGCGATCGTCTCGTAGTCGGCAAGCGGCGGGGCCTCCGCACGCGAGCGCAGCTCGATCCCGAGCAGGTTGACGAACGCGCGGTTCTCCTGGTGGCCGACCTCGCCCGGGTAGATGATGTGGGCCTCGACGTCGTACGACTCCGCGATCGCCTGCAACGCGGTCGCGGAGGCGATCGAATCGGGATCGGGGTTGTCGTGGGTCAGGATCGCCATCTCCCCGTCCGTCTCGGAGAGGATGTCGGCGAGCTGGCGGGCCATATACTCCAGTTCGCCGGTCTCCAGCGAGCGCAGCGCGGAGTCGGCGATCACCGTGGAGGGGTTGATCACCACGTCGGCGCCCAGCTCGCGCAGCTCGTCCTCGCTGACGGGGTCGGAGGCGCGGACGACGACGTAGTGGTCGTCGCTGCGCTCCCGGAGCGCCGTGACCGCGTCCTTGTTCGCCTCGACGTCGGAGGCCAGGATGAGGACGATGTCCCGGTCGGCGACGACGTCCGCGACGCTCGGGTCGGCGATGTCCTGCACCTGGGCGTTGAGGTCCTGGTCGCGGAGCGCCTCGACCCGGCTCTCGTCGCGGTCGAGGATCAACACGTCCTTGCCGCGGTCGGTCAGCGACTCGGCCACCGCGTGGCCGACGCTTCCACAGCCGAGGATCGCGTATCGCGTCCGTGCCGTCCCGCTCGCCCCTGTACTCATCGGTACGCAGGTTCCGGCGGCCCGACACTTAATAGGCGCGCTTGCGTCCCCCGGTATCGAGAACGATAGCGTCGCCGGCGGCGTGGGGAACCGGACCGCGGAACGGGGAACCACCGGACCGCGAAGACGAAAGTCCTTTTATGGTGACCCGGGTAGGGGGACGTGAGGGCCGGTAGCTCAGTTAGGGAGAGCGACGGACTCTTAATCCGTCGGTCGGGGGTTCAAATCCCTCCCGGCCCGTCCTGCCGTCGCGAGCAAACTCGCGAGCGACGGCGTTACGGTGGAGGGATTTGAATCAGCGAACACGCGCGCAGCGAAGCGAGCACGTGTGAGCGAGGTTCAAATCCCTCCCATCCCAGCACATCAGACGTTTAACGTGTCTCTGAACTCGTCCACCCCACCGATTTCATACCCATCATTCGACGTCTCATCCACGTACTCGCGCGCTTCTCGTGCCGCTTGGTCGTATTCGTCGGAGTCAACTCCGTATTCAATGGCCGCATCCATCGAATCAATCACTTTATTTGCAGCAGTGACGTTCTTTTCCGCCGTCCGAAGGGCATCGCTTGCTACCTCGTTCGCGTCCTGGTTGCCGAGCTGGACGGTCAACTCGACGGTCGTCTCGAAATGCCGTTTCGCCTCGGCATATCCCTCTCGTGCGTCTTGGAACGCTGATTTAGCCCCCGTAAAGTCATCCGAGTTGATGAAATCGTTTCCAGTTCCCCACTCCGATTCACCCGAGTCGGTGTCATTCACGCCCGCGCTGTATTCGGTGAATGCTTCGTCAGCCAGTCGTGTGGCTGGAGTCGTCGTTTCGGGAGCAGCCTCAGTCGTCGTTTCGGGAGGTGCCTCGGGCGTCGTCTCCGTATCCTGGAAGTCGCTCTTCTCCTGAACGTCCGGGTCCTGTGGAGCGTAGTCCTGGCTATCGATCACTCCGTCACCGTCCGAATCCTGGACGTCGTCCTGGGAGTCGCCTCCACCAACACAGCCGGTGATCGAGAGCAGTGCAGCAGTCGGCACCCCGGAGAGAAGTCGGCGACGAGTAACGGAGTTCGAAGTATTCACAGAAACACGCCGGTTTCCGACCCACTAAAGGTTTGTCCGTTGCCACTATCCGAGGGGATTGACGCCGGCGGTTGTGAAGCACCGACCCTCGCGAGACCGGTGATCCGTCACCGACCGTGGACGTGCACCGTCGCCGACCGTTTCGATTTCGACCGACGATCGGTCGACGGCTCGCTCGATCGCCCGGCGGTTCCGGTCCGTCACTCCTCGGCGCGCTCGATCACGTCCGTGAGGGCGTCGCGCCACCGGTGCGGGTTGTACCAGCCACAGCCCTCACACCCGACGTCGTCCTCGTATTCGGGGCCGCCCTCGTAGTAGAACTCGACCCCGAAAAACGGCGGCCGCTCGCCGGTCTCGACGCACTGCTCGCACTGGCGGCTCTTGAGGAGGTTGTGCTGTCCCGAGAGGATCTGGAAGTGCTCGCGGATCGCCGCGTCGCTCATCGACTCGTAGTCGAAGTCCTCCGGCTCGTCCCACCGGATCCGCGGCCGTCGGTGGTCGACCTCCGGCGTCCCGCCGGGCGTCGACAGGTCGAAGGCGTCCCGCCCGTCGTAGAGCTCGCGGACCCGCTTTTTGAACGACTCGGGCATCTCCTGACGGGTGATCGGCTTGGCGCTCGGGAAGGCGTACTTGAGCCGCCGGTGGGTCGTCTCCTCGCCGCAGGTCTCACAGTACCGTCTGGCGTACTCGCCGCGACCGGAGGTGGTGCTCACGAACTCGAACCCCTCGTCGCGGAAGTCCCGGATGTAGGCGGCCGGCTGGGACCCCGAGAGCTCGCACTCCGAGCAGTGCCACTCCCCGTCGGCGAGGACGTCGAACGTGCGTCCCTTCTTGGTGGACAGCGACGAGGGGTTCCAGTCCTCCACGAGGACGAACTCGGCCGCCCGCTCGCCCCACTCCGTGAGCGCCAGCCGGTCCCCGTCGACGCGCTCGAGCAGCTCCTGTTCGAGCGCCGCCTCGAGGATCGGATCCAGTTCCGCCGCGTCCAGCCCCGTCTCCGAACGCAGTTCCGCGGGCGTTCGCGGAGCCTCCGTGAGGAGGTCGACGGCCCGCTTCCGGGCGTCGTCCTCACGCAGCTCGGCCACGAGTTGGGCAGTTTGGTCGTCCATGGTCTCGCTGCCCGTGGGTTCGGCGACGACCCGTATATATCCCCGTCGTCGGTTACGTGCTTGACCCGGACCGGCACCGCGGCGCTAGCGCCCCTCGTCCGGGAGCGCCGCGCCGCAGTCGGGACACTCGGCGTCCTGCGTCGTCGCCGGCGCGTCACACGCCGGACAGAACACGCGGTCGCACGGTCGGTCGCCCATAGGTGAGGTTCGACGGCCCGCGTCTTAGGCGTATCCCCGGTTCGCGCCGGATCCAGCCGGACCGATTCGCCCGCCACGGGACCGGTTTCATTCGCCCGCCGCGGGACCGGTTTCGTCCGCCGGCCGAGATCGCTTATAAAGCTCCCTGCTCGGCGAGCGCGTCCTCGAGGGCGGCAAGCAGGTATTCGACGTTCTTCGGGCGCGCGGAGTGACCCATACAACCGATCCGCCAGATGTCGCCGGCCAGATCGCCGAGCCCGCCGGCGATCTCGAGGTCGTACTCGGCGATCAGGTGGTCGATCACCGCCGCGTCGTCGACGCCGTCGGGCACTCGGACCGCGTTGAGGCTCGGCAACCAGTAGTCGTCCGGCGCGTTCATCTCGAGGCCCAGCTCCTGCAGGCCCGCCTTCAGGTCGCCGGCGACCTCGCGATGGCGGGCCCAGCGCTTTTCGATCCCCTCCTCGGCGACGAGCCGGAGGGCCTCGCGGAGCGCGTAGACGTTGGTGATCGGCGCGGTGTGGTGGTACGACCGGTCGTCGCCCCAGTAGCCCTCCAGCAGGGATAGGTCGAGGTACCACGAGCGCGCGTCCGTCTCGCGGTCGAGCACCTTGTCCATCGCGCGGTCGTTCAGCGTGAGCGGGCTCGCGCCCGGCGGGCAGGAGAGGCACTTCTGCGGGCCCGAATAGGCGACGTCGACGTTCCAGTCGTCGACGCGCAGCTCCACGCCGCCGAGCGACGTGACGGTGTCGGCGATCACGTACGCGTCGTGGTCGTGGGCGATGGCCGTCAGCTCCGGAACCTCGGGCTGCAGGACGCCGGTCGACGTCTCGGCGTGGACGAACCCGAAGACGTCGGGCTGGTGCTCGTCGAAGGCGGCCGCGACGTCGGCCGGGTCGAGCGGTTCGCCCCACGGCGCGTCGACCTCGACGACCTCGCCGCCGGCCCGGCCGGCCATCGAGGCCATCCGGCCGCCGAAGTAGCCGTTCGTCGGGACCAACATCGTGTCCCCCGGCTCGACGAGGTTGCCGATCGCCGCCTCCATCGCGGCCGAACCGGTCCCCGAGACCGGGATCGTCCACCGGTTGTCGGTTCGGAAGGCGTACCGCAACAGCTCCTGGACCTCGTCCATCATCTCGACGAACGACGGGTCGAGGTGGCCCACCAGCGGCGTGCTCATCGCCCGCAGCACGCGCGGGTGAACGTCGCTCGGCCCCGGGCCCATCAGGGTGCGATCCGGCGGCGTCAGCTCGCCCACGTCGGGGGCGCCCTCGGCCGTTCCTCGCGTCTCGGCTCGGTCGGACATACCCCCGAGTACCGAGCGACGCGTGAAAAGTGCGACGGCCGGGCGTCGGGGCGTGGACGAACCGGAACGGACCCGGTCTAGGCGTCGATGAAGTTCGGCTCGGTCCGCTTCTCCTCGCGCTCCGCGACGAGATGGTCGACGAACGCCTCCAGCTCGACGCCGTCCGCCTCGTTCTCGAAGCGGTCGCGCACGGAGATGGTGTCCGACTCCTCCTCGTCGCCGCCGACGATCACCATGTACGGCAGGCGGTCGTCGTGCGCCTGGCGGATCTTGCGGCCGACGGTCCAGTCGCGGTCCTCGACCTCGACCCGGAGGCCGGCGTCGGCGAGCGCGTTCTTCACGCGGTGGGCGTACCCGAGCGTGTCGTCGGAGACGGGCAGGACGCGGACCTGCTCGGGGGCCAGCCACAGCGGGAAGTTGCCCTTGAAGTGCTCGATCGTCACGCCCATGAACCGCTCGATGCTGCCGAGCAGGGCGCGGTGGATCATCACGGGGTGGTGCTCGTCGTTGTCCTCGCCGGTGTAGGTGAGATCGAGTCGTTGCGGGATGTTGAAGTCCACCTGCACGGTGCCGATCGTCCACTCGCGGCCGATCGCGTCCCGGGCGTCCAGGCCGATCTTCGGGCCGTAGAAGGCTGCCTCGCCGGCCTCGACGTCGTATTCGAGCCCCTTCGACTCCAGGGCGGTCCGGAGCGCGTCCGTGGCGGTCTCCCAGATGTCGTCGCTGCCCACGGAGTTGTCCCCTTGCGTCTCGATCTTATAAATGATCTCCAGGTCGAACTGCTCGTAGATCTCCTCGATGACGCCGATCGTCCGGCGGATCTCCTCCTCGATCTGGTCGGGACGGACGAACGCGTGGCCGTCGTCCTGGGTGAGCCCGCGGACGCGCAGGAGGCCCGACAGCTCGCCGGACTGCTCGTTGCGGTAGACGGTGCCGAACTCGGAGTAGCGCAGCGGAAGGTCCCGGTAGGAGTGTTGGTCGTCGTCGAAGATATGCGCGTGGTTCGCGCAGTTCATCGGCTTCAGGCCGTACTCGGTGTCGTCCTGCTCCCAGGCGAACATCTCGCCCGCCTCCTTGAACGCGTCGTAGTGGCCGGTCGGCTTCCACAGCTCGGCCTTGTTCAGCTCCGGCGTCCAGACCTCCTCGTAGCCGAGTTCGTCGTTCTTCTCGCGGATGTACTCCTCGAGCTCGCGGCGGATCCGCATCCCGTTCGGGTGGTAGTGGGCGCAGCCGGGCGAGTGGTCGGGGATCGAGAAGAGATCCATCTCGCGGCCGATCTTCCGGTGGTCGCGCTCCTCGGCCTCCGCGCGCATCTCGAGGAACTCCTCGAGGTCGGATTCGGACTCGAAGGCCGTGCCGTACACGCGCGTGAGGCTCTCGTTGTCCTCCTCGCCGCGCCAGTAGGCCGAGGAGATGTTGCGCAGCGTGACGGCGCCGATCTCGCCGGTCGAGTCGACGTGCGGACCCTGACACAGGTCCTGCCAGTCGTCCTGGACGTAGAAGCTGACCGGGTCCTCGCCGGCCGCCTCGGTCTCGAGGATGTCGCGTTTGAAGGGGTTGTCGGCGTAGATGTCGAGCGCCTCCTCGCGGGCGCGCTCGACGCGCTCGATGTCGTAATCGGCCTCGAGGATCGCCTCCATCTCCGTCTCGATCTCCGCGAGGTCGTCCTCGTCGAGGTCGACGCCCGTGACGTCGTAGTAGAACCCGTCGTCGGTCGGCGGGCCGATCGTCAGCTTCGCCTCCGGGTGGAGCCGCTGCAGCGCCTGGGCGAACACGTGGGCCGCGGAGTGACGGAGGACCGTGAGATACTCGTCGGAGTCCTCGGTCACGATCTCGATCTCGGCCCCGTCGTGGACGGGCTCGTGTTTGCTCACGAGTTCGCCGTCGATCTTCCCGGCGACCGTGTCGCGACCGAGCCCGGGGCCGATCTCGTAGGCGACGTCCTCGACTGTCGACCCGGCCGGTACGGTGAGGGATGATCCGTCCGGGAGGACGACCGTGACGTCGGCCTGAGCATCGGTCTCGCTCATATATCCGCGAAGCCGGAGGATCGGGATAAGTGTTGTTGGATGCCCGTCGGTCACTCGAAACGGGACGCGTGAAGCGCGGGACCCGAAGCGCGGGAACCGGAGCGATGACTCGCCGCGAGACGTCGCTCGTGGGAGAGACGTCGCTCGTGGGAGGGTGATCGAACGTCGTCAATCGTCAGTGGTCGCTCGCCGACTGACCGAGTCACGTCACAAAATCACCAATTTATGAGAATATATTAAAAGAATATGTGTTCGTCATCCCGATCCCGGAGACGGTGCGATCGTCGACCGTCCCTCGCTACCGCCTCCGATCGTGCTTCCCCGTCTCCGCTCCCGCTCGAGTTTATAAACCGTGCGTTCCACGACCGGGTGGTCCGTCGGCCGATCCGTTCGACCAGTCCCGGAATCGGGAGGCGGGAGCAAACGGAAGCGAAAACGCGGTATCGGTACCGGAGATGAGCAACGGGACGGATCTCTCCATCCTCCCGGGTGGATCACGGAGATGGATCATCGATGTCGGATCACGGATATCGATCATCGATCGCCCGGGAGAAATACCAATATTATTATTATTTATAAGAACGATATGAAAAATGACTTTTCCCGGAGGGCTCGGCCAGGCAGCGATCCCCGGTCGGTCACACCTCGGAGGTCGAGACGTACTCGAAGTCGGTGCCGACGTCGTCGAAGCGGTCCGCGGCGAACGTCTCGGCCGGGAACGGCGCCGGCTCCCCGGTCAGCCGCTGGCGGACCGTCGGTCCGACGACCGGCGAGGTCATCACGCCGAGCCCGTTGAACCCGGTCGCGACGACCAGCGAGTCGGGCGCGCCGACGGGCGAGTCGATGATCGGGCGGGTGTCCGGGGAGGCCGTGTCGACCCCGGCCCAGCCGTTGAGCAGGCCGGCGTCGTCGAACCCCTCGAAGAACGTCGGGGCGAACCCGGCGACCTCGAGGGTGAACGACTCGTCGGCGTCCGTCGAGGCGGCTCGCGGGTCCGCGATCGTGTCGTGGGCGCCCCCGATCAGGAGGTCGCCGTTGTGTTCCGGGCGGAAGTAGAGGTGCTCGCTGCCGATCCGACCGGTCGGAGTCGAGTCCCCGAGCGGGGTCTCGGGTTCGAGGACGACGCACTGGGTCCGATAGGGCCGGATCGGAACCTCCAGGTCGCCGGGCAAGAGGCTCCGAGTCCGCCAGCCGGCGGCGAGAACGACCGCGTCGGCCTCGTAGCGACCGTCGTCGGTCCGGATAACGTGGTCGTCGGTCCGGGCGGCGTGGTCGTCGGTCCGTCCGAGCCGAACGTTCTCGACCTCGACGCCGACCTCGAACGTCGCGCCGTCGGCCTCGGCGGCCGCCTTGAGCGCGGTCGCGTAGGTGTACGGGTCCACCCAGCCGGTGTCACCGTACCGGACCGCTCCGGCGAAGCCGTCCGGCCGGATCCGGGGATATCGGTCCGGGATCTCGTCCGCCGCCAGGTAGTCCACGGGGAAGCCGGCGTCCGCGAGCTCGTCGGCGGTCGATCGGACCGTCTCGGCCTCCGCCTCGGTCACGACGTCCAACCGGTCCCGCTCGGTGAACTCGAAGCCGTGTGACCCGTCGAAGTCGGCGAAGAAGCCGTTCGCGTGGCGCGCGATCGCGGGGCGGTCGGGGTAATACTGCGTGGGCGCGACGAGTCCCGCCGAGTACCCGGTCGCCTCGGCGGCGATCCCGACCCGGTCGAGCACCGTTACGTCGTGGTCGGCGGCGAGGTCGAAGGCCGCGTGACAGCCCGCGATCCCCGCTCCGACGATGCAGATCCGCATCGGTCACCAACCCTCGCAGTGACGTGTCATTGGCGAGTCTATACGACATCTCATATTAATGGTTTTGTTTCCGGAGATCACATCATTTCGTATATAACGAATATACTCGTTCCTCAAAATGGATATTACAAGCATAATTCTGTAATGAATGTCGGGTGGAACCTCTCGGAGCTCCGCATTTCGACGCGGATATCGCCCCCTGTGATACGGTAAATCGTCCCAATGGAATTGAATTCGTATATAACGAATATTTGGTCCGAAACGCGGACGACTCAGGACCGCTGGAGGTTGATCTCGATCCGGTTGGCCGTCTCCTTGAGTGCCGGGAGCAGGTCGTCGATGTAGCCGTCGTCGAACCGGGTTTTCGGCCCGCTCGCGCAGATCGCGCCGGCCACGCCCCGATCGGGGTGGGCGATGCTCGTCGCGACGGTGCGGGACCCGAGGAACTCCTCCTCGTCGTTGAGCGCGTGTCCCTGGTCGGTGATGCGCTCGAGCTCCTCGCGGAACTCGTCACGGTCGACGATCGTCTTCTCGGTGACCGGCTCGAAGGTGAGGTCCTCGAGGACGCGCTCCCGCTTCCCGTCGGGCATCGCCGCCAACAGTACCTTTCCGGCGGAGACGGCGTGCAGCGGTCGAACCGTCCCGACGGACGTCGCGGGCTCGGGGGCGTCGTCGCCGCGCGTCGGGTAGAGGTAGTACACGCGCCCGCGTTGCTCGACCGCCAGGTAGACGAGGTCCCCCGTTCGTCGCGCCAGGTCGTCCGCCGGCCCCTTCCCGTGGCGGTAGACCGGCATCCGTTCCCGGAGCTCCGTGCCCAGCGTGAACCACTCCAGCGAGAGGCGGTACTCGCCGTCGGCCTTATATACCAGTCCGTCGGCACGCAGCGTGTTCAGGTACGTGTGCATCGTCCCGTCGGAGACGTCGAACTCGGTCGCCAGGTCGGTGAGCCTCGCGCCGTCCCGCCGCTTGAGGGACTCCACGATCTCGAAGGCGTTCCGGACCGTTTCGAGCCGTCGTCCGTCGTCGGTATCCGATCCCATACGTCACGATCGCGACCCGCACCGATAAAATTTGAGATATACGAATTCCGATCCGGTTCGGGACCCCCGTTCGGCATCCCCGATCCCGTCCGGCGCCTCGTCGTCCGCGGCGTCTACTGCCACCTGTTCACAAGGGTTATATAGTATGATTGCACTTGTCGTGACGAACCATGACAAGAACGCGATCGTCGAGTCGCGCAGATTCGACTCCGTCGAACGACAGGCGTGGATTCCTCGCGACGCTCGGTGCGGTGGGCGGGCTCGGGACGGGACTCGCCGGCTGTCTGGGTGACGGTGGAAACGGCGGCGGGAACGGGAACGGCGACGGCAACGGGGACGGAAACGGCGACGGGAGCGGAAACGGCGCGACCCAGGGGAGCAGCGGGTCCGGGGATCGAACCCTGACCATCCTCGGGTACAACTTCTACTACCCGGACTCGATCGTCGAACCGTTCGAGGAGGAACACGGCGTCGACGTCGAGGTCATCAGCCTGACGACGAACTCCGAGGCGGTCGGCCTGATGCGGACGCAGTATCAGGGCGAGGTCGACGTCATCGGCGTGACCAACAACTGGGTCGAGCCGCTGTGGAACGCCGACCTGGTCGAACCGATCCCGACCGACGACATGAGCCACTTCGGGAACCTGGTCGAGCGCGCCCGGACGGCGCCGGGGTGTGTCATCGACGGTACGCAGACAGCGATCCCGTACGCGTACGGGATGACCGGACCGATGTACCGCACCGACGTCATCGACGAGGAGCCGGACGAGCTCTCCTGGGACTACCTGTTCGATCCCGAGACGATCGAGTCCAACGACCTCGACGGCCGGATCGCGATGCGCGATTGGGCGATCGCGGCCTTCGCCGATGCGGGGTACTATCTCGGAGACGACCATCCGCACCCGCCGAGCGACCTCGAGGCCTGTCGGGACGCCCTGGAGGCGGTCTTCCCCTCCTATCGAACGCTCTGGGCGACGCAGGACCAGCACCTGAAGCTGATCGCCAACGAGGAGGTCGTCGTCCAACACGGGTGGGACCTCACCGGCTTCCTGGCGATGGACCAGGACCACCCCGTCGAGATGGCGGTTCCGCCGGCGGGGACCGACGGCTACGCGGACGCCCACCAGCTCGCCGCGGACGCGCCCAATCCGGACCTTGCGGTCGAGTTCATGGACCACTACTCCTCACCGGACGCGTCGATCCAGCAGATGCGAAACGCGGGGAACCTCCCGATCAACCTCGACGCCCGCGAGGACATGACCGACGCCGAGCGCGACCACCGGTCGGTCGTCCTCGAGAACGAGGACCGGCTCCGGATGCGCCGCTACTTCGGCGACGAGGAGCTCGAAACCGCCCAGCAGATGTGGCAGGAGCTCAAGGGATAGTCCCGTGACCGGCACAGTCACCGAACACGCCACATGAAGCTCCCGCGAATCCGCTCCCACGGTCGGGGTCGGACGCTCCGCGATCTCGCGCTGACCGCGCCGGCGGTCGCCGTGATGGTCGGGATCGGGCTGTTCTCGCTCGTGTGGGCGATCTACTTCAGCTTCTGGCCGATGGAGGGGAACCTCTGGAATCCGGGCTTCTCGCTGGAGCACTACCGAGCGCTGTTCGACTCGACGCGGACGGTGGCGATCTTCGCCAAGACGCTGGCGAAGGTGCTCGTGATCGCGGTCGTGACGACCGCGATGGCGTTCCCGGTCGCGTGGTACGGCGGCCAGACGCTCGACGGGCGGGCCGGCGCGCTGTTCATCCTCGTCGCGATCGCCCCGTTCTGGACGAACTACATCGTCCGGACCTGGGCGTGGATGCTGATGCTCGGCGACAAGGGGCTCATCAATGAGGTGCTGACCGGGGTCGGCGCGGTCGCGGAGCCGATAAGCCTCCTGTACACCGAGTTCGCGGTGATCGCGACGATGGTGTACATCTACCTCCCGTACTCGCTGTTCGCGATGTACGGGTCCGTCGACGCCATCCCGGGCTCGCAGATCGAGGCGGCGTACGACCTCGGGTCGAACCGGTTCGAGGTCCTTCGATACGTGATCCTGCCGCTCGCGATGCCCGGGATCGTCCTGTCGTTCGTCTTCATCTTCGGACGGGCGATCGGCGCGTACGTGACGCCCGAACTCGTCGGGTCGCCGCGGACGTTGTGGTACGGGAACGTCCTCGTCAATCAGTTCAAGGACAGCTTCAACTGGCCGCTCGGGGCGGCGTATAGCGTCGTCCTGTTCGCGTTCGTCCTCGTGGTGCTGGCCGGGCTCTCGCGATGGCTCACCCTCCGGAAGGTGATGACCTGATGGCGGGGAAATCAGCGATCGGGACGCTGGGCGACGCCCTCGATGCCCGGATACCGTCGAACCTGGACGTCACCCGCTGGCTGGCGGGGTTGACGATCGCGTTCCTCTACGTCCCGATGGCGCTCGTGATCGTGATGTCGTTCAACGCCAACGACCTCGGGTTCTTCCCGCTGACCGGGTTCACCCTGGAGTGGTACCGGGACCTGGCGGCGGACGCCGAGTTCTGGAGCGCGCTGTGGCTGTCCGTTCGGCTGATGGTCGCCAGCGCGGTGGTCGCCACGCTGCTCGCCCTTCCCGCGGCGTACGGATTCACGCGGTTGGAGGCGAACGACGCCGGCGACTGGATCCGGTGGCTCATCGGATCGCTGCTGTTGCCGATGTTCATCCCGGTCATCTTCATCGGGATCGCGCTGCTGTTGTACCTCTCGGTCATCGGGATCGACTTCGGGTTCCTCTCCGTGCTCGTCGGCCACGTGATCTACGTGTTCCCCTACACGTTCCTGATCATCTACGCCGCGGTGCGGTCGTTCCCGCCGGCGATCACCGAGGCGGGACGCGATCTCGGCGCGACCCGCGCCGAGACGTTCGTCCTCGTCATCCTCCCGCAGATCTTCCCGTCGGTCGTCTCGGGGTTCATCTTCGCGATGCTGCTCTCGCTCAACGAGTTCATCATCACGTTCATGGTGAGCGGTCCGGACACGTTCACGATGCCGCTGCTGATCTTCGACCGGCTCCGCCGCCACCTGACGCCGGAGATGAACGCCATCGGCGCGATGCTGCTGCTGTCGGGGCTGCTCGTGGCGCTGTTCGCGGCCCGGTTCGATCCCCGGATCGACTGACCGGACCGGCCGCGACCGCCACGATCGTCGTCCGCCGTTCGTTCGGTGACCGACGTTCGTTCGGTGACTGATGTCCGTCTGATGCTCCGACGTCGCGGTGCCGGCTCGTGATGATCGCGGTGCCGGCTCGCGATGAGATGGCACCTCCGCGTTGCTCGCGACGCCAGCCAGCGACGTCGGGTCTCGCGGTCGAGGCCGGAACGCTCCGTGGTAACGTGAGGTTTATATTCCGTCGGTCTGTTCCCTCGAACCATGGGCGTTAGCAACACGCACCCAGATCGAGGCACTCGACGCGTGGCCAGTCCCGAAGCGACCGCCGGAGGTGACCGATGACCGACGGCGCCACGATCGCCTTCTTCCCGGAGGCGGCGTACGGCCCGGCGCTCAACTCGGTCGGGATCGCCCAGGTGTGTCGCGACCGCGGCCACGAGCCGGTGTTCATCTGCGACCCGAGCATGGAGGGCGTCTTCGAGGAGTACGGCTTCGAGGAGCATTACGTGCCGATGTCCGACCCGGACGCCGACGCGGGCTGGGAGGAGTTCATCAACACCCACATCCCGAACTTCGACAAGGACCCGATCGACCAGCTCGACAACTACGTCGAGGAGACCTACGAGGCGATCGTCGCCTCCGCCGAGTGGGCCGAGACGGAGCTCCCGGACGTCCTCGAGGAGATCGATCCCGACCTGATCGTTGTCGACAACGTGATCCTCTTCCCGTCGACCAAGCAGTACGGCGTGCCCTGGGTCCGGATCACGTCGTGTTCGGAGAACGAGATCCCCGATCCGAACATCCCGCCGCACCTGTCCGGCGCCCGCGCTGACGACGTCGAGAACTTCCACGAGTTCCAGCAGCGCTACGAGGAGGTCATCGGGGACGTCCACGAGCGGTTCAACGAGTTCCTGGCCGAGCACGGCGAGGACCCGTACCCGCGGGGGCTGTTCTACGAGACGTCGCCGTACCTGAACCTCCTGAAGTACCCCGAGCGGCTTCGCTGGGACCGGTGGAACGAGCTCGATCCGGACCGCTTCCAGTACCTCAACGGGTGCATCCGCGAGGAGGACGAGTCCTACGAGGTCCCCGACCTGGAGGCCGACGACGACGCGCCCCTGTTGTACCTCAGCTTCGGGAGCCTCGGCGCCGGCGATACCGACCTGATGAAGCGGCTGATCGAGTTCCTCGGGACGCAGCCGTACCGGTGTCTCGTC
Organism: Halopenitus persicus; assembly: GCF_900107205.1. GTDB lineage: Archaea > Halobacteriota > Halobacteria > Halobacteriales > Haloferacaceae > Halopenitus > Halopenitus persicus. The sequence goes on along the minus strand of NZ_FNPC01000003.1, from coordinate 206,234 downwards.
AACGTCGGGGACTACGAGGACGCCTACGAGGACTTCGAGGTCCCCGGCAACGTGGCGATCGAGAGCTGGTTCCCCCAGCAGACCGTCATCGAACGGGCCGACGTGGTGATCCACCACGGCGGCAACAACACGTTCAACGAGTGCCTCTACTACGGGACGCCGGCGATCGTGATGCCGTACGTCTGGGACGGCCACGACAACGCCACGCGCGTCGACGAGACCGGCCACGGGATCAAGCTGCACCGGTCGGACTGGACCGACGACGAGCTCGCCGGGGCGATCGAGACGTGTCTCACCGACGGGACGATCCGGGAGAACGTCGAGCGCACCGCCGAGGACATGCAGTCCAGCGACGGCCGGAAGAAGGCGGCGACGCTGCTCGAGGACGTCCTGGAGACCCATGGTTGACGACGAGGCGTCGGCGGTGGCTGACGACGAGCCGTCGTCGGCGATGGCTGACGGCGGGGCGCCGTCCGCGAGCGTCCTCCAGGACCCGGCCGCCCTCGCGGACGCGGACCTCGAGGACTGGGGCGTCGTCGACGAGCCGATCGAGGGCGAGTCGCGCACCGCCGGAACGGTCATCCACAAGGGCCCCGACGGCCGCTCCGAGAGCGGCGTGTGGACCTGCACCCCCGGCACGTGGGCGTGCGAGGTCGACCGCGACGAGTTCTGCTACTTCCTCGAGGGGCGGGCGACGTACACCCACGAGGACGGCACCGTCATCGATATCGAGCCCGGAACCACGGTCCTGTTCCCGGCCGGCTGGACCGGCACCTGTCGCATCGAGGAGACCGTCCGGAAGGTGTACATGATCCGATGACCGGGTTCGACCCCTTCGGTCGGCAGGTCTTCCGGGAAAACGAGTTCCGCGAGAGCCGGTCGGACGACAGCCTGGACGTGATCGACCCCGCGACCGAGGAGCCGGTCGGCGAGATCGCCGTCTGTGGCCCCGCGGAGGTCGAGTCGGTGGTCGACCGTGCCGTCCGGGCGCAGGCCGAATGGGAGCGAACGGACCCGACGACCCGGGCGGACGCGCTCCACGGCGTCGCCGACGCGATCGAGGCGGCCGACCACGAGGCGGACGCGAAACTGATGACGCGGGAACACGGGAAGCCGTATCCGGAGGCGGAGGGTGAGATCGCCAACGTGGGTCCGGTCTTCCGCTATTACGCCGAGCTGGCGCGCGACGACCAGGGATCGATCCCGGGCACCACGCAGCCGGAGTCGTTCCAGTTCCACCGGTATTTCCCCTACGGCGTCAGCGTTCACGTCGTCCCCTCGAACTTCCCGGTCCTGCTGACGGCCTGGACGGTCGCGGCCTCGCTCGCGGCCGGCAACGCCGCGATAGTCAAACCCTCGGAGCGGACGCCCCTGTCGACGCTGCGGTTCATGCGTCACTTCAGCGAGCTTCCCGCGGGACTGGTCTCGTGTGTCACCGGCGACGGCGGGACCGCCCAGGCGCTGATACGGTCCGACGACACCGACGCGATCGCCTTCACCGGCGGCGTCGAGACCGGCCGCAAGGTGAACGCGGCGGCCGCCGAGGGGATCAAGCCGAGCGTCATCGAGGCCGGCGGGAACGACCCGATGATCGTCTCCGAGCACGCCCCGATGGAGGTCGCGATCGCCGGCTCCGCGACCGCGGCGTTCCACCTCTCCGGGCAGGTCTGCACCTCCTCGGAGCGCTTCTTCGTCCACGAGGCCGTCCACGACGAGTTCGTCGACGGGCTCGTGGAGATGGCCGCCGGGCTCCGGGTCGGCAACGGCCTGGAGGAGAGCGAGATCGGCCCGCTGGTCGACGAGCGCGCCCGGGACGAGGTCGACCGGCAGGTCCGGTCGGCCGTCGAGGCCGGCGCCACGGTCGCACACGGCGGGCGCGTCCCGCCGGACCGGGACGTCGGCTGGTTCTACGAGCCGACCGTGCTGACCGACGTGACGCCGGAGATGGACGTGATGAAGGCGGAGACGTTCGGTCCCGTGGCGCCGGTCTGCTCGGTCTCCTCGTTCGAGGAGGCGCTCGAGCTCGCGAACGACACCGACTTCGGCCTCGGCGCGTCGGTGTTCACGACCGACCTCGAGGAAGCAATGCGCTCCTACGAGACCCTCGAGGCGGGGATGGTCTGGGTCAACAACCCGATGATCGACAACGACGCGATCCCCTTCGGCGGGTGGAAGCACTCCGGGATCGGTCGGGAGCTCGGCCGCGAGGGGCTGAACGCGTTCCGCCGGACGAAGATGGGGGTCATCGACTGGAACCCGTCGCTCCAAGAGTGGTGGTACCCCTATCCCGACGACTGGTTCTACAGCAGCGGCGGCGAGCGGTTCTGAGGGCAAGCGGTTCTGTGGCCGGCGCGAGCCGGTCGTTCATCGACCGCCGCTTTCGGGCTCACCGTTCGCGACCGCCGCTTTCGAGATCACGGACGGTTCACATAGGAGATCACGGACGGTCCGCATCGGGGATCGCCAGCACGAGCGCGCCCGCGAGGGCGGCGTCGTCGCCGAGCTCGGCGAGCGTGACCTCGGGCGCATCGACCACGAGTTCCCCGGGAAGGCGCCGGCGGATCGGCTCCACGACGGTCTCGGGGTTGTTGGTCGCCACCGCGCCGCCGACCACGAGAACCCGCGGCGCGTAGGCGTGGACGACGGCCGCGGCCCCGCGGACGTTCAGCGCCGTCACGCGCTCGAGGACGCGGTCCGCGAACGCGTCCGTGCCCGCGTGTGCGTAGACGTCAGCGGCGTCGAACCCCTCGTCAGCGAGCGGGACCGCCGTGTCGACGGGGTCGCGCTCGTGCAGCGCCCGCGCGAACCGGGGAACGTTGTTCCCCGAACAGTACGCCTCCCAGTGCCCCTCGCGGCCGCAGCCGCAGGTCATCCCGCCCTCGGGGGCGATCGTGATGTGGCCGACCTCGCCGGCGTTGGCGTCACGCCCCGTGAGGGGTTCGCCGTCGGCGATCACGCCCGCCCCGATCCCCGAGGAGATCGTCAGGTACACGAGGTCCTCGACGTCCGGGTGCGCGTGGAACCGCTCCCCGACCGCGCCGGCCTGCGTGTCGCTGCGCAGGGTGACCGCGTCCCGGTCGAGATCGAGCAGCGACGCGAGCGGACCGACGAGCCGGATCGGCCCCACGTCCGCGTCGACGTTGGGCGCGCTCGCGACCGCGCCGGCCGCGAGGTCGAGGCGTCCCATCGACGCGACGCCGGCACCCGCGACGTCGGTCGAGTCGACGTCAGCCGACGAACACGCCGCCGTGACGACCTCCCGGACCGCGTCGGTGACCGCCGCGCCGGTCGGACCGGCCGGCGTTCGCGCACGCGCAGTGGCGCGGATCTCGCCGGTCCGATCCCCGACGGCTGCCCGAACGTTGCTCGCGCCGAGGTCGACGCCCACGAAGTGCATCATCGGTATCGAAAACGTCCGTCCTACGTATTGTGACTTCTCGTTCGCGATCGAGTCCGGCCGACCGGCGGGTCGGCGAACGCCGGAACGTATCCGATCGCCGGAACGCGTCCGATCACCGATTCACGAGTCACTGAAACACCCGTGCGTCCGCGACCGTCACCGACGCCTCGTCGCCGATCTCGTAGTCCGTCTCGTCGGACTCGATCTGGATCTGACGGTCGTCCGCGGTCGACGCGATGTACTGCGTGTAGGAGCCGTGATACTCCTTGTTCGTGATCCGGACCGGGAGGCCGTCCGCGTCCGGCTCGCGCAGGCGGACCTGTTCGGGACGGACGACGACGGTCGCCTCGCCGACCGCGTCGACGCCCGGAAGCGGGACCGAGAGGTCGCCGTCCGTGAGGGTCGCGACCCCGTCCTCGACGCCGATCCGGCCGGCAAAGACGTTCGCGTCGCCGATGAAGTCGGCGACGAACGGGTTGGCCGGCTCGTCGTACACCTCCTCGGGCGTCCCGATCTGCTGGATCTTCCCGTCGCGCATGATCGCGAGCCGGTCCGACATGCTCATCGCGCTCTCCTGGTCGTGCGTGACGTAAAAGAACGTGACTCCGGTCTCCGACTGGATCCGGGCCAGTTCGACCCGAAGCTCCTTCCGAAGCTTTCGGTCGAGGCTCGCCAGCGGCTCGTCGAGCAGCACGATCGGCGGCTCCTTGATGAGCGCGCGGGCCAGCGCGACGCGCTGCTGCTGGCCGCCGGACATGTCCCGGACGTCGCGGTCCTCGTACCCCTCGAGGTCGACGAGTTCGAGGTACTCGGCGACGCGAGCGTCGATCGTCTCCGCGTCGACGCCGTCGCGTTTCAGTCCGAACGCCAGGTTCTCACGGACCGTCAGGTGCGAGAACAGCGCGAGCTCCTGGAAGACCAGGTTGACGTCCCGCTCGTTCGGCGGCACGTCGTTGACGACCTCGCCGTCGATGTGGACGGTGCCGTCGTTCTGGGTCTCGAATCCCGAGACGATCCGGAGCGTCGTGGTCTTGCCGCTGCCGCTCGGTCCGAGCAGCGAGAAGAACTCCCCCTGCTCCAGCTCGAAGGACACGTCGTCGCAGGCGACCACGTCCCCGAACCGCTTCATGACACCGTCTACCGTGAGAGCCGCAGCCATGGAACGTGATACTAACACGACCTATAAGGATGTTTCGGGAGCCGACCGACGAAAGCGTCCCGTCGGACGGTCCGGCATCGGTCGGCCAGTCCGTCGTCCGGTCCGGGTCGGCCAGTCCTCCCGTCCCGCCCCGCCGAGCCCGGTCAGTCCCCGTCCGCCCCGCCGAGCCTGGCGGCGACCAGGTCGCTACCGGCCTCGAGAAGCGGTTCCAGGCGGTCCGGATCGGTGGTCTCCGCGTACACGCGGATCTTCGGCTCGGTCCCGCTCGGGCGGAGCAGGACCCACGAGCCGTCATCGAGCAGGAACTTGAACCCGTCGACGGTGACGGTCTCGGCGACCGGTTCCCCCGCGATCCGGTCGGGAACGTCGGCCTCGAGCGCCTCGACGAGCCGGGGCTTCGCCGCCTCGTCGCACGCTACGCTCCGCTTGTCCGCGTAGATGCGGCCGTGGGTCTCGAAGAGACGGTCGATCCGGTCGTCGAAGGGCTCCGCGGCCGCCGCGGCGGCGGCGAGGAGCGCGAGCAACACGCCGTCCTTCGTGCCGATGTGGCCCCGGATCGTGTACCCGCCCGACTCCTCGCCGCCGAAGAGCCCGTCGTGGGCGGCCATCCCGTCGGCGACCCACTTGAACCCGACGGGCACCTCGTGGACGGGGACCTCGTAGGCCTCGGCGATCCGGTCGATCAGGAACGTCGTCGAGACGGTGCGGACCGCCGGCCCCCTCGCTCCCGCGTCCTCGAGCAACGCGTCGAAGACTCCCGCGAAGAGGAGGTGGCCGTTCAGCACGCCCCGGTCGGGCGTACAGATCGAGATCCGGTCGGCGTCGCCGTCGTTGGCGATCCCCAGGTCGGCGTCGTGGTCGGCCACCGCCTCGGGGAGGCCCGCGAGCGTCTCCGGGCCCGGCTCGGGCGCCTGGCCGCCGAAGGTCGGGTCCCGTTCGCACCGCCGGCGGATCACCGTCGCCCCCGCGTCCTCGAGCAGCGCGTCCGTGACCCCGCGGCCGCTGCCGTGGATCGCGTCGTAGACGACCGTCATCCCCGAGAGGTCGACGTCGAGGTAGTCGGCCACGAGGGCCATCGAGTGGTCGGCGTGGGCCGGAATCGGGTCGAACCGCTCGATCGTGCCGTGGTCCGCCGCCGGCAGGCTGCGCGGCGGCTCGAGGCGCGCCTCGATGGCCTCGGTGACGGCCGGCATCGCGGAGTTCGCGTCCGACGGAACGAACTTCACGCCGTTGTATTCGGGCGGATTGTGCGAGGCGGTCACCATCAGCCCGCCGTCGAGCCCGCGGTCGGCGACGGCGTACGCGAGCACCGGCGTCGGTCGATCCCGGTCCGTGAGGAGCACGTCGAACCCGTTCCCCGACAGGACGTCCGCGAGGCTCTCGGCGGCGTCCTCCGAGGTGGCTCGGGCGTCGTACCCCACCGCGACGGTGCCGCCGGTCTCGGTCCCGGTCTCCCGGAGATACGTCGCCACGGCCTGCCCCACCGCCCGCACGCGCTCGTCCGTGAACTCGTCTCCCGCCGCCCGCCAGCCGCCGGTGCCGAAGGTTATCCCGTCCATGGGCGCCAGTAGTGAACACGGGTCATAAACGCTGTCGAAATCCGGGCTCCGGTCGCTCCGGTCGGATCGGTCGCGGTCAGCCGACGGACGGTTCGGAGTGAACCGGCGGGCGGTTCGCGGTCAGGCGGTCAGTGGTTTCGCGCGCCGCGATCGTCGGAGCGTCGTCCGAACGGCGGAAAACATATTATATTAATACAGTATATAAATATGATATGACGGCGATGACGGAATCGAACCCGACCGAAACGGAAGACGGTCCGGACGCACGGATCTCCGGGAGGAAACCGCCGATCACGAACGGCCGCTTATAAGTGTCCCGAAGGTCGGACGCGGTCACGGCTCCGCCCGCCAGCCGACCATCCGAACCGTCTCGAATGACGGACCGTTCGCGGGATACGCTCCATCAGACGATGGCGTCTACTCTTATATACTAATTATATAGATATTTCAGTATAATAGCCATATATAATATGTTAATAGGGATGGACGCCCGTCGAGTACTCGGACGGATCGCTCGACGAGCGCACGCGGGACGACGGTGGACGTGACGACGGTGGACGTGACGACGGTGGACGTGACGAGGGCGAGCGTGACGCGGGTGGGCGTGACGACGAGCTCGTCGATGAACGGAACCAAAATCGTGTCGGCGTCGATCGGGCGTCGATTCGGCGACGATCGGGCGTCAGCTATCCGAAGCGTTCGAGACCCACTCCAGAACCTCGTCCGCGTGCTCGTCCGGGGGGAAGATGGGGTAGAAGACGTGTTCGATGCGGCCGTCGGTGACGACCATCGTCAGCCGTTTCAGGTACTCCTCGCCCTCGATGGTGAACGTCGGCAGGTCGAGGGCGTCGGCCAGCTCCCGCTCGGCGTCGCTCAGGAGCTCGAAGGGGAGATGGAGCCGGTCGCGAGCCTCGCGCTGGTACGCGGTCGACTGCGTCGACAGCCCGAAGACGTCGCCGACGCCGGCGTCCCGAAGCTCGTCGTAATGGCTGCGAAACCCGCGTGACTCGGGCGTACAGCCCCGGGCGCCCGGAACGTCCTCCCAACCCTCCGGGATCACGTCCTCGTCCGGCCGTCCCGTGAGCGGATACACGTAGATGACCGTGCGGGGCGGCAGCTCGCGAAGCTCGACCGCCGTGTCGTCGGTCGCCGGGAGCGAGACGTCGGGCATCGTCATTCCCTGGAGGTGGTCGGCTGCACCGTCGTCCTCCGGAACCGGCAGGTCGTCCGGGAGCGGAAAGTCCTTGGACATTGTCCCACTGAAAACGATCTAGGTAGATAAATATTTATTCCATATATTTTATACGAATTCTGTTCAGCAATTAAGATCGGGGCCGGGGAGAGAATCGAACGCTCCCGGATTCGTGTGCCGCTGCACCAAGGTATATGCCCACGCGACTCGGATGGCGACCGTATGCACACGGAGGTCCGCGACCGGATAGCCGAAACGCAGGATCGAATGCTCGATTTTCTGGGGGATCTCGTGGCGGCGGAGTCGGTCTCCGGACGCGAGGGGCCGGCACAGGCCGTCGTCCACGACCGGCTGGCCGGCCACGACCTCGAGATCGACACGTGGGAGCCGTCGATCGAGCGGTTGCGCGACCATCCGGGCTTCTTCGAGACGGTCTCCTACGAGGAGTACGGCTACGAGGGACGCGAGAACCTCGTCGCGACCCGGGCGGGAAGCGGCGACGGGCGCTCGCTGACGCTGAGCGGTCACGTCGACGTCGTCAACCCGAACCCGGTCGCCGACTGGGAGTACGACCCCTGGGCGGCGACCGTGACTGACGGACGGGTCTACGGACGCGGCGCCCTGGACATGAAGGGCGGGATCGCGGCGTTCATCCACGCCTTCGAGGTCTTGGAGGAGCTCGACGTCGACTTGGCGGGCGACCTCCACCTCCAGACGACGATCGAGGAGGAGTCCGGCGGCACCGGCGGGGTGCTGTCGGCGCTCGAGCGCGGGTATCGCCCCGACGCCGCGATCATCGCGGAGCCGTTCGGGATCCCCAACGTGGGGATCGCCGGCGCCGGCGTCTCCTACTTCCGGATCACGGTTCCCGGCGAGGCGGCTCACACCGCGTTCAAGTACGCCGGCGAGAACGCGCTCGGCCACGCGACCCGCGTCTATCAGGCCCTCGAGGCCCTCGACGAACGGCGTCGGGAGCGGATCGAGTACCAACCGGCGGTCAACCAGGATCCCCGGGCGGAGGGGAGCGTCACCAACCTGAGCGTCAGCGTGATGGAGGCCGGCGACTGGATCTCGAAGGTCCCCGGCGAGGCGGTCCTCACCGGCCGCGTCGGCTGGCCGCCCGGGGAAACGAGCGAGGAGGTCCGTGCCGAGATCGCCGAGACGGTGGCCGCGGTCGCCGAGGAGGACCCGTGGCTCAGCGAGCACCCGCCCGAGATCGAGTGGTTCGGCTGGGACGCCGACCCCCACGAGGTCGACACGGAGGAAGCGATCGTCCGACTGGCGACCGAGCACGCCGAGGCGGTCACCGGCGGGCAGACCGAGTACGTCGGCGGACTCGGCGGCCTCGACGAGCGGTTCTACCAGCTCTACTACGACATCCCGGCGATATCGCTCGGTCCGCGCGGGGCGAACGCCCACGGCGCCGACGAACACGTCGAGATCGACTCGCTGGTCGAGACCGCACAGGCGATCGCGCTCACGGCGATGGACTGGTGCGGCGTCGCCGAGGAGAACTAGGGACTCAGCCCGCGTGCCGGCTGCGGTGGGGTAGGGTTCCGCCCGCGTGTCGCCCGCGTTTCGGCACGCGATCGTCGGCAGCGACGGCCGGCTGCCCGTCAACGGGCCAAGTGCGTCAGGCCGGCACGGTCGAGTCGCGTCAGGCCGGCACGGCCGAGGCGGGAACGACGCCGTCCTCCCAGCCGCGGGCGTCGTAGTACTCGTCGAGCGCCTCCTCGAGGTCCGGGAGGTCGTACGGGAGCGTGTCGTCGTCCCGGTCGAGGCCGCGCTGGTTGTTGAAGTGGCGCTCGAGGGTGACGATCCGGCCGCCGACGGCGAGGAGGTCCTCGAAGTCCGCGCCGAACAGCGCCTCGTAGCGGTCGGGGTTCATGTAGTCCCGGGAGAACTTACAGACGACGCCGGCGTCGTTGAGCGCCATCAGGTTCTCGCGCTCGACGAGGCGGTCGGCCTTCCCGAGCGTCCCCTCGGGGTCGAGGGCGTCCTCCTCGGGGACGAGGGGGTACTCGACGGAGTAGAAGGTCGCGTACATGTGGTCCGCGCCGCGGTTGGAGACGGCGTAGGAGAGCCCCTGCCCGTGGAGGACGCGCCCCTCGTGGGCCGCGAAGTCCATCCCCTTGACCGACCAGTTCTCGACGCCGAGCTCGTCGTGGCACCGGTCGATCCCCTCCGCGAGGAGGTCGCCGACGCCCTCGCGGCGGGCGATCTTCTCGACGGTCTCGTGGATGAGGTCGACGTTCCCGAACTCGTCCTCGCTGGCGAGGTAGGCCGCGACGGTGTTGCCGGCGGAGATCGCGTCCAGGCCGTACTGGTCACACAGCTCGTTCGACTGCATCACGTCGACGATGTCGTCGACGCCGGAGTTCGAGCCGAACGCCATCGCGACCTCGAACTCGGGGCCCTCCGTCTCGACGCCGCGCTCCTCGTCCCGCGTCGGGAGCTTGCACGCGAACGCGCAGGCCGAGCAGGTGCCCTTCTTGTACTTCTTCTCCTCGACGGCCGAGCCGTTGATCCCCTCGACGCCCGCGAACTCGCGCTCGGAGAAGTAGTAGGAGGGCAGCCCCTCCATCGCGTTGGCCAGGTCCATCACGGCCACCGTCCCCTGCCGCTTCATGATGTTGTCGTCGGTGGCGGCCTCGCGGTGGACGTCCATCTGGGTGGCGGGGATCTCGATCTCGGGCGCCGAGTCGCCCTCGAAGGTGATCGCCTTGACGTTCTTCGCGCCGAGGACGGCGCCGAGCCCGCCGCGGCCGAACGCGCGCTCCTCGGACGTCATGATGGAGGCGAACCGGACCTCGTTCTCGCCGGCCGGGCCGATGATGGCGGTCTGGTCGGCGGTGATGTCGCGTTCCGACTCGAGGTAGGCGACGGTGTCGCCGACCGTCTCGCCGGCGAGTTCGGGGACGGCCTCGAACTCGATCCCGTCGTCGCGGACGTGGATGGCGATCAGCTCGTCGCTCTCGCCGGCGATCTCGACCGCGCTGTAGCCCGTATCGACGAAGTTGCGCGACATGAAGCCGCCGGCGTTGCTCGAGAGCAGCCCGTCGGTCAGCGGCGAAACGCCGGTGACGTTCATCCGGCCGGTGAAGCTCATCGTCGCCGACTGCATCGGTCCCGTCGTGAACACGAGCCGATTCTCCGGGCCGAGGGGGTCGGCGTCGAACGGGATCCGCTCGTGCGCGAGCCGGGTGCCGACGCCCCGACCGCCGATGTACCGCTCGTTGATCTCCGCGATGTCCTCCTCTGAGGTCTCCCTGCGTCCGACGTCGATGGTCAATAACGGACCTCGGTTGTGGAGCATACCCATAGGTCGTGATTGGATGCTAATAAACCTTCATCGACCGTCGCCGTCGATCGGGGATAATTTCGGGAGTCCGTCATGTGGTCGCTCCGAACGCCGCGGCCGCCGTCCTGCACGGCGATGACCCCACATTTGGATACGGTTCGATACATTCGTCAGACACGCCGAGTTACGTCCACAGGTTGTTTCCTGTTCAACTATCAAACAGATTTATATACCTGCTTTCGGATCGAACGTTCCGAAGTATGTCAACGACACGCAACACGTCGAACGGACCGATAACCGGGTTCATCACCGGGCTCGATCGCCGAACCGTGGTCTTCGCCTTCGGACTCTACTTCGTCGGGCTGTTCGCGACGGTGATGCCGCCGTTGTTCGGCTTTTTCAACCGGATGGAGCCGTTCGTGTTCGGCCTCTCGTTCGTCCTGTTCTGGGTGTTCATCGTGAGCGTCCTGATAGCGGCCGGGCTCGCGGCGCTCTACTGGGTCGAATCGATTCGGGGTGAGCTCGTCTAATGGCGATCTCGGACGTCCTCCCGGCGGTCCTGCTGTTCGCGTATCTGGCGCTCCTGGCGGCGGTCGTGCTCGTGTACGGCCGGCTTCGGGACCAGACGATGGAGGAGTACGCGGTCGCCGGGCGCTCGTATCCGTGGTGGATGATGCTGTTCACCGTCCTCGCGACGTGGATCATCGCGAGCTTCTACACGAGCTGGTTCGCGATGGCGGGCACGAGCGGCGCCATCGCCTTCTACATCGTCCTGTACACGATCGCCGGGCTGGTGGTCTACTACGCGATCGCGCCCCGGATCTGGAAGTGGGGAAAACTCCACGACCTCTACAATATGCCGGATTTCATCCGGCTCCGGTTCGACTCGCCGACGCTGGCGGTCCTCGTCGCGATCGGCGCGATCGTCATCGGCGCGCCCTGGCAGGTCCTGTCGATCAAGACCTTCGGGATGTTGATGTACGAGGCGACGAACGGCACCGTCCCGTTCGACGTCGGGATGGGGATCATCACCGCCGTCGTCCTCGGATACATCGTGTTCTCCGGGATGCGCAGCGTCGTCGTCACCGACTTCGTGCAGGGGATCATCTCGACGGTGATCGTCTTCATCGCGCTGGCGTGGATCTCGACCAACCTCTTCGGCGGCTTCGGACCCCTGCTCGACCAGGTCGCCACCCAACAGCCCGAACTGCTCACCGTGCAGGGATCGACGGGCTACTGGGCGTCGATCATCCTCACCGGGACGATCGGCGGGTACGCCTGGCTCGAGATCTTCAACCGGATCTTCCTCGCGAAGGACGTCACGGAGGTCAAGAAGGTCGCGGTCGGCGCACCCATCCTCGTCACCATCACCTCCTTCATGGTTCTCGTGCTCGGGTTGGGCGTCGGGCTCGTCCCCGAGGCCGCGGAGGCCGGCCAGAGCGCGTTCTTCGTGATGGCGGAGGCGGCCGGCGGGCCCCTGCTTTTGGCCGGCGTCGGCGTCATCGTGCTGGCCGCCGGGATGTCGAGCATCGACTCCCAGCTCGCCACCCTCGGCGTGGTCACCTCCTGGAACATCGTCAAGGAGCTCAAACCCGACATCTCGACGGGGAAGGCCGTCAACATCTCCCGAGTCGTCATCGTCGCCTGGGTTCTCGCGGCCTACTACCTGGCGACGCTCGACCTCCCGCTTTTGGCCCGGATCGCCATCTGGACCTACGAGGGGATCGTCCACCTGTTCCCGCCGATCGCGCTCGGACTCGTCTGGAAGCGCGGGAACGCGACCGCCGCGCTGGCCGGGATCGTGGTCGGACTCACCACCACCTACGGCATCAACTTCCTGCTCGCGCCCAGCGTCGGCGGCCCGATCGCCGAACTGGCCGGCTTCACCGGCGCGATCATCGGCCTGCCGCTGAACGTCGCCGTCTACGTGATCGGCGCGTACGTCGGCAGCGACGTGGAGTACGTCGACGAACTGTTCGCCGAGGTGGCCGAATACGACGGCGAATCCCTCGACCTCGAGAGCCGGCAGGAGGTCCTCGACCGGTACGACCCGATCGCGCCGGGGGAGGACGACTGAGTCCGGCTCCCAATCACTGACGTCGGCTTCCGGGACCCGGACTCGGCTCCGGACCGCGGCGTCGACTCCGGACATCGGCGTCGACTCCGGGCGCCGACGTCGACGACGCAGATCGATCAACGGAAAGGATCTTAAACGACGCCACCGATTCTACGACGAAGCGATGCAGTCATCCGATCACCCACCACAAGACGTCTCTCCGGTCGTGGATGCACACGTTCATCTGCTTCCCGATCGCGTCCTTTCGGCCGTCCACGAGTGGTTTCAACGGGAAGTCGGGTGGTCGGTCCCGGACGTGACGGGTGAGGAGATCCGTGACTACGTGGACGCGTTTGCCGGAGCCGTCTGCTTTCCATACGCACACGAACCCGGCGTTGCGCGTTCAATGAACCGGCTGGTTGCCGAACGGATCGAGCCGCTCGACCACGTCGTCGGACTCGCCACCGTCCATGCGGCCGATGACGACCCCGAGTCCGTGGTTCGGGACGGATTGAACGCCGGTCTCACCGGGGTGAAACTCCACTGCCCCGTCCAGGAGTTCCCCCCGTCGGACCGACGACTCGATCCGGTATGCGAACTGGCGGTTGAACGCGAACTCCCCGTCGTTATCCACGCCTCCTCGCATCCGTTCTATCGTGATTCCGACCTCGTGGGACCGGCCGCGACGGCGGACGTTCTCGAGCGGTTCCCCTCCCTTCGCCTCTGTGTGCCCCATCTGGGGCTGTTCGAAACCGACGCCTTCCTCGACCTCGCGGACCGGTACGAGAACGTGATGTTCGATACCGCCGTCGCGGTCGGGGACCGGGTGCACGATCTGATCGGCGTCCGCGAGGGAGAACTGCCGATGGATCGGCTTCGCGACTACACGGATCGAATCATGTTCGGAACCGACTACCCAACGTACCCGCGTTCACTACCGGTCGCCGAGCTGATCGACGACACGCGAGCGGCGTTCCCACGAAGCCACGAGCGCGTCTTACGCCGTAATGCGGTCGACTTCTTCGACGTCGATCCGAAACCACGGTCCTAAAACAGCGAGAGAGTCCCGGCGTTCACGCCGGGGAGGACGTCATTCGAGGATGACTTCGCAGGCGCCGACCGGGAAGCTCACCGTGACGTCGTCGCCGGCCTCGAACTCGTCGACCTCCTCGTTGACCTGCCGTTCGACCTGGAAGGCGTGGCCGTCGACGTCGACCTGGTACACCTTCAGCGACCCCTTATAAATGGCGTCGGTGACGGTGCCGGCCCACTCGTTGGCGTAGCCGCGGCTCTCGCCGGGCGGCGTGAGAACGACCTCCTCGGGCCGGACCGAGACCCCGACGGATCGGCCCGCGTGGTCGGGATACTCGCCGATGGCGACGTCCGGTCCGTCGTCGGTCTCGAGGGTGGCGCCGTCGCCGTCGATCGTCCCCTCGAACAGGTTCGTCTCGCCGATGAACGTGGCGACGAACTGCGTCTCCGGCGACTTGTACAGCGAGTCGGTCGGGCCGACCTGCTCGATCCGTCCGTCGTTCATCACGGCGATCCGGTCGGACATCGTCAGCGCCTCCTCCTGGTCGTGGGTCACGTAGATGAACGTGATCCCCAGCTGCTCCTGGATCTCCTTGAGCTCGACCTGCATGTGCTGGCGGAGCTTCCGGTCGAGGCTCGCGAGCGGCTCGTCGAGCAGGAGAACGTCCGGCTCGCGGACGATCGCGCGCGCCATCGCGACGCGCTGTTTCTGGCCGCCGGACAGTTCGGTCGCCGGGCGCTCGTGATAGCCCGGCAGCTCGACCATCTCCAGCGCCTCCGTGACGCGCTCCTCGCGCTCGCCCTCGGGAACGCCGTCCATCTCGAGGCCGAAGGAGATGTTCTCCTCGACGGTCATGTGCGGGAACAGCGCCCACTCCTGGAACACCATACTGGTGTTGCGCGCGTTGGCGGGCAGGTTCGTGACGTCCTCGCCGCTTATCGACACCGTCCCGTCGGTCGGCGTCTCCAGCCCGCTTATCATTCGCAGCGTCGTCGACTTCCCGCAGCCGGACGGGCCAAGCAGGGTGAGGAACTCGCCGGCCTCGATCTCGAGGTTCACGCCGTCGACCGCGACGACGTCGTCGAACTCCTTTCTGAGCTCATCCAGCTGTACGGCACCGCGCGTCGACGTCGCCGCGGCGCCGTCCGTGGCCGGGGCCGTCCCGTCCGTCGCCTCGTCGTGGTCCGTGTCGGCCGATTCCTCGGGGTCGTGTGTATCCATTTTGGTGCTCATAATGAACTCCCGGGTAATGAACACCCGGGTGTTGAAGGCTGACGTGGGCGCTTAGATGCTGCTTTCGGCCTTCGCTTCCTCCCACATATCCGTCCACTGGTCGGTCATGGGGGAGAACTCGTAGGGCGTGGTCCGGTTGGCGATCTCCTCGGCCGCGCTGAAGCCCTCCTCGGTGAACATCAGCGCCTCCTGTTCGTCGGCGCTGAAGAGGTCGAACGACTCCGTGTTGACCGGCGGGCTCTTCGCCGCGGGCTCCCAGGCGATGCTGCGCTGGCCCTCCGGCGAAATGACGGTGTTCATGAACTCGATCGCGAGCTCGCGGTCGCTCGGGTCCTTCACCAGACACATTCCCTCGGTCCACTGCATGCCGCCCTGCTCGGGCAGCACGACGTTGACCCAGTCGTTGCCCTCCGCGCGCAGCTCCGACATCGTGAAGTTGCCGACCGGGGAGATGACGATGTCCTCCTGGAGGAACGCCTGGCGGATGGCGCTGGTTCCGCTGTAGATCGCGGTGAACTGGTCGAACATCTGCACCAGGTGGTCGAAGACGTCGTCCAGCTGCTCGTCGGTCTGCTCGAACGGCGGGTAGCCGAGCGTCTGGGCGATCTTCGGGATGTTCCAGGTCGGCCAGTCCATAATCCCCATCCGGTCGGTGTACTGTCCGTCGGGACCGCCCGTCCAGAGCACCTCGTAGGAGTCGTAATGGCCCTCCTCGACCTGGTTCGTGTTGACCGTCAGCGTGTCCCAGCCCCACCGCGTGGGCAGCGCGTACATCTCGTCGTCGTACTCGAAGGAGCTGAACGGCCACTGGAACTCGCTCAGGAAGTTCTCCATCGCCGGGAAGTCGTCCGGCGACAGCGGCTCGATCGTCCCCGCCTCCGCGTGGCGCGCCGCCCACGTGTTGTTGAGCGTGAGCAGGTCGTAATCCTCCGTCCCGCCGCTCTCGAGGATGTTCAACCCCTCGGGGTCGCTCGAAAGGAGACTGATGTTGACCGTCGCGTCGTGCTCGGATTCGAACGTATCAACGATCGCGTCCGTTCCGTATCCCTCCCAGGTGAGGACGTTCAGTTCGGTCGTGCCGCCGCCGAGACAGCCGGCCACCGCCGCGGTGCCGACCGCGCCCGTCGCCTGGATGAACCGACGCCGTGAGGCCATCGATCGGCCGGACGCATCCATCGGTCGTTCGGACGTGTCGCTCGATTCGGGTGTGTGGGAAGTCATCGTGAGTCTATAGTAGCATGTCGTGCTCTCGTATATAAATCTTTCCTAATAGTTCATCAATGAGTGGGTTTTCTTCCATCGAGTCCAACTCACCGGTTCATTCTTGGATTTTAGTTCGATACGGATGGCGGTTCGACGCGCCTCGATTCCTGCGTGGGGGGCCGGTTTCGTGAACGTTCCGCCCGCGATATCGCTTTCGCGATCGGAAGATATATTGGACTGAGTTCGATCAACAGGGAGTATGGTGGAGACTCACAGTAGAACAGATACCATACTTCGAACCATACTCGATCGCGTCCGCGAGTCGAACAGCTTCCTCGTGACCGGCGGGCCCATCCTCCTTCTCGAGGTTTTGTTCTTCCTGGCTCCCGTGGCGATCATGTTCTACATCGCCACGACCGGGATGGAAAGCCTCGCGGTAACGCTGGATTTCACCCTCAGTAACTACACCGCGGTGTACACGAGGGCGGCCAACCGGGTGGCGTTCATCAACACGACGCTGATCGCGCTGGTGACGACCACGACGGCGGTCGTCGTCGCCTACCCGTTCGCCTACTACATCGCCCGGTTCGGCGGGAAGTACAAGAACGTCCTGCTCGTGCTCGTGATGATTCCCTTCTGGACGAACTACATCGTGCGCGTGTACGGCTGGCAGATCATCCTCGGCACGGAGGGCGTGCTCAACGGGCTGTTGGTCTCCCTCGGGCTCATCTCCGAGCCGATCGGCTGGCTCCTGAACACCAAGTTCTCGATCTGGCTCGGATTGACCTACCTCTGGTTGCCCTTCATGATCCTCCCGCTGTACACGAGCCTCGAGAAGCTCGACGAGTCGCTGATCGAGGCCGCCTACGACCTGGGGGCGAGCCGACGCGAGGTGTTCAAGCGGATCGTTCTCCCCCTTTCGATCCCCGGGTTGGTCGGCGGAATCATCTTCGTGTTCATCTTCAGCATGGGCGCCTACATCGTGCCCGCGATGATCGGCGGCGGCGAGCTGTTCGTCGGGACCCGCATCGCGTACGCCTTCGGCATCGGTAGCGACTGGCCGCTGGGGGCCGCCCTCGGCAGCGTTCTGATGTTGATCGTCGGCGGCGTGCTGTGGAGTCTGATGGGCTACACCGACATAGAGGAGATGTTCTAACGATGAGCGTCGACGCCGCCACTTCCGACGGGAGCGCCGCCGAGGAGTCCGCGGGCCAGTCGCCGATGAATACGGTGTTGAACGCCGTCAGTGGATACTGGATGCCCGTCTGGGCGATCCTCGTCTTCGGGTTCCTGTACGCGCCGATCGCCGTCCTGATCCTCTTCTCCTTCGAGCAGGGGACCTTCTCCGGGTTCCCCTGGGACGGGTTCACGATGCAGTGGTACGTCCAGATGGTCAACGACGACCGGCTCATCCAGTCCACGCTCAACAGCCTCTACGTGGGCGCGTTCGTCACCACCGGCGCGACGATCCTCGGCACGCTCGGGGCGATCGCCTTGGTCCGCGGGAGCTTCCGCCGGAAGGGACTGTTCCGCGCGCTCGTCATCGCGCCGATGACGATCCCCGGACTCATCCTCGGGATCGCGTTGCTGCTCTGGTTCAATATGATCGGGTTCAACACGTCCCTGCGCACCGTGATGCTCGGCCAGCTCGTCTTCGTGACTCCGTTCGTGCTCATCACCGTGAGCGCGCGTCTGCGCGGGTTCGATCCCGAGCTCGAGGAGGCCGCCCGCGACCTGGGCGCGAGCAAGTGGCAGACCTACCGCCGGGTCACCCTGCCCATCCTGATGCCCGGGATCATCAGCGGCGCGCTGTTCGCGTTCACGCTCTCGTTCGACGACTTCCTGATCGCCTTCTTTACGAGCGGCGTGGAGAACACGCTCCCGATCTACATCTGGTCGAAGGTCCAGCACGGAACCGACCCCGTGATCAACGCGATCAGCGCGATGGTCCTGCTGTTCAGCATCTCGCTCATCGTGATCAGCGAACTGCTCCGCCAGCGATAGGATCGCCCTCGTTTCCAACGCCGTTCGTTTCGACGACGCGGTCGACGTTTGTTCCACACGTCGCCTGACGCGACCTGCTCACACATCGTCTCCCCACACGTACACGCCGGCTGGCGCGGTCGAACCGATCGCGAAAACCGCCCGCTCAAGTCGATCTTTTGAATCGCTCGCTCGAACCGACGCTTTCAGCCGTGACGCGTGAGATCCGAGAGGACGTCGTCCAACGCCGTCACGAGACGATCCGCGTGGGTCCGTTCGAACACCAACGGCGGCCGGATCTTCAACACGTTCCCGTCCGCGCCGGTCGACCCGATGAGCACGCGGCGCTTCCGGAGTCCGTTGACGACGGCGGTCGTCTCGCTCGTCGCCGGCTCCCACGTCCCGCGATCCCGAACGAGCTCCACGCCGATCATCAGTCCGCTCCGACGAACGTCACCGATGAGGTCGTGTTCCGCAGCCAGTTCCGCGAGCCCGTCCTCCAGGTAGGCGCCGACGTCGACGACGTGATCCAGCAGGTCGTTCTCCTCGATCTCGTCCAGCACCGCCAGCGCGGCCGCACAGGAGACGGGGTTCCCGCCGAACGTGCTGAAAAAGCCGGTCCGGTCGTACAGGGTCGAGGCGATCTCCGACCGCGTCACGACGGCGGCGACGGGATGCCCGTTGCCCATCGGTTTGCCGAGCGTGACGACGTCGGGGATGATGTCCGCGTTCCGGAAGCCCCAGAGGGACTCCCCGGAGCGGCCGAACCCGGACTGCACCTCGTCCGCGATGACGAGTCCCCCCGCCTCGCGAACGCGATCGACCATCGACGTCAGTCGCTCCACGTCGGGCGGGTAGATCCCGTCGCTCGTGAACAGCGGATCGAACGTCCACGCCGCGGCGTCAGTCCCCCGTTCCTCGAGGGCCGCCAGTGATTCGGTCATCCCCTGGACCGGATCCGCGGCCGTTCGGTCCCCGTGGTGCGCATCGTCGATCGGGGGCGCGACGGTCTCGACGTGGTCCGGATCCATCCCCTCGGGCCAGATCGTCGGGGACTGTGCGGTCGTCGCCTCCGTGATCCCGTGATACGCGTGCTCCGAGACGACCGCGCCCTCGTTTCCGGTCGCGGCCGTGGCCAGTCGCCACGCTGTGTCGGTCGCCTCGCTGCCGGAGTTGACGAACAGGACGCGGTCCAGCTCGTCGGGCATCGTCGCCAGGATCCGTTCGGCCAGCTCCACCGGCGCTTCGTGGAGGTACCGCGTGTTGGTGGCGAGCGTGTGTGCCTGTCCCGCGATGGCGTTCGCCACGGCCGGGTTCGCGTGACCGACGACGGGAACGTTGTTGTACGCGTCGAGGTAGCGTCGCCCGGCCGGGTCGGACAACCACACCCCATCGCCGTCGACGAAGTGAACGGGATCGTCATACGAGAGCGGCGACGATCCGAGCACGTCCCGTCGTCGAGACAGTAACTCCGACGTGTTCCGTCGGGAATACGGGGCGAGTCCGGATTTTGCGGCGGTTCGGAGCCGGCGATTGACGGCGTCCAGCCCCCGTTCATCGAGCGACCGCAGGAGGTCCCATCCGTCGTCGACGCCGTCGACGCTGTGGGCGTCCGTCTTCTCGGGGTGCTCCTCGAGCCGCCACGCGACGGTGACGCCCCAGGTGAGGTGCCGTGCCGCGACGAGATCCGCCAGCAATTCCGCCTCCTCGTCCTCGAGCGGCGTGACGCCGACGTACCCGCGGATCACTTCCCGGGCCGCCTCGATCGGGTCGTCACGGCGGTACATCACGCTCGCGACCGCCATCACCAGGTCGCTCACGAGGGCCGTGTGGGTGAGGTCGCCGAAGTCCACGATGCCGCTGACGCGATCGGCGTCGTCCAGAAGGACGTTGTCGAGCGTGAGGTCGTTGTGGATCACCTGCGCACGGAGCGAGTCGAAGCCCGGGTCCACCCGGTTCTCGAACCGATCGAGGATGCGCTCGGCGAGCTCGCGTCGCTCGGCGTCAGTGATGCTGTCAAGCAGCGACCGAAGCTCGGGGACGTGCTGCAGATCCCACAGGATGTCGTAGTCGGCGTCGGGATGGAAGAAGCCGCGGAGTGCCCTCCCGAGCCGCGCCACCATCGCCCCGTATTCCTGTAGGGCCTCCGCGTCGAGGTCCTGGCCCGGAACGGGGCGCCCCGGAACGTGGGTGAACAACCGCACGTGATACGTCTCGCCGTCCTCGACGGTCGTCCACGGTGACCCATCGATCGTCGACACGGGCTCCATCACCGGGAGGTCGGGATCGGTCCGTCGGATGTGACGCAGCGCCTCGGTCTGTAGATCGAGCGATGCCTCGTCATCCGCCGGGCTGGAGACCTTCAGGACGTACGCCTCGCCGTCGGCGGCGTCGATCCGAAAGTTCTGGTCCCGTTCCCCGCCGAGTTCGGTCGCGGTTCCCGGCTTCCCGAACTCACGCTCGGCGATCCGTGCCGCCCGCCGTTCATTCAGAGTCGGGGGTTGTACGACAAATGGCTCTAACAGGGTGGCTGCATCCGTCATGAGTCTTCTCTACGCGTTCCAACGAAAGGAACCATACTGAATGTTTCCCGTGCGCCGAAGGGATCCCTAGACCGTCTTCACGTACTGGTCGCGCTCCCAGTCGGTGACGTGGTCCCGAAAGGCCTGCAGTTCGCGCCGTTTGGAGGCCGCATAGACGCGGACGACGTCCTCGCCGAGCAGATCGACCATCGCGTCGTCGGTTTCCAGCGCCCGCAGCGCGACCTCCGGCGAGCGCGGGAGCTCCGGCCGGTCGCCGGTCGGGTCGCCCTCGGTCGGCGCCGGGGGCTCCAGCTCGCGCCGCAGTCCGTCGAGGCCCGCGGCGATCGTCCCCGCGATGACGAGGTAGGGGTTGGCGTCGGCGCTGGCGATCCGGTTCTCCGGCCGGACGACTCCCGGCGGAACGCGGACCGCGGTCATCCGGTTGTCGTACCCCCAGGAGGCGGTGTAGGGCGCGAACGAGTTCGGCTCGAACCGCTTGAAGCCGTTGATGCTCGGCGTCCCGAGCGCGGCCAGCGCGTCGGCGTGTTCCATCAGCCCGCCGACGAAGTGCCGACCGCGCTCGGAGAGGGTTCCGTCCGCGTCACTCGCGTCGGCCGCGAAGACGTTCTCCGCGTCGTCGAACGCGCTCACGTGGAGGTGGTAGCCGCTGCCCGACCGGTCGGCGAAGGGCTTGGCCATGAACGTCGGCCACTGGTCGAAGCTGCGACCGACCTGCTTGACGAGCCGCTTGAAGTCGAAGGTCGTGTCCGCCTGCGCGAGCGGGCGGCCGTAGTCGAACAGCACCTCGAGCTGGCCGGCTCCGTGCTCGTGGTGAAGCGCGGTGAGGTCGATCCCGTAGCCGTCGGCCCACTCGACGAGCCGGTCGTAGAAGTCGGCGACCTCCTCGGTCGCCCACGAGACGCACTCGTGGTTGTCGTCCGTCGCGGAGAGGTACTCGCCGCCGGGGCCCTCCTCGAGGAGGTAGAACTCCAGCTCGCTGCCAGCATAGAAGTCGAACCCGAAGTCGTTGGCCGCAAGCACCGACTCGAGGACCGCCCGCGGCGAGCACGCCAATCGCTCGTCCTCGTGGAAGAACGTGCACAGGACCCGGACGGCGTTCTCGCGCCAGGGGAGCCGCATCGTCGTCTCCGGGATCGGGTGAACGGTGCCGTCGGCGTGTCCGATCTCGGCGCCGAGTCCGGATCCCTCCGGGACGTGGTTGCGCGGCGTCTGGGCCAGCAGCACGAGGTTCATCGCGAGTCCGTCCGCCCACTTCTCGAGGAAGGCGTCCGCGGTGAGCTGCTTCGACCGGGAGATCCCGTTGATGTCCGCGAACTCGACGAAGACGTGGTCGATCGCCGGGTCCTCGATCGTCTCGACCATCCGGTCTGCCGCGTCGCTCATTCGAGCATCGCCCCCCGGTGGTCGGGTTCCTCGCGGATCGTTCGCTGTATGGTAGATCGTCTCATTGGGTGTCTGCCACCGTCTGGATGTGGGTTGCGGTCGAGGTACAATAATTTATCTTTCTCCGGATGAGAGGTTCGGTCGATGATCCTCGTCCTCGACGACGAAGTGAACCCGGAGTATCGGTATCTCGGCCCGGAGATCGCCGAGTTCACGCCCGACAGCGAGTACCACGTCTACGCCGAGGACCCCGAGACGCCCCCGCTCTCGGCGTTCGACGGCGTGATCGTGAGCGGCAGCACCGCGAGCGTCTACGAGGACGGCTACCCCTGGTTCGAGACGCAGATGGAGCTCGTGCGGCGCTGTCTCGAGGAATCGATCCCGCTTTTGGGCGTCTGTTTCGGCCACCAGCTGGTCAACTACGCGCTCGGCGGCGACGTGATCGAGGACCGCCGGCGGGCGACCTTCGTCGAGATGCGCACGCTCGACGCGGACGACACGATCCTGGCGGGCGTGAATCCGGTCGTTCCGGTCCTCCACTCCGACCTCGTCGTCGAGCCCGGCGAGGGGATGGAGCCGATCGCCGAGACCGAGTACAACGACTACTTCTGCACCCGACACGTCGACGCGCCGGTCTGGACCGTCCAGTTCCATCCGGAGTTCACCGAGCGCGTGCGCGACCGGCCCAGCGACTGGTCCGACGGCGACCACACCTTCGCGGAGTGTAACGCGACGGCGGTGCTGGAGAACTTCGCGGCGTACTGCGAACCGTAGCGGGAAAACGAGGTCAAGTCGGCCGGATTGCTCGCAGGCAGCGGCGAACTATTCGAAGACGGCGACCAACTATTCGAAGACGGCGGCGAATTACTCGAAGACGGCGACCAACTATTCGAAGACGGCGGCGAATTACTCGAA
This sequence comes from Halopenitus persicus, assembly GCF_900107205.1. Lineage (GTDB taxonomy): Archaea > Halobacteriota > Halobacteria > Halobacteriales > Haloferacaceae > Halopenitus > Halopenitus persicus. The sequence continues at coordinate 183,274 of NZ_FNPC01000003.1, read as the reverse complement.
GACGGCGACCAACTATTCGAAGACGGCGGCGAACGACTCGTCGAGCGCGTCGAGCGCCTCCTGGACGTCGTCCTCGTCGATGCACAGCGGCGGGGAGAGCGTGATCTGGTAATCCGGCCGTCCGAGCCCCACGAGGACGCCGCGATCCTTGGCCTCGCCGACGACCTCGCTGACGGGGTTGTCGACGTCGCCGCCGTCGACCCAGGAGTTCGCGAACTCCTCGCCGGTCTCGGGGTTCTCCACCACGATGCCCCACAGGAGCCCCTTGCCGTGGACGTGTGAGATCTCGTCGTACCGGTCCACGAGGTCGTGGAGGCCCTCCTCCAGCAGTTCGGACATCTCCCGACCGTTTTCGATGAGGTGGCTCTCGTACTCGTCGATCGCGGCGAGCCCGGCGGCACAGCCCAGCGGGTGCCCCGCGAAGGTCTGCCCGACCTCGGTGCCGTCCTCGCGGATCTCGTCGGCGATGTCCTTCCGCATCAGGACGCCGGCGAGCGGGACGTACGCGCTCGTCACGCCCTTCGCGAACGAGATCATGTCCGGGTCGACGCCCTCGTCCTGCATCGCGAACATCTCGCCGCAGCGACCGAACCCCGCGATCACCTCGTCGGCGATGAGCAGGATCCCGTACTTATCACAGATCTCCCGCAGGCGCTCGAAGTACCCCTCCGGGGCGGGGTAGGCGCCGCTGGATCCGGCCACCGGCTCCATCAGGATGGCGGCCACGGAGTCGGGACCCTCGTTGCGGATCACGTACTCCACGTGGTTGGCCGCCTGCTCGGCGAGCTCCTCCCCCTCGGCGTCGAACACCGACGGGAGGGGCGGCAGGAACTTGCCGGAGCCGGTCACGGCGGCGTGGGAGCTGACGTTGTTCCGCGTGCTCGGGTCGGCGGTCAGCGCGGCGGTCCCGTAGGTGCTGCCGTGGTAGGACTGCCATCGGGTCAGGACCTTCGGGGCGTCGCGGTACTCGCGGGCGTACTGGACGGCCAGCTCGTTCGCCTCGCTGCCCGACACCGAGAAGACGACGTCGGTGAGCGGATCCGGGGAGACCTCGGCCAGCCGGCGTGCAAGCTCCGTCCGCGTGTCGTTCTCCTTGCCCGAGGAGACGTACGGGATGTGGTCGAGCTGCTCTTTGACCGCGTCGATGATCGCCTGGTTGTCGTGGCCGGCGTTGACGCAGTAGAGCGACGCGATGAAGTCGAGGTACGACTCGCCCTCGTCGTCGATGATGCGCGCGCCCTCGCCGTCGGTTATCGGGGCGCTGTCGCCGTCCGGATCGTACCAGTGGGGGATCCAATCTGGATCGTTAGCCAACTGTCGTGCGGTTTGATCGGAGCTCATCCGAGTAAATCCTTCACGGTCATACTATATATTAGTTGTGCCGTCGGTCGCGGAACGGCGTCGTGACGGCGTGAACCGACCGCCAGCGCGCGATCCGGCCTCGTTCAGTTCGGCATCGGGTTGATCGTCAGCGTCCACCACCGAACCAACTGACATCGGGCGGCGGCAGGGCGACGGTCGGGCGGCGGCCGGGCGGGCAATCGCGGATCCGCTGCCGGTGTAGTCGGATAGGATCTAACGAGACGATCGTCGATGAAACGGGAGCCAACGTTTCCGAAATAATTGGTTTTATTATCCTAGACCCGAGACCCGGTGGTATGTCAGTCCTGTTGCTGTCCAGCGAGGACGTCGAAACGTATGCCCGGATGACCGACGTCATCCCCGCCGTCGAGGAAGCCTTCGCGGCCTACGAGCGCGGCAGCGTCCAGATGCCGGCCAAGTCCTACGTCGAGCTGGAGCGATACAACGGCGACTTCCGATCGATGCCGGCGTACATGGACGCCGGCGACTGGGACGCCGCCGGGATCAAGTGGGTCAACGTCCACCCGGACAATCCCGAGAAGCACGACCTCCCCACCGTGATGGGGACGATGATCTACTCGGACCCGGAGACGGCGCTCCCGCTGTCGATCATGGACGGGACGGCGCTGACGATGCAGCGCACCGGCGCCGCGGCGGCGGTCGCGACCGACCACCTGGCGGTCGAGGACGCGTCGACGCTGGGGATCGTGGGGGCGGGCATCCAGTCGTACACGCAGGTCGAGGCGATCGCCGAGGTGCGACCGATCACGGAGATCGTCGTCAGCGACCTCGACGACGAGCGCGTCCGGCGCTTCATCGACCACTTCTCCGGGGAGTTCGACGTCCGCGAGGGGTCGATCGCCGAGGCCGCCTCCTGCGACGTCCTCTCGACGGTCACGCCCGTCCGCGACCCGATCGTGAGCCTCGATGACGTGGGCGAGCACACCCACATCAACGCGATGGGCGCCGACGCCGAGGGCAAGCAGGAGCTCGAGACCGCGGTACTGGAGGCCGCGAAGCTGACGATCGACGACCACGATCAGACCACTCACTCGGGAGAGATCAACGTCCCGTACGGGCGTGGGGAGATCGCGGATCCCCACATCTACGCGGAGATCGGCGAGATCGTCGCCGGCAAGAAAGCCGGCCGAACCGACGACGACGGGATCACGGTCTTCGACTCCACCGGCCTGGCGATCCAGGACGTCGCCGCCGCACGCGTCACCTACGAGGCGGCCACGGACGCGGACGCCGGGACGTCCTTCGACCTCATCGATACCTCATAATCCGAGGATCGAAGTGGTCGGGGATCCCGCCGGCCCGCCGGCCGAAAGATTGAGGAAACCGCCGGCCGTGCCGCCGAAATGATGCGCACCGCGACCGCGTTCTGGCACGACAGCTTCCTCGCACACGACCACCCCGCCGGCGAAAACGAGGCCGAGTGGACGGGGCGTCTCGCCTACCGCGAGCCGCACCCCGACCGGCCCGAGCGGATGCGGAACGTGAACCGGATCCTCCGGACGGAGATCCCCGACCGGATCGAGTGGGTCGAGCCCGACCCGGCGACCCGCGACCAGCTCACGCGAACGCACGAGCCGTCCTATCTCGAGGAACTGCGGGCGTTCTGCGAGCAGGGCGGCGGCCGGCTCACCGCCGAGACTGGCGCGAACGAACACACCTACCGGGCCGCGCGCCACGCGGCGGGCGCCGCCCGCAGCGCCGCCGAGCACGCCCTCTCGACGCCGGACGACGACGTCCCGTACGCCCTGGTGCGGCCGAGCGGGCACCACGCCCAGCCCGACCGGGCCGACGGGTTCTGCTATCTCAACAACGTCGCCGTCGCGGCCGACCACGTGCTGGCCACGCGCGACGTCGACCGGGTGGCGGTCGTCGACTGGGACGTCCACCACGGCAACGGGACCCAGGAGTGTTTCTACGACCGCGAGGACGTCTGCGTGGTCGGGATCCACAACGACCACCGGTCGTGGGACCCCGAGCATCACCCGCAGACGGGGAACCTCGACGAGGTCGGCACCGGCGACGGAACTGGATACAACGTGAACGTGCCGCTGCCGCCCGGCACCGGCGACGAGGGATACGAACTCGTTCTCGACCGGATCGTCGCCCCCGTCCTCGAGGCGTACGACCCCGACCTGCTGCTCGTCAGCGCCGGCCAGGACCCGGGAACGGTCGACCCGCTCGGGCGGAACGTCGTCACCAAGGCCGGGTTCGAGACCCTCGGCGCGCGGATCGCCGCGCTCGCGGACGCACACGCCGGCGGGAACCTGGCGATCGTCCAGGAGGGCGGCTATCAGGTGAGCCACCTCGCGTACGCGACCCTCGGCGTGCTCGAGGGCGCGCTCGGGATCGACTCCGACGTGGCGGACCCGCTCGCCTGGATCGACGAGGACGTCGACTCCGCGCGTCGCGCCGTGGCGGACGCCGTCGACCACCACGCGGAGTTCTGGCCGACGCTCGCGTGACCGGCGGCCGTTGAGCGGCAGCGGATCCACGATCCCGGATCGATTCCGTCCGGGCACGTCGGAGTCCTGAATTTCTATCCAAGAGAGGGAGATAAATCGGGACGACGTATCGAGTACGAGGATATTTTGAACTTTTATTCATCTGTCGGGCGGAATGGAATGAACTTACAACGGTAAGCGTGTAATAACCGGCGAGAGTGATCAAACAGTCACACGGTGACGCACGTGTCGCGGCGGAAACGGCGATCGGGAGGGAGCAAAGTACCGGAGAATACGTGGCGATGGGAAAGAATTAATACATAAGTCGAAGTAAGGCAGGATAACTGAACGTGGTTCGAATCCGAGCGACACGACCGCCGGTCCGCCGGGTTCGATCCGCGTTCGAGCCTGCCACATCACCATGGACGAAAAAGACCTACGCATCCTCGAGACGATCGCCTCGGAACGGATCAACAGCCCGGAGCGGATCCACGAACACACCGGGATCCCCAAATCGACCGTCCACTACCGGATCGAGCAGCTCCGCGAGAAGGGCGTCATCCGGAACGACCTCTACGAGATGGACCTGTCGAAGGTGGGGCTGTCCATCGTGCTGATAAGCGAGGTGTACGCCGAATACGAGGAGGGCTACCACGAGTCAGTCGGCGAGCGGATCGGCGAGATCGAGGGCGTCAACCAGGTGTACTTCACGATGGGCGACACCGACTTCATCGTCATCGCACACGTCACCGACCGACGGATGGTCGAGGACCTCGTGGAGTCCTACGAGTCGATCGACGAGATCCGGCGCACGAGCTCCAAGTTCGTGATCACGACGGTCAAAAACGAGAGCCACCCGATCAACGACTTCGACCACGAGACGCTCGTCGACGCGATCCTCGAGGAGTAACGTTCCGGTCGACGTTCACCGTTTGACGGTGGCGTCTTCGACTCCCGTTCTACGTTTCGAGCCGGACATAACTAATACATTAGTATACAATAAATAATATGTTTAGCGGCTTCGATCGATCTCCGTAATTGACCTCCTCGGCCGGAGGAACGGTATGATTTCGACGTAAAAATAGGAGATATGGAAACGAATACGCCAGTATAGACGGTTTTCCCGGTATATAGTGTTTATATCGACGATCGCGTTTATAATGCGTATCGGACGGACGTCTCCTCGAGACCGGCGTTTATGCGGCGATCGTCACGGTGAACGTCATACGAATAAGTACCTGACTACATATATTTCTATGGAAGGGACATAGATATGGAATGTACGTCGAACGGCATCGGGCCGTGTAAACCGCTTTTCGCCCCCCGTGACGGCCGTTCGGAGAATTACAAATATATCCCTGTAATCTATTCGGACCGATACTGCGACTCAAGTCGTCCCTCGAGTCGATCGATCGACTCCCGGAGCGGCAGCGCGTAACTCTCCATCGTCTCCTCGTCGAACCGGAAGCTCGGAAGCATCACGCTCAACGCGCCGAGCACCGATCCGTCCGGATGGGTCACCGCCCCGCTCATCGCACAGAGCCCCTCGACCCACTCCTCGTCGTTGACCGCGAACCCGCGCTCGCGGACCGTCTCGAGGCGATCGAGAAGCTCCCCGACCGAGGTCGGCGCCCGATCCGTCCCCTCGAAGCCGTGCTCGGCGACGATCTCCTCGACGCGCGACCGGGGATACTCGGCCAGGATGGCCTTTCCGGCCGCGGTCGTCGGCATGTTCTCGGCCTGTCCGAGCTGGAACCCGTGTTTCGCGGATTCGCCCACCACGTGGTGGATCACCATCAGCTGGCCGTGCTCCTCCACGGAGAAGTCGGCGTTCTCGTTCAGCTGGTTCGCCAGCCGGGACGTCGACTCCCGCGCCAGTTCGAACTCGGGCCGCCGGGTTCTGGCGTACTGGCCGTGGACGAGGAACTTCAGCCCGACGTTGTACTCGCCACGCTCCTTGATCAGATAGCCGCGCCGTTCGAGCGTGTTGAGGTGGTAATACAGCGTGCTCTTCGGAAGGTCCATCCGGTCGCGGAGCTCGGAGAGGGTGGCACCCTCGAGGTCCTGGATCGCCTCGATGACGTCGAAGGACGTCTCCGTCGTTTCGAGCGTTCGGTCCATACGGGATGGCAACACCCCACGCACATTAAAGTTCGCAATGATCGAACGGCTTTCGACGCCGACGGTTAAATCACGAAGAGGAGAGTTAAATGAATCCATTCACAATCGAATTTTAAGATCGGATCCACGTCGGGGACGAAGCGCCGGATCGATCCGAGACGACGTATATTGTGAACGATCATCGTGTTTTTCGTTCGCACATCTCGAACGCCACGTCGGGAGACGTCGACCGATGTGTGCGTGGCTCCGAGGGATCGACACATCCGCCCGAACGGCGGTTCCTCGACCGCGGTCGCGAAGCCGAACATCGTACACTGATTTCGTATGTAAAACAACGAAATTCGTGTATATTGAACCGGAGCGGCGACCGGGACCGACGTCAGAAGTCGGACGGCCACGCGTCGAGCCGACCAAGTATAAATAAAATAATAAAAGAACTTATGTATAACGTGATCGCAGGTGGTGGTATGGGTTCGACAGCGTCAGTGCCGTTCAGTACGTCCGAGTTTCGTGATCGACTCCGAGCCGCCAAGCGACGGATGCGCGATCGCGGGCTCGACGTCCTCCTGGTGACGGATCCGGCGAACATCTACTACCTCTCGGGGTACGACGCCTACTCCTTTTATGTGCCGCAGATCCTCGCGGTCACGCACGACCGGGACCAGCCGGTCTGGATCGGGCGCGAACAGGACCTCACGTGCGCCCGCGAGACGACGTGGTTGGACCGGGAACACGTCCTGCTTTACTCCGACGACTACGTCGACTCCGAGCTGCACCCGATGGAGTTCGTCGTCGACCGCCTCGATGAGTGGGAGCTCGCGGACGGAACGATCGGCGTCGAACTGGACGCGGACTACTACACCGCTCGCGCCCATCAGGCGTTTACCGCCGCGCTGCCGACCGGCGCGGCCGTCGAGGACGCGACGAAGCTGGTCAACTACTGCCGAATGGTCAAAAGCGAAGCCGAGATCGAGTACCACCAGCGAGCCGCCGCGATCTCCGAGCGGGCGATGGAGGTCGGGATCGAGACGATCGGACCGGGCGTCCGGAAGTGTGATGCCGCGGCCGCGGTTCACGAGGCTCTCTACAGCGGCGCGGACGGGACCGGCGGCGATTACCCCGCGATCGTGCCCCTGATGCCCGCCGGCGAGGGGACCGGGTCGCCGCACCTGACGTGGACCGACGAGGAGTACGAGGCGGGCGAGCCGGTCATCCTCGAGCTCGCCGGCGTGGTGAACAGGTATCACTCCCCGCTGACGCGGACGATGTTCCTCGGCGAGCCGCCCGCCGAAGCCGAACGCGCGGCCGCCGTCATCATCGACGGCCTGGAGGCGGCCCTGGACGCCGTCGAACCCGGCGTGACCGCCGAGTCGGTCGAACGAGCCTGGCGCGAGGAGATCGCGGGCACTACCGTCGAGAAGGAATCCCGGATCGGGTACTCGACGGGGATCGGGTACCCGCCCTCCTGGGTGGAGGGATCGGTGAGCATCCGTCCCGGCGACGAGACCGAGCTGCGGCCGAACATGGTGTTCCACATGATCCCCGGCGTCTGGTTCGACGACTACGGGATCGAAATCAGCGAGTCGTTCCGCGTGACCGAGGACGGCGCGGAGGTGTTGGCCGACGTTCCGCGCGAACTGATCGTCAAGGAGTGACGCGATCGAGGCGGTGACCGGACGAATCGACGTCGACGACCGAAACAACGAGACCCGCGAACCAGCGATCCACAGCATGAGCACGACCCCCGAGCTACCCACGGAGACCGACGTCGTCGTCATCGGCGGCGGCGTCATCGGCACGAGCATCGCCTACTTCCTGACCACCGAGGCCGACAGGGAGGTGACCCTGCTCGAGAAGGACGCCATCGGCGCCGGATCGACCGGCGACTCCTCGGCGATCATCAGACGACACTACGGCGAGAAGGAGCGCTACACGCGATTGGCCGACTGGAGCTATCGGTTCTACAGCCGCTTCGAGGAGGAGGTCGGCGAGCCGATCGCCTTCGAGCGGAACCGCCGCGTCACCTTCGCGGCGGAGGGAACGGAGACCGCCGACTACGCCGAGAACGGCCGGGAGATCCTCGAGCGGCTCGACCGTCCCGTTTCCCGATACGAGGGCGCGGCGATGGAGCGGGAGTTCCCGATGTTCGACCTCGAGGAGTTCGACTTCGCGGTGAGCGACGACGACGCCGCCTACTCCGACGGAACCGACGTCGCGTCCGGGTTCGCCCGCGCGGTGCAGGACGCGGGCGGCACGGTCGTCACCGGCGTGGCGGTCGAGGGATTCGACGTCGAGGACGACACCGTCACGGCGGTTGAGACGACGGACGGTTCGGTCGAATGTGAGACGGCGGTTCTGGCCGCCGGACCGTGGACCCCGCGTCTCGCCGCGGAGCTCGACGTCGACGTGCCGATCACGCCGTCGCGCGAGCGCGTCATCCTGTTGGACCCGAGCGAGGAGTATCTCGAGCGACATCCGGACGTGCTCCCGACGGCCGGTCTGCCGGGCGGGTACTACGCACGTTCGGAGTTCGGCGGCGGCGCCCTCATCGCGACGCACCACTCCGGCGAGACCTGCGATCCCGACGACTACCGGAACACGCCGGACCAGGAGACGCTGCTCGAACTCCACGCGACGCTTTCGGAGTACGTTCCCGGACTCGAGGACGCCGGGGTCCAGGGGCGGTACAGCGGCGTCTACTCCAACACGCCGGACCACGATTTCATCCTCGACGAGTGTGGACCCGCGGGCTGTTACCTCGCGTGCGGCTTCTCCGGGCACGGATTCAAACACGCGCCCGCGATCGGTCGGCTGATGACCGACCTGATCGAGGACGGACGGTCGGAGCTGACCGACCTCGAGTTCTTCTCGCTGTCGCGGTTCGCGGACGACGATGGGGGTCACGGCGGCGGGATCGAGTTCTGAGTGCCGGCGGGAGACGAGAGCCGGCGGGCGGCGCTCCTCGACCGCTGAACGCCTCGACGGCCGAACTCCTCGATGACCGGGCTCCTCGACGACCGGGCTCCTCGACGACCGAACTCCTCGAATCGCGACCTTCGACGAAAGTACACGGCTGGTAGCGGCGAATATTGTAGAAAAATTTAATATGGATTACTCACGAATAGGGAGTGTCAGCCAATGACAGACACTGATCGACATCGCGGTAGCGAGGGCCACGCAACGAGACGACGGTTCCTCCGGAACTCGGCCGTCGGCGTCACCGTCGGAGCCACCGTAAGCGGTTGCCTCGGCGGCGGTGGAAACGGCAACGGCAGCGGTAACGGGGACGGGAACGGCAACGGCGGCGGAAACGGGAACGGCGACGGGAACGGGGAGACGACCGGGTCCGGTGATCCGGAGCTCGCCGACGAGATCACGTTCTACTCCACCGGCGGCGCGTGGCTGCGGGCGATGGACGAGACGATCATCACCCCCTTCGAGGAGGAGTACGGCGTCTCCGTCGACCTGCAGCCGTACGGCAACGCGAACCAGGTCATCTCGCAGATCCGGGCGGGACAGGTCGACCTCGACGCGATGTTGATGGTCGACCCGGCGTTGTACCGTGGCGTGAACGAGGACATCTTCGCGCCGCTCCGGCTCGAGAACATCCCACATTACGACGCCATCGAAACGTTCCACCCGGAGGAGGTGCCCTACGATCCCGGCGACCGGGTGCACCACGTCCCGAACACCTACGGCGCCTACGGGCTGACCTACAACACGGAGACGTTCGATTCGGCGCCCACGAGCTGGTCGGAGTTGTACACCGAGGAGCTGAGCGGCCAGCTCACCTACAGCGGGTTCACCGCGCCGGTGGTGGGCAACGCCGCGCTCGAGGAGGGGATCGACTTCAACACGCTCGAGGGCGGCGGGGACGCGGTCGACACCGTCTTCGACCGGGTCAGCCAGCAGAACGAATACATGTACCAGTGGTGGGACTCCGCCGCGACCGCCGAGGAGCTGTACACGAACGAGTCCGCGGTGGCCGGCAACTGCTGGGTCGGTCGGGTGCAGTCGCTCCGGGACGAGGAGGGCGTTCCCGTCGAGTACACGCTTCCCGAGGAGGGCGCGACGGGCTACGTGAGCGTGTGGGCGATCAACGACGAGATCGAGGACCCGCGCCGATACACCGCCGAGCTGCTCTTAGATTACGTCCTTCAGGAGGAGCCGTCGCGACGGCTCGCCGAGGAGATCCACTACGGTCAGGCCAACGCGTTCAGCGACGCCCCCGAGTCCTATCAGGAGATCCCCGACGTCCAGTACCCGGACCGGATCCACATCTGGGACCAGGACGTCTTCGCGCCGAACCAGCAGGAGTGGGCCCAGCGGTTCCAGGAGATCACGCGACAGTGACCCGTTCACCGAGGCAACAATCGTGCGCTTCGAACCATCAAAACCTCGACGTATTCGGCAAGCATTATGCTCGGGTGATTCCGTGATGCGGGTGGAACGATGACGGAATCCGACTCCCGATCGGTCACCGTGACCGAGTTGACCAAGGACTTCGGCGACGTCCGCGCCGTCGAGGACATGGCCTTCGAGATCGAGGAGGGGGAGTTCTTCTCGCTGCTCGGGCCGAGCGGCTGCGGCAAGACCACGACGCTGCGGATGATCGCCGGGTTCGAACGCCCGACCGACGGAACCGTTTCGATCGGCGACGACGACGTCACGGACCGACCTCCCTACGAACGCGACGTCGGAATGGTGTTCCAGAGCTATGCCCTGTTCCCGCACAAGACGGTGGGCGAGAACGTTGGGTTCGGCCTGAAGATGGAGGGCGTTCCCGAGGCGGAGCGTGCCGAGCGCGTCGCCGACAGCCTCGAGCTCGTCGGCCTCCCGGGGATGGAGGACCGATCACCCGGGGAGCTGTCCGGCGGCCAGCAACAGCGCGTGGCGCTCGCGCGGGCGCTCGTCATCGAGCCCTCGGTGCTCGTGCTGGACGAGCCGATCTCCAACCTCGACCTGAAGCTGCGCAAGCAGATGCAGTTCGAGCTCAAGCGGATCCAGACCGAGCTGGGGATCACCACCATCTACGTGACCCACGACCAGGAGGTCGCCCTCTCGTTGAGCGACCGGTTGGCCGTGATGAACGACGGCACCGCCGAGCAGATCGGGACGCCGGAGGAGGTGTATCACGAGCCGACGAACCGCTTCGTGGCCGACTTCATCGGGGAGTCGAACCTCCTCGCGGGCACCGTGGACGCGATGGACGGAACGCGGGCGACCATCGCGCTCGAGGACCTTCCCGCCGGATCGGTACACGCGTCCGGTGATCGGCTGGACGGCAACGTCGACGCGGGGGACGCGGTCACCCTCTCCGTCCGGCCGGAGAATCTCCGGATGGCGTCAGCGGAGCCGGACGGCGACGTCGCCGTGTCGGGAACGATCCGGTCGAAGACGTTCCAGGGCAAGGAGACCACGTTCCTCGTCGACGCCGACGGGGAGGAGATCGTCGTCGAAACGACCGGCCGCGAGTCCGGGACTGCCTTCGAGGCGGGTGACGACGTGCTGGTGTACTGGAACGCCGAGGATCACGTCTGCCTGCTGGAGGGACAATGACGTCGCTCGGCGGCGGTTCGATCCCTGGCGGGTTCACCGAGTCGGTTCTCGCGGCGGTCGACCGGTTGAACGGGTACGTCTACCGGAACCGGCGGATCGTTCCCGCCGTACAGCTGCTGGTCGGACTCCTCGTCCTGTCGACGTTTCTGGTCTCGATCGCCATCATCGTGTTCTACAGCGTCCTCCAGCAGGCGCCGCCCGAGGAGGCGATCCGGTTCACCGTCGGGAACTACGTCGAGTTCATCAACAACGACCTCTACACGTCGGTCTTTTGGGACTCGTTCGTCATCTCGGTGAAGACGACCCTGGCGACGCTGGCGTTGGCGTACCCGGTCGCGTACCTGCTCGCGTTCAGCGACACCCGGTGGAAGAACGTGCTCGTGTTGCTGATCGTGTTGCCGTTCTGGATCAACCTCGTCATCCGGACGTACGCCTGGCGGCTGATCTTCAGCGAGCAGGGAATCATCAACTACCTCTTCATCGAGGTCCTCGGGGTCGTCGACCAGCCGATGGGGCTGCTGTTCAGCCAGAACGCGATCGTGGTCGGGTTGGTGCACGTACTGCTGCCGTACATGGTCTTGCCGCTGTACGTCTCGATGGACAAGATCGACGAGTCACACGTCGAGGCCGCCAAGAACCTCGGCGCGAACAAGCTGCAGGCGTTCTACGAGGTCACGCTTCCGCAGTCGATCCCGGGCGCCGCGACCGGGGTCGCGATCTCGTTCGTGCTCGCGTTCGGCGCCTTCGTGATCCCGCTGCTGTTGGGCGGCGACAGCCACATCATGATCGCGAACGTGATCGGCGACACCTACATCCAGTACTTCGACTGGAGCCTCGGGAGCGCGATGGCCATCGCCGTGACCGCGTTCGTCCTCCTGATCGTGTTCCTGTTCAACCGGGTCGTCGGACTCGAGGGGCTCTACGGCGGAGGTGAGGCCTCGTGAGGGGGATCCACGCACTCCTCGAGCGCGTCGACGTCTCCGACCGGACCGGCGGTCGGCTCCTCCGGCTGCTGACCGGCGGCGTCTACGTCTTCCTGTACGCGCCGATCGTCATCGTCATCGCGCTCTCGTTCACCGAGGCGCGCGTGCCCGCGTTCCCGATGGAGGGGTTCACCCTCGAGTGGTACGCGACGATGCTCGAGGACGAACGGCTCACGGCCGCGGTCTTTCAGAGCCTCCAGATCGGCGTGTTGGCGGCCATCGGGGCGGGGATCGTCGGCACGATCACGGCGTTGGGGATGGTGCGGAACGACTTCGACTCGCGGCTGCTGGACGCGAGCGTGTTGAACACCGTCTTCATGTCGCCGGTCGTCGTCCCGTGGGTCGTGACCGGGATCGCGATGCTCACGCTGTACAACCTCTTCGGCGTGCAGGGGACGATGGCGTCGGTCGTCTTCGGCCACGTCATCATCACGCTCCCGTTCGTGATCCTCGTCGTCTCCTCCCGGCTGTACGGGTTCGACCGGTCCCTCGAGGAGGCCGCCAAGAACCTCGGCGCCTCCGAGACGCGCGCCTTCCTCGAGGTGACGTTCCCGCTCATTCTCCCGGGCGTCGTCGCCGGGATGCTGTTCGCGTTCACGATCTCCTTCGACAACTTCACCCAGACCTTCTTCTGGATCGGCACCAACACGGAGACGCTCCCGATCGTCATCTACTCCATGATCCGGACGGGACTCAATCCCTCCATCAACGCCGTCGGCACCGTGATCGTCGTCTTCTCCCTGTCGATCGTCCTCGTCGCGGAGCTGCTCTCCTCGAGAGTGATTGATTGATTACACATTTAGTATAATATATGTATTGATTTTAAATATATGATATCATATGTATCAACGGGTCACGGATCGATGACGAACGATATCACCATCTAAGCCCAAGTATCATCCCTATTTCGTCGCTTCGACCACACGTCCCCACGGACTCATCGATCCATTCCCGAGACACGTTTAATCACGCTCACTCACCTGAAAGACGGCGGATAAGCGGTTCATACGACGGGAAGTCGACTGCATTCCGTCGATCGACGGAAATATAATCCAAACAGTACTTATATTTAAATATATTATATCATATATCTATATCTATTTATAATGTGCCGGGAATCCGAACGCGCTCGTCAGCCGCGAGACGAAGCCGCGAGGACTCCCGACCGTCCCCACGAGACTTTTTACCCCTCGCACCCTACCGATCGATATCTGAATGAGCGGACGTAACATATCCGCCGGCGAGGCCGACTCACGGTCGGCCGCCGGCGGCGACCCCGAGGCCGCCCGAGCGGACCTCGACTGGTGTCACGAGGCGGTGCAGGGCGTGTCTCGCACCTTCGCGCTGACCGTCGACGTTCTCGAGGAACCGATGGCGAGCCACATCTGTCTCGGCTATCTCCTCTGCCGGGTCGCCGACACGGTCGAGGACGCGGGTCACATCCCGCCGGCGGCACAGACCGACGTGCTCGAGACGTACGACGCGGTGCTCGATCCCGAGGACGACACCGACGTCGACGAGTTCCGCGCGGCCGTCGACGAGTGGGTCCCACCCGAGGGGGAGCGCAACGCCGACTGGGAGGTCGTCGCCCGGTCGCCGACGGTCGTCGCCACCTTCGAGGAGTTCCCCGAGGACGTCCGGGCAGCCATCGTGCCGCCGGTCCGGGAGATGGTCGACGGAATGGCGATGTTCCTCGACCGCCACGCGGAGGCGGGCGGCCTCCGGATCGACGACCGGGACGAGCTCGAGCAGTACTGCTATTACGCCGCCGGCACCGTCGGCACGCTGATCACCAACCTCCTGACCCGGGCGGACGTCGACGACGAGCGCGTCCAACGTCTCTACGACACCGCCGAGGAGTTCGGCCTCCTCCTCCAGCTCGTCAACGTCTCGAAGGACGTCTACGACGACTACACCGCCGAGAACAACGTCTACATCCCCGCCGAGTGGCTCGCCGCGGAGGGCGTCGACCAGGAGTCGATCGTCGACCCCGAGAACCACGAGTCCTCCGCCCGCGTCGTCGACCGGACGGCCGAGTACGCCCACTCGTTCCTCGACGACGCGCAGGCGTACCTGGAGACGATGCCGCTGAAACACGGCAACACGATGGCGGCCTGGAGCGTCCCGTACCTCCTGGCGGTCGGCACGCTTCGGGAGCTCCGGTCGCGCCCGGAGGACGCGCTCACCGAGACCGGCGTGAAGGTCTCCCGGAAGGAGGTCTTCGCCGTGATGTCCGCCGCCAGCGACGCGGGTCGCGACTCCCTGGCCGACCTCCGCGAGACGATCGCGAACAAGCCGTTCCACCGCGCGACCGGAACGAACGAGTAGCCGGCCACGTCGCCGTCGATTCCGCCCGGTCCGCCCGAAGATCGGTCGGCTTCGGTTCCGGCAGTCACCCTCCGCTTCATCCGATCCCCGCACCGATGACCGTCACCCGACTCACACACCTCGCGCTCGAAGTTCGTTCGCTCGATCGCGCACGTGCGTTCTACGAGGACCGGCTCGGGCTCGGTCGCGATCGCGTCCGACGCACCGACCGGGAGGTCGCGTACGCGGTCGGGGATTCCGGATCACACCTCGTGCTCCGTCGCCCGCGGTCGGTCCCGCGAGGCGGCGTCCACACCCACTTTGCCTTCTCGACGACCGGGGACGCCTACGACGCCTGGATCGCACGCTGTCGGGACCTCGACCCGGTCGAACGGACGTTCGGTTCCTACCGGTCGCTGTACGTCGACGATCCCGACGGCCACTGCGTCGAGATCGGAACGACGGAGGGAACGACCGGCGATCACGACGGCGAAACCGGCGACTGCGGTGACGACGACCCCGGTGACGACGCCGGCACCGCCGTCCGGGACGAGGACGCGCCCGAGCTGACGGGGATCTTCGAGGTCGTTCTGGAGGTCGCGTCCCTCGAACGAAGCGAGGCGATCTACCGGTCGCTTGGCTTCGAGGTCGTCGATCGCGGCTCCGACCGTCCCCGCGTGCGCCTGCGTGGCCCGTTCGATCTGGAGCTGTGGGAGCCCCATCTCGGGATCGCCGGCGCGCGTGGTGGCCTCCACGTCGATCTCGGCCTGGCGAGCGACGACTCCGAAGCCGACGCCGCCCGGATCGCGGACGCGAACGATGCAGCCGGCGCGCTCGAACCGATCGACGGCGGGTTTCGCGTTCGCGATCCCGACGGCCACCGGGTCTCGATCGTCGGTGACGATGCTCGTCTCAGTGGCGAGGACGCCCCCTGAGCGTCACCGCGTCCGGAGGTCGTCCTTGTCCTTGACGACCTGCGTTTCGGCCTCGCCCGAGGAGACCTCGTTGGCCAGGTCGTAGAAGTCGTTCTGGAGGCCGGCCGGGAACGTCACCACGCCGACCCACGAGCCGTCGTTTTGCCACTCCTCGCGCTCGAGGTCGCCGAACTCGCGGATCTTCGCCTGGCCGGAGCCGGCGTAGTCCGGCGGCAGCTGGACGGCGACCGTGATCTCCTCGAACCGGATGGGGATCACGGGACGCAGCGCCTCCAAGGCGTCGTCGACCTGGTTCTCGACGGGCTCCATCGGGTCGACGGTGAATCCGGCCTCCTCGAGGGCGCGGTCGATGCGCTCGGGCGGGTGCGGCGAGTCGTCCATCTGGGGGTTGATCGCGTTGCGCGCGATGGTGTTGATGAGCCGCTTCCGTTTGCGTTCCTGCATCTCGCGGCGCTGATCGGCGGTGATCTGGATCTCGCCGCGCTCGACCACCTCCGGGATTATCTCCATCGGGTCGGTCGTCCCGAACACCTCCTCGAGGGCGGATTCGGCGGGGCGGTCGCCGCGGGAGGCGTTCTCGAAGACGTCCTCGGCGGCGATCACGTCCTCGAGGTCGCCCTCGAAGTCGCCGCGTTTCATCGCCAGCGCCGCGTCGGGGTCGATCAGCACCTCGAACCGCTCCCCGTGTGATTCGAGCCGAGCCGTGACGGCGTCCTCGAGTGAGATCATGTCCGTGGCTACCTCCCCTGTGGTAAAAAGTCTCCCGTGTCAGACCATCCCGAACCGCGTGGGAATCCGCGGGACGGCGACTGCCCCGGCGTGGGACGGCGACTGCCCCGGCGTACCGATAGCCCGGCGGACGTCCTATCAGCGCGTCGTTGCCGAACGCGTCATCGTGCCGCTGCCGGACGCCCGTCTTTCGCCGCCGTACCAACCTTCATATGCCATGGCCGAGCAGTCACTGGCGTGCTCGAGCCGCTGTTTCCGGTGCTTCTGAGCCTGTTCGTGACCACGCAGGTCGTCTACGGGTTGATCAACCTCTCGGTGGCCTCGCTGTTGTACACCCAGCCGGTCAACGTCATCGCGGAGGAGCAAGCGATCGCCGTCGACGGCGGTGGAGTGAACGACGGCGGTGGGATGGGCGACGGCGGTGGGGTAAACGACGGCGGTGGGATGGGCGACGGCAGTGGGATGAGCGACGGCGGGGCTGGCGGCACGGAAACGCCCGACGCGGAGCGTATCCGACCGATACACGTCCTGCTTGCGGTCCGAAACGAGCGCCGGGCGGTCATCGAGGAGACGATCGCCGACGTGTTCGCCCAGGAGTATCCGACCGAGTCGATCCACGTCTACGTGATCCACGAGGCGGACGACGAGCTCGTCGGCGGGTACGTCGACGACCTGGCCGCGACGGCGGCCGATCGGGGCTGGGACGTCGTCCCGCACGCGGTCGACCGGGAGGGACTCTCGTATTATCTGCAAGCGAACGCGCGGCTGATCGCCGGGGACTTCGTCCCGCGAACCAAGGCCGCGGCGCTCACCTACGCGTTCGCCTCGCTGTCGTTCGAACCGGACGACGTCGTCACCGTCTCCGACGCCGACACGAAACTCCCGCCGGACACCTTCCGCCTCGCCGTCGGCGGACTCGAGGAATACGACATCGTGCAGGCCAAACAGACGGTCCGAAACGTGGCTGACGGCTGGCTGCCGACCCTCGAGGCGATGGGGATCGCGGCGTGGTCGGACGCGATCTACGCGCGGACCAGCACCGGCCCCTATCAGCTGCTCGGAAAGGGATACTTCGTCGGCGTCGACGACCTGTACGCGCTCGGCGCCTGGGACCCCGACGCGATCACCGAGGACATGACTCTGGGCGTGGCCGCCTACCTCCAGGGGTACCGGCTCGGGATCGTCGACCGGTACGTCCGGGACCTCTGTCCGACCGACTTCCGGGCGTGGGTCCGGCAGAAGCGCCGCTGGGTCGGGGGGCCGTACGCCCACCTGTTCCGCGAGGAGTTCACGCTCCGGGAGCGGATCCGGTTTTGGACGTTCACGGTGGCCAACCAGGCCCTCTCGGTCGCGAACTTCGTCGGCGTCCCGGTCGGCATCGTCGTCGCGTGGGTCGCGATCGCCGGCGGCGGGATCACGCTGCCGACCGCCGTGACCGTTCTGGTCGCGTTCAACCTCCTCTGTTGGGCGGAGTTCACGCGCCGCACCTACGCGGCGACCCGACGCGCGGTCCCCCTGGCGACCCGACGCGCGAAGGTCGGGTTCTACCTGCTCTCGAACCCGATCACGCAGGCGATATACGCCGCGCTCTGGGCGGTCCCGATCGCCAGTGCCGTCTGGGGAACCCTCCGCGGCGTGGCCCCGACCTTCGAGGTCACGCCGAAGTAGGCCCATCCGACGTGCGATCGGGTCGTCCGTCGCGCGATTCGAAACCCTTACTCCCGGGCCGTCACACTCTCCGGTATGAGCGATTCGCCCGACGAACGGTCCGAGGCGGCCGCGGACGCGGCGGACACGGTGGACGCGGCCGAGGCGGCTGACGCGACCGACGTCGACGTCGAGGACGTCGACCACGTCGCCGGCCTCGCCCGCGTCGACCTCGAGGCGGCGGAGCGGGAGGCGTTCCCCGAACAGTTCGCGGAGATCCTCGAGTACTTCGAGACGCTGGACGAGGTCCCCGAGTTCGACCGCGAGGCGGAGCTGGTGAACGTGATGCGTCCCGACGAGGTTCGGGAGGGACTCACCCAGTCCGAGGCGCTCCGGAACGCGGCGGAGACGGAGGACGGCTACTTCCGCGGGCCGCGGGTGTCGTAGATGGCCGACGTCAACGCGTTCATCACCGAGGAGACGATCGAGGGGGCCGACGACGGGCCGCTGGCGGGAACCACCGTCGCGGTCAAGGACAACATCTCGACGGCCGGCGTGGAGACGACCTGCGGCTCCCGAATGCTCGAGGGCTACGTGCCGCCGTACGACGCCACCGTCGTGACGCGGCTCGCCGACGCCGGCGCGACGATCGTCGGCAAGGCGAACATGGACGAGTTCGGAATGGGGACGACCACGGAGACCTCCCACTTCGGCCCGACGCGCAACCCCGTCGACCCCGACCGCGTCCCCGGCGGCTCCTCGGGCGGGTCCGCGGCCGCGGTCGCCGCCGGCGAGGCCGACGTCGCGCTCGGGACCGACACGGGCGGGTCGGTCCGCTGTCCGGCGGCCTTCTGCGGCGTCGTCGGGATCAAGCCGACCTACGGGCTCGTCTCGCGGTACGGGCTGATCGCGTACGCCAACTCCCTCGAGCAGGTCGGCCCGATCGCCGGGACCGTCGAGGAGGCGGCGGCGCTGCTCGACGTCATCGCCGGTCCCGACCCTCACGACGCGACGACCCGCGAGGCCGGGGCCGACGCGAACTACGCGGCCGCGGCCGACGGCGACGTCGAGGGAATGACGGTCGGCGTCGTCCCGGAACTCTTCGAGGGCGCCCACGAGGGCGTCGTCGAGACCGTCGAGGCGGCGCTGTCCGACCTCGAGGCGCAGGGCGCCGAGACGGTCGAGGTCTCGCTCCCGTCGGTCGAGCACGCCGTCCAGGCGTACTACGTCATCGCGACCTCGGAGGCCTCCTCGAACCTCGCGCGGTTCGACGGCGTCCGGTACGGCCACTCCGCCGGCCACGACGGGAACTGGAACGAGACGTTCGCCGAGACGCGATCCGAGGGCTTCGGCGAGGAGGTCAAACGCCGGATCCTCCTGGGCACCTACGCGCTCTCGGCCGGCTACCACGAGAAGTACTACGCGAAGGCCCAGGACGCCCGCGCGTGGGTCCGGTCGGACTTCGACGACGCCTTCGCGGACGTGGACGTGATCGCCTCGCCGACGATGCCCGTGCTCCCCTTCGAGCTGGGCGAGGGGATCGACGACCCGATGACGATGTATCTCGCCGACGCGAACACAACGCCGGTCAACCTGGCGAACCTGCCCGCGATCTCCGTGCCCGCCGGCACCGCGGAGGGGCTCCCGGTCGGCCTCCAGCTGATCGGCCCGAAGTTCGGGGAGGAAACGATCGTCCGGGCCGCAAGCGCAGTCGAGGAGTAGGGCATCGGGCCGCAAGCGTCGGAGGAGTCACGCGTCCGAGACGACGGCGGTATTTGTCGCTCTCCGAAACCGTTCCTGCCGCCCCCGCGGAGTGGCGGGTATGTCCGAATCCACCGATCGGGACCTGACCGAGATCCAGGAGCCGCTGAAGGCGGAGTACGAGGAGAACCCGGAGGCGGCGAAGGTGACGCTGTCCGCCACCGGTTCCGAGCAGGCCGAGGAGGGCCGCGCCTGCAACGTCGACATCGGCCGGGCGATCTACGAGGCCGAGCTCCACGAGGGCGCCGGCGGGCCGGGAGCGGGCGCCTGCTCGGGCGACCTGCTGCTCGGCGCGCTGGCGGCCTGCTCGCAGCTCACCGCGCAGGCGGTCGCGGAGAACTTCGGATTCGACGCCGAGATCAGCGTCGAGGTCGAGGGCGACCTGGACCTGCGGGGCACGATGGGCGTCACGGCGGACGCACCGGTCGGCTTCGAGGACGTCCGCCTCTCCATCGACGTCGATCCGGCCGACGGGGATGCGATCGATCCCGACACGGCGGCGGCCTTCGAGCGGGCGACGGAGCGATACTGCGTCGTCTATCAGACGCTCGTGAATCCGCCCGAGATCGAGACCGACTGGAACGTGGACTGACGCCGACGGCCGATTCGATTCCGGTTCGACCGGTTCCGTCGCCGTCCCCGCATTTTTAAGCGTCGTTCCCGGTTTAAGCGTCGTCCTCGGTTTCGCCGTCGCTCACGAGCGGCCGCGAGGAGTTCGCCACCACGAGCAGGCTGCTCGTGCCCATCGCGACCGCGGCGAACAGCGGGTTCAACACCCCGAGCGCAGCCAGCGGGATGGCGATGGCGTTGTAACAGAACGCCCAGGCGATGT
Source organism: Halopenitus persicus (assembly GCF_900107205.1). Taxonomy (GTDB): domain Archaea; phylum Halobacteriota; class Halobacteria; order Halobacteriales; family Haloferacaceae; genus Halopenitus; species Halopenitus persicus. The sequence goes on along the minus strand of NZ_FNPC01000003.1, from coordinate 162,576 downwards.
TCCCCTTCACGCGCCGGCCCGCGGCGGCGGCGAGGTCGAAGGTCGTCGTCACCGACCGGAGATCGTCGTCGACGATGGCGACGTCGGCGGCGTCGGCCGCCATCGCGGTCCCGCCGCCCAGCGCGATCCCCAGATCCGCACGCGCCAGCGCCGGCGCGTCGTTGGTCCCGTCGCCGACCATCACCGTCGTGCCGGTCGCCGAGAGCCGTCCGACGGTCTCGGCCTTCCCCTCCGGCGGCACGCCGGCGAACACCCGCGAGACCGCCTCGTGGTCGGCGAAGACCGTCGCCGCCCGCTCGTCGTCGCCGGTGAGGACGACGACGTCGACGCCGCGGTCGTCGAGCTCGGTCACCGTCTCCGCCCATCCGTCCCGGAGATCGTCGCCGACCACGATGGTCCCCTCCGCCTCGCCGTCGCGACCGACCGCGACCGGAACGCGACCCACCGCGCGCGCATCAGCGATCCGGTCGGCGATCGCGTCCGGCACGGTCCAGCCGCGCTCCGCGAAGAGGTCGGGGTGACCCACCAGGATCTCCTCGCCGTCGACGACTCCCGAAACGCCGGTCCGGTGGCTTCGGAAGGACTCGACGCGGCGTGCGTCGGGAGCGACGTCAGCGTCGGGGGCGACGTCAGCGTCGGGGGCGACGTCGGCATCGGCATCGGCAGCGTCGTCGCCATCGGAATCGGTTCCATCCTCGAGATCGGCGTCACCCTCGACGTCGGCGTCCGACCGTCGAGACACGACCGGCGATCCGCCGTCGGTCGCCGGCGCGTCGGGGTCGCCACCGTCCGTCGCGTCCGCGACCGCGTTCGCGATCGCCGTGCCGACCGGGTGGGCGGACCGCCCCTCGAGGGCGGCGGCACGCTCGAGGAGGTCGGGATCGAGGTCGTGGTCGACCACCCGCGTCTCGCCGGTGGTGAGGGTCCCGGTCTTGTCGAGGACGACGGTGTCGGCCTCGCGGACGCGCTCGAAGACGGTGTCGTCGAAGACGACGATCGACCGCGCGAGCGCGTCGCGGATCCCGGCGGCGACCGCAAGCGGCGTCGCGAGCCCGAGCGCGCACGGACACGAGACGATGAGCACGGTGAGCCCGACCAGCAGCGCCTCGGCGGGCGCGGCGCCGACGAGGAGCGTCCCCGCAGCGGCCACCGCGGCGATGGCGAGGACGACGGGCACGAAGACCGTGGCGAGCCGGTCGGCCAGCGCCTGGATCCCGTGGTTGGAGCTCTGGAGGTCCCAGACGAGCTCGGCGATCCGGTCGAGGCTGCTCGTCGCGTCCGCGCCGACGGTCACCACGAGCGCCCCGTCCGCGACGACCGACCCGCCGACGACCGCGTCGCCCGGCCGCTTGTCCACGGGCAGCGACTCGCCGGTGATGACCGACTCGTCGACCGCGGCCTCGCCGTCCGCGACCTCGCCGTCGACCGGGACGCGTTCGCCGGCTCTGACGAGCAGGCGGTCGCCCGGCTCGAGGTCCTCGATCGCGACGGTCTCCGTCTCGGCGGCAGCGGTCGGTTCGTCGGCGGCGTCGGTCGCGTCGGTCACGTTAGCGTCGGTCACGTCGGCGGCGGCCGCAACGTCATCGGGAGCGATTGCGGTCTCACCGACCAGCCGGCGCGCCTCGTCGACGCGGACGGCGGTCAGGTCGGAGAGCCGCTCGGTCGCGCGGCGCTTGATCGACGTCTCGTAGTGGGTGCCGATCGTGACGATCACGATGATCGCGACGGTCACGTCGAAGTAGATGTGCTCCTTGCCGGTCGCGATCGAGAGGACCGAATAGGCGTACGCGCTCATCGCCGCCAGCGCGACGAGGAGGTCCATGTTCGGCGACCGGGTCCGGAGGCTCACGTAGGCGCCACGGAGGATCGGCTTGCCGGTCACGACCACGACGATGGTCGTGAGGATGCCGATGAAGCCGTAGAAGTACGTGCTCGAGGAGTGGCGCAGCGCGTCCGTGAGGAACCGGGCCATCGCGTCGGTATAAAATAGGCCGTCGAAGTACGTCGGATAGATGATCGCGACGTACTGTAACATCACCATCATCCCCACGAGCACGCCGACCGCGAGCCGGACCGTCGCGATGGCGTCGGCCCGGCGGCGGCTGAAGGCGTCGTCCCGGTCGTACGCGCTGTATCCGAGTCCGGAGACTGCCGCCTGGAGGTCCGCCGGCGAGACGGTCTCGGGGTCGTGGTCGATCCGGACCGTCTCCGTCACGTAGCTCGCGCTGGCCGCGCTGACGCCCTCGGTCGCCTCGGCGGCCGACTCGATGAACGCCTCGCAGGTCGCACAGTGCATCCCGTCGACCTCGAGGAACGTCGGCTCGTGGTCGTCGGGGACCACGGGATCGGAATCGGTCCCGGCCGCGTTTCCGGTTCCCGGTCCCTCCCGGTTCGCTCCCGTGTCGGCCTCGCCGACCCGGTCGCGGACGTCGTCCGCATCGACGTCGTCGACCGAACCCAGCGCCTCGTGGACGTCGCGGCAGCCGGGACAGCAGAAGGGGTTGCCGTCCTCGTCGACCACGTCGGCGGCGGGCAGCTCACACAGCGTGCAGGTCTGGTCCTCGGTCATGGAATGGGGACGTGGGTCGGTCGGCTCGCCGCGACGTGCTCCGTCGCGATGGGCCGACCGTTCGCGTTGCAGTGAGTTCGATCCGGAGGTGAATGACTGTTGCGTCTGGGGCCGACCGGCGTGTCCGGAACCGGATCGGACGTCGGAATCGTCCCGTTCGTCCGGCGACCGTGGCCAAGCACGGTCAGTGGCCGCCGGCCCCGCTCAGAGGGTCGTAGAACGGGAACATCGGGTGTGGGACGTGAATGCCCAGGCTCATCAGCCCGTGAGCGAACAGCACGTATCCCAGCGCCAGGAACACGACGCCGAGCAGGCGATGGAGCCGCTTGCGGTGGACCGCGTCGACCGCCTCGATCACGGTCCCGTAGGCGAAGACGGCCGGGATCGTCCCGATGCCGAGCGCAGCGAGCGCGACCGCGCCCGACGCCGCGGAGCCGCTGGCGAACGCGTAGAGGTACGCCGGGTAGAGGATCGGGCAGGGCAACAGCCCGTGGAGCCCGCCGAGGAGGACGATCCCGGGGCCGTTCGCGAGCCGGTCGACGTGGGTCATCAGGCGGCCGGTGACGCGCTCGAGCCCCGGCAGATGGATCCCGGCCGCGGCGCCGCCCAGCAGGTAGCGGGCGCCGATCGCGACCACGAACAGCCCGACGAGGACGCCGACGACTCCGCGAACCAGCCCCGCCGTCGCTGTGATCGACTCGACCGTGAGAAAGACCGCGCCGCCGAGCGCGCCCAGGAGCGCGCCGATCAGGGTGTAGCTCGTCGCCCGTCCGACGTTGAACAGCGCGTGCTGGCGAACCTCGTAGGTGGTGAGGTGTGAGTCGCGGCCCGCGCCGGGCGATCCGGTTCCGACCGCGTCCGGCCCGAGCCCGTCCGCTCCGGCCCCGCCCGACCCGGATTCATCCGCGCCGGGGCCCATCCGATCGGCGTAGACCGTCACGAGGGGGCCACACATCCCGATGCAGTGGGCGCCGCCGAGCAGGCCGACCAGCAGGAACAGGGCCACGTCGACGCCGAACAGGTCGGCGACCGTCGGGACCATCGGTCACCCCTCGACGATCACGGCGCCGATCATCCCGCCCTGTTCGTGGGGGACGCAGACGTAATCGTATCGGCCCGGAATCTCGAAGGTGTGAGTGAACTCATCGCCGTTCTCCAGCGCGCCGCCGCGGTCGCTCCACCACTCCTCGCGGGCGGTCGCCTCGTCCTCGTAGCCGCCGGTCGCGAAGAAGTCGGCGTCCTCGGGGATGGCGTCCTCGTAGGCGGTGACGGTGTGGGTCCGCGCGCTCGTGTTCCGCCAGGTGACCGACTCGCCGACCGCGATCGTGACCTCCTGGGGCCGGAACGTCGTCGCGGTCATCCCGACGTCGTAGTCACGCTCGGACTGCCCCCCGGCAACGCTCCCCAAGCATCCCGATATCGGGAGCGCTGCCGCGACCGTCGCCGCCCCGGCCGCGCGTTCGAGGAACCGTCTCCGCTGCATACACGTTCCTTGGGTCGCCGCGGGCTTATGTACCGCGGTCCGGTCCCAGGTTCTGGGAATAACAACACGTAAAAAGCCCGTCCACGACCCGATGGGTATGAAGCCGCGGTTCGCCGGCCGGCTCGGGCTCGCGGACGCCGTCACCGTCGCGAACGCGGCGATCGGCTTCCTCGCGGTCGCCGCGGCCACCGTCGACGTCGAGCTGGCGGCCCGGCTCGTGCTGTTCGGCGCGATCGCCGACGCGCTCGACGGGATCATCGCCCGGAAGCGCGGCTCCACGCCCGCGGGCGACCACCTCGACTCGCTGGCCGACGTCGCGACGTTCGGCGTCGCCCCCGCGACGATCGTCGCGATCACCCTCGAGTCGACCGGGATGGGGACCACCGATCCGGCCTTCCTGGTCGGGATCGGCGTCGGCGCGTGTTACGTCGCGATGGCGGTCACGCGGCTCGGGCTCTACGCGGCCTACGACCTCGACAGCGACGAGACGAAGGGCGTCCAGACGACCCTCGCGGCGACCATCATCGCCGCGACGGTCCTGGCGGGGTACACCGATCCGGTCGTGCTGGTCCCCGAAACCGCCCTGCTCGCGGCGCTTATGGTCTCGCGGATAACCTACCCGGACCTTCACGCGCAGGACGCGATCGTGATGGGCGTCGTCCAGGCGATCGCGATCGGCGTCACCGGCTACTGGGGCCGCGTCTTCGCGTTCGCGCTGCTGTTTCTGGCCGGCACCTACCTCGTCTTCGGCCCCTGGTTCTACTGGCGCGACGGCCTCCAACTGGGCGAGTGACCGCGCGACCGGTGCAGCTCGGCGAGCCACCGCGCGACCGGTGTAGCTCGACGAGTGGCCGCGCGACCGACGCGGCCGGGACCGCCGCGGTCACATTCCCATATCCGCGGCCGCCTCGGGAACCGGGAGGTCGGCGACCGTCACGCCGAGCCGCTCGGCGGCGTGATCGAGCGCCATATCGAACCCGTAGTACCGCTCCAGTTCGTCCCCGTCGGGCGCGGTCCGGACCTTCACCATCGCGTACCCGGTGGCGTTCTGGACGATCGCCGCGGTCCGACCCTCGCGGGTGAACGTCAGCACGCGCTCGTCGTCGGTCTCAACGTACTTCGCGGTGACGCCGTCACTCTCGACGATCCGCTCGGTCGCGCCGGCGTCGTCGGTTGCGTCGTCGTCGGTCGCGTCGTCTCCCCCGATATCGTCGGCACCGGACGTCGGGCCCCCGCGCGTCGAATCAGTCATACGCCGGCTTCGGTCCCCGATCCCTCGAACCCATCGATCGGCGTGCTGCCGGAGAGGGCGGCCACGGGTCGACGATGGCGACGCCTACCGCGCCCGGCCGCCCCGTCGTGCCCTCGCGTCCAGGTAGCTCGTGTAGCCGCCGACGACGAGGCCGAATCCGACGACCGCGAGCGCGAAGCCGACCCACCGGGTGAGCCCGACCGTGAACGCCCCGAGCAGGAATCCGAACAGGAACGCGAACACCCCGACCACGACCGCCCCGGCGGCGAGGATCGGCGTCGGCTGGAGCTCGCCACAGTGGGGACACACGCGGGCGTCCGCGTCGATCGCCCGGTCACAGCCGAGACAGCGGACCGTCCGTGGGTCGGTCACGCTCCGACGTTCGGCGGAGACCCCTTATAAGTACACGGCTCCAGTCGCCGGACGACTGAAGGGGATCGCCGCCGTTGGTGGCCCTATGAGCGAGACGGACCCGTGGACGACGATCGACCTGGACCGACCGGACCGAACCTCGATCGACGTGAGCGTCGGCGAGAGCGACCTCTCCGTCGGTTTACCGCGAGAATCGCCCGATTACGCGTCGATCGACGTCGAGACGACCGACGACAACGACCGGATCGTGGTGAGCATCGAGACGACCGCCGGCGACCACGGCACGGGGATCGCGAGCGCGGAGCTCACGGTTGAGGAGGCGGCACAACTCGAGGAGATCCTGGCCGACGTCGTCGCGTCGCGCGACGGCGCGACGGAGTGACCGCTGGGCAGTCAGAACACGAACGCGGTATGAATGGTGGACGACCGGGTTTGCCCGGCGTTCCGACACGGGGAATCCCGGTTGCCTCCTCCACCCCGCGATCCGACGAGCGACGCACGTCCGGCGATGGGCTGCTCGCTTCCGCGCCTGACCCGGTGCCGCCGACGAACCACGGCGGACCGCTCCTGCGAGCGGGCGCCGCGAACCGCTGTCCCCGTCGGACGAGGCTTCCACGTTGGCTCCCGGGGCCCGAGTCGGTCCGACCGGACTCTCCCGGCGTTCGGTCCCCGCTGAAGACTACCTCGCGGGTTGCGAGCGGGGCCTAACCGCCCGACCTAGTCCACCTACACGTACACCGGTCCACCTTAAGGGCCTTTCGTTCCGCGGGGTCCCGACTGCAGGGTCCGGCCCGCACGTAGCCGCCGTCGACGCACCGTGCCGCCACGCCGCCGTCACTCGAGGACGGCCCGCGCGTAGCCGCCGCCGACGATCGCGACCGCGATCGACGCGGCGACGACCACGGGCGGATGCCACTCGAGCCACCGGTACTCCCGCGGGAAGCTGTACAGCACCGTCTCGTCGATCGCCAGCCACCAGAGCGCCGACCCGACCACGAGGACGACGCCGAGGACGACGAGCCCGCCGGCCATCGTGACGGGGTCCACGTTTCCGCGCTCCGCGGAGGCGAACGCGACCACGCCGACGGCGGCGAAGAGGACGATCGTCGTGAGGCCGACCGGGCCGGCCCCGTAGTAGTCGCCGAGCAGCTCGGCGTGGCCGTCGATCAGAAGGAACGGCGCGGCCCCGGCGACCGCGGTCGCCAGACACGCGAGCGCGCCGGCCCGCGGCGCGAGGTGACGGACGTTCATAGCGACGGCTTCGTCCGTGATACCTTAAAAAGAGCCGATCGTCGTCGACGGCCGGGGTCGGCCGACGTCGACCGGTCGCGATCGAGCGGTCACTCGCGTGCGTCCGCGACCGCGTCGCGAACCTCGGACACGAGCGTCCCGAAGTCGGGGTTGTCGCCGTCGCGAACCCACCGATACGTCACGATCCCGTCGTCGTCGATCACGAACACGCTACGCTGGGCGGCCTCGACCTGGTCGTACATGTCCGGGTAGACGACGTCGTACGTTCGGATCACCTCGTGGTTCCAGTCCGAGAGCATCGGGATCGACAGATCCTCCTCGTCGATCCAGACGTTCTGTGCGAACGGGAGGTCGACGCTGATCCCGTAGACGTCGGCGTCCAGCTCCTCGAAGCTCCGGAGCCGGTCGCTGAAGGTGCACATCTCCTCGGTGCAGCCGCTCGTGAACGCGGCGGGGTAAAACGCCAACACGATCGGCCCGTCGCCGATCCGGTCGGAGAGCGTGAACTCCGTCAGGTCGTTATACGCCTCGCCGCCGGCGAGCGGGACCGTGAAATCGGGGGCTTCGTCTCCGACGTGTACCATACGCGGTCGAGGGGCCGGCGGCATATATACGTCCTCACTCGAATCGGGCACGGCCTCGCTATCGACCCCTCTCGAGGGCCGCAGCGACTCTCCGCCGCGAACGATCCGCAGCGACTCTCCGTCAGGAGCGGTTCAGCGGACGTCCGCCTCGAGGGTGCCGACGCCCTCCACGACCGACCGGACGTGGTCGCCGGGCCGGATCACGCCTGCTCCTGGCGTTCCGGTGGAGATGACGTCGCCGGGCTCGAGGGTCATCACCCGGGAGTGGAACGCCAGCAGCTCCGGCGGCGAGAAGTGCATCGCCTCGAGACCGTTCTCGGCGATCGTCTGGTCGTTGATCTCGGTGCGGACCGCGACGTCGTCGAGCCGGTCCGTCGTTGCGGGTGCCGAGAGCCACGGTCCCATCACGAGGAACGTGTCGAAGCTCTTCGACCGGGTGAGGAACCGGGGGTTCCGCTGGAGGATGTCCTCGGCCGTCATATCGATGATCGGGACGAACCCGGCGATCACGTCGTCGAAGTCGGACTCGTCGACGTTCCGGCAGGTCCGACCGACCACGATCCCGAGCTCGGCCTCCGCGGTGACCCGGTCGCTTGCGGCCGGCAGCCGGATCGGGCCGCCCGGCGAGGTGAGCGCCGTCGTCGGCTTCATGAAGCTCGCCGGTTCGTCGGGGCTGTCCTCCGAGAGGTCCGCGGCGTGGTCAGCGTAGTTCAGCCCGATCCCCCACAGCTTGCCGGGGTCGAACGGGGTGGCGAACCGGACGTCCGCCTCCGGGATACGGTCGGCCGGCGCGGCGTCGAGGTCGATCGTCTCGGCGGCGCGCGCGGCCGCGATCGGGTCGCCGTCGGCGTCCGGCAGCGCGGCCGCGAGGGGAACGAACCCCTCGTCGTCGCCGACGATCGCCGTGCCGTCAACCGTCCGTGCGAACCGCAGCGCTCCGGACGCCAGTCCCTCCGACATCATTCCTCCCGGTCGGTCCAGAAGTCGAAGGACCGACCCGGCGCGAAGACGTCCAGCCCGACGGCGCGCTCGTCGCCGGTGTTCTCGACGGCGTGGGTCTCCCAGGACTCGATGAGCGCGGAGTCGTACTTCTCGAGGGTGATCGAGCTTCCGTCCTCGGCGTGAAGCGTGAGCTCGCCCTCGAGACACAGGCAGACCTGTTCGTTCTCGTGGTCGTGCATCGGGGAGCTGTGCCCCGGCGGCTTCTCGAACCACTCGAAGGAGAACTGGTCGCTGCCCGCGAGGGCGGCGCGCATCCAGCCCTCGTCCGGTTCGTACGTCTCCGCGTCGTCGAATGCGACGTGGTCCATACCCGGTGTTGTCACAACGCGTGATAACGATTCCGTCTCGGGCGAAACTTCGTGGCCGTGCGCGGATCGAGGCGTCGTCGGTTCCGGTCGATCCGGCCGGATTCGGGAAGGGTTTTAGTGGCTGGTTCGGTACCGGTTGGTATGGATCTGGAAATAGCCGGCAACGCAGCACTGGTCACGGCCTCGAGCCGTGGATTGGGGAACGCATCGGCGACCGCGCTCGCCCGCGAGGGCGTCAACGTCGCGATCAACGGCCGCGACGAGGAGGAACTCGAGGCGGCCGCCGAGGAGCTTCGCGAGGAGGCCGCAGCGGGGGCCCGCGTGCTCCCGATCCAGGGCGATCTGACCGACGAGGACGACATCCGGAATCTCGTCGAGACGACCGTCGACGAGTTCGGCGGTCTCGACCACCTCGTCACCTCCGCCGGCGGCCCGCCGAGCGGTCCCTTCATGGAGACCGACGACGAGGACTGGTACAAGGCCTACGACCTGCTGGTGATGAGCGTCGTCCGGCTCGTCCGCGAGGCGGCCGACCCCCTGCAGGCCGACGGCGGCGGCACGATCGTGAACATCACCTCCCGCAGCGTCAAGGAGGCCATCGACTCGCTGGTGCTCTCGAACTCGGTCCGGATGAGCGTCATCGGGCTCGAGAAGACGGTCTCCAAGGAGCTCGCGCCGGAGGTTCGCGCCAACGCGGTGCTGCCGAGCGCCCACGAGACCTCCCGGATCGAGGACCTGATCGAGCAGGGCGTCGAGCGCGGCGAGTACGAGAGCTACGAGCAGGGCCTCAAGGAGCGCGGCTCCTCGAACCCGCTCGGTCGGATCGGCGACCCGATGGAGCTGGGCAACACCGTCGCGTTCCTCTCCTCGCCGAAGGCCGGCTACATCAACGGCCAGGCGATCCCGATCGACGGCGGCTCCGGCAAGTCCAATCTGTAGGCACCGTACCCGGAACCGGCCGCCGAACCGGATCGCTCAAACAACCACATTATTTATAAGAAACACGTCGGATACGGTAGTATTTCCAAATGGTTTCACAACGGCGATCCCCGGGAGGTCATATAAATAATCGAACGCCCCTTTATATGTCGATCCGTTAAAAACGGGCGTTCCTTTATAAGATGCGAGCGAGCCGACGAACACGCCGGAGGATTCGTATTCGTTTTTCTATCTTAAAACTATCACTTTATAAATATTTAATCGGGACGGCGATCGAGCATCGAACACCGTCGGCTCGGCGCATCGGTAACGGTTTCGGCGGAGGTCCGAACGGTTTCGGCGGACGTCCGAACGGTTCCGGCGAACGTCCGAACGGTTCCGGCGGCTGCAAGCGATCGATCGGCCGTCCGCGACCGGATCGGTTAACCTGCGGGCGCCCCACACGCGGGTATGGATCTCGGACTGGAAGACGCGTCTGTGTTCATCGCGGCGGGAAGCAAGGGACTGGGCCGCGGGGCGGCCGAGCAGTTCGTCGCCGAGGGTGCCTCGGTCGCGATCGCCTCGCGGAATCCGGAGAACCTCGAGACCGCACGGGAGTCGATCCTCGAGGCGACCGACCGCGAGTCGTCGGCGGTCGTGCCGGTCGAGCTGGACCTCTCCGACGCCGACGCGATCGAGGACGCGGTCCAGTCGGCGATCGACGAGCTCGGCGGGCTGGACGTCCTCGTGACCAACCACGGCGGGCCGGAGAACACGTCGTTCGCGGACACGTCGCTGGCCGCCTTCGATTCGGGGTACAACGACGTGCTCAGAAGTACGGTCGCGCTCTGCAAGGCCGCGCTGCCGACGCTGCGGGAGTCCGGCGGCGCGATCACCCATCTCGTGGCGGCCTCCGCCCGGGAACCGACGCCTCACGGCACGATCGGGAACGTGTTCCGACCGGGCATCTACGGGCTCTCGAAGGTCCTCGCCAACGAGGAGGGCGACCACGGGATCCGGTCGAACTGCGTGGCCCCCCGCGGGGTCCTCTCGGACCGCATCGAGGAGAAGATCGAGGCCCGCGCCGAGCGCGAGGGGATCTCGGAGGCCGAGGTCCGCGAGCTGCGCGTCGCGGAGCTGCCCGTGGCCGAGATGGGCACCACCGAGGAGTTCGGGAAGGCCGTCGCGTTCGTCTCCTCGCCGGCCGCCAGCTACATCACGGGCTCCGTGATCCCCGTCGACGGCGGCTGGAGCCGGCGGGTGCTGTAGGGTCGGAACTCCCCATTTCCGCGTTCACTCCGGCACCAGCGTCGGCGTCGGGTACGTGCCGCCGTTGACGTGAAGCACCTGGCCGGTGACGAAGGAGGACGCCGGGGAGGCGAGGAAACAGCAGGCGTCAGCGACCTCCTCGGGCTGTCCGAGCCGGCCCAGCGGCGTCGACTCGATCACCTCCCGCTCGATCCGCTCCCACTCCTCGGTTCGGGTACGGTCGACGTCGATCAGTCCCGGCGAGAGGCCGTTGACGCGGATCCCGTCCGACCCCAGCTCGGTGGCGAGCTGGCGTACCTGTCCCTCGATGCCGAGCTTCGAGCCGTACGAGTGGGCGTGCCCGTGCTTGCCGAGGTAGACCATCGCGCCGATGAGGCTTATCACCGAGCCGCCGCCCCGCTCGCGCATCTCCGGGACGACCGCCTGCGTCGTCAGCAGGAGCCCGCGGAAGTTCACGTCGGTGACGCGGTCGACGTCCTCCGGTTCGATCTCGTCGAACGGCTTCGAGGGCCGGACGGTCGCGTTGTTCACGAGCACGTCCACCGGTCCGAGCTCGTCGCGAAGCCCCTCGACCACCCGCTCGATCGCCTCGGGGTCCGCCAGATCGCCCAGTTCGACGGCCGCGCTCGAGCCGGTCTCCTCGATCAGGTCCGCGGTCTCACGGCATCCCGTCTCGTTCGACCGGGCCGTCAACCCCACGTCCGCGCCGGCCTCGGCCAGTCGAATCGCGATCGCCTGGCCGATGTTCCGACTCGCGCCCGTGACTATCGCCGTGCGTCCGGAGAGATCCATACCGCCCGGAGGACGGCCGTCGGCCTATCGGGGATGGATCCGGCAGCGGCTGCCGGTTGTTTTCGGGCGGTTCGAGTTTGGGCGGTTCGGGTTTGGGCGGTCCGGGTTCGGGCGGCCGGGGATTACGCGTCCGGGGTTGGGCGACCGAGGTTCACGCGTCCGGGTTCGCGGTCGGGAACTCCCGCTGGTAGTCGGTCGCGTCGACCCGGTCCTCACGAAGCGGCCAGACGGCGAGCAGGGTCGCCGTCTCCTCCGAGACCGCCCGGGAGGCGTGTTCGACCTCCGGCGGGATCGTCACGGCGTCGTACCGCTCCAGCGAGACGCGCTCGCCGTCGACGAGGAAGTCGAGCTCGCCGTCGAGCAGCATGTTCATCTGTTCGAAGGGGTGGTCGTGCGGCGGGCTCGCCTCGCGTTCGGGACCGATCTCGGTGAAGCCGATCAGCTGGTCGATCCCGCGGAAGACCACCTGCCTGAAGCCGGGCCCCTCCCGGGCTGCCGGTGCGTCCTGGAGGTTGTACACCGACGGGATCGCGTCCCGATCGTAGTCGCGTACCATACGCGAGGGATGCGCGGAGCGTATTTATACCTCGGCCTCGCCAGTGGTCGAACGTCGAGCGCGTCGAAAAGTATGAAGCGCGTCGTGGTCGGAAGCGCCGCCGCAACCGCGATGGCGCGGCCGCGGGCGCAGCGTCTACGCGAGGTCCTCGATGTTCTCGACGACCGCGTCGGCGAACTCGCTCGTCGCGAGCTTCTCGCCGCCCTCGATCTGCCGGTGGAGGTCGTAGGTGACCCGGCCGGAGGCGATGGTCTCCTCGACCGCGTCGCGGACGAGGTCGGCCGCGTCGGACCAGCCGAGGTACTCCAGCATCTCGCGGCCCGAGAGGATCATCGCGGTCGGGTTGACCTTGTCCTCGCCGGCGTACTTGGGCGCGGAGCCGTGGACGGGCTCGGCGAGCGCGCGGCCGTGGCCGCGGTTGATGCCCGGCGCGATGCCGAGGCCGCCGATCTGGGCGCCGGCGGCGTCCGAGAAGTAGTCGCCGTTGAGGTTCATCGTCGCCACGACGTCGTACTCGTCGGTCCGCGTGAGGACCTGCTGGAGCATGTTGTCCGCGATGCGGTCGTTGACGACGACGGTGCCCTCGGGCTGGTCGCCGTCGTGCTCGTCCCACAGCTGGTCCTCGGTGATGACGTCCTCGCCGTATTCCTCCTCGGCGAGCTCGTAGCCCCAGTCGCGGAACGCGCCCTCGGTGAACTTCATGATGTTCCCCTTGTGGACGAGCGTCACCGTGTCGCGGCCGTTCGCGAGCGCGTAGTCGATCGCCTCGCGGATCAGCCGCTTCGAGCCGAACTCGGTGATCGGCTTGACGCCGATGCCGACGGGACCGTCGTGGATGATGTCGTCGATGCCCATCTCCTCCTCGACGAACTCCTTGGCCTGCTGGACCTCCTCGCTGCCGGCCTCCCACTCGATGCCGGCGTAGACGTCCTCGGTGTTCTCCCGGAAGGTGACCATGTCCATCTCCTCGGGGTCGGTCACCGGCGACGGGACGCCCTCGAGGTAGTAGGTCGGGCGGACGTTGGCGAACAGGTCGAGCTTCTTGCGCAGCGCGACGTTCAGGCTGCGGAAGCCGGCGCCGACCGGCGTGGTGAGCGGACCCTTGATCGCGACGCGGTGCTCGCGGATCGCGTCGACGGTCTCCTGGGGCAGGTTCTCGTCGTACTTCTCGCGGGCGGACTCGCCAGCGTGGACGCGCATCCAGGCGATCGAGCGGCCGGTCGCCTCAGCGGCGGCGTCGAGCACCTGCTGTGCGGCCGGGCCGACGTCGGTTCCGATCCCGTCGCCGTGGATGATCGGGATGATCGGGTTGGCGGGAACGTTCAGCTCGCCGGTCTCCTCGTCGGCGAGCGTGATCTTCTCGCCGTCCTCGGGGACGGTTACGTGGTCCGTGGTCATGATCGAGTGTCGATTGCCCGAGCGGCGTAAAAAAACACGCGCTTTCCCGCCGAGCGCCCGCTGCGTCGGGTCGGGTGGCGGTTGACCACCGGTCCCGTCACCGGGGATCGGTTCCGTCACCGGGGATCGGTTCCGTCACCGGAGATCGGTTCGGTCGATCTACTCCTGCACCGGAGCGTCGGCCGCGGTCGCGACGAACCGCTCCGGCAGCGGCTCCCCGGCGAGGTATCGCGTCGTCAGATCGGCGAGCGTCTCGACGATGTTCGTTCGGGCGACCTCGGAGGAGGCGGCGATGTGCGGCGTCACCACGACGTTGTCGAACTCGTGGAGCCGGGAGTCGGCCGGCAGCGGCTCCTCCTCGAAGACGTCGAGGCCGGCGCCCGCGATCGACCCGGCGTCGAGCGCCTCGATCAGGGCGTCCTGGTCGACGATCGGGCCGCGAGCCGTGTTCACGAGGACCGCGGAGTCCTTCATCGTCGAGAGGACCTCGGCGTCGATCAGGCCCTCGGTCTCCGCGGTCAGCTCGGCGGTGACGACGACCGCGTCCGACTCGGAGACGACCGTCTCCAGGTCCGTCAGGGTCGCGCCGGTGACGTCCGTGTCGATCTCGTGGACGTAGGGGTCGCTCGTCAGCACCTCCGCGGTGAACCCCGAGAGCAGCCCGGCCAGCCGGCTCCCGACGTTGCCGAACCCGACGATCCCGACGGTCGTGTCGGTGACGGGGCTGGCGTTCGGCACCTCGTCGCGCCACTTCCCGTCCCGGAGCGCGTTCCCGCCGATCCGCACGTTGCGCTTGACCGCCAACAGCAGGGTGAGCGCGTGCTCGGCGACCGAGCGGGCGTTCATTCCCGGCGTGTAGACGACGGTGACGCCGTGTTCCTCGGCGGCCTCGAGGTCGATGCTGTCCAGCCCCGTCCCGATCTTGGCGATGATCGACAGCGAGCTCGCCTCGATCACCGCCTCGGTGAGCGGGAGCCGCGAGGTGGTGAACAGCACGTCGACCCCCTCGAGGTCGGCGATCAGCTCCGCGGGGACGTTGGATCCCCCGACGGTCACGTCGAAGCGGTCGTCGAGGCCCGCCTGCAGCGGGCCGCGTGGCTTTACGTCCTGGTCAACGAGCGTCGTGAGTCGGTCGGTCATCGAGTATCACGCGTCGGCGTCTTCGGGCGGCACCGTCAGCACGGGCATCGGCGCGTTCAGAAGCACCGACTGCGTGACGCTCCCGAAGAGCGCCTTCCCGACCGCGGAGCGCCGCTTGCCGCCGAGCACGACGTAGGATGCGTCCTGCCGCTTGGCGTACTTTACGATCTCGTCGTCCGCCGACCCGACGAGGCCGACGGGGGTGTACTCCTCGACGACCCCGGACGCGGCTTCGTCCGCGACGTCACGGGCGACCTCCCGGATGGCGTCCATCTCGATCGTCTTCCCGGTGTCCTCCACGCTCTCCTGTTCCATCTCCCTGAATCGCGACTGGCTCAACACGTGCACGACGTGGAGCTCCTCGTCGAACGCCGATGCGATCTTCGCCGCCTCGCGGATCACCGCTGACCGGTCGGCTTCGTCGGCGGCGGTCTCGACGTCGACCGTGACGACTACTGTCATAGCTATCGGGTACAACGACGGGGTGGGTCTTATAAGTTGTAGTTGCCGTCAGTTCGTGACGCCGGACGGCGGCGACGGCGGGCGGGCACGTTGATCCCGCCGACGGTGGCGGCGATCCGGCGGCGGTGACGGCGATCCGGCGGCGGTGACGACGAGCGAGTCGTCCCGGTCGACGTCTACAGCACCAGCGGCCAGTAGAACAGCCATGAGGCAACGATCACGACGCTTCCGAAGACCATCGTCACCAGCCCGAAGGCGAGGACGTCCCGGTTCGAGAGGGGACCGTAATCGAACGAGAGCAGGACCGACGTCGTGTTGAACGGGAGGAACGTCGTCGACCCGACCATAATGAGCACCGAGAAGGCCAGGAACAGCTGGTTCACGCCGAGGAACGCCGCGAACTCCAGCACGATGGGGAGCACGATGATGATCGCGGCCGAGGCGGTCGAGAAGAACGACCGGAGCACCGCGGCGATCACGAGCAGCGTCGCGACGACCTGCCAGGGCGCCATCGCGGCGAAGGGGATGTAGACCGTGATCGTCTCGACGAGCAGCGTCAGCGTGCCCGACGTCTCCATCACGTCGAGGATCGAAAACATCGCGCCGATCAGAAAGAGGATCCCCCAGCTGACGTCGGCGACGTCGTCGGCGGTGATGATCCGGACGCCGGGCAGCGACAGGGCGGTGACCGCCCCGATCGCGGGAACGATCGTCGGCACGCCCAAAAACGATCCGAGGATCCACGCGATCACGGTGGCGCCCATCACGCCGCCGACGATGCGCTGGTCGCGCGTGAGCGGCTCCGAGGTCCCGTCGACGACGGACTCAGCGAGGTCGTCGACCGGACCGTCGGTCGGCGGATCGTCGGCGGACGGGTCGTCCGCCACGTCGTCCGCCGTTTTCCCCTCGTTCTCTGCGGTCGGGTCCCCGCCGTCGGTCGCCGCCTTGTCGTCGATCGTGACGGTGTCGTCGACGTCGTAGATGCGCACCGCGGCCAGCGTCGAGAGCCCGTAGAGCACGATCACCGGCGGAATCATCACGATCGCCCATTCGACCCACGTGATCGTCCGGACGTCGGCGTTGATCACCTGCGAGGTGATGATCGCCATCCCGCCGCCGGTCATCAGCGCCATCGAGGCGATCGGGTTCACGTGGCCGAGAACGAGGTATGACGCGCGGGTGAAGTCGCTGTCCTCCGCGAGCCCGTACGTCTCGGTGAGCCGCCTGACGACCGGAATGAAGGTGACCGCCCGCGCGACCGCCGAGGGCATCAGAAACGAGAGCGCGAAGATGTTGGCCCCGAGCGACCGAACCGTCCGCTTCGGCGTGCTCTGGGCCGAGAGCAGCCGTTGGGCCGCCCGTTCGTCGAGGCCGACGCTTGAGATCGTCTGGCCGAGCAGCAACAGGAGGAACAGGAAGAACACGAGCGTGGAGGCGAACCCGCCGACGGCCGTCTCGAAGCTGTCGACCGCCCCGAGCGCGAACAGCAGCGTGACCACGAGCACGCTGGAGATCGTGTACGGCACCGCCTTCGAGAGCCACAGCGCCAACGCCACGCCGAAGACGGTCAGGACGGTCTGGCTCTCGGCGCTCATCCCCGGGACCGAGACGAGCCACGTCCCGGCGACGAGTATGACTGCTGCGAGACCGACTCCTATCCCCTCGACCGACAGGACCCGTTCGAACCGGGTCGGTGGCGAGAACGAGCCACCGTCGTCTGCTGGCATTGGCTGGCCAGATGACGCATCGGCGAATATATCTGTCGAAACCCCGGGATACCGCCGGGACATTCGGAACCCCGGTTCGAACCTCGGATCGGTCCCGACGTCGCTCTCGAATCGGGCGCCGATCGACCGGGATCGACGTGGTCGGCGCCGTGGAAAACGTGGATCGTACCGGCGGTCACAAAACGGGATCACGTCCGCCGTCGAAAAGCCGCAGACTGCTCCGCCGTCAGGAGATCAGCCGTTCGAGCTGGGGTTTGACCACCGGGCCGAACAGGATGACCAGGATCGCGATCACGATGAGCAGCGAGAGCGGCTTGGTGACGAAGATGTCGTAGGAGCCGCCCGACAGCTGGAGCGACCGGATGAGGTTCTCCTCCGCGATCGGTCCGAGGACGACTCCCAGGACGAACGCGATGACCGAGTAGTTGTACTTCACCATCAGATATCCGAAGAGCCCCAGGAAGACGACGGTCGCGACGTCGACCCAGTTCGTTCGGAGCGTGTACCCGCCGATCATCGAGAGGACGATGATCGTCGGAACGATGTATTTGGTGTCGACCTGCGTGAGGTGTCCCAGCCGCGTCACGACGAACACGCCGACGAAGAGGATGAAGACGTTCCCCGCCAGCAGAGCGAGCATGAACGTGTACGTCGTGGCCAGCTCCGCGTCGAACAGCTGCGGACCCGGACGGAGGCCGTGCATCAACAGCCCGCCCAGCAGGACCGCGGTCGATCCGCTGCCCGGGATCCCGAACGAGATCGTCGGGATCAGCGACCCGCCGATGGTGCCGTTGTTGGACGCCTCCGAGGCGATCACGCCGTCGGGCTCGCCGCTCCCGAACGCCTCGGGGTTGTCGGAGCTCCGCATCGCCTCGCCGTAGGAGATGAAGTTCGAGACGGTCGCTCCCGAGCCGGGAACGGCGCCGATGAACATCCCGATGAAGCTGGATTTGATCAGCGTGACCGGACGGCTGATCGCGGTTTTGATGCCCGCGAGCACGCTCCCGTCGAGGTCGATGTCCGAGTCGGCGATCCCGCCGGTCTGGGCGGAGAGCTTGATCATCTCGGCGATCGCGAACATCCCGATCAGCGCCGCGATGAAGTCGATCCCGTCGTACAGCGCCAGGCTTCCGAAGGTGTACCGCAGCTCCGGGGAGTTCGGCGCGATCCCGATCGTCGTCAGCAACATTCCGAAGGCGCCGGCGATGATCGCCTTCACGACCGACCCCTGTGCGACGACGCCGATCATCGAGAGCCCGAGCACCGCCATCAGGAAGTACTCCGGCGTTCCGAACAGCAGGACGGCCTCGATGAGGATCGGCGAGATCGCGATCAGGGTGAGAACGGTCAGGAACCCGCCGAGCGCCGAGGACGTCGCCGATATCGAGAGGGCCTCGATCGCCCGTCCCTGCTTCGACATCGGATAGCCGTCGAAGGTGGTCGCGGCGGCGGCGCCGGTCCCGGGAACGTTCACCAGGATCGCGGCGATGCTGCCGCCGTACATCGCGCCGCTGTACATACTCACCAGCAGCACGAGGGCGTTGATCGGTCCCAACGGGAGGGTCAGCGGAAGGACGATGGCCATCCCCAGCGACGATCCGACCCCGGGAAGCGCGCCCGCGATCATCCCGAGGATCAGCCCGACGGCGACCCACAGCGGGGTCGGCCAGCTGAACAGCGTTCCGGCGGCCTCCGTGAGGGCGGCTATCGTGGCAGCCATGAGACACCATCCTGGAAGAGGAGCGCCCCGCCGTCCATCGGGACGGTGAGGACGATCATGAAGCTATACGCGATCCCGAATCCGATGACTGCGAGGATCACGGTCCGCAGCAGGTCGATCCGGAACCAGCGGGCGTAGAGCAGCACGAACAGCGGACTCGCCCACAGGAGGCCGATCGCGTAGCCGACGAGTCCGTAGCCGACCACCGAGATGGCGGTGAACACCGAGTCGTGGATCGGCCGACCGACGGACGAGATCTCCTCCGACTCGGTCTCGGCCGTCGGTTCCTCGATCTCCGACTCCTTTTCGGTAAACTCGTCGCTCGCCTCGAAGGCCGCGCCCTCGCTGAGCAGCGCGTTGCGTAACACGGCGGGAAGGTACGCCTGGAACAACAGCAGCAGCGAGCCGATGAAGACGACGCTCGCCACGAGTCGAGGGAATCGCGCGGCGCGATCGATGCTGAACTGGGTCGTTCCCCAGAGCATATAGCCCGAGGAGACGACCATCATCGCGACGAGCAGCTTCTCGGCGTCGATGACGTCCTCAACCAGGCGGCGGTACAGTTCCTGTGCGGTCATGGTTCACCGACGGAACGCGGATGCGATGCGTGTTCTGTCATAGCCACCATACGTACGTGATTGATGAGCACACTGTTATAAAAATATCCGTTTGTTCGAACGAGCCGTCGAAACCGGGGAGCAGCCGATTAGGACGACTGACGGATCGATTCGAGGTCGACGTTCTCGGGGACCTGCTCGAAGGCGTTCGCGACGGCGTCCTCGGCCGCCGACGGTCCGCCGTACTCGATCACGTTCCCCGTGTTCTCGGACCATTCCTGGACGCGGTCCGTCTGCAGCGCGGTCTCGAGCGCGCCGGTGAGCGTCTGCACGATGTCGTCGGACGCACCCTGCGGGAGGAACATTCCGCGGCGCAGCTGGCCGAGGAAGTCGATGTTCGAGAACCCCTCGTCGGTGACCGACTGCAGGTCGGGGAAGACGGAGGTACCCTCGCTGGAGAGACAGGCGACCGTATCGACGCGGTCGTCCGAGACGGCAGCCTCGGCCGCGGTGTCGGTACTGATCGTGGCCGGCACCTCGCCGGAGACACACGCCTGCACGGCGGGACCGGACCCGGCGTAGCCGACGTACTGCTCCCACGCGAGGTTGTAGTCGTCGTTGCCCTGCATCAGGAGCGCGAGAACGTGGTCGACCCCGCCGCGTTCCTTGCCGGCGAAGGTCGAGAGCTCGCCCTCCTGATAGCGGCTGACGAGGTCCTCCATGTTCTCGATCTCGTGTTCGGGGTTCGCGACGATCACGAACGGCGTCCGGGCGTACGCGCCCACGCCGACGAGGTCCTGCAGGTCGAAGTCCGGCGGGTTCACCATCGCCGAGACCGGCGTGGACGGCGGATTGAAGCCGCCGAAGGTGTAGCCGTCGGGGTCGGAGTAGTAGAGCTCGCCGGTCCCGCGGAGGGACGCCGCGCCCGAGATGTTCTCGATGGCGATGTTCACGCCGAGCTCGTTCGCCATCTCCGGGATGATCTGGCGCGCGTAGGTGTCGGTACCGCCGCCCTCCGAGAACGGAACGATGTAGCGGATGTCCTGGTTCGGGTAGTCGCTCCCGCCGCCGTTTCCGTCACCGTTGCCGTCGCCGTTGCCGCCGCCGTTTCCGTTGCCGCCGCCGTTGCCATTGCCGCCGCCGTTTCCGTTGCCGCCGCCGTTTCCGTTGCCGCCGCCGTTTCCGTTGCCGCCGCCGTTTCCGGAACAGCCGGCGAGGCCGGTCATCGCGGCTGCCGATGCGGCTCCGGCGTACTTGATGAATGAACGTCTGTCGGTAGACGAGGTCGTGTGTTTATCTGCCATACCCGACTGGTAAGAGACCAGTAGTACTTAAATAATTTTTGGTACTGTTTTAAGTCGTCATCCTTCGGCGCCGTCCGGTGGATGAAATATGACGAACGATCCCGGGATGCGAGGATCGCTAGAAGAACGTGAATTCCCCGTCCTCGACGACCGCCTCGCCGTCCAGTTCGAGGGTCGGTTCGGCCATCATCGCGTCGAAGTGCACCGGCGCGCGGGTCGTCCCGCCGAGGTTGCTGCTGGTGCCGATCCCGAAGTGGACGTTCCCGTAGCGGCCGTGGTCGTTGGAGAACCAGCCGTTGAACTCGGGACACTCGGGATTCATCCCGACCGCGAGCTGGGCGATGTTGTAGACCGCGGGGTCGTCGTGGTCGGCCCAGACGCGGGCGATCTTCTCGGCCTCCTTGCCGCCCTCGACCGAGGTGACCGCGCCGTCCTCGATCTCCATCTCGACGGGCGTCTCGAGGACGCCGATGTCGAGGTTGGGGATCGCGCCGTCGAAGACGACCGTCCCCTCGGTCGTTCCCTCGACCGGGGCGATGTTCGACTCGATGTGGACCAGCGCGGTGAACTCGCCCGGCTCGTCGGCGATCCCGGGGTGGGCGTTCCCGTCGCGTCCCTCGAGGCCGACGGTAACGTCGGTCCCCTGCGGGGACGTCACGCGCGCCTCGCTGGCCTCCGTGAACTTCCGGGCCATCTCCTCACAGTGGGGCCGCATACCCTCGTAGTCGGCGTAGAGCCCGCCCGTGACGAGCTGTTCCTCGGTGAACTTGACCATACTGATGACGCGCGCGCCGTTCTCCTTGGCCTCCGCGACGGCGCTGGAGTGGGTGATCGACCGGTGGACGGGCGTGATGATCACGTCGGCTTCCATCATCGCGGCCGCGATCGTCTCCTCGGGCTCGTTCCCGTCGTACTCACGCGGGTCCATAAGCGCCATCGAGACGTTCGCGTCGCGCTCCTTGGCGGCCGCGGCCACCCGCTCGGCCACGCCCGAGACCTTCCAGTCCGAGACGACCAACACGTCCTCGCCGGGATCGACGGCCGCACACGTTTCGACGACGATACTCGCACCTTTCATCTCCTGAACCGAGTGCATCGTGCTTTCCCCTTTCAATGAGGCACGTAAATAGGTTTCTGACGCCTCAAATCTCGACCTGGCGGCAACCGATGGTCCGTCGGGATCGACGGTCCCATTGCCGATCCGGAGGCGGACCGCCTCGTCCCGCTGACGAAACACCTATTACAATCTATCGGTTGCACTAACCTAGAGCTATGAGTGCAACGAGGGAGTACGACGTCGTCGTCGTGGGATGCGGGATCGCCGGACTGTCCGCCGCCAATCGGGCCGCCGAACTGGGCCACGAGGTTGCCGTCCTCGAGAAGGCGCCGAAGGAGCACCGCGGGGGCCACACCCGGTTCAGCGAGTCGTTCCGGGTGCCCTCGACCGACGCGGACCTGGAGCGGTTCGGCTACGAGTTCGCCGTTCCCGACTACAGCGCCGACGACTTCTTCGACGACATCATGAAGCAGACGAACGGGCGTGCCGACGACGACATCGCCCGAACGCTCGTCGACAACGCCGGGCAGACGGTCGAGTGGCTGACCGAGCGCGGCGTCTCCTGGGACATGGAGCCGCTCAACGTCGGCTACACCGTCGCGCGCACCTTCTTCGACGGCGAGGAGCTCGTCGCCGACCTCGTGGCGGCCGCCGAGGACGACGGCGCGGAGTTCCACTACCGCACCGAGGCCCGCGAGCTGCTCGTCGACGACGACGGTGCCGCGGCCGGCATCAAGGCCCGAACCGACGACGGCATCGTCGAGTTCCGCGCCGACGCGGTGATCGTCGGCGCCGGCGGCTACGAGTCCAGCGAGGAGAAGCGGACCAAGTATTACGGCTCCGACTACGACGCGATGACGGTCCGCGGCAGCCGGTACAACACCGGCGAGGGCATCGAGATGCTCATCGACGCCGGCGCCGACGGAACCGGCCAGTGGGGCGGCGCACACATGGCCCTGATCGACCGCGGTGCGCCCGCCTTCGAGGGCGGCGCCAACCGCGTCGACGGCTACCAGTTCGGCGTGCTCATCAACAACGACGGCGAGCGCTTCTTCGACGAGGGCGAGGACGCCCGCGCGCACACCTACGCGAAGCTCGGCCGCATCATCTTCGAGGAGCCCGGCCACGAGGCGTTCATCGTCATCGACGATCCGCTGAAGGAGCACATGCGCGCCACCGGCCCCTCGGACCCGGTCGTCGGCGACAGCGTCGAGGAGGTCCTCGCCGAGCTCGGCTGTGACTCGCCCGAAGACGGTGCCGAGACGATCGAGCGCTTCAACGAGGCGTGTGACCCCGGCGAGTTCGACCCCGACGAGCTGGACGGCAACGCGACCGAGGGCCTCGAGCTCGAGAAGAGCAACTGGGCGCTCCCGATCGACGAGCCGCCGTTCTACGGCTACGCGGTCACCGGCGGGATCACGTTCGGCTTCGGCGGCGTGAAAATGGATACGCAGGCGCGCGCGCTCGATTCGGTCGGCCGCCCGATCGACTCGCTGTACGTGGCGGGCAACACCACCGGCGGCCTCTTCTTCGACAACTATCCGGGCGGCACCGGCCTGTCGAACGCGGCCGTCTACGGGAAGATCGCGGCCGAGGAGGCCGACGAGTTGGTCACGGGAGCGAGCGAATGAGCGACCAGCAGTCCCTCGAGTGCGCCATCGTCCGTGGCGGCACGAGCAAGGGCGTGTTCATCCGCGAGGACGAGGTGCCCGACGAGAACCGGGACGAGGCGATCCTCTCGCTGTTCGGCAGCCCGGACGACCGTCAGATCGACGGGCTCGGCGGCGCGACCTCGACGACCTCGAAGCTGATGATCGTCGGCCCCAGCGAGGAGGCCGACGTCGACGTCGAGTACACCTTCGGCCAGGTCGCCGTCGACGAACCGGTCATCGACTACGGCGGCAACTGCGGGAACCTCACCTGCGCGATCGGCGCGTTCGCGGTCGACGAGGGGCTCGTCGACGTCGACGAGGACGCCGACGCGGTCGATCTCGCGCTGTACAACACGAACACGGAGACGTACATCGACCAGCACGTGCCGCTTGCCGACGGCGCCGCCGCGACGAAGGGCGACTTCAAGGTCCACGGCGTCCCGGGGACGGGCGCGAAGAACGACACGACCTTCCGCGACCCCGCCGGCGCGGTCACCGACGAGCTGTTCCCGCTCGGCGGTCCGACAATCGAGCTCGACGTCGAGGGCGAGGACGCCCCGATCGAGATGAGCGTGATCGACGTCACGACGCCCATCGCGTTCGTCCGCGCCGCCGACCTCGGGCTCACCGCCACGGAGAGACAGGAGGACGTCGACACGGACGAGGCGCTTCTCGAACGTCTCGAGCGCATCCGCGGAACGGTCTGTGCGGAGCTCGGGCTCGTCGACGACCCCGAACGGGCGTCGACCGAGTCGCCGGGCTACCCGAAGATCGTCTGGGTCGCGCCGCCGGCCGACTACGAGACCGCGACCGGCGAGACGGTCGCGGCGTCGGAAGTCAACCTCCTCGCTCGATACATGAGTATGGGGAAGCTACACCCGGTCTACGCCGTGACCGGCGTCTCCTGTACCTCGGCCGCGGCGCTGCTGCCGGGGACGATCCCGAACGAGGTCGCCGACCTCGACGGCGACACCGTGACGCTCGGGCACCCGAAGGGCACGATGTCCGCCACGGCGGACGTCGACGCCGACGCCGGCACCGTCGACGCGGTGACGGTGTATCGGACCCAGCGTCGCCTGATGGACGGCACGGGCTACTACACGCTGGAGTAGCGAGGCAAGCGCCGCGGCCGCCGGGCCCGGACGGGACGTCCGGGTGCGAACCGGCTCGCCGCGGAAGCGCGCGACCGCGAAGCCAAAGTATATTTCCGTCGCCGGCAATGCGTGAGTAGGTCACCTATGTTAGACTTGGAAATGGCCAGTGCCGCACGCGGTATCGTCGAGGATTGTCTGAACGTCCAGGAGGGCGAGGAGGTCCTCGTGATCGCCGACCCGCGGAAGGTCGAGGTCGCCCGCAGCATCGCGACGGCGGCGAACGCGATCGACGCCGAGGTCGTGACCGCGGTGATGCCGCTGCTCGAGAGCCACGGCAACGAGCCGCTCGACATGGTCGCGGACGCGATGGAGACGGCCGACGTCGCCTTCACCTGCACCACACACGCGATCACGCACACGCGAGCGCGGCTGCGGGCCGCCGAGGCCGGAACCCGGACCGGGATCCTTCGGAGCGTCACCGAGGACATGATGGTCGAGGGGGCGATGACCGTCGACTTCGAGACCCTCCGGCGGCGCACGGAGGCGCTGGCGGACATCATCACCGAGGCGGACCACGCACACGTCACGAGCGACAAGGGCACCGACGTGGAGTTCAGCATCGAGGGCTGCCAGTCGTTCTCGCTTGACGGCTACTTCCACGAGGAGTACGGCTTCGCGACCCTCCCGCCGGGCGAGGCGCCGACCCACCCCAAGGAGGGGACCGCCAACGGGACGATCGTCATCGACGTCTCGATGGACAACATCGGCCAGCTCGAGGAGCCGATCGAGTTGACCCTCGAGGACGGGTTCGTCGTCGACGTCGACGGCGGCGCCGACGCCGAGGAGCTCGAGGCGATCTTCGAGGCGAACGACGCAAACGGCCGCAACCTCGCCGAGTTCGCGATCGGCACGAATCCGAAGGCGAAGCTCATCGGAAACCTCGCGGAGGATAAAAAGCGTGCAGGCACGATCCACTTCGCGGTCGGCGACAACGAGTCGCTCGGCGGGTCGACCAAAAGCGACATCCACCTCGACGGCGTGATCCGGACGCCGACCGTTCGGCTCGACGACACCGTCGTCGTCGACGACGGGCGACTTCGGACCGAGCTGCTGGAATAGGTCGTCACGACTCCGTCGTTACCTTTTGAACCGGGTCCCGCCGCGGCGGGAGCCGACGTCCCCGTCCGCATCGCCATCCACGTCGTCGCTCCGGCCCCGCTCATCGACGTCCCTGGCTGCCGACCCACCAGCGTGCTCCCCGTCCACCGCCTTCCCGTTCGCCGCGCCTTCATATCGTCGCGCTCCGCTCATCGTCACGTTCCACTTATCGTCACGCGCCACCCATCGCTCTCCCCTCGATCGGCTCGCGTTCCCGCCGGTGCTCGTGCTCCGGACCGAAGCGAACCGGACCGTAAGCGAACCGGACCGTAAGCGAGGCGTTCGTGATTCGACCGTCCCGGAATACGGGATAACTTGGATATTGGACTCCTCGGTCGATTCGTCGTGGATGCTGAATGAAGGACGATGTTATTGCCAATAATAGTGATCAATAACGATCGTGATTCGGGAACGAGTACGAAACATACGGAATACGCACGAAATAACGTAACGGGCGTGGCCCGATCGGAATCAGATTCGGATGCGACCCGGTTCCAGCCCATATCGCCGGGGATGAGCGGCAGTATCTCGTTCCGATATGCGGGACTTTATATATTCACGACCGGTACGGTTCGTATGGCGAACACGAACGGGGGCGGCGTCCAGACGACGCGGAAGACGTTCGCGATCGTCCACGCCCTCAAGGAACTCGACGGGGCCCGGATCGACGAGCTCTCCGAGCACCTGGACATGGCCTCGAGCACGGTGCACCGGCACGTCGCGACGCTCGACGACCTCGGATACCTCGACCGGGAGGGTGACGTCTATCACCTCGGGCTCCGGTTTCTCACCCTCGGCGGTCACGCACAGACCCGCCAGCCGGTCTTCGACCTGGCCAAGGAGAAGGTCGACCAGATCGCCAGAGAAACCGACGAGCGTTCGCAATTCATCGTCGAGGACGGCGGTCGTCGGATGTACGTCTACACCGAGGCGGGCACGAACGCGGTCAAGACCGACGCGACGATCGGCAAGCGGGGCCCGATACACTCGAGTGCGGCCGGGAAGGCCATCCTCGCCGCCTCCTCGGACGAGTTCGTCGCGGACGTCCTCGACCGACACGGCGTGTCACAGGTGACGCCGCACACGATCGACGACCGCGAGACGCTGCTCGCCGAGATCGAGGAGATCCGCGAACGCGGGTACGCGTTCAACGAGCAGGAGTCGACCCTCGGCCTGCGGGCGGTCGCCTCGACGATCACCGGCGTCAACGGCGAGGTGTACGGCGCGATCAGCATCGCCGGCCCGGCACACCGATTCAAGGGCGAACTCTTCCGCAGCGAGTATCCGGACCTGTTGTTGGCGGCCACCAACGAGATTGAGCTGAAGCTCGAATACTCCTGACCGCCGACTCGATTTACACTCCTAATATTGTAATCCCCATCCCGAACGCGTTTCCGACGCCGGGCGTTTTGGTCGGAATAAATATAATATTATCTATGCTTTATAAATTCTATATATTCTATGATGATTACTAGGAGCGATCGGTCGGTTCGCGACATCGTTTGGTTGGCTCGGCATTACTCCGGGGAAGAGGCCGGTTAAACCGAAAATTCGCGACGAGGTCGAATATGGCTCGATTTTTCCGTCGATCGTGACGAGTTCCGTAAACGATCGTTTCACGGCTTAAAACCCGGAATATATCCCGTTTCGCCTCGAACCCGAACGATCGGAGGATACCGTGGCGTTTCGATAACTATTGAATTTCAATATATTATTCTTTTATTATATGTTGTTCGATTGCTTCGGCCGTCCGACCGCGTCGAGTCGCCCGCCTCGTTCGAGCCGATCCGTGTGGTCGATCGTGCTGCGACGACGGCTGCGAGGACGGAGGGCGGAGGACGACGGCCACGGGGACGGACGACGACGGCCACGGGAACGGAAGACGACAGCCACGGGGGCGGACGACGGCGGATCCCGGACGGTCACGGGAACGGCGAGTTCCGGTCGCGAACGCCGCGAGACCCGGAAAGACGTTCAGCGATCGGAACCGACAAGCCGACCACCGCGCAGGATCGAGGCAAGACCATGCAACCGTACGTCCCCTACTCGTTGCTGGCCGTCGCCGCCTACGCCCTCGTCGCGCCCCTGATGCGGATCGCGACGTCGGGGGCGAACGCGATCCCCAGCGACGTCGCCGCGGCGATCTCCAACATCATCCTCGTCGCGGCCGCGATCGCCGTCGTGCTCGTCAGCGGCCAGGACTTCACCGGGCACGTCGGGAACCCGAAGGTCGTCTACGTGCTCGGCGCGGGCTGTTTCCTGGCGATCGGCATCCTCTCGTACTACCGGGCGCTCGCGCTCGGTCCCGTGAGCGTCGTCACGCCGATCTTCGCGACCTTTCTCGTGTTCAGCTCGGTGATCGGCGTCCTCGCGCTCGGCGAGTCGGTGACGCTCCGGAAGGTCGTCGGGATCGTCTGCGCCATCGGCGGCGTCTACCTCGTCTCGACGGCGTGAGGCCTTTGGGTCGGCCGCCCCACGCGTCGGTATGCTCGGCCGTGACCCGATCGGGATGACCTGGACGGACGTCGCGTTCCTCCACTGGCCGGTCGATCCCGCCGTCGTCGCGGACCGGATCCCCGACCGGCTCGAGGTGGCCACCGTCGACGGCGACGCCTATCTCGGCGTGGTTCCCTTCCGAATGGACGACATCCGGCTCCGCGGGCTCCCGATCGGGCTCTCGTTCGTCGAGCTCAACCTGCGGACCTACGTCGACGGGCCGGCCGGCCGCGGCGTCTACTTCCACTCGCTCGACGCCGACGACCCGATCGGCGTGGCGATCGCGCGGACGCTGTTCGCGTTGCCGTACTACCGCGCCGACGCGTCGGTTCGACGCGAGTACGGGACCGCGGACCCGAGCGCGGACCGGCACGCGAACGCTGCCGGCGGAGCCGCGACGCCGGATCCGCCCGTCACGGCCGTTCACTTTCGGAGCCGACGAACGCATCCGGGCGTGGATCCGGTCGCGTTCGACGCGACCGTCCGACCCGCGGATTCGGCGAACGACCCCGAACCCGCCCCGCCGGAGCCCGGAACGCGCGCGGCGTTCCTCGTCGAGAACTACCGGTTCTACGCCACCGCAGGGGCCGACGCACCGCTGCCCGGCGGGCTCTACTGTGGAGCCATCGACCACGACCCCTGGCCGATCCGGGAGGCGACCGCCGAGATCCGAGCCAACACGCTGTTCGCGGCCAACGGGTACGACTACCCGGACGGGGATCCGCTCGTCCACTACTGCCGGTCGCTCCCGGTCACCGCCGACCGGATCCGCCGGGTGTGACGGCCTCGAAAGCGTCCGCCATTTATAAGGCGCCTTTCGCGTCCGTGGGTCACGAGAACGGCCCACGCGGGTCACGGGAACAGCCCGCGGTACTCGTGGGCGCGCGCGATCCGCTCGAGGGCGATCGTGTAGGCTGCGGTCCTGAGGTCGGGGACGTCACCCTGGTCATACCGTTCGATCGTCTCGTCGAAGGCCGACCCGATTCGACGCTCGAGCTCCGCGTTGACCGTCTCGAGGGGCCAGGAGAACTCCTGGGAGTTCTGCACCCACTCGAGGTAGGAGACGATGACGCCGCCCGCGTTCGCGAGGATGTCCGGGACGATCTGGACGTCCCGCTCCGAGAGCACCTCGTCGGCCGCCACGGTCGTCGGGCCGTTGGCGGCCTCGACGATCGCGTTCGCCCGGACCCGGTCGGCGTTCTCGGCGGTGATGACCCCCTCGACCGCCGCGGGGATGAGCACGTCGACGTCCAGCTCGAGCAGCTCGGCGTTGGAGATCATCTCGGGTTCGTCCCACCGCGTGCGGTCCGTGCCCTTGAGGTCGCCGGCCGTGTACTCCTCGATCAGCCCGCCGGCGTCCACGTGCGCGCCGAGCGTCGGCACGTCGAGCCCGTCCGGGTCGTAGGCGGCGCCCGTGACGTCCGAGGTCGCGACGACCCGCGCCCCGGCGTCGTCGAGCAGTCGCGCGGCGTGTGACCCGACGTTGCCGAACCCCTGGACCGCGACCGTCGCGTCGTCGAGGTCGTTCTCGAGGTACTCGAAGAGGCGCTCGGTGACGATCGAGACGCCGCGGCCGGTCGCGGCCACGCGCCCGGGGGTCCCGCCGATCTCGAGCGGCTTGCCGGTGACGACCTTCGGCACCGTGTACCCCTCGTACACCGAGTAGGTGTCCATCATCCAGGCCATCGTCTGCGGGTTCGTGTTCATATCCGGCGCCGGAACGTCCGTCTCCGGGCCGATCAGCCGACGGATCCCCTCGGTGTACCGCCGGGTGAGCCGCTCGAGGTCGTTCTCGGTGAGGTCCTTGGGCTCGCAGATGACGCCGCCCTTCGCGCCCCCGTACGGGAGGTCCACCAGCGCACACTTCCAGGTCATCCATCCGGCCAAAGCCTCGACCTCCCGCTGGGTGACGCTGGGGTGATACCGGACGCCACCCTTAAAAGGGCCGCGCGCGCTGTCGAACTGGCACCGATACCCCTCGAACACCTCGATGTTACCCGATTCGAGCTCGACCGGGAGCGTCACCTTGAGCGTCCGCTCGGGATATTTGAGCCGCTCGAACACGCCGTGGTCGACGTCGGCGTACGTCTCGGCGCGGTCCATCTGGGCGAGCATGTTCTCGAACGGGTCGTCGTTGCCCATGGGTCGACCTCACCGCCATCCCCGAAGTCAGTTTCGGGTGCGTTCGGTCGTGACATATTTTGCCACTCACGGCACTGGAACCCACATCGGCCACGATCCGGACCGATCGCCGCCGACTGACGCATCCCACCTCCTCCCGAGACTTATACCGGACGCGGAACAAACCGGGGTATGAACACCGATTCCCCGGACGAGTCGCCGCCGCCCCCGGATCCGGCGTCGACCACGCGCCGCCTCAACCCCCGCATCCGCGTCGTGTGGATCCTCCGTTCGGTCCTGGTCGCCGCCCTCCTCGCCGCCCTCGCCGCCGCCGTCGGCCGGTTCGTCGAGACGCCGCGGTGGCTGCCCGCCCTCGTCGGCGGCCTCGCGCTGGCGCTGGCGGTCCCGTACGCGATCGTCCGGTACCGGCGCTGGTCGTACGCGATCCGCGACGACGCGCTGTATCTCGACCGCGGGGTGGTCACCACCGTTCGGACGGTCGTGCCGCTCGTCCGGATCCAGCACGTCGACTCCCGGCGCGGCCCCGTCGAACGGGCCACCGGACTGGCCTCCTGCGTCGTCTACACGGCCGGCTCGCGCGGCGCCGACGTCCGGATCCCGGGGCTGACCCCCGAGGACGCCGACGACCTCCGTGAGACGCTCAAACGGCTCGCCATCCGTGCCGACGGGGAGGACGCGGTGTGAGACTGTCGCCGATATCGGTGCCGTACCGGGCCCTCCAGAAGGCGTCGACGATCCTGGTCGCGCTGTTTTTCGTCGGGACGTCGGGCACGATCGGCGGCGTGGTCGCGATCGGCATCGGCGCGGCGGTCGCGAGCGCGGCGCTCGCGTACGAGGCCGCCTACTACCGGCGGTTCGAGTACGAGTTCACCGCCGACACCTTCGACGTCCGGTCGGGGGTGATCTCCCGCCGCGACCGGGAGATCCCGTACGGACGGATCCAGAACGTCGACGTCTCCCGGAACGTGCTCCAGCGGCTCCTGGGCATCGCCGCCGTCGACCTCGAAACCGCCGGCGGATCCTCCACCGAGGGTGCGATCCGATACGTGTCGGCGGAGCGGGCCGACGAGCTCCAGCGCGAGATCCGGCGGCGGAAGGCGTCGCGGGGCGAGGACGGGGAAGCGAGCGGCTTCGAGACCGCCGCCGGGTCGGACGTCGACGGCTCGGGGGACAGCATCCCGACCGGGGACACGGAGACCGAACTGTTCAGCCTGTCACCGACCGAGCTGGCGCTCGTCGGGGCGCTCTCGTTCGACCCGCGGCTCATCGGAGTGCTGGCGTTCCTCGGCTCCGGATCGGTGCCCGTGCTCTCCGGGTACCTGCCGACCACGACCGCCCTCGTCGTCACGATCACCGGCGTCATCGCCGTCGGGCTACTGCTCGTCGCCTCCTGGCTCATCGGCGCGGCCGTGGCGATCACCAACTACTACGGGTTCCGGCTGACCCGGTCCGGCGACGACCTCCGATACGAACGCGGGCTGTTCAAGCGGTACTCGGGATCGATCCCGACGGACAAGGTGCAGAGCCTGACGATCGCCGACAACCCGGCCAAGCGGCTGGCCGGGTACGCGACGCTAACGATCGAGACGGCCGGCTACGCCCCGGGACAGGGCGGCACGTACGGCAGCCAGGCGGCCGTCCCGCTCGCACGGACCGACCGCGTCCGGGAGCTGGCCCGCGACATCGAGACGTTCGGCGATCCGGAGTTTCGCCGGCCGCCCGGCCGCGTTCGCGTCAGGTACGCGATCCGGTACGCAGCCATCGTCGCCGTCCTCACGGCGGTCGCGTTCGGCGTCGACCGCGTCATCGCCGCCCCGATCCCGTGGTACGGTGCGGCGGGCCTGGTGCTCCTCGCGCCGGTCGCGGCCCACTACAAGTGGGTACACCGCGGCTACTGGCTCGGCGAGAACCACCTCCTCACCCGCGTCGGCTTCTGGAAACGGGAGACGCGGATCGTCCCGTACTACCGGATCCAGACCGTGATCGACCGCCGGACGGTGTTCCAGCGGCGGTGGGGGATCGCCACGGTCGTCGCCGATACGGCGGGCTCGGGCGGGTTCATCGGCCGCGACGCCGCCGCGCTGGACGTCGACGCGGCCGACGCCGACCGGCTTCGCGAAGATCTCACGGTCCGGCTCCGGTCGGCGCTGGCGGACCGCCGGGCACGCGGCGCTTCGTTTACCGAATCCGAACCGGCCGAAACCGAATCGGGCGAGCACGCGCCCGACACGGTCGAGAACGACACGTCCGATGCGGCCGAGCATAGGACGTCCGATGCGGCCGAGAACGAGGCGGCTACCGGCGGCTTCCGCTGGATCGCCGACGAGGAACCGTCATCGGACGAGGAGCCGGCGTCGGACGAGAAGCCGCCGTCGGACGAAAACCCGTCGTCGGACGGCAGGACCGGATCAGACCGCTGACTGCGACCGTCGATCGTTAACCGCCGACCGCGGTGGATCGGCGGGCTCCGAACCGCGATCGCTGGCTCAATCGGTCCGAGGGAGCAGCCGTGACCCGACCGCGAGCGTGAGGACCGCGATCGCCGACAGCACGGCCAGGTCGCCGAGCCACGGGCCGCCGTCGTAGGTGATCGCCCGGACCCCGCGCGCGAAGTAGGTCAGCGGCGAGGCCGCCACCGCCGGGAGGAACCACTCGGGCAGCAGCGACGGCGGAACGAACGTCTCGGAGAGAAAGAGGATCGGGAGCGCGACCGTGTTGCTGGCGGCGATCACGCCGTCCTGCGTGTCGGCGAGGGACCCGAGGGCTGCGCCCACGCCGCAGAAGGCCGCGACACCGACGACGACGAACGCCGCCACGGCCGGCAGCGCGGCGGTGACGCGCACGGCCGCGTCCGTCACGAGAAGCACGAGTCCGAAGACGAGAACGCTTGCCAGACCGATGATCGCCACGTTGACCAGCGTGTGCGCGAGGAGCCACTCGACCCGGGTCAGCGGCGTCGTCGCGAGCTTCTCGAACCGGTTCCCGTCGCGATGGCGTGCGATCTCGGAGCCGACGCGCGACAGCGGCGTGAACAGCACGACGACGCCGATGTATCCCGGCAGGTAGTAGCCGGCCGGCTCGGCGAAGAGGCCGCCGCCGGTCGGCTGCGTCCGCACGAGCGCTCCGAAGATCACGACGAGGATCACCGGGAAGAAGAAGGTGAAGAACACCGCCGTCCGCCGTCGCAGGAACGACCGGGCGGCCGCGACCGCCTCCGCCCGGATCCGACGAACGCGACTCACCGCGATCCCTCCGCGGCGGTCGACTCGGGTCGCTCCGAGTCCCCTCCCGCTTTCGTTTCAGGCTCCGGTGTTGCGCCCGTACTCGCCTCGGTCCCCGATTCCGGACCGGCGGGCCGATACGCCTCGCCGGTGAGCTCGAGATAGACGTCCTCGAGCGAGGGCTCGCTCCACGACGCCGACTCGACGCCGACTCCCGCGTCAGTCACCGCGTCGACGACGGCGCCGATTCCCTCCAGCGGCACGCCGGTGATTTCGATCGTCGCCGCGCCTGCCGCATCGGTCGTGCCGGCCGCACCGGCCGCACCGGCCATACCGGCCGCGCCACCGCCCCGCGCGGTGGTCGTCCCCGCCCGGCGTGCATCGTACGGCGTGCCGGAGCGGACTGCCTTCACTCCCGACTCGACGACGTCCCTTTCGGCGGCCCCCTCGAGCCGGAGCGTGAGCGTCGGCTCCCCGCCGTGGGCGGCGATCAAGGATTCGGGCGAGCCGACGGCGACGATCGATCCCTCGCGGATCAGCCCGACGCGGTCGGCGAGCCGCTCGACTTCACCCATCGCGTGGCTCGTCAGGAAGACGGTCACCCCCGCGGCGGCGGCCTCGCGGATCACGCGGTGGATGTCCCGTCTGCCCGCCGGGTCGATCCCGGTCGTCGGCTCGTCCAGAAAGAGCACGTCGGGGTCGTTGACGAGCGCCGTCGCCACGCAGGCCCGGCGCCGCTGGCCGCCCGAGAGCGTCTCGTACCACGCGTCCGCGTCCGACGCGAGCCCGACCGCCTCGAGGACCGCCTCCACGTCGCGCGCGTCGTCGTAGAGCCCGGCGTAGTAGGCCACCAGCTCGCGCGCCGTGAGCCGGCCCGGCGGGTCGAACGACTGCGGGAGCAGCCCGACGCGCTCCGGATCGACCGCGTCCGGCGCCGTCCCCAGCACGCGAACGGTTCCCTCGACCGCGGTCGTTCCGGTGAGTGCCCTGACGAGGGTCGTCTTTCCGGCTCCGTTCGGGCCGATCAGCCCGAAGACCTCGCCGCGGCCGACCGCGAGGTCGGCACCCGAGAGCGCCGTCACCTCGCCGTAGGACTTGCGCACGTCGTCGGCGCGCAGGACCGGATCGCCGGCCCCGTCGACGCCCTGATCGCCGACGCCTCCCCCGTCGACGTCCGGATCGTTTTCCATACCCGTCGCTGCGGGTCGAGCCCGCCTAAGGGGTTCGCTTTCGGTGCCGTGGGCGTGCAGTGCGTGTTCGGATCGGTCCCCGCCCCGTGGCGTCCGGAACCCCTCCCGTTTCACCCGCTCACGTGCCGTTCCGTCCGCGCCTCAGACCACGAGGGAGTCGAACACGACCGCGAGCAACACGAGCCCGAGGTAGGCGTTCGACGCGTGGAACGCGCGGAACGCCGCGGCCTCCGTCCGCTCGTAGTGGAGCCTGACGACGGTCCACAGGAAGACGGCGCCCAGCGTGACGCCGGCGACGAGGTAGACGACTCCGAGCGCGTCGGCCGCCGCGGCGAGGACCGCCGCGGCCGCGAGCGTCGCTCCGAGGTACCAGAGGATGTGCCGCCGCGTCGCGGTCTCGCCGCGGACGACCGGCATCATCGGGAAGCCGCCGCGCTCGTAGTCGTCGCGATAGGCCAACGCCAGGTTGTAGAAGTGCGCCGGCGTCCACAGGAAGATGAGTGCGGCCAACAACAGCCCGCCGCCGCCGATCTCGCCGGTCACCGCGGCCCAGCCGATGAGCGCCGGGAGCGACCCGGCAGCCCCACCGAGGACGGTGTTCTGGACGGTGTTCGGTTTCAACACGAGCGTGTAGACGACGCTGTAGAACGCGATCGCGGTCAGCCCGAGCACGGACGCAAGCGGGTTCACGAGCCAGAACAGGGCGACCGAGAGGACCGCCAACAGCAGCCCGAAGGCCACCGCGTGGGTGACCGGGATCAGATCGAGCGCGAGCGGCCGGTCGGCGGTTCGCTGCATCCGCCTGTCGACGTCGCGCTCGAACACGTGGTTGAACGTCCCCGAGGCGCCGATCGCCAGGGAGCCGCCGACGAGCGTGAGGGCGACGGTTCGCGGCGTGAACGCCGCTCCGTCGACCGTTCCCGCGGCCAGCGCCATCGCCGCCGCGGCGACGAGACACAGCAGCCACATCAGCCGCGGCTTCATCAATCGGAAGTACGCCCGCGCGGTCGCCACGCGTCGCGGCCAGCCGTCGGCCGGAATCGGCGGGGACTCGGACGGCGACGGGTCGTCGTCGACCGGATCGGCGTCGGCGAAACCGGACGGAGAGGGGTCCTCGTCCGGATCCCCGGTGGCAGCCTCGAGCCACCACGTCAGCGCAGCCAGCGACGTGGCGAAGATGGCGATCCCGGTGGCCAGATGGAGAACCGAGACGACCCGCGTGGTCGCCGTGGTCGCGATGTAGGCGCCGAAGCCCGCCTGGATCGGATACGCGAGGAGGACGATCGCCGTCGCGATTCGGACCCGATCGGCGGCGCCGTCGCGGAAGACGGCCGCCGCCGCCGCGACAACGAGGAGGCCGACGACGACCGCCGCCAGCCGGTGGCCGAGCGCGACCCAGCCGATCGGCTCCGTGGGCATCGTGTACCCGGTTCCGCACGCCGGCCAGGCGGCGCACGCGGTGGTCGCCTCCGAGAGGGCCGTCGTCGCGCCGACGATCAGCAGGAGGTAGATCCCGATCGTCGCGGCCGAGAGCAACGCGGGGACGCGGTCGGGTACGGTCACTGATCGGGGATTCGGGTCGACCACATATATCTCCCGCGCTTCGGCGAACGCTCCCTCGATCGGTCGACCGAACCGGCTATCGGTCCGCGTCGGTGCTCCGGTCCGCGTCGGTGCTCCGGTCCGCGTCGGCACCACGCTCCGCGAGGATCCGGTCGATGATGGCGCCCGTGGAGAGGACCTCGTCCTCGTATTTCGACTCGCGTGGGCTCGCCCGCTCGACCCGGCAGTCGAGTCCCCGTTCCGCGAGCTGGTCGGCGATGGCCGTCCGGTCGTGGTGCTGGTCGTATCCGAGAACGATGACGTCCGGATCGAGCCGCTCGACGGGCACGAAGATGTCGGACTCGTGGCCGAGATGTGCCTCGTCGACCGCGGCCAGGGCGGCGACCATCTCGCGCCGCTGTTCATCGGAGAGGATCGGCGGGCGTTTGTGGGTCACGTTGCTCGCGCGGGCGACGATCACGTGGAGGTCGTCGCCGTAGGTCGCGGCGTCCTCGAGGTAATGGACGTGGCCGGGATGCAGGAGATCAAAGGTTCCCTGTGCGAGCACGCGAGTCACCGCAACCACCCGGTGGAATCGTCCCCGTCATCGGCGTCCTCCTGTCCGTTTCCGTCCTCGTCACCTGCGTCCGCGATGCCTGCATCCCGAGCGTCCACGCCCTCGGCCTCCAGCTCGCGGTCGATGTCCGCCTGGGTAAAATCGAAGAAGTGTGACTCCGGGAGCTCGACGTCGAGCACGTCGATCGTCGTCGGATCGCCCTCGTTGTCGAAGACCCGCCAGTCGCCCCACTCGTAGGGCGCGCCGACGATGATGTGGACCTGTCCCTGCCCGAACGTCGCCAGATCCGCCGCGCTGGGGCGGAGCGCCCCGTTCGGATGGGAGTGAACCGAGCCGACCGACTGGACGTCGTTCGGCTTCATATTCGTCCGCACGGTCGCGCTGACCGGGTTCGACTCGGTGCCCGGAATGACGAGGACGTCCGTGATCACCTGTCCGGACCGGTCCGTGTCCAGATCGAGCTTGCGCGCGTCCTCGGCGCGGAGGAACCCCATATACTCGTTCGGGTGCGTGTCCTCGCACGCCTCGAGGATGAACTCCATCGTCTCCCGGGCGATCCCGAGAAGCTCGTCCGACCGGAACAGGCGCATACTCCGTCCTCCGCTCCGTCGATTCAAAGGGATTCCGGAGTCCGCGTCGCCAGTGCTCCGGGACTCGGGTCCGAAACCGGAGATAACAAGCTTAACACCGGCTCGCCGTCAATCGGTCGGTATGACCGACCAGACCGCCGGGGATTCCGGCACGCGGGACGATTCGAGTCCCGAACCCGAGGCCGACATCGCCGAGGGGACCGACACGTTCGAGTACGTCGACGACGCGGAACCGAGCCGGACGAACGGTACAGCCGCCGCGTCCGATTCGACGGTCGATCCCGACACGGCGACCGATGCCGGCGCCGCCGATCGGGCCGTGGTTTACGATCTCGCGCCGGACTGCACGCGTGCCGACGTCGAGACGGGAGAGTACTATCACGCCGAGGTCAACGGCGTCGTCGAGTACGGGGTCTTCGTCGACGTCTCGGATGCCGTCTCGGGACTCGTCCACGAGTCGAACCTCCAGGACGAGTATGGCGTCGGGGACCGGCTCGTGGTTCGCCTCGAGGAGATCCGGGAGAACGGCGACATCGCGTTCGACGACGCCGCACCGACGGACTACCGAACCGAGATCCGCGAGCACGAACCGAACATCACGCGGATTCGTGGCCTCGAGCCGGCCACCAACGTCACGATCGAGGGCGAGGTCGTACAGGCCAAACAGACCGGCGGGCCGACGATATTCGCCGTCTCCGACGCCTCGGGGATCGTCTCCTGTGCCGCCTTCGAGGAGGCGGGCGTACGGGCGTATCCCGACGTCTCGGTCGGCGACCTCGTCCGCGTCGAGGGCGACGTCGAGACCCGCGAGGACGCCCTCCAGATCGAGGTCGATTCGATGACCCCGCTTTCGGGCGACCGCGAGGCGGCGGCCCGCGAGCGGCTCGAGTCGAGCATCGAGGAGCGCGCGGAGCCGAGCGACGTCGCTCCGCTCGTCGAGTGGACGGCCTTCGAGCCGATCCACGACGACCTCCGCGATCTCGCGCGGCTCCTGCGACGAACCGTCCTGGAGGGACGGCCGATCCGCGTTCGCCACCACGCCGACGGCGACGGAATGTGTGCGGCCATTCCGGTCCAGCACGCCCTCGAGAACTTCGTTCAAACGGTTCACGAGGACCTCGACGCGCCGCGACACCTGTTCAAGCGGCTGCCGAGCAAGGCGCCCTACTACGAGATGGAGGACGTCACCCGCGACCTCAACTTCGCGCTCGACGGGCAGGCGCGGCACGGACAGAAGCTGCCGTTCCTGCTGATGCTCGACAACGGCTCGACCGAGGAGGACGTTCCCGCCTACGAGAACCTCGCGCACTACGACATCCCGATCGCGGCCGTCGACCACCACCATCCCGACCCGGAGGCCGTCGAGCCGCTGCTGGACGCCCACGTCAACCCGTACCTCTACGACGAGGACTACCGGATCACGACCGGAATGATGTGCGTCGAGCTCGCCCGCCTCATCGACCCGACGTTCGACGGCGAGCTGGACCACGTTCCGGCGGTCGCCGGGCTCTCCGACCGGTCGAAGGCCGAGACGATGACCGACTACCTCGAGCTGGCCGACGCGGCCGGCTACGACCGCGACGACGTCCTCGACATCGGCGAGGCGCTCGATTACGCCGCCCACTGGCTCCGCTACTCCGAGGGCAAGACGCTCGTCAACGACGTTCTGAACGTCGGCTGCGAGGACTCGGACCGCCACGAGCGTCTCGTCCAGTTCCTCTCGGAGCGCGCCGAGCGCGACGTCGACCGGCAGCTCTCGGCGCTCGAGGGCCACGTCGAGCACGAGCGGCTCGCCTCCGAGGCGCACCTCTACCGCGTCGACCTCGACGAGTACGCCCATCGGTTCACCTATCCCGCGCCGGGGAAGACGACCGGGGAGCTGCACGACACGAAGGTCAAGGAGACCGGCGATCCCGTGATAACCGTCGGCTACGGGCCGGATTTCGCGGTGCTCCGGTCGGACGGCGTCAGGCTCGACATTCCGCGAATGGTCACCGAGCTGAACGAGGAACTCCCGGAGGCCGGCGTCTCCGGTGGCGGCCACCTCGTCGTCGGATCGATCAAGTTCGTGAAAGGTCGCCGGGAGGAGGTCATCGAGTCGCTCGTCGAGAAGATGGCCGACGCCGAGATCGACGAGGCGCTCTCCTCGGCAACCGTTCTCGAGGAGTAGGACGGGCAGTCAACGGTCGATCGACGGCCGAGAGTCGGTCGGCGCTGACCGCCGGCGCCGTGTACCGACGTCGGATCGATTTCTCACGTGAACGACACCTCCCGACGAACCAGGATCCACGCAGCGCTGCCGACGGCCGCGAGCCCGCCGGCCAGACCGATCGGGAACTGGACGCTGCCGCCGCGCCAGTCGGCCGCGAACACGGCGTGGAAGTAGTCCGCGGCCGAGGCGCTCTCGAACGCGACGAGCACCTCGCGGTTCAGCGTGGCCGCCGAGGGGTTCCAGTTGAGGCTCCCCACGACGACGGCGTCGTCCGCGACCAGCCCCTTGGCGTGGATCTTCGCGTACCGGCTTCGGGGCTCGGTCACCGCGACCGACAGCGGGATCGACTCGGCGGCGGCCCGGTCGTTCAGCCTCGCGGCGATCGCCTCGTTCTGCTCCGCGTCGTACCACGCGTTCGAGAGGAGCACGCGGCTCTCGACGCCCCGCTCGGCAGCCCGGATCACTGCTTCGAGGAGCCGCCACTCCGGTCCGGCCGTCCGCGGGACCGTCACGAGGACCCGCTCGTCGGCGGCGTCGATCCGGTCGACGATCCCGTCGGCGGCGTTCTCCGGTGCGAGTAGCAGCTCGACGTTCGAGGCGGTCGTCCGGTGCGGGTCGAACCGCGACGGATAGGTTCCGTTGGCCCGCCCGCCGCCGTGAACGGTCACGTTCTCACGGAAGCGGGTCCACGGAACCGCGTCGATCGCGGTCGCGTCGCGATCGAACACCGACGCGAGCTCGTCGGCGAATCCCCGGTCGAAGACCGTGACGCCCCAGCCGCGGTTGGCCGCGCCGCCCGTTCCCGAGGGCTTCCAGTTCTCGGTGAGAACCACCGCCCGGCCGTCGACGACCGCGTATTTCGGGTGATGGTAGGCGAACCGCGATCGCGGGCCGGCGAGCACGCGCGGTTCGATCCCGGCGTCGGCGAGGCGATCCAGCGTTCGGGCGGTGCCGGCGGAGAACCCGCCGACCGGATCGCCCTCGACGAGGACCCGAACGGTCACGCCGCGTCGGTGGGCCGCGATCAGCTCCTCGGCGATCCGGGTCGACGAGAGCGTGTATCCCGCGAGAAACAGCCGGTCCTCGGCACCCTCGACCGCCGACAGCGGCGCGTCGCTCGCGTCCGGAAGGACGAACGCCTCCACCTCCGCGGTCCGGTTCGTCGGCCGCATCGATCGAGCCGATCCGGATCCCCGTGTCGAGGCTGGCTCGTCGGTGCCGGAGCCGTGCGGCTGGTACCCGTACGGCCGCCACCCGTTGCCGCGGAGTCCCTCCCACGACCGGTTCCAAACCTCTGCCTCCCGAGCACGCTCATAGGCGACGACGTCGACCGGCTCCCCCTCGTAGGCGAGGACGATCCGGTCGCCCGACGCCGACAGCGGGAAGTGTTCGGGCAGCCGGCGGACGGGTCCGTCGACGTGGTCGCTCGCGGCGGCCGGCGCCGTGCTCAGAGCTACCCGTCCGGAGACGTTCGCCGGGATCGGCGTGTCGTAGTACCCGTCCGAGAGGGTCCAGTTCCCCGCGACCGGGAGGTCGACGATC
This sequence comes from Halopenitus persicus, assembly GCF_900107205.1. Lineage (GTDB taxonomy): Archaea > Halobacteriota > Halobacteria > Halobacteriales > Haloferacaceae > Halopenitus > Halopenitus persicus. Next base: position 121,439 of record NZ_FNPC01000003.1, on the reverse strand, counting down.
AGGTACTCGCCCTCGTTTCCGGCAGCGATCGGGTTCGGATACAGCTCGACGATGACCCCGTCGGCGGCAGCTGCCGCGGCGCCGGCCGTGGTCGACGCGTTCCCGTCGGTGGCGGCTGATGGATCCTCCTCGGAGGGGACCGACGAAGCTACGTCGGCGTCGGGCGGCGTGGATCCGGCGTGTCGGGGTGACGGGACCGCCGGCTGGTCCGCACCATCGGCCAGCGTCATCGGGTCGGACGCGCCGGCGACGCTCGGGCCGGACGCGCCGGCGACGCTCGGGACGCTCACGCCGCCGACCGCCGTCCCGAGCAGGAGCGCGACGACGAGGAGGCGAAACCACCACCGGAGACGAGCCGTTCCGACGTCGATCGATCGCACGGGGCGTCTGGCGCGCTTCCGCTTATAAACCTCCGGGTGGCGAAGACGTCGGAATCGCCGGCCGGACGCCGGATCCGGCGCGTCCCGATCGGAACGCCGAAGGGACGAAGCTGACGTCGAACGGACGAAACCGAAGTCGAACGGACGAAACCGAAACTGAACGAGTCGCAACGAACCCGAACGAACGGAAACGCGACTGCCGGTGCCGTCTACGCGGGCTTCGCGGCCGCCTCGAGCGCCGTCTCGGCCTTCTCGGCCTCGGTCTGGACGATGAAGACACGCTCGTCGGCGTACTCGGCGACCGCCTCGAGCGCGTCCGCGGTCCCGATCTGGCGCAGCGCCCAGGCGGCCGCGGCGCGGACGTCGTCGGAGTCGTCGGACTCGAGCGTCTCAGCGAGGGGATCGATCGCGCGTGTGTCGCCGATGAGTCCGAGCGCGCGGGCCGCGTAGGGCCGCACCTGATCGTTCTCCATCTCGAGCTTGTTGGCCAGCGGCTGGACGGCCTCCGTCGCGCCGATCTCCCCGAGCGCCTTGAACGTCACCTTCTGCAGCTGCGGGTCCGAATCGGTGTCGACGTACTCGACGAGGGTCTCCGTCGCCTCCTCGGCGGCCATCTTCCCGAGGATCCGGATCGCGGGCTTGTCACGTTTGCCGGCTCGTTCGAGCATCCGGTCGACCGCGTCCTCGGTCGCGGCGCGTTTGCCCATCCGCTGGAGCGCCTCGAGGCAGTGTCGCTCCATGAACTCCGACTGGAAGGAATCGAGCGCGAGGAGGATCATCTCGACGTTGCCCTCCTGCTCGTGGACCTTCAGCGCGGACCACTCGACCGGGTAGTCCTTGTAGTGGCCGAGGACGTCGTAAAAGCCCTGGGCGTGCAGCTGCTCGTGCGTCTCGAGGTCGTCCCACTCCTCGGCGGCCTCCAGGTCGTCCGACAGCGTCTCGACGCTCTCGACGAGCGCGCCGATCGTGTCGGCGTCGGCGTCCGGATCGAGGCCGGCGTCGGAGACCGCCTCCGCGATGGACTCGAGGGTCAACACGAGCGCGTCGACGTCGTCCGTCTCGGGCTCGACGTCGACGTCGAGCTCGGTCGCCACGTCGGTGGCGAACGTCTCGATCGCGTCCTCGATATCGGCCGTCCCGTCGGCGGTCCACTTCGTGTCCTCGATCGTCCCGATCGCCTCCTCGATGGACTCGACGACGTCCTCGGCGTAGGGGCCGCGGGCGTCCTCGAGGGCCGACCGGATGTCGTCGATCCGGGACTCGAGCGTCTCCCGCGGGTCCGTCGCGTCCTCGTCCTCCTCGTCCGGTTCCGGGAGGTCGGCGTCCGCGAGCGAGTCGGCGGCGTCGTCGAGCAGCGCCTCGACGTCGTCGAGGTCGGCCTCCGTCTCGGCGTCGTCGAGCAGCGCCTCGATCTCGTCGAGGTACTCGGTCAGGCTCTCCTCGGTCACGTCCTCGGGGAGGTCGGGTGCGTCCACGTCCTGATCGGCCGACGCCTCCTCGGGAGCGTCGTCCGGGTCGTCCTCGCCGTTGCTCATACACCGAAACTGCGCGCGTAGTCCATTAAGGCGTTTCCCTTCGCGCGCCGCCGCGCGCGGCTCCCTCGCGATTGCGCGTCGCGAGGGATTGCACGTCGCGAGGGATTGCACGTCGCAGGCGGCTCCACGTCGCGATCCCCCGCCGACGTCGATCGGATCGCCTTACCGTTCCGGGGCCGTCGATCCGATATGCCATCGCTGTTTTCCCCGGTCACGCTCCGGGAGACCGAGATCCGGAACCGCGTGATGGTGTCGCCGATGTGCCAGTACTCCGCCGAGGACGGGTTCCCGACGGAGTGGCACCGCGTCCATCTCGGGTCCCGTGCGGTCGGCGGCGCCGGGATCGTGATGACGGAGGCGACCGCCGTCGAGCCACGGGGGCGGATATCCCCGCAGGACCTCGGGATCTGGTCGGACGACCACGCCGAGGCGCTCGAGCCGATCGCCTCGTTCGTTCGGTCACAGGGGGCGACGCCCGGGATCCAGCTCGCACACGCCGGGCGAAAGGCCGCCACCACGCGACCGTGGGAGGGTCACGATCCGCTCGGCCCCGACGAGGGCGGCTGGGAGACGATCGCGCCGAGCGGGCCGTATCCCTACCCCGACGCCGAGCCGCCGCGAACGCGCACGATGAATCACGACGACGTCGCGGACGTGATCGACGCGTTCGTCGCGGCGGCCGAACGCGCACGTGACGCGGGCTTCGAGATCGCGGAGGTGCACGCCGCCCACGGCTATCTGCTCCACGAGTTCCTCTCGCCGGTCGCGAACGACCGGGACGACGAGTACGGCGGAAGCTTCCGAAACCGAACCCGGCTAACGCGGGAGGTGACCGCCGCGATCCGGGAGGTCTGGCCCGACGGGAAGCCGGTCTTCGTCCGGATCTCCGCGACCGACTGGCTCCCCGACCGCGAGGCGTGGGACCTCGAGGACTCGATCCGGCTGGCGCCCGCGCTCGCAGATGCGGGCGCCGACCTGATCGACGTCAGCAGCGGGGGGATCCACCCCGACCAGCAGGTTCCCGACGCCGGTCCCGGATACCAGGTCCCGTACGCCGAGTCGATCCGCGAGGAGACCGACGTGCCGGTCGCGGCCGTCGGCAAGGTGACCGATCCGACCCACGCCGACGCGCTCGTCCGGAACGGACGCGCCGACGTCGTCGCGCTCGGCCGGGAACATCTCCGCCATCCGCAGTGGGCGCTGGAGGCGGCCCACGAACTCGGCGCCGAGGTCGAGTGGCCGGTCCAGTACGGCCGCGCGCGATTCGAGTAGCGGGTTCCGTGCCACGTAGCCTTTTGACGCCGGACGACGTATCCCGGGTAATGACTCCCTCCGACCGCGACCGTCCCGACGAGTCGGACCCGACCGACGAGACCGACCCAACCGACGAGACCAACCCAACCGACGACCGCCTCGATGAGCCCCTTGAGGACCGGCTCGCGGAACTGAGCGACGTCCTCGCCGAGCTCCGGTCGGATCTCGAGTCCGAGCGTCGGACGTCGGGACTGTGGTCCGGCGGTAGCAGTCCGATCCCGGGCTCGGGCCGGCGTCCACCGTTCCGGCCGCCGAATCCGGTCGAGCTGTTGCGGCTCACCGAGCGCTACACGATCCCGACGCTGATCGCGCTGCTCGAGACGACGATCCGGTCGCTCGAGTTGCTCCAGGCGTCGCTCCGTCTGGCCGACCCTGACGGCGAGCTGCGCCCGGCCGCCGATCGATCGATGTCCGGTCGTCGCGGCGGCGACCGAGCCCGGACCGGAGGCGATCGGCTCGCGGACGTTCGCGACGGGGCGGCCGCCGGGCTCACGCGCTCGCTCTCGGAGCTCCGCCGCGCCCTCTCGGAGTCGGACCTCCCGCAGGAGGCGACCTCCCGGGAGATCCTCGAGGACGCGCGCGAACTCACCGCCGAGATCGAGGGCCTGCTGGCGGACGCGGAGAACCGTGATCGGACCGGCGAGCCGGAGCGATCCGGCCGACGACGGTCGAGCGACAGCCGTGACGACGACGCGGGCGGCGTCACGTCCGAATCCGGAAGGGCCGGGTCGAAACCGGTCTCGATCGACGTCACCGAGCCGACGCGGAACGACGATTCGAACGACGAGCACGACGACGCCGACCCGGAATCGGAGTCGGGGGACGGTGACTCGGACGCACCCGAGGTCGACGTCGACGCCGAACTCGAGTCGATAAAGCGGAGCCTCGAGACCGACGGCGAGCCGGAATCGAACGGAGAGGACGACGAAGCGCGGGACGACGACGACCGCGAGGGGGAGAACGGCGAGGACGACGGGAAACAGGACGACGACAAACGGGGCGATGGGGATGGCGGGCCGACCGCGTGACCGGCCTGGCTACGTGACCCGCCCGACTATTCGACCGGTTCGAAACGGAAGCCGTCCCAGTCCTGGCTGTCGGGCTCGCGGATCCCGGCGTCGGGATCGCGGAGCTCCTCGGCGTGGACCGGCGTCACCGGGTCGCCGACGTCCACGTCGGCGTTGTCGGCCACCTGACCGATCGCCCGGACCGGCGGGCCGTCGTACTCCTCGCCGAGGTCGAACTCGACGATCGCGAGCGTGTTGGGCGCGCGCACGCCCGGCGGGGTGGCGGTCGACTCCGTCCAGGTGATCACCGCCGCGTCGTACTCGCGGAGGTCGATCGTCCCGACCCGGTCCGCGCCGTTCGGTCCGACCGGATGCGGCGGGTAGGTCACCGTGCCGTCCGCGTACTCCGCCGCCTCGAAGACGGGCTCGTCGTCGCCGGCAGCGTTCGGATCGCTCATCGTCCCGCCTCCATCACGGTCGTCGTCACGCAGTTTCCGAACCCGCCGACGTTGCAGGCGAGCCCCACGTCGGCCTCGACCTGCCGTGATCCGGCTTGCCCGGTCAGCTGGGCGAATATCTCGTAGACCTGGGCGACGCCGGAGGCGCCCAGCGGGTGGCCCTTTGATTTCAACCCGCCGGAGGTGTTGATCGGCAGTTCGCCGTCCCGGTCGGTGACGCCCTCCTCGACGGCCCGCCACCCCTCGCCCTTCTCGAAGAAGCCCAGATCCTCGGACTGGAGGAACTCCAGGATCGTGAACATGTCGTGCAGCTCCGCGACGTCGACGTCGTCCGGCCCCAGTCCTGCCATCTCGTAGGCGATCTCGCTCGAGTCGACGACGCCGCCCATCGTGGTCGGGTCCGCGCGCTCGTGGACGACGTGGGTGTCAGTCGCGCCGCCGATCCCCGCAACGGTAACGTACTCGTCGGCGGGAACGTACTCCTCGGCGACCGATTCGGGGCAGAGGAGGAGCGCGGCCGATCCGTCCGTGATCGGACAGAAGTCGTACAGGCGCAGCGGGTCGGCGACGATCGGCGAGTCGAGGACGGTCTCCAGGTCGACCTCCTTCCGGAACTGCGCGTGGGGGTTGTCGACGCCGTTGCGGTGGTTCTTCACCGCGACCTTGCCCAGCGACTCGCGGGGTGCGTCGTAGGTCTCGAGGTAGAGCCGGGCGGTCAGCCCCGCGAACGAGGGGAGCGTGACGCCGTGTTTGTACTCGACCGGATGCGTGAGCGAGGCGATCACGTCGGTCGCCTCGGCCGTGCTCCGGTGGGTCATCTTCTCGCCGCCGACGAGCATCGTCAGGTCCGAGGCGCCGGAGGCGACCGACTGCCAGGCGGCGTACACGCCCGCGCCGCCCGAGGAGGAGGTCTGGTCGATCCGGGCGGTGTAGGCGGGCGTCGCGGCCAGATCGTGGGCCAACGCGTTCGGGATCCCGGTCTGGCCCTCGAACTCGCCGCTCGCCATGTTCGATACGTAGAGATGGTCGAGCTCGCTCGCGTCGACGCCGGCGTCCGCGAGGCAGGCCGTGCCCGCCTTCGAGAGGAGATCGAGCACCCAGCCGTCACGCTCGCCGAACTGCGTCATCGACGCGCCGATGATCGCGACACGGTCCATACCGGTCGATGCGACGCCCCCGTCGTATACCTTCCCCTTCCGTCCGTTCGGGGCTCGTTCCCGCGTTCGGAACTGGCCCTCGTGGTCGGGGCCCCGCCCTCACGTTCGGAACCGATCCTCGCGTGCCGGCCCGTCCTCACGTTCGGGACCCCGTCCTCGGATCCGCCGCGAGTCCCGACCCGCCGGTGTCGTTTTGCGTCTCGGACTGCCACGATCCCGTATGGAGTTCACAGTCGTCCAGGGCGACATCGCCGAACGGTCCGCCGACGTCCTGGTGAACGCCGCCGGGACCAGCCTTCGAATGGGATCCGGAGTCGCCGGCGCGCTCCGACGTGGCGCCGGCCCCGGAATCAACGGGGAGGCGGTTTCGAAGGGACCGGTCGACCTCGGCGGGACCGCGGTCACCGACGCGTACGACCTCGACGCGGAGATCGTGATCCACGCGGCCGCGATGCCCCATTACGGGGACGGAAAGGCGACGCCCGCGAGCGTGCGACTCGCAACGCACAACGCGCTCAAACGCGCCGACCGCGAGGGCTACCGGTCGCTCGTGATGCCGGCCCTCGGCTGCGGCGTCGCCGGGTTCGACCTCGAGCGCGGGGCGCGGATCATCAGCGAGGAGATCGACGCCTTCTCGCCGGAGACGCTCTCGGACGTCCGGTTCATCGCCTACGGAGCGGATGCCGCCGAAACCGTACGCCGCGTCGCGGCGGAGGGTCGTCCAGGGTAACGATGGTCGTCGGGAAATCGGCCGCCGACCTCAGACGTCGACGACCTCAGACGTCGACGACCTCGTATCCCGCGTCGTCGATCGCCGCCACGACCGACTCGGTCTCGGCGTCGCCGGAGACCGTGACGACCCCGGCCTCGTGGTCAGCGGTGGCGTCTTCGACGCCGGGAACCTCCGAGAGCGCGTCGACGACCGCCGTTTCACAGCCGCCACAGGACATTCCGGATACGGTGAGTTCCGTCATATCCGTACCTTGGGACCGATGATTGATGCCGGTTTCCCTTTCGATACGAATTCATTCACCCCGGTTCTGGTTCGGACACGATAGCCGATCGAGGTTTAAACCTCGCCATCCAAACCGCTCTATGCGCACCCTCGACGACATCGACCGCGAGATCCTCGCCTTATTGAGCGAGGACGCCAGACGCCCCTTCAGCGACATCGCCGACCGGGTCGACCTCTCGGCCCCGGCGGTCTCCGACCGGGTCGACCGGCTCGAGGAAATCGGCGTGATCGAGGGGTTCACGCTCCGGGTCGACCCCGGGACGCTCTCGAGCGGCGTCGCCGTCCTCGTCCGGATCGACCTGCCGCTTTCGGCGGTCGACGAAGCATACGGTGCCCTCCGCGAGCACGAGCGCGTCGACCACGCATTTAAAACGGCCGACGGCGAGGTCGTCTGCACGGCCACCCTCGACCCGGCAGTCGTCGGCGACCTGCTCGCGGACGTCCTCGATGACCCCGACGCGGCCAGGGACGTCTCGGTCCGGCTGCTCGAATCCCACGCGTGGGATTCGACGGTCGGCCCGGACGTCGATCTCGCGATCGACTGCGTGGAGTGCGGCAACTCCGTCACCGAGGAGGGCGAATCCGCGCGCATCGACGGCACGCTGTACCACTTCTGCTGCGGCTCCTGCCGCTCGCGGTTCCGGGACCGATACGACCGGATCGAGGAGGGCGCCTGACCGAAACGGGAGACGGGAGTCGCTCGGATCGTGGACGACGGCGGATCGCCTTCGCGGTCGTTGCAGGGGTGGTCGGCCCGCGAACGGAAACGCACACATACCTCCGGTCGTATCGAAGCGTATGGGACTCGGCGGCACGGCCAAGAAGGTCCAGGCGATCGCGGAGAAGGCCGAACAGACATATCAACGACTCAACGAGCTGCGCGAGGAGGTCGAAAAGACACAGGAGACGGTCACCGAGACCGGCGACCGGGTCCGGCAGCTCGAGACCGAGATGGCCGAACAGCGCGCGGTCCTCGACGCGGTCGCCGAGGAAGTCGGCGTCGACCTCGAGGCGGTCAGCACCGACGCGCACATCACCGAGGCCGAATCGGGCGACGAGACGGAGGGCGATGAGGACAACGCAGCCAGCGAGGACGACGAGGACGGTACGGCCGACGAAGAAACGGGCGACGACGGGTCCGCGAACGGCGCCGACGAGAGCTGACGCAGCGAATCGATCCCTCTAACTTGGACTCCGGAAAGGGGCCAGTATGCGCGTCAGCGTCATCGGCGGGAGTTCGATCAGCGACACGGAAACAGGGATCGCGGAGGCGGTCGGCAGCGAACTGGCCGACCGGGGCCACACCGTCGTCTGTGGCGGCCTCGGCGGCACGATGGCCGCCGTCTGTCGCGGCGCCCGAACCGCCGACGATCCGGCCGACACGATCGGGATCCTTCCCGGTGACCGGCGGGCGGCAGCGAACCGCTTCGTCACGGTTCCGATCGCGACCGGACTCGGCCACGCGCGGAACGCGCTCGTGATACAGAACGGCGACGCCGTGATCGCGCTGGCGGGCGGCGCCGGAACGCTCTCGGAGATCGGACTGGCAGGGGTCTACGATCGGCCGATCGCCGGGCTCGGAACGCACGATCTCGACGGGATCGAGGCGTTCGAACGCTTCGAGCCGGTCGCCACGCCAAGTGAAGCGGTCGCGGCCGTCGAGGCGGCGGCCGGTGACGATCGGAGTTGACCACTAGAGCTGACGATCGGAGCTGAGAATCGGCGCTGCTGGTCGATGTGGCGGAGCGATCCGTTCCGGGTGAAAAGCGTCCCTCGGTGCAGCGGTCACCAGGTGCCGTGGAACGTGTCGAACTCGATCTCATCGAGCGGACGCTGACCGACGGCGGCCTCGTACTCGCCGGGAGTCAGCATCGGCTTGTGGAACTGCGGGCCGTCGTCGGTCGTGATCCGGGGACAGCCCGTGTTGACGAACGCGTCCATGTCGAAGTTCCGGAGCCGGTCCGGGGTGACCTCGTCCATCGTGATGAGGTAGGCGTCGTCGTTGTTCTCGAGGATCTCCTCGGCCTGCTCCCAGCGGCCCTGTCCGATCTTCGTACAGAAGATGACGCCCCACGTCTCCGCGTCCATCGCCCGGTGGACCGCGCCGTACCGCTGTTTGAGGAACTTCTCGTGGTCGGCGATCGTCACGACGTTGTTGACCGGGTCGGCGATGACGACGGTCTTGTCCGGGTGTTCCATCGCCAGCCCGACGGGATGGAACTTCCCGCCGCCGACGTACAGCACCTGGTCGGCGTCGATGTCGGCCGAGGCGTAGTTGCAGCCGAGCACCTGCCCCTCCTTGGTGAGCCGGTCGTCGCCGCGGCGCGTGTGGACCTCGTAGCCGCGCTCCTCGAGCCACTCGGTCATCTCGTCGAACCGGTTCATGTGCTGGGCGGTCGTGACGAGCCCGACGTCCGGGTCCGCCTCGGGGTCGGCGAGCTCGTCGAGCGACTCCTCCATGATCGGGAACGGGTCGACGTTCGAGAAGAGGGGCACGTAGATGATCTTGTCGGACTCCTTCATCGGCGTGTGTCCGAAGTGGACGAAGACGTCCGTTCGCCGCATCAGGTAGGTGTCGAGATCGCAGGCGCCGTAGCAGGGTTGCCCGGAGAGCATGAACGTGACGTCCTCCGGCGCGCGCTCGCGAAGGTCGTCCGCGACCTTCGGGCCGCGTCGCTTGAGTCCCTCGGGGAACTGCAATCCGACGGTCGAGGCGTCCCGCTCCTCGATCGCGTCGATCACGCGCTCCAGCTCGTAGTCCCACTCCCGGTCGTGTTTGAGAGCCATCCCCGTCCGCGTGAGATCGCCCTCCGTTGACCCGCCGCTCATACACGAACGATACCGTCCACGACGGTTAAATCGCCCGTTCGGGCCGCCAGCCCGTGCGGTCTATCCACACGGAACCGGCGGCGGTCCGCGAGGAGACGCCTTGAGCCGATACGCACATCCCGACGGCGATCGAACGGGGAGTATGAGCGAGATCCCGCTCGAGCACGTCCACGTCGCGCCCGATGATGACCCGGCCGGAAAGCCGGCCGTCTTCGTCCTCCACGGACGCGGCGCCGACGAACGTGACCTCCTGCCGATCGCGAACGAGCTCGGGAACGACGTCCACGTCGTCAGCCTCCGCGCTCCCGACCCGCTTCAGGGCGGGTACACGTGGTACGAGCTCGACCTCTCCGGCGGCGGGCTCCATCAGAGCCAGCCGGATCCGGAGGATTTCCGGCGGAGCCTCGATCTGGTCGCCGAGAGCGTCGCGGCGGCGGTCGACGCCTACGAGCTCGACCCGGACGGACTGGGACTGCTCGGGTTCAGTCAGGGCGCGATCACGAGTCTGAGCCTGGTACTCGAGTCGCCAGAGACGTTCGCGTGGGTCGTCGGGCTGCACGGCTACCTTCCCGACTCCCACACCGACCTGGCTCCGGAGGGGATCGTGGACAAACCGGTCTTCATCGGCGGGGGTACGGGCGACCGCGTCATCCCGGCCGAGCGCGTGCAGGGGGCCGCCGAGCGGTTCGAGGAGCTCGGCGCCGACGTCACCTACGAGACGTACCCGGTCGGCCACGGCGTCGGCCCCGACGAACTGGCCGACGTGGTCGCGTTCGTCGACGCACATCGGTGAGACGGTCCGGGTCCCGAACCCCGCGTTCGAGACCGGATCCCCGCATCCGGCAGGTTGAAACCGTCGCGCCACCAACGCCGGAATATGAGTGCCGAAGCGATCACCGTCGAGGACCTCGGCCGACAGCTCGGCGACCGGATCACCCAGCTCCCCGAGTACGAACGGTTCGAGGAGGCCCGAACGGCGGTCGAGAACGACGACGCGGTCCAGGAGAAGATCGACGAGTTCGAGGGACTCCGACAGGAGTTTATGGCGGCCCAACAGACCGGCCAGGCGACCCAAACCGGCCTCAACGAGGTCCAGCGCGTCCAGGAGGAACTCCACTCGATGCCGAAGATGGCCGAGTACCTCGACGCACAGGAGGAGTTGACCGACCGGCTCGAAGCCGTCAACCAAGCGATCTCGGAGCCGCTCTCGGTCGACTTCGGCGGCGAGGCCGGCGGCTGCTGTCACGACTAGCTCGCGAGGCCCCGACGCTCCCGCATCGACTCCGCGATCCTGCATCGATTCCGCGATCCTACGTTGACTCCGCGATCCTACGTTGACTCCGCGATCCTACGTTGACTCCGCGATCCCACGTTGACTCCGCGATCCTGCGGGGATCCGTGCCCCGTTTCGACCCCACGTTCTTATCCGATGCCGAGCCAGTCCGCCGTATGATCGCGGTCGCCGGCGGGAAGGGCGGGTGTGGGAAGACGACGACCACCCTCGGGCTCGCGCGGGCGCTTCCCGGGACGGTCCGCGCGGTCGAGGGCGACTGGGACCTCCCCAACCTCCACGGGCTCGCCGGAACGCCACGGGAGCCGCCACGACCGTCCCGACAAGCGTCACACCCGCCTCGACGAACGCCACAACCATCACGGGAAACGTCACGCCCGCCTCGAGAGGCGTCGAACCTCACTGCGACGGTTGGCCATCGGACCGACGGCGACGTTCGAGTCGTCCCGCCGCCGACCGAGCCCGCCGACGCGGACCGACGTTGTCACCTCGGCCGGTTCCGTGAGCCGGACGGCGAGTCGGTCGCGGCGACGCTGGTCGACTGCCCGTCCGGAGCCGGCCCCGACGCGGCCGCGCCGCTGTCGGTGGCGGACCGAACCCTGCTCGTGACGACGCTCTCCCCGCCGGCGCTCCGCGACACGGCCAAGACCGCGGCGATGGCGCGGGAGCTCGACGCCAAGCCGGTCGGCGTCGTCGTGACGCGGGCCGAAACCGTTCCCGAGGGCGTCTCCGCGTTCCTGTCGGCCCCCGCTCTCGGAACCGTCCCGGCCGTGCGTCCGCCGGTCGTGTCCGACTCCCGCGTGCGGTCCGCCTACCGGGACGTCGCCGCGGCGCTCCGGCGGTCGCTCGGGGGCGATGGAACGGCTGCGGGATCCGCGAGCGGGACGATGTCGACCCCGGAGCGCGACCGAGAAACGTCGACCCCGGAGCGCGACCGAGCAACGTCGACCCCGAAGCGCGGCCGGCGGACGCCGGAACCGGATCGAACGACGTCCGACCGACGCACGGCTGACGTCGACCCGGCGAACTGGTCGTATCCCCGATAGAGAATTAACCCTGGACCACGTGGGGACGCCTATGGCGCGGCTTCCGACCGGGATCTCGGTCCTCGATCGCCAACTCGGCGGCGGCATTCCGAGCGGCAGCATCGTCGCGCTGACCGCGTCGCCGGCGAGCCAGGTCGAGCTGTTCCTCTACGAGCTCACGGCCGCCCGCGGCACCCTGTACCTCACGACCATCCGGTCGGAGGAGGCCGTCCGGGACGGGCTCGACCGGTCCACGACGCGCGTCGGCGACCCGACGATCCGGGACATCGGCGGGGACACCGCCCTCGATCTCGATCACGCCAACGACCTGATCGCGACGCTCCCGGAGGAGGCGAACCTCATCGTCGACGCCGTCGACCCCCTCGAACGCCACGAGACCGCCCGTTACCGACGGTTCCTCAACACCCTCCAGACCCATATGACCAACACGGGCAGCGTCGCGGTGCTTCACGCGATGAAGGGACGGGACGTCCCGGCGAACCGCGATCTCACCGAGCACGTCGCGGACGTCGTCTTCGACCTCCACACCGAGGTCACCGCCAACGAGGTCATCAACCGCCTCGCCGTGCCGAAGTTCCGCGGCGGGGCCGCCCTCGAGGAGCCGGTGAAGCTCAAGCTCGCGGAGTCGGTCACCATCGACACGAGCCGCGACATCGCCTAGGGCGTCCGGCCGGTCCGGCGAGCCGGAGCCGGCCTCGGTGCCCGTCGGTCCTCAAACGCCGTGAATGTACCCGGTGACGCCGATCGTTTCGGCCGCCATCCACGCGATGAACAGCGTGTAGGCCGCAAGCAGCGCGTAGGACTCGACCGCCGTCAGCGTGAGCCCGGTCCGGAGGAACGCGAACAAGACCACCGTCGCGAGCGTCAACACGCCGAACAGCGGGGCGGCGACGGCGAAGTTGACGGGGACGTTACCGATGAGCAGGACGCCGACCGGAATCGCGACGAGGAGGTCGAACGTGTTGGACCCGAGGACGTTTCCGAGGCTGGTGATCCCCTTTTCGTCCGTCGCGGATCGGATGCTCACGAGCGCGTCCGGAAGGCTCGTCGCAGCCGCGACGATCGTCACGCCGGCGAGAAACTCCGGGATGCCGAAGGTCGTCGAGAGCGACTCGACGCCGCCGACGAGCGCCTCGACGGCGATCAGGATCCCCAGAAGGCCGCCGGCAAGGCGTACCCACTCGCGACCGACCGCGATCCCGGTCGGCCGGTCCCCGGCATCGTGGTCGCCGACGTCCTGCCACTGAATGAACAGGTACAGGGCGTAGAGGCCGAGCGGGATCGCCGCCAGCGGCCGGGTGATCTCGCCGATGAGCGACGGGGCGTCCGGAACGGGCACGTAGATCACTGCAAGCGCAAAGGTCACGACGAGCGTGGAGATGGCGATCATGTAGAACTGCGCCTCCTTGTAGACGATCGCCCGGTTCGTATCCAGGTCCGCGTCGGTCGCGAGCGACGACAGCGCCGGGATCACGAGCACGTTGAAGATGGCCGACCCGACGATCGCTCCGACGCCCATCTCGAAGACGCCGGCGAAGGCGGTCACCACGACGCTCGCGAACTCCGGAAAGCTCGAGCCGACCGCCACCACGATCGACCCCTGGACGACGGCCGGCAGGCCGTAGTGAGCCGAGAGCGCCTCCGCCGCCTCCTCGAGCCAGCCGCTGGCGACCCAGACGACCGCGGTCGCGACCGCGATCACCGCGACGTCGGCGGCCGGCGTCGCGGGAAGGAGGCCGCCAAGCGTCATCGGCATCATCGGCATCGTTCCCGCGCCCATAGTCCAAACGTCATCCGAGGATCCCGTATCCAAGCGCCACGAGCGCGCTCACGACCGCGAGCAGGCTCCAGTTGCGAACGGTGTCGAGGGCGGTGTAGGGGCCGCCCTTCCGCGTGAACAGGTACAGCAGGTACACCCCGATCGGTGCGAGCGAGGGGACCGTCCCGGGATCGGCGGCCGGAACCACCCGGCCGATCACCGCGACCGCGACGGTCGAGACCGCGGCGGCGGCCGCCACGATCACGTCCTCGCGGGCGTCCTCGAGGTTCATACGCGTGGCTGTGCGCGCGACCACTCAAAAGATGTCGGTTCGACGCGTGGATCCATTCCCCGTCGACGAACGCACGATCGGTCGGCGAACGCGGCCAGCAACCGGCGAACGCAACGCGTGGCCGGCTGGCCGGGGGCCGATTACTCCTCGTCGAGGTCCTCGAGCTCGTCGGCCAGCTCGTCGGCGTCGACGTCGACGTCCTCGAGGGCGTCCTCGATGTCGCCGGCGCCGCCGCCCATACCGCCCATCATACCGCCGAGACCGCCCATTCCGCCGCCCTCGATGACCTCCTCGATGACGACGCGGTCGAGGTCCAGACGGTCCATCAGGTCCTGGGCGACCTGCTGTTTCTGGAACATCCACTGCTGGTTCATCTGCATTCCGGGGGAGGCCTCGATGTAGAGGACGTCCTTCTCGACCTCCTCGGTTTCGGGCTCCTCGTCGTCGCCCTCGGCCGGAACCTCCTCGGTCTCGGTGACCGTCTCGATCCGGACCTCGGGCTCCTCCTGGAGGTACATCCCGAGCATTCCGGTGGCCTTTTCGGCGCGATCCTCGATGACCTCGAGGATCTCGTACTCGTACTCCAGGTCCTCGCCGGCCAGCGGGTGGTTGAAGTCGACCCGCGCGCGGCCGCTGATGATCGTCTCGAGGCGGCCCTGGCGACCGTCGATCTGGATCTGGGCGCCGGGGTATCGCTCGTCCTCGCCGATCTTGTCGGCCTTCACCGTCTCGACCTCCTCGGGGTCGTACTCGCCGAACGCCTCGTCGGCGGGCACGTCGACGGTTCCCTCGTCGCCGGCCTCGGCGCCGATGAGCGCGTCCTCGACGCTGGCGAAGACGTGGCCCGCGCCGATCGCGATGATGCGCGGCTCGAAGTCGTACTCCTCGGTGTCGATCTCGGCCTCCTCGGCGACGTCCTCGTCGGTCGTGTCGATGACCTGGCCGTCGTCGGCGGTTCGGATCGTGTAGGCGATACGGACGAAATCGCCGTCCTGCAGGCCGGTCGCTGCGTCCTCGGTCTCCTCGCTGTCGGCCTCGCTGGCGTCCGCGGCCGCGTCGGCCTGCTCTTGGTCACTCATACCCCAACGATCCCCCGTTGCACCCTTAAGGAGCACGGTTCTTCCCCACGACCCTGCACGGCGGTAACACGGGAATTCAGCCCGCACGGGCGCCGAGACTCCGAATGCTTCGGTGATCGGGATGCGGTCCGCGGCGTCGGACCCGGCGGAGCGACGACCGCGAACGGCGACCTTTTCATCGGCGGGGTCGTCGGGAAGCGTATGTACGAGGTCGAGCTGAAGGTCGCCGCCGACGTCGCCGCCGTCCGTGACCGGCTGGCGTCGACCGACGCCGACCGGCTCGAGGCGATCCGGCAGGTCGACACCTACTACGACGCGCCCGACCGCGATTTCGCCGCCACCGACGAGGCGCTCCGCGTCCGCGTCGAACACCCGATCGCCGACGTCGGGGGAGAGGATGGAGACGGGACCGACGCTGAGAACGGGGACGGGACCGACGAGTATGGAGACGGGACCGACATCGAGAACGGGGACGGGAACGGGACCGAGATCGACGACGTTCCGACGTCGCGGACGAAGGTGACGTATAAAGGGCCCCTCCTCGAGGAGGCCTCGAAGACGCGCGAGGAGCACGAGACGGTCGTCGCGGACGGCGAGGAAATGGCGGCGATCCTCGACGGGCTCGGGTACACGCCGGCCGCGACCGTCGAGAAACGCCGCGAGTTCTACCGGATCGACGGGTACACCCTCACGCTGGACCGGGTCGACGACGTCGGCGAGTTCGTCGAGATCGAACGCGACGTCGAGACCGTCGACGGGATCGAGGCCGCCCGCGACCGCGCACGCGAGCTGCTACGCGAACTCGGGCTGGACCCGGACGACCAGATCCGGACGTCCTATCTCGGGCTGTTGCTCGCGGCGGACGTCTGAGATTCCGACATCGATCGGACGACGTGCTCGGTCCGACGACGTGACTCTCGTCTCGATCACCGCACGAAATAGGGCTCCTCGCCCGCGATGAACCGCCCGAGGTCGCTCTCGCGCCGGTAGTCGGTCCGGCGGAGCTCCCGCAGCCCGGCCGCGAGGCGCTCCGCGTGGTCCGACTCCCACTCTCGTGGGTCACGGATCGGGACGACCAACCAGCCGGACCCGAGCAGCTCGGTGCCGTGGACCGTCTCGAGTCCTCCGGCCGCCTCGATCTCGGCCCACGTCCTCGCGGTGTAGGACTCGATGACGTGCCGCGTCGCCCGCTCGCCCACCGGTAACAGAACGTGTGCGGCGATCGCCCGCAGCTCGGCGTCGAAGACCGGCTCCAGTTCGGCGTAGGCGGCGTCGGACGGGACCTCGCCCTCGGCGTCCGCATCCGGAACGCACGGATGAAGATACGAGAGGAACGTGCCGTCGATGTCGGACCACGGAGCGGCGTCGGGATTCCAGGCCGCCCGTGCCGCACCCTTCCCGAGGATTCCCCCGGCCGCGAGCGCGCCGCGGAACCGTTCGGACCAGGGTTCGCCGGTGAACGGAACGCCCGACTCCCGCCCGCCGTGAATCCCGGGATGGTCGCCGATCACGTGGAAGTCCGCGTTCGCGTCGCCGTAGCCGGGCACGTACTCGGCACAGTCGGGACGCATTCCGAAGGGGTTCCGGCGCCGGTTCGTGACGTTTCGCACGCGGTCGGGTACGGCGGTGCCGCCCAAATGGCGTTCGGATCGGATCCGTTTTTGTGGGTCCGTTCCGATCGTCGGGTATGGCAGACCACTCCGCGGAGCCCGACCCGGACGCACGCGTAACGTCACCGATGCAGGAGTTCACCGGCGGCCAGGTTCTCACCGGCGGCATCGTCCTCCTGATCGGCCTCGCGATCGCGTACCTCGTCCCGGCGCTTCTGTTATAGATCCGGCGTGAGCGGCGTCGGTCGCGGCGTGCACAGCTTTGAAGCTGTCCGTGTGTTCGTCGAAGCCGAGGAGATTGACGAGGGGGATCGACTACCGCGGGTACCAGGCCAGCGGGTGGTCGGCGACGAGGTCGACCGACACCTGCTCGTCGAGCTCGAACTCCTCGGAGTGGTTGTGGAGGCAGTGGACCGACTCCCCGGAGTCCAGCTCGACGCGGTAGATGAACGAGGGACCGACGTACTGACGGGAGACGACGGTGCCGTCGGCGACGCCGTCCTCGGCGGGCGACGCGCGAAGGTCGTCCGGCCGGACGAGGACGTCGACCGGCGCGCTGTCGTAGACCGTGTCGTACCCCTCGAGGGTCGCGGCGTTGAACCGGCCGATCCCGGTCTCGACCGAGCCCTCGCGGAGGTGGCCCTTGAGGAACGCCGCACGGCCGAGGAAGGAGGCGACGAACTTCGATTCGGGCTGTTCGAACACCGACTCCGGTTTGCCGATCTGCTCGAGGCGCCCGTCGTTCATCACGGCGATCCGGTCGGAGATGGACAGCGCCTCCTCCTGGTCGTGGGTCACCGAGACGGCGGTGACGCCGGCCGCCTTTAAGATCCGGCGAACCTCCTCGCGCATCTCCACGCGGAGCCGGACGTCGAGGTTCGAGAACGGCTCGTCCAACAGGAGGACGTCCGGCTCCGGGGCCAGCGACCGGGCCAGCGCGACGCGCTGTTTCTGGCCGCCCGAGAGCTGGTCCGGCGTCTTCTCGCCGTGGTCGGGCATGTTCACCAGCTCGAGCAGCTCGTCGACGCGCGCATCGGTCTCGGCTGCCGACCGGTCCGAGAGACCGAACGCGATGTTCTCCCGGACGGTCAAATGCGGAAACAGGGCGAAGTTCTGGAAGACGATCCCGACGTCGCGCTCCTCGGGTGCCGTACAGCGGTCCGGCTCCGCCACGCACTCGTCGCCGATCGCGATCCGACCCTCGCTGGGCGTCTCCAGGCCGGCGATCATCCGGAGCGTCGTCGTCTTCCCGCAGCCGGACGGGCCGAGCAGGGTCAACAGCTCGCCGTCCCGAACCGCCAGGTCGACGCCCGAGACCGCCGACTCGGAGCCGAACCGCTTGTGAACGTCGTCCAGCGCGAGCACGGTCTCGCTCGCCGTGACGACCCCGTCGGATCCGGCGTCGCCGACCGTATCGGCGGTCGGATCGGTGATCGAACCGGTCCCCGACGCCGTTCGCGAACCGGCGTCGGCCGCGGTGCCGGGTTCGATCGTGGATCCGGATTCGGACGTTGATCCCGACCCGGACGTCGGCCTCGCGGTCGATCCCGAGGCGCCGTCAACGCCGGCGTCGGTCGAGTCGGCCGTGTCGCGAGCGGAGCTGCGTTGGTGTGACATGATCGGAGAGCGGCAAACGCCGCGAACGGTGTTCGTTGCTGCCACATACTTTAGGAACCCCTAAAACCGTTTCGCTGGTGTCGTGTTGTCACACGCCGTCAGCGATGCCGCGCTCGAGAAGCTCGCCACCGGGGTCGATCGGCCGATCGGCCCGATAGCGGTCGGTCTGACGGCCGACTCAGGCAATCTCGCGTTCGAGCACGTCGCGCCGCTCGCGGATCTCGGCCGCGGTGGTCGCGACGCGCTCGTCGCCGACGGTCAGTCGGAGCCGGCCGTCCGCGGTCACCGCCCCGAGCGAATATGTCGGAACGTCGCCGGCCAGCTCGGCGACGGCTTCGGGATCTGTCGTCTGGACGACCAGCCGGCCGGGCGTCTCCTCGAAGGCGGCGATGCGGTCGGGGAGCTCGACGTCGGCGCCGGCCGCGTCCGTGACGAGTTCGGCGAGCGCGACCGCCAGTCCGCCGTCGCTCACGTCGTGGGCGGCGACCGTCGACTCGTGGCGAGCGACTCGCGCGAGCGTATCGATCAGGTCCGCGGGATCCGAGTCCGGAAGTGCCGGGAACCGGTCCGTGCCGTCGGTCCGAGCCAGGTACTCGGATCCGCCGAGCGCGTCGCCGCCGGATCCCACGAGGAGGAGCTCGGACTCGTCCGCCACGGCCGCATCGAGCGCGGCCGGCGGCGCGTCGTATCCGCGCTTCGTGCCGAGGAGCGCGAGCGTCGGCGTCGGCGGGATCGGCCCCTCGACGCTGTCGTTGTACAGCGACACGTTGCCGCCCACGACCGGCGTCTCGAGGTCGGCACACATCTCGGCGAGCCCGTCGACGATCGCGGTGAAGCCGCCGTAGACGTCGGGCTTCTCGGGGTTGCCGCCGTTGAGACAGTCGACCGCGGCGAGCGGGACCGCTCCCTTCGCCGCCAGGTTCGTCGCGTTCTCGAGCGCGACCGCCCGGGCGCCGTCGTAGGGCGCGGCCTCGGTCCAGTTCGGGTTCGCGCCGGCCGAGAGCGCGAGTCCCACCCCGATCGCGTCGTCCGTGGCACCGGTCGTGTCGTCCGTAGCACCGGTCGCGTCGTCCGTGGCACCGGTCGCGTCGTCCGTGGCACCGGTCGCGTCGTCCGTAGCACCGGTCGCGGTGTCGTCGTCCGGGGCGTCGACGGCGGCCGCCTCGTCGATCGCCATGATCGCGGCGTCGTCGCCGGGCGTGAGTGCCGTGCGCGTGCCGACCTCGTGGTCGTACTGGCGATAGACCCAGCGCTTGCTCGCGGTGGAGGGTGCGCCGACGACCGCCTCGAAGGCTGTCTCGAGGTCGGCCTCGGGGAGATCGCGGGCCGGGGTCTCGGGCGGGGCCGCGTCCAGGTCGTTCATCGGCGCGCCGTCGGCGAGGTATTCGGCGTCGACGTCGACGACGGTCTCGCCCTCGAAGGTGCAGGTGTAGGTTCCCTCGGTCACCTCGCCGATGACCGAGCAGCCGAGGTCGAAACGGTCGGCCAGCTCCCGGACGCGGTCGACGTCCTCCGGCGCGACCTCGTAGCACATCCGCTCCTGGGACTCCGCGAGGAGGATCTCAAGCGGCGACATGTTCGGCTCGCGCTGGTGGACGCGGTCGAGCTCGATCTCGGCACCGAGTCCGCCCTTCGCGACCAGTTCCGAGGAGGCGCCGCCGAGCCCGGCCGCGCCGAGGTCGCGGGCGGAGACGACGAGGTCCTCGTCGAGGAGCGCCTCGTTGCACTCGATCAGCAGCTTCTCCGCGTAGGGGTCGCCGACCTGTACGGCCGGCCGGTCCTCGGTTTCGGCGTCCTCCGCGAGGTCCTCGGAGGCGAAGGAGGCGCCGCCGAGGCCGTCGCGTCCGGTGGCGTTGCCGACGAGCACGAGCGCGTTCCCCGGCTCCCGGGCCGTGGCAGTCACGAGTCGCTCCTCGTTCGTCAGGCCGACGCAGGCGACGTTGACGAGCGGGTTGCCCTCGTACCCCTCGTGGAAGGCGACGCTGCCCCCGACCGTGGGGACGCCGATGCAGTTCCCGTAGTGGGAGATCCCCTCGACGACGCCCTCGAAGAGGTATTTCGCGTGGTCCCGGTCGAAGGACCCGAAGTACAGCGAGTCGAGCAGGGCGATCGGGTACGCGCCCATGCTCATCGTGTCGCGAACGATCCCGCCGACGCCGGTCGCCGCCCCGTCGAAGGGGTCGACGTAGGAGGGGTGGTTGTGACTCTCGACGCCGAAGGTGACGTAGACGTCGCCGTAGTCATCGTCGTCGCGCTCGCCGGCGGGGGTCTCCGCGGCCGCGGGCGTCGGCAGCGCGAGCACCGCCGCGTCGTCGCCCGGGCCGATCACGACCGCGTCGCCCTCGCTCTCGAAGGCGCCCAGCAGCGGTCGCGAGGAGCGGTACGCGCAGTGCTCGCTCCAGAGGTTCTCGAACAGCGCGGCCTCGGCCGGGGTGGGATCGCGTCCGAGCTCCTCGCGCACGAGCTCGGCGTCCGCGTCGGACAGGCTCATTCAGTTGTATGGTTATATCGACCGTTCTAATGTCTTTCCATACCCACATTCGTGGATCACTTTCCGGGGCGTGTGACCGGTACCGCATAGGGTCGCCGGCGTGCCCACCGAGCGACACGCATCGTCGCTCGGCGCACGTGCCTCGCGGGATGTGGAAAGTGACTCGCGGGATGTGGAAACTGCCTCACGGGATGTGGAAACTACCTCACGGGATGTGGCAAGAATTATTCGCGGCCGGATCGCTGCGTTAGGTATGGCATCACCGACGTTCTCCGACCGGATCGAACGGATCCCGCCCAGCGGCATCCGCGACGTCTTCGAGGCGGCCGGCGACGACGCGATCGATATGGGGATCGGCCAACCCGACTTTCCGACCCCGGATCACGCGCGCGAGGCCGCCGTCGAGGCGATCCGGGCCGGTCGTGCGGACAGCTATACCCAAAACCGGGGCCTGGAGTCCCTGCGGGAGGCGATCGTCGCCAAACACGAGCGCGACCAGGGCGTCCCGGTCGACGTCGACGACGTGATCGCGACCGCCGGCGGCAGCGAGGGGCTGCACCTCGCGCTGGAGGCTCACGTCGGGGCCGGCGACGAGGTGATCGTTCCCGACCCCGGCTTCGTCTCCTACGCGGCGCTCGCGAAGCTCGCGGGCGCGGACCCGGTCCCGGTCGAACTGCGGGACGACCTCACGCTCGATCCGGCCGCCGTCGAGGCGGCGATCACCGAGGACACCGCCGCCTTCATCATCAACTCGCCGGCGAACCCGACCGGCGCCGTCGCTCCCCGCGAGGACGTCGCGGCGTTCGCCCGCATCGCGCGCGAACACGACGTCCTCTGCATCTCCGACGAGGTCTACGAGTACACGGTCTTCGACGGCGAGCACCACTCGCCGATGGAGTTCGACGCGGGCGGCAACCTGGTCGTGGTCCACTCGGTCTCGAAGCTCTACTCGATGACGGGCTGGCGGCTCGGGTGGGTCACCGCGACGAGCGAGCGGATCGACCGCATGCTGCGCGTCCACCAGTACGTCCAGGCGTGCGCGTCGGCGCCCTCGCAGTTCGCCGCGGAGGCTGCCCTGACGGGCGACCAGTCGGTCGTCGACGAGATGACGACCACGTTCGAACGCCGGCGCGACGTCCTGCTCGAGGGGCTCGCGGAGATCGGCATCGAGTGTCCGGCGCCGCGCGGGGCCTTCTACGCGATGCCGAAGGTGCCCGAGGGGTTCGTTGACGAATGCGTCGACCGCGGGCTCATCATCGTCCCCGGCGACGCCTTCGGCGAGGGCGGCGCCGGCCACGCCCGGATCTCGTACGCGACCGACGAGGCGACCATCCGCGACGCGCTCGACGTGATGGCCGACGCCTACGACGCCGTCACCGAGTGACGCCATCGGCTCCCTGTTCGCCGGGATCGCCCGGACCGGCAGCGGTCGTCCGGGTCGAGGAAAACCGTTTACTTGATGCGCCGGATCGGTTGAACAGTGAATCGACGCGTCGCCATCGGATCCGTGCTCGCCGGGATCGTCTGTGCCGCCGGCGCCGGCCTTCTTTCCGCCGCGGATCCGGCTCCAACGAGCCCGCTTGCGACGCTCCCGACGATCCTGGGGATCCCCCTGGTCTCGATCGCGAGCAAGGGATTGCTCCTCGCGGCGATCCTGCTCGTCGCGTACGGGCTCTACGCGCTCGCGCTCGCCGCGCTCACGCGCCACGCGAACAAGCGGCGCGCCCACGACGCGCGGAACGTCCTGCGGCTCGCGTTCGGTCTCGCCGCGACCGTGACCGCCCTCGCGGCCCTGACCCAGCAGTGGCTGGGCCTGCTCTTCTCGCTCGGCGTCGTCGGGTTCGCCGTCACGTTCGCGCTCCAACAGCCGCTGTTGTCGCTGATCGCGTGGGGCTACGTCCTCCTCAAGCGGCCCTACGGCGTTGGCGACCGGGTTCGGATCGGCGAGGCCAAGGGCGACGTGATCGCCGTCGACTTCCTGGTCACGACGATCTGGGAGATCAACGGCGAACTCGTCTCGACGAACCAGCCGTCAGGACGCGTGATCACCGTTCCGAACAGCCTCGTGCTCTCCTCGGAGGTCGTCAACTTCGGCGGGGGCGGGTCCCCGTCGGTCTGGAACGAGATCGCGTTCCAGGTGGCCTTCGAGACCGACCTCGCGTTCGCCCGCGACGTGATGCGCGAGGAGGCCGACGACTACCTGGGCGCGGAGATGGCCCGCCACGTGGACGCCTACCGCGAGGCGCTCGCCGAGACGCCGGTCGAGCTGGAGGTCGCCGACGGCCCGTCGGTGAACGTCGCCCAACGCGAAAGCTGGGTCGAGCTGCGGCTCCGTTACCTGGCGCATCCCCGCCGCGGCCAGCGGGTGAAAAACGAACTGTACGAGCGGATACTGGCCCGGTTCAACGAGCACCCCGACCGGATCGCCTTCCCCGTGAGCCGGAACCGGTAGCGGGCCCGGTTCCCGGTAACTGGCGGCGACTAGCGACGCTCGGCCGCCGAAAGCGTGTCCGCCGAGATCGTGTTCGGAAGCAGCTCCCCGAGCGTGTAGGTCGTGGTTCGGTTCTCGCCCTCACCCGTCCCCTCGCTCTCGTCCGCGCCCTCACCCCCGTCCGTTTCCCCGCCCTCGTCACAGACGATCTCGAGGTCGTCGGCACAGAACTCCGTCAGCGTCTGCCGACACATCCCGCAGGGCGTGACGCCGTCCCTGGCGCCGGAGGCGACCGCGAGCCGGGCGAACGTCTCGTGGCCGTTCTTGACGGCCTCCGCGATCGCGACCTCCTCGGCGTGGAGGCTGTTCGAGTAGTTCGCGTTCTCGATGTTACAGCCCGTATACACCGTTCCGTCCGCCGTCTTGAGTGCCGCACCGACCGCGTACTCGGAGTAGGGGACGTGGGCGCTCTCGAGCGCGCTTCGAGCCGCCTCGATGAGGGGATCCTCGTGCATACCGGCGACACGCCGACCGTGCCGATAAATCCGCCGCTCGAACGTGCCATCGGTCGGTTCCGTCGGACGGTTCCGGTCGGCTTTCCCGTCCAGTCTCCCGATTTTCATTCCGTCCACCCCGGTCCAACAGCCATATCCCGTTCACGGACCGAGTAGCGGACGTCATGCAGAGGCGCACATACATTCGGGGGGTTACAGCTGCAGCGACCGCCGGCGCGTTCGCCGGCTGTACCGGGGGCAACGACGGGTCCGGGAACGGTGACGGGTCCGGGAACGGCGACCGATCCGGGACCGACGACGCGGGCTCCGATTCCGGCGATGGGTCGGGAGACGACTCGGCAGACGCCACGCGCTACGGGACGCTCTCGACGAGCGTCACCGACCAGCCCAATGACATCGACGACTTCGAGTCCCTGGTCGTGACGCTCGACGGGATCTGGATCAAGCCCGCCGACGCGACGGACGAGGAGGACGAGGAGGAAGAGGCTGATGATGCGGCCGAAACCGAGACGGACGGGAACGGTCCGGCCGAAACGGAAACCGCGACCGACGCGGCGACGCCGGCCACGACCGACACGGCGACGCCAACGGGGACCGAGACCGCGGATCCCGATGACGAGGACGCTGCCGATGAGGACAACGAGGACGAGACTGACGACGAGGAGGACGAGGATGAGGATGAGGGCGAGGACGAGGAAGACGAAGGAGCGGACGCCGACGGAAGCGGCCGGCGCTACATCGAGTTCGCGGAGCCGCAGGAGGCGGACCTCGTTCAGCTGCAGGACGGGAGCACGAAGCTCATCGACGAAACCGAGGTCGAGGTCGGCCAGTATCGGTTCCTGCAGCTCGACGTCGCGAGCACGCGCGGAACCCTGACGACCGGCGAGGAGGCCGACGTCCGGACGCCCGGGAACGCGCCGCTGAAGTTCAACCAGTCGTTCGAGGTCCGCGCGTCGACGCGGACGACCTTCATCGCCGACTTCGCGCCGAACCGGACCGGCCAGGGACGTCGCTACATCATTCGACCGGTCGCCAGCGGGACGACCGTGCGCTACGAGGACGCGTCGGAAGATGACACGGACGCGACGCCGGCCGAGACCGCCGAACCGACTGAAACCACCGAACCGACTGAAACCACCGAACCGACTGAAACCACCGAACCGACTGAAACCACCGAACCGACCGAAACCACCGAACCGACCGAAACCACCGAACCGACCGGGACCGCCGGGTCGCCGGAGTCCGAAACGACCGGAACGCCTGACCAGTAACCGGTTCGAACGATCGAAGTCCGTCGGTTCGTCGGCCGGCTCACGTCGTTCGCCTCGGCCGAAGCGGAGGGACGATCGTCTCCCTGACCGCTACTCGCTTGCCGGCCGCTTCTTTGAGAGCACGGTTCGATCGAACGCACACACGAGCGGATCGTGGGCGTCGCCCTCGGCAGCATCGTCCTCGTCGACGTCCGCCTCCCGCTCGACGACGAACGCCTCGACGTGCATCGTCACGACGCCGCGGTCGCCGTCGCTCGTCTCCCGCTTGTCCGTCACCGTCGACCGCGCACGCAGCGTGTCGCCGTGAAAGACGGGGGCGGGATGTTCGACGGAATCGTACGAAAGGTTCGCGACGATCGTTCCGTCGGTGGTTTCGGGGATCGTGAGCCCGACCGCCAGCGACATCGTGTACAGCCCGTTGACGACCCGCTCGCCGAACTCGGACTCCGCGGCGAACGCGGCGTCGAGATGAAGCGGCTGTTGATTCATCGTCATATCACAGAACCGCTGGTTGTCGGCCTCGCTTATCGTCCGTCGAGCCGCGTGGTCGATCGTCTCGCCGACGGTGAATCCTTCGTAGTAGCGTCCGGCCATACCGGCTCACGTGGGCGGGGACGTATAAGCGTATCCGGCAGTTCGACGGGACGCGTATCCGACGATCCGGGAGAGCGGTTCGTCTCGGCCGGCGTCGCGAGGGAGGTCGTCCCGATCGGCGGCGCCGAGGACCTCGTCCGTCCCGACGAACACGGCAACATTCGCGACCGAAACCGTGAGACGGTACAGTTAACCACACGGATACGACTCCTGTAGGTATGTCGGACGAGACCAATCCGTTCGAGAGTCTCCAGGAGCAGATCGACGACGCGGCGGCCCATCTCGACGTCGACGACGGCGTCATCGAGCGGCTGAAGAACCCCGAGCGGGTGCTCGAGACCAACCTCACCGTGGAGCTCGACGACGGCTCCCTCGAGACGGTCCGGGCGTACCGCTCGCAGTTCAACGGCGACCGCGGCCCGTACAAGGGCGGCATCCGCTACCATCCGGGCGTCACCCGCGACGAGGTGAAGGCGCTCTCGGGCTGGATGGTTTATAAGTGTGCGACCGTCGACATCCCCTACGGCGGCGGGAAGGGCGGCATCAGCATCGACCCGACCCAGTACTCCGAGGCGGAGCTTGAGCGCATCACCCGCGCGTTCGCGACCGAGCTCCGGCCGCTCATCGGCGAGGACCGGGACATCCCCGCGCCCGACGTCAACACGGGCCAGCGGGAGATGAACTGGATCAAGGACACCTACGAGACCCTCGAGAACACGACCGCCCCCGGCGTCATCACCGGCAAGGCGATCGACTCCGGCGGCTCGGCAGGTCGCGTCGAGGCGACCGGCCGCTCGACGATGCTTGCCGCACGCGAGGTCTTCGACTGGATCGGCGAGCAGGTCGAGGGCGCTTCGGTCGCCGTGCAGGGGTACGGCAACGCCGGCTGGATCGCCGCGGACCTCCTCGACGACGTCGGGGCCACCGTCGTCGCGGTCTCGGACTCCGGCGGCGGGATCCACGACCCGCGCGGGCTCGACCCGGTCGACGTGAAGGAGCACAAAAACGAGACCGGCAGCGTCGTCGGCTACGGCGACGCCGAGGAGCTGACCAACGAGGAGCTGCTCACGCTCGACGTCGACCTCCTCGTGCCGGCGGCCCTCGAGAACGCGATCGACGCCGAACTCGCCGAGGCCGTGCAGGCCGAGGTGGTCGTCGAGGCCGCCAACGGCCCCCTGACGCCCGGCGCCGACGACGTGCTCGCCGAGCGCGACGTCTGGGTCGTCCCGGACATCCTGGCGAACGCCGGCGGCGTCACCGTCTCCTACTTCGAGTGGGTCCAGAACCGCCAGCGGTTCAGCTGGACGGAGGAGCGCGTCAACGAGGAGCTCGAGCGCGTCATCACCGACGCCTTCGACGGCCTCGTGGACGCCTACGAGACCCACGACCTGCGCAACCTCCGCACCGCGGCCTACGTCGTCGCGGTCCAGCGCGTGATCGACGCCGCCGAGCAGGCCGGCACCTGGCCCTGAGCGGCGCGAACCGGGGACTCACGGTCGATATTTATAAGCAATTCGGGCGGAACGACCCGTCCGAGACGGGATCTTCGACTCCGTTGACGTCCTTCAAACGATGCCGGTAGTCACTCCTCCGCCGACGTCGAGACGATCTCCGTCGATCCGCATTCCGGACACTGGTCGTCGTCGGCATTGAACCGCGCGTTGCACGACTGACACCGGTAGTCCGCGTTTTCGTCGGCTGCCTTCTTCGCGGCTTGTTTGAATCGCTCGACCCGTCGCCCGGCTCTTTCGAAGAATCCCATCAGTTCTTTCCTTCTAGCCGGTCAAGCGGGATAAACGTTCATCGGGTGGTGGCCGGTGCAGACGCAAAGAGGATTTCTCGATCATCGTCGGATCACTGTGTTAGCTTACATAATATCACGTATGGTCCACGATCGGATTCCTGATGAGTGAAGAGTGACACGCCCGACCATCCGATCCGGGGGACTCCATCACACGGCCGACATCGGCGTCCGGTCGGTTCGTCGCTCCGAACGACGGGCGCCGCGTCAGGCCGTCGCGTCGATCTCGGCGAGCTGCTCGGCGAGGTGGACCGCGATCGGGACCGGCTCCTCCTCGACGAACCGGGCGAGCTCCTCGCCGTCGCGCTCGACGACGACGGTCGGGATCAGCTCGATCCCGTACTCCTCGACGCCGGGTCCGACCTTCGAGCCGTCCTCCGCCTTCTCGACGGGGTGGTGTTCGATCCGCTCGTCGGGGACGCCGGCGGCCTCGAGGGCCGCGGCGAAGTCGGGCAGCTGCTGGCGGCAGTCGCCGCACCAGTCGCCGCCCCAGACCTTGAAGACGTAGTCGTCGGCGCCGAGCGTCTCGAGCGCGTCCTCGTAGCCGGCCGCGCTCCACGCCGCGTTCGGCTGTAGCGTCCGTAGTGACATACGGCCGAATAGGAACGGCGCGCTTAAAAGGGTCGCGTCGCCGGATCCGACGCGGCGTCGAATCCGACACGTTGCGGGGATCGACACATCGCGAACTCCGGTGCATCGCGGGATTCGGTACATCGCGAACTCCGGTGCATCGCGGAATTCGGTACATCGCGAACTCCGGTGCATCGCGGAATTCGGTGCATCGCGGGACCCGGTTCGATCCGCATCTTGCCGCGGTCCGTAGGTGGTTTACGCACGCTCACAGTAAACTCACCCAATGGACGACGGCATTCTCGACACCGTCGGCTCGCCCCTGGTTCGCGTCTCCTCGCCGGCGGGAACGACGGTGGCCGCGAAGATCGAATCGAAGAACCCCGGCGGCTCGGCCAAGGACCGCCCCGCGATCGCGATGATCGAGGCCGCCGAGGCGTCCGGCGAGCTCTCGCCGGGCGACGGCATCGTCGAGCCGACCTCGGGGAACACCGGCGTCGGGATCGCGATGACCGGCGCGGCGAAGGGCTACGACGTAACGATCGTGATGCCGGCCTCGAAATCGCCCGAGCGACGCCGCATCATGCGGGCGTACGGGGCCACCGTCGAGCTCGTCGAGGGCGACATCTCGGACGCCAAGGACCGGGCGGACGAGCTCGAGGCCGAGGGGATGGTTCAGCTGCGGCAGTTCGAGAACCCGGCGAACCCGCGTGCACACTACGAGACGACCGGCGCCGAGATCCTCGACCAGGTCGACGACCGGCCGGTCAACGCCCTCGTCGCCGGCGTCGGCACCGGCGGAACGATCACCGGCACCGGCCGGCGGCTCCGCGAGGCGTTTCCCGAGATTCGGATCGACGCCGTCGAGCCGGCCGAGAGCGCGGTGCTGTCCGGCGAGGAGCCGACCGGCGACGACTTCCAGGGGATGGGACCGGGGTTCATCGCCCCGAACCTCGACGTCGACCTCCTCGACGAGGTTCACACGGTCGAACTCGCCGCGGCCGAGGCGGAGTGTCGCCGCCTCGCCCGCGAGGAGGGCATCCTCGTCGGCCAGTCCTCGGGCGCCTCGAACCTCGCGGCGAAGGCCGTCGCCGAGGAGCTCCGGGACGCGGGCACGTACGCCGGCGACGAGCCGCTCGTCGTGACGGTCTTTTGGGACAGCGGCGAGCGCTACCTCTCGACCGGGATGTTCGACGCGAACGCGGACGGTTCGGTCTAACGAGTCGCCCGGACGAAAAGTTTCGCGTCGGTCACGCCGAGAGCTTCGCGTCGGTCACGCCGAGAGCTTCGCGTCGGTCACGCCGAGAACTCCGCATCGCTCACCCGGACCACGACCGTCCCGTCGAGGTCGTCCCGCCCGTGGTCCGGCGTGGTTCCCTGCTCCCTGGTCACGTATTTCGGGTCGACGAGCTCGCCGTCGACGACGCCGAACAGCTTGAGCCGCCGGTCGGTCTCCTCGGGCCGAATCTCGCCGTCGCGGACCTGCCGCGCGAGGTCCCGCGAGAGCCACTCCTCGGCGTCGATCGACGGCTCGCGGATCAGCGTCTCGCGGACGAAGCGGACGAGGTACCAGTTCAGGTCGTTGCACAGCGAGACGGCCGCGCCGAGGCTCACCGTCTCGACCGCGAGGCTGTTGGCGAACGGCTCCGTGATCTCGTAGGTCGACAGCGCCTCCCGCGCGGTCTCGCGGGAGAGGAGCTCGTAGGCGAGACTCACCGCCGGGTCGCCCACGAGACACACCTGCGTCATACCCCGACTGGAGTCCCCGACCGCAAATCGGTTGCGGTCGGGTGGCCCACGATCGGGTGACCCACGGTAAGCGACTCGCGGTCGGGCGACTCACGGTCGAGCGATTCGCGGTCAGAACGTCGAGACGTCGCCCTCGATGACCCGCCGGGTCACGCCGGTGACGTCAGCGAGCTCCGCGTCCACGATCGCGACGATCTCGTCCTCGACGTCGTCGAGGTCGACCCCGTCCTCGGTGACGACCTGCGCGTCGGCCACGTGCGGTTCGTCGATCGGGCGGCCGATCTGCGAGAGGAGCCGGACCTGCAGGTCCCGGATCCCGTCGACCTCGGCGGCGACGGACTCGGCGATCTCCGTCGAGAGCAGGTTGTAGATCTTCCCGATGTGGTTGACCGGGTTCTTCCCCGAGGTCGCCTCCATCGACATCGGCCGGTTCGGCGTGATCAGGCCGTTCGCCCGGTTGCCCCGACCGACCGACCCGTCGTCACCTTGCTCCGCCGAGGTTCCCGTCACGGTGAGGTAGATGGAGCCCTCGTCGTAGTCGTCCGCGGTGTTGACGTCGACGTTGACCTCCCGGTCGGTCCGGTCGCGGGCGAGGTCGGTCACGAACTCCCGGACCGACTCGACGGCGTCGTCGTACGCCTCGAAGCCGTCGACGTATCGGTCGACCATCGCGGCGGCGACCGTGATGTCGATCCGGTCGCCCTCGCGTTTCCCCATGATCTTCACGTCGGGGCCGAGCTCCGGGTGGTCCGCGTGGTAGGTCGTGTTGAGCTCGCGCTCGGCGTCGTGCACGATCCGCTCGGTCTCGGTGAGGGGGGCGTGGCCGACGCCGAAGGAGGTGTCGTTGGCCATCGGAACCTGCGCCTCCTCCTCGCCGAAGACGTCCTGGAGGTCGCCGGAGCCCTCGCCGAGCTTGACGTCGACGATGACGTCGGTCCCGTACTCCAGCTCCGGGATCGCCTCGGCGAGGTACTCGCGGGCCGCCGCCAGCGCCGTCGAGTCGACCGGCAGGTGTTGCCCGTCGTACTCCTTGGTCGCCCGTCCCACGATGAGGATGTAGATCGGCTCGACGACCTCGCCGCCGCCGAACGCGGGGGCGGCGTTGCCGGCGACCAGCTGCGTCTCGTCGGTGTTGTAGTGGAGCACCTTGCCGACCCGGTCGAGATACAGCCGCGAGAGCGCCCGGGAGACCGACTCCGCGATGCCGTCGCTTATCGAGTCCGGATGCCCGATCCCCTTCCGCTCGACGATCTCGACGTCCTGGTCCTCGACCGCCGCCCGGTCGAGGCGACTGACCTGGATGTTCCGACTCATTGGCTACGGCTACCGGACGGGGTACGGTATAACTTGCGGAAAGTGTTCCGGAGGGATTCATTCCTCCGAGACATATTCGGTCGCGGCGGCGGACGAAACACGTCGACTCGCGGTCGCGGGCCGGTTCGATCGGCCGACGCGAACGGCGGAGGGCGAGCGAACCGCGGAGGGCGAGCGAACCGCGGAAGGGGACGCGAAACGTGAGACCCGATGCGAAACACGGGATCCGACGCGGAACCGGGGACTCGGGAAGTCCGGGCTAACGTTCGATCAATACACTCGAAGGGCGAAGCTTATAAATGAAAACGAATCCGCAGTCGTACGCAAAACGAAACGA
Organism: Halopenitus persicus; assembly: GCF_900107205.1. Lineage (GTDB taxonomy): Archaea > Halobacteriota > Halobacteria > Halobacteriales > Haloferacaceae > Halopenitus > Halopenitus persicus. Next base: position 89,977 of record NZ_FNPC01000003.1, on the reverse strand, counting down.
TCCCGCGGATATCTCGATCGGTATGGTCAGTTTTGACGGATCAGATGCGGTTTAGATATCCCGGAACCGATCGACGAACGGCGTCCGTGGCCGCGACGCGGCCGGACGCCGACGTGGACGAGTGCTCCCAGTGACGTGGTCAGTCACCGGTTCGTCCCGATCGCCCCGCCGATCCCGGCGGGGCTGATCACCGTCCGGGTTCTCGGGTCTCCGAACTGCTTGTTCGGCGAGTCATCCGAACGTCAGTCGTCGGATCGTTCAAAGCGTCCCTCGAACCGTTCAAAATACGCCCGACTCGAATGCGCCCGACTCGAATGCGCCCGACTCGAATGCGCCCGACGTGTTCCGGCACGTTTCAGGCCGTCAGCGATCAGGCGACCGCGTCGGCGTCGCCTTCGGCGAAGCCGGGGAACCGGGCCTCCTCGGCCTCGAGCAGCTCCTGGTAGCGGTTCCGGATCGTGACCTCGCTCATCCCGGTCACGTCGCTGACCTCGCTCTGGGTGAGATCGACGTTGGTGAGCTTGCCGGCGGCGTAGATCGCGGCGGCCGCGAGGCCGACCGGCGACTTGCCGCTGTGGACGTTCTGTCGTTTCCCCTGCTCGAGCAGCTGGCGGGCGAACTGCTCGGTCTCGTCGGGGACCTCGAGGTCGCTGGCGAACCGCGGGAGGTACTCGACCGGATCGGCCGGCTGGATCTCCAGCTTCAGCTCGCGGTTGATGTACCGGTAGGCGCGCTTGAACTCCTCGGCGTCCACCCGGCTGACGGCCGCGATCTCGTCGATCGAGCGCGGTACCTGCTCCATCCGGGCGGCCGCCTGAAGGCTCGCGGTCGCGATCCCCTCGATCGAGCGACCCGGAAGCATGTCGTTGTCGAGCGCCTGCCGATAGATGACGGAGGCGGTCTCGCGGACGTTCTCGGGGAGGCCGAGCGCGGAGGCCATCCGGTCGATCTCGCCGAGCGCCTGCTTGAGGTTCCGTTCCTTGGAGTCGCGAGTGCGGAACCGCTCGTTCCACGTCCGGAGCCGCTGCATCTTCTGGCGCTGGCTCGAGGAGAGCGAGTTGCCGTAGGCGTCCTTGTCCTGCCAGCCGATGTTCGTCGAGAGGCCGTCGTCGTGCATCATCTTCGTCGTGGGGGCGCCCACGCGCGACTTCGAGTCCTTCTCGCTGGCGTCGAACGCGCGCCACTCGGGGCCGCGGTCGATCTCGTCGGCGTCGACGACGAGCCCGCAGTCCGAACAGATCGTCTCGGCGCCCTCGCTACGGAGCGTGCTCCCGCACTCCGGACAGGTCGTCGTCGACTCGTGTTCGTGTGCCTGCTCGTCCTCGGTCGTCGACTCGTCGGCGCCGGATCGCGTTCCGGACCGTCGGTCGTCGGTCGTCTCTCGGTTCGTGTCGGTCGTGCGCCGGTGGGCGCTGAAGCGTGTCTGACTCATTGGATGTGCTCGTGATGACGGCGGGCCGCGGTCGCGTGGTGCGCGGCTGAGGAGGACGAAAGGAATATAAAATCGACCTCGCTCGCGTTCTTCACTCCGAGTTAGGAACCGGTACTATATAAATGTATTGTGTGATTCGATCACAACCGCCGATAGACGGCTCGAAACGCCCGAACGGACGGTAACGATCGTTCATTTATATACCTATCGCGGCAGGGAACGGCGCCACTGGTCGTCGACGAGCGGCGCTATCGTTCGTCGGCGGACGGCTCGAGGGAGCCCGACTCCAGAAGCACCGACTCGACGTACCGTTCGACGTGGTCGTCCATCCGCCGTTTGAAACCCGCCTGCCGGGCGAGCCGGTCGAGTTCACGGGAGACGTAGGTGCCGTACTGCACCGCCTTCTTCTCCGCGGTCCGGACCGACTCGGGAACCATCCCCTCGGCGGCACGCCGCAGCGCGATCTTTCGCTCGTCGGGCGTCGCGAGCAGCGACCCCGGGAGCCGCAGCGCGGCCGCCACCACGCGGTCCGCCAGCAGCGGCGTCACGGGCTCGATCCCGGCCGCCCGGATCGCCCCGACGTCGCGTTCGATCTGCGCCGGCAGCGTTCGCAGCGTCTCGTCGCGGGCGCCCCGCACCGTCTCCGCCTCGACCCGACGGTCGTCCGCGGGCTCGACGACCTTGCTGTACCCGCCGAACAGCTCGTCGGCGCCCTGTCCCAGCAGGAGCCGATCGTGGCCGTCCGCCGCGGCCGCGCGCGCGGTGCAGTACAGCGGGACCGCGATCGCGAGGTCCATCGGGTTCGTCCGCCCGGTGGCCGCGGCGACCGCCGGAACCGCTGCCCGGAGATCGTCGTGGTCGATCCGAACCTCGTGCAGCTCGCGGTCCATCGCCGCCGCGGCCGTCCGGGCGGCCGCGACGTCGTGACACCCCTCGAACCCGGCGACGTAACAGGGCGCGTCGGGCGCGCCCGCGGCGACGATCGCCGAGTCGACGCCGCCCGAAAAGGCGACCGCGACGTCGTCGCCGGAATCCGAATCGGCGCCGACGCCGCCGGCGGCGATCGACCCGCGGATCGCCTCATCGACGTCCGTCTGCGCAGCCGCGGCTGCGTCGGCCCGCGAATCGGGAAGCGTCCAGACGCGACGCTCGTTCGCGGCCGTCAGAACGGTCCCGGCGGGCACGGGCCGCGGCTCCGCGAGCGCACGGCGGTCGAACGCCCACGCCTCGTCCGTCGTGGGGTCGGCCGCAGCCGCCTCGACGAAGACCGGCACCCGGCCGAGGACGTCCCGGACGAGCGCCGGCGTCCCGTCCGCGAGGTCGACGTACCCGCCGAAGCCCGTGCCGCCGGGGAGCGGATCGGAGTCGCGGATCGCCCGTCGAACTCGCTCGGGAGTCGCACCGTGCAGGGAGTCACGCTCGAGGGAGTCGTCACCGTCCAGCGCAGCGTCGTCACTGGCCATCGGCGCGTCGTCGGCCGTCATCGCAGATCGTCCAGCCGCCGGAGGACCCGACGCTTCGCGCCGCCGGCCGCCTGTCGGAAGGAGACGTGCCAGGGGGTCCGGCGGCCGATGACGCTGGTCCGTCCCGCGGCGATCGCCTCGAGAATGCTCGCCGCGGACCGTTCGTCGGCGTCGACCTCGGTGACGGCCTGCCCGACCATCTCGGAGACGTGGGCGTCGCTCCCGGCGGTCATCGGGAGGTCCCGGTGGAGCGCGAAGCGCTCGGCCTTGCGGTTCGCCCGCCCGGTCAGCAGCCGGGAGTTGTACACCTCGATCGCGTCCGCGCTCGCGAGCTGCTCGTCGTCGATGTGGGCCGCGACGCCGTGGCGGGTCTTCTGAAACGGGTGGGGGACGACCGCGATCCCGCCCTGGTCGTGGATCCGGTCGAGGGTCTCCCCGTAGGGCAGTCCCGAGGGGATCAGGTCCTCGATGCCGAACGCGAGCACGTGGCCGGCCGCACACGTCACCTCCATCCCGACGATCCCGACGAGGCCGTGGTCGGCCGCGCGCTCGGCGGCCTCGATCGACGCGTCGATCGCGTCGTGGTCGGTGACCGCGATGGCGTCGAGCCCGACCGCCGCCGCCTGCTCCAACAGCAGGTCGACCGGGTCGCGGCCGTCGTGGGAGCGTTCCGAGTGGGTATGCAGCTCGACCGAAAGCACGACCGGCCGTACGCGGGAGTCCCTGAAAAGCGACGCGGTGTGCCGGCCGCCGGCCGACGCGGTACTGGCCCGGTGGTGGCCGATACGGCTTCGACTCGACGATCCGGCCGGTACGGTTATGCGTCCGGCCGCCGGTCGTTCACACAGTGATCCGATGACCGACGTCGAGGACGTTCTGGCCGACCGTGGCGTCGATTTCGATTCAGCCTTCGCGTACGCGCTCAGCCCGGCGATGATCCGGCTGATCATCGTCTTCCTGGCGGGCTGGCTGCTGTTACCGGTCGGGCTGTTGGTCTTTTTCACCCCGGAGCTGGTCGTCGGGTACAGCGGCCTCATCCGGGAGACCGTCGGGATGATCATCGGCCTGGTCATCATCGTGGGCGCCGGCGCCCTGCTCGTCGGCGGCCTGATCGGAGCCTTATTTAAGACGATCGCCGACGGGAACCGGTACGCGGCCGAATCGGGGGCGTCGTAGGCCGGTCGTCACGTGGGAGGCCGATCCTCGGGACGGACCCCGATCCCGACGCCGTCGCCCGGCGTTGTGACGTCGCCCGGAGGACGAAAATCGGCATAAAGAGTTTTGCCCGCCCGGCGGCCACGAATGAGGTATGACCACCCACGAGTACGACGTCGTCGTCGCGGGAGCCGGCACGGCCGGCTGTTACGCCGCGACGACGATCGCCGAGGCGGGCCTCGACGTCGCCGTCGTCGAGCGGAAGGACGAAACCGAGGCCGGTCACATCGCCTGCGGCGACGCGCTGAAGGGGGCCGACGCGTTCCCCGAGGCGATCCCCAAATCCCGGATCGAGCCCGCGTTCACGAACACGGGCGTCGACCACGGCCGCTTCGAGATCCCCCAGGAGGACACGGTCCTCGAGATCCCGGTCCCCGGCGAGCTCGCGGTCATCGACCGCTGGGAGTACGGTCGTCGGCTCATCGAGGCCGCCGCCGACGCCGGCGTCGAGTTCCACTACGAGACCGTGATCGGGGACGTGCGCCAGGACGACGACGGCCGCGTGACCGGCCTCCGCGGGAAGCGCCGCGGGGACGCCATCGACTTCGCGGCGGACGTCGTGATCGACGGGGCGGGGTCGCTCTCGCTGCTGCAGGACAAGGCCGACTTCTCGGGGACGACCTTCGACACGAACGTCCGGTACTCGCAGTTCTGCTCGGCCTACCGCGAGATCGTGGAGGTCCCCGAGCCGGTCGAATGGGACGATGCCCTGGTGTTCAAGCCGACCGAGCGCGCGGCCGGCTACCTCTGGTACTTCCCGCGGACCGACACCGAGATCAACGCCGGCCTCGGCTTCCAGATGAACGAGGAACCGATGCAGCTCGTCGAGTCGCTGAAACGCGACCTCCGGAACCGCCCCGAGTTCGCGGGCGCGACCGTCACCGACAAGCTCGGCGCCGCCCTCCCGACCCGCCGTCCGTACGACTCCGCGGTCGCGCCGGGATATATGGCGGTCGGCGACGCCGCCGGCCACGTCAACCCCACGACCGGCGGCGGGATCGCCGGCGCAGCCTACGCGGGCAAGTACGCCGGCGAGCAGGCCGTGGAGGCGATCGGCGATGGCGACGTGAGCGAGGACGCCCTCTGGCGGTACAACGAGCGCGTGATGGACCACTTCGGCGGCCGGTACGCCGGCCTCGACGTCTACAACATCCTCTCGACCGCGGTCGACATCGACGACCTGATGGGGCTGCTGGCGGCCCTGCCCGGCGAGAACCTCGCGGAGGCGCTGTACGAGGGGTCGACGTCGATGTCCTTCGGGCTCAAGCTGAAGTGCGCGGTCAAGAGCTTCGGCTACTGGGGGACGATCTGGAACTTCTACGAGACCAAGCAGCTCGCGGACGAGCTGCTCGACCACTACGGCGAATACCCCGGATCGCCGGCGGCGATGGAGTCGTGGACCGCGGACCGCGACCGGATCCTCGACCGGATCTACGAGACGACCGGCGCCGAGGCGAAGTACTGACGCGGCGCCGGGAGCACTCGACGCCGCGCCGTCGATCCGGCGAAACCTTCACACTCGCGTGGCTTTTACACGCATCGTCACGAACTCGAGAAACGATGGCGACCCCGCCGACGGACCTCCTCCACGCCTGCGACCGCCGGCTCCACCGCGCGCTTGCGACCCGGATCGAGGGACGCCAGCCGGCCGTCCTCTACGACGCCGTTCGCGACCGACTCCGCGAGTCGGCCGTCACCGAATCGGGAACGCTCCTGCTTGCAACCGCGTCGGCGCTCGGCGACGACCCTGCCCGTGCGGCGCTCGCCGACGGCGATGACGCGACGTCCCGCGAGGCTGCGACGCCCGGGACGATCCCCGGATCCGACCGAGCCCTCGACGCCGCTGTCGCGATCACGCTCGTCGAAACCGGCGCTCGGATCCACGCGCGGCTGCTCGAGGGTCCGACGCCGTTCAGCCTGCCGGCCGACGACGATGACCCCGATCGAAACGTCGATGACGCCGGCCGGAACGACGACGTCGGTCGGAACCGCGGGACGTCGATCGATCCCGGGACGGAGACCCTCCTCGCCGGCGACGTCTGCTACGCAGCGGCGTTCACCCAGATCGCCGATGACGAGGGTAACGCGGCCGGTCCGACCGGTCCGATCGAGGCGGTCGATCGATACGCCCTGCTTGCGGGAACGATGACCACGGTGAGCGAGGGGCTGACGATCGCCGCCGACGCCGACGGCGGGACGCTCGAGACGACCGAGGAGGCGGTTCACCGAACCCTCGGCAGCCTCTACGAGGCCGCGATGGGGCTCGGCGGGGCCGTCGTCGAACGCGACGAAGGGGCCGACGCGCTCCGGGAGTGCGGCCGCCACCTCGGAACCGCGGTCGGGATGGCGCAGCTCGACCCGGCTGCCGGGGCTCCGACGACCGACTCGTCCGCGTCGACCGACGCCGCGTCGCCGACCACCGACGCCGCGTCGCCGACCACCGACGCCGCGTCGCCGATCGCGAACGCCGATCCGGCGGCAGTCCGGGACCGAACCCGTCACCACGAGCGGGCGGCGATCGAGGCGGCGACCGATGCGTTTCCCTCCGAGTCGGGGGCGTACTCCCGCTCGGATACGGGCTCGACCGCGACGGCGGACGGAATGGCGGCCGACGGCGACCGTGCTCCGTCCGGGATGTCCCGGGAGGTCGAGACGCTCGCGTCGCTCGTCCGCGCCGTGCTCGACCGGTCGGCCTGAGGCGCCGTGCTCGACCGGTCGGTCCGACGGAGCGAGACGCGGACCCGACGTTTCACCGATTCGACGGCGGCGCCTCGCCGATGCGGTCGATCGCGTCCGCGAGGACGTCGATGGCGATCCGAACGTCCTCGTCGTCGACGTCGAAGGTGGACGTGTGGTGACCGCCGGGATGGTCGGTTCCGACGCAGACGTAACAGGCGAGCCCGCCGCGATCCTGGACGCGCTCCATCAGGTAGGTCGCGTCCTCGCTCCCGCCGAGATCGTCCCGGTCGCGGACCGTCTCCACGCCGTCGACGCCGCTGGCCGCCTCGCCGACGACCGCGGCCAGCGCGGCGTCGCTCGTCGCGCTGGGGGCGCCCCCGGTGGACTCGATGGCGACCGAGCAGCCGTGGGTCTCCGCGGCCGCGCGCAGGACGCGCTCGGCCTTGTGGAACATGTAGTCGGCGAGATCGGTGGTGCCGCCGCGGACCTCCCCCTCGATGAACGCCTCCTCGGGGATGACGTTCGTGGCGGTCCCCCCGCCGACGACGCCGGCGTTGACCCGCGTCTTGCCGTCGGCGTGTCTGGGGATCGCGTAGAGGTTCTCGACGGCGGTCGCCATCGCCTGCACGGCGTTTCGTCCCTGTTCGGGGTTCGCGCCGGCGTGAGCCGGCCGGCCCTCGAAGTCGGCCCGGAAGTGCTGCACTGCGAGGAATCCGTCGATCCCGCTGACGACCTCGCCGGACGGATGGTCGAGGCCGACGTGAACGGCGAGGAGGTAGTCGACGTCGTCGAGGTGGCCCGACTCGGCGATCGGCCGCCCGCCGCCGATCCGCTCCTCGCTGGGCTGGAAGACGACGACGAGCGTTCCCGCGAATCCGCCGGCGAGGACGGCGTCGATGACGCCGAGCCCGATCGTCGCGTGGGCGTCGTGGCCGCAGGCGTGCATATACCCCTCGTGTTCCGATCGGTAGCCGCCCGCCGCGGGCTCGTGGTCGGGGCCGTCGGCCTCGGTCACCGGCAGCGCGTCGATGTCCACCCGGAGGCCGACCGTGGGCCCGTCGCCGCGCTCGAAGACGGCGATGCAGCCGGTGTGGCCGTCGGCGGTCAGCTCGAGGACGTCGGGATCGGCGCCGGCCTCGCGGGCGCGGTCGGCCCACATATCGAGGGTGTCCGCGTCGGGGACGCCCGTGCGCGCGTCGCTCGCGAGCGCCTCGCGGCCGACGTACAAGTCGTCCGGCTCGCGGTCCCGGAGCGCCGCGACGATCCGGTCGGTCGTGTAGTACTCGCACCAGGCGGGTTCGGGATGGCGGTGGAGATCGCGGCGGAACGCCCGGTAGGACTCGAAGTCGGTCTCGTTCATACGCCACCGATCGCGTGCAGGCGGTTAAGCGTACCCCGCTGATGACGTCCGAACCGTCCACCATCACGCCGATGGCGCCCGAACCGTCCACCGTCACGCCGATTGCGCCCGAACCGTCCACCGTCCCGCGGTCGTCAGGTGGCTTTATAACGGTCGATGACCGTCGTTCCGACGATGGCACTCTCGTCGGGAGCGGTGGGCGTCGGCTACCTCGCGATGGGGACCGCGCTGCTGTTCCTGCTGCGGGAGCCGCTCCGTCACCCCGACACGCCCGGCAGCCGGGGGTTCGCGCTCGCGGTCCTCGGGATCGCGCTGTGGCCGATCGGGCTCGGCAACGAGTACCTCGTCGCCAACCCCGACCTCTCGGTGGCCGCCTGGAACGTCCGGCTGCTCGCCGCGTCGCTGATCGCGATCGGTTGGCTGCTGTTGGCCGTCGAATCGACGACGGGGTGGTGGCCCTCCAGACGCGCGCTCGTTCCGTTCGTCGCGTACGTGGGTCTCGGTCAGGTGATCGCGTGGTCGAACCCGTATCACCACCTCGTGTTGACCCCCGAGACGGCCGTTCAGGGGACGGTGCTCGTCGCGTCCTACGGCCCGGGCTTTTGGGTGCAGGCCGGGTTGAACTACCTGCTCGTTCTCACCGGAACCGTCCTGCTGGCCGGCGAGTGGCTCCGGTCGCGGGGGCTCCGGCGGCGACAGGCCGCGATCCTGACGCTGGCGGTCGTTCCGCCGATCCTCGCGAACCTCCTGACGCTGTTCGACGCGGTACCAACCGTCTACGACCTCACCCCGATCGGCCTCGCGGGCAGCGGGCTGTTCCTGCTGCAGGCGCTCTACCGGATGGATCTGCTCACGGTCGTTCCCGTCGCGCGGGAGGTGGCGATGGCGGAGATGGACGACGCCGTCGTGACGATCGACGACGAACGCCGCGTGCTCGATTACAACGCCACGGCCGACCGCCTGTTCGCCGACGAGGACGTCCACGTCGGGATGCCCGCGTCGGCGTTCTTCGCCTCGGTTCCGCCGGCGGTCTACGACCGCATTCTGGAGGCCGCCACGCACACGGAGGCCGGCAACCGGGAAACGGCGTCCGGGACGACCGACGGCGGAACCGACACGGCCCCCGAAAACGCGGACGCGACCCACGAGACCCACGGAACCGACGACATGGAGATCGCCGTCCCGATGGAGGGCGAGGATCGACACTTCTCGGTGTCGGCCTCGGCGGTTCAGCGATCGATCGACTCCACGGCGTGGGTGATCGTCCTCCGCGACATCACGCCGATCAAGCGGCGGGAACACGAGCTGGAGGACCGCGAGGAGGAACTCGAGCTGCTTCGGCAGATCCTCTCGCGCGTGCTCCGGCACAACATCCGGAACAAGCTCACCACGATCCGCGGGAACGCCGACCTCCTCGCCGACGAGCTCACGGACTCGAACGGGACCCTGGACGCCGATCGGAGCGTCGATGCGGCGATGCTCGCCCGGATCGACGCGATCCGCGAGGCCAGCGAGGAGCTGCTCGGCAACAGCGAGAACGCGCGCGAGATCGAGCGCATCATCGACCAGCGCGGACGGACGGTCAGCTACGACCTGGCGGACGTGATCGAGCGCGTGGTCGAGACGATCCGCCGGGATCACCCCGACGTCATCGTCCACATCGACCACGATGGCCCCGAGACGGTGACGGGCGGTCCGGGACTGGAGACCGCGCTCCGATGTCTGGTCGAGAACGCCGCGGTCCACAACGACGCGCCGAACCCGATCGTCTGGGTGTCCGTCGACGACGCCGGGACGGAGACGGTGATCTCGGTGGCGGATGACGGGCCGGGGATTCCCGACCACGAGCTCACGGTTCTCGACACGAACGAGGAGACGCCGCTGTCCCACGGCAGCGGCGTCGGGCTCTGGCTCGTCAAGTGGGCCGCCGACTCGGTCGGCGCGCGGCTGTCGATCGAGACGACGACCGGAACCGTCTCGCCGACCGACGGCGGTCGCTCCGAAGCCGACGCGGACGCCGGCCCCGAAACGGCCGGCACGGACGTCGCACCCGGAACGGACAGCACCGACGCCGCACCCGGAACGGCCGGTACTGACGCCGGCGGGGTCGCCAGCGCGTCCGCGAACGGAGGCACCGGAGCAGTTCCGTCGGTGCCGGCGGACGCGACGACGATCGTCTCCCTGCGTCTGTAGACGACCGCGAGCGACGCCCCCGCATCCGCCGTCGACCGAGAGCCGCACCCTTATAGGCGGGACACGCCTCGGATCGGCCATGAGCACCATCCTTTCAATCGAGGACGACGGCGTCGACGTCGTTTATCAGGGGACCGAGTTCCGCCTGGACCGCGAGCTGATCGAGGAGGCGATCGAGAAGGACTACCCGGACGTCACCGACCACGAGATCCTCCAGATCGTCGAGTCGGACCCCGACCTCTCGGGGGAGCCGCGCCGCGTCGGGGACGTGCTCGCGGGAGCCTGAGATGATCACGGTCGCGCTCGCGGGGAAGCCGAACGCGGGGAAATCCACCCTGTATACGGCCGCGACGATGGCCGACGTCGACGTCGCGAACTACCCGTTCACGACCATCGACGCCAACCGCGGAGTCACGCACGTCCGCACCGAGTGTCCGTGTCTGGACCGCGAGGAGCGGTGCGGGGCGGAGAACTGCCGCGACGGGAAGCGGTACGTCCCGGTCGAGCTCCTCGACGTGGCCGGGCTCGTGCCCGGCGCCCACGAGGGGAAGGGGCTGGGCAACCAGTTCCTCGACGAGCTGACGAACGCGGACGTCATCCTCAACGTGGTCGACGCCTCCGGAGGAACCGACGCGGAGGGCGAGCCGGTCCCGGTCGGGAGCCACGACCCGCTCGAGGACGTCGACTTCATCGAACGCGAGATGGACCTCTGGCTGGCGGGGATCATCGACCGCAACTGGGAGAGCGTCGAGCGGAAGTCCCGGTCGCCCGACTTCGACCTCGAGGAGGCGCTCACCGACCTGCTCACGGGGTTCGGCGCGACCGCGGCGGACGTGACGGCGGTCCTCCGGTCGGTCGAGTATCCGGCCGATCCCTTTAAGTGGGCGGACGCGGACCGCGAGCGATTGGCTCGGTCCCTCCGCCGCCGGACCAAGCCCATCGTCGTGGTCGCCAACAAGGCCGACGTGGCGCCCCAAGAGCACATCGACCGGCTTCGGGAGGAAACCGACCAGCCGGTGGTGTTCGCGGCCGCGGACGGCGAGCTCGGACTCAGGCGAGCCGCCGAGGCCGGCATCGTCGCGTACGATCCGGGCGACCCGGACTTCGAGATCGTCGACGACGACGCCGTCTCCGAGAGCCAGCGCGAGGGGCTCGAGGGGATCCGCGACGTGATGGACGCGTTCGAGGGCACCGGCGTCCAGACGGCGCTGAACACGGCAGTGTACGACCGGCTCGACCGATTTACCGCCTATCCCGTACAGGACGCCGCGAAGTGGACCGACGCCCGCGGGAACGTCCTTCCCGACGCGTTCCTGCTCCGGGCGGGCGCGACCCCGAAGGACCTCGCATACGCCGTTCACTCCGACATCGGCGAGGGCTACCTCCACGCGATCGACGCGCGCTCGAGCCGCCGGATCGGCGAGGACCACGAGCTGTCCGAGGGCGACGTGATCAAGATCGTCTCGACGGCGGGGCCGTGAGGGGATCCGGAGCGTGAGGGAACTGCGGGGACGAAGGGACGGCAACGAGACGAACGCCCCGAGCGACCCGGGCGTCCCGGATAGCGGACACGATGTCCGGTTTTCGGAACGCGGCCGTTCGGACGCGATCGGATGGTTGATACTCCCATACACCCGCATATCCCGGTGAGTCGACCCCCGAACACCGCGTTCGCGCGTTTTCCGTCGATGACCTCCGACCCGGATATTACTATTAAACATCATAGCTGCGACGAAATATTCCGTTTATGCATAGCTTATAGGGGATACGGTCGGTACGTGGGGACACGATGGAACGACGACGCTTCCTCACCGCGGCCGGGACGACGATCGCCACACCGCTTGCGGCGGGCTGCATCGCGACCGGCGGGACCGGAAACGGCGACGGTGGAGGTAACGGCGGCGGTTCGAACGATGGGTCCGGAAACGGAGGATCGAGCGGGTCCGGCGGTCGGACGATCACGGTCGATTGGGCCTACTACAACCCGATCAGCCTCGTGCTCCGGGAACACGGCTGGCTCGAGGAGGAGTTCGCGGACGACGACGTCTCGATCGAGTGGGTGCTCAGCCTCGGGAGCAACCAGGCCAACGAGTACTCCCAGAGCGGATCCGCCGAGTTCGCCTCGACGGCCGGGATCGCGGCGCTGCTCGCGCGAACGAACGGCGTGCCGATCCGGACGCCGTACATCTACTCGAAGCCGGAATGGACCGCGCTCGTTGCCAAATCCGATTCGGGCATCTCCTCGGTCGCGGACCTGGAGGGCAAACGCGTCGCGGCGACGCGGGGGACCGACCCGTACTTCTTCCTGCTGCAGGCGCTCGAGACGGCAGGGCTCTCCGAGTCCGACGTCGAGGTCGTGCACCTCCAGCACCCCGACGGCCAGTCGGCGCTCGTCCAGGATGACGTCGATGCGTGGGCCGGCCTGGACCCCCATATGGCCGAGTTGGAGCTGGAGCACGACGTCGACCTGTTCTTCCGGGAGCCCGACTTCAACACCTACGGGTTCCTCAACGTGCTCGAGGGCTTCCTCGAGGACCACCCCGAGGACGCGCGCCGCGTCCTGGAGACCTACGAACGCGGGCGCCAGTGGGCGCTCGAGAACCCTCAGGAGACGGCGTCGATCCTGGCCGCCGAGTCGGACATGTCCCAAGCGGTCGCCGAGCGCGTGTTCATCGAGCGGAACGACCTCTCGACCGCGCTCCCGGGCGAGCAGCACCGCGAGCTCCTGTCGACGCTGGCGCCCATCCTCAAGGAGGAGGGGATGGTCCAGCCCGACGCCGACCTCCAGGCACGGATCGACGAGCTGATCGACTCCGAGACTGCCAGTGAGGTGGTGAACTGATGGCGACGGTGGAGGACCACGACGGCGCGACCGCGACCGGCGAACGCCTGGCGGCGTGGCTCCGTGACCACACGCCGACCACGCCGGTCTCTCCGCGCAGCGTGCTCGGATTCGTCGTGCCCGGGCTGCTCGTGGTCTGCTGGCACTTCCTCGTGGCCGGGGGCGTCTTCCAACCCCATCAGCTTCCCGCCCCGGCGACCGTCCTGACGACGTTCGTGGCGATGGGCGCCTCCGGGGAGCTGTGGGGTCATCTCAGCGTCACCATTCAGCGCGTCGCGTTCGGCGTGCTCTTCGGCGTGAGCGCCGGGATCCTCTTCGGGACGCTCACCGGACTGTTCGGGCTCGCGAACGATCTGCTGGATCCCCTCCTCCAGAGCCTGAAGAACATTCCCTCGCTGGCGTGGGTCCCGCTGTTCCTCCTGTGGTTCGGCATCGGCGAGAGCGCGAAGGTGACGCTCATCGCGCTGGGCGCGTTCTTCCCGGTGTACCTCAACCTCTCGACGGGCATTCAGGGGATCGACGAGGACCTCCTCGAGGTCGTGGAGGTCTACGACGTCGGCCGGCTCGAGACGCTCCGACGCGTCATCTTCCCCGCGGCCCTGCCGAGCCTGCTGGTCGGCGTTCGCGGCGGGGTCGGACTGGCGTGGATGTTCGTGGTCGCGGCCGAGCTCATCGCCGCCAGCCAGGGACTCGGCTTCCTGTTGAGCGACGGCCGAGTGCTGGCTCGCCCCGACATCATCGTCGGCTCGATCCTGCTGTTCGCGTTCCTCGGAAACCTCTCCGATATCGGCGTGAAGGCGCTTCAGAAGCGGCTCGTCTACTGGGGGTAAGATGCTCGAAACGCGCTCGCTCACCAAGGCGTACGACGAGACGGTCGCGCTGCGCGACGTCGACTTCGCGGCCGACGACGGCGAGTTCGTCTCGGTCGTCGGCCCCTCCGGCTGCGGCAAGAGCACCCTACTGCGCGTGCTCGCCGGTCTCGAGTCCGGATTCGACGGCACGGCGTCGGTCGACGGAACGCCCGTGGACGCCGGCGGCAGCGACGACGTGGGCGTGGTCTTTCAGGATCCCCGTCTGCTCCCGTGGGCGACCGTCCGGGAGAACGTCAGGCTCGGCTTCGAGGGGTCGGTCGCCGACGACCGCGTCGACGACCTGATCGCCCGCGTCGGGCTGGACGGCTTCGAGACGGCGCTCCCCGAGGAGCTCTCCGGGGGAATGGCCCAGCGCGTCGCGCTCGCACGTGGGCTGGCCTACGAGCCGCAGGCCCTCCTCCTCGACGAACCGTTCAGCGCGCTCGACGCGCTGACGAAGGTCGAGCAACAGGAGTTCCTGCTCGACGTCCGGGACGACGTCGACGCGACCGTCGTCCTCGTCACCCACGACGTCGAGGAGGCTGTCTACCTCGCCGACCGGGTCGTCGTGCTCGGCGGCCAGCCCGGCACCGTCGTCGAGAACGTGAACGTCCCCCTCGATCGCCCCCGCGAGCGGACCGACGACCGGCTGATCGAGACCCGCAAACGGGTCACGGACGCGCTCGGACTGTGAGTTGCTCCGACCCAACCGCGAGTTGCTCCGACCCAACCGGTCACGAGTTCGACACGACCGAGCGCACGCTCGCCGACGGGCCGAGAGCATCCCGATCCGCGTCCGACGGGCGCGTGACGACGGCACAACTGCTTTATATACGGCCTCGGACGATTTAAATAACGATGTCCACCCTCACCGACCTCCTCGACGACGTCGTCGCCGACGTCGACGGCGTCTTCCTGTTTTCCCCGAGCGGATCGTTTCACCAGCGGTTCCGCGAGGCGGACGTCGACGTCGTCGTCGTCGACACGGAGAACGCGGTCGACGCCGACACGTTCGTCGAGCTCCCCCTTGAGTTCGACAACGTTCGCGACCGGATCCGGTTCGGCGTCGAGGGCGCCATCGAGAACGGGATCGTCGAGACGGGCGACGCGATCGCCTGTTCGGTGTCGGTGTTCGACGACGACGACGCGGACTCGGTGATCCGGGTCCGCGCGACCGAGGACATGGGGTCGGGGATCTACGACCTGTTCGTCGACTCGCGAGCGGAGCCCGGCGTGATCCGGGACGTCTTCGAGGTGGCGATCGAGCTGGGCAAGAAGGGGCAGAAGGGGAAGCCGGTCGGCGCGCTGTTCGTCGTCGGGGACGCCGGCAAGGTGATGAACAAATCGCGCCCGCTCAGCTACAACCCCTTCGAGAAGAGCCACGTCCACGTCGGCGACCCGATCGTGAACGTGATGTTGAAGGAGTTCTCCCGGCTCGACGGCGCGTTCGTCATCTCCGACTCGGGCAAGATCGTCTCCGCGTACCGCTACCTCGAGCCCGCCGCCGAGGGCGTCGACATCCCGAAGGGACTGGGCGCGCGACACATGGCCGCCGGCGCGATCACCCGTGACACGAACGCGACCGCGATCGTGCTCTCGGAGTCCGACGGACTCGTTCGAGCGTTCAAGGGCGGACGGCTCATCCTCGAGGTCGACCCGGAGGCGTACTGATGGTCCGGACCGTGCTCCCGCTCAGCGCCCGGGAAACGGCGGTCGAGGTGCTCGGCCTCGTCCCGCCCCGGGTCTGGCTCGCGCTGTTCATCGTGATCTTCGGCATCGTCGCCGGCTACGCGGTCGAGGTGATCAACCGACGGCTGCTCGAGCGCGCCGGCGTTCCGGAGTCGACCGAGGGGACCGCCTTCGAGCGGACCGCCCGCGAGTTCGGGCTCTCGACGGTGACCATCATCGCGAAGCTCTCGAACTACTTCATCGTCGGGATCGCCGTGCTCACCGCGCTCTCGGTCGCCGACATCCAGTATACCGAACTCTTCTGGGGCGACATCGCCACGTTCGTTCCGCGACTGTTCATCGCGATCGTCGTGTTGATCGTCGGGATCGTGGTCGGCGACAAGGTCGAACTGTACGTCGCCGAGCGCCTCCGCGGGATCAAACTCCCCGAGACCGGCGTGATATCAACGGTCGCGAAATACAGCGTCGTCTACGTCGCGAGCCTGATCGCGCTCGACCAGATCGGCGTCGCGACCCTCGCGCTGATCGTGTTGCTTGCGGCGTACGCGTTCGCGCTCGTCGTGCTCACCGCACTCGCGACGAAGGACCTGCTCGCGGCCGCCGCGGCGGGCGTGTTCCTCCTGCTCCGGCAGCCCTACGGGATCGGCGACGAGGTGAAGGTCGCGGACCGCCGCGGGATCGTCCAGGAGGTCGACCTGTTCGTCACGCACATCGAGACCGACGGCGAGGAACACGTCCTGCCGAACCACGTCGTGTTCCGCGACGGGATCGTCCGCATCCGGAACTAACCGTGACGATGCGTCCGTCCGATCGCACGTTACTTCGCGGCTCTGTCGGGCTTCGCTGACTGCTCCGCGTTCGCTTCCCCTAAGTCGGGCCCGCCCGCCCGCTCGGAGACGACCTCCGCCGGCACGCCGGCGACGGTCGTTCCGGCCGGCACGTCCTCGGTCACCAGCGAGTTGGCGGCGACCCGGGCTCCCTCCCCGACCGTCACGCCGGGCAACACGATCGCGCCCGCGCCGATCATCGCGCGCCGCCGTATCACCACGTCGCCGAGCCGGTACTCGTCCTGGAGGAACTCGTGACACAGCAGCGTCGCGTCGTAGCCGACGATCGCGTCCGACTCGACCGTGATCCGTTCCGGCCAGAAGACGTCCGGCGTCGACTCCAGCCCCCAGGAGACGCCGGCGCCGACCGAGACCCCGATCCGCCGCAGCAGCCAGTTCTTGAGCCGGAGGCTCGGCGAGATCCGGCACAGGAGGATCACGAGATAGTTCCTGACGACGACCAGCGGGGACTTCGCGTCCGGCCACGACCACAGGGAGTTGCGTGGCCCGGGCGTCGCGACCCGATCCAATCGGTTCCGGCGACGCGTCGCGGCCGCTTCCTCGTCGCGGTCGGTCTCCGAGGGGCGCGTTTCGTCCCGGCGGTGATCGTCGTCGCTCACGCCAGCCGATCCGCCCCCCGCGGTTAAAGACCTCGCGCTCACGGTTGCCCTCGCCGATCCCGCTGCACGCCGTTCGCTGGACGGCCTCGATCTCCCGACGTTCAAACGGGATGCCGACGCACCCGACCGCGTGAGCTGAACCGATCGCCCAGGGCGGTCGAGGCGGGTGCGTGACGCGCCGTCGTGGATCCAGTCCGTCGTTCCATCGGTCGGGCGATTTCGAATCGCTCCGGCGAGTTCGGGAGCATCGATCGCGACGGAGGCGTCACCTGTTCGCACCATCCGGTGAGCGACGGCGTCACCGCCGTTCCGTTCGGAGCTCCTCACTCCCGCAGCGCGTTCATATGCTCGATCCGCCGGTCGATGAGCGACGCCGTGCCGACGTCGTGGCGGATCCGGACGCGATCGCCCGCGGCTGACAGCGCCTCCGACGCGACCGATTCGGCCTCCGTGATCGACGCGCCGAGGCCGACCACGGCGAAGGCGCGCGAGGTCGTCGTGTAGAGGCCGTCCGCCCGCTCGTCGACGCTGGCGTAGAACAACAGCGCGTCCCCGACGCTCCCCTCGTCGACCTCGATGCGGGCGCCCGCGTCGGGGTCGGTCGGATAGCCGTCCGGAACGGCGTACTTGCAGACGGTCGCTCGGTCGGCGAAGGACAGCTCCGGGAGTTCCTCGCCGTCGCGGGCCGCCGTGATCACGTCGATGAACGGCGTCTCGAGCACCGGCAGCGTGTTCATCGCCTCGGGGTCGCCGAAGCGGGCGTTGAACTCGACCACCTTCGGACCCTCGGCGGTGAGCATAAACTGCCCGTAGAGAACGCCCGTGTACTCGGGAAGCGCCTCGACGACCGCCTCGATGATCTCGACGGCGGCGGCGTAGTCCCCCTCGGCCATAAACGGCAGCGAGTATCCGGCGTCGGAGTACGATCCCATCCCGCCCGTGTTCGGCCCCTCGTCGCCCTCGTAGGCGCGCTTGTGGTCCTGAACCGCCGGAGTCGTCCGCACGTCGCCGTTGGCGACGAACGCCTGGATCGTGAACTCCTCGCCGACCAGTCGTTCCTCCAACACGACGCGGTCGTACTCGGAGTCCCGGAGGTACGCCTTCGCCTCGGCGGCGGTGACCTGGTCGCCGATCACCTTCACGCCCTTGCCGCCGGTCAATCCGGCGGGCTTGACCGCGAGGTCGCCGTCGTAGTCGTCGATGTACTCGCAGGCGGCTTCCATATCGGTGAACGTCGCGAAGTCCGGACAGCCCGGAACGTCGTTGTCACGCATAAACCGCCGCTGATAGGCCTTGTCCGTCTCGATCCGCGCCGCATCACGGGTCGGCCCGAACGTGTACACGCCCGCCTCCTCGAGGGCGTCGGCCGCCCCGGCCGCCAGCGCCGACTCGGGACCGATCACGGCCGCGTCCGCCGCGATCGACTCGGCGTACTCGACGATCGCCGCCGTGTCCGTCTCGGAGAGGGTCTCGAACCCGTCCGCGAGCCGGGCGATTCCCGGGTTCCGATTGCTCGCGCACGCGTGAAGCGCACAGTCCGGCGCGAGCGCACGGGCGATCGCGTGTTCGCGTCCGCCGCCGCCGACCAACAGCACGGTCTCCGTCATACGCGAGGGGTTTACGCACGGTAGTGTAAACCTTGTCGTTACACGCGCTCGATACCGTCACGATCGTGGATCGCATTCAGGGATCACATCGACGACGGTGACCGACCCCGAGCCACGTCCCCGTTCGAGTGGCGACGGCTTTTCCCCCTGGCCGCCGTACCGGCGACCATGTCCACACCGACCGACCGGAACCGGCTGTCCGCGGAGGCGAGCCCGTACCTCCGCCAGCACGCCGACAACCCGGTCAACTGGCAGCCCTGGGACGATCGTGCCTTCGAGACCGCCGCCGAGCACGACGTGCCCGTGTTCGTCTCGGTCGGCTACGCCGCCTGCCACTGGTGTCACGTGATGGAGGAGGAGAGCTTTTCGGACCCCGAGGTCGCCGAGACGCTCAACGAGTCGTTCGTTCCGGTGAAGGTCGACCGCGAGGAACGGCCGGACGTCGACGACGTGTTGATGACGGTCTGCCAGCTCGTCTCCGGCGGTGGCGGCTGGCCGCTCTCGGCGTGGTGTACCCCCGACGGGAAGCCGTTCTACGTCGGGACGTACTTCCCGCGAGAGCCGACGCGAGGGCGGCCCGGATTCCGGGAGCTGTGCGAGCGGATCGCCGACTCCTGGAGCGACCCCGAGCAGCGGTCCGAAATGGAGTCTCGAGCCGACCAGTGGATGGCCGCGGCCCGTGACGAGGTCGAATCCGTCCCGGATCAGCCCGGCGATCCGCCGGGAACGGGGATCCTCGAGGAGGCGGCCGCGACCGCCGTTCGCGGGTACGACGAGGAACACGGCGGCTTCGGAACGAGCGGCCCGAAGTTCCCGCAGCCGCGCCGGATCGACCTGCTGCTTCGAGCCGGCGCCGCCGCGGATCATACCGGGGATCCCTCGGGTCACGCCGGGGACCCCTCGGGCCACGCCACGGACGCCGAACGTGAGTCCGGGAACGCCGAGCGGAGCCCATCGACGCGGGCTGCGACGGGAACCCTCGACGCGATGGTCGCCGGCGGGCTCTACGACCACGTCGGCGGCGGCTTCCACCGCTACGCGACCGACCGGTCCTGGACGGTGCCGCACTTCGAGAAGATGCTGTACGACAACGCGGAGCTGCCGCGCGTGCTCCTCGACGCGTTCCAGCTGACGGGGAACCCGCGATACGGGCTGGTCGCCCAGGAGACGTTCGCCTTCCTCGACCGCGAGCTCTCCCATCCCGACGGCGGCTTCTTCAGCACTCTCGACGCCAGGAGCGTTCCGCCAGCGTCGCGCCGAAACGCTACGACGAACGCAACGGACGCGGCGGGAGCGACCGACACACCGGGCGCGGCGGAGGCGACGGACGCAACGGACGCGACCGAATCGTCGCCGGATCCGGTCGAAGGAGCATTCTACACCTGGACTCCCGAGGAGATCGAGGCGGTGCTCGACGAGCCGGCCGCCTCGCTTGTGTGTGATCGGTACGGCGTAACGTCCGCCGGAAACTTCGAACGCGGGACGACGGTGCTCACCGAGTCGTCGTCGATCGGGGAGCTGGCGGGCGAACACGGGTTCGACCGAGCGACGGTCCGTGAACGGCTGCGCGAGGCCCGCGTCGACCTGTACGAGGCCCGCGAGCGACGACCCCGTCCCCGGCGCGACGAGAAGGTGCTCGCGGGATGGAACGGGCGGACGATCTCCGCGTTCGCGGCGGGCGCGCGGGCGTTGGATCCGCGTCTCGCGGACCGGGCGACGACGGCGCTCGAGTTCGTCCGCGACCGGCTGTGGGACGCGGACGCCCGCCGGCTCGACCGGCGGTGGATCGACGGCGACCGCAAGGGGCCGGGATATCTCGACGACTACGCGTTCCTCGCCCGGGGCGCGTTCGACACGTATCAGGTGACCGGCCGTCCCGATCACCTGGGGTTCGCGATCGAGCTCGCCGACCGGATCGTCGCGGACTTTTACGACGAGAACGCGGGGACGATCTACTCGGTCCCGAGCGACCGGGGCGACGGGGCGGCCGGCCCGAGCGACCTCTCGGTCCGTCCCCAGTCGCTGACGGACCGGTCGCTGCCCTCGAGCGTCGGCGTCGCGGTCGGACTCCTCGCGGAGCTCGACGGCTTCGTCACCGACCGTCCGTATCGGGACGTCGCGGAAGCCGTCCTCGAGACGCACGCCGACCGGATCAGCGGGCGACCGCTCGAGCACGCGTCGCTCGTTCTGGCGGCCGACCGCGTGGCGAACGGCGGGATCGAGCTCGTGTTCGCCGGCGACGAGCGCCCCGACTCGTGGTGGGAGGCGCTCTCGAACCGGTTCCTCCCCGGCGCGGTGTTCGCCCCGCGTCCCGCGACCGCTGACGCGACCGCCGAGTGGTGCCGGGAGATCGGCCTGGAGGAAGTCCCGCCCGTCTGGGACGGCCGGGAGGCGATCGACGGGGAACCGACCGTCTACGCGTGTCGCGGGTTCGCGTGTTCGCCCCCCAAAACGGACGTCGAGGCCGCGCTCGACTGGCTGTAACGAGTCTCCGAACGGCGCGTTCTTCGGACGGACGCTCCTCCGGACGGGCGCGTGTGACGCCCTGATGCGAGTCACTCCGGTCGATGAACCTCGCCGCCGCGGGCGTCGGCATCCCGCCGTCGGAGCGCCGCGGCGGCGTTAGCCGCCTCGTAGCCGAACAGCACGTCCTTCGCGTACGGCTCGACCGCTTCGGTCGCCTCGATCAGCGCGTCGACGTCGACGTCGGCAGCGTACAGCTCGACCGAGAACGGCGTTTCCGGCGGCGCACCGTGGACGTCGTAGTCGCCGCCGAGCCGCGAGCGGAACCCCCGAGCGATCGTCTCGAGCCAGTAGGTCGTCGCGTACTCCGTGTCGTAGATCGGAACGACGAACTCGTCGACGTGATCAGCCATCGCGTCGAGGTCGATTCCCGACCTCGCCCGGAGGTGTCCCGGGTACGGATCCGGATGGACGGAGAGATGGGTTCGGCCGGGGATCCGGTCGGCCGCGGCGGCGACGAAGTCGGTGATGGTGGCGGCGCGCCAGTCGGCCCGCTCGTCGTGGTCGCTCTCGGCGAACAGCCGCTCACAGCGGTCGCACCGACAGTATCCCTCCCGCGGAAACCCGACGTCGTCGAGCCTGACGTCGGGGGCGACCGCGGCACAATCCTCGATCATCTCGAGGATCCCCCGCCGGTACTCCGGATGCGTCGGGCAGATGTGCGTCCACTCGAACTCGGGTCGGTCACGGCTCGCCGGCACCCCGCGGTCGTCGACCGGAACGAGGCCCGAATCGCCGTCGGCCGCCGCGGTGTCGCCGAAACACGACACCATATTGACCGCGTTCGCGACCGGCTCGGCGGCCCGCCCGGTGACGTCCTTCACCTCGTAGAACCCGCGATCGAACTCCCCGATCGTTACGTCGTCGGCGTTGCGCGTGACGACCCCGTACATACGCGGCCGTACTCGGCGGCCGTGGTTAAAAGGGATGTTCGAGAGCCGGTCGAACGCGGAAGCGGGGACGGGGGCGATCGGCCGGCTCGCGGTTCCGTCGCGGGCGGTTCGGATCGCTACTCGACTTCCACCGGCTCCTTATCGCCGGAGACGATGAAGTAGACGGTGGCTACGAGGGCCAATGCGACCAGGAGTTTCGCTTTCGTGCCCATATGTGAACGTACGTATCGGACGGCTAAAAACTACCGGGACGGTCCGAACCGGTCGACGGCTTCGCCCGACCGTCACCGGGCAGAAATACCAGTCCTCTCATACGTCGATGTGTTCGGCCAGGCGGTCGCGCAGGATCTCCGAACAGTAGTCGCACCGCACGCCGTCCGCCATCACCGTGAAGCGCGTTTCGACGGGCTCGTCGTCGTTGGAGATGCAGTTCCGGTTCGGACACGAGAGGACGCCGACCACCTCGGCGGGGGGTTCGACCCGGTTCTTCTCGACCACCTCGTAGTCGCGAACGATGTTGATCGTCGCCTCCGGCGCGATCAGCGAGAGGACGTCGACCTCGGACTGGCTCAGCTCCCGACCCTCGACCTTGAGGATGTCCTTGTGGCCGAGCCGGTCGGAGGGGACGTTCATTCCGATGGAAACGCTGAACTCCTCGGAGCCGTCGATCCCCAGGATCGCGAGCACGTTGAGCGACTGTCCGCCGGTGATGTGGTCGATGACGGTCCCGTTCCGGATCTTCGAGACCCGGAGCTCGCGGTCGGGGCTCATTCCGACCCACCCCCGAGAAGCATGTCGAGCAGCGCCATCCGTACCGGGACCCCGTTGTGCGCCTGTTCGAAATACCGGGCGTGGTCGGTCTCGTCGACGTCCGCCGCGATCTCGTCGACGCGGGGAAGCGGATGCATAACGGTCAGATCCTCGCGGGCCGCCGAAAGCGTGTCGGCGTCGATCCGGTACTCGCCCGCGATCTCGCGGTACTCGTTCTCGTCGGGGAACCGCTCGCGCTGGATACGGGTCACGTACAGCACGTCCAGTTCCGGCAGGATCGCCTCGAGATCGGTGTGTTCGCGGACCTGCGCGCCCGCCTCGTGGAGGTCGAACCGGACCGACCGGGGCAGCCGCAGCGATTCGGGACTGATGAAGTGCTGGTTGGCGTCGAAGTTCGTCAGCGCGGACGCCAGCGAGTGGACCGTCCGGCCGTACTTCAGGTCGCCCATGATCCCGATCGTGAGGTCGTCGAGGCCGTGTCGCTCGCGGATCGTGTGGAGATCGAGCAGCGTCTGTGAGGGATGCTGGCCGGCCCCGTCGCCGGCGTTTATCACCGGCACGTCGACGAACTCGGAGGCCATCTTCGCGGACCCCTCGCTCGGGTGCCGCAACACCAGCGCGTCCGCGTACCCCTCGATCACGCGAACGGTGTCGGCGAGCGACTCGCCCTTCTTGACCGAGGAGGATTCGACCGACCCCATATCGATCGTCTCCGCACCGAGGCGCTTGGCGGCGGTCTCGAAGCTCATCTTCGTGCGCGTGCTCGGCTCGAAGAAACAGAGCGCGAGGACGGACCCCGAATACCGTTGCTCGAACGCCTCCCGTGACTCGTCGATCTCCCGCGCCCGATCGAGCATCGCCTCGATGTCGGGCCGCGAGAGCTGTGTCGCGGTGATGAGGTGGTCCTGACGCATCGTCTATCCCGCGGTCGGGAACTACCTTCAATCCGTCGGGTCCGAAAGCATCCTGGGACCGTGGTGCACGACGCGTCAGGGAGAACCAGTTCCCCGAGCCACCCTCAGTCGTCCGCCGCTGCCGCGTCGTCGGTCCCCGGGTCGGCCTCGGTGCCGGCCGCGTCCTCGATGCTCGGCGGGTACTCGCCGCGATCAAGCGTGAGGTCCGATTGCGGACGGGCCATACAGGTGAGCGCATACTCCTCCGCCTCCTCGTCGGTCAGCCCCCGTGCTGCGGGCTGGGTGACCTCGCCCTCGAGGATGCGGGCCGAGCAGGCCAGACACATCCCGACGCGACAGGAGTACTCCTGGGCGATCCCCTCCTCGAGACAGGCGTTGAGGATCGTCTGCGTGTCGGACACCTCGATCGACTCGCCGGTCCCGGCGAACTCGACGGTGTACTCGGACATACTGACCGGATTCGCCCAGGGCCGGCAAAACTCTTGCCATCGGATCGGTGGCTCCGACATCGGATCGAACGGAAACGACGGTCACAATCGACTCGGACATTCGCAACGCTAATCCCGCGTTGCCCGTTGTGATGGGGTATGAAAGCCACCGCGCGAGCCCACCCGATACAGGGACTCGTGAAGTACCACGGGATGCGCGACGAGCAGCTTCGGCTCCCGTACCACGACAGCATCAGCGTCTGTACGGCGCCCACCGCGACGACGACGACGGTCGAGTGGGAGCCCGACGCCGCCGCCGACACCGTCCGCATCGACGGCGACCGCGTTGAGGGGCGGGCCGCCGAGCGGATCGAGCTGGTGGTCGACCACGTCCGGGAGCTTGCCGGGTTCGACCACGCGGTCCGCTTCGAGAGCCGGAACTCCTTCCCGTCGAACATCGGGTTCGGGTCCTCCTCGTCGGGCTTCGCCGCCGCCGCGATGGCGCTTGCGGAAGCCGCGGGGCTCGATCTGTCCCGCCCGGAGATATCCACGATCGCCCGCCGCGGCTCCTCCTCGGCGGCCCGCGCGGTGACCGGCGCGTACTCGATACTCGAAACGGGACTGAACGACGAGGACTGCCGGTCGCGGCGGCTCCCGGTCGGGGAGGATGAGGACGGGTTCGATCCCGAATCGGACCTCCGGATCGTCGCCGCACACGTCCCGGCGTACAAGGAGACGGAGGAGGCACACCGCGAGGCGGCGGCGAGCCATATGTTCGACGCGCGGATGGCGCACGTCCACGAGCAGCTGGCGGAGATGACCGACGCGCTCCGTGCGGGCTCGTTCGACCGGATATTCGAACTCGCCGAGCACGACTCGCTCTCGCTGACGGCGGCGACGATGACCGGTCCGGCCGGATGGGTTTACTGGCAGCCCGAGACGATCGCCGTGTTCAACGCGGTTCGGGAACTCCGGGAGGAGGGCGTGCCGGTCTACTTCTCGACGGACACCGGCGCCTCGGTGTACGTCAACACGCGCGAGGAGCACGTCGACGAGGTCGAATCCCGCGTCGCCGAGATCGGGATCGAGACGGACGTCTGGTCGGTCGGCGGTCCCGCACGCGTCCTCGACTCGAGCCAGTCGCTGTTCTGATCCCGTCGGGCGGTCCCGATCGGTGATCTCGTCGGACGGTTCAGACCACTGGTCCCGTCGGGACTCCCGACCGAACGCGGGCGACTCGAATGGCGAACGGGCGGAACGGATGCCCCCTCCTCGGCGCGTCCGTCCCGCACACCCGCGTGCCACGCCGAGGCTGTGTCACGTCGCACGGGGACGGTGTGACCCGATCGCTTTTCAAGTCGATCACCGTCGGTCGGAGACCCTTTAACCGCGGATCGCGCAGTATCGGAGAACGAGGGATCGAGGATGACCGTACGGCTCCGCTACGACGACGGGACGATCCGGATCGACGCCGACGAGCCGCTGCCGCCGCTGCCGGGCGTGACGGACGACGAGCGTACCGGGGACGTTCGGGCGGCGGCGTTTCGATACGCGGCGATCCGGCGGGCGCTCGAGGTGGCCGGGCGGTCGGTCGACGACGCCGTCCTGGCGACGGAGCCGCTGGCGCTGTCGACCGCCTACGACCTGCGGCCGTATCAGCGCGAGGCGCTCGACGCGTGGACGGACGCCGACCGGCGCGGCGTCGTGGAGCTGCCGACCGGCGCCGGCAAGACGGTCGTCGCGATCGCCGCGATGGCCGACCGCGATCGGCCGACGCTGGTGGTCGTCCCGACGATCGACCTCCTCGAGCAGTGGCGGTCGGAACTCGAGCGCGAGTTCGACGTTCCGATCGGCCAGTTCGGCGGCGGACAGCAGCGCCGCGAGCCGATCACGGTCTCGACGTACGACTCGGCGTACCTGAAGGCCGACGACGTCGGCGAGTCGTTCGGGCTCGTCGTCTTCGACGAGGTCCACCACCTCGGCGGCGAGGGGTATCGCGACATCGCTCGCCTCCTTCCCGCGCCCGAGCGACTCGGGCTGACGGCGACCTTCGAGCGACCGGACGGCGAACACCGGGCCATCGAGGAGCTCGTCGGTCCGCTCGTGTACGCCGTCGACGTCGATTCGCTCGCCGGCGACCACCTCGCGCCCTACGACGTCCGCCGTCTCGAGGTCGATCTGACCGACGACGAGCGGGAGCGCTACGAGCGCCAGCAGGGCGTGTTCGTCGAGTACCTCCGGGAGTCGGGGCTCACGCTGACGAGCGGCAGCGACTATCGGAAGCTCGTCAAGCGGTCCGGGCGGGACCCGCGGGCACGGGAGGCGCTGTTGGCCAAACAGCGCGCCCGGGAGATAATGATGAACGCGGAGCGAAAGCGGGACGTCCTCGAGGGACTCCTCGACCGGCACCGCGAGGACCGCGTGATCGTCTTCACCGCCCACACGGACCTCGTCTACGACCTCTCCGAGCGGTTTCTCATCCCCGCGATAACCAGCGAAACCGGGGCTGCGGAGCGGCGGGAGATACTCGAGCGGTTCCGCGACGGGACCTACTCGCGGGTGATCGCCGCCAACGTGCTCGACGAGGGGATCGACGTGCCGGACGCGAACGTCGCGGTCGTCCTCTCCGGATCCGGCAGCGAACGCGAGTTCACCCAACGGGTCGGGCGGGTGCTTCGCCCCAAGGCGGACGGCGGACGAGCGACCGTCTACGAGCTCGTGACCGCGGACACCGCCGAGGAGCGCGTCGCGGACCGGCGCCGGTGAGCGCGTCGCGGACCGGCGCAGCCACCGCCGAGGAGCGCATCGCGGACCGGCGCAGCTAGCCACCTGCCGGGGGGTTGCGCTCCGAAACGGGGGTCACGATTCGACGTCGAGCGAGAGGCTGCCGCCGTTGATGAACGACTCGTAGGACAGATCGAACCCGATCGTGACCTCGATCTCAGTCTCCGGGTCGACGTCGAGATCGCGCGTTTCGGTCGCCTCCTCCTCGGGCGTCGTCGCCGTCACGACGAGGGTGCCGGTCCGCCGCTCGGCGGCCGTGTTCTCGATCGTCGCGTCGATCCGGAGACTCCCGTCATCGCGCTCGGAGAAATCCCGGTCCACGATCCGCAGGCCCGGCGCGGCGGTGTCGGCCGCCGAACCGGCGTCGGGCGGCGCTTCGGCGGTCGGCGGGTTTCGGGGACCGGAGGGGGAGCGCCCCTCGAGACAGCCGGCGCCAAGCGTTCCGAACGCGGCGATCAACAGTCCCCGTCGTCGCATATTCGAGGGTTGCTTCCGGACTACAAATGCTTGTCCCACGGTCCGCAGCCGCGTCGACGCGCCGTTCGAACGCGATGGTTCGATCGCGGTATCCGGTGGGTTTTACGGGATCCGTCCCGAGGTACGGCCGTGCTTCGGAAGGACCACCTCCGCGTCTCGCGGGCGGGCGGGGGGTACGCGCCGCGGTTCGTCGACGACGCCGACCGGCCGCTCGCGGAGCGGCTCCTCGAGACGTTTCGGAGCCACGTCGGCGACCGACACGGGGACCTTCGGACCCGGCTCGACGAACTCGAGGCGGACGCCGACGACTTCAAGCTCGTCCGCGGGCTCGCGTCGCTGCTCGAGCGCGAGGCGACGTTCGAGACGCGCTCGCCGCTGCCCCCGCAGCGGGCCCGCCGGAAGGCCTTCGAGGCCGCCGAGACGGTCGGCGTCGCGACCGACTCGGAACGCGAACGAGCCCTGGAGATCGCCGCGGACGGGCTCGGCGTCGAGCCCGCCGCGGTGGCGGAGTCGCTGTATGCGGACCGCGAGGACGAGCAGGTGCTCGTCGAGTTCGAGCCGCGGTGGGACGCGGGACCGCTGCTTGAGCAGTACAACCTCTCGCTGGCCCAGACCGCGCTCTTCGACGCGACCGAAGTCAGGGTTCGGTCGGCCGATCCGAAGCGGCTCGTGACCGCGACGAAGCGGCTCGGGCTGTTGTACGAACTCGAACGAACCGACGCGGGACGCGAGCTCGTGGTCACCGGCCCCGACGCCCTGTTTCGCCGCACTCGCCGATACGGAACCGCCTTCGCCCGGCTGCTGCGGTCGGTCGCGGCGGCGCCCGAGTGGCGGCTGACGGCCACGATCGACGACCGCGGCACCGAACGAACGATGACGCTCACCGACGCGGACGTCACCGTCCCGGGCGTCGAGCCGCTGGCCGAGCCGGCCTTCGACAGCGGCGTGGAGGCGGACTTCGCCGGCCGGTTCCGGTCGCTCGACCTGGACTGGACGCTGGTCCGCGAGCCCGAACCGCTGGAGACCGGCACGAGCGTGATGATCCCGGATTTCGCCTTCGAGTACGACCACGCCGACTTCCGGGTGTTCTTCGAGGTGATGGGCTTTTGGACGCCGGAGTACGTCGCCAAGAAGCTCTCCCAGCTCGAGTCCGTCGAGTCGGTCGACCTGCTGGTGGCGGTCGACGAGTCCCTCGGCGTCGGCGAGGAGATCGCGGCGGCCGACCACCGGGTGGTGACCTATTCGGGGTCGGTTCGCGTGAAGGACGTCGTCGACGTGCTCCGGGAGTACGAGACGGAGCTGTTGGCCGACGCCGCGGCGGATCTTCCGGAAGCGATCCGCCCCGACGAGGACGTCATCGAACTCGAGACCCTCGCCGATCGCCACGGCGTCGGCGTCGACGCCCTCTCGAAACCGACCTTCCCCGACCACGAGCGGCTCGGCGGAACCCTCGTTCGACCGACCGTGCTGGCCGACCTCGAGGACCGACTCGAGCCCGGAACGAGCCTCGAGGCCGCCGAGGACGTCCTCCGATCGGTCGGCATCACGGAGACGAGTCCGGTCCTGTCCCGGCTCGGATACCGAACCGAATGGAACGGGTTATCCGGCGGGACGATCCGACGACTGGACGGCGATGAGGCGTCCTGACGGGATGGCTAGCGCTGCCGTCGCTTGACCACGATCGTATCCGCGACCATATCGCCGACGCGTTGGTTCTCGTCCGTAACGAGGATCAACACCATCGCGACGAGGTTCGCGGTCGGGAGGGCATCGACGACCCACAGCAGGTTCCGGATGACCGATGCGCCGATCGTACAATCGGAGCCGTCGGATTTGACGACGACCAGCCCGAGAAGGTACTTACCGGGAGTGTACCCGTAGATCCCTTCGAGCAGGAAGACGTACACGAGGGTTATGACGACCCCAGCGAGCGTCAGCATCAGGAAGCCCGCATCGCCGAGGGCCGACCCGATGATCATAACGACGACCCAGAGCAGTCCGATGAGGACGGAATCGATCAGGTACGCGAGCACGCGTTGCCCGATGACATCGCCGTTCGTGCCGAGTTGTGGTTGCGGATGTTTCTTCATATCGAACCCATTGATTTCGGTTTCTTCACCATTGTTTAAAACTCTCCGGAGGGCGGTCGGCCCATACGGAGTCCACCGCGGCGGGTGGATAAAGCCCATCGGAGACTATCACGTCGTTCGTAGCTTCCGACACGCACTTGCATTGGCACCGGTACCGTTCCGGACGTGTCCGCTGATTCAGGTCTCTCGATCGGCGATGATCTCGATTCCGTTCGCACACGCTCGTCGCAGGTGAAGCGACATCCTCACCCGCCGCAAGCGGCGGGGGTTCCTGCTTGAAGACGGATGACCGCGCCGTCGGGGACGGCATCCTCCAGAAACGCTTACTCACGGGGCGTGCTACTGTCCGACGATGTCCTCCACTGACCGCCTGACGCCGCGGCGTCGGGACGCGCTGCGTGCCGTCGTCGCGCTGGCGCTGCTCGCCGGGCCGCTGTGGATCCCCGCTCTCCATCTTGGTGACCCGACCTACCGGTACGAGCGGGCGCAGATCACCGACGACGAGTCCGGCATCGCCTTCGAGAACGAGTCGGCCGTCCCGGCCGGCACGATCCTGAGCGAGGAGATCGTCTGTGCAGGCACCTCCTCCCGCGCGTGTGCCTTTGAGCGCCATCTAGCACGAAACAACACCGTTCTCACGGGGATCTATTCCAGTACCGCCGGCACGGGAACGAGCTCCTTCGCCCTCGCGCCTGACGGCTACGACTACGTCCAGATCAACGGCACCGTCTACGAGACCGCCACCGTTGCGAACCGTTCTCGCGTGTACGTCGTCGCAAACGGCACCGTCTACGAGAAGGGGAAGGCCCCGGAAGATGCCGACGCCAGCGGCGATCTGTACCGGGTGGAACTGTCACTCCAACGGGTTCCCCCCGCCGAGGTCCTGTCCCGCGTGTCTCGTGACGTCGACACGGTTCCGTCGCCGATCGCGCGGGCGGCGCGTACCGGCACCGGGGTGGCTCACCGCGACCTCGACGTTCCGGAGACGCCGATCCGAACCGCGGACGACGCCTACTACCGGGTCTACCTCGCCGGCCAACGCGAGACCGACGGACGCGCCCGGCTCGATACGGCGCTGAGCATCGGAACGCCGATAGCGGGCCTGATCGTCCTTGCCCGCCTCCGACGTCGCGTCGAACTCACGTACGTCGGTACCGCCGGTTCGGGCGACCGTGACGGTCCGCTTTGAGAGCCGCGCCTGTACGGCGATCGGCGCAAGCGGGAGCCAGCGTCTCTCTGTGGACGACCGCACTGCGAACGAAGCAAGCGGTACGTGAGTCATCGCCTACAACGTATCCGCGGCCGACTGCCTGACCCGGCAAAGACTGAAGGCTACTGGATTGGTATTCGACACTATGTCGAAGCAGATGAACACCGTCGTCTCAGGTGACGAGTCGGATATTCGCCTATTTTTATCGAGGGCGGTCGCACTAGCCCCGACGGAATACACCATTCCATCAGCGACGAGCGGTTCGATGCTTCCTGCGTCACCAGCGTCCCATGCTTGATTCCCTCGATCTGGAACGACGACATCGGATGCGCCGGTGTTCCGACTATCGTGGGCTTGTTGTCGCCAGTCACCGGTGGGATCGTTCGGAAGTGCTTGATTCGACGTGCTGAAGCACCCAGCTACCGCTCCGACTGACGTGGCTGTCGCAGCGAGAAACGCTCGCCGTTGCATAGCGATGCCTGCCATTCGACTCTGACCTGGTGGTACGGATGGTCCGCCCCTCAATAGATGTGTGGCTGTGGGTGCCAGATAGAGACTCACTGAACCGGCAAAGACTGAAGGTCACTGGATTGGTATTCGACACTATGTCGAAGCAGATGAACACCGTCGTCTCAGGTGACGAGTCGGATATTCACGACGAGCCCCACATTCGGGACCGGCGAATCACCGTGAGCCACATCCACGCGCTGGTCGAGGAGCGCGACCTCGACGCACGGACGGTTGCGGACCGCTTTGACCTCACTGCTTCGGAAGTCTACCACGCACTGGCGTACTATCACGACCATCCCGAAGAGATGCGGGCGGTCGAAGAACGCCGTCGAGAGCTTCACGAAACCGCAAAAGACGATCCGAGCATCATCACCGGCCCCGAGGATCTGCCGGGATCGTCGTGATGCGGGTGGCGTTTCTGCTTGACGAGAACATCGCGGCTCCACTGGCTGACAAACTCGACAAAGCAGGCCACGACGTAGAGCGTGTCGTCGACGTGAGCGAATTGGGAGAAGGCGTCGACGACACCACGATTCGTCTGTACGCCGTCCAAGAGGGGCGTCTCATAGTCACCAGCGACGACTTTGTCCAGATGCCGGCAGACTCTCACAGTGGGGTATTCTACGTCCCCGACCAGTCGCTCCCCTCGCACGAACTCTACCATATCATCCAGCGAGTTATCGAAGCGTTCCCCAACCGAGAGGCGATGGACACGGTGACGTACGTTACTACCGACTGGCTGTGAATCACGACGAAAGCGAGCGATACGTGAGTCGCCTGTATTGACCGGGTCAAGGCGTATCACCTGCTGAGGATTTCAACAGATCCAAACTCTGTTCAGCTGTTCATACGTTTCGTCCAGATCTGTCGTCTCGTTTCGAATCCGACCCAGGAAATGCAGAGAGCGTTCGGAGCACGAAGTGACCACGTGACGAGGACGAAACAGGCCCCGCAGAATGTACCGAGGTCCCCCTTTCGTTTTTGATCCCAAACGTCTCGTACGAGCACGTTACAAATCAGCTATGGAGACTGCCGATCGGGGACCGGAATCGTGGGTCGCGGCAACCCTCGATCTGCTTTTGGGACTGATTGGCCTCGCCATCGTCTTGCATCCGCTTATTTCGCTTTGGAACACGGTTCTCGGGTCCCCCGTTTCGCCCGCGACCGTCTCGCTGATCGTCGGAGTGCTTGCCTTCGGCGGCGCGTATCCGATCGTCGCGGGAGACTGGTCGCTCGGTAGGCTCGGAGAGTACGTGGTCGTTCTGTTTGCGTCCGTACTCGCGTGGGGCCTCCTCGGGATGGTGGCGATACTCGTATCGAACGTCACGATCCAGGGGAACAATGCTGCACCACAAGCGATCGTCTGGACCGCTGCCTCCCTCACGGCGTATCTCCTCGTGTACCGCGCTCGGGTGTCCCTCTTTCGATGACTGTCGTTAGGGAACGGAATACATGACGGTCTCGGTTCGGTATTCGTCACGGAACAACGAAAGCAAAGGAGGGCTCGGGGGTGGGTGTGGTGATGGGTTGCTGTGAGCGCAGTGGTGGGTGCCAGACAGCGTGAAGCACGTGATCGACGTCAGCGGGGACCGACCGTCGGTCGTGCTTCACATCCTCCTTTGGCTGCTGTTTGTAAATACACCAGCGCTGTGTTCTCAGCCGGAAGCGCTCCCAAACAGTTTTCAGACTCCTCGCTGATGCCGTCCGATTATGTCGAGAACGAAAGACGGACGACCGCTGGATAGCTGGACGGCGTTGACGGTTCCCGAGTGCTGCTGTACCGTGTGACGTCGTCACTCTCCAGCCGGCGTAATGTCGGACGGAAATTCCGCGTAGGTGATGTACGCCGTCCCCTCGTACTCCGGGAGCCACGTCCCGTACGAATCGCTGGTTTCGAGCCCGCGGTGAGCCCGGAGTCGTGAGACGACCGATCTGAACGCGTCGGTCGCGCCGTCGAAGTATCCACCGTCGATCGCCTCCTCGACGACCTCCCGTTCGGCGGATGACAGCCCCGACAGGGGAAACAGGAATTCCGATCGGATCCGTTCGGCGTATGCCGCAGTACTCGGCGCGATCTCGGTCATCTCATACCGGTACGTCACTTCCTCGACGGTCTCGCTCTCGAGTTGCACGCGATACGTCGCGCCCTGATGCTCGATGAATTCGTACTGTTGCGTCGGAACGAGTACCGACGCATCGGTTGCGTTCTCGGGATAGACGTATCGGGTTCCCATATCGAATCCCTCGTTCCGCGGTGGATCGCCTTGCGGCGGGATCAGCCCATCCAACGCCGTCTTGTCCACCTCGGGGAGGTCGGCATACGCGATCGAGCCGCGTGACTCGGCCGACGCGGTTTCTTCCGGATTATAGTCCACACGGATATCGTAGCTGGTTCGGTCACGACGGCCGATTTCGGTCGCGGACACGTCGTAATACCGTTCCTGAAACTCGATCGGCTCGTCGGTATCGATCGGGCGGGAGATCCCGGCTGCGGTCGCCGACCCGTTCTCGACCACCTCCTGAAGGATCGCGTGCGCGTCGGACTCCGGAGAGATGGACCGAGAGGTTTCGGCCGCGAGTCGGTCGGGCGTCGCTTCCTGCATATCGAGGACGTTCGACGGATGCGCACATCCGGCGAGCGGGACCGTGAGGAGGGCCGTCGTCGCGAGGTACTGGCGGCGATGCACGAAACACCGAACGTTCGACGTCACTGAAAAGGTTCGGTATACCATACTGAGCGTTTGAACGTCTCGCATACCGAAGAGAAACCATCATTCCTATGATGGAATACCCGAGACGACGAGATATGGCCCTCCCACGCTGGTTTCCGCTTGCTCGAGCGGAAGCACGACGCCTGCTCACATCCAACGGTCCCTGGATTCTCGCGATCCTACTCGTCCTCTGGGCGTATCGTCCGAGCTACGTCGGGTGGGACGAGCTCGGCCCGAACTTGACGGTTGGGTTCATCCAGATCGCCGGCTCCATACTCCTCCCGCTCGGCGTGCTCCTGTTGAGTTATCGGTCGGTCGTCGCCGAGCGCTCATCCGGGAGTCTCAAGTTCCTGTTGGGGCTTCCCCTCACGCGAACCGACATCCTCGTCGCCAAAACGCTCGGCCGGAGCGCGGGGATCGCGATCCCCGTCATTGGAGCCGTGGCGGTTCTGGGACTCGCCGGCGGACTTCGATTCGGGCTCTTCTCACCGCTCCGTTTCGGCGCCGTGCTGCTGGTGACGCTGTTGTACGTCGTCACCCTGGTCTCGATCGCGACAGCCGTCTCGGCGGCGACGACGAGCACGGTCCGGGCGACCGGCGTGCTCTTCGGCGGGTTCTACCTCGTTCTGACGGTTCTCTGGAAGCCCGTCGCAACCGCGATCTATGGTGCCGCAACCGGACGCGCGGTGAGTGCGTACGACGCTCCAGCTGACGGGGCGTTGTTCCTTCTCCTTCGGATGTCACCCGAACGATCGTATCACATCGTGACGAATTGGCTACTCGGGGTCGGGAACTCGGGGGCGCTGTTCGAACCGGCACTCACCAAACTCCGGACGCCGACGTCGATCAACGTGTACGCCGTCGACGCGGCGTTCGAACCCGGATCCGTTCCGCTGTATCTTCACGAACTGTCCGGACTTCTGGTCCTGTTGTGCTGGCTGATCGTTCCCCTTGGAGTTGCTCGATATCGGTTCGAACGGGGTGATCTCGTATGACGTCGCTGGCGATCGAAACCGCCGGTCTCACGAAACGGTACGGGGACACCGTCGCGCTCGACGGCCTCGACCTGTCCGTTGAACGAGGAGAAGTCTACGGGTTTTTAGGACCCAACGGCGCCGGCAAATCGACGACGATCGATCTCCTGCTGAACTACATCAAGCCGACGTCCGGAACCGCACGCGTGCTCGGCTACGATCCGTGGACCGACGTCGTCGCCAGTCACCGCCGGATCGGGATCTGCCCCGATCGGTTCGGTACCTACGACGGGATGTCCGCACGGCAACACCTCCGACTCGTGATCGACACGAAGGACGTCGACGACGATCCGGACCGGCTCCTCGAGCGCGTCGGGCTCGCCGACGCAGCCACGCGCCCCGCAGGCGAGTTCTCACAGGGGATGGAACAGCGACTCGCCCTCGCGATGAGTCTCGCCGGCGAACCGGACCTCCTGATCCTCGATGAACCGTTCACCGGTCTGGACCCACACGGGGTCGCGCTCGTTCGCGACGTCGTCGACGCCGAATCCGACCGCGGTGCGACCGTTTTCTTCTCGAGTCACGTGCTCGGACAGGTCGAAGTGGTCTGTGACCGCGTCGGCATCCTGCATCACGGCCGGCTCGTCGAAGAGGGAAGTCTTGCTGTCTTCCGGGAGCAGCTGGATCTATCCGACGACGCGACGATAGAGGACGTCTTCGTGGAGCTGACGTCGGAGACCGTTTCCGCTCCGGAGGAAAGTCGATGAACCGCCGCCAGTACCTCCTCACTTCGACGGCTGCGCTGGCCGGTCTGTCCGGCTGTCTCGGTGAGACGGAATACACGGTGACCGACGTGTCGGTTGCGTACACGACCGCGCCACTCTCACTCGAGGTGGTCGCGTCGGACGCCGGCATCACGGTCGACAGTCCCGGCGTGCTGGACGTGAGACTGCACAACACGAGCGAGACCTCGATCGACGTCCGCAGTACCGGCACGTGGCCGTTCGGGCTACTTGCGCTGGACCCGCCGACGGAGCGGGATTCCGGCACGGTGCTCTTGCTATCCGATCACTACGCCGACTCCGAGCACGTCGAGGTCGGTGAAAACAGCGTCTGGACGGACAACGAGACGATCAGTCGGTCGGTGGACGCCGGAGCCTCCGTTACCGAACGGTACGAGATCCACGGAGACCGCATCTACCGTGCTGGCGATCATACGCTCCGTGGATACTTCGAGCCGGTATTCCTCTCGTACCGGTCCGGCGAAACCGAGGAGTGGGTTCCGTTCCGAGCGGAGGTGGTCGTTACTATCACAAAGCGTTCGCTACTTCCCTAACGAAGTCCACGAGAGTCGGTTCGGTGGAACTCGATACCGGGTTGCCAGGTACGCGTCGTACCTACTGTACTGCGATAAACACGCGGTCTTCAGCGACCAACTGTGAGCCGTCACGTTCGATTACGGAAACACGAGCGGACGACCGATTCAAATGTGATGAAAACGACACCTATTTGAAGGAAAATACGAACGCCATCGCTTGTGCAAGGACGAGAGATACTCTCCACTCATCTCCCGGATGCCGTGATTGCTGCGGTCATATTCACGCTCTTTAATATTTATACCGACGAGATTGCCGGTCCGTTCACGATCATCCTCGACTTTCTCCTCCACGTCGTCGCGATCGTCCTCGGATTCGTCGTCATCAATGCGGTTTGGAACAACGTATTCGGGAGTGAAGCAACGTGACCTATCCCGCCTGCTCGATCCTCGACGAGAGGTTTCTTCACGAAGAGCGGGACCGGGAGCGGTAGTGGGGGAACACTTCCTCACAGGAAGATGGCGCACGGCCTGGAAACTAGCTATCCCGTCCGGGCACGTCGCCGAGGGCTCCGAGACCGTCGATGTGGGTGGCCGTAAAGAACACGGCCCCGTCAACCAACACCGGCGGTGACGTCACCTGGTGATGGAAACCCGGGTCGAACGCGTAGTGCCAGCGCAACTCTCCCGATTCGCGGTCGAACGCGCTGATCGTCTTCTTCCCGGATGCGAATTCGGGGTCATCGATCGGGAGTACGACCGTTTCGGTTCCGACGCAGATCCCCGCCACATAGGACACTGGAACGTCGCGGCGCCATCGTTCCGTTCCGGTCTCGATATCAACCGCGACGACGCCGGACGCGGTGGTAACGAACACGGTCCCGTCGGCAACGGCAACCGTCTTGGGGATCGCATCTTCGCTCTCGTCGAACGAGTGGAGCTCGCGGAGCCGGTCGCCGGTTGCCTCGTCGTGGACGACGAGCGTTCGATCGTCGGCAACGACCACTCCCTCCTGGGTTGCGACGGGCGCGGCGGACCCGGGTGTGGACGTGAGTTCCCTCCGCCAGCGCTCCGAGCCATCCGCCAGCGAGAGCGCAACGAGGGACGGCGCTCCGTCCACGTTCCCGACGGCAAACACACGCCCGTCGGACACTGCGGGCGCACGGACGAGTTGACGTACCGTGTCGATGTCCCAGTGTTTCTCCCCGTCCGCTGCGCTAAACGCCTCGATGCCGCTCTCGGAAGCGACTAGTACAGTCCCGGTGGCTCCGTCCGCGACCAGCAGTTCGGTAGAGTCGATCCCGTTCGTCCGTTCCGTCCAGATCCGGTCGCCCGTTTGCGGATCGAGCGCAACGAGCTCCGTGTCGTACGCCACGACAAATCGATCGTCGACGACGACGGTCCCGTGGTCTCCGCTGGCGTTGAGAGTCGTTCGCCACCGTTCGGTGCCGTCCCGTGCGTCAAGCGCGATCGCACTTCCGTCGTTACTAGGGTCGAAGTTCGTCAGATATACCGTCCCGTCGGAAACCACGGGCTGCCAGCGTGTGAAGGCCTCCGAGGTCCACGCCAGGTTTCCCCGTGCTGGAGCGGAGACGTTCGTTGCGAACGTGTTCGTCCCATCGGCACCGTACTGTGTCCACGCACCGGTGGGAGTCTTCGGGAGGGACGTATCCGAGTCCAGCGATGGAAGCATCGACAGACACCCCGAGAGTGTACTCGCGCCGACACTCGCTGTCGCCAAGAACCTCCTTCGGTTCACATCCGAATGTAGACTAACGAATGTATAGTGTTGTGGCTGCGTTAAAATCACCTTGTAGTCTCCCGGTTTGGAGCGTCATAGAACAGTTCGCATACCAGATTCACCGCTACCGTTGATCGTTCAGTACAGCTCAAAACTGGCTCGAAGCCTTCGCGATCTACCACAATTCACGCCAGACTTAACGCGACCGGGGGACACGGAATGGCAAAAGGCGGTAGCGATTCTTCTCTTCGGAATTGTCATATGGCTCCGTTAAAGAATACCCCGTTAAGATGGCCCCTGAAATGGAAAACGCCGCCTATGTCGGGGTTCTGGCAATCGCTATTGGGGCGGTTGCACTCCTGACGGGCCATTATGCCGTCTTATTGGCGTTAGCCCCTACTGTATATCTACTGGGCACATCTGACGAACGGGAGATTACTGGCACCACCGTTCTGACAACCCACCTTCTTGCCGTCGTAGCAGGAGTAATCGCGTATCTCCTCTTTGCACAGGGAATTGACCCGCTTTCAGTTGAGGCACAATCGAGCGCCGCGTTCAGAGTCATCCTTAGCCCCATCTGTGCGCTGATTCTGACAGGAATCGGATTAGCCCTCCTAGATGAACAGTTCGTCACCGCCCACGTAATGACAACAATCGTCGCGCTCGGACTTCTCAGAACACCACAGGCACTCGGCACCTTGATTCTCAGTATCGCCCTACTAGCAAGCATTCACACGCTCTTCGGAAAGTTCGATAGTACGGACGGCCAGCTAACGACCTAACATACAAACGTCCTTCGGCAGACGGAGTGGGAGGCCTTGACAGTCTATTAGTTGTAGCCGGTCTCACTATCTGATATGTACGAGGCGATACTCGTCCCGACTGACGGGAGTGAGGCAGCCATGGAGGCAGCGAAACACGCGTACAGTCTCGGGGAGCGGTACGACGCGACCGTTCACGTCATCGCGGTCGTCGAACAGAGTGAAAGTGCCTCCATCGTCGGTCGGGGCGATGAAAAACTGGACACGCTTCGTGAGGAGGGTACGGATTCGACCAAACGTATCGTCGAGGCGGCACAATCACGAGACATCGACGCCGTCGGGGCCGTCGAGGTGGGCGATCCGGATCGGGCCATCCTCAAATATGGGAACGAACACGACATCGACATCATCGTTATGAGTACGAACGCTCGTTCCGGCGTCGGACGATTCCTCAAAGGGAGTGTCACGGAAAAAGTCATCCGCGACGGCGACATCCCCGTCCTCGCAGTACAACGATGAGGCGACGCCGCTTCGGTCACCCGAACAACAAAACGTAAATCAAGCCCCGCTACTCCTCGTAGGTCGCTGTGATGGGACTAGTACAGTTCAACGAGCGAAAATTCCACCATATGCTCGTTGTCGCCGCAATTCTGGGCATCGGCGTCGGCGTCGCCGCCACGGGATTCCGCATCATCTGGCTCGCTCTCAAGGACGCTCTCTGGGCCACCTTCAGCGCGACGTACTGGCGTGTGCCCGTCAGTATCGCCGCCGGGATACTCATCGGGACGATCCTCTACAGCACGTTCTATCCGGGCGCTCTCTCGGCGCTCGTCCAGCAGCTCCACACCGAGGGTCGCGTGGATCTCGAAGAGAACATCCCCGTCATTCCGGTGGGCCTTATCGGCCTCGTCGCCGGACAGAACGCCGGGCCGGAAGGCGTGATGTCCATTGTCGGCGGATCGTTCGGAACGTACACTTCCGAGTTGTTCGATCTGGAGAGCTCCACGAAATTGCTTACCCTCGCGGGGATGGGCGCGGGATTCGGAACGATTCTCGGTGCCCCAATCGGTGGGGCACTC
Source organism: Halopenitus persicus (assembly GCF_900107205.1). Lineage (GTDB taxonomy): Archaea > Halobacteriota > Halobacteria > Halobacteriales > Haloferacaceae > Halopenitus > Halopenitus persicus. Next base: position 50,018 of record NZ_FNPC01000003.1, on the reverse strand, counting down.
CTCTGGTTGGAACTCCCACACGAGCGTGGGTTGGAGTATTACGAAGCCATCATCCCGACGCTCATCGCGTCGTTTGCCGGCTATCTTACCGAGGTCACGCTCGGGGGAATGCAACTCTTTCCCACGTGGCGGACGGCGTCGTTGACGCCATTAGCCCCCGTGGATTTGGGATGGGCTATACTCATCGGCTTCGTCTGCATCCCGTTCGGGCTGGTGTACACGCGTAGTTTCTCGATTATCGGACGGCTGTTCCGGCAGGCATCCCTCGCGGTGTATATCCGGACGACCATTGCCGGCGCCGTTATCGGCGTGCTTGGCTGGCTGGTGCCGCTGTCGTACTTTTACGGCGGCGCGAAGATGAACGAACTCATTCAGAACGGAGCGTCGCTCGGCGTTGACGGCCTCTTACTCACGCTTGGGACAGTTATGATTGCAGCAGGGGTGACGATTCACGGCAACTGGATTGGCGGCCTCATTATCCCACATATGTTTATGGGAGCCATCGTCGGGTTGACGGCGGCTCTCGTCGTGCCCGGGCTGCCTCCCGTTTTGGCGATGCTTACTGGAATGGCGGCGTTCAATTCTGTCGTTACCGGGACGCCCCTTTCGTCTGCGCTCATCGCTATTGCGCTCTCCAATGGAGCAAGCATCACGCCCGTATTTCTGGCGTCTCTGGTTGCCTTTGCGGCGAGTCCAACTGTCCCCTTTATTGAGGAAGTTGCGCCACGGGCAGAGTCCGGAAGCATCCTTCCGTTCGACGAGAACCGCTGATGCGGTCGTGTGTCAACGGTATCCGTCATTCAGAATGGTTCATTCGCAAGTAGATTCTTATGGCTGATTCGGCTATGAATATCGTGGAATAAACACTGTGACAACGTTCATCGTCGAGCTACCCATCATACAACATAAACCAAAGTCTCTACCAACAGTTTACGCGACGTTATCAGCAGCGTTCCACCGCCGCAGCTCTTACACTACGTTTCCTCCGTCCGCTGGACGCCGTTAGCACGACGGTCGAACACGTCAAGGATCGGTTCGGGATCCTCGAGGTGCGGAAGCCGCAACTCACGATCGGCACGCTCGATGACGACCGTTGACGTCTTGAGCCACCCGTGAAGCCGATCACGTTCAACGCGTACGCCGTGTTCGTCCCACGGCTCGATCCGCCACAGACGCGTTCGGAACAGTCGATCGTAGGCAACGATCTCCTCTTCCGAGATCCGGTACTCGACGCCACCGTATCGCAACCCGTAGTCGATCGTGAGAAGTCCCATCGGAACGATGAAACCGGCTCCGACGAGGACGAGAACGATATCCCAGACTTCTCCCATCAGAAACAGCATCGAAATGAGAAGGAGAAATCCGCCGACGGCCAACGCACCCGGGTGCCGTCGGACGTGGGCAGGCGAGAGGCCGCCGACCAATCGCCCTGCGAGGGTCGGTCGCAGCCGCGCGTCGACGTCGCTCACCGGTTCGATCGGATCATCGGACGGCGGCTCGTACGCCCAGCCGAGTTCGAGGGACGATGCCGCATCGAAGGCGGCGAGCCGATCGCGGTACAGGCCCCCGAGATCGAAACTGAACTTCACGAGAACGATCCCGACGAGGATCGGGAACCCGACGAGCGTCGGATCGACGGCCGTGATCGGATCGTCGGATGCGACCGAGTCCGCGGCAAGCCCGACGAAGGTCGCCGTGAGTAGCCCGCCGACGCCGATCACTGCAGCACGCATGAAAACATCTTGAATCGCGGTCTGAGCGCTGTGATCGCGGTATCCTCCTCGGTAAAAATACTCGAGAGACGTCGAGGCACCCTCGCTGAGAAAGATGCCGAAGGCGGAGAGCGTCACCATCACCAGCGCGTCCGGCTCGGGCGTTTCCGGGCCTATCACGCCGACGGTCGTCACACCTGCAAAGAACCAGACCAGCGTGAGGACGGGGATCGCAACGGCGAGAACGGGCAGCGTCGAGAATCGAACGCCGAGCTCGGTGAACGGCACCGGTATCGCGGTACGCTTGCGCGCCAGCGCGCCGCCGATCAGCGGATCGGAGTCGAACTCCGACGGTCGACCGGCAAACGCCGCCTTCACGAGGGCCCAAAACGAGAGGATCCCGAGCTCGAACCAATAGAGGAAGACGAGCGCGGCGAGATCCCACCCGAGGGCGACGACGCCGACGAGCGGCAGCGTGTTCGCGACGATAACGGCGATCGTCTCGGATGGAGGGCTGTAGCGCAGCACGGTTTTGAGGAGGGCCATCCACCGACTATGCCGGTCGTCCGGGACAAATAGTTGTCCGTCTTACGCTTCCAAGCCGGACAAGCTCCTCGTGGCGGGGAGTCTCTCGGTATCCCGGGGAGTACGTCTCGCCATGGCGGAATCTGTGCGTTCCACCCGGAGGTGCAGGCCGAGGCGGTTCACTGGGTCAGTCGAGCGCCGAACGCTTTGGTTCGGGGGAAACCCTTTGAAGTCCCCGGTAGAACTGGTCCCTATGAGGTCCCTCCACGCGAGATCCCTCCACACGAGATCCCTCCACGCGAGATCCCGCCACCGGATGTGTACCCGAGACGGTCCGACGCTCTTGCCGTGGATCGCTCCGGGAGATCCACCAGATTCGTCGAACGCCCCACGACTTCCGGAGTGATGATACTCACGGTCGTTGGGTTCGGATTCATCACCCTTGGCCTCGCCATCGGCTGGTATGGTCTCCGGCCGCTTGCGGTCGTCCCGAAGGTCCTCTCCGCCTCCGTTCAGGACCCGAGCACCGTCACGGATGACGAGTCGTTCGCCGTCTGTCGTGGAGCGGCGAACGACTCCGGAGCGACGCTTTCGGCCCCGTTCACTGGAGCGCGGTGTCTCGGCTTCGAGTTCGACGTCACCGAACGACAACCGTTCGGGATCGGCGTCCCGTGGTTTCAGGCCCACCTCGACGATGGCGTCGCGACGCGTCCGTTCACCCTTGAGGGACCTCGTGGCGGCCTCGATGTCGAACCGTCACCGAAGCGGTTCGCGCTCGATACGGAGTCGACGGTCCTCACGGTCGGCGCGAACGAGACCCCGCCGGAACGAATCCAACGGTTCGTCGACGTGAGAGACGATCTCGAACCGGTTGCAGAATGGATACGGATCGTCCCTGGACTCGGCACGCGTCGCTACGTCGAACGTCGGATCGATCCCGGTGAGAAGTATCTCGTTGCGGGGTCTCCCGAACGGAGGCAGCACGAGGTCGCCCTCACGGGCGATCTCGTGATAACCGATCGCTCTCCGGGACGATTCGCGATCGCACGTCTTCGACGTGCCGCGTTTCCGACGCTGATCGCGGTCGTCTTCATCACCGTCGGAGTCGGAGGCATCGTCGTATGATCGATCGCAGCACCGGACCCATCGGAGTACCTTGTTGAGATGACCAGAGAGAGACACGCCATCGAGACGCGAGACCTGACGAAACGATTCGAAACGGACGTCGCCGTCGACGGGCTCGACTTGGCCGTCGAACGCGGCACGGTATACGGCTTCCTGGGACCGAACGGTGCGGGAAAAACGACCACGATGCGGATGTTGACGTCGCTGACGCGGCCGACCGACGGCGAGGCGTGGATCGACGGGAAGCCCGTCTCGGATCGCGACGCAATTCGAGCATCGATCGGGTATCTCCCCGAGGAACCGCCGGTCTTCGACGAGCTCACCGGCCGCGAACAACTCGAGTACTTCGGGCGACTTCGGAATATTCCCGCGGCCGAGCTGAACGACCGAATCGTGACGTGGCTGGACCGCTTCGGTCTCACTGGGGATGCCGACAAGCGAATCGCGGACTACTCGAAGGGGATGCGCCAGAAAGTCGGCCTGATACAGGCGTTGCTACACGACCCCGACGTCGTGTTTCTCGACGAGCCGACAAGCGGCTTGGACCCGCGGGCGGCCCGGACCGTTCTCGACGTCATTGCGGAGCTGACCGACGACGGTCACACGGTGTTTCTGTCGACGCACATCCTCTCGGTCGTCGAGGAGCTCGCGGACGTGGTGGGCGTTCTCTCCGAGGGCGACCTCGTTACCGAGGGTTCGCCCGCGGAACTCACAGCTCGGATGGAAGCGGAAGCGGGAACGACGCTTGAGGACGTGTTCCTCTCGGTCACCGCCGAACGGGATCCGGTCGCGCCCGAATCGGAATCCGAGGCGATCGCCGGTCCCGGAAACCCACGGGACGGATCGAACGGAGACGCCGACGGGACTGCATCGAGCACGCGACCCGACGATCGATGACACGAGCGAGACGTCCACACCTCGTTGCCCGTACCGAGCTCCGACGTCGCTGGCGGGCGATGAAGGAGAACTCGGCGCAGTTAGTGGCCCTCGCGTTCGCGGCCGTGCTGCTGTTTCCGGTCGCTATCGCCGGCGTGTTTGGCGCGTACTTTGCCGGCGGCTTCGTCGCCGGAACCGAGACCGAACCGCTCATCGAGTTGGTCCGAACGGGATTCGTTTACGGATGGATCTTCGTCGTGGGATTCGGCGGCTATCGTGCGTACGCCGTCGCGCTCCGCCCCGACAACCTCGACGGGTTGTTGACGACGATCTCACACCGTGCTGTGATCGGCGGTCTCGTCCTCACGGAACTCGTGCTCTGGTCCGCGTTCCTGCTCACGGTGGGAAGCGCCGCCACGGTCGCGTTCGCCATCGGCGCTGGCTCGATCCGTACGATCCCCGTCGTGTTTCTCACGCTCTGTCTTCTGCTCGCAACCGGCCTTCCGACGGGATTCGTGCTCGCACTTGGCGTCCGAAACGCCGGCGTTCGCTCGGTCTTGTTGAGCCGTCTGCGAATGCTGTTCCTTCTCCTCCTCGGTCTCGGGTACTTCGTGGTGATCGTTACGAACGCGTTTGCGTCGATACTCGAGCCGATCCATCGAGTCCTCGCGCCGACGCCGATCAACTGGTTCGGAGACCTTGCGGCGATCGGACTCGGAATCGGCGCGTCGCCGCTCCGCGCGATCGGCGCGATCGGATTCTCGGCAGTGTGTATCATCGCGGCCGTCGCATCGCTGTTCCGGCTGTCGGACTGGCTCTGGTACGCCGATGGGGTTCACGTTACCCACGAGGTGGATCGAACGGGGAACGAGTCGTCGACGTTCGGCGTGCTCTCACGAGTCCTCTCGCGCCCCGCCGTCGGCGTGGTCGCGGTTGATTGGAAACGTGCCCGTCGGTCGCCGATCTCGCTCTCGTTTGCGCTGTATCCGGTGATCGTTCTCGCCGGGCCGATCGTCACTGCCGTCCAGTCCGGCGAGATCGGGACTGGACTTCCGCTGTGGATACTTCTCAGCGGCACGTGGATCGCCGGTGCGCTGTTCGCGCTCAACGTGATCGGCCAGGAGGGTGCGGCGCTCCCGGTCACGCTCCTCTCGGAAACGCCCGAGCGGGCACTGATCGTCGGGCACGTCGTTTCCGGTGGCCTACTGCTTGCTCCCGTGACCGTCGTGGCAACCGTCGGTACGGCCGTTCTGAGCCCACACTCGCTGCCGACCGTCGCGAGTCTCGGCGTCTCGGCCGTCGTGTTATCCGCCGTTTCGGGCACGATCGCGACGGGCATCGGCGCCGTGTTTCCACGCTTTGAGGCGGTTAGCGTTTCCCGAAGCAGGAAGGCGATCGTGCCGAGCATCCCGGGATTCGTCGGCTACTCGACCGTGATCCTCGTCGTTGCCCTCCCGACCGTGATCGCCCATTCGGGCACCGTTGGGCATGCGATATCCTCGTTCCTCGGCATCGACCAGTTCCTGATCGGCGTTCTCGGAACGGTCATATCGGTCGTGTTCGCGTGTCTGGCCTGCATCGGATCGATGCACGTCGCACGGGACCGCGTTAGCGATTACCGCATCGAGTGAACACGAGCCACTACCGGATCGAGCGAACGGAAGCGACTACCGGATCGAGCGAACGGTCCCACGCGTGCATTGCGATCACGGTACCGTCCGAGTATCGCGTCTCTTCTCGAAAGGGGGTGGAAGGAGCGTGTGACGGTTCTCCTTCCGGGTCAATGGATCATCTTAGTTAACCTAAACGTTTCGTGAACCGCCTCGGGATCGAGCGGTTCGAGACGCTTCGCGTCTCGTCATCACGGAACTCGGAGACTTTCGAACGGTCACGGTCAAACGACGCGTTCGACGTTCGAAGACGTGTGTTTTGAGCCGTGTCCATTCGTCCGCTGCTCCCCCTTGTTCAGCGGTTTCGAGGCGGAGCCTCCGGCCTCAAGGAGCGAGCAGGCCGGAGAGGAAGCCGACAACTCCGGCACAAACCACGGACTGTGGCCGCCTTTTCTCCCCAATTCTAATAAACCACCAAGCACACATCTGACGTATGGAGGTGCGGCGCACTGTCCCGGTGAAACTCGACGTGGACAGTGACGACGCCGCACTTCTCCGCGAGACAGTTGATGAGTTTCTGTGGGCCGCGAACTACGTCGTGGACCACGCTTGGCAGGGCGAATACAAGACGACCAGCAAGGCACAGTTGCAGGAGGAAACCTACGACGAGGTACGCGACCGGACACGGTTGCACGCGAATCTCGTCCAGAACGCCCGCAACAAGGCCGCCGACGCCGTTCAGGGCGTCGTCGCTCGCTGGAAACAGGGCGAGTACGCTGGCAAACCACATTTCTCGAAGCCGACCGTGGTGTACGACAAGCGGTGAGCCACGTTCCACGACGAGTACGTGTCGCTGGCGACCGTAGATGGACGTATCGAAGTCGCGTACGTTCTGCCAGACGAGGACCGCGACACACCTCACAGCCGGTATCTCGACAACGACGACTACGAGGTGACGGGGGCGGAACTCCACAACAGGGACGGCGAGTGGTTCCTCCATCTTCGCACAAAGGCGGAGGTGGAGTCCGACACGCCGGAACAGGCGACGGCCGGGCACAACACAGTCCTCGGCGTTGACCTCGGCGTGAACCAACTCGCGGTCACTTCGACGGGCACGTTCTGGAGCGGTCACGAGTTCGACCACTGGCGGCGCGAGTACGAGAAACGCCGTGCATCCTTCCAGCAGTGTGGGTCACGTCACGCCCACGAGAACATCCAGTCGGTCGGGCGCAAAGAGACGGGGCGGTTCAAACTGATGCTCCACCGGATTGCGAACGGCATCATCGAAGAAGCCGCCGAAAACGGTTGTACGGTCATCGCCTTCGAGGAGTTGACCGGCATCCGCGACCGCCTCTCGGGTGCGTCGTGGGGCCACAAGTGGGCCTTCGAGCGGTTGTACGAGTACGTCGAATACAAGGCCGAACCCAACGGCATCGACGTGGAGCAGGTGGACCCGGAGAATACGTCACGCCGTTGCTCACACTGTGGGTTCACGCATCCGGACAACCGCGACGGCGAGGAGTTCGCGTGCCTGAAATGTGGCTACGAGAACCACGCTGACTACAACGCGGCAAAAAACATTGGACTGCGGTATCTCCGCCGTAACCAAACTGGGGACGGCGGAGGCGCACCCGTAGGCGTGCGCTTGAATCGCGGGACGCTGAACGCGAGCGGAGAATATGAATCTCCTGTCGAAAATTCCGGCCAGAGCGGGAGTCCACGCGAAAGCCCCATCACCAGAACCGAAGGTTCTGGTTAGCAGTCAGAAGCTCCGCTTCTGACGACACCCTCAACGAAGCGAACGGCGAAGCCGTGAGCGAGTAGGGTGGGGTAGTTTACGTAGCTGAAATCCATAATACACCCCGTAACCGCTACGGGGAAATCCGTGGGTAATAGTGGGTAACACATATCCGCGGTGGGTCCGTACCGTTCCCCGATGAAAGTCGACGCAACGGACCTCAAAACGAACGAGACGGACGAACGGGGTCGAGTCTACCTCGGCACCGAGTACGCGAACAAGCGCGTAACCGTCGCAGTCGTTGAGGTAGAGTCAGACCGACCGGACGACGACGAGCTGGCAGCCGCCTATCGGGAGGCCTCCGAGAGCGCGGAGGCACTCGCCGAGGAGTGGAGCGAAACGTCCGACGAAGCGTGGGAACGCCTCGATGAGTGAGGATACGGACGTGCGACGGGGCGACGTGGTTATCATTCGACTCGACCCCGCTGAAGGACACGAGATGAAGAAGACGCGCCCGGCCGTGGTCGTTCAAAACGATATCGGAAACCGGAACTCCAGTACGACCATCGTCGCGCCCGTCACGGGGACCTACCGCGAGTATCCGTTCGAGGTGTTCGTCGAGGCGGACGGGTCACCGCTCGAAAAGAATTCGTCAATCCGGCTCGACCAGATTCGAACCGTCTCGGTTCCGGAACGGATTCACTCGGTCGTCGGTTCACTCGACGGACCCACGATGGCTGCAGTCGACGAGGCGTTACAGCTGAGTCTCGGCCTCGACTGAGCTACCGGCTCTCGCGTTGCTCCACTTTGTTCAACTCGATCAGCAGTCGGAAGATCGCCTTCACGAGGTTCGCGTCGACGTCGAACTGCTCGGCGTTCTCGCCGGCCCGCTCCATCACGCGGGCCTCCTGTGACTCGTCGGTCGTGGGCAGGTCCCGCTCCTCCTTGACGGCGGCGACGGTATCGGCGACGTAGGTGCGGCGGGCGATCAGCTCGACGATCTCGCGGTCGATGTCCTCGATCTCGGCACGCAGCTCGTCGAGGCTCATCTCCTCCGGGGTTTGGTCGTTCGATGTCATGGTGATGATCGTGGTCAGTCAGTCAGGATCCGTGCGCCGTCGGAGCGGGTGGTCGTCGATCGGACGGTTCCCTCGCGGTCGTCCCACAGGTCGCGAACGCGGTCGAGGTCCGTCCCGGGATCCGTGGGGTCGGAAACGGCCACCACGCTGGGGCCGGTCCCGGACAGCGAGACGCCGGTGACGTGGGGCATCGCCTCGACGGCCGGCTCCGGGGAGAAGCCGAGGGCGGCCGAGAAGGCCAGCCCGTTGACGGACATCGCCGTCGCGTACCGACCCTCGCGGGCCAGCTCGGCGACGAGGTCGGCCATCGGGGCGACGTTCTCACAGCGGGCGACGTCGGCGTCGGCGCTGTAGGCGCGCTCGGGCGGCGTCCAGACGAGGACGTCCCAGTCGACGACGTCCCGCCGCACCAGCTCGTCCGCGGCGTTGTCGGTGAGCGTGACGCCGCCGAGCATCGACGCGGACGCGTCGTCGAACGCGCCGGTCGCCGTGACGCCCGCCTCGCGGGCGGCCGTGACGCCGAGCCGGCACGCCTCCAGCCGGGTGACGTCGGGATCGTCGGTCGCTGCCGCATCGACGGCCGCTTCCGCACCGACGCCGCCGGACCGATCCCCGACGGTCACGTCGAGCGCGGCACAGGTCGCCAGCACGGTCGCGTTCGCTGCCGCGCTCGAGCTCTTGAGCCCGGCCGCCAGCGGGACGTCGCTGTCCGTGCGCACCGTCCCGCCCTCGCCGTCGCCCCAGCGCTCGGTGGCGAGCGCGACGCAGCGTTCGATCAGCTCGGTGTCGGCGGTCGGGGCCGCGGCGATCTCGCCGGTGACGTCGTCGGCGTCCGGGTCGAGCTCGACCGTCGCGCGCGTCTCGACGTCGATGCCGAACGCGGACCCGGTGCCGGTCGCCAGCGCGTTGAGGACCGTTCCGGCGCCCAACGCGGCTGCCCGTCCCTCCATACCGATGGACTCCCGAGCGAGGGCATAGATGTGGCGGTCTCGGTCGACCGGCCGGACCGCTGACCGCGGGAGGGTCGAAGCGTCCGAGCGGACCGTCGATGCGCGGCGGGGGAACGCGTCCCTTTTTGCCGCCGCGGCCGGACCGATCGATATGTCCTCGCCAGCGCGGTCCGACGTCCCGCCGAGCACCCTCGGCGTCGAGCTCCGGGAGGAAGGCGTCGTGGTGGAGTACCTCGACGGCCGAACCACGCTCTATCGCGGCGTCCCGACGGAAGTCGAGGGGACGCTCACGGCCGGCCCCGGCAAGGAGACGCACGTGCTCGTGACCGACCCGACCGAGACCGAGGGCGTGATGACCTACGTGAACGACCTCAAGACCCACGACGAGATCCTGGAGGACAGCGGCGTGGGACGAGTGATCTTCGAGCCCGGCGAAAGCGAGGAACTGTTCCCCGGCGTCGCCGCCAGACGCGTCGGCGAGCGGACGCAGGTCGAGGCCGACCCCGAGCTGGCCGGCGGCCGCGTCTTCGTGTTCCTGGAGGACGACTGGAGCGAGCGGAGCTTCGAGATCGTCGCCCCGCCCGCGGCCGGCATCGGAACGTTCGAGGCCGAGGAGTGACGTGATCGGCTACATCGCCGTCGATCCCGACTCCGGCCGGTACTCCCCGAACTCCTCGCGCAGGACGTCACAGACCTCCTGAACGGTCGCGTATCGCTTGACCGCGGTCACGATCGGCGGCAGGAGGTTCCGGTCGCCGCGGGCCGCCGCACGCACGTCGGCGAGCGCGTCGTCGACGGCGTCGGCGTCGCGGTCGGCCTTCACCGCCGCGAGGCGTTCACGCTGGTCGCGCTCCAGATCCGGGTCGACCTCCTGGAGGTCGATCGCCGGCTCCTCGTCGGTTTCGTAGGCGTTGACGCCGACGATGATACGCTCGCCCTCCTCGATCTCGCGCTGGCGCTCGAAGGCGACCTCCCGGATCCGCCGCTGGACCCATCCGCTTTCGACCGCCGGGAGCATCCCGCCGCGGCGGTCGACCTCCTCGATGATCTCGCGGGCGCGCTCCTCGATGCCGTCGGTCAGGCTCTCCACGTAGTACGACCCGGCGAGCGGGTCGATCGTGTCGGCCACGCCCGACTCGTGGGCGAGTATCTGCTGGGTCCGCAGCGCCGTCCGAACCGACCGTTCGGTCGGGAGCGCCAGCGCCTCGTCCTTCCCGTTGGTGTGGAGGCTCTGGGCGCCGCCGAGAACGGCCGCGAGCGCCTGGTAGGCGACCCTGACGACGTTGTTCTCGACCTGCTGGGCGGTGAGCGTCGATCCGCCGGTCTGGGCGTGGAACTTGAGCCGTTTGGCGTCGGGGTCGGCGGCGTCGAAGCGGTCCTCCATGATCCGCGCCCACAGCCGGCGAGCCGCGCGGAACTTCGCCGTCTCCTCGAGGACGTCGTTGTGCGCGTTGAAGAAAAACGAGATCCGCGGCGCGAACGCGTCGACGTCCAGTCCCGCGTCGATCGCGGCCTCGACGTACGCGATCCCGTTCGCGAGCGTGAAGGCGACCTCCTGGGCGGCCGTCGAGCCGGCCTCTCGAATGTGGTATCCCGAGACCGAGATCGTGTTGAACTTCGGCGTCTCATCGGCACAAAAGTCGAAGACGTCCGTGACGAGTCGCATCGACGGTTCCGGCGGGTAGATGTAGAGGTTCCGCGCGATGTACTCCTTCATCACGTCGTTCTGGATCGTTCCGCGGAGCTCCGCCCGCGGGACGCCCTGCCGGTCGCCGACCGCGACGTACATCGCCAACAGCACCGCCGCCGGGGCGTTGATCGTCATCGACGTCGAGACCTCCTCGAGCGGAATTCCCTCGAAGACGCGCTCGAAGTCGGCGAGCGTGTCGATCGCGACCCCGGACCGGCCGACCTCCCCTCGGGCCATCGACGCGTCGGAGTCGTAGCCCATCTGGGTCGGGAGGTCGAACGCCATCGACAGCCCCGAGGACCCCTCGTCGATCAGGTATCGAAACCGCTCGTTGGTCTCGCGTGCCGTCCCCATCCCGGCGTACTGGCGCATCGTCCAGAGCCGGCCGCGGTACATCGTTGCATAGACCCCCCGCGTGAACGGTTCCTCGCCCGGGAAACCGAGGTCCGCGTCGTACTCGAGGTCCGCGACGTCCGCGGGCGTGTACAGCGGATCGACCGACTGCCCCTCGGTGTCGGTGGTGAACTCCGCGTGGCGCTGGCCGGCGCTATCGACGGCCGGGTCGTGGGATTCGGTTTCCCACTCCGCCTTCGCCTCCCGGATCGCCGCGAGGTCCTCGGGATCGAACATCACCGAAACGTCGGCCCTGTATGACTTAACTGTGGGGCAGCTTCGCGAGGCTCGCGCCGCGACGATCCCGTTTCGCCCCGCGAGGCCGCTTCCCGTTCGTCACCCTTTTGCTGCCACGAGCGCGACTCGGTGGTATGCTTGGAGGCGGCGGTATGAACCCGCGAAAGATGAAACAGATGATGAAACAGATGGGGATCGACGTCACCGAACTCGACGTCGAGGAGGTCGTCATCCGGACCGACGAGGAGGACCTCGTCTTCGACGGCCCGCAGGTCACGAGGATGGACGCCCAGGGACAGGAGACCTACCAGGTCGTCGGCGAGCCCGAGTCCGTCGAGTCCGGAGCCGGCGGAAGCGGTGCGGGCTCGGCGGCCGAGCTGACGGCCGACGACGAAAGCGGCGGCTCGGGCGTGGCGATCCCGGAGGACGACGTGATGATCGTCGCCGAGCGTGCCGGCGTCAGCGAGGAGGACGCCATCGAGGCGCTCGAGGCCGAGGAGGGCGACCTCGCGGCCGCCATCGCCCGCCTGGAGTGACCGACCCCGCCTACCTCCTGATCGGCGACGGTCGGGAGTACCTGCTCGAGCCCGGCGAGGAGTTCGGTACCGACCTCGGCGTCCTGAAGCTGCCGGCCGACGCCGAACACGGCGACGTGGTCGAGACGCACCTCGGGGAGGCCTTCGAGGTGCGCGAACTCCGCCTCCCGGACCTGTTCGACCACCTCGAGCGCACCGGCGCGCCGATGATGCCCCGCGACGTCGGGCTCGTGATCGGCCACGTCGGGATCGCCGCGGGCGACCGCGTCCTCGACGCCGGCACCGGCACGGGCATCCTCGCCGCGGCGCTCGGGCGAGCGGGCGCGACCGTCCGGAGCTACGAGCGGGACCCGGAGTTCGCCGACGTGGCTCGCGAGAACATGCGGATCGCGGGGGTTGACGACCGCGTCGACGTCCGCACCGGCGACCTCGCCGCGGTCCTGGCGGGCGACGAGGAGCCGGCCGAGGACGGCGCGGAGCCGGCCGAACCAACCGAACCAACCGAGCCGACCGAGGGCGACGCTGACCGCACACCGGTCGAGGATCGGTTCGACGTGCTCACCCTCGACACCGGCGACGCCGCGGACGTCGTCGCGCACGCGCCCGACGTGCTCGTCCCTGGCGGGTTCCTCGCCGCCTACTCGCCGTTCGTCGAGGGAACCCGCGCGATCGTCGAGGCCGCCCGCGAGGTCGGCCTCGAAGGCGTCGAGACGCTGGAGACGATCCAGCGGGAGATGGACTTCTCCGAGCGCGGGTCTCGACCCTCGACCGCGGGGGTCGGCCACACCGGCTATCTGACGTTCGCACGGCGTCCGTAGGGCTGGCTCGTCGAGTCGTCATCCCGGTCGGTTCCCGGGGATCGGAACGTCTGGAGATCGGAACGCCTGGAGATCGGAACGCACGGAGCCTGAACCGGAGTCCGGCGTCGAACGACGCGACCGCGCGGTTAGTGGTCGTCCTCGCGCCACTTGTGTTCGCACTCGGTACAGACGAAGAAGCGGGTCTCCGACTCGTCGGCCGCCCGGATCTGTTGCATATACCAGTAGGCGGAGTCGTTGCCACACTCCGGACAGTGGACCGTCGTGGTCGGAAGCCCCTTGTCCTCGGCGTCGCTGACGTCGACGATCTCGGAGGACTCCTGGCCCTGGGTGGTCACCATCGCGGCCTCCTTGCGTTCGTCGCGACCCTTCTCGAAGCCGCAGGCGGTACAGACCCAGTGGTCCTCGCCCTCGCCGGCCTTCATCATCGAGCCGCACTCGTCGCAAAACTCCATACGCGGTGAATGCCACGCCACGGTATATAAACGACGGGATCGGGGAAGGTGCCCGGGGCCGTTCGGGGATCGTCCCCGTACGACATATGGAACCCGTCACCGCCAGACATATGGAACCCGTCCCCTCGCCGACGTACGGAAGCCGCGGCACGCGGTTCACCAGACGGAAGACCCTTCAATCGGACCCTCGAACGCCCCTCCAGATGGGACTGCTCGGACGGCTGGCCTCGCCGATCGTCGGGGCCGACAGACGAGTGATCGTGTTGGGGTCGGCCCGGATGGTCGGCGCGATCGGCAACTCGTTTCTGATCGTCGTCCTCCCGCTGTACATCGCCAGCGGCGTGGTCGACCTCGGGGCGCTGCTCGGCGGTCGCGTCGGGGTCGGTCCGGCGTCGATCCCGGTTACGGAGCCGCTGCTCATCGGGATCGTGCTCTCGCTGTTCGGGTTTCTCAACAGCTTCTCCCAGCCGTGGACGGGGCGGCTCTCCGACCGCGTCGGAAAGCGCCGGCCGTTCATCCTGGCGGGGATCGCCCTGTTGGGGACCGCGAGCGGCCTCTACGTCTTCGCGACCGACTACTGGACGCTCGTGGTGCTGCGGGCGGCACAGGGAATCGGCGCGGCCCTGACCATTCCGGCGGTCGTCGCGCTCGTGAACGAGTACGCCGCGAGCCCCGACGAACGCGGGGAGAACTTCGGCGTGTTCAACACGTTCCGGCTGTTCGGGTTCGGGTTCGGGCCGATCCTCGCGGGCGTCGTCGTCGAGGCGGGGCCCTACGACCTCTCGGCGCTGGGCATCGAGACGGCCTTCGGGCGGCCGGCGGTGGTCTCCGGGTACGACGCCGCGTTCCTCGCGGCCTGCGCGGGGGCGTACCTCTCGTTCGCGCTCGTCTACTGGCTGGTCCACGACACCGAGGAGTCCGCGAAGGCGAGCGGCAAGGACGTCTCGATCCGCGTGTTCGGGGACGACCGGCTCTTCGATCCGGTGTTCGCGCTCGGGCTCGCGACCGTCGCGATGGGGATCTGCATCGCGCTGTTCGCCACGCTGCAAAACCAGATCAACCTCCGGCTCGGCCAGGCGCCCGTCTGGTTCGGGATCCAGTTCGCGGCCGTGACGATCGCGAACGTCGTCTTCCAGGTCCCGGTGGGGCGTGCGGCCGACCGGTTCGGCCGACGGCCGTTCCTCGTCGCCGGATTCGTCCTGCTGGTTCCGTCGACGCTGCTGCAGGGGATCGTCACGACGCCGGTCACGATGCTCGTCGTCCGCCTGATTCAGGGGATCTCCGTCGCGCTCGCGTTCCCGCCGTCGCTGGCGATCGCCGGCGACATCGCCAAGGAGGGCGAGTCCGGCTCGACGTTGTCGGTGCTCACGATGGGATTCGGGCTCGGGATCGCGATCGGCCCGCTGACCTCCGGGATCCTGGTCGAGTACGGCTTCGTCGTCCCGTTCGCGGCCGGATCGGCGCTGGCGGTGCTGGCGTTCGTCGCCGTGGTGACCCAGGTCGACGAGACGCTCGGCGTGTCGACGTGATCGAATGCCCGGTCAGGCGGTCCGCCGCGGCTGCAGGCCGGAGATGTACTTCGTCAGGTCGGTCGTGGAGACGACTCCGATGACGCCCCCGTCGTCGTCGACGACGGGAAGGTGGTGAATGCCCTGCTCGATCATCACGTCCGCGACGTCCGTGATCGGGTCCTGCGCGCTGGCGGTGATGACGTCGGTGCTCATGTAGCGCTCGACGGTCGTCTGCGCCTTCGGCTTGCTCGCGGCGACGATGTGAACGAAGTCCGTCGTCGTCAGGATGCCCTCGAGCCGGCCGTCGTCGTCGACGACGACCAGCGATCCGATGCCCTCCTCGAGCAGCAGCGAGGCGGCCTCCTCGACGAAGGTGTCCGGATGTACCGTGATCGCCTCGCTCGTCATGACGCGTCCGACGAGAATGTCGTCCATACATCGGTATGTGGTAGCACATAGAATAAGGGTGTCGACACGGCCGGTCGAACCCGCGACCGAACCGAGCGTGCGAGTCGGGTGTTCCCCCGGCGTCCCACGACCGGGATTCGGAACGTCCTTACTGGCGGGCAAGGTAGCCGGCGGTATGAGTCTCACCGACGAGGAGCTGGACCGGCTCGCGGACGTGGTCCGGCTGCAGCCGACGAAGAACGCCGAGCTCCAGGCGGCGTGGGGGATGGACTCCGGCAGCGAGGTGCACGGCTACCTCGAGTCCAACCTCAAGGAATACTACTTCCGGGACGACAACAGCCTCATCCGCGCGACCGCCGAAGCCGCCGATCTCGTCGACGTCGAACCCGGCATCGAGGCGGACGGCGACGACCCCGACGGGAACGGAGTGCCGAGCGTCATCCGCGTCCCGGAGCTGGAGGCGCGCGTCTTCGCCGTCGTGGCCGGACCGGACGAGCGGTCGGAGTCGGTCGTCAGCGTGCTCAACGGGCTCCGGGAGGAGTTCGACCTCGACCCCGACGTGGAGGACGTTCGGAAGGCGCTACAGAGCCTCCGGCGCAAGAACGTCGTCGAGGTGGTCTACCGCACGGTTCCGACGTTCCGGCTCGCGGTGGAGCGCGACGCGGTCGACGTCGAGATCGCCGAGTGACCGCCGTCCGCCGGACGGGTGACCGGCGATCGAGGCTCGAACGCGGCCATATTTAAGTTGTTTCTGGAAGTTACAAGGCTACAACCCCGCCCTTCAGGGCGGGGAGGACGTCAAAGGTTTCCACCGTGTCCCGATACGTGGCTGGCGCCGTTTCTCCCACGTCACGGTATTGCCACCCTACACGTCGACGTCGCGTCCGACGCCGCGACGCTGCGCCTCAGTATATAAGTGCTCGGCGGCTGCGGCGTCGAGGACCGCGCTCCCGACCGACTCGACGACGATGACCTCGGCGTCCGATCCCCGCCCAGCCGTCCCCTCGAGCGCGGCCGAAAGCGGGGTGAGGTCGGCGGCGGTAACGTCGTCCGGGATGTCGCCCGTGTGGGCCGCCTCGGACGGGACGTCGCCGAAGAGGCGGTCGGCGCGCCGGATCGTCTCGGCGTCGAGCTCGCGCATCGACTCGTCGTAGGCGCCGATCGCCACCACGAGCGCTCCCGGCTCGAGGTCGGCGCCGTCGAAGACCGGCTCGCTCGCCGGGGTCGCGGTGACGACGACGGTCGCCCCCGCCACCGCCGCCCGCGGCGAGTCGACCGCCGTCGCGTCGATCCCTTCCGAGCGGAGCGTCTCCGCACACTCGTTCCGGGAGTCGCTGGGAGAGTAGACGCGGACGCGGTCGAGGTCGGTCGCGGCGTCGATCGCCCTGACCTGCCAGCGCGCCTGCCTGCCGGCGCCGATCACGCCGAGCGTGACCGGTCCGTCGGTCGCGAGCGCGCGGGCGGCGACGCCACCGATACAGCCCGTTCTGGCGTTCGTGATCCGGGATCCGGAGAGGTAGGCGACCGGCAGTCCGGTCGCCGCGTCCGTGAGCGCGATCGTGGCGTTGACCGTCTCGAGCCCGCGCCCCGGGTTGTTCTCGTGAACCGCGGCGAGCTTCGTGGCGTAGGTCTCAGCGCCGTGGACGTACGCCGGCATCACGAGCGCCGTCCCGAAGGGTCCCGCAACCGAACCGTTCCCGCCCGATTCGCCGCCATCCGACCCACCCGACTCGTCGCCGTCGGATCCACCCAACTCGCCGTCGTCGGACCCCTCCGGTGCCGGGACCGTCAGCCCGGTTCCGACCGGGAAGTGCGGCCGGTCGGGTCGTTCGACCTCGCCGCGACCCTGCTTCCGGAACGCCTCGTCGACCACCTCGAGGAGCGCCTCGAGATCGAGGACGCTCGCGACGTCGTCATCCGAGAGAACGCGCATATCGTCCCGTGAGAGGCGGCCTCGTTCCTAAATCGTTTCGGCGATCGGAATCGTGAACGGGGCGTGCGGGGCGGGCGAGAAACGAGCGCCGTCACAGCCCGAGCCGCAGCACCGTCACAGCCCGAGCCGCAGCACCGTCACAACCCAAGCCGCAGCACCCGGTTCGCCGTCAGCGCGCTCGCCCCGATCGCCATCACGAGGGTCAACAGACCGAACGCGACGGTCCAGCCCGCGACGTCGGAGACGGTGCCGACGATGACGCTCCCGGAGGCGCCGAGCACCATGTAGACGGTGCGAACGAGTCCGAAGCCGGCGCCGCGCTCGGCGTCGCCGAGGAGGTCCATAAAGCGGGACTGGACCGGCGCGCCCCACGACATCGCGACGCCGACGCCGATCGTGGCCGTCGCGAGAGCGACTAGCCCCAGTCCCGCCGTCGCGGCGTAAACGAGCCCCCCGTACCCGAGGATCCCGGATACCATCGTCAGCGTCGCGACGGCGTCCCGGCCGAGCCGGTCGGAGACCGCCCCGAGGACCGGCTGGAGCCCGCCGTGCACCAGGAAGTACAGCGAGAACAGGAGGCTCGCGGCGGCGGTGGACAGCCCGGCCGCGTCGGTGAGGAACGTCGGCAGGAACGAGGCGGTCGCCTGCCAGGCGAACGCGCCGAGCATCGCGAGCCCGGTCGTGTAGGCGATCGGGGGCCGCGAGACGAGCTCGACCAGCGGCGCGAGCGCGAACCGGTCGGCGAGCGCCTGGTCGGGCCGCAGCGGTTCGGTCGGACGAACCCGCCACGCGAACAGGGCGAAGACCGGAACCGCGACGAGGACGCCGAGCAGCATCGCCGCCCGCCAGCCGTACCGGGCCCCGACGAGCGCGGCCGCCGGCGGCGCGAGCAGACCCGCGGCGGGCCCGCCGGAGACGTGGATCCCGATCGCGCGACCGATGTCGTCGAACTCGCGGGTGAGAAGCGTCGTCGCGACCGAGTAGTGGAGCCCGGCGCCGGCGCCGAGCAGGACGGTGAACGCGAGGAACGCCCACACCGACGGGGAGAGGGCCAAAAGCAGCGCCGCGATCGCGGTGGCGCCGACCGCCACGAGGATGATCCGCCGTTCGCCGTACCGTTCCCCGAGCACGCCGGAGGGGAACTGCGAGAGCGCGTACGCCGCCCACATCCCCGAGAGCGCGAGCCCCACGGTGCCGTAGGAGACGCCGAAGTCGTCGGCCACGAGCGGAACGACCGGGCTGATCGCCAGCCGAGCGACCATCGTCGCGCTGAACGCGAGGGTACACAGCCCGAGGACCGTGTAGGCGTACCGGCGCGTCATACCGTCGGTTGGTGCCGTGCGGAACGGGCGTCTCGTCGTGCGGAACGGGCGTCTCGCTTTGCGGGCCGGGCACGTCGCATCAGTCGATCACGAACCGTTTCGGGTAGTCGGTGAGCGTCTCGCAGCCGTCCTCGGTGACGACGACGAGGTCCTCGACCCGGACGCCGCCCACGTCGGGGTCGTACAGCCCGGGCTCGATCGTCACGACGTTCCCCGGCTCGAGCTCGCCGGCGTCCATCGAGAGCCGCGGAGGTTCGTGGACGGCCAGTCCGACGCCGTGACCGGTCGAGTGGACGAACCCGGTCTCGGTCTCCGGGTCGCTGCGGAGCGTGGGGTGGCCCGCGTCCTCGTAGACCTCGCAGGCGGCGACGTGGACGTCCTCGCCGGTCGCCCCCGGCTCGACGGCGTCGACGGCCGCCTCCAGCGCCTCCAGCGTGCGGTCGTACCACTCCCGGAGCGTGTCGCCGGGATCGCCGACGGCGAAGGTCCGGGTCATGTCCGCGAAGTACTTCGTCTCGGTGTCCCGCGGAAAGACGTCGATGACGATCGACTCGCCGGCCGCGAGCGGACCCGACCCGCGGTCGTGGGGGTCGGCCGCCTGCGCGCCGCCGGCCACGATCGTCTCCGCGGACGCGCAGCCGTGCCGCAGCAGCGTCACCTCGATCGCCTCCCTGACGCGTTCGCTCGTCAGCGGCTCGCCGTCGTGGACGAGCGTCCCGTCGTCGACGTCCGCGTCGGCCAGCAGCGATTCCGCGGCCGCCATCGCGGCCTCGGTCGCCCGCTGTGCGGCCCGGATCCGGTCGACCTCGGCGTCGGTTTTGACGGCTCGAAGCGCCGTAAGCGCGTCCTCGCGGTCGATCGCGACGTCGATCCCGCGCTCGCGGAGCCCGTCGGCCGTCTCGATCGGCCCGCGTGCCGGCATCAGAACGGACTCGACGCCGACGTCGTCGAGGAAGGCGGCGTACATGTCGAGCCGCTCCTCGCGGCCGCCGTACTGGAAGTCGTACTCGGCGTGGCGGCGAACGACGTCGGCCCGCGAGCTCCGCTTCGCTCGGGCGTACTCGAGCCCGGAGACGAGCAGGTGCGTTCGGCCGTCCGCGTAGACGGTGAGAAACGGGTCCGGACCGGTGAATCCCGAGAGGTACAGCTGGTTCGGGTCCTCCCAGTCGGCGTCGATCAGGTACCCGTCGCGACCGGCGTCAGCGAGCGTCTCCGCGAGCGCCGTCAGCTCCCGAGTCATACCGATCGGTCCGGCGGCGCGGCCTATAGTGGTTGGCTTCCCGGCGGTCCGTTCGCGGCAGCGCGTCGGCGGACTGTGGCGTCACGGCGGCGAAATAATTATATATTGGATATGCCCGATCGGGCCGATCAGGATGTCACATCGCGGCGATCGAACGATTGGCCGTTTGAGACGTTCTCGGCTCAATTTTCTATAGGAATATGTTCGGAATTTATAAATACACTTATATGCGTTGATGCCCTATATTTTAGTGAGGAAGACGAAGCCGAGACGCATCTCTCGGACCCGACCAGCGGCACGCGGTCCCGACCCCATCCAATGAGCGAACACAGCATCACCCACACCGACGAACGCGAGAACGAGGAACTCGAGGCGACCGACGACGAGACGCTTCGCTGTCCCGAGTGCGGCGGCAACCTCACGACGGACACCGAACACGGCGAGACGGTCTGTGCGGACTGCGGACTCGTCGTGGAGGAGGACGAGATCGACCGCGGCCCCGAGTGGCGTGCGTTCGACTCCCGGGAGAAGGACGAGAAGTCCCGCGTGGGCGCCCCGACCACGGAGATGATGCACGACAAGGGGCTCTCGACGAACATCGGCTGGCAGGACAAGGACGCCTACGGCCGGTCGCTCTCGAGCCGCCAGCGTGAGAAGATGCAGCGACTCCGGACGTGGAACGAGCGCTTCCGGACGCGCGACTCCAAGGAACGGAACCTCAAGCAGGCGCTCGGCGAGATCGACCGGATGGCTTCCGCGCTCGGCCTCCCCGAGAACGTCCGCGAGACCGCCTCCGTCATCTACCGGCGCGCGCTCGACGAGGACCTCCTCCCCGGCCGCTCGATCGAGGGCGTCGCGACCGCCTCGCTGTACGCGGCCGCCCGCCAGGCCGGGACGCCGCGTTCCCTCGACGAGATCACCAACGTCTCCCGCGTCGAGAAGGACGAGATCGCACGCACGTACCGCTACGTCGTTCGTGAACTGAAGCTGGAGATCCAGCCGGCCGACCCGGAGAGCTACGTGCCGCGGTTCGCCTCCGATCTCGGCCTCTCCGACGAGGCGGAGATGCGCGCCCGACAGCTGCTGGATACGGCGAAGGACCAGGGCGTCCACTCCGGGAAGTCCCCGGTCGGGCTCGCCGCAGCCGCCGTCTACGCCGCCTCCCTGCTCACCAACGAGAAGGTCACGCAAAACGAGGTGAGCGAGGTCGCGAACATCTCCGAGGTCACGATCCGGAACCGCTACCACGAGCTGCTCGACGCCGAAGAGGACGTCGCGACGCTGTAGCGGGGCGGGGGAATCCGGTCCCGAGGGCGACTCCCGAACCGACATTCCTCTTACGACGCGCCGAATACGGGGCGGTATGGAAACCACCCGTCACTTCACCGCGACCGCGTACGTCGTCAACGACGGCGCCACCGCACTCCACGAACACGATCGGCTCGGCATTCGCGTTCCGCCGGGCGGACACATCGACCGCGACGAGCTGCCCCACGAGGCCGCGGTCCGTGAGGTGTACGAGGAGACCGGGCTCGAGGCGGAGCTCGTCGCCGACCGAGCCGGGATCGAGGGGCCGAACGGCCGGAGCCTTCCACGGCCGGCACACCTGTTGTTGTACGACATCAACGTCGACGAGGCGGGGCGGGTCGGCCACCAGCACGTCGACCATCTCTATTTCGCGCGCGTCCCGTCCCGGGATATCGACCCCGTCGGCACCGACGAGGTGGACGCCGACGGCTGGAAGTGGTACACGCCGGCCGATCTACGAGCGAGCGACCTGGACGCGGACGTGATCGACCTCGGCTGCGAGGCGATCGAGGCCGTTTCGGAAGCGGAGTGATCGAGGCCGTCTCGGAAGCGAAACGAGCGCGGCGGATCGGGACCGATCCGATCGCGGCGGGACCACGGGGCCGTTCGGGCCGGGACGCCGAGGCGCGGCGTCTGACGCCCGGCATTCGCTCCGGAAAGTATTTGCGTCGCCTCCGGCGAGATAACCCAAATGGATGGCGATCGCACCGACGTCGTGACCGAGTGGGAGGCGGAGACCGTCTCCGACGGGATCGCCGGGTTGAGCCGGCTCGCCGATCGCGACTTCTCGGGCGTGGTGACCGACGGGGCCGTCCGAGCCTATCTGTCGAACGGCCGCGTCGTCGGCGTCACCGGCGGGTCCCTGTCGGCGTTCGAGGACGCCTCCGGAACGGCCTACCGGGCACCCGACGAGTCGCTGCCGCTGCTGTTCGCGATGCAGACACGCGGCGGCGAACAGAAGGCGCAGTACTACACGAACGAGACGCCGATCTCGGAGGCCGACCGCACGCTCTCGCAGTCCAGCTTCACCGGCTACATCGAGCTCTCGGAGAACGTCCTCTCGGGCGACTACTACGTCGTGTATTACGGCGGCGAGTCGTTCCCGGTCGCGTTCATCGGCAACGCCGAACAGCTGAAGACCGGCGCCGAGGCGTTCGAGCTGGCCGACGACGAGGTCGGCATCTACACCGTCTACGAGGTCGACCTGGAGGTCCAGGACGTGCCGGAACCCGCCGCCGCGGCCGGATCGACCGTCGGCGGCCGGGGATCGTTCGCGGACGACCCCGGGTCGTCGACCGACGACGAGGAGCCGACCGAGCCGAGTGACGCAGCCGACGCCGATGCGGCGGGGAACGCCGACGGAGGGTCCGACGCCGGGGACGCCGACGCCGCCAGGAATGACGACGATGACGTGGCGGTCGCGACGGGTACCGATCCGGCCGCGAGCCCGGACGACGAGTCGGCGACCGCGGCAGAGCCCGACCGCGCTGCGAGCCCCGACGCGGCGACCGACGATGCCACGACCGCGGACCGCGCGACCGATGCGGAGACCGAAGGGGCGGCTGCCGACGCAGGGAACGCCGACGCCGGGACCACCGTCGACGACGCCGAGGGTGGTGCCGGCACCGAGCCAGCCGGTTCGGGACCCGACGACGCGGAACGGGGCGGCGGATCGGAACGCGACGAGGCGGAAACACGCCCCGAATCCGCCGGATCCCGGGCTGACGACGCCACGACGAGACCCGACGACACCGAAGCGGGACCCGACGACACCGAAGCGAAAATCGACGACGCCACGACCAGGCGATCCGATGCCGCCGCCACGACGGACGCCGGGACCGCAAGCGAACGCACGGGAGATCGGGAGCCGCGCCGGGACACGACGACCACGGACGCCGCGACCGGCCCCCGCCCGAGTCGCCATCGCGAGGCGGAGCGGCGGCGGGAGGCGGCTCCCTCCGGGGGCGACCAGAAATCCGCCGGAGAGCCCGACGCGTCCGACTCGGACAGCGTCTTCTCCCAGGAGGCCGAGTGGCGGGAGACGAAATCGATCCCGTCCATCGATCCGTCCGAGACGCGGGCGGACCGACGGTCCGCGGCGGGCGACGACGGGAACCCGGGCGCGAGCGCCGAGACCGGCGGATCCCGATCCGGTGCGAGCGAGCGGAGCCCGCGACCGACGGACCGATCGCCGGAGTCGCGACAGTCGGCGACGACGCGACGATCGGGGTCCGCAGCGGAATCCGGGTCGCAGTCGGCGCCGAACCGGCAAGGGTCGACGACGGACGCGAACGCGGGGACCGCCCGCTCCGGGTCGGAGCGACCCGACCTCCGGGAGGAGCTCGACCGGCTCGAGGGCGCGCTGGCGGAGACGACCGAGGAGCGCGACCGGCTCGAGGAGGAACGCGACCGGCTCGAGGAGGAGCGTGACCGCCTCCAGGCTGAACGTGACGACCTCATCGCCGAGCGGGACGAGCTCAGCGCCGAGGCCGACCGGCTCGAGGAGCGCGTCGGCGAGCTCGAGTCGGAGCTCGACCGGGTTCGGGGGGATCTGGAGGAGGCCCGCTCGCAGCTGCCCGAGGGCGACCGCGTGCTCTCGCCGGCGGACGCGCTGGCCGGGACGAACCTGTTCGTCCGGTACGGGTCGAAGGGCGGCGCGACGCTCGAGAAGGCCCACGACGGCTCGATCGGACACGACGAGCTGGTGAACAACCTCCGGATCGAACACCACACGAGCTTCGAGGACGAGCGGGCCGTCGTCGAGGGCCGGCCGTATCGGGAGTTCCTCGTCGAGACGATGGAGTTCGGATTCACGAAGTGGGTCGTCACCGAGCTGCTCTTCGAGATCCGCGAGACGGGGAACGTCAGCGGGCTCCAGGACCTCTACGACGCCATCCCGCGGATCGACCGGGCCGAGATCGGCGGGTCGGTCTCGCTGGTCTACGAGTCGGAGGGCGAGGAGCACCGCGAACAGCAGGCCTTCGACCTCGTGTTGCGCGACCGAATGGGCAATCCGCTCGTCGTCGCGGATCTCAACGACGGCCGCGACCCGACCCCCGAGGGAACCCTCGAGGGGCTGGTGGAGACGGGGTCGCGCCTCGCGGAGGGGAACGACGCCTTCACGGCGGGGTTCGCGGTCACCTCGAGCTTCTTCGAGCCCGGCGCCCTGGAGGAGGCCGCGGACGCGACCGGCGGCGGCCTGTTGAACCGGTCGAAGAAGCGGAGCTTCGTCAAGATCTCGCGGAAACAAGGGTTCCACCTCTGTCTGGCCGAGGCCCGCGATCGCGGGTTCCACCTGACGGTTCCGGAACTCTAGCGCGTCGCTGCGAGGCCGTACTCGCGGCGTCGTTTCGGTAGTCCCGCGCTTGGTCAGTCCCGAGTCACGCGTCTCGCCGGGCTCGTCCCCGGTGTGTGATCACGCGGCGCGAGAAGCAGCCGGCGGTCGGTCAGGAACCGGTCGGATCAGTTCTCGACTTCGGTGGCGGAGTCGATCCGCATCTCGCCGAGCTTGTCGACCGTCTGGTCGAGCTTCTCGTCGAGCTCGTCGACGAACTCCTGGGTGCGCTCGGTGGTGATCGCGCCCTGACTGGACGGCTCGATGAGGTTTTCCTCCTCGAGCACGCGAAGCGAGTACCGAACCTTGTGGTGGGGGTAGCCGGTCTCGTTCGACATCTTGACGATGCCGATGGGTTCGTTCTCGATCACCATCTTCAGCACCTGCAAGTGCCGTTCCAACATATCGACTTCCTTCTCCAGTCGGTCTATCATGGCATATGTTAACTTGTCATCCCGGGGTTTAAAAGTTGCTGTCCGCGACGGGAGAACTGCCAACGGATGTGAACGTACCCCACGCGACACCTTAACCGTTCGGATCGGACACGAGTTCGGTGATCGATCGGGAGGGATCGGCCGACGAACCGATGTGTCCGCCCTCAGTCGATCTCCCGGTCGGGAACGGCGGTCAACGCGTCCTCGAGGACGCGAACCGCATCGGCACCCGCGAGGCGATCGACGACGAGGAGACACGTTTCACCGCCGGCCGCACACGCGTGGACGCCGATGCCGGCGATCCGAAGTCGACCGAGGACGTGCCCCAGGACGCCGGGACCGACCGAGCCGGTGGCCAGCACCGCGGTCAACTCGCCCTCCGGAACGACCGCGACGTCCCCGACGGTCGCGACGGGACGAGCGTCCTCGTCGGCGAGACGGTCGCGATCGACGATCGCCACCCCGCTCCGCATCGACACGCTGGCGCGAACGGCGGACCGATCGAGGTCGTCGAGGTTCGTCCCGAAGCGGCGGATCGCGGTGGCGATCGCGTCTGCATCGCCCTCGAGACCGACGGCGTGTGAGAGGAGCCACTCGGCGGCCGCGGCGTGGTTGAGAACGCCCGCCCGGAGCGCGTCGTGGAGGAACGGGTGAGCCCGAACCGCCGCACGGGTATCGGCTGCAAGCGACATATCCGCGGCTACCGCGGGCGGCGCCTTGAAACCGCCGACCCGGATCGTGCCGAGAGTGACGGCGCCCGTCTTCGGTCCCGTCGCCGATTCCCGTTCCCGCTGCCGTCGGCTCCGAAGTCCCTAAGGCCGGCGCGTCCCTGGATCCGATATGCAGTCGCTGGTCATCGTGGCCCACGGGTCACACCTCAATCCGGACTCGAGCGCGCCGACGTACGACCACGCGGACACGATCCGCGAGGCGGGCGCCTTCGAGGCGGTCCACACCGGGTTCTGGAAGGAGGAACCGCACCTCCGGGAGGTTCTCCGGACGGTCGAGAGCGACGAGGTGTACGTGGTCCCGCTGTTCGTCTCCGAGGGGTACTTCACCGAGCAGGTGATCCCGCGCGAGCTCCGGCTGGAGGGGTGGGACGTCGACCGGTGGGACTCCGACGGCCTCTCGGCGGACCAGGCGACGCTGACCGCGACCGACACGGGTCAGACCGTCCACTACTGCGGTCCGGTCGGAACCCACGAGGCGATGACCGACGTGGTGGTCCGTCGGGCGGAGACGGTGACCGACGACCCCGACGTCGGCGAGGGGTTCGGGCTCGCGGTGGTCGGCCACGGCACCGAGCGCAACGAGAACTCGGCGAAGGCGATCGAGTACCACGCCGACCGGGTCCGCGAGACCGGGCGGTTCGACGAGGTCAAGGCGCTGTACATGGACGAGGAGCCCGAGGTCGACGACGTGACCGACCACTTCACCGCGACGGACGTGGTCGTGGTGCCGCTGTTCATCGCGGACGGCTTCCACACCCAGGAGGACATCCCGGAGGATATGGGGCTCACCGACGACTACCGAACCGGCTACGACGTGCCGACGACCGTCGACGGCCACCGGATCTGGTACGCCGGCGCCGTCGGGACCGAGCCGCTGCTTGCCGACGTCGTGCTCGAGCGCGCCGCCGACGCCGGCGCCGACGTCGGCGACGCCGTGGAGACGGTTCGTCGGGAGACTCGCGTCGCCGCGGGGCACCCATGACGGCGAACACGCACGCCGACGACGCGAGCCGGGCCGAGGCCGCCGACCGGGGGGACGCCAGGGACCGTGGGAACGACGTCCCGTCGATCGACCTCCCGACCGCCGCGATCGACGCGCTGGCGCGAGCACCGAGCGACGACGAACGCTCGCCGACCCTCGCCGTGGACGGGTTTCGAGTCGCGTTCGACGACGCCGGCGACGCCGACGACGCCTACGTATTCGAGACGACGGATGGTCGGCGAACGGGGCTCTCACGGGAGGCGTTCGCGGAGGTCGCACACGAGCACGCGGTCGCCGTCGCCGACTGGTACGTCTTCGAGCACGTCGTCGACGACGAGGGACCGCGCGGCGCCTTCCTCCGCTGGCTGGAGGGGGCGACGGACCGGCTGGACCGGCTGGATGACGGCGAAACGGACGCCGAGGGGCCTGACTCGACGGCGGTCGAAGCGGCGATCCGTGACCGATACGCATCGCTGGCGACCGGCGTGACCCGGGAGTGGGGCGAGCTCCGCATCACGGTCACGCTCGCGGACGACGGCACGCGCCGGTACGAGATCCGGCACGTCGACGCGGCGGGGATCGACCGCGACCACCTCGAGGCGCACGAGGACCCCCGGACGGCGCGGTCGATCGCGAAACACGATTCTGACGGCCGGTACCGGCCGCTCAAGACCGCGCCGACGTTGACGGCCGGCTGGGTCTTTCCCGACCTCGACGCTCGGGAGTGTTACGAGACGGTCGAGACGTTCTACCCGGCGACCGTCGCGAACTGGGACCGGGAGCGGCGCGGCGCGCTCGACGTCTCCCACTGGCACGAGACGATGGCGCGGCAGACCGGCATCTACGGCGTGATCGAAACGTGGGACCGCGGCGAGGGCCACGAGCACGTCGAGTGGGTCGCGGAGACCTGCTGTGCGGACTCGCAGTGTCTCAAGCGCCGGGAGTGGGAGTACGACGCCGACACGCCCCTGTCGGTCGACGGCGGCGACGGCGTCTTCCCCTGCCGGGAGCCCTGCTCGCTCGTCGTCTCGGCCGCGCGCCAGTGGACGAAGCTCGAGTCGGAGTCCGAGCGGACCTACGAGTTCGACCTCACGCCCAGCGAGAAGGAGCAGATCGAGGCGATCATCGACGCGGTCGCGGACGGACGGGTCGAGGAGATCCGCGAGGCCGACGTCTACGAGGGCGCAAACCGGTATCGAACCCGGTTCCTCAGAGCCAAGCGGTTCGACGATGACGGAAACCTCTGTGGCGTCCCGACCGACCCCGACGAGGGGACCGACGGCGAGTAGCCGGTCGCCGGGAGACCGGACGACGGATCACCGAAGCACGAGCGCGAGCGCGAAGACGACGGCGGCGACGACGAGCCCGGCCGCCAGGAAGACCGCCGGCGTGTTCAAGGCGGCCCCGACCCCGAGCGCGATCACGACCGCGACCGCAGCAACCGCGACCGCGGGGCCGAGCCCGTCGCCGAAAACGGCGTCGACCGCGGCGACGACCCGCTCGAGAGTCGTCGGCTCCGGATCCCGTTCGGGGGGATCGGACAGGGCGTCGTCGACGGTAACCGACTCCGCTTCCGGTTCCGGCGCCGGCTCCACGACGACGGTGAGGTACGCGGTTCCGGACCCGTGGCCGACGACGGCCTTGAGCTTGCCGCGGACGGGTTGGTCGGGACGGTCCGAGCGCACGTCGACGTGAACGACGCGGCGCGCGTCCGCCTCGAGGAAGTGGTTCGTCTCCCCGAGGCGGGCGACCCGTCCGAGGTCGTCGTCGACGTTGAGGTGAACGTGGGCGGCCTGTCCCTGGTTGTCGATCGCGATCTCGAAGGGGCCCTCGACCGTGATCCGGTCGGGAGCCGCGATCGAGTGCACGCCGTCGCCGTTCACCTCGATCGGGATCGTCTGCACGTCTGCTACCTCGCGTGCGCGGTAGAAAAAGGTTCACGCCGGTCACGGCGCGCACGGGCCCCCAAGACGGGGCGGATACGACCGAGAGATGGTGGTGGTCGATCCTCGGGAGATGGTGGTGATCGATCCTCGAGAGATGGCGGCGGCGGATCCGGGAGACAACGCGGGCGGAGCGGTCCCGTGACCGGAGCCGCGGTACGAACGACGCGGCCGCCTCAGGCGGGTGCTTCCTCGCGCATATCCGGCGGGAGGAGGTTCGGGATGCCGTCCTCGATCGGGTACGTCTCCCCGCAGTCGGTGCAGGTGAGCGTGCCCTCGAGGACCTCCCCGTCCTCGCGGTCCTCGACCTCGAGCTCGAGGTCGTGTTTGTCCAGCGGACAGCAGATGATGTCGAGGAGCGACTCCTTCATGGCCGGCGGTAGGCGAGGGGCCGTCAAAAGTGTGCGGGTCCCGGTTCGGACCGGATTCGGCTTCGCGGTCGTTCGGATTCGGCTTCGCGGTCGTTCGGACTCGGCTTCGTGGTCGGTTCGAACTCGGTCGCGAGTCGGGCGGGATTCGGATCCAGCGGCGGGACCGCGGGACGAGCCCCGGACGTCAGCCGCGGCCGCGTCGGTAGAGCGCCGCCGAGGCGACCGCCGCAGCGGTCGGCACCAGCGCGAGCACGACGAACAGCGCCTGCTGCGTGGTGTAGGCCAGCACGGCCCCGCTGACGGCCGCGCCGAGCGACCCGATGCCGAAGGTCCCGAGGTACATATAGCCGTACGCCAGGCCGCGGTCTCCGGACCCGGTGTACTCGGCGACGACGGCCTGCATCAGCGGCTGTTCCCCGAACAGGACGAATCCGATCAGGAGACTGACGCCGACCAGCGCCGCGACGCCGAACGCCGCGGCCGGAACGAACGCGAGGCTGAGGACCGCAAGCAGCAGGAACGCGCCGATCGCGACCTGCTCGGGCGGGTACCGGTCGCTGAGCGTGCCGCCGAGGTACTGGCCGCCCATCCCGACGCACAGCAGCGCGACGTAGACGTATCTGGCGGGAGCGACCTCGCGGTCGAGGATGACGACCGGCTCGAGGACCGCCGAGTCGGACAGCACCTCCGGCAGGAAGGTGAGGATGCCGCGGTAGAAGAACCCCTGGAGGATCACGATCGCGAACACGAGCACGAAGGCGCCCGCGAACAGCAGCCGGGTGTCCGCGAGGACCTCGCGGACCGAGGGCGGGTCGCCGGTTCCAGGGTCGCCGGTTTCAGGGCCTCCGTGATCGGAGTCGGCGGCTTCGCCCCCATCAGTGCTCGTCCCGTCGGCGCCCGCGGCCGCCGCGGTTTCGTCGACGTCGACGAACGCCACCGCGATCGCGGCGAGGATGGCGGGGATCGCGAACGCCGCCGCGACCGCACGCCACGGAAGGACCAGCAACAGGAGGACGGCGACGAGCGGGCCGAGGGTGATCCCGAGGTTGCCCGCCATCCCATGGAAGGCGAACGCGGACCCCCGCTCCTCGATGCCGGTGCTGATGAGCCGGAGCCCCGAGGGATGATACAGGCTCGCGGCGGCGCCCCACAGCAGCAACGCGACCGTCAGACCCACGATCCCGCCGAATCCCAACAGCAGGAAGGCGAGTCCCATCCCGATCAGACACGTCATCACGAGTCGCTTCGAGCCGTAGACGTCGGCCGCGATCCCGCCCGGGAGCGCGCCGATGCCGAACAGGGCGTAGCCGACGGCCACGATCGTCCCCATCGTGCCCGTGCCGACATCGAAGGCGGCCATCCAGTAGGTGAGAAAGACCGGGATGGACATCTCGAAGGCGTGGACCATCCCGTGACCGGTCATCGCGATCGCGAGGATCGACCGGTCGTTGTCGTGCATCCGGCCTCAGGCGGTCTCGAAGGGGTTGACGAGCTCGATCGTCTCCTCACGGCCGGGACCGACGCCGACGGCGTAGACGGGCGCCTCGACCGCCTCGCTCAGGTACTCGAGGTACGCCTGCGTCTCCTCCGGCAGCGCCGCGAGGCCGGCGTCGACCCCCTCGTCCGCGACGGCCGACCAGTCCACGTCGGGCCACGGGTCGAACTCGCGGAAGACCGGCTCACACCGGCCCCACTCCTCGGTGGTCGCGGGCATCGAGTCGATGCGCTCGCCGTCGAGCTCGTAGGCGTCACACACCTTCAGCTCGTCGAGTCCCGAGAGGACGTCCACGTGGTTGACCGCGATCCCGGTGAAGCCGGAGACGCGCGCGGCGTGGCGGAGCATCGGCAGGTCGAGCCACCCGATGCGTCGCGGCCGGCCGGTGACGGTCCCGAACTCGCCGCCCCGCTCGCGGATGTGGTCGGCCAGCTCCTCCTCCCGGTCGGTGCCGTCGAGCTCGGTCGGGAGCGGTCCGGTCCCGACCCGCGAGAGGTAGGCCTTCACGATGCCGACGACCTCGCCCTGCCCGACGACGGTCGGGCCGACGCCGCTCCCGACCGCCGCGCCGCCGGCCGTGGGGTTCGAGGAGGTGACGTACGGGTAGATGCCGTGGTCGATGTCGATCGAGGTGCCCTGCGCGCCCTCGAACATGATGCGGTCGCCCGCCTGCCGTGCCTCGTGAAGGAACTGCGAGCAGTTGATCGCCATCCCGTCCGCGGCGAGCCGGTCGCCGTAATCGGCGTACTCCGCGATCAGGGCGTCGACGTCGAAGGCGTCGGCGTGGTCGCTGGCGGCGACGTCGAGGCCGTAGACCTCCTCGGCGAGCGCCCGCTTTTGCGGGACGACGTACTCGAGGCGGTCGCGGAGCACCTCCCGGTCGAGCAGGTCGCCGATCCGGATCCCGCGTCGACCCGCCTTGTCCTCGTAGGTCGGGCCGATCCCCCGGCCGGTCGTCCCGGCGTCGAGGTCGGAGTCGGATTTGACCTCCTCCTCGATGCCGTCGAGCACGCGGTGGTACGGCAGGATGGCGTGGGCGCGCTTGGCGACCCGGACGTCGGGGTCGAGCCCCCGCTCGCGCAGGCCGTCGATCTCCTCGAAGAGCGTGCGCGGGTTCACGACGCAGCCGTTCCCGAGGACGCCGACCTTGTCCCTGACGGCGCCGCTGGGAACCAGCGAGAGCTTGTACTCGTCGCCGTCCTCGACGACGGTGTGGCCGGCGTTGTCGCCGCCCTGATAACGGACGATCACGTCCGCGTCCCCTCCCCACCGGTCGACGAGGGCGCCCTTGCCCTCGTCACCCAGCTGGGAGCCGACGATGGTGACTGTCATACACCCGCCATTCTACAGGCCGCAGTAAACCGATTACGGTCCGCCCCGGGGACGGTTCGACGGCGGAATCGCGGGAGTGCGAACCGAACCACCGTTGCGACCGCTACGTTCCTCGGTCGCGCGCCCTGGCGCTCTTCCGCCGTGGCACCCCCGCCGCCGTGGCACTCCCCCCGCCGCCGTGGCACTTCCTCCGCCGCCGTGGCACTTCCCCCGCCGTCGTGACCCGCACTCGCGAACGGATCGCCTCGACACGATCATCTATACGGATCGCTACCGAACACCACGACCGTATGACCCAACTCGGGATCGACGACGACTGGAGCGCGCTGTACATCGACGGCGAATGGACCGGAGCCGACGGCGGGGAGACGATCGCGGTCGAGGATCCCTCCACGCGCGAGACCGTCGCGCACGTCCCGCGCGGGACGGCGGCGGACGTCGACGCGGCCTACGAGGCCGCCGCCGCGGCCCAGGAGGAGTGGGCCGCCGCGCCGCCGGCACGTCGGGAGGAGGCGATGCAGTCCCTGCTCGACGCGCTGGAGGAGCACCACGAGGCGATCGTCGACCTCCTGTCCCGCGAGGCCGGCGGGTCGCGGGCGATGGGGGAGACGTCGGTCCATCTCGCGACCGACCAGGCCGCGGAGGCCGCGACGCTCCCGCGCCGGATGAAGGGCGAGCACGCCGCCTCGAACGTCCCGGGCAAGGAGAACGTCGTCGAGCGGATCCCGGCCGGCACGGTCACGGTCATCTCGCCGTGGAACTTCCCGCTGAACCTCTCGATGCGGGCGGTCGCGCCCGCGATCGCGGCCGGCAACACGGTCGTGCTCAAACCCTCGACGAACACGCCGATCGTTGGCGGGCTGCTGTTCGCGAAGCTGTTCGCCGAGGCCGACCTGCCGGACGGCGTCCTCAACGTGGTCACCGGCCGTGGCTCGGAGATCGGCGACCGCGTGGCGAGCCACTCCGTCAGCGACGTGGTCGCCTTCACGGGGTCGACGCCGGTCGGGCGGCAAGTGGCGTCGCAGGCCGCGGAGAACCTCGCGACGCCGGCGATGGAGCTCGGCGGAAACAACGCCCACATCGTCACCGCCGAGGCGGACCTCGACCGAGCGATCGACGCCGCCGTCTTCGGTTCGTTCGTCCACCAGGGACAGGTGTGCATCTCCATCAACCGCCATCTCGTCCACGAATCCGTCCACGACGAGTACGTCGACCGGCTGGTCGAGCGCGCCGAGTCGATCCCGGCCGGCTCCGCACACGACCCCGAGACGATCGTCGGGCCGATCATCGACGAGTCACAGCGCGACGAGATGCTCGAGTACGTCGAGGAGACGGTCGCGGCCGGCGCGACCCTCGAGACCGGCGGCGAGACGGTGCCGCTCGAGGGCGTCGACGACTCGCTCGTGGTCGCGCCGACGGTGCTCTCGGAGGTCACCAACGACATGTCGGCCGCCTGCTTCGAGCACTTCGGCCCGATCGCGCCCGTGATCCCGTTCTCCGACGTCGACGAGGCGGTCGCGCTCGCCAACGACACGGAGTACGGCCTCTCGGGATCGGTTCACGCCGGCGACGTCGGCACCGGGAAGGCGATCGCCGACCGGCTCGAGACCGGGATGGTCCACGTCGGCGACCAGCCCATCAACGACGAGGCCCACGTCCCCTTCAGCGGCACCAAGGCCTCCGGGATGGGCGGGTACAACGCCGAGGAGTTCCTCCGTGAGGTCACCGAGACGAAGTGGATCTCGCTGCAACACGAGCCGCGGGAGTACCCGTTCTAGGCTCGCGGTGCGGCCGTCCGCGTTCGTCGCCGGACCGAGGGCGGATCAGCTGCCGGTGTCGTACTTATACGTGGCCGTGTCGGGGTCGATGCCGAAGTCCTCGGGCGACTCCTCGTGGTCGCTGTCGGTCTCCCCGTCGGCCGCGGCGTTTTTGAAGGCCTCCCGGGTGCCGGCCGGGAGGTCGAAGGCGTCGACCTCGATCCGGAGGCCGACCACCGACTCGTCGACCACCGAGCGCTTCTCCGAGAGCCGCTCGCGAAGCCGGTCGGGGAGGTCCTCGTCGGCCACCGGCTCGAAGCCGAACCGCTCGAGGTAGCCGGGCTCGTCGGTCAGGGTGTAGACGGTCTCGAAGCCCTCCGCGTCCGCGGTCTCGACGAGCCGTTCGATGACGTGCGCGCCCACGCCCTGTCCGCGCCAGGGCTCGAGTACGCCGATGCCCGTGAGCTCGCACAGCTCGGGATCGCCCTTGTGGATCCGGAGTCGACCGAACCCGACGCGCTCGTTCGACTCCTCGTCGACCGCGATGACGTAATCCCGCGAGCGAAACGCCATATCGTCGAGCCCCATCGCCTCGATGTGGTCGAGCAACCACGCTTCGTCCCGGTTTTTGGCATCACGGACGTACATATACGCGGCTAAGAACTCCCACGGTGAAAACCGTTCCCCGCGCCCATCCGCTCCTCCGCACCCACCTGATCCCCCCGCGCCCATCCGATTCTCCGCGCCCACCTGATCCCCCGCGACCGCCCGAAAACCGTCTTCCCGTCGATCGTACGAAACTACTTACCGGATCGATCACAAGACTCACGGGATGGATCCCCTCGAGGACTGCACGGAGATCGCCCACCGTCCGGACCCGGAAACCGCCGCGAAGACGAACGTCCGGGCGTTTATGCGTGAGTACGGGATCGACGACTACGACGAACTGATCGACCGGACCTGCTACGGGATCGACGGCGTCGCCGAGTCGGGCGTGGAGTGGTTCTGGGACGAGATCGTCGACTACCTCGGGGTCGAGTTCGACGAGCCCTACGACGCGGTTCGCGACGACGCCGACGGCCCACAGTTCTCGGAGTGGTACGTCGGCGGGAAGTTGAACGTCGCGCACAACGTCTGCGACCGCCACGCCGCGCCGGAGTCGCCGAACCGAGATCGCGTCGCGGTCGTCTGGGAGGGCGAACCCGGCGACGTCCGCGAACTGACCTTCCACGAGCTCGCCCGCGCAAGCGATCGGGTCGCCGCCTACCTGACGTCGGTCGGGACCGACCCCGGCGACACGGTGGGGCTGTACATGCCGATGGTCCCCGAAGTCGTCCCGATCCTCTACGGTTGTTTCAAAGTCGGCGCGATCGCCGTCCCGATATTCTCCGGGTTCGGGACCGAGGCCACCGCGACGCGGATCGCCGACGCCGAACCGTCGGTCCTGTTCACTGCCGACGGCTTCCACCGCCGCGGGTCGCCGGTGATGCTCAAGGAAACCGCCGACGCCGCGATCGAGGAGGCCGGTCACGTCGAGCACGTGGTCGTGTACGACCGTCTCGGTCGGACGCCCGCGGCGGAGCCGACAGCCGGAACGACTGGCCCGGAAGCAGGGAACGCCGCTGATCCGACCGCGGTCCCCTGGACCGACGGACGCGATGAAACCTGGGCGGCAGCGATCGACTCACAACCGGTCGGCTACGGCTCCGACTCGTTCCCGGCGGATCAGGAGTCGTTGCTGCTCTACTCGTCGGGGACCACCGGCGAGCCGAAGGGGATCGTTCACACGCACGCCGGCGTGCTCCTCCAGTGCAGCAAGGAGATCCACTTCGGGTTCGACCACCAACCGAGCGACCGGTTCTTCTGGGTCTCGGACGTCGGCTGGATGATGGGACCCTGGACGCTGATCGGCAACCATGCCTTCGGCGGCACGGTCGTGCTCTACGAGGGGGCCCCCGACCACCCGGATCCCGACCGCTTCTGGGAGCTGATCGAGAGACACGGCGTGACGACCTTCGGCGTCTCGCCGACGGCGATCCGGGCGTTGCGAAAGCACGGCGACGAGTGGGTGGACGCACACGACCTCTCGAGCCTGCGGCTGCTCGGGTCGACCGGTGAGCCGTGGGATCCGGAGTCCTGGCGGTGGTTCCACGAGACCGTCGGGAACGGGGAGTGTCCGATCATCAACATCTCCGGCGGGACGGAGATCTGCGGCTGTTTCCTGATGCCGATGCCCGACCGGCCGCTCAAGCCGTGCACGCTGGGCGGCCCGGGACTCGGCATGTGCGTGGACGTCGTCGACGAGGCCGGCGAGTCGGTCCGTGAAGCCGGCGAGCGCGGCTATCTGGTCGCGCGCGACTCCTGCCCGTCGATGACCAAGAGCCTCTGGTCGGGCGACGAGCGGTATCTCGAGGAGTACTGGTCGCGGTGGGAGGGCCTGTGGAACCACGGCGACTTCGCGCAGGTGGACGCCGACGGGTTCTGGTTCCTCCACGGTCGCGCCGACGACGCGCTGAACGTCGCGGGACGGAAGGTCGGCCCCGCCGAGATCGAGGGCGTCCTCGTCGAGCATCCGGCGGTCACCCAGGCCGCCGCGATCGGCGTCCCGGACGAGACGACGGGGACCGCGGTCGTCTGCTACGTCATCCTCGATCCCGAAGTCGAACCGACCGAGGACCTCCGGTCCGAGCTGCGGACGCTGGTCGGCGAGCAACACGGCAAGCCGTTTCGACCGCGTGCGATCCGTTTCGTCCCCGAGTTTCCCAAAACGCAGTCGGGGAAGGTCGTTCGCCGCGCCATCGCGGCGGCCCACCGCGGGGAGGACCCGGGCGACCGCTCGTCGATCGAGAACCCCGAAGCGATCGCACGGATCCGCGAGCTGCAGTGAGTGCCCCGAGAATCGACGATACCGCGCGGGGACGGTCGAACCGGCAGACCTCAGATCGGGACGTCGTCGGGATCGATGACGGTCGGGTCGGCGACGTCGATGGTGGTCGGGTCACCGGCCTCGGTTATCACCAGGTCGTCATCGGCGACGCCCTCGGCCTCGGCCGACGACAACACGGTGACCCCGCCGCCGCACAGCGGCGCGAGCACGCCGGCCACGACCGCGCCCGGGTGCGCCAGCGAGGACCGAAGGACGACCCGACGCGACGAAGTGATCCCGTACTGCTCGGCGATCGCCGTGGCTGCGGTGATCGCCTCGCCGTGAGTGACGGCATCGTCGCCGCCGGGCGAGTCCAATAACGGATCGTCGGGCTCGACCGTCGGCGACGGAAACGCCGGATTCTCGCTCCAGACGGTCTCCTCCCAGTGGGTGACGGCGGGATCGGCGGACTCCCCGCCCACGGCGACCACGCGCGTTCCCGGTCCCGCCTCCGCCGTGACGTCCGGGGCGTCGGCCGCCGGGACGACCACGGCCCGCGCGCCGGCCGCGAGGCTCGCGTCCACGTCGAACCGAACGCGCGCGCCCAGGAGGCCGGCGCCGAGGAACGCGAGGAGGAACGGTAGATCAGGGACCGGCGCGATCCCGACCGCGGCACCCCGGCGAACGCCCTCGTGCCGGAGCGCGTTGCCGGCCCTGTACGCGTTCGTGATCAGGTCGTGGCGGCTACGCTCCCGGCCGTCCGGCGTCACGAGCGCGGGATCGTCGCTTCGTCGATCGCGGGCGAGCGGGTCCGCAAGTGTCTCCATACGTCGACTCCGGCCGAGAGAGTCAAAAGCGTCCCTCTCGAGGGACGGTCGGCCGATCGGAGGGCCGGTTTAAAAGTATCTCTTCGGAGTTTAAAAGGAGCTCTTCAGCTTCTCGAAGAAGCCCTGCTCGACGTCGATCTCCTCGCCGCCGGCCTCGGCGAACGCCTCGAGCGCCTCGCGCTGCTCGTCGTTGAGCGAGTCCGGAACGACGACCTGCACCTGGACGTACAGGTCGCCGCGCCCCCGGCCGCGCAGCCGAGGCATCCCCTTGCCGGAGAGCCGGAACGTCTCGCCGCTTTGGGTGCCTGCCGGGACGTCCATCTCGACGGTGCCGTCGACGGCCTCGATCTGCACCGTGTCGCCGAAGACGGCCTGCGGGAACGAGACCGCCTCGTGGACGTGGAGGTCGGCGCCGTCGCGTTCGAACCGGTCGCCGACGTCCACGTCGACCTCGATGAGGAGGTCGCCGTTCGGCCCGCCGTTCTCGCCGGGAGCGCCCTCGCCCTCCATCCGGAGGCTCTGCCCCGACCGGATCCCGGCAGGGATCTCGACCGACAGCGTCGCCTCGTTGCGAACGACGCCGTCGCCGCCGCAGTCGTCACAGCGCTCGCTGTAGGTCTCGCCGGTCCCCTCACACCGGGGACAGGTCGTCGTCTGCTGGACGCGTCCGAGCGGCGTCTGTTGGACCTGCGTGACCTGGCCCTGGCCGTTGCACTGCCGACACGTCGAGACGTCCGCGTCCGGCGGATGGCCGGCGCCGTCGCAGGTGTCACACGTCTCGGGTCTGGTGACCGAGAACTGCTTGGTGACGCCCTCGAACGCCTCCTCGAGGTCGATCGTCACGCCCGTCCGGAGGTCCTGGCCCTGCCGCGGCCGGTTCGGGTCGCCGCCCCGGCCGCGACCGCCGCCGCCGAAGAACTGGTTGAAGATGTCCTCGAAGCCGCCGGCGCCACCGGCTCCGCCGGCACCGCCGAAGGGGCCGCCCGCGCCGCCGGCTCCGCCGCCGGCGCCCGACCCCGTCGCGCCGCGCTTCTCGGCCTCGACGAACCGGTCGTGGCCCAGCTGGTCGTACTGGCGGCGCGTCTCCTCGTCGGTGAGGACCTCCTTGGCCTTCTTGATCTTCTTGAACTTCTCCTCGGCGTCGTCGTGGTCGCTGACGTCGGGATGGTATTCGGCCGCCTTCTTTCGATACGCCTGTTTGATCTCGTCGACGTCGGCGTCCCGTGAGACCCCGAGTACGTCGTAGAAGTCCTCGCTCATGCGTGAAGTTCCGGTCTTGTGGCGTCGTAATTCGTCGGGCTACTTGAAAAGCGTGCACCCGACCCGCGGCCGAGCGCGGCCGATATCGTTCCGATGCGGGCGTGAACCGTCCGCTTGGATGGTTTCCGGTCGGCGGACGGGAACCGATTACTCCTCGTCCTCGTTCTCGTCGTCCACGTCCTCGAAGTCGGCGTCGACGTACTCGTCGTCGCCGGGCTCGCCGGCACCGTTGCCGGCCGCGCCGCCGGGCCCGGCACCGCCCATCCCGCCGGGGCCAGCGCCGCCCATTCCGCCCGGGCCGGCGCCCGCAGCGCCGGCGCCGCCGGCGGCACCGGCCTGGGCCGCCTGCTCCTGGTACATCTGCTTGCCGATCTCCTGGAGCTGGTCGGCCAGATCCTCCGTGGCCGACTCGATCTCGTCGATGTCGGCGTCCTCGTCGGCGAGGACGTCCTCGACGTCGTCCATCGCGGCCTCGATCTCCGCGATCACGTCGTCGTCGACGTTCTCCTCGTTCTCCTCGATGAGTGTCTCGGCGCGCTGGACCGTCGACTCGGCCTCGTTGCGGGCCTCGATCCGCTCGCGGCGCTTCTCGTCCTCCTCGGCGTGCTGTTCGGCCTCCTCCTGCATCTGCTCGATCTCCTCGTCGGAGAGGCCGGCGCCGCCCTCGATGGTGATCGACTCGGCGTTGCCCGAGCCCTGGTCCTCGGCCTCGACGTTGACGATCCCGTTCTCGTCGATGTTAAAGGAGACCTCGATCTGCGGCGTTCCGGCCGGCGCCGGCGGGATGCCGGTGAGCTGGAAGGCGCCCAGCAGCTCGTTCTCCTCGGCGATCTCGCGTTCGCCCTGGAAGACGCGGACGTTGACCGACGTCTGGTTGTCCGCGGCGGTGGTGAAGACCTTGGAGGCCTCCGTCGGGATCGTGGTGTTCTTCTCGATGAGCCGCTCGAAGAGGCCGCCCTTCACCTCGATGCCGAGCGACAGCGGCGTCACGTCCAGCAGGACGATGTCGTCGACGTCGCCCGAGAGCACGCCGCCCTGGACGGCCGCGCCCAGCGCGACGGCCTCGTCGGGGTTGACGTTCTTCTTCGGCTCCTGGCCGACGAGCTCCTCGACCTTCTCCTGGACCTGCGGCATCCGGGTGGATCCGCCGACGAGGATGACCTCGTCGATGTCGTCCTTTGCGTAGCCCGCGTCCTCGAGCGCCTGCTCGGTCGGACCGACGGTCCGCTCGAGGAGGTCCTCGGTCAGCGACTCGAAGGTGGCCCGCGTGATCGACTGCTCGAGGTGGACCGGGCCGGAGTCGGTCGCCGTGATGAACGGCAGGTTGACCGTCGTCTCCTTCTTGTTCGACAGCTCGATCTTCGCCTCCTCGGCGGCCTCCGTGAGCCGCTGGAGGGCCTGCCGGTCCTCGCGGAGGTCGATCCCGTGGTCGTTCTCGAACTCCTCGGCGAGGTGGTCGATGATCGCCTCGTCCCAGTCGTCGCCGCCGAGGTCGTTGTCGCCGTTGGTCGCGACGACCTCGTAGACGCCGCCGCCCAGATCGAGGATGGAGACGTCGAAGGTGCCGCCGCCCAGGTCGTAGACGAGGACGGTCTGGTCGGACTCGTCGTCGAGGCCGTACGCCATCGCGGCCGCGGTCGGCTCGTTGACGATCCGGTCGACCTCGAAGCCGGCGATCTCGCCGGCGTCCTTCGTCGCCTGTCGCTGCTTGTCGTTGAAGTAGGCGGGAACGGTGATGACCGCCTTCTCGATCTCGTCGCCCAGGTACTCCTCGGCGTCGCGTTTGATCTTCTGGAGGATCATCGCCGAGACCTGCTCGGGCGTGTACTCCTCGTCCTCGATCGCCACGGTGTAGTCCTCCTCGCCCATGTGCCGCTTGATGGACTGGATCGTCCGGTCGGGGTTCTGTACCGCCTGGTTCTTGGCGGGCTTGCCGACCAGCCGCTCCCCGTCGTCGGAAAACGCGACGATCGACGGCGTCGTTCGGTCGCCTTCGGCGTTCGCGATGATCTCGGGGTCGCCGCCCTCCATCACCGCAAACGCGGAGTTCGTGGTACCGAGGTCGATACCGAGGATCTTGTTGCTCGCCATCTTGGGAGGAAATACCGGTTTGCGTCGGTTAAAGGTTACTAGACGGGACCGATCGCCGGTTCAGAGTACCACGCCGCAGTCGGTCGATTTGGGCTATCGCTGAGTGCTCACGGTCGGAGTATTTATACTGATCCTCTTTTCAACCGTCAGTCGCGACCGTGACCGAGCGGCTTCTTCCGGTCGACCTCGACCTCGACGTGGACGGAGTCGGGGAAGTCGCGGTCGACCATCTCGCGGGCGATGTCG
This sequence comes from Halopenitus persicus, assembly GCF_900107205.1. Lineage (GTDB taxonomy): Archaea > Halobacteriota > Halobacteria > Halobacteriales > Haloferacaceae > Halopenitus > Halopenitus persicus. The sequence goes on along the minus strand of NZ_FNPC01000003.1, from coordinate 8,883 downwards.
TCGGACCCGTGGATCTCGAGTTTGCGCGCGTAGACGGTGTATTCCCACGGCGAGAACTGGTCGCCGGGTCGGAGTTGTTTATAAAGCTGCACGCGCGTTCGCTCGGGCGAGAAGGAGTGAGGGCCCTTACACTCCACGCCCTTTCGCTCGAGCGTCCGGTGGAGGTCCTCGACGGTCTCCTCGAGGACGCGCCGGTCGCCGGATTCGAAGGAGAGTTTGGTGACGAAGGTCATCGCTGGGGATATCGATCGTGGGGCGCCGACGGGTAAAAACGCACCTACATCCGGTCGCGTGGCGTGAGGGGGCACGCGTCGAGAATCGGGCGCCGTGGTCCGGCGACGGTCACGGACCGGCCGACGTGGCGGGGTGTCGCGTCCGACACCCTCTTTAGCGGCGACCAAGTAGAAGCCCGCAATGACGGTCGAAGCGACGAGCGCTGGAGCCATCCTCTTCCGCGACACCCGCGGCCACCGGGAGTACCTGCTCCTGAAGAGCCGTCCGGGGGACTGGGAGTTCCCCAAAGGCGGGGTCGAGGGGAACGAGGAGCTCCAGCAAACGGCGATCAGGGAGGTCGAGGAGGAGGCGGGAATCTCGGATTTCCGCCTCATCGACGGCTTCCGCGAGGAGTACGATTACGTGTTCGAGGCGAACGGCGAGACCATCCACAAGACGGTCCACCTGTTCATCGCGCGCTCCTTCGAGGCGAGCGCCGAGCTCTCGAAGGAACACCGCGACCTCCAGTGGCGCGATTACGACCAGGCGATCAACACGATCACCCAGGACGGCCCCCGCGAGATCTTCGAGGAGGCCCACGAGTATCTCGACGAGATCCAGGCCGAGGAAGACGGCCAGTACGGCTAGGCGCTCCCGAACGGCGGCCCCGTTCCCGGTGATCCACGACCGATGATCCAGTCCCGGTGATCCACGACCGATGATTCAGCAGCACCACTCCGGACGACGCCCGACGGGATCGACCGACGATGACTGACGCTGACGCCGACCTCATGGCGTCGTTGTTCCGCGACACGCGACGGAACGCGCTGATCGGCTGGGTGCTCGTCGGGCTGGTCGGGCTCGTGTTCCTCGAGAGCCTGCTGCCGCTCGACGCCCAGTGGCTCATCGTCTCGGCGACCACGGCGGGCGTGATGGCGCTGCCGGCGGTCGCGCGCCGCGACTGGCGCGTGATGCTCCCGTGGGAGCTGCTCGTGCTCGCCGCGCTGCCGCTCGCGGCACGAGCGCTCGCCCCGGGCGTCGAGATCGGCGTCTTCGCGACCTACCTCTCGCTCGCGGCGCTCGCGCTGCTCGTCGTCGCCGAGCTGGACATGTTCACGCCGATGCGGGTGACCCACTGGTTCGCGGTCCTGCTGGTCGTCGTGGCGACGCTGGCGACCGCGGCGCTGTGGACGATCGCCCGCTGGGGATTGGACCGGACGCTTGGAACGACCTACCTCGCCGACAACGAGGCGCTGATGGTCGAGTTTCAATGGGTGACGATCGCGGGAATCGTCGCCGGGCTGCTGTTCGATCTGTACTTCCGCCGGCGCGACCGCGCACTCACACGGCGGCTCGAGCGGGAGCTCGGCGACGCCGGAACGACTGGATCCGCGGCCGAGGACGGGAGGCGGTCCGAATGACGAAGGCCGGTCCGGGCCGGATGGCGAACGGAGGTCGATCCCGATGATCCGACGACTTCGGGCGACGCTCCCGACCGCAACCAAACGCGGACTCGCGCGGACGATGCAGGCGGTCCTCGTCGTGCTGATCGGCTACGGGGTCTGGGTCGGCGAGCCGAAGACGGTCACGAACGGCGCCGCGGCGCTGGCGATCACCTTCGCGCCCGCGGTCATCGAGCGGAACTACCGCGTTCCGATCGACCCGTTTCTGGCGTTCTGGCTCACGACCGCCGTGTTCCTGCACACGCTCGGGTCGGCCGGCCTCTACGCCTCCGTGGGCTGGTGGGACCACATCACGCACGCCACCTCGGCGTCCGTGGTCGCCGCGATCGGGTACGTCGCCGTCCGCGCCGTCGACGCCCACCACGACGAGATCCGCCTTCCGCGACGCTTCTTCGTCGTCTTTCTCGTGGCGTTCGTGCTCGCGTTCGGCGTGGTCTGGGAGCTGTTCGAGTTCGGCCTCGACGTCTTCGCTGCCAGGACCGGCATCTCGATGCCGCTGGCCCAACACGGGCTCGACGACACCGTCAAGGATCTGGTGTTCAACTCGATCGGCGCGCTGATCGTCGGGGTCTGGGGCCAGGCGTACCTCACCGGCGTCGGCGAGCGCGTCCTGGACCGGCTCCCGCCGGACGACTGACTACCGGGCGAGTCCCCGGGAGAGGGCTCGCGGGTGGGTCGTGATCGAGTGGGAGACCGGCGCACGCACGGCGATAACCGCCAGGCTTTATCCGACCGGGTCTGTACCGGCGACATGGACCAGCTGGAGCAGTCCCTGCTCGACGCCCCGATCATCGAGAAAGGCGAGTACGAGTACTTCGTCCATCCGATAAGCGACGGGGTTCCGATGCTCGAGCCGGAGCTCCTCCGGGAGATCGTCATCCGGATCATCCGGAAGGCCGAGCTCGAGAACGTCGACAAGATCGTCACCCCGGCCGCGATGGGGATCCACATCTCGACGGCGCTGTCGCTGATGACCGACATTCCGCTCGTGGTCATCCGGAAGCGCCAGTACGGCCTCGAGGGCGAGGTCCCGCTGTTTCAGGAGACCGGCTACTCGGAGTCGGAGATGTACATCAACGACGTCGAGCCCGGCGACCGCGTGCTCGTGCTCGACGACGTCCTCTCGACGGGCGGCACGATGAAGGCGATCCTCGACGCGCTGACGAACGACATCGGCGCGGACGTCGTCGACGTCGTCGCCGTCATCAAGAAGGCCGGCGAGAACGAGCTCGACGACACCGATTACACCGTCCGGACCCTCATCAACGTCACCGTCGAGGACGGCGAGGTCGTCATCGTCGACGCCCACGGCGACGGCTAACGCGGCCGGACCGTCGACCCGTCATCGTCGTCCCCGGCGAAGCCGGATTCGGCGTCGTCCACGGTGAAACCGGACTCGGCATCGTCCCCGGCGGGATCGACGCCGGCGAACTCGAACCGGGCGCCGCCGGTCGCCCCCTCGGTGGCGGTGACGTCCCAGCCGTGCGCCTCCGCGATCTCCGAGACGATCGCGAGGCCGAACCCCGTCCCGTCCCGGTTGGTCGTGTAGCCGTACTCGAAGACCTCCTCGCGGCTCTCCTCGGGGATCCCCGGTCCGTCGTCCGCGACGTAGAACCCGGTCCCGTCCGGGAGCGCGCCGACCGTCACGCGGACGTCCGAACCGCCGTGCTCGATCGCGTTCCTGAACAGGTTCTCCAGCAGCTGTTTGAGCCGGTCGGCGTCGGCCCGGAACGCGGGATCGTCCGCGACGGCGAGCGTGGCCGCGTCCGCCTCGATCACGCTCCAGGCCGCCTCGGCGACGGCCTCGAGCCGGACGCGCTCAGTCTCGCCGATCGGTTGTCCCTGTCTGGCCAGCGTGAGGACGTCGGCGATCAGCTCCTCCATCCGGTCGAGCGCGTTCGCGGCCGCCGCGAGGTGTTCGTCGTCGCCGGTTTCCAGGGCGAGTTCGACTCGACCCTGCGCGACGTTGAGGGGGTTCCGCAGGTCGTGGCTCACCACGCTCGCGAAGCGGTCGAGCCGCTCGTTCTGACGCTCCAGCTCCGTTCGGTAGCGCTCGCGGTCGGTGACGTCCGCGATCGTGAGGAGCCGGCCGAGGTGACGCGACCCGGCCGTGAACGGACCCACGGAGACGCGATAATACCGAGTCTCGCCGTCCCGGTCGACCGGACAGACGTCGGTTCCCGACTCGACCGCCGCGGCGAGTTCGGGCAGCGCCTCCGCGAGCGGCTCGCCGATGACGACGCGGTCGGCGATCTCCGGAAAGCACCGCCGTGCGCTGACGTTGTAGTCCCGGACCCGGTCGTCGTCGTCGAGCACGATCACCGGTTCGTCGGTCTCGTGGGCGATGCGCGTCGCCTGGAACCGGTCGTAGAAGACGAACAACACGCCGACGGCGAAGACGGCGACGCCGAGGGGCTCGTAGGTCATATCGATCAAGCCGGGATGCAGCGTCCCGATGACGTCGAGCACGAGCGGAAGTCCGGTGATCCCGACGAGCACCGCAAGCGGCGTGGTGTCGGCACCGACCTGCGTGAACTGCTCGACGAGCATGAAGATCCCGACGGTCGCGAGCGCGTACGCCAGTCCCATCGCGATCCAGTGACCGACCAGATGGTGAATCCCGAGGTGGGGAAACGGCGTGGTGCTGGGCTCGACGGTGAAGTAGATCCCGTGTATCGGGTTGGTGAACTTGACCGCGAGCACCGCGAGGAAGACCCCGACGGCGGCGCGCCGGTAGACGGGCTGTCGATGCAGCGTTCGCCCGGTGTAGGCCGAACAGAAGTAGAGCCACGCGCCGATCGTCGAGAACCCGGCCACGAGCCCGGCGACGTACAGCGGGACCGCCAGCGAGCCTTGCCCCGCCAGCAGGAACCCGACGTGGGCCGTCGCCCAGAGCCCGCTGAGCACGAGCAGCGAGACCAGCCCGACGCGAACGTCCGGATCGTCGAACGTGCGTGCGCGAGGGACGCTCGCGAAGCAGGCCACCGCGGCGGCGGCGAACGCCAGCACGTAGATCGCGAACGGCGCCGACACCGACGGGATCGACTGAGCGAGCACGCCCCGAGATAGTGGACAGACCACCATAGGTGTTTATCCGATCGCGGCCTCGCCGAGGTGATCCGCCATCGGATCGGCCGCCAGGCGGGGACCCATCAGGGGCGTCATCGGACGAACCACACCCGGGTCGACCGGCTAGTCGGGCTCCTCGATCCGGTAGACCGGCTCCTCGATCCGCTCGGACCGACACTCCGGGCACCGTGAGGGACGTCCCAGACGGTCGTCGAACCGGTCGAACCCGCAGTCGGGACAGGTCGGCGGCGCGACGAGGAATCGTTCGTCCGTCCCGACCGACTCCGCGACGTGCTCGAGGTGGTCGTAGACGACCGGCACCGGCACCGCGAGTTCCGCTGCCAGTTCGCTTGCGGTGGCCTCACCGTCGCGGAGTCGGTCCGCGATCCGCTGTCTCGTCGTGCGGTCGGCGTCGGCGGGGGGCATACATCACCGTACGGGACGAACGAGATAAGCGTCCGGATCGATGCGGGGAGACGGGGCCGCGTCACGACCGGCTGCATCGCGACGGGCTGGGGCCGAGCGATGGTGTCCGGTCCGTCCCCCGTCAGAACGCGCGATCGAGGTAGTCGGACTCCCACTCCCCGTCCGTGGTGGACTGGTCCCACTCGCTGCGTTTGACCTCGATGAACGACCGGTGAAGCGGGTCTCCGAGCGCCGACCGGAGAACCGCGTCGGCCTCGAGCGCGTCGATCGCCTCCGCGAGCGTCGCCGGCAGTCGTTCGATCCCGCGGTCGGCCAGCGCCGCCTCATCGAGCGATCCCGGATCCCGGTTGAGCGGCTCGCCCGGATCGAGCTCGCGCTCGATCCCGTCGATCCCCGCCGCGAGCAGCGCCAGCTGTGCGAGGTACGGGTTGGTCGTGTTGTCGGCCGGCTTGAACTCGACGCGCGTCGTGGCCGCCGGGTCCGCGGTGCTCACGGACGGCACCCGAACCGCGGCCTCCCGGTTGTCGTGGCCCCAACAGGTGTACGCCGACGCCCACATCCCGGGCGCGAGTCGGTCATAGGACTCGACCGTCGGTGCGGTGATCGCAACGAGCGCCGGCGCGTGCTCAAGGAGCCCGCCGACGAAGTGTCGCCCGGCCTCGCTGAGGGGATACCGTCCCCCGTCGTCCGGGTCGTGGAGGACGTTTTCCCCGTCACGCCACAGCGAGAGGTGGACGTGGCAGCCGGTCCCGGGAAGCTCCGGGAACGGCTTCGGCCGGAACGTCGTGTCGATGCCGTGGTCGTTCGCCACGGCGGTGACGGTTTCGGTGAACAGGACCTGTGCGTCGGCGGCCGTGATCCCCGACTCGTGCTCGACGACCAGCTCCTGCTGTCCGGGGCCGTACTCGGGGTAGTAGGCGGCGAGGTCAAGGCCCTGTTTGGCGAGCGCGTCCACGGTGTCGAGGATCACGTCGTGTGCGCTGCGCATCCCGTCGGTCGAAAAGCACGTGCTGCCGTCGATGGGAACCGTCTCCCCGTCCTCGTCCTGCCGCGTGTAGTAGAACTCGCTCTCGAAGGAGAGCGTCGCGGTGTATCCGTCCGCCGCGAGCTCCTCGAGATACCGCCCCAGCTGTGCGCGCGGGCCGGCCGCCCACGGCTCGCCGTCCAGATCGTGCAGGTCGGCGAGCAGCAGGCCGGCGCGGTCGTCGTACGGAAGCACGGTGAACGTCTCGGGGTCCGGCACGATCCGAACTTCACCGGCGGGTCCGTAGCTCCCTTCGGGGGCGAGCCGGTCGAGGGCGTTGAACGACTGCATCGCGTGCGTGACGTTTGTTCCCTGCTCGAGCACGCGCTCGAGCGAGTCCGTGTCGACCACCCGCCCGCGGGGCACCCCGCTGTTGTTCACGAACACGATCCGAACCAGATCGACGTTCGACTCGGCGGCTTGGCGAAGGACGTCCTCGGCGTCGGTCATACCGTACCCTACCCGTCGTGCGTGACTAAGTGACGACTGTTCCGGCAAAACGTATCGCTACCTCGGTCGCTACGTTCGATCCGATCCGACCGGGTTCGCTTCGAGGATCTCCCACTCGTGGCCCGGAAGGATCCGATCGGCCCGGTCGGAGACGTCGTGGGCACTCTCCCACCACTCGAAGTCGTTCATCGTCGCTCCCCGCCGGAACGGCGCCGGCCCGTCCTCAAGAACGTTCTCGAAGGTCGGCAGCGCGTCGGCGGCGATCACGGTCGTTCCCGCGTCGGTCTCGACCGCCAGGGACTGGTGTCCGACGGTGTGGCCCGGCGTTGGGAAGGCGGTGACTCCCGGCGCCAGCTCCGTCTCGCCCTCGATCGGGGTCAGGTCCCGAGACAGCCAGGGCGGCTCCCGGCCGAGCGACTTCGCCTCGTACCGAACCGCATGCATCGGGTAGGGGGCGATGGCGTACTGGAGCTCACGCCGCTGGACGTAAATCGGGACGTCCTCGTTGAACAGCTCGAGGTTGTAACAGTGGTCCCAATCGAGATGGGAGAACACGATCGCGTCGACGTCCGACGGCGCGGCCCCTTCGGCTTCGAGCGCCGCACGCAGCGTTCGGTCGGCGGATCGACGACACTCGAACCCCGGATGGCGCTCCGTCATCAGATCCGGCGGGCCGAAGCTCGTGTCCACGAGGATCGTGCGATCCGCGGTCTCGATCAGAAACGTCGTCGAAGGGGCCTCGATCCGTCCCGACCGGCCGGCGACGAGCACGTCCGCGTCCATCGTCAGCGACCCGCAACACATCGGGGTCACGCTGGGGGACATACGAGGACCGTGCGAGCCACGCGGGATAAGTCCGGCGTCCCGTCGGACCGAACCGTTTTTGCGGCGGCGGGTCCCCCGGTGGGATATGCGCGTGGAGACGATTGAACCGGACGACGGGGACGGGGCGAAGCGCTCCCCGATCGCCGCGGTCGGCGGAGTTCACGGCGACGAACCGTGCGGCGTTCGAGCGATCGATCGCTTCCTCGAGACGGACCTCCGCGACCGAATACGACGGCCGGTCAAGCTGATCGTCGCCAACGAGGCAGCGCTCGCGGCCGGCGACCGCTTCCTGGAGTCGGACCTCAATCGGTCCTTCCCCGGCGATCCGAACGGTGACGCACACGAGGAGCGACTCGCGCACGATCTCCTGCGGGAGATCGAGGACTGTTTCACGCTCGGCTTTCACGCGACCGTCTCCGATGACCGCCCGTTCGGGACGCTGGCTGACCCCACGCCCCGGAAGGCACGGGTGATGCGGGCGCTGCCGCTCGATCACGCGGCCGACTTCACCGGCGTCGTCGAGGGACGGAGCGTCACGCTCCCCGGCTTCGTCAACGTCGAGGCCGGTTACCAAGGGTCGGACGCCGCGGCCGACAACGCGTTCGACTGTCTGGTGGCGTTTCTCCGCGCGACGGACGCCCTCCCGGGGGACGTGACGCCGTCGCCGACCGGCCACTTTCGAGTCCGCGAAACGATCGAGAAACCGCCCGGACGGTCCTACCGCGTTCACGTCGAGAACTTCGAACGCGTTCCCGCGGGGACGACCTACGCTACGGTTGACGACCGTGAGCTTCGCGCCGCGGAGCCGTTCCGGCCGGTTCTGCTGTCCGCGGACGGCCACGACACCCTTCTCGGGTATGCCGCGGACCGCGTCGGCCAGCTATGAACGGCCGTGAACTACCGACCGTCCCGAGACGGAAAGAATGATACGATGCCTGCCCGTCTGCGCGAGTATATGAAGGCGGTTGTCCTCGCCGGCGGGTACGCGACGCGGCTATGGCCGATCACGAAGGATCGACCCAAGATGTTCCTCCCGATCGGCGACCACACGGTCATCGACGAGATCTTCGCGGATCTGGAGGCCGACGACCGGATCGACGAGGTGTTCGTCTCCACCAACGAGCGCTTTGCGGGGGAGTTCGAGACGTATCTCGCGGAAACGGCGTTCGAGAAACCCACCCTCTCCGTCGAGGACACCACCGACGAGTCCGAGAAGTTCGGCGTCGTCGGCGCGCTCGCCCAGCTGGTCGACCGCGAGGGCATCGACGAGGACCTCGTCGTCGTCGCCGGCGACAACCTCATCAGCTTCGACATCGCCGAGTTCGTCGACTTCTTCGCGGACGCCGGCGAGCCAGCCCTGGCCGCCTACGACGTCGGCTCCCGCGAGAAGGCCAAGTCCTACGGCCTCGTCGA
>NZ_FNPC01000005.1 GCF_900107205.1 Halopenitus persicus | reverse complement strand
GACGGCCTGATGAGCAAGGGTTCCTCGGCACTGTCAATCAGCCGAGGGTTAGCCGATCCTAAGTCCCCCCGTAAGTCGACGGGGACAACGGGAAACTGGTTAATATTCCAGTGCCATCACGCAGTAAAAGTCAACACCGCGGAAAACATCGAGCCGGGCCTTCGCCCGGTCGAATCGGAGAAGCTCGTGGACGCCGTCACGGCAGGAAGCGAGCGAAGCCCGAGACAGTGCAAGTCGATGGTATCCGGGGTCCGTGAAACGACGAGCGTGATGATCGTACCGAGATCCGACACAGGTGCTCTCCCAGCGAAAGGGAAGGCCCGTCGGGAGAACCGACGTTAGGGAATTCGGCAAGTTAGTCCCGTACCTTCGGAAGAAGGGATGCCTGCTTTGGAGAAAGCAGGTCGCAGTGACTCGGGCGCTCCGACTGTCTAGTAACAACACAGGTGACCGCAAATCCGCAAGGACTCGTACGGTCACTGAATCCTGCCCAGTGCGGGTATCTGAACACCTCGTACAAGAGGACGAAGGACCCGTCAACGGCGGGGGTAACTATGACCCTCTTAAGGTAGCGTAGTACCTTGCCGCTTCAGTAGCGGCTTGCATGAATGGATAAACGAGAGCGCCACTGTCCCAACGTTGGACCCGGTGAACTGTACGTTCCAGTGCGGAGTCTGGAGACCCCCAAGGGGAAGCGAAGACCCTATAGAGCTTTACTGCAGGCTGTCGCTGAGACGTGGTCGCTACTGTGCAGCATAGGTAGGAGCCGTTACACAGGTACCCGCGCTAGCGGGCCACCGAGGCAGCATTGAAATACTACCCGGTAGTGACTGCGACTCTCACTCCTGGCGGAGGACACCGGTAGCCGGGCAGTTTGACTGGGGCGGTACGCGCTCGAAAAGATATCGAGCGCGCCCGAAGATCTCCTCACCCGGGTCGGGAACCCGGGGAAGAGCGCAAGAGCACACGGAGGTCTGACAGTGTCATTCCCAACGAGTGACGCTGACGCGAAAGCGTGGTCTAGCGAACCTACGAGGCTCCGGAATGGGGCCCGTAGATGACAGAAAAGCTACCTTAGGGATAACAGAGTCGTCACCCGCAAGAGCACATATCGACCGGGTGGCTTGCTACCTCGATGTCGGTTCCCTCCATCCTGCCCGTGCAGAAGCGGGCAAGGGTGAGGTTGTTCGCCTATTAAAGGAGGTCGTGAGCTGGGTTTAGACCGTCGTGAGACAGGTCGGCTGCTATCTATTGGGGGTGTGAGGTACCTGACGTGAACGGTCGTATAGTACGAGAGGAACTACGATTGGTCGCCACTGGTGTACCGGTTGTTCGAGAGAGCAGATGCCGGGTAGCCACGCGACACGGGGTAAGAGCTGAACGCATCTAAGCTCGAAACCCACATGGAAACGAGGTACCGTAGAGGTCCCGCCTAGAAGAGGCGGTAGATAGACTCGGGGTGTACGCACCAAGGCAACGAGGTGTTAAGCCCACGAGCACTAACAGACCAAGCCACAGTCATACGCGTCCACGCACGGACGCCGAGTTCAGGCGGTAACTGGATCGCACGTACACACGGTCGTCACGCTCTACACGAGCAAGACGGACCACTGACGCGGGAGACGACGCGTCGGCGTCGTCCCGGTTCGACTCCGGGAGTCAGCATGAAGGCGGCCACAGCGGCAGGGAAAGACCCGTACCCATTCCGAACACGGAAGTGAAGCCTGCCAGCGTATCACCGAGTACTGGAGTGGGAGACCCTCTGGGAGAGGTGGTTCGCCGCCTGCCCACTCATACTTTCAGCATTCATTCGCACGGCCAGTGACGACTCCAAGCACGCTCTCCGATACCGATAGCCAAAACCGGAGAGAACGGCACGTCCGAACAACCGCACCCACCCACCACACCCGAACGTGAACGATCCCGAGTGGCGACTCACTCGGCCGACGGATCACGGAGCGACGAATCGACGACGGTTCCGTCGGGTTCGATCGTGATCGTGCCGAGCGACACGGTTTCGCCGACGGACGCGGTCCGGTCAACCGCCGAGAGGACGGCTGCGCGGTCGAGACGCTCCCAGACGAGCCGTTCGACGAGCGACTGGAAGGCGTCGGGATCGGACCAGTCGGAGTCGATGGCGGACGGGACGCGGACGACGAACTGGAATTCGGCGTCGGTGAGGTGGATGCCGACCGCGAAGGTGTCGCCGCGCGTCCCGTCACCGTGCGCGTTGTCACCGCTCATACGGACGCCACGAACGGCGGCGACATAGTGGCACCGGATCGGGCCGTTCACTGCGTGTCCCGTCAGTGCAGTTTGAGCTCGACCCGGCGGCCGTCGGGGTCGCGCACGTAGGCGGCCCAGTCGCGTCCGTAGGCGCCATACCGCTTTCGTGGCTCGTCGGGCTCGACGGTGTAGCCGGCCTCGGTGATCCGCTCGAGGAGCGCCTCGAGCTCGGCCTTCGTCTCCATCTCGCTCGAGCGGACCAACAGACAGACGTGGTCGCCGGCGACGTCGATCGGCTCGTCGGTCGGCACGAGATGGAGGTGCCGTCCGCCGGCAGCCACGGCGACGTACGGGACCGCGCCGTTCTCGTACCGGTCACGGTCCCGGACGTCCATCCCGAGCAGGTCCCGGTAGAACTCGAGCGCGGCGTCGAGATCGCTGACGCGCAGTGCGACGTGATCGAGGTCGACGACGTCGACGGACATACCGGCGGTTCGACCGCCGGAGGCTTCAGTCGTTGGGTCGTCGCTCCAGCGCCGCCTTGGTTCTCCGGTGTCGGTCACGGAACGCCAGCTCGAGGCCGACGTCCGTCGCCGGCGCGAGTCGATCCGTGACGACGCGACACGGGAGTCGGTAGTGGACGTCGTCGACGAGGATCGTGTCCTCCCCGTCCGCGAGAAACAGGTGCGTGTGGACCCATTCGGGGAGCGGTCCCGTGGCCATCTCGTCGACGAAGTAGGCGCGCCCGCTCCCCGCGTGGCGGTCGCGGATCCGTGAGACGACCCGTTGGCGCGGGCCGATGCCGAACGGACGGACCGAGAGCCTGATCTCGGTGCCGGCCACCAGTTCCGCCGTCGCATCGTTTGCCGCCGCATCGTCCGTCGTCGCGCCGTCCACCGTCGCGTCGCCGGCCGCTCCGGATCGGTTCGACGACGTCGCGTCGGCCGGCCGGTCGATGCCGTCGACCTGCAGGTTGACCCAGCTCGGGGTGAGCCGTTGCAGGCCCTCGACCCGCGAGTGGAACGCCCACACGTCGGCGAGCGGCGCGGCGATCCGTGTCCGGCGACGGTAGGTCGGCATACGTCCGATTCGGGCTGAACGGGCAAAAGGGCTCGCCGAACGGCGGCGGTCACGCATCGAAACGCGAATACGACGTCGGCCCCACCTCGAGGACGATGGGATCGGAACCACCGGAACCGGGTGCGGACGACGGAGCGACGTCCGCGGCCGCGATCGACGGCGGGTCGCTGGAGCGTGGGACGATCGATCTCGCGGACGTGGTCGGCCCGTTCGACCTCCAGTCGACGCTCGAGAGCGGGCAGACCTATCTCTGGGACCGGGCGGACGGGGCGATGTACGATGACCTCGGTGCTCACGGCGGCGAACGCTGGTATCGGACCGTCGTGCCGCCGATCGACGGCGTCTCGGGGGAGCGGATCGCCGCCCGCGTCCGTCAGGTCGGGGGCGTCGAGGACGGCGTCCTCGAGTGGGAGGCGACGACGGACGCCACGTCGGTCCTCACCCACCTGTTGCGGCTCGACGACGACCTCGAGTCGATACTGGCGGCGACGCCCGACCTGCCGGTCGTGGAGCGTGCGATCGAGGCCTATCCCGGAATGCGGCTGGTCCGGGACCCGCCGTTCCCGTGTCTGATCTCGTTCATCTGCTCGGCACAGATGCGCGTTTCCCGGATCCACGGGATGCAGCGCCGGCTCGCGGCGACCTACGGCGACGCGCTCGAGGTCGCGGGCGAGACCTACCACGCGTTTCCCCGGCCCGACCAACTCGCGGCGGCCTCGGAGGAGGGGCTCCGCGATCTCTCGTTGGGCTATCGGGCGCCTTACGTCGAGCGCACCGCGCGGATGGTTGCCGAGGGCGAGGCGCATCCGCGGGACGCGGCGACGCTGGCGTACGAGCCGGCACGCGAGCATCTCACCCGGTTCGTCGGGGTCGGGGACAAGGTGGCCGACTGCGTGTGCCTGTTCTCGCTGGACCACCTCGAGGCGGTTCCGCTCGACACGTGGATCCGGTCGGTCATCGCCGATCGGTTCCCCGAGTGTGACCGCGGCACCTACGATGGGACGTCGCGGGCGATCCGCGACCGGTTCGGCGGCGAGTACGCGGGCTACGTCCAGACGTACGTGTTCCACCACCTTCGCTCCGGCGGGGAGTGACGTCGGTCCGGACGACGCTCGGCCGAGTGACGGGGCGGCGGACGCCGGACCGAAGGACCGTCGCCCGATCCGACCGGAGGGCCGGCCGCGATCCCGGCCGAACCTTCATACCCCTTCGTGCGTTACTTCCTCACACGATGGATTGTCGAGTCGTCGTCGAGGCTGCGGTTCCCGTGTACGACGTCGAAACGGTCGATGAAGCGGTGCGGATCGCGATCTCGAAGACCGGGGAGATGCTGAATCCGGACCTGAACTACGTCGAGATCGATATGGGAACGCGGACGACGCCGGACGGCGAGGAGCTGCCGCCGGCGTTCATCGCCGCCGACGAGGCGCTGGTGGCCCTCGAGCTCGAGATGACGGTGTTCAACGTCGACCGCGAGGAGCACGCCTCCCGGATCGCGCGCAAGGAGATCGGACAGCGCCTCCGGGACGTTCCGCTCAAGGTGTTGACGGTCGAGGAGATCCCCGACGAGACGGACGCCGACTCGAACGGAGAGGGCGATGCGGACCCGGACGACGTCGCGGAGTCGGCGGCCGAGGAGTCGACCGCCACGGATGATCCCGGTGCCGGTGGCGGCGACGGTTCGGATGCCGGTAACGAGGACGATCTCCTGCCGGAGTTCGAGGAGATGGTTGAAGACACCGAGTAGCCACGGCCGTTCGGGTTCGTCGTCGGGATCGGTCCGTCTCCGGCGGGGATCGGTTCCGCGCCGAGATCGGTCGTTTCTCGGGCCGAGATCGGAAGTCGCGACGAAGTAACTGCCGCGTATCGCGTACACGTCGTGTGGATCGCCGGGAGCGAGGCGGTATATAGCGGGAGCGAGCGTCGCCACTGTCCGGTTCGTCGGGTGTGGAGGTACGAGAGTAGTGATTCAGTCGGCGGTGGGGGCCAGCGTTTCGGACTCGGCCTCGTCCATCGGCGCCGTGATGCCCGTCGCGAGCTTGAAAACGGCCGCTTTGTGGTCGGTCTTCGATTTGTGGATCGATGTCGGCTTTACGCCCATCGTTTCGTATTCCTCGAGGTCGAGGTCCTCGTCCCAGTGTTCACACTGTTTTCGTACTTCCGAAAGAAGGCCGTGCAGGTGGATGAGCTCCTGTTTCTTCATGGGCAACCGTTCCTAACGACCGAGGGTTTATAGTATTATCTTGATCACCGTTAACACACAGCCTCGACATAGACGGCTCCTACCCGTGATATTCTCACGAATCGGGAACTCCGCGGCCGCGAAATTTAACCCGGTTCGATCGCAACGTTTCGATATGGAGTACGACGACAAACTCGACCGCGCGATCGAGGAGACGCCCGACATCCAGCGCGAGGAGGGGCGGTTCGAGGTCCCCGATCCCGAGGTGCGCGAGGAAGGACACGCGACGGTCTTCGAGAACTTCCAGGACGTCGTCGACCGGCTCGACCGCGAGCCGGACCACGTGTTACAGTTCCTCCAGGGGGAGCTCGGGACGAGCGCCGGCATCGACGAGCGCGGACGCGCCCGGCTCACGGGCGACTTCCGGGCCGACCGGATCGCGGAGGCGATCGACGACTACACGGAGACGTTCGTCACCTGTCCCGAGTGCGGGCTCCCGGACACGCGGCTCGTCACCGAGGAGGGCGCGACGCTCGTCGCGTGTGACGCCTGTGGCGCCCGGTCGCCGACCGGCGAGTGACCGCTGAACGGGCGTGCTCACCGGTCTGCTCGAGGTGAACGTCGGTGAGGACGGCGGCAGGCAGGGCGGCGCCGGCGGAAAACAGTGACGGGCCGAACGATCGGGGAGGGTTCGTCGGCGGTTACTGGAACTGTTTGACCGCCTCGAGGTCGCGTTCGGTTCGCATGAACTCCGTGAGTCGCCGCGTCGCGTGACAGTTCCCGCAGCTGTAGTTCGTGCGCAGGTCGGGAAGGTCGCTTGGGGAGTCCTCCCAGTCCTTCGCGCACTCCGGACAGTGTAGCCGAACGAATGCTTCGACCATACCCGTCGTTTTCGCCCCCGCCTAAAGAAGGTACGGGCGTCGCTCGAGTTCCCCGGCGCGGCTCGACGCCAACCACTATGGTGACACCACCCGAAGCCGTCGCTATGGCCGGCGATAGCGAGGACCCCAACGACGAGACGCAGTACCACCTCGAGGTCGGTCCCGAGGACGTCGCCGACGCGGTGCTGCTGCCCGGCGACCCCGACCGCATCGGGACGATCACGGACCGGTGGACGGAGGCGACGGAGGTCGCCCGCCACCGCGAATACCGAACCGTGACCGGGCGCTACGAGGACGTTCCGATATCGGTCTGTTCGACCGGGATCGGGTCGCCCTCCGCCGCGATCGCCGTCGAGGAGCTCGCCCGGGTCGGCGTCGAGACGTTCATCCGGGTCGGCTCCTGCGGCGGCATTCAGCCGGACGTCGACGTCGGCGACCTCGTCATCACTTCCGGCGCCGTCAGACAGGAGGGGACGAGCGAGGAGTACGTCCGGCCGGACTATCCCGCGACGGCCAGCCACGAGGTGATCGCCGCGCTCGTCGCGGCGGCGGAGCGGCTCGGGCACGACTACCACGTCGGCGTGACGATGAGCGCCGACTCCTTTTATGCCGGCCAGGGCCGACCCGGATTCGAGGGGTTCGAGGCGGCCGGATCGGCGGACCTCATCGACGATCTACGCGAGGCGAACGTGCTGAACGTCGAAATGGAGGCGAGCGCGATCCTCACGCTCGCGAACGTGTACGGACTGCGAGCGGGCGCGGTCTGTTCGGTGTATGCCGACCGGACGACCGGCGAGTTCCGAACCGAGGGCGACGACCGCGCCGCCGAGACGGCGAGCCTCGCGGTGAAGCTCCTCGCGAGGATGGACGCTGCGGTCGCGGACTCCGATGCGGACCGCTGGCACCCCGGCCTCTCGCTCGAGTGACGGGCCCCTCGATCGAAGGGCGGATCTCTCGCTTGAACCTCCGAGTGTCAACGTATCGCATTCGGGGACGTTCCAAAGCGACTTTATCCGCCGGCTGAGGATGCTCGGATATGAGTACCCAAGTTGTCGTCGTCGGCTCCGGCTACGCCGGCGCCGGCGCGGTAAAGGCGTTCGAGGACGAGATCGACGCCGGCGAGGCGGAGCTCACGTGGGTCTCCGAGCACGACTACCACCTCGTTTTACACGAAGTCCACCGCGTCATCCGCGACCCCTCGACCGAGTCGAAGGTCACGATCCCCGTCGAGGAGATCAAGGAACCCGCGACGCGCTTCGTACAGGGCCGCGTGACGAACGTCGACGTCGAGGACCGAACGCTCGAGACCGACGACGGAACGAGCCTCGAGTACGATTACCTGCTGCTCGCGATCGGGTCGACCACCGCGTTCTTCGGGATCGAGGGGCTGGAGGAACACGCCCACCAGCTCAAGGGGCTCGAGGACGCCCACGACATCCACCGGGACGTTCGGGAGGCGGCCGCGGAGGCCACCCAGTCCGATCCGGCCCGGGTGCTCGTCGGCGGCGCCGGCCTCTCCGGCATCCAGACGGCCGGGGAGATCGCCGCGTACCGGGATAAACACCGCGCGCCGATCGACGTGACGCTCATCGAGGGGCTCGACGAGGTCTTCCCCGGCAACGACCCCGAGGTCCAGGGCGCGCTCCGCAAGCGGCTCGAGAACGCCGACGTCGAGATCCTGACGGGCGATTTCATCTCGAAGGCCGACGCGGAGTCGGTCTACCTCGGCGGGGGCGAGGACGAGGACCCCGAGGAGCTGCCCTACGACGTCCTCGTCTGGACGGGCGGCATCACCGGCCAGCCGGAGCTCGAGAACGTCGACGTCGAGACCGACGACCGGTCGAACCGCGTCATCGCCGAGTCCGACTTCACCACGAGCGACGACCGCGTCTTCGCCATCGGCGACACCGCGCTCGTCAGCCAGGGCGGCGACGACGTCGCGCCCCCGACGGCGCAGGCCGCCTGGCAGGCCGCCGAGGTCGCCGGCGAGAACCTCGCGCGCGCCGCCCGCGGCGCGCCGTTGAAGACGTGGCGACACGAGGACAAGGGGACCGTCATCTCGGTGGGCGATGCGGCCGTCGCCCACGACGTCACCGGGATCCCGATCAACACCTTCGGCGGCCCGGCGGCGAAGCTGTTGAAGAAAGGCATCGCGAGCCGCTGGATCGCGAAGGTCTCCTCCCCGGGGCGCGGCGTGAGCGCCTTCGGCGATATGTGACCACGGCTACGGCCTGGAGCACTCGACTTCGGAAGACCGTCCGTCCCCTCGTCCTCAGTGGGACGGTTCCTCGACCGGCGCCCGCATATCGTCGATCCGGAGGATGAGCACGTTCGAGGTGTCGTCCTTGCCGTCGACGGTGCCCTCGATCACGAGCTTCGACAGCGGCGTCGGGCCGACGGTCACGGAGTCGCCCTCCGAGAACCCGCGGACCGACCCCTGGATGTGGATCTCCGCGCGGCACAGCTCCGGATGGTGAACGCTCGAGAGGTCAATCTCGTCGACGTTCGCGTCCTCGACGAGCTCGCCCTGGTGTCGGAGCGTGACGTTCGCCGGTTCGTCCATCCGCTGGACGTCGAGCGCCTCGTAGGCGTTCGCGGTCGGTTTGTACCCGCCCTTCGGGCCGGGGACGCCCTCGACGAGCTGGAGCGCCTTCAGGCTCTGCATCTGGTTGCGGATCGTGCCCGGGTTCCGGTCCACTTCCGCCGCGATCGTTTCCCCCTTCACCGCGCCGTCCTGTTCGCGGTAGAGGTTGATGAGCGCGGTGAGGATGGTTTTCTGACTGGACGTCAGTTCGATCGATGACATACGGCCATCTACTCACGGACCCCGCTTAAAGGCGATGGAACGATGGGTCACGTCTCCACTCGCCAGCCGATTGGTCCTGCATCGACTCGCGAGCTGATGGGTCTGCACCGACTCCCGGAGCTCGGTGTCACCCCGACCCGCAGCTTCAAAAGCCCTCGCGGTCGAGTCGCGGGTATGCAGACCGTTCGTATCATCGGCGCGCCGACCGACTACGGCGCGAACCGTCGCGGCGTCGATATGGGTCCCTCGGCGATCCGGTACGCGGGGCTTGCCGACCAACTCTCCAGCGCCGGCGTCGACCCGGTCGACGGGGGGGACCTCTCCGTTCCGCGGGCGGAGGAACGGGACCCGGACCGGGAGGCCCCGCCGGCCGGAACGGCGAAGTTCCTCCGGGAGTCGGCCGACGTCTGCTCCCGGCTCGCCGACGACGTGGCCGAGTCGCTCGCGGCCGGGGACACGCCGCTCGTGCTCGGCGGGGACCACTCGATCGGGATCGGGTCGCTCAACGGGGCCGCACGGGCGGCCGATCTCGGCGCGATCTGGTTCGACGCCCACGCCGACCTGAACACGCCGGAAACCTCCCCGTCGGGGAACGTCCACGGAATGCCGCTGGCCGCCGCGCTGGGATACGGCCCGTTCGCCGAGCTGGACTGGGCGCACGCGCCGCGGTTCCGGGAGGAGAACCTCGTCCTGGTGGGGCTTCGAAGCGTGGATCCCGCCGAGCGCGAACTGATCGCCGACCGCGGGATCAGCGCCTACACGATGTCGGACATCGACGACCGGGGGATCACCGCCGTCGTCGAGGAGGCGATCGAGACGGCCACGGACGGGGTCGACGGGATCCACGTCAGCCTCGATCTCGACTGGCTCGACCCGACCGAGGCGCCGGGCGTCGGAACGCCCGTCCGCGGCGGGGTCACCTATCGGGAGGCGCACTCGGCGATGGAACAGGTCGCCGACGTCGGAGTCCGGTCGATGGAGCTCGTCGAGGTGAATCCGACGCTCGATAGCCACAACGGGACGGCCGAGCTCGCGACCGAACTGGCGGCCAGCGCGTTCGGAAAACGGGTCCTGTAGCCGCCGCTACTCGTCTTCGGCGGCGGGGTCGGTCACGCCGGTCTCGCTCGTCTCCGTCCCAGCCGCGTCCGGCTCGGTCGTCTCCGTCCCAGCCGCGTCGTCCCCGCGCTCGCCCTCGGCGATCGCCGCCGGGACGATGTCGAGACACGACACCTCGTCGTCGGCCGCCAGGTCCATCACGATGACGCCCATCGTGTTCCGGCCGACCGTCGAGACGTCCTCGACGCGGGTCCGCATGATCTGGCCGGCGGCGCTCATCGCGAGCAGGTGGTCGCCGTGGGTGACGGCCTCGATCGAGACCACGGACCCGTTTCGACTGCCGGTCTTGATGTCGATGAGTCCCTTGCCGTTTCGCGACTGGACGCGGTACTCCGAGACGTCCGACCGCTTCCCGTAGCCGTTCTCGGTGACCGTCAACACCCAGTCGTGTCGGCTCGGGTCGACCGCCGCGAGCCCGGCCACCCGGTCGCCCGGCTCGAGGTCGATCCCGCGGACGCCGCGGGCGCTGCGGCCCATCGCCCGCACCTCGTCCTCGTCGAACCGGATCGCCATCCCGTCGACGGTGCCGATCACGAGGTCGGCGTCGCCGTCGGTCTCCTCGACGTCGACGAGCTCGTCGCCGTCCTCCAGCCGGAGCGCGCGGATCCCGGTCGATCGGATGTTCTCGAACGCCTCCACGGAGGTCCGCTTGACGTAGCCGTCCCGGGTGACCATCGTGAGGTATCGCTCCTCGTCGACGTCCTCGCCGACGCGGTCGCAGTCGACGACGGCCTGGATCTCCTCGCCGTCGTCGAGATCGAGGAGGTTGACCGCCGACTTCCCGCGCGCGGTCCGGGACATCTCGGGGATCTCGTAGGTCTTCAGCTGGTAGATCTGCCCCCGGTTGGTGATCGCGAGCAGGTAGTCGTGGGAGTTCGCCAGGAACACCGAGGAAACCCGGTCGCCCTCCTTGAGGTCCGTCCCGATGATCCCCTTGCCGCCGCGGTTCTGCGCGCGGAACGTCTCCAGGGACATCCGCTTGATGTAGTCGTCCTCGGACATCACGACGACGCACTCCTCCTCGGGGATGAGGTCCTCGTGGGCCACCGACCCGGAGTCCTCGATGAACGCGGTCCGGCGATCGTCGTCGTACTCCGCCTTGATCGCCTGCAGCTCCGACTCGATCACCGAATCGAGCTCCGACTGCGACGCCAGGATCTCCTCGAGCCGCTCGATCCGGTCGGTCACGTCCGCGTACTCCTCCTCGATCTCGGCCGTCTCCATCGAGGTGAGCGACCCGAGCTGCATCCGGACGATGTGGGCGGCCTGTGCCTCGGAGAAGTCGAACGTCTCGCGGAGCTGCGTCTTCGCGACGTCCCGGTCCGCCGATTCGCGGATCGTCTCGACGACCTCGTCGACGTGTTCGAGCGCCCGGAGCCGCCCCTCGAGGATGTGCGCGCGGTCCCGTCGCTCCTCGAGTTCGTGTTCCGAGCGTCGCCGGACGACCTCGCGCCGGTGTTCGAGGTAGTGTTCGAGCGTCTCCTTCAACGAGAGCACCCGGGGCTGTCCGTCGACGAGCGCCAGGTTGATCACGCCGAAGGTCCGCTCGAGGTGGCTCTCGAGCAGCTGGTTTTTGACGACCTCGGCCATCGCGTCGCGTTTCAGCTCGACGACGACGCGAATGCCGTCGCGGTCGGACTCGTCGCGCAGGTCCCGGATCCCCTCGATGGCGCCCTCGGTGACGTCCTCGGCGATCCGCTCGACCAGCCGCGCCTTGTTCTGCTGGTAGGGGAGCTCGGTGATGACGATCCGGTCGTTCTCCTCCTCGACCTCGAACTCCGCGCGGACGCGGATCCGGCCGCGGCCGGTCTTGTACGCCTTATGAACCGCGTTGCGGCCGACGATGTTCGCGCCGGTCGGGAAGTCGGGGCCCTTGACGTGCTCCATCAGGTCCTCGACGGTCGCGTCCGGGTTCTCGATGAGCTCGACCGTCGCGTCGATCACCTCGCCGAGGTTGTGCGGCGGGACGTTCGTCGACATCCCGACGGCGATCCCGGAGGAGCCGTTGACCAGCAGGTTCGGGAACGCGGCCGGCAGCACCTCGGGCTCCTCGAGCCGGTCGTCGTAGTTGCTCTGGAAGTCGACGGTGTCCCGATCGAGGTCGGCAAGCAGCTCCTCGGCGATCGGCGCCATCCGCGCCTCCGTGTACCGCATCGCGGCCGGCGGGTCGCCATCGACCGACCCGAAGTTCCCCTGGCCGTCGACGAGGGGATACCGCATCGAGAAGCCCTGGGCCATCCGGGCGAGGGTGTCGTAGATCGCGGAGTCGCCGTGCGGATGGTAATCGCCCATCGTGTCGCCCACGATGGAGGAGGACTTGCGGTGGCTGGCGTTGCTCGAGACGCCGGCCTCGTGCATCGCGTAGAGGATGCGCCGGTGGACGGGCTTGAGGCCGTCCCGGACGTCGGGCAGCGCCCGACCAGCGATGACCGACATCGCGTAGTCGATGTACGACTGCTCCATCTCGTCCTCGATCCTGGTCGTCTCGATCCGTGCGGCGGATACGTCGTCGGAGGTAGGTACGTCTGAACTCATCGCGTGCTCTTAGATGTCCACCCATTCGGCGTCGGTGGCGTGTTCCTTGATGAACTGTTTTCGCGGCTCGACGGCGTCGCCCATTAAAACGTTGAACATGCGGTCGGCGGCCGCCGCGTCCTCGATCGTGATCCGCTTGAGGATGCGGTTTTCCGGGTTCATCGTCGTCTCCCACAGCTGGTCGGGGTTCATCTCCCCGAGCCCCTTGAACCGTTGGACCTGGTCGGGATCGCCGTCGCACTCCTCCGCGACGATCCGGTCGCGCTCCGCCTCGGTCATCGCATCGTAGGTTTCGCCCTTATAGCGGACCCGGTACAGAGGCGGTTGGGCCGCGTAGACGTAGCCCGCCTCCAGCAACGGCTTCATGTGCCGGTAGAACAGCGTCAACAGCAGGGTTCTGATGTGGGCTCCGTCGACGTCGGCGTCGGTCATAATGATTATCTTCTGATACCTTGTGTCGTCGATGTCGAACTCCTCGCCGATCCCCGTACCGATCGCCGTGATCAGCGACCGGATCTCGTCGTTCTCGAGCACGCGGTCGAGCCGGTGCTTTTCGACGTTCAGGATCTTTCCTTTGATCGGAAGGATCGCCTGGTTGGCCCGGTCGCGACCCTGCTTGGCGCTTCCGCCGGCGCTGTCGCCCTCAACCACGAACAGCTCCGCCTCCTCCGGGTCCCGGGTCTGACAGTCGGCGAGCTTGCCCGGCAGCGCCGTCGACTCGAGCGCCGACTTCCGGCGGGTCAGCTCCTCGGCCTTCTTGGCGGCCTTTCGTGCCCGCGCGGCCTCGGCGGCCTTGGAGACGACGGCCCTGGCCGTGTCGGGGTGCTCCTCGAAGTAAGTCCCGAGGCGCTCGTGGACCGCCGATTCGACGATCCCGCGGACCTCCGAGTTGCCGAGCTTCGTCTTCGTCTGTCCCTCGAACTGGGGGTCGGGGTGTTTCACCGAGATGACGGCGGTGAGCCCCTCACGGACGTCCTCGCCCTTGAGGTTCCCCTCGAGGTCGTCGATCAGGCCGTGTTCGTTGGCGTAGTCGTTGACCGTCCGGGTCAGGGCGGTTTTAAATCCCGTCAGGTGGGTGCCGCCCTCGCGGGTGTTGATGTTGTTCGCGAACGCGTGGACGGACCCCTGCAGCTCCTCGGTCGCCTGCATCGCGATCTCGACGTGGATGTCGTCCGTCTCGTCGGTGAAGTAGATGACGTCCGAGTGGATCGGCGACCGGGTCTCGTTGAGATACTCGACGAACTCGCGGATGCCGCCCTCGTACCGGAACGTTTCCCGGTCGGGCTCGTCGGGCCGCTCGTCGGTCAGCGTGATCCCGACCCCGGAGTTGAGAAAGGCGAGCTCGCGCAGCCGGTTCGCGAGCGTGCCGTACTCGAAGTCGGTCGTCTCGAAGATCTCCTCGTCGGGCCAGAAACGGATCGTCGTTCCGGTCTCCTCGTCCGGCTCCATCCCGCGAACGCGCTCGAAGGCGCCCTCGACCGGCTCGCCGTGGTCGAACCGGTGGCGGTAGACGCCGCCGTCGCGTTTGACCTCGACCTCGAGGGCGCTCGAGAGCGCGTTGACGACGCTCACCCCGACCCCGTGGAGCCCGCCGGAGACCTGATAGGACTTCGAGTCGAACTTCCCGCCCGCGTGGAGGACCGTCATGATGACCTCGAGGGCCGGCCGGTCGTACTGTTCGTGGGTGTCGACCGGGATCCCGCGACCGTCGTCGCGCACGCTCACCGACCCGTCCTCGTGGATCGTCACCTCGATCTCCGAGCAATGGCCGGCGAGGGCCTCGTCGATCGAGTTGTCGACCACCTCGTAAACGAGGTGGTGTAGCCCGCGATCGTCGGTCGACCCGACGTACATCGCCGGTCGCTTCCGGACGGCTTGGAGGCCTTCGAGGACCTGGATCTGCCCGGCGCCGTACTCGTTTTCCTCTGACATTGGAGTTGTGGTCGCTAGTGCACCACCACGGATAAAGGCTCGCACGCGCGGGCGCGTGAACAATGCGGACCTCCGGACGTCGATGCGGCGGACCTCCGGACGTCGCCGTCCCGACCGTGCCTATTTATTCGTGCTTGCTGATGGCGTCGTATGAACGAGTTCGCGACGATGCTGGTCGTGACGACGGTCGCGGGGGCGATCACCGGCGTCGGCGCGATCCCCGTGTTCGTCCGAGCGACCGTCTCACACCGGACCTACGACGCGGCGCTCGGGCTCGCAGCGGGGATCATGATCGCCGCCAGCGTCTTCGGGCTCATCCTGCCGGGGATTGAACAGGGAACGCTCGTCGCCGTGATGTCGGGGGTGTTCCTCGGCGGATTCGTCCTCCTGGGCGGGAACCGACTCATCCCGCATCTCCACGCGCGGTACGTCGGATGGCGCCGGGAGGGAGGCCAGTGGGGATGGGAGCGCGGAACGGCCGCAGGTGGGGACGGCTCGATGGAATCGAACGGCCCGGCGGAATCGAGCGAGACGGAAGACCCGGCGATCGCCTCGCGTGCTCGCCGTGCGCTGCTCATCGGCACGGCGATCGTCCTCCACAACGCTCCCGAGGGGCTCGCGATGGGCGTCGCCTTCGCCTCGGGGCTGGAGGACGTCGCCCTCCTGCTCGCCGTCGTCATCGGCCTCCAGAACGTGCCGGACGGGTTCGCCTTCGCGGTCCCGTTCGGGGAAACCGGGCTCTCGAACGGTCGCGTGCTCGTCTACACGACGCTCTCGGGGTTGCTGCCGCAGGTCTCCGCCGCCGTCGTCGGATTCTACCTCGTCTCGTTCGCGACGGGGATCTTCCCGATCGCGGCCGGGTTCGCGGCCGGCGCGATGATGGCGGTCGTCTTCCGGGAGATGATCCCCTCCTCGCACGGCCACGGGTACGCAGACGCGGCCACCGCCGCGTTCCTCGTCGGCTTCGCGCTGCTCGTGGTCGTCGACGAGCTGCTGGTGGTGTGAGATCATCCCGTGCAGAGTTGCAGCATCCGGCTGAACCCGCGTCTCGGGCCGCCGATTCCACTTTCACCTCGCCGCCGGAGGGGTTTTAACCCCGACTGGGTAAGACCCTCCCATCGAATGACGTCCATCCAGTCGACGCTCGGCGAGGAGGAGGGGATCGCCGAGGAGTTGGCCGCGGGCCAACGCGAGATCTCCATCGCCGAGTTCTTCGAGAAGAACAAACACATGCTCGGGTTCGACTCGGGCGCTCGCGGGCTGGTGACGGCGGTGAAGGAGGCCGTCGACAACGCCCTCGACGCGACCGAGGAGGCCGGCGTGCTCCCGGACATCTACGTCGAGATCACCGAGGTCGGCGACTACTACCGCCTGGTGATCGAGGACAACGGCCCCGGGATCACGAAGGAGCAGCTCCCGAAGGTCTTCGGAAAGCTGCTGTATGGGAGTCGTTTTCACACCCGTGAGCAGAGTCGCGGTCAACAGGGGATCGGGATTTCAGCGGCCGTCCTGTACTCTCAGCTCACTTCCGGGCAGCCGGCGAGGATCACCTCGCGGCCGAAGGGGCAGTCGCGGGCCCAGTACTTCGAGCTGATAATCGACACCGACACGAACGAGCCGGAGATCAAGGCCGACGAGGAGACGAGCTGGGACCGCCCGCACGGGACGCGCATCGAGCTCGAGATGGAGGCGAACATGCGCGCCCGGTCCCAGCTGCACGATTACATCAAACACACGGCGGTCGTCAACCCCCACGCCCGGATCGAGCTGCGCGAACCGGGCCTCGACGAGCCGCTGAAGTTCGAGCGCGCGACCGACCAGCTGCCCGCGGAGACCTCCGAGATCCGGCCCCATCCCCACGGCGTCGAGCTCGGGACGCTCATCAAGATGCTGGAGGCGACCGACTCCTACTCGATCTCCGGGTTCCTCCAGGGGGAGTTCACCCGGGTCGGAAAGAAGACGGCCGACTCCGTGCTCGCGAACTTCCGCGACCGGCATTTCGGCCGGGAGCTCGCCTGGCGGCCGCCCGCCGCCCACGAGGACGCCGACGTCGCGGCCGCGGTCGCGGACGCCGTCTCCAACAAGGGTGCGGCGGCCACCGAGACGTTCGCGAGCCGGGTGGCGGAGACGGTCGGGAACCACGACCGGCTCACACACGCCGAACTGACCGGGATCGTCGAGACGATCGCCGAGGAGGTCGCGGCTGACACCGGCAAGACGTTCGGGAACACGGTCCGCGAGAACGCGATCGCCGCCGCGTGGACCGAGCTCACCGCCTACGGCGACGCCGAGGACGCGCCCGACGACGAGACGCGGGACCTCATCACGGACGACCTCCACGCGGTCATCGAGGACGCGACGAGCACGCGCAAGGACGACGGGACGGTTCGCGCGGTCGCGGAGGCGCTCGCGCGCCGCCTCGCGAACCACGGCGACGAGCGATTCCGGTTCACCCGTTCGGACCTCGACCGCGAGATCGCCGACGCCGCCAACTTCGTGGTCGACCAGCGGGACGTCAGCTTCGGCGAGACGGCCCGGGAGAACGTCGCCGACGCGCTCTGGTCGCTGATGGAGACGGTGCCCGACGATCCACCGAACGTCAACGCGGTGGCGGAGAACCGCGACGCCGCCGCGGAGCTGTTGGAGGCGATGCGCGAGACGGACATCCTGTCGCCGCCCACCGACTGTCTGGCGCCGATCACCGAGGATCTCGTCGAGGCGGGACTCCGGAAGGAGTTCGACGCGGACTTCTACGCGGCCGCGACGCGGGACGCCGAGGTCCACGGCGGCGACCCCTTCATCGTCGAGGCGGGGATCGCCTACGGCGGCGAGATCCCGGCCGACGGCGGCGTCGAGGTGATGCGCTTCGCGAACCGGGTCCCGCTGGTCTACCAGCGCGGCGCCTGTGCGACGACGGACGTGATCAAGTCGATCGGCTGGCGCAACTACGGGCTCGACCAGCCCGGCGGCAGCGGACTGCCGAGCGGACCGGCGGTGATCATGGTCCACGTCGCCTCCACGAACGTCCCGTTCACGAGCGAGTCGAAGGACGCGCTCGCGAACATCCCGGAGATCGAGGACGAGATCGAGCTCGCCATCCGCGAGGCGGCCCGGGAGCTGAAGTCGTTCCTCAACAAGCGGCGCTCGATGCAAAAGCGCCGGGAGAAGCAGGACGTTCTCGGGCGCATCCTCCCGGAGATGGCCGACAAGGTCGCGGAGGTGACCGGCCGCGAGCGTCCCGACATCGACGGCGCGCTCGCACGCATCATGAACAACGTCAGCGTCGAACGCGAGTTCGACGGCGACGACGAGATCGCCGTCACGCTCCGGGTCGAGAACCATTCGGACACGAACGAGGACCTCGAGATCACGGAGATCGTCTCGGCGGAGCCGACCGACCCCACCGGCGGGACGGTCGTCGATATGGACGGCGAGTGGTTCCTGCAGTGGAAACCGACCGTCGCGGCCGGCGAGGAGGCAACGCTGACGTACACGGTGGCTGACGACGCCGACTTCGACGTGAGCGTCGACGGCGTCGAGGCCGAGAAACTCACGGTGAACGCCTGATGGCAACCAACGACCAGGACGCACGAGCACAGCTCATCGACCTTGCGGCGGAGTTCTACGACCAGTTCGCTGGCGGGCAGATTCCGGAGATGACCCTGCCGACGCGAACGAAAAGCAACATCGAGTACGACCCCGAAAGCGGCGTCTGGACCTATGGCGACCGCACCTCGACGCGGAGCGCGAACTCGGTTCGCGGCGCCCGGAAGCTGCTGAAGGCGGTCTACACGATCGAGTTCCTCGCGGACCAGCTCGAGGAGGGGCGGTCCTCGACCCTGCGTGAGCTGTACTACCTCTCGGAGTCGTGGGACAACGACGAGGCGCAGTTCACCAGCCAGGACGAGTCGAACGACCTCGTCGAGGACCTGGAGATCGTCTCCGGGGTCACCCGCGAGGACTTCCATATGCGCCCGGAGGAGTCGGGCGCGACCCTGATGGGACCGCTGCGGCTCCGCGAGCAGACCCGCCGCGGCGAGCGGGAGATCCACTGTCAGGAGGACGTCGGCGAGGGGGGCTACCAGATCCCCAACAATCCGGACATGATCGAGTTCCTCGACCACGACATCGACTTCGTCCTCTGCGTCGAGACCGGCGGAATGCGCGACCGGCTCGTGGAGAACGGCTTCGACGACGACTACAACTGCCTCGTCGTCCACCTCAAGGGCCAGCCCGCGCGCGCGACCCGCCGGATCACCCGGCGGCTCAACGACGAGCTCGACCTGCCGGTGGTCGTCTTCACCGACGGCGACCCGTGGTCGTATCGCATCTTCGGCTCGGTGGCGTACGGCTCGATCAAGTCCGCACATCTCTCGGAGTATCTCGCCACGCCGGACGCGCGGTTCATCGGGATTCGGCCGGCTGATATCGTCGAGTACGACCTGCCAAGCGATCCCCTCTCCGACTCCGACGTGAACGCCCTCGAATCGGAGCTCGAGGACCCCCGCTTCCAGACCGACTACTGGGAGGAACAGATCGAGCTGCAGCTCGACATCGGCAAGAAGTCCGAGCAGCAGGCCCTGGCGAGCCGCGGGCTCGATTTCGTCACCGACACGTATCTTCCCGAGCGGCTCGACGAGATGGGCGTGCGCTGAGCCGCTCGGGGTGGCGCTGCTGACCGGTCGCCCTGTTGGCCGCGTTTCGACCGCTCAGACGCCGATCCCGTCGCCGAGCAGCTCCCGTGCGATGATGTTCTTCTGGATCTCGGTCGTCCCCTCGTAGATCTGGGTGATCTTCGCGTCGCGGTAGAGCCGCTCGACGTCGTGGTCGTCGACGTAGCCGGCGCCGCCGTGGATCTGGACGGCCTCGTCGGCGGCCTCGACCGCGATCCGCGAGGCGAACTCCTTGGCCATCGAGGCGAGCGCGGTGGCTCGGTCGGGGTCGGCGTCGACCGACCACGCGGAGCAGTAGGTGAGCCAGCGCGCCGCCTCGGTGTTCGTGCGCATCTCGGCGAGCTTGTGTTTGATCGCCTGGAAATCGCTGATCGGGCGGTCGAACTGCTCGCGCTCCTGTGCGTACTCGAGCGCCCGCTCGGTTGCACCCTTCGCGATCCCGACTCCCTGGGCGGCGATGGCGGTCCGGGTCTCGTCGAAGAACTGCATCAGCTGGAGAAAGCCCATCCCGCGCTGGCCGACCAGGTTCTCCTCGGGGACGCGGACGTCGTCGAGGTAGACCTCCGCGGTGTCGCTGGCGCGGACGCCCATCTTGCCGGTGATCTTCTCGGCCTCGAAGCCGTCGCGGTCGGCCTCGACGAGGATCTGTGAGTAGCCCGAGTAGCGGTCCTCGATCTCCGGGTCGGTCTCACAGAGGACGACGAAGTAGTCGCCCACCGTGCCGTTTGTGATCCACATCTTCGACCCGTTGAGGACCCACTCGTCGCCGTCCTTCTCGGCCCGCGTCGCGATCGACGTGACGTCGGACCCGGCCTGCGGCTCGCTGATCGCCGACCCCAGAAGCGACTCGCCGCTGGTGACCGCGGGGAGGACCTCCTCCTTTTGCTCCTCGGTTCCGAACTCCATGATCGCCTCCGCGCCGAACCCCGCGCCCGAGATGCACAGCCCGATCCCCGGGTCCACCGCGAACAGCTCCTCGATGATGATCGCGTTCTCGATCGCCGAGTAGCCGACGCCGCCGTACTCGACGGGGACGTGGGGCGCGATCAGTCCCATCTCGGCCGCCTTCTCGACCACCTCGTACGGATACGACTCCTCCCGGTCGTGCTCGCTCGCGATCGGCCGGATCTCGTTGTCGGCGAACCGCCGAACCTCCTCGCGCAGCTGTTTCTGCTCGTCGGTGAGATCGAAGTCCATACCCCCTCGTGGTGGTTCGTTCGTGATAACTCTTCGCAATGAATTCGGATTTTCCGATGGGTTGGAAAATATACCCGCATCTACCGTATCGACTGTTATTCTTATTCGGGTGTGGAAAACGAATCGGAACGGACGACGTCGCTAGGGCGTCTGTCGTCGCTCGGTCAGGAACGTCTCGATCCGGTCGGTCGCCCGCTTCAGCTCGCGCATGCTCGTCGCGTAGGAGACGCGGAGATGTCCCTCGCCGCCCTCCCCGAAGACCGAGCCGGGAACGACCGCCACGCCCTGTGACTCCAGCAGCTCCTCGGCGAACCGCTCGTCGTCGCCGCCGCAGTCGGGGAACGCGTAGAAGGCGCCACGCGGCTCGAAGCAGTCGAGACCCATCTCCCGGAACCGCGAGTGGACGAACCGGCGGCGACGGTCGTACTCGCTCACCATCTCCGCGACCTCCGAATCGCACGACCGGAGTCCCTCCAGCGCCGCGTACTGGGCGGTCGTCGGGGCGGACAGCATCGTGTACTGGTGGATCCGGTTCATCGCGTCGATCGCCTCGGCGGGCCCGAGCGCGTAGCCCAGCCGGAGCCCCGTCATCGCGTACGCCTTCGAGAAGCCGTTGACCACGACCGTCCGCTCGCGCATGTCCGGCTGGGTCGCGATCGACTCGTGGTCACGACCGTAGGTGAGTGCCGCGTAGATCTCGTCGGCGATCACCTGGATATCGTGCTCGCGACAGAAGGCCGCGACCGCGGCGAGCTGCTCCCCGGTCATCACCGCGCCGGTGGGGTTGTTCGGGTAACACAACACCAGCGTGTCGGCCCGTTCGGCGCCGGCGGCGGCGAGGCGCTCCCGGGTCAACGCGAAGTCGTCGGCCGCGCGCGTGGGCACCGACAGCGGCTCGCCGCCGGCCAGCTCCACGCCGGGGCCGTAGGAGATGTAGGTCGGCTCGTGGATCGCGACGACGTCGCCGGGGTCGACGAGCGCCCGCAGCGCCAGATCGACCGCCTCGCTCGCGCCGGTGGTGACGAGGATCTCGTCGCCGGGATCGTAGGCCTGGTCGTAGCGCCGATGGTGGTCGGCGATCGCCTCGCGCAGCTCGCGTATCCCCCGGTTCGAGGTGTAGGAGGTCCGGCCGCGCTCCAGCGAATCGATCGCCGCGGTGCGGGCCGCCCAGGGGGCCGAGAAGTCCGGCTCCCCGACGCCCAGCGAGATGACGTCGTCGCGGGCCTCCGCCAGCTCGAAGAACTTCCGGATTCCCGACTCGGGGAGGTCGGTGACGCGGTCCGAGAGGTTCATGGCGAGACGGAGAGCCGGTCGTCCTCGTCCCGGTCGCCGAACCTGACGCCGCCGTCCTTGTACGTCTCCATGACGTAGTGGGTCACCGTCTGGGTGATCTCGGGGATCGGCGCGACCTGCTCGGAGACGAACCCGGAGACGTCCTGCATCGAGTCGCCGGCCACCTCGGCGGCGAAGTCGTAATCGCCCGACACGAGGTGTAGGGCCTCGACGGCCGGGAACTTCGCGATCCGGTCGGCGATCTCCTCGTAGCCCGTCTCGCGGTCGAGTTCGACGTTGAGCTCGACGATGGCCCGAACGCGGTCCGTCCCGGCGCGGTCCCAGTCGACGACCGCCTGGTAGCCGTGGACGACGCCGCGCCGCTCGAGCGACGCGATCGCCTCCTCGACGGCGTCCTCATCGAGGCCGGTCTGTGCCGCGATGTCCGCGGTGCTCTCGCGGGCGTTCGTGGTCAGTACGTCGAGTACCTCCCGCTCGTCGCTCATACGTGCCGAATGCGACCCCGCCCTCAAAGGGGTAGCGGTGCGTGGTCGATCCGCGTGGGTTGGCGCCGTCGGGATGGGGAGTCCGCTGACGGAGGAAATCGTCGAGCCTATAGCAGGTCGTTGTCGGCCAGCCGCTCGATCGCCTCGCGGAGCCGCTGCTCGCTCGCCGCGTAGGAGATCCGCGCGTAGCCGGGCGCGTTGAACGCCGACCCGGGCACGCAGGCGACGTGCGCCTGCTCGATGGCGGCCTCACACCACGCCTGGTCGTCCTCGTCGACCGGAAGCATCATATAAAAGGCGCCGTCGGGAACGGCGACGTCGACGCCGTGGTCGGCAAGCAGGTCGACGAGCAGGTCCCGCCGGTCGCGGAAGGCGTCCCGCATCTCCACGACCGCCTCGTCGGTGTTCGCGAGCGCCTCGATCCCGGCCCGCTGGACGAAGTTCGTCGCACACGAGACCGAGTGGGAGTGGAGCTTGCCCGCCTGCGAGACGAACGCCTCGGTGGCGTGGAGGTAGCCGAGCCGCCAGCCGGTCATCGAGAACGCCTTCGAGAAGCCGTTGATCGTGACCGTCCGGTCGGCCATTCCCTCGAGGGTCGCCAGCGAGGTCGGCTCGACGCCGTAGGTGATGCGCTCGTAGATCTCGTCGGCCACCACCGTGACGTCGTGGTCGACGGCCAGGTCGCGGACGCCCTCGAGGGCGGCGTCGGAGTAGACCGCGCCGGTCGGGTTCGAGGGGGAGTTGACGATCAGGAGCTCGGTATCGTCCGAGACCGCGTCCTCGAGGGCGTCGAGCGCGGGTTCGAGCTGGAAGTCGTGCGGCGCCAGGTCGACGCGCTGGAGGTCACCCCCGGCGAGCTTGACCATCGCCTCGTAGGAGACCCACGCGGGGTCCAGAAGCACGACCTCGTCGCCGTCCTCGACCAGCGTCTGGACGGTCTCGTAGAGGGCCTGTTTCGCACCGGGGGTGACGATCACCTCGTCCGCCTCCGCCTCGATGCCGTCGCCCCGGAGCTTCTCGGCGATCGCGACCTTCAGTTCGGGAACCCCGTTCGAGGAGGTGTAGCCGGTGTGGCCGGCCTCGAGGGCCTCGGTGCCGGCCTCGACGATGTTCTCCGGGGTGTCGAAGTCGGGCTCGCCCACGGAGAGGTCGACGATGTCCGCCCCCTCCGCCTCCTTCTCGGCGGCGAGGTTGGAGATCGCCAGGGTCGCGCTCGGTTCTACTCGCTGGATACGGTCGGTGAAGTCGTCGGTCATTGTTGTCTCGGGCTGTGTGGCGTCGGTTGTCGGTGTGGTTGCGTCCGGTCGGTCCGCGGTCGCGTCCTTGGTGTCGTGGTGGTTCGGTCGTCGTTACGGCTCGGGGTCGTCGGGTTCGGAGTCGGGGAGATCCTCGACCAGATCGACCGCCGCGTGGGCCGCGTCGGCGCCCTTCTCGACCCGTTCGCGGGCCTCCGCGCCGGACATCCCGGGGCCGCTGACGCCGAAGGTGACCGGCGTGTCCCGGTCGAGGCTCACCGCCGTCAGCTGCTCGGCGGCGGCCGAGCCGATCACGCGGTCGTGGTCGGTGTCGCCGGTGACGATCGCGCCCACGACGACGACCGCGTCGACGTCATCGCGGCGCGCGAGGCGGTCGGCCGCAAGCGGCGCGTCGTAGGCGCCGGGAACGGGGATCTCGTGTTCGATCGTGGCGTCCCGCTCCGCGGCGGCCGACCGCGCCGCCTCCGCCATCGGCTCCGTCACGGAGTCGTTGAACCGCGCGACGACCAGTCCCAGCGTGACCATGTTCGACCGTTCACGCCGTCGCTCAAAGAAGTACCGTTCCGTGCGGGTCGGCGGTCGCGTTCGAACTGCCGAACGTGTGCCGATTCACCCCGAACTACGCCGTCTGCTCCTCGCGGAACCGCTCGCGGACCTTCTCGACCTTCGGCTGGGCGTGCATCCGGCAGTACGCGTCCTGCGGGTTCTTCTCGAAGTAGTCCTGATGTTTCTCCTCGGCCCGCCAGAACGTCTCCAGCGGCACGATCTCGGTCACGATCGGGTCGTCGTATCCGCCCTCGGCCGCCAGCGCCTCGACGTACGCCTCGGCCTGCCGGCGCTGCTGTTCGTCGTGGGTCAGGATGATCGACCGGTACTGCGAGCCCACGTCGGGCCCCTGCCGGTTCAGCTGGGTGGGATCGTGGACCGTGAAAAAGACCTCGAGCAGCTCGCCGTAGTCGATGACGGTGGGGTCGTACTCCACCTGGATGACCTCGGCGTGGCCCGTTTCGCCGGTGCAGACCTCCCGGTAGGTCGGGTCGTCCGTCTCGCCGCCGGCGTAGCCGGACGTCACCGATTCGATGCCCTCGAGCTCCGCGAAGGCCGCCTCGGTACACCAGAAGCAGCCGCCGCCGAACGTCGCCGTCGCGGTCGTGTCGGTCATGGGATCCGGTACGCTCGCCGGCGTCTTAACCTCGGCGGGCGAATCATACTCTCGATCCGTGACGGGCGAATCGCACTCTCGA
This sequence comes from Halopenitus persicus, assembly GCF_900107205.1. Classification (GTDB taxonomy): domain Archaea; phylum Halobacteriota; class Halobacteria; order Halobacteriales; family Haloferacaceae; genus Halopenitus; species Halopenitus persicus. Next base: position 237,908 of record NZ_FNPC01000005.1, on the reverse strand, counting down.
TCCGTGACGGGCGAATCGGATCCCCGGTCGACGTTTGTGAATCGGTGACATCAGCCTCGGCCCAAAGCACTACTTAGGGTGATTCCCTATGTCGGAGTAATGCCGGAATGTAGGAACTGCGGCTCGTTCGTTACCGAGCGGTACGTCAGGGTGTTCGCGCCGCCGGAGTTCGACACCGTCCGCGTGTGCCCGGACTGTGAGGACATGGTCCGCGACGGAGCCGGCGTCAGGGAAGCCCGGTCAAAGCGGGTGTGAGCGTCAGCCCGTCGCCGCGACGCCCGATCGTCACGGCGACCGGTCTCGGTGCCAATAAGTGTCCGCGCTCCCGAACCGACCGTATGCGTACTTCCCGCCGTGCCGTCCTGTCGTCCGTCGGAACCGCCGCGTCGATCGGCGTCGCGGGCTGTCTCGGCGGCGGCGGTGGTTCGGGCATCCCCGACTACGACTGCGACACGAGCTCGTCGACCGACTCGGTCTCGGAGCTGCCGCGACCCGTGATCGGCGATCCCGAGGCCGACGTCACCGTCGCCGTGTTCAAGGACTTCGCGTGCCCACATTGTGCGACCTGGGAGCTCGAGGAGTCGCCGACGATCGAGTCGGAGTACGTCGACCCCGGGATCATTCGGTACGAGCACTGGGACTTCCCGATCCCGGTCCACGACACCTGGTCGCCGGGCGTCGCGAACGCCGCGAGGGGCGTTCAGGACCGGCAGGGCGACGAGGCGTTCTTCGCGTTCGCCAAGACCGCCTTCGAGCACCACGAGTCGTACTCCTGGGACATCGTGGGCTACGCCGCCGAGGAGGCCGGCGGCGACCCGTGTTCCGCGATCCGTGACGGCGAGTCCGGCACGTATGAGGCGGTCGTCTCGGCCGACCGGGAGGCCGGGGTCGGCCGCGGCGTCCAGGGAACCCCGACGGTGTTCGTCAACGGGGAGCCCGTCTCCGCGCCGACCGCCGACGCCGTCTCCACGGCGATCGAGAACGCGCGGTAGCCGGGCTGCGCTTCGGCGACCCCGGGTACTGCGTCGTTTCGCGCCGTCCCGTTTCGTGCTTCGTGCCGTCCCGTCTCGTGCCGTCCCGTTTTGTGCCGTCCCGTCTCGTACCGTCCCGATGCGCCTTTCCATCCACCCGACGAACGACCCCGTATGAGTCGTCTCGCTCGGCCGATCGCCCGCGTCCGTGGGGCGGTCGTCCTTCTCCGCCGGGCGGTCGCATCCCTTCGCGGGGCAGTTGCGCCCCGTCCATCGTCCCCGGTCGCCGATGGTGGCCCGGTTCACGGAACCGACCGCCGGCGGCTCGCCGCGGTCGTCTGGCTCGTGTTGGTCTCGCAGGTGCTCGTCTATCCCGGCGTCCCCGACATCGTCGCCGCGCTCGGCGCGCCGGGCGGCGTGAGCGCCGGCATGTGGTTTCTGACCGCCGAGTTCGCCGCCTTCGTCGCCTTCGCCGGCGTCTGGGGGGCCGCCAGCGACGCGCTCGGGCGACGTGCGTCGCTCGTGGTTCTCGGCGCCGCGGGCGGCGGGACCGCCTATCTGACGCTCGCGCTCGCGCCGCGGCTCGGGATCGGCTTCGGCGCGGCGCTGCTCGTTCGCGTCGTCGGCGGCGCGTTCACGATCGGCGCGTTCTCGCTGGGCATCACGATGCTGATGGACCTGGGCGGGGGCCACGGCCGGAACATGGGCGCGGCCGGCGTGGCGATCGGCTTCGGGGCTGCCCTCGGATCGGTTATCGGCGGCCGACTCGCCGACGTCGACCCCTTCTACCCGATCTACGCGAGTGCGACGGTGCTGTTCCTGTCGGCGCTGCTGGCCGCGACCGTGACCGATCGTGCCGGCAGGGGTACTGCAGGCGGCGACGGCCTATCGGCAGCCGATGCCCCCGGATCGGCAGCCGGCGACCCCGGATCGGCAGCCGATGACCCCGGATCGGCAGCTAACGATCCGGGCTTCCGGGAGGTGCTCGCCCGGATCCGGGCGGTCCCCGGCCTGCTCGTCCCGTTCGCGTTCGGGTTCATCGACCGACTCACCGCCGGCTTCTTCGCGCTGGTCGGCGTGTACTACTTCCAGGAGGAGGCCTTCGAGCTGTCGGCGTTCGGCGCGGGGCTCACGCTGGCGCTGTTCTTCCTCCCGTTCGCCGTCCTGCAGTATCCGATGGGCGTGCTCTCGGACCGGATCGGCCGGTTCCTTCCGGTCGTCGTCGGGTCGATCGCCTACGGCTTCGTCATCATCGCGGTCGGGCTGGCCCCGACGTACCCGATCGCGGCCGGGCTGATGGTGCTCGTCGGCGTCTGTGGCGCGCTGGTCGCGCCCGCGACGATGGCGCTCGTGACGGATCTGGTCGGGGTCGCCGAGCGCGGCGCCGCGATGGGGCTGTTCAACGTGTTCGGCTCGCTGGGCTTTCTGACGGGCTTTCTCGTCGGCGGGACCGTCACTGAAGGGTTCGACTACCTGACGGCCTTCCTCGTCGTCGGCGGGATGGAGATCCTGATCGCCCTCGCGCTGTTCCCGGCGGTCAGGTCGATCGCCGGCGGCGTCGAGTCGGTCGAGTCGGCCGATACGGTCGAGTAGCAAGAGGGGGTTGGTCAGTAGCCACAGCGATCGTCTCGGTCCGATAGCCGCACGGCGATCGCTCCGGTTCGAGAGCCGCACGGCGATCGCCCGGTCAGTCAGCGGTCAGTCGTCGGTCGGCGCCGCGTCGCCGACGGTGGCCGGTCCGTCGGTCCAGACGCCGGTCGTGAAGTCGATCGCGTCGTTCCACTTGCCGACGACCGTCGCCACCGCGAGGTCGCCCGTGACGTTGTTCATCGTGGCGATGCGGCCGAGGATCGGGTCGACGCCGGCGACGAACCCGACCACGGTGAGCGGGAGGCCGACCTGGGTCAACACGACGGTGAGCATCACGATCCCCGCGCCCGGAACGCCGGCGGTACCGATGCTGATGAGCACCGCGACGATCAACACGAGGACCTGCTCGGTCAGCGCGAGCGGCTGTCCGACCACGTTGGCGGCGAAGACGACCGTGATCGCCTGCCGGATCGCCGCGCCGTCCATGTTCGCGGTCGCGCCGACCGGCAGCGCGAAGGAGTAGACGCGCTCGTCGATCCGGAGGTCCTCCTCGGCGTTCGTCATCGTCACCGGCAGCGTTCCGCTGGAGGACCGGGTCGCGAAGGCCGTCACCATCGCGTCCTTGGACCCCCTGAGGAAGGCGAGCGGCGAGACGTCCGAGACGACCGTCATCAACAGCCCGAGGTAGGTGACCGCGATGTGGACGAGGACCGCGAGCCCGACCGCGAGCACGAGTTCGCCCAGCGAGGAGAAGACGCCGATCCCCTCGGTGCCGATCCCGGCCGCCATCAGCGCGAAGACGCCGATAACGCCGTACTCGAGCACGCCGCGGACGACGACGAACATCGCCTCCGCGCCGACCTCGAATGCCTCGAACAGCGAGTCGACGCTCTCGGCGTACTCGGGCTTGTTCGCGCGGACGTAGGTCAACGCGATCCCGAAGACGATGGCGAAGAAGACCGTTCCCAGCAGGTTGCCCTCGGCCATCGCCGTCACGGGGTTGTTCGGCACGATCCCGAGGACGACCTCGGTCAGCGACGGCGGCGCCTGCGACTCGGCCTCGCCGGCGACGAACTCCACCCCGCGTCCGGGCTGGATGACGTTCGCGACCGCGAGGCCGATCACGCCGGCGACCGTCGTCGTGATCGCGTACAGCGCGACCGTCGCGCCGCCGATCCGACCGAGCCGCGCCGGCGAGAGCTGCCGGATCCCGGTCAGCAGGGTGAAGACGATGATCGGGACCACGAGCATGTTGAGCAGCCGGAGGAACAGGTCGCCGAGCGGCTGGACGACGGTCATCCGCTCGCCGAAGACGATCCCGGCCGCGGACCCGATCACGAACGCGACCGCGATCCGGTAGATCAGTCCCACCGATCGATACCGCTTCCAGAGCGACGCCAGCGTCCCGGACATGTCCGATCGAAGCGGACTCCGTCTTAAAGGACCACGCATCCCGTCAGATCGTGCGGCTATCGCGGACGCCGATTCCCATCGTGATCCGCGACGCCGATTCCAATCGTGATCCGCGACGCCGGGATCAGTCCGGCGCTCACGGACGGAAGGTCAGGGCGCCACGAGGTCGACCACGGTCCCGTCGTCGACCACGAGGTTGTAGGCTTCCTCGTCGTCGTTCCAGAGCACGAGCACGTTCTCAACCGCGAGGACGGCGCCGTAGTCCGCCTCCAGCAGGGCGCGGTTCAGCGAGGTCTCGCGCGTACACACGGCGTAGTGGTCGACGGTCTCGGATCCGTCGCTCACCTTATAAAGGGGGTTGCCGCCGTCGGCCAGATCGTGGCTCAGCTTGACACACAGCAGGTCGACCCGGTCGGTGACGTGCGCCTCGCTGTCGGCCATCCGGAGGTGGCGCTCCGGGTCAGCGCGGACGTCGACGCGGCACCTGCCGTCGGTTCGGAGGATCGCGTAGGCGAACTGGACGTCGACGTTGACGAACTCCCCCGGCTCGTCGGTTGGACCGCGGGCGGCGGCCTCGTCGAGGCGGGCCTGGAACGGCGGCACCGAGAGGTCGGGACGGACGTCGAAGGACCAGCCGCGGTCGTCCGGCTTCGCGCCCGGCCAGAGACGGAGCGTGGGGCTGTAGACCGTGACCTCGCGATCCGACGATTCGGAAGCCGGTTCGGAAGCCGATTCGGCGGCCGACTCAGCATCCGACTCGGCGGCCGACCCCTCGGCCGGTTCCGACGGTCCGCTCACGACGGCGCGTTCGATCTCCCGGAGTCCGGTGGCGGTGTTTCGGTCGGCCGGCGCCAGCGCGACGACCGATCCGTCGTCGGCCAGGACGTCGAGTGCCGCCGTCACCACGGCGACCGGATCGTCGAGCTCCGAGAGGACGTTTCCGAACAGGACGAGGTCGTAGGGGTTCTCGGCGGCGTCCTCGTTTCTGCTCGCGTCCTCCCCGTCGAGTCCGAGGAACTCCTCGGCGGTTTCGCGCCGGATCGTGGACCGGAAGTTTCGCCGGGTCGCTCCGAGCATCGTCTCCAGCACGTCGGCTGCCGGGCTCGGCTCGATCGCGGTGTATTCCACGACGGCGTCCGCCGGCAGCACGTCGTGAAGCCCCAGCGCCGGCCCCCCGACGCCCGCGCCGACGTCGAGGACGCGCAGCCGCCGCTCGAGCAGGCCGTTCTCGATCAGGTCGGCGAGGACGTACCCGATCGCGGCGTAGTAATCGGGGAGGTGGTAGATCGCGTACCCGAGCGCCGCGGTCCGGTCGTACTCGACCGCGTTCTCGTGGTAGTAGTCGCGTTTGAGCCGGCGGATCGCCGCCCGGAGCTCGTCGCCGGACTCCCCGACGTGCCAGTTCGCCCCGTACTCGTCGACCAGTTCCTCCTCCAGGGCGACGGCGTAGACTTCGGGGAACGAATCCGGGTTCCATCCCGGATCGGGGACCGGATCCGGATCGACCGGGACGAAGGTTCCGTCCTCGCGCTCGCGAAGCCCGAGGTCGTAGGCCGCCTCCCGTAACGTCCGCCGAACGACCGCCGGATGTGCGCCGCCCGAAACGTAGTCCGCGACCTCCTCGGGGTCGATCGGGCGCACGTTCCTGAGATACTTCGCGCTGTCGCGGACGACCTGCTCGTCGATCATCGGTGGTGTCTTCCTGTCATCGTCGTCATTCCCATCGATCGCATCGCCCGCATCACTCGTGTCGCTCCCGTTCCGTTCCCTCGCCCCGGGCGCGCTCGTACAGGGCCGCGAACGCCTCGGGGTCGGCCTCGGCGATCGCGGCGGCGGCGTCGGCGACGTCCTCGGCGCCGTCGAAGGCGCCCTGGATCTCGGCGTAGACCTCGGGTGCGCCCTCGGTGACGGTGTCGGCGAGGTCGTCGAGGCCGGCCGAGACCGGGGTGTGAAACTCCTCGCGGACGTCCGCGCCCGCCAGCCGCCACGCCAGGATGGCGGCGTGGGCGCCCGCCTGCACGGTCTCCATCGCCTCGTCGTGTTCGGCGGCCGTGGTCTCGAAGACGTCGTTCCCGCCGGCCTCGATCGCCTCGATCACGGCCGTCACGCGCGGTCCATCCCGGTCGACGACGGCCGCCACGTTCCCCGGCACGCGGGGCGGCGCGAAGAGCGGGTGGAGGCTGGCGCGTTCGACGTCCGAGTCGAGGTGGTCGCGCATCGCCGCGATCGGGGCTTCCATCGCGCCGGAGACGTCGATCATCGCCGCGTCGGCGACGTCGGCATAGGCCGCCACCGCGTCCGCGACCGCGGAGATCGGCACGGCGAGACAGACGACCTCGAAGCGGTTCGCCGTCGCCGTCGACGCCTCGAGGGCTCGCGCCTCCCGCCCCACGGCGGCGTCGCGTGCGCGGTCGGCGTCGAGGTCGGTGAACGAGACGGCCGGATCCGCGATCGCGTCCGCGGACGAAACCGTGTCCGCGATCCACCGTCCCATCTCCCCGGCACCCACGACGAGTAGCTCCATCGGTTACCACCGATTTCGGCGGCAACGGTTAAAGGAATTCGCTCGTGTGGCGGGTCGACGGAGCGCTCGCGTCCCCGTCGATCGACGTCGCTATGCGGAACCGATCATCGACGTCATTACTTGGCGTCAAACATCGATATCGCTACTCGACGTCGAACGACTGTGGTCGTTTATAAATATTGAGAATATGGTATATAAAAATTCAAATATAATATATCTATATTGAGAGGTCACGAGTGCGCCAGATTCAACTCGAGCTCGTTGACGACGCTCCGGAGGAGGTCCGGGATCTCGGTCTCGAACCGGTCGCCGTTGATCCGATGGGTCGGTCCCGCGACCGCGAAGGCGCCGAGCACGTCCCCGTCGGGGGCGGTCACCGGAACCGCGACCGCCCGAAGGCCCTCGGTGCTCTCCTCGCTGTTGAACGCCACGCCGCGCTCGCGGGTCTCGCGGATCTCCTCGAGCAGCTCCTCGCGGTCGGTGATCGTGTGCGGCGTGGCCGCGGGCAATCCCTGGCGGTCGATCAGCTCCTCGATCCACTGGTCGGACCGGCGCGCGAGGATCGCCTTGCCAGCGGCGGTCTGATGGGGGTGGAACCGGCGACCGACCCGACCCCGGGAGTAGACGCCGCCGTGGCTCACCTCGCGGTATAACACCACCGCGTGGCCGCGCTCCTCGACCGCGAACTGCGCGCTCTCGCCGGTCTCGTCGGCCAGCTCGCGCAGCTTGTGTTTGATCTTCGCCGACCCGGGCACTCGCGACCGGACGTGGGCACCGAGATCGAGGTAGCGTAGTCCGAGCGCGTACTCGTCGCCGTCCTTGACCACGAAGTCGTGTTTCGCCAGCGACCGGAGATGCTTGTGGACCGAACTCTTCGAGAGCCCCGTCTCCTCGGCCAGCTCCGTGACGCCGGCGCCGTTTCGTTCCCGGAGGGCTGTCACGATGGCGAACGACGTGTCAATGCTCCCGATCGTCGTCTCGCCGGATTCCGGGTCGATACCGCCTGGCTTCCACTCGCTCATCGGTATCCGGTATTTCGTGAGGGATCGGTAAAGATTTCCGATCGGGAAACGATATCGCTATCCGTTTCCTCACCGAGTACGAATTCGGTGGCGGACCGCGTGATTCTGCCCGAACGCGGCGGGAACGTGCTCGTGCTGCTCACCCGTCTTTCCGGTCACTGCGTCCGGATCGAACGCCCGATTCCGGCCGTCTAATGGCCTCCGTCGTCGTTTCCCGATCCCTAATCGAATCCGGATATAAATACGCATCCGCCGACGGATCGATCGATGGCTTCGGCAACACCCGACCAGGTTCGGTCCCTCGACGATCTCGGAACCATCGTCGACACGGACTTCCACCTGACGGAACGACAGGAGGACATCTTTCCGTACCTCGAGAGCCCGTTCGACGAGATGCTCACCGCGAGCGGCGGCGACGACTACGGCTACCTCGGCCGGGTCTACCCCGCCCACGGGATGGTCTACTCCGTGACGATGGGGAAGGCCGACTCCGAGACGGTCCGCACGCGTGAGGACATCCTCGAGGGTCGGGACCTCATCGGCTGGGACAAGGCGATCGCCACGCCGACTCAGAACCTCTATCTGGGGGCGGTCCACCACGACGACCTCGCCGCCGGACTCGCGACCGCCTACAACAACTGGCTGCTCGACGAGATCATCGACACGGACGAGGGCATCCACGGGGCGGCGGTCGTCGCGCCACAAAAGCCCGTCAAGGCGGCCGAGGAGGTCGATCGCCGGGCCGACGAGGACGGGATCGTCGCCGTGATGATCCCGAGCGGCTCGGTCGACCCCACGCTCGGAAACGAGCGGTATTACCCCATCTACGAGGCCTGTGAGCGCGCCGGCCTCCCGATCAAGATGCACAACGCCGGCGGCACGATGATGACCCGGTTCCCCTCGACGTGGAAGTCGATGACGCGGGCGCTGCCGGTGCACGCGACGTCGCACAACATGATGCACCAGACGAACCTCGCGGACATGCTGACCCAGGGCGTCCCCGAACGGTTCCCCGACCTCGAGTTCATCGTTCAGGAGTCCGGGCTCGGCTGGTATCCCTACTTTATGCGCCGGATGGACCACGACTACATGGGCGCGAAGTGGGACGCGCCGCTGCTCGAGAAGCTCCCCAGCGAGTACCTCGACGACCAGTTCTACCTCACGAGCCAGCCGGTCGAGGGCGCCGACGATCCGGCCTACCTCAACAGCGTAATGCGGCTCTTCGACGGGGACGAGAACCTGATGTTCTCCTCGGATTACCCGCACTTCGACTTCGACAACACCGACGCGCTGTTGCGGATCCTCCGGTCGGAGTTCGACGGCCAGGCGCTCCGGAACGTCTACGGCGAGACCGCAGCCGACGTCTACCCCTTCCCGTGAACATGTCGGAGCACACCTCCACGTCCACGGCGGACACGACCGACTCCGATCGCGACGATCGCCACCGCGTCGCCGACGCCGACGAACTGCCGGAGGGCGACCGCATCGTCACCGCGATCGACGGCCGCGAGATCGCGGTCTTCCACACGAACGGCGAGTACCACGCGCTCTCGAACTACTGTCCCCACCAGGGTGGGCCGGCCTGCGAGGGGCTGTTGAGCGGCACCCTGGCCGTCGACGGCGACGACGAGCTGATCTGGGAACGGGACGGCGGGATCGTCGCGTGTCCCTGGCACGGCTGGGAGTTCGACGTCACCGATGGCCGCCACACGGCCAGCGACAAGTATCGGCTCCCCGTTTACGAGGCATACGTCGAGGACGGAACGGTCTACGTGGAGTTTTAAGCCTTTAAAAGTAAGTCGGATGATATCATAAATAATGGATATATGATAGAATCTCGGATCGACGTCCACGAGTCCGACCCGTACGCGGACGTCGACCTCGCTGAGCTGCCGGCCTGGTGGTCGGCGGCGGTCGAAGCGTTTCGGTCGCGTCCGGGTCCCGCGTACGCGCCGCCGCGGTTCGCGGACGGCGCGCTCGTTCCCCCGGTCGTCTCCCGCCTCGAGGCGACCCACGACGTCGACATCCGGCTGCTCGGCGTCGACGTTCGGGAGGGCGATCCCTGGGAGATCCGGGTCGACGGAACGCGCGTCGCGACGATCGACCGCGAGCGAACGCGGGACGGCTACACCCGATACGGGATCACGGCGGACGCGTTCGAGGAACTCATCGCGGACGCCGTCGGCGAGTGATCGGGAGCCGACCGTCTTTCTCGATGCCGGCCGTCTACGAGGAGGCGGCGACCTCGGCGATCGCGTCCCCGAGGAGGTCCACGGCGATGTCGAGCTCGCGCTCGCGAACGTCCAGCGGCGGCAGGAGTCGGAGCGTCTTGTGGCCGCAGCCAAGCGTGAGCAGCCCGCGCCGGAGCGCCGCGTCGATGACGTCCTCGCGTCGCTGTTTGGTGTCGAACTCGATGGCGGTCATCAGCCCGAGCCCGCGCGCGTCCACCACCGCGTCGGGATGGGCGGCCCGCAGCTCCTCGAGCTGCTCGAGGAATCGGTCGCCCATCCGCTCGGCGTGGTCGAGCAGGTCGTGCTCCCGGATCACGCCGAGGGTGACCGCCCCCTGGATCGACGCGATGACGTCGCCCGCGCCCCACGTCGAGGAGATCCGCGCCGGCTCCTCGGGGAAGATCTCGGACCGGGAGACCGTGGCGCCGACGCGGAGCCCCTTCGCGCTCGTGATCACGTCGGGCTCGAACGCGTAGTGGTCGGACGCCCACATCCGCCCGGTCCGGCCGAGCCCGGACTGGATCTCGTCGGCGATGATCGGGATGTCGTGGTCGGCACAGAGGTCGTTCACCGCCGCCATGAACTCCGCGCTCGGAACGCGGTAGCCGCCCTCGCCCTGCACCGGCTCCAGGATCAGGTACGCGACCTGGTCGGCCGGGATGTGGCCGGTTTCGGGATCGAGTTTTTCACGGAGGCGCTGCACGCCCGCGAGGCTATGCGGGACGTCGTGGATCCCGCTGATCTCCGGGAACGACCGCCGGTGGACCGACTTCGACCGGTTCAGCGACAGGGCGCCGAGGGTCCGTCCGTGGAAGGCGCCCTCGAAGGTGATCCCGTATTTCGGGTTCGCGCAGTGGTCGTAACAGACCTTCATCGCGTTCTCGACCGCCTCCGCGCCCGAGTTCGAGAGGAAGACCGTGTCCATCCCGTAGTGGTCGGTGAGCTCCACGAGTCGGTCCATCAGGTGAGCCGGCCCCGGAAGGTCGGCGTCGTCGGGCGACCCGCCGGTGCTGACGTAGAAGTCCTGGCCCGCGATCTTCAGCGGGTCGACGAGGTCGAACTCGCGGAGCTCGTCCATGATCAGCGGGTTGTTGTACCCGAGCGGCGCGGCGGCGACGTGGCTGGTGAAATCCAGGAGGACGTTCCCGTCGGGGTCGGTGCAGAAGGGGCCGACCGCGTCCTCGGTGACGTCCCACACGAAGTCGTACACGTACGTGCTCGGGGCCGCGGACTCCCGATGGAACTCGACCCACTCGCTCGCCTTCGGGCCCGGCAACTGACCCACGCTCGGCTCGGCCGTCTCTCGTTGCATGCGTCGTCCTACTCGGCCACGCTATTTAAGGGGGTTCGTGCCTCGTCCCGGCCCTCGTCCGACCGTCCCGTCACTGCTACGGTCTCCTGCGTCCACCCGTCGAAACGGTTATCGTGCGTGCTTTTAAATCGCTACGCGATGCGGGACCCCCACGAGGATCTGCGAGAGACGATCGAGACGCTCGTCTCGTACCCGAGCCTCCCCGGCGAGGAGGGGGAGGTACAGCGGTGGATCGCCGAGAAACTGGAGTCGCTCGGGTTCGAGACCTACGAGTGGGACCCCGACCCTGAAATTCTGGCGGCCCACGAGTCGTTCCCCGACGTCGAGACGCTGGACCTCGCGGACCGCCCGAGCGTCGCCGGCGTCCTCGAGCTCGGCGACCCTGACGCCGGTCCGACGGTCGTCCTGAACGGCCACGCGGACGTGGTCCCGGTCACCGAGGCCGACTGGACGAGCGACCCGTTCACGGTCCGGGCGGACGGGGACACGCTCTACGGCCGCGGGGTGCTCGACATGAAGAGCGGCCTGGCGTTGAACGTCTTCGCGGCGCGCGCGGTCGCGGACCGCGCCGCCGAGTCCGGGGATCTGAACGGCCGGATCGTGGTCGAGAGCGTGGCCGGCGAGGAGGAGGGCGGGATCGGCGCGGCCGTCGCCGCCCGGCGGAACCCCTATCCCTTCGAGCGCGACGCCGCGATCGTCACCGAGCCGAGCGGGTTCGACGCGGTCGTCGCCGCGGAGGGGTCCCTGATGATGCGGCTGCGCATCTTCGGCAAGTCGGCACACGCCGCCCAGGCCTGGGAGGGCGAGTCGGTGTTGCCCCACTTCGAGCGGATCCGGCACGCGTTCGCGGATCTCGAAGCGGAGCGCTGTGACCGGGTCACCCATCCCCTGTATGCGGACTACGAGACGCCGTGGCCGGTCAACTTCGGGACGGTGGAGGCCGGAAACTGGGCCTCGAGCGTGCCGGCCGAGCTCACCGCGGAGATCCGGATCGGCGTCGCGCCCCACGAGACGGTCGCCGAGGTCGAGGCCGAGTTCCGCGAGCGGCTGCAGGCGGTCGTCGATGACGACGAGTGGCTGCGCGAGCACCCGCCCGAGTTCGAGCGGTTCTCGGTGCAGTTCGAGGGGTCGGAGATCGACCCGGAGGAGCCGATCGTGGAGGCCGTCCGGTCGGCCGCCGCCGACCACGGGGTCGAGGCTCCGGTCGAAGGGTTCACCGGCGGAACGGACGCGCGCCACTTCATCGACGCCGGGATCCCGGCGGTCGTCTTCGGCCCCGGGGATCTCGCGACCGCCCACCAACCCGACGAGCGGATCGCCTGGAGCGACGTGAAAACGGGGAAATCGATCGTCGCCGACGCCGCGGAACGGTTCCTGCGGGAGCACTGACGAGGAGCGGTCGATGCCCGGCGGATCGGTTTCCGTATCCGGCAGTGGAGCATCTCGACTCATCGATCCCGACCGGACATCCACAGACCCTTACGTGCCGCCGGCCAGGTACGCGTATGGCAGCCACCGAGACGTACACGGTAACCGGACCGGACGGCGACGAGGACACGGTCGAGCTCCCCGCGGGGCTCGTCGACCTAATGGCCGACCAGGGCGAGCAGCCGACCCGCGTCGTGACCGACGTGTTGGTACAGGTGATGGCACAGCAGGCCCACGCCTTCGCCCACCACGCCGAGGGCGAGGTCCCCGAGGACATCCGCGAGATCAACGAGACCGCCGAGGAGCTGTTCGAGGAGCGCTTCGGCCAGTCGCTCGAGGACGCGCTCGGCCACTCGCACTAACCGGACCGACTGCAGTCGGTCCGATCGAGACCGACCCGACCGAAACCGTCGTTTATATATCGACCACCTCGACCGAGACCTCCCTTTATATCCTGGCCAGCCGACCGGCCGGATATGCATCCACGCGCGAGCGAGTTCGCCGAGCGTGCCGCCGCCGAGCACGACCTCGAGGTCGCGCCCACCGAGTTTCCCGAGGGAACGAAGACGGCGGCTGACGCCGCCGACGCGATCGGCTGTGCAACGGCGCAGATCGCCTCGAGCATCGTGGTCCAGCTCGACTCATCGACCCCGGATCGCGGGACGGCTGCTTCGCCGGCCGACGAGGATCTCGTCGTTGCGGTCACCAGCGGCGCGAACCGCGTCGATCTGGCCGCGGTGGCGGACCGGTTCGACGCGGCGGACGCGGCGATGGCGGACGCCGATCGCGTCCGCGAGATCGTCGGCTGGAGCATCGGGGGCGTCCCGCCGATCTGCCACGACGCCGATCTCCCGGTCGTGCTGGATCCGACCCTTCGGGAGTTCGACGTCGTCTGGGCCGCCGCGGGCACGCCCACCGCCGTCTGGCCGGTCGATCCGGAGCGGCTGGTCGCCATCTCGGGAGCGACCGTGGTCGACCTCACGGAGTGACGGCGGTCCCGGCCGACGGTTGCGTCCGAAAAACCGGCCGGTCACTCCGTCCGCTCGCGCAGCGCGGTCGGCCCCGCCCGCGTGAGCGTCCGGAGGTGGTCGGCGCCCTCGAGCACTCGCAGCTCGGCGGTCGGAATCGCCGCCACGAACCGACGAACGTCGGCCAGCGGCGCGTTCGCGTCCACGTCACCGTGGTGGAACCGCACGTCGATGGCCGCCTTCGAGAGCGTCTCGAGGGGGATCCCCCACTCGGCGGCGGTCGTCCGGAACTCGGTCACGGCCCCCGACCGGGAGCGAGCGACCGCCTCGAGGAGGTCGGCCTTCACGACCGTCGCCACGTCGTCTGGAACCGTCTCGTCGACGGCGTCGGACGTATACCGCGAGACCGCGGCGGACGGGGACCGCCGCTCGGCGACCCACGCGTCCGCCCGGAGGACCGAGCCGAGCACCGACGGTGCCCGCCGCGCCATCCCCGCAAGTAGCCGGGGCGCACGTGCCGTCGACTCGGCGAACTCCGGCGGCGCGATCCCGGCGATGACGTCCACCCGGTCGACCCGATCGGGGTGGAGGGCGGCGGTCGCGAGCGCGTGCGCGCTCCCGCCGGAGAACCCGGCGAGTCCCGCGGTCTCGATCTCGGCGGCGTCGAGCACCGCGGCCGCGTTCGCCCCGGCGTCGCGCACCGTCCGGTCGGGTTGCGGGTCCGACCGACCGTATCCGGGCCTGTCGTGCGCGACGAGCCGAACGCCGTGCTCCGTGGCTGCCGGCTCGAGGAGCCCGGCCAGCAGGCGTGACCCGGGCGTTCCGTGGAAGAACAGGACGGGGTCCCCGTCCGGATCGCCGTACTCGGCGTACGCGATCGTCCGGCCGTCGTCGACGGAGACGGTCGAGACGTCGGCTGTCGCCGCCGATGCTCCCGTCGCCGTCGATGCTCCCGTCGCCGCCGCTGGTGTCGTCGCCGATCGCGATGTGGAGGGCTGCGTCGGCATCGATCCGGAGGCTACGGTCGGCCGGTTGAAATCGATGCCGGAACGGCGCGGCCAGTCCCTCGGTCCCGTCGGTCCCGTGGGTTGGACGGTGCGGGAAGCGCAAGCCCTTTGCCGCTCTCCCGTCGAACTCCGCCGGTATGTCCCCGTCGCGACGCCGCCTCCTCCGAACCGCCCTCTCCGGGATCGCGCTCGGGGTCGGGACAGCCGGCTGTCTCGACGCCGCCGATTCCGGATCGACGTCCGACCGTCCCGCCGGCCCGAACCCGAGCTCCGGGACCGAGACCGACCCGCCCGTTCGAAAGCCCAGAAACCCCGGCGGACGGTCCGTCCTCCGCGAGGCGGACGCCACCGGAACGCCGTCGACCGGGAGTGGAAACGGGAACGGGAGCGAAACCGGAACCGGGAACGGAACCCGAACCGGAACCGGAGCCCGAGGCGAGCCGAATTCGGGACCCGCCGCGAGCGGACCGCCCGTCGGCGCCGTTCCCGGGGCCATCAGCCGGGAACTCATCGTCGACGCCGACCGCGTTCCCGAACTCGCGTTCGCCGACGGCGTCCCCGCCGACGCGGCCGCGTCGGCCCGGTCGTTCCTCGAGGCGACCGACTTCGAGACGCAGTCGGTGTTCTTCAGGACGTTCGGGATCGAATCCTGCGAGCGGTTTCGGATCCACTCGGTCTCCTGGGAGCGGGACCACGTCGAGTTCGAGTACTGCCGCGAGCTCAGGCCCCCCGACCGGGCGTGTACGGCCGACGCGTGGGACGCCGTCGGGCTGTTCATCCGGCTGCCGGTGACCTTTCGCTCTCCCACGGCGTTGTCCGGCTCCGGCGCCAGCGGCCGGTCCCCGTGCCGGAACGTCGACACGAGGTACGACCGCATCGACGCGAACGCCACCGTCGAGGGATCCCCAACCGTCGTCGACCCGACTGACGCCGGCTCGACTGACATCGGATCGACGGACGACCAGCCGACTGACTCGGCGACCGTGACCGTGGGAACGTCAACTGCATCGGACACGTCAAACGCGTCCACTACGGCCACTGCGTCCGACGCCTCCGACGGGGGTGACGGATCGTGACTCCGCCGAACCGATCACGTCGCTCCGTACTCTCGGGGATCGGGACCGCGGCGATCGGGGCCGTCTGTGCCGCCGGCTCCGTCTCGCTCGCCGGCTGTACCGACCGTTCGGACCGGTCCGTCTGGGACGATCCGCCGACGTTCGACCCGACCGGACTGGAGTCGGTCCGGGAGTCGTCGCCGCCCGCCCGGCCCGCGATCGTTCCGGTTCCGTTCGATCCGACCGTCGCCGAACGGTTTCGGGGCCGGGTTCGGGCTCTCCTGGCTCCGATCCCCGAGCCGCTGTCGGCCGAAACGCTGCCGAACGGCGCGATCCGGAGCCGGATCCGCGAGGAGCGTGCCGCGGCTCGCTCGGCGCTGGCCGCCCACGAGAAACTGCGCGACCGCCGAGCGTCGCCGCCCGCGCTTTCGGTCGCGGACCGGCTCGTGACCGCCCGGGGACACGCCGCGAACGCGGTCGGAACGTGGGCGGCCGTCGCCGAACGCGGGGCGCCACGTGACGTGACGCGGTCGGTGGACGCGACCCTCGAGACGATCGAGTCGTTCGGCGGGGCGCTTCCGGGGCCGGCACGGACCGTCCAGGAGGGGACCGCCGTCTACGGGGCGATCGAGCGCTGGCTCGACGTGGCGCGGCGGTCGACGCTGGTCGGCGGCGTCGACGCGATCGAGGAGCGGGCGAACCCGCTTCGAACCGGGTCGGCCGTCGGCGACGTCGAGACGGTGCAGGCACGGATCGACGCCGGTCGCCACCTCCGGCGCCGGTACGTCGCGCTGCCCGCGGTTGCCGACGGCGTTCCGGCTGCAACGGTCGAATCGGCCATCGTCGACGCCCTCGAGGCCCTCGCGCCGCGGATCGAGGAGCGTCTCCTCGATCTCCACGGGGCCGACGCGTCCGAGGAGCTCGAACACCCGATCCGCTACCCGGATTCGGACGTGTACCGCGAGGAGTCCTCGCTGCCGCGGGACGCGCCGAGCGTCCGGCTCCTCTCGCGGCGGATGGGCGAGTTCTTCGACGAGGCCCGGTTCGACCCGATCGCGCTGCCGGGCTTTTCCGCGACCCATCCGGCGACCCGGCTGCGGCGGACCCACCGGACCCTCGCGTACCTCGACGCGTTCGACGTGCTGGGCGAACGCCTGGCGGCCGACGACCCGTTCCTGCCGGACGACGGCGCCGAGATACGGTCGGCGCGGACTGACGCGATCGACGCGATCGAGTCGCTCGCGTCCTCCGACGCACCCTTGAATCGGTGGCTGGCTCGCCGCCTCGTCGAGGACCTCGATCGCCCGGACGAGATCCTCGCCGACGCGACCGAAAGGGGCGTCGAAGCGGACCCGTCAGCGTCGGTTCTGCAACCGATCGCCGACGCCTACGCGGAGTATCGGTGGATCGATATCCTCGCGGGGACCGTGCCGGATGCGACCGGGACGGTCGCGGATGCGCTGACGTGACTGCAGTCAGGTTCGCTCCCGTCGACGTCGGATACTTCGTCGGGGAAAGCCGGAATCGACGGCGTTGATATTACTATTGCGACACTGTTCAAATAATATCGAAAAGTGAAGCGGACGTAGTTTTTTGGTGCCTATGCCAGAAACCCGCCGCCTCACCGAGTGTAGTGGCTTCCCGGGGCGAGAGTTTGTGGAGCGAAAGGTGACACTCGAGTCAGCTATGAAGCTCGGTATCGAACTGCATTTGGCTGGACTATCGCTGTCAGATACCGTTTCAGTCCTGCTGGTTGAGTGTCGAGCACTGTCGCTCTACCGTTCACAACTGGATTCAGAAGGCTACCCTACAGCCTGTAGAGAGCCACAGCCCGAATTGCGTCGCGGTTAACGAAACGTAATCCGAGTGAATGACCAGCGCTACTGGTTGTTTGCTGCAACTGATCCTGACTCGAGTCGCCTGCTGCACGTGCGACTATTTTCAACCCGGACGTCTGCGCTGACCGAGATTTTCCTCGCGGAACTCCAAAAGAACCATCTCATTGACGACGCGATCTTTCTGGTCGATGGCGCACCCTGGCTGCAGGCGGCCTGCCACCGTCACTTACACCGATTCCAACACGTCATCTACGGGAATCGGAATACCGTCGAACACGTCTTTAAACGACTGAAACATCGAACTGCAGCCTTCGCCAACCACTTCAGACACGCTGATCGGAACACAGCAGAAACGTTGCTTCAAGCATTCGACGTCTGCTTCAATCAGCTACTCTGAACAATGCCGCGTTAAGTTAGAGGATGAGACACTTGAATTCAGAGTGTTTATGGTCGAAATCGAACGCCTTAGCGAACGTATTGCGTGGATTGATTTGTCGTTTGTGGTGCGAGATCGGACGCCACGATAGCCAATTGAAATAGGAATATAATATCAATTTAAATATACAAATTTAATGGGTATGATAGTATTTAGAAATATAGGATCAATCGGAGCCACATTGCTGTTTATGATTAGATTCATAAAGCTGACCTACAGCCGATCTCGACCGTATCTGAGGATCAACTTGCGGTTGATGAAAAGACGCTCCGTCTTCACGGCCAGCCATTCCGGCTGTACGACGCGGTTGCTACATCTACCAACGAAATTCTTCATCTTAGGCTCTACCCAACCACAACGAAACAGACGACACAATGGTTTTTTTTTATCGAGCTTCATCAACGCTACCAGCTTGTTGACGTCGAACCTCTCGTCGATGATGCAGGTTATCTCGCTAAAGACGGTTATCGAGTTTGGGTGATTCGCTATTGAAATCAAAACGTTATTGAACATATATTTTGGAAAATAGAACATCAAACATCACTGTTTGCAAATAGTTTTAGCAATGTCTCGGTAGAAACAGCTTAAAACTGGCTCGAAGCCGTCGCAGTCTACTACGACCCACGCCAAACTTAACGCGACCAGGTGAGATGCTCGTGGTGTTGTCACGAACGAACTAGGTGAAAATGTGTGGATGTCCTGCCGGTGAAATGCATCAAAGTTCGTGCAAACACCGCGTTGTTCGTCACAGTCGTCGAATTTCCGTAGAGACTTAGAGGCGGATCGAATGTGATGTAGGTGATGCCGCCTCGGTCGTGATAACTCGTCTCGCGGACAACTCTCCCTGTCCTCACTGCTTGGACCGGGTGCCACCGCTGACGGTACATCCGATATATCCGTTACTCGAACGCGAACTCAGTTCCGACGCGTCGCTCGCTCTTGCCCTCCTGGACGTGTTCAGCGAGCGCGACGTCGAGCGATCCCATACCGATCGGAACGAACAGGACACGGTGGTCAGCCCCGACGGAGCTTGTGTAGTCATCGACGAGCACCTCGCCGATAGTCGCGTCCACGTCGTTCCGCGTCAGGTCGCCGCGGTCGGCCATATCTGAGAGGACGCCGCGCTGGAGGCACGAACTAACGTCATCGACGACGATATGGTCGGCCGCTCGGATCGACTCGTCGGGGAGTTCGCGGTACGAGCCGAGGCCGACGATGAAAACATCGTCGGCGAGCCACGCCTCCTCCAGCACGGGGGTCTTCGAGTTCGTGACTGTCAGGACGGCGTCGCTACCGACAGCCTCTTCGGGATCGTCGCTGACAGTGAGTTTGGCCTCTAGCTTTGGGCGGAGCCTCGCGGCGAGGGTGCGGGCCCGGTTTCCGTCGACGTCGAAGAGTCTAAACCAGTCGACGCCGGTGAGGCGATCAACAGTGCGGAGTTGGAACTCGGCTTGGAAGCCGGCGCCCAGAACGCCGATCGACCGCGGGGTAGTCGGTGCGAGGTGTTTCAACCCTACGACCGACTGAAGTGCGGTCCGCACGCCAGTGAGGTACATCCCCTCCATAACTGACTTGAACTCGCCGCGTTCAAGATCGAACAGGAGGACCCGCGAACTAATCGGCATCTCACCGTCGGCGTCCCAGGTTGCGACGGCCCACTTCGTCCCCGCGACGCCAAGCCAGTCTACGTACGCCGGCATATTGATTGAGAACGCGTTCATATCCGGCCAGCCGCCGTCGTCGCCGAGGTGCATCGTTAGCTTCGGCGGGTTCAGTACCTTGTTGCGTGCGGTCTCGGCGTAAGTTCGCTCGACAACTTCAAGAGCGTTCTTGAGATCGATGCGTCTCTGCACGTCATCTTTCGAGTACAGTGTCGTGGCCATTCGTTGGTAGTGTACTGTGCTCCATTCGTGACGTATTATATATTTCGCCTCGACGGGTGTCCGTCTGCGACGGGATCGGAACCCGTC
Organism: Halopenitus persicus; assembly: GCF_900107205.1. Taxonomy (GTDB): domain Archaea; phylum Halobacteriota; class Halobacteria; order Halobacteriales; family Haloferacaceae; genus Halopenitus; species Halopenitus persicus. The sequence goes on along the minus strand of NZ_FNPC01000005.1, from coordinate 218,143 downwards.
CCGACTGTCATCGCGAGCGATCGGTTGGTCGGCGTCCTGACGAATCAACGAAGTAAACGACCCATAAGCCCGCTGGTGCTCCTCTTTTTGATCGTCGAGGATGGCTTGAATGCGCCGGTGTTGCCGCGGTCCCCTCGGTGGGAATGCGAGGTCGCACCCGAAAACCCGCAGCAGGTTGATGGTGAGAACCTAGACCGTGTACGCCCTTTCCGAGCGGGTGATCGCCGTCGAGCGTCTCGCACACCGCCATCCCGTTCAGATCGTTGCTGTAGTACCTTTATCACCGTATGAACTAACCACCGGACGAGGCGGTCGGTATCTTTTGTCAGAATTCGTGATCGGTGCAGCGTCGATCTCGGAGAGACTGGCAGTGACACCCGCCCGCTGACGGTCACCACCCATCTGTCGCATTCCCCTGTGAGCGCTCCCAGAAGTCAAGGAAGTTCTCTCCAAGGATGCCCTCAGCGGCTTCGGGGAACCGCTCTTCGAGTCGCTGCCGGACGACGGGCCAGTTTCCGTAGGTCTCGAACTCACCGATCCCGGCCGCAATGGTACGCTGCTCAACCTTCTCGCGGTCGAACCCGAGTTCAACAATGTGATCTTTGTAGTACTCGAGCAGCTCCGGCGGAAACAGCGAGTCTGCCGGGTAGAAGTCTGTTCCGAGGCCGACGTTGTCGGCGCCTACGATCGAGACGGCGTGGGCGAGGTGCTCGAGGAAGATGTCGAGCGTCGGTTCGTCGACACCCGGCGCAATGAACCACGGAAGCGTGACGATGCCTATGTAGCCGTCCGCGTCGGATAGTGCCTCGAGTTCCTGGTCTGTCTTCCCCCGGTAGTGCTGGGCGACCGCCTGACAGGTCGCGTGCGTGACTGCGACAGGTTTGTCAGAATACTCGATAGTGTCGAGGGTCGTCTGTTTCCCGCAGTGGGAGATATCTACGATCCCCCCGAGCTCGTTGATGCGGTCGACGGCGGCTCGCCCGAACTTCGAAAGACCGCCCTCGGCGGGGTCGTTACAGCCGGTCGCGAGCCGGTTCTGGTAGTTATAGGTGAGTTGGAATAGGCGGACGCCCTCGTTGTAGAGGACATCGATGTCCGCGAGCGACCCGTCGATGGCACCGTCGACATTTTGCGTGTTCAGGACGATGCCCACGTCGTCCTCGGCCGCGACCCGACGTGCCTGCTCAGGAGAGGTCACCTTGCGGAGCCAGTCAGCTGAGTCAAACCGCGACTGCCACCGAGCGAGGTCGCGTCGTTGGCCGGCACGCTCCGATATGGACGAGTCGTGTGTCCACGGCGTGACAGAGAGTAGGTCGACGCCCGCCGTCCGATAGATATCCCGCACGGACGTCCGGAAGGCTGGGTCGTGCTCGAACCGCCTCACTTCGTAGTCCCAGATGGCCTCCCAGGCTTCGTCTTTCGACAGGCCGTCGGCTACCATTTCTCTGACCGCCTCGTCTACGTCCGTCACGTCACCGTACGCTCGGATCACCTGTTCCCAAGGAGCAGATGACGTGTAGTCGAAAACCGGTCCATCCCCTGTTTCCGATCGTTTCTCAGTCATAGTTGATTATCGAAATCGTCTTGTATCACTGTTTTGAATGCTGTGCATCCGTCGGGCGCACACCGCCCGAAAGAGTCGTCTCTGTCACCCGTACGGGCAGCCTGCAAGGAGAAAAGTGGTTGACATCGAGTCGCGTATGGTTATCAGTCCCACCAGTCACCTTCTCACCCACGCGATGGGCGGATTTCCCCGTCGCGTTGGGACTCCGGACCCAGGACTGGTCGCTGTCGAAAACGAGGCTCGTGTGGTTTACCGCCACCAACGCCCTGAACGTGACTGGAACCGGGTCAAACTCAACCACGAGCCGTCTGAACACACCAGTGTCACTTGATTGTATCACTATTTGCCACAATACTTCATTGAAAGTTACTATACGTATAGGTTGGGGTTGAGGTGCTTATTTATTGTGCTCTTCAGCCCGCGTGTCCGGGATGGTTCCCTGATAGTCCGAGAAGGACGGCTTCGTGCACACCTCTAGTCGACTATAGTGAACGATTGGCGAAGCCGAACGAGTGAGTCCTTTAATTCACTACTCGCTGTAAGATCCCGTATGAGTCCAGGAAAACAGTGTAAGTCGGTGCAGTCGGCGCGATAGAAGGACTCTGGTCTTACTAATGGTAAGTAAGTTCCAGCTCGATTGTATCGGCCGCTTCGCAAACCACGTTTGGTAATGTCTCGGTAAAGTGGTCGCCGCTCAGTCGATTTTTAGGGCCTGCAATCCCGATTGCACCCTGGACTTCGTCCTTCTTTAAAATAGGGCTCGCAACCGCATGGACGGTTTGTATAGTCTCACCTCTGTTCATCGCGAATCCACGATCCCGAATAGTCTCTAATTCCTCGAATAACGTGTCGGGATTGGTGATTGTGCTTCCGGTTCGCTCCGGGAGGCCGTAACGGTTGATGATGGCCTCGACGCGAGATATCGGTAAATTCGCGAGGATGGCTTTGCCCGCGGCGATGTCGTGTAACGGCGTGCGTTTTCCTATACGACCGCGAGTCTGGACGGCTTTCTCGCCAACACTTTTCATCAAATACACCGCTCGTCCGTGTTCCTCGACTACGATCCAAACGACTTCATCGGTCTCCTCTGCAACCTGATTAATGACCGAGCGCGCTGCGGTAGTCAGGTCCATAGTGTTTCGAACCACCATCCCGTTGTCGAGCGGCTTCAAACTCAGTCCATATCGGGAGCCATCTTTGACAACGTATTCGTGTTCAAATAGGGTTGCTAAATACGTGTGGGCAGTGCTCTCTGCGATGTCGAGTGCGTCCGCGATCTCTGTTACAGTGCCTCCGTTTGATTCTCGGAGATACCGAATCATCTCGAAAACCGTGTCGGCGGTTTTCACAGTCCGATTTGGCGTGTCAAATAGCCCCATAGAGATTGTTTCTCCTCGAAAGGTAAAAATCTATTTCTTCCTAGACTATATTTTCTCAATAGATATTTCGGTATTTGCAGAACGGATACGCTCCGCTTGCCCTTCTTGTGGAATCAGGTACTATTTTGCTTGTGCCGTTGCCGTTGTGTATCCCTAGGCGGTGACGGAATTGGTGATTGAGCCAGTTGAAATTGCTTCCGTACCAAAACCCGTTTGTATGTTAGTCGTTGATGCCTTCGGAGGGACTACTAGTGTCAAACTCACTCTCCTCCCGCTCCCAAAGTATCCAATTACAAAACTAATTCTGTAACGGAATCTCTGAGACACCGGGGTGTATACCGTCTGCAATAATAAATTTCACATCTGAAAATTCGGTATTTGAAGAGATTTTAGTTCCGTTTGTAGTTCCTCAATAGGCCGACAAGTGTACCGATTTGCTATCTTAGACTCCAGATCATCCATCAGCAGTTGAGCGATAGTTTTAAATACCTCCTACAGAGTACTATGATTGCAATATGGCAGAGAGTAGCAAACTCGATTCGAGTCGACGTCAGATTCTGAAATACCTGGGCGTATCATCAGCATCGCTCGGATTGGCCGGGTGTATGGGTGGTAGTTCCGGTAACGGAAGCGGAACTGACTCTAGTGGAGACAGTAGTGGCGGTACAGAAACTACCGGAGAGGCAGAACAGGAGCAGTACACTGTGCCGATGGGTGCGGGCTCGTCCGGCGGAAATACCTTCCAATTCTGTCAAGCTGTCTCGCGTGCACTTGATGAACACGCAGAAAAGGCACGAATGTCAGTACAGGAGACAGAAGGGTGGGTTTCAAACGCTTATTTATACGACAAGGGTAATATTCCAGCGGTTTCCCTAGACAACAACACTGCCGACTTGGCTTTCCAAGGAGCAGGTAAATTCAATGATCAACCCGTAGAGAGCCTCCCCTACCAGGGACTGGGCTATACAACGATCCAGATTTATTGGCTCGCAGTCGAAGGGTCTGGGATTGAATCAACCGCTGATCTTTCCGGAAAGAATGTTTTCCCGATTCAACCGGGTTTCGGTACTCGGCTGCTCACAGAGACGATTCTGAAGGAAGCCGATATGTGGAACGACATCCAGCCGGTAAATGTGGACGTTGGTGACGTCCCCGGTGCTATCGCTGAAGACCGTATTGATGCGTTTGCCACGTACGGCGTCAATGGGAAATCGCTTGTCTCTTGGGGGCAACAGATCGACGTTAACGCAGATGTCTACGCGATCGAGATGGGTCCTACATTCGAAAAGGCAGTTGACAATGTCGGCGGTGCTCGTAAAGTCGAGATCGAACCCTATGGATGGGATCAAGACGTGACAAAACTAACGGACAAAGTCACGAGCTGGTCCCTCGACGGCCAACTCAGATTCGGATCAGAGGTACCCAAGGACGTCGTCCACGAAATTCTCAGTGTCCTACACGACCACGTGGATACCGTCGAAGAAGCCGACTCCAATACGCTACCATACGGTGAGGTGGACACGTTCTCTGCATCGTACCTCCCTGACCAGCCAATTCATCCCGGTGCCGCAGCGTTCTTAAAAGAGAATGACGCCTGGAATGATGACTGGAAAGTCGGAGATGTTAGCACGTAATCCACGCTCCACTCGGAAGAGATTCGCAGAACAGAGCTAACAGACTCTCCTTGTCTCTGCAAAAGGTGTTCACCGTGGAATTTGGTGATAATTCCTTGAAAATAAAACAAATCTTGGAAATCCTATGTTTCAGGGATCATTTGGATCGACAGTGATATCTCGGGGAAATGGGGAACTTCGACCATCCTAATGGATAAGACGTGGATATCATTTACTGATCCCAGGTTATCCACGTAGTAGGTTCGTCGGAACGGCGTTCTCTTTCGCCTTGATAACGTACGAGAGGACATTATGCAACGATGGACCATCCTGTCTGCTCCGAACGCGAGTGAGTGTCGGTGGTCTTGAATGTTAATTGTCCTTACACCGTGAACGGGGCCGAGAATTGCTGGCGATACGATTGGGTGAGTTACTTTCGTCAGACTGATACGGTCCTGTAAAGTCTCTACGCTTTTATCGCGTAGATTGTTTGTGAGTTAGAGTGTTTCGGGTTGGTTTTCAACGCTTCTTTCGCTGGTTCTCGGAAGAATTCGCGGCGGAGTTGGAACGCTCTGAGATCCGGTGTGAGCCTGTCTTTGGAGAGACCTCGATGTGGCGAGAGCCGCCGTCGCGTCAGCGGGGTGTGGTTCGCAGATGTTCACGTGTACATCTCTGTCAACGTACTCACCGCGCTATAGACGACGTATTTGCGGTCGAACACATCGTCCTCATCGAGTGTATCGTACGCCCGAAAGCCATCAGTATAGACGGTCACCGACTCTTCTTTGTGGTCTGCAAGCAGGAATTGAATGTGCGGTCGCAATTCTCTCACAGATACCGCTGAAACGCTCGATAGCTGCCGTGAATCACGGATTTGGAACGGCAGCGTAAACACAAATGACGTCGTTACCCCAGCGAACCTGCTGGAACAGGTTCACGGCTCAACGCTCCGAGACGGACGTCTTGATTGGTAACTTCGTTCGTCTGATGACGCGGTCACCCTTGCCCGCTGTGAATTCCAGCGACTGCTGAGAACTGGCCAACAATCTTCTATCCAAGAGCGAGTTTCTAAATGCCGATCACGTCTGCACTCTCGTGATACATCCTTCGAATGTGATCGGGTATCCTAGGTGTGGACCGTGGAATCAGTGAGCGAAGGGAGAGACGGAAAGACACCTCAGTCCGTAATCTCCGTCTATTGGCAGATTGGAGTTAGTGAACGCCGGTATCTTTATCACAGGTGATGAGTGTGATAGTCATATGGACCCAGACCTCGATAGTCGGTTAGGAGGCCTAATCACGATTTTATCGTTAGCTGTCTGGACAGCCGTGATTTATTACGCGCATACCCAAATGATGCCCAAGGCCAAGTATGGGATCATTTTCCTCGGTGGTATGCTGTCCATCTACGCTCTCAAAGAGATAGCAGAAGTCGGCAAAGATGATGAATGGAGGATCGTCAAAATTGCCTCTCTTGGAGTGTCAATCGCGATTACAGTTGCCACAACTGCCTACCTTGTAGCTAATTTCAATGAGCTGTCGGTAGTCAGAGTTGGTTACGCGCTCAGTCATGAGTATATCCTCGCCGCCTTCTTCACTCTAAACCTCTTATTCTTGGTTCACCGTGAATTTGGAACTCATTTTCTCGTTATCATTGGGGTTGGAGTCGGATACGGGTACTTTGGTCAGTACCTGCCTGGAACACTCGGCCACGGAGGCCTATCGTTTCGTCGACTGTTACAGCTCCTCGTTCTCGATATCAGCGGTTTCTTCGGATTTCTGAACGAATTGACGGCAGCATGGATTGCTCTCTTCTTACTCTATGCCGCCTTCCTCAATAGTTACGGCGTCTTCGACGTTATATTCAACTTTGCTGGTAAGACAAATAAATATATTGATTCTGGTGTTGTTCAGACAGCCGTCATTTCAAGTGCTATCATCGGCTCGATAAACGGGAGTCAAACGGCGAACGCCAGTATGACCGGTTCTATCACTATTCCTCTAATGAAACGTAATGGAGTGAGGCCCGAGATTGCCGCTGCAATCGAGTCAGTAGCGTCGACTTCGGGACAAGTTCTTCCTCCGGTTATGGGTGCGGGGGCCTTCGTAATGGCATCCATCCTCGGGATCTCCTACACGACGATACTCGTTGCGGGAATCGTCCCGGCTCTGATCCTCGTCCTCAATATCGGTATCGCTGCGCACATCATCGGAAAGCACGAGCTCGACCGAGACTCAGTGGTGGACATCGCCGAAATCGAAAACAAATCCAGAGTCCACTATTTCTTTGATGGCATACGTTTCCTCGTTCCGTTTGGGATTCTTGTCTATACACTCGGAGTTCTCCAGTGGACGGTGATGACGTCGGCCCTTTACACCGCGATATCTATGCTGATTCTCGGTGTCAGCCTGCCTGTTATCCAGACGATGATCGACCCAGCGACTGAAACAGAACCTGTCACCACTCTCGGGCAGGAGCTTCGAAACACCGTTGACGGCTTTCGGTCAGCGGCGTACTCCACCGCACCGATCGCGATCATTATGGCGGCGATTGGCGGGGTGGTAACGATTCTCCTCGCCACCGGTGTTCCCGGCGCTATTTCCCTCCGTATGATCGGTTTGACAGGCGGTATTCTACTATTGGGAGCAATTCTTAGCCTCGCTTTATCCATTATCTTGGGACTCGGAATGCCGACTGTCGCAGCCTACACGATTGTTGCCCTTTTGGTCGCGCCCACACTCATCAACCAATTTGGAGTCCCGGAGCTTGCAGCACACTTTTTCGTGTTCTATGGCGCAATATTGGCCGGGCTCACACCCCCAATCGCGGTCGTGTCGGCCGTGGCCGCGGGAATCGCAGGCGCTGGGTTCATAAAAACTGCATACTATGGAATGAAAATCGCATTTTCGCTGTTCATTCTGCCGTTCGTCTTCGTCTATCATCCTGAGATCTTGATCACGTCAGTAGACCTCTCTGCCCTGACCAGCTCAGGGCTAGTTCTACTCGGATCAATTGGCCTTATCTACGGTATCAACGCCTATTTGTCATTCAACCGCCCCGTGAATGTGTTATTAAGAACTATTTATATCGTGGTCGGGTTGACAGCAATGCTGACAACGAATCAGACAATACAAGTTATCGCAGTATTTATGATTCCTGTTATTTATAGTGTACACAGAAAGATGCAGTCCATTGAACGGTTGAAAAACCCTATTGCACTCCCGACTCGCTCCTAACCGAATCGCATCTGGGTTCTATGTACCTGTAGGTAGCAGTATTGATTTGAAAGTCGAATAAATCGCCGAGATATTATTCCATATGTGATAATTAACTGACACTCCATAGCGTCACAAAGTGCAGATGAATTCGTCACTGCCGTATATCCTTACACCGATGGCACCTGATTAGAATTGAAGGCTGAAGTGACTGAACCTCTGAGTAATCTATGCCCGAGATCAACTGCCCCAGCGGAGTAGCGACTGCTTCGGGCCATAATTTGGAGAGAGAAGCGACATTGCGGTGGACAATGTATCCCGGTATTCGACTCTATTTTGAAAAAATATAATCTATAGATATTATCTCAAAGGTTGAAAGATTGGTGTCGAGAGCTGTCGATCGACTGTCCACAACTGGATACAGAAAGCCGATCTACAGCCGGTTGAAGGGGAGAGTTCGAATTACGTTGCGGTCGATGGAACTGTAATTCAGATTGATAACCAGCGCTACTGGCTGTACGCTGCTGTCAACACTGATAAACACGAAATCTTTTACGTGGTGGTTGGAAGAACACAAAATCTCGTCTCTCATCGATCTTTTTTGGCGGATTACACGAGACACACGACTGTCGACGACACGCTATTTCTCATCGATAGAACTCGGTGATCCAAGAAGCACTCCGTCGACACTGCCTCCGATTCCAATATGAAACATACAGAAATTAAACACTACCAAATAAATCTACAAAGAACTAAAACACCAAATAAATGAATTTATAAACTATTTCGCTACGTCGATCAAGCAACCGCCGAAACATAGTTACTTGCCTAGGCCTTGCCAAAACCAAATTATCTGAACAGTACGGCCAGTGCTGTTTGTTATTAATTCTAGACTCCAATATAATAACACTCATAAGCGAGGACGCCCTATCGGATCGTATGACTCACACACGGCGGGACCTCCTGGCGGGGACCGCAGGCGTGCTCGCGACGTCCGCCACCGCCGGCTGTACCGGACAGCTCCGGCGGATCGCCGGCGAGCGGTCGCTCGAGAAGGGCGGGTATGCCGCCTTCTTCACGCTGTACGACTTCGCGCGGCACGTCGGCGGCGAGACGTTCCCCGTCGAGAACCCGATCCCGACGGGCACGATGGGCCACGCCTACGAGGCCGGCCCGGAGCTCGCCACCGAGGTGGCCTCCCACGAGCTGTTCGTCTACCTCGACGTCGAGGGATTCCAGCGCTGGGCGCTGGACGCGGCCGCCACGATCGAGCGGGACTACCCCGGGGTCGAGCTCGTCGATGCCCTCGACGGGATCGAGCTGCTCGCGGCGGACGCGGATCACGCACACGAAAGCGGCGATGGCCACGGGACCGACGATCACGACGGGGAGCACGAAACTGACGGCCACGGCGACCACGAGACCGCCGACCACGAGACCGCCGACCACGGTGAAACCGGAACTGACGAGACCGCGGCCGACCGGTCCGGGGTGGATCCTCACTACTGGACCGACCCCGTCCGCGCGTCGCAAAGCGTGGAGAACGTTCGGGCGGGGCTCGAGGCGGCGGATCCGGACAACGCCGACGTGTACGCCGCGAACGCCGAGGCCTACCGAAGCCGGCTCGAGGACGTCCACGCGACGTTCGAGGAGGGACTGGCCGACCGTACCCACGGGACGGTCGTGCTCGCGGGACACAACTCCTACCGGTATCTCGGGGACCGGTACGACTTCACCGTGCACTCCCCGCAGGGGGTCTCCCCGCACGCGGAGCCGAACCAGGACGAGATCTCGGCGACGATCGACCTCGTCGACCGGGAGGGGATCGACGTGATCCTCGCCGACCACTTCGGCTCGAACGACCTCGCGAACACGATCGTCCGCAATTCGACCGCCTCCGAGGTGCGGGAGGTCTCGCCGGCCGAGGGCACCACCGCCGAGTGGAACGACCGGGGCTGGGGCTACGTCGAGCAGCTGACCGAGATCACTCTGCCGGCTCTCCAGGCCGGGCTGGGGGTCGACGCATGAGCACGGTCGCCGCCGCCCGGAACGTCACCTTCAGTTACGGCGACACCGTCGCGATCGAGGACGTCACCCTCGAGGTGGAGTCCGGCGAGTTCCTCGGACTGATCGGCCCGAACGGTTCCGGGAAGACGACGCTGTTGCACCTGCTGTTGGGACTCAAAGAGCCCGATTCGGGGTCGGTCGAGCTGTTCGGCGAGCCGGTCGCGGCGTTCGAGGACGGCCACCGGATCGGCTACGTCGCCCAACAGGCGACACAGAAGGGGTCGACGATGCCGGTCACCGTCGAGGAGGTCGTCGAGATGGGACGGTATCCCCACCGCGGCGCCGAACGGCTCACCGACGACGACCGCACGATCGTCCGCGACGCGATGTCGCGGGTCGACGTCGACGACCTTCGGGACCGGCGCATCAACGCCCTCTCGGGCGGGCAGCGTCAGCGCGCCTACATCGCCCGCGCGCTCGCCTCCGAGGCGGACCTGCTCGCGCTCGACGAGCCGACCGTCGGGGTCGACGCGGAGTCGCGGGACCGGTTTTACGGGCTCCTCGACGAGCTCAACGACGAGGGGATCGCGATCGTCCTGATCGAACACGACATCGGCGTGGTCACCGACCGGGCCGAGCGGATCGCCTGCGTCAACCGCGAGCTGTACCACCACGGGGACACGGAATCGTTCGTCGAGAGCGACGCGCTCGAGCGCGCATACGGCGCGACCGGGACGGTCGTCCACCACCATCACTGAGATGACCGGACCCATCCCTGAGATGACCGGACTCATCACGCGGCGTCGACTGTTGCACGGAGCGGTCGTCGGCATCGCCGGCGCCGTCCTCCTGCTCGTGGCGTTTATGGTCAGCGACGGGCTCGCGTCGCTGGGCCTCCCGGGCGGCGGGTTCGCGGCGTACCTCGTCCTGCTCGGACGCGCGGTCGGCGCCGTGACGGGCCTGGAGCTGTTCGGGTTCCGGTTCGTCTGGTACTCGCTGGCCACGGGCGCGCTGATCGGGATCGTGGGCCCGCTCGTGGGGATCTTCATCGTCCATCGGGAGATGGCGCTGATCGGCGAGACGCTGGCGCACACGGCCTTCGCGGGCGTCGCCGGCGGGCTGCTCGTCGGGAGCGCGACCGGCTGGTCCGCGCCGCTGCTCGTGTCGGCGCTCGTGGCGGCCGTGATCGGCGCCCTCGCGGTCGAGTGGCTCGCCGAGCACGCCGCCGCCTACGGCGACGTCCCGATCGCGATCATGTTGACGGGGTCGTTCGCGCTCGGGACCATCATCATCTCCTGGGGCGGCGGGTTCTCCGGGCTCAACATCGAGGCGTTCCTCTTCGGCAACATCTCGTTCGTCCCGGTCGACGGCGCCTGGCTGATGGTCGTCGTCTCCGCGGTCGTCCTCGCCGCGGTCGGGTCGCGGTACAAACAGCTGCTGTACGTCACCTTCGACGAGCAGGCCGCCCGGGTGGCCAGGCTGAACGTCGCCGGCTATAACCGGCTGCTCATCGTGCTCACGGCGATGGTCGTCGTGGGATCGATGCAGGTGCTCGGCGTGATCCTCGTGGCGGCGATGCTCGTCGTGCCCACCGCGGCGGCCTCCCAGGTCGCCACGAGCTTCCGGGAGGCGATCTACCTCGCGGTGCTCGTCGGGGAGACCTCCGTCGTCGCCGGGATCCTGATCGGCTACGGCTACGGGATCCCCGCCGGCGGCACGATCGTCCTGATCGCGATCGGCTGGTACGTCCTCGCGGTGTTGCTCGCCGACCGCGGGATCTCGCTGTCGACGCGGTCGGCGTCGTAGGATCCCGGCGGCTCACGCCGCCGCTCGGCATCGGCGGAGCGTGAGAACGGAAGTTCTCCCACAGCGAACACAACGCTTTTGCCCTCCGCCCGCGCGGGTTCGCCCATGACGGACGGGAACGCGGGAACCGTGAAGTCGGTCGAGACGATGTTCGCGGTCGTCGACGTGCTCCGCGAGCGCGACGGGGCACGGGTGACGGCGATCGCCGACGAGCTCGACCTCTCGAAGAGCGCGGTGCACAAGCATCTGAGCACGCTCCGGAACCACCGGTTCGCCGTCAAGGAGGGCGACGAGTACCGGCTTGGACTGGGCTTTTTCGGGTACGGATCGTACGTCCGGACCCGGTACGACGTCTTCCGGAAGGCGAAGCCGCTCATCCGGGAGCTGGCCGACGAGACCGGGGAGATGGTCTGGCTCATCACCGAGGAGAACGGGATGGGGATGTACCTCTTCGGCGACGGCGGCTCCCTCGACGTCAACGTCGATTCCCTGGTCGGCACCTGGCGACACCTCCACCTCAACTCCGGCGGAAAGGCGATCCTCTCGCGACTCCCGGAGGAGCGCGTCGTCGAGATCGTCGAGCGACACGGGCTCCCGCGGCGCACCGACGCCACGATCACCGACCTCGACGAGCTCCTCGCGGAGCTCGAGACGGTCCGGGAACGGGGCTACGCGCTCAACCTCGCGGAGGACATGGCCGGGATCCACGCGGTCGGCGTCCCGATCGTGCACCGCGACCGCGTGCAGGGCGCCCTCTCGATCGCCGGCGCCGCCAACCGGCTGACCGAGGACCGGATCCACGACGAGTACGCCGACCGACTGTTGACCGCCGTCAACGACCTCGAGTTGAACCTCACCTATCGGTAGCCGTACCGCGCGGCTCGTTCTCGTATAGTGATCGGTAGTTATCCCATATTCGTCGTGCTTCAAACTATATATCGTGTCTTATAGATCTTTTACAAGTATTTATCGCATATACAGCCAACTACAGATTATTTAAATAGATCTATTCAATATTTATTCGTTCTTTATGAGTGAATGAGTTTTCGAAGGAGCACTCCGCGGTCTCCGATATATTACAACCATAGGTTCGTAATATATTTCTCAGCGGGATCGATCGGCGCGGCGAACGTGTCACCCGTCACGTCGACGTCCCGATCCACACGCGTCGATCGTCGACCGGACCGATCCGCGATAATTGTTCTCCATCAGAGAACGATTTTGCTGCTTCGTTCCGACGCGTTTCCCCCGCTCGCGTCACCGCGTCGCCGCGAGCGGCCCGAACGCGGCGCCACCGTGGGGATTTACGTACTCGGGGATCGATCGTCGGGTATGGTCATCGGAGCCGACCTCGAAGCCGCCGCCGAATCGCACGCAGACCTGCCGGACGCCGACGAGGTGTACGACCGCGAGGAGCCGATCCCGCTGTCGGCGCTGTTCGACGACGCGTTCGTCGCGGCACACACCGACTTCGAGACCTTCGACGAGCTGGTTGCCGCGAGTCCCTCGGACGCCGACGTTGCTGGCGACCTCGGCGAAGTGCCGAGCGGACTCTGGGACGAGTTCGTCGCCGAACACACCGACTTCGCCGACGAGGAGGCGTTCGTGATGGCCGCCCGCGATAACTGGGTCGCGAAGAAGCTCGACCTCGAGTGATCGACGTCGATCGACGTTCCTGGCTGGCCGCTCTCGAAGCCGGAGTCGGGAGCGGCGGTCAGTAGTTGCCCGTCGAGACGATCGGCGGGGTGCCGTGCGGGCCGTAGGGGGCGTCGTCGAGCCACTCGCCGGCCGCTTCGAAGTGGTCCGCAAGCGACGCGGCGGCCTCCTTGCGCAACACGGTGACGGGGTCCTCCCCCTGGAGGTATTCGAGCGCCTGGCCGGCCGCGTTCAGGTTGTACTCGGCGGCCGTCTCGCGGCGGGCCGCGTAGAGCTCGACCTCGTCGCGGGCGACGGCGTCGGTCCGGGCGTTCACGGCGACCGCGATCGCGGAGGCCGCCTCGTCGGCGTCGGCGACCCCGGAGTTCATCCCGCGCGCCCCGAAGGGGGCCAGCAGGTGGGCCGCCTCGCCGGCCAGCAGCACGCGCCGGTGCTCGTCGACGAAGGAGTCCGCCATCACCTGGAGGAACTTGTAGGTCGACACCCAGGTGATGTGGTCGACGTACTCCTCACCCATCACGTCGCGGACGAACTCGCGCATCCGCCCGTCCTCCGTGAGCGCCTCGGGGTCGTCGTCCTCGAAACACTGGATGTCGAGCCGCCAGCCCCCCTCGAACGGGACCAGTAGAACGTTGCGCCCGTCGGTCTCCGGGGCGTCGTAGTGGAACAGCCGCTCGAGCGGCAGCGGGTCCTCGTCGGGGTCCTCGATGTCGGCGATGATGAAGGAGTTCTCCGACTGGTCGCCCTCGAACTCGGCGCCGATCTCGTTGCGAACCCGCGAACCGCCGCCGTCCGCGCCGACGAGGTACTCGCCCGTCCACTCGCGGCCGTCCGTCGTCTCGACGCGCACGCCGTCGGGCGAGGAGTCGACCGTCTCGACCTCGGCCTCCCAGTGGACGTCGATCCCGGCCTCCGCCAGCGCCTCGTGCATGTACTCCTCGGTCACGACCTGCGGGAGGCTGGTGAAATGCGGGATGTCGCCCGACCCGCCCGGCGAGTCGTAGGTCCGCCGGAACACCTGCTTGCCCCGCCAGCGCGTGTGGCGGGTCGGCCAGACGAGCCCCTCGTCGACGAGGTCGGTGCCGAGCCCGGGGTGGATGCGCTCGAGCGTCCGCAGCGTCGACCCGTGCACGTAGATCGCCCGGCTCCCGGACCGATCGCGGTCCGCGGGGTCGCGCTCGAGGATCGTCGATTCGACGCCGCGGGCGTGCAGCGCCAGCGCCGTCGTCATCCCGACCGGCCCGGCGCCGGCGATCAGCACCGGCGCGTCCGTGGTAGGTTCGCTCATATGAGACGTGTTCGCGTTACGCGACGAACATCAAAGCGTTTGCGGTCCCTTCGTGAACCCGGACCGCCCGCGATCCTCTCAGTACGGGAACTCGAACACGGCAGCTCAGTACAGGACTCCGAACCACAGCAGCTCAGTACAGGACTCCGAACCACAGCAGCTGGAGCGGAAAGAGGACGACCATCGTCACCAGCGAGCAGGCGGCGGTCGTGCGGATCAGCTCCCCCGTTTCGACGTCGCCCTCCGCGAGCATCGCGATCAGCACCGCCGACTGGTAGGGGAAGAAGTAGGTGCTGAGCGCGAGCGTCTCCGAGAGCAACACGGGCGTCAGCGGGAGCCCGGACGCCTCCGCGAACGGGATGAGCACCGGGGTGAGCACGCTCGCCACGGCCAACCCCTCCATCAGCAGCGCCAGGGCCGCGGTGCTCAGGTAGACGAGCGTCAGGCTCACCGCCAGCGGCACGTCCGCCGGGATGGAGCCCAAAAGCACCGTCGCCGCGGCTTCGGAGACGCCGGTCGCCGCGAGCCCGTCGCCGATCGAGAGCACGACCGCGACGAAAAAGAGGATCGTGAAGTCCGCCTCCGCGTCGACGATCTCGAAGGAGACGGCCCCGATCCCGGGCAGGAACGCCAGGACCACGACCGCGATCGCGCCCACGACCGGGTCGAGTCCGTGCAGGAAGTCGGTCGTCCAGATCGCCGTCCCGACGAGCAGGAACGCCAACATTCGGCCGGGGCGGGTGACGTCGGCGTCATCGCGAGTATCGGAATCGCGGGCATCGGAATCTCGGGTGTCGGAATCGCCGGTATCGTCCTCGGATGCGGACGCGACGTCGTCCTCCGTGGCCGACTCGATACCGCCTCCCTCGAAAGCGACCGTCGAGTCGGCGTCGGGCCGGAAGAGGAAATACACGACCGCGAGCACGGCGATCACTCGCGTGATCCCCATCACGGGGTACAGATGCAGCGCCCACTCGCTCCAGGCGATCGCGTGGCCGGCGACCGACTCGGCCAGCCCGGAGATGATGATGTTCGGCAGGTCGGCGGTCAGAAACCCCGGCGAGCCGTAGAAGGTCGCGAACAGCGGACCCAGATAGAGCCCGACCCGGGCCGTCCGGTCGTCGAACCGCGAGCCGATCGCCGAGAGGATCGGTGCGAGCAGCAGCACCCGCACGAGCGCGGAGGGGACGAGCAGCGCGAGCGCGTGCGCCGAGAGCCCGAGGCCGACGAGGAGGCGCCGATAGATCCGCGTCGGGGCCATCGTCCCGGCGCCGGACCGAACCGACGCGGGCACGCAACGGGCGATCACGCGGTCGCCGGCGAGCTCCGCCAGCCCGCTTCGACGGGTCGCGACCCCCATCAGCAGGCCGAAGCCGACCAGCCACGTCGCCGACGATCCGAAGCCCGACAGCGCCAGCTCCGGCGTGAAGACCGCCGCGAGCAGCCCGATCCCGATCACGCTGGTGTACGCCGGCCGGATCGGCGAGAGCACCCAGAGGCCGATGCAGAACACGGTGATCGAGAGCATCCGCCCCGGGTCGCCGCCGACGGCCACGAGGGGGATCGTGCCCGCGATCGCCGCGATCGGGAACGCGATCCTGGGGCTGCCGAGGCGCTCGCGGACCCGTCCGCTCACGGGTTCCGTCCTCCGGTGCAACCGAGCCGGTTCCGGCCGTGTTCTCGATCTCCCTCACGATGCCGGCGTCCCGCCCGGCTTCGGGACCACGTCTCGCTCCGCATTCGCGATCACTCCGCGAGGACGACGAGCGCGTCCAGCGCGACCGCGCCGTCCGGCGAGACGAGCACCGGATTGACGTCGATCTCGTCGATGGCCGGCGCCTCGACGAGGAGGTCGCCGACCGCCTGCACCGTCTCGACGAGCGCGTCGACGTCGCCCGGCGGCCGCCCGCGATAGCCGGACAGCAGCGGCGCGGCCGTCAGCGACTCGACCGCGGCGCGCGCCTCCGCCGCCGTCACCGGCGCGATCCGGTGGGCGACGTCCTCGTACACCTCGGTGAAGACGCCGCCGAGCCCGACGAGGGCCACGGGGCCGAACGACGGCGTGTTCATCCCGCCGACGATGAGCTCCGTCCCCGCGTCGAGGGCGGCGGCGTCCTCGATCAGCACCTCGGCCTCGATCCCCTCGGCGGCCGCCGCCTCGCGGATCGCGTCGGTCGCGTCGGCGACCGCGTCCGCATCGGCGAGGTCGAGCGCGACGCCGGCGCCGTCCGCCCATTCGGTCTTGTGGGTGACCGCGGGCGACGAGACCTTCGCGACGACGGGATAGCCGATCGCCTCCGCGGCCGTGATCGCCTCCTCCGCGTCGGCGACGACCGCGCGGTCGGGGGTCTCGATGCCCGCCGCGTCGAGCAGCGACTTCGACTCGGCCTCGGTCAGCGTGGTGCGGCCGGCGGCGCGGGCACGCTCGATGATCGATTCGACGGCGTCCTCGTCGATCCGGGTCACCGTGTCGAGTGGCGTCGCGGCGTCGGAGGCGGTCGTTCCGTCGGCGGCGCCGCGGTCAGACATCGGCGTTCACCCCCGTCGAGTCAGCGGTTCCGTCGTCGCTCGGCTCCTGCCGTTCGTCATTCGGTTCCTGACGTCCCCCGTCCGCGAGCGCGCCGTACCGCGCGAGCAGGCTCACCACGTCCGCGGCGCGCTCGGGCGAGTGGAACACGGGGATCCCCATCTCCTCGAGCGCGGCGACGTCGTCCTCGAAGTCCGCCGGGGGACCGTCCGTGGCGAAGACGATGGGCTTCTCGACCGTTTCGACCAGCGACCGCATCCGGTCGACGGGCAACCCGAGGGCGTCCTCGTACAGCTCGTTCACGAGGACGACGTCGACCGCGTCGTCCGCGGCGACCGCGGCGACGACGTCGCCGAACTCGGGCATCGGCCGGCCGGTGTCGATCGGGTTCTCGGCGTAGGTGATCCCCGGCAGGATCCCCGCGATCTCCTCGCTCGTTGCGTCGGCGAGTTCGGGGAGGCGCCCGCCGGAGCGCTGGATCCGGTCGGCGATGATGATCCCCGGACCGGCCTGGGCGGTGATGACGCCGACGTTGGGGCCCGCCGGGAGCGGTCCGTCGCCCAACACGGCCGCACCGTCGAGCAGCTCCCGGGTCGACTCGACGGTCGGGATCCCGTACTGCTCGAAGCCCGCGAGATAGAGCTCGTGGTCGCCGGTCAGCGCGCCGGTGTGCGACTCCGCGAACGCGCCCACGTCCGACTCCCCGACCTTGTAGGCGATCACCGGCGTGTCCGCGGCCCGCGACGCCTCGAGGAGCTCGCGGCCCCGGTCGGTGCCCTCGACGTGGAGGACGATCGCGTCGGTGGCGGCGTGGTCGTCGAAGTGACCGATCGCCTCCGGGAAACCCACCGTCGCGCGATTGCCGAGTCCCACCATCGCCGAGAGTCCGCGCCCCTCCCGGAGCGTCTGAAACGCCAGCGAGTGGGCGACCCCGCCGCTTTGGGCGATCACGCAGGTGCCGCCGGCCGGAACCTCCTCGACGCCGCTTGCGAACGATCCGCACAGACCGTCGCCGGGGATCACGAACCCGCTCGTGTTCGGTCCGAGGACCGCCATCCCGTGGTCCGTCGCCGTCTCGACGACCCGGTCCTGCCGGTCCTCCCCCTCCGGGCCGGCCTCGGCGAACCCGCCGGCGTAGATCACGGCGGCGTCGACGCCGGCGGCCGCACACTCCTCGATCACGTCCGGAACGACCGGCGCCGGCACCGCCACGAGCGCGAGGTCGACGTCGTCGTCGATCTCGGTCACCGAGGCGACGAACTCCCGGCCGAATATCTCGCCCTCCGCCGAGGGGTTGACGGGATGGATCGTGCCGTCGAATGGCCGGAGGTTGACCAGCACCTGGTGGCCGATCTTCTCGGGGGCACGCGAGGCGCCCACCACGGCGATCGACGCCGGTTGGAACAGGCTACCAACGTTCATACGCCGTGTACAGAGACCGCCGGCATATCCCTTTCGACACTTTTCGACCGGAACAACGTCCGTCGTGCGGACGTCGATCCGCCGACATCGGTCCGCGGACATCGATCCTGCCGATATCCTTTTGCCCGGCCCGCCCGTCGCGTCGGGTATGGCCGAGTTCGAGAACCCCTACGCCGAGGAGAGCCCGTTCGTGCAGGCGCACTTCGACTGCCTCGACTGCGGCGGCAAGCTCTGGGAGTACGCGGTCCAGCGGCGCATGGTCTGTGAGGACTGTCGAGCCGTCTTCGCGACCGACGACGTCTTCGACGCGCAGACGTAGGCCGTCAGCCGACGATCCGCGTTCGACCGTCTCGACCGCCAATACACTTATGCCGATCCTGCGATAACGGGACACTATGGCACAGTCAGAGCCTGATCCGGAGGAGCTCCTGGAGCTGAGTTCCGAAACCCGGACGATCCTCGAGGAGCACAGCCTCCGCCCGCTGTGGGAGGTCGAGGACGAGATGGGAACCGCCCTCGACGACCCCGAGGCGGACGTCTGGAAGTGGGAGGACGTCCAGGAGGCGATCGACCACATCGAGGAGGACGTGCCGATCGCCGACCTCCCGCCGGGGTTCCAGCGCCGCGTCGCCGTCCCGATCAACACCGCCCACGCGATCTCGAACAGCATCTACGTCGGGATCCAGACGGTCTCGCCCGGCGAAACGGCGCCCTCCCACCGTCACGGTGCGAACGCGCTCCGGTTCGCGATCGACGGCCACGAGGACATGAAGACGGTCGTCGCCGGCGAGGAGTTCCCGATGCGGAACAACGACCTGATCACCACCCCGCAGTGGGAGTGGCACGACCACGTCAACGACTCCGACGAGACCGCCGCCTGGCTCGACGTCCTCGACCTGCCGCTCGTGCTCGACTCGATGAACGCCCGGAACGTCTTCGAGAACCACGAGCTCGAGCGCCAGCCGGTCACCAAGACGCCGGGCTACTGGGACTCCCAGTACGGCAACGGCCGTCCCGAGGGGGATTCCGGCGACGGCTCGATCCCCGGGCCGTTCGAGGGGATCCGCGAGCCGACGCCGCCGTACCGGTTCGGCTGGGACGAGATGCTCGAGGCGCTGCGCCAGCGCGCCGACAACGACGAGCCCGACCCCCACGACGGCTACAGCCTCTCGTACGTCAACCCCGCGACCGGGAGCCCGCCGCTGTTCCCGACGATGACGTTCCGTGCCCAGCTGCTGAACGAGGGGCCGACCGACCCGCACTTCCACAACGCCACCGAGGTCTACTTCGTCATCGAGGGCGAGGGCGCGACCCACGTCGGCGACGAGGCCCTGGAGTGGAGCCAGTGGGACGTCTTCATCGTCCCGCCGGACGAGATTCACCACCACGAGCCCGACGACGAGGCGATCCTGCTCGGGATGAGCGACCGCCCCGTCCTCGAGGCGTTCAACTTCTACGCCGAGGCGGAGCCGTCCTCGTAACCGGCCGTCACTCCTCGAAATCGGCTCTCACTTCTCGTCGTCGGCGGTCACTCCTCGAAGAACGTCGTCCGCACGTCGTCGCGCCGGATCTTCCCGGTCGAGGTCCGCGGGAACGACTCCCGGGTGATCACGTACTCGCGGGGGCGCTTGAAGTCGGCCAGTTCGTCGTGAGCCTGACAGTACGCGTCGAGGTCCGCCTCGGTCACGTCCCCGTCGACCGCGACGACGGCGGCGATGCGTTGGCCCCACCGCTCGTCCTCGCGGCCGACGACCGCGGCCGCCCTGACGTCCTCGTGGGCGGTCAGCACGCCCTCGACCTCCTGCGGATAGACGTTCTCGCCGCCGCTGACGATCATGTTGTCCACCCGGTCGACGATGTAGAGGAGCCCGTCCGAATCGACCCGAGCCACGTCGCCGGTTCGGAGCCAGCCGTCGACGGTCAGGCGCTCGCTCTCGCGCGGCCGGCCGACGTACTCGGTGGCCATCCCGGGACTCTTGCCGATCACCTCGCCGGTCTCGCCGGGATCGACCGTGGCGGTCGGGTCGGGCTCGACCTCCGGCCCGACTGACTCGACCACGCGCAGCTCCCAGGTGAACGACTCCGTGCCGATCGTGCCGGGGTTCGCCCGTTGCGTTTCGGGGTCCGCGAACGCCAGGTTCGGGCCGCCCTCGGTGAGCCCGTAGGTGTTGTACAGCCCCTCGCTGAGGTGCTCGGCGACCGCCTCGGAGAGCTCCTCGGTCACGACCGACCCGCCGGTTCGGATGTACGACAGCGACCCGAGGTCGTAGCTCCCCTCGCGCTGCTCGTCGACGAGCGTGTGTAGCTGGGTCGGGACCGCGAGCAGCCCGGTCGCCGCGTTCGATTCGATCAGGGCGAGCGTCTCGGGCGGATCGAAGTCGGTCTGGACCACGAGCGTGGCGCCGGCCTGCAGGTGCGGCATGATCCACGCGTTCGTGGTGACCATGTGGTACCACGGCGTCGTGAGCACGCCGACGTCCCGGTGGTCCAGCTGCATCTCCATGACGTCCTGGGTGCTGCCGTACCACAGCTGCTCCTGGTCGAACGGCACCGCCTTTGCGACGCCGGTCGTCCCGCTCGTGAACAACATCCCGTGTTCGTTTCCGTACGATTGCGGCCGGCCGGCGTCGGGGGCGACGTCGGCGACGAGCGACTCGTACTCGCGGACGTCCCCGCGGTCGGTTCCGTCGCCGTCGATGCTGACTCCGGTTTCGATCGCGGTCCGGTCGAGGACGTCGAGGGCGCGGTCGGCCGTTCGCCCGTCGAAGACGAGCACCGCCGGGTCCGTCGGCTCGAGCATCTCCACGAGGGCGCCGGCACTCTCGCGGAAGGGAAGCTGCACGTTCCCGAGCCCGCGCTTGTGGCTCGCGAGGAGGACCTCGATGACCTCGCTGCCGTTGTACGCGAGCGTGGCGACGCGCTCGCCGGGCGCGAGTTCCTCGAGGGCGGTCGCCAGGCGGTCGGTTCGCTCGTCGAGGGCGGCGTACGTCAGGGATCGGCCGTCGTCGGTCCGGACCGCGTCCCGCTCCGGGTGACACCGGACCGACCGGTCGAATGCGTCGAGGTAGTTCATATGGGACGTGAGTACGTGTCGAACGGTGGCCGGTCCCAATAATTGTTGTCCTCCGTGGCGGGGCGATCCGGGGACGGACGCCGCGACCGCGTCAGGCGAGCGCCGCGAGCGCCCGCCGCCAGAACCGTTCCTCGCGGTCGGCGATCGTCCGCACTCGGCGGGACGCCTCGGCGAGGCGGGTCGACAGCTCCGCATCCGTTTCGGCCTCGCTGGCGCGCCTGAAGGTCGTCGCGAGCCGCGACCAGTCGTCCGCGATCCCGTGCATTCGGTCCGGCGCCGTCTCCGGGAGCGCAGGAACCACCCGGGCCGCCCGCTCGAGGAACGACGCGTACGGTCGCCGGAACGCCCCGCCGCCGGTCCCCCGCGAGTCGACGTTCTGGGCCGCCAGCCGAGCGGTCCACCGCGGTTCGGAGCGGTCGACCCACTGTGGGAGGTCCGCGGCGAGCGTCCGGATCCCCTCGATCCCGGTCACCGCAGCCACCGCGGACGCCGCCGAGCCGTCCGGACCCGCTGAGCCGTCCGGAACCGCCGCACCGGAGGGCCCCGACGCGGCGGCGGGATCGAGCATCGACCGGGCGGTCGCCGCGATCGCCGCCTCGACCGTGGCGGCGCCCATCCGGTCCGTCGCCGGCTGCTCCGGCTCCGGATCCGTGACGACCGTGGTCCGGTTTCGGATCGGGACCAGGTGGTCGTCGGTCATCGCGTCCCGGAGCGTCGTCAGCGGCACCCGCTTGACGTCGTCGAACTCGTTGTCGGCGATCAGCGCGACGCGGTCGGCACCTGCGGCGCCTCGATCGTGCTCGCGGTCACGGCCGTCCTCGAGTCCGACGCAGAGGACCCGGTGCGGCGCGAAGTGGGTGTCGGTGTCGAAGTACGGGAGCCCGGCGACGTCCGTGGCGAGCAGGACGGGGTCACCGTTCGCGAGCCGCGTCTCGAGACGGTCGCGGGTCCGCGCCCAGTCGTCGCCGGACCGACGGTCGTACGCCACGCCGATCCGGTCGAGGAAGGTCGTCTCGAGTCCCGGCGATCGACCGAAGAACGCTCGGTCCGGGCTCGAACCGGGCGTGAAGTAGGTGAACCCGATCCCCTCGCCGAGCCCGAAGCAGATGGTCTCCGAACACGTCGGACCGTTCACTCCCGAACACGTCCAGCCGTACCGTTCCGCCAGTCCCCGCAACGCCGTCGAGCCGCAGTGGAACCCGGACGCGTGGTCGAACCCCTCCAGCGTGGCGCTTCCTTCCGGCGTGGCGCTTTCCCGTCGACCGTCGTGGATGGCGGACATTTCGGTATCGGCGATACCGCCGGCAGCCGGGTGAAGGATCGTGCGAACATGTCCGCACTCGATTCGTCTCGGTTCGCGTCTCGATCCGCCGGATCCGACCTCATCCGGCGTGGATCCGACTTCGTCATGATTATGTATGCGCCCACGAGTCACACGGGTATGCGATTCGTCCAGTACGACGAGGGTCGACTCGGATTGCTCACCGACGACGGAACCGGAATCATCGATCTGACCGACCGGCTCGGGCTCGAATCCGAGGATCCGCTCGCGGAATACATCGAGAGCGACGACGACGCGAGCGAGTACGCCGACGCCGAGGCGGACGTCGCGGTCGAGGACGCCCATCTCGGCTCGCCGATCCGCCGGCCCGGCAAGGTGATCGCCGCGCCGCTGAACTACGAGAACCACATCGAGGAGGCGATCGCCGACCGCGACATCACCACCGACGAGTGGTTCTCGATCGAGGACAAGGGCTACTTCCTGAAGGCCCCCTCGAGCGTCGTCGGCCCCGACGACGGGATCGAGCTCCCCTTCTCCGACCGGCGGTGTGACCACGAGGTCGAGCTCGCGTTCGTGATGGGCGAGGACGTCAAGGACGTCTCCACGGAGGAGGCGTGGGACGGCATCTTCGGGTACACCATCCTGCTCGACATCTCCGTCCGCGGCGACCAGGACCGCTCGAACCGCAAGTCCTACGACACCTTCACCGTGATCGGCCCGGCGGTCGTCACCGCCGACGAGATCGACGACCCCCAGAACCTCGACCTCGAGCTGCAGCTGAACGGGGAGGTCCGCCAGTCGGACAACACCTCGGATATGGTCTACACCTGCGGCAACGTCGTCCAGTACGCCTCCATCGGCGCCACCGTCGAGGCCGGCGACGTGATCACCACCGGCACGCCCGAGGGCGTCGGCGCGCTGTCCGACGGCGACACGATCGAGGCCACCATCGAGGACGTCGGCTCGATGACCGTCGACGTCACCGAGCGCGACCGGACCTTCGACGACGTCAACGTGAACAAGGACGGCTAGGCGGGATCTGTCCGGTCGGCATCGGGATAGCCCCACCCATAAATATAATATTTCGATCTATATTTGATATTTTATATTGTTGCCGTAATTCAGGGTATCTCATTTTCCGGTCCGCTGATACTGTCGGGTCATCACTGATAACGGAAGGAAAAACAGGAGGTGTTCCCGACCGATCGCTCCCGCCGGTGGTCGTGTCGCGCTCTTCGCTTCGGGCGTGGTCGCTTGTGCCATCAGATAGCTCCAGCCCGCATTGATCCGAAAGTAGTCCTTGACGATGGGTTCCGGATGGGCGTCGCTGAGGGTATCATGGATGGCGGCTCCGCGACGCCGAGCCTGCTCACAGCTCGGTTCCGGAAAAAACTCGCGTGCAAAGAATGCGTACACGTGTGGCGTTTCAAATATCCCATCGATGATGGAATCGATCGAGGGTGGCGGAGTCTCATCCGTCGGCAGCGTCTCTTCATCAAGATACTCCTCGATCGGTTCGATGGCTTTCAACTCCGGGCTCGTTTTCGCCCGTCGCTCATGCTCCGAGAAGAACTCGATGCAACACTCCGGATACCCGTGAAGCGCTCCCTGATACCGTTCGAACGCGGCGCGATCATCGGCGACGACCGCGTCGATATTCCGGTCAAGGACGTCGTCCGGTGCCGGTGCATCCTCCTCGCGGAAAAAATAGATGCGTGCTCCATAGTTGACCCTCTCGGGCGTACGTAACCATTCCGGGAGTACAAAGCACGTGCCGGGAAACTGCCGTTTGAGATACTGCACCTCCGGAAGCCGTTGCAGCAACTCTCGATACTTCGTGGACGCTGATCTGAGGGTTTCGTGCGTGAGAGAGTCGAAGTCGAGTTGAATTTGATCGTGGAACCGGCGTGATCGAACGGCGATGTTCCGGCGTTCCGTCAGCGTCGGCGTGGTCTCAACCGCATCCATCGCCAACTGCTGTCCTCGAAAATACACCTCATCAAGCTGAATACTTGCACCACGCCGCTCGTTCGCGAGGACTGCCTGTACGTCCAGTGCTGCAAACGATGGCAGCGTGGCAACGCCGTCCTTCTCCGGAACTGACATAAAGCGGTGTTCAGCACGTTCAGCTATACCCTAATAAACGCTGGTGCTGAAACGACCGACGGCGTCGAAGCGACGTAACGCTCGTCCACGGAAGTGATGGACTCATCCAGATAAGTATATTTATTCTGTCTAATCTCTATTTTTATATATTTTTCGTCATTTATATTCGGATCCACGATCAGGTGCGGCGTCCGCCTGACTCAGGCCAGTCCGACGCCCTCGGCGATCAGCTGGTGGGACTCCAGCGCGTCCGCGTGGTCGGCCTGGACGTGCTGGATCATCACCTCGTCGACGCCGACGCGGTCGGTCAGCTGCTCGAGCAGGCCGGCGATCGTGTCGGGGTCGCCGGAGATCGCTCGCGGCCACTCGTCCGCGGCGAGCGTTTCCGGGGTCGGATCGGGCACGCCGCCCAGCTCGTCGATCGCCTCCTCGATCGACGGGCGGGTTCCCACGACCCCGCGACGCATTCGCGCGAAGGAGGCCTCGGCGACGGCGCGCCGCCGGGCCGCCTCCGCGTCGGTCGGTGCACAGACGGCGTTGACCGCCACGATCCCGTGCGGGGAGTCGGGCGTGCCGGGCCCGTCGGCGGGATCGAACCGGTTCCGGTAGGTCTCGAACGCGCGTTCCGCGAACCCGGGTCGGATGAAGGCGGCGAAACAGTACCGCAGGCCCAGCTCGCCGGCGATCGCGGCGCTTGAGGGACTCGAACCGAGGACCCAGGGGACGGGCATCGCCGCTCCCGACCGCGGAATCCGGAGGTCGCTGTAGGCGTGGTCCTCCGGGAACTCGTCCGCGAGGTGGGCCACGACAGCCTCGATCTTCTCGCGGTGGTCGCCGTCGGGGTCCGTCGCGTGGCGGTCGGTCCCGAGCGCGCGGTCGGCCGCCGGCGAACCGTTCGCGCGTCCGAGCCCCGCATCGATCCGGCCGGGCGCGAGCCCGTCCAGCGCGCCGAAGACCTCGGCCACCTTGAACGGGCTGTAGTGGTTGAGCAACACGGCGCCGGAGCCGAGCCGGATCGCGTCCGTCTCCGCGGCCAGATGCCCGATCAGGACCTCCGGCGTCGTGCCCGCGAGCGTGTCGGCCATCGCGTGATGCTCGGCGACCCAGAACCGCTCGAATCCCAGCCGCTCGGCCTGTTGTGCGGCGTCGACGGTGTTCGCGTACGCGTCGGCGGCGGTTCCGGAGTCGGGGACCGGCGAGAGGTCGACGGCGGAGAGCTGCATGGTCGAGGTACGTCGGTCGGTCGGAAGAACCGATCGACTCGACGTCCCGCGTTGCGTCGATACGACTCCGACGTCCGGTCACGGCTGTACGCTCAGGTCGAACTCGTAGACGCTCCCGTCGACGGTGGCGAAGAGGTGGTCGAACTCGATCCCGAGCTCGAACGCGTCGTCCGCCGGGAGGTGCTCGCCCGCCCCGAGCCGCTCCATCACGGACCGGAGCGCCGCGGACATCGGCAGCTCCTCCTCGTAGAAGGGCGTCCGGACCGCGGTCCGGACCACGTCGGCCCCCTCGTCCGGAAGCGATCCCGGCGACAGGTCGGTCCCGATGAGCGTCGACCGGACGCGGTCCTCGAAGTCCGCACGCGTGCTCGCGACCGGTTCGACCGAGTGTGTCGTCTCCGTCGGCGTCGCGGTCCCCCGCTCGGCGTGCGCTGCGAACCACCGGTCGTTCGAGCGGACGTACTCGAAGGGGGGATCGGGAACGAGAGCGCTTTCGTCCGCGTCGAGGAGTTCGTGGTACAGCGGGCCGCGCGTGCCGAACGCGTCCCCGCCGACGTCGATCGGCGGATTCCGGTCCGCGTAGACGGCCCCGAGCGCGGCGTCGACGATCCGGCGATCGGCCTCCGAGAGCGACTCGACCGGCGGGGTTACCCCCTCGGCGTCCGCCGGTGGATCGTCCACGAGATCGAGGTAGAACTCCCACCACTCGCGCTCGACGGTCCGTTGATCCTCGATGTGAACGCGGTAGTACGTGGCTCCGTCGTCTTCATCCGTCCCTGCATCGTCGACGACGAACCGCGCCGCCTCGCGAGTCTCGGACCCGAACTCGTAGGTGTAGGTCAGCGCGTAGTTGAGCGCCGTCATCGACCCGGTCCGGATCAGCCTCCGGTAGCGGTCGCGTTTGTAGTGGTCGGGGTAATCGATCGCGAACCGTGCCGTCGGCGCCGTCGGGTCAGCTACCAGCACCGAATCCGGAAGCGACTCGCGTTCGTACGCGCTCAGCCGGAGGGCGTCGGCCGTTCGCCCCAGACAGCCGGCGACCAGCGGGAGCGTCGTCGCGGCGGCCGCGGCCGCCCCGGACGCCAGGAACTCCCGGCGCCACCGGCCCGATCGGACCTTCCGTCGCGATCGACTCGAGCGGACTTCCCGGCTTGACCCGTCCGAGCGGTCCGAACGCTCCCACATTAGTATCCTCCGGGAAGCGCCAACAGGAAGCTCACCACGACGAACGGGATGGAGAACAACAGCGCGTAGCTCGCGCCGCCGGCGGCCAACAGCACCCACGTCGAGGGGCCGTACCCGGTCGGGTCCCAGTCCAGCGCGAGCCGGGGCAACGCCACGTTCGTGACGACCGGCACCCCGACCGCGTAGCCGACGAACAACAGCACGGCGACGTTGATGAACGCGTTGCTCCAGGCGACGCCGGCCGTATCGACCGTCGTGACGACGACGGCCGCGCCGATGATGTAGGGGATCGAGCCGCCGACGCCGGCGAGCAGGTACGTCGGGAGAACCGACCCGGTCGGCGGGAGCGCCGCGAGCAGCGACCGGATCCGGTCGACGATGAGGAACGGCGACCAGAGGAGGGTCGCGATGAGCCCGGGGACGAGCAGGAACCCGGCGAAGGTGGCCCACTCGAACGCCGGCTCGAGCGTCGCTTGTAGCGGAACGGAGGCAGGTATTGGAGGGAGTACAGCGGGGATCATTTATATATCGTATCGTCGGACGGGGCTCAATCCCGTGAGGCGGGCTTCCGGTCGTCCCCGCGTGCTGCCGCGCCGTCCTCTCGTGCTGCCGCGCCGTCCCCTCGTGCCGCCGAGTCGTTCCCTCGCGCGGTCGAGTCGTCGCCCCCGCGTCCCCTCGAGCCGTCCGCCGCGGTCGGATCGACGAGGACGTAGTCGCTGCGCGACCGGAACGTCCGCGCCGGAATCTCCACGTGCCCGTCGTCGTTCGTCTCGAATTCCGGGAGCGGACGGCCCTCCGGATCGATGACGAACTGCCGAAGGTCGCCGGTGGCCGGGTCCATCGTGACGTTCACCAACGTGCCGACCTCCTCGCCGTCGACGGTCATCACGCTGTACCCGGCGATGGTCGACCCGAGTATCTCGCCCATACCGGGGCAACGGGATCGGGTATAAAAGATGTGCCGTAGGCACAAACTGCGATCGAAGTCATCTCCCGGCAGCGGTGCGACCGGAGAGCCCACCGGGCCGGTCGCCGGCCCGAAGCCTGAACGCTTACAACCCCCGCGAGCCAACTGCGGGTATGATACCGCTCGCCACCGGATCCGTATCGCTGCCGATCCCCGAGACGTCGATCGCCGTGCTGGTCGTCAGCCTCCTTCTGACCGCCGTCTGGCTGGCTTCGGTCTACCGATAGCGGGGCGGACGGGAAGTTCGACCTCGCCGTGTTCACTCCGGCGACTGCACCCGCTCGTGGAGCCACGCGGCCGCCTTCTCCGCCGTTGCGGCCTCCTCGGCGGTGAGTTTGATCCGAACGGTCTCCCCGGGATAGGATCCGACCGTGACGTCGAAGCGGTCACGGAGCTCCTCGAGCCGGTCGATCAGCGCGCTCTCGGGCTCATCGACCTCGACCGTCACGGCGTGTCGGGGCGTTCCCGTGAACTCGTCGGCGACCCGTTCGAACATCGTTCGCATTTCGTCGGGGACGCCGGGGAAGACGTAGACGGTCTCGACGACCGCACCGGGGGCGACCCCGGAGTCGTTCTCGAGGAGGCGCGCGCCCGCCGGCAGGTGCGCGGTTCCGTCGGCCAGATCCGCCGCGCTGTAGCCGTCCTGCCCGTCGAGCCACTCGACCGCGTCCGCGTGTTCGACCAGGTCCCGGCCGAAGGCCGCCGCGACGCCCTCCATCGTGCGGTCGTCGTGGGTGGGTCCGAGCCCGCCGGTGACGATCACGGCGTCGTACTCGGCGTAATACTCGTTGACCGTCCGAGCGATGTCGGCGACGTCGTCCGGGATCGTCGTCACGCGACGCACCTCGACGCCGCGGGCGTCGAGCCGGTCACACAGCCACGTGGCGTTCGTGTTCTCCGTATCCCCGGACAGCAGCTCGTCGCCGACGGTGACGATCCCGACTCGCATACCGGCCGGTAGGCGCCAGCGCGTCAAAACCCCGTCGCCGTCGGACCGGGACGTCGTGTCGAATCCGGTCGGGACGTCGTGTCGAATCCGGTCGGGACGTCGTGCCGAATCCGGTCGGGACGTCGTGCCGAACCCGGTCGGGGCGTCGTGCCGAACCCGGTCGGGGCGTCGTATCGGGACGACCCGCCGCGTCGACCGACTCCCACGACGGCGCTACCGCATCCCCGGCGGCGGCCCGTCGTCGTCATCGAGGTCCTCGAGGCCCATCTCCCGGCGTCGCTCGCGGAGGGCCTCCAGCTGGCGTCGGAAGTAGAGGTAGCCGGCGACGCCGATCGCCAGCGCGACGACCGCGATGGCGCCGAAGACCGGGAGGTCGCCCCGACGATACGCCTGCACCACGACGACGGAGGTGGTGACCTCCTCCCAGACCAGCCGTTCCTGCCCGTCGACGGTCGTCGCCTCGTAGCCGCGCGGGGAGGCGTGGCCGAACGGCCGCAGGTCGGTGGTGTACCCCTCCGGCAGCCGGACCTCGTAGGACCCGGTCACGTACGTCCGCGCGATGAACCGACGGGGGGAGCCGTCGCCGGCGTAGGCGATCGATCCGCCCTCCATCCCGTCGTCGAACCGGACCCATATCTCGTCGGTCGTCTGTTCGATCTCGCCGCCGCGGGCCCGGAACTCGGAGCCGTTGATCACGGTCCCGTTCGGATACTGGTACCGGAACGCCCGCAACTCGAGCGGGTCCTCGGTTCCGTAGCCGGTCTCCTGGTACAGCCGGAACTCCTCGCGGCCGGTGGCGTTGTAGACCGCCAGGTACGTGCCGTCGGTCCGCAGGTCGATCCGGGCGTCGGTCGAGGCGTTCCAGGGGTACTCGCCGGGCGGTTCGGCGTCGAGCGTCTCGTTCGCGATCTCGCCGCCGCCGGTGACGTAGCCGAGACAGCCGGCGCTGGCGGCAAGCAGCGCGACCGTCGCGAGCGCCAGGATGGATCGTCGATTCACGGATGCGAGTGGGGACGGCGATCGGTCAGACGACACACCGGAGTTCCGCCGGGAGGTACGAGCCGATCGCGGCCAGCAGGCCGGGCGGATCGGTGCCCTCGCCGCAGACGATGCTCTGTTCGAGCAGGCCCAGCCGCTCGACGGTGACGATGTCCTGGGCGTGGCCGGCGCGGTTGACGGTCGCGCGGGCCTCCCCGCGGGTCACGGAGTTGACGGTCACGCGGCCGGGGCCGCGCTGCCACTCGTAGAGCCGGTCGCGTTCGGCGTCGGCGAGCCGGGAGGTGGCCTCCGCGGACGCGTCGTCGCTGCTCTCGGCCTCGTCATCCTCGTCCTCGTCGACCGCTTCCGGGTCGGCGTAGACGAACCGCATCGGGAGGTGTTGAACGAGGCCGAACCGCTCGACGACCTGCGCCGGCGACCCGCGGCCGAGGCCGATCCGGTCGGCGGGGATCCGGACGTCGACGCCCGACCCCGCGTCGAGGACGAAGCCGTCGTCGTCCCAGGACTCGAGGGTGCCGACGTACTCCTCGCCGGGCTGGAGCCCCTCGTCGTGTGTCACGATCTCGCCCCACTCCTCGGCGAGCGCGTTGCGGGCGACCGTGGCGTCCTCGCCGGTCACGTCGACCTGCACGAAGTCGTCGCCGCGGACGCCCACCTGCCACTCGACGTGGAGGTCGCCGATCGCGTTGTCCACGAGCGCGTCCATCCCGTCGAGCGCGCGGTCGTGGGCGTCGCCCGAGACGTAACACTTGGTTGCGAGGACGACCATCAGTTCCCCACGTCCGCGTTGAGCTCCGACCGGAGCTGGTCGATCCGCCACTCCATCGCCTCGACGAGCCGGTCGTTCTCCATCGCCTCGATCGGCGAGCCGCACTCGGGGCACTCGAAGCCGAAGTCCATCGCCTCGCCGAACTCGAAGCGGATCGAGCACACGTCACAGAGGTAGAACTCGTGGGTGCGCTCGTACTCCTCGCGCTCCTCGAGCGCCTCGAGGAGCCGGTCCATCTCCTCCTTGAGGTTCTCCGGGATGTTGTCGTAGTGGAAGGTCCACAGGTACGTGAGCCACCCGGAGTCCTCGTCGCGCACGCGACGGTACGTCGCCAGGTCGTTCTCGTACAGGATGAACAGCGCGCGACGAACGTCGTTGAGCTCCAGGCCCAGCTCCTCGGCCAGCTCCTCGTCCGTCACCTCCCCCTCGGGGGGCGCGGCCGCAACCGGCATCCCCGTCGGTCCCACCAGCTCGTGGAGGTACTTCTGGATGACGGGGTCGTTCAACAGATCCTCAAAAGCCATTACGGTGTACTCGACCCGGCAGTCGTTTAAAAGGATCGAAGCGGCGGGCGGCGGGTCCTCGATCGGTTGCGGTCGCTCCCGACATTCACCAGTCCCGACATTCACCAGTTCCGACCGACACGCCAGTCCCGACCGGCACGTCAGCTCCGACCGGCAGCCAGTCCCGATCCAACGTCGGCAGACTCTTGTGGCGACGGGTCGACCCCGTGGGTATGTCCGACTCCGACGTCGACGGCGGTCGGTCCGGGGCGGGCGCGATCGCCACGGAATCGCCCTCGCGGGCCGAGCTCCTGGGCGCGGCGCTGCTCGCGGTCGTTCCGATCGCCCTCCTCGGCGGTCCCGCGGTCCTCGTGGCGAGCATCGTGACGGACGGTCCGATGGGCACGGGGCTGGCCGTCGCGGCCGCGGCGGTCGTGGGGCTGGGCGGATCCTACGTGCTCGGGCCGGTCATCGTCGACCGCGCGATCGATGCCCGGTCGGCGCCGATCGGTCCCGCGTCGGGCGGTGGGTCCGCATCCGGCGACGACACGTCAACCGGCGATCCCGCCGTCGACGCGCTGGTCGATCGCGTCGCGGACGTGGCCGACGCCGCCCGGGTCGACCGACCGACCGTCCGCGTCGTGGACCGGCGCGCGATGAACGTCGGCGTCGTCGCGACCCGCGCGGGGACGACGCTCGTCGTTCCCACGCGGCTGGCCGACCTCGACGATCCAGCCTTCGACGCGCTGGTCACGAACGCGCTGCTCCGCGGCGAATCGGGCCGCGCACGGCTCGCGACCGCGCTGTTGGCCCCCGCGCTGGTCGTCGAGGTGCTGACGCTGCTTGGGGCCGAGCTCCTCTCCCGGCGCGACGGATCGGACGGCGCCGATCGCGGCGCGGAGTCGGAGCGGCCGCGAATGTTGGGCGCCGGCGACCGCGGCGACCGGTCGATCCCCTGGGCCGCGTACGCGCTCGGCGGCGGCCTCCTGCTCGTGGCCATCGCGCCGCTGTGGATCCCCTTCGCGGTCGGGGACCGACTCCTGATCGGTCGGGGGCGCTCCCGGACCGACGCGGCCACGGCTCGGGTCGGCGCCTCCGGGATCCACGGCACCGGGTCCATCGACGCCGCGTCGCTCGCGGACGCGCTTCGAGACGCCCGCGACGCCAGCGGCTACCGGGACTGGCCGCCCTCGCTCGACCGGCTCTCGGTCGTCCCGATGGGCGACCTCGTCACGCGTCGCGTCCGCGGGACGAGCCGGCAGGAGCTCCGCGTCCGGATGGCACGCCTTCGCTCGAAGCGGTCGCGATAGCGAAACGGCTACACGACGAAGCGGTCGCGACGGCGAAGGCTCCGAACGAAGCGGTCGCGCTACTCGTCCGTCCGACGATCCGGTGAGACGCTCTCACCGGGAGCGTCCGCCGGATCGACGACCTGCTTCCCCTCGGCCCGCGGCACGACGACCTGCTCGGCGTCGACCCACTCGCGGTCGAGCTCGGCGCCCGCGAACAGCCGGTCGAGGAAGACCGCCAGCCCGGCGACCTCGGAGTGCGGTTGGTTCGTCACGCCGACGTTGAACGCGGCGTGTTCGTACAGTTCCCAGGGGACCTTCTCGCCGCCGACGACCACGAGCAGCGGGCCGTCGGCGTGCGCCTTCCGCACGTCCTCCTCGACGGACTGGACCGGCTCGCCGTACATCGTCAGGTGAACGACCGTCCCGTCCCAGTTTCGGACGACGGACCGCTGGTCCCCGCGGAGCTCGACCGCGA
This sequence comes from Halopenitus persicus, assembly GCF_900107205.1. Taxonomy (GTDB): domain Archaea; phylum Halobacteriota; class Halobacteria; order Halobacteriales; family Haloferacaceae; genus Halopenitus; species Halopenitus persicus. The sequence goes on along the minus strand of NZ_FNPC01000005.1, from coordinate 184,842 downwards.
AGGGGCCGCCGAACCGGTCGGTGATGTCACGGACCGTCTCGGCCGACTGGCCGGCGTTGTCCGGGAGGATCACCCGGTCGGCGCCCAGCGCCCGGGCGGTGAGCCCGACGTGGGTCGTCATCCGGTCGTCGCGCCCCGGCCGGTGTCCGTACCGGAGCACGACGACGTCGTGTGCGTCCTGCATACCCCGCGCTTCGCCGGGCACCGGGTAGTGGCTTTCGCCATCCGGTCGGTCGAGGTCGTCGATCGGCACGGTACTCTCGGGGGCTGCTCGGGACCGATCCGGAACGCAACGCACTTGCGGCACGCCCGCCGAGGGCGCGTATGAACCTTGCAGGCGCGCGGGTGCTGATCACGGGCGGGGCGGGGCTCGTGGGCAGTCATCTCGCGAGCGACCTCGTCGACGACGCCGAGCTCGTGCGGGTGATCGACGACCTCTCGAAGGGCGACCGGGACCGCGTTCCCGACGGCGCCGAGTTCGTGCACGGCGACCTCACCGACCCCGACGACGTCGCCGCGGCCCTGACGCCGGATCTCGACGTCGTCTTCCACTTCGCGGCCTACACCGACACCAACTACGACGACGACCGCGAGCTGTTCGAGGAGAACACCGAGATGACCTACAACGTGGCCGAGCGGATGGTCGAGGCGGGCGTCGACGCGCTCGTGTTCACCTCCTCGTCGACGGTCTACGGCGAGGCGCCCCGGCCGACGCCGGAGGATTACGCCCCCCTCGAGCCGATCTCGATCTACGGGTCCGCGAAGCTCGCCGACGAGGCGCTGCTGTCGACGTACGCCCACTCCTACGGGTTGACCGTCCGGAACGTCCGGTTCGCCAACATCGTCGGTCCCCACCAGCGCGGGAACGTGATCCCCGATTTCATCCAGAAGCTGCAGGCCGACCCCGAGAGCCTGACCATCCTCGGGAACGGCCGCCAGGAGAAGTCCTACCTCCACGTGACCGACTGCGTCGACGCGATCCGGCACGTGCTCGAGCACGCCGACGGGGCGTTCGCAACCTACAACCTCGGCACGCGGACGACGACCTCGGTGACCGAGATCGCCGACATCGTGAGCGAGGAACTCGGTCTCGACCCCGACTACGAGTTCACCGGCGGCGACCGGGGCTGGACCGGCGACGTCCCGAAGATGCGCCTTTCCATCGAGAAGCTCTCGGCGCTCGGCTGGGAGCCGGAGCGCTCGAGCCACGAGGCGGTCCGCCGGGCGACCCGCCAGCTGATCGCGGAACTCGCGCCCGAACACGCCGAGTGACCGGCTCGCGACCGACTCGAGACGCTCCGATACCCCGCCGAATCGAACCCTTCTAAGCCCCCGTTCGCCTACGCCGACGTGTGCAGATAGTCGGCTACGAGACGGGCGTCGGCTCGGACGGCGATCCGGGACCGGCGGGACTGCTCGTGGCCGCCGGTGACGGTGCGGTCGACCGGATCGACCTGTCCCCGGGTCGCGAGCTGGCCTACGACCTCGGCGACCGGCACTGTGCCGGCACGATCCACGACGGCGCCCACATCGCGTGTGCGGAACCCGCGGCGCCGTACTGTGCGTCACACCGCGACGTCTGGGTCTGTGCGCGCTGTACCGGCACGTGCTTAAAAGAGGAGATGGACTGTCACGACCCGCACGCGGTCTACCTCGCCGCCTTCGCACCCGACCGATTCAAGGTCGGCGTGACCCGTCTGTGGCGCCTCGAAACCCGTCTCCGGGAACAGGGCGCGGACCGTGGCGCCCACGTTCGGACCGTCGACAACGGCCGCATCGCCAGGGAGATCGAGGCCGGCCTGGCGGCGGACGTGGCCGAACTCGTCGACCGGGTTCGCGTCCCGACGAAGCGGTCCGGCCTGGCAGCGACCGTCGACGCGGACGCCTGGGAGCGACTGCTCGACCGGTTCGACGTGACCGAGCGGTTCGCGTTCGAGTACGGTCTCGACCTCTCCGACCGGCCGATGGCGGAGACGATGCTCACCGGTCGAGCGATCGGGACGAAGGGACGGCTGCTCGTTCTCGAGCGTGCCGGATCGACCTACGCGGTCGATCTCCGGGACCTGGTCGGGTACGAGGTCGCCGAGCGTCGGTCCGAACGGGATATCCAGTCGAGCCTCGGCGCGTTCGGCGGGTGACCGGGACCCGGAAGCCGTCCCCTATGGCCCTGCGCGAACGACGATCGTCCGCGTCACCGCCACGACGGCGACCGCGGCTCCGGCGACGAGCCCGACCGTCAGCGTGACGCCGGCGTCGGCGCCGTCGACCGCGAGCCGCGCAGTCGCATTCACCGGGTTTCGGGGAAGCAGGGATGCGCCGCCGAAGAGCGCGAGCATCGCCATCGCGTAGCAGATCTGTGCCGCTCGCCTGTCCGGCAGCAGGAAGGCCAGGGCGGCGGCGATCCCGACCACGATCCCGGCCACGGCGGTCGCGAGCACGAGCAGCCGGCCGACGCCGGCGACGGGCGTCCCGTTGAGGCGGAGCAACCCGAGCCAGAGGGCCACCTGGGCCGGAACGAGCCCGATCGCCGCGAGCGCCTTGCCGTCGACGATCTCCACGAGGGTCGCCGGCGTGACCCGCAACAGCTCCAGGGTTCCGCGGTCGATCTCCTCGGTGATCGAATCGATCGTCAGCGACCCGGAGATGAAGGCGGGAACGAACACGAGCACCGGCACCAACACGGTGTAGGTGAACCCGTAGTACGGCGCCGAGGTCCCGCCGTCCGGGACCGCGAGCGGGGGCCGTGAGAGCGCGTCCGAACGCCGGTCGCGCTCGGCCGCCTCGAGCGTCCGCAGCACCGACCGGAGCTGGACGACGATGACGGTCGTCTCCACGTTCGAGTCGGGCACCGTCGCGTCCACGTGTATCCGCCCGTCCCGGCGCGTTCCGACGAGCACCGCGTCGACCCGACCGTCGGCGAACGCGGCGGCGGCGGCGTCGGAGTCGGCATAGGGTCGCGCTCGGACGCCCTCGACGTCCGCGGCCGCGGCTTCGAGCTCGGCGACGGCCTCGCCCGTGACCGCGGTCTCCACCTGGGCGCCCTCGAGCGCTCCGGGATCGTACATCGAGACGAGCCCGACCACCAGGAACGACGAGAAGGCGGCGATGAACAGCTGGATGCCCAGCGCGAGCAGGATCGTCTTCTCGGCGCGCAAGCCCGCGATCTCCCGGCGGGCGATCGTGACCCGATTATCCATAGAGGCTCACCACCCCGTAGTTGTATGCCGCGTGCAACCCCGTCGCGAGCACGAGCGCGAGCACGTATCGCCCCCGTCCGCGCCGGGCTCCGAGTGCGGACACCGCGGCCGTGGTCGCGTGGAGGGTAAGCGGCGCCAGAAACAGGCCGATCGCGACGAGCGCCACCGTGCCGTCGCCCGCGTTCGGCGGCAACACGCCCGACGGCGTGAACGCTGCCCTGCCGAGCGTCACCGACGGGAGCCCGACGACCTGTACCGCCGCGGTCAGCTTCTCGCCCAGGAAGAAGCCGGCTCCGGCGGCGATGCCGAGCGCGATCGCCAGGCGGTCGTGGGCGGCGAACGCTCCGTCCTCGGACTCGACGGTCCCCTCGGCGTCACCCGCAGCGCCGCCGTTCGGAAACACCCCGCGTTGGAATCCGGCATACACGGGCAGGCTCTTCGCGACTTCCTCGATGCCGGCGATCGCGATCAACAGCACCGGGACCGACAGCGAGACCGGTGCCGCAAAGAGCACGGCCACGGCGAGCAACTCCGCGAGGAACACGAACGGGATCGTACACGCGGCCAGGACCGCGACCGACCGGAGCCCCGTGAGTCGCCCCGCGAGCGCGTCGAGGAGCTTGGCGGGCACCCGCTTTTGGGTGAACATATCCTCCTCGCGGTAGGTTCCCGTTCCCAGCACGAACAGCAGCGTCCCGGCGACGTAGAACGGGCCGGTCGAGAACAGGTATTCCCCGATCCCGACCCCGGCGCCCTGCAGGTCACGGACGACGAGCGTGAGCGGGGAGATCAACGCGATCGGGGTGACGGTCGTGAAGATCGCCGGGACGAAGACGTAGCTCGTCAGCACGACCGTGACGGTCACCGTGAGGAACGTGAGCTCCGTGAACGACCGCGCGAACATTCCCGCGAGAAAGGTGGCCGCCAGGAAGACGAGGGCGATCGGCACCACCGCGAGCACGGAGACGACGCCCCCGCCCACGGCGGCCGCGATCGCGACCGTCATCAGGACCGCGGCGAGGAGGTACGGAAGCGTCTTCCCGGCGACGATCTCCCCCCGCGTCGCGGGCGAAACGAGCAGCAGCTCCCCGCGGCGGTTGACTCGTTCCCCGAGTATGGTCGACCCGTACGCCTGTATCAGCACGTTCAACGGGACGAGGAAGGCGAACGCGAGCACGAGCGAGGCGAACGGGAACGGCGGCGAGATCGACGCCGGCGATCCGCTGGTCGTCCCGAACAGGGCGCTCGCGCCGCCGCCGATCGAGGGCGGTCCGAGTCCGGATCCGCCGGATTCGTCTCCGGCGGTCGAACCGGATCCGCCGCTTCCGCCGGACCCGGCGCTATGGTTCGCGTCCCCGGCTTCGGTGCTGGTCCCGGCTTCGGTGGTTGCCTCCGTTCCCCCGGTGGTGGCCCCGGTTTCGGTGGTCTCCGTGCCCTCGGTGCCGGCGGAACCCCCGTCACCGGTCGTCCCACCGGCTCGGTCGGTCGATCCGGCTCCCGTGGTTGGATCAGCACCGACCACGGCGACCTCACGCTGAACGTATCGAACCGTGACGTTCACCGGATATGCCGCGGTCCGGTCGGTTTCGGCGGCCATCAGCCGCTCGTTGTGCGCTCGGACGGCGTCCCGGACCGCGGACGCGGCGGCCGCGCCCTTTCGGTCGTCGGCGACGAGCAGCCGCACGCCCGCGTCCCGCTCGAGCAGGATCGCGTCCAGGCGGTCGCCGAGCGCGTCGATCTCCGGCGTCGCCGTGTCGATCGCCGGCTCCGCGGCGAGCGCCTCGTGGTACGGCGAGTCCGCCTCGACGCCGACGCGGTAGATGTCACGGTCCACCGCGGCGCCATCGATCCCGGCCGCGAGCCCGACCCCGAGGACCGTCCCCGCCAGGAGGAGGACGGCGAGTCCCAGCAAAGCCGTCCGCCGGTCGACCGTGCCGGCAGTCCGGGAGGTTTCCCACCGCGCGATCCGGAGGACTCGACGAATCCGGTCAGGCAGCCGACGCAGGCGCCGGAGCCGACCGGACGCGTCGGGTCGGTCGTCGGTCGCGTCGGTCGACCTCACGCGTCCCCCGCCTCGTCGGTGTGCCGGGACACGTGTTCTCCACGGGCGGCCGCGCCCGCCATCGGTTCGCCGACGATCGAGAGGAAGACGGACTCGAGCGTCGGCTCGTCGGTCCGGACGTCGGTCACCTCGCCGCCGGCATCGACCGTCGCCCGTCGGATCCGCTCGACGTCCGTCATCGAGGTGACGACCGTGCGATACCGGGCCGCGGCCTCGGCGGCGGTCGGAGCCGTGCCGTCGGCGGTGCTCGGGGTCGTGACGTCGGCAGCGTCCGTGGCTCCCGTCGGGGCCACGGCGGTCGTTTCAACGTCGTCGAGCTCTGGAGCGACCGTGGTGGTGACGACGTATTCGACGGTCCCGTAGGTCTCACGCAGTTCGTCGACGCTTCCGCGGGCGATGATCTCGCCCTCGTTCATCACGATCACGCGGTCACACACCGATTCGACGTGATGCAGATCGTGTGCCGAGAAGACGACCGTTTTGCCGGCCGCGCGCAGCTCGTGGGTGAACGCCAGCACGGAGTTGGTCGTCACCGGATCGAGTCCGGACGCGGGCTCGTCGTAGATCAGGACGTCGGGATCGTTCACGAGCGAGCGGGCGATCGCGACCTTGCGTTTCATCCCCTTCGACATATCTCCGAGTCGGCGCGTTCGGTGGGCGAGCTCGAGCCGGTCGAGGGCGTCGTCGATCCGGTCGTTCGCGACCGACCGGGGCACGTCGTACAGATCGGCGAAGAATCGGAGGTACGACAGCGGCGTCATGTCCTCGTACAGCGGCGATTCCTCGGGCAGGAAGCCGAGCCGGCGACGCATCTCGGGGTCGCCGGCGTCATAGCCGGCGACGCGGACCTCCCCGTCGGTCGGCTCGATCAATCCCGCGAGCGTCTTCAGGGTCGTCGTCTTCCCGGCCCCGTTCGGCCCGACGATCCCGAAGACCTCGCCCTCCTCGACGGCGAAGTCGCTCCCGACGACGGCGTCGAACCCCCCGTACGTCTTCCGAAACCCCGTGACCTCGATCATACCCGAGGGTCGGGATCGTCTCTTATAAATGTCGGCTGAAACGGACCCTCGCAGCCGGGGATCGTTCGGGAGGCTGATCCGTCGAGAGGAGTGGCCCGTCGGACCGGGTGACTGGCCGGATGTGGCGACTTATCGCGGCCGCTCGAGCTCGAACCGGTCGCCGGTCTCGGCGTACCAGTCCCCGGCAAGCCGGCCGACCGCGTCGAGCTTTCGGACGTCGAGCTTCCCGTCGGTCGTGATCGCCTCGTCGACGTGAGCGTAGACGACCTCGCCGAGGACGAGCGTCGACCCGCCGACCGAAACCGTGTCGTGCAGCGTACACTCGAAGCTCACGGCGGCCTCCCCGACCCGCGGCGCGTCGATCCGGTCGCACTCGACGGGCGTGATCCCGGCGCGGTCGAACTCGCTCTCCTCCGGCGGGAGCGTCGCGGCGGTCTCGTTCATCGCCGCGACGAGATCGCGCGTGACGACGTTGATCGCGAACGCCTCGGTCTCGAGCGCGTTCGCCAGCGAGTCCTTGGGGACGTCCCGAGTGGCGACCGGCGCGAACAGCAGGACCGGCGGGTCGACCGCCGCGACCGTGAAGAAGCTGTACGGCGCGAGGTTCTTGCCGGCCGACCCGCGCGAGGAGACCCACGCGATCGGCCGGGGAACGACCGACCCCGAGAGGAGCCGATACGGGGACCCGAACGCGTCGGGCTCCCCGCCGCGGACGCGGCGGTCCGCGTCGTCGTCGCTCGGTCCGGCGGTGACGCCGTGGGCGTCGTCGATCCGCCCGTCCGCATCGTCGTCCGCCATCAGTTCTCGTATCCCTCCTCGAACGGGTCGATCTCGGTCTCGCCGGGGGTCTCCTCGTCGACCGTGAAGCCGGGCTCGGCGGTCGCGAACTCGAAGACGAGGCCGTCGGGGTCGCTGAAGTAGATGCTCTTGAAGTACGTCCGGTCCTTGACGGACGAGACCCGAACGCCCTGATCGCGGAGGTGGTCCTGCCATTCCCGGAGGGCGGCCTCCTCCGCGACGCCGAACGCGAAGTGGTGGCTCGCGCCCGGCCCCGGCGCGCCCCGCGAGTTCGGGTACTCGAAGTAGGTGACGACCGTGCCGGGCTCGCCGGCCGGCGTCGGCGAGAAGTAGTAGTGTTTGGTCCCCGGGTCGTCGTAGTTCTGGGTCCGCTTGACCGTGTGCCAGCCGAGGACGTCCTCGTAGAAGGCGACGGTCTCGTCCATGTCGGTACAGATGTTCGTCACGTGGTGCAGGCCGGTGGTCGGCGGTGTTTCGGTCATTGCGTATGAATGGTCAGGGTATGGTGATAAGTGATGCGCGACCGACGAGCGACGGGCATCGGCTCCCCGCGCCGCGGCCGCGGCGGTCGGGCTCGGAACGGCTACGTGCCGACGTCCGAGTTACTGCTTAAAAGACGCCCGAACTCCTCCTTAAAACACGCTGCCGCCGAGCGCGTAGGGCCACTCGATCGAGGCGAGCGCGAGGAAGCCGAGCGCGGCCGCGAACAGGCCGGCGTTCTTGAGGAAGCTGGTCATCTCGGACTCCTGCTGGTCCTCGGGCACCGCCCAGAAGTCGTGCATCATCGGCGTCGCCACGAGCAGGAACAGGGCGAGCGCGCCCGCGGCGATCGCGGGCAGGGCGCCGACGGCCACGCCGAGCCCGCCGAAGACGAGCAGCACGCCGGAGCCGATCACGGAGAGTTTCGGCAGCGGGACGCCCTTCATCTCGGCGTAGCCGGCCGTCCCCTCGAGGTCGAGGAAGTGGTTGATCCCCGTGAACGCCAGCACGCCGCCGAAGACGACGCGGGCGAGCAGGAACAGCTCCGCGGCGAACGGAGCGTCGAACGGTGCGGCGGACTGCAGCGGCATCGTCGCGATCTCTGGTAACATCGTGTAACCTGCTGTAGGAACCGAACCCTTATATCCGTTCCCGGACAAGAAGGTTATCAGGTAACACCGATGTCATCGCCGGACCTCCTCGAGACCGACGACGCCGGAACCGACGCCCGCGCCGAAACCACGACCGACGCCGCGTCCGATACCGGAGCCGCCGCGTCCGAAGCGGCGGACGCCAACGCTGCCGCCGCAACCGAAACGGCCGACGTCGACGACGCCGCCGCGGCGAACCCGGGCGCGTGCCCGGTCGTCGACTCGTTCGAACAGATCGGCTCGCGCTGGCGGCTCGTGGTCCTCCACGAGCTCCAGAACGGCGAGGTCCGTTTCAACGAACTGAAACGATCGACGGACGCGAACGCGCGCACCCTCTCGCGGGTGCTCGAGGACCTCCAGGAGACCGGCTTCGTCGAGCGCCGGCTCGAGGAGGACGCGCCCGTCGCGACCTACTACAGCCTCACGCCGAAGGGGGAGTCGCTGTGTCCGGTCTTCGACGAGATCGAGGACTGGGCCGACGAGTGGCTCGCGGCCTGTCAGGAGTGATTCGACCGGGTCATTCGCTCGATCCGATCCTGCTCACGCTGGGACCGTTCCACCCGGCGGTCGGGCCGACCGTTCCGTCCCGGATCGGGGATAACCTTTGAATCATAGGGCCCGTATGGTCCCCTATGGCAGGGACCTACCAGCACTACATCGACGGCGAGTGGGTGTCCGGCAGCGGCGACGACACGTTCACTAGCGAGAACCCGGCGACGGGCGAGACGCTCGGCGAGTTCGAGCGGGGAACGCCCGCCGACGCCGACCGGGCGGTCGCGGCCGCCGACGAGGCGTTCGAGGAGTGGCGCGAGCTCTCCCGGATCGACCGTGCGGAGTACCTCTGGGACGTCTATCACGAGCTCCGCGAGCGCACCGACGAGCTCGGCGAGATCGTCACCAAGGAGTGCGGCAAGGAGATCAGCGAGGGGAAAGCCGACGTGGTCGAGGCCGCCCACATGGTCGAGTGGGCCGCCGGCGACGCGCGCCATCCGAAGGGCGACGTCGTCCCCTCCGAGATCCCCGACAAGGACGCGTATATGCGCCGCAAGCCCCGCGGCGTCACCGGCTGCATCACGCCTTGGAACTTCCCGGTCGCGATCCCCTACTGGCACATGGCGATCGCGTTAGTCGAGGGGAACACGGTCGTGTTCAAGCCGGCCGAGCAGACGCCGTGGTGCGCCCAGATCATCGCGGAGATGTTCGACGACGCCGGCATCCCCGACGGCGTGTTCAATATGGTCCAGGGTTTCGGCGACGCCGGCAACGCGATCGTCGAGAACGACGACGTCAAAACGGTCCTCTTCACCGGCTCGGCCGAGGTCGGCCACATGATCCAGGACAAGCTCGGCGGCGTCCCCGGCAAGCGCGTCGCGTGTGAGATGGGCGGGAAGAACGGCATCGTGATCACCGAGGAGGCCGACCTCGACGTCGCCGTCCACTCCGCGGTGATGTCCTCCTTCAAGACGACCGGCCAGCGCTGCGTCTCCTCCGAGCGGCTCATCGTTCACACGGACGTCTACGAGGAGTTCAAGGAGCGGTTCGTCGAGGTGGCCGAGAACGTCGCCGTCGACGACCCGCTCGACGAGAACACGTTCATGGGCCCGCTCATCGAGGCGGAGCACGTCGAGAAGGTGACTAAATACAACGAGCTGGCCAGGAAGGAGGGCGTGAACGTCCTCGTCGACCGGACGGAGCTCGACGACGAGGAGATCCCCGAGGGCCACGAGGACGGCCACTGGGTCGGGCCGTTCGTCTACGAGGCCGACCCGGACGCCGACCTCCGGTGTACCCACGAGGAGGTCTTCGGCCCGCACGTCGCGCTCCTCGAGTACGACGGCGACGTCGAGCGTGCGGTCGAAATCCACAACGACACCGACTACGGGCTCGCCGGCGCCATCGTCTCCGAGAACTACCGGCAGATCAACTACTACCGCGACCGCGCCGACGTCGGGCTCGCGTACGGCAACCTTCCCTGCATCGGCGCGGAGGTCCAGCTCCCCTTCGGCGGCGTCAAGAAGTCGGGCAACGGCTACCCGAGCGCCCGCGAGGCGATCGAGGCGGTCACCGACCGGGTCGCCTGGACGCTCAACAACTCGCGGGACATCCAGATGGCGCAGGGACTCTCCGCGGACATCAAGACGAAGGACGACTAGCAGGACGAAATCGGATGAGGAATGACTAGCGGACGACGGACGGATCGGCGCCGATCGGTCGGGAGACCCGCTATCCGTCCGTCTCATCGAAGCCGCCCAACGCGTCGTCGATGACGCCGTGTTCACGTCGCCCCTCGTTCAGCGCGACCGTATCCGCGTAGGTCTCCCTCGCGTATCCGACGTGGACGTACACGAGCGTCACCACGAGCGCAAGCGTGTATAGCAGGGGGCCGATCCCCGGGAGGATCACCCCGATGATCGCGACGCCGATGACGTACGCGACCGCCAGCACCACGTACGCGATGACGATCCTGATCAGAGCCGCGACGGCGACCCAGAGCTCGCGCGTGTAGACGTACCCAAGCGGCGGGAACAGCGCGGACAGCCCCGCGGCGACGAGCGGCGACCACGTGCGATCGGGAGCCCGCGAGGCCGCCGGATCGACGGCCGGCGCACGCTCCCGGACGTAGTCCGCTGCGGCGGGCACCGCGGACGTGTCCGGATTCGTTCGAAACCGATACGTCGTTCCGGTCCCGTCGGTGATCGACAGGATCGCCGTCGTCAGCGACTCCTCCCGGTCGACGCCGACGACGTCGTCGTAGTCGAACGTCCGGACGCTGTCGCCGTCCTCGTGACCGGCCACGTAGTGGATCCCCTGATCGGATATCAGGAGGAACTGCCGGAGGGTGCTGCCGCCGTCGTCCACGTCATCGGGGTAATCCGTGGTCCCGTCCGGGCGGCGGATCTCGATTCCCTCCCCGGCGCTCCGGAGGAGGTACTCGGGCCGTTCGTCGGGCCGGAGATACGCCATCAGCGGCCGATCGTGGAGACACGTTCCCCGCCAGCCGTCCAGTTCCGACAGATGTGCCGGCTCCATCTCGCCGGCGGCGGCGTCCGCAAGCGCGGCCGGATCCCGCTCGTCCACCACCATATGTGTGGTATTATGTCTCACTGCCCATATAGTTTGATGGGCTGACACGTCCGCGGCTGTGGACGTCTCCGTATGGCGACGAACGACGGTGGATGGCGGGAGGCGGATGGATGGGTGATGTGCGCGGCCGGGGAGCGGGCCGTGGCGGATCCCGAACCACGGCCCGTCCTCACATCACCCGGGTGGTCGGGACGGGAGCGGATAGTACCGACGTTCCGACGAGAAAAGCGTCGAAACCTCGGCAACCATCGGTACGTCGTCATCCCGAATAAATGTATGGAACTCGTGTAGGCCGTCGTCGGTTGAGCCCGAGTTTGCTCCGTCGGCCGTCGATCGTCCGCCGCACTCACTCGATCCGGCGGTCGCCGAGCGCGGGGAACTCCTCGCGGACCGCGGCGACGCGGTCGGGCTCGAGGTCGGCCATCACGGTCTCCGGGGCGTCGTCACAGGCGGCCACCGGGGTCCCCCACGGGTCGTACACCGTGGTCCGGCCGACGAGTTGGTCGCCGCTTTCGAAGGTTCCGCTGCCGTTGATCGCCGCGACGTACGAGAGGTTCTCGATCGCGCGGCTCCGCGGGAGCGTCTTCCAGTGCTCGACGCGGGGGTAGGGCCACGCGCTCGGCACCAGAACGAGGTCGGCGCCCGCGTCCAGAAGCTGGCGGTAGAGCTCCGGGAACCGGAGGTCGTAACACGTGGTCACGCCGACGGTGAACGGGCCGATCTCCGCGACGTCGACCCGCTCGCCGGGCTCGAGCCGCTCCGACTCGGCGGAGCCGTAGCCGAACAGGTGGTGTTTCCGATAGACGAGTCGGCGCGTCCCGGACGAGTCGAACAGGACCGCCGCGTTCGCGAGCCCCGACTCCGTGGGCACGTCGATCCCGTCGGCCGCGGAGGCCTCGAGGTCCTCGATGACGGTGCCGGCGAGGACGGCCACGCCGTGTCGGCGCGCCCGCTCGGCGAACCGGTCGAGGCGGTCGGACGCGAGGCTCACGGCCGCGCGCTGGTAGGACTCGAAGGCGAAATACCCGACGTCGAACAGCTCGGGGAGGGCGATCAGGTCGGCCCCGTTCGCGGCCGCCTCGTCGACCGCCTCGAGGGCGCGTGTGATGTTCGCCTCGACGTTGCCGCCGTCGATGTCGAGCTGTACGCACGCGAGCCGGGTGGATGGTGTGTCGGTCATCGTTGGGTGGGTGTATCGGTGGGTGGATGTGGGTGTCGTCTCGCTGGTGTCGTCTCGCTGGTGGGTGGATCGTCAGTCGGTCGCGCCCGCGGCGACGTCCTCGTGGAGCGCCCGCTCGAGGTTCTCGATCTCCGCCTCGAAGTTGCGCTCGAAGAACCGCTCGACGCCGGGGAGCCGCCCCTCCACGACGAACTCGTTCTCGAGCCTGCTCGTGCCGTCCTCCTCGACGATCGTGTGTTCGCCCGTGACGCGGAACGCCCGCGACCGGCCGACGAACTTCACGCGGTTTGGCGGATCACGCTCGATCTCCCTCGTCTCGACGTCGATCGTCGACCGGATCACCGGGATCGGCAGGCGGATGTGCCACGTCGCGTGCCGGTCGTCGTGCACCTCGTAGGACTCGACGACGCTGATGACGCTGGCCCGCTTGCCCGGGTCGGCGATGAACGACCAGACGTCCTCGGGGGCGGCCTCGAACGTGAACGTCCGCGAGACACGGACCGTCATACCCCGGGCTACGTGGGGCAGTGAATAAAAAGGGGTGGATCGGTCGGCGGCCGTGGCCGACGCCGGGTACAATGTCGACGCCGGGTACAATGTCGACTCCGGTCCGGATGCCGGCTCCGTCTCAGGCCGTCGAGCGCGAGACGCGCCAGGTGGTCGAGCGCGCGCGGCCCCACTTCTCGATGTCGACCTCCTCCGACTTCTCCGCCAGGTTCGGCAGGCGGCTGCCGACCTGCTTGGCGGTGAGTCCGATAGCGTCGGCGATCGTCTTCGAGCGAACGTACTGTTCGCCCCGGGACGCGCTATCGTGGAGGTAAGCGAGGATCCGACGTTCTTCCTCCGTGTACTCGGTCATCGACGAACGTACGGGGCGGCGACGTAAAACGGTTTCTCGTTCCCGTCGTCGGTTCCGTCCTCGGGACTCGCCCGTCGTCGCTCGAAGCGATGGACGGTCGCCGATCGAGGTGATGGACGGTCGTCACTCGAAGAGATGGAACGCGGCCACCGACAGCACGGCGGCCACCATCGCCACGCCGAAGCCGGCCGCGCTGACGATCTGTGTCGGTCCAGCGAACATCACGACCGCGCCGAGCGCGACGATCGCGGCGGCGGCGAGTCCGACTCCCAATCCGACGTCCGATCCGGTGGCTCCCTCGCTCATACCCGACCCTTCCACGGCGCTCACTTATCGTTTCGGATTCGGCCCGCGGACGGGGCGATTCGCGCTGATCGCCGCCATTTAAGTCGTTCACGCCGCCACGGTGGGGTAGCCATGGGTTCGAACGGGATCCGATCGATCGGGGGGATCAAGCTTGCCGTCGCGGTCGTGGTCGGCCTCGCCGTCGTGATCGGCGGCGGGTTCGCGGCCGGCGTGCTCGGCACGCCGAGCGTGACCGGCGTCGACAACGCGTTCGGGAACGTCACCGAGGAGACCACGGAGATCCACACGGACATCCACGTCCGGAATCCGAACCCGATCGGGGTGACCGCCGGCGGGCTGACGGTCGATTACGAGGTCCGAATGAACGGGATCGCGATGGCGAACGGGACGAAGTCGGGCGTGTCGATCGACCGCGGGAACGACACGATCCCGACGACCACCGCAATGAACAACAGCCGGATCCCCGACTGGTGGGTGAGCCACCTGCAAAACGGGGAGCGGACGACGCTGACCGTGCACGCGGACGTCCATTCGTCGCTTCTGGGCCGATCCTTCGACGCACCGAGCGTCGAGCGCGGGATCGACACCTCGCTCATCGAGGCGTTCAACTCCACCGAGGACAAGGAGGTGAACGCCTCCAGCCCGGTCGTTCCCGATCCCGTGCTGGTGATCCGCGAGACGCGCGGCGAGTGGGGAACGGTCTCCGAGTCTGAGACGGAGATCCGGATGTCATTCGACGTCTACAACCCGCGGTCGGTGCCGATCGCGGTCTCGGGGATCGGCTACGACGTCGCGATGAACGACGTCGAGATGGGGTCCGGCGCGACGAACTCCTCCGTCGTGATTCCGCCGCGGAGCGAGGAGACGATCAACGCCACGTTCCGGCTCGAGAACGAGCACCTCGACGAGTGGTGGGTGAGCCACCTGCAAAACGACCAGGTGACGACGCTCGCCGCCGACTTCTACTTCCGGATCGACCTCTCGGAGGGCGGCGGCGACACGGTTCGGGTCCCGCTCGACACGATGACCCGGACGATCGAGACCGACATCTTCGGCGGCGGCGCGGACGACCCGTCGGGGAACGACACCGCCGACGGCTCGGGGAGCGACGGCGACGGAACCGACACCTCCGGGACAGCGACGCCGGCGGACGCTCCCGGCGAGACCGAAACGCGGGACGATTCGACCACGGAAACCGAAACGGACGACGGCCTGCTGGGTTCGGACCCGGAAACGGACACGCCGAGCGATACGCCGACGCCCACTGATACGGAATCCACGACGGAGACGACGACCGACACGCCGACGGAGACGGCCACCGAAACGGACGACGGCGGCCTGCTCGGCGTGCGCCGATCGGGGACACGGGAGCGAACGCCGATCGGCGTTCGGTAACGGCGTTCGCCGGAGCCGGGGTCGGCGCGGAACCGTCGCCGTTTTGGTGACGTCGGCCGAAGCTCGCGTCAGTGACGCGTCTGCCCACCTCGGACCTCGGCGTCTACCTGCTCGCGGGACTGTTCAGCGCCCTCGTGTTCGCCGTCGCGCTGGCCGCCCTCTCGCTTTTCGTGCCGGGCGGACTGGGCCGCATCCAGCTGGCCGGACTCGTCGTCGGGTTCCTGCTGTTCCTCGGGGCCCACGTGACGGCGATCTGGATCTACCGCGAGATCGGGGCCCGCGAGGGCGCCTCGTGACGTGTGGCGGTCACGTCGGTTCCCGGTCGCGCCCGGCTTCGTCGATCCCGCGAACGGACCCGATCGACGCTTGAAAAATATCTAAAAATGAGAATTTTTGCGTTACCTATCCTAAAAGACACGTTTAACGTCGTTTCGATCGCCGCCGATCTCGACGCGAAAGCTGCGGTTTTTTACGAAACGCTTCCGTGAGATCGTCGGCATCATCGACGGGAATCCGGCGTTGACGAGGGCGTTGGTCTCGGTTACTATCGGTCTTTTTGATTTCGGAGGAGGTCAAGGACGCCGTGCTCCCCGACTACTTCGGCGAAAAACTCCCGACTGATCGGGAACGGATATGTATATATATCAGGAACGGCTGTGAATGGAGCATTCCGTTGGTATCCGAAGCGACGGCAGCGTACAGCCGGGGCTGCTCGCCGTTGATCCGCGTCGCCTTCCGATCGGTGGCAACGCGATCCGGCCGCTCGCCATCGGTCGGCCGGAGCTCGGCTTTTCGAACCCAGTCGTGAACGGCCGCTCGTCTCCGATATGGACGGACCTCTAAAAAAGTAAAGTTGTATTCAAAAGTGGTACTTCAGCAAAATGATGGCGAACGCTCGGTTCACTGTTTTCGCCGAACGTCCGGTCCCGCCCGCTCCCCTTCACGCCGATCCGGTCGGTAGACTCGGTGAAGCGATCCTTTCGGGCAGGGATTCGACGGACTCGACCGCCTCCGTGGCAGGGAGCCGCGCCGTACACGGCGCGGGGGCGTCAATAGTCGTCGCTGTGTTCGATCTCCAGTTCGATCGTGTTCCGCGTCTTCGAAAGGAGATACGGGTAATCCTCGGTGAGCGTGGATCCCTGAAACCGATCGGCCGGCCCGGCTATGCTCACTGCCCCGAGCACGTTTCCCTCGGCATCGAGGATGGGGACGGCGACGCCGTTGATCCCCTCGATATGCTCCTCGCGGTTGAACGCGATCCCCTCCTTTCGAACCCGTTGCAGCTCCACGTCCAACTGTTCCCTGGTCGTGATCGTCCGATCCGTCGTCTCCGGAAGTCCGTGCTGATCGATTATCTCATCGACCCGTTCCTCGGGAAAGTACGCCAACATCGCCTTCCCGAGGGCGCGATTGTGGAGCGTGGCGGTGCGGCCGATCGGGGCGTCGATGTCGAGCGCGCTCCCGTTGCTCGATTTATGTAAATAAACGCCGAGTCCGCGCTCCTCGATGGACAGTATCACCAACTCGTTCGTTTTGCTGCCCAGCTTGCTGATCTCCTCCTTCGCGGCTCTGAAAAGCGGGATGCGTCGGCGGGCTTGGATGCCGATCCCCAGCAGTTTCGTTCCGAGCTTGTACTTCGTCTCATCCTTGATGACGAAATCGTTCCGCAACAGCACGTTCAGGTGATAATGGGCGGTGCTCTTCGCGATATCAAGCTGATCGGCGACCTCGGTGACGCCAACGGTGCCGTGTTTATCCAGCAATGAGATGATCCCGAGAAGGGTAGAGTCCGAATTGCGTTGGTCGGGGTCGTCGTTCATTAACGTGCTGATGGATGTCTGGTGTTAACTTAAGTCTAATTCCACCGGACGGCGTGGGCTTCCAGCCACGTATCGGCGGTCATCGGAACCGCGCGGGATGAGGTTGTTTGAAAATAGACAATAACGACCTTCTATATACCAACTGTTATTTTAATGCTGTTTCGATCGTCGTTGATATCGGCGCGGGAAGTCCGGTCTGCTCGCCACAGTGTCCCGATACGATCGTCGATGTCATCGGCCAGGGACACGACGTCTTTACGCTGTGCCTGTCGGATACTGCGGCGAGAAACTCCCGTCCGATCGGGAGGGTTGCGTCAAAAACGGCCGTAAGCGGATCGTTGTGAGAGTCCTGATCGACGGCGGCGTACGACCAATACTGCCCGTTGATGTTCCGAACCGTCCTTTGATCAACGACGACGCGATCGGACGTTCGCCATCAGTTTGCCGTCGATCGACTTTCCGAATCCGGTTGTCAACGGTCGTCTGACGCCGACCGACGCGAGAAAAAGCAAGAATCTACATTATATGTATATCTGATATTTAGGGTTTGATATGGCGAATGAATGCTCACCGAATTCTCGAGACGTTCTTCCCGGTTTCACAGCTCGAATCGGTCAATTCGGTAGAGACGAGTGATGATCATTCCGAGGCACAACAACCCGGGCAAAACAATCCGGTATGGAGTCCTCCTCTCGTTCGAATATATAGAATAACGGTACTACCGATTAATCCGGGTGAGGACCGTGGTATGGATTTCCGTCCGCTTCGTGGAAAGACACTAAGTATGCGTAACTTCAATCCGGTTCCATAGCCCTTACCCAGTTATGTCTCCAGAGATAACGCGGATCGAACTGACCGCATTCACGTACCCGATACCGGACGTCCGGCTCGATCACACCGCGCAAAAGCTCGTATACGCTCCAGGTGAGACGTACAACCGTCAAATACACGGAATTCGCATTCACACCGACACCGAGTTCACGGGTGAGTATATCGGCGGCGGAAAACCGGCAGCAACCCAGGTCGGGCTCTGTGCCGAGTATCTACTGGGGGCGAACCCGCTCCAACGCGAGAAACACTGGAACGCGATGCGCGAGATGCTCCGAAAGTACGACCAGATGGGGCTCGGACTCATCGACATCGCGCTCTGGGACTTCGCCGGGAAGTACGCCGGACTCCCGATCCACGAACTGCTCGGCACGCACCGAACGAGGCTGCCGGCGTACGCGTCCACGTACTTCGCGCAGCTCGACTCCGGACTCAGTTCGCCGGCGGACTTCGCGGACTTCGCCGAGACGTGTTACGAGTACGGCTACCGGGGGTTCAAAACGCACACGTGGTGTGAAACGGGCGCATACGACGTCGAGGACGAGATCGAGCTGATCGAGGCCGTCGGCGATCGGGTCGGTGACCGAATGGCGTTGATGCACGACCCGGTCGGCAAGTACGAGACGCGTGCGGACGCGCTCAGAGTCGGGCGGGCGTGTGACGAATACGGATATTTCTGGTACGAGGACCCGTACAAGGACATGGGACGGTCGCAGCACGGCCACCGGAATCTCCGGCAGTCGATGGACACGCCCATCCTCCAGACGGAACTCGTTCGGGGGGTGGAACCGACGGTCGACTTCGTCGCGAACGACGCGACGGACTTCGCCCGCGCCGACCCGGAGTGGGACGGCGGGATCACTGGAGCAATGAAGATCGCCAGGGCGGCTGAGGGTCTCGGCGTCGACATCGAGTACCACCTGGCCGGCCCCGCACAACGGCACTGTATGGCGGCGACCCGCAACTCCAACTTCTACGAGCTCGGATTGGTCCATCCGACCTCCAAGGAGCCGCACTCGGAATACCCGGTGTACCAGGACGGCTATACGGACCGCATCGACGGCATCGACGCGGACGGGACGGTGGGCATCCCCGACGGACCGGGTCTCGGCGTCGAATACGATTGGGACTACGTGAGCGAAAACAGGGTTGAGAGGACCGTCTACGAGTAACCGGCGGGGACCGACTCCAGCCGGAGCCATCGTCGGACGAGCGTGACTGACGGTATGCTCGGAAACGCGAATCGAACGGCGTTTCGCCCACCCGGAGGATATTCGATTAAATCGAACGATTTTGCGTCCCCGACCACGAGGATCGCCGCGTGAAACGGCCGAAAGATCGACGCGGCTGATACGGCTGGAATCCGATGACGATAGTTGTCGTTTGATGCATAGCTGCTTCTTATGTATTTATATACAATTTCGTTCGCCGATCGTGGATGATCATTGGATTCAGTCGGTCGCGAGGAACGATGCTCGACCCCTTAAATTACAAAACTACATCAGTAATTTCGTCGGAACTCGGACGTGCCGATCGTTCGCTTCATTCGAACGAATTACTATAATTATTTTTTATTTATTCTAACTCGCCGTGCGATCCTCGTCCCTCCCGGGCGTTTCGTGCCGAAACCGCGGGGCGTCGTGATACCAACCCCCACAACACTTATTAACCCGGTTGCTCTTAGCCGATGTGACTACGATGAAAACGACCGCTATCGTCATGAACGAACCCGGTGAGCTCGAGGTCCAGGAGATAACGATCCCCGACGTTGGTCCCGATGACGTGTTGCTGCGCGTCGAGGTGACCGGGATCTGTGGAACGGACGTCCACATGTATAATGGCGGGATGGATCTCGATTTCCCCGTCGTGCCGGGACACGAGTTCACCGGGGTGATCGAGGAGGTCGGCGAAAACGTGGAGCGGGACTCCAAGGGGACCGAGATACGGGAGGGCGATAACCTGTCGGTCGTTCCGGCGATGGACAACGACGGCACCGACTGGTACTCGCGAAACATGCCGGGCCGTCCACGGTTGAGCGAGAACGCCGACCGGTTCGGCTTCGATAACGTCGCGGACCAGTACGCCGGCGGGATGAGCAAGTACGTCGTGTTGCCGCCCAAATCGTTTTACTACAAGCTTCCCGAGGACGTTCCCCCCGAACTGGGCGCGCTCGTCGAGCCGATCTCGGTCGGGATGCACGCCTTCGAACGGTCGATGCAACCGGGACATCCCCACATCCGGGAGGGGTTCGGCGTGGGGCAAAGCGTCGCGGTACAGGGCGCGGGACCGATCGGCCTCTTCGCCATCGCGTCGGCGAAGGCCGCGGGCGCGGGACAGATCATCGCGATCGACGCGATCGACGAACGGCTTCAATTGGCGTCGGCGTTCGGGGCGACCGATCTGGTCAACCTCACCGAATACGAGGCGGACGAACTCATCACGACGGTCAAGGAGCTCACCGCGGGTAACGTCGGGCCGGACATCGTCATCGAAGCGGCCGGCGTCCCCACGGCGGTCGAACAGGGGATCGAACTTCCCCACGACGGCGGCACCTTCGTCGAGGTCGGACACTTCGCCTATAACGGCGAGGCCGAGATCAACCCGACACGAATCGTCCAGAAGGAACTCGACGTCCTCGGGAGCCTCGCCTACCCGCCGACGCAGTTCGAGTCGGCGATCGCCCTCATCGACCAGTTACAGGACGAGGTCCCCTTCGGGGATCTGTTCAACTTCAAAACGACGTTCGAGGACGCCGAGGACGCGTATGCAGCACAGGAAAGCGGCGAGGCCTATCGAGCAACGATTCACCCCCATGGATTGGAGTAACCGCGAGCCGCACCTTCGAGGACGTGTCCGTGATGACCCGTACTGACGGACGACGCGGGCGGTCCCGGTAGCACGACCGGACTCCGCAGCGACGCTGCCCGCAGATACACGTGTATCGGTACTTTGGATTCGGTCCGTACTCCTTCCGGATCCATGTTTCCTCCGAATCGTGTTCCCTCCGAATCCGTTCTTCCGACTTCGTGTCTTTTCCGACTTCGTGTCTCTTCCGACTTCGTGTCCCTTCCGACTTCGTGTCCCTTCCGAATCCGTGTCCCTTCCGGTTCGTGCTCTCCGTGTTCGGTCAGGAGGTCGTGCCTCGGAGCGTGTGCCCCGTTCGATCCCGCGCGTCCCAAATGTTAATGTACGAGCGCCGAGTTCCGACGGACGCATGTCGCTAGACCAATCAGAACGCACGGACAAGGATATGCTCATCGACGGGTCGTGGATCGAGGGCGACGACCGAACGGACGTGATCAATCCGTACGACGGGACGACCGTCGGAACGATCCCGTCGGCGAGTCGCGAGCAGGTAACCGACGCCATCGAATCCGCCAGGGACGCAGCCGAGCGAACGTCGCTTTCGGCGTACGAGCGGTACGAGCTCCTGTCGATCGCTGCGGATCGCCTCGAGGAGCGGGCCGAGGAGGTCGCGGAAATAATCACGAGCGAACAGGGCAAACCGATAACGGAGGCGAGAACCGAGGCCGACCGTTCGGTGCAGACGCTTCGACTCTCGGCCGAGGAAGCCAAGCGTCAGTTCGGGGAGTACGTTCCGATGGATCCCCAGAAGGGAATGAGCCGGGATCACTGCTTCACGCAGCCGGAACCCGTGGGGGTGGTGGCCGGGATCACCCCGTTTAACTTCCCCCTTATGTTGATGGCACACAAGGTCGGTCCGGCGGTCGCTGCGGGGAACGCGTTCGTCGGAAAGCCGGCAACCGCCACTCCGCTTTCCGCGCTCGTGCTGTTCGAATGTCTCGACGCCGCGGTCGAGGAGATGGACGCGCCCGACGGTCTCGTGAACGTCGTTACCGGAAGCGGGTCCGTGGTCGGCGAGGAGATCGTCGATCACGAGGCGGTCGACTCGATCTCCTTTACCGGTTCGACCGCGGTCGGGAAATACCTCGCGAACAACAGCGGGATGACCGACGTGACGCTCGAGCTCGGCGGCAACGACCCGACCATTCTGTGGTCGGATACCGACGTCGAACGGGCTGCCGCCGAGATCGTGGACGGGGCGTGTTCCAACGCGGGGCAGGTCTGCAACAGCGTCGAACGGGTGCTCGTCGACGAGAGGGTCGAGGACGAGGCACTCGCGGCACTCTCCGACGCCGCAAGCCGGTTGACCGTCGGCGATCCCGTCGACGACGAGACCGACGTCTCGGCGATGGTCAGCGACGAGGAGTTCAACGGCACCGTGGAGCTGTTCGAGGAGACGGTCGCCCAGGGAGCGACCGTCGAATACGGTGGCCGGTACGGCGGCGATCTCGGCGAGCGGGTCTTTGAACCGACCGTTCTCGGCGGCGTGACGCCGGACATGCCCGCAGCCAGCGAGGAGACGTTCGGACCGCTGATCCCGGTTATCCCGGTTAGCGACTTCGATGAAGCGCTGGAGGAGGCGAACAATACGGAGTACGGCCTCGAGGCCGGAGTTTTTACCCAAGACATCGACCGCGCGAAGCGGGCGGCGGATGCGATCGACGCCGGCGGAGTGAACGTCAACACCGTCAGCGGGTTCCGGACGGACCATATGCCCTACGGCGGGTTCAAGGACAGCGGGACGGGGAAGGAGGGGATCAAATACGCCGTCGAACACTTCAGCAGGACGAAGCTGGTCGGGTTCCACGACGGGATGAACGGCTAATACGGCTCCGCCCGATCGACGGCGTTCGGCGTTTTACTCGACTGCTCGTCGACTTCATCCGCTCCTCGAACCGGGTTCGATCGACCGAATCGTTCGCTTTTCCCCGCTTCGGATGCCGTTTCGGTCATCACCATATGATACCTATTAAACCTCATATTCGGGGGAAAGATTTATATTATGGGTGTGAGTACAGATGTCTCGTGACACCTGATAGCACGCGGTCATCACGGCGCAGAGTTCTGAAAGGAGCTGCTGGTTCCGCCAGTCTTCTCACGCTAGCGGGATGTGTTGAAGACGGCGGCGGCAACGGTGGCGGCAATGGAAACGGCGGCGGCAATGGCAACGGTGGCGGGAACGGCAACGGCGGCGGCAATGGCAACGGCGGTGGAAACGGTAACGGTGGCGGCAGCGCCGAGCTGGAGTTCACCATCGGCGGCGTGATGTCACCCCCCGGAAGCGGATGGGAGGGTGCACAACCCTCCGGTCACTGGGAGTTCGAACGGCGAGTCGAAGAGCAAAGCGACGGGCGCATCCAGGTCGAAAACGTCGCCGAGGGCCAGATCTGTGGCGAACTGGACTGTCCGGAGAGCGTCCGTAACCAGACCGTCGAGATCGGGAGCGCCTCGATCGGCAACTCGAGCGCGAGCTTCCCGATGAACGACATCTGGATGATTCCGTACACGTTCCCGAGCGAGATCTCGCTCGCACACACGCTCACCCAGGCGGAAACGTACGAGCAGTTCTGGGTGCCGTTCGCCCAGGAGTACGGCGTCATCCCGCTTTGGTACCACGCGCCGGCGTTACGGGCGATACACATCGGCGTCGATAGGGCGGACAGTACGGACTTCACCCATCAGGTTCCCGGCGACGTGGAGGGGATGGACTGCCGGAGAACGGCGAGTCAGGTCTCCGGGATCGCGCTCAACGAGCTCGGCATGAATCCGGTCTCGCTCTCCTGGGCGGACGCCCTCCAGGGGCTCCGGTCGGGAACCGTCGACGGGGCGGAAGCGGCCGCCTCGCCCATCTGTGCGTACGGCGGGAACAACGCCGAGGCGCTCGCCTCGAGCATCATCAACAAGTGGACCATCCACAACGACACGAAGTGGGCCAACGTCGAGTGGCTCAAGAGCCTCTCGGACGAGAACCTGTCGCTGCTCGCGGACGTGTCGAAGTCCGTCTACGAGGATCTCGTGCAGATGAACATGGAGGAGATCCATCAGCAGCGACTCGGAATGTACACGGACGATCCCCCGGAGTCCTCGTGCACGATCGAACACGACCTCGAGTACAACTACCTCAACGAGGATCAGATGCAGCAGTGGGAGGACGCCATCGGCTACCAGGACAATCTGGATCTGTACTCGGACATCATCGATTCGGCAGGGCAGATCGGCGTCGACGGCGAAGCGTTCCACGAATACCTCGTCGACACAGCTCGGGAGGACTCCGTCCCATCCAGTCACAGCGACTTCACCGTCGACGCGTGGTGGGACGAATACCTCTCGGAAATGTAACGCGGGTGGTTCATTTTATTCGGAGAAAATATGTCAGCTTCCACTAAATATGGTGAGACGTTGGGAAAGCTAGAGGAGAACTTCGAGGGGTACATCGCGATCGTTTTGATCAGCCTTTATACGCTTCTGATCTTCTACACCGTGGTCCAGCGGGTCACGTTCGAGAATCCGCCGTCGTTCACGCTCAACGGAACGCTCTTTCTGTTTACCTGGATGGTGTGGGTGGCAGCGGCGTGGGCGATCCGCCACGAATCGCACTTCCGATTCTCGCTGGCCAGATCGAAGCTGTCGAACAGGGCGAACTACGTGTTACGGTACGTCGATTTCCTCACGTGGGTTTCGTTCGCCGCCATCATCGGGTACTACTCGATAGAACTCGTCCAACGGCGGCTCGCGACCGGTAGGCCCATCCTCGGCACGCCGATCCCGCAGTGGATGGCGTATTTGGCGATCCCCGTCGGGATGGCGCTCATCATACTCCGGGCGACCCAGCAGATAATCATAATCAAACGGAAGTACGAGAGCGGTGAAGACGTCACCCCGACATCCGACATCTCAAAATGAACTCAATACTCCTCTTCGCGTTCTCGCCGACCGAGTTCCTGGTTGGTATCACCATACTAACCGTCATCGCGTTTATATTAGGTATCCCGATATATCTGGTGTTCGGGTTGTGGGCGCTCGGATACCACGTCGGGTTCGGGAGCTTCCCGCTGATCAACATGTCCCAGAACCATTACGGGGTGCTACAGAGTTTCTCGTTCACCGCGATCCCGCTGTTCATCCTTGTTGGGGATCTGATACGAGAGGCGGGGATCGCCGAAAACCTCGTCGCGTTTACCCGGGAGGTCATCGGCTGGATCCCGGGAGTGACGGGCAATACGGCGATCGGTACCGCCGCGATCTTCTCGGCGATCACGGGATCGAACGCGGCAACGACGGCATCCGTCGGCTCCGCGCTGTATTCGCCGCTCTGTGAGCAAGGGTACGACAACGATTACGCCGCAGCCACCATCGCTTCCGGCGGCGTGTTGGGAGCGATCATCCCCCCGAGCCTTCTGCTGATCATCTACGGGGCGGCCTTCGGCGTCTCGATCGTCGATCTGTTTCTCGCTGGCGTCATCCCCGGATTGGGGATGTTGTTCGCCCTTCTGGCGACGAACACCGTCATCGCGTATCGCAACGATTACGGCGTCACGGATGAGTTCGGAATCGATCCCAAGCAGCTCCTGATCAAAACGTGGCACGCAAAGGTCGGTCTCGGTACGATCGTGGTCCTGCTCGGCGGTATCTTCCTCGGGATCTTCACTCCAAGCGAGTCCGCCTCCGTCGCCGTCGTGTACATCCTGGTTGCGGCGATCGGCTCCCGCCAAATCACGTCGATCGATGCGATCGTTCGTGCCTGCTACTCCTCGATCCTCCTGATCGGGATCATCCTGCCGATGGTCGTCACGTCGATCCTGATCCAACAGAGCCTCTCGGATCTCGGTCTTCAGGAGGCGATCTCCAACGCGATCATCTCGCTGGGGAACCCCGTGTTGATCGCGTTGGTCATGACCGTGATCATGTTGTTGGCGGGATCGGTCCTCGATGGGACCCCGAACATGCTCCTTACCGCACCGATGCTGTCCGGAGCAGCGGCTTCGCTCGGCTGGTCGCCCGTTGCCTGGGGCATCATCTTCATGATGGGCGCTTCCATCGGATACATCACCCCTCCATACGGGCTTAATCTGTACGTCATCAGCGGCATCGCGGATATCGATTATATCAAGGTCGCGAAGGCCGCGAAATGGCACTGGGCCGGATTCGTCGTCGTCTGGATCGGCGTTATGGTCTGGTATACGGGGGCCGGTGGGATGTAGGTAGCCGTCCCGTCTCTGACGACGCCGGTGTCCGACCACGTGTCGGCCGTTCCCGACCGACGTGATCGAAATATTTGAAAACGAACTTGTTCGTCATCCTTTCGTTTTACTTATCTGTTTCACGCCACGTCGATTTCCGGGTCGTGATACCCACAGCCGAGACCTCGCCGGAGGGCTGTTCGGAGCCGGTTGGCGCTCGCAACGAAACCCCGGCGTCGCCGCGGCGTCTCTCGCGTGGAGCACGGAGATCCCGTGGAGCACGAGGAACGGTATCGGGGATACCGTTCGGATCCGGACTGAGCGTGCATATGGGGTAGTCCTTGGTTCGGGATCGGAGGGCGTCCAGCCGGTACCGGTGGTCGCGAACGCGATTCACGATTTCGTTGAACGCGATCCGCTCCGGACTTCAGCAGCGTTCGGAGCGTTTGAGACGGATAATTAAAATATAAAGACTGTATATTCAAATGATATAATGTCATATCCCCGACCGTCGCGCTTCGTCGTGGACTCGGACGTTCGCCCTTCCCGAAAGCCGTCGATCCGACCGGCGTTTCCGGTGCGGCGTCCGAATCCCGGTGGAGAGAACCACGAACCCACCGTGTCTCGCTTTTGCGCCGGGACGAACCGCCGCCGGCGACCGAGCACGAGGCTTTAGGTCCACGCGGCCGGTAGCTCCCGCGTGGACGAACTCGTCGTGCGGACGACCGTGTACGCCGAGCCGACCGCGGTCTACGACCTGCTGGCCGACTTCACCCGGTATCCGCGCTACGCCGAGTACCTCGACCACGTCGACCGGATCGACGGGGACATCGACGCGGCGGCCGGCGTCGACGGCGACGACTGCGGCGGGGAGGGCACGGGAGCCGGGAGCCGATACGCGCTCACGTTTCGCTGGTGGAAGCTCACGCACACGGTCCGCTCGGAGGTGACCGCCGTCGATCCGCCGTCCCGGATCGAGTGGGCGATCCGGACCGACATCGACGCGCACGGCCACTGGCTGATCGAACCGGTGGCGGGCGCTGCGGCGTCGGACGCTGCGGACGATGCTGTCGAGGCGGACGGAGCGGCGGACGCCCCCGCCTGTGAGATCGAGTTCCGGGTCCGGTTCGACCCGGATTCGGCACGCGCCGGCGCGCTCGATCTCCCGCGGTTCGTCTCCTTCGACTGGGTGCTCCGCAAGGCCACCCCGCTGATCCGCGAGGAGGCGGCTCGAACCGTCGAGCGGGCCGTCGCCGACCTCGAGGGAGACCCGCGGTCGGTCGACCTCGAGGTGTCGGTCGACTCCGACCGGATATAGATCCGACCCGGGATCGCGTGTGTGAGTCGATCCCGGAAGGCCGGCGATTCGAAGCCCTTATGATGGAACCGCCGGTACGATCGGTCGCGGCGCGGGCTCGTAGATCAGTGGTAGATCATCCCCCTGGCACGGGGAAGGCCCGGGGTTCAAATCCCCGCGAGTCCATCGGAGCGACTGAGTTCTACGAGGGAGCGAGAATGGTCGAGCGGTGATTTTGAATCCTACCAGTCGCGCGCAGCGAGCAACGTGAGCGAGCACGTCTGGTTCCGGTTCAAATCCCCGCGAGTCCACTCGGCTCACTTCGTTCGCCTCGTTCCCTCGCGTGGTCCCCCTCGCTCCCTGCGGTCGCTCGCGGGACCCCCGCGAGTCCATTCCGTTCCTTCCTCGGAGGGTGGTTTTCAGAACCAGTCAGTACGTGACACTGCTCTCGACGAGGTGGCGATCGTAAAGCGGATCGGAGTGGTAAAGGGTGGACTTCAGTTATACTTGGGATTTATATTCCGATACTAGTAGCTGCCTGTATGGTGAGTAAGAGAGGTGTTGCCACAGGTGTCGGAGGAGTTGTTGGCGGCGCTGTGGGTATCGGGCTGACTCTACAGAGTACGATCCCCGTCGAGCGACTTATAGGGGTCTTTCGAACGACGCCCGATGAAGCACTCATCGTCTCCATGTTCCTCATCGCTACCGTGAGTCTGATCGCTTTGTCCGTCTACTAACGGGAAAACGAGGATCCGAGATGTACCATCTCGAAAATGAAAACACGTAACGCGAGTCGCCGCGAACGTATCCGAATGGACGTCATCCACGTGGCGATCCCCGTCTCCGACCTCGAATCCACGCTCGAGTTTTACGTGGACGGGGTCGGCCTCGAACGGTCGAAATCGTTCACCGGCGACGACGGGATCGAAAACGTCTACGTGTCGGGCGATTCGGCCCCCGAGATCCAGTTCACGTACGATCCGGAGACGCCGCTCGAGCGCTCCGGACGCGACGCTCGCCCGCTCCGGGAACACGTCGCCATCGGCGTCGAGGACGTCGACGAAACGTTCCGCCGGCTCGTCGACCGGGTCGATCCGCCGGTCGTCGCCGAACCGTATCGGGAAGCGGCCAGCGGAAGCCGCATCGCGTTCGTCCGTGACCCGGACGGGTACGTCGTGGAACTCGTCGAGCGGACTACACGACCCGAGGACTCGTAACGCGCCCTCGACCCCAATCGCTTACACGGGGCCGCCGGATCCCACACGGTATGGGGACGCTCGCGATCGACATCGAGACGGCAAGTCCGGACGAGGCGCCATCCACACAGGAGCAGTTCCGGGAGACGAGCTACTTCGAGCTCGTCGCGATCGCGGTGGGGTATCGTGATGGGAGCGGGACGGAGTCGGACGTCCTCTTTCGAGCGGGCGGCTGGGAACAGGAGCATACGGCGGACCTCCTCGAGCGGCTGTTCGCGTGGTGTGAGGGGAGGGACGTCGAGACGGTGCTCACCTACAACGGGAACGGGTTCGACCGCATTCACTTGGAAAACTGGTCCCGATCGCTGGACGAGAACGGCGTCACCGCCGGGATGGCTCGGCGAACCGAATCCCTGTTTGCCACCCACCGGGATCTCGCGGAGGTCTCCCTCGACAAGTACCGAAGCCGAATCTCGGGCGGCGGAACGAGCTTTGAGCGGATCTGTCGGTGGGAAGACGTCGACGTCGCGGAAACCAGATACGCCGATTACGACCTTCACGAAAGCGTCCACGAAGGGTACGGGAGCCACGTGAAAGGGCAGCATATCGGTGACTCGCTCGGCGAGCTGTATGTGGATCTCCACGTCAGCGGCGCAACCGAGACGACGACGTATCGACAGCTGAAACGGATGCTGACGGAGTACGCGGTCGCGGACGTGCTTCCGCTGTTCGAGCTCGACGCGAATCTGTAATTACGGAGCCGCGATCGGAATCCACCAGTGCAGGTGTGGTCGAGCGGCTTTCACACGAGCGTCCGGGAGCTTGAAGTCGGTCAGTACAGACGATACACTGACGGAACTTTTCGTTCAAATGCCGAGGCTATTTTTGATTGCCGAGTCGATTTTCACTATATCTGATGACGGGACAGATCCAATGTTCTCTTTTACGCGGTCGTCGATGTCGACAACCCGGATTTGACTGAGATCTGCTACTGAATCGTGATCGAGGGCAGTATCCGAAGCCAGTACTTCCACCTCGAACGGGTAGGTGTCTCCAGACGTGTATTGCTTTGTGAATGGAGCGATGATGGTTGTCGGTGAGTACTGATTTCCAACATCGTTCTGGATGACAACACAGGGCCGGCTCTTTCCTTGCTGCTCACTCCCTTTCGTGGGATTCAGTTCAACGATGACAATGTCGCCGCGGCGTACCTGCACAGTTGACTCCGGAATTCACTCGCTCCAGTCGGGTGCGTCACCGAGATGCCCGGTTGCTTCTGCGGATGCGTCTTCCATTTCTGCAGCCAACTCACGAGACCGCTCGGCTCTCTTTCGATATCCTTCAGCAAGCCGTTCCTCATCCGTCGGCGGTTTGAGTATGATCTCGTCATTCACTTCGACGAATTCAATTTCGTCACCGCCTTCGATGCCACGACGGTCCCGCAGCTCCTTCGGAATCGTCACCTGCCCCCGATCTCCGACTTTCCGTTTGTGTTCAGGCATACCTATTCATACTTTTTTCATACTGATATAGATGTCGGTGGCATAGTCATTCAATTCGCAAGCTCAACGGAACGGAGATCACGCGATTCTCGTCCGGGACCCGCCTGCCGACCACGACGTCGACGCACGAACGGTCCCTGTCCCACTCCACGACGAACTCTCCGAGGGGACACTGAAGAGCATCGGCGAACAGGCTGGAATGAAGGATTTCCAAGCGTTCAAGGATTGGATCGACCGGAACCGCTAAGAGCCGAACGTAGATCCATCGACATTCTCTCTGTAGACTTATTGGACGTGAACCAACCGTTCGGTAGATCCACTCGTCGATTATTAATTACGGCTGGCTTTGTTGAAATCCTCAGTAGGTGATCGTTCTGAACCAGCTCCGGTCAGTACAGCAGAGGCAGCTACCGGCCCCAAACAATTATCTGAAGCGTTTGTGGATCTCAGGTATGGCTGCAATAGAGTTCGTTCTATTTTGGACGCCGATCGCCTTTGGTATCTTCGTCGCGGCGTCTTATATTGGAACAAAACTCGCGCTCCGCTCCTACTTTGATGACGAAGAGATCGAAGTCTCGGATGTCTTTCGGCTCGAAGATGACGAAGGAGATCAATAGCTTTGCACCGCTTACGTGCTGAAAGCGGAATACGCGTTTGGTCAGCGTGGCTGTTCTCGGACGTCCGTCGCCACTTCCGGTTGTCCGTTCTCCTCACTCGTCCTGCCGCGTCTCCCGTTGTTGCTCGACGCACCACCGGTAGAGGTCCTCCTTCAGGTCGGTGGGCGTGTCGTCGAACAGCATCCCGAGCCGCCAGCCGAGGTTATGCCACGACAGTCCTTTCAGCGCTCGCGGACCGAACTCCTCGCCGTTTTCCGCCTTCGTCCACCCGGCCTTGAAGGATCCAACTCGGTCGTTCCCGGGTTCGGGAAAGACTCGTTGGTCCGCGTCCCAGTCGTGTTTCAGCCCGTCAAGCCGCTCCTCGCCCGCGTCGGACCCGTCCAATTCCCTGACGCCCGCGACGAACAAGCCCGCCCAGGTCCGACCCTGGGCGTCCTTGATCTCCTTCATCTCCTCGTACCGGTCGTCGTCGAGCTCGAACCGTATCTCTCGCGCCATACTCACACATCTATTTCGAAATCATTTATGTCTTTTATCTCACTTTGAGTTTTGTCTCTGACCTGCTTAATAGGCCTGAAAGTGGTGAAAACAGTCTTTTATATACTAACTACACGATGAATATAGGGTGAACGGATAACGGAACGGGGGAGAGGAGGGAAGGAGATCCGTGGGCGATGGCGGCCGTCGACGCCCCGTCCGCTACTCCTCGTTCCACTCGTCGCCGACGCGGTCGACGCCCATCATCGCGTCGCCCGGGTGTTCGGTGAAGACGGTCTTCATGTTCTCGTCGGGGACGTCGAACGTCGCCCCGACGTGCTCCATCACCGCGAGCGCGAACGCCCGCTTGCGCTCGGAGGACCGTCCCTGCCGGATCTCCGCGTCCAGGAACACCAGCGGCCCTTCGACGGCGCGGCCGAGATGGAGATCGGTCGGTTCATGGTCGCGGATCGTCACGGCGACGTGGCCCCGCGTCGTCGCCATCTCGGTCGTATATAGCTCCGTGACCGTCTCCGCGAACGCGGTTTTCTCCGCGGGCGAGAGCGCGAGCGTCGTATCGAACTGCAGCAACGGCATACGGCGACTTCCGGCGCCTCGGTCTTGTATGTTGGCGCAGCCGATGTCGCGGCATTGACGACACGGTGCGGTACCGTTCCACGACGCACGCCATCCTGACGATCGACTCCGTCCGCAGCTGGTCGACTTTCGTCGGGAACGACGCGAGGACGGCTGCAGACCGTGTTGCGTCCGTCGTTCGATCGCCGGTCGAACGACCGGTATTTAAGCTTTCACTGTGCGCATACCGACGTATGACTACCGCACGGTGGTCCTCCGGGCTCGGGTTTGTTCTCGCAACGGTAGGGGCGGCAGTCGGCCTCGGGAACATCTGGCGGTTCTCCGCCGTCGTCGGACTGAACGGCGGCGGTGCCTATCTCGTCCCCTACCTGCTCGCGGCGTTCGTCTGTGCGGTGCCAATGCTGGTCTTGGAGCTCGCCATCGGACGTCGTCTTCGGACGGACGTGGTTTCCGCATTCCGTTCCGTGAGGTCCGAGTACACGGCGCTCGGCTGGCTTATCCTCGGTGGCGTGCTCCTCATTCTGAGCTACTATCTCGTCCTCACCGGATGGGTGCTCGGATTCTTCCTCTCGTGGCTGGCCGGGTCACGGACGACGTTCGCGCCGTTCACCGCGAGCTGGCTCCCCGTTGCGTACTTCGTCGTCGCGACGGCGGTGACTGGTGGCGTCGTCTCGATGGGGGTCCGTGGCGGGATCGAACGACTGTCGAAGATCGTGATGCCGACCGTGTTCGCCCTTCTCATCGTGCTTGCACTGTATGCAGTCACGCTCTCCGAGTGGGAGCTGGCTGTCGCCTTCCTGTTCACTCCCGAGTTTTCGGTGCTCACGGACCTCGGCATCTGGAGTGCGGCGTTCGGACAGGTCTTTTTCTCGATGTCCGTCGGTCAGGGTATCATGCTCACCTACGGGAGTTACGTGGACGAGGGAACGGACCTATTCAAATCGTCGCTCGTGATCGCGATCGCCGACATCGGGGCGGCCGTCATCGCCGGCCTCGTCATCTTCCCGATCGTGTTCAGTTTCGGCCTCCAGCCGACCCTCGGGACCGAGCTCGCGTTCACCACGCTGCCGACCGCCTTCGCGACGATGTCGTTCGGGCGGGTGATCGCCGCCGCGTTTTTCGGACTCCTCTTTTTCGCCGCACTGTCCTCGTCCGTGGCGCTCCTCGAGGTCGGCGTCGCCGCCGCGGAGAACACGACGCGACTCTCCCGTCAACGGGCGACGCTGCTTTTGACAGGTGGGGTGTTCGTGGCCGGCGTCCCCTCCGCATTGAGTTATAGCCCCGTCACTCTCGCAGTCGCTGGGCGTCCGATCCTGGACCTGGTCGACGGATCGGTCGGAACGTTCGCACTACCCATCTCGGCGCTTTGTCTCGTGTTCGTCTTCGTCTGGGTTGCCGATCTCGAGACCGTCCACGAGGAACTCGGCCGGCTCCTCCCGGTGGTTCGCTATCTGATTCCGGCCGTCCTCCTCATCGTCACCGCCGCCCGAATCCTTGGCATCGCGCGTCCCGCGTGGCGACTCCTCGTCGGTCACGCTCGAACCGACCCGCTCGGCCTGCTCATCGCCGTCGTCCTCCTGCTCGTCTTTGTGGTGATTGGATGGGGACTCCGAAATCGACACCCTGATCCGCCCCGCCTCCGGAGTCGTCGCCGGTGACCGGCGTGCCGACGCGGTGGCCTTCCGGAAACACGTACCTGGCGTGGTTTCGGACACGGACGTCGGGACGGGGATGTAGATGTTCGTTACCGTTCACCCGACAACACGTCTCGATCGACCGTTAGCCGCAGATCAACGGACATACGCCGTCCGGGCCAACGACGAGTGGATTAACGTCGAGTTCCTCGACTCGCACACCGAGGATGGTCGCGTCGGGGTCGTGACTGGCTGCCCGATCGCGAAGGGCCCGGTAGGTATCGCGAACGTCCTCGCTGTGGATCCCCACTTCGACGCCGCCGATATCCGACTTCTGAAGAACGTCCGGGCTGGCGATCGTCATAACGACCGGACCGCCGATCTCCTTCGCAACCCTCTCCGCCTCTCGGGCACTCTCGACGACGCTCCCCGATGGCGTTGCGACCCCATACGCGTCCGAGTAGCCGCATCGCTTCGACGCTCAGATGGCCACTCTCGCGTTCGATCGCCGTCGAGAGTATCTCACGGGCGCGTTTCCGATCGACGTTGAACTCAGCGGCGGATCGTAGTCGCGGTCCCTGCCGTCTTCATGCTCCGCGAGTGATTCGAGACCGGAAACCGCTCTCGTTGGATCGAAGTAGTTGGGGCCCCGTCGGTCGCCAGCGTGTCCCCAGCACGCTCCGCCTTGTCACCACCCATCAGACAGGCGACGACCGAGCCACGAACGGAACGTCCATCTCGGGGGACACGCGGAACCTCCATATAAAAGGACACCGCAGCAAACGTCGTCCGTCCCCGCGTGATGACGGCGTCGGTTCAACGGGCGTTTGCGTCCACGGAAAGCACTTATCAGTCGACTGTTTGGGTCGGCGTATGCGCCGCAGAGCCCTCCTCCTCGGATCCGCCGCCGGAATCGCGGCCTCGGCGACCGGCTGTCTCGGACGCGTCGGCGCCCCGGAAGCCGTCGACGGGACCGCAACCGACGATCTCGACGATGACGCTGGCGACGACCCGGACGACCCGACCGGCGACTGGACGCAGTTCCAGGCCGACGCCGCCCATACCGGGGCGACGGCCGCGGCCGGCCCGGACGGCGGCGGGCGGGTACGCTGGTGGAGCGACACGTGGGGACTCCCGACCGGCCCGGTCATCACGGACGGACGGGTATACGTCGGCAGCGGTCTCCGCAACCAGTCCGTCTTCGCGTTCGAGCGGGCCACCGGAGACCGACTCTGGCGGGCGCCGATCGGCGACGACGTCGAGCGTGCCCTGGCGGTCGACGATGGGACCGTGTACGCCTCGGCGAGCGGCGTGTACGCGCTCGACGCCGGGACGGGCGAGACGGAGTGGACGGAGCGCGTCGACG
Source organism: Halopenitus persicus (assembly GCF_900107205.1). Classification (GTDB taxonomy): domain Archaea; phylum Halobacteriota; class Halobacteria; order Halobacteriales; family Haloferacaceae; genus Halopenitus; species Halopenitus persicus. Next base: position 150,433 of record NZ_FNPC01000005.1, on the reverse strand, counting down.
CCTCGTGGGGACTCGCGGTCGCCGATGGCGCCGTCGTCGCCGCGTCCGGCGGAGGCGGTCCGATCCTTTCGCTGGACGCGTCGACCGGCGAGGAACGCTGGACGCGTGAGATCCACACGATAACGACGCCGTCGGTGGCCGACGAGCGCGTCTTCGCGGTCGGGAACGACGATCTGATCGCGCTCGACGCCGGGACGGGCGAGACGGAATGGACCGAGTCGATCGACCGCGCCGGCGGCGCGCCCACGGTCGCGGACGGGACGGTCGTCGTCGGCACGCGGGAGGACCTGTTCGCCCACGATGCGGCGACCGGCGACCGCGAGTGGACGCTCGAGGGGAGCTTTCGCGGCACCGACGTCGCAACGAGCGACGGGACGATCTATCTCGCGGGGCGGCAGCGGGAGGATGACGAGTGGCTATCGCGGGCGCTCGCGGTGGATGCGGCGACCGGCGACGTGCTGTGGACCCGGGACGACGACGGCCTGGGAGCCGGAAGCGTCGTCGTCGCCGACGGGATCGTCTACGTCGCCACGCGACACCGGGTGTATGCGATCGACCGCGCGACGGGCGACGTCGAGTGGTGGCTCCGGTTCCAATGGCCCGTGGGGAGTCCGGCCGTTTCCGACGGGACCCTGTACGTGACCGTCGGCGGCCGGTTGCTGGCGATCGGATCGGGGACGGGACGTGCCGGGGTGTGGCCGTTCGATGCGGAGCCGGTCCCGGACCGCGACGCCGCCCCGCCCGAGCCGAGCTACGTCGGGAGCGACTTTCCCTTCGGGCTGGCCGGCTTCGACGTGCGGTCGGACTGGGACGTCGCCGTCGACGAGGGCGCGCCGATCGACGTGTCGTTCGTCATCGACGGGGATCGCGTCGACGACGACGAGACCGTTACGCTCACGCTCGCCGTGACGAACGAGGGCGACGAGACGCTGCGGTTCACGACCGGCGCGCCGACGCCGTTCGGCATCCTCCGGTTGCGGGGTACGGAGAACCGGATCGTTCCCTGGACCCCGTCCTACGAGGACAGCGGCCACGTGCACACCGCCCCCCATCTCGGGATCACGGGCGTGAACGCCGTTGCTCTCTCCGCGGAGCTGCCCCCGGGAGAGACGATGCGGGAAACCTACACGATCTCCGAGGAGACGCACGGCATTCGACCGGATACCTACGACTTCTCCATCGCGCAGACCCTCTCGACGGGCGACGTCGGGGGCGACGGAGACGGCTGGGAGTTCGAGGTGACGGGAACCGTCGAACTCACGGCGGACGAACCGGAGTCGGGCGACGTGGTTCACGATCTCGTGGTCGCCGACGAGGTGGATCTCCCGACGACGTTTCTGGGTCGGTTCACGGTCGACGTCCTCGAGCCGGTCACCACGACCCATCCCGGTCTGATCGAGGTGACCTTCGAGAACGTCACGGACGAGCGGTCGCTGGTCACGTCGCTGCGGCGCTGGCCCCTCGGATCCGTCCTCGGTCTCGGCCCCGACGGCCGCCGCCTGGTGCTCCTCCCCGCGAGCACGTACGCCCCCGGGTTCGTCACCCGAACCGACGACGGCTGGTGGGAACCCACGTTGCTCCCCCACGAATCCGTCGTCCGGGGGCGGAGCACGACGGCGTACGATCCCGGCGAAACGACCACCGAGCGGTTCATCGTCACCACCCATCCCGGGACGGACGCACCCCGGAACGGTGACGGCTACGCGTTCGAACAGGGGTTCGGAGACGACGACGTCGACGTGACCTGGGGATTCACGCTGTCGACGCTCGACCCGGACGGATAGCGAACGTCCTCCCGATTCGCAATGCCGTTTTGATACGCACGGCCATAGTACGTGCGGTGAGCGTCGTCAAGGGTCGTGATCCGCCGTCGCTTCGGCGAGCGTCGTCGAGATCTCACGCGGCCGGGTCCCGTGCAGTCAGGAGCCCCTGTGCCATGAGTCGGCGGGCGATCACGACGAGACCGTTCCCGAACCCCTCGCCGAAGATCGCTTGTTCCTCCTTCGTCCCCGGGATGATCGAGCTCACGAGGATCGTCGATCGGTCGACGAGTAACAGCCGGCCGATCGCGGCCTCGTCCTCGGTGGTGCCCGCGCCGTGTAACCACTCCAGCCCCGAGATGAACGTCGTGGCGTCGGGGACGGCGCCCTGAATCCGGTCCTGCAGCGATTCCGTTAACGCCCCGACGAGCAGTTCGACGTCGTCCTCGATCCCGTTGAGAACGGCGACGAGGCCCTCGGTCAACAGCGACTCGTCGCCGATGACGAGGACGACCTCCTCCGTCGCCGTTTCGATGAGCTTCTCGGTTCGCGTTTCGATCCCGTCGTTTCCGGACAGCGACCACACCTGCTGGACCGGCTCCTCCTCGTCCTCCTCGACCGTTTCGACCGTGTCGAGCACGTCGTGGAGTCGCTCGACGCGGGCGTCGTACTGGTCGCGGAGCGTCGTAGTCGCTTCCTCGAGGGAGACGGCACGGTATCGCTGTGGATTCGAATGGTGAATCTCGACCAGGCCTTGGGCCTCCAGTACCCGAACTGCGTCGTATACCCTGGTCCGAGGCACCTTCGTCAGCTCGCTGAGTCTTTTCGCCGTCCCCGTCTCCACCCGTGACAAGCCGACGAAACACCGTGCCTCGTACTCCTTCAACCCGAGCTGCTGGAGTACCTCGATCGCCTCCTCGATGGTTTCGGATGCGGTCATTGTGTCCCAACCGTTCCGGCTGAACGGAACGGGTCATCGATTGGTCCGGGATACGGATAGTGTTTGTCACTCCGTTAGTGATCGTGGAATCGCATACGATGCCGAAACCACTGAAAGTCCCCGTTAGACCATAAACGGCGACGTTGGATCTGAATTCTGTGATACTGCGAATAACAACCTCTCACCGACGAAAGCGGTCGAGTCGAGTCCGACGATCTCGACCCGGATTCTTCACCCGATTACTCACAACAAATATATTCGGGAGGACCACGTAGCTCACAACCAGCACGCAGTGCAGCACCGTGTCCCGCCCACGCGCTGCTGCCTGCTGCCCCGGCCACCTCGCGTGGCGGGGTTCGATATGCTTCACCCCCATCGATGACCACCGACCTCACCCAGGACCCACAGTCCGCCGCCGTCGAGCAACTCGAACGGTTCGGATTGAGTTCGTACGCCGCACGCACGTTCGTCGCGCTCGCGAGCCTCGGCACCGGGACGGCCAGGGACGTCAGTCAAGCATCGGAGGTCCCCCGAACCCGCGTGTACGACGCCGTCGACGAACTCCAGGACCGGGGGCTCGTCGACGTCCAGCAATCCTCGCCCAAACGGTTCTGGGCGATCTCCGCCGAGACCGCGAGTCGGACCTTCGAGCACGAACTCCAACACCGGACGGAGATCCTCCGGACCGCGCTGACCGAGCTGGAACCCGTCGAGCGGCGGGACGAGCAGCGCGGCGTCTGGACGGTCGACGGCCGGACCGCGGTCACGGACCGGGTCGTGGAGTTTTTCGGGAGCGCGGAGGAGGAGATCGTCTATATGACCGTCGAGGACCTGCTCACGGACGAGCTGATCGACGCGTTGAGCGACGCCGCGGACCGGGGCGTCTCGATCAAGCTCGGCGGCGTTTCGGCGGACGTCCAGGAGCGCATTCAGGACGACGTTCCCGGTGCGACGATGTTCGAGTCGCTGTGGATCTGGTCGGACACTCCGGCCGGGCGGCTGCTGATGGTCGACCGGGAGAAAACGCTCGTGAGCGCGCTCGTCAACGGCGTGGACGCGAGCCCGTCCGACCCACGCTCGGAGACCGCCATCTGGGGCGAAGGCGAGACCAACAGCCTGGTCGCCGTGCTGAAAGCGATCTTCACGTGGCGGCTCGACGACGTCGATTCCGATCCGTAACGTGGTCCGGCCCGGACGACGTCCTCCCACACACCCAACACGTATATCGTTCCGTCCGGTAGAGGCAACAACGACGGCTCACCGGGCCGCGGCGTTACGCCGGGTCGGCGTGCGTACCGCAACCCGAGCCCGAACGAGCCGAGGACCGAACGATGCCTTGGGGAGTACACACGGAGTTCACCGACGAGGAGGGACCGGACGTGGAGATCGACGAGGATCGGGAGACCGTCGACCGCGGCGAGGAGGGATCCGAAACCACGGAGACGTTCGACGTCGACGACGCGATCTCGGAGCTGGAGTGACCGAGCTCGTTCGGGCCTTTCGTCCGTGATGCAGCGAGGGCGCCGGCCACGGCGCGACGGACGTCACACCGAGAGCACGGAGTCCGCCTGCTCGCGAACGAGTCGACGGCGGACGCGGTCGACCGTCTCGGACGTCTCCGCCGCGTTGGCCATCAGGACGGTCTCGCTCGGGAAGAGGTGTTCGCCGAGGACGAGCCCGTGCTCGCGGGCGGTCGAGCCCGTGACCGTCAGGTAGACGCCGATGCCGGTCTCGACGATCGCCGCCTCCTCCTCGTCGGCGTCCCGCGACGGGTAGGTGAAGGAGACGTTCTCGGTCGCGTCGGTGCCGAGCACCGCGGTCACCAGGCGCTCGTACCGCGGCGAGATGCAGAGGTCGCCCTCGTAGTCGGCGAGGAAGTCCCGGTCGAGGTCGGCGCCGGCGGGCAACAACTCCGGCGTCGCCATCAGCGTGTGATGGACGGTATCTCCGAGCCCGGTCACGACCCGTACGTCCGACTCCTGGGGGTCGATCCGCGCGTTGACGTCCTCGAGATCGCTCACTCCGGAGGGGCGAAGGTCGACGACCTCCTCTAAGACGAGGTCGGCCGAATCGAACCCGAGCGCGAACTCGTGGGTCCGGAGCGCGCGGAAGGGCTCCTCGCGGCCGACCAAGTGCACCGGCACGTCGCCGACGTCGATCAGGACCGAGTCGAAGACGATCCGGCGGGGCATCCCGTCGCGGTCGTCCCGAAGCAGCGTGTACTCGGGCGCGTGCGGCTCCGTCGGCGAGGAGTAGTCCGCAAGTCGCTCGTAGGGCCCCCGAGAGTCCTCGAGGTCGCCCTTCGTGACGGCCTTCTCGTACCGGAGGGTCGAACTGACGTCGTCGGCGAGCGACTCGGCGTCCGTCCCCGCCACGCTCGCGAAGCGTTCCAACACGGCCTCGAGCGGGCGTCCCTTCCGGGGGACGGCGATCGGTACCGGCGTGGTCATCGGCGGTACTCCGCGCCGGAGGCTCAAACGGGTTGCGGAACGGTTCGGGTCGGGAAGCGGGTCCAGTCGGACCGGGAGAGGAAGCAGGTTCTTCGGGCCGGGAAGCGGGTCCGGTCGGACCGGGAGGGGAAGCAGGTTCGGTCGGCGTCCGATCGGCTCGCGTCGACGCTCCGACTCAGGTGCCGAACGCGTCGCTGAGCCGGTCGCGGAACGCCTCGAGCTCCGCCAGCTCCTCGTCGATCCGGTCGATCTCCGACTCGAGCGACGCGACGTCGTCGTCGACGTCCTCGAGGTCGTGAACGCGCGCGTCCAGGTCCGCGATGTCGTCCCGCACGTCGCCCAGCTCCGCGTCCAGATCGTCGACGTCCTCGTCGACCGCGCCGACGGTCGACTCGAGGTCGCTGACGGTCGCCTCGAGCCGTTCCACGTCCGACTCGACCGCCTCGACGTCGGCGACGCGGCCCTCGAGGCCCTCGAGCTCCGCGAGCGCGTCGTCGAGCGTCGACTCGACCGTCTCGACGTCCTCACGGACCGACCGGCGTTCCTCGGCGGCGGCCTCGAGCCGGGACTCGGCGTCCGCGAGCGCGTCGGCGACCGCCTCGGTCCGTTCGCGGGACTCCTCGAGGACCTCCGTGGCGGTTCCCTCCTCGTCGATGAACTCCTCGAGCGCGTCCGCATAAGCCGCCAGGTCCTCCATCCGCGATTGGAGCCGGCTGATCCGCACGTCGACGCTCCGCGGGGCCCCCAGGTCGAGTTCCTCACGAAGGGTGTCCAGATCCGCCTCCGAAACGTCGCCGGACCGGATCTCCGCCGCGAGCGCCGAGGCGACGGAGACGTCGACGGCGTCGTCGTCGGCAGCAGCGTCACCCGCCTCGTCAGCAGCGTCACCGTCATCGGCAGCAGCGACGCCATTCTCGGCAGCGTCGCCGCCCTCGGCAGCAGCGACGGCGGCGTCGCCCTCTCCGCCGGACGGGGCCGCATCCGCGTCCGTCGCGGCCTTTTCAGCCCCGGTTTCGGCGACGGCCTCGGGGGCCTCCGAGTCCGCGACGGTCACTGCGGGCGTCGTCTCCGCGTCCGTCGGTCGAGGCGTCGGTCCGCCCTCCGCCGACTCGGCGTCCCCGGCGACCGCCGCGGCTTCGGCGGCGTCGTCCATCCCCGGCAGCGAGTCCCGGTCGCCGGCGACGACCTCCCGGACCGGGTCGTTGCCGTCGCCGCCGAGCACGTCGTCGATCGCCTCGCCCTCCGGGACGTGCTCGACCGTCGGCGGGGAGAGGAAGGCGTCGGGGTCGATCCCCTCGCCGCGGATCCCGAAGACGGTCCGGACGGTCGCGCCGGGCTCCAGGAGGCGATCGAACTCGACGCGGTGGTCGCTGTAGGCGGTCCAGTTCTCGCTGCCGAAATCGGGGTGGAAGCCGACCCGCTCCATCGGGAAGTCCTCCGGGATCGTGTCCGTCAGGCGGACGCGGACCGGCTCCGAGCGGTTCGATTCGATCCGGAAGGTGACCGCGGGGACGGGGAACTCGTCGGTCGCGAACGACTTCTCGACGGTTATCCCGTCGGATTCCACGACGCGTTCGGACCGTTGGGGATCGCTCATAGGCAAGGGGTTCGTTACCAGCCTCTTAAATCGCACGGGGAAACTATCAACGACGAGAACTACAGAACGGGACGGCGACCCGCGAACCGAGAAAGCCACGGACGGGAGAGCGATGGCCGGCGGAGCGACCGGCCGGCGGTCAGAGGTCGACCCGGTCGCCGATCTCGACGATCTCGAGGCGTCGCGGGTGGTCGAAGCTCCGGACGTGGGGATACAGCGCCGTCGGGTCCGCCGTCAGTCCCTTCCACACGTCCCAGTGGGTCGGCAGGAGGCGGTCGATCCCCAGCGCGTTCGCGGCGTCGACGATCTCGGTCTCGTCGGCGTACCACTTCGTGTACTTCGGCTCGCGCGTCTCCTTGTCGGGGATGGCGCCGGCCGACCCGAACGCCAGGATCCCCAGGTCGACGTCGTATTCGTCGCCGAGCTCCGCGAACGCGTCCGTCGGCTTCGTGTCCCCGCCGTGGAGGATCGTCCCCGAGTCGTGTTCGATGACGTAGCCGACCGGATGGGTCGCGTCGGGGTCGTTCACGGCGACGACGTCGACCGCGAACTCGCCGACTCGGAGCCGATCGCCCTCCGTGACCTCCGTGAACTGGTCGGCCGAGACGTCCCACCGGCCGGTCCAGTCCTCCTCGTCGGCGACCGCAAGCGAGTCGTCCGGCGCGACCAGCTCGGCGTCGGTGTTCGCGAGGATCGGCGCCTGGGAGGGCCCGTGCGCGTGGTCGCTGTGTTCGTGGGTGATGAACAGCGCGTCCCCGACGGTCACGTCCGTCGGATCGAACGGAACCGGGATCATCCGGATCGTCCGCGGCGGATCGCCGAGCCCGAGGTACGGGTCGATCCACAGCACCGTTCCCTCGGCGCCCTTGATCGCGAAGCCGTTACAGCCGAGATACCACAGCGCGACCGTGTCGGGGTCGGCGTCCTCGATCGCGCGCGGCAGCCAGTCGCCCCAGTCGGATTCGCCCAGAGCGTGTGTCATACCGCCGACTGGGGCCGGTGGGTCCCTAACCGTTGCGAAGGCCGGCGACGCGACGCACTCCCGATCGCGGCGCCATCGCTTCGATGGAAACCTACACAAACCGGCACACCCTTGCGTCCGGTATGACCGCCTTTCGGGAGCCGCTGTCGTCGGTCAACGAGACGATCGGCGAGACGCCGCTCGTCCGCGTTCACGCCTCGCCGGACGCCGCGCCGGTGTACGCGAAGCTGGAGTCGTTCAACCCGGGCGCGAGCATCAAGGACCGGATCGGGAAATATATGCTCGAACGGATGCTCGAGCGCGGCGACGTCGACCCCGGCGGCACCGTCATCGAGCCGACCGCCGGCAACACGGGGATCGGGATCGCGGTGGCCGCCGGCCGGCTCGACCTGGAGGCGGTGTTCGTCGTTCCCGAGCGCTTCTCCGTCGAGAAACAGCAGCTGATGCGCGCGCTCGGCGCGGAGGTCATCAACACGCCCAGCGAGAAGGGGATGGGCTACGCGATCGAACGCGCGCACGCCCTCGCCGACGAGCTCGAGAACGCGGTCGTCCCCGAGCAGTTCTCGAACCCGCTCAACGCCGAGGCGCACTACGAGACCACGGCGCCGGAGATCGACGCGGCGCTCGACGGGGAGATCGGCGCCGTCGTCGTCGGCTGCGGCACCGGCGGCACGCTGATGGGGCTCGCCGAGTACTTCCTCGAGCGCGACCCGGACACCCACGTCGTCGCGGTCGAGCCCGAGGGGTCGGCCTACCGGGAGTTCTTCGACGAGGACGTCGCCCACGAGGAGTACAAGACGGAAGGGATCGGCACCCACGACGTCGAGACGAACGCTCTCTTCGACCCGGAGTTGGTCGACGAGATCGCGACGATCCCCGACCGCGACACCCACGAGGAGATGTCCCGGCTCGCGGCCGAGGAGGGTCATCTCGTCGCCTCCTCCTCGGCGGCCAACAGCCTGGCCGCCCGGCGGGTCGCCGACCGGATCGATGCGGGGGACCTCGCGGTCCCACACGACGCGGTCGTTACGGTCTTTCCCGACTCCTCGGAGCGGTACCTCTCGAAGGGGGTCTATCGGGACTACGAGGAGTGGGAGGGCTAGCTTCGACCGTCCTCACGCCCTGACCGACTCCGTTCCCATACTGCCTTGACCGACTCCGTTCCCATACTGCCTTGACCGACTCCGTTCCCCTACTGCCTTGACCTACTTCGTATCCTCGGCGTACAACGCGACGGCGACCGCCGCCAGCACGAGCTCGACGGCCTTCGCGACGACCGCCATCGGATTGAGGCTGCCTCGCATATAGAACGCGTCGACGCCGACTCCCTGGAACGCGAAGAACGCGAGGACCGTGACCGCGGCGTAGCCGGCCGCCACGAGGTAGAACTCCCGGCGCCAGTGGCGGGTCAGGTAGAGGCCGGTCCCGCCGAGGAACCCGAGCCCGTTCATCAGGAAGAGCACGCCCAACAACCGGTTGAATCCGAGGACGTTTGCCCCGAGCAGCAGATGAATGGCTCCGGTGACCACGGCCGCGAGGATGGCCACGTATCCCAGGGGCCGGGCTGGCGGTTCGAACGGAGATCCGTCGTCCGACGCGTCTGTTTCGTCGGTCACACCGGTAGAGCGGGCACCCATATGGGAGGTAACCATTGCCACGGTAATGAAGGGCAGGGGCGGCCGATCCCGGTCCGCTGGTCGGCCCGCACCGGCTCCGCGGAACGGCTCTCGGGGCGCTCCGCGCTCACCGACTCGTGATGCGCCGACCGCTCTCGCCGAGACCGTGGACGATCTCCTGACACCGAGTACAGCGGCGGACGCCCGCGGCGATCCTGATGAACCCGTTTCCGAGTTCGTTGCCGTGGTCGATGCCCCACGGCAGCTTGCAGGCCGGGCACCGACGCGGATGGTGTTTCGCCGGCGGCCCGCGGTCAACCGCCGCGGTCGGCGTCGTGAGGTAGTCCTTGTGGCGGCGGATGCTTCGCGTGATCTCCGCGATCGCCGCGCCCGACAGCCGACCCTGGAGGACGTCGAGTTGGCGGCACACGCGCTGGTATCGCTCCCGGATCTCGTCGTCGGTCAGATCCTCGAAGTCCCCGTCGTCGACCGCCTCGGAACCGTCGCGCCCCGCGGTTGCGTCGTCCGCGGCGCGGTCCGCCGACTCCGCGTCCGCCCGGTCGTCCGTCTCGTCGCGACGGCGCCAGACGAAGGCGGCGTTCAAGTCGTAGAACTCCCGGAGGACGCTGCTGTAGATGCCGTACGCGAGCCTGCGCTCGACCGTGTCCTGGAGGTCGACCTTGAGGATCGGCCGCTGGAGACACTCGTCGTACTCCGGCTCGTGCTCCGCAAGCGACGCCGACCGCGACAGAATGCCGACGAGTTGACAGTAGGGGTTTCGCGAGAGCAGGTCGTTGCGGATCGCCTCGCCACGCCCGTCGAAGGCGGTCTCCGAGAGACACGCCACGGCGACCGTCGCGTCGAACGCCCCGATGACGGCATCGGGATCGGCGACCGGCCGCACCTCGATCCCATCGAGCCAGTCCGCGAAGAGGTCCTGCAGCGTGTACGACTCCTCGAGCACGAGCACCGAGTAGTCGTCGATGAGATCCAGATCGGTCATTTTCGGTCCCCCCGAGCCTGATTCCGTGTTGGTCGTCCAAGGCATATAGTTCACGGTCAGGGGGTAGTACGTGCCCGGCGTCCGTCGCCTGGCGTGACGGCGGACGCCGGGATCGGACGGAACGGATGCGGAAACCCGCCGATGGGAAATCACTATTACGCCGGCGGCGCCACCATCCGAGGTATGGACTCCCCGATCCGGGTGCTCCACGTCGACGACGACCCGGCCTTCCTCGAGCTGGCCGCGACGTTCCTGGAGCGGGAAGGGGACGGGGTCGAGGTGGTCACCGCCGCGAGCACGACCGAGGGCTACGACGTGCTCGAGCGGGCGCCGATCGACTGTATCGTCTCCGACCACGATATGCCCGACCGGAACGGGATCGAGTTCCTGCGGGCGGTCCGGGAGGAGTACCCGGATCTGCCGTTCATCCTCTTCACGGGCAAGGGCTCCGAGGAGGTCGCCAGCGAGGCGATCTCGGCCGGCGTCACGGATTATCTCCAGAAGGAGACCGGCACGGACCAGTACGCGATCCTCGCCAACCGGATCGAGAACGCCGTCGAGCGGAACCGGTCCCAGCGAGCGGTCACGGTGCAGAAACGACGCCTCGAGACGCTCGTCGATAACGTCCCCGGGGTCGTCTATCGGTGCCGGAACGAGCCCGGCTGGCCGATGGCGTATCTCGGCGGCGAGTGTGAGTCCCTCACCGGCTACCCGGCCGAGCGGATAGAGTCCGGCGATCTCACCTGGGGTGGCGACGTGATCCATCCCGACGACCGGGCTCGGGTCCGGGAGGCGGTGCAGGCGGCGATCGACGCCGGCGAACCCTTCGAGTGCTCCTACCGGATCCGGACGGCCGACGGGGAGACCAAGTGGGTCTGGGAGCGGGGCCGCGGCGTTCCCGACGACGACGTTCCCGACGCGGATCCAGGATCGACCGGCGCCGGCCCGGGTGCGCGCGCTGCCGATTCCGGCGTGACCGGCGCCGCTGCCGATCCCGGCGTGACCGGCGCGGACGACGTCGCCGATGAGACGCGATTCCTCGAGGGGTTCATCACCGACGTCACCGACCGGAAGGAACACGGGCGCGAGCTCCGGCGGTACGAACGCCGGTTCGAGGCCGTCTTCGACGATCCGAACGTGCTCGTCGGACTGCTCGCCCCCGACGGCACGGTTCGGGCGATCAACCGGACCGCGCTCGAATACGTGGATGCCGACCCCGAGGCGATCGCGGGCGAGCCGTTCGCGGAGACGCCCTGGTGGCCGGACGACCGCCGCGAGGACGTTCGCGAGTGGATCGAGACGGCGGCCGCCGGCGAATACGTCGAGTACGAGGCAACCCATCCGACCGATGACGGGGCGACGATCTTCGTCGAGGGAACCTTTCGACCGGTGGTCGACGACGCCGACGACGTGGCGGACGTCGCCGGTGCCGGCGCTGCCGACGAGCTGGTGACCGTCTCCGACGACGCCGACGGGGCGGGTGACGCCGCGGAGACGGCCGCCCGTGAGGGCACCGACCGCAGCGGGACGGTCACTGGGATCGTCGTCTCCGCCAAGGACGTCACGGAGCGGCGTCGCCGCGAACGCGAGCTGCAACGACACGCCGAACGCCTCGACGAGCTCGCGAGCGCCGTGTCACACGACCTGCAGAGCCCGATATCGGCCGCCGCGGGGCGACTGGATCTCGCGCTCGAGACCGGCGACCTCGACCACGTCGAACGGGCGGCCGCGGCCGTCGACCGCGTCGACGACCTTCGGGCGGACATCGTCGAGACGCTTCGGACCGGCGAGATCGTTTCGGAGCGCGAGCCGGTTCGGCTCGAGGAGGCGGTCGAGTCGGCCCTCGTCGCGGTCGATCCGCCCGACACGACCGCCGTCACCGTCGAGGATGACGTCGAGATCGAGGCCGACCCCGACGCGTTCGCCCGCCTGCTCGAGAACCTGCTTCGGAACTCGATCGAACACGGCGGCCCGGACGTCACGGTCCGGTTTGCACGGATCACGGACGGTACCGCCGGTATGGGGAGTCGTGACGGAGCGGATGCGCCAGGAACGGGGACCGAGGTCGAGGATGAAGCGACTCAGCGCCGACCCGATCGCGCCGGCATCGTCTACGAGGACGACGGGCCGGGAATCGACCCGGCGGACCGCGACCGGGTGTTCACGCCGGGATTCTCGACGAAGACCGACGACAACGGAATGGGGATGGGGATGGCGAGCGTTCGACAGATCGTCGCCGCACACGGGTGGTCGATCCGGGTCGGGGACGCCGAGGTCCTCGACGGCGTCCGGTTCGAGATCCGAACGGATGAGGACTGACCGACGACCTCGTCCGCCGACGCCCGTCGTTCGAGCGACCATCGGCAGGAATTTATCCGCCGCGGCGCAAGGTCCTCCGGACGGTGAAGGATGGACACGGACAGGAATGCCGACAGGCTGCCGGTCGCCTCCGAGGAGTTCCACCGAACGCTCGTGGAGAACGCCGCGGAGGGGATGTTGACGATCGACGAGAACAGTCGCATCGTCTACGCGAACCCGGCGATCGAGGACATCCTCGGTTACACGCCCGAGGAGCTCGTCGGAAGCTCGAAGATGCGGATCATCCCCGAGCGGCTCCGTCCGGTCCACGGCGCGGCGCTCGCGTCGTACGTCGAAACCGGCGAGCGGAACATCGACTGGAACGGCGTCGAGCTGCCCGCGCTCCACAAGGACGGCCACGAGGTCCCCACGCTGATCAGCCTCCGTGAGCATCGCCACGACGGCGAGCAGTATTTCACCGGGATCGTTCGGGACGTCACCGACCGGAAGGAACGCGAGCGCGAGCTCCGCCGGCGCAAGGACCGGCTCGACGAGTTCGCCGACGTTCTCGCCCACGACATCCGCAATCCGCTGTCCGTCGCGCAGGGCTACACCGAGCTGGCCCGCGAGGACCACGACGCGCCCGAGCTCGACCGCGTCGCCGACTCCCTCGGCCGCATCGAGGAACTCATCGACGACCTGCTGGCGCTCTCGAAGGACGGTGCCCGGATCGGCGAGACCGCCCCCGTCGACCTCGCGGACTGCGTCCGGGAGTCGTGGGCCGGCGTCGACACCGGCCACGCCGAACTGCGGATCGAGGCACCGCTGGGAACGATCGACGCCGACGGGAGCCGACTGCGTGACCTCCTCGGGAACCTCTTCCGGAACTCCGTCGAACACGGTTCGGAAAGTCCACGTTCGCGGGCTCACGGGGACGCTCCCGAACACGGTTCGCGGGCTCACGGGGACGCTCCCGAACACGGTTCGCGGGCTCACGGGGACGCTCCCGAACACGGTTCGCGGGCTCACGGGGACGCCGTCAAAGACGGCGGTTCGAACGTCACGATCACGGTCGGACTCCTCGCCGACGAGGCCGAGTCGGACGACGGGACGCCGGACGGATTCTACGTGGCCGACGACGGGCCCGGGATCCCCGAACCGATCCGGTCCGAGATATTCGACCGCGGCTACTCGACGCGGGATGGCGGGACCGGATACGGACTCGCGATCGTTCGCGGCATCGCCGAGGCGCACGGCTGGGACGTGTCCATCGCGTCCGCACGCGACACCAACGACCGCGAGGCCGGAAGCGGTGGGGAACCACCGGACGCAAGCGGCGCCCGATTCGAGTTCCGAAACGTCGAGTTCGTTTCGACGGACGCCTAGTCGGACCGGTACTCCTTCTCGAAGCCGCGGAACTCGGTGCGGTGGGCTTCCTCCTCGGCGAGGATCGTCACCGCGAGGTCCTCGGTGACGGGGTCGTTGGCGTCCTCGGCCGCGTCGATGAGGTCGCGATAGGTGGCGATCGCGTCCTCCTCGGCGTCGAGCACGCCGCGGATGACCGAGAGGACGTCCGTCGAGTCGGCGGGCGGCTGGAGGGTGTCCTGGCGGGCGGTGAACTCCGCGGACCCCGGCGGCCGGGCGTCCAGCTGCTTGAGTCGCTGCCCCAGCTGTTCGGCGTGGGCAAGCTCCTCCTGGATGTCCGTCTGGAGGCTCTCCTTGATCTCCTCGGCGCGCACGCCATCGAGGACGATCGCGTTCGTCTGGTAGTTCATCACCGTCTCGATCTCGTCGCTGTACGCCTTCCGGAGCAGCTCGATGACGCGGTCGTTCGACATACGTATCACTATTTCCACCCGAGGGTAATGGGTGTTCTGGCGGCTCCGGGGGACGGGGACTCCGCCGGAGCGGCCGGCGCCGGGAGAACCGAAATACACGGGGTCCCGGTTGCCGCCGATGGGATCGCCACCGGGACGCGATGATCGGCCGAATCCGAGGAAACACCTTAGGAACCACCCCGTGTATGAACCCGTACCCGGAAGATGTACGACGACATTTTGGTGCCCGTCGACGACAGCGAGCCCGCGAGCACGATCCTCGGTCACGTCACGGACCTCGCGAGCTGGGCGGACGCGACGATCCAGCTCCTGTTCGTCGCGGACACGGGGCGCCACAGCGTGACCGTGGTCGAGAACGAGGTCGTCGACGGGCTCGTGCGGAAGGGGACCACGATCGTCGAGGACGTTCGGGACCGGCTGCGAGCCCCCGGCATCGAGTGTGAGACCGACGTCGTCCAGGGAACGCCGGCGACCACCATCGTCGAATACGCCGATCGGTACGACCACGACCTGATCGTGATGTCGACCCACGGCCGAACCGGCGTCTCACGGTACCTCCGCGGGAGCGTGAGCGAGGCGGTCGTCCGTCGCTCCCCGGTTCCCGTCCTCACCGCGCGGATGCAGCCCGACGAACGGCTGACGTTCCCCTACGAGGACGTCCTCATCCCCACGGACGGCAGCCCCGGCGCGACCCGGGCGGTACGCCACGGCGTCGCGCTCGCCGACTCGCTCGGGGCAACGGTTCACGCCCTCTCCGTCGTCGAGGAGGGATGGCTCGATCGTGACGACGAACCGGCAGCCCCGAGCGCGGACCCCGAGCAAGCGGCGGGCGGCGAACAAGCGGCGGACCCCGAGCAAGCGGCGGGCGGCGAACAAGCGGCGGGCGACGCCGTCGAGGCGGTCGTCGCGGAGGCGGAAACGCACGGAGTCACGACCACTCGACACGTCGCCGACGGGAATCCGGCGGACGTCATTTTCGACCGCATCGACGCCGTCGATGCCGACGTCGTCGTGATGGGGACGACGGGGCGGCGCGGCGCGGACCGCGTCCTGCTCGGAAGCGTCGCCGAACGGACGGTCCGGGACGCGCCCGTCCCCGTGCTCACGGTCGGCGACACGGAGTGACCCACCCTATCCTGCACTATCCTCCGCCGCTCGGACGTAGAGCCCGGACTCGGCCACGTCACTTTTAGGTCGACTCCGCGTAGCATCACGTCTATGCCCGCTGACGAACCGACCGCGTCCGACGCATCGGCCGACATCGAGGCACGCGTCGACGGGCTCCTCGACGCCGACACGGTGGCCGTCGTCGGCTGCTCGACCACGCCGGAAAAGGCGGCCCACCGGATCCCGAAGTATCTCCAGGAGCACGGCTACCGGATCGTCCCGGTCAATCCGTACGCCGAGACGGTCCTCGGGGAGCCGGCCTACGACGCCGTGACCGACGTCCCGCGGGACGTCACGGTCGACGTGGTCGACGTGTTCCGGCCGAGCGAGGAGGTTCCGGGCGTGGTCGACGACGTCCTGGAGCGACGGGACCTCGCGGGGGACGTCGGCGGGCTCTGGCTCCAGCTCGGGATCCGCAACGACGAGGCGGCGGCGCGAGCCGAGGCGGCGGGGATCGCGGTCGTGCAGGACCGCTGTATGAAGGTCGAACACGAGCGACTGCGGTGACGGCGTCGTGGGTGCCGTGATGTGACCGCCCGGAGTGCCGTGATGCGGGTCGCCGTTAAACACTACTCCCTCGACGCCGTAGGTTGGGTATGCCCTCCATTGATACCGACGACGTCGAGGCGGTCGTCCGCCTCGTGGCCGAGCATCCCGGCTGTACGGCCGACGAACTCGTCGACCACGTGGCCGAGCTGGGAATCGACCCGAACCGGACGAACCGGCTCCTGCAGGCCGCGGTCCGTCGCGGCGCACTCATCGAATCGCGGTCGACCTACTGGGCCGTCCGGGACGACGAGGACGAGCCCGAGGGGATCGACGGCTAGGGCGAACGCAGCTCCGCCAGGAACGACTCGACGACCTCGTAGTGGGCGTCCGGGGTCTCCCAGAACGGCATATGGCTGCTCTCCTCGAAGACGTGAACGTCGGCGTTCGGGATGCGGTCGGCGATGTCGCGGGCGATCTCCGGATCGATCTCGTCGTATTCCCCCGAGAGGACGAGCGTCGGCACGTCGACCTCGGGGAGGCGGTCACGAACGTCCCAGTCCCGCAGCCGGGCGGTATCGAGGAGGACGTATTCGTTCGGGCCCCACATCAGACCGTAGACGTCGAGGCTGATCCGGTCGAACGTCGATAACACCGGATCCGGGTACTCCTCGGTGCGGCAGACGTGCTCGCGGTAGGCCCCGTCGAGGGCCGCCTCGTACGCCGGAGCGTCGTACGCCCGTTCCGCCTCGTGGTCCTCGATCGTCGCCCTGTCGTCCGCCGGCAGCTCATCCAGGACGCTCCGCATCGACTCGAAGGCGGTTTGCGTGTCCGCCAGCGTGTTCGCGAGCATCAGGCCGTCGACGTGGGCGCCGTGCTCGAGGACGTACTCCTGGGCCAACATTCCGCCCCACGACTGGCCGTAGAGCGTGAACGACCCCTCGGGGTCGATCGCTTTCCGAACCGCCTCGAGCTCCCCGCGGTAGTGGTCGACCGTATATCGATCGAAATCCCCGGGTGCGGGACCGTCGGACCGACCGACCCCGAACTGGTCGTAGAGATACACCGTCAGGTCCTCGCCGGCGTGCTCCGCGAGCGGCGCGAGGTAATCGTGCGGCATCCCGGGACCGCCGTGCACGCCGACGAGGACGTCGTCGCCGGAGCCGAACCGCCGGTAGTAGAGCTCGTAGTCGTCGATCTCGAAGTATCCCTCCCCGTGGTCGTGCGTCTCGAAGTACGCCGGGTGCTCGGTCATACCCCCCGGTTGTGCGCCGCCGCTAAAAAATCTGAGCGTGGCCGAATCGAAGTCTGACGGCGCGTCACGGCCGTTTTGCGGGCCGAACATTTATACAATGATGTAAGTGATCACTCCCCATGGCATTATCAGCCATCGAACACCTGGTGCTCTGGGGACCGCCAGTCGTGATGCTGCTCCTCACGATCGGATACTACGTCCGATGGGGGAAGGAGGCGGACGAACGCACGGAGACCGCCGATCGGACGGCACCGGGGGGTGAGCGCTGATGGTCGAGTCCTCGACGATCACGTTCGCGCTGTACCTCATCGCCGTGTTCGCGATCGGGGTCTTCGGCTACGTCGCCACCAAGACCTTCGAGGACTTCGCGCTCGGGGGCCGCGGGATGAAGGACTGGGTCGTCGGGATCAGCGCCCAGGCCTCCGACATGAGCATCTGGTTGCTGGTCGGGCTGCCGGCGACCGCCTACGCGCTGGGCTTTTCGGCGGTCTGGATCGGCGTCGGCGTCATCTGCGGGACAGCGTTCAACTGGTTCTTCCTCAGCAAACGGATGCGGCGGTACAGCGGGCTGCTGGAGAGCATGACCGTGCTCGACTTCCTCGAACGGCGCGTCCGCGACGACTACGGCGTCATCAAGCTCGTCGGCTCCGTCTCGCTGGTGCTGTTCTACACGATCTCGACGTCCGGCGAGTTCATCGGCTCCGGGAAGATCCTGAACGCGGTGTTCGGCTACGACTTCTTCACCGGCGTCGTCATCGGCGGCGCGCTGGTCTTAGTGTACACGCTCGTCGGCGGCTTCATCGCCGTCTCCTACACCGACGTGCTCCAAGGGGTCGTGATGATCGTCGCGGTGCTGTTGTTGCCGATCGTCGGGTTCCTCGGCATCGGCAGCATCGCGGGCGGACTGGCCGAACTCCAACAGGTGTCGGGCGCGGCGCCCGGCATCTTCGGCGGCAGCACGGGCAGCATGGCGGTCATCGGCTTCCTGGCCGGGACCCTCGGGATCGGGTTCGGCTATCCGGGCCAGCCCCACATCACGGTCCGGTACATGAGCATCGACGACCACCGCAACCTTCGTCGGGCCTCGCTCATCGGGATGGTGTGGGTCATCTTCGCGACCTACGGCGCCATCTTCCTGGGATGGGCGGCCGGCGCCACGATCGGCGCGGTCGAGAACACCGACCAGGTGATGCCGCTGCTCGCACAGGAGCTGCTGCCCGGCTGGCTCGTCGGCATCCTGATGGCCGGCGCGATCGCGGGGATGATGTCGACGAGCGACTCGAAGTTCCTCGTCGCGACGAACGCCGTCTCCTACAACCTTTATAAGCGGTTCATCGACGAGGACGCCAGCGACCGAACGCTGCTGTGGGTGTCCCGGGGCGTGATGGCGGCGATCATCATTGCGGCGATCGCCCTCGCACAGCCGTCCGGCGTCGTCTTCACCGTCATTCTCGGCGGCTGGGCCGGCATCGGCGCCTCCTTCGGTCCGATCCTGATCGCGGCGTTGTACTGGAAACGTCTCAACAAGTGGGGCGCGTACGCCGGCGTGATCGTCGGTATGGCGACGGTCGCGATCTGGCTGTTCCTCGACGTCGGGATCGTCTACGAGCTCATTCCCGGCTTCATCCTCTCGGCGATCGCCATCGTCGTCGTGAGCCTGGCGACCGAGGAGCCGCCCGAACCGGTCAAACGGGAGTTCGAGGACGCGACCGGCGCCTCCGGCCTCCGCGTGGAGGACGCCGACACGGCCGGTGCGCCCGGCGACGACTGAGCCCGGTCACCGGCTCGTGGGCGTCAACGGACGTCGGTGCCGGTGACGGCCACGCGATCCGGCGGGTGGCCGGACCGCTTCCGCACTGCCGGCGGGTAGCCGGACCGCTTCCGCACTGCCGGCGGGTGGCGCTCACCGCGGCTCGACGGTGATCGCCAGATCGTCGATGTAATGGGTCGCGTCGGCCTCCCAGATGACGGCCGTCCCGACGGCGACGTGGAGCGTGTCCGTCGTCAACGTCGGCGTCGTCCACTCGAAGGCGTACTCCCGCCAGCCGTCGGTCAGCCACAGCGGCTCCCGAAGCCCGCCGTACGGCGTCTCGCCGAACTCGGACGAGTTGACGCCGAGCTGCGGGAAGTCCTCCTCGACCGCCGCGGGCTCCGGTCCGAGTCGCATCACCGCGTGCCGGATCGTGTTGAACGACTCCGACTCGCTCCAGAACCGTCCCGTGACGGTGATCGCGTAGGCCCGACCGGGCTCGATCGGCATCGGCCGGGAGGCCCACGTCACGCCGTCGTCGTGATCGCCCTCGTTCCACACGCGGAGCGAGCGGTCGCCCTCGGCCGCTTCCGCCTCCGAGACGGCGACGTCCCACTCGAAGTCCGCGAGGTCCACTTCCGGGCCGATCGTCGCCGCGGCGTCCCACTCGCCGAGGCCGTCCTCGAACCCCTCGGTAAGGGCGGGTCCGTCGTCCCGTCCCGTACATCCCGCCACTCCCGCGGCGCCGAGCGCGGCGCCGGTTCGAAGCAGATCGCGGCGTCTCATCCGCCGATCTACCAGCCCAAGCAGGATAACCACTCGGGCACGGCGCTCAGCGTCGGCGGACCCGAAGCGCCTGCAGCAGCACGACCACGAGCGCCGCGATCGCGGCCGTGACCCCGAAGCCGGGTTCCTCGGTCGTCGTCGGCTGCGTCGGCGGTTCCGTCCCGCTCGGCGACGCGGTCGTGGGCGCCGGCGACGACGTGGTCGGCCGTTCGGTCGGGCCCGGCGATCCGGCGGGGGTCGTCGGTGAGGTCGTCTCGGTCGGCGACGCAGTGGGGGTCGCGGTCGGTGACGTAGTGGGGGTCGCGGTCGGTGACGCGGTTTCGGTCGGGGAGGCGGTAGGCGTCGGGGAGGCGGTGGGCGTCGGCGACGCGGCCGGCGTGGCGTCCGTCCCGACGGTGAATCGGAACGTTTCGGCTGCCTCGTCGGTCGTCAGGTCGTCGACCCCCTCGATGCGGAGCGTGTACGTTCCGTCGTCGACGGCACCGAGATCGAACAGCCAGGAGGCGGTGCTGGCGTTCGTCGATCCGAGCCCCTGTTCCTCCCGCGCGAGGGTGTCCGCGTCGACGCCGTCCGGAAGCCGGTCGGACTGGGCCTCCGTCGGGTCCGTCGAGAGGACCTCGCGCTCGATCGAGAGGTTGCCGTCGTGGTCGATCAGGTCGACCTGGAGGTCCTCGGCCGCGGCGTAGTTCCAATCGACGACCACGAGCAGGGACTCCTCGCGCTGTAGCTCCGAGGGATCCTCGAGCTCGGTGCCGACGCTGTTGTAGAGGGTGACCGTCCGAATGCGGGGCTCCTGGACGCGTACCGTGAGGTCGTCGCCGGCGTATCGCCCGGGCGGCTGGTCGGCCGGGATCGCGCTCGACAGGCGGAACGGTTCGCCCTCGCTCCGCCCGGCCTCCCCCTCGAGAACCGTGCCCGTGACGTCGCGGCCGGTCGTGTCGTACCACGCCTCGACGTCCGCCTCGCCCTGGAAGACGGAATAATAGCTCCCGTTATCGAGCACGATCTCGCCGGATCCCGCCGCCGGGTCCCACCGACCGCGTGGGGCCGCCGCCGCGAAGCCTGACGACTGTGCTGCCGCCTCGCCGATCGGACTCGCCGTTTCCGGCGCCGTCGTCGCGTCGTCGGCCGCCAGCCCCCAGCCGCCGAGCACGCAGAGGACGATGACGGCGCACGCGAGGGCGCGGATCCACTGGGACGCCATACCTATTACCACGGTCGTGAGGCCTATGAATCTATCCGGCAGCGATCCCGGCATCGACTCGGTGCACGCGCGATCTATGGAGAAATCGGTCGAAACCAGTCAATCAATTATCAACTTCGATAATTTTGAGCGAAATATTAAGTATCTGCTTCCGGTTGTTCCACTCAACAACCATCACGCGGGGACACTCCGGGGATGGTTGGTGTGAGACAACCCATGAACCTGAAACAGCTATTCGCCGACGATCGTGCAGTCAGTCCGGTGATCGGCGTGATCCTGATGGTGGCGATCACCGTCATCCTCGCAGCCGTCATCGGCACGTTCGTCCTCGGAATGGGGGACGACCTACAGAACAACCAGCCGACTGCGAGCTTCGATATGGACTTCGATACGACCCAGACTCCGGACGCGGTGACGATTTCCCACGCCGGCGGTGACACCATCTCGGAAGACGATAGTTTGACCGTCGCCGTGACGTCGGACAAGCGTCTTGACGATAGTGATAGTCACGTTGCTGATGGTACTGCCTGGGGCGATATCTCGGATCCGTACAGTTGGGACACCACTGGCGGAGTCGGTGCAGGTAGCTCACAGACGCTCTACCTTTACAAAGATGATAGTGGTACCAGCAACGCTGAGTGGAGCGGCGAAACCGTCTCGGTGAACTGGGAGTCCGCCGACGGCAGCTCCTCGGCGCAGCTCGCGTCGCAGACCGCGCCCTGATCCGGTCCGACCGAAGCTCTCCACTCCCCGCTGACGTTCGTGGCGTCGACGTCGACGCCACACCTTCCGACCTTCGTTTTTAAGTCCAGAACTCGTTCTGCCGGCGTACCGCTCGCGATTGACGTCGAAATCGGGCGGTATCACGGTCATCGGCGCCGAGAACGCCCCGGTAGGCAGTGAGTATATTTATGCGACCCCGCCGAAGCACCGGTGTCGGAGCGATCCGACCGATGGCGTCGATCCGAACGTCGAAACCCCCACACCACCCACCATCCGATTCGTCCCACGATCGGCGCCGTCGACTTTTCGAGGATCCCCTGCCCCCACCCCCATCGTTGCCGCGACCGAACGGGCCGTTCGATCGGTTGCATCCGCCGGGAACGCGGGTAGCGAGTCCATAACTACCCCGATCGGGCTGTTCTCCCCGCGTATGCCCGCCACCGAATCGGACGACGTCGAGCTGGTCGTCCGGCTCGTGCTCGATAACCCGGGCTGTACGGCCGCCGAGCTCGCCGAGCTCGTGGCCGCGGCGGGGCTCGACCCCCGCCGGACGAACCGGCTCCTGCAGGCCGCGGTCCGTCGCGGCGACCTCATCGTCTCACAGTCGACGTTCTGGGCGATCCGGGACACCTTCGACGGCTTCGAGGAGATCTAGCGGTTCTCACGCATCTTCCAGTATCGCTTCTAATGCACATCCTTACAAAAGCGAATGTAACTGAGGTCATTTGATCCCGTATGCTTATCGAAAGTATCCCTTCCAAATCTTCTGATCGGCTACTGATTATTTAAGACGGTGTTCCATATCCACGAGGTAATGCTATCCTGTGGAGAATATACTGAGAAGGGAATCAACTGGATCAAGGCCAATCCAGCGGTTGTTTCTTTTATTTTCCTTTCCGCGATTATGACAGCTGGCTCCGCATCAGGGAGTGCAGTCTCAATTCTATGCGGGATGCAGCAACAAGCCTCTGTCTTGGCGAACATTGCTGCCGCCTTCGCCACAATTCTCTTAGTAGGTATCACCGGAAGCTACGCTGTATCTACTCAGGCTCCGCTATTTCGCCGGGCGATTCCGGATCGCGTTCGGCGTCTTCGTCCATTGGCCGTACGTCACACTAAAATCAATAAATGATTTGAAGGCGATTCGGAGAGATATTGGCTCTCACCTTGTTGGTTCGCTGCATAACCTTGTTGAATATGGGGTTTGATACCACAACAGAACAATGGACCTGATAAAATGGCAAGGGGAAAACTACAAAAGTATCTTAGAAGGAGAATTCGATGTTTCTCAGTCTTCTGTCCTCATAGGTAAAAATAATGCAGGTAAGTCGAATATTATAGACTCATTTGAATCTATATATGGGGTTATTACTGGAAATCTATCAAACACTTGGCTCCGTAAAACTGCCACCGGAAAACAATCGGATATCCCTGTCAAATTGTCACTGTATTTTAAATTATCTGATGAAGAACACTCAGAGCTGATAGAAGAGCTTGATTCTCGAAACGATATTGATTCAGACATTCTGAAATCGATTAAAGACAACAATTGGCTATCTACTGTGAAATGGGATTTAGAGTTTACTAGCAAATATCCTGATCGGGACTTCTATGCCAACTACGAGGGCGATTTAAAATCGTTAGAGGAAATTGACGATCCGCTCAAATCTCATTCTAATAGTGGATACCGCCCATTAGAACAGTCGATACAACCTCGAATCAATGATCATGTTGAAAGTTGGGGTTTTGTTAACCCATTTAGAAAGCCAAAAAACAACGTTCTCCCCGGTGAAGATTTTACTATTGAACTTGATAAAACTGGAGATAATCTCGTTAATGTTTTAGAATCTTTGGATAGGCGGAATGAAGATGAAGAAATTATTCAGAACATTTCTGACTCATATGTGGAAATAATGGAGGGGGTCACTGACTTAAGAATAGAGTATGACCGAGAGCCGGGCAAAGATCCTAAAAACAGATATACAATTTTTGTTGAAGAAGCGGGCATTGAGACATCCTTCAAGGCTGATGAGATTTCATCAGGGTCAAAAGAGATATTGGTATTACTGACTCAGATATATCTCGCAACAAGAAACACGGACCTTCTCTGTATTGAGGAGCCCGAACTCCATCTTCATCCGGGTGCTGTTCAAAAAATATACGAGATTATCCAAGAGGTGCAAGCTAATGGGGGGCCACAAGTACTCGTCTCAACTCATTCTGATGTGTTCGTTGATCGAAGTGATGCGAACAGTATTGTGCGAGTTCAGCGCGACGAATATACCCACCTTCAGAGTGTTTCAGAGGGCGAAATTGGAACGGCTTTAATTGACTTAGGATATGAAAAAAGTGGGTTGCTTCAGTCCGAAGCAGTTGTGTTCACCGAAGGTAGATCTGATAAACGTATCCTTCGAAAGTTCGCAAAGAAAGTCGGACTGGATTTCGACACCCTTGGTGTTTCTGTAGTTGAATTAGAAGGAATCGAGAATATGAAGACGGACTCAAAATCGTTAGTCAAGCTCCTCTATTCCTTTGACATTCCCTATCTATTCATTCGGGATACACATGGGAAACCGCGTGTACAAGCCCGAGGCGAACTCTATGAGGCGATGGGACGAACTGACGAGGATGAAGAGCGTCAATGGTGGGTGACTTCGATGGATAACATCTATGTTTGGGATGCCTATGGGATTGAGAATTATCTAATGCAACCACGCGCAATTGCAGAAGAGGTTACGGGTGTGACTGAAGATAAAGTCCAGCAAATAATCAACGAGTCCGAAGAGGTTGAAGACAAAGAAGACGTTCTTAACAAGATCTATGCTACACAATTTGAGGACGGAGAAGAGCCTGAAAACCCGTACAACAAGGACCGGGACGGGATGAATATTGCAGCGGAGATGCATATTGACGAAATTGATGATGAAGTAATTGAGGTACTACTCAAGATAGGCGAACTTGTGGATGGGTGGGACCCTAGCCAGATGGACTATTCTTCTTCGATTGACTCTATTTTAACCTCATAATCACGTTCATAGCCGACAGATTTGAACCGCTCATCCCAGATTTTCTGTACGAATTTCTCTATTGTGTCGTCGTCAACATCGTCTTCCATCCACTCTTCGGTCTCAATAACCACGCTGGCTTTTTTTGCCATATAAAATATAGATATTTCTACACACATCATACTTCCCCTTGATGAGCACAATCTCTAGACCGAGTACCTGGAGTTTCACGTTTCTTCGAGGAGCAGGAAGGGGAGGAAGGTTTTCGGCTGTTCGATAGAGACCAGTGGCACTATCTGAACATCCCGCTCGAGCACCTTCCGGAGGTGTTCTCTGACGAATCATCACTCGATGCTGAGCAGGTTGTGAGGCGATGTCGACAGTCGAAGACGGCCAGAAACCGGCTTCAGAAGATCGTCAACGCCGAACAGAAGGCACTCGCCGCCCAGGCGATCCAGCCGGAGATCGTCCGTATCGAGTGCCCCAGACATAGCTGTTCATCAAACCCTACAAAATTAAAACTACTATCTACGGTAACTGTTTCTCGTACACAGAAGTGGTATATAAGTCATCGATCTTTGAACCATCGATATCGGACACCATACGCCCGTATGAGCCGTTTTTCCATATATTTCACCTCGACGAGCGGCGGTGAATTCACCGTTCTATAAGAGACAGTGGACGAGCAGACAACAGGGCTCTATGAAACGTTCGCGGACGATCTCATCGGCGACACAGACGACTACCGGAAACATCCGATCGACATCTGCGGCGAGTAGCTGAACGGACATACCAATGATCGGGTATCGGCACTCTATGATGTCTGTCTTAGCTCTCAGTCACAGGTGAGATGAGGATCTCGAGAATTTTTCGAACGGCATAATTGGAGCATTCCAGAGCATTGATGAAGAACACCGAAAGCGGGATTTGAGGCGCCCATATGTGGACAATATGGACTGCCAGCTCTATATTGGAAGCTGTATCGAGGTCGAAGTGGGGTACATCTGAAAGTGGAATCTTTACGATGTTGAGAATAACCGAGACGAAGAGCCCATCCATACCTCGGATATATTCTGGAAGAACGTTCGAATAGATGAGACCGATCTTTGAATCGAAGTATATCATAATCCCGGTGAATAAAACTGATTCCATAAAAGATCCAACCATAATTTTGAGACTTTTCACCATAGAGTAGCGGGAAACGTCTCGAACTACCTTGAACTCATTACCCGTTCCGTCGTTCGGCTTGTATGGTGGTACGATGTGGTACTCGATCAACGACCAGAACCGTCGACCAATTTTTAGAATCGCGAGAGTGAGGGCGATTTTGAACGCTAGCGTAACTGTGATCTGATAAAAATTCAGATAGTAGTGCCATATATTGACCCCCGAACCATTTCCATCCGGGAGAGATATCGAATACAACTTGCTGAATCCCATACGAAGAATACGTACACCAGTATTGGGCTCAGAATTACAGCTAAATATCGAAGATATGGGTTTTCTTGACGCTCTAAATCCATCGTGATGAGGGATTCAGTGTCTATTGACAAATATATACATCAAATCGATGTGGATCCGACCATTCTGGGATGTGACGACTCACGTTGGACGTGTTGTAAGCAAGCTGAACGTGGAAGTTCTGGGAGACGCCGGGAAGTGGCGAGAGCCACCTACGTTATGGGGGACACGTAGCTACTCCCCGACGGCCTCCTCCACGATCTCGATCTCCTCGTCGGTCAGCCCGTACAGCTCGTAGACGATCTCGTCGATGAGTTGGTCCGTTCGTTCGATCTTCTCGTCGAGTTCCTCGGCACGTTCCTTCGTCTCCAGGTAGTTCTCGAGGTCGTCGGCTATGTCGTCGACGTCGGGGAGTTCGAACGCCTTCAGGCGGTCGATCAGGGATTTCGTCTTCGTCGCCGTCTCGCGGAAGTTCGCGAAGCCGCCGGCCTCGTCGACGGCGACCGGGACGAAGTGCTCGATCAGGTCCGCCTCTCGCTCCGTGAGGTCCGTGATCCGGAACGCGGGCAGGTACTCCGTCTCCGTGTAGCCCCACTGATCCGTCTCGTGGACGTCCTCGTCGTCGGGTTTGTAGTGAGCGGTGAGTTGTACCTCAATAGTATTTCTTGAAATGCGTTTAATTGTTGAACTTCCTGTCCGTAACTTCCTCTTCTGATCCGATGTCTGCTGGAGTATTGTCGGTGTGGAGCCTTCTGGGGGTTGTTCAAAACCAACCTCTATCGAAAGCATCCCAATTCTATGATAAACATCTATTTTAACAAGTACTATATAACTCTGAAAATATGCCAACTGACGCGCAAAATGCAGTCGTCAGTGCTTTGATGCAATCTGTTGTGGTCAGTCTACCACTCTGGATTGCGGTACTCCGGTACATCGCTAAGATAGGAATAACAGAGGAGGATATTGATGCAAGTGACGGACGTGATATTCATAAATATAAGCTAGAGATCTACAATAGATTTCAAAAACGGCGGGGAATGGCCATTGGGTTTATTTTATCAGTACTGCTACTCATCGTGCTTGCTGGGGTTTTGACGATAGTATATCTTCAGCAAGTTGGAACAATTCAAATCGTAGGAAGCGGTTCCATTGATCTAATCACTTCGAAGCAATCGCTGGGTTACGCACTTTTGGTTATGCTCGTCATTATGCCGGTTCAATTCACCTGTCTAATCATATATGCTGCGTATCTACAATCCAAGGCGGACACTTTCCGAAAGTCAGTCAAGACTCACAAAAACCAGCGCTGACTGACTTTGAATTGAGTTTTATATTAAACGATTCATATATCGTCGAGACCGAGTACCTAGAGTTTCACGTTTTCACAGAAACACGAGATCTTTGACGCTGGGAAATCGCTCGACAGAACGCTTATTCCGAATCGCCGTTTGTCGGGAGATATGGCTTCAGGCAGAGAGATCCGCCTGATCAAGGACGACGAAGAACTTTGGTCGGCGATCGATGTGGCGACCGGCGTTGCTTCCTGCGGAGAGACGCGTCTGGAGGCCTTGGAGATGCTCGACGAGGCGGTCGCGCTTCACACGGGCGAAGCAGGACGCCCCGTGACCGACGACGATCTCCGCGAGTGGGGACTCGATCCGGAGCCACCGGACGAGGAAGACGTCTCGGACCCGCCGTGGTTCGACACCGACGAGATCCCTCCGTGAGGGATCGGAATCGGATTACATAGAAACCTCTCAGAACTGAAAAGTCACGTTGAAGACCGCTATGGGGCTGGAGGGATTTGAACCCCCGATTGACTGATATCTCCGGTCTGCCTCGGTACTCCAGAGCGTCGTCAACACGGCCGATGATCAGTCGTCCGCTCGGTATATCAGTCTGGAGTTCGTCACCGGGCGTCGCCTCTGGAGTCAGTCGCCATGCCTGGCTTGGCCACAGCCCCGTCGTGATCTCGCGTTCGTCCGTTACCGAGGTTTCGCTAAAGGGGTTTCGATCCGATCCGATCGGCCGCCGGCGGTCACTCCCGGTCGTCGTCGGCCCAGTCGCACTCCTGGCACTTTTGACCGACGACGAACTCGGTCACCGAGGGCATGTACCCGACCTGGATCACGTCCCCGCCGCACTCCGGACAGTCGCGGTCGGCGTCCTCGATCGGCTCCGCCTCCAGAACCGGCTCGCCCT
Organism: Halopenitus persicus; assembly: GCF_900107205.1. Lineage (GTDB taxonomy): Archaea > Halobacteriota > Halobacteria > Halobacteriales > Haloferacaceae > Halopenitus > Halopenitus persicus. Next base: position 121,910 of record NZ_FNPC01000005.1, on the reverse strand, counting down.
CGATGCGTTCCGCCAGCGTCTCGGGGGTCACCATCCGTCCCTGCACGACGCGATTGCTCATACGCGTCAGTGGCGGGGCACTCCCTAAAGGGCGACGGTCACAGCCACGGGGCCCGGGTCGCGCCCGCGTCGGCACGCGCCGGGTCGTCCGCCTCGCCGCCCTCGAGCGGCTCGACGTCCAGCTCCTCGCGGTCCCGGTCGTCGGCCGCCTCGGAACCGGCGTCGGCCTCGGAACCGGCCGCCTCCTCCGAGAGTCCGAACGCCGCGGGTGCGCGGGCCGTGTTCGCCGGGTCGCCGTCGACGAGCACGCCCGACGATCCGCCGTTGGGGGCGGGCCGCGGGACGGCGCCGTGGGCGTTCACGTCCACGGCGACGAGCGAGGGGTCCACGCCCGCGATCCGGTCGGGCGCCTCGGGGGCGTCGATCGGCAGCGGGCTCGGCTCGCCGCGGGGCTCCTTGCGCCCCGCGACGTCGCCGTCGGCCACGTCGACGCGGTCACCCGCGCCGCCGTCGGGATCGTCGTCGGAATCGCCGCCGAGGCCGCCGCGGCGACCGCTTGCGGTGACCGAGGGGTCCGCGTCGGGGTCGTAGGCGAACAGGCCCGTGACGATGAGGACGGCCAGGGCGATCGGGGCATCCGTCTGCAGGATCCCCAGGATGGGCAGCGCCAGGACGCCCAGCGCGACCGCGGAGCCGAACCGGAAGCGATCGATGTTGACGTGGCCGCGAAGCTGCGGGGCCGCGAGGGCGACGAACAGCGCGAAGCCGACGCCGACCGCCGCCGCGGCCGCGCCGCGGGCGACGATCGTGGGGTCGCTCGAGAACGCCAGCTCGGCGCCGGACGGGGAGACGCTCGCGATCAGCCCGAGGGCGATGATGACGCTCGGACTGGGCAACACGTCGCCGATCTTCGCGGAGGCCGTCTTGGCCGCGATCGTCAGGATGACCAGCCCCGCGAACCGCTGGAAGATCTCGAGGTCGAGCAGGCCGGCCAGCGTCGGGGCGATCGCGGCCTGGAGCGCGGCCAGCGGCACCACGAGCGCGCCGATGAGCAGCACCGACGCCACCTGCTCGCGCCGGGTGCCGTCCATCTCCGCGAGGATGACCGCCATCGTCGCGGAGCCGCCGAAGATCAGCAGGCCGGTCTCGAGGATCCCGACCGGCGTCGAGAGCGCCCCGGCCAACACGAGCGCGGGGAAGATCCCGTCGATGAGCGGGAGCGCCATCACCGTGGCTAACAGCTTGGTGGCACCGCCCACGTGACGTTCCAGCCGGAGCGCAACCGGGTGCTGGGAGACGCTCATTCAGGCTGGCAAGCCCTGACCGTGGGGCAAACGGCAGTAGCCGGACGATCCACGATAGCCGAGCCGCCGGATCGTGGATTCGAATCCGGACCGGTCCGAACAGTTGCCAGCAAATGTGAATGTGCCGGAGTTCGCTTTCGCGTCGACGACGACGCTCGGCTGGCCGGCAACACTCATACTGGCGGAACTGTCGGAGTCCATACGTGCATCTACTGAACAGAAGGGCATAAACGTTGTGCGAGGAGCGTTCGCATACGACGCCGATATCGCGTTACGATCGGATATTATTCCAATATTTTTGATCGAACGTAGCTTTCTTGGTGGTGCCACGGAACGAGGGATCGAGTCCCGCCGGATGATCGGTCCGTCGAGGTCTCGGCCGATCCGCGATGTTTCGGCCGTGCCGCCGATTCCTCAACCGTGCCGCCGATCCCTCAACCGTGTCGTCGATGCCTCGACCGATCCGTCGACGTGTACAGATCGTGGTTGTGAGTGTGACGCAGTTGCACGTCACTGCGGACTCGCAACGTTTTTGCGGACGACGCGATGACGGTTTATATGGCGAGAGACGATCCTGCGACCGGCCCCTTCTCCGAGAAGCTTCGTGTACCCGAGGCGTTGACCTTCGACGACGTGCTGTTGCGGCCGAAGGAAAGCCGCGTCGAACCCGACGAGGCCGACGTCTCGACGCGCGTCTCGCGGAACGTCGAGCTCAACGTGCCCGTGCTCTCGGCCGCGATGGACACCGTGACCGAATCCGACCTGGCGATCGCGATGGCCCGCGAGGGCGGCATCGGCGTGCTCCACCGGAACATGACCGTCGAGGAGACCGCCGAGGAGGTCGAGCGCATCAAGCGCGCCCACGAGCTCGTCATCCGGCGCGAGGACGTCGTGACCGTGACGCCGGGGATGACCGTCCGGGAGGCCGACGCCACGATGGAACGCGAGGGCGTCTCGGGCGCGCCGGTCGTCGACGAGGACGACGTCGTGCTCGGGATCATCTCCGGGACCGACATCCGGCCGTACCTCGAGGTCGGGGACGAGGACGCGGTCCGGGAGGCGATGACCGACGAGGTCATCACCGCCGGCGAGGACGTGACCGCCCGCGAGGCGCTCGAGCTGATGTACGACCACAAGATCGAGCGCGTTCCGGTCGTCGACGCGGAGGACCGCCTCGTCGGCCTCGTGACGATGCAGGGGATCCTCCAGCGGCGCGAACACGAGCAGGCCGCTCGCGACGAGGACGGCCGGCTGCTGGCCGGCGTCGCGGTCGGTCCCTTCGAGGAGGAGCGCGCGGTCGCCGCCGACGAGGCGGGCGCCGACGTGCTCTTCATCGACTGTGCACACGCCCACAACCTGAACGTCCTCGAGTCCGCCGAGGCGATCAAGGGCACCGTCGACGCCGACGTCGTCGTCGGGAACGTCGGCACTCGCGAGGCGGCCGAGGCGGCCGTCGACTTCGCCGACGGGCTCAAGGTCGGGATCGGCCCGGGGTCGATCTGTACGACCCGCGTCGTCTCCGGCGCCGGGATGCCCCAGATCACCGCCGTCTCCGAGGTCGCTGACGTCGCCTCGGCGGCGGACGTTCCGGTCATCGCCGACGGCGGGATCCGGTACTCCGGCGACGCGATCAAGGCGATCGCCGCCGGCGCGGACGCGGTGATGCTCGGCTCCTACTTCGCCGGCACGGACGAGGCGCCCGGCCGCGTCATCACGATGAACGGCAAGAAGTACAAGCAGTACCGCGGGATGGGTTCGGTCGGCGCGATGCAGTCGGGCGGCGGCGACCGCTACCTCAAGGACGCCGACGAGGACGAGGACTTCGTTCCCGAGGGCGTCGAGGCCGCGACCCCGTACAAGGGCTCGCTCGCCTCGGAGCTGTATCAGCTCGTCGGCGGGATGCGGTCCGGGATGGGCTACGTCGGCGCCGAGACGATCCCGGAGGTCAAATCGCGCGCGGAGTTCGTGCGCGTCTCCGCGGCCGGCCAGACCGAGGGGCATCCCCACGACGTGATGATCACCGACGAGGCGCCGAACTACAGCCCCGACGAATAGGGTGGCAATCCCGTCCCGACCGAGACCCGGAGGGACCCCGCGGTCGTGGATCGTCGTCCCGTAAGCGGGATCCGATACCGGCGAACGCGATCGACAAGGGGTATTTTGATATAGCGGGGCGATAGAACACCCGAACGAGCGACCCAGTCGCGATCTCGATGACATATGAGTGAGGAACCCCCTCTCGTCCTCGTCGTGGAGGACGAGCCTGACCTGGCAGACCTGTACGCCGCGTGGCTCGGCGATGAGTACCGCGTTCGAACGGCGTACGGCGGTCGGGAGGCGCTCGACGCCCTCGACGACGAGATCGACGTGATCCTGTTGGACAGGCGGATGCCGGGGCTCTCCGGCGATGAGGTGCTCGAGGCGGTCCGCGACCGCGGGATCGACTGCCGCGTGGCGATGGTCACCGCCGTCGAGCCGGACTTCGACATCGTCGCGATGGGGTTCGACGACTACCTCGTCAAGCCCGTCACGAAGGACGCCCTCCGCGAGACGGTCGACGAGCTCTACGAGCGCAGCCAGTACGACGCCGGCGTTCAGGAGTTCTTCTCGCTGGCCTCGAAGAAGGCGCTGTTGGAGTCCGAGAAGAGCCAGGCGGCCCTCGAGGAGAGCGAGGAGTACCGCCAGCTCACCGCGGACCTCGAGGCGCTCAAGGAGGACCTCGACGACACCGTCACCAGCATGGACTCGCACACGGACTTCGAGACGCTGTTCCGCGGCTTCGGCGACGGAACGCCCGACGACGCTGCGTTCGAGGAGCTGGACGACGGATAGCCGACGACGCGACGGAGGACGGCGATCGACCGTCGACCGGTTAGGCGCTCTCGCCGAAGGCGGCCGGTTCTTCCCACGCATCCCGCCCGGAGACGGTACGCTGCGGGAACGGGATGGTGATGTCCTCCTCGTCGAAGCGTCGTTTCACGGCGGCGACGTACTCGCCGCGGGTCTTGACGAAGTCGGCCCGCGAGGGGTTTTCGATCCAGATCCGCGACTGGAGTCCGACGTAGGAGTCGGCCAGCTCGGTGAGCCGAACTGACGGCGCGGGGTCCGCGAGGACGTCGTCCCGCTTTTCCGCCTCCTCGACGATGATCGTCGACGCGCGGTCGACGTCGTCCTCGTAGTCGATCCCGAAGAGGAACTTCAGCCGGAGCGTGTCCTTGGCGACCGGGTTCTTCACGACGCCCTTGGTCAGCTCGTAGTTCGGGACGGTGAGCAGCTCGTTGTCGAAGGTCCGAACCCGCGTGACCCGGAAGGAGATGTCCTCGACGACGCCGGAGTGGGTCCCGTTGTCCCACTCGATCCAGTCGCCGATGCGGAACGGGCGGTCGGTGTAGATGAAGATGCCGGCGACGAAGTTCCGGATGACCTCCTGGAGCGCGAAGCCGATGGCGAGCGTGGCCGCGGCGGCGATCGTCGCCAGCGACCGAAGGAAGCTCCCGTAGCCGGCGAGGCCGAACGCCACCGCGATCCCGGCGAAAAGCACGATGATCGACGCGATCTTGGTGAGGGGACGTCGCGCGTGCGGCTCGAGGCCGCGCTCGTCGAGGACCCGCTCGACGAGCGGCGAGATGAGCGCGCGGTTGCCGAGGAACACGAGCACGATCACGCCGATGAAGACGAGCGCGGCCGCGAGCGTCTCGGCGATCGCAGTGCCCAGGACCGGGGCCAGCGCGTTCGCGATCGGGTCCACCTGGGCGGGAACCGGCATCAGTGGAACACCGCCGTGTTCCCGCGGGTCTCGATCAGCTCGGCGTCGACCGCCGCGGCCAGCTCGTCCGCCAGCGTCGCGGTGTCGGTGCCGCCGCGCGCCGACCGGAGGAACTTGACCTTCACGAGCGTGCGGTCGTCGAGCTGGTCGGCGAGTTCGTCCACCACGGCGTCGATCCCGCCCTTGCCGACCCAGACCGTGACGTCGAGGTCGTGTGCCTGCTGTCGGAGCTGATGGTCCGTCATACACCCACTCAGACGCCGCCGGCAGTTGAATCTTGAGGCTTCGCGGTCCGAGCGTCACGCCGACACACGGGGGCGGGTCACCGGGGCGTCGGCGACGGACGATGTACGGGTGACCGACCTCGAAGGCCGGTCGGCAGCCTAGGAGAACGGATACCGGTGCGTCGCGCCGCACTCCAGACACCGGACGACGACGCGACCCGGCCGGGTTCGAACGCGGGCGGTCACGCCGGGGCGCAGGTAGACGTCGCAGTCGGAACACGTCCTGCGCTCGAACTCCCGAGGCAGGCGGGCCCGGTTGCGCTCCGCGATCCGCTTCGCGCGGCGGACGTACGTGCGGGCGCGGTCGTACTCGCCGGCGACGACCGCCTCGCGGGCCAACGGCAACAGCCGCTCGATGCGCTCCTCGGGGATCCCCATACTCGAATCCGCCGTGGCGGCCGGAAAAAGGTATTGCGAAGCCGATCGGTCGTTTCGTTCGGCGAGCGGCGTACGCGGCGAGACGGCCTACCCGCGAGACGGCCTACTGGTCCTCGAGCGCCTGCGCGATGCGCTGGAGCTGTCGGGTCGCGTCGCGGACCTCGTCGCGGAGCTGCCGGACCTCGCGGACGAGCTCCTCGTTGCCGACCTCGTCGCCGCCGCCCTCGCCGGGACGACCGCCGGGGCCGCCGGGGGCGCCGCCCGGACCGCCGCCCATTCCGCCGGGGCCACCGCCGCCGCCCATCATTCCGGACATCATCTGTGCGAACGGGTTGCCGCCGCCGCCCATCCCGCCGGGGCCACCGCCGCCGCCGCCCATCATCTCCTCGGGGCTCGGGCGGTCGCCCTCGCCCTCCTCGCGTTCCTGTTCGCGTCGCTCGCGGATCTCCTCGACTCGCTCGCGGAAGGACTTCTCCTCGTCTCCCTCGGATCCGTCCGCGTCCGATTCCGCCGGTTCGTCCGCGTCGGTGGACTCGTCGTCTGCCATGGGCGGGCTTCGAGGTCCCGTCCGAAAAGCGTTGTTCCTCGTGACCGATCGACGCTACGGAACGGGCGAGAGACCGTGACCGCGTGCAGTCGGGCGATTCCGTCAGGCCGTTTTTATAAGTCAGTCATAACTCGGCGTGGACGCTCCGGGTAGCGTTGCGTTGCCACTCGCCGGGAACGCGCGGTCGGTAAAAACGCGAGTTCGATCGACGTCGCTGGTCGGCCTCAGAGACGGGTGAGGTTCGTCGCCCGCGGCCCTTTTTCAGCTTCCTCGATCTCGAATTCGACTTCCTGTCCCTCTTCGAGGTCCGGGCCGCCGACGTCCTCCATGTGGAAGAAAACGTCCTCGTCCGCGTCCTCGCTCTCGATGAATCCGTAGCCTCCGGTGTCGTTGAAGAAGGCCACTGTACCTGTCGCCATCGCGTTCGCATAGACGCACAACCGGCAAATAAACGTTTGGGACGCGAATCGGATCCCGGAACGCGAATCGGATCCCGGAACGCGAGCCGCCTTACACGCTCTCGACGGCGGTTCGAACGACCGACTGTACCTCGGCGACGAGCGCGTCGACGTCGTCGCTTTCGGCGTACAGCCGGACGTAGGGCTCGGTGCCGGACGGTCGAACGAGCACCCAGGAGGCGTCGGGGAACTCCAGGCGGACGCCGTGGTCCGTGGAGACGTCCGCTTCCGGGAACGCCTCCGGTAGCGCGGTCGCGAGACGGTCCATCGCCGGCGCCTTCCGCTCGTCCGGACAGTCGACGTTCACCTTCCGGTAGGGGCGTTCGGTCACGGGCTCGCGAAGCGCGGCGAGCCCCTCCGCGGCGACGAGCCGGGCGAGCACCGCCGCCGAGCAGACCCCGTCGATCCAGCCGCCGAACCGGGTGTGAGTGTGCTTCCACGGCTCCGCGGCGAAGGCGACCGCGGTGTCGGCGGCTCCCCCTTGCTCGGACGCGGCCTCCCGGACCGCGGCGATGCCCTCGTGGAGCGCGCCGAGGCGGACGCGCTCGACGCGCCCGCCGGCCTCCCGGACGCGCTCGTCGATCCGGCCGGAGGCGTTCGGCGTCGTCACCACGACCGGGTCCGCGGCCTCGCTCGTGCGCGTGTACCGCTCGGCGAGGATCGCAAGGACGGTGTCCTCGTGGACGATCTCCCCGTCGGCATCGACGATCACGATCCGGTCGGCGTCCCCGTCGTGGCCGATCCCGAACGCGAATCCCGTTCCGTCCGCGTTCCCTCCAGTATCCTTCCCCATATCCTCGTCCGTATCCTTCCCCATATCCTCGCTCGTATCCGCTCCCATACCCTCGTCCGCGCCCGGCCGACCGGGGTTCTCGATCCCGTCGTTGGCGTCGGCGATGAACGCGCGAAGGTCGGCGAGCGTCTCGGGCGTGGGCTTGCTGCCGCGACCGGGGAAGTGGCCGTCGACGTTCCCGTTGAGCGTGACGACCTCGGCGCCGAGGTCGCCGAGCACGGCCGGCGTCGCCAGCGAGGCCATCCCGTTCCCGCAGTCGACCGCGATCCGGAGCCCGTCGAGCGGCGCGCCGAACTGCCGGGCGTAGGCGGCGACGGCCTCACGGTACGCCGCGAGCACGGCGACCGACTCCGGCTCCGTCCAGCGGTCCCAGTCGGCCGACGCGACGCCCTCGGAGACGCGCGTTTCCACCGCGTCCTCCGCGTCGCGGTCGAACTCGACGCCGTCGCGGAAGAGCTTGATCCCGTTGTCGTGTGGCGGATTGTGCGATGCCGTCACGGCGATCCCGTACCGGTCCCGCGAGGCGAACGCGAGCGCCGGCGTTGGGAGCATCCCGGCGCGTCGCACCCGCGCGCCGCCGGCGGCGGCACCGGCCGCGATCGCGTCGGCGAGCGCCGGCCCCGTCACGCGACCGTCGCGAGCCACCACGATCTCCGGCGCCAGCGTTCCCTCGGCGGCCAGTGCGTCGTCCGCGATCGCGTCGGCGACCGCGCCGCCGACCGCGAGCGCGAGCTCGGGCGTGACGTGCGCGTCGACGTCGCCGCGGATCCCCGCGGTTCCGAACAGGTCCATACCCGGGGTTTCACGGCGCCACTTATAAGACTCCGCTGGTCGTCGCTCCGACGATGACCGATCGAGGTGCCGACGGCGATCGCGTTCGGGCGCACGTCCACGTTTCGGGCCACGTGCAGGGCGTCTACTACCGCGCGACCACCAGGGATACCGCACGCGAGCACGGCGTCGACGGCTGGGTGAAGAACCTGCCTGACGGACGCGTCGAGGCCGTCTTCGAGGGCCCCCGCGAGGCCGTCGAGTCGATGGTCGAGTGGTGTCACGAGGGGAGCCCGCGCGCGACCGTCGAGGACGTCGCCGTCACGTACGAGGAGCCGGCCGGGATCGAGGGGTTCGAGATCCGACGGTAGCTACCGGTCCGTGACCGGCATCCGGCGTGAGTCGGGTCCGCTGACGGTAGCCGTCCCGCTACGGTTAGTCCCAGAACGACTGCGTCCGGGCGTACTCGCGCTCCTGTTTCAGGATGTCGCGGTAGAACTCCGACTCGTCCTCGCGGAGCTTCGAGATGATCCGGGCGGCGTTGTGCGGGCCGACGCCGCGGGCGGCCATCGCGATCACGGCCCGCTTGCCGTGGCTCTGCACCAGGCTGGCTGACCGGTAGGCGCGCTCGGTGAGCCGCTCCTGCTCGTCGTCCTTCTCGTCCGCCCGGACCGCGGCGACGGTCTCCTCGTCCCACGGGTTGAGCGCGGCGACGCGGGTCGACCCGCACTCGGGACAGCTCGGCTGGTCCCGGATCCGCCTGACCGGCGTCCGTCGGGTCCAGTCCTGACAGTGGAGACAACACAGCAACGTTCGGTCGTCCCGAATGCGCTCGCGGACCGTCTCGATGACGTCGGCGTCGGCGTTCTCGGGCACGAGGAACTCCCGACCCGAGGACTCGCCGGCCGAGCCGATCGGGGTCCGTTCCCGCGCCGCGACGAGCTCGATATCGCCGTCCCGGATCCGGTCGAGGACCGCCGCGGCCCCCTCGACGTCGAGGTCCTGGTGGAACACCTCGCGGACCGCCTCCTCGTAGACGGGCGTTCCCTCGAGGGCCGCCAGGAGACGGTCGCCGCCGAACCGGCCCGATCCCTCCTGATACCGTTTTACCGTGCCGAACTTCGCCGCCACCTGCGCGAGAGTGAACGTCAGCGTGTCGGCGTTCTTCAGCGCGAGCTCGAGGTACGACGCCAGGTGGTCCGGGTCGGTCTCCTCGAGGATCGCGATCACCGTCCCGGGGTCGACCGACGAGGGAACCTCCAGCTCGATCCGGTAGGGGTCGACGTCCATCCCGACCGAGGAGCCGGTCCGCTGGCCGATCAGCGCCGAGAGGAGCCGCGCGAGCGTCTCGTTTATCCGGTGGCCGAACGCCGCGTTGACGACGACCGAGCGACCGAGCCCCTCGACGACGATCCGGTCGTCGGTCGGGACCGGGTGCCCGGCCTCGACGTGGTCGACGATCGGCTCGAGCGCGTCCAGGATCGTCGACTCGTCGGCCGGATACCGTTCCGAGAAGCCCCGGGCGACGGCCGCCGGGGGAGCGCCGTCGGCGAGCCGGTCCGCGGCCTCGGCGCGGATCCGGCCGACCTCGCCCGCCACTGGCTTCGGGACGGGGATCTCCGAGCCCACCCAGGCGGGCACTTCCCCGCCGGGGTCCTCGATCGGCGAGACGTTGACGCGCTCCTCCTCCTCGTCGACGTCGGTGATCCGCCACATCTCGCCGCGCTGGATGAACGTCTCGCCCGGCCCGGCGAAATCAAGCACGAACCGCTCGTCGAGGGTCCCGATCTGCCGCCGCGAGGAGAGGTCGTACACCTCGAAGGTCGCCTCGTCGGGGATCATCGAGAGGTTCGCGTAGAAGTACTGCCAGGAGCCGCCCGACTTCTCGATCGTGTCCGTCCCCTCCTCGAGCCACACGACGCGGTTCCCGTCGAGCTCGCGGACCACCTCCTGGAACGTTTCCTCGTCCAGATCCCGGAACGGATACGCGTTCGTGACGATCCGGTAGGCCCGCCGGGCGTGAACCTCGCCGAGATCCATCACGATCCCGACGATCTGGTTGGCGACCGTGTCGAGGCTCCCGTACTGGATGTTCGCGGGCTCGACCGCGCCGACGGAGCCGCGGTGGGCGATCGCCAGCGCTTCGAGGGCGTCGTCGGCGTCGCTCGTCACGACCGTCCCGCGGGAGACCCGGTCGCTCCGGTGGCCGGCGCGCCCGACGCGCTGGAGCAGCCGGGCCACCTCGCGGGGACTCCCGTACTGGACCACGTGGTCGACGCGCCCGACGTCGATCCCGAGCTCCATCGAGGAGGTACAGATCAGCGCGTCGATGTCGCCCGCCTTGAACCGGTCCTCGACGTCGACCCGGACGTCGCTCGAGAGCGACCCGTGGTGGACCTCGACCGAGACGTCGGTCTCCGACAGCGTCTTGAACCGGGACCCGAGCGCCTCCGCGGTTTGTCGAGTGTTGACGAACACCAACGTCGACCGGTTCGCCGCCACGACGTCGCGGATCGCCCGAACGTGGCTCGCGATCTCCTCGGTCGTCGCCAGCGCGCCGGCGAGGCGTTCGTCCTCCGCGGTGATCGCCGGGCTGACGACCTCGAAATCCACGCGCGTGCCGGCCTCGACCTCGACGACCGCGAACTCCCGATCGCCGGTCCTGCTCGGATCGCGTTTTCCGCAGCCGACGAGGAACCGGCCCACCTCCTCGGGGGACCCAACCGTCGCGGAGAGACCGATCCGCTGGACCGGCCCGGCGAGCTCCCGGAGGCGTTCGAGCCCGATCGTGAGCTGGGCGCCGCGCTTGGCCGAGGCGAGCTCGTGAACCTCGTCGACGACCACGTGTGCCACGTCCGCGAGCGCCTGCCGCATCTTCGAGCCGGTCAGGATCGCTTGGAGGCTTTCCGGCGTCGTGATGAGCACGTCCGGCGGATCGTCGGCCTGTTTCGACCGTTCGTATTGGGTCGTGTCGCCGTGTCGAACGGCGATCTCCAGATCGAGCGCCTCGCCCCACCACTCCAGCCGGTCCATCATATCCCGGTTGAGCGCCCGCAGCGGCGTGATGTACAGCGCCGCGATCCCCTCGATCCCGTGTTCGGATGCTCCGTCGTCGCTCTCCGCGCGCTCGCGAACGATCCGGTCGAAGACCGGCAACATCGCCGTCTCGGTCTTTCCGGTCCCGGTCGGCGCGAGCACGAGCGCGTTCCGTCCCGCCGCGATCGGCGGAATCGCCTTCCGCTGCGGTTCGGTGGGCCTGGTGAATCCCCGCTCCGAGAGCGCCTCCCGGACCGCGGGGCCGAGCCGAGCGAACGCGTCCAGCCCCTCGGCGTCGCCGCCTCGATCCGAATCGCCACCTCGATCCGCATTGCCGTCTCGATCCACATTGCCGTCTCGATCCACATTGCCGTCCCGATCCGCGTCGCTGTCGGCACCGGAGTCGGCGTCAGCACCCTGCTCGTCGCCGGACAACGAGGGATCGGACATCGACCGAGTTACGGGATCGATCCGATTAAACGCGTCGCACGGTCCCCGACTAGACGTCCCGGTACGGACCGAGCCGCGTTCCGTCGAGGAGGTACGCCTCCGCCGATCCGATCGCGTCCGGGAGGAACGGCGAGAGGAACTCGTTCCCCGCGACGTTCACCCAGGTTCCGCCCGAGCGGTCGTTGAACGCGGGGAAGACGACGACGTCGGGGACGGTCCCGGCAGCGTCGACCGCGGTCACTCCAAGCTCCTCGGCGAACGCATCCGTGTGAAGCGATCCGCGGAGCCAGACGCGCTCGACCCGGCTTCCGCCGACCGCGTCCGAGAGCCGAACCTGCGGATGCTCGTGGCCCAGACACACGACGTCCGCAGCGAGCACGTCGGGGTCGGGCCAGGTGTGGCCGTGGACGACCCCGACCGAGTCGCCCACCGGTCCGTCCTCGGACCCGATCCGACCGCCCGCCGGCGGGATCACGTCCAGGCGGTCCGCGAACGCCTCCGCGACCCCGGCGTCGTGGTTGCCGGCCACGAGCGTCATCGGCACGCGGTCGGTCACGGCCGCGACCAGGTCGGCGATCTCCTCGCGTTCGGGTCCCTCGGGTTCGGGGATCCGGTGGGCGAGGTCGCCGAGGACGACCAGCCGGTCGGCGCTCGTCCGGTCGAGCAGCGACAGGACGTGCTCGCGGCGCGCGTCCGCGGCGCTGTCCAGCTCGACGCCGCGCTCGTACCGGAGCCCGGCCTCGATCCCGGCGTGATAGTCGGCGATCACCAGCGCGCGTTCGTCGGGGAGGTCGGCGATCGCCGCGGGCTCGTCCGCGACCGGCTCGACGACGGCCACGGGTCAGATGGCCTTCAGCCGGTCGTCGCTCGGCTCGTAGCACTTGCCGCTCATCAGCGCGTCGTCGATCGCGTCGGCCACCGCGTCGGGGTCCGCGCCGAGCTCCTCGACGACCGCCTCGATGACCGCCTCGCGCGCGGCCCCGTCGCCGTCGTCGAGATCGTCCATCGCCTCGATCGCCGCGCCGGTGAGATCCAGGGCGGCGTCGCCCTCCGACGTGGCCGCCTCCGCATCGTCGGCCGTGCCGTCGCTTTCGACGGTGTCGCCGCCACCCGCCTCGCTAGCCGCGTCGTCATCCGACCCGCCGTCGCCGGTCGATCCGACCGGCTCACCGAGGTCGACGTCGGGCGTCGTCTCCGGCTCGGAGTCATCGTCCGTCGCCGCGGCGGATCCGGGCTCGCCCGACGCGGACAGGTCGTCGGCGCTCGGGACGTCGATGTCCGCCGATCCCGGGTCGTCGACCTCCGTCCCGGTGGAGAAGTCGGTGCCGAACTCGTCCTCGATCTCGGCGCGCTCCTCCTCGTCGAGCTCGTACATCTCGTCGGTCGCCGTCGACTCGGCTGTGGACTCCTCGCCCGCGTCCGCCGCTCCGGCCGCGTCGTCACCGGCGATCGCGGCGTCGACGTCGGCGTCGGCTTCCACGTCTGCGGTCGCGTCCACGTCGCCTGTCGTTCCCGTATCGTCGTCGGCGTCCGCATCGTCGTCGGCGTCCGTATCGTCGGCGTCCGTCCCCTCGACGGCGGCTTCGTCCGCATCGAACTCCCCGAGTCGGCCGGCGGCCTCGTCCGCTTCCGCTGCGGGCGTGGCGTCCGCGTCGTCCGTCGACTCCGCCGTGGCGGTCGCGGGCTCGTCGGGTTCGGCGGCGGTCTCGTCGGGTTCGGCGGCGGTCCCGTCGGATTCGACATCGGATGCCTCTGCCGCCGGTTCGGACGCGGAGTCCGCGGTCGTCTCCGTGGCGTCGTCAGCCACGTTCTCGGCGACCGCGGCGTCGTTCCCGTCGTCCCCCGCGTCGCTCGCGGCGGCCTCGCGGACGGCGGCCGCGTCGATCGAGACGTCGGTTTCGGGGAGCGGTCCCACGTCCGCCGGACCGCCCTCGTCCGGCGCGATCTCGGGGACGCGAACGTCGTCGCGCTCGCCGGCGATCAGCTCGAGCGCGTCGACCGCCATCCGGCGGGTCGCCTCGAGGTACGCCAGGGAGGTGTCGTAGTGGTCGATCGCCCGCGGGACCCCCTCCGCCAGGGCGGCAGGGGCGCCGCCGGCCTCAAGGGCCGTTCGCAGGTCCTCGCCGCGGAGGTCGGACGCGAGCGCCGCCTCGAAGGCCGCCAGACGGTCGAGCGTGGTTTCGGCCGCCCGGACGACCCAGCGGTCGCGGGTGTCGGCGTCGACCTCGTTGAGGCTCTCGGGGCGGACGGAGGTGAACACGCGGTCGGAGTCCTCCGGCTGGAAGGTCCGTGCCTTCCCGGTCAACGCGACGAACGTCGGCGGGTCGGCGCGCTCCAGGAACGCCTGCTCGTCCGGCTGGTACTGGCCGGCGTAGGTGACGAACGCGCCGGAGGGGTCGACGACCCGTCCGCGGCGCGTCTCCTCGTTGACGCGCTCGACCTCGGTCAGGACGCCGACGGCGAACAGGCGGTTGACCCGAGCGCCAAGCGGCGTGAGAACGTAGTTCGGGGCGCGCTCCTCGTCGCTCTCGGAGTACGACAGCGTCGCGTCGTCGAACTCGTTCGCGAAGAGCCGGTACGCGACCTCGCGCGTGCCCGGGCCCGAGTCCGATCCGCTCATCGGCCCACCCCCGGGCTTCCGTCGTGATCCGGTCCAGCGGTGTCCTCCCGAGCCGCCTCCGTGACGCCTTCAGCGCCCCCATCGGTCGCGGCCCGCGACCGGACCGTCGAGAGCACGCTGCGGGCCGTCTCGGCCGGATCGTCGTCCGCGGCCGCGAACTCCTCGGCGTCGAGGTTCGCGCCGTAGTCGTCAACGGAGAGGTTCCCGCGCACGCGGAAGGCGCGGCCGACGAGCTCGTCGGCGATCGACTCCGCGACGACCGACTTGTCCATCGCCTCGCGGGCCGCCTCGCGGGCGTCCTCCAGCCCGCCGCCGTAGACGGCCGCGGTCAGCTCGGTGTCGAGAACGACCGTGGTCGTGGCGGTGCCGTCGTCGAGGATCGCCTTCACCCGGAGGTCGTCCTCGCCCTCGACGTCGCCGTGGCTCCGGCACTGGCCGCTCTGGAGCACGCGGCCGCAGTCGGGACAGCGCTCGATGAACCCCGAGCCGTCGCGCAGGTCGAGCACGGTGCCGACGACCTCGACGTCGAACATCCCGCCGGTGTCGATTGCGTCGGCGATCGACAGCCGCGGGGCGTCCTCGTTGACCGACACGGGGTCGGGCAGCGGCGTGACCGTCGAGAACTCGGTGAGGTTGATCGAGGGGACTCCGCGGAACTCGCGGACGTACACGTCCTCGATCCGGAGATCGGCGCCGGCCTCGACCGCCGATCGGGGATCCCAGTCGGTGAACGGGAGCCGCGCGGTGTCGTCGCCGACGACCCCCTCGAGGATCGGCGTCTCGCCGTCGCGTCCCGAGATGGTCTTCGAGTCGACCTCGAGAACGCGGACCTCGATGTTCCGGCCGCGGTCGCCGGGCTCGAGGTCGATCAGGTTCCGGTCCCCGCCGATCGTGGCGTCGACCGCGACCTCCTCGTCGGCGATCGCGACCGTCGTCGCGTCGCCGAGGTTGAGCTCCGGCTCGCCCTCCCACTCGCGGACGCCGGCGTTGCCGATCGTCACCGAGTCGCCGGGCTCGAACCCGAAGTCCTGCCAGGCGGTGTAGGAGATCGTCCCGGTCCCGTCGGCGATCTCGCCCTCCCGGATCGTGATGTCGTCGCCCTGGTACCGGATCGTTCGCGTCCCCACGGTGAGCACGCGCACGGTGACCGTGACGTTGCCGTGATCGGTCGTGATCTCCGCGAGGTCGACGGTCGACGGGGACGGCGAGGAGCCGCCGCTTCCCCCGCCGTGTTTCCGGCGAACGCTCTGTTTGGCCTCGTCGATCGGCACGCTGTACTCCAGCAGGTTCTCCAGGTCCGCTTTGACCTCCGCTTTGTCGATGCCGAGGGTGGAGGCGAGCTCCTCGGCGTGTGCATCTACGTCCATCGGAACGGGATTCGACGCCACCGCACAAAAGGGTTGCTCGCGGGCGAGCCGACGAAGCGAACCGACTCCGGATGCAAGGACACTGCGGCCTCGGATACACGACACTGCGGCCTCGGATACACGACACTGCGGCCCCGGATGCACGACACCGAAACGACAATGACGCCGCGGGAGGACCCAAGGATATGCACGTCGTCGTCAACGCCGCCCAGAGCGTCGACGGGAAGCTCGCGACGCGCCGGCGCGAACAGCTCCGGATCTCCGGCCCCGAGGACTTCGACCGCGTCGACCGGATCCGCGCGGCGGCCGACGCCGTCCTCGTGGGCGTCGGCACCGTGCTGGCGGACGACCCGCACCTCACTCTCACCGAGGAGGACCGCCGCGTCGGCCGACTGCGGAACGGCCGGCCGGGGAACCCCGCCCGGATCGTCGTCGACTCGCGGGGACGAACGCCGACCGACGCGCGGATCCTCGATGACGCCGCGACGACGTACCTGCTCGTCGGCTCCAACGTCCCCGACGACCGACGCGCCGAACTCGAGGCGACCGGGGCGACGGTGATCGCCGTGGCGGAGAGTGACGGCGCAGTGGGTGGCGGTGCGACGGGGGAAAGTACCGACGCTACGGGCGATGACGGCGAGGCTCCGAATGGCCGCGTCGACCTCGCCGCGGGGCTCGACGTGCTCGCGGAGCGGGGGATCGATCGGATCCTCGTCGAGGGAGGCGGCGAGGTGATCTTCTCGCTGTTCGCGGCCGGGCTGGTCGACGAGCTGTCGGTCTACGTCGGATCGATGGTGATCGGCGGCCGGGACGCGCCGACGCTGGCCGACGGCGACGGCTTCACCGACTCGTTCCCCTCGCTGACGCTCGCCGGAACCGAGCGTCTCGACGACGGGATCGTGCTCTCGTACGACGTCGACTCCGCAGCCGACCGATCCGACGACGCCCCGAACGACGCCTCGGCCAACTGATCGGACGACTCCGTGGCCCCCTACTCGGCGCGCTCGAACCGGTCCAGCGCGACCCCGAGCATATCGGGGCTGACCGGCTGGAACTCCGCGCGTTCGTGCTCGGGGAGGTACTCCCGGACCCCGTTCCAGGAGTCGCGGGCGTAGCGGGCATCGAGGAGCACGCGAACGCCGCGCTCGTCGGCGCCGCGTATCACGCGACCGACGGCCTGTCGAGCCTTCCGGACCGCCGGAACCGTGAGGGCGGTTTCGAAACCGTCGCCGAAGCGCTCGTCGTAGGCGGCCACGACGGCCCTGGTTCGCGGGCGGGCGGTGTTGATTATCGGCACCCCGCAGACGACCGCCGCACGGAGCCGGTCGCCCCGGTAGTCGACGCCCTCGGTGAGCGTGCCCCGGAGGCTCGTCACGAGCACCTTCCCGTCGCCGGCGAAGAAGTCGTCCTTGAGCGACTCGGTCACGTGGTCGCCGGAGGACTCGTCGATCAGGACGGGCTTCTCGAGGCGGTCGTCGAGCTCGCCGGCCATCCACTCGGCCTCGGCGTAGTTCGGCATCCCGACGAGGACGTTTCCGGGGCGGCGGGCGACCTCGAGGGTCGCGTCCAGATGCGCGAGGCGGGTCTCCGTTTCCTCGCCGGGCGCGCCGCGGTTGTCGTGGGTGTACTTCGGCACGTCGACGGCGAGGCTCTCGCGGTTCTCGGGCGGGAACGCGAGCCCGTGGGTGCGCTCGAGCACCGGCCGCCCCGACTCGGCGAGGTGATCCAGGCCGGTCACCTCCCGGAAGACGTCCATCGGCTCGAGCGTCGCGCTCATCAGGACGCCGCCGCCGAACTCGCCGAGCCGCTCGCCGATGGCGCGGCTGGGCAGGCAGTTGAACAGGGCGAACCGCGCGTTGTAGACCCGCCGCCAGTCGTCCGGCGGCTCGGTCTCGTCCCAGGTACGCTCGAGGTCGATCGCCCGGAAGAACGTCTCGTGGTCCTCCCGGTACCACGCGTTCAGCGTTCGCCCGACGCCGGGCGCCGCGCGCTGGGCGTCCTCGCCCTCGAGCTCCCGGAGGATGCGCTCGACGACCGCGCCGACCGCCGGCGCGCGGGCCCACACGCGGTCCCCGTAGCCGTTCGCGTCGGCCCACTCCGTGATCGCGTCGACGCCGGGCGAGTCGGGGTCCCGAAGCGGGAGCTCCGCGTCGTCGAGCCGATCCGGATCGGCGCGCCAGTCCGGCAGCTCGCGGTCGAGGTGTTCGGTGACGCGCCGGTCGAGCTCGCCGCGGAGCGCCTCGTAGAACTCCCGGACCCGTTCGACGTCCTCGATCGCAACGTCACTGTCCGCGAGCTCGCCCCGGACCACGTCGGCCTCGTCGGTGTACTGCCCCTCCTCGTCGAACCGGACCGGCTGGACCACGCGGGTGAGTTCGTCGATCGCGTCCCGGAGGCTCCGGTCCGCGACCCCGTCGCTCACGAGGTCCCGCACGCGCGGTTCGAGCATATGGGCCTCGTCGCAGACGACGAACGTCGACTCGTCGAGCAGCGCGCCGGTGAACGAACCGGTCGTCGTCGGGTCGAAGGCGTGGTAGTAGTTCCCGATCACGACCTCGAGTTCGGGGACGAGCGCGCCCATCACGGAGTGCGGACAGGAGCCGGCTCCCGCCGCCAGCCGGACCAGTTCCGCGGCGTCGACGTGGCCGCGGTCGGTGGCGTCGAAGGGGACGGCCTCGGCGGGCTCGCCGTCCTCCGGGAGGTCCGCGAGGAAGCCGGCGTAGAACGGACAGTACTCGACCCCCTCGTGCTCCTCGGTGTCCGGCCGATAGGGAGTCGGTTCGTCGTCGACCGTGAGAAAGTCGGCGCCGCCCGTCCCGTTCGCCCCGGTCGAGCCGCCCGAGTCCGCGAGCCCGATCTGCTGGCTGCGGGCGGACGCGGCGAGCGACTCCGCGGTCGTCGAACCGCCGTCCCCGACGAGCGACCGCGTCCGATCGCGAAGCCCCTCACAGCGCTCGTAGACGTTCCCGACGTCGATCCCGCCCCGGTTCTCGCGGGCGTACGGACAGACGTCCGCCTTGCCGACGAGGGTGATTCCGGAGACCCGTCGGTGGTCCTCGGGAAGGTTTTCGTTGATCGTTTGCAGGTCCTCCTCGAACTGGCGGAGCTGCTGTTTCACGCTCGTGAGGACGAACACGCGCTCGAACGGGGAGTCCGGGTCCCGGACTCGGTCGATCCCCGCGGTCAACGCGAGCATCGTCTTCCCGGTCCCGCAGGCGCCCTCCAGCGCGAGGAAGCCGCCCTCGTCGGCGGCCTCGATCGCCGCGTCGATCCCCTCGGCCTGTTCGGGGTACGGCTCCGCGTGACCGAACACGTCCGACCAGGGTGGCTGGGAACTCACTGCCACCGGGTAGTTCGGTTTCGCGGTTAAAGGTTCGTTCGTCGGGGCGTCGGAGCATCCCCGTCTCGTCAGCCCGCCGGATCGCGCCGTTCGTCAGCATCGGAGTTTCGTCAGCATCGGAGTTTCGTCAGCATCGGAGTTTCGTCAGCATCGGGATCTCGTCAGCATCGGGATCTCGTCAGCATCGGGATCTCGTCAGCACCCGGGTCACAGCAGGCTTCGGCCGTAGACGATCACCGAGAGGTTGTTGGCGAACACGAACAGCCCGGCCGCGAGCAGGATCCCCAGGAACCCCTCGATCAGCCGCTTGAACGGCCCGCGATAGGCCGGTGGCGTCTCGCGGACCAGCTCCGCGAGCCCGTAGAACAGAACGACGAGCAGCCCGGCTGCGGCCAGATGTACGCCGACGAGCACCCACAGCGGTCGCGAGAGCAGCCACGCCATCACCGGGTTCGACTCGTGCTCGATCCCGACGACTGCGACCGCGTACATCGACGTCAGGAGGTCGACGGTGATCAGTAAGAAGAGGGCCGCACCCGCCCATCCCCAGTACTCGCGAACCCACGGCGTCGGGACGGACCGATCTGCCATACGGTCGACTGGTCGCTGGACCCTGGAAAGGGTTGTCGTCCGGGCCAGTGTTGTCGCGTCGTCGACCGTGGATCGGTTCCCCGTCGTCGGTCCCGTCGTGACGGTCGTGCCCGATCGGCGCATTTCCAGCGGATCCCTTACAACGGCGTAGCACCTATCGCGGGTATGAGCGATCCAGCGGGGGAGTCGACCGGCTCGACCGGCGACGAACTCGAGGCGATCCGGGAGCGAAAGCTGGCGAAACTGCGTGAAAAGGCCGCGGAGGGAACGCTGGGCACCGACGCGGACGAGGGTGACGACGCCGGGAACGGTGCCGGGTCGCCCGACGAACCGATCCACTACGAGGGCGGCTCCTTCGAGGAGGCGCTGGCGGGCCACGACCTCGTGCTGGTCGACTTCCACGCGGACTGGTGTGGCCCCTGCAAGATGCTCGAACCCATCCTCGAGGACGTCGCCGCCACGACCTCCGCGACGGTCCTGAAGGTCGACGCCGACGTTCATCAGGGGTTGACGAGCCAGTACGGGGTTCGAGGGCTCCCGACGTTGCTGCTGTTCCGTGGCGGCGAACCCGTCGAACGCCTCGTCGGCGCCCAGAACGAGGAACGACTTCGGTCGGTGATCGATCGCCACGCTTCCTAGGGACGGTCGCCACGCCGCCTCGGACCGAGGACCGGACCTCCCTCACATCCCGCACGTTTAATCCCGGTCCGGCCGAAGCGGACGATGAATGATCACAGCGGATCGTATGGCGGCGGTCGACGCCAACGCGGCGGCGCTGGGCGTCCCCCGCAAGCAGCTGATGGAGTCGGCCGGCAATGCGATCGCACGCGAGGTCCGGACGGTCGCCGACCCGGGTGCGACCGTCACGCTCGTGTGTGGACGCGGGAACAACGGCGGCGACGCCTTCGTCGCGGCCCGGTTTCTCTCCGACTACGACGTTCGCGTTCGCCTCCTCGGCCGTCCCGAGACGATCAGGACGACGATCGCCAAGGAGAACTGGGACGCGCTCGCGGCGGCGGAGATCGACGCCGAGGCGGTCGTCGATCCCGTCGCCGAGCCGAACCGACTGACCCTCGCGAACGCGGACGTCGTCGTCGACGCGATGCTCGGCACCGGCGTCTCCGGACCCCTCCGGGAGCCCGAGCGGACGGTCGCGAAGCGCATCACCGAGGCGGCTTCGTCCACGGCGTCGGACGCGACCGTGATCGCCGTCGACGTGCCATCCGGCGTCGACGCCGACACCGGCGAGGTCGCGGCGGGACCCGACGGGGAGCACGTCGCGGTCGCGGCCGACCGGATCGTGACGTTCCACGATGCCAAGCCGGGTCTCGAGGAGCTGCGGACGGACGCCACGGTCACGGTCGCCGACATCGGGATCCCGACCGCCGCCGCGCTGTTCACGGGTCCCGGCGACCTCCTGGGGCTGGACCGGGATCCGGAGAGTCACAAGGGCGACCACGGCGAGGTGCTGGTGGTCGGCGGCGGCCCGTACACGGGCGCGCCGACGCTCGCGGCGCGGGCGGCGCTGCGCGCCGGCGCCGACCTCGTCCGCGTCGCATGTCCGGAGTCGGTCGCCCGCGAGGTACAGGGGTTCTCCGAGAACCTGATCGTTCACGGGTTTCCGGGCGCGATCCTCGAGCCCGACCACCTCGACCGGATCCGTGACCTCGCGGCCGGCCGGGACGTCGTCGTGTTCGGTCCCGGTCTCGGCGACGCCGAGCCGACGCTGTCGGCCGTCGAGCGTTTCCTCGAGGACTACGACGGGCGCGCCGTGGTCGACGCGGACGCGCTGCAGGTCGTCCCCGACGTCGAGACCGAGGCCACGCTCGTGTGTACGCCCCACCAGGGCGAGCTGCGGGCTATGGGCGGACCGAGCGCCGAGAACTGGCGCGAGCGCGCCGAGCGCGTTCGCGAGTTCGCGGCCGAGATCGGCCACACGCTGCTCGTGAAGGGGGCCTACGACGTGATCACCGACGGCGAGGATCTCCGGGTGAACAGGACGGGGAATCCGGGGATGACCGTCGGCGGGACCGGCGACGTGCTTGCCGGCGCCGTCGGCGCGGTCGCGTGCACTCAGCGGCCCCTCCAGGCCGCGGCGATCGGCGCGTACGCGAACGGGCGCGCCGGCGACCTGGTCGTCGAGGAGCGGGGATACGGACTGGTCGCGACCGACCTGATCGACCGGATCCCGGAGGCGGTGCGTACCGATGCGTGAGGACGAGTCCGGCTCCGAGGCTGACCCCGGTGCTGAGACCGATTCCAGTGTGGAGGCCGACGCCGGTGCTGAGACCGACTCCAGTCGCGAGGCCGACGTCGGTTCCGACCCCGCTACCGGCTCGGACCCGAGCGACACGGACGAACTCACCCACACCACCGACGACGGCGACGTCCAGATGGTCGACGTGGGGGACAAGCCGGACACCGCCCGCCGGGCGGTGGCCCGCGGCACGATCCGCCTCACGCCGTCGACGATCGAGGCGATCGAGGCCGACGCGATCGGGAAGGGCGACGTGCTCGCGACCGCACGGGTCGGCGCCGTCCAGGCGGTCAAACACACCTGGGAGACGATCCCGATGTGCCACCAGATCCCGATCACGAACGTCGAGACCGACTTCGCCGTCGAGCCCGACCGCGTCGTCCTCACGGTCGCCGTCGAAACGACCGGGAAGACCGGCTGCGAGATGGAGGCGCTCGAGGGCGTCACTACCGGGCTGAACGTCGTCTGGGATATGGTGAAGGCGGCCGAGAAGACCGCCGACGGCACCTATCCCGACACGGGAATCACGGACGTCGAGGTCCTCGAAAAGGAGAAACGCGCGATCGAGTGAACGGTCGGCCGACCGCCCGCGTGCCGATCAGCCGCCGTTGAGCGCGCCGATCAGTCGTCGGCTGGCGCGTCGTCCGCGTCGCCGGCGTCGACGGTGACCTCGATCTCCGCGGCCGCGGCCTTGTACTCGGGGATCTTCGCGCGCTCGTCGAGCACGTCGTTCGTGAGGACGTTGCCGGAGGCGGCCGCGAAGTGCGGCGTCGTCCAGATGACGCCCTCCTTGATGTCCTCGGTGACCTGCGCCTTCACCTCGATCTCGCCGCGGCGCGAGGTGATCCGCACGTAGTCGCCGTCCTCGACGCCGTACCGCTCGGCGTCGTTGGGATGGATGTCGACGAAGTTCTCGGGGTGCTGGCTGTTGAGCCGCGGGGAGCGTCGGCTCATCGTCCCCGTGTTGTAGTGTTCCTCGAGCCGGGCGGTGGTGAGGATCAGCGGGTACTCCTCGTCGGGCGTCTCCTTGGGCGGCTGGTGGCGCACGCCCTCGATCTGGCCGAGGCCGCTCTCGGTGTCGAAGGTGTCCTCGTAGAGGAACGGGTCGCCCTCGTCGCCCTCCTCGTAACAGGGCCAGTGGAGCCCCACCTCGCCGAGGCCGTCGTAGGTCATCCCGTGGTAGATCGGACAGACCTGCCGCAGCTCCTCGAAGACCTCCTCGGGGTCCTCGAAGTCGAAGCCGCCGTCCTCGCCGAACAGGCGCCTGCCGACCTCGGAGACGATCTCGAGGTCGTGTTTCGTGTTCTCGTGGACCTTCTCGACGCCGCGCATCCGCTGGACGCGCCGGTCGGTGTTGGTGACCGTGCCGCCGCGCTCGGCCCACGTCGTCGCCGGGAGGATCACGTCGGCGTACTCGGCGGTCTCGGTCATGAAGATGTCCTGCACGACGGTGAACTCGAGCTGGTCGATCCGCTCCGCGACGCGGTTCGAGTCCGGCTCGGACATTATCGGGTTCTCACCCATGATGTAGAGCCCCTTGATCGAGTCGCCCGCCTCGTGGGAGATCTCGACGTTCGTCAGGCCGGGCTCGTCGGGCACCTCGAAGCCCCAGACCTCCTCGACGCTCTCGCGGGCCTCGTCGTCGTCGACGAGCTGGTAGCCCGGGAGGACGTTCGGCATCGCGCCGACGTCGGAGGTCCCCTGGACGTTGTTCTGTCCGCGCAGCGGGTTGACCCCGGTCCCGGGGCGGCCGACGTTGCCCGTGATCAGCGCGAGGTTGATCTCGTTCTGGACGTTGTCGACGCCGCAGGTGTGCTGGCTCATCCCCATCCCGGTGAAGATGGCGGCGTTGTTCGCCTTCGCGTACTTCTCGGCGGCGAGCTCGATGTCCTCGAGCGGGACGCCGCACTCCTCGGCGGCGGCCTCCTTGTCGAAGTCCTCGAGGGTCTCCCGCAGATGTTCGAAGCCCTCCGTCCGCGACTCGATGAACTCCTCGTCCACCCAGTCGTTCTCGAGGACCGTCTTGAGGACGACGTTCAAGAGCGGAATGTCCGTGCCGGGCTCGAGCTGGAGGTGCATGTGGCGGTCGGTCTCCTCGATCTGGAACGACCGCGTCGTCTTGTTCGCGTGGGGGTCGACCTGGATGACGGTCGCGCCCTCGAGCACCGCCTGGCGGAAGTACTGGCTGTTGGCGATCGGGTGCTGCTCGCCGGGGTTGGCGCCCTGGATCCAGAAGACGTCGGCCGCCTCCTCCAGGTCCGCCATGCTGTTGGTCATCGCGCCCGCGCCGAGGCTGGTCCGCAGCGCGTACACCGTCGAGGCGTGGCACATCCGTGTGCAGTTGTCGACGTTGTTGGTGCCGTATCGGCGGGCGAGCTTCTGGAGGAGGTAGTTCTCCTCGTTCATCGTCTTCGAGGAGCCGAAAAAGCCCATCGCGTCGGGGCCGTACTCCCCGCGGATGCGCTCGAGCTCGTCGACGACGCGACCGTACGCCTCCTCCCAACTCGCCTCGCGGAACTCGCCGTCCTCCTTGATCAGCGGGTCCGTCAGGCGGTCCTCGTGGTCGACGACCTGCGTCGCGGCGCCGCCCTTGATGCAGATCCGGCCCTCGTTGACCGGCGCGTCGCCCCACGGGCGGAACTGAACGTCGCCGGGTTCCTCGCCCTGGTCGACCTGGATCCCGCAGCCCACGCCGCAGTACGGACAGATCGTCTTGACCGGTTCCGATTCCTCACTGGACATGGTGGCATCCCTCCGCGTGTACGTGCATATGTCGTAATCATCGCACTCTCGGGGTATGAGTGTGTTGGTCGATCACGGAAGAGCGGGGGCGAAACGCCAAACGACGGTGGGATAGCGCCGGAATCGGCGGCCGAATCCGCCGAAAACGGTGACCGAGGCACGCCGGAATCGACGGTCGGATCGCGTCGGGAAACGTTCAGGGAGCACGGCGACGAAGCGCCACGTGAGATGACCGACGCCTCGAACGACGTCCACCTCTCGGCCGAAACGGTCGCGGAACTCTCCGCGGCGTATCGGGCGGAGGAACCGATCTACGCGGTCGAGCAGGAACAGCGCGAGACGCTGCCCGAGGCGTTCCGTGCCGGCGAGTTCGGCCGGCGGGACGCGGAGTGGGTGGTCCGGTGGTACTTCCGGCGCCACCTCGGGGCATACCCGGACCGCGAGCGCCGCGCGGTCGAGGAGCGGTTCGAATCCAACCCCTTCGACGACGTGATCGCGGCCATCACTAGCGCCGCCGACCACGTGGCTGACGGCGAGGGAGACGATGCCGGGAAGGACAGCGACGAACGGGACGATGCCGGGAAGGGCAGCGACGAACGGGATGATGCCGGGAGGGGCAATGACGAGCGGGATGGTGACGACGACGTGGCGGATGCGCTCGCGGAACTGGTCGCGCTCGACGGCGTCGACGTCGGCGTCGCCTCGGCGTTCCTCGCGTTCCTCGCCCCGGAGTCGTATCCGGTCGTGAGCGAACGCGAGTGGACGGCGCTGCGGGAGCGCGGCGCGCTCGCGGACCCGTATCCCGATCCGCCCGACGTCGATGCCTACCGTCGCTATCGGTCCGTGTGTCTGGAGATCGCCGCGGATACCGGACACGACCTGCCGTCGGTCACGCACGCGCTCTGGCGACTGGGGACCGATCACGACGGCGATCCCGGTCGCGACGGCTAGCGGAGCGGGACCGAATCACGACGACGAACGGAACGAAATCACGACGACCGGCGAAAGGGAACGCAAGGGGCGGCCGTCACCACGCGTACCGAAAGAGCAGCCAGAACGTCAGGTACGCGCCGCCGGTCGAGAGGACCGGGACGAGGTTCTGCATCAGGATGACGCGGCCGGTGGTGGCCGGGTCGAAGAGGTCGGCCGCGCTGGGGATGTCCGCCGGGCTCTCCTCGCCGAGTGTCGGCGCCTCCTCGCCCGGCTCCTCGGCGGCGAGCGCGCCCACGGATACCGTGGTCTCCTCGTCGCCGCGAATGCCCTCCGACAACGTCGTCGTTCGGGTCGCGCGTCCCCATCCCAGCCCCACG
The DNA here is from genome assembly GCF_900107205.1 of Halopenitus persicus. GTDB lineage: Archaea > Halobacteriota > Halobacteria > Halobacteriales > Haloferacaceae > Halopenitus > Halopenitus persicus. The sequence goes on along the minus strand of NZ_FNPC01000005.1, from coordinate 95,896 downwards.
ATCGACATCGTCGCGATGATCACGAACGAGGCCGGAATGCCGATCGCCGACAGGCCGATGACGATGCCCGAGGAGACGACCGCGACGACGATCGCCGCCGTCAGCGGCAGGTCGGTGAGGTTGTTGCCGAGCGTGTCGAGCGTGCGGCGCGCGATCGTGAGCGCCCCCAGGGCGACCGCGCCGGACCCGAGCAGGATGAGCAGGTTCATCTCGACGCCGGCCCCGTACAGCGGGGCGATCGCGTTCGCGATGTTGGAGGTGCCCGAGGAGAACGCCATCAGACAGCTGATGGAGACGAGAACGATCGTCCCGACGAACTCGCGCCGCGTGGTGTTCGGTCCGGGACGAGGGACCGGGATCGTCCCCGACCGATCCAGCACGATCAGGGCCCCGTCGCTCGTCGTGATCGCGACCCAGCGGTTGATCGTCGGGTAGACGTACCGGCCGATCATCACCGAGACCCAGAACCCAACGAGGGGCGCGACGATCCACCAGACGGCGATCTCGCCCATCACGGCCCAGTTCAACTCGCCGGTCGCGACGCCCAGCCCGGCGATCGCGCCGACGGCGGTCATCGACGTCGAGGCCGGAACGCCGGTGTAGTTGCCCACGAAGAGCGCCCCGCCGATGAAGAACAGCACCACGATGCTGGTCTCGATGGTGAACACGCCGGCATCGAACAGGAGCTCCCGCCCGAGCGTGTCGACGACGCGCCGTCCGATCGTCCACGCGCCGCCGAAGAAGAAGACCGACATCAACGCGCCGGCGAGGAGCTTCGAGATCGCCCCCGCACCCACCGCGGGGCCGAAGGCGGGGCCGGTCGTCGATCCGCCGATGTTGAACCCGACGAACAGCGCGACGAGGAGGCCGACGGCGATCAGTGGCTCGACCACCATCAGTCGGTTCGCCCCCGTGGAATCGCCGTGTGAGCGTCCTGCTGGTCGTCCGCGCGTCGTTCGGGGTCGTTCGAACCGGCAGGAACGGATCCGATCATTCCCCGCCGTCCCGAGCGTTCGCCGTCGATCCTGCTGCGCCGGACTTCCCGTCCGCGTCGTCGTCCGCCTCGTAGTTCGCCTCCTCGTCGGCGTCGTCCGCGTCGTCCGCATCGTCCGTCCGCTCGTCCGCGTCGACGTTCCAGTCCTCGTCGGCGGCGTCGCTCCCGTCGGCCGGGCCCGCCGCATCCGCGTCGGCCGTCGCGTCGGGAGCCACCGTCTCGTACCGGCCCCGATCCCCCGCGTTCGGCTCTCCTCCGGCGTCCAGCTCGCTCCGGCTCGGACGTCGCTCGATCCGGTCGTTGACCTCCTCGAGCTGCTCGATGATCGAGTCGATCTCCCCGGAGAGCGCCTCCTCGACGTTCTCGGTCACCTCCTTGGTCACCTTCTGCTCGACGCTCTGGGTGACCTCCTCGGTCACTTCCGCGGTCACCTGCTCCCCGACGTCCTCGCTGACCTTTTCGGCGACCGTCCGCTCGACGTTCTCAGAGACGTCCTCGGAGACCTTCTCGCCGACGCTTTCGGTCACCTCCTCGGTGATCGTCTCCTCGATCTGCTCGGTCACCTCCTCGGTCATCCACTCGGGATCGAACCGGGACATCTTCCACCCGACGTGGATCACGTAGGAGACGAGCGCGCCGAGGCCGAACGCGATGCCGACGCCGGTCCCGACGGTAACGATGAGCACGATCGCGAGAAAGAGCAGCACCCCGTAGGCGAAATCGACGGCGAAGTCGATCTGGTTGGGTTTCATATATCGTATCGATGAGGGCCGGGGCCTTTTGCCCGTTGATACCGACCGGCGAACGGCCGCGGCGACTGACCGCGATCGACGGCCGAGACGAACGAACCTGGCGGGCACGGAGACGCCGACGCGGCCGCCGAGCGAAGCGGCTTTGCACCGCGGGGGAAAACGACGGTTCGAGATGGACCCCGATCCCCGCGACGCGAACGACCGGACGTCCCCGACGGGCGGCTCGAGAACGCTTCGGTTGCTGCTGGGCAACGCGGTCGGGATGGTCGCGTTCGTCGCCGTCCTGCTGTGGAACGGGGACCTCAGGCTCGCGCTCCTCGCGGGCGTCCTCGTCGCGGTGCTGGCGGCGATCGGCAGCGACGTCCTCATCGAGGCCTGGGACTTGTGACTCATGAACCACCCCTCCCTGCTCCCTCGCTTACCCGGCGGCGTCCACGATCGAACGCGGGTTTCGAACTCGACGGCGGGTGCCTCCAGCCGGAGTTTAAATACGTCGAGGCCGTAGACGGGACCGAAACAGTGCAGGGAGCACACCACGCCGCGTCCGCCGTCCGCGATCGCGACCGATGAGCGGCGAGCCATCGGCGACCGGCGGCACCGGCAAACGTGCCGTCGTCGCCAAACGCGTCGACTCCGGAGCCGGCGACCTCTCCGAGATCGAACGGCTCGCGAACGCCGTCGATTACGAGGTGGTCGGCCGGCTCACGCAGACGCGCGAGGAGGACGCGGCCTACATGTTCGGCGAGGGGAAGGTCGAGGAGCTGGCGGCGTTGGTCGACGAGACCGACGCCGACTGCGTGATCGTCGACAACGACCTCGGGCCGTATCAGACGTTCAACATCGGCGGGAAGCTGCCAGAGGACGTCGCGGTCATCGATCGGTTCACGCTCATCCTCGAGATCTTCGGCGAGCGCGCACGGACCCGGAAGGCCCAGCTCCAAGTGGAGCTCGCGGAGCTGCGCTACGAGCTCCCGCGGGCCGAGGCGAAGGCCAGCCTCGCCAAGCGCGACGAGCGACCCGGATTCATGGGACTCGGCGAGTACGACGAGAGCGTCGAGCGGGACATCAAACGCCGCATCTCGGACATCCGCGACGAGCTGGCGTCGATCGCCGAGAAGGAGCAGACCCGCCGCGAGGAGCGCCGGGCCTCCGGGTTCGACCTGGTCGCGCTGGCGGGCTACACCAACGCCGGCAAGTCCACGTTGATGCGGCGGCTCGCGGCCGACCTCGACGTCGAGGAGAACGTCGACCGACACCCGGACCTGGAGACGACCGCCGAATCGGAGGACATGCTGTTCACCACGCTCGGAACGACCACGCGGCGGGCGCAGCTGGACACACGGGACGTCCTGCTCACCGACACCGTCGGATTCATCTCGGATCTCCCCCACTGGCTGGTGGAGTCGTTCGAGTCGACGCTGGATTCGGTCTACCGGGCCGACCTCGTCCTGCTGGTCGTCGACGCCAGCGAGCCGGTCCGGGAGATGCGCGAGAAGCTCGTCACCTGCCACGACACGCTCCGCGAGCGCAACGAGGCGCCGATCGTGACCGTCTTCAACAAGGTCGACCGCCTCGACGAGGACGCGATCGCCGAGAAGCGCGCCGCGCTCTCGGGGCTGGCGCCGAACCCCGTCGTCGTCTCCGCTCGCGAGGGCGACGGGATCGCGGCCCTCCGCGATCGCATCGAGGACGAACTTCCGGACTGGAAGCGCGAGCGACTGCTGCTCCCGATGACCGACGACACGATGAGCGTCGTCTCCTGGATCCACGACCACGGCCACGTCGAGGAGGAGTCCTACGGGGACGACCACGTCACCGTCGCGTTCGCGGCCAAACCCGAGATCGTGTCACAGGCTCGCGCGAAGGCGGCCGAACTCTCTCCGATGGACGCGTGAGAGGGTCCGGGCGCGCACCGATGGACGCGTGAGACGTTCGGTCACCGGGCGAGCGGACCGAAACCGGTCAGTTCGGGCCGCCCCGTGGACCGGATTCGTCATCGCTGATCCCGTCATCGGGCGACCGCTCCGAACGAATTCCCGCGAGCGACGCGTCGACCGCGGCCAGGAATTCCTCGGGGTCGGCCGGGTACACGGTAACCGGTTTCGGTCGACCGTGGGTGTGGATCCGGACGCGCCCGCGCCGCCGCCACGTGACCGCGAGGCTGCCGGCGCCGGCGAGGACGAAGGCCGCCGCACCGAGCCGATGCCGCGGGATCGAGACCAGTCCGAACGCGACGATCCCGACCCCCAAAAGCAGCGTGAACCAGTCGACGCTCCGGTAGGTGAGTTCCTCGACGACGGTGAGGGGCACCGCGCGACCGTCGGCGTCACCGTCTCCGGAATCACCGGTCCGGGCGTCACCGTCACCGTCGTCGCCGTGTTCGTCGCTGTCATCGCCGTCGATGTCGTCGCGAATGACGATCCGCCGGTCGGTCACGGAAAGGCTACCGCCGAATCGGTCCGTCCCGCGGTAGCGAACGCGGTCACCGCCGGTCACGTCGTCGGCGAGCACGACGCGGCCGCCGCCGTCCGCGTCCGCGGCGACCATGTGAATTTCACTCCGTGTAGCGCTCGAGGGCGGTCTGGAACTCGTGTTCCTCCTCGGAGATCGCCTCCCACTGGTCGAGCCCGCGCTCCTCGCGAGTGCCCGGGATCGTGTTGTCGAGCAGCAGGGCGACGATGCCGCCGACGGCCATCCCCGTCGAGCCGATCACGAAGACCGTGTCGGCGACGATCTGCGCGCCGAGGACCGGGCCGAGGACCGCGACCTGGCGCATCCCCTCGCGGAAGGCCGGGACGCTCTCGAGCCCGCCGAAGTACGCGGGGATCGCGAGCCCCGCGAACAGCGCGAGGCCGATCGTGAAGACGTTCCGCTGGGCGTCGAGGTCGACGTACTTGAGGTTCGAGAGGCCCACCGCCGCGATCTGGCCGAACATCGCGATGAACAGGCCGCCGATGATCGGGTCGGGGATCGTCACGATGAGCTGGCTGAACGGACCGAAGAAGCCGACGACGAGCATCACGACCGCGCCGACCTGCACGACGTGGCGGGAGGCCACGCCGGTGATGCCGATCGCGCCGATGTTCTCGGAGTAGGACGTCGAGCCGTTGCCCGTCCCCATGATCCCCGCGAAGACGTTGCCGATGCCCTCCATCCCGATGCCGTGGTCGATCCGTTTCCGCGACGGGGCGCCGACGCCGGCGAGCCGGGCCACCGCGAAGTAGTCGCCGTAGCTCTCGATCATCGAGGCGACGACGCCCGCGAACATCCCGACGATGTAGGCGGGCGTGAACAGCGGCAGCCCCCACTGGAAGGGGGTGATCGACAGGACGAGCGGCGCCTCGAGCGCCGACGACGGCGCGACGTAGCCGACCTGTTCGGGGCCGTAGATCCCCGCCAGCGAGAGCGCCACGGCGACCAGATACGCCGTCACGACGCCCAGCAGGACGGGGAACAGCCGCGCGTAGCGGCTGTAGGCGTCGAGGTACTGTGAGAAGCCGACGATGCAGACGAGCGTGAGCCCGAGCAGCCACCAGTTCTGTCCGGGGGTCACGATCTGCGGGGTGCTGAACAGCGAGAGGCCGATGAGCGCGATCACCGGGGCGACGACCACCGGCGAGAGGTAGCGCTTGAGACGGCCCATCAGTCCCGAGTAGCCGATCAGGACCTGTATCGTTGCCGCGGCGATGATCGCGCCCTGCAGCTCCCGTATCGCCAGATCGAAGGGGCCGCCGACGGCGCCGACGATCGTGAGCGCCGGCGCCAGCAGCGCGAAGGAGGCCCCCTGCACGAGCGGGTAGCGGTTCCCGATCGTCGTCTGGAGGAGCGTGGCGACGCCCGAGACGACGAAGAACGTCCCGATGAGCGTCGTCGCCTGCGCCTCGCTCGGCCCCATCGCGTCGATGAGCACCAGCGGGACGGCGATGTTCGCGCCGACCATCGTCAGGTAATGCTGGATGCCGAGGAGGAACGACTCCCCCGCGGGCGGTTTGTCCTCGATCCCGTACTCCACGAAGGAGGCGGCCTCGCGCTCGCTCGCCCGCCCTCCCTCGGGGGTGGCACTGGTTCCGCCGTCCGTCGCGGCGGCGCCACCCGAGGTGGCGTCACCGTCCAGCGTGGCGTCACCGTCCGTCGTCGCGTCACCGTCCGTCGTCGCGTCAGTTGGTTCGGTGCTCATATGTTGATCGTATGCTCCCGGTATCGTCCCGCCCACGATCACCGGGCAACCTGCACGTTGGTGTCGTCACGACCATTATAAAGACGACGACTCGGGAAACGGCGATCGACGACCGCCGGTGCCGTCCGAGTCGATCTCGACGCCGAACGGATCACACGCCGCTGGGACCCGATTCCTTATCGGCCTCGCGAACCAACCAGGCGTATGGTCGCGATGGAATCAGACTCCGAGCTGGAGCGTGGCGACGCGGCGCCCGCGTTCGACCTTCCGAGCGCCGACGGCGACCGATACGCGCTCGAGGACTTCGACGTCGAGGCGCTGCTGGTCGTGTTCACGTGTAACCACTGTCCGTACGCCCAGGCGAAGTTCGAGTCGTTGAACGCGATCGCCGCCGACTACGACGACGTCGCGGTCGTGGGGATCAACCCGAACGACGACGAGGAGTATCCCGACGACTCCCTGGACCGAATGCGGGAACTCGTCGCCGACGGCACGATCGCCTACGACGCGTACCTTCGGGACGCGGACGCGTCGGTCGCGGACGCCTACGGCGCGGTCTGTACCCCCGACCCCTTCCTGTTCCGGCGTGACGAGTCGGACGACACCTGGCGGCTGGCGTACCACGGCCGACTCGACGACGCGCTCAATCCGGACGAGGAGCCCACCGAGTCGTACGTCAGGCCGGCGATCGAGTCGGTCCTCGCGGGCGAGGACGTCTCGATCCCGGACCGTCCCTCGCGCGGCTGCTCGATCAAGTGGCCCGAGGAGTAGCACGAGCGGTCCGCGGGAGGAGACAGCCGATCGCCGGTAACACCGTCGTCACCAGCTGATCCGGGCGTCCGCGCGTCGTTAAGTGGGTGGCGACGCTACCAACCACCACCCGATGTCACAAACCAAGGCCGACTACATCGACGACGCCGCGATCGACGCGACGCTCGACGAACAGCCCGACGAGGAGACGCTCTCCGAGGCGGTCTCGAACCTGGAGACGAACGGGTTCGAGGTCGTCGTGGTCGACTCCGCCGACGAGGCCCTCGAGACGCTCCAGGAACGAATTCCGGCCGGCGCGTCGGTGATGAACGGTCACTCGACGACGCTCGAGGAGATCGGATTTATGGAGTACCTCGCCGAGGGCGACCACGACTGGGAGAGCCTGCCGGAGGAGATCCAGAGCATCGACGACGACGCCGAGCGACAGACCGCTCGTCGGGAGGCGCAGACGGCCGACTACTTCCTCGGCGGCATCAACGCGGTCGCCGCCAGCGGCGAGCTGGTCGCGGCCGACCAGTCCGGCAGCCGCATCGGCGCCTATCCCTTCGCCGCCGGGAACGTGCTCATCGTCAGCGGCGTGAACAAGGTCGTCCCGACGCTCGACGACGCGCTCGACCGGCTCGAGTCGGTCGCGTACCCCCTCGAGAACGAGCGCGCCAACGACGCCTACGGCGTCGATTCCGCGATCGCGAAACAGCTGATCTTCCGCCGGGAGATGGCGGAGGGACGGACGACCGTCGTGCTGGTGCGGGAAGCGCTGGGCTACTGATCGCGCCGGCACCGAGCCGTCGTCAACGCTGCCGGCACTCGCGTGCGACGTTTGACTACCGATTCACGAGGCGTCCCATCACGGTCGCCTCTGCCTTTCTGAGGTGTTCGGCGGCCGTGCCGGTCGAGACGCCGAGCTCGTCGGCGACGTCGGACACCGCTCCGGCCCGCGGCGAGTCGTAGTAGCCGTGTTCGACCGCAGCCGCGACGGCCGCACGCTGTCGCTTCGTGAGCGCCGCCGCCTGCTCCGCGGACACCGCCGCGTCAGGCTCCATAAGTCCCGCCGTCGCGGGATCCGCGTATCGCTCGTAGGGCCCGACTGACCGGACGGTCGCGGACAGTCCCTCGGGAAGGTCCTCGACCGCGGCCGCGACGTCCGCCGCGGTACCCACCAGCGTCAGGTCCGTCGTGCCGTCGGGGTTGAAGCGGATCGGCGGGACGACGACGAGGGTGCCCCGCGCGAACGCCGCGATGTAGCTCTCGTCGGCCGGCGTCGCCTCGTCACGGACGCAGCAGTGGAACACGCCGTTCGTGGCCGGGGTGAGGGCGTAGTCGATCGTCGACTCGCGGGCCTCGAGCTTCGCACGAAACGGCTCCGGATCGCCGACGACTCGAAAGACGAAGGCGTTCGTCCCGTCGAGCACCGCGTTCCAGTACCGGAGTTCGGCGCGCTCGATCCGGTCGTGGGCCATCTCGAAGGCGTGCATCGGATGACGCGTTCCCGGGTCGTGGCGGATCCGAACGCGGGCGTATCGCATCTCGGCCCCGGGTTTTCGGTACGGATATAAATAAGTCCCGCAGCAGTGAGGCAGCAGCCTCGCCCGTCCGGCACGTCATCGTTCGACCGTATGACGCCGACGGAACTCGCGTTCGGGGCCGGTCTCGTGTCGGCCTGCGGCGTGTACGTGATCGTGCTCGGGACGCTGCTGACCGACCGGGAGTGGTGGCCGCCCGGCGACCGCACGCCGGCGTACTACTGCCACTGGACGCTCGTGGCGGTCTTCGACGCGTCGTTCGTCGCCACCGCGGTCCTCGAGTGGGGGACGTGGGGACTCCCCCGCGCCGTGACGGTCGCGGGCGGCGTGCTCGCGCTCTGCGGGACCGCGGTCTTCGTGTGGGGCGCGCGAACGATGCGCTCGGCGGAGACGATGGGCGTCACCGGCGATCTCTACACCGGCGGTCCGTACGCGTACACGCGCAACCCACAGTACGTCGGGATGGTCGTCGGCGTGACGGGGTTCGCCGTGGTCGCGGACGCGGCGCTGGTCGCGGTGCTCGCCGCAGTGCACGTCGGGTGGGTGCTGCTCCTGCCGCGGGCGGAGGAGCCGCACCTGCGCGCGTCGTTCGGCGAGGCGTACGACCGGTACGTCGAACGCGTCCCGCGATTCCTCGGCGTGCGATCGGTCCGACGAGCGATACAGGGCGGCCAGACGGGGCAGCGAGGCCGGAGCGATGCGGAACGGTGAGGTCGGAACCAGACGGAACGGCGAGGCTGGAACGGTGATCGCTCGGGGAGGATGAGGGCCGGCCGGAACCGGTGACGGCCGACCGATTCTGACCGGGTTCCGTTCAGTTCACGTCGCTTCGGTGCCGTGCAAGCAGTTCGCGGGCGTTCTCGACCGCCGTCTCCTGCTTGGCCGGGTATGCCTCGACCTTCGCGCGGAGGGTGATCCCGTCGCCGAGCCGGACGTCGCCGCGGAACGCCGCCTGTTTGTCGAGCCGGAGGAACAGCGAACAGTTCTCGTCGACGCGCTCGTCGAGCTCGTCGATCACCCGGTCGAGGTGCTCGAGGTCGCCGAGCCGGTCGAGGACGTGTCGCATCTCGTCGGCCGTCTCGACCCGGGCGGACAGGACCACGATCCGGTCGCCGTGGTGGCCGACGTTCTCGACGCGGTCGATCGCCGCGTCCTCGGGGAGGAACGTCTCCAGCGCCGCGGTGACGCGTTTCTCGTCCTCGGTGGCGTAACAGAACGTTCGGAGTTCGACGTAATGCAGCGGGACCCGGGCCATCGTGGCGTCGCGTTACTCCTCGTCGGCGTCCGCGGCAGCGTCGTCGGCGTCGACGGCCTCCTCGTCGGCCGCCTCGAGCGCGTCCGCCGGGACGCCGGTCTCCTGGCCGTCCTCGAAGCTCACCGTGTAGGTGGCGTCGCCGAACATCGTGTCCATCTTCTGGGTGATCGTGCCGACCTCGCCGTCGTACTCGCTGTGTTTGTCGCTCAGCACGACGACGTCGTCCTTCTCGAAGCTCATACGACCACGTAAAAAGGGCGCGCCTAAAAGGACGTGGATCCGTGGTCGCTCCCGCCCTCCGCGATCCGGTTTTGGATCGCCGGGCGGTTGGATCCCATCGCGACCGCATTCCCGAGTGATCCCGCGACCACATTCCCGAGTGATCCCACGATCGCGTCCCTTTAGCGCCTGCCGGCCGGTCACTCGGGTATGAGCTGGCGCGTTCGCCGCGACCGGGACGGCATCACCGAGTGGGAACGATCCGACGGCCTGGCGTCGATCCGCAAACGCGAGCGCGCCGACGGGGCAGGCTACGTCGTCCGGATCGACCGGCTCGAGCAGGCGCCGGAGGGTCGGACCTACCGCCGCGAGTCGGTCGCCGATGCGGCCGCCGCCGACGCGCTCGTCGACGAGTGGCAGGAGACGTTCGAACGGTCGGCGGAGTAGGCCGATTCCGCGGGCAGCACCGCCGACGGGGCCCTCACTGCAGCCGCTTCGTCGCCTCGACGAGCGGATGGCGCGCGTAGTCGACGACCTCGATGTCCGACAACGAGTCGAGCCCCTCCTTGCGGGCGGTCTCGGCCATCCCGAGCTCGACCGGCTCGTCGAGGACGACGACGTAGGCGTCCATCTCCGTCAGCCCGATCTCCTCGGCGGCCATCACGCGGTGGTGGCCGTCGGCGAGGTAGAGGTCGCCGTCGTTGTCGATGACCACGAGCGGTTCGGCGAGCCCGTTCTCCAGCTCGTACTCGCGCCCCTCGAGCTCGTCGGCGTACACGCGCGCCTGCGTCGGCGTCAGCCGGTCGAGCCGCACGGTCCGGCGCTCCTCCTCGACGCTCACCCCGTGGATCTGTTCGAGGGTCCGCATCAGCTTCCCCACCTTCTGGGGCGTGGCCCGCTCGATCTGCGACCGGACGACGTCCGTGTTCGAGATGATGCCGACGAGGTTGCCGGCGTCGTCGACGACCGGGAGCTTCTGGATCCCCGACCGAAGGATCACCCGCGCGACGTCGGTGATCTTCATGTCGGGATGGGAGACCACCAGGTCCTCGGACATCACGGTGAATATCTGCGCGTCCTCGTCGGCCAGCAGGAGGTCCCGCGCCGAGACGAACCCCTGCACCGTCCGCCCCTGGGTGACGGGAAAGCCGTTGTGGCCGTCCGAATCGATGATCCGTTGTGCGACCTCGGCGACCGTGTCGTCGGGCGCGACGGTCTTGACCTCGCGCGTCATGTACTCCCCGACGGTGGGCTTGCCGCTCATCGTCGGCCGTATGGGCGGCGTCCTTAAAAGGGTGCGCCGACGCGGCCGAGACGGCGGTGCGCGAAAAACGGAGACCGCGGATGAGTGACCACCCGTTTGCTTTTAAGCCCGACCGGGATCGATCCGAACGTATGCGAGTCGGACTGATCGCCGACGTGCACGCCAACCTCCCGGCGCTGGAGGCGGTGTGGTCGGACATGCCCGCGGTCGACGCGGTCGTCTGCGCCGGAGACGTCGTCGGGTACAATCCCTGGCCGGCCGAGTGCGTCGAGCGGGTCCGGGAGATCGCCGACGCCGTCGTCGTCGGCAACCACGACCGCACGGTCGATCGCCCGCACGAGTACGCGGCCAATCGGATGGCCGAGGCCGGCCTCGAACACGCCAAGCGTGAGCTGACGGACGCACAGCGCGAGTGGCTCGCCGACCGACCGCGGTCGGTGACGGTCGCCGACGGCGACCTGCTCGTGGTCCACGACCACCCCACCATCCAGGATAAGTACGTCTACCCGTCCGAGTTCCCGGCCCTGCGCCGCCACCTGGATGACTACCGCGGGCTCGTTCTCGGGCACACGCACGTGCAACATCGGGAGACCGTGGACGGGAGGGCCATCGTCAATCCCGGCAGCGTCGGCCAGCCCCGGGACGGGGATCCCCGAGCCGCCTACGCGGTCCTCGAGACCGACCCGAACGTGGACGGGTCGAACTCGAGGGACGAATCAGCCCCCGAGCCGATGACGGTCGACCTGCACCGCGTCGAGTACGACGTCGACCGCGTCGTCGACCGGATCGCGGACGTCGGGCTCCCCGAGCGGACCGGAAGCCGACTCCGGAAGGGGGAGTGAGTGGATGTGAGTGATCGCCCCACGTACCCCCCGGCCGAAAACCCGAAATATTCACGGACGGGCTCCGAAACGATCGTCCGTGAACGTGGTTGCCCTCCTCCCGATCGTCGCCGGAATCGCCGCGGTCGTCATCGGCGTGACGCGTCGGCTGTCGCTGCTCCTGATCGAACTCGACGGCGCGACCCTCGCGCCCCGGCTGCTGGCGCTGACCACCCTCGGCGGCCGATTCGTCTCGTTCCTCGCCGTGTACGGTCTCGTCCTCGGGACGGCGTATCTGGTCGGTCGGCGGGACGAACCTCGGCGGGACGAAACCCGGAAGGACGAAATCGGGACCACCCTCCGAACCAACCACGTCCTCCCCGCCGGCGGCGTCGCCGCGCTCGCACACCTTCTCACGGCCGGCGCGATCCTGCTGGTCGTCGAGCTGGCGCAATCGTGGATCGTCACCGTGGCGGTGCTCGTCGGGTCGAGCGTCGGCGTCGGCGTGCAGATCGCGATCGTCGCGGTCGCCGGTCTGGCCCTCGGAGCCCGTCGATAACGGATCCCCGAAGTCTCGTCGGTGACGCGACCCCGGGATTCCGTCGGTGACGGGGCTTCATAGTTCCCTCGGCGACGGGATGACGCGACTCCGGGTCCTTTAGGACCGCGGCGGCCCCACCTCCGGTATGCACATCGGCGTCGTGGTGAACCCAATCGCGGGGATGGGCGGTCGCGTCGGGCTGAAGGGAACCGACGACAAGGTCGCGGAGGCGCGCGAACGCGGCGCGGAACCGCGGTCGCCGGACCGCGCCCGCCGGATGCTGAAGCGACTCGCCGAGCACGACGCGTCGATCCGGATCTCGACCGCCGGGGAGCCGATGGGCGCGTCGCTCGTTCGGGAGGCGGGATTCGATCCCGAGGTGGTGTACGAGCCGGACGCGGCGCCGCTGGCGGACGTCGGCGACGGAACGGCCGCCGACGGAGACGACGCTGACGATAGCGACGAGGACGACGACGCTGCCGCGTCCGGCGACGACCGGTACGCGAACGCGTCGACGAGCGCCGCCGACACGACCGCGGCGGTCGAGGCGTTCGCGGCGGCCGGGGTCGACCTCGTCCTCTTCGTGGGCGGCGACGGGACGGCCGCCGACGTCGCGGCCGCCCTCGAGGAAACGGGGACGCCGATGCTCGGCGTGCCGGCCGGCGTCAAGGTCTACTCGTCGGTGTTCGCGGTCTCGCCGGAGGACGCCGCCGACGTCGCGGTCACCTTCGACCGCACCGAGCGCCGGGAGGTGATGGACATCGACGAGGACGAGTACCGCGAGGGCGAGGTGTCCCCGGAGCTGCGGGCGGTCGCGTCCGTGCCGGTCGCCGACGCGCTCCAGTCGTCCAAACAGCTCGGGGGCGGCACGGTCGAGGCGCTGGCGGAGGGCGTTGCCCGCGACGTCGAGCCCGGTGTGACCTACGTGCTCGGCCCGGGGTCGACCGTCGGCGCGATCAAGGCGGAGCTCGGCTTCGATCCCACGCCCATCGGCGTCGACGTCTGGCGCGACGGCGAGGTGCTCGTCCGCGACGCGACCGAGTCGGAGATCCTCGAGGCGCTCGGCGAGGAGAACGTCATCGTCGTCTCGCCGATCGGCGGCCAGGGGTTCGTCTTCGGGCGCGGCAACCCGCAGCTGTCGCCGGCGGTGATCCGGGAATGTGACGTCTCGATCGTCGCCTCCCGGAGCAAGCTCGACGAGCTGTCAGTCCTCCGGGTCGACACCGACGATCCGGAACTCGACGCGGAGCTTCGCGGCTGGACCCGGGTCCGGATCGGCGCCTTCGAGACGCGGATGGTCGAGATCGTCTGAGGTCACGCCGCCTCAAGCGCATCGATCCGGGTTCCTCCCGGTCCGGATCCACCCTGGTTCGGATCCACCCTGGCCTGGTTCCATCCTGGACTGGATCCATCCTGACCGGTTCTATCCTGGACTGGATCCATCCTGGCCGGTTCCATCCTGGCCCGGATCCGTTCCAGCTCCATTTAAATACCGGTCCGATTTCGTCCGGGAACCGCTCGGACCGCTCCGATCCACATCATCGCGTCCCGAACGTCGAATTATCCCTTGTATTTTTCGAGGCGTGTATAATTGTCATAGGGATAGGGTTAAGGTCGCTGACGCGATACCGGTGGGTATGGAAACGCGGAAGGTTCAGCGGCTCGGTCCCTCGACGCTTGCGATGACGCTGCCGGCCGAATGGGCGAGCGAACACGACGTCGACAAGGGCGACGAGGTCTCGATCCGGATGGGCGGCACGGGGACGCTGACGGTGCTTCCCGAGTCGGCCAACACCGAGGAGTCGGAGGCGACGATCTACGCGGACGACCTCGACTCGGGGGCGGTCGAGCGGGCCATCGTGGCCCAGTACGTGCTCGGGCGGCGGGTGATCCACGTCGAGAGCGACGGCCCGCTCGGCAGCGACCACATCAACGCGGTCTACCGCGCGGAGACGCAGCTGATGGGCCTTGGCGTCATCGAGGAGACGCCCGAGAGCATCGCGATCCGCTGTTCGGTCGACCCCGAGGACTTCACCCTGAACAACCTGCTGCAGCGGCTCGAGAACACCGGCTCGACGATGCGCGGCGAGGCGATCAAGGCGCTGGCCCACGGGGACACCGACCTCGCCCAGCGCGCGCTCAACCGGGAGCGACAGGCGAACAAGATCTTCGTGTTGCTGCTCCGGCTGATCTTCACGTCCTACCAGAACCCGACCCTGACCCAGGCCGTCGGGCTCGACTCGGGGTTCCCGCTCATCGGCTACCGGTCGGTCGCGAAGAACCTGGAGCTCACCGCCGACAACGCCGAGGACATCGCGGAGATCGCCTTGGAGACCGACGGCGAGTCGCTCGCCGTCGAGCAGTCCACGATGCGTCGGATCCGGGAGTTCACCGACCAGGTCGACGAGCTCACCGAGCTTGCGGTCCGGTCGGTCGTCGAACGGGATTACGACCTCACCGTCGAGTGCCGGCGCCTGTTCCGGGACATCAGCGACCGCGAGTCGGAGATCCTCGACGACCTCTCGGAGATGGACAACGAGGACCTGCTTCGGGTCCGAGAGGTGCTCGTCAGCCTCCAGCACACCGCCGAGTACGCGATGCGGAACGCCGAGATCGCCGCCAACCTCGCCCTCAACGAGGAGTCCGAGCACGTCAAGATCGAGTAGCGGAACGTCCGCTCGACGCGGGTCTTATAAGGCGTCGCGGCGGATCGACGATATGAGCGAGGACCTTCCGGAGGCCGTCGAGCGCTTCCTCGACGCGACCGACACGGCGATCGCGGAGTACGACCAGGGCTACGCCGACGCCGACGCGACGCTGTCGGTGGTTCGCGATCACGTCGAAACGCTCCGCGAGGCGGCCGCGGACGGCGAGGACGGACGGTAGTCCCGCCCACCCGAGCCCCGGCGGTGCAGCCGGTTCCGCCACCGTGACCGACGCCGCCGCGCGACTCGTCGCTTTTTATACGGCGCCGCGCCGATCGACCGTATGGTTTCGCCGATCTTCGATCCGGACGCCTGGGAGCCGGTGACCGACGAGTTCGAGGACATCACGTATCACCGCGGCGTGGACGTGCCAGCGGTTCGGATCGCCTTCGACCGGCCCGCCGTCAGGAACGCGTTCCGGCCGGGGACGGTCGACGAGCTATACGCGGCCCTCGACCACGCGCGCAAGCAGGCCGACGTCGGCTGCGTGCTCCTGACCGGGAACGGGCCCTCCCCGAAGGACGGCGGGTGGGCCTTCTGTGCGGGCGGCGACCAGTCGGTTCGGGGCGGGTCCGGGTACGAGTACCGCGACGACGACGAGGCGGCCGCCGAGGAGGACGAACTCGTCCGGGAGGCGAAGGCCGGCCGGCTGCACATCCTCGAGGTGCAGCGGCTCATCCGCTTTATGCCCAAACCGGTCGTCGCCGTCGTTCCGGGCTGGGCCGTCGGCGGCGGCCACTCCCTGCACGTGGTCTGTGACCTCACGCTCGCCAGCGAGGCGGAGGCGAAGTTCCTCCAGACCGACCCCGACGTCGCCTCCTTCGACGGCGGCTTCGGCTCGGCGTACCTCGCCAAGCAGATCGGCCAGAAGAAGGCGCGCGAGGTCTTCTTCCGCGGGAAGACCTACTCCGCCGACGAGGCCGAGGAGATGGGGATGGTCAACGAGGTCGTCCCGCACGAGGATCTCGAGACGGTCGCGCTGGAGTGGGCCGACGAGATGACCCGGAAGAGCCCGACCGCGATGCGGATGCTGAAGTACGCGTTCAACATGGCCGACGACGGGCTCGTCGGCCAGCAGGTCTTCGCCGGGGAGGCGACCCGGCTCGCGTACATGACCGCGGAGGCGCAGGAGGGCCGCGACGCGTTCCTGGAGGGGCGCGAGCCCGAGTTTCGGGAGTATCCCTGGCACTATTAAATCTTGTATTAACAACGCAAACACTATACGTCGGTAGGCGAGTTGTCAAAGAGAGATGGCAGAGAAGACTACTGTGGCGTTTCGTGTTGATGAGTCGGTCAAATCAAAATGGGAAGATGCCGCCACAAGACCGGAGTACGATAGTCTTAGCCACCTAATTCGGCTTTCTGTTCAAAAGGAGATTACAGACACAGAGACAGCACACACGGATACACAGACGATAACAGAGGTAGCAGAGGATAGTGAGGTGCTACAGTCCTTAACCCGGATTGAGAGGGTAGTAGAAGACGTACAAGATGAAGTCGAAGCCGTGGGGAGAGAAAGCCGCGCCGGAGAACTCTACGACCTCGAACAAGTCCTACTCGAAGTGCTACCAACAGCACCCGAATCCTATCACCCCGGAGAGGGAGAATCGGCCAGTATTGAGGATGCGAGCGCAAAGCCTCACGATATAGCCGGGAAAATTGGTGCTGATACAAGTGACGTATCCGATGCACTCGAACGTTTAGCGAACAACACGGGACAAGTCCGTAGTGTGACACACAAACCGTCCGGTGATACCTATTATTGGAGTATCGAATAATGGACAGTAAAACACTTGTGAGTGAGTTTCGATCACGACAGGAAACCAAAAAGAGCGAGGCTACAGCCAAAAGTTACGGACAGGCACTCACAGAACTATCAAAATGGCTTCTGAACCCTGGTAGAGAGTTGTACGACTCGAACGAACGGGATAGGGATAGCAAGGAGTTGTGGGAGGCTACGACCGCCGACCTACGGATTCACCTTCGGCATCTATTGAGTAATGGGGGATATGCTGGTGGAACCGTTAATAATCGAGTTATTGCTATTAATGTTTTCTATCAAGAACTTGAAAAGATGGCAGAGGAAGGCTATTCGATTCCGAGCGTAGAAAATCCAGCAGAGGATTTGGATGTGTCCGGTTGGTCGCAACTCAAGAATGGGACTAAAAAAGAACAGGAATTGAAAGAATTACACTATCTACTTCCTGAAGAAGTCAAGTCTCTACGCGAAAATGTAACATCCCCCACGCTGAGGAACGAACTTATAATAAGATTATTATATCAGACGGGGCTTCGGCGGGCAGAACTTGCAGAAACCCGAGTTGAGGATATTGATACGGATTCTCGGACTATTAACGTCCGGGCAACAAAGACTCATCTTAATCGAACGGTTCGGTATCAACCTAACCTTGACACACTACTATCCCGATGGCTAAATGTGAATAGACCCGCACTTGCAACAGCAGGAAGTGAATACTTGTTCCCTACCAGCCACTCCGAGCGTATTTATCCTGAATATATTAATCAGATAGTCAAAGATGCCGCCGACGCAGCCGATCTACAAGATGACGTATTCACGGATGCGGGTGGACGAACTCACGTTAAAATAACAGCTCATACTCTCCGTCATAGTTACGCTGTACAATCACTCAAGAACGGGATGGACACCCGAACGCTTCAGAAATTAATGGGCCACGCACAAATAGAAACAACTGAAAAGTATCTCCGTCTCTCGAAAGACGACGTTCTTGAAGCTGCGAGACATTACGGAGCCGGTTCGGAGTGATTTTGCCGTCCGACTCCGGGGTTAAGGTGTAGCGACCACCGAAGAACGGAACTACATCCTGCTCGCTTCGCAGGAGCAAAACTGATCTTGGCTGCGATGACGGGAGACGACAACGTGAGTATGACCACACACCCCTGACGGGGTTCTAAGCGACTTCCGATACAGACGGTCCATCCCTCGGAATGACGAGGAAAACCCACCTCACCATACGGAGGGTTGTTGTGATGGCTTCTACACTCTCTGAACGGGTTGGCGACTGTCGCTTTTCTTTCTGAAGGCATACCAACCGAGGGGAAAGAGAATCGTGAGTAGAACTATCATAGCCACATCAATATAATACGGAGTGAACGGGTTGATGAAATCCGCCAGCATAATAGATAAAACACCCCCAATAGAGAGCGCATAGAGACATTCTACGACCATTTTTTGCTTCTCAAATTCACCATAACTGTAGTCGTGATAGAGTAATATCCCGATGGCTACTGCTGGGAATCCGTATAGTGACAACACAACGATACTCCCGCCGAGTATCCCGACCATCCCCGCGAAGGCACAAATTACGCCTACAAGAGAGAGAATTGGGAGTGCGATTCGTGTTAGAGTTGACGGGGACGAAGGTGATTCTGCCCGTTCTTCTGTCCGAATTGTGATATAGTAGAACACCACCCCAAACATTCCGATTATGCTAACAAGAAGGAACCACGGAGTAGCATACTTATTTCGGTCGTGAGCATCAATTGTGACAACACTTGCCATTATGAGCATCAGGATTCCGATGAACGGGAGTAGGTCAGATAACGCCACACCGCAAAGTCACAAACAATCTATTAGTAACTTGTGACCATTTGAGATATATCTGAAAAAGCTCTTAACAGACTTATAGGCTCTATAAATGATCCTAAGATACTCTCCAAACTTTCTGTTCCCCGATACTCATACTCCCTGATAATCGGCGCTACAGGAAACACCAAATTGGAGTTGAAATTGGTATAATTCTAAGGTGAGGTGACGTAAGTACGCCTCACGCCCGCGCCCCCGTGTGCTAACCGCTGGAAGGTACATAGCGTACACACTCGCGCGTTCGGATACACATCCTGCTCGCTCCGCAAGGCTCCGCAGGAGCAAAACTAATCTTAGCTGCGATGAGGGGTGACGGCTACCACCGCATAGACTTAATGTTATGTTCTTTAAGGCTTTAGAGCTAAGTATATTGGCTATAAAGAAATATCTGTGTCTAAAAGCACTCCCCAAATCGGCTTGCCGGAGGACTTGGTAGAGGAACCTATCGGAGTATCTAATAACGAAACCACGCTACGAGAGGCGGCTACCGACCTTGCTGTTGCTCACCGGGAGTTAGATGAATACCGGAACGGCGCACTCACGCTCGCACAGACACTCAAAGAACTACAGAGAACCGCCGAAGCCGAAGGGAACCACGAACTCGCCACTACAGCCCGCAACCTGAAAGAATCCGCTATCGCCGTCACGGAGCGAATCGAAGGCTGAGAGCGACCACCACACAAAGGGTCGCTAACGTACATCTACACTCTCCCCCCTTTGTAGGGGTTGACGACCAATTGACGGCGCTTTTCAACGTAGTTACCTCACCCAAATCCTAATCCTCTACACCGATACGCCAACCCCCTTAGGTTGGTCACGAGTCGTTGCCACCCGTAGCCTTTGTTCGGCTACAGTCGTGGCTCACCGTGGGTGTAAGGAACCGGGCTATTGGCCTACGTGGCCGGGATGTACGCCTCATCGGAGACATACACCCATATCTGCGGTCGTCCGTGCTTCGGTAGTCGCGTTCGAGTACGCCGACTAACCGCTAACTTCCTCACTCTTATGAAAGGTCAGGGGTTTATATAGGAGGGGGTGGGGTTTATATGCTCGAAAAGTTAGACTGGTGATTGAAGGCTTGAGACGGTGAAACAGAAAAAGCGAGAAGGGGCAATATTCCCCTATATATTCCTCGGGCCTATAGGTGAAATTTGATTAAACAGTTTCAAATCTCTCTAAAGTGTCTATAATGATTGTTATGGCTTTCCCTCTCGCGCAGTTTGGCTGACGTGTTTGTTTGCGTTGTTTGTACTCACTATCTGTGTTTCCCTGGCACTACTGAGGGTCGTCGCCCGAACGCCGACGCCGAGAACTCTCGCCCGAACGCCAACGCCGAGGACTCTCGCCCCAACGCCGAGGATCGTCGACGGCAACGCGATCGGGGATGGCAACCTTCAGGGCGGCCGGCGGCCAACGCCCGACAATGAGTTCCACGGAGGTCTCGCGGACGAAGGCGTGGGTCCTCGCCGCGCGGCCGCAGACGCTGCCGGTGGCGGCCGCGCCGGTGCTCGTCGGGGTCGGGCTGGCCCTCCACGACGGCGTCTTCGCGCCGCTGCCGGCGTTCGCCGCGTTCGTCGGGGCCGCGCTTATCCAGATCGGCACGAACTTCGCGAACGACTACTACGACGCCGTCAAGGGGGCCGACACCGCCGACCGGGAGGGGTTCACCCGGGTGACCGCGTCGGGGATCATCGAGCCGCCGGCCGTCAAGCGGGCGATGTGGGTCACGTTCGCGCTGGCGGTCGTCGTGGGGGTCTACCTCGTCTCCGTCGGCGGCGTCGCGATCCTTCTGGTCGGGCTCGCGTCGATCGCCGCCGGGATCGCCTACACCGGCGGCCCGTATCCGCTGGGGTACCACGGGCTCGGCGACCCCTTCGTCTTCGTCTTCTTCGGGGTCGTCGCCGTGACGGGGACCTACTACGTCCAGGCCGCGGCGGTGGTGGCGTCGGCGTTTCCGACCGAACTCGTCGCCGCGGGGCTGTCGGTCGACGCCCTGATCGCGAGCCTCCCGATCGCCGCCATCGCGACGAACGTCCTCGTGGTCAACAACGTTCGCGACCGCGAGGAGGACGCCCGAACCGGCAAGCGGACGCTCGCGGTGCGGTTCGGCTACCGGTTCTCCCGGCTGCAGTTCATCGCGCTGACCGCGCTCGCGTACGTCGTCCCCGTCTGGTTCGCGGTCGGACCAACCGGATACGGGCTCACGGCCCTCGCCCCGCTCGCCACCCTCCCGCGTGCCGCGTCGATCGTGGCCACGATCCGCACCGAGACGTCCGGCGAGGCGCTCAATCCCGCCCTCGAGCGGACCGGCAAGTGGCTCGCCGCCTACGCCGCCCTGTTCGGGCTCGGGCTGGCGGTGTGACCGGAGGAACCACGGATGCGCCTGACTCACCTGACGCTCGAACTCGACAGCCCGCTTCGGACCGCCAGCGCCGAGATCCTCGAGCGGGAGGGCTGGCTCGTCGGTCTCGACCCCGACGCCGACGACGTCCCCGCGCGCGGCGTCGGCGAGGCGATGCCCCTGCCGGGCTGGACGGAGTCGGTCGCGGCGTGTGCGGACGCGCTCACGAACGCGGACGACGGGAGAGCCTCCGACGCCGGGAGCGATTCCGAAATTGAGGGCGGTCCGGAACCCGACTCCGAGAGCGGTCCGGAACCCGACTCCGAGAGCGGTCCGGAAGCCAAGTCCGGCATCCGGATCCCGGACGCGGACACCCCCGCCGCACGCCACGGGATCACGCTGGCGCGGGCTGACGCGGTCGCACGGGCGGACGACCGACGGCTCGCCGACCGCCTCGCCGAGGCGGCCGGGTTCCCGACGCCGGGGGCGGCGGCGAGCGTGCCGGTCAACGCCACCGTGGGCGAGGGGTCGGCCGCAGCGGCCGAGCGGGCGGCCCGCCGGGCGGTCGAGGACGGCTACCGGACGCTGAAGCTGAAGGCCGGCTCGCGACCGCTCGCGGACGATCTGGACCGGGTGCGCGCGGTCCGGCGCGAGGTCGGCCCTGCCGTCGAGATCCGCGTGGACGCCAACGGCGCCTGGGACCGCGCGACCGCCCGGCGGGCGCTCGACGCGATGGCCGATATCGGCGTGAGCTACGTCGAACAGCCCCTTCCGGCGGCCGACCTGAAGGGGCACGTCGCGCTCCGGGACGAGCTCCCGGTCGACGTGGCGCTCGACGAGTCCGTCCGCGAGTTCGGCGTCGATCGGGTGCTGGAGTCCGGCGCCGCGGACGTGGTCATTTATAAACCGATGGTCCTCGGCGGCGTCGACCGGACGGTCGAGGCGGCCCGCCGGGCCCGGGACGCTGGCGTCGAGCCGATCGTCACGACGACGATCGACGGCGCGATCGCGCGCACCGCCGCGGTTCACGCGGCGGCCGCGATCCCCGAGGTTCGGCCCTGCGGGCTCGCGACCGGGTCGCTGCTCCGAACCGACCTCACGCCCGATCCCGCGCCGGTCGAACGCGGCACGATCGACGTTCCCGAGGGATCGGGGATCGCCGGCGACGCGTTCGACGACCGCGTGTTCGAGTGACGGCCCCCGGCGGGGCAACCTAAAAGTCGCTCCTCCACTAACCGTGGGGTATGGTTACGACCACCGAACGGGACGGCGCGACGTGGTTCGCGTGCGAGGTGTGCGGAATGCTCTTCGACGACCGCGAGGACGCGACCCAGCACGAACGGTCCTGTGAGGGGGAGGATCCGACGTATCTGCAGTAGTCGGGTCGGGAGGACCACGGTCCGCCGGCGGGTGGCCGAGCGCGTGCGCTTGCCGGCGGGTGGCCACGCCCACTGACGCTCGGCCACGTCCGCCGGCGCTCGAGCGAGTGTCCGCACTCGCCGGCATCCCGCCAAATTATATGTCGTGTGGTGTCGTACCAGTGGTCGAACCGTGAGCGACCTTCGTCCACCCACCACCGACGAGATCGAACGCTACGCCGCAGCCCACCATATGGACCTCTCCGAGGAGGAGATCGAGGAGCTGGCGGCGGTCATCCCCGACCTGCTCGGCGCCTACGAGCGGATCGACGAGCTGTCCGCCTCGGACCCGCCGGTTCGGTATCCGGACCGGGAATCCGGGTCCGAACCGACCGCTGACGAGGACCCGCTGAACGCGGTGATTCGGACGTGTACCGTCGAG
This sequence comes from Halopenitus persicus, assembly GCF_900107205.1. Taxonomy (GTDB): domain Archaea; phylum Halobacteriota; class Halobacteria; order Halobacteriales; family Haloferacaceae; genus Halopenitus; species Halopenitus persicus. Next base: position 73,108 of record NZ_FNPC01000005.1, on the reverse strand, counting down.
GGGTCGGGCTCGGGGGTTCTGGAGGAGTACGACGTCGGACTGAAGGACAACGTCTCGCTGGCCGGCGTCGAGATGACCTTTGGTTCCGACGTGATGTCGGGCTACGTGCCGGAGATCGACGCGACGATCGTCACCCGAATGCTCGACGAGGGCGCCCGGATCACGAGCAAACTGAACATGGAGAACCTCGCGTTCTCCGGCAGCGGCGAGATGTCCGCGTACGGCCACGTGTTGAACCCCCACGACCGGGACCACCTCGCCGGCGGCTCCTCGAGCGGCTCCGCGGCCGCGGTCGCGGACGGCACCGTCGACGTCTCGATCGGCGGCGACCAGGCCGGGTCGATCCGCATCCCGGCCGCCTGGTGCGGCGTCGTCGGTCACAAGCCGACCCACGGGCTGGTGCCGTACACCGGGATCCTCGGACTCGGCCGCTCGTTCGACCACACGGGGCCGCTCGCGCGGAGCGTCCGCGACTGTGCGCGCGTCCTCGAGGCGATCGCCGGGAAGGATCCGCTCGACCCCCGACAGGGAGCCGTCCCGACGCAGGCGTACGCCGACGCGGTCGCGTCCGACCCGGACCCGTCCGATCTCACCGTCGGCGTGCTCGAGGAGGGGTTCGGCCACGAGCAAAGCGAGCCGGGCGTCGACGGGACGGTCGAGGAAGCCCTCGACGACCTCGCGGACGCGGGCGCGACCGTCACCGAGGTCTCGGTCCCGATGCATCTCGACGGGCTCCCGATCTGGAACGGGATCGCCAACGAGGGCACGACCGCGACGATCAACGGCGAGGGAATCGGCCACTTCGGGAACGGCTACTACGACACCGACCTGATGGCGGCCTTCGCCGAGGCCCGCCGGGAGAACGCGGACCGGTATCCGCCGACGATCAAGCTGGTCGCCACGCTCGGCGAATACCTCGCCGAGGAGTACCACAGCCACTACTACGCGAAGGCCCAGAACCTCTCGTTGGACCTGGCGAGCGCATACGACGAGACGCTGGCGGACGTGGACGTCCTCGCGATGCCGACGACGCCACAGACGGCCCACGAGCGGATCCCCGATCCCAGCCGGCTGCAGATCCTCGAACGCGCGGTGAACATGCTCCCCAACACCGCGCCGTTCGACGTCACCGGCCATCCCGCGATCTCGATTCCCGCGGGCACCAGCGACGGCCTGCCGGTCGGGCTGATGTTCGTCGGCGAGCGGTTCGACGACGCGACCGTCCTGCAGGCCGGGCGCGCCCTCGAGCAGCGGGTGGAGTGACCACGGCCGCTTCCCGCCAGGGGTCCGTCTCGTGGAAACCAACTCCGTCAGTGCGTGCCCCAGCCGGATTCCGCCCCGGTCAGGACCGCTCCCCGTTCTGCGCCGTTGCGGCCGAGACTCGTAGTCGTGCGGGTCCGTCGACCGACTCCAGCGGATCGACGTCCGTGACGCGCCCGATCACGGCCACCGGCGACGCGGCCCGGGGCCGGCCGTCGGTGCTGGCCGGCGTCGGACCCCAGAACAGACAGATCGCCGGCCCGGACGGCCAGTAGGCGATCGTTCCGGGCTCCACGACGGTCCGCGTCTCCGCGACCGGCGCGTCGACGTCGGTTCCGACGTACAGCTCGTCGCCCCAGCGCGCCGCGTTGCCGACGATCGGCAGCGCCTCGGCGATCGCGGCCCGCGTCTCGGGGTTCGCGTCGGCCCATTCGGCCGGCAGCGCGTGGTCGTCGACGTGAACGGTGAGATCGCTCATTGGTATCGTTCCGAGCGGCGCCGAGAAACGCTTTTGGGCCGGACGGGTAGCGACTGAACCAGTGTCGGCGGCGACCCGCCGATCGTCGCGCCGGGATCGAAGCTCCGATATCGTCGGCCGCCGAATCCCCCGACAGTGCGAGACGCCGTGCGGCGATCACGGAGTAAGCGCGTCCGACCCCGGCGACCGGCGATTCCACCGGTGCTCCGACTCCAGGAGGGTAAGACACCGTGAACTGGCGGTACCGGCACACGGTGTTGGGGCTGTGTATGGTCGCCTTCTTCGTGACCTACTTCGCCCGGCTGGCGATCAGCCCGGTGGTCCCGCTGGTCGTCTCCGAGTTCGCGATCTCCAACACCGCGATCGGGCTGGCGCTGTCGGGGATGTGGCTGGCCTACGGACTCTCACAGTTCCCGAGCGGGATCCTCGCCGACCGAGTCGGCGAGCGGCGCGTCATCCTCGTCGCGGTGGGCGGAACCACCGCGTTGAGCGTCCTTCTGGCGCTCGCGCCGGCGTTTCCGGTGTTCGTCCTCGCGGCGGTCCTGCTCGGGCTGTTCGCCGGACTGCACTACGCGGTCGCGACGACGCTGCTCTCGCGGACCTTCGAGGACGTCGGGACCGCGGTCGGGATCCACTCCGCAGCCGGCCCCCTGGCGGGACTCGTCGCGCCGGTCGTGGCGGCCTGGATCGGCGTCCGGTACGGCTGGCGGCCCGCGATCGCCGTCGCCGCGGCGGTCGGCCTGCCGGTGTTGCTGGCCGTTTATTGGCGGGTGCGGCCGACCGAGCCGCGCCGCCCCGACCAGCGGATGCGGGAGCGCCTCCGGCTCGACCCCCTCGCGGAGATCCTCACTCGACCGGGAATCGTCGTCCCGCTGCTGGTCGCGATGGCCGGCACCTACGTGGTGCTTGGACTGATGTCGTTTCTGCCGACGTTCCTCGTCGAGTTCCGAGGGTACACGACCGCGACCGCGGGCGCGATCTTCTCGGCGTTCTTCCTGATGCGGGCGAGCGCGCAGGTCACGATCGGCCGGCTCTCGGACCGCGTCGGCCGCGACGCCGCGATCGCCCTCGCGATGGGAACGGGCTGTCTCGGAACGATCTCCTTCGTCCTCGGGCCCGGAACCGCCGGCGTCGCCGGCGGCGTCCTCCTCGCGGGATTCGGGTCGAGCTTCTTCTCGGCGGTCGACTCGCGGTTCATGGACGTCCTCGGCGACGCCGAGCGCGGCGCCGGCTTCGGCCTCGTTCGGACCGCCTACACCGTGGTCGGGTCCGCGGGATCGGTCGGGGTCGGGCTGGCGGCCGACCTGTTCGGCTGGGGCGTCTCGCTGTCGATCCTCGCCGGGCTGTTCGGGATCGCGCTCGTGATCGTCCTGGTGGGACACGTTCGGTGACCGTTCCGGTCGCGTCGCGTCCCCTCACGAAGCCGGTCGAAGCGTTGCGGGTGGAAGGACGCCGGATACGACGGACGTCGGTCGAAGCCGGCGCCGATCAGAAGTCGTCGAGGCGGTATTGGTCCGGGGCGAGGGTCGGTCCCTCGAGGTCCGGTTCGTGGGCGGGGTCGGCGCCGAGCAGTCGCGGCAGCGCGGTGTACGCGAAGGTGAGCGCGAGCACGAGGATGATCGGCCCGAGGAAGAGGCCGTGGAACCCGAAGACCACCGGCCCGAAGATGTACGCGAGCATCAACAGCCCGACGTGGGTCGTCTCCCCGCTGAAGTAGGGACGCAGGACGAGGTCGGGGATCGTGTCGACGACCACGACCGCAACGAGGAGGAAGCCGACGACGTACGCGATCGGTCCCACGTCGCCGGCCAGCACCGAGGGAGCGGCCATCACGGCGGCGATCGGGAGGTAGACGATCTTCATTCCGACCACGGGGATCAGGCTGGCCACGCCGGTGAGCGCGCCCGCGAGCGCGGGGTAGGGGACCTGCACCGAGGACGGAACGAACACGTTGTATCCCATGTACGCCGTGACGGCGATGAGCGAGATGGCGATGACGTTGAGCAGGTTCCCGAAGAGGACGGACTCCAGCTCGTCGTCGGCGGCCTCGAAGTACTCGCGGACGATCGCGTCGTCGTCGAAGGCGACCAGCCACTCGTGGGCCTTCCCGCCGTCGATGAGCAGGTAGTAGGTGACGACCACGACGATGAGCAGGTTCAACAGGAAGCTCGAGAGGGTCGACGTCAGGAAGCCGGCGTGGTCGAGCGCGAAGTCGATCAGGGGGTCGAACCCGCCGGACTGATACAGATCGACGATCGCGTCGAAGGTCAACTCGGGCGGCGTGGTCTCGGCGTCGATCCAGCCCACGTTCCCGGCCGCGGCCTCCATCACGGCGTACTGCTGCACGAACTGTCGGACCTCGATGACGAGGAGCACGACGGTGTAACTGATGAGCAACAGGAGCGGCACGCCGACGACCGACAGCGCCAGCACCGCCCGAACGCGCTTCGGGAGCCGGAGTCGACCGAGGCTCCGGTAGAACCGGCGCGTCGAGTAGTAGATGAAGACCGCGACCGTGAGGGCGGCGGCGAACCGGTGGGCGATGTAGCCGACGATGACGGCGACGACCAGACCGAAGAGGGCGATGACGAACCGGTTTTCGTCCATACTCCGGGCTTTCCACGGGAGGGTTTATATGTTGTCCCCACACGACGGGACCGGGTCCCTCGGCCGCCGGTCGATCCCGCTCCCCGGCCGCCGGTCGATCCCGCTCCCCTGCCGTCGGCCGATCACACACCCCGGCCGCCGGTCGGCACCGTCGTCACCTGCACCGGCGCGGCGCGGATCACGCGTTCGGTGACGCTGCCCAGGTGGACGATCCGGTCGAGGCCGGTCCGTCCGTGGGTTCCCATCACGACGAGATCGACCCCGTAGTCGTCGATCGCCGCCAGGATCTCCTCGTGTGGGGTCCCGCGCCGGAGGTGTTTCTCGACCGCGACGCCCGACGCGGCGGCGACCTCGCCGACGCGGTCGAGCGCGTCCTCGGCGTCGCGCTCGGCCGCCTCCACCGGCATATCGTACTCGTCGAGGACGTATCGCTCGTCGATCACGAACAGCGCGTGGACGTCCGCATCGAACCGGTCGCCCAATCGCACTCCGGTCTCGACCGCCGAATGCGATCCGTCGCTGCCGTCCGTGGGAATGAGGATGGAGTCGTACATCGATCCGTGCGACGTCATCACGCGCCAGGGACATCAATCCGATCGCCGATCCGGTCGTCGGTCGCGTTCGATCCGGTCGTCGGTCGCGTCCGGTTCGGTCTTGGGTCGCGTCCGGTTCGGTCCCGGGTCGCGTCCGGTTCGGTCCCGGGTCGCGTCCGGTTCGGTCCCGGGTCGCGTCCGATCCCGGCCGACTGCGGGCTAGTCGGCCGAATCCGGATCGTCCTCGGCGTCCCGCTCCTCCTCGGCACGGCGCTCACTCAGCGTCTCCCAGATTTCGGTGCACCCGGCACCGACCGGGACGGACTCGAGATGCTCGTCGTCGTGGTCCTGCTCGCTCATTCCGGTCGATCCTCCCGCGTATCCGGATCGAACAGCTCCGGCGCCACGTCGGCGGAGGTATGTTCGATCGGCGTCGTCCGTGTCATCGTTCGACCGAAGGCGCCCCGGCGACATAAGCGACCCCGCCCGCCCAATCGCTACCGGGGCTCGGGAATGCCGGACGTCCTTGCGGCTACCCCGGCGCCCCTCGTCGGGGCGGATCCGGGCTCCGAGGCGACCGATCGGCCGATGTGGGAGGGTACCTCCCGAACGACGCCGTCCGAGACCGGGACGAGGGTTACACCGGCCGGTGGCCGTTTCCGACGGCGGACCGAACGACCGGTATGGCGCTTTCAGTACGGACGCTCGACGACGGCGCGTGGGTCTCGGTCGCGGACGAACGGCGAACCGGCGCGAGCGAACTCTGGCGCGTGACGGGCGTGTGTGGGTGTCCGATCGCCGAGTTCGTCGTCGAGGGAGTCACCGACGTCGCGGTGGACGGACGAACCGTCGCGGCGGAGACGTACGGCCGATGCATCACCTGCGGCCGGTCGACGACGACCGGTCCGATCCCGGTTGGACGCGTGCTGGAAGGTCGCTACGAGCCGATCGACCGGAACGCCGTTCGACGGCCCGTCGGTGCATCGTCGACCGTCTGACCGGTACCCGCCGTCCGGCTCACAGCGATCGGAAAGGCTCACCGGTACCCGGTGGCTCCGGGGAGGATTGACGCCGAGGGACGCTTTAGGGGAGTGCCGGCCCCAGACCGGATCGAGATGCCAACGGACGTCGAACGGTGGAAATCGGAGACGTACGGGAACGAGATACGGGAACACCTCCTGGAGTTCGCGGAGCAGGGCTGGGAGTCGATCCCGGAGGACGAACGCGACGCCTGGTTCGAGCGGTTCAAGTGGTGGGGACTGTACCACCAGCGGGCCGGCCAGGAGAGCTACTTCATGATGCGGATCGGCACGCCGAACGGCGTGCTCGAGCCGGGACAGCTGCACGTCGTCGCGGACATCGCGGACGAGTACGCGCGCGGTCCCGCCGAGAACCCCGAGTTCGGCGCCGCCTACTGCGACTGGACGACCCGGCAGTCGATCCAGCTCCACTGGATCCGCCTCGAGGACGTCCCGGAGATCTTCGAGCGGCTGGAGGCCAACGGCCTGTCGACCCAGCAGGCCTGTGGCGACTCCTGGCGGAACGTCGTGGGGTGTCCCGTCGCCGGCAAGGACCGCCACGAGTTCGTGGACGCGCTTCCGGTCGCGATGGACCTCCACGAGACGTTTAAAGGGAACGACGATCACACGAACCTGCCGCGGAAGTGGAAGGTCAGCGTCACCGGCTGCCGTGAGGGCTGCGGCCAGGGCGACATCAACGACCTGGCGTTCGAGCCCGCCGAGAAGGACGGTCGCCGGGGGTTCAACGTCCGCGTCGGCGGCGGGCTGGCGCGCAACGAGCCGCGGCTCGCGCGCGACATCGACGTCTTCGTCGAGCCCGACGCGGTGGAGGCGGTGGCAGGCGGCCTCTCGGCGCTCTTCCGCGAATACGGCGACCGCGAGGACCGCTACGCCGCGCGCAGCAAGTTCCTCGTCGACGAGTGGGGCGCCGACGAGGTTCGCCGCGTCCTGCAGGCGGAGTTCGTCGACCGGGAGCTCGAGACGGCCGGCGAGGACCTCCGCGAGGAGTACACCTACAACGCCGGCCGGGTCGGGAGCGGGACGGACGACCGCCCCGCCGGGGGACACGACGACCATCCCGCTGACGGACACGGTGACCGCCCCGCCGGGGGACACAACGACCACGTCGGCGTCCACGAACAGGCCGACGGGAACTACTACGTCGGGGTGAACGTCCTCGTCGGGCGGATGGGCGTCGAGGACGTCCGGGAGCTCGCCGACCTGGCCGCCGAGTACGGCTCCGGGGAGGTCCGACTCACCCAGCGACAGAACGTGCTCGTGACGGACGTCCCGGAGTCGGAACTCGACGCGCTGCTGGCGGAGCCGCTGCTCGAGGACTACTCGCCCGACCCGAACCCGTTCATGCGGGGCTCGATCGCGTGTACGGGCACCGAGTTCTGCTCGCTGTCGATCGTCGAGACGAAGAACCGACAGGTCCGGTACGCCCGCTGGCTCGCCGAGAACGTCGACCTCCCCGCGGACGTCTCGGAGTTCCACGTCCACCTGTCCGGCTGTACCGCCTCCTGCGCGCAGCCGCAGATCGCCGACGTCAGCCTCCGCGGGATGAAGACCCGAAAGGACGGCGAGCCGGTCGAGGCGCTCGACATCGGCCTCGGCGGCGGGCTGGGCGCGGACCCTCGCTTCGCGGAGTGGGTCGAACAGCGCGTCCCGGCCGACGAGGTGCCCGGCGCGATCGCGACCCTGATCGATCGGTTCCGCGAGCGGCGCGAGGACGGCGAGGGGTTCCGCGCGTTCATCGAACGGACGGAATCGGAGGGAGACCTCGAGACGCTCATCGAGCCGTCGGAGACGAGCTACGAGGACCCGTACATGCACAACACGAAGACGACGTGGTATCCCTACGCCGACGAGGACGGAATGGACGCCAGCCCCGCGCCGGCTCGCGCCGACGGGACGCCGCTTGCCGGCGACGACTGACCCACGCCGATGCCCGACAGACTCATCCGGGTGAACGCGTACACGACCCTCGACCTGCTCGAGGCGACTGCCGCCGGTCACGACTTCGAGGAGTCGGCGTTCGCGGTGCTCAACGTGACGGTTCCGTCCGAGAATCCCGACCACGTCACGGTCGAGCTGGAGCTGGACAACGACGACCTGACCGAGCTGCCCGCCCACGCCGACCGGGTGGCGCTCTCGCCGGACCAGGCCCGCGAACTGGCCGCCGACCTGGAGTCGTACGCCGATCGCGTCGACGAGGAGTGAGCGGAGCCGGATCTCCCCCGGTCGGCACCCGGTCGCGCATCGCGGTTGACGGTCCCGATCGCGTTCAGTCGGCGTCCGTCGTGGCCCCGACCACGCTCACTCGGCGGCGGTTCCGGCCGCGATGACCCACAGCGCGAGGACGGCGAGCGCGAGCGTCAACGCGATCGCCGCCGCGTACCCGTCGGTATAGGTGATCAGCGCGGTCCCGACCGGCGGCATCGCGAGCGCGCCGATGCCCGGCGGGACGTTGAACACGCCGATGATCGCGGTGTCCTTCTCCGGGGAGTAGACCGCCATCAACAGCGGGACGTACAGCGTCGCGCAGCCGCCCAGGCCGAGACCGATCAGACCGATCCCGACGGCGAGGGTCGGGATCGAGGGCACCAACAGCGACGCGAGCCCGCCGATCACGCAGGCCAGCGACGTGAGAAAGGCCAGCCGGGACCCGACCCGGTCGGCGACGTATCCGCCGCCGATGCGGGAGGCGATGCTGACGCCGCCGATCAGGCCGAAGGCCGCCGAGGCCGTCGCTCCGGCCAGCCCGCGGGCGGCGAACAGATCGATCGCGTAGGCGGCCAGCAGCTGATACCAGCCGAACGACAGCCCGATCCCGACGAAGAGGAGCCGGAAGGTCCGCATTCCGGCGAGTTCCCGGACCCAGTCGACGAGCTCGGCGAGCGTGGCCGTGGACGTCTCGGCCCACTCCGGTCGCCGACAGACGGCGCCGGTGACCCCGAACCCGACCGCGGTCGCCCCCAGGAGATACAGAAAGCCGTGCCGGACCCCGACCGTCGAGAACGCGTGTTCCCACAGCGGCGGGAGAACGGTCAATCCGAGCCCGTTGCCGACGAAGATCAGCCCCGTGGCGGCTCCGCGGCGCTTTTCGAACCACCGAGGCACGATCGAGGCGATCAGGACGAAGGCCGTCCCGCCGGCCAGGCCCATCGCCGCGAAGACGACCAGCAGGCCGAGGTAGGAGTCGACGACGAACAGCGACGGGGCGAGCAGGCCGGTCACCGCGGCGCAGCCGAGCAGGACCCCGCGGGCCGGGAGCCGGGCGGCGACGACGCCCATCACGCCGGCCCCGATGAAGAAGGTGAAAAGCATCGCCGAGAAGACCGTCGAGAGCGCGACCGGGTCGATCCCGAACGCAGCGCTGACGGGATCACGGAAGACGCCGTACGACAGCGGCGTCCCGAAGGTGAACACCATCCCGATCGCGCCGGCGACCGCCACGATCCAGCTTCGGCGGCCGTCGGGAGCCGCCGACCGGTCGCTGCCTCTGGTCACGTCGAGGGCTACCCAACGGGCCGGCGAAAGGATTGTGGTCGGGGGGCCTTCTGCCGGCTCCCCACTCCAGCGTCGGCGTCCTTCCCGAATCTCACGCGGCGTCCTCCTCGAACCTCACTCGGCGAACGACCGCGCGTACAGGACCGCGACCGGAACGGCGTAGATGACGTGGCCGATCCCGGAGATGATCGTGGCCGGAATCCCGACGTTCGGGAACGGCGGCGCGTTCGGGAAGCCGACGGCCCCGAGCCACAACGGCATCACGACGACGGCGAGGGCGACGGTCGTGACGATCCCGTACGCGACCGCCAGTCCGAGCGCCCCGCCGGTGGATCGGGCAGTTTCGCGAAGCGGTTCCGCCTGGACGAGCGCGACGTATGTGAGCCCCAACACGACGCCGTGGAACTGGTGAATCGCCCAGCCGGCGAGCAGCGCCGGCCCCTCGATCCCGTACATGGCCGGGATCACGACCTCCAGAAGCGGCGGGGGCATGACGTACATCATCAGGAGTCCGAACGGGATGCTTCCGATGAATCCGCCGACGGCGCCGGCGACCCACTGTTTCGAGGTGACGTTCACGGAGACGTCGGCCGATCGGGTTTCGGTTGCCATGTGTGTTCACACCATCGACGTCACGACGAATAAGTGTAATCTGAGGGAAGGGTTACCGGGTTACCTCGAGCACACTCGGTTCGTCCGGCCGACTTGGCCACCCCAGTCGACTCGGTTCGTCCGGTCGACACGCCCTCCCGATCCGAACGCGATCGATCCGATCGACCTGATCGACGCGTTGAAAGGCTCGCCACCGAAACCACGGCGTGATGACCCTCTCCGTGACGGACACCCTGCGGGACGAGCGCGTGGAGTTCACGGTCGACGGCGACGAGGTAACGCTGTACGTCTGCGGGCTGACCGTCTCGGACGACCCGCACCTCGGCCACGCCCGGCTGTGGGTCCACGCGGACGTCCTTCACCGATGGCTCGAGCACCTCGGGTACGACGTCCGCCACGTGGAGAACGTCACCGACGTCAACGAGAAGATCGCCGCCCGCGTCGGCGAGCGCGAGGCGTGGACCGCGGAACGCGACGTCGCCGAGACGTTCACCGCCGAGATCTTCGAGAGCATGCGCGGGCTCAACCTGCGCCGCGCCGAGGTGTACCCCCGCGTCTCCGGACACGTGCCCGAGATCATCGACCTCGTCGAGTCGCTCGTGGCGGCCGGTTACGCCTACGAGTCGAACGGGTCGGTCTACTTCGACGTCACCGCCTTCGAGGACTACGGCGCGCTCTCGAACCAGGAGATCGCGGAGCTGGAGGCACAGGGCGAGCCCGACGAGCGGGCCGAGAAGCGACACCCGGCCGACTTCGCCCTCTGGAAGGCCGGCGGCGTGAGCGAGGCCGCGGTCAGGGAGCATCGGAAACACGACCACGAGGGCGATCTCCCCGAGGGGGAGACCTGGGAGTCGCCCTGGGGCGAGGGACGCCCCGGCTGGCACGTCGAATGTTCCGCGATGTCGATGACGCATCTCGGCGACACCCTCGACGTCCACATGGGCGGCCGGGATCTCGTCTTCCCCCATCACGAAAACGAGATCGCCCAGTCGGAGGCCGCGACCGGCGAGACGTTCGCCCGCTACTGGCTCCACGCGGGACTGCTCTCGATGGAGGGCGAGAAGATGTCCTCGTCGATCGGCAACTTCTGGACCGTTCCGGACGCCCTCGAGGAACTGGGCGTCAACGTCCTCCGGACGTTCTACGCCGGCGCGGCCTACCGGTCCGAGCAGGCGCTCACCGACGAGACGATCGCGGAGGCCGAGGAGCGCTGGGACCGGCTCTCGCGCACCCACGACCGCGCGGTCGCCGCTCTCGATTCGGTCGACGCGCACGCGAAGGCGTCCGACGAGGCGCTCCGGTCGGCGGTCGAGACGACGCGGGCCGACTTCACGGCGGCGATGAACGACGACCTCAACGTCCGGGAGGCGACGGCCGCCCTGCTCGAGCTCACGGACGCGGTCAACCGCCACCTCGACGCCGCCGAGGACACGTCCGATGGCGTCGCGTACGACTACCGCGGCCTCCGCCGGGCGGTCGAAACGTTCGAGGATCTGGGGGAAGCCGTTCTGGGGCTTCGGTTCGACGCGGCCGGTGCCGACGCGGGGGACGGCGACGTCGAGCTGGCGGGAGAACTCGTCGAGCTCGTCCTCGAGCTCCGCGAGGCGGCCCGCGAGGCCGGCGAGTACGAGCGGGCTGACGAGCTGCGCGACGCGCTCGAGGACGTCGGCGTCACGGTCGAGGACGGCCCCGAGGGGCCAACCTACCGGTTCGAGTGATCCCGGACCGCCGCGCCAAGTCGCGTCACTTCTCCGTCTCGCACGACGTCGGTCTCCCACCGAGTGACCCCCGAACCGCCGACAACTACTTTCTCGCCGGCGTCCTATCGGGGTCGAACGCGAATGCTCTCGATCCGATCCCGAACGGGCGCGTGGACGCGGCGGATCCGGTCGGGGCTCCACGACGCGTTCGCCGAGACGCACACGCCGCGGGAGATCGCCGGCAGCTTCTCGTTCGGGGTGTTCGTCACGATGTTGCCCACCCTCGGCGTCGGCCTCCTCGTGTTCGCGCTCCTGGCGTGGCTCGTCGACGGCGCGAGCAAGCTCGCGTTCCTCGCGTCGGCGCTGCTCATCAACCCGCTCGTGAAATCCGGCGTCTACGCCGTCAGCTTCGCGATCGGCGTCCTGCTGCTCGGCCCGGTCGAGGGCGTCTCGATCGGGCTGACGGGGCTGCCCTCGCTCTCGTTCGCCGCCAGCCGCGAGATCGCGATCCGGCTGCTCGTCGGGAACGTGATCCTCTCGGTCGCGACGATCGTGCCGAGCTACGTGGTCTGTTACCGGCTCGTCGAGGCCTACCGCGCACGGGAGATCGAGATCGTCGAGGAGATCGAATCCGTCGTGGCGCCCGAGGACGAGCCGGCGTGAGTCGCGGCGGAACCCCACTCCCGTACGAACGGCTTCTCAGGTCGTGAACAGCTCCGTTCCCTCCGGGACCGCGAACAGTCCCATCCGGACGCCGGCGTCGAGCCAGCCGTAGCCGTACGAGAAGGACGCGAGCGCGTTGACCGGGTCGTCGTCGGCACGGAAATGCCGGCCGTCTCGGAGGTACGATTCCGCCATCTCGCGGCAGTCAGTCGCCGCCTCGCCCAGCGGCGATCCGGCAGGGGCGACCGTCTCCGCTGCCGCCAGCGCGTCAGCGAGCATTCGCTCGTAGCGATCGGTTTTCTCCTCGAGGTCGGCGGACATATCGACCGATCGGCGGCGCGGTCACAAAGGCGTGCCGCACGCGCAGCGTGTGGGACGGACGGGTTTCCGGTCGCCCGTCGGGATGGCGGTCACCGGCTTCCGGCGAGGAGGGTCGCTCACGCCGCCCGTTCACCTCATCCGTCGCGCCCGACGACGACGTCGTCCACGATGACGGCGTCGCCCCGCTGGGACCGCACGGTCAGCGCGGCGACCGCGTCGATCGGGGACCGGAACGACTGGGTCATCCGGATGAGCTCGCTGTCCCCCACGTCGGCGAGGGCGGCGTCGAATCGCTCCGCCTCGAAGTCGACGGCGTCGAAGGTTATCTGGTACCAGTTCCCCGGCCGGACCGCGCTCGACAGCAGGTCGCTCGCGGCGCCGGAGTCGGTCTCGGGGTTCACGACGACCGTCAGCCCGTTGGTGCCGGTCCGGACCTCCGCGCCGAACCCGACGCGACCGTCCGGTCCCCGAAACTCGAAGCGGACGTCGTTAACCTCCTCCTCGACCCGCCACCAAATGGAGTACCGGTCGACCGTGGTCTCGGGGATGGGAAGCTCGATCTCCTGAGCCTCGGAGCGCATCCGGACCGCGCCGCCCCCCCGAGCTGCCTCGTCGGTGGACTCGATCGCGTCGACGTCGCCGGTCCAGTCGCCGACGCCGTCGTCGAAGGTCGCGCTGAACGCGCGTTCGGGCGGCGACTGCTCGGTCGGCGGTCGCTCCGTCTCCGTGTCGGCGTCGGCGTCTCCCTGATCGGCGCCGAGGTCCTCGGCCTCGAGCGCCGAGCAACCGGCCAGTCCGACGACTGACGGCACGGCTCCCGCCAGCACGAATCGCCGTCGGGTCGGCGTCGGTCGGTCGGACATCGTGTAGCCTCCGATCCTCACTCGGTCCGACGGAGGCGAGCGCCGATCAGGACGAACGCGAGCAGCGCGGTCACGACGGTGAAGCCGGGGATCGACCCGGACGTCTCGTTCGCTCCGTCGCCGCCGTTCGACCCGGACCCGTCCGACGTGCCCGCGTCGTCGTTCGCTCCCGAATCGGACTCCCCGTCGTCCGACGACCCGTCCGCAGCGCCGGATCCGTCCTCGGTCGTCGAGGACGCTCCGGCGTCCGACCCGCCGTCGGACGCATCCGAGACGTCCTCGGTCAGGGCCGCCGAATCGTCCGGGGTGGACTGCGTGGACGCACCGCCGTCGGTGCTCGCGGAGCCGCCGCCCGAGCCCACGCTGAACGTCTCCGTGTGTTGGTCGCCCTGCGAGTCAGTGACGATGACGCGCACCTGCGTCTCGCCGTCCGCGGCCGACAGCTGGTGGTCGATGTCGACCCGGCTGGTGGTCTCGTCGCCGCCGTAGACGCGCGTGATGTCGATGATCTCCTCCGTCTCCGGATCCACGGACTCCATCGTCACGCTGCCGATCTCCCCGCGGTCGATGCGGCCGACGACCGAAACCGTACCGTTCTCGACGGTCGTGCGCTCGGAATCGATCGTGACGCGTGGGTCGATCGCGCGGTCGTACACGATGGTGTACTCGCGCTCGACGGTGTTTCCGGCCGTGTCGGTCGCCGTGATGGTGATGTCGTTTTCGCCCTCGTTGAGCGAGACGACCTGATTGATCTCGGCCGAGAGCCGGTCGCGGTTCGGCTCGGCGTGCGTCGACTGGAGCACCTGCGTCGTCGACCCGGTCGGCCCCTCGAGCTCGACGCGGTCGAGCTTCACGTTGTCCGAGACGGTCCCCTGCACGCGGACCTCGTCGGTTCCCGTTCGCTCGGGAACCGTCAGGTCCATCGTCGGCTGCTGGGTGTCGTCCACGTAGAGGACGAACTCGTGGACGCGTTTGTTCCCGGCTTCGTCGGTGTACGTGGCTTCGATCTGGTTCTCCCCGTCGCCGAGGAAGACCTCCTGTGAGAAGGACCCGTCAGGGTTGGTTATCTGATAGGACTCGCGGCTCGTCTCGCCCTGTCCCGCGAACGTGTAGTCGTATCGGCGCTCGATCTCGATCGTCTCCACGCCGAACTCGTCGACGATGTCCGCCGACAGCGTCGTCCGGGCGTTGCTAACGGTCGTGCTCTCCGGCGGCGAGGAGAGGTCGGGCGTCGCGAACGGTGACGTGTACTCCAGGTACGGGCTGGTGCTGTCCTTGTGCACCGTCGCCTCGTAGGTGCTCGTCCCGCCGGCGTTGACGACTATCCGGAGGGTGTTCTCGCCGTCGTCCATCTCGAGGTTCATCGACTCCGAGAACGACTGGGATCCCGGCTCGAAGGACTTCTCAATTTTCCCGTTGACGCGGACCTCCACGAGCTCGATCGCCGTGTCCGCCTCGATCGAGACGTCGACCGTGGGATGTTGGTCGACCCGAACGGTGTCGCCCGACGCGAGATCCGTCCCGCTCACGGTGACGGACGTGTTCTGTACCTCCCCGACGACCACTCCGGCCGCACCCACGATTGCTATCACGAGGACGATCCCCCAGATCGCCCCACGAACCGAACGTCGTGTCATACGACGATATGACGCCGTCGGCCACTTAACGGTTCGTGGTTTTTGAACCGACGGGTCGGCGTCGGACGTCGGACTTCCGGCCGGCGGATCAGCAGACCGGCTTCGACCGGCGATCAGCAGACCGGCTTCGGATCCACGCCGAGCGACTCGAGGGTCTCGACGTGTTCCTCGTAGGCGACGCGGACGACCTTAGCGGCCGCTTCGGTCGCGGCTTCCCAGTCCGCTTCGTCCGCACAGACGGTCTCGAGCAGCTCGAGCGCGCGCTCGCGCTGGCCGTCGAGATCGCCGCGGAGATCGCGGAAGACGCCGGCCGTTTGCGGGTCGGCGTCGCCGACGAAGTAGCCCACGTACTGGGACTTCGACTCGTCGGCGACGAGGATCCGGCCCAGCAACGCGCCCGCCCGCTCGACCGTCCCGTCGATCGACCGGAGATGAGCGGGAATCGCGAGATCGTGGGCCTCCTCGGCGCCGACGGCGCCGGGATCGCTTACCTTCTCCCCGTCGAGCTCTTCGCGGACGCGCTCGGCGTGCGCCCGCTCGTCCGCGGCGATCGACTCGAAGACCTCGCGGGCGTCCGCGTTGGACTCGTCGTCGGCCCACGCCGAGAACGTCTCGGCCGCGGCCCGCTCCGCTTCCGCGGCCGCCTCGAGGACGCGGTCGGCCTCGAGCTCGCCCTCGGTGGCGGCGTACAGCGCCTTCGAGGAGCCGAGCCTGGAGAGTTCGGTCGCGAGATCGGACTGGACGGTCTCGAGCACGTCGGCTGCGGTCATGGAGAAAAATACGGTCGCGGACCGACTTAACGTGTCCCGTTGTCGGTTCGTCTCAGGGCGCTTCCGTCGACGCTCACTCGCCGTCGCCGGTCTCGATCGGCGCGTCGACGAGGTTGCCCCACTCGGTCCAGGAGCCGTCGTAGTTGACGGTGTCCTCGTAGCCGAGCAGCTCGTGGAGTGCGAACCACGCGACCGAGGAGCGCTCGCCGATGCGGCAGTAGGCGATCGTCGTCTCGTCGCCGTCGATGTCCTCGGCGGCGTACAGCTCCTCGAGCTCCTCGCGGGTCTTGAACGTGCCGTCGTCGTTGGTCACGGCCGCCCACGAGATGTTCTTCGCGCCGGGGACGTGGCCGCCGCGCTGGGCGGTCTCCTGGAGTCCCGGCGGCGCGAGGATCTCGCCGCGGTACTCCTCGGGCGAGCGGACGTCGACAAGCGGGATCCCGCGGTCGATCGCCTTCTCGACGTCGTCGCGGTACGCGCGGATCGTCTCGTAGGGGCCGCCGGCCTCGTAGTCCGTCTCCGGATGGCTCGGGACCTCGTCGGTGGTCGGATAGTCGTTCTCGATCCAGTACTCGCGGCCGCCGTCGAGCAGCTTGACGTCGTCGTGGCCCCAGTACTTGAACTGCCAGTAGGCGTAGGCGGCGAACCAGTTGGAGTTGTCGCCGTAGAGCACGACCGTGGAGTCGTCGCTGATCCCGTGGTCGCCAAGCAGCGCCTCGAAGTCCTCCTTCTCGAGGATGTCCCGCTGCGTCTGGTCCTGAAGCTGGCTCTCCCAGTTGAAGCCGATCGCCCCAGGCGCGTGCGCCTCGTCGTAGGCCTCGGTGTCGACGTCGACCTCGACGAGTCGCAGGTCGGAGTCGGCGCTTTCGAACTCGTCCAACCGGGCTTCCACCCAGTCGGCGGAGACGAGCACGTCGTTCGCGTAATCGGAATCTCCCATAGCAGTCCACCATTGGGCCTCATCCTATAAGGTACCCAACACCACGGACATACCCGCCTCTCGTTCGGATCGGTGGCAATACTTTCCGTCTCCGTCCTCGCTTCCGGCGTCGCTGACCGTCATAACCGCAGCCGATCGCGGCGTCACGACGTTTCCAGGCATTGGTTGCCGGCATCGAAAACCGGCGGCGGCATCGCGACCAGCCCGCGGAATCAACTACCCGGAGCGAGAAGGACCGCCGATGACCGAGACAAACGGTTCTGGCGGCGGCCCCGGCGCGGCCGATTCCGGCGCCGAATCGAGCGACGTCGCGGATTCGGCGGCCGGGATCGTCGTCCCGATCGCCCGGCTGGCCGACCGGCTCGACGACCCGACCGTTCGCGTCGTCGACGTCCGCGACGCCTGGGAGTACGACGCGATGGGCCACGTGCCCGGCGCGGTGAACGTTCCCTTCGACACGTTCCGCGATCGGGAGGGGCCGGACGCCGGCACGCTGCCGGGTGCTGCGGCGTTCGCGGACCTCCTCGGCGAGGTCGGGATCGACCGGTCCGACACGATCGTCGCCTACGACGACACGAACGGCGTCTTCGCGGCCCGGTTCCTGGTGACCGCGCTCGTCTACGGGTTCGAGGACGTCCACCTGCTCGACGGCGACTTCAGCGCCTGGAAACGAGCCGACTCGGCGCCCCCGGACCCGGTCGAGAACGAGCCGGTCGCGCCCGACCCGGTGGCGGTCGAACCGATGCGCGTCGAGGGGCCCGACTCGCCGATCATTGGCTACGACGACGTCGTTTCGCTCCTCGAGTCGCCCGGGGACGACGTCGTCTTCGTCGACACGCGGGACGCCGACGAGTACGCGGCGGGCCACCTTCCGGGCGCCGCCAGGTTCGACTGGACGGAGGCGGTCGACCCCGACACGCGCGGGTTCCGATCGAAGTCGGAGCTCCGCGACCGGTTCGCCGAGCGCGGGATCACGCCGGATCGGCCGGTCGTGCTCTACTGTAACACCGCACGGCGGCTCTCCCACACCTACGTCGCGCTCCGGTGGATCGGCTTCGAGGACGTCCACATCTACGAGGGGAGCCTGACCGACTGGCGGGAGCGGGGCGGCGACCTCGTCGCGGAGGACTGATCGCGACCTCGTCGAGGGGAACTGATCACGATCCCGTCGAGGAGAACTGATCGCGACCTCGTCGAGGAAGACGGAGCGAGGACTCGTGCGTCGGGAGTCGGCTTCCGAGGCCCCGAACGACCCCACAGCGCAACCTACATACGCCCCGATCGACTACGATCCGGTATGAGCGAGGACGCAGTCGATCACCGACGGCTCATCATCGCCGGGACCGGGATCGCCGGTCTCACCGCCGGAATCTACGCCGCGCGGGCGAACAACGACCCCCTCATTCTCGAGGGCGACGAGCCGGGCGGGCAGCTCACGCTGACGACCGACGTGGAGAACTATCCGGGCTTCCCGGAGGGGATCTCCGGGCCCGACCTGATCAACAACATGAAGGAACAGGCCCGGAAGTTCGGCGCCGAGACGAAGAACGGCGTCGTCGAGTCGGTCGATGACTCGGACCGGCCCTTCCGCGTGACGCTGACGAACGGCGACGTCTACACCTGCGACGCCTTCATCGCCGCGTCGGGGGCTTCCGCCCGGACGCTCGGGATCCCCGGCGAGGACGAGCTGATGGGCTACGGCCTCTCGACGTGTGCCACCTGCGACGGCGCCTTCTTCCGCGGGGAGGACATGCTCGTGGTCGGCGGCGGCGACGCCGCGATGGAGGAGGCGAACTTCCTGACGAAGTTCGCCGACACCGTCTACATCGCCCACCGACGCGAGGAGTTCCGCGCCGAGGACGTGTGGATCGACCGCGTGATGGAGAAGGTCGACGACGGCGAGATCGAGATCCTCCGGAACACCGAGGTCACCGAGCTCCACGGCACGCCCGAGGCGGGCATCGACCACGTCACCCTGGTCGAACACCCCGACGGCCACCCCACGGAGAAGCTGACGGACCCCGCGACCGCCGACGAGGTCGAGGAGTACGACTTCGACGTCGGCGCCGTGTTCTTCGCCATCGGCCACACCCCGAACACCGACTACCTCGAGGACACCGGCGTCGAGCTCGACGACGCGGGCTACCTGCAGACCGCGGACGGCGCGGGCGGCGGCCAGACCCAAACCGGCGTCGAGGGGCTGTTCGGCGCCGGCGACGTCGTCGACTTCCACTACCAGCAGGCGGTCACCGCGGCCGGGATGGGCAGCAAGGCGGCCATCGACGCCGACGAGTACCTCACGGAGCTGGAGCGCGCCGGCGAGCTCACCGACGTGGAGACGGCCGACGCCGAGGCTGCAACCGCCGACGACTGAGGCGGCATCCGCTGACGGTCGGAGTCGCCGCCGACTCGGCCGTCCTTTTATATACTCCGCCAGTGAGGCCCATCGGCCCGTTATATATTCACTCCTCGATCGCCGACAGCGCCGCGGCCGTCGCCTTCTCACCGAGTCGCTCACGAACCCGATGGCTCGACTCGGCGTCGACGCGCACCTCGATCAGGGTGCTCCCGTCCCCGGCCAACGACTCCCGGTAGGCCGCCGCGATGCTCTCGCTCGCGTTCTCCCCGTCGCGGGCGTCCACCGACACGTGCTCCAGGTCGTACTGCTCCGCGAGCGTTTCGAACTCGATCCCGTGGGGAGTTTTAAACCACTCCGTGAACTCGGGGTCGTACTCCTCGATCGGCAGCTCGTGGAAGATCCCGCCGCCGTCGTTGTTGACCGCGACGATCGTCGCGTCGACGTCACACCGGTCGAGCGCGAGCAGTCCGTTCGAGTCGTGATGGAGGGCGAGGTCGCCGACGAGGAGCGTGAGGTCGTCCGTCGTCGCCGACCCGGCCCCGAGCGCGCTCGAGACGATCCCGTCGATCCCGGAGACGCCGCGGTTTCCGCAGACGGTGAGGCTCGCGGCCCCCGGGCGGCCGAACCGGTCGAGATCCCGAACCGGCATCGAGTTGGAGACGAACAGCGTCGCGGGGTCGGGAAGCTCCGGAAGCAGCGTCTCGATCACCCGCCCCTCGTGGAACGCGTCCGCAGCCGACAGGGCCGAGAACGCCGCCGCATCGGCACGCTCCCACTGATCGGTGAAGGCGTCGCCGTCGGAGTCCTCGGCTCCACCGAAGTCACCGGACCCGCCGGACGGACTCGACCCACCGGCCAGTCCGCCACGGCCGGCCGCGCCGACGAGCCGCGAGAGGTCGCCGCAGAGGCGGTTCGGCTCGGCGACGACGAGGTCGGTCGCGGCGAACTCGGCCTCCCGCCAGCGGCCGACCGGGTCGACGACGTACTGGTCGGCGCCCGTCTCGGTGAGGTACTTGCGCAGCGACTTCGAGGTCGGCGCGGCGCCGAGCCGGAGGACGACCTCGGGATCGCGCCACTCGGGAGTCGAGTCCCCCGCGAGATCCGCCGACAGGTACGCGTCGTAGCCCCCGATCACGGGCGCGACCCGGGTGTGGCCGCCGAACCGGAGCCCCGAGAGGGGGTCCGCGAGGATCGGGTGGCCGGTGGCGTGCGACAGCGCCGTGACCGCCTCGGCGTCGAGCCCCGGCGGATCGGCCGGGCCGGCGACGATCAGGCCGCGGTCGGTCGCGAGCGCGTCGGCGAGCGCGCGCAGGTCGCGGTCGTCGAGTCGGGTCGCGCCGCCGGTCGTCGCGACGTAGGGGCCCTCGCGCCCGGCCTCGGCGGCCGGGTCGAGGTCCGCCGGCACGTCGCCCGGGACCGGGGTCGGCTCGAGGGGCTTCGCGAACGGGACGTTGAGGTGGACGGGCCCGGGGTCGGTTCCCTCCGCGGCCGCGATCGCCCGGGCGACGGTGGTCCGCACCGAGGCGAGCGCCCGGTCGGTCGCGGCGGGCTCCGGGAGGTCCTTATAATACCGGACGGCGTCGCCGTAGAGCTTCTCCTGGTCGGCGGTCTGATTGGCCCCGGAATCGCGCAGCTCCGGCGGTCGGTCGGCGGTGAGCGCCAACAGCGGGACGCGCCCCTGGTCGGCCTCCATCACCGTCGGGTGGTAGTTCGCGGCGGCAGTGCCGGAGGTACACACAAGCGGCGTCACCTCGCCGGTGCGACGCGCGCGGCCGAGCGCGAAGAAGGCCGCGGAGCGCTCGTCGAGCTGGGAGAAGACGTGGACGTCCTCGTGACGGGCGAAGGCCAACGTCAGCGGCGTCGAGCGACTGCCCGGGGAGGCGACGGCCGCCGAGACGCCGGCGCTCGCCAGCTCGTCGACGATCGCCGTCGCCCACAGCGTGTTCCGGTTCGGCGCGGTCATACCGCCCGGTTCGGTCCCGGCCGATTATAAACCGGCGAAAGCGACCGGCGCGACGCGGCGCCGGTTCGTCGCCGAGCCGCGTTCGACCGTTTCTGCAAGCCTTATGCCCGCCGACGGCCTCGGATCGGGTATGAGCGAGGACGACGCCGAAGCGATCGAGTTCGAGGACGGACGTTCCGGTTCCGAGACCGACGCCGACGCGTCCGGGGGCGAGACGGCCGATGCCGCGGATCGGTCCGCGGACGCCGGAACCCGGGACGAAGTCGACGCTGACGCCGAGCCGACGCTTGCCGACCGGGTCGCCGACCTCGACGCCGAGGGCGCGGCGGAGCTCGCCGAGGCGGTCGCGGAGCTCGAGGAGCGTGTTGCCGAGCTCGAGGCCAAGACCGACGAGCAGGCCGCGGAGATCGAGGATCTCACCGACCGGCTCAAGCGCAAGCAGGCCGACTTCCAGAACTACAAACAGCGCGCGAAGCGGAAACAGGAGTCCATCAAGGAGCGCGCCGCCGAGGACCTGATCGAGCGGATCCTCCCCGTTCGGGACAACCTCCAGCGCGCGCTCGAGCAGGAGGAGGGCGCCGACATCCGGCCGGGCGTCGAGTCCACCCTCGAGGAGTTCGACCGGGTGCTCGAGGACGAGAACGTCGAGCCCATCGAGCCGGACCCGGGCACCGAGGTCGACCCAACCCGCCATCAGGTGATGCTCCGGGTCGACAGCGACCAGCCCGCGGGCACGATCGCCGAGGTGTTCCAGCCCGGTTACGAGCTCGGCGAGTCGGTGATCCGCGAGGCGCAGGTCACCGTCAGCGACGAGGAGTAGGTTCGCGACGCGGGGGGATCCGCGACGGGAAAGAACGTCGTAGGTTCGTCCCGTTGTCGTCGATCGATCGCCCTTTTCTCGGACTCAGTCGCCGCCGGCGCCGGATCCGGCGTCGGCGATCGGTTCGGGGTCGTTTTCGGAGCCGTAGGCGGTCGCGAGCCCGTCGAGCGCCTCGTGGTGCTCGGAGGCGTGCGGGACCGACAGCGGTGAGACCGACACGCGGCCCTCGACGATCGCCCGGCGGTCGGTTCCCTCGGGGTCGGGAACGTCGCCGGTCCGCATCCGGTCCCAGATCCGGTCGTGGAGCGTGATATCGCCGGTTTCGGCGTCCCACTCGGCGTCCATCTCGTAGAGCGTCGAGGGTTCGGTGACGGCGATCGTGGCGTGCTCGGTCGGCGGCGGGCCGGACTCGCCGTCCGCCATCGGGGCGTTCACGTTGAGGTAGTCGGCGTGGTCGAAGACGCCGGCGTCGACCGCGTTGTCCACGAGGTAGCGCGTCACGCGGGCGGCGTGTGCGAAGTGCTCCGGGTCGGGCTCGAGCTCCCACCAGTCGTCGCCGCCCGGCACGTACATCGAGGTCGCGATCGCGGGGACATCGAAGAAGGCGGCCTCGACGGCGGCCGAGACGGTCCCGGACCGGCCGAGGACGTACTCGCCGAGGTTCGCGCCCTTGTTGCAGCCCGAGACGACGGCGTCGGCGTCGTGGACGAGCTCGCCGAGGCCGGCGACGACGCAGTCGGCCGGCGTGCCCTCGACGGCGTAGCCGAGCTCGTGGTCGTGGACGACCACGTCCTGGGAGATCGAGCGGCCGACGGCGCTCTGGTCGGCGGCGGGGGCCACGGCGACGACGTCGTAGGCCGGCTCGAGGGCGTCGTACAGCGCGCGAAACCCGACGGTGTCGATCCCGTCGTCGTTCGTGAGAAGGATGCGGTCGACGCTCATACCGAGTGCAGGGTCGGGTACTTAAAAAGCGCTCCGGCACCGTGCCGGATCGAAGCCGGGAGGGCCGCAGAGGGGACCTAGTTGTTCGGCGCGGTTCGCGAGGCCAGCTGTGCCGAGGAGTCGCCGTTTGCGGACTCCCAGTTCACGGAGACGGTTTCGCCGGCCCAATTACTGTCTGCATTGACGATGTCAATGCTGCTTCCGGCAGAGATTGACTCGCCCCAGTCGACAGTATTGCCTGCAGTAGCACCTCCAGCAGGATCAAGGTCGTCGCCTCCAGTCGCGGCAATGGTCACCGTATCGCTGGTCCCGTCAATTGTGTCACCGCCGGCGTGGCTGATCGTCACACCGTTCGAAGCGTCGAAGTCCATATTGAAGCTCGCGGTGGGCTGGTTGTTCTGCAGGTCGTCGCCCATTCCCAGGACGAACGTGCCGATGACCGCCGCGAGGATGACGGTGATCGCCACCATCAGAATCACGCCGATCACGGGGCTGACAGCTCGGTCCTCGGTAAACAGGGTCTTAAGATCGTTCAGGTTCATAGTTTGATTGCAGTCCTGGGATGGTCGGACCATACCGTTCGGCCCCCTCCTCCCAGCGGCTGACAACTGAATATCGGCGTCGTAAGTATATAAATGAATGCTTCAAAATATCGAATTTGATACTTTCGCCCGTTTTTCCTCCGAAATTCGAGGGTTATGATAGCACGATGCTCAAAGTCGATCTTCGATCGAGACCGTCCCACATCCGGGCGGCCTGAATGGACTGGGCTCGACGGTCATTCAATATCCGAACAATACCGTGGGAACGGATCTCACAACGTTGAAGTCGCTCGCCCGGAATCGGCGAACGATGTCCGATAGGTCCCCTCCCCCGAACTCACGACGATGGCTTCCCGTCATCGCCCTCCTCTCGGTACTGATCATCGGCTACGCGCTGATCATCGCCGGCCAGATCCTCCTGGGGTTGATCCCGGTGCTCGGACTCGTCCTCCTGTACCTCGTGTGGCGGTTCGTCGTCGCCGTCGAGGAGATCGCGGACGCACATCAACGACTCGCCGCGCATCAAGAACGACAGGAGTGAGGAGAGCGACGCCGACGAATCGACGTGTGTAGCAATAGACGCCGTCTCGTCGCTCATTCAAAAGAGATTACGAGACGGACGACGATTGCCTAAAAAGAACCGTCGGGGTAGTGCTTATGGCGTCGGCGCAGTTTGTGAACCGAGCGTCGCGGAGGAGCTGCCATCGGCGGACTCCCAGTTCACCGCGACCGTTTCGCCGTTCCAAGTCCCGCCGCTGATCGAGACGGTTTTCGACGATCCGGCAGATATCTCTGCGTTCCAGTCGACCGGTTCGTTATTGAGATCGTTGTCACCGCCGCTCGTCGTGATCGTGACGGAGTCGCTCGTGCCGTCGACCGGGTCACCACCGGCGTGACTGATCGTCACCGATCCGGAATTGCCGGCGTTGAAGTTGAAGTCGAAGCTCGCGGTCGGCTGGTTGTTCTGCAGGTCATCGCCCATTCCGAGAACGAACGTACCGATGACTGCCGCCAGGATCACCGTGATCGCTACCATCAGGATCACGCCGATGACCGGCGAGACGGCGCGGTCGTCCTCGAGGAATTTTTTCAGATTCATTATTGATTAGGAGTTGTCAGGCGCCTGCTGTGCTCCCAGCTGAGCGGACGAGGTTCCATCGGCCGACTCCCAGTTCACGCTGACCGTTTGGCCGGTCCATGCTTGACTACCATCAACACTCGCAGCTGAGTTGAATTGTTTAGAATCCCCAGCAGTGATGGGTGTACTCCAGGATCCGCCATCACTTAGCCCATCACCGGTCGCGGTTACCGTCACGGAATCGTCACCCGAGATCGTATCGCCGCCGGCGTGACTGATCGTCACTGTTCCGCCTGCCTCGAAGTCCATATTGAAGCTCGCGGTCGGTTGGTTGTTCTGCAGGTCGTCGCCCATACCCAGCACGAACGTGCCGATCACCGCGGCGAGGATGACGGTGATCGCCACCATCAGAATCACGCCGATAACGGGTGAGACCGCTCGATCCTCCGTAAACAGGGCCTTGAGATCGTTCAAGTTCATAATTGTGTGCCCAGGCCGGATCGCGACGTGATCGGTCCCCACCCGGCAACTGACGCTTGAACGGAAGCAGCACTACTATATAAAATATGGCTTCAAATTATCTAAATTGATACTCAGATGACGAGAACGCGAGATCGAGATCGGTCGATCGGGTTCGAGCTGGGGACAAGCGACTCCGCGTAGTTCTGGACGATGCGTCAAGCGGTGGACGGGGCGTTGTGGACGAGGGGTCCGCCGTCGGCAGGTCGCCGCGTTACTCCTCGACGAGCGAGCCGAAGAGCTCGTCCGCGTCGGCCGGCACGTCGAAGTCGTGGTAGTGCTCGCCCTTCTCCTCGCTGAGGATGTTGAGGGCGGCGGCCGCGCCGTCGCCGGCGGAGATGACCGCCTGCCACTCCTCGGCGCGGACCATCGCGCCGGTCGCGTAGGCGTTCTCGACCGAGGTCTCCATCGTCACGTCGACGTCGACGACGTCCCCGTCGAAGTCACAGCCGAGCGACTCGGCCAGATCGCGGTTCGCGCCGGTCGCCAGCACCACGTAGTCGGCCTCGTGGCTCTCGCCGCCGGCGTCGACGACGAAGCCGTCGCCGTCCGCCGAGACGTCCGTCACCTCGGTCCCCTGGTGGCGCTCGACGCCGAAGTCGGCGACCTGATCGCGGAGCGTCTCGATGTAGACCGACCCGTCGATCGAGCCGATGCCGGGGTAGTTGAACAGGTGTGCCTTGTGCATCCAGGTCCCGTCGGTGTCGAAGACGGCGGCCTCGAGTCCGTTCTTCGCGGCGAACAGCGCCGCGGTCAGTCCGGCCGGTCCGCCGCCGATAACGAGTACGTCTGCCATCGCCGATCGTTGGGCTCGACGGGCCATAAAGCCACGCGAACCGGAACGATCGGCTGGGAGAAACCGGAACGACCGGCTGGGAGAACCGACCGGCCAAAGCGTCGTCGTCGCAGCCGGCTGGCGTCTCAGTCGGTCGTCGGCTCCACGTCGGTCGCGGAGTCGATGTCGGTTGCCGGGCTCGTGTCGGTTGCCGAGCTCGTGTCAGCTGCCGAGCCCGTATCGCTCGCCGACCCCACGTCGTCGGTGACGCCCCGGTCGGTGATCGCGCCGTCCCGCCAGGTGCCGCGGCCGAACCAGAGGTACGCGATGATCCCGCCGGCGACGTTCGAGACGGCGAAGGAGACCCACAGTCCGACGGAGCCGATCGCCGCCGCCCCGATCCAGGCGACGGGCAGCCGGATGGCGCCGAGGGTGATCACGGAGACCACCGCCGCGATGAGCGTCTTCCCGGCGCCGCGGAACCCGCCCGTGTAGGCCCGCATCACGCCGATGAACCCGAAGGTGACCGCGGAGTACCGCAGGAACGTCGCGCTCTCCGCGATGACGGCGGGATCGGTCGTGAAGACCGCGGCGATCGGCCGGGCCGCGACCAGCGTGATCGCCCCGACGCCGGTCAACACGTAGAACATCGCCCGCGCGCCGAAGTGGTTCGTCGCCGCCGCCCGGTCGGGCTTGCCGGCGCCGATGTTCTGGCCGGTCATCGTCTCGATCCCCTGCGAGACCGCCAGCGCCGGCAGGAAGACGACCGAGAAGATCCGCGTCCCGATGCCGTACGCCGCCACGACCGTCTCGGGGAACGCCGCGATGACGAACAGCAGCAGGTTGATCGACAGCGACCGCGCGGTTCCCTCGACCGAGGCCGGCACGCCGATGTCGAACACCTTGCGGGCGAACGCGCGGTCGGGAGCCATCTGTCCGAGCCGGATCCGGACGCCGCGAGTGCCGCCGAACATGATCACCAGTCCGACGACCAGCGCGAGCGCACGCGAGAAGACGGTGGCGATCGCCGCCCCCTCGATCCCGGATCCGGCGTATCCGGTCGCCGCGAACAGCCACGCCTGGATCCCCTCGGCGCCGAGCGCCTCGAACAGCGGGTTCCCGGTGAACCCGAAGATGAGGATCGGGTCGAGCAGCACGTTGAGGACGACGGAGCCGGCCATCACGTACATCGGCGTCACGGTGTCGCCGTAGCCGCGCATCAGCGCGACGAAGACCGCGAAGCCGAAGACGAAGACGAGCCCGGCCGAGAAGACGCGCATATACGACTCCACGAGCGGGGCGATCGCGTCGCTCGCGCCCAACAACACGAGGAACTCGTCGACGAACAGGACCCCGACGGCGCCGAGCATCACCGACGCGATCACGGCGTAGCTCATCGTCTGTGAGGCCGCGTACTCGGCCCGGTCGGTCCGGCCGGCGCCGACGTGTTGGGCGACCAGCACGCTCCCGGCCACCGACAGCCCGAGCGCCAGCGAGATGAGCAGGAAGACCATCGGGAACGCGAAGCTGATCGCCGCGAGCGCGGTCGTGTCGAACTGCCCGAGCCAGAAGGTGTCCGCCAGGTTGTAGGCGGTCTGGAAGAGGTTCATCACCACGATCGGCAGCGAGAGGTAAAACAGCGGCCACCCGATCCCGCCCTCGGTGAGGTCCAGGTCGTCGGGGCCCTTGAACAGGGAATCGATGGTCGAACCGATGCCCATCAGCGCCACCCCGCCGGCCGCGTCCCGGTTCGTCGGGACGGCTGCCGATCCGGTCGGCTCCTCGTCGTGCGCTCCGTCGATCGTTCGGTATCGGTATGTCGTATCGTCCCTGTGAACATCGTCACCTCGGTCCCTCCGACTTCGCGATCCGGGCTCGGCCCGCGTCTTGCGGTGCCGGGTCATCCCGAGTTATGCCGAGTATGTCGGGTCTGCCGGTGTATACCGGATAACCGGGTTATGCCGGGCCGATCCGTTTCCGGGTCGTGCCGGTTCGAGCGCTCCCGAGCCGACCCGGCCCGGCCCGGCCCGACCCCGGTCCCGATCCGGCGACGGACGCCGATCGCGCGGGAGGGCTCTCGCGGGTACTATCGTATTTACTGACTAGTCAGTCAAAAGGGTTGTGGAACGACCACTTCGCGGATCGATCCCGGCCGCCGATCGGACGGCGCTCGACCGGAAGGGCGTGTGACCGGCCCCACGCGCCGAGAAGCGGAGTCGAGGCGGTCGCCGACGTCACCTCGACCGGACTGACGAGTCGGTTACGTTTTCGGGAGTGGTCACAACAGTTATACACCCGGAACGAGCGAACGAAGGTATGGCGGAGCCGCCGGATCGACGGACCTCGGAGATCGACGAGGCGATCATGCGCGCCACCTATCGCGCCCTCCACGAGCACGGCTACGCGGGGCTCACGATGCAGCGGATCGCCGACGAGTACGGCAAATCGACGGCCGCGATCCACTACCACTACGATACGAAGGAGGAGTTGCTCGCGGCGTTTCTCGATTTCCTGCTCGAGCGCTTCCGCGAGGCGGTTCACGAGGTCGAGACGACCGATCCGGAACGGCGGCTTCGGCTCCTCCTCGACCAGCTGATCGTCGAACCGGGGGACCACCACGGACTCCTGGTCGCGATGCTCGAGATGCGGAGCCAGGCGCCGTACAACGAGACGTTCCGCGAGCGGTTCCAGCAGAACGACGAGTACATCCGCTACCTGCTTGAGACGGTGATCGGCCACGGGATCGAGGAGGGCGTCTTCGCGGACGTCGACCCGGAACACACCGCACGCACCCTGTTGACCGTGGTCGACGGCGCCCGAACGCGCGCGGTCGTGCTCGACGAGCAGACCGCCCTCGAGACCGCACGAGCGGCCGTCGAGGAGTACGTCGACACGGTCGTTCTCGCTGACTAATCGGTTACTCAGCATCGGCCGCCCCGACGGTCCGGACACGCGCCGATCCGGTGCTCCAGTCGTGATCGACCGCCGTCGTCGGTATCGAAAGTATAAAGGCCGCAATTGACCGTTTAGTTACCAGCGTGGGGGCGCCGGGTCGGGTCCCGTGCGGATCGACGTGCTCCGTGCGGAGCGATTCGGACCCGGTCTCGAACCCCCGCCGCCCCTCGACGGCGCGGATCGAGGACCACACCACCGCCAGCCGAGTATGGGATCGAACACATCGCCATCCAACGTCGTGCTCATCACGGTCGACTCGCTGCGTGCCGACGCGATCGGCCCCTACGACGCGAGTCGCCACACGCCGGTGATGGACTCGCTTGCCGACGACGGGACGGTCTTCGAGCGGGCGTTCGCGACCGGCAACTGGACGCCCTTCTCGTTCCCCTCGATCCTCGCCTCCAGGCCGGTGTTCGCCGACACCGGCCGGATCGGCGTCTCGGGAGTCCCGACCCTCGCGGAGATCCTCTCGGACGCCGACGTCGCGACCGGCGGCTTCAACGCCGCGAACGGCTTTCTCACCTCCCACTGGGACTACGACGACGGGTTCGACGAGTTCGAGCCCTTCGTCGCCAGCGTCGGCTCGAGCATCTACAGCCGGTACCTGGCGACCCATCCCACCGTCGAGGCCTGGATCCAGCTCGCGACCGCGCCGGTCCGCCGGCTCGGGTCGTGGGTCCGCGGCGAGACGGACGACCGGCCGTTCCTCGACACCTCCCGGATGTTCGACGTCGAACACGCCGCCACCGCGTTCATCGAGGACACGGACGCGCCGTTCTTCCTGTGGATCCACTACATGGACACGCACACGCCGTACGTTCCGGCGCCCCGGTACATCCGCGAGGTCTCCGACGGGCTCGTCGGCACCCATCGGATGATCCACGCACACACCCGGACCGGGCTCGGCTGGGAAGTCGGCGACCGGACCCTGCGGGAGCTGCGAACCCTCTATCAGGCCGCGGTGCGGCAGGTCGACGCGAGCATCGGCCGCCTGCTCGAGACGCTCTCCGGGGCCGGGGTCGCCGACGAGACGGCGATCGTCCTCGCGGGCGACCACGGCGAGGAGTTCCAGGAACACGGCCACCTCGCCCACTACCCGAAGCTCTACGACGAGCTCATTCACGTCCCCCTCATCGTCAACGCGCCCGGCACCGCGGGCCGGCGGATCGAGGGGCAGGTCGGCCTCGACGCGATCCCGCCGACCGTGGCCGACCTCTTCGGCGTCGACGCGCCGCCGGCGTGGACCGGCGAGTCGCTGGTCGGTCCGGTCCGGGACGGCGAGGACCCGGCCGACGAGCCGATCGTCTCGGTGACCGTCCGGGGCGAGGAGGTGACGGCCCAGCCCATCCCGCGGTCGCTGGCGGACGGCGACCTGCTCGTCAGCGTGCGCGACCGCGACCGGACCTACATCGAGAACGTCGACACCGGCGCCGTCGAACTGTACGCCCGCCCGACGGACCCGACCCAGCAGACGGACCTGTCCGCGGATCCGAGCGCGGCGGACCGCGAGACGATGGACCGGTTCGCGGCGATCGTCGAGAACCACGCCGCGGTGCTCCGGAAACGCGATGCGGCGCGTGAAGCCGCCGACGGGACGGACGGGGACGGAGACGAGGGCGACGTCGACGAGGACCTCGAGGCACGCCTCTCGGCGCTCGGCTACCGGTAGATGATCCGGTCGTTCATCCGCAACCTCCACAGCGGCCCGGTCGCGCTCCAGCTGCGCCGGTTCGTCATCGTCGGCGCCGTGGCCGCGGGGATCCAGATGGTGCTGCTGTGGGGGTTCGTCGACCTCGCGGGCCTGTATTACCTGCTCGGGGCCACGATCGCCATCGAGATCACGATCATCCTCCAGTACGGCGTCAACAACGCCTGGACCTTCGAGGCGGTGAGCAACACCGGGACCGCCGAGTTCCTGTCGGGGTTGGTGAAGACGAACGTCGTCCGCGGATCGGCGATCCCGATCCAGCTGGGCGTCCTCTTCGGGTTCGTCGAGTGGGCCGGCATCCCGTACCTGATCGCCAACGCGATCGCGATCGGCATCAGCGGGATCTACCGGTTCGTCCTCGACGCCAAGTGGACGTGGGGACAGTGACGCCGTTCCGACACGGATCCTGATCCCAACACGGATCCAGCCATCCGACACGGATCCTGGCCATCCCGACACGGATCCTGACCATCCCGACACGGGCCCTGCCGCTCCGCGTCGAACGCCGGCCGTTCCAACACGGAAGGTTCAATTCGGTGACGAGCGATCCTCGGGTATGGTGGATCTCGCTCCGCTCCTCGCCATCTCGCCGCCCCCGTCGTTCTCGCTGTCCTCGCTGCCGCTCGCGGAGGGTGCCGAGGCGCTCGTCGAATCGGCGACCG
The DNA here is from genome assembly GCF_900107205.1 of Halopenitus persicus. Classification (GTDB taxonomy): domain Archaea; phylum Halobacteriota; class Halobacteria; order Halobacteriales; family Haloferacaceae; genus Halopenitus; species Halopenitus persicus. The sequence continues at coordinate 41,869 of NZ_FNPC01000005.1, read as the reverse complement.
GATGGCCGGGACTGGGGATCGTCTTCGTCTACTCGTTTCTGATCGCGTTCGTGCTGCCCGGTCCGAGCGAGGTGGTGCTCGTCGCGCCGATCGACCTCGGCGGGCCGGCCTGGGGGAACCTCGCGGGCATTATGCTCGTCAGCGCGGTCGGCAAGGCCGCCGGCAGCGTCTTCGCGTTCCACCTCGGCCAGGAGGTCAAGCAGTCGGGGCCGATCGTGCGCTGGCTGCGGCGGTCCCGGTGGAACGTCCTCGCGTGGTCGGAGAAACGGTCGGTCCAGCTCGCGAAGCGCTACGGCTACGGCGGCCTGGCGATCGCGCTGTCGGTGCCCTTCTTCCCGGACACGATCTCGATTTACGCCTTCGCGGTGCTGGAGGAGGATTACGTCAAGTTCGCGATCGCGACGTTCCTCGGCAGCCTCGGCCGGCTGCTGGTCACGATCGGGCTCTTCAGCGGCGCCGCGGCGGTTCTTTGAGGGAGCGTGTGACTGCCCCGGTCACTTCCCGAGGCGGATCGTCGGTTCCGCGTCCTCGCTGGTGGTGATGATCCCGTCGAAGAGCTGTTTGAGGGTGTTCATCGTCTGGTCGTCGTGGGCGGTCGAGTCGATACAGAAGAGCCCGAACCCGCCGACGCTCTGGACGCGGCCGGTGAAGACGTGGAGGAACCGGAAGACCGTCTGCAACTCGGCGTACATCAACAGCGTCGACAGCGAGTGGACCATGATCCGGTTGCGCTCGATCCCGCGGTTCCCGTAGAACTCCTCGAGGAACTCCGAGAGCTTGATCCCGATCCCGGTCATGTCGACCGGCGAGGAGGTGTATTTGATCCGGTCGTCGTCGCGGGCGTCGCCGACGCCCTGCTGGCGGGTGACGCAGTCGACGACCGCCACCGGCCGGTCCGCGTAGTCGACGCGCTCGCCGAGCGACTCGAGGACGCGGTCGCCGTTGTCCTTGGTGGTGACGATGATCGCCGAGTCCCCGTCCTCGACGCCGTCGGCGAGGACGTCGAGCGCGAGGCTCCGCTTGCCGGTCAACGCCGGTCCGCTGAGCAGAAGGTTCGTTCCCGGCTCGACCGCCGTCTCGAAGTGGGGGCGGAGGTCATACATCTGTGGTCCTCATCGGTCCCGCACCAACCAGCGACGGTCGATCGAACGACCGGCCGTCCTGCCGGGTATCATCGGGTGTCACAACGATGTGCGGTGCGGATATTATTCTTTTTGATTATCGTGCCCGAGCGGCGATCCGCCGGATCGGCGCCCGGACGTCCGGCCGAGGCATCGGCCCGTGCGCACGACCGGAGGTCATCCGACCGCGGCCACTCGACGTGATCGCTCGACCGGGACCGCACGTCCGATGACCACGATCATCCGACCGGGACCGCACGCCCGGCGATGAACGCGACGACGGCGAGCAGCATCCCGACCTTTATCCGGCGCTGGGCGGCCCCGGGGTCACGGAACGCCTGCACGGCGCTGGCGAGCATCAGCGCGTCCGCGGGAACGATGAGGAGGAGATACGCCGAGCCGAAGGTGCCCCACACGTACGGCCCGGCGCTGGCAAGGACCGCGGCGACCAGGATGACCACCCCGATCCACAGCGCACGCCGTTCCCCGATCGCGATCGGGAGCGTGTTGAGCCCCTCCTCGCGGTCGCCGGCGACGTCCTCGACGTCCTTGACGATCTCCCGGGTGACCGTCGCCACGGCCGCGAGCGCGAACAGGACGCCCGCACCGAGGGGGCGGCCGACCGCGGCGCCGCCGAAGAGGAACGTCGAGCCGGTCAGGAACCCGACGACGACGTTGCCGACCCCGGGAAGCCCCTTGAACAGCTCGGTGTAGGCCACCAGGAGGACCAGGTTGAACACGGCCAACCCGATCGCCGCGGGCGGGAGCGCCAGCGCCGCGACGATGGCTCCCGCGAACAAAAGCAGGCTGAACGCCAGCGCCCCCCGCGCAGCGATCGCACCGCGCGGGATCGGCCGGTCGGGGCGGTTCACGCGGTCGATCTCCCGGTCGAAATAGTCGTTCACCGCGTTTCCGGCGCCCGTCGCCAGCACGGTCGCCACGACCGCCGCCAGAACCACGTCCGCGTCGGCACCCAACACTGCCCCGCCGGCGACGTAGGCGCCGGTCCCCGTCAACACTCCCGCCGAGATCGCGTTCAGCGGTCGCGTGAGTTCGATCGCCCCCCGGACCCGCCGGCGCATCGACATACCCGCACCTCCCGCGAGCGGTCAAAAAGCGTGGCGGTTCGATCGGGCGGCCCGTCCGGCGGTCCGGATCGCGAGACTTAAAGGAGGGAATCGACAAGCGGTGAGCGAGGGCGCTTAGCTCAGTTTGGACAGAGTGCTTGGCTTCGGACCAAGTTGCCGCGGGTTCAAATCCTGCAGCGCCCATACATTTGGAACGGAGTAATCGCCGTACAGCGTGGCAATTATCAGTCGAGCGGGTCTGGGTTTGCTTTCGTTCGATGGGCGATTGGGCGAGTGGATGTCACCGGGATTCGCGTACAGCCAAACTCGTCGAAAATCGGAAAATCAATCGCCAATTGACGGGATTCCCTTTCCGAGTAGGGTGTTTCTGATTCTGTTGAAACCCTAGCTATGACCCAGTGTGCCTCGTTAAGTACAATCAATGTACTTGGGTATTCAAGAAGCAATCTTGTTCGCGGCAAAGGATCGTAACAGACCCGTCTTTGACAACCTCGCTTGATTCGTTACCTCGAATCCAGCCTTCGTGTTACTGTAAGTCGTTCATCGCTTCTGTGGCGATGTCCTGCAGCGCAGCGCGGAGATCCAGATACCCTCTATTGGGTTCAGAATCAATGACCGGGGAGGTATCTTCGTTGTTCTTGTGAATCCTGTCGGGACTCTCCAGTCACATTCCCGAAAAACCCTGAAGATTACGTGTCGAAATGAGCCGCGACGGATTCTGCAAAGTCCGGTACGGACACATTTTGATCCCTATCGAACGCAATCCACACTGTATACTCATCATTAATCCGGACTCTGATAACCGAGAAATCAGCAAAATTCAGGACTTCTGACCAGCAGTCGTCACTTGGTATACTGACATCGTCCATCGAATGATCGAAAATGAGCGTACGTAATGCCTCCTCTAGTTCCTCATCGGAATAACTCGATCGGACTTCCGGGTCAATATAAAAAATAGTCACCTCATCACCGTCGTACAGCCCCACACTCCGCAACCACTCACCGAACTCGTCCTTTGCTAATCCAACAACCGAACGTGTAGCCGGAGAAGACGGCTCTTCAATAGTCCATTCGATACTTCGAATCTGGCGCTTAATTTCGGGCCACGCATCTTCTCCCTTCTCCGTGAGCCCATAATAACGTCCGACAGTCCGCCCTTCAGGAACCCGCAACTCAACCACGCCTTTCTCTTGGAGTTCCGACAACGCTCGGGAGATGTGAGACTGAGAAACGCCGATACTGTCGGCGATGTCCGTCGGTGTAGCGCGGACAGTCCCAGCGAGGTGTTCGAGCGTACGCAACCGATACTTAGAGCTTAAAATATAGGATTCGACGTCCTCAATTCCATCCGTATCGCTCATTTTTGATGATACGGTCAGAAACGGGTTGAAAGTGGTGGGGCATACCAATCTCATACCAAAGTATTATTTTGGAGGCGCAAGGAGACACATAGGCGAGGAACCAAGGTATGAGTGGCACCGCAGATCACGACACAATTCGTGTCCTCCACGCGGACGACGATGAGATGATCTGCGATCTCGTCCAGGACTTCTTGGAACAACTCGACAACCAGATTTCTGTCGTTACAGTAACGAGCCCTGACGCTGGCCTAGAACGGTACGAAGACGAGTCGATTGATTGCGTGGTGAGCGATTATGAAATGCCGGGTACGAATGGGCTTGAATTTCTGAAAGCCATTCGAGAGGAGTATCCGAACCTCCCGTTCATTCTATTCACCGGGAAAGGAAGCGAAGAAATTGCATCCGAGGCCCTCAACGCGGGAGCGGATTCCTACCTGCAAAAGGACGGGACAGAGAGTTATGAGTTACTCGCCAACCGGATTCGCACAGTAGTTGGACGGCGACGCTCCGAACGGAAAGCGAAAATCGCGCAAGACCGACTGCTTGCACTCTACGAGCAGACTGACGGGTTTTACATCGTGGACAATGACTGGACTGTCACGTACTGGAACGAAGTTATGGAACAGCGATCCGGGGTTCCCGCAGATGAGATAATCGGAGAAGTGGTTTGGGATGTCTTCCCCGAAGCGGTCGGGACAGAATTATACACCGCGTATCAAGACGCGATGGAGACGCACGAACAAGCACAGTTTGAGAGGTACTATGAACCCGCTGATTGCTGGATCGAAGTCCACGTCCATCCCGTCGATGAAGGACTCTTTATCCAGTCACGTGATATCACTGACGAGAAAGAACAGGAGCAGGAACTACAGTACCGGAATGAAGTTCTGGAATCCTTTGCCAACACCGTCTCACACGACCTGCGGAACCCGTTGAACGTGGCTGAAGGGCAACTCCAGTTGGCGCAGGAAACCGGGGATTTCGAGCATCTCGAAGAGGTTACGCAGGCCCACAATCGCATGAGAGATCTTATTGATGAATTACTTCACTTTGCCCGCGGGGATGACTTTGAATTGGTGGAGGTCTCTCTCGAAGAGATAGCACAAAAGGCGTGGGCGACTGTTACCTCGGAGGATGTAGATCTCATCGTGGAGGATGATCTGGCGTTCGAAGTGTACGGCAATACGGCAGATCGAGTGTTCGAGAATCTATTCTGGAATGCGATCGACCACGGGGATGCGGAGACAATAAGGGTTGGAGCACTCGAAAATGGGTTCTACGTAGAAGACGACGGAAGTGGGATACCGGAGTCACATCGGGAAAGAGTGTTTGAATCCGGGTTTTCGACTGACGAGGAGAGCCCAGGATATGGGTTATCGATAGTCCAAAAAATCGCAGATCTTCACAACTGGAACATTCGCGTTACGAAGGGAGACAGTGGCGGGGCGCAGTTTGAAATTACAAATCTCGAAATCGAAGAAGGATGACTGGGGGAAACCTACTTCATAAGATCGTGTCGAAGATAGATGATTTTGATGAGCGTGATATCAACGAGTTACCACCGCTGTATGACTCAGTTGATGTAGATGCGTTACAGGCAGTAGTTGAGTCCGGAGTCGAACGGGTCGAGTTCCGGCACGCAGGTTACCATATCGTGATCACCCATAATGAGGTTTCAGTTCGCAATATAATCGAAGATAGGAACGAACAGTAACGAATATTTACAGAAATGGTGCATTGAATAATGACACATATATTACCAACGGCGTTCGAGCGGCTTGAACATATCGTGGTTCTGTTTGCAGAGGATGGAACCCCGAAAGAGTGCAATCCGGCGACCGAACGGTTACTGGGCTACAGCCAAGAACAGTTTCTTCGCAGCTCGTTGGCTGACCTGATCGCACCACGAGCCGAAATCGACGAGGCGCAGGTTTCCGATTACATCAACAGTGCCGCTGGTGGCGAGAACCAGACGTTCGAGTGGCAGATTAAGCGTGCCAATGGGGAACCTCGATGGGTGCAGGTAACTCTCTCCCCCATCTCACTGAACGACGGCCAGTACGTGCTCGGGGAGTTTCAAGATCTGACGGCGTACAAAGCCCGAGGACGGCGCCTGCAGTTGCTCTACCGAGTCCTACGTCACAACCTCCGTAACGATATGAACGTTATCCAAGGACGAGCCGACCAACTCCAGAGGGCAGTCGAAGATGAAGACATCGAACGCCAAGCTGAGATCATCAAAGAAACCGCCATAGAAATCGGGGAGTTAAGCGATTCAGTGGCGGATTTGGAGCGGCTCGTCGAGAAGGATGCCTCGGAACGCCACCGGACGAATGCCGTCAAGATCATCCGGACGGTTGCCGCCAAAGTAGAAGATGAGTATCCAGAGGTAACCATCGAGTTGAGCATCAAGGAGGAGACGTATATCAGCGTTGACGAGGGGTTCCGGCTAGCGCTTGAACACGCTATCGCTAACGCTATCGAACACAACGACGCTGATGATCCCCATATAACCATCAGTCAAGACATCGCTGGGCACGACGTTGTCATCAGGATCGCTGATAACGGCCCTGGCATCCCCGAGATGGAGATTGATGCGCTAGAGAATGGAGCCACGCCCCTCCAGCATGGCAGCGGGCTGGGGCTGTCGATCATCCAGTGGTGTACTCGCTCGCTTGGTGGTAACATCGATATTGCCACTCACGAAGATACCGGGAGTACCGTGTCAATCCAACTCCCAAAAATCGACTGATAGATACGACACCCGCCCCCCTCTATTTCGAATAGAGATTGCGAGAGATTCACGGTTATGGTGTCTCGTCCTTTTCACGACATTCGTTGGACAAGAACAGGATACCAGAACCGATTGATCGTGTGCGGGTAGTCGGGGAACTGAATACGTGGCTGCGGAAGTCCCTCAAATCGTGTGAGGTGTATCGACACTCTCCCTACTGGTATACCTTCCCGGAATTGGATGAGAGCGTTTAAGCGGTGGAAAGCGGCGTATCCACTGTGCTTCGTATACGGAAGTATCCCACATAGGGGTGAAAAGTGGGGGAAGACAGACATCGGTTCGTATGCTCCCCAGTGTCTGATAACCCTATGTGGCGTATGGAAAGAGGCAGTACTGGTGGACTCAGTTCAAAACGATTTCCCGTCTGGAACTAATTATTTTTTAGATGACATTCCAAAATAGGTCGATCTCTATCCGACCGTGACAGTAGGGGCGTTAGCAGATGGCTTCTCTGTAGCGGATGATGGGCCAGGGATTCCCGAGGATGAACAGGAAACAGTGTTTGAAAGTGGGTTTTCGACGTTGGATTCCGGAACCGGGTTTGGTCTTGCGATTGTAAAGGAGATCGTTGAAGCGTATGGGTGAGAAATTCGCGTGACTGAGGCGGAGACTGGAGGGGTACAGTTCGAAATCACTGGCATCGAAGATGAATGATGAGCGCCCTACGCAGCAAGATGATTGGACCTTTGCGGCAGCCTAGTAAAGGTAATAGTTGTTCGTTGGCAGCCCTACTTAGCGGCTGATACGCATATTTCCGTGCGAAACAAACACAGATATCCTGCTGAATTCACTCTTCGTGATCACTAATGAGTGGATATTCATCAATAAATTATCGAATAGACCTCAATTCAAACATCTGAATTCGGCCGCCTCACGCCTGAAAGGTTGATTCGTTCGACAGTCGAACCGAAGCCTGCAGCGCCCATACATTTAGAACGGGATAATCGCCGTACAGCGTGGCAATTATCAGTCGAACGGGTCTGTGTTTGCTTTCGTTTGATGGGCGATTGGGCGAGTGGATGTCACCGGAATTCGCGTACAGCCAAACTCGTCGGAAATCGAAAAATCAATCACCGAATGATGCTATGCCCACCATTACATCGTTCCTGAACTTATCGCTGGATACGTCAATTCAAAGATCTCCAAGCCGTAGCAGACGCGCCGATTACCTCCAGTGCATCCTGACTCCCATCTGCTTCCCCTTTCTCGAAATCCTCCTCTGTCTGCCCCATTTGGTTGGTCACGTGGGCAAAGCAAACGACTGGCTGCTCTCGAACGTTGGCGAACGTGTAGAGTGCTGCTGCCTCCATTTCGACAGCAAGAATCTCGTCTGATCGGGCACGATCGATTGCAGTCTCCGTTTCCCGAAACGGTGCGTCCGTCGTCCACGTTGCTCCCGTGTATACAGGTCGAGACACGGTTTCGCACTCCTCCTCCACCGAAGCACGAAGCTCGTCATCGAGAGTCGCGTAGCGACTCGTCGAATGGTAATGGTGACTCGTTCCTTCGTCGCGGAGCGCACGCTCGATGAGAACGAAGTAGGGCGGATCGTCCTTGGGTACGATCTGTCCCGAGGAGGTGACGCTTATGAGAAACCGGCAGCCTGCGGCGAACAATTGCTCTGCAAGCAGCACGGCGAACGGTGCCCCGACAGCACACCCGACAATTCCGAACTCCTCGCCGTTTCGTTCGAACCGATGGAGGTCAGTGTGATACCCGGGCCACGCTTCATCTGTGTGTGCTTCGCCGGTGGCCGACAACTGACGGACGATATCTCCATCCGGATCGAGGATACAGATTTCCGGGACTGAGCGTTCTGGGAGATCCTTCTGGCGTCGGGCGTTCTCCAGCAGTGATTCCGGCGAAAATACAGAGGACTCGTCGAATTCTTTCGCCTCGAAAAGCGGAGACGAGTCCGGATCAGTCGAATCAGTCATTTATCTCGTGTTCACGGAACCCGGCCAAGGATATTGTGGTCACTCACGCAGAGTCCCGACTACCGCTGAGATCGCAGCTGCCGATGGGTCTGTACTCTCGAAGACTTGCTCGTCGGAGATACTCAAGAAGAACTCCTGAACGAGATCAGCCCCCGACAACTCAGGGAATCCCATCATCGCGTAGCCCGGAAGTCGCCGGTCGGGATGACCGACGAGGAGAGAGCTTGCAATCGTGGATCGCGCTGGTGGTAATCGGTTGAATAACGAACGGGTTCGACTGCTGAGTAGGATCGGGCTCCACAGTACTGCAGCGACGAGTCCGGGTCCGAACACGAGCGAAAGCGTGTCGAACATCGATACCTATTGGATATTCCTACGGGAGAAAGGGCTACCAATACACGGTATACACGCAGGAATCCCCGTGTTCACGCCGGCATTCTGCACCCGTTTCTTCGATGAATACGAGTCGCTCGACCGGCGCGAATCGTTGCATAACGGCACGGATAAGCCCGCGGTCGAATGGGCAGGGATATGGGTTTTTACACTGGATCGTGGCCACTTTATCGTCGAGTTCCGTGACTCGATAGTAGCCGATCTCACCCCCTCGATGATTCCGTTGGTACGCGATGTTGATCGACTGGAGCGCGTCTTCTACTGTTGAGAGTCCCGTTGGCCACTCGGCTGTCTCGGGAATCTGTTCTCCGATCCGGTCCAGTAGGTGTGGTTCCAACTCTGTAGCGAGTACGTCGAATGCGTCCAACCACGCCTGCTGGGAGTACCATTCGCCTGGTTTTGGATCGTCAATGCCGTTGTCCGCGAGTGCATCCCGAACCTGCTGTTTGTAGGTCTCGGAGAAGCGACTCACCCCCTCAAGCGTTGCAAGGATTGTCTGACCGTTTATCTCCACGTCACGGTCTAGGACGTTGTACTGACTCATTTCCGAGAGCTTGTTATATGTTGTCTGTCCCCACTGTTGCCTGAAACTTACGTCTCGTCGTCGTTCTCTTCGGGCTGGAAGATGTCCTCGATGTGGCACTCGAAGTGCGCTGCAAGCTTGAAGGCGAGGTCGAGTGATGGGTCGTATCGGTCGCGCTCGATGGCGTTAATGGTCTGTCGGGTGACGCCGACTGCCTCGGCCAATTCACCTTGACTGAGCCCTGCCGCCTCGCGCCGTCGTGGAAGGTCATTCTCCATGATGATTACCGTCGCTTGACGATTCCGTATGCGACACCCCACAGTAGAAAGAGTCCCGAAGCAAGCAGTATCGCACCGGTCACTTCCGGTGGCGGCTCGATACGTCCCGCAGCTTCAAGCACGTAGATGGCTGGGATGACGGAGAGCCCGAGCACAAACAAGACGCCGAGGGTCAAGCCGCTTGCACGGTTGTACAGTTCGGTGTCACGCTCGTCTTGGAGCGGTACGTCGGTCAGTTTCGGGGCGAGGAACGTGATTCCGCTCCCGATCCACGCGCCCCCACAGTAGATGATCGTACCGAGGACTTCTCGTCCCGTGACTAGTCCGGCGAGCAATCCGACGATCGCTATAGCGAGGATGGCGTACACGACGCGGTAGTACACGCGGCGCGCTTGCCCCGGTTCATCCGGTTCGAGAGCTAGTCCGTCAAACATCCTTTACAGTAAAGGGTCCTTTACATCATAATGAATGTTGTCCTATCGGATCAGTCCTCATATCGATCCGGCGAGGACGAGAAGCCCGAGCGCAACCGCTAATCCCAGCGCCGCGACGACCAAATCAATCGCCCATCGAAGCAACCAGTCTCGTACCCGCGCTCCCTCGGGGCGAATGCCGAACCGGACCGAGAAGTGCCGAACGATCACGACCCAGGTGACGAGGACGAACCCGAACAGAAACGGCCACACCTCGATCCCGAGGCGAACCTGCACGACGTAGACCGGGAGTACGCCGATCAAAATCGGCGTTGTTGCGATCCGGGCCGCAGCACGGAGCGGTCGGCGCTCCGGCGTCGGACGGTCGCCAGGCGTCAGTTCAGGGACTGACACGCCACACGACCGAAAGCCGCCTGCAATTTCGCGTACCTGTCCCCGCGGTATGAGGATCCCTTCCGGCTTCGTGACAGTAGCGGACCGATAGCGGAGTCGAGCGGCAACGATCGGGCCGAGTGGAATCAATTGAAGCGCGTCTACCGTGTCGAGGCCGATCGTCCGTTCGTCAGTACCGGTAGCGGCTGCGAACTGTGTCGTCTCTGGATCGTCGAATTCTGGCCTGATCGTTACTGTGTGCTTCTCGGAATTGAGCCGGTAACGGTTCGTCTTGAATCCCGCACTCGAAAACCACACCATCAACCACAGGCACGCACAGACGATCACGTACGCGATAGCTGCTCGAGAGCCGAAGACGGTCATTGAACCGAGAACCGCAAGCGGAAGCACGATGAAAAAGCCACCCCAGATCACAGGGTGCATCGTGACGATGAATGCCGCCATCCGGTGTGGGAGCCGACGAATGCCGTGTAGGTCCGTCTCCCAACTGAGACCGGAATCTGCTCGCTCGATGTGAGTGGAGGGCATATCGGACCACTATCGGGACGTCGAGTTAGAAGTAGTGGTGCAGTTATTATCTCGCCGTTCTCATAGTGGCCGCCAGATTCCCCTCGTTGATCGACGCTATCTTCCAATTCTCGCTCTGTACTTCACGTCATCGTCGCTATCACAAACCACGAACCCGGAGCCAATCCGGGAAGTACGAGCTCACGGTATGCGAAGGATTCTATGATACCCTCGCTATACGGCTCATATGACGCGGCGACGGCGTTTCCTGACAGCAGTCGCAAGCGGGACCATACCGGGGCTGGCGGGCTGTAACTCGGGAACCTTCGGACCGAGCGAGCGCCAGCTTGACGCTCGACGGACGGAACTACAGGATCGAAACGACGCGGTAGTCGGAATGGTGACTCCCGACAACGCGTTTGAGCCCGCGACAGTGACCATCGGCGTCGGCGAACGGGTTGGCTGGATAAACGACTCCGAGTGGGGCCATACCGTCACGGCCTACGAGGACGGTATCCCTGACGAAGCTGCATTTTTCACGACCGGGGAGTACGACACGGAGCGGGCGGCGCGAGATGCGTGGCCGGACGGTGACCTTGAAGTCGGTGAAACGTACGAACATACCTTCGAGGTTGCCGGCGAGTACGACTACTTTTGTGTCCCGCACGAGGACGAGATGGTCGGCACAGTGATCGTCAAGGACGAGTGATTGTTTGGGGGGTCGTGAACCGGGCCGCACGACGCGAAGACTCCGTAGAAACCCTCAGCGTATGACACAAACGGCGTGCTGAAGAGAGGGCGCGTATCTCGCACAGAATCATGCTCCAATTTGATCAGGGTAGATCGCACAGTACGGGGGACTCACATATCGAGGTGAAGTCCCGACCCACCAAACTCGTGTTAGAAACCGCGTGGAAAATACGGAGGACTTACTCAACAGATTCCACGCCAGAAATCTCAAACCGTGCACCGCCGTCAGTGCCATCGGTGACGCGAATCTCCCACCCATGGGCTTCCACGATCTCCTTCACGATTGCCAGACCAAACCCGGTTCCATCTTCCGCCGTGGAATATCCCGGTTCTAATACTTTTTCGTGGTCCGCTTCCGGAATTCCTGGGCCAGTGTCTTCCACATAGAATCCCCTCTTCCCCGGTAACGTGCCGACTGTGATCGCAACGTCGGAACCCCCGTGCTCGATGGCATTTCGAAAGAGGTTCTCAAATAATTCTCCGAGACGATCACGATCGGCCTCCATGCTCATACCCAAATCTTCCTGAACCGTTAACGTAGCCTCCGCTGAAGCGATCATCTGCCAACAATCGTGGACCACATTGGCAAGTTCCACCGTCTCGGTTTCTCCGATATTCATCCCGGATTTCGCTAACTCCAGCAAGTCTTCGATGAGTTCAAACATCCGATCATGAGCCCTCGCCACTTTGTCTAAGGACTCGTTCTCACCAGTCTCCCGGGCTAGTTCCAGATAGCCTTCAGCAACGCTCAGCGGGTTGCGGAGGTCGTGCGAGACGATGCTGGCAAACCGTTCGAGGCGCTCATTTTGTCGCTCCAACCGGCGGCGGTACTGCTCCTGTTCGCTCACGTCAGTTAACGTGAGCACCCGACCCGTGACGACTTCACCGGTCGAAATAGACGTCGTGGAGACGTGATAATATCGGGGCGAACCTTCGTGATTGATGCGTATCGGATTCGGATCCCCATCAGTGGCCGCCTCCGCGGCCATCGGGAGGACGGCGTCTAAGGACTGTCCGATTCCCTCGTCAAGTTCTGGAAACATGGTTGTTGCCGCCAGGTTGGTGTCTCGAATCGTCCAATCTCGATCGAGGAAGATCGTCGGGGTGTCAGTATCACCGGCGAATTGAATGGCTTCAAACCGCTCGAAATACACAAACAGCGTCCCAACGGAGAAGATCGCCACCCCGAAGGGTTCATACCAGATCGGGAGCAGGGACGATCCCAGTACACCATAAATATTGAAGGCTATCGGAAGGGCGGTGATGCCAACGAGTGCAACCAACGGGCGTGCGCTTGTTCCGGCGTGGTAGAATCGTTCCAACAATATGAAGAAGGAGATACCGATGACGACGTAGGAAATGGCAAGGATGATCCAGTGAAGGATCCCTTGGTGAAGAGCAAGATGGGGGAAGGGCTCAGTGACCCACGTAGTCGTGAAATACAACTGATGTATGGGGTTCGTGACTTTCACTAAAACGATACCCAGGAAGCCACCGACGATGAGGCGAGGATACGGCGCTTGGCGAGGCGATCGCCCGGTATAGGCCGCACTGAAGTACAACCATGCACCGACACACGCGAGGGCGGCGATCAACCCGAAGATGTAGGACGCGACCTTAACCTCGGGAGTCGGTAGCAGAAAGTATCCCAAATATCCGATGGCCCAGAGGCTGCAGGTGAGCAATATCGCAACGAATCCTTCGCGCGTCTCGTCGTGCTTTATCGACCGCGCTCGGGGAATGCTACCGAGACAGAGCAGGGCCGCGACTGTGAACACCGACAGATGTGCGAGATAGAGATAACTCACAAATCGGTCCCGTTATGAGAGCGACAATAGCATATTACATAAACTAACCGACTAATATTCTCTCCAAGTACGTATCTGATTCGGGTTCGCTGTATGCGCTTTGTATCTTGCAGCGCATAAGAAACCTTCCGTTGCAATGGGAGAACAGTCCGTGATTGATGGGCAGACTAACTGAGCAGGTGATGCACAGCGTCATCGTCGAAATAGATAGGCTGGTTCCGCGTCCAAACAAGGCCCGATCCCCTGTAGAGCTGACGAGGAGGACTGTTCTGTTCTAGCACGTAGCGGTGACTCAAGGCAACCTCTATGTCGTTGGAAGCTCGACCGTTGCCCGTAGTGTCCCCAAGTCGGTCCACTATCTTCGGTTCTGGAGTGCTCATTATATTTATCGCAGCTGGGGCTTTGATCATCACTCAATTCCCTGTACTGTCGGTAGCAGGAATAGCCGTTCGAACACCCGTCATAGCCGGTCTCATCGGTGGCATCCTGCTTATGCCATCAATCGTGATTCACTACCGATCCGGAAATGTCCGAGCGTCAATACGATGGGCACTATTCGCGGTTGGTATCCCACTCTCGCTCACACAGCATTCACCTCTCACCTTACTCGGCGTCCTGGCCGTACTCCTCAGCCTTATCCTCGCGTGGGACATCGACCACCCTCTCTTCAAAGCCACTTCCCGGTCAGATTAGCCGACCAACGACCGATACCTCGTGGTCTATGGGTGCCGCATCAGCCGTCGTCCCGTGCGTTCAGCTCCTCGAGGAACCAGCTGGCAGCCGTCCCGATCCGACCGCGGTCGACGGTACGCAATTCGCGGCCGTTCGTGGCGGCCCGGAACGGTTCGTTGTCGACGAGGATGCGGTGGAGCAAAGACGTGAGGGAGCTACTGTACCCAGATCGTCTTCCGGTTCACGAACTCCTTGATGCCCGCCTCCGAGAGCTCGCGGCCGAACCCTGAGACGCCGACGCCGCCGAAGGGAACCCGCGGGTCGGAACCGACGACTCGGTTGACGTAGACACAGCCCGCCTCGATCTCGTGGGCGAGCCGCTCGCCCCGTTCTCGGTCGGTCGTCCAGACGCTTCCGCCGAGTCCGAACCGCGTGTCGTTGGCCCGCGCCATCGCCTCGGACTCGTCGTCAACGCGGAAGACGGCCGCGACGGGGCCGAACAGTTCGTCCCGAGCCGCCGGCGAGTCGTCCGGGACGTCCGTGAGCACCGTCGGCGGGTAGAACGCCCCATCCCGGTCGAGCGGTTCCCCGCCCGTCTCGACGGTCGCGCCCGCCGCCACGCTCCGTTCCACCTGGTCGTGCAGCTCCGCCAGCAACTCGGCGCTGGCTTGCGGTCCGACGTCCGTCTCCGGGTCGGTCGGATCTCCCACCGTCAACGACGCGGCTCCCTCGACGAGCCCCGAGACGAACTCGTCGTAGACGTCGTCGTGGACGATGAAGCGCTTCGCGGCGATGCACGACTGTCCGGAGTTCTGGTTGCGCGCCCGGACGCCCTTCTCGATGGTCGTCTCGAGGTCAGCATCATCGAGGACGACGAACGGATCGCTGCCGCCGAGTTCGAGGACGGACTTCTTGATGCGCTCGCCGGACGCGGCCGCGACCGCGCTCCCTGCGGGGCCGCTGCCCGTGAGCGTGGTGGCCTTCACCCGGTCGTCGTCGATGACGTCCTCGACGAGGTCGGACGAAACGAGAAGCGTCTGGAAGGCGTTCTCGGGGAAGCCGGCGTCCCGGAACACCTCCTCGATGGCCAGCGCACAGCCGGGGACGCTCGAGGCGTGCTTCAGAAGGCCGACGTTGCCCGCGACGAGGTTCGGCGCGGCGAAGCGGAACACCTGCCAGAACGGGAAGTTCCACGGCATCACGGCGAATATCGGCCCGAGCGGCTCGTAGGACGTCTTCACCTCCGTGCCGGCGGGGCTCGGATGGTACTCGTCCTCGAGATACGTGCTCGCGTATTCCGCGTAGTGTTCACACACCCACGCACACTTCTCGATCTCGCTTTCCGCCTGTGTGATCGGCTTTCCCATCTCCCGAGTGATCAACTCGGCGTACTCCGACTGTCGCTCACGGAGGATCTCCGCCGCCGAGACGAGGAGCTCCTCGCGGTCGCGTTGGGGCCGTTTGCGCCACGACTCGAACGTGCTCTCCGCGTGGTCCAGCGCGGTCACGACGTCCGCCTCATCGTCCGTCTCGTACGTCTCAACCGTCTCGCCGGTCGCGGGATTGACGACGTTCATGGACGACGATTTTCCGCAACTCAAGTATGTCTTTCCATCGATACCCGGGAACGTAATTGATTATGGCCCAATGACTCGATATAAATACTACTTCGTAACCTTTTGAAGTTACTCCGATCCGGGTGCCCGCGTCGGCTTCTTCTCGAGTGCGTGTCCACGTTGCGGCATCACGCGTTCCTCGAACGGCGGCATCAGTACGCGCCGTGGGCACAGCCGACCTCCCGCCATTCCCGAGTCGGCAGTTCGTCGAAACGCGTGACGGCGACGCTCAAGCTCTTCGGCGTCGAGATCGTCGGACTGGTGACCGCGACCGACGCGCTGGAGGCCGTGATGGGACAACTCGAGGACCCGCTCGACACGGAGTCGATATCCTGCGGCCGGCCGCTCTCTGAACCTTTAATAGTTCCCGGCCGACTCGTTCCGTCGTGTCATTTCCTCGGGCCAAGCCGGTCGACGACCTCCACGAGGAAGTCGCCGGATACGACCTCGTCGTGGTGCCGGACGCGCCGCTAGCCGGCGCGTTGAACCGTCGCATCGACCGGCCACGTCTCGGGTCGTTCGCGATCACGCCCCGCCGCATCGCGGCGGGTCGACGCGAGGAGGCCGAGGACCGCATCGCCTTCCTCGAACTGGTCAGACGAACCGATCTCGACTGGAAGCGCGGCGCCCACGCCGTCGGGAACATCCTCCAGTGCTGGGAACACCAGGGCCGTCCCGAAGCGATCCTCGAGTACGATGCCTACGTCGACGCCGCCACACGCCAAGCTGTCGAGTACGTCACGGACCTCGACACGACGTCGCGGCGCCTCACTGAGTATCGTATCGACGATGATCAGGACGTCGCAGTCGTCGGCGTCGACCAGCTGACCCGGCTGGAGCGATCGATTCTCCCGGACGACTACGACGCCGTCGACGTGTTCGACGACCGGGAGTTCGACCATCCGCCGTTCCACGTCTTCGACTCCTCGACGGCGATCGTTGACACGGTCGTCGATGCCGTCACCGAGGAGAACGCCGACGACGTCGCCGTCGTGCTCGATCAGGGGAGTGAATTCTCCGCACTCATCGAGTCCGCCCTCGAGGCTGACGGCGTCCCGTTCTACGGTGGTCCCGGGTTCGTCGACCATCCCGACCACCGCACGTTCGTTCAATTGCTTCGTGCTGCGCACGGCGGGACCGACACTCGCGTCGGCGAGATCCGGCCACTCCTCGCACGACTCGACGTCTCGCTCGACGTCGAACACGACGAGAAACGACTGTCCGAGTTCGACGACCGCGAACTCGACTGGGTCGTCGACTTCTGCGACCGCATCGAGGACCGGACCTTCGCCGAGGCACTCGACGGATTCGAGAACAGGACAGACCGCCGGCTCGAGGCGTTCCGGGATGAGCTGGAGACGCTCGGCATCGCCGACACGCGCGCGACCGAGCGTGCCGTGGACCAGTTCGTGTTCTACCTCCGGAGCTACGAGGTTCCCGTCGACCGTGACAACGAGGGCGTGTTACTTGCCGATGCGAAGTCGGCCGCCTACGTCGACCGCCCGGTCGTCTTCCATCTGGGACTCGACGAGGAGTGGACGCACTCGGCGCCGCGACGTCCCTGGGTCGACCAGGACGCCCAGTACACGCGCAACATCCGGCAGTTCCAGCTCCTCCTTCAGAGCGGGGCGACACAATACTACCTCGTGCAGGACGCGACGGGCGGGTCGACGGTGACGCCGTGTCTCTACTTCGAGGAACTGCTCGACGAGGAGTTCGAACGATTCAGCGACCTGGATTCGGAAACGCACACGCGACGGGTCGACCGCCCGGGCGACGATAGCGGGTTCGCGACGGAGCCGGTCGACGCCGCCACCAGCGACGTCTCGACGATCAGCCAGTCGAGCCTCGGCACGTACGTCAATTCCCCCCGCGACCACTTCTTCGGCAGGCTCGTCGACGGTCCCGATACGGACTACTTCACGGAGGGGAACCTCTTCCACGACTTCGCCGAGTTCTACATTCATCACCCGGACTTCGTCGACCAGGACGTCATCGACGACGTCGTGGACTACGTTCTCGAAGAGACGCGACCGTTCGTCCGGTCGGTCGACGAAACGACACGCCGAACGAAGTACCGAGTCGGCCTCGAGACCATCGTCGCCTTCTTCGAGGAGAACACGCCGGTCGACGGCGAGTTCCTCACTACCACGAGTGACTGGGGAAGCAACGTCTTCGCCGAACGCTTCGACAGGCCCGTCGACTCCCCCATCACCGAACGCTGGTTCGAGAACGACGACCTGGGCCTGAAGGGGAAGATCGACCTGATTCACTCCCGATCTCAGCTGGTCGACCACAAGAGCGGCCGGCGCAAGAGCGCCTCCCAGGTCGTCACGAATTCGGCGCTCGACCCGCCCGGCGATTCGCCGAACTTCCAGGCGCTGCTGTACCTCACCCACTGGCGCTCGCAGTATCCCGACCGGCAACTGGAGTTCACGTTCTTCCACTTCCTCGAGACGCTCGACGACGTCGTCACGGGTACGGTCGATCTCGCCGGCGACGACGTCGGCGAGATCGACCTCGACGACACGCTGACGACCGTCTCGTACCACCCGATGCCGTTCGACGAGTACGCCCGCTCGAAGGCGTTCTTCGACGAGCTCGTGGAGGAGGGATCGAACAAGTGCCGGAAGACGCTCTCCCAGGTGGCCTACGAGGACTACGCTACGGTCTTCGACGGGACGGCCCTCCCGGACACGACCGACAGCGACGAGCTCATCGACTCGCCGTTCGGCGAGACGCTGACTGCACGGATGAAGGACTGCGTTGGCGACTACAAGTACGTCGAGACGGGCTGCAAGCAGGCGATGCGCCAGTTGACGCGCGTTCGCGGACGGGCGTTCTTCGAGGACGACCTCGACGCGTTCGAGACGTTCGTCGACGAACGCCTCGAGGAGTTGAACCGCCGGCGCGCCGGCGAGGAGCGCTTCCCCGTTGCGGGACTCGGCGGCGAGCCGAACTACCGCTACGTGGACAACCGCGATCTGCTCCTGGAGGGCGACCGATGAACGGAAACCGGCTGGCGCGTCCGGAGGCCGAGCGATGACCGACCCCGAACCGAACGCCCGACAACGGGAACTCATCGAGAGCACGGACGGGATCCATCTCGTCGACGCCGGCGCCGGAACGGGCAAGACGTTCGCCGTGACGCGCCGCTACGCGAACATCGTCTCGCAGGACGACGTCGAGCCCGAGGACGTCCTGTTGGTGACGTTCACGACCAACGCGGCCGCCGAGATGAAGGAGCGCATCGTCGGCCACTGTCCTTACGGGATGCGCGAACTCGCGGACGCGCCGATCCGGACGTTCCACTCGCTGTGCCACGACCTCCTCGAGGAGCACGGTCACGCCGCGCCGACCCATCTCGGCATCGACGACCGCATCACCGGATCGACGCGCATCGTCGAGGACGAACTCGTCGAGGACGCGCTGTTCGGGGAGTTCATCGACCGATTCAGCGACGACCATCCCGAGTACGACGATCTCTTCCGCGCGCTCTCGAACCCGAGCGAGCTGCTCGGCCTCATCAATCAGCTCGCAGCGAAGGGCGTGTTTCCCGACGCTGATGGCTGGTACCGCGACGGCGAGCGCCACCTCGACGGCGACTTCGAGGCGTTCAAACGACAGTTCGACGAGCTGAACGAGCCGCGGAACGGCGGGCGCAAACAGTCGGTGCTCCGGTCGAAGCTCGGCCGGTACGGGCGGAACAAGACCTACCTGCCCGACGCGCCCGAAAAGTCGGAGATTCGCGGCAACGGCAAGCAGGTGCCCGACGAGCTCGCGCGACGGGTCTTCGAGGCGGACCGGGAGGAGCTGAAGCGGTTCGTCCACGACGTCTATCACGGGTATCTCCGGTTCGCGCTGCGGCGCAACTACCTGAACTTCGGGATGCTCCAGCTGTTCGCGTTCGTCCTGCTCCGTGAGAACCACGAGCTACGCGACGACGTCGCCTTCGAGTACGTGATGATCGACGAGTTCCAGGACTCAAGCGAGATCCAGTTCAAACTCGCACTTCTGCTCGCGGGCACGAACAACGTCTGCGTCGTCGGGGACTGGAAGCAGAGCATCTACGGCTTCCAGTACGCCGACGTCGACAACATCGTCGAGTTCGAGGACCGGCTCGATCGGTTCGTCGAGCAGCTGAACGACGACCACGAACGCGTCTCGTTCCCGACCAGTCCCGTCACCACCATCGAACTCGTCGAGAACTATCGCTCCACCCAGGCGATCCTCGACTTCTCGGAACACGGCCTGCGAGTCCCTGCGGCCAATCGCGACGACGTCGACGTCGAGACGGTCGACGACCGAATCGTCTCGCTGGAGTCGAACGCGGACCACGAGAACACCACCATCGAAGCCATCCGGAGCGACGAGGAGCAGGAGGCGGTGCTGGCGAAGATACGGGAGATCGTCGGTAACGAGGACTACCGTGTCGAGAACGAGGACGGCGACCTCCGGGCGCCGCAGTACGGCGACGTCGCGGTGCTGACGCGCACTCGTGACTTCGGGCGCGAGTTGCTCGGAACCGCCGAGGAGTACGGTCTGCCGATGGCCTACGAGGGCGGCATTGAACTCTTCCGAACCGACCAGGCGAAGCTCCTGCTCGCCTGGCTGCGCATCCTCGAGGACGACGTCGACCGCGGCTGGGCGGTCGTGCTCGAGCGAGCGGGCTATCCGATCGACGAGGTCGATGCGATCCTCGAACGTGAGTCGTACCCCGAGAACATGGCGGCGTTCCGCGAGGAACTGCGGTCGCTGGAGACGCTGGGCGGGGTCGCACGGCGCGTGTTCGCCCGCTACGGCTACGACGGGCCGACCGCCGACGTCGTCCTCCACACGCTCCAGTCGGTCCACGACGCGACGACACGGACGCGTGGCGACCTGGTCCGGTTCATCGAACGCGGCATCGAGGCCGGGAGTACCCACGAGGTGCACGCCGGTGCCGGCACGAACTCGGTGACGGTCCGGACGATCCACGCCACGAAGGGCCTCGAGCACCCCATCGTCATCCTCGCGAACATGAATCGCGGCCGATTCCCGCCGAGCGGCGGCGGTGGCGGGGTCATCACCTACGACGATCCCGTCGGCTTGCGGCAGCGGAAGAGATTCTCCGCGGACGCGCACGGAATGCCACACGTCTACGACGACTGGCGGACCGACGTCCTCCGGAAATGTCTCCCCCGGAATTACGACGAGGAACGTCGGCTCCTCTACGTCGCCATCACGCGGGCCGAGAGCCACGTCGTCTTCACCGCGGGCGACGAGCCGAACACGTTCCTCGAGGAACTCCCGGTCGAGATCGAGTCGGTCACGCCCGACGTCACGAGGCGCGCGCCGGGCCCGTCCGAACGAACCGCGCTCCAGGTCGAGATGCCCGTCCCGGAGGGTCCTCGGGGACACACGCCGCACACGCTGATGCGCGACGACGTGTTTGAAGCGGCCGAGGACGTCTCGGCGGACGCGAACCGCGGGACGGAAGCGGATCGTCGTGGCACCGCGTTCGGGTCGCGGGTCCACGAGTTCGCCGAGGCGTACGCGCTCGGCGAGACCGTCGAGGGGCCACGGAACGGCGACGAGGAGACCGTCGCGCGGTTCATCGACGGCCTCGACGGCGAGCTGCTGGTCGAGGAGGACGCACACCTCCCGCTGACGGTCGACGGCGAGCGCGTGACCGTCTCGGGCGTGATCGACCTCGTCCACGTGACGCCGGACCGCGTCGAGGTCGTCGACTACAAGACCGACGACGGCCGGCGCGCCGAGCCGGAATACCGCAAGCAGCTCAGCGTCTACCACCACGTCGTCAGCGCGGCGTATCCGGACCGCGAGGTCGACGCCAGCATCCTGTATACTGGGGTAGGCGTTCGGCGGTCGATCGACCCGCTTTCGCTCGACCGCATTCGAGGGATCGTGCGGGAGGCGGAAACGGGGTCGCGGCGGAGCGACGACTGACGATCGCTTCACCTCGCCGCCTCGCTTCCGACCATTCACGTCCGACTGCGCAGCCGATCACGGGTTCACAACGGTCCCCTCACGCTGCCGGACTCGGCGCGGCCCGACGTTCTTCCGCGGGACTCGGTCACGCGTCGTCGGCGATGTAGACGAGCGTCTGGACGTCGATCAGCGACGCGTCCCCGGCCCGGTCCTCGATCCTCGATGCGAGATCCCGACACGCGATCGCGACCTCGCGGTACTGGCGGGCGTTGAACCCGTCATCGAGGCCGTCCAGCGTCGAGTAGTCGGCGAAGAAGGCATCCATCCGTTGATACTGGAACGTGATGTGTCGCTCCGGATACGCGTACATCAACAGTGCCGTCGCGGCACGGAGCAGTGATCCGGGGGACCGATCGTTTTCGTCCCGCGTCGTGAGGTGACGGAAGCACTCGTGAAACTCGTTGAGGCGATCGACGATCGGGAGCGTCTCGTCGTAGAGGTCGCTGAGCACCGCGGCGGCCTCGGCCGGGTTCTCGCGACAGTGTGCGACGATGTCCTGCCAGGTCAACCGGTGGAACTGCCCGCCCATCATCTTCGCCGGGACGTTCGACACCGCGTCGAACTCCGCATCGGGCTCCTCGATCGCCGCGAGGAACCGCGGCACGTCCGCCGCGGTCAGGGCCGTCGGATCGAAGTCCGCGCGGATGACGGTCTCGAAGTAGTCCGCGAACTGCCATTTCCACGATTCGATGTGCGTGCCGCCCCAGTGAGCGGTCTCGAGGTCGTCGTACGCGCCCGAATCGCGGGCGTCGACGTGTGCCTCGATGAGCGCGTCCACGCCCTGCCACTCGATCGGATCAGCCCCGCCAGTATGGACGCGGTGGCCGATGAGCGGGCGGAACAGCGCCGCGTACGGCCCCGTCACGTGAGCGGCGATCGTCTCGCGGTCGGTCGTTTGCACGAGCCGGAAGAACTCGTCGATCTCCGCGTATCGGGGGAGTTCATACGCGGTTCCCGCGGACGCGTGACCGACCGCCGACTCGTAGTCCTGCGCGAAGTCAGCGATCGCGGCCGCGACCGCAGCGGGCGTCTCGACGCTCGCGTCCCGCAGCGACCGCAACGCCGCTTGCGCCTCGAGCGTCGGGATCGGCTCGGTCCCGCCCTGGAGCCGTGCATATAGTTCGGTCACTCCCCACGCGGCGCCGGATCCGGCGAGTCGATCCGTCCACGTCGGGTCGAACTCCTCGGCGGCGATCATCTCGGAACAGACGTCGCGTAACGCGTCGATCGCGTCGTCGGGTCCGAGCAGGACGGCGGCGTTCGGGGCCCAGTAGCTGGCCATCGTGTCCGCCGACCACAGCTCCCGGAACGTTTCCGGTGATGGGTCGGCGAGAAACGCATCGCACCGACGCCGGCAGCGCCGCGTGCGGTTCGTCTCGGAGAAATCGATTCCCGGACCGGTGGGTCCCTCGGCCACCAACTCCCGCCACGCAGCGAGTGCCGGGGTGAGCGACTGGCCGAGTGTGGAACGCGCCATACGAGGCACTGCGGCCGAACGCGTTTATAATGCACCGCCACGATGACGCGTCGGGAACGCGAATCGGGGCCCGAATCCGTTTCTTCCCCTCCCGGAATGCGGGCCATCGGATCCGGGTTCTCCACGTCGATGACGGACCTGACTTCGCGGGCTCGCTTCGGCGTTCCTCGAGCGGGACGGTTTCTTCCCCCGCAGTACAGCGGTTCACCGGAGTCACGAAGGCGAGATAGGGGCGATCAGTCACGAAACCCCCTCCATTTGCGGAGCTAACCGCGTGACGGGGCCGCGTTCGCAACCCGAATGAGAACTAATCGACGGAGATCACTGGAACGCGTGAAACGGCCGAAAAAAGTATTTGAACGGCTCTACCGCTGGTGGGTGTTGGAACGGACCCGAGTGAATTTCGATCGGCGCTGCAGGCTTGAGGTCCGGTAGTCGAACGAATCAACCTTTCAGGCGTGAGATGAATGATATCGAGGGGTTCAGAACAGGTGGCAGAGTCTACAGCCGCGTAAATGGCTCGTTTGTCCCGTCGACGAGTGGATAATCCTGAATGCTACATTCGGGAAAGCGATTGTTCGACGTCTTGGATCAAATCGGTTTTATCCTCAATACCCACAGGCATTCGGACTAACGAGTCGGAGACCCCAGCAGCACGTCGTTCTTCCGGCGAAATAAATGATGCAGACATCGTCCATGGATGGTCAACGAGGGATTCTACCCCGCCGAGACTCACAGCTACAGTGAATACCTCCAATTCCTCAATGAAAGCCCGAGTTTCGGCTTCCGAAGCTTCTAATTCGAACGAGACGATTCCCCCGAATCCGTCCATTTGTTGTCCGGCGAGGTCGTGTTGGGGATGTGATTCGAGTCCCGGATAGTGCACCTCCTCTACCTTGGAGTGGTCAGCAAGGAACCCCGCGATCGCCTGGGCGTTCGCTTCGTGTTGCTCCATCCTGAGTGGGAGCGTCTTCATCCCTCGTAGCACCAGGTAGGCGTCGAATGGTGATAATGCGTTCCCGAAGACGTATTCTTGCAGCGTTGAGACCCTCTCTGCTATCGCTGGATCATTCGTGGCGACAGCACCACCTGTCGAGTCACTGTGACCGTTCAGGTATTTTGTCGTACTATGAACGACGACGTCGGCACCCAATTCCAGTGGTTGTTGCAAATACGGCGTTGCAAACGTGTTGTCCACGCAGAGTGGGACTTCGTGTGCATCAGCCACGCCGGCCAGTTCAGCTATATCACACAGCTTCAACAGAGGATTCGTCGGTGATTCCATCCAGAAGAGGGCCGTGTCTTCTCTGACGTGTTCTTCGACGGTTTCAGGGCTTCTTGCATCCACGTACTCCACTTCCACGTCCAACACGTCTCTGAAGAGGTCTTCAAGAAGCAGCCTCGTGCCGCCATATACACCATCAAATGCTATGAAGTGATCGCCAGGGTCACAGAGCGCGAGAGCGGCCGTCGTTATCGCTGCCGTCCCGGAATTGAATGCAATAGCTTCTGATCCACCTGTGAGGTGAGCGAGCCGGGATTCCAGTGCGTCTCGGGTCGGGTTTCCGAACCGGGAATACTTGTATCCGTTTTTCAACTCTCCAGGTGCCTCCATTTCGTGGTGTGTCGCCAAGTGAATCGGTGAAACCACGTCCGCCGAGAGATACTGCTGTTCACTAGTCGTTTCACCTCGATGAACCGCTTCAGTTGCGAATTCAAATGTCTCGGTCATGGTCCGAGGCTCCTCTTGGATGTTCGGCGTAAACCTCGTCACCGACTGTATCCTTATGGCCTTCGTTAGGTCCGCCAGCAATCGTCAGCAGTCGAGCGTCTCGGAGATACCGCTCCACGTGCGTTTCCGTCGTGTAGCCGATGCCGCCGTGAAGTTGCATCGCTTCGTTGGCGTTGTCCACGGCTGCCTGTGTCGCAAGGACCTTGGCCATACTGAACTCTCGGGCCGTGTCGTGCCCCCGGTCAGCACGATCCGCTGCACGCAGCGTCAGCAGTCGTGCGGTATCTACCCGCTGAGCCATCTCACCAACCGTCCACTTGACGCCCTGAAAATCACCGATTGAGTGGTCGAACTGCTCCCGTTGGCTGGTGTACGCGACGGTATCATCGAGCGCGGCACGTGCGATTCCGACGCCACGAGCTGGCACGTTCACCCCCGTCTGAAGGTTTTTGCGCTGAACGTAGGCTTCTCCAACCGCTCCGATTCGCTGCTGGTCCGGGACTCGGACGTCTGAGAGTGTTGCTCTGGGAGACTTCACGGTGCGAGCACCGAACGTATCCCAGGTCTCCTGGACATCGAACTCGTCGGTGGGAACGAGGAAGGCGGTAATGTTGTGGGGGCCCTCTCGTTCGGGGCCAGTTTTCGCGTACGTAAGGACGTAATCAGCGTGGAGGAAGTTAGTGATCCACTGTTTGTGTCCATTCAAAACCCACTCGTCACCCTCTCTTTCGGCGGTCGTCTCGATCCCTGACTTGTCACTTCCAGCATTTTCTTCACTCAATCCGAGAGCCCCGACGGTGTCATACGTCGCCATCGACGGAAGGTAGGTATCCCGCTGTTCCGTAGTGCCGAACCGTTGAATGGCTTCGGCGACGCCGAGGTGAAGGGCGAGCGCACTTGCGACGGGCATCAGTACAGCGGACAATTCCTCGGTGATGATCGCGAGTTCGAGCATCCCCTCACCCATTCCCCCGTATTCTTCTGGTAATGTGAGGCCCGTGTATCCGCGGTCACTGAGGTCGCTGAGGATTTCGGTCGGATGTTCCTCTGCGTGGTCTAACTCGATCGCTTGCGGCTTGATGACGTCCTGTGCGTACCGTCGGACCTCGTCACGGAGACGTCGTTGCTCTTCGGTGAGTTGGAACTTCATTGGATTGGGGCTCTTTCAGCTCTCGTGGAGGTGAGGATTCAGTCCGTCTGGGACCTCTTCGCCCCAATCTTGAGCCCATTCATCAAGTTCCGCTAATACGTCAAGGAGGTCCTCTCCCTTTACCGTGAGACCGTAGTAGACCGCGACCGGTGCATCCTCCTCCATTCGTCGAGCGACGATGTCGTTATCCACCAGTTCGTCGAGCGCGTCGGAGAGAGTCTTCGAGCGTGCTCCGGTCGCTCGTTTGAGTTCGTTGAACCGTTTCTCGCCCTCTCTGAGAGCATAGATGATGTTCATTCGCCAGGGAGTTCCGATCTGGTCGATGGCTTGGATGACTGGACATGCCGATGCGTTCTGTTTCTCGATCTCGTTCCGTCGGGATTCGGTTTCAGCAGACATAGTTAATCGGCCGTGGGGACAGCACAGGCAGTAGTGCTCTCGGGGTACGATTCGACGCCTGCGTAATCGACGATCTCAATTCCAAGCGTCTCAACTCGCTCAGCCAGCACTTCGTCGGTTAACTCTCCGGCTTCGAAGGTGCTGTGGGCATTAGGGATCGCGACCTGATGGGGGAGTACCCAGGCCTTGAGCGTGCGGGCAACCGACCGAAGGTGCTCCAGTGCGGGCGTCGGGAACCCTCCGCCGGCGACGACCAGGAGTCCGACCGTCGTGTTCTCGAACTCGTCGAACTCACAGTAATCGAGTGCGGTCTTCAGAACTGACGAGTACGATCCGTGGTACACTGGAGATCCCAGCAAGACGCCATCAGCACTTCTCACGAGTTGTCGGAGTTTTTCCGCATCCCCAGCATCACTATGGTCTGGATCGAAGACTGGCAGATCTACCGTGGTGAGGTCCACGAGGTTGGTCGTGGCCCCCTTTGTCTCAGCTGCTCCCAGAGATTGTTCGAGGGCATAGCGGGTACGACTTCCGCCACGCTGGCTTCCACATAGTGCGATTATGTGTTTGGTATCGTTCACGTCCATACCTTGCCGAATTACACACACTAAACCCAGTTAAGATCTCGGTGAAATTCGTTTCAGTAATTAAAATTATATATCTTTAATCCTCGGTGGTGACGGTGAATGACTCGTCGATAGTAACCGCCAACGATTCCGTCGCATCCGGAACCGAAACCTCGACGCACAGAGGGTCCGTTTGCAGGACAGTGACTGAACCGGAGTCAACGACGAACCCGAGATCCCACAGCGGCGTCTCTCGGGAGTCGATATCGGCTTCATAAAGTCGGCCCGTGACTGCCGGACGCGTCAGTAGGACGACGCCGACCGGAATGAAGCTGTAGAAACTACATCGTTCGCAATCAACCGCCACGACTGCAGGATGGTCGCGCGCGAAGTACTCGTCGTATCGATCGAGTTGTTCGATAACGCCGATGCAGGCTCCCTGCTCGTGGACGCGGCTAGTCAACTCGCGGTCGATGTGGCCGGCGCAAAACGGACAGATGCCGTCAAGGGCGCACGACCAGATGAGCTTCGTCCGCCGATCGAAGGCCGCAACGATGGCGTCGCTGTCGCGGTCAGCGATTCCACCGGGATCGAACGGCCACTCCAGCGCCCGATTTCCACAAGCGGGACAACGAATCCGGGCGATGTAATCGGTGTCGTATTCGAAGGTCAGTTGCTCCTCGCACTCTCGACAGTGATCGTCCAACTCGACTGGCCCGACCGTGACCTGATCGTGAAAGACGCCACTCTGAATTGCATCGAGAACGCGGTGCCCGGGGTACTGCAGTTCGTAGCCCTCATCAGTTTTAGCGACGAATTGATCCTGTAACTCCGAGAGATGGTAAGTGAAGCTACCTGAATCGCGTTCCCCTACTGCCTTCCGAAGTTCGGAGAAAGATAATGAAAACCCTGGGGCATCCCAGAGTGCGAGCAGAATTTCCAATCGGAGATCGTGGCTCAAGGTCATAAACGCGGATTCAGCGTCAGTCGCGACCTTGGTTCTATCGGACCGTTCACTAGCCATAGGCGTTGCATCCTCACAGTCCAGTATAAATATTGAGTCCAGTGAGGAATTGACTGTGAGGATACCCAGTACCGCAGCCCCCAGAGCGGCACCAATGCTTTCGGAAAGGAGCGTACCCTGATATCCGATTGGCCTCCGAGAAGTATGAACAGTGCCGGATCAATGACGTGCCTTATTCCGATAGTCGTTGTCTGGAGACTCATCAGTGTCGCCGCGAGGATGGCGACCAAGACTGGCGAACGCCAGAGAGCTCCTACTGATCGCTCAGTATCCGGCAACGTCTCGGTTGTTCCCGTAGAGTATCAGAGCCCGATTCCGACTGCTAGCGGCCAGGTGACGGAGGAAAGCGCCAGGAAGCCCAGTGCAGCCCCGATCAGACCGATGTTCTTCAGGAAATGAATCCGTTCGTTCTGTCGCTCCTGACCTTCCATAGTCCAGAAGTCGTGCATAATGACCGTAATCGGGACAAGGAAGATGATCACTGCCAGTGCACCGAGCACGGGGTAGACACCGATGAGCACTGCGAGCGCGCCGGTGATCAGCCCCAGACTTCCCAGTGGAACGCTGACCGAAGCTAGCGGCGCTCCCTTACTCTTGGCGTACCCCACCGACGACTCGAGGTCAAGCAGATTACCCAGCGCGAGGTAGCCGATAACGAGTGCAAAAAGCACTCGACTGAGTAGGAACGCCGTCCCAGACAGCGTCGAGGCGAACGCCATTAGGCGTCACCTCTTGATGAATCGCGGCTGAGCAGCTTTCTGTTCGTCCGTGCGCTTCCCCTCGTCCGATAATAGCGGATGTCGTTTGGTGACATCGTTGCACGAGAAAATATGGCCCTCTGACCATTATATTTAAGGTAAGTTACACTATACCAGGTTTCCCGTGCTATACTACCATTAAACGATCCCCAAGCCTCCCCCGCGAATGACTAACAGCGTGATAATGCCAGCCGCCATCGCCAGCAGGACATTTTCAGTTCGATGAGCGACGAGGACGACAACGATTCCAGCCGCCCACTCGATGGGCCCACCATTCAGCAAACGAACGATAAGGATGGCGATGATGATACCTCCTGGGAGGGCATCAAGCGCCTCTCGAACCGAGTCGGACGGCTTGATTCGGCTCAGTGCCCAGAACCCGCCGGCCTTGGTTGAGTACGTGACGATACTCATTCCGAACACGACCGCCAACGCGGTCAGTGACACCTCATTGAGCACTACGCACCACCTCTGCTAGGCTTGCGGCAAGTCCCCCAGCCAAGATATACCAGCGGCCGGGGAGGACGGCTTCAACGATGACGGCAACGACGGCGGCCGTAATCCACGGAGCTAGGGAAGATCGTCCTTCCCAGAAACCGACGAGGAGGGAGAGAAAGATGGCCGTCAGGACGAAATCCAATCCGTAGGTTTCTGGATCTCCGATGCGACCGCCAGCGACCGCACCGATAGCGGTGGCGGCAACCCAGAAGACCCAGATTGCCAGCCCACTGCCTAGAAGAAAGGCTCCGCGTCCGTTGCCAGCACGGAGGTCTTTGATCGTGAGGGCCCAGTTCTCGTCGGCCAAAAAAAAGAGACTCGTATACGCCCGTCGAGACGAAAGCCGGGTGAACCACGGACGCAACGAGGCACCCATCAGGAGATACCGGAGGTTCACCACCAGTGTCGTACCGACGACGGCGACGACAGGAACCGGCCAGTCCCACAGCCCAACAGCGATGAGCTGTGCTGCTCCTGCCAACACGGTAGCACTCATCGTGACAGCCGTTATGACGCTCAGGCCGGCTTCGCGCGCGAGAACGCCAAACACGAGACCATAGGCCCCAACCCCGAGGGCAACGGGGACGCAAGTGACGAAACCAGACCAGATCCCGTTACGGGAGAATTCAACGACTTCGCTTTCCGTCTCAGTTGATGCATCCTTGTCAGTAGACGATGTCTCAACCGTGTTTTTGTCCATCTGAGTCATATTTCAGTTATTATATCTCTTCCACTATCGATGTTCAACCGGGGTCCACGACCGTCGTGTATCACCGACGTAGTGTGAACTGGGACGGATCAATCGATTGTCGTCTAATTGTTCTAGCGCGTGAGCCATCCAGCCGCTAACCCGGGAGATAGCGAACGTAGTCGTAAAGATATCTTTGGGAATCCCGACACCGTCGAGTAGAATTGCGGTGTAGAATTCGACGTTCGTTTCCAGCCGGCGATCCGGCACGTATTCTGCCAACAGGTCGGTAGCGACATCCTCGAACTCCTGGGCAGTCTCGAAGAACTCGATGTCTTCTTTTTCGGTGTACAAGCTAGTAGCGGCCGATTCTAGAACAGCAGCCCGAGGGTCACGCGCGCGGTACACGCGGTGACCGAATCCCATCAGTCGCTCGCCGGCGTCCAACGTTTCGCGAACATACCCCTCTGCATCCCCTGTTTCATACACTTCTCGAAGCATCTCCAACACGGGACCGGGTGCCCCTCCGTGGAGGGGCCCTTTCAGCGTCCCGACAGCAGCCGTCGCTGCGGAGATGAGATCCGACTCCGT
Organism: Halopenitus persicus; assembly: GCF_900107205.1. Lineage (GTDB taxonomy): Archaea > Halobacteriota > Halobacteria > Halobacteriales > Haloferacaceae > Halopenitus > Halopenitus persicus. The sequence goes on along the minus strand of NZ_FNPC01000005.1, from coordinate 11,320 downwards.
CGAGACGACGACGCGAGCGGTAAATGTGGACGCATTCAGCCCGTGATCAACGACGGTATTCAGGTAGGTTTCGAGACCAGCGACTCGAGCTTCGGACGGGTCCTCGCCCGTCAACATATAGAGAAAGTTCGCTGCGTGTCGCAGATCGTCACGCGGTGTGACCCGTTCTTTTCCCTGTCGGTATCGCCAGTAGGCTGCCACAATAGTGGGAAAGACCGCAATCACCCGATGGACGTCCTCTCTCAGGTCTTGATCTGCAACTCCGAGGTTTGCAGCTGCAACACCCATACGAAGGGCGTCCATTGCGGGCTTTTCCTCTCGGGCTGCTCGCTGGAGAACAGCCTGAACCTCATCGCAGATATGGCGGTGGGATGCGAGTGTATCCCGTAACTCGTCAGTTTCCTCGGCTGCCGGAAGTCGTCCGTTCAGCAGGAGGAAGACCGTCTCCTCGTAGCTTGCATTACCCCCGAGTTCGTCGATTGGGGAGCCCCGAATGAGGAGTTCGCCCTTCTCACCGTTGATTTGACTCAGTCGGGTTTCTGCGGCCGTGATACCTTCGAGACCTGAATTGAGTGTGTTGGCCATAGTTATTTTCTGACACTATTGTCGTCACCGGACAGTTCGTTACGGTTATGGGAGTCCGTCCAATCGCGTTTGGGTCCAACAGGCACGAAGCCGGTCGGATTGATCTCATCGTGGCTACGGTAGTAGTGGGCCTTGACGTGATCCATATTGCAGGTTTCGGGGACACCTTTCGTCTGGTAGATGTCTCGGGCGTAGTCCCAGAGGTGGTCGAAGTCGATCAGGCGACGGACGTTACACTTGAAATGCGTGTAGTAGACGGCATCGAACCGATACAGCGTTGGAAAGAGAAACACGTCTGCGAGGGTAAGTCGATCACCGATGACGTAGCGACGGGTGGATAAGATCTCGTCCAAGCGTTCCATACCGTTGAAGAGTTCCTGCACGGCCGTCTCGTACGATTCCTGTGAGTCAGCGAATCCAGCACGGTAGACGCCCGTGTTGATCGAGGAATGGACGTCTTCGATGGCGTCGTCGACATCGTCCTGCATTGACGACGGGTAGAGATCCAGCGATTCCGATGTATGGTGGTTGAACTCGGTGGCGAGCATCCGAGCAATCTTCGCCGATTCCTCGTGGACGATGGTCTCGGTTTTCCGATCATAGAGGATGGGAACCGTCACGCGGCCTGTATAGCCCGGATCAGCCTCCTGAAAGACCTCGTAGAGGGTGTCGTGGCCGTGCACCGAATCCGGCGTACAATGTGCCTTCTCGGGGGAAAACTCCCATCCCTGGTCGTGGCGGACGGGATCAACGACATCAACCGAAATGGTGTCTTCAAGGCCGAGGAGTCTTCGCGTGAGTGCTGCCCGGTGAGCCCACGGACAGGCACGCGAAATGTAGAGGTGGTAACGGTCTGCCTCTGCCGGGAAATTGGCGTCTTCGAAATTCTCGACTCGGTCGTCGAAAGCATCGTGGTCGTACTGGTCGCGGGTGGCATCAGGTTCCCACTCACCGTTGTGGAGCAGCCCCATCAGCGATCCCCTCCGTTCTTCGAGTACCAGAAGAAACCGTTTCCGCGGGCTTCACGGCGGATAGATCCGTCATCGGCGAATGATTCCAACACCTGTCGCGCTTTTCCATCGTCGAATTCATACACTTCGGCGACTTCCCGCGTCGCAACGGGCTCGTATTCGGCGATAAATTGCGGTACCGGTGGGGTGGATGACTGTTCTAAGGTAGGAGCAACAGTCTTCAGTGCGGCCACCAGCTCCTCAAACGACTGGAACCCCGACACCTGATTTTCGCCGGCTGGTCCCTTGATGTGATACGTCGGGAATGCCCGAACGCCCGCTTGACGGGTTCGGGAAAGATCCTTCTCGAACGCTGCTTGGGCAGTTCCGTTATCCAGTGCCGTAGTGAAATCATCCACGTCGAGACCGACTGACTCCGCAATTTTCACCTGCTCTTCTCGGTGGTTGACGTTCCGGACTTGTGTGGTGTAGCCCTCACGAAGGCGGCGTAGATACCGATGCGCCAATTCGGTATCCTGTTGACGTGCGGCGACGAATGCCTTGCTTGCGGGGTACGTTGACTGTGCTGGATCGGCTTCGAAAATCTGTGTATCGACGGGCATTCCGTGATGTTGAGAGGCTTCCTCCCAATGTGGAGCCACGTCACTGGGCTCTACGATATCATTGGCTGCGTCGTAGAACTCGTCGAAGTCTTGCACTAAGCCGCCCATAACGTATCTGATCTCTACCTGGTTACCAAGGACGGTTCGGAGACGCCGTATGATGGGTTCTGAGCCCCAGCACCACGTGCACATTGGATCGGTGAATTGGGTTATCGTTGATCGCTTGCTCTCGGTGTCCGTCAAAGACATATGACCGGCTACGATTGGTTAGCGGATATATTTCAGGCAGGATACAATAAACCAGGTGTAGTACGGTAAACCAGCGCTATCCGTGCAGTAGTTCGAGCTTGAATCGTTCCAAACGAGATCCATACGGACAAGTAGTCAAGAAGGCTACCCTCAAATTGAAGATGATAGGAGGATCGTTTCTAACGAAGCACTATAATCGAAAATAATATAATATGTTGGCCGTGGACGAGGTCGTAGAGCTTCGAGGCACGCACGAACGTCATTCCCGCCACCCCGCGGGGCGGTCGCCGTGGCGACCGGGAGCAACCTTCGGGTCCGGCGTGGGGACTTCCTGTCCCGCCGCGGACCCTTTGAAGATCCGTCGGTGGCTGTCACACGATGGGCAGCGATGAATCCGCCCGTTCGTGTCACCGTGAATACGTCGGAACTCGCGGGAAACATGTGATCCACAGTTGAGATACCGACGGCGGTCTGCCGGTTCGGTATCGAGCCGGGTCACCGTCGATCACCCGGCTTGGACTCAGCGAGCGTACGACGTGACGGGGGCGCAACTCGTGACGAACTGGGGTCCGATTTGAAAGCCCTTTATCGAACACGCGATTCTCCCGAAAACGGCGAGTAAGAAGCCTCTACGTGGTTTTGAGTGGAGTCCCGAAACGGGTTGTGACAGGATGGGCGCCGCCGATATGCAGCGATGAATGCGTATCCAGCCACAGGGATATTGAGTACGTTGAGGACGTTTGGATAGGACAGCTCAAAAACCGGTTGTCCGTGTTCCATCGTCCACCACCGTTCAGCTAGTACCACGCGAGTCATCCACGCCTGGTCATCCGCTGGCGGGCCGAACAAAACCGGATTGACCACGGTGAAGACGACAACAGCACCGGCAAGTCGCCATCGCCGCTGATACACGGCGTACAGCAGCACGGGTGAGACGAGCATTCGGCTCCACCCGCTTTTCGGGTTCGAATGCCGATTCCAGAACGTCTCGCTGACTCGCCAACCGATTCCATACACAGGTACGGTTCTCGGATCGCAAATACCTGAGTACGCGTCCCGGGTACCCGTCTTCGACCTCACTCGTCGTGAATCTATGCAGACGTGGCCGTGTCGTGGGCGAACTCGCGCGTTAACGGCGGTGCCCCGGACAGCGCGATGCCGACAGCAGCGAGTCCGAACGCGATAACACCGGCAACTCCGACCGGGCTGGCGACTAATTCACTGAGCACAGCATCGTCCGCGACGGCATACGCAATAACGAGACCGGCGGATCCGTTGAACACTCCGTGGAGTAACGCCGCTGCAAGCACGGATCCCGAGCGGATGACAAGGTACGTATAGACTGACGAAAACGAGAGACAGGCAATCGTCATAGCGACGACGCCGATTACGGGGAACGAAGGATAGTTGTAGCCGGCACCGATGACCGGCGCGTGCCAGACGCCCCACAGCGCACCGATAGCAGCTGAGGCTTTCCAGAACCCCCACGGAGCCAACTCCCACAGCAGATACCCCCGCCAGCCGAACTCCTCGCCAAAGGCAAACACCGCGTTCACGGTCGCCCCGAGCCCAAGCACGAGTCCGAATGTCGCCACCACACCAAGCACTCCCGACGGCAGTTCGAGCCCCGGCGTCGGATTGGTAGTCGGATCAAACCCGACACCAGGGACGGCCACCGCGATGAGAAGCGTCAATCCCACGAGTGGAAGGGCAACCACGGCAGCTACAGCAAGCCATCGAACACGGCCGATTCGCAGACCAACTGCCGACAGCGGAATGTCCCTGCGGACACAAACAACGAGTCCGGCGATCATCGGGGAGAACATGTATGCTGGCGCAAGCGCGATCGGGCTCATTGCGGTGATCCCGGAGACGACATAGAGCGCGACGGCAAAGACGACGAGAACACTGACAAACAGTGCGAGACGGGTTCTATCAGGACTTGGCATTCGACATCACTATCCTGAACAACACGGCCCCAGCACAAAAAAGAACAACTGGCTCGCTTGAACCCGTCTCAAGTGACGAGGCTCCACGCTAACTCTGTATTCTGTGTAGGTGATTGGTTCGTCCGCAACAACGGTATTTGCGTCAGCGCTACGGGATTTCTGTATGGTCGTTCCCCTGGAGATGGGTTGGCGCCATCTCTTGTTCGAGAACTGGCCAATCGATCCGGCTGTGATGACTGCCCATCTCCCGGATCAACTGGAACCCGATGAGCACGATGGGTCAGCGTGGCTGTCGATCGTCCTATTCACCAACGTCGCCGTTCGGCCAAAAGGCGTACCCGAACCGCTTGGCATCCAACTTCCGGAACTCAACGTCAGGACGTACGTCACTCACGACGACGTTCCGGCAGTCTACTTCTTCAGCCTCGATGCACAAGGGATTGCGAGCGTCCTTGGGGCACGTGGCTTCCATCACCTTCCATACTACTACGCACGTATCTCGCTGACTTGGACTGAGGGACGAGTCAGGTTCGGGAGCCATCGTCGTCATCCAGGAGCCCGTCCCGCCCGGTACGAGGGAACGTACTGGCCAGTCGACGAGCCGTTTTCGGCCCCGACCGATCCGTTCGGGGAGTTTCTGGTTGAACGGTATCGGTTCTACACCGAAGCCCGAGACGGGAGCCTCCGATACACCGATGTGGAACACGAGCCGTGGACATTGTACCCTGCTGCTGCCGAGATTCAAACGAACACGCTACTTTCGGCACACGGATTCCAGATGCCAGCTGAGGAGCCGGTATACTATTACAGCCCGGGCTTGGACGTGGTTGCCTCACGAAGCAAGCGCCTGTAAGCGGCGACGCGTTTAACCGCGTTCACATCTCTGTGGAATCGAGAAAAAGGGGTTTAGAGAACCATAGTGCCATAACACGTAGAGGCAGATACGGGGTGGTTCGGTACGTGACTCGTGATCCCTCGTTGTCCCCCGAAACGAAGATCACGCTCGTGTTCATGTTTCTCGGGCTCACGGCATAGTACCTCGTTCACACATTCGCGGAAAACGAGTTACTGGAGCCTGGAGCACTTTTCGGGATCGGGATCATTTCCCAACACTCATCAATGAATTGCGGCGTCATTCAGGCTCGGAGTGAACGAGTCACGATCCATCCTGACTACACCGTACTCGGACTAACTCACCAGTTGAGGAATCTGCCCGCAGACTCCATTATCCATCTGTTCTCTCTCTGATTCACCGATAGCAAGAGAGTAGATGATGGACTTTGCTCCGGTTGCGGTCGATACAGAAGAGGCAGCTCACATCAGCTCTCGCTATTCGGGTCAAAGGCGTAGTAGACGACGGCCATTGTGAGTCCCATTACTACCGGTCCAAAACTTCCATCACCCGGCAGTAGTAGTCTCACGGCGAATACGCCCACAGCGGAGACAAAACCAACGAGAACAGCGTAAGAGACACGAGAGAGGCCACGCACTCGATCATCTAACCATCGGTACAGACCTCGTAGAGTGTCCATACGCATACGTATCATCGACGGAGGGATGTCTCTTTTCGTTAGATCTGGCTCTGCTGAAATCCTCTTCTTCAGATATATCACCGTCTGAAACACCCGGTCGCTGAAGACTGCTTACTGATACACCCGTCCGAGAGCAGATTGTGTAAGCAACGTCCGCAAGTATCACGGTTAACTACATTCCTGTTTCAGCGATTCTGAGAGAGCAAATTGCTAACAAGAAGTTTGAGAGAGGGTGTTAAAGCCTGCTCTCGGCTTGTGAGGGCTAAGTGGCGTTTGGATAACCGCTAGGACGGTGTTCAAAGAGTTCGGAGATGCGTTTTCTCGCCTCGCAGACCACGGTGATTGTATCCCGTGTCACTCGAACTACGTTCATTCCGGTTGATTAGTGTATGTGATGGCAAACGACCACATCCACCTGAACGGATTCACGATGAACTGCGTCGGTCACCAGTCACCGGGTCTGTGGAAGCATCCAGACGATAACTCGGATGCGTACACGGATCTGGAATACTGGACGGACCTCGCACAAACCCTTGAAGAGGGCAAGTTCGACGCCGTCTTTATCGCCGACGTACTCGGGACGTACAGCGTTTTTGACGGGTCTCGGGACACTGCCGTCCGCGAGGCCGTCCAAACGCCGGTGAACGATCCGTTGTTACCGATCCCGGCGATGGCTCAGGTCACCGACCACCTCGGATTCGCCGCGACGCATTCCGTGACCTATACCAAGCCGTATATGACTGCGAAACGGCTTTCGACGCTCGATCACCTGACTGACGGTCGGATCGCGTGGAACATCGTCACTTCGTACCTCGAGGATGCAGCAGTTAACCTCGGTCTCGAGGGGCGGATCGAACACGACGAACGATACGACCTTGCCGAGGAGTACATCGAGGTGTGCTACAAGCTCTGGGAACAGAGCTGGGAGTCGGACGCCGTCGTCAAGGATCCCGAAACTGAGACGTTCACGGACCCGGAGAAGGTCAACGAAATAAATCACGACGGGGAGTATTTCACGGTTCCAGGTCCCCATCTCACGGAGCCGTCACCCCAACGGACGCCCGTTCTGTATCAGGCTGGACAGTCGGATCGGGGTCGAGAATACGCCGCAAAGCACGCGGAAGCAGTGTTCACGTTCCAGCCGACGGTGGACACCGCCCGATCGTACGTCGAAGACGTGCGCGAGCGCGCTGCCGCGTACGGACGCTCACCCGACCATCTCCACGTGTTCGCGGCCATCGCGCCGATCGTGGCTCCCACCGAGGAAGAGGCCCAACGGAAGTACGCGGAACTCGAGGAGTACGTCAGTCACGAGGGGGCATTGGCCTTAGTCGGCGGCTGGACGGACATCGATTTCGCCGAGTACGACCCCGACGAACGAGTGGAACACATCGAGTCCGACGCCATTCAGGGGATCGTCGACTCGTTCACGAAAGCGGATCCCGACCGGGAGTGGACGGTCGGCGAGGTGGCCACGTTTATCGGCGTCGGCGGTATCGGCGTCCCCGTCGTTGGAACGCCCGCCCAGATAGCCGATGAGATGGAACGCTGGGTCGACGAGGCCGGCATCGACGGCTTCAATCTGACGGAAGTTCTTCGCTCCGGAACGCTCTCCGACTTCGTCGAACACGTCGTCCCCGAGCTACAGGACCGCGGTCTACATCGGGAGGAGTACACCGGAGAGACGTTGAGAGAGACGATGTTCGAAACTGGCGACGGCTTTCTCCACGAGGACCATACGGGCTCGGCATACGCAGACGACTCAAAGCGCCGCGCGGAAGTTCCAAAAAATGACTGACTAGGCTTCGCTCACGTCCAATCACGGCTGGCTATCATAAGCGAATCTGGCGGAACTGGGATCGTGGAGAGCGCGGACGCTCCGCATCCTCCGACGGACCCCAAGTGACGCGTCTGACGACGTCGCACAAACGGATGAGTTTCATCGCGCCATGGACACTGCACCAAAAGCGGCGAATACTGCGGTCGGGCCGACGGCACGGCCCGTACGGTTCTAGTGGGACGATCACCGGTGGTACCCCGTTGAGGGGGCCGCGGTAGCTCCCGGCGAATAGCGTACAGACCCGCAAGGTACCGCCGTGACACCGGCGAGCGGCCGTTCTGGTCCTCCAGAGTGGATGTCGATCCGCCGGTCGCTCGCATTCTTCCGTCTACACTCGGTTCGCTGGTACGGAGTATTACCGGGATACACCCAGATCTTGACGGAACTACTACGAATTACGTTGGAGATAGGGCATCCGCAACCCGTACAGAATAGCGAGCAACCCGATGATGCGACTGATCTCCCCCACCATTCCGTACACGAATGGCCCAACAAGCGGGGTAAGATACGGTCCGATGACGAGCAACACCGGTGTCCAAAACACCAGAAAGAACCCGACAGCGATGAACAGCATCGGTCGGGCCCGGCTCTGCCAGTAGCCACGCAACGCGAGATAGCCGACTGCAAGGCCCAGAATTGTCGATGTGACCGTGAGGACGAAGGCGATCTGTGATTGGATCGTCGGACTCAACTGGAGCAGACTCATCGGTCACGCACCTCACTAACGAAGTCCGTGAAGCGAGCAGCCATCCGCTCACGGAGGCCGAGGTCAACGTTGAACCCATCTGAGGTCAACTCGATGGTGACTCGGTCAAGTGTTGCAGTGTACACTTTGTAATGATGGCCGTCATCGTCTAGCTCGACGGCTTCCGTTACCAGATCATACTCCTGGAGCCGTTCGAGTCGCCGATACACCGTCTGTGGTGATACACCACACACGTCGCTCAGTTCCTCTGCGGACATTGGTTCATTATGTGTTTCGATGAGAATCCGCTGGGTGGTCTCGTCGGCCAGCAGCCCGCTAATGTCACGTACGTCTTCATTCACTCGTTCCATGCCGTCTTCACCACCCACGGTGATAAGGGCGAACCCGCAGTTCCAACGCTTGGAGTCGTGCAGGGGCTGTTTATCCTCCGGGATGGTAGGTATTTGGTATGCTCCCCACTCGTGATTCGCGTCTCGGGACGCTCGTTGGCGTCATTATGGTGGTTATCGCTCTTGGTGGCTCCGTCCTCTTTGACTGGGAATGGGGATGGAACCCGAATCAACCAGTTCCGCTGGTAATCGGCGTCATCGCGGCGATCGCCGCACTCGGTATTACAATCGCCCTGATCCGGGACTAAAGGCACCGACAGGAAACCTCACGTCCAAATCCGGAATGGCACACGTATGCCAGGGAAGCGAGGTGAGACCCCAGTCAGTTAGGTGATTGGACGCGTCATCGTCAGTCAACTGTGGTGGTTTGGACTGGATGACCGGTCTGTGGCCTCCACCGGGTACGGTGGAAGCGGCGTCAGTTACCTGAGTGAGAGTCCTAGGAGCCCTTCTAACCGGAATTGCCGCCGAGTGGTAATTCCGGAATCTCCGTTTCCGATGATTCGCCCGGCTCCGGCTCGTTCATCCGCTCACAAACCAAACGAACGGCTAGCTCACGACTCAATTCGCGCACGAGTTGACCGCGGCGGCTCTCGGCGATCGTCCCTCACACTCGCTGACTCGGAAGGTGTCATAGTTGCCGGGTGGCGATCAGGAGTACAGGCCCGCAGTGAGGCTGAGAGCTCCGTTGCCGATCTCGATAACGGCCGTGTGATCGGGGGATGAATCGATCCGGTAACGTCTGGATGCTTCCTGCGTATTGTCGAGAGTAACGGCGATCTCATAGTCGTCACTTGGAAGGAGGTCACATTCGCTGACGGTCTCTCCCGGCTGGAGGTAGTATCGGTTTTGAAACGCCGTCTCACCGGCCTGCGTGAGGACGACCAGTGTAAGGTCATATCCTCGCTGGTGATCGTAGTTCCGAATCAGGACGTCTTCGGTTCTCCCCGGATCAAAGACTTGCGTCGTCTCTTGTAATCGACCGTGAGATCGTGGATGATGTAGATCTTGCTGGGAGGGCATACCGGATCCATTCGTTGTAGACGAGAAAAACATACTCTAGGCTTAAAACCCGATTTCAGCGATGTGCGGTGTGTGCCTGAACAAACGCTTCGTAGTCGATGAGCGACGATCTCAACGAGTCGACGGATACCTGCAAGCGACCGAGCGGGGCTACCTTCGAGCGACTCTCCGAAGGTCTCGGCCCGCTTCGCTTGGATATCGGTGGTGCAATCGTACGTTCGTTCTCCCAAGTTTTTATATGTATATTGGTTGAGGAATGGACTGTATGCCCTCCATCATACGACGAAAAGCCGTAACTACGGTGGTGAGTTAGTATGACCTCGAAATACAGACGCGGCTTCGACATTACTCGCGACAGCCTGCGCGTGTTCACCCAAGAACCGAGCCTCGTGATCCTGCCCGTGTTAAGTCTCCTCGCCGTCGGGAGCGCCTTCGCCGTTCTCGCCGCGATCGCCCTCCAGCAGGGTCTCGTCGCGTCGCTCGTCACAAACGATCTCTACCAGTACGGGGCGATGTTCTGTGCGATTGCGATTTCCTCGAGCGTAGCGACGTTTTTCAACGCCGCAGTGGTTCACTGCGCGGCCCAGCTGTTCGATGGTAATCCGACGTCCGTCCGGGACGGGCTCGCCGCAGCGTGGCGTGCTCGCCGGCAGATCGCCGTGTGGGCCGTCGTCGCCGCGACGCTTGGGACGGTTCTGTACATTCTCGACGAGAAGTTCGGCGTCGTCGGGAGCCTGACGCGAGCCGTCTTCAACCTCGCCTGGGCGCTCCTGACGTTCTTCATCGTGCCGGTCATCGTTCTCGATCAACGACGGAGCCTGCGCCGCCAGCTCCGACGCAGCGGATCGCTGTTCCGAGAGACGTGGGGTGAAAGCGTCTCCGCCACGCTCGGCGTGAGTTTCACCTTTCTGATCGTTGCGCTGCCGGGCGTCGTACTGGCCGCGCTCGGATACTTCAGCCTCGATGGCGTTCTCGCCACGGGGGCGCTCGTCGGTGGCGGCGGGATCGTCGTCGCCGCCATCGTCGGCTCGCAGACGGCATCCGCGATCGTTCGGACGGCACTGTATCGGTACGCGACGACGGGAGAACAGGTCGGTCCGTTCGAAGAACGGGAACCGGACGCTCTCTGGTAGTGTTTAGTTAGTAGCATTGAGCCATCGAGCGAAGCTCTGCAACCAGTTTTCGGCGGTTTCCGGTTCAACGTGGCTGAAGCAGTTTGAAAACGACGAGGTTCGACGCTTCAGTTCTCGAAAGATCCGTTCGACAGCATTTCGATTTCCGTGGTGATGTATCTGAAATCGGAGCCCAGCTCGGGAAAGCGCGGTTTGGAGGTGTTTCGCGCCGTCAACAAGAAACACGGCGGATTCGACATCGTGTTTTTGACACAGTTCGCGCAGGAAAATTTCTGTGAGGGCGGTTGTAGCCGTCGCAAATAGCCGGACGTGAAGCAGTTCATTCGACTGCGGATCGGCGG
>NZ_FNPC01000017.1 GCF_900107205.1 Halopenitus persicus | reverse complement strand
GTCTCCGAATCAGATCGCGCTCGACGAGACAGTGATTCGGATCAACGACCAGCAATTCTGGCTGTACGCCGCTGCAGACCCGCAAACCAGCGATCTGCTTCACGTCCGGTTGGTTTCCACGACCACGACATCGTTAACCGAGATCTTTCTTCGCGAATTACGAGACAAACACGATGTCGAAACTGCTGTCTTTCTCGTTGATGGCGCTCAACACCTCCAAACTGCGCTTTCCCGAGCCGGACTCCGATTTCAGATGTGTCGCCACGGAAATCGGAACGCTGTCGAACGGATCTTTCGAGAGCTGAAACGCCGAACGTCGTCGTTCTCAAATTGTTTCAGCCACGTTGAACCGGAAACAGCAGAATAACGGAAAATATGATGTCGGGATTGAACATTCGAAATATAGGTCAAAAGTTGATGACAGGGTAGACATGTTGTATTATTCAGCAGCCAGTCTGAGGTACTGTTTCGAATTACAATAGTACGGTTGTTATCTATAAGCGATGAATTGACGAGTACGAGCTGATCAAAACCATAGAATTACACTAACACGGGAGTTATGAATGTATTCTATCGTCGTCATTCTTCTACAGTGGAGTAAGGATTTAGTAGTTATCACATTTACACTATTGTAATAAAAATCAGCAGGGAGAGTTTTAGTCCTCACTCGCTAACTCTGAAGAGATGTTCGATCGGTTCGCCTCTATTGATTTTTCAATTTCATTGATCGTATTCTGGAGGGCGTCAACTAACTCATTTTTCAACCGATTTTCCGGGATGCGGTATATCGGTCCGCCAAGTGTGACCGCACCCAGAACGGACCCATCAATTCCGTCTACAGTCGCACCGATTCCGTGGTAGCCATCAAAACACTCGTTATTGTTGTACGCATAGCCGCGTTCCGAAATAACCTCCAATTCATTAAATAATTCATCCCTATCAGTGATCGTGTTCTCTGTTTGCTGTGGAAGACCATGCTGGTTAAGAATTTCGTGTACACGTTGGTCGGGTAGATCCGCCAAGATAGCTTTTCCCGCTGCTGTGTTATGAGCATATAACCGTACGCGGTTATGATCGATGTTTTCTGAATGATAGAGGATATTAATTCTACCGGCTTCCTCGACAAGAAATTCCGTTTCTGCCTCGAATTCGTCTTCTAAGTATTGTATTTCGTTCTTAACAAGCTGATAACTCGGTTTTCGGGTTTCTGCTGCGACGCTAAACTCCTTGGACCGAATTCCCATCCAGTATCGGCCGTTTTCACGGATAACAAGGCCTGAATTCGTGAGGGTATTTAAATGTGTGTATAATACACTTCTTGATGTATCGAACTCGGTAAGCAGATCAGAGATTGTTGCACCGTTTGCTCGTCTGATGGCGTCAAGAAGACGAATCGCCTGCTCCGTTGTACTGTGTACATTTTCTTTGTTGGTTTTTCCCATACCACCATCTTATATCTCCTATAACTTAAAAGTATATCTATACTGAACATTCTTAAATATACCTAGACCAGAGGCAAGGATGTCAAGGTTAGAAGATCGCAATGTGAAATGCTGCGAAGGCTTTGACCCAGCGGTCGACCGATTTCCAGGAGCTATAGAGGGGAACCGGTTGTAGAAGAGCCTGGTTCGGTACTTCAGCAGGCCGAACCATACCTCGACGAGAGACCGTTCCCCCCACGTGTCTCGGCGTGACTCACAGAGATCGAGGTCATCAAGCGGCCAGTTGTACCACGGACCGCGATCGACGAGGACAACAGGATCGCCACGACACCGCTTCAACACTTGCTTGATGACAAGCAACGCGTCGAGGTCAGATCGGCGAGACCTCGAACGTCTCCACATCAAGCGCTGCCCAGACGTAGACCTCGGTCTCTTCGACTTTGATCTTTGTCTCTCCGATTGGATCGTCGAGTACTGATCGGGCTCGGGATCGAATAGGTGCGCCAGTTTGTGATACCACTAGCGCACGGCCTCATACTACCGTCCGATCATCTTCTCGACGCACCGATACGACAATCCAGCGTGATACAAGAACTTGGCCTCAACGCGCTGCTCCGTCGACGTATCTTCACGCGAAAATATTTCTTGCTCGCGTGCTTGCTCAACCACGCGACCGAGCATTGCTGAGCCACCAACTTACTCTTGCTCGGCCGCTTCCTTCACGCTAAGGTTGACACCCTTTTCTTGCTGCCTACGATCATACACTTAATGCACGGTTGGACATCGAATTATACGGCCAGCGCTGGATGGCCGACACCGTCTTTTCGGCCATCAAGCATCGATTTGGAACCGTTGTCCACCCCCGCGCGTGTACCGCGAGTTCGCGGAACTCTTGTTGACCGCCGCGGTCTATAGCCTCGAACAAGCGCTCAAACAGTGATCCCGAAGCTGTCATCGGATCCAACAAACCATACTTAAGTTAACACCACGGTTGACTTCTTCGACCGGTGGACCACCCCTATTATCGAAAATTCTACGTATCAGGGGTTATATGTTGACTCACTCTCTCGATTCGATAATGGCAGCGGAAAAGCTCCGCAACGTCTCTAGAAACGCGAAACTCGTTGTCGGCATCGTGAGTGGGGCAGAGTTCGTCAATCATATGTTTTTGGTGCTCCTCCCACCGATTCTGGGGATACTGACGGAAGATTTTCGCACGACCATCTCTGTGCTCGGATTGGCGATGGGGTTCCAACGATTCTCGACGACGATTTTCCAGCTCCCCTTCGGGTGGGTCGCAGACACCTACGGCCGAGTCTTCTCTATGGGTCTCGCAATTTGGATCGGTGGCGCAGGCGTGTTCGTGGTAGCTCTTTCTCCGTCGATTCCAGCGTTATTCCTTGGTGTGGCACTTATCGGGCTAGGAATTGCGGGACACCATCCGAGTCACTATCCCCTGATATCCGGCGCAGTTCCCGAAGCGGTCCGGGCACGTGCGTTCAGTATGCGTGGTTTTGCAGGCGCGCTTGGATTCGGAACCCCACCGGTGCTCATCACTGCTGTGCTCACTGTTCCAGGGTTGATCTGGCGACATGCACTCACACTTATCGGAACTCTCGGAGTGCTATACGGCGTTGTTGCCTACTTACTTCTGCGTAGAATTACTGATGAATCCGTGGAAACCGAAGCATACCGCGAGAATACAAGCGAATCCGAGTCCAGAAGAAGCAGAATATACGCAGAGATCACGTCGATCCTCTCGTCGCCGGCTGTCCTCGCCGTAGCATTTCTCTCGTTCGTTTGGTCGCTGACAAGCAACGGTATCACATCGTACACTGTCGTTATGTTGACCGACGGGTACGGACTCAATTTGGGCACTGCAAACCTCACGTTCTCCCTTATGTTCGGGGCTGGAGCTGTGATGGCCCTCGTCGGTGGCGCATTGACTGACCGCTTCTCTGCCGGCTCAGTACTACTCTCGACGATCGCACTCGCCGGTGTGCTACTTGCTCTGTTCGCCTCGCTGCTGTTACCGGCAGCACTGGTCATTCCAGTCGCGATCACGATCGGTGGCGTTCGTATGGCTGGCGGTCCGAGTCGATCGACGCTCATCGACCGTTTCTCTGACCCAGAATCCCTCGGCAGAAGTTTTGCAGTAATGACCATCGGACTTATGCTCGGTGGGGCCGTCGGCCCAACCGTATTCGGAATCTTGATCGATAATATCGGCCTCCAAGTTGCATTTCTTACGATGTGTGGGGTGGCGTTGATCGCACTCCTAATTGCACTCGGCATCGTCGTCCGCTACGATAACTACGCCGTAGACACGATTCGTAGCATCCGCTCTTGACTCGACGCAGTCCCGGAGACTTAGGTAGTGATCTGAATCGAACTGACGCGAGGAATCAGTCTGCTGGTGAGATCCAATTAGGTATTGGGGAATAACATCTCGGAGTTGTATAATTCGTATGTCAAGATTTCCTTCGAAATTGAAAGTTGGTGGACGTGCATCCGAACGAATCCCTGCTCGCTGACAGTCTCTCGCAAGTGGTCTACCGTCGTATATTCGTAATAGAGCGGGACGAACACCGCTGTTCCCTTGTGGCGATCTTCTCCGACGACGAGGCAATAAGCGATTCCATCACCTTCCGAATATCGGTCGGCTGTCGGGTACTCGAACATACAGTAACTCAAATCCCTCTGTTCACCACTAAAAATAACTAGTCAATGACTGGCCGCGATTAGTTGATAACCGTCCCTTCTTCTAGACGGGTACCGTGCTCGAACCGGTCAGCGGTGAGCATCGAGATATCCACGAGTGACGCCGATCCGTCGACAATTATCTCTGAAACCAGTTTTCCTGCTGCCGGTGACTGCATAAAGCCGTGGCCGGAGAAACCGGCGACGACAACGAACCCGGGGATCGTTTCCTCGATTATTGGATGGTGGTCCGGCGTCATCGAGTAGAGACCGGCCCAGCCGCGTTTGATCTCTGTGCTCGGGCCGAAGTAGTCTGCTACCCGAGATAGTTCTTCGATGACCTGCCCTGACCAGTCAAGCGAGATCCGCTCAGAGAAGTCGTCGGGGTCCATACTTGGGTCAGACTTGTCGAAGTGGCCGCCGCAGACAACCGATCCTTCGCGCTCTGGACGGAAGTGGACGCCGATATTTTGGTCTATCGTGAATGGGACCGACTCGGGAACTGGCGTTTCGGGATCCGCAACCAACAGTTGCCGGCGCTTGGGAGAGATGGGAAGGTCAAGGCTGGCCATTCTGCCGATCTGCGGTGCCCACGGTCCGGCGGCATTGACGACGTAGTCGGCATCTATGCTCTCATCTTGTGTTTCGACGCCGGTGACTCGTCCTGACTCATCCGTGGTGATGTCGGTTACTTCTACCTTCGTTCGAATGTTGACGCCGGCTTCTCGTGCTGCCTCGGCGAACCCTTGGAGTCCCAGATGCGGGTCCGCGATGCCGTCGTCTGGCGTGTACGTAGCGGCAACGTAGTTCTCCTTTCTTAGTTCCGGACATACCTCCTTCGCCTCGCTAGGATCGAGTATTTTGCTGTTGACGCCGACTTCTTGCTGTTTCCGGGCACTTTCTTTGAGCTGTGCCGCGGTATCCTCGGTTCGGGCCAGGAACATATATCCTGGACGACGGTACGTTATATCCGTTCCGAACTCAGACTCGAATGATTCCCATACATTGATGCTTTCCTTCGAGAGTTTCGCACTGACAGGTGAGGAGAATTGAGCTCTGATGCCGCCGTTCGCGCGGTCAGTGCTCCCCTTACCTAAGTTACGCTTCTCCAAGAGAGTGACTTCTGCTCCTTTCTTACGGAGGTAATATGCGGACGCAACACCGATGATACCTCCACCTATCACAATGACTTGCACACAGTCATCCAGTGACCACTAAATTAAAACTTTTGCGAGTTTCCCTATACCGGACTGTTTGATATCAACCAACTTCAATTCCTTTGACCTCAGTTCTTCGTTTCAACAAAGTGAGATTAGTTCAGTACGGAATAATATTGCTCTTGATATCTTTGGGATAGTATGTAATTTCCTCAACTCCACTATCGGTGATAAACACTGTATCGGAGTGACGATAGCCAGCGAGATCCGGAACGAACAGTGCAGGTTCGACAGTATATGCCTGTCCGGGCTGCAGAACTACATCACTGCCACGATCTAAGAAATCACGTTCATGGACGCCTAATCCAATATTGTGACCGGTGTGGTGTTGCGTATAGTCGAGGAGATGTTGCTCCTTACAGTAGTCGTGAACTGCCTGATCGACTTTGGCGACGGGCACGCCGGGTCCCATCATCTCGATGGCGAGCGATTGCATTTCGAGCATATGTTCGAAGTAATCTCTGTGTTGCGCGCTCGCTTCGCCGATGAACATCGTCCGTTCCAACTCGGTAAGATACCCTGACACGTTGGCCGTCGCACCGGTGATGAGGATGTCACCGTGTTCGAGGCAACGGTTTTCTGTGAGTCCGTGAGGTAGAGCAGTATTCGGCCCGGAGAGGAAGCCACACGACGCCGGGAATTCACCTCGGAGGTGGGAATCGTACTGACTTCCGAGCGTATCCAGCATCGCCATCGAAGCGTCGAGACTCGCTCGCTTTGCGACCCAAAGTTCGTGGCGGCCGGGTTCAGCGTACTCGTCTAGCTTTTGATGGGCCAAATTTCCCCACTTCGCCGACTCGCGCATTAACTCCTGTTCGACCTCTGACTTTGTACGTCGAAGGTTCGGTATCCACTCGACGGTTTCGACGGAAACCTCCGCAAATTTGCTCATCGGTTGGCCGGAGTAGCCCCAGTACCCTGGGGCACCATCCATATCTGCTACAACGTCCGACACGTCGAGAGTTGTGAGCATAGTAGAAATAGTTTTTTCGGGGGTCGATGACGTGTGCTGATAGTACGTCGAACCTTTGCACTCACCGCCCGGATAGTCGTAATAGTGGTAGACCTGATCGATGAGGGGGACCTGACCTTCGTCGATACGGTCTAGTTCAAGTCGAGGGACCGTAATCGCAATATCCGACTGAGTAATCGTAAGACATACTGGTCGTTCTGTCTGGAGATGATGAAAACCGCTCAGCCATTCGATGTCCTTCGCTGTGTAGAGGCAGAGTGCGTCTTTGTCTGCATTTCGTAACTTCTCTCTGACAGTTTTGACCCGACTTTCGAACTCGTCGGTAGGTACACTGGTTAGTGCCATCTATTACCAGTGTTTAGGACGTGGTATTAAATGTTTGTGAGTGACCATACTACACCTGATTTTCATAATATTTGTGATAAATAAAGAACAGTTATTGTGTAACTACAATCAGGCATTCGTCTTTAGTTAAGGAATCGCAAGACAGCAGCACGATTGCTTCGCTATGCAAGTAGCAGCTGAGATCTATTATGACAATCTTTTGATCTAAATTGGAATGAGCCGATAAGCTTACCGTGCACCTAGTGCACGTATTTTTGAGACGTCTAAGATTATGACTCGAACCAAAATGGGCGTCTCCGTCCGAACTGAACTCGTTGAAGAGCTCGATACACTCGTCGATGAGTGCTCAGATCTCGGAGCAAGCCGCTCCGAGATCGTTGAAGCGATCCTCGCAGCATATTTGCAGAATGATGAAGAGAGAATAGAAAAAACCCGAGAGCTGGTTATCCGCAATAGGAAACGATCTAACTCGTAGAGAAGTCCGTGCACCAAGTGCACGAACTTCTTAGAGCGTTTTTCGAAATCACAAATTGACTGTGTTCATATCGACACCGTCTTAGACGAATAGAAGACTACTCTCTGCCATCTGATCCCGTCGCTGTACCGCGACTTCGCTCTTAACTAAAGACGAATGCTACAATCAGGTTAGCACCTGGTACCAACACAGTCATCGGGCGGGTAGGTTACTAACCGTAGTCCTCGTTATCGGTTACTGGAGACCGAAGTGAATCGATGCGGACGAGGACTTCTATATCGGAGGCGAACAGTACCCGGCTGTACGGTTGCCCTTTCGATACGAAGCTTCTATGTCAGATATATCTCTTTTTGAGTGCTTGGGTTAGCGTAGACAATTGAGATGTCATCGGTTTGGGTCTTGGTTGGATCTAGTGGAGGAGCAATTATTCAGTAGGTATTCCACTCCAGACTATTCATACAAGGCTAAAAAGCGATCCGTGCAATCATCCCTCATTAATAGGAGTGCTATGTTGAATCCGATGACAGCGGCCTGAACGGCGGACTAGCATCCAGCGGTTGAACAGGAGTCAGCGACGGATGGCTGGTCGAAATCGGCTTTTACTCTCCAGATCTACCCAACATTCGAAGTCCGCGTGTGAGTATCCGTCACCACTAGAGTCTAATTACTGTGTATTCGGCCCTGATATACGCGTAGTCTGCGGATTCAACAGAGTACTCTGTACTATTTGCTACGCGAAAATAGGACAATTAATTGAAATAAGTATTTTATTATTTCATTCTGATGGTGAAGTATGGCTAATAGTCATAGCCAACGCCGGTCAGCGTTATTCGAACTTCTGCCAGAGGAAGTATCGGCTATGTTCCTAAGCCCGGGGAAAACACTTCGATACTTCACTGGACTGAACATACACAAGAGTGAGCGACCAATGCTTGTTGCTCTCCACCAAAATAAACCTCCGGCTATCATTCTTCCTGCTCTAGAAGTTGAACGCATCCAAAATGCACTTGAGATGGACGCAGAATTCTTCGTCTATCAGGATGCAAGGGATCCAGTTTCTGAAGCTAAAAATTCCTTCAATAATTATAAGAGTGAATACGGAACGAAGGAGCCAATCGCTGTAGAATATCGTTCAACGAGATTACTGGAATATGAGGTAATCTCGGACATCGGAGGTCCTAGCCAGATTGTGGATGCGGAACAGGCAGTTTCAACCCTTCGGTCACAAAAAGATGAAACTGAAGTGGCTAAATTGCGATATGCTGCTGAAATAATTGATGAGGTGCTTTCTCAAGTCACTACAGAGATTTCGCCAGGGATGACTGAGCAGGACGTTGCAACGACAATACACAAGTACGTTCTCGACACGGACGCCGATGGTTTGGGTAGTCTCATTGTCGCCGGAGGATCAAACAGCGCAAAACCACATACAAACACCGGAACACGTAAACTTGAGCGCGGCGATCCCTTGATAATTGACGCCGGTGTAATCTATAAGGGCTACTACTCAGATATCACGCGGACGTATCAAATTGGCCAGGAATCCGAGCGACTACAAGAGATTCACGATGTCACGAGAGAGGCTGCAAGAGCTGCACGTGAGGCTATTCAACCTGGGAAAGAGATTCAGGAGATCGATCGCACGGCCCGCGAGATCATCTCGAACGCTGGGTTTGGGGAGAACTTTCCTCACCGGGTAGGTCATGGGTTAGGCCTCGAAGTTCACGAACAACCATATCTTGTTGACGGAAATGACTCACCGTTACAATCTGGCCATACTGTGACCATCGAACCTGGTATCTATATCGAAGGGTTTGGGGGTGTTCGTGTTGAAGACGACGTGGTCGTGACAGACGATGGTGCTGATGTCTTGACATCGTCACCTCGAGAATTACGAGTCATTTGAATACCACTGGGGAATACGATCTCGATCATCCGTCTTAGTCACTTGACTTCGCACCTTATGCTGGTGGAGCGCATAAAGTGACGTAAAAATTGGATGCCTCTATTCTGTTGACTCCACAGACAGCGCGGGGATCCGGGCTGAATTCACGGTCATCAGACTTCATTGGTGAAGGATTCTCATACGTGGACTTCGAACGATGGGATGGCTTTGGAGAGCGAAAACCGGTTCCGACCAGCCATCCGTCGCTGACTCCTGTTCAACCGCTGGATGCTAGTCCGCCGTTCAGGCCGCTGTCATCTGATTCACCTATGGACACATTGCTACCCGAACAAATCACAGCTAGCGACAAAATGATTACACCGTCTCGGAATCTACTGTTCTCACAGCCGGTAGGCGGTCGGAACGTGTCCGCGGTACGGTCGCTGTCTGGCGATAGCCGACGTTCACGGAGGGCCCCGCTCGGTACTGAGGACCGCCGAGTCGGCAGGTTTTAGATCGTCCTCTATGCGGTCACACCAGGTGGATCGTAAACTGTTCCCCGATCAAGGATATGGTAGATCGACACCATCATTTTCCGAACTGCTGCTACGATTACTTTCTGGGAGTTCTTCCTGCTTGCTAACCGATCGTAGAACCGACTCAGAGACTCATTGTTACACGTATGGACTGCGGTGTTTGCTGCTTGAACAAGCAGCCAACTCATACTGCCTAATCCACGTTCTGAGATGCTCCCTTCGATCCACGAATCCCCTGACTCGCAGATCACCGGATTCAATCCGACGTAGCTGACGACCTCTTTGTCACCGTCAAACCGGCTAACATCGCCCAACTTCGCGTAAATTGTTAGCACAGTATAATAGCTCACGCCAGGAATTGTCGGTCGCGTTAAGTTAGAGGATGAGGAGGACAAGTTCTGAGTGTCTATGACAGAATTCGGCCGCCCCAGCGAAGGTATCGCGTGGATCGACTTGTCGTTTGTGGAGCGAGATCGGACTCCGAATTGGTTGATTGAAGTTGGGGTCCGCTGTCACTTGGCCAATATGTAACTATGGGAGGTAAGTAAATTTCTCGATGAATACTGTATCGATCGGAGTCACGTCGCTATCCACAACTGGGTTCATAAAGCTGATCTACAGTCGATTTCGACCGTCTCCCAGGATCAGTTCGCGGTTGACGAAAAGATGTTCCGCCTTAATGATCAGCAATTCTGGCTGTATGGCGCGATGGATCCGTATACAAACGATATCCTCCACGTAAGCCTGTATCCGACCACAACGAAGCAGACCACGCGATGGTTTCTGACCGATCTACACCGGTGATACCAGCTGAATAACGTCGAATTTCTCGTCGATGATGCAGAATATCTTGGTCCGGTTCCTGCTGAAGATGGCTATCGATTTCAAGTTGTACAATATAGAAATCGAGATACTATCTAACGTGTCTTTTGAAAAATAGAACGTGGAAACTCATCGTTTGCAAATATTTTCAACAATGTGGCGCTAGAGACAGCTCAAAACTGGCTCGAAGCCGTCACCGTCTACCACAATTCACGCCGAACTTAACGCGACCGAATCGTCATCAACAGTTGGATCTCCATCAGAGACCCAGCTCGCTCTTCGATCGTTTCTTCAAGGTTCTGTATCTATTCGGTGAGCATCTCGAGCAGGTCGAGATACGACTCCAGCAACGTGTTCCATAGTGTCGGGAGCGAGAGTTCCTCCGAGAACTTCGTCCCTTCACGTTTAGCGATTTCACGTCTTCAGTAATGCTGTGGACTGAGAGGACGCCGTGGATCTTGTTGGCGTATTCGGTGCGGTTCTCGACCAGCGTTTGTCGCCCGCGTACTCGTTCGCAGGCTTCTCTGATCCCGTCGGTTGGAACGTAACTCTCAGGCACCGAATTCAACCGCACCATTCGCGCGAGTTCTTTGGCATCGACGCGATCAGTTTTCTTGTCAGTGTCGGCGATCTGATTCAGCTCTTTCGAGTGAGCAACAGTCACATCTGCTTTGTTGAATCCGATGATTGCGCAGGGATCATCGATTCACTGAACCGAGTTACTCCCGAATCTATCGGTTTTTCACTCGGCTTCATCCACCAGTGTCTGCTGTGTAGGACGACCCCACGAAAACACCGATCGAGAGATTACTTCAAACAACTGTTCGTCCAGCCGAATCTATGGATGGTCTCGATGCCTTCTGCAGATTCAACAGAGTATATGAATCAAAAAGGGGCACCATCAGGAGTCTTCGCGTGGTGTCTATGACTGCTGCCCGTCGCGGAAACTGAGCACCAATTTCCGCGTCGTCAGCGCATAGATATTCATCTTCCGCCCCTTTTCGGAATACGCCGTCCCGATGGAGGCAATGATCCCAGCCCGTTCGAGCCGATCGAGATGGTATGAGACCGTTTGAATCGACGTATCAACCTCATCGGCGATCGCTGACGCTGTCCGCGGTGACCCTGTCAGCGTCGAGACGATTCGCTGAGCAGTTGCTGATGACAGCGATTCGATGACGTCGCTGTCGTCGAGCGTTACAACGCCGGGCGAACACTCGTCCCCAGCTGTGAACTCAGCAGTTATCAAATCGTTAACTTTCATTGGAGCGCCTCCTCGTGGCGACGTCGACCGGCGTTTTTTGGAGGGGTGGTACGGTCTGCATCGGGGATCGCGGGCGTTTCGAAACGGCAGAGAGGCACATTGGGTGACACACCGTTGCATATTCGAGTACTTGCAGAGAATTATTATACTCTATTACGATACTAAAGAAACTAGAAATACAATCAATACAATTATAGTATTATTACTATCTATACTATCGAGAATGAGTGACGAGACCGAACTTCGGTCAGTAGTCGAAGTCCATATCGCGCCTCTTGGATACGAATACGACCGCATCAAAGAACCCGTTCTCACGTACAACGCGGATGTGCTCTACCTGTTGCGGGACCCGCAACGGAAGCCAGTTACGTACCACGACGATCTGGTAGCTGAACTCACCGACGTCGGCGTGACGGTGGAGTGCCGCGAAATCGATCTCACGGATGTGTACGACGTACTCGGCGAAGTAACGACGATCGCGGACGAGTATCGGGACGATATCGTTCGCGTCAACGTCTCGAGCGGACCGAAGCTGGCGACGGTTGGGGCCGCATTGGCGTGTATGGCGACTGAAGCGAGCGGCTATCACGTTCATCCGGAATCACAGTCGCATCCTGTCCAGGAGTCACCACGAACGGAGGGAATGCAACTCGCGGAACAACTGCCATCGTACCCGCTGGAGACGCCGACAACCGACCAGGTCCGGATCCTCAACTACATCGAGACGACCACTGAATCGACCTATACCCCGAAGAAAAGCGACCTCATCACCTTTGCTGAGGAGAACGATCTCTCCTTCATCACGCAGTCCGACCCGGCAAATGAGAAGGCGAAATTCGCATTACTAAACAGTCGTATCATTGATCCGCTCCAGGAAGACGGATACATTGCGGTCGAATCAGTGGGACGCACGAAACAGATTTCACTAACCGATACCGGCCAAAACGCCCTTCACGCGTTTCGACACAAACTACCGAATCAGACATAACGCGATCGACGGTAGCTCAGCCCCACCGTAGTTCCCGCATTGAAATCGTCGGAGATGCAATCAACCAAACTCCAGCCCTCACCGAACTATGCCCCGCTCGCTCCCCTCCACCCGTACCGTCGCACTGCTCCTTTTGCTCGTCGTTGGCAGTACCTTCAGCTTCGCCTTCCACGCCACGACGGGGAGTGCAACCATCACGTACGAGGCGACGTCCGTCGAACCCGGAGAGAATCCGGAGCTCGTCACGCGTCCAACGAGCAACGTAACCGACCTCGAGGAACGACTGTCTGATACACCCGCTCAATATCAAGGCCCGATTCGAACCGCAGTCGCAACCGGGTCTTATAATGGAACGCTCCAGCCGGAGTTGCACATCGTGATCGAGGACGTCAGGACGCCGTATGTCTGGTATAACGGGAGCTACTACGCGTGGACGATCTCGACGAAAGAGGAGACGACGAACGCGACGATCCAGATGGAGCGAACCGACCCGAAACGGTGTTCTCAACCGTTGCTCGTCCGGTATCCGAAGCCCCATCCGAGGTTCGGACAGCTATTGAATCAGGAACGACGACCGCATCGATCGTCGAACAGGGCTTGTACCAGCAGGATGGCACGTACTACGTCGTCGCGCCTGAGAACGAGGGCGCACTGGGAACCCAGTTGGCGAGCGTGGCCATCGGATTTCTGCTCACACCGGTCGGACGTGGATACGTCGCAGTCGCGTTAGGGCTTCTCGGGTACCGCTATCGTGAACCGACGCGCGCCCGTCTATTGACCGTCCGGCGTGCCGTCGCGATCGCCGCACTTGCGATTCCGATCGCACTTGTTGCAACCGCACTCTTTGAGAGCGGCTCACCCACCCGTTTCGTCACCGGTCCGACGACCGCTGTCGTCGTCGCCACCGGCCTCGTCGCGGGTGTTCTTGCGGCCCAGCGGCGGTGGCTCCTGCTCGTTGGTGTGACGGTCGGAATCGGATTGTTCGCCACGGCAGCACTGTCGGCCGTGATCGGCCTCGTTGGGCTGATCTTTGGACCACTTGCCGTGTGTCTCGGATTACTCACTGGCGTCATTCCGTTCGGTTACGGCTACTGGTTCGCGCGGACCTCACCAGTTAATCCACAGAATTAACGGATTGCTATCGTATTCGTTCGATGATGGAGTGGTCCCCGAACCGTCGCCTCCAGCTTCGAATGGTCGTGTCGCTGCTTGGACTCGGCCTCCCCGTCTTTGCCGCATCGATCGCCAGCGGGGTCGCCGTCGCACTCGGTATCGGATTTATCACCCTTTTCACACCGATGCCCCTGGAGTTCGGGACGCCGGTCGCAAACGGGCTCGTCGGAGTCGCGACGGTGGCCGTTCTGGCGGCGGTTGTGTGGGGTGAACGCGATGCGCCGTCGTACGTGATCGACGCAACTGGAGCCCGACCTGCAACTGCAGACGAATATCCAACATTGCAAGCGACGGTGAGATCTGTAAGCCACCAGGTCGACGCGCCCATTCCTGACATCTATGTTACTCCGATTGAGCAGCCACTATCGCTAACTACTGGGTTCTCTCCGCAGGATGCCTGTCTGCTCGTCAGCGAGGGTCTTCTCGACCTGCTGGACGATGCAGAACTTGAAGCAGTCGTCGCACACGAAGTTGCACACACCAAGAACCGTGACGCTGCGGTGATGACCGCCGTCGCGCTTCCGATCGCAGCAGCGGGACGAGTCGGCTCTCTGTTGGCAGGACCGACGGCAGGAGTCGAGCACGGTTCCGTAAGTCGTGCGGACTATGCCGACGCGCTTCTCACGGTCGGGCTTGTCGTCGCGCTTCCGGTTGGAATATGTACGCTTCTATTGTCTGCCTCGTTATCTCGGGCACGGGAATTTGCCGCTGATCGCGGTGCAGTCGCGATCACCGGGAAGCCTGCCGCACTCGCCACGGCGCTTCGAACGATCGAGACCGCGGTTGGTGAGCGATCGGCTACGACAGTTCCACGTGCGGAGATCGGAGCGTTCACGATCGTCGCCCTGGATGTTGAGTCTGACGGGGCGTTCGCTACGCTTTATCAGCGGTTCGATCGAATCGTTGCCACACATCCAGATCTGGAAACCCGAGTAACACGCCTGCAAGAGCTGATGGATTCTCAAGAGCGGTATTGACGTCGAACGCCCAGAGTGTCTCCAGTCGAAGCGGCTGAATGCCTCGGGATCGTACGGAAGATACAGTTTTCCTTGATGAGGAGATGCTCAGCCTCTCGAACCACCTCTCCCCGAGACGGTTCATTCTGAACCAGTGTCTGTCGCTCGGATAGCACTCCCTAACACAAGATATTGGAAGGCTCCTCGTCTCTCGGATTGTCTCAGACACCCCTCTATCGATGTGTATCGTCGTCCTTGACGCGAGAGTTGTTGATCGAAGCCAGCTATGCGACACATCGAACACATCGATAAAGGGGTGTCTGTCTGTCTGTATACGTCTCCTCGATCATCTCCGAGATTTGCCTTCCCCCCCCTTCACTTCACAGATAAGCAAGGCGGATGCCCCGAGGCTTGACCTCGGGGAGGAAGCCGACAACAGAGGGCACAAACCACGCTACGAAGGCAGGCCTGCTCCCAAGTATTAAATAACTATAGACCAGTATGTGAAATACAGTGGAATACCGTCGAACCGCCGTCATTAAACTCGACACTCCTGAAGGGGCTTCCCCGCTCCTTCGTGAGACTGTCGATCAATTCAAACACTGCGCCAATACCGCTTCGGAGTGGTGCTGGCACGGCGACGACGGATACCACGTTACATCCAAAGCCAAAGCCGAACGCGCCCTCTACGACCAACTCCGCGACGAAACCAACCTTACCGCGAATCTCGTCCAGAAAGGGATTCGCAGGGCGGTTGAGGCCGTCAAAAGCGGAGTCTCGCGTCTCGAACGTGGAGAGAACACGTCATGTCCCTACTTTTCAGCAGACAGCGCGGTATACGACAAACGAAGTGCAACGTTCCACCGCGATCACGTATCCCTCTCCACCGTAGACGGCAGGATTAGGTGTGACTACATCCTCCCCGACAACTCAGAGACGCCTCCGACGAAGTACGTCTCTGACGAGGACTTTGAGTTTCGCATGGCACACTTACAGTACCGAGACGGTGACTGGTACTTGCACGCCTCAATGCGGAAGGTCGAAGCAGATGGCGAATCGTCTGAACCCGAATCCAAGCACAGAACAGTCCTTGGTGTGGATTTGGGCGTCAACAACATCGCCGTCGCTTCGACGGGGCGATTCTGGTCGGCAGATGAGTTCAACCACTGGCGACGAGAGTACGAGAAACGCCGTGGGTCGCTCCAACAGTGTGGGTCACGTCACGCTCACGAAAACATCGAGAGCGTCGGTCGCAAAGAGACGGGGCGGTTCGAGATATACCTGCACTCGGTGGCAAACGAACTCATCGAGGAGGCCGTCGAACACGACTGTTCGCACATCGTGTTCGAAGAGTTGACCCACATTCGGGAGAACATCCCGAAGGCAACGTGGCAACACGTCTGGGCGTTCCGACGCCTCTCCAAATACGTCGAATACAAGGCCGAGGAGTACGGCGTGGATGTCGTACAGGTTGACCCACGGAACACCTCGAAGCGGTGTTCGACGTGTGGGTTTACCCATGACGATAATCGGTCTGGTGAAGCGTTCCAGTGTCAGAAGTGCGGGTACGAGAATCACGCTGACTACAACGCTTCAAAGAACATCGGTTTACAGTATCTCCGTCGTCGGCAAAACGCAAACGACGGAGGCGCACCCGTAGATGTGCGCTTGAATCGCGGGACGCTGAACGTGAACGGCGAATATTCGCCTACTGCCCTCAGCAGTTAGAACGGGAGTCCACGCGAAAGCCTCGGGGCTTGACCCCGAGGCAATTTACTAGTTACACATCGATAGAGGGGTGTGTCTTGGGAAGTTTTGTATGAAAACATATTAGTATTCTATCTATTATTGGTTGGAAATTATTTTATTCACCGATATATACAATCTAATTATGGGTAGAAATCCTCGGTGGGGAACTACCAGCCGTACTCAACCTCGGGAATCACCTCCCGAATCGGCTCGTTCGGAGTCACCAACTAGTGGCAGATCAGCACGTACATCTGGGGCGGATTGTGACGACTCCTCGCCTTCGATCGAGGAGTTGTTGTTGGAATTTGACGAGCAAGCAAGCTTGATCCGCAAACGGTCGCTTCTTGATCCGAATCACGTGGTCGAAGAGGACCGCATCGTGGGTCGCGATGAACAACTCACGGAAGTCACGAAGAAACTTCGCGTTGCTCTAGGAGACAACCGACCGCCGAATCTGTTTCTCTACGGTCCAAGCGGAACCGGAAAATCGCTTATTACAAAAGCAGTGTGTGAGAATATTGCAGCCCTCTGTAAATCACGAGATATCCGATTTGGAACGATCGAGATCAATTGCCAGGACCTCGATACGCTCGGCGTCGCCGTCTATGAACTCGCGAAACAGGCCGCTACTGTCGCTAATGAAGAGGTTCAGGTCCCGAAACACGGAGTCGCGACGAAAGAGAAATGGAACGAGCTCTATCGAATCGTCAACGATAATTTTGATTCCGTCGTCTTCGTGCTGGATGAACTGGATATGTTGATCGGTCGGCGTGACAAACAGGAACCAGCATTCTCTCGCCTGCTGTATCAATTGTCCCGAGCTGGAGTTACCAAAGACTTGCAAGCCTACGTTTCAGTAGTTGCCATTTCGAATGATACGAAGATGATGGACTCCGTCGGAAGTCGAGCGCTCAGTTCGTTTCTCCCGGAGGACATTCACTTCGATGACTATGATGCAACGCAGTTACAGTCAATTCTTCAACGACGTCGCGACGCGTTCTGTGAGGAAGTAGTCGATACAGAGGTGATCCCACTTGCAGCTGCATTTGCTGCACAAACTCACGGCGACGCAAGGCAGGCCATCGACCTGATGCGAGTCGCCGGCGAACTCGCTGAACGAAACAATGATGAACGGGTTCGTGAAGAACACGTTCGTCAGGCACAGGATAAGGTCGAGAAAAACAAGGTCCTCGAAGTCGTCCGAGGCATCAGTACCCAAAAGAAGCTCTGTCTATACGCCACCGCCGCCGTTGCATCTCGAACGCCCAATGAAACGGCACGCAGCACGATCGGTTATCGGACTTATCAGGCCCTTGCATCGGCAATCGACGTCGTACAGTATCACCAGGAGACCTACGTGAACAAGATGAAGGAGCTGACGACGTATTCGCTCGTCGACTTTGAACGACGGAGCCACGGGCCGAGTTCCGGGATGTTCCTTGAGTTCCGATTCGGTGATCGACCACAAACCATTCTCGAGACCCTGCGAGAGGATTCTCGGATCCAATCGGTTCCTCAAAAGGAGGTTGAAGACCTGGTTGACTCCCACTTGCGCCAAGTACAGTAATTGATGTCTCAAACGACAGAAGACGTCGGGATCTACAGGCAGAGCACGCCGAGTGCCTTGGGGCTTGACCCCGAGACAGGCGGGGAGCCGCTCGACCGGGATGGGGCGTTCTCCCCGCCGACGGTGCTCACGGACGTCCCGGATGACTCGCCGGCGGCTCGAGGCGAACTGTTCAGTCCCGTCGCGGCCGTCTTCCGCGTTGACGACGAGTCCGAGGCGATAGCGTGAGCCAACGACACGCGGTTCGGACTCGGCGGGAGCGTCTGGACGACTGATCGAGAACGGGACGAGCGGCTCGCCCACGATATCGAGGTGGGCTGTGTCTACGTCAACCGGGTGCGTTCGGTTCCGAACGATACAGCGTGTCGACGCCCCCCTTCAGCCGTTTCCATCCGGTCTTTGCCGAGCCAACTGCGCCCGTGTGTCGATGTCGATTCGGACTCCCTCGTCGCCGACCGACACGAGGGCGGCGTTGTCACTCCCGAGGAGCACGCTTCTCCCCCCAACGTCACCATCGATACGCCGGAGTTCGGCGAAGTGGCGCCGGTCGAACAGGACCGGGTTGCCGCGTCGACCGTCGATCGCCGGGGCGAGCGTGTCGCCGACGCCGGCGTCGTACGCGTCAACGAGCGCTCGAACCGTCGCCGGGTCGACGAACGGCATATCCCCGGGGAGAAATATCGCAGCCGCGGCGTTCGTTTCCGCGACAGCAGCGGTACCCGCTCGGACCGACGCGGACTGACCCCGCTCGTAGTTCGGCGCCTCGATGACCGTCGCGCCGGATCCATCGACCGCTTCTCGAACGGCCTCGGACTCGTGGCCGACTACGACGAAGACGGGAGATAGTGCCGCATCCAACAGCGACCGGAGGGCGTGCCTGACGAGAGGCTCACCGTCGATCGTGCTCAGAAGCTTGTTCGAGTCGCCGAATCGTGAACTCGTGCCGGCCGCGAGCACGACACCAGCGACCGTGGGCAGATCGGACGATTTAGCCGCGTCATCCGTCACGTCGGACGGATCCACAACCGGCAGGTCGGGAGCATCGGTCATTCGATCACCCCGTAGGGCGTGACCGACACCGGCTGGTCCGCGGCGATCGATTCGGTCGTAATGACGACGCCGTCGGCGAGAGTCACCCGGGTGCTCGAGGCGACGCGACCGGGCTTGAACAGCTTCCCGTATAGATCGTCGGCGTCGTTACCTTGCCCGGTCGGGACCGCACATCCGTCGCGAAGACTCACGGGAACGGCGTACTCTACGTCCGTATCCGGCACTGCGACGTCGTTTGTCGCCGGTACGGTCACCGTTGGATCGACTGAATCCCTCGTTCGACTGACGAGAGCCGGCCGGAGGAGTAGCGTGGCTGCCGTGTGCGCCGCGACCGGCTTCCCGGGAAGTGCACAGACCGGCGTTCCGTCGACGATGGCCGCGGTCGTCGGCCGTCCCGGTCGAAGCGCGACGCCCGTAAAAATCGGATCGTGATCGGCAAGCACACTGCCGACGTGATCGCCGGCACCGACGCTCGTCCCTCCCGAGGTGACGACGAGGTCGTGCCGGGCGGCCGCTCGTTCGAGTGCCGCAACGATGCGGCGTCGATCGTCGGGAACGGGATCGAGGATCGCTGGCTTCATCCCCCATTCGCGAAGCAAGCTTGCCAGCATAGCGGAGTCGCGGTCGGGTTGATCGCCTTGGACGATCTCCGTACCAGTCGCGAGAATCCCGACCGTCGGACGGGATCGAACGGAGACTCGATCGATCCCGACATCACGGAGGAGGGACGCATGGCGCGGCGCGAGTCGGTCGCCCGGTTCGAACACCGTCTCACCTTGGGCGGCCGTCGCCCCCGCTGGATACAGGTGTTGCCCGGCAGCCGGCGCCGATCCGACGAGACGACCGTCCTTGACGATGGCCTCCTCGATCGGAACGACTGCGTCGGCCCCCTTCGGCAGCGGTGCACCGGTTGCGACTCGCGCTGCGGTGCCGTCCACGAGCGAATCGGGGGCGTCGGTCGTTTCCACGCTTCCGGATATCGGCCGCGGCGAAGTGTCGGCAGTCGCGAGCGCGTATCCATCCATCGTCGCGAACGGACGATCGGGAACATTCGTCGGCACGACGACGGCCTCGGCGACGGTTCGTCCGGCGATTTCGCCAAGCGTGACCCGTACCGCGTCACGCTCGACGTGCGTGTCGAGACAAGCCCGGAGCCGCTTGACCGCAACGACGCGTTCCGTCCAGTCCCCCATTAGAACATCACCGTCGATCGAGCCGGCAACACGCGAATCGGCATCACGTATCCCCCGAACGTGTTCGTTAATAGTTTCATATACACGACTATCTTAACTATATCTGGTTTCGAATATCCAGTTAATCCAATTTTTGCAAACATTTATAGTAACATAGACTCGGTGTCATATGTATGTGTCTAACAGGCATTCGAAGGGGGAGACCCGACGGATGAACTTCAACGGCACGTTCGAACTGGAGGACACGACCATCGAGGAAGTCTGGCTGGCGCTGTCGGATCCGGTGCTGATCGCGGACGCGCTCCCGGGCTGTGAGTATCTGCTTCACGTCGAGAGCGACGACGTCGACTTCACCGAGCTCTCGGACCGGGCGGATGAACGGGACGCCGAACTGACCGGGGATCCGGAGGCGATCGCCGAACGTGCCTTCCGGCAGGGCGAGTGGTATGCGGGTCAGATCCAGGTCAGCGTCGGTCCGGTGAATCCGACGTTCGAAACGGTCGTCCATATCGACGAACGCGACCAGCCTCGAATGAGCGCCTCCGGGGAGGGGAGCTCCGGCGACAGCTCCTTCGAGATGTCGTCCGGGATGGAGCTTCACGAGACGGACGACGGCGGAGTCGCCGTCGAGTGGGAGACGGACGCGGACGTGTTCGGCAAAGTAGCAGGTATGGGCCAGCGGGTGATCAATCCCGTCGCCAATCGCCTCGTGAAGCGGTTCTTCGGGGATGTCCAGTCGACGCTACGGGAACTCCAGCTCGCGGAGGCGGACACGCCGACTCCGGCGGAGGACGAGGAGGGAGGTATCGTCGATCGATTGCTCGGGCGGTCTTCATCGAACTCGTCATGACGGAACACGACATCACACTCACGGTCAACGGCACGGAGCACGACCTTACGGTCGAGGCGCGGACGTTGCTCGCGCACGCGCTGCGGGACGAACTCGGATACACGGGGACGAATATCGGCTGCGAGAGCAGCCTCTGTGGGGCCTGCACCGTCCATCTGGACGGCGAAGCGGTGAAGTCCTGTACCGCGCTGGCGGTACAGGCCGACGGCGCCGAGATCCGAACTGTCGAAGGGCTAGCGGACGGCGACGAACTACACGCGATCCAGCGGGCGTTCCAGGAGGAACACGGACTCCAGTGCGGCTACTGTACGCCCGGTATGATGATGACGTCCGTGGAACTGTTGAAGGAGAACCCGAACCCGACGCGGGAGGAGATCAGAGAGGGGCTTGAGGGGAACCTCTGTCGCTGTACCGGCTATCAGAACATCGTCAACGCCGTCGAGAACGCTGCCGAATCCTTGCGGTCGGGGGCGGTCGCCGACGGAGGCACGGTGGCGGACGACCCGACAGCTGACGATCCGACCACGACCGACGGAGGTGAGTCGAAATGACGATCGAGTCCGTCGACCCTGACGACGTGACGGCCGCGGACATCCTCGGGTCGGCGATCGAACGCCGCGAGGATCCGGCGCTGATCACCGGCGATGCGGAATACACTGACGACATCCAGCTCGCCGATATGGCACATATGTCCGTCGTGAGGTCCCAATACGGTCACGCCCGCATCGAGGACGTCGATACGAGCGAGGCGGAGGCGATGGACGGTGTGGTCGGAGTCTACACGCACGACGACCTCGCCCGCGAGGATACCCCCGGCGAGGCCCCGTTCAATCTGCCGGTGGGCTGGCTCCTCCCGAGTCTGAACGATGTCGACCATCCAATACTCGCCGACGGGAAGGTGCGGTATCAGGGCGATGCGATCGCCATCGTCGTCGCGGAGCAGCGGTACCAGGCGGCGGATGCAGCCGGTGCAGTCGACGTCAGCTACGAGCGTCTCGATGCGGTAACCGATCCCGACGAGGCGCTTTCAGGCGACGCACGACAGCTCCACGCCGACGCGGACGATAACGTCGCGTTCGACTGGGAGATCGGCGATGCGGAGAAGACCGCGGCGGCGTTCGAGGACGCGAGCCACACAGCGAGCATCGAGCTGACGAACCAGCTCGTCATCCCGAACGCGATGGAACCGCGAGCAGCGGTCGCCGACTACCACCCGGGAACCGATGAACTGGAGGTGTTTATGACATCGCAAAACCCGCACCTCCACCGTCTCCTGATGTCTGGGGTCATCGGTCATCCCGAACACAAGCTCCGCGTGAAGGCCCCCGAGGTCGGCGGCGGCTTCGGGTCGAAGATCCACCACTACGCGGACGAGACGCTCGTCGCGTGGTGTTCCAAGCTGTTGGACCGCCCCGTCAAGTGGACCGCGACGCGTTCGGAAACGTACCAGACTGACGCGCTGGGACGCGGACACGAAACGGAAGCCGAGATCGCGATGGATGACGACGGCGACGTGATCGGTCTGCGGGTCGACACGCGGGCCAACCTCGGGGCGTACCTCTCGACGTTCGCGCCGGCAGTACCGACCTATCTGTACGGGACGCTCCTCTCCGGTCAGTACGACATCCCCGCGATCCACGGCCACGTAACCGGCGCGTTCACGAACGTGCCGCCGGTCGATGCCTACCGAGGCGCCGGCCGCCCGGAAGCCTCGTTCGTCGTCGAGCGGCTGATGAACCGTGCCGCCCACGAGATGGGAATGGATCCGGCCGAGTTCCGTCGCCGGAACTTCGTCCCCGACGAGGCGTTCCCGTACGAGACGCAGGTCGCCGTCGTGTACGACAGCGGCGAGTACGAGAAGCCGATGGACGAGGCCCTCGACCTCCTTGACTACGAGGACTTCCGTGACCGGCAGAAGGAAGCCCGCGAGGAGGGACGCTACCTGGGAGTCGGCTTCTCCTGTTACATCGAGGCGTGTGGACTCGCACCCTCGGAACTCGCCGGACAACTCGGCGCCCAGGCGGGACTGTGGGAGTCGAGCCTCGTTCGCTTCCATCCGTCGGGAACCGTGACGGCGTTCTGTGGCACCTCCGGCCACGGACAGGGCCACGCGACGACGTATGCGCAGATCGTCGCGAACGAACTCGGCGTCGACTACGATGACGTCGAGATCGTCGAGGGGGACACCGACGAGATCCCGCACGGGATGGGAACGTACGGCTCTCGTTCGGCGGCGGTCGGCGGGAGCTCGCTCGTCAAGAGCGCCCGAAAGGTCGTCGACAAGGCGCGGGAGATCGCAGCACACTCGCTTGAAGCGGACCCCGATGACGTCGAGTTCGAAAACGGCGAGTTCCGGATCGTCGGCGCACCGGACAGGTCGATCGGCATCCAGTCGGTCGCCGAACAGGCGTACCTCGCCCACGATATGCCGGACGATATGGAGCCGGGACTGGAGGCGACGTCCTTCTACGACCCCGATAACTTCGTCTTCCCGTTCGGGACCCACGCCGCGATCGTCGAGGTCGACCCCGAAACCGGCGAGATCGAATTCGAGAAATACGTTGCCGTCGACGACGTCGGGAACCAGATCAACCCGAAGATCGTCGAGGGACAGATCCACGGTGGCGTCGCGCAGGGCGTCGGTCAGGCGTTGTACGAAGGCGCCGAGTACGACGACAACGGGACGTTGCTGACGGGGTCGATGCAGGACTACGCCGTTCCGAAGGCCGAGCACGTCCCCGAGATGGACACGGCGTCGACCGTGACCCCGAGTCCGCACAACCCGCTCGGCGTGAAGGGCGTCGGCGAGGCCGGCACCATCGCCGCGCCGCAAGCCATCGTCAACGCGGTCACCGACGCGCTGGAGCCGTTTGGCGTTGACCACATTGAGATGCCGATGACCCCCGAACGGGTCTGGAGGGCCGTGGATGCGAGCGCGACCGCCGACGGCGGGCACGATCCCGAGGATGGGACGGCCGACGGGGGTGATCGGTGATGTTCCCCGACGAGTTCGACTACTACGAGGCGACGTCCGTCGACGAGGCGATCGACCTCCTTGCCGAGCACTCCGGTGCTGAAACGGAGCTGCTCGCGGGGGGACATAGCCTTCTCCCGGCGATGAAGAGCGGGTTGTCGAGTCCGGACGTGCTGATCGACGTGGGGGGGATCGACGACCTCCACGGTGTGTCAGTCGACGGCGACACGCTCGTCGTCGGCGCGATGACGAGCTACAGCGACCTCCTTGACGCGGACGCGGCCCACAAGCACGCGCCGGCGTTCGCGGCCGCCGTCGGACAGGTTGGCGACGAACAGGTTCGCAATCGGGGAACGATCGGCGGCAACCTCGCACACGCGGATCCCGCCTCCGACCTGCCGGGAGCGGCGCTAGCGTCGGACGCGACGATCGTTGCGGAGGGTCCCAACGGCGAGCGGGAAATCCCGATCGACGACTACTTCTTCGGGATGTACGCGACTGCGCTCGATCCGGGAGAGCTGGTGACGCGCGTCGAGATTCCATCGGCCGCCGGCGCTGCCGGAGCGTACGCCAAGAAGCCGTCGCCGTCCTCCGGGTACGCGATGGTGGGCATCGCCGCGCTCGTCGAGACGGACGGGGGAACCGTCACCTCAGCTCGTGTGGGAGCCAACGGCGTACTCGACCACGGCGTCCGGCTCGAGGCGGTCGAGGAGGCGCTCGTTGGCGGGTCACTCGATCAGGAGTCGATCGAGGCGGCGGCGGCCGTCGCGACCGACGGCATCGACGAGGCGATGATGATGTCCGACCTCCAGGCGTCGGCAGAGTTCCGCGCAACCCTCCTCGAGGCGTACACGAAACGGGCGCTCAGAGCGACCGCGGAGAACGCGGCGCCGCGGGCTGCTGACTGATGATACTGTCCCCCGATCCGCGACCGTGGGCATCACCGCGGGCCGGGGATCGCTCGTCCACAGGGTTCACGAGATACCTCAAACACCGATGACCGACCGACGACCGACAGCCTTCAGCGATGTGACTGACGAGCGTCTTCGAACGCTGTTCGACGAAGAGTCGTACGTCGCCGACGACCACGTGGTGACGACGGTGCTGCTCGCACTCCGACTGGGCAAGCCGCTACTGGTCGAAGGCGAACCCGGTGCGGGGAAAACCGAGCTCGCGAAGGTCCTTGCGGCCGGCTTCGATGCCGAACTCGTCCGGCTACAGTGCTACGAGGGACTGACCGCCGAGAACGCGCTGTACGAGTGGAACTACACGAAACAGCTGCTGGCGGTGCAAGCGAGCGACGACGACGCGTCGGTGTTTTCCGAGGAGTTCCTCCTCGAACGGCCGCTGTTACGGGCGCTTCGAGGGGGATCCCCGCCGCCAGTGCTGCTGATCGACGAGGTGGATCGTGCCGACGAGGAGTTCGAGGCGTTACTGCTGGAGGTGCTGAGCGATTTCCAGGTGTCCGTGCCCGAGCTCGGGACGATCCGTGCGGAGACGCCGCCGATCGTGGTGATCACCTCGAACCGGACGCGGGCACTCAGCGACGCGCTCAAGCGACGGTGTCTCTTCCTGCACGTCTCACCGCCGTCGTTCGAGAAGGAGCGGGCGATCCTCGAGCGAAAGGTGCCCGCACTCGACGGTGCCGTCGCGACTGAGCTGTGTGCGATGGCCAAGCGTCTTCGTGAGGAACCGCTGCGGAAGCCGCCCGGCGCAGCCGAGACCATCGATTGGGCACGAGCCGTCGCCGCCCTCCGTGCCGAAAACGACGACCCGCTGACACCCGAGGAGATCCACGAAACGCTTGGCTGTCTGCTCAAGGAGGTCGAGGACGTCGAGCGAGTGGACGAGTCCCTCCTGGAGACGCTCGTTGAGGCCGCAGCCGACGCCCGTGCGGAGGTGACGCCGTGAATCCCGACGGGGCGAACCGGGACGACCGGTCTTCGAACGGTCAGGACCGAGGTGTCACCGTTCCGGACGTGCCGGCATTCCGAGCGGCACGCGACCACGTCCGCGACGAACTCGTCCGATTCGTTCGGGCGCTCCGGCGTGCCGACGTTGCCGTCCCCGCGAACGCCGGACCGACCGCGGCCCGCGCGCTCGTCGAAGTCGGATTCGACGACGAGGCGACCGCTCGGACGGCGCTGCGGGCGTGTCTCATCTCCGACGCGGAGGATATGTCGACGTTCGATCGGAAGTTTTCCGAGTTCTGGCGGCGACTCACAGCCGGACTCGACCTTGACGGGCCGGCGCCGCGATGGGACGACGGCCCGGAGGGGACGCTCGCGCCGATGCACGAGAACGCCACGGACGACGAGCCGGAGACGAACGCCTCAGAAACGGCCGACCATCCGGATGCCGATCCGGAGACGAATCCCGTGGCGGCGTCCGCGACGCTGGACGCGGTGGTTGCCGATTCCGAACCCGACGTTGACGCTGACACGGTCGAGCGATCCTGGGTCAGTCCGACGGGACGTCGGACGCGCGTCTCGGAAAGCGTCGGCATTGGACCGGTTGACTGGCTCGCGACCGCGTTCGACAAACTGACACGGGGGCTCGCGACGCTTCGGGGGCGACGATGGCGGCCGGGAGACGAGCGGGCCGACGTCAGGCGATCGCTCCGGTCGAGTATCGGAACTGGAGGCACGATCGTCTCCCTTCCGCGTCGCGACCGTGAACCCGATGCCGTGCGTGCGGTATGGTTCGTGGACGTGAGTCGATCGGTCCTCGATACGATCGACCGGTCGTTCCTGTTGGGGACGCTCCGGCGGGCCCGAACGGAGTGGCGTGACTGTCGTATCGTCCTCTTCGACGAGTCGGCTCGCGACGTGTCCGAGGCGTTCGACGAATCAACCGCGGCGGCCGCCCTCGACGCGCTCGATCGGGCGGAAACGGAGTGGGGTGGCGGCACGCGGATCGGCGAGTCGCTCGCCGACTTTCTCGCGGATACGCCGGGGGCGTTCGATCGTCGAACCGTCGTGTTCGTCGTCAGTGACGGACTGGAGACGGGCGACGCCGACGCACTCGAAGGGGCATTGGCGCCGCTCTCGCGGCGCACGGCGGGAATCGTCTGGCTGAACCCGCTCGCAGTGGCGTCGAAATACGAACCACGGGCGGATGGAATGGCGAGTGCACTTCCGTTCATCGACGGACTGTTCGCCTTCGGTGGCCCCAACGATCTCGCAGAGGTCGGCCGGCAACTGCGGCGCCACGGACTCGGCGGTCGAATCGGCTACGAGTACGACCCACGGCGGGGGGTTTCCGAAGCCCGCCGAAATGACGTCTGAATATGAACGAGTGGAGCCTACCGGAGACTGAATTGTTCGACCGCATCCGTTCCTCCCTCGACGAAGATGTCGACGCCGTCCTCGTGACCGTCATCGATGTCGAAGGGAGCGCGTACCGCAGGCCTGGCGCCAAGATGCTGATCCGGCCGGATGGAGGTGCCGGAAGCATCACTGCCGGCTGTCTGGAGGACGAGGTCAAGGATCTCGCCACCGACGTACTTGACGCGGGCACGGCCCGCGTTGAGACGTGGGATCTCACGGGCGATGATGACGTGTGGGGTATGGGCGTCGGCTGTAACGGCGTCATCACGGTTCTCCTCGAACCACTGACTGACGACTACACACCCGTCGTCGACGCTCGTAACCGTGGCGATCCGGTCGCAGTTGCGACTGTCGTCGACGGAGATCTCCCGATCGCGACGCGCGGCTACTACGCTGCCGGGGAGTTCGACGGCGACCTGCCCATATGGGTCTGCGAGGAGATACGCCAAGCGACAGAGCGCTTGCTTGCGGACGGCGGAAGCG
Source organism: Halopenitus persicus (assembly GCF_900107205.1). Taxonomy (GTDB): domain Archaea; phylum Halobacteriota; class Halobacteria; order Halobacteriales; family Haloferacaceae; genus Halopenitus; species Halopenitus persicus. The sequence goes on along the minus strand of NZ_FNPC01000017.1, from coordinate 1,362 downwards.
ACCTACTCACCGTCTCCCGGGGATCGGACGGAGACGCGACCGGCACGGAGGAGGCGAGTGTGGACGTGTTCGTGAACGGCATCCGGCCACCGCCGGAAGTGGTGGTGTTCGGTTCCGGCCACGATGTCCGCCCGGTCGTCGAACTGGCGACGCTCGTCGACTTCCGAGTGACGGTCGTCGCCTTCCGCGGGGGGCATATTGACGACGACCGTCTGGCCGGTGCGGACGAGGTTATCTCCGCGAGCCCCCACGAGGTAGCTGACCTTCGGGAGTGGGACGGGGACACCTACGCCGTCGTAATGACCCACAACTTCGTGGATGACCGGATCACCATCGACGTGCTCCTCGAAACCCCGGTGCCGTATCTCGGTCTGATGGGTCCACGGAAGCGCTTTGCGGAGATGCGCGAGGCGTTCGCGGCGGAGGGGCGGACGTTCACCGACGCCGAACTCGAACGGATATACACTCCGATCGGCGTGAATCTCGGTGGAGACAGTCCCTACCAGATCGCCTACAGCATCGTCGCCGAACTCCTGGCCGTCGCGAACGACCGGGATCCCTGCCATCTCACGGACCGTGCAGGGCCGATTCACGACCGTGTGGAGGGAGAATCCTCGTGACGGCCGACGATGTGGCGTCCTCGCCGATGCTTGCTCGGACCTGGTCGATCGCCGCGAACTACCGAACCCCGGAGGATTTCGACATCCCCCACGCGCCCCGGTTCCACTCGGAGATGACGGATGAGGAAGCCCTCAGGTTCGTCAGCAGCGACGGTACCGTCGTCCTCGAAGCGTCCGTCACGAGCAGCGTCAACCGGTGAGTTGCCCTTTCCTCTCTCCTCCGTTCCCGTCGCTCACCCCGGTGAGGAACGGTCTTCCGCTGACGTCGGTAACAGACAACAACTCTCCGTCCCGGTCGGTGATTTCGACAGCAAGTATCGCGACTATTCTTCGAGAGTACTGCGAATCGCTCGTATCTCGTCTCGAATTTGCTGCCACTTCGTCAGATCTCCCGGGATAACGGATTCTTGTCTATCGCCACCACCGAGACCATCGTCGTTCGATGTTGTTTGATCGACAAGTGCCCGGATTGCACGAGGGTCTTCGATCGCCCGGAACGAGAGGTCGTCCCCACCAGCGATTTCGAACGTGACTGAGCCGTATCCGAAGATCGACCCCGTGATATCCTGCCCAAAGGAGCTGTTCTGGACGGTTTCGAGATTTGCCTGTGTGACAGACCGGGTCAAAACGCCGCGTTTCACGTAGAGTGCTTCGTCCGTTACAACGTACTGTACGCCTTGAAGAGCGAAATACTTCCAGAGCGGGATCGCCACTCCGAGTGGAACGACTGCGAGGAAGAGTG
>NZ_FNPC01000001.1:553768-615241 GCF_900107205.1 Halopenitus persicus | reverse complement strand
CACGTCCGGCTATTTGCGACGGCTACAACCGCCCTCACAGAAATTTTCCTGCGCGAACTGCGTCAAAAACACGATGTCGAATCCGCCGTGTTTCTTGTTGACGGCGCGAAACACCTCCAAACCGCGCTTTCCCGAGCTGGGCTCCGATTTCAGATACATCACCACGGAAATCGAAATGCTGTCGAACGGATCTTTCGAGAACTGAAGCGTCGAACCTCGTCGTTTTCAAACTGCTTCAGCCACGTTGAACCGGAAACCGCCGAAAACTGGTTGCAGAGCTTCGCTCGATGGCTCAATGCTACTAACTAAACACTACCGCCGCGACGGGAGGAATCGTTGCCGGATGGGGTGGCAAAGGTTGCCGAAAAAAACCAACAAGTATAACGCAACCAACTATCATGAGATAGGGTAGATGCAGCCATCAGTACCACAGGAGTACCTCCCGGACGAGTCGGACCGACCGGATTACATCCACCCGCTCCCGGAGCTCCACTACCCGCAGGAGATCAACGCCGCCGAACAGCTCGTCGACGTCCACGTCCGCAACGGCCACGGCGACGCCGTGGCGATCCACTTCGAGGACGAGGAGATCACCTACGCCGAGCTGCAGGACCGGGTCAACCGGATGGGGAACGCGCTGGCCGACCTCGGCGTCGAGGCCGGCGACCGCGTCGTCGCCCGATTCCCGAACCGTCCCGAGGCGATCGTCACGTGTCTGGCGGTCCAGAAGATCGGGGCGGTCGCGCTCCCGTCGATGAAGCTGCTGCGCGCGAAGGAGCTGCGGTACATCATCAACAACGCCGAGGCGTCGACGGTCGTCGTCTACGACGGCCTGCTGGAGGAGGTCAACAACGCGCTGCCCGACCTCGACACCGTCGAGAACGTGGTCGTCGCCCAGCGCAACGGCGTCGAGCACGACCACCACGACTACGACGAGCTGCTCGAGGCTGCTAGCCCCGAGCTCGAGGCGTACCCGACCGAGCGGGACGACCTGGCCCTGATGCTGTACACGAGCGGCACGACCGGCCGGCCGAAGGGCGCGATCCACACCCACCGGCACGTCCTCGCGACGGCCGACGGGTACGCGCGCTACTGCATCGAGCCGACCGAGGACGACGTCTTCGGCGGGAACCCGCCGCTGCCGTTCGCGTACGGCTACGGCGACCTGGTCACGTTCCCGCTTCGATTCGGCGCGAGCGTGAGCCTCGTCGAGGACGCCTCGCCGGAGGACCTCCTGGAGGCGACCGAGGAGCACGGCATCACCGTGATGTGTTCGATCCCGACCGGCTACAACCAGATGCTCTCCCAGCACCCGGACGCGACCGAGGAGTACGACCTCTCCTCGCTCCGGCTCGGGCTCAGCGCCGGCGAGCCGCTCACGCCGACCACCTTCGAGAACGTGAAGGAGGAGTACGGCATCAAGCTCCTCGACGGGATCGGCACCACGGAGATGCTCCACATCTTCATCAGCCACCGGCACGACGAGGAGATCGACCCGAGCGCGACCGGGTTCGCGGTCCCCGGCTACGAGGCGAAGATCATCGACCCGGACACGGGCGAGGAGTGTGAACGCGGCGAGGCCGGGCTGCTGGCCGTTCGCGGCCCGACCGGCGTGGAGTACTGGGACCGTCCCGAAAAGCAGGCGGACGCCGTCGAGGACGGCTGGTCGCTGCCCGGCGACATCTTCGTCCAGCGCGAGGACGGCCGCTTCGAGTACAAGTCCCGCAACGACGACCTCATCGTCTCCAGCGGATACAACATTCCCGGTCCGGAGGTCGAGGCCGTCGTCGAGGAGGTCGAGGAGGTCGCCGAGGTCGCCGTCGTCGGCAGCCCGCACGAGGAGCGCGGCGAGATCGTGAAGGCGTTCGTCGTCACCGCCGAGGGCGCCACGGGCGACGACGGGCTCGTCGAGCGGATCCAGAACCACGTCAAGGACACGCTCGCGCCCTACAAGTACCCCCGTGCGGTCGAGTTCGTCGAATCCCTCCCGCGGACCGAGACGGGCAAGATCCGCCGGACCGAGCTTCGCGAACGCGAGCGTCAGTAACCCCGCTCGAAGTACCGTCGCCTCCCGCTCGAAGTACCGCCGCGCCTCGTTCGACGTTCCACGTTCGAACCCGACCGTCTCCGCCGTCGGTTCGACGTCGTTTTTCGTCGCGGTGTCTCCCAACCGCCGTCACGAGACGCGTCTCGAGGCGGCACCCTCGCCCGTATACAGGTACGTATACGAAAGTGTATACGGAAACGGCCGCCGGATCGGCGGTTACTCCACGACGCCAGGACGGTGGATTACAACCATAGGTTTGTGAGGAAAATTGGTCGTGTCCGGATGGAGCCGATCAAGCCGGCGACGCGAACGGGGACTCGAGAAACCATCCCGATCGATCGGGATGGTGTATACGATATATGTATACACCCGCTGCGGTCGTCCGTCGGTGGTCGGCGGTTCGAGGCAACGGCGCTGTGGTCGACGGTCCTGTAGTTGACGGGGCTGTGGTCAACGGTCCTGTAGTCGACGACGTCGTCGTCGCCGAACCAGGGTCCACGACTGCCGTCAGAATGAACGCGTTCGCGCAACGCCGATCGGCGATGCCCGCTCAGGGGCCGCGGTCGGTCTCAAGCTTGAGGTCGGCACGCGGCTTCGCGATGCAGGTCAACACGTACCCCTCCTCCTTCTCGGAGTCGGAGAGGAACATTCCCTCCGTCTGGTCGACGTCGCTCGGGTCGCTGTCGCCGGCGAGCTTGGCCGAACAGACGCCGCAGACGCCCATTCGACACTGGTAGGGCATATCGATGCCGGCGGCCTCGGCGGCCTCCAGGATCGGCTCGTTCTCCGCGACCTCGATCGTCCGGTCGAGGTCGACGAACTCGACGGTGTGGGTCTCGACCATGCTTAGGCGTCCTCGTCGACGCGCCGTTCGTAGACGTGTTCGACCGGCTCGAAGCCCCGGTTGCGGTAGAACTCCGCGGAGTCCTCGTCGCCGTGCATCACGTCGACGCGGTAGAAGTCCACCTCGCGGGGTTCCTCGCCGAACCACTCGTGGGCTGTCTCGACCATTCGCCGGCCGAGCCCCTCGCCGCGATGGTCCTCGGTGACGAAGTGGCCGTTGATGTAGCCGTGATTCTCCAGGCGGAAGATCGGGTGGTTCCCCATCACGCGCGCCTCGAGGACGCCGACGAGGTCGCCGGAGTCCGCGTCCTCGGCGACGACGACGGTTCCGTATTTGGAGTTGAGCAGCTGGTTCTCGAAGTACTTCAGCCACCGATCGTTGGCGCTTTCCTTGTGCCGGTAGCGCTCGTCGTACTTCGAGAGGTGTTCGGTGAACCCGTGCCAGAGCTCGAGGAGTTCCTCGCCATCGCCGGACTCGGCGTGTCGAACCTCGTAGGTCATACGAGCCCGAACGACGCCGAGGATTAAAAAAGTCGCCCTCCGCGACGGCCGGCTCGCCCGTCCGAGACCGCCGCGTTCGGGCGGTCAGTTACGCCGTTCGTATACAGAAAAGGATTATAACCCTCGGTGGCTAAGGAATTCACAGCGAGTCAGCTATGCCCACGGAAGCGAAACTCAAAGAGCAAGTACAGAACGGCAAGATGATCGAGTCGCGCGAGGAGATGACGGAGGGATACGAGAAGGCGCTCAAGCAGATCCTCACCGTCTCGGGCGACACCGAGCTGATGAGTGCCCCCGCCTACTACGAGCAGTCCCTCAACGCGCCGTCGATGGACGCCCGCGCGTCCTGCATCAGCGTCATCCAGGACGAGCTCGGCCACGGCCACATCGCCTACCGACTCCTCGAGGACCTCGGCGAGGACCGTCACGACCTCATCTACGAGCGGGAACCGCACGAGTTCCGGAACACGTACGGGTTCGACCAGCACATCGACAACTTCGCGGAGCTCGTCAGCGCGCACGGGATGTTCGACCGCGCCGGGATCGTCCTCCTCAGCGACGTCCACGAGAACACCTCCTACGCGCCCTGGAAGCGCGCGCTCACGAAGGTGAACAAGGAGGAACAGTTCCACCTGCGCCACGGCGAGACCTGGATGCGCCGGCTCGCCAACAAAAGCGACAAGACGCGCGCGAAGCTCCAGGACGCCATCGACTGGATGTTCCCGATGGCGATCGAGTGGTTCGGCCTGCCGGACGACAAGAAGAAGCACGACGAGCAGCTCGAGTACCGCATCAAGGGCAAGACGAACGACGAGCTGCGGCAGGACTGGCTCGAGCGTGCGATGCCGCTGATGAACGAGCTCGAGCTCGACGTTCCGGCCCACTACGACGAGGCGGCCGACGAGTACGTCCTCGATTACGAGTTCCCGGTCGCCTTCGACGAGGAGAACAAGGAGTGGCGCTTCGACGAGCCGATCTCGTGGGACGACGTCATCGACCGCTGGCGCGGGCGCGGCCCGGCCAACGAGAAGTACGTCGACCTGATCCAGTCGAAGACCGTCGAAGTGCAGGTGTAAGATGTCCTGTAGCACCCCGACGCCGGACGACTCGACGCCGGACGACTCCACGGCGCCCGCGACCTCCAGCGACTTCATCGAGCGTCGCCGACGGAACGCGACGGGCTTCGAGGCGGAGGTCTGGGACGTCATCGACGAGATCCCGGACCCGCACATCCCGGTGAGCCTCGTCGAGATGGGGATGATCTACGACGTCGACTACGCGGACGGCCACGTCGACGTCGAGATGACCTTCCCCTGTATGGGCTGTCCCGCCTACGACATGATCCACAACGACATCGAGAGCTGCCTGCTCGTGTACGACCGGGTGGACTCGGTCGACGTGGACGTCGTCTGGGAGCCCGTCTGGTCGAAGGAGATGCTGACGGCGGACGTCCGCCGGAAGATGAACGAATCGGGCATCAGCCTGTAACGCAAGCGACGAACACACGCACACCGAACGACACCGTGACCAACGAACGAGACACACAACGATGACACGACATTACGAAGTCTTCGCCCGGATCAACCAGGGCGATGAGACGCTCCACATCGGAAACGTACAGGCGGACAGCGATCGCCTCGCGAAGCTGTACGCGCACAACACCTTCGACGAGGAGGACTGGGACTTCCTGGCGGTCGTCCGCCGCGAGGACGTTCTCGAGGTCGACGTCGACCAGGAGGTGCTCTCGCCGGCATGAGCGAGTGGCCCGACCCCGCCCTGGACTACGTCCAGGCCATCACGGACACGAAGCTCGTCCTGGGACACCGCTACGCGCAGTGGTCCCTGACGGGTCCCTCGCTGGAGGACGACATCGGCGGCGCCAGCGCCGCCCAGGAGGAGGTCGGACACGTCCGCCAGCTCTTCCGGCTCCTCGAGGACCAGGGACGCGACTCGGACTGGCTCGACGGACACCGTGACCCCGAGGAGGTCAACAACGTCGCCAGCCTCGATTCGATCGACGGCGAGTGGCCCGAGTACCTCGCGACGATCGCCACCGCCGACCGCGCCGCGTGGTATCTGCTCGACGCCATCGACCACGAGGACTTCGGCGGGATGGTGACGAAGATGGGCGAGGACGAGTACTTCCACCTGGAGTACCACGACGCCCGCCTGGAGAGCCTCGCCGAGAAGGAGACCGAGGTCATCCAGTCGACGCTCGAGGAGACGTTGCCGCAGGCGCTGGCGTTCATCGGCCCCGCCGAACACGACGCCGAGTCGGACCCGCTGTACGGGGCCGGCTTCACCGACCGTCCCGTCGCCGAGATCCGCGAGTCCTACCTCCGCCACTTCGAGGACCTCTTCGAGGGAACGTCGGTCTCGCTCGAGAACGTGGACCGCTCGGCGCCCGACCTCGAGGCGTGGAACGAGACGCGCCGCCGCGTGAACGGCGGATCGATCCCCGAAGCGGACCTCGTCCAGATCCGCGGCGACAGCAACGAACTGTACGTGATGGATTGATGACGGTGACCTCCGAGAACCGAACCGGCGGGGACGTGGACCCCGACGTCGAGGGCGCGGACGCCGACGAAGGGGATGCGGATCCCGACGTCCCGGATTCGGACGCTGACGTTCCGGATTCGGACGTCGACGCCGCCGCCGGGACCGACCGCGGCGACGACGAGCCGACGGTCCGGTGTCCGTTCTGCGAGTCGACGGACGTGGAGCAGGAGTCGCAGTTCGGCAGCGAGATCTCGAAGTCGCAGTACTACTGCAACGGCTGCCACACCGTCTTCGAGCGGATCAAGTACGACGGCAAGCGGCCCGACACGAGCTGAGGGTCGCAGCCGTCGGATCGGCCGAGGACACCACGGCCGCGACCGTCGGAACGCGACGTGAACGCCCGACCCGGAATCGACGTAGAGCGCGGCGAGAGCTTCTGCTGCGGCGATATACGCGTCGTTCGGTATGAGAAGCTATTTATATACTGGTTCCGATCCTACGGATACATGCAATCGTTCACCGAGCTCGACCTCGAGTACTTCGAGACGAACCTGGACGACCACGTCGGCTACCTCCGGCTGGACCGCCCGCCGGCGAACGCCCACCACATCGACGTCCTGCTGGAGCTCCAGCGTGCCGTCGAAGTGATCCGGTTCGACGACGACGTCCGCGTGGTGCTGTTCGGCAGCGCGAACGAGGACATCTTCTCGACCGGCTTCGACATCGGCGTCCTGCAGGAGAAGTCCGGCCAGCAGATCGGCTACGCGAGCCAGACCAGCAAGGAGGTCATCATGAAGATCCGCACCACGGACACGATCTTCATCGCGATGGTCAACGGCCACTGTATGGGCGGCGGGCTCGAGCTCGCGCTCGCGTGTGACTTCCGCTACGTCGGCGACGACGACGACTACAGCGTCGGGATGCCGGAGGTCCACCTGGGCCTCATCGCCGGCGAGGCCGGCACGCAGCTCCTGCCCCGGTACATCGACCGCTCGACCGCGCTGAAGATGATGATCACGGGCGAGACGCTGACCCCCGAGGAGGCGACCGAGCGCGGCATCTTCGACGAGATCCACCCGCCGGAGGAGGTCGAGGACGCGGCCCGCGAGTTCGCGGACCAGATCGTCCAGAAGCCGAACCTCGCGGTCGGCAACAACAAGCTCGCCGTCAACGAGGGGCTCGAGCTGCCGCTGTCGGACGCGCTGGCCCACGAGCGCGAGCTCCAGAACCGCCTGCTCGGCTCGGACATCGCCAAGGAGGGCGTCGACGCCTACATCGACAAGCGCGACCCCGACTTCCTCGCCGTCGAGAAGGGCGAGAAGGAACCGGGAAGCAGCGAGTAACGACCGAACGCGCGACGTCACGGCTCGACGCGCGGTCTCATACCGGGTCTCCCGTTTTTCAACGACGACGCTCCTGATAGCGTCCCGTTCGTTCGATCGAGCGCTTCCGTCCGGATCGACCGTTTCGGTTTCGTCTCGATCCCGGCCGGGTGATACGGCAGCGGTCGATCAGTCACGGTAGCGGTCGATCAGTCACGGTAGCGACCGACCGTTGCGGCGAGCGACGGCCGAGCGTCCGCCGTCGACTTATAAATCGAGCGCGTGCTCGGCGACCGTCGTCTTCTGGATCTCGGTCGTTCCGCCGATGAGGCTGAGGATCTTCGCGTCGCGGAAGTAGCGCTCGAGGGGGTAGTCCGTTCGGTAGCCCTTCCCGCCGTGGATCTGGATCGCGTTGCGGGTGACGTACTCGACGACGTCGCTGGCGACGTACTTCGCCTTGCTCGAGGCGCGGGTGTCGCCCTCGCCGGCGGCGATGTCGTGGGCCGAATCGTAGACGAGGTGGCGCGCCCCGTCGAGCTTCGCGTCCATCTCGGCGACGAGCACCTGCACGGCCTGGTACTGGCCGACCGGGTTCCCGCCCTGTTCGCGGGCGCCGGCGTACTCGATCGCCTCCTCGAAGGCCGCCGTCGCGATGCCGGTCGCGATCGCGCCGAGGCCGGTCCGCGCCATGTCGATCGTCCCCATCGCGATCCGGAAACCCTGCCCGACCTCGCCCAGCAGCGCGTCCGCGGGGACCGCCACGTCATCGAACGCGGAGTCGCCGGTGACGTGCCCACGCATTCCCATGAACTCCACGCGGTCGAAGGTGAATCCCGGCGCCTCCTCGGGGCTCGGGACGAGGAAGACGCTCACGCCGTGCCCCTCATCGGGTGCCGGGCGCTTGCGCGCGACGACAAGGTGGACGTCCGCGACGCCGGCGTTCGTCCCGAAGGCCTTCTCGCCGGTGATCGCGTAGCCGTCGTCGGTTTCCTCGGCGACCGTCTCGAGCTCCGTCGGGGAGCTGCCCGCGCCGGGCTCGGTGAGCAGCATCGCGCCGATCGACTCGCCGCGGGCCATCGGTTCGAGATACGCCTCCTTCTGGGCGTCCGTGCCGTGGCGGGCGATCGGCAGCGCCGCGAAGGTGTGGCCCTGGATGCTCTCGGCGACCGCCCCGCTCGCCTGCGCGATCCGCTCGACCACGAGACAGTACGAGAGGAAGTCGGACCCCTCGCCGCCGTATTCCTCGGGCAGCAGGACGCCGAGCAGCCCGCGGTCGCCGGCTTCGGCGAGGACGTCGCGGGGGAACTCGTCGGTCTCCTCGATCTCCTCGGCTCGCGGGGCGACCACCTCGGTGGCGAAGGCGTCCGCCCGGTCACGGAACTCCCGATGCTCCTCGGAGAGCGTGCTCTCGATGAGGCTCATAGGCGTGATAGCGGCACACATCCTAATAAGTGCCCCGAGGTTCGCCGAGCTCGCGTCCTCGTCCGTCGCTCCCGTTCACGTTCTCGTCCGTCGCTCCCGTTCGCTTCCGAGCCCGGAGGGGACGATTTATGTGGGACGACCTCCCACTGGCGACCATGAGGGATGTGTACGTCATCGGGGCCGGCCAGTCGCCGTTCGGCTCGTTCCCCGACGAGACCTACCTGTCGCTGTTCGAGACGGCCTACGAGAACGCGCTCGAGAGCGTGGGCGGCGAGCTGGATCCGGACCGGATCGACGAGGCGTTCCTCGGGACCCTGGGCGTCGGCGGTCGACAGATCGGCCTGAGCAGCCCGGCGGTCACCGAGCACCTGGGACTGCACGGCGTTCCGACGACCCGCGTCGAGAACGCCTGCGCGGCAAGCGGCTACTCGTTCCGGTCGGCGCTGACGGCCGTCCGGGCCGGGACTGCCGACGTCGCGCTGGCCGGCGGCTACGAGGTGATGACCGACACGAGCGCCGACCAGACCAAGTGGTGGCTCGGCGTCAGCGGCGAGACGGAGTGGGAGCGCACGAGCGGGACGACCTTCGCCGGCGTCTACGCCCAGATGGCGAGCGCCTACCTCGACGCGTACGACGCGACGGTCGACGACCTCTCGCGGGTCGCGGTGAAGAACCACGGCAACGGCGCGAAGAACCCCAAGGCGCACCTCGGCTTCGAGTGCTCGCTGGAGGACGCGCGCTCGGCGCCCGGCGTGGCCGACCCGCTCAACCTCTATCACTGCTGTCCGACCACCGACGGCGCCAGCGCGGCCCTGCTGGCCAGCGAGGAGGTCGCCGCCGAGTTCGACGGCCCGGCGGTCAAGGTCGCCGGCGCCGGCGCGGCCAGCGGGCGCGTGGGGCTCTTCCAGCGCGAGTCGCTCACGAGCATCCCCGCGAGCGTGCAGGCCGGCGAGCAGGCCTACGCCGAGGCGGGGGTCACGCCCGACGACCTCGATTTCGCCGAGGTCCACGACTGCTTCGCGATCGCCGAGCTGCTGGCGTACGACGACCTCGGGTTCTGCGAGCGCGGCGAGGCCGGCCGGCTGCTCCGTGAGGGCGTCGTCGATCCCGACGGCGAGCTGCCGACGAACACCAGCGGCGGCCTCAAATCGAAGGGCCACCCGATCGGCGCGACCGGTACCGGCCAGGTCGTCGAGGCGTTCTCCCAGCTCCGCGGGGAGGCACACGTGCAGGTCGACGACCCGACCTACGGGCTCACCCACAACGTCGGCGGCAGCGGCGGCGGCGTGACGGTTCACGTCTTCGAGCGCACGGAGGTGGACGCATGAGCGCCGACCGCGACGACGCGGCCGATATCGCGGCCGACGGCGGATCCGCGCCGGACGCCGACGCGGTCGGCATCGAGACGGCCGCGATCCGGCTGCCCGAGTACCGTCTCTCGAGCGAGGCGATCGCCGAGGCGTGGGGAACGAGCCACGCGCCCGGCGTCGAGCGCAAGGCCGTCGCCGGCGCCGACGAGGACGCGCTGACGATGGCGGTCGCCGCCGCCGAGCGCGTGCTGGCCGACGAGGCCGACGGGACGACCGACGGCGACGATGGGACGGCAAGCCCCGGCGCCGTCGATCCCGACCGCGTCGACCTCGTGGTGACCGCGACGACGACGCCCCCGATGGAGGAGGGCGAGTTCACGCCGCGGCTCGTTCGCGCGCTCGGGCTGCCGGCCGACGTGGCGACCGCGACCGTCGGCGGCTCGACCGCCGCCGGCGGCGAGGCGCTCGCCCGCGGGCTCGAGGCGGCCGCCTCGCGGACCGCGCTGGTCGTCGTCTCGGACTGCCCGGCCGGCGATCCGGCCGAGACCGACCACCCGATGGGCGCCGGCGCGGCCGCGTTCGTGCTGTCGAGCGATCCCGCGGTCGCGGTCGGCGAGCCGGCCTGGCACGTCGAGGAGTATCCGGGGATCCGCCACCGCGAGCGCGGCGCCGAGACGGTCGACACTCTCGACATCACGACCTACCAGCGAACCGCGATCCGGGAGTCGATCAGCGCGGCGACCGAATCCCTCGCGCTGGATGCGGACGGCGTGCTCGACGCCGAGTCGCTCGCGGCGGTCGACGCCGCGGCGGTCCACCAGCCCGACGGGAGCATCCCGTACCGGGCCACCGGCGACCTCCCGTTCGATCCCGGAACGGTTCAGGCCGGAACGGTCGCCGACCGGATCGGCGATGCGGGCGCCGCGACGGTTCCGATCGGCCTGCTCGCTGCGGTCGCCGACGCGAACGTCGAGTCGGACGGTGCCGAGTCGGGCGACGCCGACCGCCGGAGCGTCGCGGCCTTCTTCGGCGGCGGCACCGCGGTCTCGTTGGCCTGTCGGGGCACGCTGTCTGTCGCCGGCGTCGAGGAGCTCGACGGCGGCGAATCGATCACCTACGACGAGTACCTCCGCAAGCGCGGCACGATCGTCGACGGCGATATCGCGGGCGGGGGCGCCCACGTGAGCCTGCCGAACTGGCAGAACTCCCTCGACCAGCGCTACCGGCTCGTCGCCGGTCGCTGTCCGGAGTGTGGCGGCGTCACGTTCCCGCCGACCGGCGCCTGCCGGGAGTGTCACGAGCGCGTCACCTTCGAGGAGTTCGAGGCGCCCCGGACCGGGACCGTCCGGGCCGTGACGGTCATCGGCCAGGGCGGCGCGCCGCCGGAGTTCGCCGGCCACCAGCAGCGCGACGGCGCCTACGGGGTCGCGATCGTCGACCTCGGGGCGGGCGACGACGAGATCACCCTACCCGGCCAGCTGACCGACGCCGACCCGAACGCCGTCGAAGTGGGCGATACCGTCACGGCGACGGTCCGGCGGATCTACGAACAGGAGGGCGTGCCGCGGTACGGCGTGAAGTTCGTTCCCGAGGCTGAGGCCGAGTGAGGGCGAGGTCGAGTGAGGGCGAGGGGATCGATCGTGAGGACGGGGTATCGACGGTCGTCCGTAACCGTCACTCCCGGCCGAGGTCGAACTCGTCCCAGCGCTCCGCCACCGACTGGCGGACGTTCTCCGGGAAGGACTGCTCGAAGGTGACCCGCGGCGCGATGTACTCCTCGTCCCAGCGCGGGTCCCACGTGGCGGCGATGTGGAGCCGCGAGCCGGTCTCGCCGTCGCGCCGGTAGCGCGTGGCGGTCGCGCTCGGGGCGTGCGGCTCGCTGAACGCCCAGTCGTTGGCCGGGTGCGCCTTCACCCACATGTCGTCGAGCGCCTTCGCGAGGTCGGTCGGGTCCGAGCTCTCGTCGACGATCAGGACCTTGTCGAAGAGCCGCGAGAAGGAGAACAGCGTGTTGGCGAGCTGCCACTCGAAGCCGGCGTAGAGGATCTCGCTGGCGACCAGACACATCCCGAGCCCGCCCTCCGGCGGGAGCCTGACCCACCGGACCGGGGAGACGCCCCAGTACCCGTTCACGCGCCGGTAGAGCCGCGCGGCCTCGACGAGGCTCACGAGCTGGGTGTCGTCCGACAGCGGGGCGCCCAGCGGCGAGACGGCCACGATCGGGTCCTCCCGGGTCGCGATCCGGTCGACATCCAGCACGACCGTCGCCGTCTCGCAGGCCGCCTCCCAGGCCGCACGCCGACCGTCCGTCGTGGTCGTCGTGCTCGCCGGATCCGGCGTCGAACCGGTGACCGTCAGCTCCCCGCCACCCGGCGCCGCCATCCGGAGGCGGCCGTCGATCCGGACCTCGGCGTCACGCGGGACGAGCCGGCCGTCGACGCGGGCGGTCGCCGTCGGCGCGATCCCGGCGGCGAGCTCGGGAACGTCCGTCCGCACGCGGTCGCCGATCCACCCCTGTAGCGCCGCGACCAACACCGGAGCGGAGACGCCGAGCAGCAGGCTAACCGCCGGCGGATCCGTCGGCGTTCCGGGTTCACGTCCCCCGCTTTTTGCGCCGCTCTCCTCGCTTCCATCCACCTTGTTCCCGTCCTCCTCGGCCGCGGCCGTAAGCCGCTCGCGGAACGCGCGCGGAACCACGAGCCGGAGCCGCGAGCTGCCCCGGACGCCGCCGCGAACCGGGACCCACGTCGTTCCGGATTCCGGGCCGAGATCGACCGCGAGCACCCCCAGCGAGACGACCGGGCGCGTGTTCGCCGAGAGGGTCGGCAGCCCGAGGGCGTGCAGGTCGAGCGTCGGATCCGGGGTCGCCGCGGGCTCGCCGTCGACCGACTCCGCCGACTCGGTCCGCTCGCCCGCCAGCAGCTCGAGCAGGTCGCCGTACTCGTGGCTCGGCGGCACGGTCGCGGGATCCTCGCCGGCCGTCAGCGCGTCGCCGATCCGGTCCCACGGCTCCCGGTCGCGGGCGGCGAGCTGGTCGGGGCCGCCGAACGCGCCGGCGACGAACCGGACGCGTCCGGGCGTGTGCTCGAACGCGAGCGCGGAGGCGCCTTCCCGTGCGGCGATCGCGGCGATCGCGGCCGCCTCCTCGTCCCAGTGGACGCGGTCGTCGATCGCGACGAGGTCCCCGCGCTCGCGCAGCCGATCGAGGTGGGACCGAAGTCCGGTTCCGCTCATCGGTGCCGCCCTCCCGCGCTCATCGGCGCCGCCCTCCCGCGCTCATCGGCGCCAGCCCCCCGTCGGCTCGTCGCGAGGCGGTCGGTCGCCCAACAGCGCGTCCTCGACGTTGACGTCGACGCCGGCCGCCCGAAGCGTCTCGCGTGCACGCCGCTCCAGCTCGGGCGGCCGGTCCGGCGCCGGCTCGGACCGCGTCGCGTCGATGTAGGTCTTCGCCGTCTTCGCCTTCGAGGTGCCGGTCTGGATGTCGCCCTTCTCGCTCGGCGTCTGGTAGATGTTGAGCGGCACCTTCGGCATCGTCTCGACGCCGAACTGGTGGAAGTCCGCGTCCGGGTCCGCGTGCAGCGCCAGCGCCTCGACGACCGCCCGGGAGTCCGTGGGCTCGACGTCGGCGTCGACGAAGACGAAGAAGTCGACGTGTAACATCCCCCAGGTGGTGAAGATGAAGTTCGCGAGCTCGTGGAGGTAGCCCGGCTCGCTGCGGTCGGTGGCGATGACGTAGACCGTTCGCGGCGTCGAGGTCCAGGGGACGCAGCACTCCACGTCGAAGCCGGCGGTTCGGAGGCCGAGCGTCGCGTCGGGGCCGACGCAGCCGGCCTCCATCGAGCTCGTGGAGTTCTCGGCGTAGCCGACGCCGGATCCCTCGACGCAGAAGGGGATGATCGGGTTCTCGCGGTGAGTGATCGCGGACACCTCCAGGACGGGCATCGACCGCCGCGGGCCGTGCATATAGCCGAAGTAGTCGCCGAACGGCCCCTCGTCGCGTCTGGCGTCGGGGAGGATCTCCCCCTCGATGACCAGCTCCGCGTTCGCCGGCACGCGCAGGTCGGTCGTCTCGCACTCGACGAGCTCGACCGGCTCGCCCTTGAGCCCGCCGGCGAACTCGGCCTCGCTCCGGTCGGTCGGGATCCACATCACCGAGGTGTACTCGACGGCCGGCTCGGCGCCCACCACGATCGCCACGGGCATCGGCTCGCCGCGGCGTTCGTACTTGTAGTAATAGAGGTTCGGCGTCTGCTCGCCCGCAAGCAACAGCACGCTGGCGGTCTCGCCGTCGTGAACCATCGCGCGGTGGTACGACCAGTCGACCCACTCCGAGTCGGGGTCGGGGGCGACGAGCGTGTGCAGGTTCGAGTAGCGCCCGCCGTCGCCGGCATGGATGTACGGCCACGGAAACCGGAGCAGGTCGACGTCCGCGCCCGTCACCGTTCGCTCCTTGACCGGCGCGTCGGCGGCGTCGACCGACGTCGGGGGGATCGGGTTCTGGAGCCGGTCGATCACCGCCTCGTAGAACTCGTACCGCGAGAGGTCCCTCGGGAGGTCGAGCCCGAGCGCGATCCGGTTCCAGGGACGGCTTCCGCTCCCGCGATAGGGATCCCCGACGAGCCTGGCGGCCTCGGTGCGTTCGAACAGCGGGATCCGCGCGTCCCGCTCGTTCGCCAGCATCGTGATCGCGCTGGCCTCGAGGTTCCAGGAGACCGACTCGTCGATCCGGGACAGGTCGTCGTGTGCCTCGAGGACGGTCAGGTACTCCCGCAGGCTGTCGATCGTCATCGGCGATCACCGCCGGACCGCCGCGCCGCTCGGGTCATTCGCCGGCGTCCGTGAGCGCCGACCGGAGCCCGTCCCGGTCCCGTTCCACCTTCCGGTCGATGTACGCCTCCAGCAGCTCCGGATACTCCTCGGCGAGGTGATCGAGCATCAGCTGCCGGCTCGCCTCCGAAACCGACTCGAACTCGCCGGTCCGCTCGAGGTACAGCAGGATCGCCTTCACCTCGCGCGACCGCGTGTTGATCACGTTGTTCCGTGCGGCGGTCTCGTCCATGATCGACTCGAGCAGCTCGACGTCGACGTCGGGCTCCTCGACGTCGGTCTCGATGACGTCGATGTACCACCGCTCCTCGACGTTCTCGTGGGGGCCCTTCAGCACCGTCAGCGGCTCCGGGTCCTCGAGCGAGTCGGGATCGCGGCTGACCCGGGCACGCGTGTCGAAGATCTCCTTCGTGTGTTGGTCGGTCACCTGCAGCCGGATCTCCCCGTCCTCCGGGTCCGGGGGCAGGTTCGTTTCCGAGGTCACGTACGTGCCGGGCATCGTCTGCCGAGTGGTACGGGGGGACGATAATAAAGCCTTGCTGGACGCTCACCGGTGCGGTCCGGTCCTCAGTCGGCGGCCGGCGGCTCGGCGGCGTCCGCTGCGGCGGCGTCGCCGTCGTCGTCCGCCCGCGGGAACTGGCCGATCGTCTCCGCGCGGAACGCCTCGACGTCGAACTCGTGGTCGTCGTCGAGGAACTCCAGCACCTGCTCGGCGTCCGCCATCGCGTTCTTCAGACACGTCGAGGCGCCCGGCGAGGGCGTGATGTTGAACAGGACGTCGTCGCCGGTGATCTTCGCCTCGCCCATGTCGAGGTCCTTCGCCTCGGTGTCGACGATCTGCGGCCGGACGCCGCCGTAGCCCGTCGCTCGCTCGATGTCGGACAGTTCGACGGTCGGAACGACCTTCCGAACGTTCGGGAGGAAGGCGCGCTTGCCGACCTCGGGAACGTCGTAGACGAGGTTCCGAAGGACGTACGGCAGCAGGATCCGGTCGGCGAGGATGTTCGCGTAGCTGAGGAACGAGTCGGGCGAGAAGCCGAAGACGTCGAGGAAGTCCCCGACGGTCGAGAAGCGGCCCCGCTCGAGGGTCGGCACGACCTTCGCCGTCGGGCCGAACCGCGTGATGTCCCCGTCGTGGACGTCCGCGTCGCCGTGGACCGCGGCGAACGGGAGCTTCTTCATCTGCAGGGTGTAGACCTTCCCGTTCAGCAGGTCGTCGGCGAGGAAGAAGCTCCCCGCAACCGGTAGCAGGGACATGTTCTGCCCGTAGCCCATCTCCTTGGCGATCTGGAGGCTGTGGGACCCGGCCGCGACGACCGTGGCGTCCGACTCGAAGATGCCGTTGTCGGTGGTGATCCGGAACCCCTCGCCGTCGTCGTCGATGTCGGTGACCGTCGTGCCGGTGTAGACGTCGACGCCGTCCTCCTCGTCGGCCAGGTCGACGAACGACTTCGAGACCGCGCCGTAGTCGACGACGTAGCCGTCGGGCGTCTGGAGCGCGCGCAGTTCCGTGTTCGGGTCGCGGCCCTCGACGACCTTCGGCTCGAGCTCCGCGATCTCCTCGCGACCGATCGAGCGCAGCTTGGGATACAGGTCGCCGAAGCCCTCATCGTGGTACCGCGACTCGAGCTTCTCGACCTCCTCGTCCCCGACCGCCAGCACCATCTTGCTGCGCTTGCTGTGCATCTCCCGGTCGGGGTCGTGGTTCTCGAGGTAGCCGGCCAGCAGCTCGGCGCCCTCCTTGACCTCCTCGGCCTTCTCGAGGGTGTAGTTCGTCTCGATGTCCCCGAAGTGCAGCGTCTGGGAGTTGTTCGTGTGATGGGAGTTGATCGCCGCGATCTCCGGCTCCTTCTCGATCAGCACGACGTCCTCGACGTCCGTGAACTTCGCTACCGTGTACAGTAGCGACGCCCCGCTGATGCCTCCTCCGATGATGGCTAGGTCGTATTCATCCGTCATGGTTGGCGTGAGGTGCTCTCGTGTTCCTCTGGAGCGTCAGCGGTTAATTTACTTTTCATACGCGATTCGCCCTCGGACAGCCCGAACGCGGAGACCGTGTTTGTGGCTCGATGACCTCGGGGTTGTGTCTCGATGACCTCGGGGTTGTGGTCCGATGACCTCGGAGTTGTGACTCGATGACCTCGGGGTTGTGGTCCGATAACCGCGAGGTCGTGGCTCGATGGCCCCGAAACGAATTTGTCCGCCCGCGGAGGCAACCCGGTATGGACCTCCGGATCGACCACGTGACGATCGCGGGACGGGACCTCGAGCAGCTCACGGCGGCGTTCACCGCGGCCGGGCTTCCGGCCGAGTACGGCGGGACGCACTCCAACGGCGTCACCGAGATGTCGATCGTCGGGTTCCGCGACGGGAGCTACCTCGAACTCGTTTCGACGGTGGAACCGGGACTCGAGTCGCCGTGGTGGGACGAACCGATCCGCCGCAACGGCGGCCCGTGTGCGTGGGCGGTCGGCGTCGACGACATCGCGGCCGCAACGTCGACGGTTCGCGACCGCGGGATCGCCGTCGATGGCCCCGCGGCGTACGAGCGCCGCCGCGAGGACGGCGTGCTCGTGGAGTGGGACCTCACGTTCCTCGGCGACGGCGACCCGGGATCGCTGCTCCCGTTTCTCATCAGCGATCGCACGCCGCGGAACCGTCGTGTCCGGCCGACCGGCGACCTGGCGTCGGCCCCGGTGTCGGGAGTCGACGTCGTGATCGTCGGCGTCAGCGACCTCGCTGCTGCCGTCGACCGGCTGCGGACCGGCCTCGATCTCGACGCGCCGGTTCGTGGCTCCGTCGAGCAGCTTCACGCCGACGTCGCCGTCTTCGAGGACGCGCCGGTCGCGCTGGCCAGCCCGCGGGACGACGGCTGGCTCGCCGAGCGCCTCGCGACGTTCGGACCGCTTCCGGTCGCGTACCTCCTCGGGAGCGACCCCGGCGTGACGGACCGGTTCGACGACCTCGAGACCGGATCGATGGCCGGAAGACGCGTCGACTGGTTGCCGCTCACCGACCCAGTCGGTCGACGATACCTGGGACTGGTCGGTCACGCGGCGGAAGCGGGAACGTGAGGCGAGGCGGAAACGTGAGGCGAGTGAACCGGTCGCGTCTGCGAACGCTTTTCACCCGGCGATCCGAGGGATCGGATATGCGTATTACCGACGACGACGGGGTTCGGACGGTCACCTTCGACCGGCCGGATTCGAAGAACGCGTTCACCGAACAGGCTGCACGGGACCTCGCGTCGGCGATCGACGGGACGTCGACGGCCGACCACGACGCGATCGTGCTCACGGGTGAGGGCGACGCGTTCAGCGCGGGCGGCGACGTCGAGGCGATGGCCGCCCGCGAGGAGACGGCGGCCGAGTCCTTCGAGCGCGTCCAGGACACGCTCGGGCGCGTCGTCGAGGCCGCGATGACGAGTCCGGTCCCGATCGTCGCGAAGGTGAACGGGGACGCCGTCGGCGCCGGGCTGGCGGTCACCGCCGTCAGCGACTTCGCGTACGCGGCCGCCGACGCCACCTTCGGCTGCGCGTTCGTGCGCGTCGGGCTCGTGCCCGACACCGGCGGCACGTTCCTGCTCCCGAAGCTCGTCGGGCTCCGGGCGGCCAAGCGGCTCGCGTTCACCGCCGACTTCTTCGACGCCGCGGAGGCGGCCGAGCTGGGTCTGATCAACGAGGCCGTTCCGGCGGACGAGCTGGACGCGACCGTCGACGACCTGCTCGAGACCCTCGGGAAGCGCCCCTCCGAGACGATCGGGCTCGCCAAGCGCGCGATGCACGAGAACCTGGGAACCTACTGGCGGGAGGCGCTCGATCAGGAGCTGTTGACCCAGTCGTTGGCCTACGGAACCCCGGACCACGAGGAGGGCGTGTCGGCGTTCCTCGAGGGACGCGACCCCGACTTCTCCTGACCGAGGCGATCCCCCTCGACCACCCGCGTCCGCGATCGGCTCCGTGAACCGACGTTTGACGACGCTCTCATATCAAATATAAATAACTGATCGAAAGTTTATATGTCTGGTCACGTGCCGCTCGACGGGCTCCCGTGACGCGGGATCGACGGTCGTCAGACCGCCGATTCGGAACGCCGCGACGCCGCGACGCCACGGTTTCGAGACGCCGGCTCTGCGACGCCGGCTTCCGACGCCACGACGTCAGAACTCCGCGACGGACGTGCCGGCGTCGATCACGGCGTCGGCGTCCTCGGGCAGCAGCGCGACGACGAGGTAGTCGGCGAACTCCTCGAAGTAGTCGACCACGCGGGCGATCCGGTCGGCGTCGATCGCCTCGAGGGAGTCCAGCAGCATCACCGGCAGCTCCTCGTAGACCTCGTGGACGAGGTAGCCGGCGAGCGCGAACACGAGGCCGATGACCTCCCGCTCGCTTTCGGAGAGGTGGTCGATCGTGTCGCGGTAGGTGGTCCCGTCGTCGGCCACGCGAACGATCTGGAGGTCGAAGGTGCTTTTCGTCACCTTTTGGCGCCCCTCGCGGACGTTCCGCGTCTTCCGCTCGATCCAGATGCGCTCGATGTTGTCGTACTCGAGGACCTCGAGCACGGAGGCCATGTGGTCGTTGAACGATTCGACCGACTCCTCCTCGATCCGGTCGACGCGCGTCCGGAGCTCGGTGAGCTCGTCGGCGATCTCCTCGCGCCGCTCCTGGAGCGACTCGTGCTGCTCCTCGGCGCTTTCGCGCTCCTCGATCTGGGCGTCGATGTCCGCCAGATCGGACTCCAGCCGGTCGATGCGGAGGTCGAGCTCGTTCGCCTCACGGTGGAGCTCGAGGACCTCGTCGTACTCGCCGCCCACGGTCTCGGTTTCCGCCTCGAGCTCCTCGACGCGCTCCTCCTGGTCGGCGATGCGCTCCTCGAGGTCGGCGATGCGCTCCTCGGTGGTCTCGATCTCGGCCTCGACGTCGTCGAGGCGGCGTCGGGTACGGTCGAGCTCGCGCTCCTTCCGTTCGATCTCCGACTTCTCGGAGGTGAGGTCGTTGATCCGTTCCTGAAGCTCGTTGCGCTCGCTGAGCTTCTCGGTCCGGAGCTCGCGGAGCCGGTCGACGGTCGCCTCGATCCGGTCGGCGTCGACCTCGGACCCGCAGGTCCAACAGACCGTTCTGTCCTCCGCGGCGACGAGCTGGTCGGTCAGCTCGCCGGTGCCGCCGTCGCCCGCGACGTCCGCCTCCTCGAGGTCGAGGCCGTCGCCCTCCAGCATCTCCTCGTTGAAGCTGATGACGCTGCCGAGCTGGCTGAGCGTCTCGTTCAACGCGCGCTGGCGGTTTCGGAGCTCCTCGATGCGCCCGGCGAGCCGCTGGGGGTCCTCGTCGGCCGCCTCGGCCTCCGCGAGCCGCTCCTCGAGCTCGTCGCGCTCGTCGGTCAGGTCCTCGAGGGTCGTCCGCTCGGCCTCCAGCTCGAACTCGAGGTCCTCAAGCTCGGAGCGGGCCTCGCGGAGCCTGTCGAACGCCTCCTCGATCTCGCGCTTCTGGGACCGGCTCTCCTCGAGGCTGACGTCCGCCTCCTCGATGGCCGTCTGGAGCTCCTCGCGCTCCGCGCGCGCCTCCTCGAGCTCCGTTTCGATCTCGTGGCGTTCCGTCTCGAGCGACGGGAGCTCGCTCTGGAGGCGCTCGTACTCCTCGATCTGCGAGTCGATGCGCTGCTTCTCGCGCTCGAGCTCCGTGATCTCCGACTCGATGTCGGCGGTGTCGACCGGCCGCATGATGAGGTCCCGGAGGTCGTCGCCGCGCTCGACGGCGCGGCGCGCCTCGTTGTTCTCGAGCAGGAACGCGAACAGGTCCGCCAGCTGCGGGTCGTCGAGGTACGGGTCGCCGCCGTAGGACACCTGGTCGCCGTGTCGGGTCAGCGTTCGCGTGTACGTCTCGTCGCCGATCTCTAGCTCGACGAACCCCTCGTCGGCGTCGCCCTTCAGCGAGGAGCGCTCGCTGCCGAGGCCGGCCATGATCGCCTGGAGGAACGACGTTCTGTTCGTCGCGTTCCGTCCGCTCAACACGGTGACGCCCGGTGCAATCGTCAGCTCGTCCGAGTCGATCCCCCCGATGTTCTCGGCTGCCACGCGGACCTCCCGCGCGGGTGTATCCTGACTACTCATTGGTGGCGTAACGAGCGCCTCATTGATAACTGTTCACCTCTCGGAGCGGTATGCCGGCCTCGAAGCAGCTCGAGCCCGTCGGCGCGTGCCGGCCACACGCGGTCGACGACGTCTCGCATCGGATCGCGAACTCGCATACCTGCGGGCTCGCGCTCGCAGTCGCAGTCGCACTACGCCTCGCAGTCGCACTACGCCTCGCAGTCGCACTACGTCTCGCAGTCGCAGCCGCCACGCCGAAGGAGTTCGCTCGCGGTGTAGTCGGTCCCGCACTCGCTGCAGACGACCCGCACGTCGACGAACACCTCGTACTCCCGGTCGGTGAGCTGGTCGCCGGAGACGAGCGTCTCGATGGTGGACTCGGTGACGGCGGTCGTTCGCCCCTGCAGCCGTTCGAGCGTCTCCGTCTTGCGCTCCAGCAGGTTCTCGGACCGGTCGGGAAGCTCGGCCTCCCGATACTCGGTCAGGTACGTATAAATGGCCTGATGGGTGACGAAATCCGAGAGGACGTCGTCGACGTCCACGCCCGAGCTTTCGAGCTCGCGTCGCTTGCGCATCTCGTCAGCTCGCGGGACGTCGTCTCCCGTGAGCGTTCGATAGGCGCTGTCGATGTCCGTCTCGGCGACCGCTTCGCCCGCCTGCCGGAGTGCGGCCTCGAGCACCGACCGGTTGAACTCGTCGGCCAGGTCCCGGAGACTCGTCCGGTCTCCCGTCGCGCCCGTCCAGTCGTCCTCCAGCTGTGCGCCCTTGCCGGCGAGGTCGTACTTGTCGATCACGCGTGCGACCTTCGTGTTCGGCCGCGATGTCTCGCTCATACCGTCACGTTCGGGACGGAGGATTACAAATATATCGGTGTAAATCCGATCGATTAATCATTTTATTATTTACAGTAGTAAATATTATACTTTCTTCAAATAGACGGATAACGATCACTTCATTCCTCCCCGATCCGGCAGGCCACGATCCGGCTCGGTACGTGCCGCACGCTCCCGTGTGGATCGATACCGATCGGGACACGACGGGGATCCATACAGATTTATCAGCCTTGCTGCTCCGTGTTCATACACGATGTCCAAGCCACTGATGGCGGCTCGGCACCCATCCTCGGCGCTCCCGGACCCGGAGACCGCCGAGAACGTCATCCACAACCCGTCGCTGGAACGACTGCGATCGTTCTCGCGCGACCTCGAGACGACCACGGAGTTCGGGTCGCCCTCGTACGTCAGCCGGGAACGCTCGCGGAACGCCGACGCGACGATCAACGCGGTCGACCACGAGTTCGACGCCGACGACGAGGAGCTCGTCGCGGACGTCGTCGAGTTCGCGGCGGACGCCGAGATGGTCTGTCTCGACCGTCAGGTGGGCCGACATCCGAACAACACCTACGTCTGTCGGTACTACGTCCCGAAGGCATACGGGCGCATCGCGCTCGCGGTCGCGAAGCTGTTCGAGCCCGTCGACGGCGACCGCGAGCCCGACTTCTACACCGTGCAGATCCCCGACTGGGACGAGGTCGCCGTCCGAATCCTGCCCGAGGCCGGCTTCACCGCGGTCGTCGGCAGCGACTACACCGGCGAGGCGAAGAAGTCCTTCCTTCGGCTGTTCATGTACTACGCGAAACGGCAGGGCGGGCTCGGGCTCCACGCCGGCAGCAAGCGCGTTCGGCTGCTGAAGGAGGACGTCGAGTCACCCACCGACGACGTCGGCGAGGCGATCGACGCCGACGCGGCCGAGGGGCTCGAGACGGTCGGCCAGCTCTTCTTGGGCCTGTCGGGGACCGGCAAGTCGACGCTGACGGCCCACGGGCTCTGGCTCGACGAGCCCGAGGACGCGACGATGCTCCAGGACGACGTCTGTGCCCTGCTGCCCGACGGCTCCGTGGCGGGCAGCGAGGGACAGGGCCTGTTCGTGAAGACACACGGGCTCGATCCGGAGACCGAGCCCGCGATGTACGACGCGACCACCGACGAGAGCGCGGTGCTCGAGAACGTCGACGTCGCCGAGGACGGGACGGTCGACTTCGACAGCGACCGATACACGACGAACGGCCGCGCCATCATCCAGCGCGAGGAGCTGTCCTCGGCCGGCGACGACATCGACCTCGAGACGGTCGACCAGGTCTTCTTCATCACGCGCAACCCCGCGATGCCGCCGGTCGCGAAGCTCACCCCGGAGGAGGCGGCGGTCGCGTTCATGCTCGGCGAGTCGATCCAGACGAGCGCCGGCGACCCGACCGCGGCCGGCGAGTCGATCCGCGTCGTCGGGACCAACCCCTTCATCGTCGGATCGGAGGGCGAGGAGGGCAACCGGTTCCGCGACCTCATCGCCGACCTCGACGTCGACTGTTACGTGCTCAACACCGGCAGCGTGGGCGACGTCGACGTCGGCGTCGAGGACACGATCACGCTGCTGCGGTCCATCGCCCGCGGTACCGTCGAGTGGACGGCCGACGAGGCGACGGATCTCACGGTGCCCGCGGCGGTGCCCGGGATGGACGTGAGCCGGTTCGACGTCGCGAGCAACCTCGAGAACCACGAGGAACGGCTCGCCGAGCTCCGACGGGAGCGGGAGGCGCACCTCGAGCGGTTCGAGGACCTCGACGACTCGATCGCCGACGCGCTGTACTGAGTCGTTGACGGTCGTTGACGGCTCACCGTCATCCACACTCCCGCGTCTTTGCCGCCATCGTTCGTCGCCTCACGGTTTCGCCGCCATCGTTCGTCGACCCGCTCTTTCGCCGCCAGCCGGCGGCCCGGAACAACGCTTTTCACGCGACGCGGCGACGCAGCGGTATGTTCGACCCGATGCCGGCGGCCGGCGAGTCACGCGCCGGGCGGACGGCGCTCGAGGCGATCGCGGCCGGCATCGACGCCGCCCGCCCCGAGACGGTCGTCGACGAGCGGATCTCGGTTTCGGGCTCGGGTTCCGACCCCACGAGCGGTTCGCTCCGGATCGGCGAGGAGCGGTACGATCTGAACGCCTACGACGAGGTCATCGTGCTGGGCGGCGGCAACGCCGCCGGGCGACTCGCACGGGCGCTTGCCGATCGACTCGGGACCCGGCTCGACGGCGGGGTGGTCGTCACCGACGATCCGGTCCCGGCGGGACCGGTCGAGGTCCTCGAGGGAACCCATCCGGTTCCGACCGACGCCAACGTCGCGGGGACGCGCCGCCTCCTCCGGCGGGCGCGCGATGCCGACGAGGGGACGCTCGTGCTGGCGCCGATCACCGGCGGCGGCAGCGCGCTGTTGACCGCCCCGGCGGACGAGATCACGACCGACGAACTGGCGTCCCTGACCGACGCCCTCCTCGCGAGCGGCGCGCCGATCGAGCGGATCAACGCGGTCCGGAAGCACGTCTCGGCGATCAAGGGCGGCCGGCTCGCGCGCGAGATCGCGCCCGCGCCCGTTCTCGGACTCCTGATAAGCGACGTGACCGACGACGACCCGGCGGTGGTCGCCAGCGGTCCGCTCGCGGGCGACCCGACCACGTACCGCGACGCGCTCGCGGTCCTCTCGGAGTACGACGTCGATGCCCCCGACTCGGTCCGGCGACTGCTCCAGGCCGGGATCGGCGGGAACCGACCCGAGACGCCGACCGCGGCCGACCCGGCGGTCGAGGGGGTATCGACCCACGTCCTCGCCACCAACCGGACCGCGTGTGCCGCCGCCGTGGAGACCTGCGAGGCGGCCGGGTTCGAGACGCTGTTGCTCTCCGCGTCGGTCCGCGGCGAGGCCCGGGAGGCCGCGAAGACCCAGGTCGCGATCGCCGAGGAGATCCGCCGCTCCGGCGCGCCGCTGGACCCGCCGGCCGCGGTCGTCTCGGGCGGGGAGACGACGGTCACGATCGCCGGCGACGGAACGGGCGGTCCGAACCAGGAGTTCGCGTTGAGCGCCGCGATCGAACTGTCGGACCGGGCGACGGTCGCAGCGGTCGACACGGACGGGATCGACGGCCCGACCGACGCGGCGGGTGCGATCGTCACCGAACGGACGGTTCCGGCCGATGAACCATCTTCGACCGACGACGGGACGACCGCGACCGGTGACGAGGCGGCCCCGGCCGACGATCGGGCGGCCTCCGGGAGGAACGACGTCCTTCAGGAGGCTCGAGCACGGCTGGCGGAGAACGACGCGTTCCCGTTCCTCGATCGGCGGGACGCGCTGCTCGTCTCCGGACCGACGGGGACGAACGTCAACGACCTTCGGGTCGTGATCGTGCCGGAGTGACGGAACGACCGCGTCCGCTCGGCGGTCGTTTTCCCGCCTTCCTCGTGATCTCCCAGTGAGTCGATCGCCACAAATATATAATATATTTATATACTATATAATTGATGGGATGGGTAGTTATGTCTTCGGATACCGTCCCGTCCGGCTCGGGAGCGACTCGCGAACCGGCATCCGGCGTCCGAACTCATCACGCGTGATGGATACGTCATCTGCGGCCGGAATCGTGCTGTATACTTCCGGTTTCCGTGTTTTCCCTCCCTCGTTTGGGGTCGAGATCGTGGTTTTCAGCCAACGCTCGAGGGGTCCCGAAAACGTCCGAAAGGGCGGCATTCACCCGTGGTTATGGCTCGCTTGCCCGAATGAGGCTTCGTCGGTGATCGGCGTTTCCGAGGTGCTCGACGACGATCTGACCGCCCAGTCATTTATATAGTTTAAAATATATTCATTCTATTCTATCATTTATTAATCATATCTGTGGTAGGCTCGATCCGCGATCGAGGCCCGCCGCAACCCGTCGCTCACCGGAACCATCGGCTTTGCTGCCGTATCCCCCGTCCCCGCCGGACTCGACCTGCCCGTTCAGTATCCGGACCCGAGCGCCGCGTTGCCGGCGAGGAGAAGGCCGACGACCGCCAGCAGCCCGGCGAGGCTCCCCACGGAGACGCCCCAGCCGAACAGGTCCGCGAGTACGCCCACCACGACCGACCCGCTCGCCGCGATCGTCATGTAGGTCGTCCGAAAGAGCCCGAAGCCGAAGCTCCGCTCCGCGGGCGTCAGTCGGTCGATGAACCGGGGAAAGACCGCGGCGCCCCAGCTCATCCCGAGCCCGAGGAGGAGGCAGCCGACGACGATCGCCGGGAGGCCGGTCGCGGCGATCAGCAGCGCGATGCCGGCGATGCCGGCGGCCATACAGCCCCCGATCGCGGGGTCGCGACCGAACCGGTCGGCGAGCCGGCCCACGCCGATCTGGAGGATCCCCTGCGTGAGAAAGTAGACGCCGAAGAGCGTCCCGGCAAGCGTCGTCGAATGACCGTGATACCGGACGAGAAACGTCGGGAGGAACGACGCCAGCGACTGCCAGGTGAACTCCGTGAGGACCGCGATGGCGCCGGTGAAGAGGACGGGCGGGCGCGAGAGGAGTCGACGGATCGGTCCGATCGCGAACACGTCGCGCATCGGCCGATCCGGCGTCCGCGGCTCGCGTGTTCGTATCCCCCGTATGGCCAGCAGCAGCGTCGGGACCGCCACGAGGACGGTGAGGCCGACGGCGACCCGCCAGCCGTACCGGACGACGGCCCACGCGACGACGACCGGCGCGACCAGCCCGGCCAGCGGTGCGCCGCCGTTGTGGATCCCGATCGCGGTCCCGATGTCGTCGTAGAGCCGCGTGATGAGCGTGGTCGCGACCGAGTAGTGCAGCCCCGCGAGCGCCCCGAGAAGGACCGTCCCGAGCAGGAAGACGCCGAAGGCCGGCGCGGCGACGATCGCCAGCGTGGCGGCCGCGGTCCCGCCGATCGAGAGGAGGATGACGGGCCGGTCGCCGTACCGGTCCGCGAGCACCCCGCTGGGGAACTGCGTGAGCGCGTACGCCAGCCACATCCCCGACAGGGCGAGCCCGATCCGGCCGTTCGAGACTTCGAAGGTCTCGGAGATCTCCGGGACGACGGGACTGATCGCCAGCCGGCCGAACACCGTGACGAACAGCGCGAGCGTGCAGACGGCAAGCACCGCGTCGCGGGACTGCCATCGCATCGTTACGACGAGGGATCCACGAGCCCCGCAGTAAACCGTTCCGGACCTCCAAACTCCTTCCGGACCTCCAGACCCTCTCCGGATCCTCTGGAACACCCCCAGGGGATCGCCGGACGGGGGGATCCGGCGAGACATGGCGACTTGCCGCGACACGGCTCTTCCCCGGAAACTCAATACTTATACGAGTCCCGCGACTGGGTCCCGGTAATGAACGCCTTCGCGAACGGACGGTGGTTGGCCGATGAGTGACTCCCAGAACGACATCCGGGCGTACACGCTCCGGCTCGAGCTGGTCGACGAGCCGGGCGAACTTCTCCGGTCGCTGCACCCGATCGCCGACAACGGCGGCAACCTCCTGTCGATCTTCCACGAGCGCGGCAACGTCACCCCGCGCGGACACATTCCGGTCGAGGTCGACATCGAGGCGACCCCCGACCGCTTCGAGAAGATCGTCGACGCCCTCCACGAGGCGGACATCAACGTGGTGCAGGCGGGCACCGAGCGCTACAGCGAGGCGCTGACGATCGTGCTCTCCGGACACGTGATCGAGACCGACCTCTCGGACACGCTCGAGCGGATCCAGGCGTCGGCGAACGCCACGGTGACCGACGTCTCGCTGTCGGCCCCCGAGGGGACGGCGGACACCTCCAGCGCGCGCCTGCAGATCGCGGCCGAGTCGGGCGCGACCGGCTCGGTGCTCGAGGGCGTTCGCGAGGTCGCCGCCGAGAAGGACCTGCGTCTCATCGAACCGCTCACGACGGAGGGGGACCGATGAGGATCGCCGTCATCGGCGCCGGCGCGGTCGGATCGTCGGTCGTCGAGCTGGCCGGGGAGTACGGCCACGACGTGACCGCCTTCGCGGACTCGCGGAGCGCGGCCGTCGACGCCGAGGGACTCGACGTCGACGCGGTGCTCGACCGCAAGCGGACGGACGGGATCGTGGGCGACGCCGACCTCGAGGACGCCCTCTCGGGTCCCTACGACGTCCTCGTCGAGGCGACGCCGGTCACGCTCGGCGACGCCGAGCCGGGGATGACCCACGTGGAGGCGGCCCTGACCCGCGATCGCCACGTCGTGTTGGCCAACAAGGGCCCGGTCGCCGAGCGGTACGGCGACGTTCGCGAGCTGGAGGCCGACAGCGAGGGACGCGTCCTCTTCGAGGCCACCGTCGGCGGGGCGATGCCGGTGCTCTCGACGATCGCCGACGTCGGAGCCGACCACATCACCGCCGTGCGGGGCGTGCTGAACGGGACGGTCAACTTCGTGCTCTCGCGGATGGCCGCGGAGGGGCTCGATTACGAACACGTCCTCGCGGAGGCCCAGGACCTGGGCGTCGCCGAGACCGACCCCTCCTTCGACGTCGAGGGGACCGACACCGCACTCAAGGGCGTCATCCTGGCGAACGTGCTCTCGGAGGACCGGGAGTACACGCTCGACGACGCCGAGGTCGACGGGATCGTCGACATTCCCGGCAGCGTGCTCGAGCTCGCCCGGGAGGACGGCCGAACGGTCCGGCTGATCGTGGAGGTCCGCGAGGGCGAGGTCCGCGTCGGGCCGCGGCTCGTGCCCGAGAACGCGGCGCTCGCGCCGACGGGGACCTACAACACGGTGCAGTTCGAGACCGAGCACGCCGGCCAGCTGAACGTCTCCGGGCTCGGCGCCGGCGGTCCCGAGACCGCGAGCGCGATCCTCGCCGACGTCGGCCGGCTCGACCGAAGCTGATCGGCGGATCGAACCGGCCGCCGAGCCGCAGTCACTCGGTTCGGGTCGGGTCGGGCGCCGCGCCGCCGTCGTTCTCGCGTTCGTCGAGCGTCTCGCGCCCGTCGTTCTCGCATCCGTCGTTCTCGCGTTCGTCGAACCGCTCCAGTCCGTCGAACGGCTCCAGGTCGCCGAACCGCTCGAGCGAGTTCCCCTCGACGCGGGTCGATTCCACGAGCGACGCGAGCTCGCGCAGCGGGATCTGGCCCGGAGCGTACTCCCCGTCGTCGTCGACGAGCGGAGCGTATCCCAGTTTGGAGCCGTAGACGTGACCGATCACCCGGACGTGGCTCCCGAGTTCGCCCATCGCGATGCCCGCGACGTCGTGGCCTGCGGCCGTGGCCGCCCGGACCACGTCCAACACCGTGAGGGTGTCCGCGAGGTCGGTCGGGAACGTCGCGACCTTCGCGACGTCGCCGTAGTCGGCACACTCCTCGACGATCGCCGCCAGGACGTCCCGGCCGGGCGTCGACTCGAAGTCGTGGTGGGAGACGATGACGTCGACGCCGTTGTCCCGGAGGTCGTCGACGATCCACTCCTTGGCCCGGGCGGTCTCGAGCTCCACGTCGACGAGGACGACGTCGTCGAACCGGGACGCCGAAAAGAGCGCGTCGAGCCGGCCGGGGTCGGGCGCGTTTCCGCCGAACCACCGGTTGCGGTTGGTCGCGACGATCGGCAGCTCGCCCTCGTAGGCCGCCAGCTGGTCGATCGGGTCCGCGGCCACGTCCATCCGGAACTCGATGAGGTCGGCCGCGTCCCGCGCGTCCGCCTCCCGCGACAGGTCGTCGGTCGTGGCCGCGAGGGCGAACTCGTCGATCGTCATATCTCGCAGGTTGCCCGCTCCCGACCATAAATGTTGAGCATCGCCCGACCGCGGTCGGACGGCTGACTCGTCGGTCGATGGCTCGTTGCCGCCTCTCGCAACGGAGGCCCGATCACGACGCGTCGCCGGTTCCGCCGGGGATCCGGAGCGCGAACAGTGCGGCGACGCCGGCGACGAGCGCCAACAGCAGGATCGCCTCGGTGAAGTGGTCCGCGTCGGCGAGCACGCCGATCACGGTCGGGGCGCCCGCGCCGATGCCCATGTATCCGGTGCGAAGCAGCCCCAGCCCGGTCCCCTGGACCGTCTCCGGGAATGCGGCCGTCAGCTCCGTCAGCGTGATCGTCGCGTAGCCGAGCATTCCGCTGGCGACCACGGTGGCGCCCGCGACCGCGAGGGTCCCCTCCACGAGCGCCAGCATTCCGATCCCGACCGCTCCGAACCCGAGCGCGACCGGGAGCGAGCGACGGATCCCGTAGGCGTCGTAGGCCGACCCGGCGGCCAGCTTCGAGACGATGCCGAGCGCGAAAAACAGGCCGAACAGTGCGGTCGCGGTCGTCTGTGGAATCCCCTTGATCTCGACGAGGTACGTCGGGTAGAAGGCCGTCAACCCCTGCCAGACGCAGTAGCCGAGCAGCTGGGCCACGGTCACCACGAGCACCGACGGCCGCCGGATGACCCCGGCGAGCGTCCGGGCGGTGCTCACGATCCCGGGGGCCGATTCCGTCCCGGCCTCCCCGTCATCGTCGGCGGACCGTTCGTCCGCGGGCGTTCTCCGTTCGTCCGCGGATCCTCCGTCCGCGGACTCGCCTCGTCCGTCGGACGGGATCACGAGAAAGATCCCGACCGCGGCCGCCAGGAACGCCGGAATCGCGAAGCCGAGTCCGGCCTCCCAGGCGATCGCGACGGCGAGGGCGCCGCCCAGCGGCGGCAACAGGGCGTTTCCGAGGTCCCCGGCGGCCATCGTCGCGCCGATGGCCGTCCCCGCCCGGTCGGCGTAGTTGTTCGAGAGGATCGTAAATCGCGTGACGCCGTAGAGGGCGGTCGTGAGGCCGAACAGGATCGTCGCCGCGAACAACACCACGGTGGATCCCGCCGTGACCACGAGCGCGAGCGCCGTCGCCGAGACAGCGGTGCTCGCCACGAGGACGCGCCGGCCGCCGAACCGGTCGTCGAGGATGCCGCCGGGAAGCTGGCCGATCGCGTACGCGATCCACAGCGCGGTGACGAGCAGCCCCGCGGTGGTGAGATCGAAGCCGAAATCTCCCCGAAGCTGCGGGAGGATCGCGGGATAGACCATCCGGACGCCGATCGAGAGGAACCACCCGCCCGCGACCGCAACCAGGATCGGCCCGCGCCCGCCGCCCCACAGTTCCGTCGCAACCCCGCGGAGATCGCTCGCTCGGTCACGGACGGTCATGGATCCGGGAGTCCGCCGCCGGCCTGGGTATATCCTCCGGTTCGGGCGATCGGTTCCGGAAGGCGGGGCCGTCGGCACGGCACCGCGGGCCGGTCAGTCCTCGGGACGGTCAGTCTCCGGGACAGCCGAGTTCGTACTGGTTCTCCTCGACGGTGGCCGCGGGCGGAATCGTCACGGAGACCGGCTCGCCGTACCCCCGGTAGGTCGTGGTGAGGGTGGCGGTCGCGGTCGCGTCACCTCGGGCGATCTCCAGCCGAAGCCGGGACCTGACCGGCAGGTCCGTCTCCGGATCGACCCAGAGCCGTGCGGTGGCGTTCTCCAGCGACGCGTCCGCGAGCCCCGTTTCACCGGCGGTTTGCCGGCGTTCCGCGAGCGACTGGATCGTCTCCCGGGTGGGATACGCCTCGATCAGCACGGTTCGGTTCCCGTCGACGGTGCGATCTCCGCGCCAGTACACCCGGGACCGCTCGAGGAGCGTCAGGTGGTTCGACAGCGGCGTGGCGTCCCGCCAGCGGTCCGACTCCGGGACCGACTCGACGGCCCAGCCGCTCCACGGCGGGCGACACTGTCGGTAGGACGTGTTCCCGTCGACGTACGTCTCGATCGTGGCCTCGTTTTCACCGCCGGCGGCGAGTGGCCCGTCACCGTCATCGACCCGTGTCGTGGCGCGCAGTCGTTCAGCCGAGACGTTGACGGCCCCGGACCCCTCCGCGGTGGCCGTCCGCTCCCGGTCGTCGGCGGTCGCCGAGGCGCGCATCCGGGCCTCGAAGCGGTAGGTCTCGACGTCGGATGCTGCCGCGGCCGTTCGGTCGAGCGTCTCGAGGGCACGGTCGTCGCTCGGCGGGCGGTCGTCGCCGAACGGGAGGGCGGTACAGCCGGCCAGCACGACGAGGAGGGCAAGCGAGAGCGCGAGGACGGCGCGTCGCATACGTCGGCGTGGGGACTGGTATATATAAATAGCCGTTGCCGTCCGAACGTCCCGCACTCGGAACGCCGCGCCTCGCACTCGGAACGCCGCGCCCAGGAGGTCGCCGCCGACGGGGGCGTCAGTACACCACGAGCGACAGGTAGAGTTGCCCGACGCCGGCGACCACCATCACGACGCCCGCGAGCCGCTTCAGCCAGCCGGAGTAGGCCATCAGGCGGCCGGCGTTCGTGAGCAGGCCCATCCCGGTGGCGACGGTGGTCGCGACCAGCAGGACCGCGACGACCCCGGCGTACACGCCGAGCAGGAGCACGGCGACGTCGGTCGGGAGCGCGATCGCCCGCGCGACGACGCCGAGGAAGATCGGGGCGACGCAGCCCGCCCCGGCCAGCGCGTAGCCGGCGCCGAAGAGTCCGAACCCGAGCACGCTCGACCGGCGTTTCGGCAGCGGGATCGAGATGGAGGGAGCGCGTCCGCTGGCGACCAGCAGTCCGAAGACGACGAGGAGTCCGCCGACCAGGGACTCGAAGACCGTGAGGTTCGAGATCGTCGAGTGGCCGATCCGGACCGTCGCGCCCGCCAGGACCGTGAACGTGGCCAGCACGCCGATCCCGGCCGCGATCCCCCGGGTTCCGGCGCCCGCGATCGAGACCGAATCGGCGTCGGCCTGGTTGACGTAGAACCCGACGTAGCCGGGCAACAGGGGATACGCGCACGGCGAGAAGAACGTCGCCACGCCGGCGGTGATCGCGAACGGAAGGTTCGTCGCGAGCGTGGCGTCGGTCATCCCGTGATCACTTATAAGGCCGTCTCGATGCCCGCGAGCAGTTCGTCGGCGGTGTGGACGCCCGAGTCGGACCAGCGGACGCGGCCCGTCTCGTCGATCGCGACCGCCGTGGGATAGGCCCCGACGTTCAGCTTCGAGGTGAGCGCCGCGGTCACGTCGCTCGCGACGAGCCAGTCGCCGTCGTGCTCGCGCCACCAGTCGGCGATGGTCCTCCTGACGGCGTCCTGGCTTGCGTCCTCGGGGGTGACGGAGACGAACCGAACGCGGTCGTCGACCTGCGGCCGCACGTCCGCCAGGATCGGCATCTGCTCCTCGCAGGGGGCACACCAGGTCGCGAAGAAGTCGACGAACGTCGGCCGGTCCGGCGCCGGGATCGTCACCTCGCCGGCCGTGCTCCCCGGGGCGTCGATCGTCGGCAGCGTGACCGGGTCGACGGGCTCCGTATCGGATCCCCCGAGCACCGACGGGACGTTCCCGGTCGCCAGCAGACCGGCCCCGCCGAGCGCGGCCGTGCTTGCGACCCCGGCGATGACCTGGCGGCGGCGCATCCTACGCGGTCACCACCCGCTCGAAGTCGTTCACGACCGTCTCGATGTCCACCGTGGGACCGTTCGGATAGGCTCGCTCGACGTATCCCCGCTTGTTCGCCAGGAGGATGAGCCCGTAGTGAGGGAACTGATACTCGAGGTTCTCGTAGTCGTCGGCGGGCGCCTTCTCGATGACGAGTCCGAACTTCTCCTCAAGCAGCGTCTGCCCGGCCTCGTAGGTCTCGGGGCGGAGGAAATGCCAGTTGCCGGCCTCCAGGCTCACGCCCTGCTGGGTGGCGTACTCGCGGAGAACCTCGGCGGTGTCGCGCTCCGGATCGAAGGTGATCGGGAGGAACGCCGAGTCGTCGCCGTACCCCTCCTCGGCGGCGACCTCCTGGGCGCGCCGGAGGCGCTGGATGAGCGCGGGACAGACGCCGTCCGGACAGTGCGTATAAAAGAACGTCAGCAGGACGGCGCGGTCGCGCTCGTCGAAGATCCTGGCGGTCGAGACCTCCTCCCCCGCGATCGGGTCGGGAAGCGTCACCGCGGGCAGCTCGTCGCCGTAGCTCGGGTGGGCCGCCTCGCTCAGGTCCTGCTCGGGCGGGCCGAGCACGACGTTCTCGTTCCCGAACCCGGGCACCGACCCGAGACAGCCGGCGGTCCCGACGACGCCCGCGCCCGCAAGCGATCGCAGATAGTGACGCCGATCCATATCCGTGGTTACGTCCCGATATATAAATGCCCCGCGTTGATCGTCAGCGCGTGCGAACGCCCGTCAGAGCGTGTGTCCCGTTGGGACCGGGCGTGGCCGTTGGGACCGGACGTCGGGTCCCCACGAGCCATACCGGACGTCGGGTCCCCGCGAGCCATACGTGGGGTCGCGCGTGACCCGCCCGAGGAGACTGTGTGCCGTCCTGACGCGGCCGAACGGAACCCGATCGATTCAAACCCGTCGGGGCGTACTGTCCGGTATGGACGGAGACGACGCCCACGAGGGCGATTCACCCGACGACGAGACCCGCGAGAACGTCGTGCCGGGCAGCGAGGAGGCGCTGTCCACCCCCGACGTGCGCGGGCCGGACTTCCGCGGGGACCTCGACATCGGCGAGCTGCTCGAGACGTACGCGACCACCGGCTTCCAGGCGACCCACCTCGCCGAGGCGATCGACATCGCCGAGCGGATGCAGGCGGAGGACGCGACGGTCTATCTCACCTTCACCTCGAACATCGTCTCCTCGGGGTTGCGCGAGACGGTCGCGTCCCTCGTCCGGGAGGGCTACGTCGACGTGCTCATCACGACCTCGGGGTCGCTGACCGAGGACATCATCAAGACCGCCAAGCCCTTCAAGATGGGCGAGTGGGACGCCGACGAGGCCGAACTCCGCGAGAAGGGCATCAACCGGCTCGGGAACATCTACGTCCCCTCCGACCGGTACGTCTGGCTCGAGGAGTTCCTCTACGACTTCTTCGACGACTTCTTCGCCGAGAAAAAGGTCCGGACGCCGACCGCCTTCGCCCGCGAGGTCGGCGAGACGCTCGACGACGAGGACTCCGTGTTGAAACAGGCCGCCGACAACGACGTCCCCGTCTACTGTCCGGCCCTGACCGACGCGGAGGTCGGCAACTTCCTCTACTACTACCGGCAGGGGTACGACTCCGAGATCGGCATCGAGATCCTCGACGACTACGACTCGCTCATCGAGGACGGCCTCCTCGCGGGCAAAACCGGACTCATCGCCGTCGGCGGCGGGGTGCCCAAACACCACGCGATCATGACGAACCTCTTCCGCGGGGGCGCCGACTACGCGATCTACATCTCGACCGGGATGGAGGGCGACGGCTCCCTGTCGGGCGCGCCGCCGAACGAGGCGGTCTCCTGGGGGAAGATCAAGGACGAAACCGAGACGAACTACACGCAGGTCGAGGCCGAGGCCACCCTGGTGTTCCCGCTGCTGGTGGCGGGCGCGTTCGCCTGACGGAAACCGGAACCGGCCGGAACGGTTGGCCGGTCGAACGGGCGATGCGGACGTCGAAAGGACTACAAACGGACGGCTGCCTTGAACGCTAGAGCAAGCTCAGATGGACCGACCCGAGACGACGCGGCTGCTATCAGCGATCCTGATAGCCGCGCTCGGGGTGTTGTTGGCGGGCGTCTTCACCGGCGACGTGTACCAGGACGTCGTCCTCGAAGGGAACGCCGTCTGGACGGCGCTCCTCGAGAACAGCGTCCCGTACCTGCTGAGCGCCGCGATCGTCGGCGTCGGACTGTGGCTCGGAGCGGCCGCCGAGGAGGTCGACGCGACGACGGTCCTCCGGTGGACCGTTGCGAGTCTCGTCGTCGTCCTCGCGTTGGCCGCGTGGGTCTATCTGATCCAGCAACGGCAGGGTCGCGTCAAACCGCGGATCATCCTGGCCCAGCTGTCCGCCGCGGCGATCCTCGGCGGGATCGTCATCGGGCTCTACAGCGAACGTCAGCGGCGCCGCCAGGTGGAACTCGCCGTCGAGAAGTCCCGGCTGGAGGCGCTCTTCGAGAACACCTCCGATGCGGTCGCGCGGATCGCCTTCGACGGGACGGACCCGGTCATCGTCGACGTCAATCCCGCCTTCGCGGAGACGTTCGGGTACGCCGCCGGCGAGGCGAACGGCCGGTCCTTCGACGACCTGTTCTCGGAGGACCACTCGGACGACGACCTCGCGGCGTTTCGCGCGCACGCCCGACGGGGGGAGCGCTACGAGACCGAGATCGAGCGCGAACGCGCGGACGGGGTGACCGGCGTCTTCGTGGTTCGGTTCGTCCCGCTGGATGACGCCGCCACGACGGCGGACGGCTTCGCGGTCTACACCGACATCACCGAGACGCGGCGGTACGCGGACCGCCTCGACGCGCTCCACGAGGCGACCCGCGATCTCATCGCGGCGAGCACGCGGTCGGCGGTCGCCGACCGCGGCGTCGACGCGGGCGCGACGCTGCTCGATCTCGAGATCTCCGGGATCTACTTCCACACCGAGACGCCCGACGGCCCGGCGTTGGAGCCGGTCGCGACCACCGAGGGCGCGGAGCGAACGTTCGGGACGATCCCGACCCTGCACCCGGGCTCCTCGCTGGCGTGGGCGGTCTACGAGTCGGGCTCGATCGCCCGCTTCGACGACGTCCGCACCGCGGACGGTCTCCACAATCCCGAGACGCCGATCCGCAGCGAGCTGATCGTGCCGCTCGGCGACCACGGCGTGTTCATCGCGGGGTCGCGCTCGGTCGGCGCCTTCGACGACGCCGACGTGGCGCTGGCCCGGATCCTCTGTGCGAACGTCCGGAGCGCACTCGACGGCGCGGGCCGCGAACAAAAGCTCCGCGCCCGCGAGCGCGAGTTGGCCGAACAGAACGCCCGGCTCGAGGAGTTCACGAGCATCGTCAGCCACGACCTCCGGAACCCCCTGAACGTCGCGACGGGGTACCTCGAGATCGCACGGGAAGAGGCGTCGGCGGACGGAAACGTCGACCCGACCGTCCTCGAACAGATCGACGGCGCCCTCGACCGGATGAACCGGCTCATCGAGGACCTGCTGACGCTCGCGCGGCAGGGCGAGTCGATCGGCGAGACCGAACGCGTCGACCTCGCGGCGGTCGCCGCGGCCGCCTGGGAGCACGTCGATGGTCCGGACGCCACCCTGTCGGTCGAGACCGAGGCGACGGTCGAGGCCGACCCCGACCGCCTCCAGCAGCTCCTCGAGAACCTCTTCCGAAACGCCGTCGAGCACGGCCCTTCCGACGTGCGGATCGTCGTCGGGGACCTCCCGGACGGTGCGGGATTTTACGTGGCCGACGACGGGCCCGGCATCCCGGAGCCGGACCGCGAGCGGGTCTTCGAGTCCGGGTACACGACCCGCGAGGACGGAACCGGGTTCGGACTCGCGATCGTCGCCGAGATCGTCGAGGCCCACGGCTGGGAGATCGCGGCGACCGAAGGCGAGGCGGGCGGCGCCCGCTTCGAGATCACCGGCGTCGCCACCGCGGAGACGTCTGCTGCGGAGGACGCGGACTAACGACCCGGCCGGCCGAAACGGCCACTCCGGCGTCCCCGTGCTCTCCGAACGCCGACGCCGGCGTCACTCGAGCAACTCCGCCGCGGCCGACGCGAGCCCCTCGATCGACCGGTCCCGGAGCCGGTCCGTGCCGAGTTGGAGCCTGAGCCGGGGGCGGCCGACGTCGATCGGCACCTTCTCCGTGTCGATCACGCCGTGGTCCTCGAGGTCGGTCTTCGTCCGCGAGAAGGTCGCCTTCGAGGCGATCCCGACGTCCTCGCCCCACTTCGAGAGGTCGTACAGCAGGACGCCGTGTTTCGCGGCCACCAGCAGCGCGACCGCGACCGCGTCGAGGCGCTCGGCGAGGTCGGTCCCGTCGATCGCCTCGAGCATCGCCTCGAAGTCGGCGCGGGGCTCCTCGCCGAGCGCCTCGTCCATCGTCTCGCGAACCCGGTCGAGCGCCGGCGTTCGCAGCCGGTAGTCGGCCGCGTCGGCGAACCGGGCGCGGTAGGCGTCGCCCACCGACTCGCGGAACGCCTCGTCGGTCGTCGAGAGCACGCCGATCCCGTCGGTCGCCTCGACGAGCGCGGCGACGCGGTCCGTCGAGACGAGCAGCGTCGTCGAGAGATCCGACTCCGGCGTCCGGATCGTCAGCTCCCGACGGTCGACCAACGCCGCCGCCTTCGAGGCGAGCAGAAACCCGTCCGTCGCGTCCTTGATCGTTCGTTCCTCGACGAGCAGTCGAACGTCGGGGACGCCGCTCGTCTCATCGTCGATGCCGGCGGAAACGATCGCCTCGATCGTCTCCCTGGAGGGGTTAACGACGAGCAGGGATTCCTCGCCGTCGGCGGTTGCCGATGCAAGCACGCTCTCGACATCAGCTTCCACGGTACTGGAGACCATTCGTTGTCCATCATATCCGCTCGTTCGTACTTAATATTATGGGTGACAATGGCTATATCATTACTGAGAATAGATAAAATAACCGTCGGCGCCGAACGAACGATCGGAGAAACCGTGGGAAGGAGAACGGACTCGACGTACGTTCAATTTCGACGGCCATTCGACCTCGACGGTCACTCGTCCTCGTGGTCTCGCCGAGCGGTGCGTTCCGCCGTCGTCCTGTCCATCACCTCGCGGCGGTCGTGTTCGGACCGCACGAGGCCATAGAGGACCAGCGGCGCGACGATCGCACCCAGGAGGACGACCGCGACGATCGCCGCGGCCGACATCAGCCGAGGAAGACGTCGACGACGTCGCTCGCGCCGGAGGTGGTGTCGCGATACAGCTCCGAGTAGCCGCACTCGGTACACGAGACCACCGTGAAGCTGTTCGTCTGGATGTCGAACATCTTCGAGAGGCCGCCGCCGGTCGTGGAGATCGTGCCGACCTCCGTCTCGTCGTGGCCGCACTTCGGACAGCCGCGGTCGTCGGCGTCGGCGCTCGCGTCGCTTCCGGTCTGCGTGTCGGGGTGGGGGACCATATCCGGCGATCGGTCGGTCTCAGTAATCAATCTTCTCCCGTGATCGTCGTTCTTTCGGGCTGTCCTTCTTCGGGGTCGTTCTTCTTCGGGGTCGTTCTTCTTCCGGGCTCGTCCGTCCCGGATCGTTCGCGGGCCGCGCGTCGGCCGCCGGACGAAGCGGATTTACGCGCCGGTCCCCGACGGATCCGTAATGAGCACGCCGACCCCCGAGGCCTTCGAGCAGGGGCGCGGGATGGACGCGCACAACGCGGTGATGCGCGAGGTCCGCGCCGAGCGGGACGAGACGTACGACCCCCACGAGCCGACGCGGGTGTGGATCGACGAGGACAACACCCCCGACGGCGTCCGCCAGTCGCTGACGATCATCCTCAACACCGGCGGCTGTCGGTGGGCCCGCGCCGGCGGCTGCACGATGTGCGGCTACGTCGCCGAGTCCGTCGAGGGCGGCAGCGTCTCCCACGAGGCCCTGATGGACCAGATCGACGTCTGTCTGGACCACGAGGAGACCAACGCCGACGAGCCCTCCGGGCTGGTCAAGATCTACACCTCCGGCTCGTTCCTCGACGAGCGGGAGGTCCCCGCCGAGACGCGCGCCGCGATCGCCGAGACGTTCGCCGACCGCGACCGGATCGTCGTCGAGTCCCTGCCGGACTTCGTCACCGCCGAGGCCGTCAGCGACTTCACCGACGTCGGCCTCTCGACCGACGTCGCGATCGGGCTCGAGACGGCGACCGACCGCGTGCGCCGGGACTGCGTGAACAAGTACTTCGAGTTCGCGGACTTCGAGGCCGCCTGCGAGGAGGTCCGTGCGGTCGACGCCGACGTCGGCGCCGATGACGTCGCCGACGAGGCAAGCACCGATGCCGGAACCGACGACGTCAGCGCGGGCGTGAAGGCGTACCTCCTGTTGAAGCCGCCCTTCCTCGCGGAGCCGGAGGCCGTGGACGACATGATCGCGTCGATCCGGCGCTGTGCGGCCGTCGAGGGGTGTCACACCGTCTCGATGAACCCCTGTAACGTGCAGCGGTACACGATGGTCGACGAGCTGTTCTTCGAGGGCGGCTACCGCCCGCCGTGGCTCTGGAGCGTCGCGCACGTCCTCGCGGAGACGGCGGACGTCGACGCGATCGTGGTCTCGGACCCGGTCGGCCACGGCTCCGACCGCGGCGCGCACAACTGCGGGGAGTGCGACGACCGCGTGCAGACGGCGATCAAGGACTTCGACCTCCGGCAGGACCCGAGCGTCTTCGAGCAGGTCGACTGCGAGTGCGAGCGGACCTGGGAGCACGTGCTGGCCGCGGAGACGAGCTACAATATGCCGCTCGCCCGATAGCTGCTTTTCACCTGATAGCTGCTTTTCACCTGATAGCTGCTTTTCACCTGATAGCTGCTTTTCACCTGATAGCTGCTTTTCGCCGGCCTACGTGCTTGTCGCCCGCGGCGAGTCGATTCCCGGCGCAGTGCCGTCACTCGCCCGCGGTTCGATGAAGCCACGTCGCACAGCCGATCGCGATCACGCCCGCGACCGCGCCGATCGCGAACGCAACGCGGTAGCCGGTCATCGTGTACACGCGGACGCCGTCCAGCAGCTCGCCGGTCCAGTAGGCGTCGAGGGCCGTCCCCATCAGCGTCGGAAAGGTCGCGGCGCCGAAGAAGGAGGCGCCGTTGATCGCCCCGAGCGCGACCCCGCTCGCGCGGTCGTCGTACCGTGATCTGACCATCGGATACGTGAGCACGAAGGCGCCAACGAGGCCGCCGAGGGTGAGAAAGACCGCGCCGACGACGAAAAACGGCGGGTCGCCGACCGCGGCGATGGTGGCCAACGCGGCCGTGTGGACGAGCGTCGCGGCGACCACCACCGGCGTCCGGATCCCGGTCCGGTCCGAGAGCCAGCCGAACGCCGGGGGGCCGACCGCCGTTCCGAGGCCGCCCAGAAGGGTGATCGTCGAGGCGGTCGTCACCGAGACGTCGTAGACCTGGACGACGTAGGGGATCCCCCACAGGCCGATCAGCGTCAGCTGCACGCCGCCGGTGCAGTACAAAAGCAGCGCGACGGCCCACGCCCAGCGGTCCGAGAGGACGCGCGCGGCGTAGCGGCCGACCTCGGCGGTGGAGGGGCGATCCTGCGACGACGCCTCGGTGATTGCGGCCAACCCCGCCTCGGACGGCGTGTCGCGGACGAGGATCAGGAGCGCGACCGCGACCGCGATCCCGGCGGCGCCGAGGCCCGCCATCGTCGTCCGCCAGCCGGCCGCCGAGACGACGACCGCCAGCGGCGTGGTCGCCAGGAGACCGCCCGCGCCGCCGACGGCGAACGAGAGGCCGCTCATCGTGCCGAACTCGTCCGGGCGATACCAGTTCGCACAGAAGCGCAGCACCGCCACGAAGATCAGGCTGCCGCCGAGGCCGATCAGGAACCGTGCGGCAAGCGCCGTCGCGTAACTGCCCGCCAGCGCGAACCAGACCGCCGCGAGGTTCATCACTGCGGCGCCGGCGGCGGCGGTCAGCCGCGGCCCGAACCGGTCGACCAGGATCCCGGTCGGCAGCTGCAGCAACGAATAGACGAGGAAGAAGACCGCGTGCAGGGTGCCCAGCTGGGCGCCGCTCATCGAGAGCGCGCGCATCAGGTCCGCGGCCAGCACCGCCGTCGACAGGCGGTAGAGGCTCACGAGGAGGAACGCCGTCGCGAGGATCCCCCACAGGATCCACCGTCGCCGGTACGGATCTCCCCAGACGCGCCGGAGCGCTCCCGCGGTCATCGCTGCCGGCGGAAGCCCTCGAGGTCGTCGATCGCGATCGGGCTCGCGGGATACGGCGGCGACGCGTCCGGGTCGTTGAACGCGCGCGGCGCCACGTCGTTGGGTCCGTTCGGGTACAACAGCGACGCCAGGACCTGTATCTGTCCGCGGCCGACGCCGAGCTCGAACTGTCCGCCGCCGTAACACCGGATCCCGTTCTCGCGGCAGTACTCGACCGTCTCGAACAGCGACCGGATCGAGCCGAACCGGGACGGCTTGACGTTACACCAGCCCGGGTCGACGGGCAGCGACCGGAGGCTCTCGACCCCGGTCACGGGGTAATCGAACGAGAGTCGGTCGGCGACCTCCGCCAGTCGGTCGCGCGTGTCCTCGGTGAACGCGGCGTCCTCGACGACCGCCGTCGGGAACGCCTCGAGGACGCGCTCGTAGAGCTCGGGGTCCGCGGGGACGTCGACGTCGGTCCCCTCGTACCAGCCTTTTAAGTCGAGCACCCGGACGGCGTCCGTCTCGGCGAGCGTCCCCATCAGGTCCGCGGTCCAGTCCGGCGTCGGGTCGAGTTTGAACTCCAGGTCGGGGTTCGCCTCGAGCAGTCGCGCGACGCGGTCGGCGCTGGGCGGGTCCCCGAGTCGGGTCGAGACGACGAACCGGACCGGATCGAGCGCCCGGTCGAGCGCGCCCGCGAGATCCGCGTCGGCCTGCCGGAGGGCCAGGTCGAGGGCCGCGCTCTCGTAGGCCCACCGGCGGTACGCACGGAATCCCTCGCGCTCCGGCGGCTTCGTCTCGAAGAGGTCGATCTCGGCGAGCCGGTCCGACAGCGAGTCGACCGTCCACTCGCCCTCGATCCCGACCGGGGGAGCGTCCGCGAACGCCTCGTGGTCCGCCGTCTCGTAGGTGACGTCCTCGCCGCGGCCGGTCTCGCCGTCGCCCGACAGCGCGATCTCCGTGGTGACGCGCTCGAAGCCGCTGGTGGTGTCGGCGCGGCGTCGCGTCCGGCGCTCCGCCTCGACCGTGACCGGAAGGTCGGCGACCGCCTCGTAGAGGTCCATACCCGACCGACTCGGGGACCGTACTTGAAGGTTCCAGCCCCGGATCCGACCGCCGGAACCGTTCGTTCGGCGGCCGATCCGCCGTCGACGTCGCCCCGATCGACGTCGCCACGGTCAACGTCGCCCCGGTCGGCGACCGGTGGCCGTCCTCGTCGCCGTGTCACCGGTTCCCGCGTGCTCGCTCGATAGGAAAGGCATTTGAGTGGGCCACGAGACAGTTGTCACATGACCGAGGACGCCGACGAGGCCGTAGAGACCTTCTACTCCGAAGAACGCTGGCAGAACTGGATCTCCCGGATCGAGGAGGAGGAGCTCGACCCCGAGAACGAGGACTCCGCCCGCCTGCTGATCAACCTGCAGGACGACGCCGCGATCGCCGTCGCCAAGGTCCTCTCGGCGTACGAGGACGGCCGGATCGACGAGGACCGCGCGCTCGATGAGCTCGAGGACGTCCGCGAGATCGTGCTCACCGAGGTCGACTTCGAGGACGAGGACAAGACGATGCTGATCGACGGCGTCCAGACCTCGCTGGTCCCCGTCTTCTACGCGGCCGAGGAGTACGTCGTCGGCGGCGTCGTCGAGGGGAACCTCGACGAGTACATCGACGCGGCCGCCGACGCCGAGGCCGACGAGGACCTCGACGCGGCCCTCGGCTACGTCGTCCAGGCCGGCACGCGCATCATCGATGGCGACCGGCTCGACATCGATCTCGTGGAGAACATCGAGTACGGCCTCGTCTCCGAGTGGGTCAACGGCCTCGACTCGCTGCAGTCGGCGATCCAGGACCCGGAAGTCGTCGAGGAGGACTGAGGATCGTTCGACCGGCCGTTCGGCGTCTCGAACGTGGAGGCCGATTCTCACGTGAGG
This sequence comes from Halopenitus persicus, assembly GCF_900107205.1. Classification (GTDB taxonomy): domain Archaea; phylum Halobacteriota; class Halobacteria; order Halobacteriales; family Haloferacaceae; genus Halopenitus; species Halopenitus persicus. Next base: position 571,974 of record NZ_FNPC01000001.1, on the reverse strand, counting down.
ATCTCCATCCGGTGGACGAGTTTCCGTGAACGAAAACCGTCGGGATCACTGTCTTCAACCTAGTTGTTTCCCTGTCCTCCACCCTGTCCACCCCCTTGGCCGCCTCCTTGACCGTTCCCGCCACCGCCTCCTTGTTGCCCCTGCGGCCCCTGCGTAACCTGGATATCGTATGACGCCGACTCGTAGGTCTCCGATCCGTCCAGTATCGTCGCCGTCACGGTGTACTCCGTATTCGCAGTCGGGCCGGTGAACACGACCTCCGCGCGGCCCCCGGCGTTCGTGGAGATGGTCGAAGGGCCGACGAAGGAGCCACCGTTGGTAACCGAGAACTCGACGGTGGCGCCGCTTACCGGGTTGTTGTATCGGTCGCGAACCTCGACCACGATCGGGAGTTCCGTATTGGGTGGAACGACCCGGCTCTGTCCGAGGACGGTCGTCACGTAGGCGGGGTCGGGTTCGCCGTTCGTGGTTCCTCCGTCATCGCCGTCCTGGACGGTCACCACCGCGGTCTGGAGCCGATAGCGGCGCGTGCCGTCGAGCGTGACGACGACGTCTCCGCCGGTCGATGCGACGTCGATGACGCGGTCGTTCGACGACTCGAGCCGCGCGCCCGTGGTCGCGACCCAGCCGGAAGCGTCCACGCCGGCGGGGGGCTGGAACCGGAGTTCGATGTTGTCCTGTCCGTCCCGTGACCCCGTGACGACCACCGTTTGCGTCGCGGCGCTCGTCGTCGCCGCCGTGAGGCTGACGCTCTCTCCGCCGGCATCGACGTCCCCGCGGAGGAGGGTGACTCGGATCCGGTCGTCCTGCAGCAGCGTCTGGCTCGCCATCGGGATCGGTCGGTTGTCGGCGACGCGATACGCCTCCTGTCCGGTGACGACCATCGGCTGACCCTCGAAGACGTTGTAGTCCGGGTCGAACCGGACGTCACGCGTCGCGTAGGCGCGCCCGTCGACGCTCGACTCGACGAACGTCCGGACGTTTCCGGGCTCGCCGTCGACCGCCTGCACGTTCTCGATCGCGATCGTCCGCTCGTCGGTCGTCGCCAACCGGTTGGGTGGCGGACCGGGGTTGACGAACAGCAGCCGGTTCGGGTAGTCGACGCCGGTGTTCACCGTCGTGCCGAGGGCTGCATCCCGGCTCGCGGCGGCGAGCACGTCGTTGCGGACGTCGGTGAGGTCGGCGGCCGCCTCCTGGTAGGCCGCGAACTCGACCTGCCGGTTCTGGTCGGGGATCACCGTCGCCTGCATCACCGAGATCGAGACGATCAGAAAGCCGAACAGCAGGATCGCCCCGATCTGCATCGACTGCGCACGATCCCCCCCACGAGCGTCCATTACGTGTATGAAGGGACCCCGACCGGCAAATAGTTGGTCCTCGGCGTCTCGCCACGTCGGAGCAACGACGAACGGACGCGGCTGATCGGGCGACGATCGCGATCCGGATCGGATATTTATAAACACCGGAGGAATAGGCGTGTTATTACACGGATGGACAGAATTTCGCTAGCGGGTGAGAATTTAAACAATATCATAATATATTATTTTAAGTGAAAAGCTTAGTTAAAATAGGAATTAATATTTATAATATTGGTTAATATGGAATCAGAGTGGAGATTGTTATATATGATAGAATTACCATCGTGGCTGCTTTTGATATATTACTTAAAAATCGGCTATTCGTTGCCGTTTGATCATACCGTTCGATCCGGAGATCGATCTTTTGCGAGTGGCAAAATATTCGCAGCTGAATTACAGACATATCCGTGTTATAATTACTCGATCCGGCCGTCGAAACGAGCCAAAACACGCCCGGTTTTTGCGGCTCGCAAAAAACGATCCCGGCGATCGGTCGGGCGTTTGCGGGGGGATCCGCCGGTCCTCATTCGTGGAGGCCGATGAGTCGCCGAACGGGCGACCGAGACGGAACGAACGACGTCATAAACTGGCACTGCACGGAACCACGGAACGCTCCACGCTCGACGTGCTCGGACGGAGACCGACGGCGGGAGGCGGAAGTCGAGACGACTCCGACCCGACTACGCGAGCCGGTCAGCCAACAGCTCGAAGCACTCGTCCATCACGGCGACGCCGCGGTCGAGCTCGTCGTCGTCGATGACCAGCGGCGGATTGATGCGGATGGTGTTCCCGTTCCAGCCCTGTCCGGCCGGCAGGATCAGTCCGCGATCGATCGCGTCTCGACGAAGGTCGAGGCTGTGTTCCTTCGCGAGCGGGGATCCGTCGTCCGGGTCGATGAGGTCCACGCCGACCAACAGGCCGCGGCCGCGGATCTCCCCGACGAACGGATACCGCGACTGCAGGTCGTGCAGCTGGTCGAGGAGGTACTCGCCGGCCTCGGCCGCGTTCCCGGCGAGGTCCTCCTCCTCGAAGACGTCGAGGCTGGCGAGCCCGGCGGCGGTCGCGACCGGGTTCCCGCCGAACGTCGAGAAGTAATCCATGCTCTCGAAGGCGTCCGCGACCTCGGGCGTCGCGATCGTCGCGCCGATCGGCATCCCGCCGCCGAGGGCCTTCGCCGTGGTCATCACGTCCGGCTCGACGTCGTAGTGGTCGATCCCGAACGGCTTCCCGGTCCGACCGAATCCCGTGATCACCTCGTCGGCGATGAAGAGGATGCCGTGCTCGTCACAGATCTCCTTGATGCGCTTGAAGTACCCCTCCGGCGCCGGGATGTTGCCCGCCGTCCCGAACATCGGTTCGGCGATGAAGGCCGCGACGTCCGAGACCTGATACTCGAGGATGTACTCGAGGATCTCCGCGTACTCGGCGCCGGTCTCGGGCTCCCCGCCCGGGAACTCCTCGCAGTTGTAGGAGGGAACGTGGGTGACCGACGGGAGGAACGGACCGAACCCCTCCCGATACCCCGACCAGCCGACGAGCGACCGCGCGCCGTACGTCCGGCCGTGAAAGGCCTCCCCGAGGGCGAGAAACTCGTGATTGCCCGTGGCGCGACGGGCGAGCGTGAGCGCGACCTCGACGGCCTCCGACCCGGAGTTGACGAAGTACGACCGCTCGAGGTCGCCGGGCGCCACCTCGGCGAGGCGTTCGGTGAGTCGCCTGCTCGGCTCCGTCGGGAAGTCGTAGGCGCTGAAGTTGAGCCGCTCGGTCTGTTCGCTCACCGCCGAGACGACCTCGGGATGCGAATAACCGTGGGACATCGCCGCGTGCTGGGCGAAGAAGTCGACGTACTCGTTCCCGTCGGCGTCGACCACCGTCGCTCCGTGTCCCTCGACGAGCTCCGGCGTCTCCTCGCCGATGAATCGCGATACCGCTGGCATGAACTGCCCGCTCTGTGACCCCATATCAACCTCCGACACGAACCACCTATATAAATATTTCTGAGAAATCCCGACGGGATGGCTCCCGAGCCGGCGCCACGTCCCGCCAGCCGGGAATCCGGCGTTACGTCTCTCGCCGGCCAGGGGCCGCATCACACCCCGCCGGTCAGGGGCGGCGTTACGTCTCGCCGGCAAGGAACCGACGGCACGCCGACGCGATCACGTCGCCCGCGGCGAGGACGTCGTCCCACTCGATCGACTCGTTCGGGAAGTGGGCCTGGTCGATGGTCCCGGGACCGAAGATGACCGTCGGGATCCCGGCCTCGATGTAGAACCGCGAGTCGGAGCTGTACGTCTTCCCGACCGGATCGACGTCCTCGTACCCTGCCTCACCCAGCGCCGACTGCATCGCGCGAACGATGGGTGCGTCCGGGTCCTGCTCGGAGGGTTCGAAGTGGATCGAGCGGCGCTCGAACGAGGGGGGATGCGCCGACAGCCACTCGTTTTCGGCCACGACCGCCTCGAGGCGGTCCTCGTACTCCCGTTCGACCTCGGCGAGCGTCTCGCCCGGGAGGAACCCGATCCGGAACTGCGCCGTGGCGGTCGCCGGCACGTTCGAGACCCAGTCGCCGACCTGCGCCGTCCCGACGTTCATCGGACAGTTGATCGGGTAGTCGTAGAGGGGATGCTCGAGCCGGTCGTGCCGTTCGGCCTCGAGGTCGCGGAGCGCCCGGTGGATCCGCTCGAAGTGAACGAGGGCCGATTCGCCGCGCCAGCGCGTGGCCGCGTGGGCCGACCGGCCGTGGACCGTCAACTCCTTCATCAGGACGCCCGCGGTCGCGGTGACCACGTCGAAGTCCGTCGGCTCCGTCACGATCGCGGCGTCACGCTCGAAGGGATACGGGTTCGAGAGCGCGGCCGCGGGCGCGGCGATGCCGCCCTCCTCCTCGCCGGTGACGCTCTCGACGACGAGCCGTCCGTCGAGGTCGTCCCGATGCTCGTCGTGGAGCCACTTCGCGACGAAGACCAGCAGCGCGAGGTTGGTCTTCATGTCGGCCGCCCCGCGGGCGGTGAGCGTCCCGTCCTCCCAGTGCGGCTCGAAGGGATCGGTCTCCCAGGACGACTCGTCGACCGGGACGACGTCGACGTGGCCGTTCAACACCACCGTCGGCCCCGCGTCCGGGTCGCCGAACTCGAGGACGCCGGCGACCCCGGGCCGGTCCGCGGCGTCGATCTCCGCGGCCGCGGGAAACGAGTCGATCGTCGCGAGCGCCTCGGCGTCGACGTCCCATCGATACGTCTCGAACCCCAGGTCGGCTAACCGGTCCTCGAACCAGTTCTGTGCCGCCAGTTCCTGGCCGCTCGTCGATCGGAATCGAAGCAACTCCTCGGTGAACCGCTCGAGGTCCTCGCCGTACACGCTGGCAAACGATCTCACACCACGGCGATCGCTACCCGGGGAGATATACCTTTCCACGTGGTCGACGTTTCCACGCGGTCGACGTTTCCACGCAGTTGATGTTTTCACGTGGTCGATGTGTCCACGTGGCCGACGTTTCCACGCGGTCGGTGGTCCTCACTTCTCGGTCGGGTCCCCGTTTCGGAACGGATCGGCCCCCGAAACCCGCTCGCCCGATTCGGAGCGGTCCCCGGGTGCGGGATAGTCGCCGGTCTGCAGGTTCACTTCGATCACGTTGGCGACGCTCAACAGCCGCTCCGGGACGGTCCGAGTGAATCGGTCGCCCTGGAGGCGGCTCCGCGGCGCGGAGAAGCTTATCGCACCCACGGGCGCGTCGTCCTCGTCGAGTATCGGTGCGCCGACGGCCCGGATGCCGCGGATCTCCTCCTCGTCGTTCAGCGCGTACCCGCGCTCGCGGACGGTCTCGAGCGCCGACCGGAGGGTCTCACGGTCGGTGATCGTCTCCTCCGTCGCCGGTTCGAGGCCGTGTTCCGCGATGATCTCGTCGACGCGCTCGGAGGGGTAGTGTGCCAGCAGCGCCTTTCCCGCGGCGTGATTGTGGAGGTAGTGCGGCGGGATCGTCCGGGACCGAACGTGATAGCTGGTGCCGACGGCGTTGTCGCCGAAGGCCTCGTAGATGAACACGCTCAGTCCGTTGTTCTCGACGAGCAGGTGTGCACACTCGCCGGTTTCGTTCGCGAGGTCGTCGAGTTCCGGCCGTGCCGCCTGATACAACGGGGTGTGGTGCTTGACGAACTCGCCGAACGGGACCAGCTGCGGGCCCAACCGATAGGTCGTTCCCTCCTTGACGACGAGCCCGTACTCCCGGAGGGTCGCGAGGTGTGTGTGAACCGCACCGACCGACAGGCCGACGTGATCGCTCAACTCGGAGACGGAGAACCCGTCCCTGGTACGCATGGCCTGGAGGATCTCGCAGGTACGCTGCACCGCTCCGATACGACGGCTGTCCGATCGGTCGGGCATACGAACGCGAACGGGTCGCGCCGACGTAAGTTTTGTGAGCGTCAAAACATTGGGCGTGGGAGTCGAAGCGCCGAACGAAGTCGAAACGCCGGACGAGAACGATCGCCCGTCGCGAGGCGACGGTCCCGGCGCGACGGGACAACAACATTTATTAAGGGTTGCCACAACTTGTGCCTATGTCGTTTGATACCAACGATGTCACGCGGCGTGACGTAATGCGAACCGCAGCCGCCGGCGGGGCGATCGGACTCGCCGGCTGTATGGGCGGCAACGGCGGAAACGGCGAGGACGTGAACCCGGCTGATCTCGAGGTGCCGCCGAGCGACCTGGAGGACAACGTCAACGTCTGGAACTGGTACGACGGCTGGGTCGACTGGGCCGTCGAGGAGTTCGAGAGCGAGTACGACACCTCCGTCTCGACGGCGGCGTACTCGAACCCGAGCGAGTGGTACACGCAGCTGGAGGCCGGCAACGAGGAGATCGACAGCATCTCGGCGACGAGCGCCTGGGTCGTCCGGTCGATGAACAACGACTTCCTCCATCCCCTGCCGGCCGAGCAGATGGAGGGATGGGAGGCGCTGAACGACCTCGCTCGCTCGGACGCCGAGGAGTACTACTCGGCGGACGGCAACATCTACGCGATCCCCGAGACGATCGTCGCGCACCCGCTCACCTACAGCACGGACTACTTCGACGAGGACCCGGGCTCGTGGGACGTGCTCTGGGAGTCGGACCTCGAAGGGATGGTCAGCATGCAGGACTGGGGCGAGGTCGCCTGCCGCGTCGCCGCGATGTACACGGGCCAGGACCCGAACGACCCGGACGACTTCGACGAGCTCGAGGAGGTCCTCATCCAGCAGAAGGACCTCAACAACACCTACTGGCAGGACCACTCCACCGTCCTCCAGATGTTCGAGAACGACGAGATCGTCGCCGCCGTCTACACGGACGGCCGCACCTACGACGGCCGGTTCAATCAGGGCATTCCCCTCGGGATGTCGAACACCCAGGAGGGATTCATGTACACCTACGACACGTTCGTGATCCCGCAGGGCGCGCCGAACCCGCGGGCGGCGGTCGCCTGGACCGACTTCGGGTCCAAGCCCGCAAACGCCGCGCAAAAGGCGCCGACGATGGGATACGTGGCTCCGATCGACAGTCTCGAGGAGGAGCTGTCGGATCAGCTCTCCGAGGAGGAGCTCGAGTTCCTGCAGTGGCCCCAGACGATGTCGGACAACGCGATGTTCATCGAGCCGCTCTCGGACGAACTGCGCGAGCAGTTCGACCAGATCTGGACCAACGTCAAGGCCGCCTGAACCGCCACAGGCGCGGTGGGCCGTGGCTTCCGCTGGATCGACGCCGCCGAACTCGAGGGTAGCGATCTCCGTCCCGGAGGTCGCGTAACGACCCATTCTTTTTATACACCATCGACGTTTCGGAGAGGATCGTGCGGGGAGCGGATTCCTCCGTCCGCCAAAGCCGAACGGGACCGATCCTGATCGAGGCTCATCGTCTGTAACTGATCCAGCTATGGTTCGGACATATCGATCCGGCGTTGGGCCGATGTCCGGCACGGGTCACGCCACGACGGCGATCGCTCCCCGGAAGCGTCGGCCACCCCTCCGGCCCCGATGGGCTCGTCCGGTTTCGGGGCCCCCGCCCGGCCGGATGGAACACAAATTTTATAACTCATCATAGGCACCGTCAGGGTATGCCGTTTGATCACAATATTACCGGCCGGCGAGACGTCATTCGGGCGTCCGCCGACGACGGCTCCGGTACGTCGAGCATCGGATCGACCCGCCAGTGTGCCCGTCCGTCCGTGCCGACGACCGGGGTAGCATGCCCGGGCCACGCCGGGACCGAGTGCTCGGGACGCGCACCGACCATCCGCCGCCCACGGTACACGTAGTATGTCGGTCCTCACGATATCCGACCTCCGAAAGGAGTTCGGCGATCTGGTCGCGGTCGACGACGTGAACTTCGCGGTTGACGACGGGGAGTTCGTCTCCATCCTCGGCCCGTCGGGATCGGGCAAGTCGACCATCCTCCGAATGATCGCGGGCTTCGAGACGCCGACGGCCGGAACGATCGAGATCGAGGGCGAGAACGTCACCGCCGCCCCGCCGTTCGACCGCGAGGTGAACATGGTGTTCCAGAGCCTCGCGCTGTTCCCGCACCTCACGGTCGCCGAGAACATCGGCTACGGCCTCGTCGAGAGCGGCGTGCCCGAGGACGAGCGCCGAGAGCGGATCGCGGAGATGCTGGAGGTCGTCGAGCTCTCGGGGTATCAGGACCGGAACATCGACCAGCTCTCCGGCGGGGAACAACAGCGCGTCGCGCTCGCGCGGGCGATCGTTAACGAGCCCAAGATCGTCCTCTTCGACGAGCCGCTGGCGAGCCTCGACCGGAAGCTGCGCCAGCATATGCAGTTCGAGCTCCAGCGGATCCAGGAGGAGACCGGGATCACCTTCCTGTACGTCACCCACGACCAGGAGGTCGCGATGGCGGTCTCCGACCGGATGCTCGTGCTCAACGACGGGGAGATGGAACAGCTCGACAGCGTCGAGACCATCTACGACAAACCCGCATCGAAGTTCGTCGCGCAGTTCATCGGCGACATCAACCTCGTTCCGGCATCCATCGTCGAGGCGAACGGGACCGACGTGACCGTCGACTCGCGGGGCAACCGGATCCACGTTTCGGACGCCGCCGGGCGATGCGTCGACGCGGTCTCGCTGGAGGAAGGCGCCGACGTCTCGGTGGGCATCAGGCCGACGGGGATCACGCTGGGCGACCCCGACCGCGAGGACGTGTTCTCGGTGCGCGGCGAGATTCAGAACCGTGGGTACGCCGGGGATGAAACGGTCTACACCATCGACACGGAGTACGGGTCATTCACCGCGAACACCGAGGACCGTTCCTATGACATCGGCGACGACGTCACCGTTTGGTGGCCCGCCGACGAGGTGTACCTCTTCGCGCCGGAGACGGAGACGGCGTCGGTCTCGGACGGCGGAGGTGAGCCGTGAGCGTCGCGAACCGCGGTCGTCAGGTGCTCGAGTCGGGCGCCGAATACGTCCGCGAACACCGCCGGGCCCGTCTCGGGCTGCTCGTCGGCATTCCGGCCTCGGTGCTCGTGGCGTTCTTCATCCTGCCGTTGCTGACGATGGCGTGGATGTCCTTCCTCGCGGACATGCCGCCAGCGCCGTTGACCCTGGAACACTACATCCGGATCTTCACCGGCGACACGTATATTACGGTCCTGTGGCGAACGGCGGTGCTCACCGTACAGTCGACGATCATCGTCGTCGTCCTCGGCTACGTGCTGGCCTACAGCATCGCCCGCTTTACGAAGCGCGCGACGATCGTCCTGCTGTTGATCATCCTTCCGTTCTGGACGAACTACATCGTCCGGATGTACGCGCTCATCAACATCTTCCAGAGCGGCGGCGTGCTGGACACCGTGATGATCCTGGTGGGGCTCGCGAACGAGCCCAGCGGGATCATGTACTCGCACACGGCCGTGCTCATCGGGCTGGCGTACGTGTGGCTCCCCCTGGCGACGTTCCCGTTCTACGCCTCGTTGACGAACATGGATGGCGACCTGATCGACGCCTCGAAGGACCTCGGGGCCGGGCCGATCAAGACGTTCCTCCGTGTGACACTCCCGATGACGAAGAACGGCGTCATCGCGGGGATCGTCCTCGTGGCGATCCCGGCGTTCGGGTCGTTCATCACGCCCGCCCTGCTCGGCGGGACGAACGTGTTGATGGTCGGAATGGTCATCGAACAGCAGTTCGCGGCCTCGTTCAACTGGCCGTTCGGGTCGGCGCTCGGGATGGTCGTCACCGTCGGCGTCGTGCTCCTCATTGGGGTCGGATCGTGGTTGGGTGCCGGCGGCAAGCTCGCCGGAGGTGGTGACGAATGAGCGCGCTCAATACGCTTGAGGGGTTCATCCACCGACACGGAGACCGCATCGGTCGCGGCCTGATGGTCCTCATCCTCACGCTCATCTGGATCCCGATCGGCGTGGTGGTGCTGATGTCGTTCGCCGGCGAGGGGGTCCTCTCGTTCCCGCCGGAGACGTACACCGTACGGTGGTACGCCGAGGTGTTGAATAACGACGACGCCATCAGCGCCACGCTGACGTCGCTGCGTGTCAGCCTCGTCGCCACGCCGATCACGGTCCTGATCTCGCTCCTCGCGGCCTACGGCGTCGCGCGATACGACTTCCGCGGGAAGAACGCCCTGCAGGCGCTGCTCACGCTCCCGATCATCGTCCCGCTCGTCGTGACGGGCGTCGCGATGACGCTGTTCTTCGGGAACATCAACCTCTCCTCGGGGTTCACGACGGTCGTGATCGCACACATCGTCCGAACCGTGCCGTTCGCCGCCCTGATCATCATCCCGACGGTGATCGGCTTCGACCGGACGCTCGAGGAGGCTTCGAAGGACCTCGGCGCGAGCGAGCTCCGGACGTTCCGGCGGGTGACGCTCCCGAACATCATGCCGGGGGTCATCGCCGGCGGGCTCCTCGCGTTCACCGTCTCGTTCAACGAGTTCGTCTACACCTACTTCGTTCGGGATACGGCCACGCAGACGCTCCCGGTCTACCTGTGGGGACTGATCCGGTACGGGTTCAGCCCCGAGGTGAACGTCATCAGCGTGCTGTTCCTGCTGTTGGCGGCCGGGATCCTGCTCGTGGCGGTGTCGCTCACCGGACTCAAACAGGTCATCCTCCGCGGCTGACCGCCGCGGGACCGTCCCTCTCGGTTCGTCCTCCCGTTGCGGTTGCTCTCGGTTCGTCGTTGCTCCCGTTTTGCGGTTTCCCTCGGCTCGCGGTTTCTCGCCGACGGGGCCCGTCGTCCGTGGGATCGGGCCCGACTCACCTCAGTCCCCTGGGATCGAGCCCGACTCGCCTCAGTCCCGTATCGGGACGTTGAGCACCGTCGGACCGCGTTCGTCGATCGCCGCGGCGAGTTCCTCCTCCAGGGCCTCGCGGCCGACGACGTCGACGCCGGTGGCGCCGTGACTCTCGGCGTTGGCGGCGAAGTCGATGTGGGGATCGAAGTCCATCGCGGTGAAGCCGTAGTCCTCCTCGGACCCGCCGAGGACGCGCATCGTGTTGTCCTTGAGGATCCGGTAGTTCGCGTTGTTGGCGACGACCACGGTGAGGTCGACGTCGTGTCTGACCGCCGAGTAGATCGTGTTCGGGTAATAGAGGTAGGAGCCGTCGCCGATGACGCCGATCACCGGGCGGGGATCCTCGCGGTCGTTCTCGGCGATCGCCACGCCGACCGACGCCGGGAGCCCGTACCCGAGGCCGCCGGATTTGTTCCCGTGGAGCTGCTCCGGGCCGAGGCCGAACTCGGAGAAGACGGCCCGCCGGGTGGTGACGCTCTCGTCGACGAGCCGGGCGTCGGGCGCGACCGACCGGATCCCGTCGATGAGCCCCGCCTTCGAGAGCCGGCCGTCGGACTCCGGCCCCGCCGAGGTCGATTCGGCGGGTCGGTCGCGCTTCGTTGCCCGAACGGCCTCGAGCCGACGCTCGCGCTCGGCGTCGGTGACGCGGGAGTCGACCGCATCCGCGAGCGCGCCGAGCGTCGCCTCGATCTCGCCGACCAGGCTCACGTCCGCGGGGTCGTTCTTCCCGAGCTCCCAGGTGTCGACGCCGACGTCCACGACGGTCGTCTCCGGCCCGACGACCGGGTCCGTGAACCCGAGCGTCGGCGTGTTGGTCGAGCAGCCGATCCGGACGAGCACGTCGGTGTCGTTGACGCTCCGCATCCCGTCCGCGGTCGCTCCCGAGACGGCCACCCACTGGTCGTGCTCCATCGGGAAGGCGACGTTGGACTGCAGGATCTCGCCGTAGACCGCCGCGCCGGCCGCCTCCGCGAATCGGGTTGCCTCCTCGACGGCGTCCGAGCCGGCCCAGGCGATCTGGTCGCCGACCACCACCGTCGGCGCCCCGTCAGCGTCGACGATCGCGTCGGCGGCTCGCTCGAGGTCGTGAGCGTCGGCCATCCCGAGCGACGGCGGGGGAGTCAGGGGGGCAACCGGCGCGTCGGTCTCGTCCAAGAGGACGTCGAGCGGCAGCGCGAGGAACACCGGTCCCGTCGGCGGCGTGAGCGCGACCTTGAACGCGCGCCGGAGCATCTCCGGCAGCGATCCGACCCGCTTCACCTCGGCGCTCCACTTCGTGAACTGGTCGGTCATCTCCACGAGGTCGCCGTGGAGGATCGGCTCCTGGTGCTGGACGTCGGTCCGGTGACAGCCGGCGGTGACCACGAGCGGGGCGTTCGAGACGCTGGCGGCGTAGAGGTTGCCGAGTCCGTGGGCCATCCCGGGCGCCACGTGGAGGTTGACGACGCCGACCGGGAGGCTCTCGTCGGACCGGACGGCGTCGCCGATCGCCGAGCCGACGCGGTCACGCCGGCTGCAGGCGTACCCGGAGGCCATCCCGACGGCGACGTCCTCCTGGAGTCCCAGCCTGTACTCGATGTCCGTCCCGTCGATCGCCTCCATGATCGGGACCTCGGTCGTTCCGGGGTTCCCGAAGAGATACTCGGCGCCGTACGATGCCATCGCCTCGACGAAATACTCCGCTCCTGATCGGGTCATACGGGGCTGGCTGTATGAGATGGCCCCGCCGTTAATTAGCTATCGCTTGAACTGGATTCGATAGCGCTCCCGATGGGTCGTTCCGAATCCGATGATCGTCGCACCGACAGAACTAATCCCCAGGCCGTGGGGTGTGGGGGTATGGACCATTCCATCGAGATCGATCCGGATCGGTTCCGACGCAGCTTCGAGGAGTATTCGGCGATCGGCGCCACCGATAACGACGGTCTCCACCGGTTGACCCTCACCGACGAGGACGCCGCGGTCCGCGACCTGTTCGTCTCGGATCTGGAGTCGCTCGGGCTTGAGGTGACGATCGACGAGATGGGGAACGTCTTCGGGCGGCGCCCCGGAACGGACCCGGACGCCGACCCGGTCATGATCGGATCACACCTCGACTCCCAGCCGAAGGGCGGCCGGTTCGACGGCCAACTCGGCGTGTTGGTCGCGCTGGAGACGATGCGCGCACTCGAGGACGCCGGGATCGAGACCGACCGCCCCGTCGAGATCGTGAACTGGACGAACGAGGAGGGCTCCCGGTTCGAGAACCCGCTACTGGGAAGCAGCGTCTTCATCGGCAACACCTCGCTGGAGGAGGCCTACGATCTCACCGACGACGACGGGATCCGGTTCGAGGACGAACTCGAACGCATCGGGTACAAGGGCGACGCGCCGTGTGAGGCGCGGCCGATCCACTCCTTCCTCGAGCTGCACATCGAACAGGGCCCCTACCTCGAGGAACACGGGAACGCCGTCGGCGTCGTCGAGGGCGTCTACGGAATGGCGTGGCTCCAGGCCACGATCCACGGCCACGCCGACCACGCCGGCCCGACGCCGATGCACACGCGGACCGACGCGCTGACGGCCGCCGCGAAGGCGATCCGGGAGGTCGAATCGCTCCCGCTCCGGCTCTCGGAGGACGCGGTCGCGACCGTCGGCCGGATCGACGTCGAGCCCGACTCGATCAACGTCATCCCGAGCCGAGCGGACTTCACGATCGACGTCCGGAGCTACGACGACGACGTCGTGGACCGCGCGATCGAGGAGGCCGAGTTCGAGGTCGCGACCGCCGCCGACCGGGCGGGCGGCGAGTACGACTTCGAGCAGATCTGGCGCATCCCGCATACGGAGTTCTCCCCGTCCGTCGCGGACGCGGCGGCCGCGGCCGCCGAGGCGGTCGACGCCTCCTACGAGCGGATGGTCTCGGGCGCCGGCCACGACGCGAAGTACCTCAACGAGATCACCGACACCGCGATGCTGTTCGTGCCGAGCGCCGACGGAAACACCCACAACGAGGCGGAGTTCACGCCCTGGGAGGACTGCGTCACCGGCGCGCGAACGTTCGCGGAGGCGACCCGCCGACTGGCAACCGAGTAAGCGGAGGCGGCACGTCGCTCCCCGGTCGTGCCAAGCGAGACGTCGACTGCAACCGACGTCAGCGTGCGTCCGCGACCGCCTCGCGGAGGTCCCGCGTCGCCGCACCGGGGTCCTCCGCGGCGGTGATCGCGGAAATGACGGCGACACCGGCCGCGCCGGCCGCGACTACCGGTGCGGCGTTGTCGGCGTCGATCCCGCCGATCCCGACGACCGGGATCGGGACCGCCGCGGCGATCTCGCGGACGCGCTCGGGCCCGATCCCGTCCTTTCGGTCGGCGACCGCCTTCGAATCGCTCCCGTAGACCGCGCCCACGCCCAGATAGTCCGCGCCCGCCTCGGCGGCCGCGGTCGCCTCCGCGACCGTCGAGGCCGAGCAGCCGACGATCGCCGACGGACCGAGCCGCTCCCTGGCGACGCCGACGGGCAGGTCCGATTGGCCGAGGTGGACGCCGTCGGCGTCGACGGCGGCGGCGAGGTCGATCCGGTCGTTGACGATGAACGCGACGTCGGTCCCCGCGGTCCGGTCCCGGAGCCGCCGTCCCAGCCGGTAACGTTGGCGGGCGTCGACGCCCTTCTCACGGAGCTGGATCGCGTCGATCCCCGCCTCGATCGCCGCCTCGGCGATGGCCGTCGACTCGCGGCCGGCGGATCGGTTCCGCTGCGTCAGGAGGTACGTGCGCCACTCCGCGGGTGGTTTCGGCTCGACGGTCCCGTTCGATCCGGACGTTCCCGACGACATCGGGTCGCGGTACGCGGTCGACGCCCTTCGGCGTTCCGGCACGAGGCCCGGACAGCGCTCCGGTACGGCGCCGATCGGCGTTCCGGCACAAGACCCAAGACGATTCCGGCCGAACCGGACGTATGGACACCTCCATCGACGTCGACCCGCCGGCCGACGGGAGCGGCTCGTCGGTCGGCGGGGCCGACCCGTCGGGGCCCTCCGCCGACCGGTCCCGGGTCGGAATGAACGGCCGGCTGTTCGCGGTGCGGGCCTTCGCGGTCGCCGCGGTCGCGCTCGGCGTCGGCGGCTTCCTCGGTGGGCTCGTCCCGATCGTCGGCGGGACGCTGGGGCGGGCGGTCGGGGTCGCCGGCGCGGCGTTCCTGCTCGGCGCGCTCCTCGCCGACCGCCGGTACGTCGAGACGGCCCTGGCCGGGATCGTCGTGGGCGCCGCCACCTCCCTGCTCGGGCTGCTCACCGTCGGCTTCCTGCCGGTCGGCGTGCGGTTCCTCGGTGAGTACGGGGTCGGCGTGGCCGGCTTCGGCGCGCTCCTCGGGCTGGTCCTCGCGGTCGTCGGCTATTACTTCGGCCGCGACCTGCGCGACGGGTTGACGCGCGAGGTCGGCGCCTGAGCGGTTACCGAACGACGAACCGGTCGCCGTCGCGCGCGAGCAGTCCCGCCCCGCGGAGCCGGGCGAGCGCGTCCTCGGCCACGTCGGGCGGGGATCCGACCTCCGCGGCGACCGACTCCGGGGTGCCGTCCGTCTCGACGACCGCCGCGATGACCTCGGCGTAGAAGCGGCTGTCCGCCTCGAGGCCGAACCGGTCGTCGATCCGCGAGAGGACCGCCTCGATGCGGCCGTGCACCCATCGCTGTGCCAGCGACAGCTCCCGGTCGAGCTCCCGCAGCCGGTCGTACTCCATCGCCAGGTCGGCCAGGTCGGTCGGCTCCTCGAGATCCTGGAGGTCGGCCGGATCGTCCGGACGTCCGGTCTCGGAGCCGCCCGTGCGGTCGTCCACGTCGCCGTCGAGTGCCTCCCGGTCCGGTCGGTCGATCTCGATGGAGAGATGGGGACACCGTCCCGACATGTCGAGCCCGGGATTGGCCGGATAGGCGCTCTTGGCCCCGAAGCCGTACGGCGAGACGTTCACCTCGAGCCGGAGGCTCCGGGAGATGCGGAAGTACTTGCGTCGTTTCTCGTCCGTGGTCGACTCGATCAGGCCGGCCTCCTCCAGCTTCCGGAGGTGGTCGATGACGGCCTTCGGGCTGACCCCGAGGTACTCGGATATCTCCGTCACGTAACAGGATTTCCGGGAGAGCAGCCGAAGGATGCGTCGGCGGTTCTCGTTACCGAGGAGATCGAGCAACACCGCGGAGTCCATTGACGTGAGGTTAGCGATAGCCATATATAAATGCACGCATCGGGATCCGCGACCGGAGTCCGGGAGTCGTCGGTTCCCGGAGGTCGGTCACCGCCCCGTCCCCTCGTCGCCGGAGGCCGCGATCGGGTCCAGATCCGTCCGTTCGTCGACGTACGCCGCGACCTCGCGGGCGATCCCCTCGTCCATCGGGGGACGGTCGTAGGACTCCTGCAGCTCCCGGACCCGGTCGGTCGCGGACTCGAACGCGGATCGCGCCCCGTCGTCGGCCCACGCCTCGTGGGACCGCTTGTCGACGACCGCCGACCGGTGGAACTGCGGGTCGGTCGCCGACTCGGGTTCGAGGTCCTCGAGGAAGTGTCCGCCCGGCTCGACCGCGGCGAGCCGGTCCAGCGAGAGCGTCTCCGCGTCGACCCGGATGCCGTCGCGGAGCCGGTCGACCGCCCGGAGCGTCTCGCAATCGAGGACGAACTTCTCCGGGGAGACGGCCGAGTAGGACTCGAGGACGCCAGCCGCGTTGAGGACGAAGTCGACCCCGCCGAGCGCGGTGGCGGTCCCCACGAGCGTCGATTCGAAGCCGCTCTGGTGGTCGACCCGCTTGGCGTCCGAGAGGCTCCCGCCGCCGCGGGAGGGCAGCCCGTAATGGGCGGCCATCCGGCCGGCGAAGGCGGCGAACAGCGCCGACTCGGGGCCGCCGATCGACAGCGACCCGTACCGGTCGTCGACGACCGCCGACGGGACGCCGTAGACGACCGGGGTTCCCGGCGCCACCAGCTGCGCCAGCGTGATCGCCGCGAGGTTCTCCGCGTTCGCCTGCGCCATCGCGGCCGCCAGCGTCGGCGGGCCGGAGGCGCCCGCCATCGTGAACGAGGAGACCACGAGCGGCTGGCGGCGGTCCGCGTAGGCCAACAGCCCCGCGAGCATTTCCGTCCCGATCCGCCGCGGCGGTACCGTGTTGATCAGCCCGGCGACCACCGGCCGCGACAGGTCCGGATCGTCGGTCGCGATCCCCACGAGTTCGAGCCCCTCGCGGGCGCGCTCGGCGCCGTAGGTCGGCCCGAGGACCGGTTTATCCGACAGCGTCAGCGACCGCTCGAGCATCGCCAGGTGGCGATCGCTGCGTTCGACGTCGGCGGGCTGACAGAGGTGATAGCCCGCACAGGTGATGACGTCGGTCGCCTGCGCGAGCCGCGTGAGCCGTTCGTAGTCGGCGAGCCGGGCGTCGCGTCGCCCGTCGGCCGCCGTGTGGATCGTCGCGGGGCCGTAGCCCGGAGCCCGGACCGGCGGCCCCTCGCCCCCGACGACGACGTCGTTGTCCGGGTTCCGAGCGTGGAGCGTGAACGACGCCGGCGCCCGATCGACCGCTTCGGCAACGAGATCGCCCGGGATCCGGACGATGTCGTCCGCGTCGACCGTGGCGCCGTGGTCCCGCAACACCGCGCGGGCCCGCTCGTGGTCCAGCTGGACGCCGAGCTCCTCGAGGACGCGGATCGACGCCTCGTGAACGGCCTCGATCCCCGCCTCGCCGAACGGGTCGATCGACATCCCGGCCGACGGCCCTGTCTTGAAACGCGACACTGTCAACACGTTTTCAACAGCGACTTATAAGGGTTTACGAGGCCCCATCCGTTCGATTCGAATATCCGATTGAGGACGCCTCTATTCCCCGATATCAGGACGAATCCGGCTGGATCGAGTATTGGAACGCATCGTTCAACGACGTGATTGATATCTGGTATTTTGTGGATGGGGTTCGACGTCGGGTCGGCTCACGACGAGCGAACGGTACGTATATGGACCGGGAGGCTCGATCCGGGAGCGTATGAAGCGACTCGTCAGCACCGACGACGCTCCCGCCGCGGTCGGCGCGTACAGCCAGGCGACGACGAACGGCGACCTCCTGTTCACGGCCGGACAGCTCCCCCTGACGCCGGAGGGCGAACTGCTGGACGACGAGCCGGTCTCGGTCCAGACCGAGCGCTGTCTCGCCAACGTCGAGGCGATCCTCGAGTCGGAGGGACTCGGCCTCGAGGACGTGCTCAAGACGACGATCTACCTCGACGACATCGACGATTTCGAGGAGATGAACGAGACCTACGGCGCTCGCTTCGAGGACGAGCCCCCGGCCCGGAGCGCGGTCGAGGTCGGCAACGTTCCGAAGGGCGCGGCCCTCGAGATCGAGGTCGTCGCGGACGCGAGCTGAGTCGCGCGACGGCAGCCGAGGAAGTTCCCCCGGAGCTGCCACTCGCTCCCGGGACGCCGACGGCGTGTTCGCGTTCGTCCTACTCCGGTTTCCGCCGTCGATCCCGCTACTCCGGTTTCCGCCGTCGATCCCGCTACTCCAGTTCCGCCGTCGATCCCGCTACTCC
>NZ_FNPC01000001.1:31212-553698 GCF_900107205.1 Halopenitus persicus | reverse complement strand
TCGATCCCGCTACTCCAGTTCCGCCGTCGATCCCGCTACTCCCGTTCCCGCCGTCGATCCCGCTACTCCAGTTCCGCCGTCGATCCCGCTACTCCCGTTCCCGCCGTCGATCCCGAAGCCGGTCGATCCGGTCGCCCAGCGCGACGGTCACCGAGAGCGGGTTCGGAAAGCGGCGCCGGGACGGCTCCAGCGAGTGGACGTCCGCATACCGCTCGAGCGCATCGGCGAGATCGGACGCGCCGACCCGCTCGGCGGCGATCTCGTCGGCGGCACGGACGCGCCGCCGGGCGGCCCCGAACCCGACGACGACGAGCACGAGCGAGAGGCCGAGCAGCGGCCACGCCGGTCCCGTTCCGGTCAGGGACGCGATGAGCGCGAGCCCGCCGGCGACCACCGCTCCGAACCGGACCTCCAGCAGGTGCTCGCGGAGCCGGCCCGCCTCGATCGCCACCAGCGCCGTGGCGGTCGCGTCGTCGAAGGCGTCCAGGAACGTGCTCGTGACGAACAGCCGGCGATGTCCCGGCGGCCCGCGCACGACCACGTTCGCGGTTTCTTCCGCATCGTTCTCGAGAATGCGCACGTCCCGAACCGTGAGTCCGGCCCGGTCACACAGTCGCGACAGTCGATCCGCGGTTTCACCCTCCGGGACGCGGGTCGATCGGAACAGGGGGAGCAGCCACGGCGACCCGTACAGGAAGACGGCCGCGATGGCGACGAGCCCCGCCCCGAACACGAGCGGCGTGGCGTCGCCGGGCACGACCTGCAACGGGGTGACGAGAACCGCGATGACGACGCTCAGGACGACGACGTAGCGCGCCATTTTGCGGAGGGCCTCGCCCGTGGACAGATCGATGCCGCGCACCCGTCGGACGCCCCGCACCGTCGGGGCGTAGGCGGCCAGCCACACGACCCCGGCGGCGAGGAGTTCGACGACGTTGGCGATGGCGGTCCCGAGCGGGGCCGGCGGGGTCGGCGGCGCCGGAAACAGCCCGACGACGGCGTCGCCGAATCCCAGAAGCGCGAACACGCCGTACGACAGGAGGGCTCCCGGCAGGAGCACGGCTAGATACAGCAGCCGGTACTTGCCGACGGGATTCGGGAGCCGACGCACGACGGCGCTGCCGATCGCGCCGCCGACGGTGCCCACGAGAACGAGGACGACGAACGCGGCGAGCGGCGGTCCGATCGACGGGGCTGACGACTGGAGGGCGGACGTCTCCGCTGTGTGGAGAGCGAACGTCTCCGCTGTATGGAGGGCGGACATATCGGACCGTTCGTCGATGCGGGGAAAAATCATTCCGGACGACCGTCGGGGGCATCGCAGGGTGCGATCGAGTTCGTAACTTAAAATCGAATCTAACCCTCGGCGTGATTTATCCGGTTCTCCGCCCAACACGCGGGTATGGCCCTCCAACTCGGCCGAACGTTCAGCGACGGCATCCGACGGGTGGTCACCCGAACGGGAGCGCTGCTCCTCGCGATGCTGCTTGCCGTACAGTTTCTCGTCCAGACAGCGATCAACACGGTCGTGATCGGACTCCTGCCGCCCGAGGCGGCCGCCGCGCTCGAGGGAATGCTCGGATTGACCCTCCCCGTGTCCGCCGGCGTCGCCGGCGCCCTGCTGGTCGTCGGGATCGTCGCCGGTGCTGCGTCCCTCGTGGTCCTGTCGCGGGCGCTCACGCGACCGGTCGCCGAGCTCTCGACGGTTCCCTCACGGCTGTTCACGCGCCGTCCCGGTCGCGCGACGCTCTCGATGCTCGTCGGCGGGGTCCTCATCGCGATCGCCGTGACGATCGGGACGGCCTTCCTCTTCGTCCCCGGCATATTTCTGAGCGTCTGCTTCATGTTCTTCGTTTTCGCCGTCGGCGTCGAGGACCGAGGAATCGTCGGCGGGCTCAAGCGGAGCTGGGGCCTCTCGCGGGGGAACCGGCTCAAGCTCGCCGTGTTCGTGGTCGTCGCCGCCGTGATCGGGGGCCTTCTCGGAATCGTGGGAAGCGTCCTCGATCTCGCCAACGCGCCGGTCCTCGCGGAGGTCGTCACCAACACCCTCGGCAGCGTGCTGTTTCTGCTCCTGTACGGAGCGATCGCCGAGGCGTATCTCCAGGTTCGCGAGGACGGACCGGGAGGGTCCGGTCGCGCGGGACCGACCGGTTCGGGGACCGCCTCGCCGACGCGGACCGACGGCGTCGAGCTGTAGCGCGCCGGTCGCCGGCGCGTTCCCGGTTCGTTCCTCCCGGCTCGTCGGTCGGCTCGTCGTCCCCGACGCGCGACGGAATCGCGACACCGAAGGTACTTTCGTGTGCCCCGCGATCGTTGGCGTAATGGTGACGTGTGAAGCGTTTGACCGGAACGTCGAGGTCAACGGTCAAACGGTAGTCACGATCGTCGAGAAGGCGATGGGACGGTTCTCCGAGGCGTATCGGGAGCGGGCGCTGGCGGCGCTCGCCGAGGAGGGGATCACCGATCCGGACCCCGACGAGTGGTACCCCCAGCAGGCGTGGTTGAACGCCTTCGAGACGATCGCCGACGAGCTCCAGCCGCACGTGCTCGACCGGCTCGGCGAACAGCTCCCGGACGTCGCCGACTGGCCGAACGACTTCGAGTCGGTGCCCGACGGCCTCCGGTCGATCGACGAGGCGTACCGCCGCAACCACCGCGGCGGGGAGATCGGCCACTACCGGTTCGAACGGACGGACGACCGCGCCGGCGAGCTCACCTGCCACACCCCGTATCCGTGCCCGTTCGACCGCGGGCTCATCCGCGGCGTCGCCGAACGGTACGCGCCGATGGACGCCTTCGTGTTCATCGAGGAGACCGGATCGACCTGTCGGCGGACCGGGGACGACACGTGCGTGTACACCGTCTACTGGTGACGGAGCGTCCCCCATGCTGGTGGCGGAACGTCCTCCATACTGGTGACGTGTGCTGCTTTAGGATCCCGGACCCCGACGGTCACCGCTCGTACTCCTCGAGCGCCTCGCGAAGCTCTGCCGCCGAGAGGTCGGCGGCGAGGGTGATGACCTCCTGGAGGTCCTCGTAGGTCCCGCGGAGGGCGGCGATCCGTTCCGCTTCGGTCCCGTCCTCGCCATCCGGGAGCTGCGATTCGGCCCGTTGGACCGTCCGCAGCGTCGTCTGGACCTCGCGTTGAACGTACTGCTGGAGCACGTCCTGCAGGATGAACCAGATCTCCCGCTCGGCCGAGTACTGCACCCGCCGTCCGCCCCCCTCGGAGGACCGGCGGTGAATGAGCCCGATCCGGGTGAGCGTTCGCGTCACGTTGCTGATCGTCGACTTCGCGTAGCCCGTCTCCTCGACGAGCTCCGGGATCGACAGCGGTTCCGTGGCGAAGTACAACACGCCGTAGATGCGGCCCGCGCTGCGGCTGAGTCCGTAGACCTCCGCCGACTGTTCCATCGACTCGATGACGCGCTCGCGGGCGATCGCCCGGTTCTCCGCGTCACTCATGGGCGCACCTCGTCGTTCATCGATCAGCCTCCTCGCTCATGGGTGTGTCTCGTCCTCGCTTCCGGCAGCGTCTCGTCCGCCCCGTGTCGTGAGCCCCTGTCGCATCACGTTTCACCAATGAACTCCGTAAGCATTAAATTGTTTGATTTGTTTGTTCGGAGTGTACCGAATAAACGGAACATCAGATTTCCCTCCCTCCACAACCCATGGCAAGTGCCTTCCCACACCAACCCGCCGTCGACCACGCGCCGCGTGAACGGACCAGCGTCGTGGTCGACCACGAGGAACCGACCGACGTGTTGCAGGTCCTCTCCTCGGAGACCGCCCAGGAGATCCTCCTCGCGCTCCGATCGGAGCCGGGGACCGCCTCGGACGTCGCCGACGCCGTCGACCGATCGGTCCAGAACGTCACCTATCACCTCGACCGGCTCCGACGAGCCGACCTGATCACGCCGATCGAGACGTGGTACTCCGAGAAGGGGCGGGAGATGACGGTCTACGCCCTCGCCGCCGAGCGGCTCGTCGTGCAGTTCTCCGGGGACGAGGAGGATGCGGAACGGCAGGATGCGGAACGGCAGGATGCGGAACGGCAGGATGCGGAACGGCAGGATGCGGAACGGCAGGATGCGGAACGACGGGACCGGGACTAGTCGGCGGTCTCGGCCTCGTCCCGTCGTCGGCGGACACGTTCGCTGACCCGCCACGATACTTAACTGGTTCCGGGACCGGCGGGAAACCATATTTAAACGCCCGCGTGAACGGCCCGCCACGGTATTTAAGGAAGCGCGCGGCGGAGGCCAACGCGTTCATGCCCCTTGCCCTCCCCCTGATCGGGATTCCGATCGACCTCCAGGACGTGATCGACGCGGTCGTCCTCCTCGTCGCCGCGGTCGCCGGGTTCCTCGCCGCGGGCGTCATCGGCCTGCTCGTCGGGCTCGGCGCCGGCTTCGCGTTCATCGAGATCACCGACGAACTGGCGCGGATCGACGAGGCGCTCACGCGGCTCGCCCGCGAGAACGAGGCCCTCCGCGATCGGGTCGAGACGCTCGAGGAAACCGTGGCGGAACTCGAAGGGACGATCACGGAACTCGAGAACGAACCCGGAACCGCAGACGATCCGAGCCGTTCGGACACGGACTGACGCGGGTCGACTATCGGACTCGGGTCGGCTCGGGATCGCCCCCGGTCGATGCCCGCCGGCTCAGAACAGTCCCGAGATCGTGCCGTCCTCGTCGATGTCCATCCCGGCTGCCGCGGGCTCGGCCGGCAGGCCGGGCAGGGTGAGGACGTCGCCGGTGAGGACGACGAGGAACCCGGCGCCGGTCGACGGATAGACCTCGGTCACCTCGAGGGTCCAGTCCTCGGGCGCGCCCTTGCGGCTCGGGTCGTCGCTGAGCGAGTGGAACGTCTTGGACATACAGACCGGCATGTCGTCGAACCCGAGGTCCGTGAGCCGCTCGATGTCCTCCTCGGCGTCGCCGTGGTACTCGACGCCGTCGGCGCCGTAGATCTCCGTTGCGATCGTCTCGATCTTCTCCTTGATCGGGACGTCGGCCTCGTAGAGGTACTCGAACTCGGAGTCCGACTCGGCCGCGTCGACGAGCTGCTCGGCGAGGTCCTCGCCGCCCGCACCGCCGTCGCTGAAGACGTTCGACTC
The DNA here is from genome assembly GCF_900107205.1 of Halopenitus persicus. Lineage (GTDB taxonomy): Archaea > Halobacteriota > Halobacteria > Halobacteriales > Haloferacaceae > Halopenitus > Halopenitus persicus. Next base: position 548,576 of record NZ_FNPC01000001.1, on the reverse strand, counting down.
CGCGACGCGGATCCCCAGGTCCTCCTCGCAGTGGTCGATCACCGCCTGCACCTCGGCGTCGGTGTCGCCGGGGAACCGGTTTATCGCCACGACGACGGGGACGCCGAACTGCTGGAGGTTCCGGACGTGTTTGTCGAGGTTCTCGAAGCCGCGCTCGACCGCCGCGACGTCCTCGTCCTCGAGCTCCTCGAGCTCCGGCGGCCACATATCCTGCCCGTGATACTTCAGCGCCCGGACGGAGGCCACGAGCGTGACCGCGTCCGGCTCCATCTCGCCGAAGCGGCAGACGATGTTCATGAACTTCTCGGCGCCGAGATCGGAGCCGAAGCCGGCCTCGGTCACGAGGTACTCCGAGAGGTGCGAGGCGAGCCGGTCGGCCATCAGGGAGTTGGTGCCGTGGGCGATGTTGGCGAAGGGACCGCCGTGGACGAACGCCGGCGTCCCCTCGATCGTCTGGACGACGTTCGGCTTGATCGCGTCCTTGAGGAGGATCGTGACCGCCCCCGTGGCGTCGATGTCGTCGACGGTGATCGGGTCGCCGTCGTCGTCGTAGGCGACGATGATCCGGGCCACGCGCTCCTTGAGGTCCGAGAGGCTGTCGGCCAGACACAGCACGGCCATCAGCTCCGAGGCGGCCGTGAGGATGAACCCGTCCTCGCGTGGCACGCCGGTGACGTCGCCGCCGAGGCCGATCACCGTCTCGCGCAGCACGCGGTCGTTCATGTCCATCGCGCGGGGCCAGTTGACCCAGTTGACCGCGACGTCGAGCTCGTTGCCCTGCTTGATGTGGTTGTCGAGCATCGTCGAGATGAGGTTGTGCGCGGTCGTGAGCGCGTGGAGGTCGCCGGTGAAGTGGAGGTTGATGTCCTCCATCGGCAGCACCTGCGAGTAGCCGCCGCCGGCGGCGCCGCCCTTGACGCCGAAGACCGGCCCGAGCGACGGCTCGCGGATCGCCACCAGCGCGTCCTTGCCGATCCGGTTGAACGCCTGTCCGAGTCCGACCGTGGTGACCGTCTTGCCCTCCCCGAGCGGCGTCGGCGTCATTCCGGTGACGAGCACGAGCTTGCCGTCGGCGTCGCGCTCGGCGACCGTCTCCTCGATCGCGTCGAGGCGTACCTTCGCCTTGTCCTCCCCGTAGAGCTCGAGGTCGTCACGGTCGAGCCCGAACGGCTCCACGACGTCGGCGATGTGTTCCGTCTCGGCCGCGTCGGCGATCTCGTAGTCGGTCGGGAACGACCCGTCGTCCTCGGCGTCGGTATCTGATGTCATCGTGTCCGAAACCTTTCGGTGGCCGCGTTATCAAGACTTCCCATACGTATCAGACGACGTATCGGTCATAGTTACCGACGCGTTCGAAACGCGTCGATCCCGCCTCGAACGCCCGTATTTGGGTCTTCCACCCCGTCGATCCGGACTCACCCGATCCGAACACGCCGGGGCGCAAGCGATAATGGATCGATATATGACACGTTGTGGTCCGGGCGCGTCGGGGTCCGCCGCGCGGCGGAGTCTTTAGTGGCGACCGCACGGACCGCTCGCGTATGGAGTACTACGAGGCGGTAGCCGCGCTGGAGGGGTTGCCGAACCTCCGGCCCGACCTGGGGACGGACGCGACCGCCTCCCTGCTGGAGCGGCTTGGCGACCCCCACGAGGCGGTCCCGGCCGTGCAGGTCGCCGGCTCGAACGGCAAGGGGAGCACCGCGCGCGTCCTGGCCCGTATCCTCCGGGAGGCGGGCGCCGACGTCGGTCTGTACACCTCGCCCGACCTGAACGACCTCCGGGACCGGATCCGGGTGAACGGGCGGCGGATCCCGGAACGGGAGGTCACCCGGTTCGTCGCGGAGAAATGGCCGGACGCGGTCGCGGCCGCACCGGACGGTGCCGAGCCGACGTTCTTCGAGGCGTTCACCGGCCTCGCGCTGTGGCATTTCGCCCGACGTGACGTCGACGTCGCGGTGCTCGAGGTCGGCATCGGGGGCCGCTACGACGCCACGAGCGTCGTCGATCCGGTCGCGGCCGCGGTCACGTCGGTGAGCCACGAGCACACGGACGTTCTGGGCGAGGACCTCCCCACGATCGCCCGCGACCTCGCGCAGGTCGCGCCCGCCGACGCGCCGCTGGTCACCGGCGCGACCGGGGACGCCCTCGCGGCGATCCGGGAGGTGACCGACGTCGTGACGGTCGGGGCAAACGACGGGACGGACGCGGAGACGGTCGACGTTCGCGTGGCCGAGACGGCGACGTCCGCACGCCGCCCGCCCGCGTCCGTCGTCTCGATCGACGGATCGGATCTCGACGCCGTCGACGGAGTGGGTCTCGACGCCGGTGACGAGCCGCCCCTCGACCGGCGGGCTCTCGACGTCCGAACGCGGACGCAACTGATCGGGAGCCATCAGGCGGTCAACGCCGGGATCGCCGCGACCCTCGCCGTCCAGGTCGGTCGCGAAACGGCGCGTGCCGGCCTCGAGCCGACCGTAGCCGACGTGGCCGCGGGGATCCGGAACACGACCATCCCGGGCCGCTTCGAGGTGTTCGACGACGAGCCGCTCGTGGTGCTGGACGGGGCGCACAACCCCGCCGCCTGCGCGACGGTCGCCGACACCCTCGACCGGTTCGACTACGAGGACCTCCACCTCGTTCTCGGCGCGGTACGCGAGAAGGACCACGTCGGAATGGTTCGGTCGCTGCCCGACGCCGACCGGATCCACCTGGCTGCGCCCGCGGTCGACCGCGCCGCGGACGTCGGAGCGCTCGAGGCGGCCATCGAGGCGACCCTCGGGAGCCAACGGGAGGTCGGCCCCGACGCCGCGGTGGACGCGACTGCCGCGGCGTGCGCGTCCGTCGATGCGGACGCCGCGGTGGGCGCGCTCGATACGGTGGAACGCCACGGGTCGGTTCTCGACGCGGTCGAGCGCGCGATCGCGGCGGCCGATCCGGGCGACTGCGTGCTGGTCACGGGGTCGCTGTACGTCGTCGCGGAGGCCCGCGACCGGTGGACCCGCGCCCCGCGCGTCGTGCGCGCCGACGTGCCCGACCGGGCGCGGTCGGTGATGCGGAGCGCGAACGTCCCGAAGCCGGCTCGCGAGCGTCACGCGGACCGGTTTTCGGGGGTAACGGTTCGGTTCCACGCCCGGCTGGAAACGGCACGCGAGCTGGCCGACGCGATGGAGGACTGCGGCGGCACCGGCGTCGTCTCCGGGCTCGACGCCCCGGACCGACACGTCGAGGTCGTGCTCTCCGGCACGCGCGCCCGGTTCCGGACGCTGCTCGGCCGGCTCCGGGAGTCCTCGCCCGCGGACCGCCGACTCGCGTCGGCGATCGCGACCGCGGTGGAACGCGAGCGGACCGCGGTGGATCGCGGCCGGACCGCGGTTGATGGGATCGAATCGGACCGGAACGGGAAGGAACGAACCGAAACGGGAGACCACGACGTCGACGAAACCGGGACGAACGACGTCGACGAAACCGGGACGAACGCCGCCGACGCGCCCCCGTGGCGCGACGGCACGGCGGTGATGGGGATCCTCAACGTCACTCCGGACTCCTTCCACGACGGCGGCGACCACCACGCCGTCGAGGCGGCGGCGGAGCGCGGTCGCGAGCTGGTCGCGGCCGGCGCGGACGTGCTCGACGTCGGCGGGGAGTCGACGCGTCCCGGCGCCGACCCCGTTCCCGCGGCGGTCGAGCGCGAGCGCGTCGTCCCGGTGATCGAGCGCCTCGCCGAGCTCGACGTCGCGATCTCGGTCGACACCCGGAAGCCGTCGGTCGCCCGAGCGGCCCTCGGGGCGGGCGCGGACGTCGTGAACGACGTGACCGGGCTGGCCGACGCGCGGATGCGGGCGGTCGTCGCCGACGCCGGCTGTCCGGTCGTCGTGATGCACAGCCTCTCGGCGCCGGTCGACCCCGCGGAGCGGTATCCCTACGACGACGTCGTCGACGACGTGTTCGACGCGCTCCGCGAACGCCTCCTGCTCGCCGAACGAGCCGGGATCGACCGCGAGGACGTGATCGTCGATCCGGGACTCGGGTTCGGGAAGCGCCCAGCCGAGAGCTTCGAGCTGCTCGACCGGATCGGGGAGTTCCGGGCGCTGGGCACGCCCGTGCTCGTCGGCCACTCCCACAAGTCGATGTTCGACGCCGTGGAACCGGAGACCGGTCCGGTGGCGGCCGACGCCGCGGATCGGAACGACTCCGACCGTCTCGCCGCGACGATCGCGGCCACGGCCCTGGCCGCCGAACGGGGCGTCGACCTGGTCCGGGTCCACGACGTCGCCGAGAACGTCGCGGCGGTCGGAACCGCCGCAGCAACCGCGGCGTCGGTCGGAGCGAACGCGGACCGGGACGCGGATGGTTCGAGCGCGGACCGGGATGCGGATGGTTCGAGCGCGGACCGGGATGCGGATGGTTCGAGCGCGGACCGGGATGCGGATGGTGCGAACGCGAGGCCGGACGACGTCCCGTGATCGGCGTCGGACCGCCGAAACACGACGTATCCGAATTATGACTGTTTGTGCCCCTCCGCCGGCGATCACGGGACCGATCCCGAACGAGGCGGTCTTTTAATGTCGTCGGGGGATCGATCCCCGAACGAGTATGACATCGGGACCCAATAGCGCGGATCACGATGCGGGAACGGACGCGGGATCGATCCGTCGGTCGATGACCCACCGACCGACGACCCACCGATCGACGACCCATCGGCGGCGGACGCGGACGGGTGAGCGCCGATGAGCGAGAGCGACCTTCCCGGGAGCGCGGAGACGGTGATCCTCGGCGCCGGGATCGTCGGGAACAGCCTGTCGTATCACCTCGCCCGGTACGGCCGGGAGGACATCGTCCTCATCGACAAGGGGCCGCTGCCGGACCCCGGCGGGTCGACGGGCCACGCGTCGAACTTCCTGATGCCCGTCGAGCACTCCAAGGAGATGACCCACCTCACCCGGCGCAGCATCGAGCAGTACAAGGACTTCGACACGTTCACCAACAGCGGCGGGATCGAGGTCGCCCGCACCGACGAGCGCGTCGAGGAGCTGAAACGCCGCGTCCAGTCGGCGAAGTCCTGGGGGGAGCCCGGCGAGCTGCTCACGCCCGAGGAGGTCGAGGACATGGTTCCGTACGTCAACACCGACCTCATCAAGGCCGGCTTCTACAGCCCCGGTGCGGGCACGTGTGACCCCCTTCGAGCCGGCGAGGTGATGCGGTCGCGGGCCGACGCGATCGCCGCCGGCGAGGTCGACCCGGCCGACGCCGGCGACCTCGAGCCCGACGCGGACGTGGTTCCCGCGTCGGAGCGTAGCGGCGACGGCGGCCTCCACCTGTCGCCGAACACCGAGGTCCTCGACCTCCACGTCGAGGGCGGGGAGATCACGGCGGTCGAGACGGACCGCGGGACGATCGAGGCCGACGAGGTCGTCATCGCCGCCGGGCTCTGGAGCCCGAAGCTCGCGAAGATGGCGGGCGTCGAGATCCCGCTGACGCCCGCGGTCCACCAGATGGTGAGCGTCGGGCCGATCTCCTTCTTCGAGGACTACGAGGGGGAGATCTCCTTCCCGGTCGTCCGTGATATGGATACCCAGATGTACGAGCGCCAGCACGGCAACGACCTCGAGGTCGGCTCCTACCAGCACCGGCCGATCCTCTGGGACGTCGAGGACGTGCCGTCCATCGAGGAGGCGCCGCTGTCGCCGACCCAGCCGCCGCTCACCGACGACGCCTTCGAGCAGTCGATGGAGGACGCCCTCGAGATCGTCCCCGATCTGCTCGACGACCCCGAGGCCGGCGTGCGCCACGAGATCGACGGGCTGCTCTCGCAGACCCCCGACGGCGCGCCGCTGCTCGGGGAGCTGCAGGACGTCGACGGGCTCTGGTCCGCGGCGGCGATCTGGATCAAGGAGGCCCCGGCGATCGGCGAGGCGATGGCCCAGCGGATGACCCGCGGCTGGACCGACATCGACATCCACGGCTCCGACGTCAACCGGTTCTACGAGTACGGCACCTCCCGCGAGTTCGTGAAGAACCGGGCCCACGAGGGGTTCCAGAAGATCTACGGGATCGTCCATCCCGCCGAGCAGTGGCAGTCCTCGCGTCCGCTCCGGACGAGCCCCTTCCACGACCGGCAGGAGGACCTCGACGCCCGGTTCTTCGAGGCGGCCGGCTGGGAGCGCCCCCAGTGGTTCGAGTCGAACCGGGACCTGCTGACGCGGTACAACGAGGAGCTCTCGGGGCTCACCCGTCCCAACGAGTGGGACTCGCGGTGGTGGTCGCCGATCATCCTCGCCGAGCACCTGCACATGCGCGACAAGGTCGCGATGGTCGGGGATATGGGCTTCACCATCTTCGACCTCGTCGGCCCCGGCGCGACCGAGTTCGCCGAGCGGATGGCGGTCGGCCGGATGGACGTCGACGTCGGGCAGTCGGTGTACACGCCGATCCTCGCCGAGAACGGCGGCTTCGTTTCCGACCTGTCGATCGTCCGGATCGGGGAGAACCGCTACCGGGTCATCACCGGCGGCGGGATGGGCGGCGCCGACAAGGCCTGGTTCCGTGGCCACCTGCCGGAGGACGGGTCGGTCCAGTTGATCGACCAAACCTCCGCGCTGTGTACCCTCGGCGTCTGGGGACCGGACGCCCGGAACCTGGTCGACTCCGTGGCCGAGGAGGACATGTCCCACGAGGCGTTCCCGCCCTACACCGCCCAGAAGATCACGATCGGCGAGGTCGACGCGTGGGCGCTACGCATCTCCTACGTCGGCGAGCGCGGCTGGGAGATCTACGCGCCCAGCGAGCAGGGCGGCCGGCTCTGGGACACCCTCTGGGAGGCCGGCCAGGAGTACGACGTCCGCCCGGTCGGGATGGGCGTCTACGGGACCACCGGCCGGATGGAGAAGGGATACCGCCTCTACGGCCACGAGCTGGAGCTCGAGTACGACCCCGCCGAGGCCGGGCTGACCTTCCACGGCGTCAAGGACGCCGACTTCATCGGCAAGGAGGCGTACGCGGAAGCGATCGAGGAGGAGAACGCCGCGACGCTGTGTACCCTCTCGGTCGACGACCACCTCTCCGAGACCGGCGAGCGCCGGTTCATGCTCGGCAACGAGCCCGTGCTCGACCCCGACGGCGAGGTGATCGTCGACGAGGAGGGGCGTGAGTCGTACGTCACCAGCGCCGGGACCGCCCCGAGCCTCGGCAAGCACCTGCTGATGGCGTATCTCCCGCCGGAGTACGCCGAGGAGGGCCAACAGCTGTCCGTCGAGTACTTCGGCGAGCAGTACCCGGTCACCGTCGAGGTCGCCGGCAGCCGGCCCCTGTTCGACCCCGACAACGAGCGCATCCGGAGCTAGCGGGACTGTCGGAGGTCGCTCCACCGGCCGGATGCGGTCCGGCCGGACCAGTTGGCAGCCACCGACGACCACCGTTCCCACACGACGATCATCCACCGACGACCGCCAGCCGTCAACGACCACCAGCCGCCAACGACTACCACCAACGACCACCAGCCGTTTACAACACCCATCACCCACCACGTATGAACACGCTCGCCTGCGTCAAGCGCGTGCCGGACACCGGCGCGAAGATCGTACTGACCGACGACCAGCGGGGGATCGACACGAGCACCCTCGGGTTCACGATGAGCCCGCACGAGGAGTGCGCCCTCGAGGAGGCGGTCCGGATCGCGGAGGACCGCGACGGGACCGCGACGGCGCTCACCCTCGGGCCCGAGGCGGCCGACGAACAGCTCCGAACCGCCCTCGCGATGGGGGCCGACGAGGCCACCCTGCTCGAGACCGAGGACGGGGAGTGGGGCCCGGTCGACACCGCGACCGCGATCGCCGACTACGTCGCCGAGGCGGAGACCGACTTCGACGTCCTGCTCGTCGGCAACGAGTCGGCCGACGCCGCGAACTACCAGGTCGGTACCCACTTGGCCGGCCAACTCGACCTGCCGTTCGTGGCCGGGATCAAGTCGCTGGACGTCGCGGACGGCACCGCGGTCGCAAAGCGCGAGGTCGGCGGCGGCGAGGAGGTCTACGAGGTGGACCTCCCCGCGGTGATCGCCGTCAAGGAGGGGCTCAACGAGCCCCGGTATCCCTCGATGCGGTCGAAGATGCGGGCCCGGAAGCAGGAGGTCGCGTCGGCGGCCCCCGACCCGGCCGGCGCCGACTGCCTGGAGATGGTCCGGCTGGAATCGCCCGCTGACGACGAGGGCGCCGCCGAGATCCTCGGCGACGGTCCCGACGCGGCCGCCGACGTCCTCGAGGTGCTGCGGGACGACGTGGAGGTGCTGTAGGATGGTCCTCGCGATCGTCGAGGCCGACGGCGACGCGCCCGCCGAGTCCTCGCTGGAGGCCGTCACGCTCGCACGGGACGTGGCCGACCGAACGGACGAGCCGCTCGAGGCGGTCGTCTTCGACGTGGCCGGGCCGGGCGAGGACGCCGCCGGCGGATCGGTCGGCGACGCCCTCGCCGACGATCTCGGCGAGTACGGCGTCGACGACGTTCACGTCGTCTCCCACGACCGCCTCGACGCCTACGCACCCGAGGCGTACGCCGCAGGGATCGAAGCGGTCGTCGAGGACCGCGACCCCGACGCGGTCGTGGCGCCCGGCAGCGACCGCGGCCAGGAGGTCCTCTCGCAGGTCGCCGCGAACCGCGGGCAGTCGATGGCGGCCAACTGCCTGGCCGTCGAGTCCGTTGACGCGGACGCCGACGCCGGCGGCGACGCGGTCGAGCTCCCGGACCCGGACGGCAGCTACGCGCTCACCCGCCAGCGATGGGGCGGTACGCTCATCGAGGAGGCGCTCCTCGGCGGCGACCCGAAGCTGCTCACCGCCGCCGAACACGAGGTCGGCTTCGAGCCGGCCGCCGACCCCGCCGCCCCGGCAGTCCACACGGTCACGCCCGACCTGGAGGACGCACACTTCCGCGTACAGGTGGACCGCTACGAGGAGTCCGACGAGGAGGGCGTCCCGCTGGGCGAGGCCCGGGTCGTCGTGAGCGGCGGCCGCGGCGTCGGCGGCGCCGACGGCTACGACAAGCTCGAGGAGCTCGCCGACCTCCTCGGCGGGGCGGTCGGCGCCTCCCGCGCCGCCGTCAACGAGGGGTGGCGCCCGCACGACGACCAGGTCGGCCAGACCGGCGCGAAGATCTCGCCCACCCTCTACATCGCCTGCGGGATCAGCGGCGCCGTCCAGCATATGGTCGGCTGCAAGGGTGCCGACACGATCCTCGCGATCAACACCGATCCCGAGGCCGCGATCATCCAGAAGGCCGACTACGCCGTCATCGCCGACCTCCACGAGGTCGTGCCGGCGCTCAACGAGGCGATCCGCGACGCGCAGTGACCGCGGCGGTCGAGTCGACGACCTCCGTTGGAAGGCCCGGTCTCGTTCCGCGGGACTGACCGCGGATCACCCGCGGTCGGACCGGTCGTCCGCAGCGCTTTCCTCGTCGGTCTCCGCGTTCTCCGTCCCGTTCTCCGCGTTCTCCGTCCCGGTCTCGGCCCCATCGCTCGCGGCGTCCGATCGACCGCGTCCGCCGGAGCCGGGAGCATCCATGTCCTGCAGGTCCGGGCGTTCGGGAACGAGCGTGATGCCACGACGCGCGAGCGCGTGGCGGAGCTGGCCGATCGCCGACCGGTGGCCGCGCTCGTCGCGCCGGAAGGTCGCCGCGAGGCCGCCCATCGCGGCGAGCGCGAGGACGGCGACGGGGCCGCCCGCCAGGACCGCCACGTCCTGCAGCGGCTGGGCGTTCCCGAGCAGGAGGACGGCGGCGGCGACGACGCCCTGGATGACCCCCCACAGGACGACGCTTCCGGTCGTGGGCGCCCGCCCGCGCTTCGTCGCGAGCACCGAGACGACGAGCGTGGAGACGGCCGCGGAGGTCGCGATGAAGACGACGATCAACGCCAGGAACGCCAACAGCAGCAGCCGGCTCAGCGGGAGCGCGGCGAGGACGGGGAACCCGGCGACCGCCTCGGATCCACCGTAGGCGTCGACGGCGTTGAGGACGTTCGCGCGCCCGGAATGCTGGAGCGCGAGGGTGGTGCCGCCCATCACGAGGAACCAGGTCATCGAGGCGAGCGCGGTCGCGCCGACCGCGGTGACCGTGACCGTTCGGACCGTTCGTCCCCTGGAGACGGCCGCGAGGAAGAGGCCCGCGAAGGGGGCCCACGAGAACCACCACGCCCAGTTCCAGACCGTCCAGTCGACGACCCAGCCGCCGTCCCGGAACAGGCTCAGCGGGACGAACTCGACGAGGTAGATCCCCAGCGCCCGTCCGCCACGTTCGAGCACGAACGACCGGGGCCCCACCGCCAGGAGCACGAGGACGAACGCGGCGAAGAGGGCGACCGTCACGCCCGAGAGCCGGCGGATTCCCCGATGGACGCCGGTCGCGGCCGCGATCACGGCGGTCGCGGTCAGCCCGACGACCAGCGCGATCGGGCCGAACGCGCCCGTGATGACGTCCCACTGGTACTCGATCCCCACCAGGAACTGCCGGCCGACGAACGCGATCGACGTGCCGACGCCGCCGACGGTGGCGAAGACGGCGAGGACGTCGACGGCGCGGACCCACCGCGAGTCCAGCCGGTCGAGGCCCACGAACGGCGCGAGGACCGTCGAGACGCGCAACGGCGCGCCCCGGTCGTGGACGAAGTACGCGATCGGGAGCCCGACCACGAGGTAGGTGCTCCAGGCCGAGACGCCCCAGTGGAACAGCGCGTACGCGAGCGCGCCGTCGATGGCCGCGGCCGACCGCGGCGCCGCGTCGAAGAACGGCGGCGGCGTCCGGTAGTGGAACAGCGACTCGGCGGGGCCCCAGAAGACGATCCCGGCCGCGATCCCCGCGGCGAAGAACAGCGCGAAGTAGGTCGGATAGGTGTAGGACGGCTCGGCGTCGGCGCCCCCGAGCCGAACGCTTCCCCACGGACCGACGACGAGGACCGCACAGAACAGGACCGACAGGAGGACCGCCGCCAGAAGGAGCCACGCCAGGTCCGTGAACACGAACCCGGTCACGGCCGCGACCGCCGTGCCGGTCGCGTCCGGCGCCCCGATCCAGACGAGAAAGAAGGCGAGCGTCCCGACGATCGGCACTCCGAAGACGATCGGATCCTGTCGCTCGACGAACGGGAGGATCACCGGACGGAGCCGTCCGTGGCGGATGTACAGGAGCCGACGCACGGTCGGGTCCTGTGTGTCGGCGGCGTCCGCCTCCGGATCGTCGTCGGCCCGCGTCGGCAGCAGCGCGAGCCAGGAGAGACCCGTCCCGAAGAAGACCAGCGCGACGACGACCCAGCCCCGCCCCGAGACCACCGAGCCGACGAGCCACGGGAAGAAGAACCCGGAGATCACGACGACCCCCGAGAGCACGAACACCGGGGCCAGCGTCGCCCGGAGAACGCGCTCGACCACAGTGTCCCTCGTTGACATAGTACAATGTATGCGGCCCGATGTAAAGGCGTATCGTCGGCAGCGGTCGACGTGACGGTCCGTGCCGGCGCCCCGGACGAACGACGGAACCGGAGGGAGTGTCATTCGGTGGCATACCCTTATGTTCCGAACGGCCGTATCGCCGTTCGTGTCGGGAGACCAACGCGATCGGCGACCCGAGCCCGCGGTCGAGGAGCTGTTCGAGCATCCGGAGCGGGTCCGGCTGGTCGAGTGGGCGGCCGCCTCGGGGCCGAAGACGTCGGTGGTGCTGTCGGCGACGGTCGCGGTCCTCGCGTTCATCACCGGCCTCTCGGACCTGAGCGCGACGACGGTCTCCCTGGCGGGGCCGCTCGGCGGCCTCTTTCCCGGCGCGACCGGGCTGGTCCGGCTCTACGGCGTCTTCTTCGCCTTCCTGATCGGGGCCGTGACGGTCGGGCTTCGTCGGCGCCTCCGGCTGGCGTGGTACGGCGCGGTGCTCGCGCTCCCGCTGGCGGCGCTGTTGCCGCTGTTGACGGCCGACCCGACGGACGTCCCGCTGTTTGCCGCCGCCGTCCTCGCGGTCGGCCACGTGCTCGTGAACCGCGAGGAGTTCGACCGGGCGGTCGACCTCACCGCGTTCCAGACGGCGGCGCTGGTGGCGTTCCTGGCCGTCCAGGTCTACGGCACCGTCGGAACCTACGCGCTGCGCGAGGAGTTCGTGGGCGTCGAGTCGGCCACCGACGCCGTCTACTACATCGTCGTCACCGGCACCACCGTGGGCTACGGGGACGCGACGCCGACGACCCAGCTCACCAAGCTGTTCACGCTGTCGGTCATCGTGCTCGGGACCGGCTCGTTCACCGTCGCGACGGGGTCGCTGCTCGTCCCGGCGATCGAATCGCGGATATCGAGCGCATTCGGGAACATGAACGCATCCGAACTCTCCCTGCTCGAGGACCACGTGCTGGTCCTCGGCCACGGCGACGTCACGGAACCGCTCCTGGAGGAACTGCGCGGCACGACCGACCTCGTGGTCGTGACGGCCGACACGGAGACGGCCGCCGGGCTCCGCGAGGACGGGGTTAACGTGGTGACCGCGGACCCGACCGACGCAGAGGCGCTACGCGGCGCCCGGATCGCCGACGCCGCCGGCGTGGTCGTCGCCACGGCGGACGACGCCAACGACGTGTTGGCCGTGCTCGCGGCCCGACAGGCCAACCCCGACGTGCGGATCGTCGCGGCGGCGACCGACCGCCGGCACGTCGACAAGCTCGAGAACGTGGGTGCCGACCGCGTCATCACGCCGACCGTCATCGGCGGCCGGCTGCTCGGCCGGGCCGTGATGGACGGAACCGCCAACCCGGTCGAGGACGTCCTCGCCGAGTCGGCCGACGCGGCCGACGCGGACGCCGCGGCCGACGCGGCCGACGCGGACGCCGCCGACGGACGCTGATGGCACCGAGAATCGGTGGTCTGCCGGGAATCGGTGGTCTGCCGGGAATCGACGGCCCTGCCGACGACTGCCGCCTCCGACCGCCGGCTTCGCTCCACAACATATCGGATATTAGTTACTTATTGTTTCGCGACGGGAGACGCGTGGCACGACTTCCGTGAAGGAGGGCCCGCAGTCACCGATTCCGATCGGTTCGACGCCGAATGCGTCCGAAATCGGCGCTCCGGGACCGGTGGGCATCGTCGACGGCGGCGTCCGCCCAAAGTTATTTTTACGTGATATGTGTATCGGTAACGAGGGACGCTTATGTACGACACCATCCTGATCCCGTACGACGGGAGCGACGAAGCGCGGCGTGGCGCCGAGCACGGAATCGAACTCGCGGCCGCCCTCGGGGCATCGGTCCACGCGCTGTACGTGGTCGACCTTCCGGGCGCGCCGCGAACGGTCTACATCCGCGACGACGAGGAGCAGATCCGCGAGGAACACCGGGACTACGGCGAGCGGGTGACCGAGGAGCTGTGTGAGATGGCCGGCGAGCAGGGCGTCGAGTGCACCACCGCCATCCGGTCGGGATCGCCGGCGGAGGAGATCGTCGACTACGCGGAGGAGCACGGGATGGACGCCATCGTCCTCGGGAGCGCGTACCAGGGCAAGTTCCGGGCGATACTCGGCGGCACCTCTGACAAGGTCGTCCGCACCTCATCGGTGCCCGTGATAACCGACCGGATGTCCGTCGAGGACTGATCGGCCGGTCACTCCTCCGCCGTCCGGTCGGCGACCCGGCTCTCCCGGAGGTAGATGACCAGACTCGCGGCCAGAAAGCTCATCCCGGCGGCCGTCAGGCGGTCCGTTGACATCGCGATCAGCGCGACCGCGAACAGGCCGACAGCCAGCGCCGCCAGCGCGACCGCGATCGGGTCGCCAGTCGTGGGGATCTCCATCGTCGTTCGTCCCACCAACGACGCCCGTCCCCGAATACGTTTCCCTCGTGGGGTGGCCACCTTCTCGGGGAGCGGTCAGTACGAATGCCGGAACTCCCAGTGGTACCGACAGGCGTCGCAGGTCGCCCACTCGGGAAACCCGAACCGCTCCGGATGTCGCGTCCCGTGTTGCATCTCGGTGCGACAGACCGGACACTCGAACGCGATCAGCTCCAGATCCGCGAACTCGTCGCCGTCGAACGTCGCACGACACCGCGGACAGTCGATGGCGTCGTGGGCGTGCCGCTGGTAGATCCGGCTGCCACACTGGGGACACGCGAGCGTCGCCGGCGGCCGGTTGCGCCACCCCACGGACCCGTCGATGGTCGTGGTCGCCGTGTCGACGCTCGAGAGCCGGAACTTGTTCGGTCCGTCGCCGCGGCGCAGCGGCGCGACCAGTCGTTCTCCGACACGCTTCAGGCCGACGAGGAGGGCGTGTAACGCGCCCGTCACGTGGTATCATTCAGCACACATAGACATAAATCGCTCGTCGAGCCGACAGCTTTTCCGCCCCGTCTCCCCACGAACGTGGTATGTGTTCGACCCACGCGGCGGGAGCTTCGACCCATGTGGCACGGGCGTCGACCCACGTGGCACGGGCGTCGACCCACGTGGCGCGGGCACTCGGCGTCCTGATCGCGCTCGCGGCGCTGCCGGGCGTCGCCGCCGCACGGACCGTCGCTCCAGGGACGGTCGGTCCCGCGACGGCCGCCCCGACCGCGGTCGTTCCGCCGATGGTCGCTCCCATCATCGTCGATCCGGCGCTGGTCGATCCGTCGTCGCCGGTCGTCAGGGCGGTCGGGTCGTTCCTCCTCGTCGCGGCGTTCGGCGGCGGGATCCTCGTTCGGCGGCGCGACCTCCTCGAGCAAGCGATCGCGGACACGATGGCCCGACCGGCCGTCGCGGTCCTCTACGGCCTGGTGGCGTACGGCCTCGTCGCGTTCGCCGGGCTGTACGCCAACGACCTGCTGACGCGGCTCGGACTCGCCGGGCCCCCGGTCGGCTACCTCGCCGCCGTCGTTCTCGTCGTCGGCCTCTCGCTTCTGGGCGGCCTCGGCTTCCTGGTCGTCGGGACGATCGTGACCGACCTGTTCGGCGGGCGCCGCGCCCGCAGCGGGCTGGTTGTCGGCGCCGCGCTCAGCGCGGTCGGCTGGCTGCTCCTCCCGGGCCCGGGCGCCGCGGTCGTCTGGATCGCGGTCGCGTCCGTCGGCGTCGGCGGGCTCACCAGAACGTGGGTCCATAGCTCGCGGACGGTTCCTCCGGACGCCGACGGCTGACGTCGGCGTCCGCTCTCGCCCCGCGCGAGCGGTCGCTCCGCGCCGGCGGTCGACGCACGCCGCGAGACGGGGCGAGACGTCCGGGCCCCGAACCACACTTCACGCTCGGCGCCCTCGATCCGGTATGCGACGCGTAACGCTCCAGATCGACGGCGGGATCCTCGAGTGGGCCGGACAGGCGGCCGCGCTCGCCGGCACGCTGCTTTTGGTCCTGTTCCTCGTGGCGCTCGGCGGGATCGCGTACAAACACCTGCGCGGCGACGGGATCGAGTGGCCCGACGACCGCACCGGCGAGGGAGGTTCGGGCGTCGACCGACGTGGTCCGGAGGCTGACGGCGAGCGCGACTCGGGAGACGAGGAGGACGGCACGACGCTGCGGCGCGGGGACGAGGACGACGAGTGGAAGTACTACTGACGGACTCGAATCGGACTGTTGCGTTCCGAGGCGAAAGGAGCCGGAGACCGGGTTAGCGGGAGCCGGAAACCGGACCTAAAAGCGGGAGCCGGAGACCAAGCCGAAAAAAGGTGGTTCGTCGGCGGGACGGTTCGGGCGACCGGAGCGACGCGGTCCCGGGCTCAGTCACCCCCCACGGCCTCGTCGTCCTCGGCCGAGATGTCGGTCACCATCTGGTCGCCGGTCGTGACGACCTCCACGTCCTCGTCGTCGGTGAGCTCCTCGATCGTCTCGGCGAACTCCTCGGATTCGAGGATGTCGTACTCGTTGCTGAGTCCGAGATAGACCGTGTAACACATCAGACAGAGGATGAACGCGAACGGCAGGCCGGTCGTGATCGCCGCCGTCTGCAGCGCGCCCAGGCCGCCGCCCCACAGCAGGATCGCGGCGACGATGCCCTCGGTGACCGCCCAGAAGATGCGCTGGGCTCGCGGCACGTCGTGTTTGCCGCCGGAGGTCAGGTGGTCGATGACCAGCGACCCGGAGTCCGAGGAGGTCACGAAGAACGTCATCACGAGCAGCGTCGCGAGGATCCCCGTGACCGCGCCCAGCGGGAACTGTTCCAGCATCGCGAACATTGCGACCGTCTGGCCGAGCTCGTTGTAGGTCGCCATCGCCGCGCCGCTGCCCTCGAGGGTGTTGAACAGCGCGCTCCCGCCGAAGGTCGACAGCCAGAGGGTCGAGAACAGCGCCGGCAGGAACAGGACGCCGAGGACGAACTCCCGGACGGTTCGACCCCGCGAGATGCGCGCGATGAACATTCCCACGAACGGCGACCACGCGATCCACCAGCCCCAGTAGAAGACGGTCCAGGCGGTGACCGTCGAGCCGCCCTGGCCGAGCGTCCCGGTGAAGAAGCTGATCGCCAGGATGTTGCCGAAGTAGGCGCCGAGGCCCTCGACCCACGTTCCGAAGATGTAGACCGTGGGACCGACGATCAGCAGGAACCCGAGCAGGGCGAACATCAGGTAGAGGTTGATCGTGCTCAGTCGCTTGACGCCGCCGTCGAGCCCCGCGGCGACCGACAGCGTCGCGATCCCGGTGATGACCGCGATGAGCGCGATCTGGGGGATCGTTCCCGTCGGGATGGCGAACAGGCCGAGCATGTCGCCGCCGACGTAGGAGAGTCCCGTGTTGATCTGTGCCACGCCGAGCCCGAGCGAGGTCGCCAGGCCGAACAGCGTCGCGAACACCGTCACGAGGTCGATGACGTGGCCGGGCCAGCCGTAGATCCGCTCGCCGAGCAGCGGCCAGAAGATCGACCGGAACGTCAGCGGAAGGCCGCGGTTGAACGAGAAGAACGCCAGCCCGAGGCCGACGAGGCCGTAGATCGCCCACGGGTGGAATCCCCAATGGAAGAACGTCTGGGCCATCGCGGCCTGGGCGGCCGCCCCGGTCCCGGCCTCGACGCCGAAGAAGCCGGGGACCGTCTGGAGATAATACAGCGGCTCGGAGACGCTGAAGAACATCAGCCCGATGCCCATCCCGGCGCTGAACAGCATCGCCATCCAGGCGAAGTCGCTGAACTCCTTTTCGGCCTCGACGCCGCCGATCTTGATCTTTCCGTACTTGCTGAACGCGAAGAACAGCAGCGCGACGATGAAGACGTTCACCGCGAGCAGGTAGAACCAGCCGAAGTTCTCCCCGATGAAGTTGAACAGCCACGTGTACGCGCTCGCCGCATCCTCGCCGAGCCCGATCGTCAACACGATGAATACGGCGATGATCAACAGCGCGACCGGAAACACGATCGGGTGGATGTCGAACCCGAACTTCTGGATGTTGGTGTCGCCGGGCTCCCGGTCGGAGTCGGGGTGGAACAGCTCCACCTGCAGCCCGTCGGACATCTCGCCGACGGCCTCCTCCTCGCCGTCGCTCATGTGCTCACCCCCCGACGAACGGTTCTGGCGTTCGACGCACGATACCTCGCTCCGTTCGGTGGCGCGTCCGCCGGAGTCTCCGTGTTGATAGGTACCATATGACAGCGCCTCGATGTATGTAAGTACAGTATCATTAATAAACGTTCATCCGTAATTATGGCGGTCTTTAAATACGATCCGTCGGTCGGACCGCCCGCCGTCGCCGTTTCGCGCCCGCTCCGTTCCGGTATCGCACATCGAACCAACCCGGAACCGGACGGTCCGACGCCGGACGGAAAACGTCGTCGGACCCGCTCACCCGTGCCGAACTCACGCACGATCGGCGTCGGTGGCGAGCACGTTGACGTCGGGGTGGTTGATAACGTCCACCGGATAGCCGCTCTCGGCGATCGCGTCGACGATCCGGCGGGCGTGTTGTGCCCCGCTCGTTTCGACCTGGAAGATGAGGTAGGCCTCGCCGACGTCGAGGTCCTCGAGCGCGCGGTCGTGTCGCACCGTCTGGATGTTCGCGTCGTGGTCGGCGATCAGGCTGGATATCTCCGCCATCTTGCCGGGCCGGTCCTCGATGTGGACCCGCAGCCGGAGGATCTGTCGGCGGCGCGTCAGCGCGTGGACCAGGACGGTCCGCAGCATCGTCATGTCGAGGTTGCCGCCGCACAGCAGCGGCATCACCGTCTCGCCGGCGACGTCGAGGTCGTCGCTCCGGATCGCGGCGACCGAGGCCGCGCCGGCGCCCTCGACGACCTGCTTGGCCCGCTCCATCAACAACAGGATCGCGTCGGCGATCTCGCCGTTCGTCACCGTGACGACCTCGTCGACGTGGCGCTCGATGATCGACAGCGTCAGCTCCGAGATCCCGCCGGTCGCGATCCCGTCGGCGATCGTGTCGACCGACTCGAGGGTCTGGGGGATCCCCTTCTCGAGGCTGTCGGGGACGGTGGCGGCGCCCGTGGCCTGCACGCCGACGACGCGCGTCTCGGGGCTCAGCTCCGCGACGGCGGTGGCGATGCCCGAGATCAGCCCGCCGCCGCCGATCGGGACGACGATCGTGTCGGCCTCGGGGACGTCCTCGCACATCTCGATGCCGAGGGTCCCCTGGCCGGCGACGATCTCCGGATCGTCGAACGCGTGGACGAACTCGGCGTCGGTCTCGGCCACGAGCTCCTGGGCGTACGCCATCGCCGCCTGGAAGTCCTGCCCGACCAGTTCCACGCTCGCGCCGTACCCGCGGGTCGCGTCCACCTTCGTCTGCGGGGCCGTCGTCGGCATCACGATCGTGGCGTCCACGCCGAGGGTGGTGGCCGCGAGCGCGACCCCCTGCGCGTGGTTGCCCGCGCTCGCGGCCACGACGTGGTCCGGATCGCCCGTCTCGAGACACGCGCGGATCTTGTTGTACGCCCCGCGCGTCTTGAACGACCCCGTCCACTGGAGGTGCTCGAGCTTCAACATCACCCGGTCCGCCCCCGTCATTTCCTCCAGCGAGGTGCTGCGCTCCACGGGCGTGGGTTTGACGACCGTCGGATCGTCGATCCGCTCGGCTGCCGCCTCGACGTCGGCGAACGTGACCGTCACGCTCCCGCCGTCGGTAGCGAGTTGGTCGCGTTCGCCGTCGGTTGCGAGTCGGTCGCGTTCGCCGTCGGCCGCGAGCCGGTCGCGTCCCCGTCTCCGGTCGTGGGGCGGAGCGGTCACGGGCGATCACCGACCCTGATCCGTCGGCTCCCGCCCGATCGTTGTGTGTGAACAGGAGGCATAGTCCATCGGAAGACGGGATCCGACCGCCATCAAGATGACGCCGATCGCCGCCGAGCGGTCCGTTTCGTGTGAAACGAGGCCTCCCGTCCACAACACGTCAAATACCCGTGGGGTGTTGTCGCCGAGTCGGCCGACGCCACGAGCGGGAAAGACCTAATGACGGTGTCGGCCCTTGTCGCATCCAGTCGGTTCGCCGCCCGTGTCGGGAACCGGCCCCACTTCACAATGTCACTCGAGACTTCGACGACGGACGACGGGGCGGCGACGCTGCTCGCCGATCCCCGATTCGAGCTGATGCCGTTCGACAGCTTCGGCGAACAGATGGCCCACCTCCCCGACGGCGCGGCGATCGCGGTCACGACCTCGCCGACGCTCGGGATCGACGCCACCGTCGAGTGGACCGAGACCGCGAGCGAGGCGGGCTACGAGGTCATCCCGCACGTCGCGGCCCGGTACGTTCGGGACCGGGAGCACCTGGATTCGATCGCCGGGCGGCTCCGGGAGGCCGGGGTCACGGACGTCTTCGTCCCCGGGGGCGACCGGGAGGAGCCCGCGGGCGAGTTCGAGTCAGCCCACGACCTGCTCGTGGCGCTGGAGGAGCTCGAGTACGAGTTCGAGGAGGTCGGCATCACCGGCTATCCGGAGGGCCACGACTTCCTGAGCGAGGCGACCCTCGCGGAGGCGATGGACCGGAAGGCGCCGTACGCGAGCTACCTCGTCACGCAGCTGTGTTACGACCCCGAGACGATCCTCGAGTGGATCGGGACGATCCGCGACCGCGGCGTCGACCTCCCCGTCGAGGTCGGCATTCCAGGCGTGATGAACTACCAGCGGCTGCTCGGCATCTCCAAGAAGGTCGGCGTCGGCGACTCGGTTCGATTCCTCCGGAAGACCAGCGGCGTCCTCGGATTCATCAAGGAGCTCGTCGGCTCGCGCGGCCAGTACACCCCCGACGAGCTGATCGACGGGCTCGCGCCGCACGCCGCCGATCCCCACTACGACATCCGCGGCGTCCACATCTACACCTTCAACCAGGTGCCGGACACCGAGTCCTGGCGGCTCGGCCGGCTCGAGAGCTAACGACTCGACGTCGCACGTTCGTGCCGACGAGAGCGCTACTTGCGACGAGAGCGCTACTTGCGACGAGAGCGCTACTTGCGACGAGAGCGCTACTTGCGACGAGAGCGCTACTTGCGGCGGTAGACCACGCGGAGGCCGCCACGGCGGCGGAACAGCCGCGTCAGGAACCGCTCGACGCGGCCCGGCTCGGTCGACGGCAGCGGGGCTCCCGGCAGGTAGTTCTCGAAGTCGACGGATCCGTCGGTTCGCGATGCGTCATCGTCGGAAGCGGGATCGCTTCCGGTGGTGGACCGGGTCGTCATATCCGTTCGTCGGGACCCGACCCGTGAAAGGATTCCGAAATCGACCGTAGAGGGTGGTATACTGCCTCATACCGCCGGTTGGATGTCGTCTCCGGATGGACCCACCGCGGCTCAGCCCACGGTGGAGGATCGCTCCGTCCCGCCGGTCACACCGCGTCACGTCCGCAACCACAACCCATACTATATTCGATATGTAGTGGTTTAGAGTCCGGTTTCGACCGAGCAATTCGGATCGGTGATCTCGTTCTCTCTCCGGGTAAATGCACTGTATGAGGCCTGAAAAGCCATATTCGGAGATCGGATCGGATTCCGAACACGTCGCGGTCTCGAAAGTGACGCCTTTCTTTTATAGTGGTGGGGAACTGACACCGTGTACCGATGTCACAAGACGACCATCCGAACCATCCGAGCGTCGACCAGTCCGACCGCGTCCTTCCCAGGAACCTCCGACAGACGGGGGATCCCGGCATCGAGATGCTGGTGTCCACGCGCGTCCGCAAGTCGCCCTTCTTCCACAAGTCGTTCAACGAGGAGGGCGCCTGGCGGTGTACGGTTTACAACCGGATCTATCACCCGCGCGGGCTCGTCGAGCCCGAGGACGGCGGCGCGATGGCCGAGTACGAGGCGCTGACGAACAGCGTCACCCTCTGGGACGTCGCCGTCGAGCGCCAGATCCGGGTCAAAGGCCCCGACGCCGAGGCGCTGACCGACTATCTCATCACGCGCGACGCGACCGACATCGAGCCGATGCACGGGCGGTACGTCATCCTCTGTAACGAGGACGGCGGGATCCTCAACGACCCCGTCCTGCTGCGGGTCGCCGAGGACGAGTTCTGGTTCTCCATCTCCGACTCCACGCTGATGCAGTGGATCCAGGGCGTCAACGTGGGGATGGACTTCGACGTCGAGGTCGACGAGATCGACGTCGCGCCGATGCAGATCCAGGGACCGCTCTCGGAGGACGTGATGGTCGAGGTGGTCGGCGAGGAGGTCTCGGAGATCCCCTACTACGGTCTGATGGAGGCGGAGATCAACGGCGCCGAGGTGCTGGTGAGCCAGACCGGCTTCTCCGGCGAGAAGGGCTTCGAGATCTACGTCAAGGACGCCACCAAACACGCCGAGCGCGTCTGGGACCCCGTCCTCGACACCGTCAAGGACCACGGCGGGATGCAGATCGCGCCGGGCCACCACCGGCGGATCGCGGCCGGCATCCTCTCGTGGGGACAGGACATGGACCACGAGACCTCGCCGTTCCAGGTCAACCTCGGCTACCACGTCCCCGACGACAAGGACGGCGACTACATCGGCAGGGAGGAGCTGGAGCGGCAGAAGGCGCGGATCGAGGACGGCGAGTATCCGTTCAACCTCAAGCTCGTCGGGTTGAAACTGGCCGGCGAGCCGATCCGCGATTACGCGTCCGACTTCTGGCTGATCTCCGACCCCGAGACGGGCGAGGAGTGCGGCTACGTCACCTCGCCGTGGTGGAGCCCGGACCTCGAGACCAACATCGCGCTCGGGTTCGTCCCCGCCGAGAAGCTCGAGGCGCCGCTCGACGACCGCGTCTACGACGCCGACCTCGACACCGAGTTCCGCGTCCACCTCCCCGACGAGTACGCCGAGGAGCCGGGCGAGCCGGTGTTCGCGACCGTCGCGAAGGTGCCGTTCAAGGAGTCCGTCAACCCGAGCGCCCGCGAGCAGGCCAAGCTGAGCGCCAAGCAGGAGGCCGAGGAGTAATACGCGGAGGAGGGCTCAGCCCCGCCGGCGCTCGCGCTCCCGGTAGACCGGGCGGAGGTCGGTGGCGTCCTTGTCGTACCCGAGCCAGACGCTCAACGCGGCGGCCGCGAACACGAGATACACCGGGAAGCACGCCACCAGGAGGAAGCCGACGAGGAGCAGCGAGGCCTCGCCCGCAGCGTAGAGGCCGGCCATCGCGACCACGCCGAGAACGGCGGCGGCGATCAGTCCCAGCCGGAACGCGTGCGCGGCGTCCGGGCCCGGTGCGGTCTTCACCCGTTCCATTGCGTCACGGTCCGTGATGCGGGAATAAAACGGTGTCACTTCGCCGGTTTCGCCGTCGCGTGTCACCCAGTGACGACCTCGCACGGCACCGTCGGCCGATCCCATACGACACCGTCGGCCGATCCCATCTGGCACCCTCACGGCGGATCCGCCCGACGCCGACCGATTTAAAAACCTTCATAATTCATCGTGTGTCTTCATGCGGCCGCAGCGCGATGGGTCCGTATATCATGGGCATCGGTAACCGACTCCAGGAGCTGGGCCGGTTCCTCGACGAGTGCGAGCGTCGCGGCGAGGCCGTCGACGACGTCGACGTGGCGGCGATCACCGGCGTCGAGGCGGACCGACTCACGGCGAACCTCGAGGTGACGCTCTCGATCGATCCGACCGCGGACCGGACCGCCCTTCGGGACCCGCGTGTCGGCCCCGACGGAACCGTGCGGTTCGCGCTCGCGTCGACGACCGAACTGACGCCCGCGACCGACCACGACGTCGCGGCGCGTCCGACCGGCGCCGATCTCGGCGCGGACGGGACCGTCACGGTGACGCTC
This sequence comes from Halopenitus persicus, assembly GCF_900107205.1. Classification (GTDB taxonomy): domain Archaea; phylum Halobacteriota; class Halobacteria; order Halobacteriales; family Haloferacaceae; genus Halopenitus; species Halopenitus persicus. Next base: position 525,414 of record NZ_FNPC01000001.1, on the reverse strand, counting down.
GCGGCGACGGTTCCGGCGGATGGCCCCCGGGCCGACGGGTTCGATCCGGCCGTCGAAGCGGATGGGGACGCCGAGACCGGGAACGCCGAGGTCGCGGCCGATGTCGCCGACGTCGACGCGGCCGTCAGCGAGGACGACGCGGATGCGGGCGCCGCCGAGGACGACGCGACCGAAACGGCGCTGCCGACCGTGGCGGGATCGGAGACGGCCGAACCGGGTGAACCGGCGGACGCTGACACGTCGGCGACGGCGTCCTCCGTTGACGGCCAGGCGGCGTCGGTCGATGCCCGAACGGACCCGGACGATCGCGAGACCGCGACCACGTTCACATCCGACCGCGACGTGCCGCCGTTTAAGGATCCCGACCTGCTGGCGGAGGTCTACGAGGCTTGCGGGACGTTCGCCGAGATGGCCGATGCCCTGGAGATGGACGTCACCGGCGAGACGGTCCGCCGGTACATGATAGACTACGACATCCACGAGCCGAACACCTACCGGACCGGCGACGCGGCGGACGACGCCGACGACCGGCGGGACGACGCGACGTCGGCGACCGGCCCGTCGACCGAGACCGACCGGCCCGCCTCGGATTCCGATTCCCGCGACGTCGATCACCCGACCCCGTCCGCCGACGCCGACCAGCCCGTCGTCCTCTCGGACGGGATCGGTCTCCCGGAGGACGTGACCGTCGACGCGCTCATCGAGACGGTGATGCGGTCGAACACGATCTACGAGGTCAAACGCGACGTCGACGTCGACCGCGAGGACGCCCTCGAGCTGCTCAGGGAGCTGAACCTCCTGGAGTTCGTCGTCGGCCAGCTCGCCACCGAGGGGGAACGCGAGACGACCCGCGAGGACATCATCGAGTGTCTCCGCGAATCCTCGGCCGCGCAGTGACTCGCCGGCGAACCGTCGATCCGCTTCGGCGGCGTGACTCGGCCGGTCGACGTACGCTCGACCTGACGGCGTACGCTCGACCTGACGACGTACGCTCGACCTGACCACTCGACCGATACCGCCGGTGGAACTTTCCCGTGCGAGCGCATCCCTCCGATCGGACACCCCGTCGATGACCACCTTCGCCGAGGTACGGTTCGCCCACGAGGACGGCGCGCTCGCGGACACCTTCGCGTCGGCCCCGGAACTGGACGTGCGCGTCCTGCCCGAGACGAGCACGGACCCCGAACGCGAGGTCTACGTGCTCAAGTTCGGTACGACGCCTCCCGACGTGGTCGCCGAGACCCTCGAGCGGGACCGGACGGTCGAGACGGTCCACCCGATGCCCGAGTTCGACCGGCGGAACCTCTGGGGGGTCACCTTCGCGGAGACCGCGGTCCTGCTCGCACCCCAGGTCACGCGCCACGGCGGGTTCGTGATCGACGCCCGGAGCGCCGCGCCGGGACCCGAACCGACGCCACGGGGCTGGCACGAGCAGTGGCTGCTCCCCGACCGGGAGGCCCTCCACGACGTCTGGCAGCACGCCCGCGAGGCGGGCTTTTCCTTCGAGGTCGTCGACGTCCGGCAGCTGCCGGGCGCCGACACGGAATATCCGGTCCGCGACGCGCTCACGGAGAAACAGCGCGAGGCGCTCGTCGTCGCCTACGAACTCGGCTACTTCGCGGACCCCCGTGAGGCCTCCCTGGCGGACGTCGCCGCCGAGCTCGGCTACTCCGCCTCGGCGGTCGGCGGCCGTCTCAAACGCGGGATCCGTGCCCTGATCGAACGGACCCTCCTCGTGGATCGGCCGGATCGACCACGCCAGTGATGCAGCGGGCTCGTCCTCGATTCGTTCTCGACTCGTCCTCGATTCGTTCTCGACTCGTTCTCGATTCGGTTTCGACGCGTTTTCGGGTCGTTTCGGGCAAACGTTTTATGCCGGATCGACGAAGGTGACGCATCCGACGATCCGTGATCACTGATACCACTGTGGTGGGTGGCCGGGGAAGGCGTAACCGACCCCCGTCGACCGAGCGGCGATCATCCGTTGACCGACGTCCGGCAACGGAACGGCACCTCCCCCCGACTCCTGCCCGACTGCTGCGCGACCGCCGCGCGGCAGTTCCGCGCGGGCGGTCGACGGGGAGCGCACAGCCACGCCGACACACACGATGATCGTCTCGACCAGCGTCTACGTCGCCCATCCCGACCTCGCGCTCTCGCCCACGATCCGGGCGCTCCCGGACGCGGAGATCGGCGTCGTCTCCGACACGGGAACCGACCCGGTTCACGACGGTCACGTCTTCTGGGTCGAAGCTCCCGACTTCACGGCGTTCGAGGAGGCGCTGGCGGCGGACCACACCGTCGCGTCCTTCACGTCGGTCACCGAGTCCGACCCGCGCCGCACCTACCGGATCGAGTACACCGACGCCGCGACGCTGATCACGCCGCCGGTCTCGGCCGCCGGCGGGCTCGTCCTCGAGTCACGGAGCCACCGCGACGGCTGGAAGCTGCGCCTGGAACTGCAGGACCACGAGACGATGGAGGAGCTGAGCGCCTTCGCCGACCGAAACGGGATCCGGTTCACCGTCCTCGAGCTCCGGCAGACCGAGGACCCGGCCGAGGAGTCGGCGTTCGGGCTGACCGAGCCACAGATCGAGGCGCTGGTCAACGCCTACCGCAACGGCTACTACGACGATCCCCGCGAGATCACCCTCGAGGGTCTCTCGGAGCTGCTCGGGATCTCGCGGACGGCCGTCAGCGGTCGCCTCCGTCGCGGATCGGCGCGACTGATCGAGGAGGTCCTCGTCGACGATGAGCCCCTCGACGAGGAGTGACTCCCGTACTTTCAATACCCGTCCGGCTCTAGGTTCCGATTGGACCATGAACATTGCTGATATCGCGGTGCCGGAATACGTCGAGGTCGACGTCGACGAGCGTCTCGCCAAGGTCCGCTCCCTCTTCGACCGGGAGAACCCGAAGGGCATCATCGTCACCGAGGACGGCGATTACGCGGGGGTCGTCGGGGAGAAACAGCTGATCCGCTCGCGGATGGGCGACGACACCAAGGTCTCGGCGGTGATGAAACCGGCGCCCGAGATCGCCCGCCGTGAGGACATCCGGGAGGCCGCCCGGCTGCTCATCGAGGGGAACGTCAAGATCGCGCCGGTGTACGACGGGGAGAAGCTGTACGGGATCATCACCGAGGACGGGATCCTCGAGGCCGTCATCGACAGCCTCGACGCCAACACCGTCGACCAGGTGTACACGGCCGACGTGGTCACCATCGGCGAGAAGGAACACGTCGGGCAGGCGATCAACCGGCTCCGGAAACACGGCATCTCGCGGCTCCCGGTGCTCAACGAGGCCGGGAGCCTCACCGGGGTCGTCACCACCAACGACATCGTCGACTTCGTCGTCCGCGACCAGGACCGACAGGGCAGCGGCGACCGCGCGGGCGACATCGACCGAATGCTTGATCTGCCGGTCTACGACCTGATGTCGAGCCCGGCGCTCACCGCGCGCCCCGACGAGACCACCAAGGCCGCCCTGGAGCGGATGTTCGACAACAACGTGGCGGGGCTCGTCGTCACGCCGGACGACGAGGGGTCGGTCACCGGGATCATCACCAAGACCGACATCCTCCGGTCGCTCACCTTCACCGAGGAGGAGTCGATGGACGTCCAGATCACCAACATCGAGCTCCTCGACACGATCTCCCGCGACCACGTCATCGAGTCGATCCAGGACGTGACGAACAAATACGAGAAGATGCAGGTGCTCCACGCCCACGTCCGGCTGCAGGAACACAAGGAGAAGCTCCGCGGCACCCCGCTCATCCAGTGTCAGATCCGGCTGCGCACGAGCAAGGGACAGGTCATCGGCACCGGCGAGGGCTACGGCGCCGAACACGGCTTCCACGTCGCGCTCGACAAGCTCGAGCGGAACGTCCTCGAACTCAAGGGCGTCAACGCCGACGAGGAGTACCGCGGCCAGCTGCTCCGGAAGCTCGGCGAGCTCTAGACGTCGCCGACGACGCTCGCTTTTTTGGCCGGTCCGTCCGCGACGTGGACGGCGTCGATCCCCCTCGATTCAAAAGGGGTCGGGCCCGCCCGACGGGCCCGCGGGCTCGATCCCCGATCCGGTGATCCGGAACGTCGCCTGGTCCCCGGTTTCCTTCGACCGGTGTTTCTCGAGGGTCGCCCGACGGTTCCCGCCGCGGAAGCGGTCGACGCGGAGCACCACGCCGGTCCAGTGTTCCAGGGTGTGTCCGCCCAGCGGCCGGGCGCGGTCGCTTTCGGGGTCGGTGAACACCTGGTTGGTGATCACGACCGCCAGGTCGTGGCGTCGCGCCAGCGAGAGGAGGTGGGTGACCTGGTCGGCGACCTGCCGGAGCGACTCGCCGCGCTCGGCGTCCCCGGTTCGTTCGAGCCGGTAGAAGCCGGTCGCGGAGTCGAGGACGATCAGGTCGACCTCCGTGGCGAACTCGGCGGCGTCCCGGACCGCCTCCTGCTGGTCGGCGAAGTCGTACGCCTCCGTGATGATCAGCCGGGAGGCGACCGACTCGACGTCGCCGTCGGTTTCCGCCGCGGCGATCTGGCGGAACCGATCGATGGAGAGGCCCTCCGTGTCGATGTACAGCACGCTTCCGCCCTCGGCGGCGACCTCGACGGCCGCCGACAGCGCCAGGTTCGTCTTGCCCGCCGCCGGCGGGCCGTAGATCTGCGTGACGACGCCGCGCTCGAACCCGCCGCCGAGCAGGTCGTCGATCGGGTCACAGCCGAGTGAAACGGGGTCGCTCACCCGCGGTGATACACCCGCCCCCGAGAAAAGCGGCGCGGATCGGCCACGGACTGGTCGTCGTCCGCGACCCGAGGTCCTCCGTTCGGGCTTGCACTTGTGACGGTTCCGACGGATCGGCACCCGTGACGTTTTGAGCCGGGGGCCACACCGGTCACCTATGGGCGGGCACGACGCGCGACCGGACGGGACCGAGCCGCGGAACCGAGCCCGGCGGTACTACGAGGCGATCGACGCCGGCGACTACGCGACGCTTCGGGAGCTGCTCGCGCCGTCGTTCGTTCACGACCGTCCGGATCGAACCCTGGAGGGGCGCGACCGCTTCGTCCGGTTTATGCGCGAGGAGCGACCCCGGACCGACACGCGCCATACGATCGACGGCGTGTACGCCAACGGCGAGGACGTGGCGGTTCGGGGACGGCTGCTCGACGACGCGGGCGCGGAGCTGTTCGCGTTCGTCGACGTCTTCGAGGCCGTCGACGACGGGACGGACGAGGACGTGGTCTTCGCCACTCTGCGGACGTATACGCGGTGACGTCGCGCCGGTTCGACGACCCCGGGTTTTTAACTCATCACGACGCCACCGGGAACTGTGCGACTCGTCCAGGTGATGATCCCGGCCGGCAAGCGCGCGGCGATCCTCGAGGCGCTCGACGACGAGGGGATCGACTACGTCGTGACCGACGAGACGAGCGGCCGCAAATACACGGGCGTCGTCTCGTTCCCCCTGCCGACGGCCGCGGTCGAGCCGGTCCTCGACCGGCTGCGCGAGGTCGGGATCGACGAGGAGACCTACACCGTCATCGTCGACGCCGAGACGGTGATCTCCCGGCGCTTCGAGCAGCTCGAGGAGCGGTACGCCGAGGAGTCCGAACACAGCCAGGACCGGATCGCCAAGGAGGAGCTCCAGACCAAGGCGACGGACCTCGTCTCGGGGATCCGGACGTACGTCCTGATGACGGTCATCTCGGCGGTCATCGCCACCGCCGGGCTGCTGCTCGACTCGCCCGCGACGGTCGTCGGATCGATGGTGATCGCGCCGCTCATCGGCCCGGCGATGTCGGCCGCCGTCGGGACCGTGGTCGACGACGACGAGCTGTTCGATCGCGGCGTCCGGCTCCAGGTGCTCGGCGTGGTCCTGGCGGTCGGGTCGGCGGCCGTCTTCGCGGCGGGGCTCCGGGCGCTCAACCTCGTCCCGCCCGGCCTCGATCCGCTCACGCTTGCGGAGGTCTCCGAGCGGCTCGCCCCGAACGTGCTCGTCCTCGCGGTGGCGCTCGGGGCCGGGATCGCGGGCGTCCTCTCGCTGATGACCGGCGTCTCCTCCGCGCTCGTCGGCGTGATGATCGCCGTCGCGTTGATCCCGCCCGCCGCGGCGGTCGGGATCGGGATCGCCTTCGGCATCCCGCGACTCGCGCTCGGGGCGGGCGTGCTCGTACTCGTCAACGTCCTCTCGATCAACCTCGCCGCGCTGGTCGTCCTGTGGTACGAGGGCTATCGCCCGGACTCGTGGTTCCGCGAGGCGGAGGCCAAGTCGGCGCTGTTCAAGCGTGCGGCGCTGCTGGTCGCGGCGATCGCGGTGCTGTCGGTCTTCCTCGGCGGCGTCACCTACGACACCTACGTCGCGTCGACGACCGAACAGGACGTTCGCGAGGCCGTCGAGGCCGAACTCGAGCTCGCGGAGGCCCAGCTGGACCTCATCGAGCTCGAGATGCAACGAACCGGTCGGATACCGCCCCTCCGGACCGAACGCGTGGTGATCACGGTCGGGGCCGAGCCGGGAGCGACCGTCTCCGGGCTCGCGGATCGGCTCGACGCCCGGATCCAGCCGGTCGTCGAGGGGCCGGTCGCGGTCGAGGTCCGCGTCCTGACCGTCGACCGCTCGGGGTGACCCGCCCGTAACGGCGAACTGCTCGCTCGATCCGGCCCGACTCCGACGCGGCCGACACGGCCGACGCACGCGGTAGCTGACGCGGGCGGTGGCCGAGGCGAGCAGCGGATGCCCAACAACGATGGCACAAGCGGCTCTTTGTGCCATCGCTGCCTTAAGGGCCGTCCCCGTCCCAGGGACGCGTATGGACAGACGACTCATCGGCGCGCTGGTGGTCATCGCCGCGGTCCTCCTGGCCGGCTGTGCCGGCGTTTCCGGGGACCCCGCCGCCACCGGGGCGACCGACGCGGCACCCGACCGAACCGTGGAAGTGACCGCCGACGGCGAGGCGACCGCCGAGCCCGACCGGGCGACGATCACCGTCGCCGTCGAGGCGCGCGGGAACTCCTCGCAGGCGGTCCGCGAGGAGATCGCGGCCGACGAGTCCGAACTCCGGTCGGCGCTCGCGGACTGGGGCATCCCCGACGACCGGATCCGAACGACGCGATACGACATCCGCGAACGCCATCCGAGACCGGAGGCGGAACGTGAGGGTGCAGAGCCCGAGTACGTCGGGGTTCATCAGTACGAGATCGAGCTCCACGACGTCGACGCCGTCGGCGAAGTCATCGACGTCGCGGTCGACGCGGGCGCGGACCGCGTGCAGCGCGTTCAGTTCGGGCTGAGCGAGGAGCGCGAGGCGGAGCTGCGCACGACGGCCTTCGAGAACGCCGTCGAGAACGCGGACGGCCGCGCCCGGATGCTCGCGAACAACACCGGGCTCGAGATCGTCGACGTCTACACGATCTCGACGATGGACGACCACGTCTCGCCGTACCGCGCGGAGCCGATGGCGGTCACCGAGGACGCCGCGGGGAACGGCGGCGCGACGACCTCGATCGAGACCGGCGACGTGAGCGTCGACGTGCAGGTGCACGTGGTCTTCGAGGCCGAGACGACCGATTGAGGATCGAGGCCGGGACGACCGTTCGAGATTCGAGACGAACATCTTCGGGAAGGTGAATAGGGGCGTGGAGAACCAACATCCCGATATGCAGACGACAACCGAGGCCGCGGGGCAGGACGCGCCGGCGGAGCGCTCGACGGAGACGACGGTGACGGTTCGCTGTACGGGCCACGTCCGGACCGCGCTCGACCGGTCGGAGTTCGAGTACCGGTTCGAGGGCGACACGCTGCGGGAGTTCCTCGACGCCCTCTTCGCGGACTACCCCGAGCTGCAGGACCTCCTCATCGCCGAGTCCGAGGACGAGTCGACCGCGCACGGCTGGGCGCCCACGCCCGAGGAGCTGCCGGGCACGTGGCGCAAGAACCCCGTTGGCGAGCAGACGGTCGCGTACGCCCGCGTGCTCGTGAACGGCCGGTTCAACGAGAACCAGGAGGGGTTCGATACGGAACTCGACGACGGCGACCGGGTCGCGCTGGTTTACCCGTTCATCTTCTGCTGTTAGCAGTTGTTAGCGTGGTCCGGGCGGTGCACTACCGTCCCAGATCGGCGTGCGCCGACGAGAGGTGTCGCGACCCGAGCGCGGCCAGCAGCGACAGCTCGCCGGCGAGCGCCCCGACGGCGATCGCCTCCGCGAGCGCGTCGGCGTTGCTGCCCGCCGGGTTGCCGCCGCCGCGGACGCCGAGGATCTCGAGGCCCTCGGCCTGGGTCGGGAGCTTCGTGCCGCCGCCGACGGTGCCGACCTCCAGGCTCGCGATCGAGACGGAGACGTAGAGGTCGCCGTCGTCGGTCACCTCGGCGGTCGTGATCGCGTTGGATCCCTCGACGACCTGCGCCGCGTCCTGGCCGGTTGCGAGGAACATCGCGGCGACGACGTTCGCGACGTGCGCGTTGAACCCGAGGGAGCCGGCCTTCGCCGACCCGACCAGGTTCTTCCGGGTGTTTATCTCGGCGACCGCCTCGGGGGCGGTGTGGAGCCGGTCCGCGACCACGGCCGCGGGGATCGTCACGTCGGCGGTCACCGAGCGTCCACGTCCCTCGATCGCGTTGATCGCGGCCGGCTTCTTGTCGGTACAGAGGTTCCCGGAGAGCGCGACCAGCGAGGCGTCCGTCTCCGCCTCGATCAGCTCGCAGGCCTCGCCGGTGGCGATGGTGGCCATGTTCATCCCCATCGCGTCCTTCGTGTCGTAGCGGAACCGGAGGTAGACGTTGTTGCCGACCACGTAGGGCGTGACGTCGGTCACCTCCCCGTGACTGGTCGTCGACTCGGCCGCCTCGCGGAGCCGGTCCGCGTTGTCGCGCGTCCACGCCGCGAGCGCCTCCGACTCGACGATCCCGTCGGTTTTGAACGCCGGCGCGCGGGTCATCCCGGTCTTCGTCACGCGCGCGGTCGCGCCCCCGGCCGCATCGAGCACGCCACAGCCGCGGTTGACCGACGCGACGAGCGCGCCCTCGGTGGTCGCGAGCGGGAGATAGCGCTCGCCCGAGAGCGCCCCGCCCGAGACGGTCACGGGGCCCGCGACGCCGAGGGGGATCTGGACCGCGCCGATCATGTTCTCGACGTTCGGCTCCGCGGCGGCGGCCTCGAAGGCGTACGCGCCGGTCGTCTCCAGGTCGGCTCCCGACGCCTCGGCGACGAGCAGCCGTCGTGCCGCGGCCGCCGCGTCCGCGTCGGCGTGGTCCTCGAGTTCGTGCAGGCGGATCTCGCCCTCGCGGACGCGCGCCGCGAGCTCCTCGGCGGATGACATACGCGGGTGTGCTCGCGGCGCGGGCTAAGGCGTGTCGGTTCGACACCCCGACGCGGAATCGGCATTCCGACTCGAAGCCCGAACCGGCATTCCGACTCGGAGCCCGAACCGTTAACCCGATTCGCGCCGGTCGAACGGGTATGACCGACGCCGCGGACCTCGTCCTGCTGGACGGGGAGATCCACACGCTCACGGACCCGGACGAGACGCACGAGGCGCTCGCGGTTCGGGACGGCGAGATCGTCCGTCTCGGGTCGAGCTACGACGTCGAGTTCCTCGTCGGGACCGGGACGACCGTCATCGACCTCGACGGACGCGTCCTCCTGCCGGGATTCATCGACGCGCACACGCACGTGACGACCGCCGGCCGGAAGCTCGTGCACGCCGATCTGTCGGCCGCGACGGGGCCGGCCGACGCCGTCGACCGGCTGCAGGCGCGCGCCGACGAGCTGGACGAGACCAAGGAGTCGGCCGATGCGGAGACGTCGGTCGATGCGGAGACGTCGGCCGATACGGAGGAACACGTCGACGCGACGGAGGATACAGCCGGCGACTCCTGGGTCATCGGTTACGGCTACGACGAATCGACCTGGAGCGAGGACCGGTACCTCACCCGCGAGGATCTCGACGGCGTAGAGACGGACCGGCCGGTGGTCGCGTTCCGGGAGGATATGCACGTCGCCTCGGTCGACTCGGCCGTCCTGGACCGGTTCGCCGGATCGATCCCCGACGACTGCCTGCGGACCGACGCCGGCGAGCCGACGGGCGTGGTCGTCGAGGAGGGGATCGACCCCATCCGGGACGCCACCGACCCGGACCTCGCCGAGACGCGCGAGCTCGTCACGGCAGCCCTCGCGGCGGCCGCCGAGAGGGGGATCACCGGCGTTCACGACATGGTTCGCCGCTCGCACGCGCCCCGCGTCTACCGGGAGCTCGACGCGGCCGACGAGCTGCCGGTCCGCGTCCGGATCAACTACTGGAGCGACCACCTCGACGCGCTCGTGGAGACCGGGCTCCCGACGAACGCCGGGACCGACTTCGTTCGGGTCGGCGCGATCAAGTCGTTCACCGACGGCAGCTTCGGGGGGCGCACGGCGAAGCTCTCCGAGCCCTACGCCGACGCGCCCGGCGAGACCGGCCAGTGGGTCGTCGAGCCGGACGAGCTGGCCGCCCTCGCGGCCGATGCCGCCGGAGCGGGCTACCAGGTCGCCGCCCACGCGATCGGCGACGAGGCGATCGACGCGGTCCTCGACGCCTACGAGGAGGTGGCGGAGGCGAGTGATGCCGATGCCGGCGCGGGTGCCGCGACCGCCGGCGAGGCGCGGCATCGCGTCGAACACGTCGAGCTGGCGACCGACGAGGCGATCGACCGGATCGCCGCGGGCGACGTCGTCGCCTCCGTCCAGCCGAACTTCCGCAAGTGGGCGGTCGACGGCGGCCTCTACGAACGCCGGCTCGGCGACCGAACCGCGAGGACGAACCGGTTCCGCGACCTGCTCGACGCCGGCGCGGCCCTCGCGTTCGGTTCCGACGGAATGCCGATGGACCCCCTCGTCGGGCTCCACTGGGCGGTCAACGACCCCGCCGGGGACCAGGACCTCTCGGTCACCGAAGCCCTGCGTGCCTACACCCGTGGCGCCGCCGCCGCCGGCTTCGACGAGGACCGACTGGGCACGATCGAGGTCGGGAAGCGGGCCGACCTCGTCGCGCTCGGCGACTCGCCGTGGGAGCGTCCAGACTCGCTCCGTGACGTCGACGTCGACCTGACGGTCGTCGACGGCGGGGTCATTTATAAGGATCTCTGACCTCCGATCGAGCGTATTTATCGGAATCCGACCGCAGTCGCGGATTATTTATCAGTATATTCGACGGCAAGCGACCGTCTCGAGTCATCCGTTCCGTGAGCCATCTCACCATACGCCGTGAGAATCGGGACCGATGATCGAGATCGACGGCCATCAATGCCTCTGATCAATATAAGGTGTTTCAGGGTTTGAATTATATGTATCGAACGTTCTATTCGTAATATGCGACCAAAAACTGACGTCGAAACCGAATCGGTATACGAATGTTTCGACTGTCTCGCTCGAACGGTCGACCCCGAGACCCCGACCTGTGACGACTGCGGCGGCGACCTGTGGCACATCGGCCGATCGCGCGACATGTGAGTCGTCGACCGCCACACTCCGGCTGCCGACCGTCACATCCGTTTTTTCGTTCTTGATCGCGAGTGATCTCCATCTCGAATGGAGGCCTTCACGCCGGGGCCGCGTCGCCGACGACACGCTTAAGACGATGTACAGATATGTACACTACAAGACGAACCTATACATCGGTGTCCACAATGAACATCACAACCATCATCGAACGCGTGACCGAGGGCGAGGACCTGACCGTCGAGGAGGCCCGGGAGGCGGCCCGCATCGTCTTCGAGGAGGCCACGGAGGCACAGATCGGGGCGCTGCTGGCCGCGCTTCGGACGAAGGGCGAGACCGAGACGGAGATCGCGGGGTTCGCGACGGGGATGCGCGACGCGGCACGGACGATCGACCCGGACCGGGAGTACCTCGTCGACACCTGCGGCACCGGCGGCGACGACTACGACACGATCAACGTCTCCACCACCGCGGCCATCGTCGCGGCCGGGGCCGGTGCCGCCGTGGCCAAGCACGGCAACTACTCGGTCTCGTCCTCCTCGGGGAGCGCCGACGTGCTCGAGGTGGCCGGCGCCGACGTCGAGGCCGAGCCGCCGGCGGTCGAGGCGGCGATCGACGAGGACGGCATCGGCTTCATGCTCGCGCCGGTGTTCCACCCCGCGATGAAGGCCGTGATCGGCCCGCGCAAGGAGCTCGGCGTCCGGACGGTCTTCAACGTGCTCGGACCGCTCACGAACCCGGCCGGGGCGGAGGGACAGGTCCTCGGCGTCTACGACGCCGAACTCGTCCCGCAGATCGCCCGGTCGCTCGCACACATGCCCGTCGAGCACGCGCTGGTCGTCCACGGGTCCGGGATGGACGAGATCGCGCTCCACGACGAGACGGTCGTCGCGGAGGTCGAGGGCGAGGACGTCACCGAGTACACGATCGAGCCGGCCGACCTCGGCCTCGAGCGCGCGCCGATCGAGGCCGTCACGGGCGGCGGCCCGGAGGAGAACGCGGCCGACCTCCGCGGGATCGTCACGGGCGACGTGACTGGACCGAAGCGCGATCTGATCCTCGCGAACGCGGGCGCGGCCGTCTACGTCGCGGGGCTGGCCGACTCCCTCGAGGCGGGCGTCGACGCCGCCGCCGAGGCGATCGACTCCGGCGCCGCCGCCGAGAAGTTCGCTGCACTGTGCGGCGATACGGCCGAGTCGGAACGCGAGGACGCCGACGTCGGTGCCGAGGCGGACGACTGATGGCCCGCGCGAAGGTCTGCGGGCTCACGCGCGGCGCCGACGTCCGCGCGGCGATCGAGGCCGGCGCGGACGCGGTCGGAGCCATCACCGAGGTTCCGGTCGACACGCCCCGCGAGGTCGACCCGGCGACCGCGGCCGACCTGCTGGCCGGCGTGCCGCCGTTCGTGACCGCCACGCTCGTGACGATGCCCGACTCGCCGGAGCGGGCGGTCGAGCTCGTCCGGACCGTCGGCCCCGACGCGCTGCAGCTCCACGGCGAGTGGACCGCCGAGGAGATCGGCTACGTCCGCGCGGAGACGGGCGTGAAGGTCCTGCTCACCGTCGACGCCGACGACCACGCCCGCGCCGAGCGAGCCGACGAGGCGGTCGACGCGCTCGTCGTCGACTCGACGACCGAGGAGGGCGCGGGCGGGACCGGACGAACCCACGATTGGGAGGCGACGGGACGGCTGGCCGCCCGGCTCACCTCGCCGGTCGTGCTCGCGGGCGGGCTCACTCCCGAGAACGTCGCCGAGGCCGTCGAGACCGCCGATCCCTACGCCGTCGACGTCGCCTCCGGCGTGGAGCTGACCGGCGGTCGGAAGGACCACAACGCGCTCGCCCGGTTCGTCCGCAACGCCGGCCGGGAGGTGACGCTCGCGTGACGTCCCGCTCGGAACCCGCCGATCGGCTCGCCGATCCGCCTGCGGACCTCGATCCGTCGCTGTCCAGGGAGGCGTTCGTCGATCACGTCGCCGACGCCGATGGCCCGGCCGTGGTCCGGATCGCGGTCGAGCTCGACGTCGACGTCTCGCCGCTGACCGCCTCCGCCGCGCTGGCCGACCGGAGCGACCACGGCTTCCTGCTGGAGTCGGCCGAGAAGGTCGCCTCGAGCGACCCGGACGGCGCCTTCGCGCCCGGCACCGACGCCGACCGCCACGCGCGGTACTCGTTCGTGGGGTACGACCCCGAGGCGGTCCTCTCGGTGTACCCCGACCGGACCGACCTGACGCGGCTCGGCCCCGCGGCCGACCTGCTCGCGGAGCCTGCGGACGCTGATGTGAGCTCGAACGGCGACGGGATCGGCCCGGACGCCGGCGACGTTCTTGACCGCGTTCGCGGCGCGTTTCCGAACGTGGAGCGTCGCGGGTTCCCGGAGACGGACCGCCAGACGCTCTCGGGCGGGTTCGTCGGGTTCCTGGCGTACGATGCCGTCTACGATCTCTGGCTCGAGGAGGTCGGCGTCGACCGTCCCGAGCCGGTCGGTCCCGACGCCGAGTTCTGCCTCACGACGCGGACGCTCGTCTTCGACGAGGTCGCCGGCACCGTCGACCTCGTCCTCACGCCGGTCGTCACTCCCGACGACGACCCGGGTGCGGTCTACGACGACCGGCTCGCGGAGGCCGCCGGCGTCCGCGCGGACCTCCGGGATGCCGCGGATCCGGAGCCCGGCGGATTCACCGGACTCGCCGAGACGGCAGATCCCCAGGCGGCCTACGAGGCGGCCGTCCGGACCACCAAGGAGCGCGTCCTCGACGGCGAGGTCTATCAGGGCGTCATCTCCCGGACGCGGGAGCTGTACGGCGACGTCGACCCGATGGGCCTGTACGACGCGCTGCGGGAGATCAACCCCTCGCCGTACATGTACCTCCTGCGTCACGGCGACCGGTCGATCGTCGGCGCGAGTCCGGAGACGCTCGTGTCGGTTCAGGGGGATCGGGTCGTCTCGAACCCGATCGCCGGAACCTGCTCCCGCGGGGAGAGCCCGGTCGAGGACCGGCGGCTCGCCGGCGAGATGCTCGCCGACGAGAAGGAGCGCGCCGAACACACGATGCTCGTCGACCTCGCGCGCAACGACGTCCGTCGCGTCTCGGCGCCGGGATCCGTGCGCGTCGAGGAGTTCATGAACGTCCTCAAGTACAGCCACGTCCAGCACATCGAGTCGACCGTGACCGGGACGCTTGCCGCCGACGCGGACGCCTTCGACGCGACGCGGGCAACGTTCCCCGCGGGCACGCTCACCGGGGCGCCGAAGGTGCGCGCGATGGAGATCATCGACGAGCTCGAGCGGTCGCCCCGCGGCGTCTACGGCGGCGGCGTCGGCTACTACTCCTGGACCGGCGACGCGGACTTCGCGATCGTCATCCGGACGGCGACGATCGACCACGGCGTCCCGATGGACGCGGTGCCCGAGGTCGAGCCCGATGCGGCACCCTCGGAGAACGGGACGACCGACCGGGGGGCGACCGACCGGGGGACGACCGACCGGATCACGATCCAGGCCGGCGCGGGTCTGGTCGCGGACTCGGTGCCCGAGGCGGAATACGAGGAGACCGAACAGAAGATGGACGGAGTGCGCGCCGCGGTCGAGACGATCCGGGAGACGGGAGGTGACGCGGACCGATGACGACCCGGGTCACCTTCGTGGACAACTACGACTCGTTCACGTACAACCTCGTGGAGTACGTCTCCGAACAGCCGCTTCCGGGCGGCGTCGAGACGACCGTCCTGAAGAACCGGGCAACGCTTGCGGACGTCCGGGAGACCGACCCGGACGCGATCGTGATCAGCCCCGGCCCGGGGCATCCGAAGAACGACCGGGACGTCGGCGTCACGACCGACGTGCTCCGGGAACTGTCCCCGACCGTTCCGACGCTGGGCGTCTGTCTCGGGCTCGAGGCCGCAGTCCACGAATACGGCGGCTCGGTCGGGCACGCGCCCGAGCCGGTTCACGGCAAGGCCTTCCCGATCGACCACGACGGGGAGGGCGTCTTCGCCGGCCTCGATCAGGGATTCCGCGCGGGGCGATACCACTCGCTGATCGCGACCGACGTTCCCGACTGCTTCGCGGTCTCGGCGACGACCGACCACGACGGGACGGCGCTCGTGATGGGGATCCGACACCGTGCGCACCCGATCGAGTGCGTCCAGTTCCATCCCGAGAGCGTCCTCACGGGCGTCGGCCACGACGTCGTTCGGAACTTCCTGACGGAGGTGGCCGCGGCTGGTTCGGCGGACTCGACGGATCGGGCAGGTTCAACGGATTCGACGGATTCGGCGGAGCCGGTGGAATCGACTGACTCGACGGTCCCGATGGAGCGGTAGTCGCCTCACGACCTCGACCCGGTGCGCTCGACCCCGAACGGCGGCTACAGGAGTCCCGACGTCGACAGCAACAACAGCAGCGCGACGACGACCGCGGCGATCGTGACGAGTTTCCAGGCGATCGCGAGCACGACCCGGCCGATCACGATCACGATCGCGACCGCGACGAGCGCGATCAGCACCTGTCCCAGCGGGGTGGACACGAACCCCGGCTGCAGGGGGAGCGTCCCGACCGTCGCCGCGAGGTCAGCGGTGACGGCCGTGGTCTCCGGGACGGGAAGAATGCCGTTCATACCGTCCCGGAGGGGCACCGACGGCATAAGTCTGTGGCCCATCGACTCGCCCCGTCCGACATTTATAAGAAGGTAGTCAAATCGCCGTCGGATCCGCGCCGTTCGGCCCGTTTCGGGGCGCTTCATCGTCGACGTGTATCCGCGTCGTGGAACCGTCCCGCACCTCGAACACCCCTTCGATTCGACTGTACGACCCGCCGACTGCTGCCGATTCACGGAGCCCAGGATTCACTTTCGCTCCGGAGGGAGCATCCTTATGTGGATCGCCGAACGACTACGAAGACGTACGTGCGCGGGGCGGTTCCGCGCCGACGAATACTACTCACGTATCCGACACGATCGCCCACGTGGACCGGGAAGGGAAGATACAAGGGTCCACCACGACAGTCCCATATCACGATAGATGCACGAGACAGCACACGATCGAGGGGGCGTCATCCCGCGATGAGCGGGAGCGATCTCTCCGCCGACGAGCTCGAACTGCCGATCAAACGAACCACGGGCGAGACGCTCGAGGACCGACTCACGGCCAACGCGTATCACAACATTCTGCCCGCCCGCTACCTCCGGAAGGACGCCGACGGGAACCAGATCGAGACCCAGGAGGAGCTGTTCGTCCGCGTCGCGAAGAACGTCGCGCTCGCGGAGGCGGTCTACGAGGCCGAGAAACGGGACGTCGAGATCACGGTCACGCCCGACCAGATCAAGCCCGACCACCCGCGCCGTGACGAGCTCGCGGCCGAGGTCTTCGGCGCGGGCGTCACCGCCGGCGACGATGCGGAGACGACGCTCACCGCCCACAACGTCAACAAGTTCGCCTACGAGACGATCGTTCCCGAGCTACCGGACGGGATCCGCGACCACGTCGAGGAGACGGCCGCGACGTTCCGCGAGGGGATGGAGTCGCTGTCCTTCATGCCGAACTCGCCGACGCTGATGAACGCCGGCGACGAGCTCCAGCAGCTGTCGGCCTGTTTCGTCGACTCGCCCGCCGACGACATCACCGACATCCACCAGACCGCCAAGGAGGCCGCGGAGGTCTTCCAGAGCGGCGGCGGAATGGGGTATGCGTTTTGGAAACTCCGCCCGTACGGTGATTCAGTTGGATCGACCGGCGGCATCGCCTCCGGACCGATCACCTTTATGCGCACATACGACCAGATGTGCGAAACGATCGCCCAGGGCGGCGCGCGGCGCGGCGCCCAGATGGGCGTGATGCGCGTCTCCCACCCGGACGTCATCCAGTTCATCCACGCCAAGAACAAGGACGTCTCCCTGGCGCACTCGCTGCGGCTCAACGACCCGGACGACTACACCCACACCTCCTTCAAGGACGCCCTCGACGAGGCCCGCGAGCTGATCGACGACGAGGGGCGCGTCCCCAAACACCTCCGGAACGCCGTCGAGGGCCACCTCTCGAACTTCAACATCTCCGTGGGCGTCACCGACGACTTCATGGAGGCGCTGTACAACGACGAGGAGTTCGTCTTCACGAACCCCCGCACCGAGGAGCCCCACATCGCGACCGAGGAGACGAAGGAGCTCTACGACATGTTCGACCTCGGCCACCACGTCGAGGTCGGCGAGGAGCTGTCGGTTCCGGCCGACGAGATCTGGGAGCACATGGTCGAGGGCGCCCACGAGAACGGCGAACCCGGCGTCATCTACCTCGAGCGGGTCAACAAGCAGCACTCCTTCGACGTCGAGGAGCATCCCGACCACCGAATCCTTGCAACGAATCCCTGCGGAGAACAGCCGCTCGAGGAGTACGAGGCCTGTAACCTCGGCCACATCAACCTCTCGACGCTGGCGGATCTGGACGCGCCCGACTGGCGCGTCTGGAGCGAGGAGCACGCCGACGAGTACGACTCGACGGAAGCGGCCGTCGACGCCTTCCTCGAGGAGGCGATCGACTTCGAGGAGTTCGACCAGCGCATCGACTACGGCACGCGCTTCCTCGAGAACGTGGTCACGATGTCGGACTTCCCGGTCCCGGAGATCGAGCAGAAGGTCCGGGATATGCGGAAGATCGGCCTCGGCGTGATGGGGCTGGCCCAGCTGTACATCCAGCTCGGCGTCCGGTACGGCTCCGAGACCGGCAACGAGATCGCCGGCCAGCTGATGACCCACATCAACCACGTCTCGAAGGAGACCTCCCACGAGCTGGCCGAGGAGCGCGGCTCCTTCAACGACTGGGCCGACTCGAAGTACGCGGACCCGACGGAGTACCGCGAGTGGTTCGAGCACCACACGGGGCTCGACGCCGACGACTGGGCGGACGGCTACCCGATCCGCAACCACAACACGACGACGATCGCGCCGACCGGCACGACCTCGATGGTCGGCAACACGACCGGCGGCTGCGAGCCCATCTACAACGTCGCCTACTACAAGAACGTCTCCGACGACGTGCAGGGCGACGAGATGCTCGTCGAGTTCGACGACTACTTCCTGCGGACCCTGGAGGCCAACGACATCGACGTCGACGCGGTCAAACGCGAGGCACAGGAACAGATGGCGGAAAACGAGTTCGACGGCGTCGAGGGGCTCGAGACGGTTCCGGACCCGATCGGCGAGCTGTTCGTCGTCACCGGCGATCTGTCGGGCAAACAGCACGCGGCGGTGCAGTGTGCCTGCCAGCGCGGCGTCGACTCGGCAATCTCGAAGACCTGCAACTTCCCCAACTCGGCGTCGGCCGAGGACATGGACGAGGTCTACCGCTACATCTACGACCACGGCGGGAAGGGCGTCACCGTCTACCGCGACGGCACGCGCTCGAAGCAGGTGCTGACGACCCGCGCGAAGAACGCGGAGTTCGCCGACGAGTCCGAGGCGGCCGAGACGATCGTCGAGCAGATCGAGGAGGTCTTCGGCGGCGTCGAGGCGTTCCTCGACAACGAGGACGTCCGGGCGCAGCTCGACGCGGAGATCGACGAGCTGCTCGCGGCCACCGAGCGGCCGACGGTCAACTACGCGGAGACGCGTCCCCGTCCCGACTCGCTGAACGGCGTGACCCAGCGGATCGAGACGGGCTACGGCAAGCTCTACGTGACGATCAACGAGGACGAAAACGGCGGTCCCTTCGAGCTGTTCGCCAACATCGGCCACTCGGGCGGCTACACGAACTCCTTCACGGAGGCGCTCGCGAAGGTCATCTCGACGGCCCTGCGCTCCGGCGTCGATCCGAACGAGATCGTCGACGAGCTGCAGGGCACCCGCAGCCCGAAGGTCGCCTGGGACAAAGGCGAGCAGATCCAGTCGATCCCGGACGCCATCGGCACGGCGCTGCGTCGCTACCTCGACGACGAGATCGACAAGGGGATCCCCCAACAGCAGTCCCTGAGCGAGCTCGAGGAGAACGGCGCCGGGGACGTGCCCGCCACCGGCGCGGAGCAGACTGACGGCGGCGGAGTCGCCGCCGACGCGGCGGCCGGCGAGTCCGGTCCGGCGCCGGGGGCCGACGGCGCGGCCGCCGAGCCCGACCAGGACGCCACGCAGGACCTCATCGCCGCCGGCGAGTCGCCGGAGTGTCCGGAGTGTGGCGGCCTCAGCCTCTACTTCTCGGAGGGCTGCAAGACGTGCGAGTCCTGCGGTTGGTCCGAGTGCTGACGCTGCAGGGATAACGGCGCCGACGTTCGTTTTTCGGTTCGTTTCGGCTTCGTGGGTCGGTTCGCTTTCGTTGCCGCCGGCCGGTCCTCACCGCGAGAGGTACGACACGATCCGACAGTTCCGCCAGCTGTGGCCGTGCGCGGTTCGGGTCGGCGCGTCGACGTCGAAGGAGTCGACGGCGGCGTAGAAGGCGGTCTCCGGGTCGTCGTGTCGCCGGAAGAGCCACCAGGTGCGCGCGAGCAGGCGGAGCCGCCGCGCGAGCGAGAGCTCGGGCGTTTGTGAGAGCGTGTCGTATCCCAGCTCGCGGATCAGCCGGTGGTGGTCCGCATAGAGGACGGCCGCCAGCAGGACCGCGAGCTGGCAGTCCTCGGGCAGGTACCGGATCCCCGCCACGCCCTCCGCGTAGAGGTCCTCCGTGCGGGCAAGCTCCGCCCGGATCGCGGCGGCGACCGACTCGTCGAAGCGCAGCTCGCGGACCTGTTCGACCGAGGCGCCGTGCTCGCGGAGCGTCTCGGCGGGGAGATAGACCCGGTCGCGCTCGCGGACGTCCTCGCCGACGTCACGCAGGAAGTTGCTCATCTGGAACGCCTCGCCGAGCTTCGTGGCGTGGGGGAGCGCTCGCTCCGGGCTCTCGACGTCCATCACCGCGGTCATCATCCGGCCGACCGCCGCGGCCGAACCGTCCATGTACGCCTCGAGGTCGGCGTACGTCTCGTAGCGCGACCGGTCGACGTCGCTGGCCATCGCCTGGAGGAACGCCGCCACGTCCGCCCCGGCGATCCCGGTCTCGGCCCTGAGGTCCCGGAACGCCGCGAGCACCTCGTCGTCGGGACCCTCTCCCGGCGGCTCCTCGCCGAGGACGACCCGGCGGATCCGTTCGAGCTCCGCTCGTTGCTCGGCCGGCGGGGCGGCGTCGGCCGCGTCCACGATCTCGTCGGCGACGCGGAAGAACCCGTAGAGGACGTACGTGGGATGCCGGATCCGCTCGGGCAGGAGACGCGTGGCGACGTGGAAGGTCGCCCCCGTTCGCCGCTGGATCCGCTTGCCGCGGGCGACCCGGTCGTCGGCGATCATCGGCCACCCCTCGGCGCGTCGCGATCGGCCGTCACGGAGCGATCGGACGTGGATGTGCGGGTTCCCATACCATCGGATCACACGGGACGTAGACCCATAATTGTTCGTGCGGTTTCGCTCCGTGACGGCGCTGCCGCCCGCCGATCACCTCGGTTATACCTCGCCTACCGGACAGATCGTGTGTCCCCGACGAGCCGGGTCGTCGGCTTCGTCAATAGAAGGTGTCGCTGCAGTCGTAGATCACGCCGTGAGCCGGACAGACGTACTTGCAGTGGCGGTGGACCATCGGCTCCGCACACAGCGGACAGGGTCGCCCCCCGGTCCCGTCGACCGTGTCATCAGTCGGGAGCGACTCTCCGGACTGCCCCGACTCGCTCGCCTGCTCCGACTCGGTTGACTGCCCCGACTCGCTCGTCTGCCCCGACATACCGGGGAGTAGCCGCCGTCCGCCCTTAACTCCGATCGATCTCGGGATCTCGCTCCCCCTCATCGTGGGGTGCGTCCCGCGAACCGCCGGCGTGTCTCCACGTCCCGCGCTCGCGGGGATCGAAGACGCGCGCGTCGAACCGGCCGGCGCGGACGAGTCCGACGCCGAAGGCCGCGGCCACCGCGGCCGGCAGAAGGGCTCCGAACCGGAGGCCGATCACGCCCCAGAGGATCACGAAGCTCACCATATCGTCGAGCATGAACGGACACGATTCGAGCCGGGCGAGCAGCCGGTCGCGGTCGAAGGCCCGATCGAGCGCGAGGACGGCGACGGTCGCCGAGAGCACCCAGCCGAGATAGTTCGAGAGCGGGACGCCGTAAAAGGCGCCGCCGGCGTCGTAACGCCAGAACCCCAGCGCGACCGCGCCGGGGTCCAACACGACGTCCATCGCGACCACGGCCGCGATCACGGTCAGCAGGCGGACGGCCGGGTGGTCGGCTCGCGGGCCCAACAGCAACAGACTTAGCAGGTAGGCGTTCACCACGAGCGGGATGAAGAAGACCGGAAGCGCGAGCGGGACGCCGCCGAGCATCGGCCCGAGGTCGACCCCGTAGGTGAACGCGCCGTAGGGCCAGCCGGTGGCCACGCCGACCGCCTCGATCGCGTAGGTGTAGGCCACGAGCACGCCAAGCCACCCGGCTGCTCGTCGGTCGACGAGCGGCAACACGCCGGCGACCAGCGGGGAGCGCATCACCAGCACGCCGACCAGCAGGAACCACGGGTTGAACGCCAGCGGGTCCGGCAGCCACCCCGCCGCGCTCGCGACGAGCGAGACCGCGCCGACGACGGGGAACACCACCGCGATCGTGAACCGGTTTCCGGCGACGATCCGGTCGAACGCGGCCTCGACGCCAGCGCGCGTTCGCGGAAGGCGGCTCGCCGTCAGCCCCGCGGGTCCGTCCGTGCCCTCACGCGACACCCGCGATCACCTCGATGAGGGCCCACGTTTCGATGAGGGCCCGAACCTCGGCGGGGGCCACGATCCGACTGAGCCCCCCGATCGTGAGGGCCGCGCCGACGACGGTGTTGAGCGCCGGGAACCACCAGTAGGCCCGGTCGACCGCCACGTCGGTCAGGGCGATGCCCGTGACGAAGACCGGGTAGACGCCCACCAGCGCCCCGAGACGGACGTCGACCAGCGAGAACGCGGCCGCCGCGAGCGTCCAGCAGCCGACACAGTAGCCGTAGGCACGCCGCTCGCCGAGCGCGGTCGCGGTCGTCCGGATCCCCGCTTCCCGGTCGGGTTCGATGTCGGGGATCGCCGAGAACGTGTGCATCGCCATCGCCCATATCCAGGCGCCGGCGAGGGCGGCCGCGGGCGGGTGGGCTCCCGACGCCGCGACGTAGGCGGCCGCGCCCGGCAGGACGTAGAGTCCGTTCGAGGCGGAGTCGAGCAGCGGCGTCGTCTTGAACCGGGTCGGCGGCGCGCTGTAGCCGACCGCGAGGAGGAAGAACCCGACCAGGTACGGCCACGCGATCGGCGGCGTCACGGCCACCGTCACGAGGCCCAGGAGGCCGGTAGCGATGATCGCAGCGGCGACGACTCGGTCGCCGCGCCACCGTGCCTCGCGCGCCTGTTGGGTCGCCTCGTTTTCCGTTTCGACCGCCTCGCCTCCTGTTTCGACCGCCTCGCCTCCTGTTTCGACCGCCTCGCCTCCTGTTTCCACCGCCTCGCTTTCCGTTTCGGTCCGTCCTCCAGCCTTCTTCGGGTTCTCGGCGTCGATATCGGCGTCGAACCGGTCGTTGACGCCGTACAGCAGGACGTTTGCCGGCACGAGGAAGTAGCCGAACAGGACGAGCGCGGTCGGAGCGACCAGCTCCGGGGCGGAACCGCCGCCGTAGACCGTGCCCACGACGACCGGGCCGGCCAGGTAGAACCAGAATCGGGGGCGTGACAGCACCAACAGGTACCGGAGCCGGTCACGAACGGTCGGTTCCGTCCGAGTTCCGCCCCCGTCGCCGCCGGTCGTGCCGTCCATCCCGTCCGTCTCGCTCGCCGTCACGATCCCGTCACGTACTCCGCAGTCAGTTGGCCGCTGATGAGACACATCGGGACGCCGATCCCCGGCGTGGTGTACGAGCCGGTGAAGTAGAGTCCGTCGACCGCATCCGAGACGTGCGGCGGTCGAAGGAGGGAGGTCTGCCGGAGCGTGTGCGCGAGCCCGAGCGCGGACCCCCGGTAGCCGTTGTACCGGTCGGCGAAGTCGCTCACCGAGAACGTCTCCTCGAGGACGATCCGGTCGCGCAGGTCGGTACCCGTGTGCTCGGTGATGTCCTCCAGGACCAGGTCGCGGTACCACGACCGCGTCTCCGGGTCGTCATCCAATCCGGGGGCGATCGGCACGAGGGCGAAGAGGTTGCTGTGGCCCGCGGGGGCCACCGTGTCGTCGGTCTTCGAGGGGACACAGAGGTAGTAGGCGGGGTCGCGCGGCCACTCCGGGTCCTCGAAGATCCGGTCGAAGTGCTGCTCCCACTCGGTGGGCAACACGAGCGTGTGGTGGGCCAGCTCGGGGACGTCGCCCTCCACGCCGAGGTAGATCAGAAACGCCGACGGCGCGTACGTCCGGGACTCCCAGTACTCGTCGGTGTACTGTCGCTTTTCGGGCGGCAGCAGCTCCCGCTCGGTGTGGGCGTAATCGGCGTCCGAGATGACCAGATCGGCGAGATACCGCCGGTCGTTCGCGGCGTCGACCGCGAACCCGCCGCGGCGCCCCTCGATCGCGGTGGCTTCGGCGTCGGTCACGTACTCGACGCCCAGCTCCGCGCCGAGATCGACGACCGCGTCGACGACCGCGCCGATCCCGCCGTCGGGATAGTAGACGCCCATGTTGAAATCGACGTGGCTCATCAGGTTGTACAGCCCCGGCGTGTTCGTCGGCGACCCGCCCAGAAACACGAGGGAATACTGCATCAGCTGCTGGAGCTTCGGGTGCTCGAAGTACCCCTCGACGTGGTCCTGCATCGAGCCGAGCAGCGAGAGGCCGTGGGCGTGCCGGAGGACGTCGCGGTCGACGTAGTCACGGAGCCGCGGCCGGTCCTCGTAGACGAAGTGCTCCATCCCGACCTCGTAGGTGTATTCGGCCTCCGTGAGGTACCGCTCGAGCGCCTCGCCGGCGCCAGGCTCGTAGGATTCGAACAGCTCCTTGTTGGCCTCGACGTCGGGACCCACGTCCACGCTGTCGCCGTCCTTCCAGAAGACGCGATAGTGGGGATCCAGCCGGGAGATCGAGTAGTAATCGGACGGCGACCGGTCGAAGTGACCGAAGAACCGCTCGAAGACGTCCGGCATCAGGTACCACGACGGGCCCATGTCGAACCGGAAGCCGTCGGTCTCCAGCCGGCTGGCCCGGCCGCCGAGCTGCTCGTTCTTCTCGAGGAGGGTGACGTCGGCGCCGGCGTCGGCCAGATAACAGGCCGTCGAGAGGCCGCCGAACCCGCCGCCGATGACGACGACCGACTCGCCCCCAAGCGAGTCGATCTCCGGATCCACGTCCATGGCGATCGTACGGGCGTCCGCGACATAAAAGCCGGCGCGACGTGCCGCGACTGCAGCAGTTTCGAGCTCCGTCACGGCCGCGATCCTTCCGTCCCGTGTCGACGCTCAATCCTCGAGCGCCGCGAGCGCTGCGTCGACCCGGTCGGCGATCGCGGACCGGTCGGCGACGGGGAGCAGTGGCGGCCGGACGTCGGCGTTCGGAACCACGCCGCGATGTGCCAGCGCCGCCTTCGTCGCCGGAGCGAACCCGTGGTCGGTACACGCCTCGAAGAGCGGGCTGATCGCCCCCTGCTGGAGTTCACGGCCGCGGGGATCCTCGGCGTGCTCGAAGGCCGCCCGGAGGACTCGCGGCACGACGTTCGAGAGCGCGTTGATCCCGCCGTCGCCACCGGCTCGGAGCGCGGGGACCAACAGCGCGTCGTAGCCCTGGAGACACCGGAACGCGTCGGGCGTCTCCCGGACGAGCCGCGAGAAGTACGCCAGATCGCCGCTTGAGTCCTTGATCCCGATCGTCCGCTCGTGGTCGGCGACCGCCGCGACCGTTTCGGGCTCGATCCGCGTGCCGACACACTGTGGGATGTTGTACAACAGCACGGGAAGCGGCGATCGGTCGAGGACTGCCTCGAAGACCCGTCGGTTTCCCTCGGGGGCCGTCGCGGTCGCGAAGTACGGCGCGACCACGGCGGCCGCGTCGGCGCCGGCCGCTTCGGCCGCCTCGATCGCGGCGACCGTCTCCGGTACGTTCGTGGCGGCGGCGCCGGCGATCACCGGCACGTCGACCGTCTCCGCGGTCACCTCGATCACGCGGCGGCGCTCGGTGCCGGTCAGGCTCGGGAACTCGCCGGTCGTGCCGCAGGGGAAGACGGCGTCGATCCCGGCCGCCTCCAGGTGCTCGAGGAGGGCGACGAGCGCCGGCTCGTCGACCGTGGCTCCCTCGTCCGTGAACGGCGTCACGATCGGCGCGGCGATCCCCGCGAGCTGCTCTCTGACGTTCATATCCGACCGATCGGTCGGGGTTTATAAATAACCGCCACACGATCCCCGACGTCGGCGTTTCGGTGACGGATCGCGCGAACGCGGCCGACGGCCGGAATCACAGGGATTATCGGGAGCAACGGCGAATCCGCCGACACATGGCACAACGAGAAACCTGGGCGACCCGCGTCGGGTTCGTCCTCGCGGCGATCGGTAGCGCGGTCGGACTCGGGAACCTCTGGCAGTTCCCGTTCAAGACGGCGACCAACGGCGGCGCGGCGTTCGTCGTCTTCTACCTCGCTGCCGTCTTCCTGATCGGCTTCCCGGCGATGCTCTCCGAGTTCGTGCTCGGCCGCCGGACGAAACGCAACGCGATCGACGCGTTCGGTCGGCTCGGCTCCGGACCCTGGCGGGTCGCCGGCGCGCTCGCCGTGGTCACCGGCTTCTGGATCCTCTCGTATTACAACGTCGTCGGCGGGTGGGTCCTGCGGTACATCCTCGGCAGCGTGAACGGCGCGTACTTCGCGAACCCCGGCGAGTACTTCGCCGCCGTCTCCGCCGGTCCGGGTGCGGTCGTCGCGCAGGCCGTCTTCCTGGCGATCGTCGTCGGGATCGTCGCGCTCGGCATCGAGGACGGCATCGAGAAGGCGACGAAGGTGATGGTGCCGAGCATCGTCATTCTGATGGTGGCGCTGGCGATCTGGGTGGCGACGCTGCCCGGATCCGGCGAGGGGTACGCGTTCTTCCTGTCGCCGGACCTCTCCACGATGATCGAAAACGCCGGCACGATCATCCCGTTCGCGGTCGGGCAGGCGTTCTTCACCCTCTCGCTCGGGATGGCGATCATGATCACCTACTCCTCGTACGTCGGCCGCGACGACAACCTCATCCTCGACGGCGGGTCGGTCGTCGTCACGAACACGCTCGTGGGGATCCTCGCCGGCCTCGTCGTCTTCCCGATCCTGCTGACGATCGGCGCGGGTGCGGACATCACCACCGAGACGGGCGGCGCCGGCGCCCTGTTCGTCGCCACCGCCGCCGGGTTCGGGTCGATCCCGTTCGGCCGTCTCTTCGGCGTCGTCTTCTTCGGCGTCGTGTTCATCGCCGCGCTCTCCTCGGCGATCAGCCTCCTCGAGGTGACGGTCTCGTACGCCAACGACAACTACGACGTTCCGCGGCCGGCGCTGTCGGTCGCCATCGGCGTCGCGCTCTTCCTGCTCGGGGTTCCCTCCGCGTGGAACACCGGCTGGCTGACCTGGTTCGACAACATTGCCTACCAGCTCCTGCTCCCGCTGTCGGTGCTGCTCACCGTCCTGTTCGTCGGCTGGGTGCTGGGGCGGGAGGCCGTCGACGAGCTGCTCTCGGGCGCCGAGGGGTACGCGACGTTCGGCACGGTCTGGATCTGGACGATCCGGCTCGTGGTCGTCGGCGGCGTCCTCCTCACGCTCGGGCTCGGGATCAACGAGCTGTTCCTCGTCGAGGACGCGGCGTTCTTCGCGCCGTTCTGACGCGGTTCCTCGCCGCTCCGTTTTCGACCGCGGTCCGCCTCCGTTCCGGCTTTCGGCCGGTCCCGCCGCGGCTCGTCTCGTCAGCCTTTTTCGCGCCGGCACCCGAGCGCACGACGATGACGAGATCCACGTGGCGGACCCGAATCGGGTTCATCCTCGCCGCCGTCGGCAGCGCGGTCGGGATCGGGAACATCTGGCGGTTCCCGTGGCTGACCGCGGAGAACGGCGGCGCGGCGTTCCTGACGGTGTATCTCCTGTTGGTCGTCGGGGTCGGCGTCCCGGGACTCATCGGCGAGTTCGTGATCGGCCGCCGGAGCAACCGCAACCCGGTCGGGGCCTTCGACGAGCTGGCCGGCCGGTGGTTTCGCCCGCTCGGCGCGGTCGCGCTGCTCGCGTCGACCGTGATCCTCTCGTTCTACTCGGTCGTCGGCGGCTGGATCCTCCGGTACACGGCCGCGAGCACGACCGGCGCGTACTTCACGGCGCCCCAGGAGTACTTCGCCGCGATCGATTATGGGCTCGGCGCGGTCGGCTTTCACGTCCTCTTTCTGGCGATGACCGTCGCCATCGTCTACCTCGGCGTCGAACGCGGGATCGAGGTGTCGACGACGGTGATGGTGCCGGGGATCGTCCTCCTCTTCGGCGCGCTCGCGGTCTGGGCATCGACGCTGCCGGGCGCCGGCGGCGGCTACGACTTCTACCTCTCGCTCGACGTCGCGTACCTGCGTGAGAACCTCTTCAGCGTGCTTCCGGCGGCGGCCGGACAGGCGCTTTTCACCCTCTCGGTCGGCGCCGGCACGATGCTCACCTACTCCTCGTATCTCGGCGAGGACCGGTCGCTGGCCGCCGACGGCACCCTGATCGCCGTTCTCAACACCGCGATCGGCGTGCTCGCCGGCCTGGTCATCTTTCCGCTGTTGTTCTCGCTTGGCGTCTCGCCCGGTCAGGGCGGTCCGGGCGCGCTGTTCGTGAGCCTCGCCGGCGCGTTCGCCGAGCTTCCCTACAGCCGCCTCGTCGGCGTCGTCTTCTTCGGCGTCGTCCTGCTGGCCGCGCTCTCCTCGGCGATCAGCATCCTCGAGGTGCTCGTCGCCTACCTCGTCGACGAACACGGCCTCTCACGGGAACGGGCGACCCTGGGAACGGGCGGGCTCTTTCTGGTCACCGGGAGCATCGCGGCGCTCTCGCCGGCGGTCTTCGCGCTGCTCGCCGACACGCTCGCGAACGTCGTGCTCACGGCGGGGCTGCTCGGGTTCCTGCTGTTCGACGGCTGGGTTCTCGGGCGGCTCGCCCGCGAGGAGTACGCACGCGGCGCCGGGCCGATCGCCCGTCTCTTCGAGCTCCCGTGGTACTACGCGATCGCGGTCGTCCTGCCCGTCTTTCTCGCGTTCACGCTGGTCACCGGCGTCGGCGGGATCCTCGGGATCGGCATCTCGACCCGCGGGGCCGCGGCGGTCGCGGTCCTCGGCGTCGGCGGGGCGATCCTCGCGCTCCGCCGGCACGGCGTTCCCGGGTGATCCGAGACCGCGTGATCGGCGCGGACGACTTTCGAGGGGTACAATTATACCGTTTCGAACCCTGAATAAACCCGTGCGCGCACAGTCGTCGGCAATCGGGGGGATCATGATCCTCGGCGTCGTCATCGCCGTCTCGACCACGGCCGGCGTCGCCGGACTCGCCGCCGTGACCGACCAGGCCGCCGATCGCTCGTCGGCGACGATGGTCGAGACGGAGCTGAACGCCTCCGCGGTCACCGTGACCCACGCCGGCGGCGACGCGATCCCGGCCGCCGACGTTTCGATACGGATCGACCACGGCGGCACGGTCGATCGCTATCGGCTGAACGGGACGGACGGTCCCGGAGACGTCACTCCCGTCGACGCCGAGACCTGGCAGCCCGGCGACGAGTGGCGACTCGCGTCGCCGCCGTACGACCCCGACGACGCCGTCGTCGTCGAGGTGATCCACGATCCCTCCGGCGAGACCCTCGACCGGACGACCCGTGACCCGACCGGGGACGAACCGGACGAACCGGACGACGCCGGGAACGGTGACGCTGGAGACGGGGATGACGATCAGGCCAGCGACGATGACGACGCTGACGACGACAACGACAACGGCGATGACGGCAAGGACGATGGCGACGCTGACGACGATAGCGACGCTGACGACGATAGCGACGCTGACGACGATAGCGACGCTGACGACGAGGATGACGATAGCGACGATGACGACGATGACGACGAGGACGACGAGGACGAGGACGAGGACGACTGACGCTGGTCGGGCCACCCGGTCGACTCGGCTTCCCGGCCGCCGGCGTTTCGACGGACGACGTACCGTCCCATCGACAGGCCCTTATGGGCGGTTCTCGAACGCCGGAGTATGACTGCCGTCGGCATCGACGCGATCGAGATCCGAACGGGCAAGCTACAGCTCGACCTGCCGAACACCTTCGCGCCGCGGAAGGGCGAGGACCCCGAGAAGTACACGAAGGGACTGGGCCTCGAGACGTCCTCGTTCCCGGACGTCTACGAGGACATCGTCACGATGGGGGCCAACGCCGCCAAGCGACTGCTGGACCGAAAGGGGATCGAGCCCGACGAGATCGGTCGGATCGACGTCGCGACCGAGTCGGCCTTCGACCACTCGAAGCCGGTGTCGACCTACATCGCGGGCTGTCTCGAACAGGTCTACGACGGCGACTTCAGACACGCCAACAAGGGGGAGCGAAAGTTCGCCTGCGTCTCCGGCACCCAGGCGATCGACGACGCCTACAACTGGATCCGCGCCGGCCGCAACCGCGGACGGGCCGCCCTGGTGATCGCGACGGACACGGCGCTGTACGAGCGCGGCGACCCCGGCGAGGCCACCCAGGGGGCGGGCGCGGTCGCGATGCTCGTCACCGAGGATCCCTCGATCGTCGAGCTGTCCACGGACCAGGGCTACGGGAGCATGGACGAGACGGACTTCCTCAAACCGAACCAGCAGTTCCCCAGCGTCGACGGCAAGCGCTCGATGCAGGTGTACCTCGCGCGAATGCGCGAGGCGCTCGAGGACTACGAGTCGGTCGCCGGCGCCGTGGAGCCCGACACGGTCGCGTACGCGCCGTTCCACACGCCGTTCCCCGGGATGGTCCGCAAGGCCGGCCTCTTCGCCTACCGACACATCACGCGCAACACCCCCGTCGAGGACGAGCTGGCCGACGCCATCGGGCGCCAGCCCCGGGAGGCCGACTACGAGTCTCGAGAGGCCTACGAGGAGGCGATCAGCGAGTATATGGACGCGCTCAAGGGAACCGACCGGTATCAGGGATGGTACGCCGACACGATCGAGCCGACCCTCGAGCTCTCGCGGGTCGTCGGCAACTGGTATACGGGGTCGGTCCACCTCGCCCGCGCGAGCGCGCTGCGGCACGCGGTCGAGCGCGGCCTCGACGAGGAGTTCGTCGGCGAGCGCCTGCTGGTCGGATCGTACGGCTCCGGCGCACAGGCGGAGATCCACTCCGAGACGGTCCAACCCGGCTGGCGCGAGGAGATCGAGGCGCTCGACGTCGACGAGCAGCTCGCGTCCCGGTACGACCTGTCCTTCGAGGAGTACACGCAGGTCCACGAGGTCCACGATTACGACAAGTCGGTCGACGTCGAGGCGTTCACCGCGCCGGACGGCGAGTTCGTCTTCACCGGCTGGGGCCGGATGAACGAGCGCACCTACGACTACGTCGAGTAGCGCGCCGCGTCCCCGACGTCCTCCGTTCAGGGTGGGTGGGACTCAGACGTCCGGGTCGATCGGCACGCCGTCCTCGGTCCGCGGGGCGACGTGGTCGATGAACGACTCGACGTCCGGCTCCCGGACCGTCACCGACACCTCGATGTCGCCGAGCTCGTCCGGCGATCCGACCGCGAAGGTGACGACCCCCTCGAAGGCCGGCTGTTTTTTGATCGCGAACTCGAACCCGTCCTCGTCGGCGGTCTCGAGGAACACGCGGCGAGCCGTATCGAGGATCTCCTGGTCGTGAAGGACGTCGGAGAAGGGGTCGAGCGTGTGCGTCTCCGCGATCAGTCGCCCGTCGCGAAACTCCAGGTCGGCCTCCGGGAAGACGTTCCGGACCGCGTCGGCGACCCGGTCGGTCACCTCCGTGTCGTTGACCGGCGCCTCGATCCGCACGTCGATGCTGTAGATCACGACCCGTCACCCCGGCTGGCCCGGTCGGTCCGGACGACGTCGGCATCGGCTGGGTCGTCGGCCGCCGCCTCGACCCCGAGCAGGTCCCGAACCCGGTCGCGGAACGCCGACAGCGAGCCGGTGTTGTCGATCTCGACGTCGGCCGCCTCGATCACCTCGCCGAGGCCCAACTCGAGCTCCCGCTCGTCGCGCTCGCGGAGGGCCTCGACGTCCGCGTCGGCCGCGTCGCGGCCGCGGTCGGCGAGCCGCTCCGCGCGGACGTCGAAGGGCGCCCGGATCGCCACGAGCGTGAAGTCGTCGCCGAACGCCTCGCGGAACCGCTCGAGCTCGACCGGCGACCGGAGCCCGTCGACGAGCACCGTGTCGGCGTCGCTCGCGTCCCCGTTTGCGTTCGCATCCGTGCCCGAGTCCCCATCCGCGCCCGCGCCCGAGTCCGCATCCTCGATCGCCTCCCGGATCCGGGGCACGGTTCGGGCCGCGATCGCGTCCGGTCCCTCCTCCTCGCGGAGCTTGCCGGCGATCCGGCCGTGGTGTTCGGCCGGATCGAGCCCGCGGTTTCGACACGCCTCGCGGATCACGTCGCCCATCACCACGACCGGGATCCCGGCCTCGTCCGCGACCGTCGCCACTTCCCCCTTTCCGCTTCCGGGAAGCCCGACGGTACCGATGACTCGCATTACCGGTTCGTCGGCCATGCCGGCCATTAAGCGCTGCGGAGCGACCCCGGTCGGGGTGTCGGCGTCGTGATCGTCGGCGAGCGGCGGGGGTGAACCTCATCGCTTATAAGCGATCGACCGTACGTGCGAGTGAGGGCACGTAGCTCAGCCCGGATAGAGCGTCGGACTTCTAATCCGATGGTCGTGGGTTCGAATCCCACCGTGCCCGTCCAGCGAGGTGCATCGCGGCGAGCGAACCGGCACGCAGAGGATTCGAACCCTGGAATTCACAGCCCGCACAACCGAACGAAGCGAGGCGAGCAGGCCTGTCTGGCTCCGGTTCGAATCCACCGCGCCCGTTCCGTTATTGTGCTCTGTTGAATCCGCAATACACTAACCGACAGATACGAGCGAAGGAACGACGGATTCAGCGGCGAACTGTGGCTCCATCTCCAGCCCATTGCTGTCATCGGATTCAACAGAGCAGTCCGATCAGCACCTGTTCCGGTTATCCCCGTCCACGACCGGTCCTAGTCGGTTGCGTTGGTCTTCCTCGTTTATTCGATCTCGAGACTATCCGAGCCGCCCGCAGCGCCCTCACTGTTCTCATCCCACTCGAGCTCGAACTCGATGCTCAGCTCTCCAGGGCCACCGGCCGGCCCTTCCCGTTCGGCTTTGACTTCGAATGTCGGACGTTCCGGGGGGTCCATCGTGACGGACTCTTCCCCCGCCCTCAGGGTGATCGAATCCCCCTGTTCGAGCTTTTCGACGACGTTCCGGAGGTACGACGCGATTTCGTCTCGGCTCCGGGCACTCTCGGATTTGAACAGGACTTCTTCAGGCATACACTCCCATTTACACCCCCTGCTCGGATAAGTGGTCCTCTCAACCTCACACCGAGATTTTTCTCGTTACGCTAGGTGGGAGACCTTCAGGCTCCTCGACGTCCGAATCATTCTCCTCGACGATACGTCAGCAGGGACACTCGCGCCCGGTCGGACGAGTACGAGGTCGCCCTCGGAGAGTTCACTGACGGGGACCTCCTCGGTCTCTCCAGCGTCAGTGATCCGCTCGTCGGTGTCCGGCATCAGCTTCGCCAGTTCGTCGACGGCGCTCGAAGCTCGGCGTACCGACCGCATCACGATCCGGTGGCCGAGCAGTATGCCGTCGATCAGCGTGACGAGCTCCCGGAAGAACGCCGACTGAGTCGGGAAGACCACGCTTGCGATGTAGAGGATGCGACGGTGGTTCCCTCCACAGTCATACCGAAACCGTTCTCCGGTTCCCCAACTGCCGACACCAAGGATGTTCAGCTGGGATACGGGAACCTTCAGACGTCCATCAGTGGTCGTGGCCCTCCATCACCATCGGATGCCCGGTGACGTATTCGTCGGGATCCTCTTCGAAGGCCTCCTTGCAGGTCTTCGAGCAGAAGTGGTACCTCTCGCCGTCGTGCGTCGCCGCTGGCTCGCTGTCGTCGGTCCGCATACCACAGACGGGGTCACGGTACTGGCCGGGCGCACCGAGGCCGCGTCGATAGACGTACAGCAGGAACCCCGAGAGCGCGAAGGCGATGAGGTTGAGGTAGAACGTGTAGTTGAGCTCGAAATACGTCTGCTCGGTCGCCGTCTCGCCACCCGCCAGATCTGGAACGATGCCGAGGGCGTCAAACAGCAGCTCCATGAGGAAGCCGGTGAACGCCATCGTGACGAAGAAGACGCCGAGGATGTACAGCATGATCTTCCAGCCGTAGTACTTCCGGTAGACGTTCAATACGGGAATCGTGATGAGGTCGGCGTAGACGAACGCGATGACGCCCGCGAAGCTAATGCCGCCGCCCCAGAGCGCGACCGCGAACGGGACGTTGCCCATGCTGCCGACGAAACTGACGACGGCGATGGCGACGCCCATGATCGCGTGCTCGGCGGTCACGAGCAGGCCGTCGCCCCGGATGAACAGGGTATTCCAGACCCACTGGGGGACGAAGACGATGACGAACCCGGAGATGAGAAAGCCCGCGATGACGTCCTTCCAGATCATCGACCACTCCTTGCGGTACTGATTGGCGATCTTGTACCAGCCACCCCACGAGCGCAGTTCCTCGCGCCACCCGCCGCTACTCGACGTTTCCTGCAGGTACGTCTCCATACAGCCCTCCGAACAGAATTTGAGCGTCTCACCGCCGTCAGTCGTGAGGGTGTACTCGTCACTGCCTTCCATCCCGCAGGTCGGGTCTTCGGTGACCCCCGCCTCGTGATCGCGCTCGTTGAGCGTCTCCCGAACCTCGTCGAAGAGGTTTTCGGGGAGCGTGAGGTGGACGATCACCGCCATCACGGCGATGAGAATGAGTCCACCGAGTAACTCTGCGACCAGAAACTCCCAGCCGAGCAGAATCAGAATCATCAACCCGAGTTCGACGATGAGGTTCGTCGACGCGAACATAAACGCGAGGAAGTTCACCGCGTGCGCCCCCTTCTTGAACAGCCCCTTTCCGATGGCGACAGCGCCGAAACTACAGCCACTACTGGCCGCGCCAAACGCAGTCGCCTTGGTGAGTCCGCTCAGATCGCCGTCACCCAGCACCTGTGCCATTCGTTCCTTGGAGACGTAGACCTGAACGAGACTCGTGACCGTGAGGCCCATGATGATCGCCCACGCCGCCGTCCAGAGGAAGCCCACACCGATACGTAGAGCTTCGAAGACGCCATCAACCATCGTCGCCACCATAGGTATACTTTCGAAGGGATCATCTATTGCAGTTTTCCTTCAGATAGTTCGGGTCATAGCCGTAATGAGTGGTTACTTCAAAAGAAATCGGTAGGAGAAACACGCAGGTCAAAGGCACAACCGCATTGAATAGTTAGTGCGTAGTATTACCCGAGGCCCAAACTCACGGAGGGATACAATATGCCGACGAATTCAGACGATACGCGACTTGTTACGCTCCTCCTCGTTATCATCGGTGCGTTCGTCATCTTCCCGTTGTTCTTTATGGGCTTCGGGATGATGGGATTCGGCCCGATGATGGGTGGGACGTGGGGCGGTCATATGTGGGGCGACGGGACGATGCCTGGCTGGATGTTCATCGTCGGCATCGTGATGCAGCTGCTGTTCCTCGCCGCCATCGTCGGTGGTGGGTACCTCATCTACCGCGCGATTACGGGAGATGCGAGTGATTCAGACCAAGCACTCGAAGAGCTTCGGCTCGCCTACGCACGCGGGGAACTGACTGACGAGGAATACGAACAGCGACGGGAGGCGCTTGAACGAGATACCTATTGAAACCTTAAAGCGCAATTTATGTTGGATATGTTGATGATTGTCTCTTTTTCTAAACACAATTGGGATGCTATGTGGCCTGGATTCGTATCTTCGTTTAGGCCTTCCTACCGCGTCCGCTCGGTATCCAACGGTTTCTCGGTCGTTCCGGAATCGCGTCGCTCCGTCCGGGATATATAAGGCCCATCCGCACGACGGACGGTACATCCACGGGGACGAGCGCCGAACCCGTCCCCGGTTGCGGTCACCGCCGCAGGACGTGTCCCCAATGACGACGCAGCCATCCGACGACCGGCCGATCGAGGGCGAGACGATGAGCGACGCGGCGATCGACGCCGTCCTCGAGACCCACGGCACGGGAACGCTCGCGCTCGCGGACGGGAACGACGCGTACGCGATCCCGATCTCGTTCGGCTACGACGCGGGTCGGGTCGTCTTCGTTTACTGGCAGTTTGGTTCCGGGAGCCGAAAGGTCGCGTTCACCGAGGCGACCGACAGCGCGTGTTTGACCGTCTTCGAGCACCGGTCGCCGACCGACTGGCGGAGCGTCGTCGTCCGCGGACCGATGGCCCCGATCGAGCCCGACGAGCGAACGACCGTCGGGAAGCTGATGGACGAGAACGCCTGGGTGCCCGACCTGTCGGTCCTCGAGGAGCGCCGCCTGTCGCCGGTCCCCTACGAGCTGTCCATCGAGGAGGCCACCGGACTCCGCGGGGTCGACGCCGACCCGCTGACGCGGTAGTTCGGGGAGTTCGAGGCGGTCGGCCGGCCGTCCGTGGCTGCCCGGCGGCGTCCCGCCGCACGCTTTTAACCGAGGCGCCCGAACGGATCCCTATGCGAGGCATCAAGATCGGGAGCGCCTTCGGCATCCCGATCAGACTCAACTGGACGTTCCTGCTGGTCCTGCCCTTCTTCGCCTTCCTGATCGGCCAGGACATCTCGATGATCGCGTCGACGATCGGCGGCGCGCTCCCGGTGGCGATCGACGCCGAGGCCCTCTCGGGCGGATCGCTGCCTTGGGTCCTCGGGCTCGCATCGGCGCTGGGACTGTTCGTCGGCGTCCTGCTCCACGAGTTCGGCCACTCCCTGGTGGCGATGCGGTACGGCTACGAGATCGACTCGATCACGCTGTGGCTGCTCGGCGGGCTCGCCAGCTTCACCGAGTTCCCCGAGGATTGGCGCCACGAGTTCTGGATCGCGATCGCCGGCCCGGTCGTCTCGATCATGGTCGGGGTCGGTTGTTACGCCCTCCTCCTGCTCACGAGCGGCATCCCGTCGGGCTCGCTCGGATTCCCGGGCGGGATCGACGCCGTCCGGTTCGTCTTCGGCTACCTCGCGGTGTTGAACGTCGTCCTCGCCGTGTTCAATATGCTGCCGGCGTTTCCGATGGACGGCGGCCGGGTGCTCCGGGCGCTGCTCGCGCGCAACGCGCCGCACGCGGAGGCGACCCAGCGTGCCGCCGCGATCGGGAAGACCTTCGCGTTCGTCCTCGCGATCGTGGGGCTGTTCTCCAACTGGTTCCTCATCTTCCTCGCGCTGTTCATCTACATCGCGGCCTCCGGCGAGGCACAGCAGACGACCCTCAACGCCGCCTTCGAGGGCGTCACGGTCGCCGACGTGATGACCCCGGCGCCCGAGCTCGACGTCGTCACCGAGGAGACGACCGTCGCCGAACTGATCGACCGGATGTTCCGCGAGCGCCACACCGGCTTCCCGGTGATGGACGGGGAGACGCTCGTCGGAATGGTGACGCTGGAGGACGCCCGCGGGGTCGACGAGGTCGAACGCGACGCCTACCGGGTCGAGGACGTGATGGAACGCGACCTCGTGACCGTCTCGCCGGACACCGAGGCGATGGACGCGCTCCAGACGATGCAGCGCAACGACGTCGGCCGGCTCCCGGTCGTCGACGCGGACGGGAACCTGGTCGGACTCGTCTCACGGACCGATCTGATGACGGCGTTCAACGTCATTCGAAACAGCGGTCGGCCGACGGCGATCACCGGCCGCGCACTGGCCGGCGACCGCGGCGTCCCCTCGATCAACCGCTGACCGAACGATCTCCGGCCGACCTCCGGATGGCGACCGGCCGATATCCGGTTGACGACTGGACGATCCCCTTTCCCCCGATCGATGCTGAAAGCGGTCGGAAGCCGACCCGCTACTCGTCGGTCTCGGTCTCCTCGGCGCCCGGCGCGTCCCGCTTGACGCTCTCGACCGCGTTCACCGCGGCGGACCGCGAGGTGTATCCTTCGCCGGAGTCGGCGAGCACGTTCCCGTTCCGGTGACGGAGCCGCCAGCGCCACTCGCCGGCGTTGTCCTCGTAGACCTCGAAGGCGGCGTCCTCGAGGTCGAGAACGTCCGCGTCCGGAACGTATTTTTGGACCCGTTCGACCGCGTCCGTCACGTTGCGTTTCGACGCGTATCCCTGCCCGGAATCCGCGATGATGTTGCCGTTGTCGTGGCGGAGCCGCCAGCGCCACTCGCCGGCGTTGTCCTCGTAGACCTCGAAGGTTGCGCCCATGGTTCGAGTACTACTGTTCGGGCAGCGACATAACTGTACCGCCGACCGGGACACGACGGGATGCGACGCGCCCGGCGGGGAGGAACGCCTTCGAGGAACGTCGCCGGCGTCCTACTCGTCGTCGAGGGTTTCAAGCGGCGCGTCCGTTGCGTTCGATCGGACGCTCTCGATCCCCTGGCGAGCCTTCGACCGCGAGGAGTATCCCTGTCCCGAGTCCGCGAGGATCTCGCCGTTCTCGTGGATCAGCCGCCACCGGTATTCCCCGGCAGCATCCCGATAGAGCTCGAACGCCGTCGGGTCGATCCGGAGGTAGTCCGCGCTCGCGACGTGCGAGCGGACGCCGTTCATCGCCCGAACCGCGTTGGGTCGGGAGGCGTATCCCTCCCCCGAGTCGCCGAGCACGTTGCCGTTGTCGTGGCGGAGCCGCCAGCGCCACTCCCCGGCGGTAT
This sequence comes from Halopenitus persicus, assembly GCF_900107205.1. Classification (GTDB taxonomy): domain Archaea; phylum Halobacteriota; class Halobacteria; order Halobacteriales; family Haloferacaceae; genus Halopenitus; species Halopenitus persicus. The sequence goes on along the minus strand of NZ_FNPC01000001.1, from coordinate 487,085 downwards.
CCTCGAAGAGCTCGAAGCGACTCTGGCTCGCGACCGATTCCGAGGGAACGGCCAGGTCCGGATCGTCGGCGTCGTCCGGCACCGAGACGTCGGCGGCGGTCCCATCGCCCGCCGCGGCCGTGTCCTCCTCGTCGGATACGTCGTCCCCGTCGGTTGCATCGTCCCCGTCGTCCGCCGCCTCGCCGTCCGCCGCCGACGCGGCCGGTTCGATCCGCAACACGCCCGCTCCGAGGGCGTTCCGCATCACGCTGTGCATTCCCTGTTGGCACTTCTGCCGGGAGCTGTACCCCTGCCCGGAGTCGGCGATGACGTTACCGTTTCGGTGTCGGAGCCGCCACCGGTACTCGTCGGCCGCGTCCTCGTACAGCTCGAACCGTGCCCGGCTGCTTCGGACCGACTCCAACTCGCCCTCGGTCGCCGCCAGCTCCTCCTCCAGCTCGCGAACGCGGGTCTCCGTCTCCTCGAGCTCCGCCGTCGTCCCCGCGGCCGTCTCCTGCAGTTGCTCGTGTTCCTCGTACACCGGGTCGGTGACGATCGGGACGATCGCTCCCGCGAGGGCGATGAGCAATATTCCGAGCGCGTAGAGAGCCATCACGCCCGTATGCCCGGCGCCCGGCGTCCAGCTTCCCGGATACACCACCACGAACCAGGCGATCGCGACGACGCAGATCCCCGTTCCGATGGTCGCCAGCGTGGTCGCTCGCTTTCGAAGCGGGAACCGAACGATCGACCCGAGCATCACCACCGGGGCTCCGATCCCGCTGAGCACGACGCCGAACTGACGGTACGCGTAGTTCACCGCTCCCGGGCCCGAACCGCCGGCGTTGCCGGCCGTATACAGGATCACGCCGAGGAACGTGAGGACGACCCCGAGCGCGAACAGCCAGTAGCCGCGCACTTCGTCGTCAGTCCGTGGCGTTCCGATACGGTCCGCGTACACGTCCGTGAGCCGATCAGATCTTCGTTCATCCGACATATGATGTCTATCGCCGTGTGGATACTTACCAGTATGGGTCAGCTTAGTGGTCCGGTCTCGGCGTACGGCGAGCATCCGAGAGACGTGTCGCTACGTTCCTCGATCCGGGAATCAGCCGGTCAACGCGGCCGCCTCACGGAGCCGAGTCTCGCGGATCCCGCCGTATTCAGCCCGCCGATGGCATCCCGGACACAGCGTCACGACGTTCCCGAGGTAATGGGCGTCGGCGATCGTGTGGCGGTCCGACTCCGCGAACAGCCGGACCGGGAGAAGGTGGTGGACGTCGGGGTTCCGACCCAGCTCCGACCGCGTCGTGCCGCAGTTCACGCAGGCATACCCGTCGCGCTCGAGCGCCTGCCGGCGAACGGCCGCCCATCCCGGCCCGTAGTTCCGGTCGCTTCCACCCCTCCAGTTCGGGTGTCCCTCCCCCGCGAACGACTCCGAGAGCCAGGCTGACCGACACTCGATCGAACAGAAGTGCACCTTGTCGCCGAGTTCGCTCGGATGACGTTCGAACTTCTCGTCGCACTCGTGACAGGTAATGGTTCGTTTGCCGCCCTTCCAGCGAGGATTCCGTTCCCCGTCCACGTTCGGGCGTGTTCGCCACCTTCGCTCTTTCACACAGTCCGGACAGAACTTTCCCGGCTTCTCGGAGGGATAGTACGTGAACGTCGCTTCACATAACTCACAGATCGTTTCGGTTTTCGCGCCGCGGTAGTTCCCGTTGTTCGTGCCCCCATACGGATCGGCAGCATCGAGACAGTCATCGGAACAGTATTTCTTTTCGTGGGAGCTGTGGAAGTCGGATCCACAGTGCGTACACGTTCTGTTCGGTAGTTTTTCGCCGTGAACCTGAGAATGATGAACGCCGAGGCCGCGTTTCGTTTCGAACGATCGATCGCACGTCGGACACCGGTGAGCCATATCGCGATTACGGTCGCGATCCGATATCAATCTCCACCGTACGGTGAAAGTATATGATCGGTATCGATCCCAAGGACTCACTCGAGATAGAAAATATAAATTAATTTATGAGTCCGGGTGCGAGAATCGAACCCGCCTCTCAGCCTCCACAAGGCTGAAGGATAACCACTACCCCAACCCGGACACGCAGCCGTATCTATCGCGGTGTGACGGATATACGTTACGACTTTTTCCGTTCCGTGTGACGATTCAGCATACGGCGGCGGCATCCTTCCTCCGTCGATCCGGTGGACGGTGCGACACCACGTCCCTTTTACTCGCCCGACGTCTATTCCGAGCCAACTGTGGCGATCACGGACAAGATCTACGTGAAGAACCACCGCCAGCTGGCCTCCCAGCTGGAGGCGAGCCTGCCGAAGGGAGCCTTCGCCGGCGCGACGCTCGATCTCCTGTTCACCGGCGACGGGATCGCGAACCTCGATTCGGCGACCCGCGATCGGGTCCTCGACTTCGCCGAGGACTTCCTGGATTGCGACTGCGACCAGAACCCTTACTGCGGCTGTCCGGAGCGGAAGTTCACCCGCTATCTCCTCGAGCTGCGGGCGGAGGGACTCGGACCGAACGCGATCGTCGACGTGATGACCGACGATTATATGGTCTACGCGTACACCGGCGACGTGCGGTCGTTCCTCGACGATTCCATCCGGACGATGGAAGCCGTCGAGACGCTGGCGGACGTCGACGGGCATCCGGAGATGGCGGATCGTGCCCGGCAGGCGAAACGCGACCTCTCCGGGTAGGTCGTCCGCTGGTTTCCGGACCCCATCCGAGGCCGATCGTTACCGTTTGAACTCGATCGCGGCTCCCTGTCCGAACCCGACACAGAGCGTCGCGAGCCCGCGGTCGACGTCGCGGACGTTCATCTCGTGGACCAACGTCACCGGGAGCCGGGCGCCCGAGGCGCCGAGCGGATGTCCGATCGCGATCGCGCCGCCGTTCACGTTGAATCGGTCATCGGGAATCCCGAGCTCCCGTTTCGAGTGGACGCACTGCGAGGCGAACGCCTCGTTGAGCTCCACCAGGTCGTAGTCCTCGATCGCCGTCCCAGCTCGCTCGAGGAGGCCGCGAGTCGCCGGCACGGGCCCGATCCCCATCACGGTCGGGTCGACGCCGGCGACGGCGTTCGTGCCGACCTCGGCGAGCACGTCGAGTCCGTGGTCCGCGGCAAAGGCTCGGCTCGTGACGAGCGTCGCCGCCGCGCCGTCGGATATCTGGGAGGCGTTCCCGGCCGTGACGGTACCGTCCCCGGTGAATGCGGGCGGCAGCTCGGCGAGCGCCTCCAGGGAGGTGTCCGGGCGGATCCCCTCGTCGGTCTCGACGATCCCGTCGGGCGTCTCGACGGGAACGATCTCCCGGTCGAACCGACCGGACTCGGCGGCCTCGGCCGCCCGTCGATGGCTCCGCACCGCGTATTCGTCCTGTGTTCGACGGCTCACGTCGTACCGCTCGGCAACCGTCTCGGCGGTCATCCCCATCTGCAGCCGGAAGACGTCGTACCGTTCGGACAGCTCCGGATGGAGGTCCTCGTAGGTGCTCGTGTCCATCGGCACCCGGGACATGTTCTCCACGCCGCCGGCGATGATGCACTCGCGGTTGCCGGCCGCGATCGCGTCCGCGGCCGAGATGATCGCCTGCATCGAGGAGGCGCACCACCGGTTGATCGTCGTCGCCGGCACGCCCTCGCCGAGCTCCGACAGCAGCGCGATGACCCGCGCGACGTTGTTGTCCTGTTCGCCGCGCTGCTGGGCGACCCCCCACATCAGGTCGTCGACGTGGTCGGCGGTGAGGCCGGTCGTCTCGAGGATCCGGTCGATCAACGTGACCGACAGGTCCTCGCTGCGCACCTCGCTGAGGACGCCGCCGTCCTTCCCCTGCGGCGTCCGCCGGGCGACCGCGATCACCGGAGTGGTATCCCGCGACATACCGATCGGTCGGACCGGCGCCGGCTTAAATACGGGGACTGCACGCCGCTATGGTCCTCCGATCCGGACCGTCGGCGGCTCCGAGCGCGTCGTTCGACCCGGGTGCTTCGACGCGCTTAAACGCCGCCCGTCCCAACCCTTGGGGGATGAGTGACCCGGCCCTCGACGTGGTCGAATTCGTGTTGACGACACACCTCTATACGGACCGCCGCGACCTCGACGAGAACGATCTTCCGCCGCGATTTCGACAGGTGTTCTGGACCGACGCGCCGGGCGAGGACGGCCCCGGCGGCGTCGAACGACCGCTCAAGGCCACCGACGAGACGGTCCGAACCGCGACCGGCGTCGAGCACCCCTGGGAGGCCGTCTCCGACCTCCTGTTCACGCAGCGAACCGACTTCTCCGGCGAGATCTCGCTCACCCAGCCCGAGATGGCCCTCGAGTGGGTTCACGAGCGGGCCGACGACGACCGGATCGCGACCAACCCGACGCTCGCGGCCGCCCTCGAGGACCACGCGGACCTCGAGACGACCGTCACCCACGAGGCGGCGCGGGACAACAACCGTCCGATCCACGCCGACCGCGTCTGGATCGACGCCCTCCTCGAGGAGTACTTCGACGAGGAGGAGGACGCCGAGATGCTCGATCTCGTCAACGTCCGCGCGCCGGAGGAGATCGAGACGACGCTCGACGACCTGGTGCTCACCGGCGACCAGGAGGACGAGATCCAGAAGCTCGTCAAGGCGATCGAGCACCGCGAGTACCTCGCGAGCATCGGCCTCCGTGAGATCGGCAAACTCCTGTTCGTCGGTCCCCCCGGAACGGGGAAAACGACCGTCTCGAGAGCGCTCGCACACGAACTCGGCCTGCCGTTCGTCGAGGTGAAGCTCTCGATGATCACGAGCCAGTACCTCGGCGAGACGGCCAAGAACGTCGAGAAGACCTTCGAGGTCGCCAAGCGGCTCTCCCCGTGTATCCTCTTCATCGACGAGTTCGACTCGGTCGCGAAGACGCGCCGGTCGGACGAACACGCCGCGCTCAAGCGCGCCGTCAACACCCTGCTCAAGTCGATCGACGACATCTCGCTGGTCCGCGACGAGGTGTTGCTCATCGGCGCGACCAACCACCCGGACCAGCTGGACGCGGCCGCGTGGCGACGGTTCGACGAGATCGTCAACTTCCCCAAACCGGACCGCCAGATGCGGGCGGACATCCTCCGGATCGTCACCCAGGAGATGGACATCGCCGACTTCGACCCCGACGCGATCGCCGAGTTGACCTCGGGACTGACCGGGTCGGACCTCCGGATGGTCCTCCGTGAGGCCGTCCTCCGCGCGCTGACCGAGGAGCGAATGACCCTCACCCAGGCGGACGTGGTCGCCGCCGTCGAGGACTTCGAGGAGCGGGACAACCTGAAGAACATGGACATGATCGAGGGCGAGGGCGCGGAGATCGTCGGCGACGGCGGTTCCGGGTCACACGGTCACGACCACGACCACGGCGACTCCAGCCACGACGAATAGTTCTCTCCGGCCGTTCAGAATCCGCCCCGTTCCTCGCTCGACGTTCCCAACGCGCTCACTCTGACCTCGTGAGTCCGCGATCGGGCCTCCGCAGTGATCTCGATCGCCACCGTCTCCGCGATCCGGTCGCGGACCGCGTCCCGCCAGTCGGCGACCGCGGCGGCGTGTCGCTCCCGATGCGTCTCGACGTCGTAGGCGCCACGGTCGCGGAGCCGGTCCTCGGTCTCATCCGGATCGGGATACGGCGGCGGATCGACGACGAGGGACCGGGGATCGACGTGTACCGCTCCGGCCGAGAATGCCCCCGAATCCCGGTCGTTCGTCGCCGGACCGGACGCGGTGGCCGCCGCATCGTGCAGCCGCGCACGCATTCGTCCCGAGAAGGGCGGCGTCACCCGGAGCACCGTCCGTCGGCCGCCCCGTTCCCGTGCCTCGAGCGCGGTCACGACGTCGTCGGCGTGGACGACGATGACGCGGATCCGCGTCGGATCAGCATCCTGATCCGTGGGATCGGTAGCCATACGTTGTGGCACGCCGTGGCGACTGAAAATTCCGCGGATGCGCTCCTCGCCGGCGACGTCCAAACGGCGGCTTCGGGTGACGGTCACCGGACGGCGGCTCCGGGTGACGGTCACCGGACGGCGGCTTCGGGCGTAGCTTCGGACGACGATCTTCGGCGATGAATCACCAAGGCGGCGTTTGCTCACCCGCATACACGGCGACCTCGAGCCAGTTCTCCTCGGGCGGGAGGGGACACGAGAACGTCTCCGTGTACGCACAGAACGGGTTGTATGCCAGGTTGAAGTCGATCGTGACCTCGTCGCCGTCGGCGAGATCCTCGTCCGGTTCGAGCTCGATGTAGCGGCCGTTGTGGTACGTCTCCTGGCCGGTCGTCTTGTCGCGGAACGGGACGAACAGGGCGGCGTCCGGCTCGCCCTCCTGCCGGTACGCCGCGAGCGTCAGGTCCGTCCCGTGCAGCTCGAACGAGAAGGTCACGACCCGAAGATACCGGACGTTCGGGCCGGCGGTCGTCTCGAGCTCGACCGGCTCCGGGTCGTCGTGGACCGTTACGGTCGCCGGGACGCGATAGTCCGGATCCGGATCGAAATACGCCAGCCCGTCGAAGGAATCGCGACGTTCCGGCGGGATCGGCGACTGCGGGTGGTCGCCGAAGAACTCGTCCTTCTCCGCACGGCTCTCCTGCACCCGGCGCACGTAGTCATCGGTCATACCTTCGGATCGAACCTCGAGCCGTATGAGCGACCGGATCCGTGGCTGGAGAACGACCGGATCCGTGGCTGGAGAACGATCGGTCCCGCGGGCGGACCTTTTACCTTCCGGGCCGACCGAGGGGAGGATATGCAGGCCCGTGATCTGATGATCACCGACGTGCGGACGGTGTCGCCGGACGACGACGTGGCGGACGTGCTCAAGCGGTTCGCACGCGTCTCCTTCTCGGGATTCCCGGTCGTCGACGACGACCGGTATCTCCTCGGGATAGTCTCCGAGTCGGATCTCGTCGACCTCTTCGAGCCCGAGGACGAGACCCTCTGGATCCCGATCGGCTTCCCGCCGTTCGTCGACACGCTCACCTACCAGATCGACGTTCCGTGGGGCGACATCGACACGGGCCTCGACTTCGTCCGCGAGTCCGGCCGCCCGATCTCCGAGGTGATGACCACCGACGTCGTCACGGTTGAACCCGACGCCGACGCCGACGTCGTCCTCGACCTGCTCGCCGGCGACCCGGACGTGAACCGCGTCCCGGTCGTCGACGCGGAGGGGCGGCTCGTCGGGCTCATCGCCAGACAGGACGTCATCCGGGCCGTCCGCGATCGCGGGTTGGACTGACCGGCGGATCGACGCGCCTCGCCCGGATCGGTCCGTCATCCGGCTCCGGCACGCCGCCGGACGTCGACCGCCGTCGGGCTTCGAAACGCTCAGGACGTCCCCCCTCCCACTGCCGACGTGAGCAGCTACCGAAACCTCCTCCTGTTCCTCCTCCTCGCGGCCCTCTGGGGGTCGGCGTTCATGGCGATCAACGCCGGGCTCGAGTACTTCCCGCCCGTCCTGTTCGCGGCGTTCCGGTACGACATCGCCGCGGTCGTGATGCTCGGGTACGCCGCCCTCGTCGTCGACGACCCGATCCCGCGAACCCGCGGCGAGTGGACCCTCGTCGCGATCGGCGGCGTCCTCCTCATCGCGGCCTATCACGTCTTCCTGTTCGTCGGCGAATCCGATCCGCACGTGACGAGCGCGGTCGCCGCCGTCCTCGTCAGCCTGTCGCCGGTGTTGACGACCGTCTTCGCCCGCGGGCTTCTTCCGAGCGAGCGGCTGACCGCCCTCGGAACCGTGGGGCTCCTCGTCGGTCTCGTCGGCGTCGTCATTCTCACGCGGCCGGATCCCGGAAACCTCCTCGGCGACGGAACCATCCCGAAGCTGCTCGTGTTCCTTGCCGCCGCGGCCTTCGCGCTCGGCACCGTCCTCACCCGCACCGTCGATGCCGAGTTGCCGATCGAGACGATGGAGGCGTGGTCGATGGCCATCGGCGCGGCGATCATGCACCTCGTCTCCGCCGGTCTCGGCGAATCGATGGACGAGGTCGTCTGGTCCCTTGAGGCGGTCCTCGCACTGGGCTATCTGTCGATCGGCGCCAGCGCGGTCGGGTTCCTCGTCTTCTTCGACCTCCTCGACCGGCTCGGTCCGATCGAGATCAATCTCGTCTCGTACGTCGCACCCGTCTTCGCGGCGCTTTCGGGATGGGTGTTCCTCTCGGAGACGATCACGCCGACGACCGTCGTCGGGTTCCTCTTCATCTTCGCCGGGTTCCTCCTCGTGAAACGCGAGGCCATCCGGGCCGAGGTCGCCCGCTACCGCTCGACCCGGTGAGTCGTTCGGGTCGGCGAGTCCCGGCCGATGCACCGACGGAATCGACGCGTTTTCGGAGTCGTGCGGCCGTCGCGACTCGTCCTGTGACCGACCCTTCCTATGGGTGGTACTTTCTCACATAGGTTTTTGACGCCGGTTGCCGTACGCCGACGTATGAGAATACTCGTCGTCGGATTCGGACGGGTCGGTGCACGAACCGCGCGGGTGCTCGATGCCGAGGGCCACGAGGTGACGGTCGTCGACGACGACCACGGAAAGGTACTCAGAGCTCGGGAGCGCGGGTTCACGACGATCGAGGGCGACGGGGGCGACCGCTCCGTGCTCGAGACGGGCGGGATCGACGAGGTCGCGGCCGTCGGCGGGCTCACCGGCACGGTCGAGACGAACCACCGGATCTGTCGGATCGGCTCCGAGTACGGCTGCCGGACCGTGATGCGTCTCAGCGAGGACGTCGACCCCGAGGTGTACGACCGATACGAGGCGGACGCCGACGAGGTCATCTACCCCGAACGGTTCGGCGCCGCCGGCGCGAAGACGGCGATCCTCGGCGGCGACTTCAACGCGCTCGGGGATCTGACCGAGGGGTTACAGCTGATCGTGGTGCGGATCGACGCGGACGCACCGGTGGTCGGCGACCACGTCAACGAGATCGACCTCGGCGACCACGGACGCATCTACGCGCACGGTCGTGACGGCGACCCGCTGACGATCCCGCTTCCAGGCACCGCGGTCGAGACGGGTGACCGGCTGGCGATCCTCGCGGTCACCGGCGCGATCGAGGACGTCGAGTCGACGCTCCTCGGCTGAGACGCCGGTCGGAACGAGTGCGACCGTTCCGAACGAGCGTGTGACGGAGGGGCGCGCGGGGTGAGGATGGGGGAACTGCGGATGGTACGCGCCCGGTGGATCCGGTCGCCGCGACGACCATAAATCCACGTCAGACGCGCGGCGGCCACCTGACGATCGCGGTCGCTGCTCGGAACCTTCCGTGCCCGTGGAGTCGCCGAATCCACGCAGTCCGTAAACGGGATGGTCGCCCGCACCCTTCGACGGAGCGTGCACTGGGGTGACCTCTTCGATCGGCACTCCGCGGAACAGACGGTCGCGGACGTCCGCACCGTGCTCGAGCGCCGACGCTCGATGGGGTCGGAGGAGGAAACGCGGCCGGAGGAGGAAACGCGGCCGGAGGAGGAAACGCGGCCGAAGACGGGAACGGGGGACGCCCCCGATCACGGCGACGCGTCGACTGCCGACGGCGATGATGGCCCAGACATCGACCGGATCGTCGCCGACGCGGACGTGTTGGCGGCCGATCTCCTGGTCGGCGGAGCGGCGCGTGCGGCGCTGGATACGGTCCGGCGCCATTCGTGGCTCACGCTCGTCGCGACCCCGGAGCTCCTCGCGGACGCACGAGCGGTCATCGCCGACCTCGCCGATCCGGCCCTCGCGTCCGCGTGGCACGCGCTCGCGGCGGACCGGATCGTGCTCGTCGAGCAACCGCCGGGGGATCACCCCGCGCTCGCCGCGGCCTATCACGGCGGCGCGATGCACGTGCTCTCGTTCGATCCGGCACTCACGAGCGCCGCGGCCGGAGTGGCGATTCGCGATCGGGTTCCGATCAGCGTTCGGGAGCCGCAAGCGTTCGTCGCCGTGTTCGACCCGGAACGGGTTTATCCGACGGTCGTAGGGGGGGAGTATCCGGGCCCCGACCGCGATCCGCGCGAGTAGCCGAATGACGCCGCAGTCGTGAGGGTTGACCCGTCCAGCGGCTCCCGTTCACGGATTCGTCGTCGTGGACCCGACCGCGATCCGACTCCTCGTTTCCACGGCGGTCGACATCAGTGGCGAACAGGCGACACGCACTCGTTGCGGGTGGATCGCACCCTTCCTCGACGCTGCGTGTCGCGCAACCGCGTGGACGCCGAGGCCGGCAAGGCGGGCACGCGGTCGGGTGGCGCCCGATCCCACATATACCTCCGCCGCCGGACCGGCGGCGGTCGACTGCCGGCGGGAACCGCCGGGCGAACCGCTACCGCTGGGCGAACCACTCGGCGAACTTCGCGAGCGCGCGGCCGCGGTGGGAGACCGCGTTCTTCCGTTCGGTGTCCATCTCCGCGAACGTCGTGCCGTCGTGTTCGAAGATCGGGTCGTAGCCGAACCCGCCGTCGCCGCGCGGGGAGACGATCGTCCCCGGGACGTATCCCTCGAAGAGCTTGACGGGCAGCGCGGCCCGGTCGGCGTCGTCGTCGGGGCCGGCCGCGGCCGCGACGACGCGGTCCTCGCGGTCGATCGGGTCCGGCGTCGCGGCGAACCCCTCGCCGTCACAGTAGGCAAGCACGCACCGGAAGGCCGCGCGCCGGTCCTCGAGTTCGGACGCGACCTCCCAGACCCCCTCGACGCCGAGGGTGTTCTCGACGTACGAGGAGTACGGGCCGGGAAATCCGCCGAGCCCCTCGATGAACAGTCCGGCGTCGTCCACCACGACAGGCTCACCGGCGTGTCGGTGCGCCTCGCGGGCGCCGTGGGCGGCGATCGGGCCCAGGTCGTCGCTCTGGATCTCGGTGTAATCGTACGCCAGCCGGTCGATCGACTCGTCGGGGAGGTACGACTCCGCCTCCCGGATCTTCCCCGGATTGGTCGTCACGTAGGTGAGCATATCGGAGGCTCGCCGAGCGAACACGAATAGTCGTCGGTCGCCGACGACGGTGGCGCGGGCTCCTTTATCAGGGAGACCGGGCTCCTCCGCGAGGGGAACCGGGCTACTCCGCGAGGAGGTCCTCGTAGCGCGCACCCGTCTGCTTCAGCGTCTCCGTCGAGTAGAGCCGCTCGTGGGGGACCGGCAGGTGGTCGGCGGCGAGCTCGTCGATCTTGGCGTCCACCGCGTCGGCCTCCCGGCCGTGGATCATGGTGAACAGGTTGTACGGCCAGTCGTGTTCGGGGCGACGCGGCCGGTGGTAACACAGCGTCACGTACGGGAGGCTGCCCACGCGCTCGCCGTACGCGTCGAGGTCGTCGTCCGGCACGTCCCAGACGACCATGCAGTTGTTCCGGAAGCCGGTGACGACGTGGTTGACGACGCAGCCGATCCGCTTGATGCAGCCGTCGGCCAGCAGTCGCTCGATCGCGTCCCTGACGTCCGCCGGGGACGCGTCGATCCCGGCGGCGACGTCCCGGTAGGGCGTCGCCGAGAGCGGGAGGCCGTCCTGGATGGCTATCAGGAGGTCGGCCTCCAGCGGCGACAGGTCGCCGCGCGCGTCCTCGGCGATCCGGGTCGCCGAGGCGTCCGTCCCCGCCACGGATTCGCGGGCGAACCGGTCCCGGTTGACGACCGGAAACTCGAGGTCGATGTAGTAGTCGGTCAGCATCGGGAGCGCGAGCACCGAGCACCCGGTTTCCGACTCGATCTCGGAGAGGATCTCGTCGCGCCGCTCCCGGGAGCCGGCGGTGACGACGAACCACATATTCCACTCGTGGTCGCGGCGGTAGTTGTGGTTCACCTGCCGATAACCGTTCACCGTCGCGGCGATTTCATCGAACCGGTCCTCCGGCGCCCGTACCGCGGCCAGCGTCGAGGAACCGATGACGGGCGGATTTAACACGGCGCCGAACCGGCGAAAGACGCCCGCCTCCCGGAGGCTACGAACGCGCTCGAGGACCGCCTCCCCGTCGACGTCGTGACCCGTCTCCGCGGCGATCGCGTCCGCGACGGTCTCGAACGGGCGGTCGACGACCGGAAAGCCGCTCTGGTACCCGTCGATCAGCGCGGCGTCGACGGCGTCGAGGTCCGCACGCCAGTCGGCGTCGAGGCTCATTATCCCCGGTAGGGTCGCCGCGTATCTACGGCTTTCGGAGCGGGCGCGTTTCGTTGTCGAGGCGGGTCTTGCTCCGTCCGACGTGATCCGGGCCCGATTCCGGGCCCCGACGCGGGGAACGTCCGGACGACGCCGGGGTCATCGGCGACGCGCCGGCGGCGAACGGGACGCTTTTGCGCCCGGCGCCCGAAGTCGGCGTATGGCGAACGCGACCCTCGAGTTCGGCGAGTGGCCCCTCGAACGGCTGATGACCGAGGTTTGCGGGTCAGGTCCGAAATCCGCCGCGGACCTGACGCGCGAGCAGGCGACGGAGGCGTTCGAGCGCATCCTGGCGGACGAGCCGGATCCGACGACGCTGGGCGCGTTCTGGCTCGCCAACCGCTGGAAGAAGAACGTCCCCGAGGAGCTGGCGGCCTTCACCGACGTGATGTGCGAGCGCGTCGACTACGCCGAGCCGGACGCGGACCCGGTCGACTGCGGCGCCAACTACGACGGGAAGGGCGACACGGCGATCCTCGGCGCCGCGGCGGGGATCGTCGCCGCCGCCGCCGGCACCCCGGTCGTCGCCCACTCCGGCGACCGCGTGCCGACCCAAAAACAGGACGCCTACAAACACGTCCTCGACGAGCTCGGCGTCGCGACCGAGCTCACCCCCCGCGACTCCGCGGCGATGGTCGACGAGACCGGGTTCGGCTTCTACTACCAGCCGGCGTTTAACCCCGCGATCGACGCCCTCCACGACCGGCGCGATCGGATGGGCGTTCGCACCTTCGTCAACACGATCGAGACGCTCGCGAACCCCGCGGGCGCGGACGTCCACCTGGGGTCCTTCTACCACCTCGCGTTCGCGAAGAAGATCTGCGACACGTTCGCGGCGAGCCGGTTCCACGACCTGGATCGGGTGATCATGTTCCAGGGGATGGAGGGATACGACGACATCCGCCCCGGCTACACGAAGGTGGCCGATTGGCGGGCAGCCGGCGCTTCGGACGGGGCCGGCGATGCCGATGCTGCCGGCGATACCGACGCCGTCGACGAGGACGCTGACGCTGCCGGGGACGCCGCCGATGACGGTGACGACGTCACGACGTTCACCGATTACGAGATCGAGACCGCGGAGTACGGAATGGACTTCGAGACGGACGACCTGGCGGTCGACGACGTCGCGGCCGACTCCGCCGCGATCACCGAGGCGGTCCTCGCGGGCGATCGGACGGACCGCTTCGCGGACGCGATCGCGCTCAACGCGGCGTTCCGGATCTACGCCCGCGACGACGTCGACACGCTCGCGGACGGGCTGACGGCGGCACGCGAGGCGATCGACGACGGTTCCGCAGCGGCGGTTCTCGAGGAGCTGCAGGCGTTCTGATCCCGGGTTCCCTCGACGATTTCGCCGGCGATCTCCCCCTCACGCCCGGTCCGGTTCGACCGATTCGCCCCGGTCAGGGTCGGACCGAGGTCGCGGGGTTTATCGCTCGCAGACTCCAAGCGTCGACGATGACCGAGGCGTATCGCGGGGCGCTCGGCGCGTTCCCGTACGCGGTTCGCGCCAGCGACTCGTGGTTCTTCCGCGTCTACTGGCTCGTGGGGTCGCTCGCGGCGCTGTTCGTCGCCCTCGTCGTCGCGATGGGGCTGGTCGTCGAGCTGGCCCGGACCACCGAACTGGTCCGCGGCGGGCTCGTCTCGTTCTCGCGGTCGCTGTTCGTGCTCGTCGGATTCCTCGCGGTCGGCCCGCTCGTGGCCCCGGTCCTGCTGGTCGCGCGGCGCCACCGTCTCGGAAGCGACGTCCACCCGCGGTACGACCAGGCGCTTGCGGCCTGCGGGTACGCGTTCCTCGCGTCGCTGTACCTCGCGCTCGTGATCTCCGCGCCGCCCGAGTTCCAGTCTCCGACCGACTCGGCGCTGCTGGAGCTGTTGTACGCCGCCCACCCGCTGCTCGGGATCCTCCCGCCGCTCGTGGCCGCCGCGGCGATGGGCCTCGTCCACCGACGGCTCGGCGCGTGAACGGTTCTCCCTCCCGTGTCGCTCGCTTTCGTCCGGATCGCGGGGCGTGGCTCGAAACCCCGAAAAGGGTCGACCGCCTACCCGGGCGTATGACCGACGACGAGACCCCCGCGCCATCCTCCGGCGGGAGCGGGGCTGATGGTGACGACGTCTCCGTGGACGGCAATGACGCCCCCGCGGACGGCAATGACGCCCCCGCGGACGGCAAAACCGGAACCTTCCTCGTCACTCACGCCGACGCGGACTCGGCGGTGTTCCGGGACGTCCACGACGGCCAGGTGCATACCGTGAGCTCGAACCCCGGCGTCGAGGCCGAGGACGTGATCGAGGCCACGATCGCGCCCGATCCGCCGCTCGAGGTGGCGTATCAGGTCGTCGCGGTCGAACGGCGGTGGACCGTTCCCATCGAGGATAGCGGGGAGCCGCCGACGACCCAGGAGCGATCGATCGCCGACGACCAGCCGGTCGGCGAGCTCACGCGGGAGCCGCGCGCGGGCGTCGGGGAGCTGCACGTGCTCACGGTGCCCGAGGGGACCACCGAGGAGGCGGTCGCCGACGTCCTCGAGGACCGCGAGGGAACGCTCGCCCGCGCCGCCAGGTTGGGCGTGAACCGCGTCGAGGTCCGCTCGGCGCCCGGCGTGGTGAGCGTTCGATACCTTCCCTGAGCGCCGTCCGCCGCCGGGATCGGATCCTTCATCATCGTTCACGCGGAAGGAACACGTTCAAGTCGTCCGCCCGCCTGTACACTGATATGTCCGAGGTCCAGGCCGTTCGGCTTTCCTACGAGGACGGCGCGCGAGCGGTCGAACTGGCGCGCGAATCGGTCGAATCGTTCGTACGACACGGCCAGCGCGAACAGCCGGGCAGCATGCGTGACGCCTTCTACAACCGGACCGGCGCGTTCGTCCGCCTCCAGTCGACGCGCGGCCGGGGCCGGCTCCGCGGCTGTGCGGGGACCTACAGCGAGGGCGACCAGCTCGGCCACGCCATCGTCGACGCGGCGATCACCGCCGCCTCCGACGACTCCTGCGGCACCGAGGTCGGCCCCAAGGAACTCGACTCGCTGCAGATCTCGGTGTGTATCGTCTCGCGAACGACGCTCACGGACGACCCGATCGCCGACCTCGAACTCGGCGTCCACGGCGTGGCGATCGACGCCGGGGGGAACCACGGTTGGATGTATCCGATGTTGCCCGTCGAGAACGACTGGTCGAAGGCGGAGTTCCTCTCGCGCGCCTGTCGAAAGGCACAGCTGCCGCCGACCGCCTGGCAGGAGGAGGACACGATGGTGACGCTTATCGAGGGCCAGGTCTTCCGCGAGCGCGAGGACGGCGGCGCGGTCGAGGCGTTCTCGGCCGAGTGAGTCGCGGCTCACCCCGGTCGACGACTACTCTTTGGACCCGTACCCGACCCGCTCGGCGTCCGCGAGCGCTCGCTCGGCGGCCGCGTCGACGTCGAACGTCCGTTCCGCGACGATCTCCCCGTCCCTGATCAGCGGCGCCAACAGCGGCTCCCCGTCCGCGGGGCCCTCGCGGTCGGCCAGCCCGACGTGGTGGCCGCCCTCGGGCGTCCGGTAGACCTGCTTGCGCCCGGAGAGTTTGCCGCGCTTCGCGGCCGGTTCGCCGTCGACGCTCACGATGTCGAGCGCGAAGTCGACCGGATCGGCGTTCGAGACGTAGCCGCCGACGCCGAAGCCGTCCGCCACGTCGCGCAGCGACCGCAGGTCCGCGGGGCCGAGCCCGCCCGAGACGTACACGTCGACGTCCTCGTGGCCGCGCGCGTCGAGCTCCCACCGCACCTCGCGGACGATGTGTCGGAAGTCGCCGCGCCGTGATCCGGTCGTGTCGAGGCGGACGCCGTCGAGGTCGTCGCCGAGCTCCCGGGCGGCCCGGATGACCTCGTCCTTCTCGTCGGAGTACGTGTCACAGAGCGCGATCCGCGGCACGTCGGCGTCGACCTCGTCGGCGAAGGCGCGCCAGGCCGCCTCCTGGTTCCCGTTCCCGAAACAGATCACCAGCGCGTGCGGCATCGTCCCCGAGGCCTCGCGCCCGATCACGTCCCCGGCCGCGACGTGGGAGAACCCGTCGAACCCGGCCACGAGCGCCGACCGTTCGACCGTGGCGGTCATCGCGGGATGGACGTGGCGCGCGCCGAAGGACAGCACCGTCGAGTCCGGCGCCGCGGTCCGGCAGTCGAGCGCCGCGGTCGCGATCCCGGAGGCGTGTGAGAGGAACCCCAGCAGCGACGTCTCGAAGCGCGCGAACGCGAGGTACGGCCCCTCGATCCGCATCACTGGGCCGCCGTCGAACAGCCGTCCCTCGGGGATCGCGTCGACGTCGACGTCGAGCCCGGCGAGGAGCTCGGCCGCGTTCTCGAGGCCCGCGAACAGCTCGAAGTCCCCGTCCGGGAACTGGTCGGCGGTCACCTCCGCGACCACGGTGGGGTTCCGGTCGGACGCCTCGAGCACCCGTTCGGTCCGGTCGAAATACGCGTCCGTCGCCCGGCCCGCCCGGATCGCGTCGGCCCCGACGATGTCGAACTCGCTCATACCGGCCCTTCGCCCGCGGCCGGAAAAAGCCACTCGGCTCGCTGCTCACCCGCAGCTCATCCGCGGCGGCGTCTCGCGAGCAGCGCCGTAGCCGTGAGTGCGGCGAGCGCAGCGAGCGCGGCCGCGATCCCGAACCCCGGCGTTTCCTCCGCCGTCGGATCGGTTTCCTCCTCGGACGTTGCGGGCTCGGCCGTCGGCGTTCCGTCGTCCGGGATCGTCGGCGACAGCGGTGTGACGGTCGCGCCTCCATCGATCGGCTGTACCGGATCGATCGCGGGACGGAGATCGAAGACGGCATCGGAGTCCGGCGCGTGGACGATCGTCACCCGGGTCCCGTTCCGCTCGATCGCGTAGGCGCCGCTGAAGCCGCCGTCGGCGACGTACCGCGTGCCGTCCTCGCGGTGGACGGCGTCGTGTGCCGCGAGCACCTGCCGGTAGGTCGCGTGGAACTGCGCGGCGTCGAGCGCCGTCCGCCACTCGGTCACCCAGACGTAGCCGTTTCGATCGGTCGCTCCCTCGTCGTTCCGATAGGGGAACAGCCGGTCGCCGGCCCAGCCGGCCGTCGAGGGATGGTCGTAGTTGTAGACGGACTCGGGATGGGACGTGTCCGTCAACGTCGCCCGCCAGTCGAACGTGTCGGCGCCGTACTGCCGGTTCTGGTACCAGAACATCGTGAACATCGACGCCTCGCCGGCCGTGTCCGACCCGTTCACGCCCTGGTCGGGGTAGGTCGTCCAGCCGTTCCGGGCGGTGTCGGTGAACGTGATGTTCGCGGGGCGACGCGGCTCGCGGTGGATCGTCTCGGCGGTCGCGTTGGGCGGGTGCTCCATTCGCTCGTCGACGCCGCTCCATCCTTCCTCCTCGACGATCTCGGCGACGTAGGCGGGACCGTCGGAGTACGGCTGGAACACCGTCAGATACACGCCCCAGTTCGCGGGGCCGCTGCTGCTCCCACCACCGCCGTCGTTCGGAGCCGGCAGACACTCCCACTCGCCGGTCTCACACCGCTCGCGGTATCGGTTCTCGACGTAGGCCGCCTCCCCCTCGACGATCCCGTCGATGGCGAGGTCGGAGTCCTGCGTTGCCCCGACGTACCGCGGTCGCGAGAGGTTGTGGTACTGGTCCTGCATCGCGTGGGTCAGCTCGTGGACCAGCGTGGCCTCGCTGATCCGGAGCGTCTCGCCCTCGGGCACCACGATCACGATCCGGTCCTGGGCGGGGGAGTAGAACCCGGCGACCGACCCCGAGAGCGTCCCCTGGATCGCCTCCTCGGAGGAGCCGTCCTCGCCGACGATGAACAGCGCCTTCCAGACCTGGTCGTTCCACCGGTTGAACTCGCTTCGGTTCCCGGTCGCGGAGCCGTTTCCGGACGCCGAGTCGTTTCCGGACGCCGAGTCGTTTCCGGAGATCATCGTCGTGTACTCCTCGCGCGTCATCGTCTCGACGGGGACCGTCCGGTTGAAGCTCCGGTTGCGGACGTACTCGACCCGTGCCATCCCGCGGTGAACGAGCCGCGTCAGCTCCTCGTCGCTCAGGCCGTCACTCGGGTCGACGTCGAGCTCGGAGTCGTGACAGACCCCCTCCCAGTAGCCGATCGCGTCGTTCGATGTCGCGTTACACGTTTCCGCCGTTTGGGCGGGGTCCACCGGTCGGATCTGCGTGGTGGTGTTGGCCGGCCGGACTTGCGTGGTGGCGTTGGCCGGCCGGACTTGCGTGGGCGGATCGGCAGCGATGGCCGGCGTGGTTGCGCTCCGGTCAACTCCGGACCCCGGTCCGTCGATGTCGGCCGCTAGCCCGGAGGCCGTGACGGGCGTGGCGGCCGCCGCGGCCGGTCCGACGATCGCGGCGACCAACAACGCGGCGGCGAGGAGGCCGAGAACCCGTCGCATACCGGGGTATGAACGTAGGGGCGTAAGTACCTTACCCGACGGCAGCCGGATCGGTGAGGTCCTGGAGGACCGGATCGGTCTCACCGGACGGTTCATTTAAAAGGAATTCGCTCCGGGGGATCCGTTTTTGAGACCGCGCCGTCGATCGATCGATATGCGCTTCGATCCGACCGAGACCGCCGTGGTCGTCGTCGACATGCAGAACGGGTTCTGTCACCCGGACGGAAGCCTGTATGCGCCGCCAAGCGAGGCGGCGATCGACCCGGTCGTCGACCTCGTCGAGCGCGGGCGCGAGGCGGGCGCCCGGATCGTCTTCACCCGGGACGTCCACCCGCCCGAGCAGTTCGAGAACGCCCACTACTACGACGAGTTCGACCGATGGGGCGAACACGTCACGGAGGACTCCTGGGAGGCCGAGCTCGTCGACGAGCTGTCGGTGAAGGGCGACGACCACGTCGTCGAGAAACACACCTACGACGCCTTCCACCGGACCGAACTCGAGGGGTGGCTGAACGCCCGCGGGATCCGCGATCTGGCCATCTGCGGGACGCTGGCGAACGTCTGCGTCCTCCATACCGCGGGAAGCGCCGGGCTCCGCGATTTCAAGCCCGTCGTCGTCGAGGACGCGCTCGGCTACATCGAGTCGGACCACCGCGAGTACGCGGTCGATCACGCCGACTGGCTCTTCGGGGAGACGACGACGCTGCCGGACGTTACGTTCGAGTGACGCCGGCGGCGGATCGTCTCGGCCAGACGTCAGGAATCGTCCCGGTCAGCGTCGAGGAATCGTCCCGGTCAGGTGTCGACCGTCACGACCTCACAGTCGAGCTTCTCGCGCAGGAACTCGTCGATGTCCGGATCGGAGAACACCTTCCGGAGCGTTCGCCGCCAGCGACTCGCCTGCCGGGAGCCGATCACGACGACGTCGGCGTCCTCCGCGGCGACCTCCTCGAGGATCGATTCCTCCACGAGGAATCCCTTGCGAACGACGTACCGCGCCCGGTCGATCGGCCCGAGCTCCCGTTCGACCGCCCGCTTCAGGTCGATGCGGGTGACGTTGTGGCTGTCCTGATACAGATCGACGTGCAGAACCGTGAGGGCGGCGTCCCGGTCCTCGGCGATCCGGGCCGCTTCCCGGAGCGTGGCCGCGGAGTTGCTCGTCAGCGGGTACCGAACCGGGACCACGACCAGGGTCATGTCCGACCCCTCGAGCGCCCGTTACAAGACCCTGCCGTTCCCCGACGCGTCGTGCCGCTTCCGGGACGGCTGACCCATCACGTATCCGCCCGTGCGGGGTCGGCTCCGTGCACGATCCGGATCCGACCCTCGATCGCGGGATCGACGCCGCGTTCGGCCGCGTACCGGTACAGCTCCTCGTACTGGATCCCGCCCTCGCCGGCGCGATGTCGTTCCTCGAGCGTCGGGAACTCGTGGTCGGAGTGCAGCAGGTACTCGGAGGTCGCGACCGTGTACGTCGCGTCGGGGTCGATCGGGTCGCCGCCGACGGTCGCCTCGCGGAGCCGTTCCGCGTCCGCGTCCCAGACGACCCGCGCGTTCGAGACGTGGCCGTGCCACCAGTCGTCCGCGCCGAAGTCGACGTCCGGGGCGGCCATCTCGCGGAGGATCGACCGCAGCTCCGTCCCGGTCACCGCGGCGCGGACGACCGGCTCCTCGAACGGAACGAGCCCGATGCACGTCGCCTTGGTGACCGCGCCGGCGATCGGGTCCCCGGACCGGATCCCGCCGGCGTTCGAGAGCCCGACGTCGGCGTCGACGGCCCACCGGAAGGCGTCGGCGACGAAGTTCCCGACGCGGCATTCTCCGCCGTGGACCACCGCGTCGCCGCGCTCGATCGGCTCCGTGACCGTGGCCACGACCTCGTCGAGGGCCGCCCGCTCCAGCCGGTCGGTCAGGGTCGCCCGGAGTTTCGGAACCGGATCGGCGCCGTCGCGCTCGTGGAGGCGCGCCGTCGGCGTCCCGGATCCGGACAGCTCGACCTCCGCGACGGCCCGCCCGTTGACCCCCGGCCGGACGAGGAGGGTTCCGTCGATGACGTCGACCCGGCGGTCGTGGACGTGCCCGCCGAGGATCGCGTCGACGTCGGTCGTCCGGGCCAGCTCCTCGTCCCCGCCGCCGAGATGCGAGAGGACGACGACGTGGTCGGGATCCGCCTCGTCGGTCAGCCGGTCGACCGCACGCTCGACCGCGGCGATCGGGTCGGTGAACGACAGCGACGCCGCGGACGGGTTCAACGAATCGGTCGCCGGGTCGGTGACGCCGACGAACCCGACCCGGTCGCCGTCGACCGTTCGCACCGTGGCCGGGACGACGCCCTCCGCGCGGCCGAACGGCTCGCCGTCCGCGTCGCGGACGTTCGCGGAGACGAACGTCGGGCCGGACGCGGCGACGATCTCCCGGAGCGCGTCGGGGCCGTAATCGAACTCGTGGTTGCCGAACGTCTCCAGCCGCGTGCCGGCGGCCGCGTAGAAGTCGACCGCCTGCCGGCCGCGCGTGACCAGCGAGCAGACGCCCGGCGCGACCGTGTCGCCGGTGCCGACGACGATCGCGTCCGGGCCGTCGAGTGCCCGGAGCCGTCCGGCGAGCGCGGCCGCCCGCTCGGGCGTGTCGAAGACGTTCTCGACGTCGGAGTGATGGAGAAGACGCGGCATCGGATACCGGTCGTACGTGACGGATCGAATAAAAGGGATCGACGTGGCCGGTCGGTTCGTGACCGGTCGGTTCGTGGCCGGTCGGTTCGTGGCCGGTCGGTTCGTGGCCAAAACCGGACGTAGTCAACGACCGAGGACCGCCGGTGCCGACGGCCGTCGGTCCGATCCGTGGATCCCGTTCCATTTCCATCCGGATATTGACACGCCGTTTGACGTTTTCCGATGATTTCCACACAAAAGTCGTTCACAGCATAAACGCTTATGTAGTGCGACTCATATGCGAAAGTGTACCTATGCCACGAAAACACGACGATCGTCGAACGTTCCTGAAAAGCGTCGGGGCTGCGGCAACCACCGTGGGGCTCGCGGGGTGTGCCGGTCTCGGCGGCGGCCCCGAGCGTGACACCTTCCTGCTGGGCGCGGTCACGTCGCTGTCGGGCGACCTCCGCTTCGGCGGCGGAGTCACCCAGCGCGGCTACGACATGTGGGCCGACACGATCAACCGCGAGCAGGGCGGGATCGAGATCGGCGGCGACACCTACGAGGTCGAGGTCGAGTACGCCGACGCGCAGTCGAACCCCTCGGCGGGCGCCGACGCGGCCTCGCAGATGATCAACGACGGGGCCGACGCCCTTCTCGGGCCGTACTCGAGCAACGTGACCCTCTCGGTCTGTCCGATCGCGGAGCAGAACTCGATCCCGCACATCACCGGCAGCGCCGAGTCGCCGCAGATCTGGCAGGAGGGCTACGAGTACAGCTTCGGGACGATCCCGACGGTGAGCATCATCGGCAACGAGGCGACGTCCGCGCTGTTGAACCTCGAGCCCCAGCCCGAGTCGGTCTACGTCACGGGCGTCAACGAGCCGTTCTCGGAGGCGACCGCCGTTTCGATGCGGACCGCCGCCGAGGACGCCGGGGTCACCGTCGAGAACTACGAGCTGTTCCCGCGCGACACCGACTACACGAACGTCGTGAGCGCGGCGCAGAACGCGGACCCGGACCTGCATCTCCACGGCGGCCACATCGGGAGCCACGTCGACCTCGTCAGCGCGGCCTCGCAGCTCGGGTACACCCCGAACGGGTTCCTGATGCATTACGGCGTCAACACGGGATCGTACAAGGAGGGCGCCGGCGCCCAGGCGCCCTACACCTTCGGCGCGACCGTGTGGATCCCGAGCGTCGACCGGTCCGGCGGCGTGCTGTTCGACTCCCCGCAGGCGTACGCCGACGCGGCCGAGGCCGCGTACGGCTCCGCGCCCGACTACACGCAGGCCGGCTCGACCGCGGCCGGGATCGTCTACCAGGAGGCGCTCAAGGAGCTCAACGCGGCCCCGCCGCTCTCCCAGGACGACAAGGACGAGCTCATCGGCATCCTCGAGGAGATCGAGGTCAACACGTTCTACGGCAACGTCACCTTCGAGGTCGGCGGCGAGTACCACCACAACAACATCAACACGCAAACCCTCCTCATCCAGCTCGGCGAGGACGGATCGCCGACGATCGTCGGCCCCGAGGACGCCGCGACCGGCGAGCCCAACTACCCCGTCCCCGCCTGGGACGAGCGGTAACCCCCTCTCGCCATCATTTTAAATGGTCGATATTGGACTCTTCACGCAGATCGTGATCAACGGCCTCCTGCTCGGGGGGATCTACGTCACGATCGGCGTCGGCTTCTCGCTGGCGTTCGGCGTGCTCGAGGTCGTCGACTTCGCGGTCGGCGAGTACGTGATGGTCGGCGCGTTCATGGGCGCGGTGCTCGCGCCCCTGTTCGGCGCCGAGGGCGTCTTCGTGATCCCGATCGTGCTCGTCGTCTTCTTCGCGGTCGGCGCGCTCATTCAGCCGCTGATCCACCACGTGACGACCGGCGATAGGCCCCACCCGCTGTTGATGGGGCTCGTCTTCACGTTCGGGCTCGCGACGTTCCTCCGCGGGTCGGTGCTCACGATCTTCGGCCCGAACAGCCAGGACGTCCCCTCCTCGCTGCTGACCGGCGGCATCGAGGTTCCCGGACTCGGGACGTTCCCCGTGGTCCGGACGGTGACCGCCGTCTTCGGCGTGACGGGCCTGGCCGTGTTCATGTACTACCTGTACCGAACGCGCGGCGGGATGGCCATCCGCGCGATCGCCGAGGACCGGACGAACGCCAGGCTGATGGGGATCAACATCAACCGTTACCAGTCGATCGCCTACGGCGCCTACGCCGCGTTGACCGGCAGCGCCGGCGTCTTCATCGGGATGACGTTCAACGCGAGCCCGGGAATGGGCCTGCAGTACACGGCGTTCGCGTTCTTCATGGTCGTGCTCGCCGGGATGGGCTACCTCCCGGGAGTCATCGTCGCGGGGATCGTGCTCGGGCTCACCCAGTCGTTCACGGCGGTGTACATCAGCGGGAACGCGGTGTTGCTCGTGCTGTTCGCGATCATCTACGTCGTGTTGCTCGTCTCGCCGGCCGGCATCCTCGGGAAGGGGGAGTGGGCCACATGAGCGGGTCCGCCCCCGTCCTCGACCGGTTGCCGGGCGACCGCCGCTACTGGTTCCTCGCCCTCGGCGTCCTGCTGCTCGCCTGGCCGTTCCTGTTCGGGTCCTTCTGGGCGCGGATCGGCCTCGGCGCGCTGATGTGGATCGGCCTGGCCCAGTCGTGGAACATGATCGGCGGGTACGCCGGCTACCTCGACTTCGGCCACGGCGCCTACTTCGGCATCGGCGGGTTCGCGGCCGGGATCGCGATGGTGCAGTTCGGCTACCCCTTCGTCGTCGGCTTCGCCCTCGCGATCGTCGTGGCCGCCGTCCTGGCGTACCTGGTGGCGGTGCCGACGCTCAGACTCACGGGCGCGTACTTCGCGATCGCGACGTGGGCGCTGGCCGAGTCGATCAAGCAGGCGGCGCTGATCCTCGAGATCACCGGCGGGACGTTCGGGTTGAGTCTGCCGCGGTCGCCGGACACGTTCATCGGGATCGCGGTCCCGTTCGCGATCTCGGAGACGTTCTTCTACTACGTGATGCTGCTGCTGTGTGCGGCGACGATGCTCGTCACGTACGTCCTGTTCGAGCGACACGAGTTCGGCTACCGGGTGAAGGCGCTGCGTGACGACCAGGACGCGGCCGAGTCGCTCGGCATCGACACCACCCGCGTCAAACGACAGGTGTACGTGCTCTCCTGTGTCGTCGCCGCGGTCTTCGGGTCGGTGTACGCGTGGTACATCGTCTTCATCCACCCGAACGACATTCTGGCGCCCATCGTCACCGATCGGATGGTGATCATGGCGCTGCTGGGCGGGCTCGGAACGCTGACCGGGCCGATATTCGGCGGGCTGTTGGTGTTCCTGCTCCAGCGCCTCTCGTCGGTGTTCCTCGGATCGAGCACGTTCTACCTGCCGCTGATCGGGACCCTCATCATGATCACGGTGCTGTTCGCGCCCAGCGGGATCATCGGGATCCTCCGCGGCGAGATCGGTCGCGACGACGTGCGAAAGAACCTCAAGGAGCTCGGGGAGAAGTTCGATCTACTATGAGCGACGGCGACACCATCCTCAAGACGACGGACCTGACGAAGCGCTTCGGCGCGTTGACCGCCAACGACGAGATCTCGTTGGCGGTCGAGCGCGGCGAGATCCGCGGGATCATCGGGCCGAACGGCTCCGGGAAGACGACCTTCTTCAACACCGTCACCGGCTTCTACGAGCCCGACGGAGGGTCGGTTCACTTCAACGGCGAGGAGGTGACCGGCTGGGAGCCCCACCGGCTCGCGCGGCGCGGGCTCGGGCGGACCTTCCAGATCGTCTCCCCGTTCAAGAACATGACCGTCCGGCAGAACATGCTCGCGGTCCAGACCGACGACGGTCGCTCCCGCGAGGAGAAACGCGAACGCGTCGGGGAGATCCTCGAGTTCCTCGAGATCGACC
Organism: Halopenitus persicus; assembly: GCF_900107205.1. Classification (GTDB taxonomy): domain Archaea; phylum Halobacteriota; class Halobacteria; order Halobacteriales; family Haloferacaceae; genus Halopenitus; species Halopenitus persicus. The sequence goes on along the minus strand of NZ_FNPC01000001.1, from coordinate 461,967 downwards.
ACATCGCGGACAACGAGGCCCGCGGGATGTCCGGCGGCCAGCAGAAGCTGCTCGAGCTCGGCCGCGTGCTGATGCTCGATCCCGAGCTCGTGATGCTCGACGAGCCCGCGGCGGGCGTCAACCCGGCCCTCGAGGAGCGGATCATGGACCACATCCACGAGCTCAACGACGAGGGGACGACCTTCGTCGTCATCGAACACGATATGCACGTGATGAAGACGCTCGCCGACACGGTGTCCGTCTTCGACTCCGGGCGCCACATCGCACAGGGCGACTTCGAGGAGGTCTCCCAGAACGAGGACGTCCGGAAGGCCTACCTCGGCGGAACGACCGCGGAGGACGACGAGGTGCCGGTATGAGCGACGTCACCGGCGGCGGATCCGGCGCCGATGATGCGGCCGATTCGGATGATGCGGCCGGCGCCGATTTCGACGGCGCCCAACGGACCGGCGACGTTCCGACGCTCTCGGCGACCGACGTCGAAGCCGGCTACGACCAGCACCAGGTGCTCCACGGGATCACCTTCGAGAGCCGCGACGGCGTGACGTGCATCTTCGGGCCGAACGGGTCGGGCAAGTCGACGTTCCTGAAGACGATGAACGGGATCGTCCCCGTCTGGGACGGCACGATCACCTACGGTGACGTCGACCTCACCGACGAGAAGCCGGAGGACATCGTCACCCACGGCATCGCGACGCTGCCGCAGGGCGGCGGCATCTTCGCCAGCCTCTCCGTCGAGGAGAACCTCAACGTCGGCGCGTTCACCGTGGACGACGCGGACGCGATCGCCGAGCGGAAGGCCGAGGTGCTCGAGGTGTTCCCGGCCCTGGAGGACAAACTCGACCAGAAGGCGCGCGAGCTCTCGGGCGGCCAGCAGATGATGGTCAGCCTCGGCCGGGCGATGATGACCGGGGCCGACACCTTCCTGCTCGACGAGCCGTCGGCCGGCCTGGCGCCCCGGCTGGTCGACGACGCGTTCGGACTCATCGAGCGGCTGGTCGACCGGGGCGCGCAGGTGATCCTGATCGAACAGAACGTCCGGGCCGCGCTTCGGCTCGCCGACTACGTCTACATCCTCGCGGAGGGCGAGGTGCAGTTCCACGGCCCGCCGGAGGACCTCTCCGAGGAGGACGAGCTGATGGAGCTGTACCTCGGGCTCTAGCCGGCGGTCGGATCGAGGTGCCTCGACCGCGGCCAATCACTCCCCGCTCACAGTCGATCGGGGTCGTGCCATGCAGCCGCCTCGCACGCTCCGGGCGGTTTGAAAGCCCTTTTATGCCATCCCGCAGTATCACGGGGCACAGCCTCTTCGGGGTTGATGATGTGGCGCGCCGATAGGGACCGACCGCCGGCGCGGCCACGCGAGCCCACGAGGGGGAACGGTGACCAACTATGGCAGTTTACGTAGACTACGACACCCCAGCCGACCTCGCGGACCGCGCGCTCGACGCGCTCGAGGTCGCCCGAGACACCGGTACGGTAAAGAAAGGCACGAACGAAACGACCAAGTCCGTCGAACGCGGCAACGCGAAGCTCGCCTTCGTCGCCGAGGACGTCTCGCCGGAGGAGATCGTGATGCACCTTCCCGAGCTCGCCGAGGAGAAGGGAATTCCGGTCGTCTTCGTCGAGACCCAGGACGACGTCGGTCACGCGGCCGGCCTCGAGGTCGGCTCCGCGGCGGCCGCGATCGTCGACGCCGGCGAGGCGTCCGACGACGTCGAGGACATCGCCGGAAAGGTCGAGGAACTCCGATAAGCGGTTATGAGCGCAGAAGAGGGAACCGGCGACTCGACGGCCGCGGAGGTCATCGAAGTCGTCGGCAAAACCGGGATGCACGGCGAGGCCATGCAGGTCAAATGCCGCATCCAGGAAGGGTCGAATCAGGGCCGCATCATCACGCGAAACGTCCTGGGCCCCGTCCGCGTGGGCGACGTGCTCCAGCTGCGGGAGACCCAGCGTGACGCCGACTCGATCGGAGGGCAATGACGATGGTCGAGACACGCACCTGTGATTACACCGGCGAGGAGATCGAGCCCGGCACGGGCACGATGTTCGTGAAGACGGACGGAACGATCCTCCACTTCGTCGACTCGAAGGCGGAGAAGAACTACTTCATGGGCCGTGAAGCCCGCGACCTCGAGTGGACCGAGGCCGGGCAGGCCGCCAAGGGCGAGGACGAATGAGCCACCACGACGAGCGCACCTTCGTGATGGTCAAACCCGACGGCGTCAACCGCGGCCTGATCGGCGAGGTCGTCTCCCGGTTCGAGGACCGCGGGCTCCAGCTCGTCGGCGCGAAGTTCATGCAGATCGACGAGGAGCTCGCCCACGAACACTACGGCGAACACGCCGACAAGCCGTTCTTCGACGGGCTCGTCGAGTTCATCACGTCCGACCCGGTCTTCGCGATGGTCTGGGAGGGCGCCGACGCGACCCGCCAGGTCCGCGCGATGGTCGGCGAGACCGACCCCGCCGAGTCCGACCCGGGCACGATCCGCGGCGACTTCGGGCTCGATCTGGGCCACAACGTCATCCACGCCTCCGACCACGAGGACGAGGGCGCCAACGAACGCGAGATCGACCTCTTCTTCGAGGAGGACGAGCTCGTCGACTGGACCCGCTCCGGCACGACGTGGGTCTACGAGGACGCCGAGTAACCACCCGACCCGAACGATTTTTCGCGGACGATTTTCCCGTCGAGGAGCCCGGTCTCCGTGGGCGATCACGTCCACGGACGCGACTCCACCCGTCGACACGGCCTCGCCGCCCTGAGCCTTTATACGGCCGCCGGACGAATCACGGGACATGGTCGGAATCACCTACGAGGACTTCCTGGACCGGTCCTACGAGCCGACGGCCGACGACCTCGTCTGCCGGTTTTACGTCGAGCCGGCGGCGGACATGGACGCCGAGGCGGCCGCGTCGCGGGTCGCCTCCGAGTCCTCCAACGGGACGTGGGCGGCGCTGCAGGTCGAGGGGTCGGTGACCGACCTCTCGGCGACCGCCTTCGACGTCGAGCCGACGAGCGTCGGCGGCGACACGCCGGGCACGGACCGGCGGGAGGGGTACGACGTCGGCGTCGCCTACCCGATGGCGCTGTTCGAGCCGGGGAGCATGCCGCAGGTGCTGTCGTGCATCGCCGGCAACATCCTCGGGATGAAGGCGGTCGACCGGATCCGCCTGCGCGACTGCGAGTGGCCCGAGCCGCTGGCGACGTCGTTCCCCGGGCCGGCGTACGGCTCCGCCGTGCGCGACCGGGTCTTCGACGCCGGGGACCGGCCGATCACCGCGACGGTCCCGAAGCCGAAGGTCGGCCTCTCGACCGACCAGCACGTCGAGGTCGGGTACCAGGCCTGGACCGGGGGGATCGACCTGCTGAAGGACGACGAGAACCTCACCGACCAGGCGTTCAACCCGTTCCACGACCGGCTCACCGAGAGCCTCGACGCGCGCGACCGCGCCGAGGAGGAGACCGGCGAGCGCAAGTCCTACCTGGTCAACGTCACCGCGCCCGGCGGGGAGATGCTCGACCGCGTCGACGCGGTCGCCGAGGCGGGCGGCGAGTACGTGATGGTCGACGTCGTCACCTGCGGGTGGGCCGCGGTCCAGCAGGTCCGCGAGCGCTGTGACCGCCACGGGCTCGCGATCCACGCCCATCGGGCGATGCACGCCGGCTTCGACCGCCTGCCGGACCACGGCGTCTCGATGCGCGTCATCGCCCAGATCGCCCGGCTGTGCGGCGTCGACCAGATCCACACGGGCACCGCGGACCTGGGCAAGCTGGCCAACGAGGACACCGCCGGCATCAACGAGTGGCTCCGGTCGGACCTGTACGGCCTCGCGGACGTGCTGCCGACGGCCTCGGGCGGGCTCCACCCGGGACTGGTGCCCGAGCTCGTCGACCGGCTCGGCACGCAGCTGTGCATCCAGGCCGGCGGCGGGATCCACGGCCATCCGGACGGGACCCACGCCGGCGCGAAGGCCCTTCGGGCCGCCGTCGACGCGGCGGCCGCCGGCGAGGACATCGAAGCCGCGGCCGAGCGGGAGCCGGCGCTCGCGACGGCCATCGAGAAGTGGGGGACGGAGACGCCGCGGTAGCGGACCTCGACCGGTGATCCGCGGCGGGGCTACACCGGCTCGCCGAACGCGTAGACGGTGTTGTGGCCGGTGACCTCGACGGTCGCGACGTCGCCCGGTTCGAGCCCGTGGTCGGTGGCGTTCTGGACGATCACCTGTCGGTACGCCGAGTCGCGACACTTCACCGAGTCGCCGGTCCCCTCCTCGACGACGAGCACCTCGCGGGTGGTCCCGACCAGCTCCGCGTAGGCCTCGCCGACGACGTCCATCTTCAGCTCGGACATCGCCTTCGAGCGCTCCTTTTTTACCGTCCCGCCGAGGCCCTTCATCTCGGCGGCGTCGGTGCCGGGGCGCTTCGAGAAGCGGGTGACGTTGATCTTCTCGGGGCGGACCTCCCGGAGGAGGTCCATCGACCGCTCGTGGTCGTCGCTCGTCTCCGTGGGGAACCCGACGATGAAGTCCGTCGAGAGCGTCCAGTGGTCCAGCCGGTCGTCGAACGTCTCCACGATCTCGCGGAACTTGTCGACGCGGTGCTGACGGCGCATCGACTCGAGCACCTCGTCGCTGCCCGACTGGACCGGCGCGTGGATGAAGTCGTAGAGCTTCTCGTTGCGCGCGAAGACGTCGGCCAGCTCCTCGTGGATCCCGTGAATGCCGCCGGGGTTCGCCATCCCCAGCCGGACGCGGAACTCCCCGTCGATGGCACAGATCCGGTCGAGCAGCTCCGGGAGCTTCCGCTCGCCGTCGTCCCAGCCGTAGACGCCGGTGTCCTGTCCGGTCACCCGGATCTCCTTCGCGCCGGCGTGGACGAGCGCGCGGGCCTTCTCGACGTTCTCCTCGACCGGCGGCGAGTCGACGCGGCCGGTCGCGAACTTGGTGATGCAGTACGAGCAGTTGCTCATACAGCCCCGCGCGATCGGGAGTATCCCGACGACGCCGTCGAGGATCGGCTCCGTGTCGGACGCCGGGGTCGGACACTCGCCGTTGCGCACGCGGGTCGGGACGTCGTCCCAGTGGAGCACCTCGGCGTCGATGCCGGCCTCGCGGAACTGCTCGCCCTGCGCGAGCGCCATGCAGCCCGTGACGATCAGGTCGGCGGTCTCCTCGGCGAGCTCCTCGGCGCGACGGAGCATGTTCCGCTCGGTCTTCTCGACGACGGTGCAGGTGTTGAGGATGGCGACGTCGGCCTCGTCGGGCCCGTCGGCGGGGCGGTGGCCGCCGTCGCGCAGCGCCCGCTCGATCTCGCGGCTCTCACCCCGGTTCGACGTGCAGCCGTACGTCTCGATGTGATACGTCGCCATCGGTTGGTCCCGCTAACGCCCCGGCGGGCAAAAGGACGACGGATCGGCGGGACGCGGGATGCCCGTCGTCCGTGGGCTGTGACGGACTCGATGCCGTGGTACCGACTCCCGATGCCGTCACGTGGCGGATGGGTTTTCACCCCGCCGCCGAAAGGAGGCGTATGGGCTTCGGCAGCTACGATGAATCCGAACAGGAGAACGCGAACCGGGACGACGAGGACGACGACTCCGAGGCGGTGAACGTCCACGAGAACGACCACGACGGGTCGATGTCCTTCGAGAGCGACGCCTCGACCGACGACCTCGTCGGGCGGCTCGCGGAGATGAAGGACGACGAGGACGAGGACGAATAGCGCGGCCGGTCGTGAACCGGATGTGGTAGTGTACAAACGTTTTATTTCATGCTCGAAAACCCCGATTAAGTGATCTCGTGATCGAACGTCTCCGCGGAACGGGACCGCTTTTGAGCGGGACGGGCGATGTCGGATCCGGACCGTGACCCATCGTCGAACCGACCACGACGGCGATTCGCGACGGTCGGCGGCGACCGACGGCGGCCGGTTCCGCGTGCTGGTGCCGCTGGCCAACCCGCAACACGAGACTGCGCTCGTCACGCTCGCGAGCGCGGTGGCGAAACGGTACGGCGGCGTGATCGACGCGGTCCACATCGTCACGGTTCCCGACCAGACGTCCCTGGAGTACGCCGTCGACCACCTCGAGGACCACGAGGAGAACTACCACGGGATCCTCGACGCGGCCCGCCGCGATGCCGAGACCCTCGGCGTGCCCGTGGAGACGCACACCATCGTCTCCCACCGCGGCTTCGAGGAGATCTTCGACGCCGCTCGGACCCACGACGCCGACCTCGTCGTGATGGGATGGGGACCCGACTCCCACGGCGACCCCGGCCGGATCGAGAGCACCGTCGACGAGGTGGTCGGCGACGTCCCCTGTGACGTCCTCGTCTACCGGGATCGGGGGTTCGACCCCTCGCGGGTGCTGCTTCCCACCGCCGGCGGTCCCGACTCCGATCTCGCCGCCGAGATCGCGCGGATCCTCAACGCACGGTACGGCGGCGAGATCACGCTGTTACACGTGGCGGAGGACGGGGAGCGGGCCGCCGGCGAGGCGTTCCTCGAGGAGTGGGCCCTCGAGCACGGCTTCGAGGACGCCGCCCGGCGGGTCGACACCGGCGACGTGGCCGCGGCCATCAGCCGAGCCGCCGACGACGCGACGCTGCTGGCCATCGGAGCGACGGAGCGGGGACTCCTCCCCCGGCTGGTCCGCGGAAGCGTGGCGGCCGACGTCGTCGACGAGGTCGACTGCTCGGTCCTGCTCGCCGAACGGTCGCGAACGACCGGGATCCTCGATCGGCTCCTCGGGTGGCGGTGACCTCCGACGACGGCTGCTCGAGAAGGAACGAACTAAGCGGCTCGACGCCGAACGACGGAGTATGTTCCCGTATGTGCGTCGATTCCCGGTTCACGATCGTGATCGACGGGATCTCGCCGAGTTCCACGGCCCGCTCGAGGAAACGAGCCGTGGACGACCGATCGAGTTCGGGAGGCGTCGGACGTGAGCGGCGACGAGGAGCTCGCGAAGGACCTCGGGCTGCTGGCGGCGCTGACGATCGGGATCGGGACGATGATCGGCGCGGGCATCTTCGTCCTTCCCGGGACCGCCGTGGCGCGGGCCGGGCCGCTGTCGGCGGCCACGTTCGTGATCGGCGGCGTCGTCGCGCTGTTCACGGCGCTGTCGGCCTCCGAGCTGGGGACCGCGATGCCGCGATCCGGCGGCGCCTACTTCTACATCAACCGCGCGCTCGGCCCCCTGTTCGGGTCGATATCCGGCTGGGCGAACTGGCTCGGCCTCGCGTTCGCGTCCTCGTTTTATATGTACGGCTTCGGCGAGTACGTCAACGCGCTCGTCGGCGCGCCGGCGCTGACGCTCGGCCCGGCGTCGCTGTCGGCGGCCCAGACCATCGGCCTGGTCGGGGCCGTGCTGTTCGTCGGCGTGAACTACGTCGGCGCGAAGGAGACCGGCGGCCTCCAGAACGCCATCGTCCTCACTCTGCTTGCGATCCTCGGGCTGTTCACGGTCGTCGGCCTGTTCAACGCCGAGCTGTCGTCGCTGCGCCCGATCGCGCCGCCCGGCGCCGCCGCCGAGGTGTTGCCCGTGACGGCGGTCGTCTTCGTCTCCTATCTCGGGTTCGTCCAGATCACCTCCGTCGCCGAGGAGATCAAGAACCCGGGACGGAACCTCCCGCTCGCCGTCATCGGCTCGGTCGTGATCGTCACGACGATCTACGCCCTGTTCCTCGTGGTCCTGCTGGCTGCCGTTCCCACGGAGATGGTGGCGAACAACGACACGGCGGTCGTCGAGGCCGCACAGCTGCTGTTCGGCCGGTACTCGGTCCTCGGATACGGCCTCGGGCTCCTCGGCTGGGGCGCGTTGCTGTTCGGCGGCCTGCTGGCGACGGCCTCCTCGGCGAACGCCTCGATCCTCTCGTCGTCCCGGATCAACTTCGCGATGGGTCGCGAGAAGATCGTCACCCCGAAGCTCAACGAGATCCACGGTCGGTTCGGCACGCCGTATAAATCGATCGCGGTGACCGGCGCGCTCATCGTCGTCTTCCTCGTGGCCGGGAACCTCGAGCTGCTCGCGACCGCGGGGTCGGTCCTGCATCTCATCGTCTACGGGCTGTTGAACCTCGCGCTGATCGTGATGCGGGAGGCGGAGCCCGAGGGCTACGACCCGGACTTCACGGTGCCGCTGTATCCGGTCGTCCCGATCGTCGGGGCGATCACCTCCTTCGCGCTCATCGCCTACATCGAGCCGCGGGTCATCGCGCTCTCGGCCGGGCTGGTCGCGTTCGCGACCCTCTGGTACTTCGGGTACGCCCGGAGCCGGGTGGAGAGCTCCGGCGTGCTCGGAACGTGGGTGCTCGACCGCGCCGAGGAGATGCCGGACGCGGCCGTCTCGGCTGCTACCTCCGTCCAGCCCGAAGCCGCCGACTACCGCGTGATGGTTCCGCTCTCGAACCCCGCGACCGAGGGACACCTCATCTCCCTGGCGGCCGCGGTCGCGAAACAGCGCGACGGGACCGTCGTCGCGGTCAACGTCGCCAACGTCCCTGACCAGACCTCCCTCACGGCGGCCCGCGACCGGGGCGCCCACGACGCCGCCTACGACCTGCTGGACCGCGCCAAGGAGGACGCCGAGACCTTCGGCGTGGACGTCGAGACCCACGTGATCCTCTCTCACCGCACCTTCGAGGAGGTCTTCGACGCGGCCCGCACCTTCGGCGCCGACCTGACCGTGATGGGCTGGGGCGAGGACGCCCACGGCTCGCCGGGTCGGGCCGAGTCGGCGATCGACGAGATCGCCCACTCGCTGCCCAGCGACATCCTCGTGTTCAAGGACCGCGGGTACGACCCCTCGCGGATCCTCGTCCCGACCGCCGGCGGTCCCGACTCCGAGCTGTCGGCGGCCGTCGCCCGGATGCTGCGCGCCGAGTACGATAGCGAGGTCACGCTGTTGCACGTCGCCGACGACGTCGCCGCGGGCCGGCGCTTCCTCGAGGAGTGGGCGGCCGACAACGACCTCGCGGACGCGACCCTGCGGGTCGAATCGGGCGGCGTGCAGGAGCGGATCGCCGAGGCCGCCGCCGACGCGACGATGCTCGTGATCGGCGCCACCGAGAAGGGGCTGCTCTCACGGCTCGTGCGTGGTTCGCTCGTGCTCGACGTCCTCTACGACGTCGACTGTTCGGTGCTGATCGCCGAGAAGAAACACGATCGCGGCATCCGGTCGCGGCTGTTCGGATCGGGCGCCCGGTCGCGGATACCGTCAGAGGAGCCGGATTCGTCAGAGGAGCCGGATTCGTCAGAGGAGCCGGATTCATCGGAGAAACCGGATTCGTCCGAGGCGACCGCCGAGACCTCCACCGAGACGACGACTCGGGACTGACCGGCCGGTTCCCGGTCGGACGCCTGCCCTTTCCTCACTCGGGCGCACCCTCGAGGATCGTCACGCCGGAGGAGGCGCCGATCCGTTCCGCGCCGGCCTCGACCATCGCCATCGCCGCCTGGTAGCTGCCGATCCCGCCGGAGGCCTTCACCGGGAGGTACTCGCTCATCAGGTCGACGTCGGCGGCAGTCGCCCCGCCGTCGGCGAAGCCGGTCGAGGTCTTGACCATCTCGGCGTCGGCGGCGACCGCCGCCTCGCAGGCGCGCCGCTTCTCCGCGTCGGTCAACAGGGCCGTCTCGATGATGGCCTTCACCGGGATCGGGACGGCGGCGACCACCTCGGCCAGGTCGGCGACGACGGCGTCGTCCTCGCCGGCCTTCAGCCGGCCGACGTTGATCACGACGTCCAGCTCGTCGGCGCCGTCGTTCCAGGCGGCGACGGCCGCCTCACGCTTCGCCGTCGTCGACCCCTGTCCGTGGGGGAAGTCGATAACGGTCGCGAGCAGCGTCTCCGTCGTCTCGTCCGTCGCTGCCGCTTCGTCCTCCACCGTCGCTCGGTCCCCCGCGGCCGCTTCGTCCCCTGCCGCCGCTTCGTCCGTTGCCTCCTCCTCGAGGAACGCGGTCGCCTCCTCGAGATAGCACGGCGGCACGCACGCGTTCATCCCGTGTTCGACCGCCGCCTCCAGGGTCGCCCTGACGTCCGCGGCGGTCGTCTCCGGGCCGAGAACGGTGTGGTCGATCAGCGGAGCGAGTTCACGTCGGTTCATATCCCCGGGTTACCGTACGCGGGGAAAGGTTTGTGGGTCGTCCTCCGATCGTGGACCACGGTTCCGACCCGTTCCCCTAGCCATATTTTATAAGATATATTAAGTATATTTAAATATTATATGTTTGCGCAGTGGAGCTGCCGGCATTCGGAGCAGTCGGTACGGATCCGTCGCCCGATCCGATCCCGTCTCGATGCCGTCGGCGTTCATCACGGTGGCCACGGTTCCGGATGCGATCACGAACTCCTTATAAATACGATCGTTCGATCCGAACGAATCGAGTTTTGTACGCCGTTCCGGAGCCGTGTTCCCGTTCCCGGAGCGGCGTGGTTTGGTCACGGCGCCGTTCGACCGTGGCGACCTTCCCCGTTGGAGTCGTCAACGGTCGATACCGGACCGACGGATATATTATGGAATTCTGTTCGGTATTCCCATTTATCGTATACGTTATATAAATGAGATCCGCCGCGGTGACGCCTACGCGTCCGTCGACCCCGGGTCGACCTCCACGAGGTTCGTCTTGTACTCGGAGAGCTCGATCGCCGAGCGGGCGACCGGCTGCGGGTCGATCCGGACCTTGAGCCGCGACCGGACGCGGTCGATCGCGTCCTCGACGACGGCGCTCGGATCCCGGTCCGAGTCGGGGTCCAACACGACGGTCACCGGGATCGGCGACTCGAAATGAACGGCGTCGGGGTCGGGCACCGTGACCCGTGCGTACGGGAGCGCGCCCTCGACCTCGGCGACGACGTCGCGGATCGCGGACGGGAACACGTTCATTCCCTTATAAATGAGCATCTCGTCGACGCGGCCGATACACTGCATCCGCGGCGACGTGCGGCCGCACTCGCAGTCGGTGCCCGTGATCCGGACGTAGTCGCCCGACCGGTACCGGAGCAGCGGCGTCGCCTCGCGGCCGAGCGGGGTGTACACGAGCTCGCCCTCCGCGCCCGCCTCGAACGGGACGGCCGCCTCCGTATCGGGGTCGATCAGCTCGACGTGCGCGTGTCCCTGCCCGCAGTAGTGCATCCCGTCCTCCGCGGCGCACTCGGCCCACAGACAGCCGATGACGTCGCCCAGTCCCATCAGCTCGCGGACCAGGTCGGCGTCCCACGCCTCGTAGAGCGCGTTCCGTATCTCGGGAGTGGCGATCCCCGGCCCCCCGCCGCCGATCAGCTTGACCGCCGGCAGCTCGTCGACGCCCTGGTCGATGATCTCCGGGGCACGCTCCGTGAGGTATCGCAGGTGCGAGGTCGTCGTGAAAAGCACCGGCGCGTGCAGGTCCCGCAGGGCGTCAAGCAGGCGCTCGGTGCTTCCGCCCCCGGCGGGGACGACGTTGGTCCCGAGCTCGGTCATCGCCTCGAAGTAGGGCGTGCCGCCCGGCACCATCGTCTGGCCGACGCCGAAGATCACCGTCTCCTCGGGCCGGATCCCGGTGGCGTGGAAGCAGCGCTTGATGACCGCGTTCCAGTGCTCGCGGTCCGCCTCGGTCAGCCCGAAGTAGGTCGGCTTGCCGGTGGTGCCCGACGAGGAGATGGTTCGGTTCAGCCGCTCGGTCGGGACCGCCTGGTGGTCGCCGAGCGGGCGGTCGGGGTCCGGATCCTCCTGGTTGCGCCGCTCGTCCTCCTTCGTCGTGAACGGGATCTCCCGGAACGCCTCGAGGGTCGTGATCGACGCCGGGTCGACGTTCCACTCCCGGAACTTCCGACGGTAGTAGTCGGAGTTCCCGTCGAGGTACTCGAGCTGCTCCGGCAGCAGCGACTCGTGGCGCGCAACCACGTCGTCCCACGGTTCCGTCTCGATCGGGTCGTACGGTTTCGTCTCGATCGGGTCGTACGTATCGGTCATGATCTATGTCTGATGAAATATGGGTGTGGGCCGGCGTACCGTCCTCCGGTCGTCACATCCGGAGCACGGGGCCTTCCTTCTCCGCCTCGGGCCAGCTGCCGTAGTGCTCGAGGATCTCCTCGGGCGGTCGTTTCTCGGTCCACTCGTCCTCGAACTCCTCGAACGGGACCGCCTCCTCGAGACGCTGCTCCCGGTAGCGCTCGCGGCGTCGCTCGGTCGCCTCCTCGTCGACGGTCAGCGACTCCTCGTCGTATTCGATCTCGTAGATGTTCTCGGCGGCCCAGTGGGAGACGCGGTCGGCCTCGATGTCGTCCATCACGGCCTCAGGGTCGCGCTCGAGCGCGTCGCCGTAGCCGCAGCCGCCGCCGGAGTGGCCGATGAACAGGTCGCCGTTCTCGTAGGGCTGGGACTCCCGGACGTGGCTCGTCACGTTGTAGTCGGCGTCCAGCGGCTGTTCCTGGAGGAGCTCGATCATGTCGTCCGGGACGTACTCCCCGTTCGCCATCCGCTCCTTCAGGTCCGAGTCGGTGACCGTGAGGCCGGGGATGGTGCGGGGCGGATAGCCGCCGAACAGCCCCTGTCCGGTCACGAGCTTCGAGTTGTGGCAGATCGAGAGCCACTCGACGGCTGGCACGTGGTGTTGCATGTACGCGAGCTGCATCCCGATCCCGCCGCGGTGTTTCCCGTGCCCACACGAGTCGGTCCCGTGCCGGAAGTACTGGTGGGTGAACGGGTACTCGTTCTCGACGAACTCCATGTTCGAGGCGTGCCCGAACGGACACCACGGGAAGATCGCCTCGTCCTCGCCGTCCCGCCGGGCCTGTCCGCCCGTGCCGTCGGTGTTCAGCGCGTGCGACATCAGGTCGGCGACCGGCTCCCCGTGCTGGCTCACCGCCCCGAAGGCGTACCCGGCGCCGGTGTTGGCCATCGGCGCCGTGACGTGTTCGTTCTCGGTCTCGTCGTCGTACATCGACCGCGAGAACAGCGTCGTGGTCGAGTCCATCACCACCTGGTTGACCATCACTGCCTGGACGGTCGACGCCTCGGCGTCCGGGTACAGGATCGACCCCTTCGGGATCTCGAAGTCGATCAGGTCGTAGGTCCCGTTGCTCTTCGGGAGGTCGTGGAAGGGCACGCTGAACAGGTAGTTCGCCGTGTGCGCGATCGAGGCGACCGGCTGGGAGTTGAACGAGCCGTCGTTCTCCGGGGAGGTCCCGGCGTAGTCGATGGATATCTCCGGTCCCTCCTTCTCCATCGTCGCGTTGAGGCGCCAGAGGCCGTCCTCGTACCCGACGGAGTCGGCGAAGTGGACGGTCCGGAAGGTCCCGTCGTTCCAGGAATCGACCCGCTCCTTCGCGCCCTGTCGGGACTCCTCGATGTTCCGACGGATGAGCCCCTTGAAGAAGTCGGGGCCCTGCTTCTCGATGATGAGGTCCTTCACCCGGCGTCTGACCCGGTCGCAGGTCGTCAGCCGCGCCCGGAGGTCGATCTCGTGCATCCGGGGCGCCCGCGAGATGAAGTTCTTCTGCATCTCGAGCATGTCGGTCTTGAGCTGGTAGTCCTCGCCGATCTTGATCGGCGAGAGCTTCATCCCCTCGTCGTGGCGCGTTCGTGCCGAGATGGGCATCCCGCCGGGCTCGATCGCGCCGGTCTCGGTGGTGTGCACCGCCGCGGAGACCCACGCCATGATCTCTCCCTCGTGGAAGATCGGCATGAAGGCGATCTGGTCCGGGTTGTGGATGCCGCCGTAGAGCGCGTCGTTCGCGTAGAAGACGTCGCCCGGCTCCACGCCGACGGTCTCGTCGTCGGCGAAGTTGTTGATGACGTACTTCAGCGGCGGGATCCCCGTGACGACGTGCAGGTACGCGCCCGCCGCCGAATCGATGAGATCCCCCTGCGGCGTGTAGATCGCCACCGCCAGGTCGCGGGCGGCGATGAACTGGGAGACGCCCGAGCGGACGAAGACGTCGACGCCCTCGTCGAGGATGAGCCGGAGGCGCTCCGAGTAGATCTCGTAGTCGCCGTGGCCGAGATCGTCCATGCAGGCCAGCTCCTCGTCGGTCGGTTCCTCCAGATCGAGCCAGTCGATCAGTTGGTCGCGGTTGACAGTCATTGGGTTGCTCCGTCGGTTTCCAGGATTCCGTTGCGGTAGTCGTCCATTCGGTACGTCCAGTCGTCGGGGACCGCGGTCGTCGTGTAGTCCGCGTCGACGACCGCCGGGCCCCGGATCTCCATCCCCGGACGAACGTCGTCGTACTGGTAGACCGGGGTCGTGACGGCTCCGTCGCTCGACTCCCACAGGACGTCCCGGGACCCCGCCCGCGCGTCCGCCGGGTCGCTCCCGCCGATCGCCGCGGTCGGGAGATCGATGTCCTGGCTCTCGACGCGGGACTTCAGCGCGAAGTTCTCGACGGTGATGCCGTGGCTCGGCGTCACCGAGTACGAGGAGAAGCGGTCCGTGTACTGGTCGATGAAGTGGTCACAGATCGCCTCGACGTCGGACTCGTCGTGGATCTCGAGCCGGGGCGATCCGACGCGTGCGACGTGGATCTGCCCGCCGAACCGCATGTCCAGCTCGAGCTCGTAGGTGATGTCGTCGGGGTCGTACCCCTCGCTTTCGATGTCGCGACGACCCTTCGCCTTCAGGTCCGCGACGGTCTCGTTGAACGACTCGTAGTCGGTCGAGTAAACGGCCTCCTCGCCCGACTCGCGCAGGTACATCGAGTTGGACTGCTCGTAGATGTGCAGCGTGTCCATCGTCGCCGATCCCATCGCGCAGAAGACCGGCGAGTACGGCGTCGTCACGACGGTGTCGATGTCGAGGTACGACGAGTAGGAGGCGGCGTGGAGGGGCCCGGCGCCGCCGAAGCTGTAGAGGATGAACTCGCGGGGGTCGTGGCCCCGAAGCATCGTCTCCTTGCGGACCGTGTTGCCCATGTTGCCGTCGGCGATCCGGCGGATGTTGCGCGCGGCCTCGGTGACCGACATCCCCGCCGGGTCGGCGACGTGGGTCTCGATCGCCTCCTCGGCGCGGTCCACCGCGAGCCGCTGGTTGCCCGCGTAGAACTTCTCCGGGTCGATGAACCCGAGCACCACGTCCGCGTCGGTGACGGTCGGCTTCGTGCCGCCCCGGTTGTAACAGGCGGGACCGGGGTCCGCGCCGGCGCTCTCGGGGCCGACCTCCAGCCGGCCGCCGAGCTCGTCGTTGACGGAGGCGATCGACCCGCCGCCCGCGCCGATCGACTTCGACTCGATCATCGTCCCCGAGACGCGCCAGCGGTCGATGACGGGCTCGAACTCGTAGGACTGGACGCCGCCCTGGGTGAGGATGCCGATGTCGAAGCTCGTGCCGCCCATGTCGGTCACGACCGCCTTGTCGTAGCCGAGCAGGTCACAGAGATACTCGCCGCCCTTCAGCCCGGCGACCGGCCCGCCGTTGAACGTCTCGACGGCGGTCGTCTTGTAGGACTCGGCCATGCCGCCGGTGTTGTGCAGCATCTGGACGTCCCCCTCGTAGCCGTACGCCTCCAGCCGCTCCTTGATGTCGGCGATGTGCTCCTGCATCAGCTCCGAGAGGTAGGCGTCGAGCAGCGTCGTGTTGGTCCGCTCGTACTCCTGTTTGGTCGGCATCACCTCCGAGGAGAGGAACACGGGGATGCTCCCGAGATACGAGGGCGGATACTCCTCGCGGACGAGCTCCCGGATCCGCTGTTCGTGTTCGGGGTACTCGTAGGACCACAGCAGGTTGACGACGATCGCCCGCGCCCCCCGGTCGACGAGGTCGCGGATCTGCTCGCGGGCGTGGTCCTCGTCGAGCGGCCGGAGCACGGTCCCCTCGCTGTCGACGCGCTCGCGGATCCCCTTGGTCCGGGAGTCGGGGACGAGGTACTCCGGCTTCTTCGCATCGGAGATGTTGCGCTGCTCGTTGTCGGTGAGCCCGTCAGCCCAGCGCGGCCCGCGACCGATCTGCGGGTAGTCCTGGACTCCGGCCGTGGTGAGCAGCCCGAGCTTGGGACCCTTCCGCTCGATCAGCCGGTTCATCGCGGTCGTCGTGGAGTACCGGATCGAGTCCACGTCGGCGATGAGTTCGTCGAGGCCGACGTCGAGCTGGGACGCGCACTTGCGGATCCCCTGGAAGAAACACTCCGACATATCGTGTTCGGTCGTCGGCGTCTTCGCCGAGACCGCCTCGCCGTCGTGGAGGGTGAAGCAGTCGGTGAACGTCCCGCCCGCGTCGATGTTGATCCGCGTCGTCATCGCGACCCTCCGTGCTCCTCGACGAGCGCATCCACGTCCAGCTCCGTGTCGTGGGTGATCGGGTGTCCCGGCGGGAGGTACTCGTTTTCGACCATCGTCCCGCAGCCCGGGCAGTAGAACTCCACGATCCGCACCCAGTCGGGGTCCGGCGCGAACGAGTAGTCCGCGTCCTCGATCAGGGGTCGATGGACCTCGTGCGGGTGGCGCTCGCGCACCAGGCAGCCGCGTTTGTAGTTCTCGTCGGCCGGCGCGATGGTCTCGGCACACTCGGTGCAGGTCCACGTCCGGTCCTCGAGGTCGATCTCCAGATATTCCGTGATCCGTTTCGTCGTGCTCATCTGGTCTCACTCCGTCGGTCGCGTTCGACTGCGTCCGTCGATCCGATGCGTCGGTCGGTCGTGTTCGGTGTGTGGGTATGTCCTGTCATCGTTTCTCTCGGGTTTCTCACGTCGTCGCCCCCACGGCCCGGGAGACGGCCTGGAGCTTGCTCGGGTGCGTTTCCGGCGGGATCTCCGTTCCGCTGGCGGGGAACACCGCGTCCGGCGCGGCCTCGAAGCGCGCCTCGATCGTTGACTCGATCTCGTCCGGCGGCTCCGCGAGCAGCTCGGGAGTGATCCCGCCGCCGACGCGGAGGTCGGGAAACCGGTCGGCCAGCGTGGCTGGATCGCTGCTGTCCACGAACACGCCGTCGATCGGCGTGCGCTCGGCGATCTCGGCCGCGACGTCCACGTCGTACCCCTCCGGAACGAACGCCACGGGAACGCCGAAGAACTCGGCGATGTTCCCGAGCATCTCCAGCGCCGCGACGTCGGTCTCGACCACGGCGGACGGCGACTGGGCTCCCGTGGCGAACTCGGTCACGAGGAAGGCGTCGACGCCCGCCCGGCCGTACGCCCGCGCCACGTCGCCGAAGACCTCGCGGATCAGCGCGGTCGTCTCCGGGTTCGCGTCGAGGCGCGCGTCCGCCAGCAGCTCGTTGAACGTCGCCACCGGGCCGGGGAGTCCCCCGACGACCGCGACGTCATCGAGGGTCGCGGTGAGCCGCTCCGTCACGTCGATGACCGTCGGGACGCGTCCCGCGGCCGCCACGTCGGTCGGCGCGCTCAGCTCGCCGCTCCCGGAGACCGACTCGACGACGAACCGGTCGGCGTCGTCGCTCCACGCGACGGCGGCGTCGAGGACGTCACACAGCAGCGTCCGGTCGAGGGTGGTCGCCACCGCGTCGTGTTCGAACAGCCGCTGTGCACGCTGTCGGCCGTTCGCCGACTGCGTCGCGTCCCGGTGGTACACCTCGTGGGGCACCTGGTTGATCTCCGCCGCCAGCGTGTCGACGAGGGGCACGAACGGTCGCTCCGTCGAGAGCCCCTCCAGGTACTCGACGGCCGGCGGCGATCCGAAGCTCATCGTTCGCTGATCCCGTTTGCGTCTTTCATCGTTCGCCGATCCCGTTTGCGTCTTTCATCGTTCGCCGATCCCGTTTGCGTCTTTCATCGTTCGATGATCCCGTTCGCGTATTCGTCGATAGTGTACGTCCAGTCGTCCGGGACGACGTAGGTGGTGTCGGTCGCCTCGATCAGCGCTCGTCCCTCGACGGCGTTGCCGGGAACGAGGTCCTCGCGCTGGTAGACGTCGGTTTCGACCCAGCCGTCGCCGGGCCAGTACGCCTCGCGGGACCCCTTTCGGGCGTCGCTTGGATCGGCGTCCCCGAGCTCGTGGCGGTCCAGATCCTCGGTGGCGACCGGGCCGACGGCGGTCAACACGAGCGTGTCGAGGTCGATCTCGTCCTCCGGATCGGCGTCGAACGCGTCGATCACCGGGTCCAGATCGCTCGAGTCGTCGATCCGGGACGGGACGTCGACCTCCCGGATCTCGTCGCCCAGCCGCGCCAGGATCGACGTCTGGAGCGCGACCTCGTCCGCGTCGAAGCCCTCCCCGGCCATGTCCTGGATCGCCTCCGCCTCCAGCCGCTCGATGGTCCGTTCGAACGCGTGCTCGTCGACCGAGGGAACGTCGCCGGCGACGGTCTCGCCGAGCGCCTCCGAGTAGCGGTGCTCGACGTCGAGCGTCGCCCCGCCGAAGGCGCTGAACTCGGCCGCGGCGGGCGCGGTGATGATGCGGGTGATGCCGGCCGCCTCGGCGAAGGTACAGCAGTGGGTCGGCCCCGCGCCACCGTAGGCGATCAGGGTGACGTCCGCGGGGTCCTCGCCGCGTTCGGCCAGCTGCGTCTCGATGCTGTCGGCGATGTTCCCGTCGACGCGTTGCCGGACCCGGAGCGCGGCCTCCGCGACCGAGACGTCGAGCGGGTCGGCGACCTGGCGCTCGATCGCCTCCGCGGCCCGGTCCGCGTTGAGCTGCTGGTCCCCGCCGAGGAAGTAGTCCGGGTCGATGTACCCCAGCGCGACGTCCGCGTCAGTCGTCGTCGGCTGGAACCCGCCGAGGTCGTAACACGCCGGGCCCGGCTCCGCGCCGGCGCTTTCGGGGCCGACCGAGAGCTCCCCGTCGCTCACCGAGGCGACGCTGCCCCCGCCGGCGCCGGCCGTGTGGACGTCGATCATCGGGACGTGGACCGGCATGTCCGCGACCTCCGGCAGGAGGTTTCGCTCGAGTTCGCCGTCGACGATCGTTCCGAGGTCGATGCTCGTGCCGCCCATATCCGCGCTCAGCACCGATTCCAGGTCGTACAGCTCCCGGAACGCGTCGGCGCCGAGCACCCCGGCGACCGGGCCGGAGTTGTAGGTGTGTAACGCGACGGTCTTGGAGACGCCGGCGACGCCGCCGGTGGACTGGCCGATGAGCAGCGGGTTCGAGTAGCCGCTGTTTCGGGCGTCGTCCTCCGCCTTATAAAGCGACCGGGCCATCGGCCGGTGCACGTACGCGTTGACCAGGGCGGTGTACGTTCGCGTTCGATACCCAGGCCGGCTGCTGACCTCGTTGGCGGTCAACACCTGGTTTGGGCCGAGGTAGTGGGGCGGATACTCGGTCTCGATGACCGTGCGTGCCCGTTCCTCGTTCGTCTCGTCGTGAAACGAGTTGGCGAAGCTGATGAGCAGGAGCTTCGCGCCCCTGTTCATCAGGGTCTTCGCGGCCGCCTGCACCTCGTCGGCGTCGACGGGGTCGACCACCTCGCCGTCGGCGTCGGTGCGCTCCTCGACGCCGATGACCAGGTCCTCGCCCGCGATCAGGCTCTCGTCCTCGGCCTCGGCGCTGAACAGGCCGTCCTCCTCGCCGGCGGTCACGATGAGCCCGATCTTCGGGCCCGACCGCTCGATGATCGTGTTCGTCCCGATCGTCGTCGAGAACCGGATGACGTCCGTGTTGACGAGGAACTCCTCGGTCGGCTTCTCCAGCTTGGCCGCCGCCTTGTCGATGCAGTTGCGGAAACACACCGTGAGGTCGTGGTCCGTCGTCGGAACCTTGACCGTCGTCGAGCCGTCCGGATACGACACGTAGCCGTCGGTGAAGGTCCCGCCGGTGTCGATGCTCACGTAATAGTCATCCTCTACCATGCGACCGACCCATTGAACACTATCTATATAAACATTCCGGCGGCTGTGAACAATGAGCACGCCCTCGAGGATTCCCGTCCGACGCGCCGTCCCGGCCCAAGATGATTTGGTATTACCAAAAGAGATCCGTGACGACGGCCGGCGCATCGCCGCTTCTTTCGTGCCGATCGGCGCGGATATTACAGCTATATATGTGTCAGTTTGACGCCGTCACGGCCGATGAGTCGCTGCCGAGTCCGCGGGTTTCGCATCGACGAATCCGAAACCGACCGGGCAAGCGGTGGCCTCACACCCCGCGTTCCTGCGAATGGATCCGGATCTCGATGTCGTTGGCCGCCTCCGTGACCGCCGCGGGGATCGTCCGTTCGAACCGGTCGCCGGTCCAGCTCGCGGCCGACCCCGAGACGCTGACGGTCCCGAGCACCGTCCCGTCCTCGTCGTGCAGGATGGGTGCACCGACCGCTCGGATGCCCGGCATATGCTCCTGGTCGTTGCGCGCGTACCCGCGGTCCCGAACCGTCTCCAGCTCCTCGAGCAGGCGCTCGCGGTCCGTGATCGTTCGGGAGGTCCGCGAGGGGAGCCCGTGGTCGTCGAGGATCTCGTGGACCCGCGACTCGGGCAGGTGCGCGAGGATGGCCTTTCCGCCCGCCGTACAGTGGACGTGTCGTTGGAGCCGGCCGCGCTTCTCGATGTGGAAGTCCTTGCCGATGGCGTCCTCCCCGTACACCTCCTCCAGGATGAGGAGTCGGCCGTCGTACTCGGCCATCAGGTGGACGCAACCGCCCGTCTCGAGCGCGAGTTCCTGGATGATCGTCTTCGAGGCAGCGTACAGCGTCGATCGGTTTCGGGCCCGAACGCCGAACGGGATGAACATCGATCCGAGCCGGTACTCCGTTCCGTCCTTGTCGACGAAGCCGTGATCCCGCAGCGTCGAGAGGTACGTGTGGACGCTGCCCGCCGACAGTTCCGAGTCGGCCGCCAGCTCCGAGATCGTCGACGGCCCGTTCCGGCGGAGGGACTCCAGGAGTTCACATCCCCGATCGACCGATTGGATGGTTCGTTTTTCGGCGTCCCGTGCCATGGTCTCACGTCACGCTCGGGACGGTTAGTTTTTGTCATTGCCAAACCACCGTGGTCTCGGATCGCTCGTTATGAACATAGAATATTTAGATATAATTCGAATATAGCAGTATACTTATATAATATGACGACTCGTGGACGTGCGATGCCCTCGGCGGATCGGGAGCGGCCGGCGCTGCAGAACCGGCGCTGATCGGGAACCGATATGCGGGTTCGACGACCGTTATATGCGCGTATATCGAATCTTCGCGGCGTATTTATGAACCACGGGGTGGGAGTTACCCGCTCGCCTCCGACGCGATCCCGGTTCGGTCCGCCAGTCCCTGCCGTCGCTTCTTCCACACGTGATATAAATTCTCAATATATTATTCATATTTTATATACTTGGTCGATCGGCTTTCTCGATGCGTCTCCCGGTTCGAGTCCGCCTCGCGCTCCGACGCTTCGGCGCCACCGTCCGCGACGCCCGGAATCCACCGTCCGCCTTATTACGCCCGCCGCGAAACCGTCACGTATGACCCGATTCGACGCCGCCGAGGAGACGGAGCGGCGCACGCTGTTCGCCGACGCGGTGACCGCCCACCGCAACCGGTCGAGTCCGGTGGCGACCTTCGACGTCGACCCCGACAGCGACACCACGACCGTCGAGGACGACGTCCCGCCGTGGATCCAGGTGGCAGGGACCGAGGTCGTTCTCGACGTCACCGACGACGAGCTCGAGCGACTGAAGGACCTGATCGGCGAGTATCCCGAGTTCCGGATCGACGAGCTACAGAGCCCCGAATCGGTCGAGGGGACCAACGTCGTGATCACCGCACGGTCGGACGCCAACCGCATCGCGGGCTTCCTCGAGCGCGCCTTCCGGACCGTCTTCGAGCTCGAGGCCGACTACCGGGTGTGGGTCAGCGAGGTGTGACGTCCGGTCGCGACCATACAACGCTTAAACCCTCCGCGGTCGAAGGGTCCGCCATGACCGACCTCACGGACCGCATACTCGTCCCGATCGCGAACGAGGCCGACGCCGTCGGCACCTACGACGCCCTCTCGATGTACCTCGACGCGGACACCGAGATCGTCGTGATCCACGTGATCGAGAAGGCCGGCGGCGGCATCGACAAGGCCAGCGTCGAGCAGCGGCGCGAGATCGCCGAGCAGTCCTTCGAGGCGATGCGCGGCCTCGCCGAGAGCGACGACGTCCCGATCGAGACACAGATCCACTACGGGACCGACGTCGCGGAGACGATCAACGACGCCGCCGCGGAGCACGGCGCGACCACGATCGCCTTCCGGTCGCGCGGCGGCGGCCGGATCCTCGATTTCCTCTCGGGCAGCGTCCGCACGAAGCTCGTGACCGACAGCGACGTCCCGCTCATCGTGTTGCCGCGGGACGGAACCGAGACCGAAGAGGACTGAGGTGGGATGAGGCGGCGGGAGAGGACTGCGTCGATTTCCTATGCCTCCCCCTTACCCCTGTCCGTCGCCCCGTCCGGGGACCGTCGACCCCTGACGTAGAGGTACGCGAGCACCGGCACGATGGTCAACACGAGCGTCGCGACCGCCC
The DNA here is from genome assembly GCF_900107205.1 of Halopenitus persicus. Classification (GTDB taxonomy): domain Archaea; phylum Halobacteriota; class Halobacteria; order Halobacteriales; family Haloferacaceae; genus Halopenitus; species Halopenitus persicus. Next base: position 439,603 of record NZ_FNPC01000001.1, on the reverse strand, counting down.
AGACGGCCGGGTAGCCGATCCCGCGGTCGCGGGCGTCCCGGTAGATCCAGACCGCGACCGCGAGGACGACGCCGTAGATGGCGCCGTAGTACAGCAGCGACCTGGCGGTCGCGAGGTCGACGGCGAGGGGGACCATCGTAACGAGGGGAGCCATCTCGACGAGGGGAGCCATCAGCGGTCCCCACGGGTTCGACCGTATTCGGGCCGGTCGAGTCGGTCGGGCCGGTCGGACCGGATCATCGCCAGGGCCGCGACTCCGCGGTGAGCTCGCCCGCCAGCGACGTCCGCATCGCGTCGGCGACGTCCTCGGTGTTGGCGATCGCCCACATCAGCTTCACCATCGCCGTCTCGGGGAGCATGTCGCCCCCCTCGATGATCCCCGCATCGAGCAGGTCACGGCCGGTGTCGTAGACGCGGTCGCAGACGCGCCCCTCGAGACACTGGCTCGTCATCACGACCGGCGTTCCGTCGTCGACGAGCGCCTCGATCCGCGGGATGAGGTCGGTGTGGACGTGACCCAGTCCGGTGCCCGCGACCACGACGCCCGCGGCGTCGTCCAGATGCTCCCAGGCGGCCGGGTCCATTCCGGGAGCGAAGGTGGCGAGCTCGACGCCGTCAGCGAGGTCGGGCGCGATGTCGAGGTCGGCCTCCCCGCGGCTCGCGTGCTCGCGCCGGAACGCGATCGCTTCGTCGGCGACCGCGCCGTCGGCCCCGGCTTCGGTTGCGGTTTCGTAGTCGATCTCCCCGAGCGGTTTCGCGCCGACCGTCTCGAAGGCGTCCCGCCGGGAGGTGTGGTTCTTCCGCACGCGCGTCCCGCGGTGGAGCGCGCACGCGTCGTCGGACTCGTCGGCGTGCATGCAGACGAGCACCTCCGCGCAGTCGGCCTTGGCCGCCTCGACCGCGCAGACGGCGTTCATCACGTTATCGGAGGAGGGTCGGTCCGCCGAGCGCTGGCTGCCCGTGAACACGATCGGGACCGGCGTCTCAAGGGTGAACGCCATCGCGGCCGCGGAGTACTGCATCGTGTCGGTGCCGTGCATCACGACGACGCCGTCGGCCCCGGCCGCGATCTCCTCGTGCACCGCGTGCGCGAGGTCCCGCCAGATGGCGGGGTCCATGTTCTCCGAGAGGATGTTCGCGACCACCCGTCCGCGGTAGTTCGCCCGCCCGGCGAGGTCGGGGACGGCCCGGAGGACGTCCTCGGCGTCGAACCGGGCGGTCACCGCGCCGGTCCGGTAATCCACCGTCGAGGCGATCGTCCCGCCGGTCGAGATGAGCGAGATCGTCGGCAGGTCCTCGTCGAAGGTGATCTCCGAGACCGCGCCGGCCTCGGGCGCCGGCTCGTCGTCGACCGCGTGGACGTCCGACTCGAGAACGTCGACCGACGCCGCCTCGCGGTCGACGCCGACGTTGTATCCGCCCTCGAGCTTGACCACGAGGTGCTCGGCCGTCGAGGAGGGCATCAACACGCCCTCGTTCGTGACGCCCGCCCGTTCGATTCGGACGCGATCCCCTGGGTTCATACCCACCGGTTGCGAGGGCGCGGACTTGAATCCAACCGTTCGCGTCGCTCGCGCTCGACCGCCTTCGCCCCGGGATCGGTCGCGGCGATATCGGTCGCGGCGGCATCGGTCGCGGCGATATCGGTCGCGGCGGCATCGATCGCAGTCGGGATCGATCGAAATCCGCCGGGAGGCGAGGCTTTTTGCGAGGCTCTCGAGTAGGCGGAGCCGTATGGCGAATCCCGCCGCCGATCCGGACGCTGCCCGCGAGCGCTGTCCCGACTGTCGCGAGAAGACTCCCCATCACGTCCGCGTCGAGATCCGGACCGAAAGCGAGAACCCGGAGAACGCGGCCTTCTCCCGGGAGCCGTACCGCGTTGCGGTCTGTGCACGCTGTGGTCACGAGACGGCGACCCGAATGAACAACGTTTAGCGCGGCGACTTTCGCAACGCTCGATCCCACACCGCTCGATCCGCGGCAGCCTCAATCGAACCGGTGAATGCCGGCGGTCGTCACCTCGACGCCGTCCTCGGTGACCAGGATCGTGTGCTCGGCCTGGCTCACGAGCTGGCCGTCCGACTCCTTGAGCACGGGATAGCCCGTGATCACGTCCCGCTGTTTGAGCCGGCGTAACGCCATCTCGACGCCGTCGACGTCGAGCCACCTGGCGGCGAACGGGAGGCCGTCGAACTCCCGGATCGCCGCAAGCGCCTGTCGGGAGCGGCGGTCGCGAACGCTCCGGTCGTGCTCGAGCTCGAAGATCTCCTCGGTCGTCCCCTCGCCGACCTTGCCGCGGCCGTCCGTCGCGAACGGCTCGATCGCCACCGCCTGGCCGGGCTCGAGCGTGACCGACCGGTCGACGCCCCTGTTCGGGACGTTCGGGCCGGTGTGGGCGTCGTACCGCTCGACGCCGTGGCCCGAGAGGTTCAGTATCGGGGTGTAGCCGTACCCGCGGATGACGTCCTCGACCGCCTGACCGATCTCGCCGACCGGCACGCCCGGGCCTGCCTCGTCGACCGCGGCCTCGAGGGCCATCTCCGACGCCTCGACGAGCTCCGTCGATCCGGTGTGGTCGACCGTCACCGCCGCGTCGGCGATGTAGCCGTCGACGTGGACGCCGACGTCCAGACACACCATCTCCTCGCCGATCGTCGCGTCGTCGTCGGCGCTCGGCGTCGCGTGGGAGGCCTCCTCGTCGACGCTGATGTTGACGGGGAACGCCAGCCCGGCGCCCCGGTCCCGGACGTAATCCTCGGTCCACTCGGCGATCTCGAGGTGGGTCGTGCCCGGCTCGACCATCCCCCGCGCCTCGTTCATCGCCTCGGCGAGGATCGCTCCCGCCTCACGGTAGCTCTCGATCTCGTCCGGATCGAACGGCTCGTCGCTCATATCCCGCGGTTCGCGGAGCGAGCGGAAAGAGGTTGCGGGACCGGCCGGCATCCCCGGATCCCGAGGTGACCGACCGGGACGCCGATCGGACTCCGGGGGGTACAGCGCCCGGCGTTCTCGGCGGGTTACACGCGCTCCGCGCTTCCGGCGGGGTCACGCTTGTCCGGCGCCCCCGGCGGGGTCACGCTTGTCCGGCGTTCCGATCCCGGATCACCCGGCCGACGCGGGCCAGCCCCTCCTCGAGGTCCTCGGTCGGAAGCCCGAAGCCGATCCGGAACCGGTCCGGATGGCCGAACAGCGTTCCGGGCGCCAACACGACGCTCGCCTCCGATACGACGGTTCGACAGAAGTCCATCGCGTCGGCGAACCCCTCCGGGACCGTCACGAACCCGTTGACGCCGACCGGCGGCAGCCAGTCGAGGTCGTGACGGTCGACCCATTCGGCCGTGATCTCGCGGTTGGTCCGCGCGAGGCGACGATTCTCCGTCAGAATGCGGTCCTCGCGGCGCCCCAAAGCCTGTCGTGCGACGTGCTGGCCGAACAGGCTCGGCGAGATGGTCGTGTAGTCCTTCCACCGGAGGGCCGCCTCGATCACCTCCCGCGGGCCCGCGATCCAGCCGAACCGGAGGCCGGCCAGCCCGTAGGCCTTCGTGAGGCTCGTGGTCGAGATCCCGTGGTCCCCGAGGCTCGCGACCGGCGGAAGCGGATCGTCGGCGAGCAGGCGATAGACCTCATCACACAGCAGGTAGGCGTCGTTGTCGGCGGCGATCGCGTACGCCTCCCGGATCGTCGCCTCGCCGTGGTACCGGCCGGTCGGGTTGTTCGGGTTGTTGATCACGACGACCGCGGTGTCCGGCCGGACCGCCTCGCGGAGGGCGTCGGGAGCGAGGGTCCACCGCGGCGGCTCGAGCGGAACCCGCGTCACCTCGCCGAACGCCTCGGGAACCGCCGACAGCGCCTGGTAGGTCGGCGTGACGACGACGGCGTGTGAGCCCCGTCCCCGGTCGCGGTCCGGGTCCGGCCCGTCGGCCGACGCGAGCAGCCCGAGGAACGTCAGGAAGTTGGCCTCCTGGGTGCCGCAGGTGAACGCCACCTCGTCGGCGTCCCGGCCGTACCGGTCGGCGACCGCGGCCCGAAACTCCGGGTCGCCGTCGGTCGGGATGACGTACCCGAGCCGTCCGGGATCGAGGTCGAACCGGGAGGCGTCCAGCGACCGGATCCCGCTCTCGGCGAGCATCAGGTCCGCGTCGTGTTCGTGCTCGTCGAACCACCGCTCGAGGCCGAACTCGGCGATCTGCATACGGAGCCGTGGGTCCGGACGGCGATATAAATACGGGTGGGCTGCGGTGTCGGTGGTCCGGACGACGATAACCGCGTGGGCCGCGCTACGGCGTCGGCGCCGCCTTCTGGAGCGCCGTCTCGGCGATGTTGCCGCCGTAGTCGGCGCTTCGGAGGACCGAGTCGACGACGAGCCCGAGCAGCTGTGCCCGCGCCGGATCGAGGTCGCGGAGCAGCTCGTCGATCTGCCGGACCCGGTCGTCGATGTCGCGGACGTGTTCGCGCGCGTCGTTCGCCATCGCCGTCGCCTTCTCGGTGTCGTCCTCGAAGAGGGCGTCCATCGCGGTGTCGATCACCTCGACGGCGTCCTCGTGGAGGTCGTCGATCGCCGAGAGGACCTCCTCGGGGAGCGGCTCGTCGATGTTGAGCGTCAGGTGGGCGATCTTCGTCGCGTGGTCGCCGATCCGCTCGAGCTGGCGGGCGCTCGAGTGGTAATCGAAGCACTCCTCGCGGGGTAGCCCCAGCTCCTCGGCCGCCTTCGGCGTGCGCAGGGTCGACCGGAAGATGCGCGAGACGACCATCCACAGCCGGTCGAGGTCGTCATCGCGTTGGGTCACGTCGCGCGCGAGGTCGTCGTCGAGCTCCCGGAGCGCCGCGAGCGCGTCCGCCAGCATCGAGGTGGAGATCAGCCGCATCCGGGTGACCGCGTTGTGGATCGACAGCTCCGAGGAGTCGAGCAGGTCCCGGACGACGACCCGGTCGCGGGTCTCCTCGAGCACCTCCAGCCCGACGAGGCTCTGGGTCGCGTCACGGATCGTCGACCGCTGCTCGGTGGTGATGTTCGACCCCTCCAGCGCGATGACGTCGAAGCCGCTCACGTACATCGTCATCACCGCCCGCGTGAGCTCGCGGTCGGCGAGGTCGCTGATGTCGAGGGTGCCGGTCGTCCGCTCCTCCTCGGACCGCGGGCTGAGCAGCAGCGAGTCCCCGTCGGGGTAGAACTCGACCTCGCTGCCGGCCTCGACGTCGTTTCGGTTCGCCCACGTCTTGGGGATCGAGACCGTGTACGTGGACCCGCCCGTCACCTGGACCTTCCGCGTTTCCATGCGTTGATCTCTCCGTAGCCTATGTATAAATCTAACTGTATATATACTCCCGCATTCGGGACCGGACACGATCGGCTAATTGGCGATTTTCAGCGGTTAGATGCGGTATATATGGGCGTCCCCGACGCACGGATGAACGATTTAAACGTCGTTTTTCATACCTGGATATATATCTATATAGTTGTTATAGTAGGTTATTTACGTGTTCGAGGTCTGTCCATCAGGTGATGAAGGACGACCGCGAGGAGGTCCCGGTCGACGGCGTTCGTCGACGGGTTCCGTCCGTCCCGATGCGCGGATCTCGCGGATTCCCATCGCGACCGACCAACCAATGAGCGACAGTTACCACATCCAGGGGACCGACGCCGACTCGTCAGCCGCGGCCGACCCGTCCCCGAACGATCCATCCCCGAGCGACTCGCCCGCGAACGAGACCGTTCGACCCGGCGAGACCGAGGAGCTCACACCGACGATCGAGGAGATCCCCGAATCACAGTCGGTGATCCGGTCGGAGGAGTTGACCGTTCATTACGGCGACGAACAGGCGCTCCAGCCGGTCACGGTCGGGATCCCCGAACGGGAGGTGACGGCGATCATCGGCCCCTCGGGCTGCGGGAAGTCGACGTATCTCCGATGTCTCAACCGGATGAACGACATGATCGACGCCGCGAGGATCTCCGGGACCGTTCGGTTCCGCGGCGCCGACGTCTACGCCGATGACGTCGACCCGGTCGCGCTCCGTCGGAAGATCGGGATGGTGTTCCAGAAGCCGAACCCCTTCCCGAAGTCGATCTACGACAACGTCGCCTACGGGCTGAAGATCCAGGGCTTCGACGGCGACATGGACGCCCGCGTCGAGCAGGCGCTCAGGGACGCCGCGCTGTGGGACGAGGTGAAGGACCAGCTCGACAGTTCCGGACTCGACCTCTCGGGCGGCCAGCAACAGCGGCTCTGTATCGCCCGCGCGATCGCGCCGGACCCGGAGGTCGTCCTGATGGATGAGCCCGCCTCCGCGCTCGACCCCGTCGCGACCGCGAAGGTCGAGGACCTGATCGCGGACCTGTCCGAGCGGTACACCGTGATCATCGTCACGCACAACATGCAGCAGGCGGCCCGGATCTCCGATAAGACCGCGGTGTTTCTGACCGGCGGCCAGCTCGTCGAGTTCGGCGACACGGACCAGATCTTCGAGAACCCCGAGAACCAGCGCGTGGAGGACTACATCACCGGCAAGTTCGGATAGCTCGCCGGCACGTTCGGATGGTCGGACTCCATCCCCGGGGTTCGGCGGTGGACGCTCGCCGGTCGGGGGACACCGCTCGCCGGTCGGGGGACACCGCTCGCCGGTCGGGGGACACCGCTCGCCGGTCGGGGGACACCGCTCGCCGGTCGGAACCGGACGGGGCGTCCCGACGACCGCCGGCGGGAGGCATATTTAAGTGTCCCCGCCCGTTCGACTGCAAGCAAGCGGATCGACGCACGGCGCCGGGGCGTTCGCCCCGCGAGGAACGACGACACGGATTCACCGATGGTTCGCAAGGAATACCAGATCAAACTCGACGAACTGCGCGACGACGTGCTCTACATGAGCGAGGTCGTCGCGGAGCGCCTGCGGTTGGCGCTCGACGCACTCGAACAGCAGGACGGCGACCTCGGCGAGGAGGTGATCACCGGCGACGCGGAGGTCAACGAGCTCTACCTCGAGCTCGAGCGGGACTGCATCGACCTCATCGCGCTCCAGCAGCCGGTGGCCGGCGACCTCCGGTTCATCGCCGCCTCGTTCAAGATCATCACCGACCTCGAGCGAATCGCCGACCTCGCGACCAACCTCGGCGGGTACGCCGGCGAGGCCCACCACGAGGTCTATCCGGACGTCGACATCCAGCTGATCGGCGACCAGACCCTCGAGATGATCGAGACCGCGATGAACGCCTACCGCGAGGAGACGGCCGACGCGTGTTATGAGGTCTCGGAGATGGACGACGACGTCGACGAGCTGTGTGAGTCCGCCAGCGAGCTCGTGGTTCGGGACCTGATCCAGCGCGAGCAGCTCGAGAGCGACGAGGACATCGAGGCGACGATGCGTGACGTCTCGCGGCTGCTGCTCACCATCCGCGACCTCGAGCGCGTCGGCGACCACGCCGTCAACATCGCGGCCCGGTCGCTGTACATGATCGAGAACGACGACGACCTGCTGTACTGACCGTCGGTCGCTCGTTTTTATAACCTCCCCGGGTCTGTGTCCGGTATGGACGATCAGCGAATCGCGATCCTGGCCCACGAGATGTTTCCGGACCGCGCGAAGACCGCCCTCGGCGTGATGCGGTACGGCGACCAGGAGGTCGCCGCGGTGCTCGACCGCGAGACCGCCGGCACCCGCGTGCACGACCACCTCGTCGAGAGCGACGCGGCGACGATCGACGACGCCCCGATCGCGGCAACCTTCGACGACGCCCTGGAGCTGGCCGGCGGCCCGGGCGACGACGGCATCGACGCCCTTCTCATCGGGATCGCGCCGATCGGCGGCGGTCTGGACGACTCCTGGCGCGCGGACATCCGGGCGGCGATCGAGGCGGGCTGTGACGTGATCGCCGGGCTCCACTCCTTCCTGAACGAGGACGAGGAGTTCGCCACGCTGGCGGCCGAGCACGGCGTCGACCTGGTCGACGTGCGCGACCCGCACGAGGGGCTCGGCGTCGCCGAGGGGCGCGCCGGCGAGGTGGACGCCGACGTGGTCTGTACCGTCGGGACCGACTGCTCGGTCGGCAAGATGACGGCCACGATGGAGATCGTCGCGGCAGCCCGGGACCGCGGGATCGACGCGGCGGTGATCCCGACCGGCCAGACGGGGATCCTGATCGAGGGATGGGGGAACCCGATTGACCGCGTGATCTCCGATTTCACCGCCGGCGCGGTCGAGGAGATGATCCTCGAGAAGGGCGACGAGCACGACCTGCTCGTCGTGGAGGGGCAGGGCAGCATCGTCCATCCCGCCTACTCGGCGGTCACCTGCGGGATCCTCCACGGGTCGATGCCGGACGCGCTCGTGCTATGTCACGCCGCCGGCCGCGAGGCGGTCCACGGCTACGAGTCGTTCGAGCTGCCCGCGATCCCCGAGTACGTCGACCTCTACGAGAGCCTCTCGGCCCCGGTCGCGGACGCGGACGTGGTCGCCGGCGCGCTCAACACGAAGGACGTGGCCGACGACGAGACGGCCCGGGCTGCGGTCGCGGACCTCGAGGACGGCATTCGGGCGCCCGCGACCGACCCGGTCCGCTTCGGCGCCGAGGCGATCGTCGACGCGATCGAGTCGGAGGTCCTCGAGGGATGACGCTGTCGACCGACTTCGAGCGCGTCTCGGTCGCGCTGGAGAACGCCTTCACGATCTCCCGCGACACGCAGACCCACGCCGAGAACGTGATCGTCAGGATCACGGACGACGGCGGGATGACCGGCATCGGCGGCGCAGCGCCCGCGCCGCACTACGGCGACACGCCCGAGACCGTCGAGGCCGTGCTGCCGGACCTGCTCGCGGTCGTCGAGGAGGTCGGCGACCCGCACGCGCTCGCCGAGATCGAAACGCGGATGGCCGAAACCGTCCGGGGCAACCCCGCCGCGCGAACCGCCGTCTCGATCGCCCTACACGACCTCGCGGCCCGCCGGCTCGGCGTGCCGCTCCACCGGCTGTGGGGGATCGACCCCGAAGCGGCGCCGCGAACCTCCTACACGATCGGCCTCGACACGGCCGATCGCGTCCGCGAGAAGACCGAAGCCGCCGTCGAGGCCGGCTATCCGATCCTGAAGATCAAGCTCGGCACCGACCGCGACCGCGAGCTGATCGAGGCCGTCCGGTCCGCGGCGCCCGAGGCGACGATCCGGGTCGACGCCAACGAGGCGTGGTCCCCCTCCGAGACCGTCCGGAAGAGCGAGTGGCTCGCCGAATACGGCGTCGAGTTCATCGAACAGCCCGTGCCGGCCGAGAACGTCGAGGGGCTGCGCGTCGCCTACGAGCGCTCCGCGCTGCCGATCGCTGCCGACGAGTCCTGCGTCACGCTTCCGGACATCCCGCGGATCGCCGACCGGTGTGACATCGCGAACCTGAAACTCATGAAGACCGGGGGTATCCGGGAGGCGCGACGGATGATCGCCGCGGCCCGCGCACACGGGCTCGAGGTGATGCTGGGCTGTATGATCGAGACGAACGCCTCGATCGCCGCCGCGGCACAGCTCGCGCCGCTGGTCGATTACGCCGACCTCGACGGGTCCCTGCTGCTCGCGTCGGACCCCTTCACCGGCCCCGACCTGACCGGCGGTGACGTTCGACTCGAGGCGGACGCGAACGGCACCGGCGTTCGGGAGTCGGAGGAGTAAGGGATAGCAACCGGCGGTCCGGCGTTTCTCACCGGTTCTCGGCGTCGACGTTCTCCGTCTCGGTGTCGACGTTCTCCGTCTCGACGTCCACCTCGGAGTCCGCCGTCTCGGCGTCCGACTCCTCGACCTCCGCCTCGAGGTCGGAGAGTTCGGCCTCGACGTCGTCCGTCGATCCGGATCCGCCGCCGTTCCCGCCGGTTCCGGCCTCCGACTTCAGCGTCTCCAGCTCGGCCTCGACCTCGCGGTCCGAGGAGACCTCCTCGAGCTCCCGGTCGATGCTGTCCTTGTCGGACAGGGCGTCGTCGAAGGCGCCGGTGTCCTGCAGCTCGTCCATCGCCTGCGACCGCGCCTCCATTTCGTCGGTTCGGTCCTCGGCGCGCTCGATGGCTCGGCCGACGTCCTCCATCTCGTCCCCGACGCCGGTCATCGCCTCGGAGACGCGCGTGGACGCCTCCGCCGCCTCGTAGCGCGCCTTCATCGTCTCCTTCTTCGTCCGGAACTCCTCGATGCGGCTCTGGAGCTCGTTCTTCTTCTCGACGAGCGAGTCCTGGGTGGATTGGAGCTCGGCGATCTGCCCTTCGATCTCCTCGATCTGTTGCATCTTGGAGTTCTTCTTCTCGAGGGCCTGCCGCGCCAGGTCGTCGCGGTCCTGTTGAACGGCCTCGCGGGCCTGGCGGTTGTGCTTCTCGACGTTCTCCTCGAGGCGACGCTTCTGGATCTCCAGCCGTTTCTTCTGGGTGGTCAGGTCGGCGATCCCCTGTTTGACGTCCTGGAGCTCGTCGCGCATCTGTTCGTAGGAGTAGTCGAGCGTCTCGGTCGGGTCCTCCGCCCGGTTGAGGATGGAGTTCACCTTCGAGCGGATGACGTACGAGGCGCGTGAGAGGATCCCCATATACGGTAGTCTCGGGCTGTCCGGTAAAAAGTCGTGTGCTGTTCGCTCACGTATCCGTCGTCATCTCCCCTAGCGGCGAATCAGCGACGTTACCCAACACGGATCAGCGACGTTTAACCGACACGAATCGAACCGCGGGTATGCGACTCATCGCGTTCGACTTCGACGGAACGCTCTCCGACTCCGAGATGACGGTGTTGCTTGCCGAGCGTGCCGGCGTCGCCGACGAGGTCGCCGAGATCACCGAGCGGGCGATGAACGACGAGATCAGCTACGCGGAGAGCCTCTACCAGCGCGCCGCGCTCCTCGAGGGGCTCCCCGAGGCGGACGTCGACGACGCGTTCGACGAGGTCCGGATCCGGCCGGGCGCCGCGGCCCTCATCGAGCGACTGCGGGCGGCCGGCCACCACGTCGCGATCCTCACCGGCGGGTTCGAGCGCGGCGTCGAGGCGGCCCTGGAACGCGAGGGCGTCTCGGTCGACACGATCGTCGCGAACCGGTTGCCGCAGTCCGGCGGCCGGCTGACCGGCGACGCCGAGGGGCCGCTCATCGAGGGGACCAAGGACGACGCCCTCGAGTCGCTGGCCGCCGACGTCGGCGTCCCGATGGCCGACACCGTGGCGATCGGCGACGGTGCCAACGACCTCCCGATGCTCGAGGTCGCCGGACTCTCGGTCGGCTTCGTTCCGAAACCCGCGGTCCGGTCATCCTGTGATGCCGTCGTCGCCTCGATGCCCCGGCTGGGTCGCGTGCTCGAGGGCTATCGGGTGCTTCGGGCGGACGACGAGACGCGGTGACGGTCCCTTCCTCCGCGTCATCCGGCTCGGGCCGTTCCCGATCCGGCGAAACCGGGGTAACGGTTAAGACGACGGCTTCGATCAGATACTACTGATGAACGGTCGCACGCCCGACACCCCGACGGGAACGAGCCGATCGCGGGTCGCGGAGTGGGCCGCGCTCGTGGGCGAGGACGTCCCGGAGGACCGTCCCTCGGAGGACCGGGTCCCCGACGACGACCCGGACCGGTAGCCGGCCCACCCGGACCAATTGCTGCTGCGGTCCGTTTCGGGCCGGTCGCCGACGCGTCCGCCACGGGCTGGTTGCCGGCTCGGATCGAACCGACCTGACCGAGCCGGCCGTCCGCCCCCGTGCCGGCCGACCACTTCCGCCTCGCTTCGCGAACCCTTTTGCCCGATGCCGGCCAAGACCCGTCGATGGCGACCGAGGCCGACGCGGTGAGCATCGATCACCCCCTGCTCGTGGAGGGCGTCCTCCAGCGACGCCGCTACCAGACCCGGCTCGCGACCGCCGCGCGCGGGGCGCACACCCTGGTGTGTCTCCCGACGGGCCTCGGAAAGACGGCGGTGAGCCTGCTCGTGACGGCCCACCGGCTCGCGGAGGCGGGCGGCACGGCCCTCTTGTTGGCCCCGACGAAGCCGCTCGTCGAACAGCACGCCGACTTCTACCGGGAGGCGCTCGCGATCCCCGACGAGGAGATCGTGGTGTTCACCGGCGACGTCTCCCCTGACGACCGCGGCGATCTGTGGGGGTCCGCACGGGTCGTGATCGCGACCCCGCAGGTGATCGAGAACGACCTCGTCGGCAACCGGATCTCGCTGCGGGACGTCACGCACCTCACCTTCGACGAGTGTCACCGCGCGACCGGCGACTACTCGTACGTCTACATCGCCGAGCGCTACCACGCCGACGCCGTCGACCCGCTGGTCACCGGGATGTCCGCCTCCCCCGGCGGCGACCTCGAGGAGATCGAGGTCGTCTGTGACAACCTCGGGATCGAGAACGTGGAGGTGACGACCGAGGACGACGCCGACGTGGACGAGTACACCCACGACACCGACGTCCGCTGGGAGCAGGTCGAGCTCCCCGACGAGCTGCTGGCGATCCGCGACGCGCTGAACGAGGTGATCGCCGACCGGCTCGAGAAGCTCAAGTCCATCGGCGTCGCGGACACGACCGATCCCGACCTCTCACAGCGCCAGCTCAACGCGATGCGCGGGGAGCTCAAGCGGATGATGGACGCCGGGAACTCGGACGGCTACACCGGGATGTCGACCCACGCCGAGGTGATGAAGCTCCGGCGCGCGGTCGAGCTCGTGGAGACCCAGTCGGTGGAGTCGCTGCGCCGGTACTTCGAGCGACAGCGGAACGCGGCCCGCTCCTCGGGCGCCTCGAAGGCCAGCCAGCGGCTCGTCGCCGAGCCGAAGGTCCGCGAGGCGATGCGCAAGGCGGAGGCGTTCGACGACCTCCACCCGAAGTTCTCGAAGACGCGGCTCCTGCTGGCGGAGACGCTCGGCGTCAACGGCGGCGAGCGCGCGATCGTCTTCACCGAGTCGCGGGACACCGCCGAGGCGCTCGTGGAGTTCCTCGCCGCGAGCTTCGACGTCGAGCGGTTCGTCGGGCAGGGCGACAAGGAGGGCTCGGACGGGATGAGCCAGACTGAACAGCAGAACACGCTCGACGCCTTCCGCGCCGGCGAGTTCGAGGTGCTCGTCTCGACGTCGGTCGCCGAGGAGGGCCTCGACGTCCCCGAGGTCGATCTCGTGTTGTTCTACGAGCCGGTCCCGACCGCGATCCGATCCATCCAGCGGAAGGGACGAACCGGCCGGCAGGCCAGCGGGCGCGTCGTCGTGCTGATGGCCGAGGACACCCGCGACGAGGCGTTCTTCTGGATCTCCCGGCGGCGGGAAAAGCAGATGCGACAGCAGCTCCGCGACCTCAAGGCCGCGACCGGCGAGATCGAGGCCGAGATCGCCGACGAGGACCAGGCGAACCTCGACGCGTTCGAGGAAGCGGCCGACGAGGTTGGTGACGTCACTGGCGCCGAGAACGATGAGAGCGCCGAGGACGACGCGGGCGCCGAGGACGACGCGGGCGCCGAGAACGATGAGAGCGCCGAGAACGATACGGGCGCCGAAGCCAGCGAGGCTGGCGACGGACAGCCCGGTCTGACCGACTTCGCCGCGGAGGCGGACTCCGGTGGAAACGGAAGCGAGGCCGACGAACCCGCTTCCGTCGAGGAGGACGATGCAGTCGATGACGCGACTGACGACGGCGTCGTCGCCACCGCGGGCGTCGGGGACGCCGACGACGTCGAGGTCGTGATCGACCAGCGCGAGCTCGACGCCGGGATCGCCAAGGACCTCTCGACCCGGTCGGGGATCCGCACCCGGCTGGAGACGCTCGCGGTCGGCGACTACGTCCTCTCCGACCGGGTGGCCGTCGAGCGGAAGTCCGCGGCCGACTTCGTCGACTCCCTCCTCGACGGCGACCGGTCGGTCTTCGAGCAGGTCGGCGAGCTCTCGCGGGCCTACTCCCGGCCGGTCATCGTGATCGAGGGCGGCGACCTCTACACGCAGCGGAACGTGAACCCGAACGCGATCCGGGGCGCGATCGCCTCCCTGGCGGTCGACTTCGGACTGAGCGTGCTCCGGACCGACGACGAGGCGGACACCACCGAACTGTTCGAGACGATCGCCCGCCGCGAACAGGAGACCCGGGACCGCGAGGTGAGCGTCCACGGCGAGAAGACGACGAAGACGCTGGCCGAACAGCAGGAGTACGTCGTCTCCGCGATCGCCGACATCGGCCCCGTCACCGCCCGGTCGCTGCTGGAGCACTTCGGCACCGTCGAGGCCGTGATGACCGCCCGCGAGGACGACCTCCGGGAGGTCGAGGGCGTCGGGACGGTCACCGCCGAGCGGATTCGGGAGGTCGTCGGCGGCGACTATCCCGGAGCCGAGTGATACGGCGCGGTCCCGGCGCGGCGGTCGGTCGTCGATACGGGTACGCGTCCGTCGCGTTCGAGCATCGACGTCGGGGGCTGCGGTCGTTCCCTGCCGATAACGATATCCGTTCGCCGCGTGACCGGCGGATATGGAGCTACCGGTCGAGATACTCTACGGGATCTATCTGGGACTGCTCACCGGGATCATTCCCGCGATCGTCTCGGGAGTTCTCGGCTTCCTGTTCAAGTACTTCACCGGGGTGACGATCCCGGGGTTCGGTGTCGTCGTCCTGGCGCTGGCGATCGCCGGGGTCAACGGCGGTCTGCTCGCGCTCAACGATCCCTCGGTCCGCGCCTCAGAGCGCGCGCCGGCGATCCTGACGGCGATCATCGTCGTGCTGATGCTGGCGCTGTACGCGCACGCACAGGGTGATAAGCTCGGATCGACCGCCCCGAAGCGACTGTCGCTGCGCTCGCTGCGGAACCGGACCCTCTCGGCGGACGTCGTCGAACTCGTCGGCGGTCGGGGCCGGGCGCGCGTCGAGATCGTCGGCGAGGTCGGCGATATGGAGGGCTACCCGCCGCTGTCGGCCGAGACGCGCGCGGCGATCGCCGACGGGGAGTGGACGTTCCCGGCGGACGTGCCGATCGCGGAGCTCGAGACTCGCCTCGCGGACCGTCTCCGGACGGAGTTCGAACTCGCCGACGTCTCCGTCAGCATGGACGAACACGCGCGGGCGATCGTTCAGGCCGCGCCCCCGACGGGCGGTCTCTCGCGGCGGGTTCCGGACGGTCGGCGGGCGGTCTCGATCGCCGCGTTGATGCCGACCGGCGTCACCCGCGGCGACGAGGTGACCGTCTTCACGCCCGGCGGCGCCGTCGACGGCACCGTCGTCTCGGCGCGGTCGAGCCCGGACGCCGACCGCGTGGGCGGCGCTTCCGCCGCTCCGGCATCAGCCGGGGACGATCTCGCCACCGACGGGGGATCCGGGGACGCAGCCGGGACCGACGCCGACGTGCCGTCCCCCTCGGTTCCGGTCACGACGGGCGGGGAGGGGCGGATCACCGTCGCGGTGGCGCGCTCCGACGCGCGTCCGTTGCTCGAGGCCGACCGCGGACGCGTCCTGGTTCGGTCGCGCGGAACGCGTCGCGAGTTCGAGCTGACCGCCCTGATCCGGCGGGCCGGAAAGCGGTTCCGGCGCGTCTCGGTCGTCGCCGGCGGCCCGCTCGACGGAGCCACGATCGGCGACGTCGACGTCCGCGACCGGTACGACGTCGCGATCGTGGCCGCGAAGCACGGTTCGTGGGTGATCGCTCCCCGCGGCGATCAGCACCTGTCGGCCGGCGACGAGCTGTTCGTCGTGGGGACCCGCGACGCGCTCGACGGGTTCGCGGAGGTGGCGGCGTGACCGGACTCGCCGTGATCGGAATCGGGGATCCCGGCGCCTCGGCCCTCGCCACCGGCCTCTCGTCCGCCATCGGCCTCTCGTCCGCCATCGGCCTCTCGTCCGCGACCGACGCCGTACCGCTCGCCACCGGCGTCACCTTCAGCGAGCCCCTTCGGGCGGCCGCGACGCTCCTGCTGTTCGCGTGTCTGGCGTTGCTGATCACCGGGTCGATCGCGGCGCTCTACCGCTGGTATTTCCGCCAGCGGGCACCGGAGGGCGTCGCAGTCCTGTTCGGCGTCTCGGTGGTCGTGTTGTACCTCAACACGACCTCGCTGGGCGGGCTGATCGGCGGCGGGGAGTTCGAGCTCCTGCGGCTCGACGCCGTCCTGTTCAACGTCGTCGCCGTCGGCGTCGCCGCGGCGGTCTCCCCGGCCGGCCTCCGCGTCGGCGACACGGTCGCGCGGAACGTCTTCGCGATGGCGGGCGGCAAGCGGCTCGAGGGCGAAGTCGGCGCGGTCGTGCGGACGGTCGGGCGCGTGACGCCGGTCACGCTCCCGGCGGTCGAGGACATCGAGGACATGGAGTCCTACGAGGCGGTCTCCCCGGACCGAAAGGCCGAGATGGCGGAGAAGACGCTGCTGTTCCCCCGGCGGCTGACCGTCGAGGAGCTCCGCACTCGGCTCGTCGCCCGCGTGAAGGAGGACTTCGGAATCACGTACGTCGACGTCGACGTCGACGAGCGCGGCGAGATCGAGTACTTCGCCGTCGGATCCCGGGCGGCCGGCCTCGGGCCGACGCTCGCGCCGGGCACCGCCGCGGTGGCGATCACCGCCGACCCGGCGAACACCGCGACCCCCGGCGACGTCGTACAGGTGTGGCGCGGCGGCGAGGCCCCCGAGCGGGTCGCGACCGCCGAACTCCGCGCGACGGCCGGCGACGTGGCCACCCTCGCGCTCGACGCCGCGGACGCGGAGCGGCTCGACGACGCGACGGCGTACCGGCTGGTGACGCTTCCCGCCCAGCCGCAGGCCGACCGCGAGTTCGCGAGCCTGCTGCGGAGCGCCGACGAGACGATGAGCGTCGTCACCGTCGCCGAGGGAAGCGAGTTGGTCGGCACCGCCGTCGGCGACGTCTCGGCCGTCGTCGCCGCGATCCGGCCCGCCGAGGGGTCAGTTCGGGCGCTCCCGCCCAGAAGCGACGTCTTCGAGCCGGGGGACGCAGTCTACCTCGTCGGACGTCTCGACGCGATCCGTCGGTTCGAGGCGGCAGCCACCACGCCGGCCGAGCCCGCCGACGAGGGCGGATCGGGGACGGACGAGGTCGGCACGGGAGCGGACGAGGGAGGCGTTCGCGACGAGGGCGATACGGAGACGGATGAGGGTGGAATGGCGACGGGCGAGGCCGGTCCGGGAGCGGGCACGGCCGGCTCGGAAGGCGGCTCCGGGGACGAAACCGAGGCCGAGTCGAACGCCGGTGGATCCGACGACGGCGACCGTGGAAGCGACCCTGACGACGCCGGTGCTGCGTCCGGCGACCGGAAGCCCGACTAGCCCGGTCACGTCGTGCGGCGTCCGGACGGGACGCAACCCTCATACTCCCGGCGGTCGGTGACTCGATATGGAGTGGAAGCTGTTCGCTGATCTCGCGGAGCTCGCCGGCGACCGGACCGTGCCCGTCGCGGCCGACCCCGGCGACACGGTCGGTGACGCCCTCGACGCCCTGCTCGCGGATCGGCCGGACCTTCGCGACCGCGTGCTCGAGGACGGCGATCTCGCCGACCACATCAACCTGCTGCGGAACGGTCAGAACGTCATCCACCAGGACGGGCTCGCGACCGAACTCGAGGCGGGCGACGAGCTCGCGCTGTTTCCGCCGGTCAGCGGTGGGTGATGAATCGACGGAGGGTGAATCGACCGAGAATGAATCGACGGAGGATGGTTCGAGGCGTGAATCGCCGGGCGGCTCGCCGCGTCACGACGACCGGAGCCGTTCCCGATCGAGCCGGAGGTAGTGGATCGCGGTTCCGGTGAGCCCGTCGCGCTCGATCCGGCGCGGGGAGGTCTCGACGAGGACGTCGGGACAGTATCCCGTCCGGTGGGTCCGGCCGAGCCGCCGGCTGTAGGCGGTGTCCTCGTTCGGGACCGCCGGGAACCCCCCGGTTGCCGTGAAGACGTCGCGTCGGACCAGGAAATTGAAGCCCGGCAGGATCGGCCTGCGCAGCCGCGGGAAGACGTGGTTGATGACCGCCTCCATACACGTCGCACGCAGTCCCGGGATCCGGCAGCGCGAGCTCGCGGCATCGAGGTCGTGTTCGCGGGCGTACGCGAGGAGCCGGTCGCAGTGGGTCGGCGCGACCAGCGTGTCGGCGTCGACGAACGCGAGCCAGTCCCCCTCGGCGACCGCGCCGCCCCGGTTGCGGCCCTCCCAGATCCCGCCCGTGGCGCCCGTGACGAGTTGCACGCCGTGGTCGCGGGCGATCGACCGCGTCCCGTCGGCGCTGTCCGCGTCGGCGACGATCACCTCGATCGGCTCCGCGGTCGGCTGGAGGCGGATGTGCTCGAGGGTCGCGTCGAGGTGGGCCGCCTCCTCGTCGGTGGGGATCACGTAGCTGACCGTCGGCCGGTCGCTGCTCGACGTCGGCATCGTTCCGAAGGCTGTCGGGGCCGCCTCAAGAACCCATCGGCGAGCCGGGAATCGCCGTTCCGACGGACGAGCACGACGCCGTTCCGGCGGACGAGAACCGTGAGAAAGTTTATCACACAGGAGACCGAACGGAACCGTAGATGGCCCCTGTGAGTATGCCACCGACGACGGAGGCCAGAGCCGTTTTCCGTGAACTAGGATACACCGTCGACGGGGACGGATCCGAATTCGTCGCCGAGCGGAAGTGGCGACGCGTGCTCGTGACGCCGGTGTGTGCCGACGACGCCACCGATCCCGAGCCGTATCTGGCGGACGGCGGGGAGACGCCGCGGCTGCGGTGTTTCGTGACGTGGCGGCGGGCGGCGACGGACCTCCGTGACCATCTCCTCCGGCTGAAGCCGCCGTTCGACTGGGCGGTCATCGGCGTCGACGACGAGGGCGAGTTCGACGTGATGCAGGGGCGGCCCGGAAGCCCCTGAGGAGCTGACCGCGGACCGATGCGGGATGCATCGCCGCGGAGCGACCGGACCGCATCGCTTCGGGGAGAACGGACCGCGGGGTACTTTTATACGGGCGGGCGCGCTATCCCGCGATATGGTATATAAGAAGATCAGCCTGATCGGGACGAGCACCGAGAGCTTCGACGACGCGGCCGACGACGCGATCGACCGCGCCGAGGACACCCTCCAGAACGTCTACTGGGCCGAGGTCCAGGAGTTCGGCGTCGAGGTGAAGAACGCCCCCGAGCGGGAGTATCAGGCGGAAGTCGAGGTCGCCTTCGAGCTGGCCGAGTGAGGCCGGTCCGGCTGCCCGAGTGAGGCCGGTCCGGCTGCCCGAGTGGCGGTCACCCGGTTGAAACCGCACCCGCCGAAGCGCGCACTTTTTTGGGCCGCCGCCGCCGACCGGGGAGTATGACGGCCTCGCGTGCACCGGCTGACCCCGACGTGCGGACCTTCGAGACGACCGTCGAGCGTGTCGACGGAACTTCGATCACCCTCGCTGAGACGTACTTCTACCCCGAATCGGGCGGCCAGCCCGCCGACCGCGGGACGATCGCCGGCGTCGACGTGACCCACGTCGAGGCGGTCGACGGCGACGTCGTCCACCACCTCGCCGAGGCGCCCTCGATCGCGGCCGGCGACACGGTGTCGTGTGCGATCGACCCCGCCTTCCGGACCTACTGTATGCGGGCCCACACCGCCTCGCACGTGCTCTACGGCGCCGCGCGGCGCTGCTTCGACGGGCTCGGCTACGCCGGCTTCGACATCGGAACCGAGACGGTCCGGGTCGACCTCACGACCGACGAGCCGATCGGCGAGGACGACCTGATCGAGCTCGAGCGCCTCTCGAACCGCGCGGTCTGGGACGCGCTGTCGGTCTCCTGGGAGACGATGCCGGCCGCGGAGGCGCGGTCGCTCCCGGACATCGCGTTCAACGAGCGGACCGAGGAGGGCGCGATGGCGGACCGGCCGGAGTCGGTCCGGGTCGTGACGATCGAGGGGTGGGACACCGCCGCCTGCGGCGGCACCCACGTCTCGAACACGCGCGAGATCGGCCCGATCGAGGTCATCGACCGGTCGAACCCCGGGGAGGGCCGAACCCGCGTCGAGTTCGCCGTCGGCCCGGCCGGGATCGAGCACCGGGCCACCGTCCACCGGTCCGCACGGGCGGCGAGCCGCGCGGCGGACGCGAACGTCGCCGACCTTCCCGACGCCGTCACCCGGCTTCGCGAGGAAACGGACGACTTGGCCGCGGAGGTGGCGTCGCTGCGATCCGCGCTCCTGTCGGCCCGGATCGCCGACCTCGAGAGGGTCGAGACGCCTGCTGCCGACCGCGACGCGGCCGCCGCAACCTGGGCCGTCGGCACGATCGGCGGCGACGGTTCGGGCGGCGACGGTTCGAATGATTCCGGCTCGACCGACGCCGGCTCGGCCGGCGACGATCCGCTCGCGGGGATCGGTCCGAACGACCTCCAGGAACCGGTCGAGGACGCGGTCGGCACCGGCCCCGATGCACCCGACGTCGTGGCCGTCGTCGGCGCGGACGGCGCGCCGTTCGTGGTCGTCGCGACGAGCGGCGAGACGGCGCCGGGCGCCGGCGAGATCGTTGACGCCGTCACCGACGAGTTCGGGGGCGGAGGCGGCGGGAGCGCGACGTTCGCCCAGGGCGGCGGGATCGACGGCGAGCCGGCGGCGGTCGCCGAGTTCCTCCGGTCCGAGGCCGCCGCCCTCGTCGCGCCGGACGCCGAGCGATGACGGGGAAGCTCGACCCGGCGGGGCTCGCTGACTTCCTCGGCGCGGTCGGCGCGGCCGATCCGGCCGTGATCCAGGGCGCCGCCTACGGCGAGGACGCGGCCGCGATCGACCTGGGCGACCGGACGCTCGTCGTGAGCGCGGACCCGATCTCGCTGGCGGCCGAGCGCGCCGGCCAGCTGGGGATCCACGTCGCGTGCAACGACGTCGCGGTCAGCGGGGCCGACCCGCGGTGGGTCACGAGCACCGTCTTCCTGCCCGACGAGGACCCCGAGACGCGGCGGACGCTCGCCGACCAGCTCGACGCGACGGCGAGCGACCTCGGCGTCGCGATCGTCGGGGGGCACACCGAATACCTGCCCGCGCTCGACCGGCCGCTCCTCTCGATGACGGCGATGGGAACCACGGACCGGTTTCTCCCGTCCGGCGGCGCGACGCCCGGCGACCGGCTCGTGTTGACGAAGGGCGCCGGCATCGAGGCGACCGCGATCCTCGCGAGCGACTTCGCCGAGGAGTGCCGGAACGCCGGCGTCGAGACCGAGACGCTCGAGACCGCGCTCGGGTTCTTCGACGACGTCAGCGTCGTCCCCGAGGCGGCCGCGATCCGGGAGCTCGCGACAGCGATGCACGACCCGACCGAGGGCGGCCTGCTCACCGCCGTCCACGAGATGGCGAGCGCCGCCGGCGTCCGCGTCGAGATCGCCCGCGAGGACGTTCCGATCCGTCCGGAAACGCGGGCGTGCTGTGCGGCGATGGGCGTCGATCCGCTCCGAACCTTCGGCTCCGGCGCGCTCCTGGCTGCCGTCCCGGCGGACCGGGTCGCCGAAGCCGTCTCGGCCGTCGAGTCGATCGGCGTCGAGGCCGCCGCGATCGGCGAGGTCGTGGCGGACGACGCCGGCACCGGGTCGGGCGACGGGGCCGACGAGGTCGACGCGGGCACGGTCGTGCTCGACGGAACTCCGATCCTCGATCCGCCGCGGGACGATATGTACGCCCTGTGGGAGGCCGCGGGCGATTCCTGACCGGTTCGGCGTCGCTGCTCCGTTTCGGGCCGCTGCCCGACCCCGCCGACCGAAACACACAGTGTGACCGCCTCCCAACCGTGGGGTATGACCGACTTCGACCTCGGGTTCGATCCCGACGCCTACGACGCCGTGATCTACGACCTCGACGGAACGTTGGTCCGGCTGGCGGTCGACTGGAACGCCGTCGCCGACGACGTGCTCGCGGTGTACGCCGAACACGCGGTCAAACCCCCGAGCGACGGCCTCTGGGACCTTCTCGAGGCGGCCCCGGAGTACGGGATCGCGGACGCCGTCGAGGCGGCCATCGCCGCTCACGAACACGAGGGCGCGCGCGAGTCACGCCGGCTCGCGGCCGCGGACGTCCTCTCGACGGACCGGGCGACTCGAACCGGGGTCTGCTCGCTCAACGCCGAGGAGGCCTGCCGGATCGCCCTCCAAACCCACGGGCTCGAGGACCGCGTGAGCGCGGTCGTCGGCCGCGACACCGTCGGGACCTACAAGCCGGACCCCGAACCCCTCCGGGCGACCGTCGAGGCGCTGTCGGCCGACCCCGAGCGGTCGATCTTCGTCGGCGATTCCGACCGCGACGCCCGCACCGCTCGCCGGGCCGGTCTCGAGTTCGCGCGCGTGAACCCGCCCGAGTCGCGGACCGAGGACGCCGCCTGACCGGGCGAGTCGGAACCCGAGTCCGTCGGAGCGGACGGCGTCGTCGCGCCGATCCCTGTGCGTCTCAGAACCGATCGCTGCGTCCGGCGGCCGTCCAGGCATCGCGCGGCGCGCCGTCGGGAACCCTGGCGGACCGGCCCCGGAGCGCGGCGGTTCGGCCCGCGAACGTCCAGCGGTCGCCGTCCCACCCGTCCTCCGCGGCCGCCGCCGCAGCCGCGGCCGCCGCGGCGGCGAGGGTACGGTCCCGGTCCTGCAGGTGTGCGGCGATGGCGGCGACGATGGCGGCGGCCTCCTCGGGCTCGGCGTCGTCGGGGATCGAGAGCCGGTCGCTGAGGTCCGCGTCGCATCCGGCACCGTCGGCGTCACCGGCGCCGCTTCGTTCGTCCGCATCAGGCGTGTCGTTCGCCATCGGATCAGATCGGGAGGTTGCCGTGTTTCTTCTCGGGAAGCTCGTCCCGCTTGCTCGCCAGCATTTCGAGGTCGTCGACGAGCCGTGACCGGGTCTCGGTCGGCTCGATGACGTCGTCGATGTAGCCGCGGTCGGCGGCGGTGTAGGGGTTCGCGAACTCCTCGCGGTACTCGTCGATCAGCTCCTGCCGGCGCGCCTCGGGGTCCTCGGCGTTCGCCAGCTCCTCGCGGTAGAGGACGTTCACGGCGCCCTTCGGGCCCATCACCGCGATCTCGGCGGTCGGCCAGGCGTAGTTGACGTCGCCGCCGACGTGTTTCGAGGCCATCACGCAGTAGGCGCCGCCGTAGGCCTTGCGGGTGATGACGGTCAAAAGCGGGACGGTCGCCTCCGAGTAGGCGTACAGCAGCTTCGCGCCGTGGCGGATGATCCCGTTGTGCTCCTGGTCGGTGCCGGGCATGAAGCCCGGGACGTCCTCGAAGGTGAGGATCGGGACGTTGAACGCGTCACACAGCCGGACGAAGCGCGCGCCCTTCTGGCTGGCCTCGATGTCGAGCGTGCCGGCGTTGACCCGCGGGTTGTTCGCGACGATCCCGACCGACCGGCCGTCGAGCCTGGCGAAGCCGATCACGAGGTTCTTCGCGAAGTTCGCCTGCACCTCCAGGAACGACCCCTCGTCGACGACGCGCTCGATCACCGCGGTCATATCGTAGGGCTTGCGCGGCGCGTCCGGGACGATCGTCTCGAGCTCCGGGTCGGCGCGGTCGGGGTCGTCCCAGGGGTCGACCCGCGGCGGGTCCTCGACGTTGTTCTGCGGGAGGTACGACAGCAGCCGGGCGATCCGGTCGAGGGCGTCCTCCTCGGACTCCTCGGCGAAGTGGGCCACGCCGGTTCGCGAGGAGTGGGTGACCGCGCCGCCGAGCTCCTCGAAGGTCACCTCCTCGCCGGTCACCGTCTCGATCACGTCGGGCCCGGTGATGAACATGTGGGAGGTGTCTTTCACCATCACGGTGAAGTCGGTGATCGCCGGGGAGTAGACCGCGCCGCCGGCACACGGGCCCATGATCCCGGAGATCTGCGGGATCACGCCCGAGGCCTCGGTGTTGCGCCTGAAGATCTCCGCGAACCCGCCGAGCGCGCCGACGCCCTCCTGGATGCGCGCCCCGGCGGAGTCGTTCAGGCCGACGACGGGCGCGCCGACCTCCATCGCCGTGTCCATCAGCTTGCAGATCTTCTCGGCGAACACCTCGCCGAGCGACCCCCCGAAGACGGTGAAGTCGTGCGCGAAGACGAACGTCTTGCGGCCGTTCACGTCGCCGTAGCCGGTCACGACCCCGTCGCCGGGGATCTTCGTCTCCTCCATCCCGAAGGAGTGGTTGCGGTGGGTGCGGAACCGGTCGAACTCGTGGAAGGTCCCGTCGTCGACGAAGTAGTCGATCCGCTCGCGGGCGGTCATCTTCCCCTTCTCGTGTTGGGACGCGATGCGCTCCTCCCCGCCGCCCTTCCGCGCCCGCTCCCGGCGCTCGCGGAGGTCGTCGATCCGGTCGTCCATCGTCACGGCGGACCACCCTGACTCATTGTGTGTGACTCCGCCAGACGGGGCAAAAGGGTTCTGTTATGCGACGAGCTCCGATACGACGATCGTCGAACTCAGATGCGATCGCCCGTGCGTCGGTGTGCCGTTGGTCGTCCGGGCTGTCCGGTCGCCACCCGCTCGAGACGGCGTGCAAACCGGATGCCGACGACGATCACGCTGATGAACGATGTTCGGACGAGGGCGGCAGGCTCGTCGAAGAGGCGGATTCCAAGCGTGGCCGTCGACGCCCCGATGCCCGTCCGGACGGCGTATGCCGCGCCGGCCGGGAGGTCTTTGACGGCTTGTGCCAGCAGGACTATGCTGATGACGAGAGCGACGACGGCGCCGGCCGTCGGCACCGGTTTCGCGAATCCGTCCGAATGTTCGAGCCGTGCTCCCCGTTTTCGGCCATCGGAACGCCCCTCCCGCCGTTCGGGGAACCACAAGAGACTTTCCGCTCGGGGGATGACCCACGACGAATGACCCTTCGGCAGGCACTCATTCGGGCGGTTGCTGACGCGGAGGGCACGGACCCGTCCGAACTGGAGATCGCCCTCGAGGACCACGTTTCGATGGCCGCCATCCAGCGGTTGGACGAGCACAAAAGCGAGTCGTGGACGCTACGGTTCGAGCTCCCGAACCACACCGTGGAGATCTCCGGTGACGGTACCATCCTCGTCGACGAGGCACGGACACGTGCGTGTCCCTGATCGACGTCGGCGCTCCCATTCCCCTCCGTCTCGTCGGTAGTCATTTAAATACTATATTTGATAATATAAAATATCTTTCGGCGGTATATCATCAATGGATGAATTCGCCAGAATTTATATATTCTATATTAGAATGGTGATGGCTACATAAATCGAACTTCAGCCAGCCGATCGATACTCAAAAGTAGTAAATGATGTCTTATATCTTATCTTATAAATCCATAAAATATTAAATTTATGATATATATGTCAATCATATCTATGGGAACCGATTTAACTCGGTCACCGCAGGGAGAAGCCGGTTCCCAGCGGGTCCGCGGGGTCGACGGTGAACGTGCTCGTTCCGGTCACGTGTGCGCTCCCCTCGATCTCCGGCACCACCGCCTCGCGGCCGTGGTAGTCGACGGTCTCGCGGATCCGGCCGGTGAACGTGGATCCGATCACGCTCTCCACGACGTACGGCTCGTCGGGGGCGAGCGTGCCGCGGGCGTGCCCGAGCGCGAGGTGGCCGCTGACGCCCGTTCCCGTCGGACTCCGGTCGACCTCCCCGTCGGCGAAGATGCACGCGTTGCGCACGTCGCCCTCTCCCCGCGGCTCGTCCGTGAGCACGACCCCGTACAGGAACCCGAGGTCGTCCGCCGCCGGGTGGGTGATCGAGACGTCGGCGGCGACGGCCCGCTTCACCGCCCGGCCGACGTCGATGAGGTCCGCGACCGAATCGCCGTCCACCGAGACGTCGAACTGCGCGGCGTCACAGTAGGCGTAGTACGCGCCGCCGAACGCGAGGTCGTACTCGATCCGGCCGTAGTCGGGGACGTGGACGGACTCGGCAAGCGAGACGACGTAGGCGGGCACGTTCTCGAAGGCAACGCGCTCGACGCGGCCGTCCTCGATCGTCGGGCGGGCGGTGACGCGACCCGCCGGCGTGTCCAGCCGGAGGACGGGGTCCCCGTCCTCACGGTCGCGACCCGGGAGGCCGGTCTCGGGCAGCACCGTTCCGAGCGCGATGACGCCGTGGCCGCACATCGTGCTGTACCCGTCGGTGTGGGTGAAGAGGACGCCCGCGTCGCCGTCCGGGGTCACCGGTTCCGTGAGGACGGCGCCGTACATGTCGGCGTGGCCCCGGGGCTCCAACATCAGCGCCGTTCGGAGGTCGTCGTGGTGCTCGCGGGCGTATCGCCGCTTCTCGAGCATCGTCTCGCCCGGCAGGT
Organism: Halopenitus persicus; assembly: GCF_900107205.1. Lineage (GTDB taxonomy): Archaea > Halobacteriota > Halobacteria > Halobacteriales > Haloferacaceae > Halopenitus > Halopenitus persicus. The sequence goes on along the minus strand of NZ_FNPC01000001.1, from coordinate 413,442 downwards.
CCGGCATCCCGTCGACGACGATGCGGAGGGGCTCGCCGCCGGCGTGTGATTCGATCGTCTCGATCCGCGGCCAGTCGGCCGGCGGCTCCCAGGTCATGTCGGCGTCTGCGGTCGCTCGCCTCCTAAACGTTCTGCTGACCCCAGCAACTCCGGCAGGACGTGGCGAGCGGACTCACTCGACGAGCTCGGGCGGCGGCGACTGCCAGTCCTCCGCGCGGTCCCGCGGCTCGTATCCCAGCACCTCCTTGGTGTGTTCGATGTCGAACCAGCTCCGGTCGTTCTCGCTGGTGCCGAAGAAGGCGCCCCACTCCACCTCGTCGTCCTCGAAGCAGCACTCCAGGATCTGTGCGAAGTCCCGCAGCGAGAGCCAGGTCCCCTTCAGCCGCTTCACCTGCGTGACGTACTCCTCGCTGCCGCGCTCCCAGTCGCCCCGCTCGACCCCGAGCTCGGCGTCGCCGTACGGGTTGTCGTACTTGCCGGCGCGGATGCTCGCGATGCGGATGGCGTAGAACTGCTCGGGGAACTCGCGCTGCTCGACGTAATACCGCCCGATGTCCTCGCCGTACGCCTTCGAGACCCCGTAGTAGGAGTCCGGCCGCTCCTGGTCGTCGACGGTGACGGTGACGTCGTCGTCGATGTCATAAATGTCCGGCTTGTTCTCCTCCTCCCACATCCCGGCCGCGTGTATCGAGGAGGCGAACACGAAGTCGCTGACCCCGGCGTCCGCCGCCGCCTCCAGCACGTTCCGCGTCCCGATGATGTTGCTGTTGAGCACCTGCTCCCAGGTGCCGTCGGTGGTCGGATACGCCGCCAGATGGATGACCGCGTCGACGCCGTCGAACGCGGGCCGGATCGCCTCGTAGTCGGCGACGTCGGCGACGTGGTCGACGTCGGGGCCGTCCTCCCGGTCGAGATAGACGAACTCGTAGGCCGGATCCCCCTCGAGATGGTTCTTGATCCCGTCGGCGACGCGTCCGCTCGCTCCCGTGACGAGTACACGCATACCATACCGATGGAGGAAGGGTGTTAAAAGGATTCGTGTTTCCGCGATCCGGGCCGGCGCGGCAGTCACGGGGTTCCGCACGGCTGCGACACGGTTTCCGCGCGGCGGTCCTTCTGCTCCGGAGAAACCCTTATATAGTTGCTGTCGCAGTACCGTACGAACGATGTTTTGGGAGGCGATCACATGGACGTGACCGTCGTCGGCGGCGGGATCGTCGGCCTGGCCGCGGCGTATTCCCTCGCCGACCGCGGCGCCGACGTGACGGTGCTCGAGAAGTCCGCCGTCGGCGCGGGCAGCACCGACCGCGCGAACGGCGGGATCCGGTCGCAGTTCTCCTCGCCGGTGAACGTCGAGCTCTCGAAGGCGAGCGTTCCGGTGTGGGAGTCGTTCGCGGAGCGGTTCGGCACCGACGTCGAGTACCGGCAGATGGGCTATCTCTTTCTGGCGCGGACGGAGGCGACCGCGACCCAGCTCCGGCGCAACGTACGGACGCAGAACGACCGCGGCGTGCCGAGCGAGTTTCTGGAGCCCGGAACCGTCGCCGACCGGTTCCCGGAGCTCCGGACCGCGGACGTCGTCGGCGCCTCCTTCCTTCACACCGACGGCTGGGCGGACCCTCACCTCGGCCTCCAGGGGTTCTCGCGGGCGGCGACCGAGGCCGGGGCGACGGTCGAGACCGGAGTCGAGGTGACCGACGTGCTCCGAACCGAGGAGGGCGAAGTGACCGGCGTCGAGACCACCGCGGGCCGGTTTCGGTCCGACTTCGTCGTCAACGCCGCGGGCGCGTGGGCAGGCGAGGTCGCGGCGATGGCCGGCGTCGACGTGCCGATCGTCCCGAAACGGCGACAGCTCGTGGTCCTCGACCCGGAGACGGCCGTGCCCGAGGACCACCCGTTCGCGGTCGACGTCGACCGGAGCACCCACTTCCGGCCGGAGCGCGACGGCGGCGTGGTCGCCGGGGGACGCTACGCGGACCACGACCCCGAGATGGATCCGGACGGCTTCCGCACCCGACACGACCTGGACTGGGCCGTCGAGGTGCTCGACCGCCTCACCGACGTCGCGTCGTACTTCGGACCCGAAACGGAGATGCGCCGCGGCTGGGCTGGACTCTACGCGATGACGCCGGACCACCACCCGATCATCGAGGAGACGGTCCCCGGATTCGTCAACGCCTGCGGCTTCTCCGGGCACGGCTTCATGCACTCGCCGGCCACCGGGCAGGTCGTCTCGGAGCTGGTCCTCGACGGGGCGGCCAGCACCGTTGACATCTCCGAACTGACCGCCCACCGGTTCGAGCGCGGGGAGACGCTCGCGGAGACGACAGCGATCGACTGATCGATTGCTCCGCGACCGTTTCTCCGCGACCGCTTTCCCCGCGACCGTTTCTCCGCAACCGTTTCTCCGCGACCGCTTCTCCGCGACCGCTTCTCCGCGACCGTGACCGTCCACGATCGGCGAATCGACTGCGGAATACGTCACCAGCCGTCGAATCCGCCTGGATCGACGGTCGTTCGGCGGATCTCCCGGCAACATCCGCGTCGTTCCCGTGCTTATATCCGTTCGTTTTGTCGCCATCTGACAGCCATATGGGCGTTATCCGCCGTCCACGGTCGCCGAACGCGGCGATCGAGCGCCCACCTTTAATATACCATCCGAACACACCCATCTATGCGCGTCATCGTGGTGGGCGGCGGCATCGTCGGGTTCGCCTGTGCGTATTATCTCGCCGACCGCGGCGCCGACGTGACGGTGCTCGAGAAGTCGTCGATCGGCGCCGGAGCCACCGACCGTGCCGCCGGCGGGATCCGGGCGCAGTTCTCGACTCCGGTGAGCATCCGCCTGTCCCTGGAGAGCATCGACGTCTGGGAGTCCTTCGAGGAGACGTTCGGCGTCGACATCGGCTACCGGCGTCCGGGATACCTCTACCTGGCGCGGGAGGAGGCGACCGCGGACCTGTTTCGGGAGACCATCCCCGTCCAGAACGACCACGGCGTGCCCAGCGAGTTCCTCCCGCCCGAGGACGCGCGCCGGCACGTTCCGGGCTTGCGGACCGAGACGTACGTCGGCGCGGCCTACTGTCCGACGGACGGGTTCGCCGACCCACACCTCGGCCTCCAGGGGTTCTCGCGGGCGGCGACCGCTGCCGGGGCGACGGTCGAAACCGGCGTCGAGGTGACCGACGTGCTCCGGACCGATGACGGCGCCGTAACCGGCGTCGACACGACCGACGGCCGGTACGAGGCGGACGCCGTCGTCAACGCCGCCGGCGCGTGGTCGCCGCGGATCGCCGCGATGGCCGACGTTCGGCTCCCGGTTACCCCGCGTCGCCGGCAGGCGATGGTCGTGGACCCCGAAACGCCCGTCCCGGAGGATACCCCCTTCGTCACCGACCTCGACGACGGCGTCTACTTTCGCCCCGAACGTGATGGAGCCGCCCTCGTCGGGGGCCACTTCGCGCGCGAGGACCCGGAGCGGGACCCCGACGCGTATCGAACGTCACACGACCTCGCGTGGGCGGCCGAGACGCTCGAACACGCCGCGACGGTGACGGACCGGTTCGGCCCCCGGTCGGAGATCGTTCGCGGCTGGGCCGGGCTGTACGCGATGACGCCGGACCACCACCCGATCATCGAGGAGAGCCGTCCGGGGTTCGTCACGGCGACCGGCTTCTCCGGACACGGCTTCATGCAGTCGCCGGCCGCCGGGCAGGTGGTCTCGGAGCTGGTCCTCGACGGGGCAGCCGGCACCGTCGACGTCTCCGAACTGACCGCCGACCGGTTCGAGCGCGACGCGGCGCTTCACGAGACGTATTTCAGCGCGTGAGAACGTCCCGGCGGCCGATTCCGGTCGTCGGTTCCGGCGGTCGTCACGAGTCCCGGCTGCCACAAGTCCGGTCGTTACAGCTCGCCGGCCGAAAGCGCCTCGTCGACGGTCGCGTCATCGTGGACGATGCTGGCCACCGCCCGGGTCATTCCCTCGGGATCCTCGTGCTGGAACACCGACCGGCCCATCGAGACCCCGGCGGCGCCGGCGTCGATGGCGCCGCGGACCTGTTCGAGCTGCGCCCGGTCGCCCTCGGGGCTGCCGCCGGCGACGATGACGGGCTTGGCCGTCGACTCGACGACGTGTTCGAAGCTCTCCGCGTCGCCGCTCCAGGCGGTCTTGACGACGTCGGCGCCGGCCTCCTCGCCCAGCCGGACCGCGTGACCCAGCGCCTCCGGGTCGTGTTCGTCGACGCCGGGGCCGCGCGCGTACGTCATCGCCAGCACGGGCATCCCGTACTCGGCCGCGGTCTCGGTCACCTCGGCGAGGTTGTTGATCTGGTCGCCCTCCTGGAGGCTGCCGACGTTCAGGTGGATCGACACCGCGTCGGCGCCGCGCCGCACGGCCTCCTTGACGGTTCCCGTCATTCGTTTGTCGTTCGGGTCCGCCTCGCCGAGGACGGTGGAGGCGTTGAGGTGGATGATGTAGCCCGCCCCGTTCTTGTTCGGATGGACGCGCGGCGACAGCCCCTTCTGTGTCAGCACGCTGTCAGCTCCGCCGCGTGTCACCGCGTCGATCGTCGATTCGATCTCCTTCAGCCCGTCCGTCGCGCCGATCGTTATCCCGTGGTCCATCGGAATGTTCACGATGCGACCGTCCGTGCCGATGCGTTCGAGCCGAGCCTCGATCCCGTTCATACGCGCACCTATTCGCGGACGACATAAGGTATTCCGTTTTCGGAACGATCGGCCGTCAACTCCCCCTCGGGCGTTCCTCCCGGCGGCCACTTCACTGCGGCTCCGTCCGTCGAACACCGCGGCTCCGTCCGTCGAACACCGCGGCTCCGTCCGCTGAACACCGTGACTGCAGTCGCCGAATACGGGCGGATCCGGCGAGCGACGGGTCGGACCCGCACAACGCTTAAGAGGATGTTCGTCCACCGTCGGATGATGGCTCGCGATCCCGGTCGCCCCGTCAAATCGATACACACCTGCTTCGACGTCGTCGAGTTCCTCCTGGCGGCGGACGGCGGATCGCTGCGCGAGGTCGCCGACGGCGTGGGCATCGCCCGCAGCACCGCCCACAACCACCTGACGACGCTGGTCGACCGCGGCTACGTCCGGAAGGAGGGCGAGACGTACCGCGTCGGGCTGGGGTTTCTGAAGCTGGGGGAACACGCCCGCACCGCGGGCCTCCCGTACGAGGCGATCCGCGAGGCGGTTCGCGACCTCGCGACGGAGACGGGGGAGGAGGCCGACTTCACGGTTCTCGAGAACGGCCGCCTGGTGTCGATCCACCACGAGGTCGACGGCGAGAACGCCGCCGGCCACCTGGCGGGCAGCACCTTCCATCTGCACGCCACCGCGGCCGGGAAGGCGATCCTCGCCGAACTCCCCGACGACCGAGTCGAGTCCATTCTGGACGATCGGGGAATGCCGGCGATCACCGAGCACACGATCACCGACCGGGACGAGCTGTTCGCCGACCTCGAACTGACGCGCGACCGCGGGTTCGCGGTCAACGACCGCGAGTATATGGAGGGCTACCGGTCGGTCGCCGCCGCGGTCCGTACCTCGCACGGGGGCCTTCCGGGTGCCCTCTGCGTCGGCGGGCCGATGTATCGAAACGACCCGGCGGTGCTCACCGGCCCCGTCGCCGACGCCCTCCTCGAGCGCGTCGCGGCGTTCGAGTCGACGGGGCGACCCACCGCGTTCCCGAACCGGGACTGGGAGCACCACTTCACCACGGTCGAATAGTGATGTATTTAATATATTTATTCTTTCGTACCATTTATTTTATATTATTTAACCCGTTTCGATCGATCCCGTTGATAATCGGACGACATTCCGGTTATAAACCCGTTATAAGTCCTTGAAACGGCACTTCCGTCGCGGCGTTCGCTCTCGATCGCTCGTGATCGAATCACCGACGTCTCAGACCAACGTAGACCGATCGTGGAGCGATATCAACTGATTTTAAGGCGGCTTACTGACCTCGTCCGTCGACTTTCACTCGTCCAAGAAAGCGCATATTTATATCTCATAAGGAATACATCGTATATTTATATATCGCGCCGACTTCGGACGGTCCGACGACCGTCGACCGCGAGCGCTTCCGGCCGTCCGTCGAGCTCCGCAGCCGGCCTTATAAGGTGACGGAGGACCAACCGTCAGGGAATGACCCGCAAGCACCGACCGGAGGGCGAATCCGACGCAGGGGCTGCGGACCCTGCCTCCGAGGACGCCGCTTCCGAGGATGCCGCCCGGGGGGACGCCGCTTCCGGAGGAACCGAGTCCGCGGCCATCGTCCCGGAGGTCGAGGAGACCGCGTCGGCGATCGCGTCGATGGAGATCCGGGGGGCCGCGACCATCGCGGGGGCGGCCGCCGAGGCGCTCGCGACGCAGGCCCGGGAAACGGCGGTCGAGGACCCCGCGACGTTCCGGGCGACGATGCGCGCGGCGGCGCGCCGGCTTCACGAGACCCGCCCGACCGCGGTCTCGCTCCCGAACGCGCTCCGGTACGTCCTCCAGCGGATGGAGGGTGACGACGTCGAGACGCTTCGGCGGCGGGTGGTCCGCTCGAGCGCCCGCTTCACGCGCCGGCTCGAGGAGGCCCGCGACCGGCTCGGCGAGGTCGGCGCGAACCGGCTGCAGGACGGCGACGTCGTGATGACCCACTGCCACTCGACGGACGCGCTGGCCTGCATCGAGGCCGCCCTCGACCAGGGGAAGTCGCTGTCGGCGATCGTCAAGGAGACGCGGCCGCGCAACCAGGGGCACATCACCGCCGAGGCGCTCCGGGAGCTGGACGTCCCGGTCACCCTCATCGTCGACTCCGCCGCCCGCCGCTACCTCGACGAGGCCGACCACGTCCTCGTGGGCGCCGACTCGATCGCCGCCGACGGCTCGGTGATAAACAAGATCGGCACCTCGGGGCTGGCGGTCAACGCCCGCGAGCGCGGCGTCCCGATCATGACCGCCGCACAGACGATCAAGCTCCACCCGGAGACGTTGACGGGTCACACCGTCGAGATCGAGACCCGCGACGAGGACGAGGTGATCGACCCCGCAACCCGGTCGGGGATCGGCGACCTCACGGTCGAGAACCCCGCCTTCGACGTCACCCCGCCGCGATACATGGACGCGATCGTCACCGAGAGCGGCCAGTTTCCGCCCGAGAGCATCGTGACGCTGATGCGCGAGCTGTTCGGCGACGGCGCCGAGACGCCGTGGGCCGAGCCGTGACCCGGGAGTCCGACGGACCGGGCTGCGAGTCGCTCGAATCGTCCGAATCGCCCGAATCATCCGACTCACCCGAATCGCTCGAATCGTCCGAATCGCTCGAATCGTCCGACTCACCGCGGGTGTTGTGCGCCGGCCACGTCAACTGGGACGTCACGATGCAGGTCGACCGGCTCCCCGAGCCCGACGGCGAGCGACCGATCGAGCACCTCCGCCAGTCCGGCGGCGGGAGCGCGGCGAACGTGGCGGCGGGACTGTCGGGACTCGCGGTCGAGTCCGTCCTGTTCGGCAGCGTCGGGGACGACGATCCGGGCACGCTGACGCGCCGCGAGCTCGACCGCGCCGGGGTCGACTGCGACCCCGTGTTGGTCGCGTCCGCCCGCTCGACGTCGGTGAAGTACCTCATCGTCGACGCCGCCGGCGAGGTGATGGTGCTCTCGGCGGCGGGCGCCAACGAGGCCTACGCGGCCGCCGACTTCCCCGTCGCCCGGCTCGACGCCCTCGACCACCTCCACCTGACCGGACAGGACCCGACGGTCGCGACCGATCTCGCGCGGACGGCGGCCGACCACGACGTCGCGGTGAGCTTCGATCCCGGACGCCGGATCGGCGACCGGGGATACGCGAGCGCGTTCGATCACGTCGACGTCCTGCTGGTGAACCGACGCGAGGCCGCGACGCTCGAGGAGTCGGGCTTCGACGCGGCGGCGCCGGACGCGCCAGCCCTCGTCGTCAAGCTCGGCAGCGAGGGCGCGGCGGTCCGCCGCCCGAACGCCGACCGCGTCGTCGCGCCCGCGTTTCCGGTTGACCCGGTCGATACGACCGGCGCAGGCGACGCGTTCGCCGCGGGCTTCATCGCCGCGTGTTTCGAGTCGGCGCGGGGGCACGAACCCGAGATCGGGACCGAGATCGCGGCGGACGCGGTCTCCGGCGACGCGTCTTCCCACGACGGGGTTCCGGGAACCACGGCGCCCCATCTCCGGAACGCCGATCTCGCGTACGCGCTCCGGATCGGCAACGCGGCCGGGGCGCTCGCGACCCTGGAGTACGGGGCTCGAACGACGCTCACGTGGGACCGGATCGACGCCTTCATCGACGAGCACGGGACCGCGACCGAAGCCGGGACCGGGACGGATCGAGAGCCGACGGCGTGACTGCGGCGATCCCTTCCTCACCGGCGTCGCTCGGCTTTCCGCTCGATACGCCGGAGCCCCTCCGAAAGCACCTCCTCGGCCGTCACGAACAGGTTATACCAGACGGGGACGGCGATCCCGACGAGGAAGAGAGTGAGCGTCTCGCCGAGATCCATCCGGACGAGGAGGTGCGCCGTCACGATCGGGACCAGCGCGGCGACGTAGTGGATCCCCGCGAGCACGTGGTAGCTCGGGTCGCCGTCGACGTCGATCGACTCGAGTACCCCCTCGAAGGTCCCGACGAGCAGGAGGCCGAAGCCGGTGATCGCTCCGGTCGCGTACGCGAGCACCCCTCCGATCCCGAACACGCCGAAGGCGTCGATGAGGAGCACGCCCGATCCCCAGAAGGCGATCGTGAACCCGTAGGCGAACGCCTCCTCGACGAGGAGCCGCCGGAGGAACTCCCGATTCATCGATCGGGGACCCGTCCGCCGACGGCAAAACCGTTCCCGTTCGAGGCGTGCGTCGCGACCGGTCTCGAATCCCGTTCTCCGGATCGGCCTCGAATCCCGTACTCCGGACCGGTCTCGAACCCCCTTCTCGGACCGACCGTCGAGTCGAATGAGCGGGATTTAAGCGCCCGACGACCTCCCTTTCGGATGCCAATGAAGCTTCACGAGTATCAGGCGAAGGAGATCTTCGCCGACGCCGGGATTCCGGTTCCGGACTCCCGGCTGGCCGAGAGCGTCGAGGAGGTCCTCGACGCGGTCGACGAGATCGGGTACCCGGCAGCCGTCAAGGCGCAGGTGCACGTCGGCGGCCGCGGCAAGGCCGGCGGCATCAAGATCGCCGGCGACCGCGAGGAGGCCGAACAGTACGCCGAGGAGATCCTGGGAATGGACCTGAAGGGCTACACCGTCGACCGGGTCCTCGTCGAGGCCGGCGTGGACTTCGTCGACGAGCTGTACGTCGGCGTGACGATGGACCGCGGCGAGGGTCAGCCCGTGCTGATGGTCTCGACCGAGGGCGGCGTCGACATCGAGGAGGTCGCCGCCGAGTCCCCCGACGCGATCGCCCGCGAGCACGTCGACCCTGCCTTCGGCCTGCACCCCTACCAGGCCCGCAAGGTCGTCTACGAGGCCGGCGTCGACGACGACGTCGCGCTCGACGTCGCCTCGATCCTCTCGACGCTGTACGACCTGTACGAGGACAGCGACGCCTCCGAGATCGAGGTGAACCCGGTGATGATCACGAGCGACCGCGACGTGGTCGCCGCGGACGCCGTGATGAACATCGACGAGGATGCGCTGTTCCGCCAGCCCGAGCTCTCGGAGCTGGCCGAGGAGTCCTACGAGGACGACCTCGAGCGCAAGGCCGGCGAGTACGGCTTCGATTACGTCCGCCTGTCGGGCAACGTCGGCATCATCGGCAACGGCGCCGGGCTCGTGATGACGACGCTCGACCTGGTCGACCACTACGGCGGGTCGCCCGCGAACTTCCTCGACATCGGCGGCGGCGCGAAGGCCGAGCGCGTCGCGAACGCGCTGGACATGGTCTTCTCCGACGAGAACGTCGACGCCGTCGTCTTCAACATCTTTGGCGGGATCACCCGCGGCGACGAGGTCGCCAAGGGGATCAACGAGGCCTTGGAGCAGTTCGACGAGATCCCCAAGAAGGTGGTCGTCCGGCTCGCCGGCACGAACGCCGAGGAAGGTATGGAGATCCTGAACGCCGACCTCGTCGAGGTCGAGGAGACGTTGGAGGACGCCGTCCAGCGTGCGGTCGCCAACGCCCAGGAGGTGGCCCAATGAGTATCTTCGTCGACGACGACACGCGCGTCATCGTCCAGGGCATCACCGGCGGGGAAGGGAAGTTCCACGCCGAACAGATGATCGAGTACGGGACGAACGTCGTCGGTGGCGCGGTCCCCGGCAAGGGCGGCCAGGAGGTCGCCGGCGTTCCCGTCTACGACACCGTCGACGAGGCCGTCGATGCCGAGGACGCCGACGCGTCCGTCATCTTCGTGCCGCCGGCGTTCGCCGCGGACGCGATCTTCGAGGCGCTCGACACCGACCTCGACCTCGCGGTCGCGATCACCGAGGGCGTCCCGACGCAGGACATGGCCAAGGTGAACAAGCGCCTCTCCGAGACCGACACGCGGCTGCTGGGCCCGAACTGTCCGGGGATCATCACGCCCGGCGAATCGAAGCTCGGCATCCTGCCCGGAAACATCTTCACCGACGGCAACGTCGGGCTCGTCTCCCGGTCGGGCACCCTCACCTACCAGGTCGTCGACAGCCTCACCAACCGCGGGATCGGCCAGACGACCGCGGTCGGCATCGGCGGCGACCCGATCATCGGCACCTCCTTCATCGATGCGCTCTCCGCGTTCGAGGACGACGAGGAGACCGACGCCGTCGTGATGTGCGGCGAGATCGGCGGCGAGGACGAGGAGCAGGCCGCGAAGTTCATCGGCGAGCACATGGACACGCCCGTGGCCGGCTTCATCGCCGGCCGGACCGCGCCGCCGGGCAAGCGGATGGGCCACGCCGGCGCCATCGTCTCCGGCTCCGGCACCGGCACCGCCGAGTCAAAGATCAACGCGCTCAACGACGCGGGCGTCCCCGTCGGCGACACCCCCGAGGAGATCGCCGACCACGTCGAGGACTTCCTGTAGCGCCGCCCGCGTCGAGGACGTCCCGCATCGCCGTCCGCGTCCGACCGATCCGCACGGTTTTACGCCGGCGCCGCCTTCGTTCCGGTATGTCAGATCCGACGCCGACGATAACTCGCGATTCGGAGGTCGAGTACGAGGTCGTCGAGGCTGCCGACGGGATGGGCCGCGGCGTGTTGATCGACGAGACGGACGGCGCGCCGAACTTCGCGATGCGCCGGTTCATTCTGGAGCCCGACGCGACCGTCCCGCTGCACACGAACGCGGTCGAACACGTCCAGTACGTTCTCGCCGGCGAGTACACCGTCACCCTCGACGGTGAGGAGCGGACGGTCTCACACGGCGACTCGCTTTTCATTCCGGCCGGCGCCGAACACGCCTACCACAACGACGGCCCCGAGCGCGGGGCGTTCATCTGCGTGGTTCCCCACGGCGACGACGAGATCGAGCTGGTGGAGTAAGTCGAGCTGGTGGAGTAAGTCGCGCTGGTCAAGTGAGGCCATGGCCGACGCCGCCCGGTCTTCGTCGTCGAACGCGGAAAAAACGTGACATTCGGTGGCTCGGGTTCCCCGAGCGCTTACGGCACCGCGATCAGTCGTCCGCGGGCGCCGCGCCGCTGCCGGACTGGTGCTGCTGTTTCGTCCAGGAGAGCTTGCCGCCGGCCGCGAGGATCTCGAGCTCGCGGTCGGAGGCGTCGAGCGTCGCGGTGAACTCCCAGTCGTCGTTCACGCGAACGTCGAACTCCTCCCGGCCCTGGCGGACCGCAGCGTCGACGTCGTCGAGGATCTCGACGTCGTCGCCCTGGTCGATCCGCTCGTAGGTGTCGGCGTCGATCTCCAGCGGGACGATCCCGAAGTTGAAGAGGTTCGCCTTGTGGATGCGGGCGAAGCTCTGCGCGAAGACCGCCTCGATGCCGAGGTACATCGGACACAGGGCCGCGTGCTCGCGCGAGGAGCCCTGGCCGTAGTTCTCGCCGGCCACGAGCACGCCGCCGTCGGCCTCGCGGGCGCGGTCGGCGAACGTGTCGTCGATGCGCGAGAGCGTGAAGTCGGAGAGCTTGTCGATGTTCGAGCGGAACTTGAGGATGTCCGCCGTCGCCGGGATGATGTGGTCGGTCGTGATGTTGTCCTCCATCTTGAGGAGGGCCTCGCCCGCGACGTCGGAGTCGATGCCGTCGCGGAGGGGAACGTCGCCGATGTTGGGGCCCTTGATCAGCTCGTCGTCGATGGCCTCCTCGGGCGTGATGATGTCGGCGTCGTCCTGACCCATCCCGTCGGTGTAGGAATCGCCCATCTCGAGGCCGGGGGCCTCGAGGTCGCCGAGCTCGTCGGCCAGGTCACGCGGGTCGACGATCTCGCCCTTGATGGCGGCCGCGGTGGCCACCTCGGGCGAGCAGAGGTAGACGGAGTCGTCCTCGATTCCCGAGCGACCCTCGAAGTTGCGGTTGAAGGTCCGCAGCGAGACGGAGTCGGAGGCGGGCACGTGGCCGATGCCGATGCAGGCGCCACACGTCGCCTCGGAGAAGTTGACGCCGGCGGCCATCAGCTCGGCCGTCCAGCCCTCACGGGCCAGCATCTCGGAGGCCTGCTTGGAGCCGGGCGCGATGATCATCTCGGTGTGTTTCGCGATCTCGCGACCCTCGAGCATCTTCGCGGCCGGGAGGATGTCCTCGTAGGCGCCGTTCGTACAGGAGCCGATGATCGTCTGCTCGACCTCGGTGCCGGCGACCTCGCTGACCGGAACGACCTTGTCGGGCATCGACGGGCACGCGATGAGCGGCTCGAGCTCGTCGAGGTTCACCGTGATCTCCTCGGCGTACTCGGCGTCCTCGTCGGGCTGCAGCTCGACGTACTCGTCCTCGCGGCCCTGTCGTGCGAGCCAGTTCTTCGTCTTCTCGTCGGTCGGGAAGATGGAGGAGGTGGCGCCGAGCTCGGTTCCGAGGTTGGTGATCGTCGTCCGCTCGGGGATCGTGAGCGACTCCGCGCCGGGGCCGGTGTACTCGAAGACCTTGCCGACGCCGCCCTTGACGGTCAGCTCGCCGAGCAGGTGCAGCGCGATGTCCTTGGCGGTCGCCCACTCGGGCAGCTCGCCCTCGAGGTGCACGTTGACGACCTCGGGCATCTCGACGTAGTAGGCGCCGCCGCCCATCGCGACCGCGATGTCGAGCCCGCCCGCGCCGATCGCGAACTGGCCGAGCCCGCCGGGGGTCGGCGTGTGTGAGTCGGAGCCGAGCAGCGTCTTGCCGGGCGCCGCGAAGTTCTCCTTGTGAACCTGGTGGCAGATGCCGTTGCCGGGGCGGGAGAAGTACGCGCCGTAGGTGCCCGCGGCCGACCGGAGGAAGCGGTGGTCGTCCGTGTTCTTGAAGTCGAACTGGTAGGTCTGGTGGTCACAGTACTGCGCGGCCAGCTCCGTCTGGATCTCGTCCATGTCCAGCGCCTCGAACTGGAGCCAGACCATCGTCCCCGTGGTGTCCTGCGTGAGTACCTGGTCGATCTCGATGCCGATCTCCTCGCCGGGGGTGAGTTCCCCGTCGACGAGATGGTCATCGAGGATCTTCTCGGTTACGGTTTGTCCCATATCGATCGTAAGTCGAGCCGCCTCGGATATAAATCCCGCGAGTTTTCCGCCCGAACGACCGTGTAGAACCCCGCCGTCCGGCAATTTTGGGGCGAACGATACCACGGTACCACGGCACACGACACGCCGGCAGAGAACGACTCCTCGGCGGCGATCCACCGCCGGGACGCCGTCTTCGACACGGTTTTGACGCCGCCCGCGGACCGGTCGGTATGTTCGAATCGGGTGCGGACGTCGCGCGGGCGCTCGAGGCGGCCGGAGCGGACCTCGACCCCGCACAGGTACAACCGAACGGCGTCGACCTGACGCTCGGCGCCGCCTACGAGCAGACGGAACCGGGACGCATCGGTCGTGACGGAAAGACGGTCGGCGACCGGGCGCCTCTCTCCGACGAGGGCGAGGATAGGGACGGTAACGGGGACGAACACGACACCGCCTACCGGTTCGAGCCCGGCGCCTACGTCGTCGAGTACGGCGAGCCCGTCCGGATCCCGGAGGGACACGTCGGATTCGTCTATCCGCGCTCCTCGCTGCTTCGGAACTCCTGTATGCTCAACACCGCGGTCTGGGACGCCGGCTACGAGGGCGTCGGCGAGGGGCTCCTCCAGGTCGGTCGGCCGATCACGATCGAACGCGACGCGCGGATCGCGCAGCTCGTCCTCGCCGAAGCGGCCCACGAGGACACTTACGACGGCGCATACCAGGGTGAGGGGCTCTAGCTCGCCCCGACGGAACCGGGTCGTGAGACTTCCGGAGAGCGTGCGCTCGGCGTGTAGTTCCGTGAAAAATCGAGATCGGCGTCCGTCGCCGGAAGCGACGGGTCCGTCGTCTTACTGCCGGACGACGTTCGTCGCGCGGGGTCCCTTGGGCGAGGACTCGATGTCGAACTCGACCTCAGTATCCTCCTCGAGGTCCGGGCCGCCGACGTCCTCCATGTGGAAGAACACGTCTTCGTCGTCGTCGAGGTCGCCGTCGTCAGTCGAAATGAAACCGTAGCCGCCAGTGTCGTTGAAGAAATCAACCTTACCGTTTGCCATTACAACCAAACCAAAGGCCGAGCGAGGGATAACCCTTCCGAGGGTCGAGGTACCACGACCCCTCCGCGAGGGCCGTCTCGTTGCACGGGCCGGGAGGGATTCGAACCCCACTCACACGTGCTCGCTTCCTGCACGCGTGTTCCCTGGTTCGAATCCTTCCTGCCGGTTCCCTCGCCGGGTCGCGTCGCTCACCGTCTCGTTGCACGGGCCGGGAGGGATTCGAACCCCCGACCGTCCGGTTAAAAGCCGGACGCTCTCCCTAACTGAGCTACCGGCCCGCACTCGCTCCTAGCGGCAGGGTACGCATAAGCGTTTAGGAAACGACCGTCGCCGGCCGATCGCCCGCCCTGCCGCCGGCGACCGTCCGGCTCTCGACGACGTCGATCGGGTCGCGTTGCGCGTGACGTGACGCCGACCGTTTAAGTTACGCGGCGCCTCCCGTGTCAGTATGCTCGACGAGTTGCTCGGCCGGGCCGAACTGAAGTCACGTATCGAGGAGCTGGAGGAGGCGAACCACCGCCTCGAGCAGCAGCTCGAGGCCGAGCAGGAGCGGCGGGCGGCGGCGACGACCGCCAAACAGGACGCCGAGGAGCGGGTCAACCGGCTCGAGGACCGGATCGCCGAGCTCGAGGACCGCGTCGAGCGCGCGAGCGGTGACGGCCCGGACCGGGAATTCCGGCGCGTGAGCGATGCGCGCGGCGCACGAACGCGCGACCTGCTCGGTCGGCTGTCGGCGATCGAGGCCGGCAACGAGGGCGCGCTCACGGCGACGGTCGCGAGCGAGAACGCCGTCCCCGAGGCGGTCGCCGACCACTTCGGCGACGCCACGCCGCTCGTCCGCCGCGCCGCACCCGCGGTCGTCGTCGCCGACGACGCCGGGATGGTCAGCGCGGCGCTGCGGCCCCCGATCGAACCCACCGACTCGGCCGCGAGCTGGGACGCCGGCTTCGATCTCCCCCGCGACCGGTTCCTCCCGACCGGCCGGTTCGGCTTCGCGCTCGTTCGGTCGGACCTGTTCGCCGTCGGGGTGTACGGTGGGGAAACTGATGCCGCCAGGGACGCCGTCGAACACGGTTCGACGAGCCCTCGTTCGCACGCTCACGAGGACGCCGTCGAACGCACCGATTACGAGGGGTTCGAGAGCGACGTCAAGGGCGCCCATTCGAAGGGCGGTTTCTCGCAGGGCCGCTTCGAGCGCCGCCGCGACGACCAGATCGACGAGCACCTCGAGGCGGCGCGGGACGCCCTCGAACCGATCGCGGCCGACGACGACGTCGATCGCCTGATCGTCGTCGGCGAGCGGAGCGTCCTCGGCGAGATCCGCGATCTGGCCGACGTGACCGACGTCTCCGACGCGACCGGCGACCCCGAGCCGGCGCTCGAGGCGGCGTTCGCGGACTTCTGGACCACGCGGGTGTACGCGATTTGAGGCCGCCATCGTCGGTCCGCAGTGCCACCCCGTTGCCGCCGGGCGCCTCGCTCCGATCGCCGCTTGCGAACCCTTTTACCGGGTTCCGGTCCCACGATAGCCACGATGGCCCGCCGAGTTCGCGTGGCGACGCCGGAGGACGCGCAGGCGATCCGCGACATCTACGCGCCGTTCGTCGAGGAGACGGCGATCGCGTTCAGGACCGACCCGCCGACGACGGCGGCGGTCGCCGACGACATCGAGACGACGACCGAGACGTACCCGTGGTTGGTCGTGGAGCGGATCGACGAGGGAAGCGATCCCGGGTCGGGTTCCGGGACCGCCCCCGAACCGGGTTCCGGGACCGCCCTCGAACCGGGTTCCGGGACCGCCCTCGAACCGGGTTCCGGGACCGCCCTCGAACCGGGTTCCGGAACCGTGATCGGCTACGCAGCCGCGAATCGGCTCCGGGGGACGGGAGCGTACCGGTGGACGGTCGAGCCGTCGGTGTACGTCGCCGACGGACATCGCGGATCCGGCGTCGGATCGACGCTGTACGCGGCCCTCCTTCGGGTCCTTCGCGCGCAGGGGTTCGTCAACGTCTACGCCGTCACCACGCTGCCGAACCCGGCGAGCGTCGCCCTCCACGAGCGGTTCGACTTCGACCCAGTTGGGACGTTCCCGGCCGTCGGCTACAAACACGGCGAGTGGCACGACGTCCGGTGGTGGCACCGGACGCTCGGCGACCGACCCGCGGACCCCGATCCGCCGGTGCCGTTCGCCGATCTCGTCGGGACCGCCGAGCTGCGGGCGCGTCTGGATCCCGACGGCGCTACTGGCGCGACCGGGCCGACCGGTTCGGACGACGCGATCGATTCGGACGGTTCAACCGACCAGGACGACAATCCCTAAGTCCGACTCGCCCGGCCGTTCGGTATGGACGTCGACATCGGCAGCGCGCTCGGCACGACCCCGGGCCTCACGACGGAGTACCTCGACCGGCTCGACGAGCGGGTCGCGGACGCACACGAGACCATCGCCGACGGGATGGCGGCCGAGGAGTTCGGATACGCCGCCCTCTCCCTCCCCGAGACCGCGGACCCGGACGCGATCCGCGCGGCGGTGTCGGAGTTCCAGGACCCCGAGGCGGTCGTCACGGTCGGGATCGGCGGCAGCGCGCTCGGCGCCGCGACGCTCGCGAACGCGCTCGAGTCGGACGTGGACGCCCACTTCCTCGACAACGTCGACCCGGACCACACGGCGCGGCTGCTCGCGGAGCTTCCGCTCTCGGAGACGGTCATCAACGTGGTCTCGAACTCCGGGACGACCGCCGAGACGCTCGCGAACTTCCTCGTCGTCCGCGAGGCGATGGACCAGGACGGGGTCGACTGGACCGAGCGCACGCTGGTCACGACCGGTCCGGAAGGCAACCTTCGGCGGCTCGCCGAGCGCCACGACCTTCCCGCGCTCGACGTGCCGGCGGGCGTTCCGGGCCGCTTCTCGGTGCTCTCGACGGTCGGGCTCGCGGTGGCCGCGCTCCAGGGCCACGACGTCGAGGCGATCCTTCGCGGGGGCGCGGACGGCAGGGCAAGTCTTTCCGGGTCGCTGTACGAGTCGCCCGCGTACGCGTACGGCGCGGTCTCGTACGCGCTCGCCGAGCGCGGGGCGCTGACGAACGTGCTGTTGCCCTACGCCGAGTCGCTCGAGACGTTCGCCGAGTGGTTCGCCCAGCTGTGGGCCGAGAGCCTCGGGAAGGACGGCGTGGGACAGACGCCCGCCCGCGCGCTGGGCGCGACCGACCAGCACTCCCAACTGCAGCTCTATCGGGCCGGCCCACGGGACAAGCTCGTCACGCTCGTGCGCCCGCGGGAGCGCGCCGACGTCGCCATTCCCGAGACGGATCTGGAGGGGCTGTCCTACCTCGGCGGCGGATCGCTGGGCGAGCTCCTCGACGCGGAGTTCGAGGCGACCGAGGCGAGCCTGGCGGCCGCCGACCGGCCCACCGTCCGGGTCGAGATCGACCGCGTCGACGAGCGCGCGCTCGGCGAGCTCCTCTACGGGATGGAGGCGGCCTGCGTCCTCTACGGCGAGCTCGCGACCGTCGAGACGTTCACCCAGCCGGCCGTCGAGTGGGGCAAGCGGGCCGCCCGCGGGCTCCTCGGCGGCGGCGAGTTCTCGGAGGCCGACGCCGTCGCGGACAAGCGGGAGCTCGTCGTCTCCGGCGATCGGTGAGATCGCGCTCCCTGATCGCGCTTCCCGATCACGCTCCGACGCCGGAACGCGACGCCCTCCCCGATCACGCTCCGACGCCGGAACGCGACGCCCCTTCCGGTGCGCCTATAGGACGTCCCCTCCTACCGGCGGCCGATGGCACAGCGACCGGCGATCGTCGAGTACGGCGACCACGCGTGGACGCTCGGGCGGGGGCTCGTGGTCGTGCTCGGGGCGCTGCTCGTCTCGAGCGCGATCACCCAGCCCTTCACGGACCTCGTCGTCGGGGCGGGACTGGTCGCCGCCGACGGGTGGATGGAGACCGTCGTCCGGACCGTCTTCCAGTTCGTGGGGTTCGGCGCAGCCGTCGGCGGCTACCTCGCGCTCGCCGACGACTGGGACCTGATCGGGGTCGACCGCCTCGACGTCCGCAGCGCGGCGATCGTGGCCGTCGGGACGGTCGTTCTGCTCGCGATCCAGTTCGCCGCGCTCTTCGTGTTCGCTCGGATCGGCGTCTCGACCGGCGAGAACCAGGCGATCCTGGCGGGACAGTCGGATCCGACCTACTTCCTCTACATGATCGCGGTCTCGATCCTGTTCGTCGGTCCCGGCGAGGAACTGCTGTTCCGCGGCGCCGTCCAGGGGCTGTTCCGCCGGTCGTGGGGGCCGTGGCCCTCGATCATAACCGCGAGCGTGATCTTCGGGGCGATCCACGTGCCCGCGGTCGTGGGTGCGGTCGGCGAGGCGGCGCTGTACGCGGTCGTCGCCGCCGGGCTCGGCTGCGTGCTCGGGTACCTCTATGAACGGACCGGCAACGTGATCGTGCCCTGTCTGGTCCACGGGCTCTACAACGGCGCGATCTACGCGATCCAGTACGTTTCGCAGGCGATGTGAGGACGCCCGCTTCACGGGCGAGGTGGGGATTTCCGGGCCGACGCAGTCTCCGCTCGACTCCGCTCCTGCTCGACTCAGCCCTCGACGTCGGGCCACCGAACGTCGTCGTAGGACCGCAGCTGATCCGTGTCGAACTGCTCCTCGAACTTCCGCCGGATCGAGGCCGTCTCCGCCGACCCGATCCGGGCCAGCGAGTCGGCCTTCGCGACCGCCGTCGGAGGGCCGCGCTCGGCGGCCACCTCGGCGAGGACCTGCGTCGTCAGCGCCCGCCGCGTGTCGGGGTCGCGAGTGAACGCGTACGGCGCCTCGAGCTTGTAGGTGACGTCGGTTCGGGGGTCGTAGATCACGAGGAACGTCGGCTCGTAGAGCTCCGGGTCGAGCCGCCGCTCCACGCCCAGCGCGTCGCCGTCGGCGGCGACGTGGCGGTCGGTCCCGCCGCGGCTCCGGAACCACGTGGTCGCCGTGAGCTCGTCGGTCACGCGTTCGCCGCGTCCGGCGGCACCGGGCGACGTATCGGCCGTCCCGTCCGCGTCGGCGCGCCGCTCGAGCAACCGGGTGAACAGCGCGGCGTCGTCGGGCCAGGGCGCCTCCACGCCCGCGTTCGCGAGCGTCCGCGTGATCGCACGGCTCGAGGGGTTCTTCACGAACCCCGCGATCGGCGTTCCGGACTCGACGAACGTCTCCACCAGCCGGACGTAGTTCTCGACGACCGACCGGGGCTTCGCCTCCCGGGCCAGATCGCCCAGCTCGGGGTCGCGGTCGACCCAGGTGAACAGCTCCTTGGGATAGATGGGACCGTCGAGCACGAGCAGGTCCGTGACCGTGTTGGCGTGGTCGAGCGCGTGCTTGCTCTCGGCGAGGTACAGCGCGAGCGCGTGGACGACCCCCTCGGCGTACCGGTTGATCGGCGGCGCCTGGAGCACGCGCTGTTGGGTGTATCCCTCGTCGCGGCGGCCCCAGTCCGTGTCGTGGTCGACGGTCGTATCCGCCGTGTGGACCGTCGCGACGATCGTCCGCGACCGGTGGAGGTCGAGGTCGGTCGGGTCGGCGGCCATCGCGGCGTGGGCGACGTCGACGACGAGCCCGTTCTTGAACGTCGTGGGGTTGATCGTTCCGGAGTCGAGCCCGTGAACCGTCTCGAATGGGCGGTCCGCGAGCGCGACCGCGTCGACGTCGACGCGGCGACGCGCGTGCTCGGCGACCGGTTCGAGGATCACGCGTCCGTCGCGGCGGAGCTCCGGGAGCCACTCCGTCCAGACCCGCTCGGCGAGCCCCTCCCGATCGGTCGCGTCGACCGTGCCGGCGATGGTCGACGCGAGGCGCGCGATGTTGTCCACGTGGATCGGATCGAGCGTCACGGCTGTCCAGGGGACGGGAGCGCCCAAAAGTGGGTCGGTCACGGATCCGAGCCGGGACCACGTTCCGTGCTACCTCGACACATTACCGTCATCGACCGAAACGGGCTAAACGGCCGGCGGCGTTCGGGTCGATATGCATCCGCTCGACTCCACGGTGGTGATCGGCGTATGACCCGCGACCTCACCGAGATCACGGTCATCGGCGGAGACGAGACCGGACTCATCGCCCGGGTCACCACGGTGCTGTTCGAGCGCGGGGTCAACATCGAGGACCTCGACCAGGCCGTCCGCGATGGCGTCTTCCGGATGACGATGCGGGTCGACGCGACCGGCCTCGAGACCTCCCGCGACGAGCTTCGCCGGACGCTTGCCGACCTCGGCCGCGAGCTCGACGTCGAGGTGCAGGTCCGGTTCCCGAGCGACCGCACCGCCCGCCGGATCGCGCTGCTCGTGACCAGGGAGACCCACGCGCCCGAGGCGCTGCTCGAGGCCGAGGCCAACGGCGAGCTCGTCGAGGGCGACGCCGACGTCGAGATCCCGGTCGTGATCGGGAACCGCGGCGACCTCCGCGGCCTCGCGGAGCGGTACGACAAACCGTTCTACGACGTCGGCGACAGCAACGGATCGCCCGACGAGGACCGGCTGCTCGACCTGCTCGCGGAGTACGACGTCGACCTCGTCGTCCTCGCCCGCTATATGCGCATCCTCTCGCCGGAGGTCGTCTTCCGGTACGAGGGCCGGATCATCAACGTCCATCCCTCCCTGCTACCCGCGTTCCCCGGCGCGCAGGCGTACCGGCAGGCCAAGGAGGCGGGCGTCCGGATCGCCGGCGTCACCGCCCACTACGTGACGACCGACCTCGACCAGGGACCGACGATCGCCCAGCGTGCCTTCGACGTCCCCGACGGCGCGGACGTGGAGACGATCAAGCGCCGCGGACAGCCGCTCGAGGCCGAGGTCCTCCTCGAGGCCGTCCGGCTCCATCTCGCCGATGCAGTCACGATCCACAAGGGCCGCGTTCACCTGCGGTCCGAGTTCGAGTCCGACGGGGAGGCTGACGACGCAGCCGATACGCTCGCCGACGTCCAGCTTGGCCTCCCCGAGTCAGCCCGCGAGGCGAACCCGGACGCGCCGGTTGATGGCGAGCCACTCGCCGGCGACCCCGTCGACGCGCCGACGCCGAGCGACGACGACTGAGACGTCCGCCGCGGACCCGGCGAGTGCGGCGGGGGGCGTCACGGGTCGCGTCCCGATTTCGGTTCGCGTTCGTGCCGCCCGGGTTCGTTCGGCGATCTCACAGATCGCGGACGCCGTCGACCGCCTCGCCGATCGCCGGCGCATCGAACAGGTCGCGTCCCGTGTAGGCGTTCGCGCCCGCGGCGTACATCGCGGACACCGCCTCGAGGACGCGGTCCGGAAGCTGCACCGGATCGTCCGAACAGAGCGTGCGCCAGTCGGCGACGTCCCGTTTCGCGACCGCCTCCTTGGCCTCCGAGACCGCCGCGACCCACTCGGGGTCGTTGCGCTTGTACCACTGGCGGACGACCTCCTTGGAGACCTCCTGTCCGTCGTAGGCGAATCGATTCTCGTCGAACGTGCCGACGACGTCGGCGACCCGGATCTCCCCGTCCGTATACAGACACTCGATCTTTCCGTCCTCGTGGTCGAACCCGACGTCCTCGGCACGCTCGGTCACGACGCGGTTGACCGCGAGCGCGGTCGACTCGAGGTCGTCGATCGACGCGGCGCCGGCGATCCGGTCGGCTTCCTCGCGGGTCAGGTAGCGGTCCTGTTCCTCGTACTTCGTCGAGAACTCCACGACCGGCTCGGGGAGCGCGACCGGCTCGTCGGGCCACTCCGACGCATCGAGCCCGACGTCGGCCGGCTCGCGACGGTCGCGGAGGCTCGACCCGATCGGGACCGTGTTCCGGAAGACGACCTCGAGCGGGATCAGGTAGTTTCCGTCGGCCGCCTCGTGGTAGGTCTCGTAGTCGTACCCATCCCCCCCGCCGAGATACGGCAGATCGGGGACCTGGGTCAACTCGATCGCCATCTCGGTCGGCGGCGTCGAGACCGCCTCCAGGCCGACGATCGAGTCCTCGGGGACGGTGTTCCCCGCGATCGATCCTTCGACGTCCGATCCTCCGGGGTCCGATTTTCCGGCGTCCGATTTCTCGGCGTTCGGCCCCACGACGCCGCGGTAGTGCGTCGGGATCCCCGCCGCCTCGAGGCGCTCGAAGTTGTACGCGCCCATCGTACAGAGGCTCGCTCCCTTCCGCGGGATCGGGTCGGGCATCCGCCCCCAGTCGAAGACGGAGTACGCGTCGGTGAAGACGAACCGCCCGCGCCCGAGGGCGTCGGCCGTCGCCGGCTCGGCGACGCGGAACTCCTTGACACTCGTCATACCTCACAGCGCGGGGGCGGCCCCAATGAATCTTTCAGTGTCCGGCCGTCTTCGCCGCCGAGGAGTGTTCGGCCGAGGAGCGTGCCGCTGAGGAGTGCGCGGACGAGACGAAACCCTCCTTGCTCCCGAGCGTAAGGGACTGGTATGAGCGCCACGCGGACCGTCGAACTCGAGGGCCACATCATCGACTCCGGCCGGATGCAGCAGTGTTTCACCGCCGTGATGGAGCTGGGCGGGTCCTTCGAGGTCGAGGAGTTCGACGTCGGGAAGAACGAGGACGAGGCCTCCTACTGTCGGCTGGCGGTTTCGGCCGACGACCAGGCGACGCTGCAGGGGATCCTCCACGAGCTTCACCAGAACGGCGCGGTGTTGCGGAACCCGCCGAACGTCACCCTCGAGCCCGCGCCCGCGGACCAGGTCGTCCCGCCGGGATTCTACTCGACGACGAATCACCCGACCGAGGTTCGCTACGAGGACGAGTGGATCCCCGTCGAGCACATCGAGATGGACTGCGCGCTGGTCGTCGAGCCCGAGGGCGGCCCCGACGGCGAGCCGCGGGCGTACACGAAGGTTCTCAACGCGATCGACGAGGGCGACCTCGTCGCGACCGACGAGTCCGGAATTCGCGTCAAACCGCCGGAACGCCCCCGCGGATCCGACGGTCCGTTCGGATTTATGCAGGGCGGCATCTCCGCCGAGCGACCCTCCGAATCGACGATCCGGCAGGTCGCCGAGGAGGTCGCGGAGACCAAATCCAACGGCGGCAACGTGCTCGTCGTCGCCGGTCCAGCGGTCATCCACTCCGGAGCCGGCGACGCGCTCGCGGAGCTCGTCAGGGAGGGCTACGTCGACGCGATCTCGGCCGGGAACGGCTTCGCGACCCACGACCTCGAGCGGTCGATCTACGGCACCTCGCTCGGGATGGACGTCGAGACGCTGGAGCACCCGCGGAAGGGACACAAACACCACATCTGGTCGATCTCCGAGGTGATCCGGGCCGGCGGGATCGAGGCCGCCGTCGAATCCGGCGTGATAACCGAGGGCGTGATGTACGAGTGCGTTCGAAACGACGTTCCCTACGTGCTCGCGGGGTCGATCCGTGACGACGGGCCCCTCCCGGACACGATCACCGACGCCGTTGAGGCACAGGACGCCATCCGCGAGCAGGCGCGCGAGGCCGACCTCGTGTTGATGCTCGCGACCCTGTTGCATTCCGTCGCCGTCGGCAACTGTCTGCCCTCGACGACGAAGACCGTCTGCGTCGACATCAACCCCGCGACGGTCACCCAGCTGCTCGACCGCGGCTCCGCGCAGGCCGTCGGGATGGTGACCGACATCGGCACCTTCGTGCCCACGCTGGCCGAGTTCGTGCTGGAGAACGAGGCGTAGCTCACGCAAACGAGCGTCCGCTCGCGAACGAACGTTTATCAGCCAGAGCGACGCAGCCGCCCCGTGACCTGACCGGCTTCCCACGGCGGTCGAGGCGGGCGATCGGGGCGCCGGCCGTGGGGTTCGACCACGCCCTCGACTGTTCGCCATTCTCGCTTCCCACTGGCTCACCTCGAGCCGTCCGCTCATCGGCCCGGACCGAGCCGTATCGGGTCGTTGCTGGACCGGATCGTGACCGTGATTCGATCCCCGATCGAGAGATCGTGGTCCCGTTTGACGACCTTGATCCCGAGATCCGCTCGCCGCGTCACGAACAGCGAGAGCCCGGTGGCCCGCTCGCCGTTCGCGTACACGTCGACGTCCCGCCAGGTGACGTCCGTCCAGCCGGCAGTCGTCCGGCCGTCTCCCCCTTCGACGCACCCTTCCTGGCCGTCGCCCGCCCGGTCGTCGACGGTTCCGATCGGCTGCCCGAGCAGCGACAGCGTTCGTCCGTCCGAGCCAGCGGAGTCACCGTTCCTCCAGGTCTCCGGTGTGAATCCGTCTCCAAGGAACGCCCCGCCGCCAGCGTAGTGTGTGAGCCCGCCGTCAAGCGGCACGCCTCGGTCGCTCCCGAGCGCTCGGAAGGGGCCGTTCGATCCCGAACGCGACGGTCCGTCGAGACGGACGTAGGTCGGTCCCGCCTCGACGACCGTTCCCGTTCCATCCCACGACACCGGTTCGACGGCGGCATCGGCGGCGAGCCGTCGGGAGCCGCTCGCCCGGTACGGATCCGCATCTCGATCACGAAACTCGAGATGGACGTGGTTGTCGACCCACCGTCCGAAGAAGCCGGATCGCACCATCGGTCCAAGCGCGTCTCCCGGCGCGACTCGGTCCCCGGGTTCGACGTCGGGATCCACGTGGAGGATCCGAGCGATAAGTGGCCGCTCACCGCCGATCCCGACCGCAGCAGCCCAGTTACGGTCGACGTCGATCGCGATCACGTGGTCGCGATCGGCGGCGTATTCCCGGTCCGGACAGCCGACCGTTCGAACGCCGCGAACGACGCCCGCAACCGGCGAGATGCCCGCGTTCGAGTCCGGGTACAGGTCGATGCCCGAAGCGTCGTCGTGGGCGGGATACGGCGAATTATACAGCGAGAACCGGGGGTACGGCTCGAGGATCCGTTCCGGAACGGTCACCGCCATCGTACCGGAGTTCACGGCCGGGGCGCTTAGTCGCGTCGACCCGTCGATCGATCGCTCGGAAGCGGTTCCTGACGGGTCCGCCACGAGCCGTACGGTCGCATCCGAAGCGGTTTCGACGTGTTTTTACTCGGCGGGCGGATCGATCGCCGTATGGCAGAATTCAAGGTCGTCGTCGCCGATCCGGACGCCGGCGAGACGTATCAGCGCGACGTGGACGGACAGGACGCGAACCGGTTCCTCGGTCGAAGCCTCGGCGATGAGGTCGACGGCGGCGCCGTCGGTCTCGACGGCTACACCCTCGAGATCACCGGCGGCTCCGACGAGACTGGCCGCCCGATGCGCGCCGACGTGCCCGGAACGAGCCTGAAGGAGATCCTCCTCGACGGCGGCGTCGGCTTCAAGCCGACGACGGACGGCGAGCGCAAGCGCGTCACCGTCCGCGGCGCCGAGATCGCCGACGACGTCGCGCAGGTGAACGTCTCCGTGGTCGACGGCGACGGCGACGTGGCCGCCGCGCTCGGCGAGGGCGACGACGAAGCGGAAGCGGACGACGCGGAGTAGTTTCGTTTCTTCGGGTCGATGGCTCGGATCACGTCCGACGACGAAAGCGTCGCAGCCGTCCGCACCGACGTCGTTCGCAGCGGCGGGACCCGCCGACCCTGCCTTCGGTTGCCCGACGACGACGCCCTCGCCCGTCGCCTCGAGTCCGGCGACGCCGAGGCCCTTGGCGTGAGCGACGGCGACGTGATCCGACTGTCGTTCGACCGCGAGACCCGCTACGCACGCGTCGACGCCGATTCACGGGGACGGCTTCTCCGGGGCGCCTTCGACAATCGACGACTGGCCCGATCGCCGGGTGAGGGCGAGAACCGGCTTCTCGGGTGGCTCCGCGACCACGACCGTGCGGCGGGCGACACGGTGCTTCTCGACGTCGTCGTTTCCGGCGACGCCTACGGTCTCCGGCTGCCGGGCGATCGGTCGGTCTACGACGTGGACGCCGCTCCCCGTGGGTCGCTTGCCGACATCGCCCGCGACCTCGACGGGTGAGGTTCCTTCCACGCCGGCGGCCCGGGCCGGTCGACTCGTTGCTCCGAACGGCTTAATCCGTCCCGTCCCCGAGCGTGTCGTATGGAACGGGTCGATGCGGATCTCTCGAGGTTCGACCGGGCGATCATCAACGCCTTTCAGGGCGGCTTTCCGGTCACGTCGCGACCGTTCGAGCCGGCCGCGGCGGCGCTGTCCGACCGCGGCGTCGAGGTGACTGCGCGGGAGCTGTGTGACCGCGTCCGAGAGCTGGACGCGGAGGGCGTCCTCTCGCGGTTCGGCGCGCTCGTCAATGCCGAGGCGATCGGGGGGGCCGCATCGCTGGTCGCGATGCACGCGCCGCCCGACCGGTACGACGAGGTGGCCGAGACGGTCAACGAGTTCCCCGAGGTCGCCCACAACTACGAGCGCGAGCACCCGCACCTCAACATGTGGTTCGTCGTCAGCGTCGCGGACCATCCGGACCCGGACAAGGACGGCGACGACCGGGTTCGCGAGGTGCTCGATCGAATCGAGGACGCGACGGGTCAGCCGACGTACAACCTCCCGAAACAGCAGGAGTTCCACGTCGGCGCGAAGTTTCTCCTCGACGGACCGGTCCCGGACGGTGACCTCGACCTCTCCGATCTCGGCCCGTCGGTCGACCCCGTCGACCGGGAGACGCTCACGCCGGCCGAGCGAGACCTCGTCGTCGAGATCCAGGGCGGGCTCCCGATCACGGAGACGCCGTACGCCGATGTCGCCGCGGCGATCGATGCGGACGTCGAGTGGGTGATCGAGACGATCGCCCGGTTCAACGCGGCGGGGAAGGTCCGTCGGGTCGGCGTCATTCCCAACCACTACGCGCTCGGGTACACCGAGAACGGAATGACCGTCTGGGACGTCCCCGAGGACGTCCTCTCGGAGGTCGGGCCGGCCGTGGCCGGGATGGACTTCGTCACCCACTGTTACGAGCGCCCGCGCCACGAGGGCGTCTGGGAGTACAACTTCTTCGCGATGACTCACGGCCGCAGCGAGGCCGAAAGCGAGCGCCGGATCGCCGAGGTCAAGGCGACGATGAACGAGTTCTGGGACGTCCAGCCGTCCGACTGGGACACCCTGTTCTCGACGCGCATCCTCAAGAAGACGGGGATCCGGATCGCGGAGCGTGCGGACAGCAACACGGCGAGCCCTGCCCCGTCGTCGGAATGATCCCGCTGGTGCACGACCTCTCCGGGGAGACGGTCCTGGTGGTCGGCGGCGGCGCCGTCGCGACGCGGAAGGCTCGGCGGTTCGCGGCGGAGGCGTCCGTGATCGTCGTGAGTCCGACGTTCACCGAGCGGCTGCGGTCGACGGTCGATCGAACCGTCGGGGACGAGACGGACGACGACGAGACGGGAACCGATGACGGCCGGATCGAGCTGGTTCGCCAGCGTGTCGACGCCGACGACGTCGCGACGTGGATCGATCGCGCCGAGCCGGCGCTCGTCGTCGCGGCGACCGACGACCCGACGATCAACGCCGCGGCGGAGGCGGCGGCCCGCGAGCGGGACGCCCTCGTCAACCGGACCGACGTCTCCGGCGACCGCGATCCGGGAAGCGTCGTCGTTCCGGCCACCGTGGAGGACGGGCCGGTGACGATCGCGATCACGACCGGCGCGACCAGCCCCGCGGTTTCGCGGTACCTCCGTGAACGGATCGAGACGGAGTTCGACGGCATCGGCGATCTCGCGCGGCTCAGCGGGGACGTTCGAACGGAGCTGATCGAGCGGGGCGTCGAACCCGACACGCGCCGCGAGGCGGTGCGGGCCGTCGTCCGGTCGCCGGCCGTTCAGAAGGGTTTACAAACCGGGGAATCAAATCCCCGACAACTGGCGGACGGGATCGTCGAACGCGTTCGGGACCACGAAGACGACCCTGGAGACACGTCGGAGGGACAATGAACCAGACGGGAGTACTCACCGGAATCAGCGTTTCACACGCGAGTGCGAGCATCGACGAGATCGAGTCGGCGGGAACGGAGTCGGTCCGCGGAACGGTCTCCGACCTCCTCGCCCGACCGGGCGTCGAGGAGGCGTTCGCGATACGGACCTGCAACCGGTCGGAGGCGTACGTCGTCACCGACCACGTGACCCGCGGATACGACGCCCTCGAATCGTTCGCGCCCGACGTCCGTGACGGCGCGATCCGGCGGCTCGACCACGAGGGGAGCCTGCGACACCTGATGCGGGTCGCGGCGGGCCTCGAGTCGCTCGTGCTCGGCGAGGACCAGATCATCGGCCAGGTTCGGGAGGCCTTCGAGGCGGCGCGGGCGGCCGGCGGTATCGGGCCGGTTCTCGAGGACGCGGTCACGAAGGCGATCCACGTCGGCGAGCGCGCCCGTACCGAGACGGCGATCAACGAGGGCGTCGTCTCGCTGGGGTCGGCCGCCGTCGATCTGGCCGACCGCAGGCTCGATCTGGCGGACGCGACGGCGCTGGTCGTCGGCGCCGGCGAGATGAGCACCCTCGCCGCGCGGGCGCTCGACGACACCGACGTCTCGCGGATCCACGTCGCCAACCGGACGGTGCCGCACGCGGAACACGTCGCGGCGGAGGTCGACACGGAGGCGACCGCCCTGCCGCTCGCCGATCTCGCCCGCGTGCTCCCGCGGGCAGACCTCCTCGTCACGGCCACCGGGAGCCCGGAGCCGATCGTCGACCCCACGGACCTCGCGGACGCCGGGAAGACGGTCTGTATCGACATCGCCCGGCCGCGGGACGTCGATCCCGCGGCCGAATCCGTCGACGGCGTCACGCTGTATGACATCGACGCGCTGGAGTCGGTCACCAGCCGCACCCGCGAGCAGCGGGAAGCCGAGGCGCAAGCGGTCGAGGGGATGATCGACGAGGAGCTCGACCGGCTGCTCGAGTCGTTCAAGCGCCGCCGCGCCGACGACGCGATCGCGACGATGTACGAGTCCGCGGACCGGGTCAAGGCGCGCGAGCTCGAGGAGGCGTTCGCGAAGCTCGACGCGCAGGGCGGGCTGAACGAGGACCAGCGCGAGACGGTCGAGGCGCTCGCGGACGCGCTCGTGGGCCAGCTGCTGGCAGCGCCGACGAAGTCGCTGCGGGAGGCCGCCGGCGAGGACGACCTGACGACGATCCAGACCGCGATGCGGCTGTTCGATCCGGAGTTCGACGCCCCGGTGCCCCGCGGCGCCGGCGCGGACGAGACTCGGTCGCCGAATACGGGCGGATCCCCCGAGGGACCGTCCGACGGCGTTCCCAACGAGGCTTCCGACTGATCGGTTTCAGTCGCCGTCGAATCCGCTTTCGCCGTCGTCGGTTTTCTCGCCGCCATCACTCACTTCGCGGTTTTTAACCCACGTCCCGCGGATCCCGAACGTATGGAGCTTTCAACGCTCGTCGACCGACTGGACGAGACGCTGTCGACGGCTGCGTACGCCGACGTGGATGCGAGCGCGAACGGCCTTCAGGTCGGACCCGAGACGGCCTCCGTCGAGCACGTCGCGGTTGCCGTCGACGCCGCCGCGGCGACGATCGAGGCGGCCGCCGACGCCGGCGCCGACGTCCTCGTGACTCACCACGGGATCTCCTGGGGCGGGATCGAGCACGTGACCGGGCGCACCTACGGTCGGATCGCGGCGCTGGTCGAGAACGACGTCGCGCTGTACGTCTCCCATCTCCCGCTCGACGGTCATCGGGAACTCGGGAACGCCGCCGGCGTGGCCGACGCGCTCGGCGTGACCGACCGGGAGCCGTTCGGCGAGCTCGGTCCCGTCACGATCGGCACGATCGGCGAGGTCCCCGACCCGGTCGACGTCGGAACGCTGACGGAGCGGCTCGAGGGGTTCGAGGGGCGTGACCGCGACGTCCAGGCGCTCCCGTTCGGTCCCGACGAGATCGGTCGCGTCGCGGTGGTGACGGGATCCGGCGCCGACTGGCTCGACGAGGCGGTCGAGCGCGGCGCGGACGCGCTCGTCACGGGCGAGGGCAAACAGCAGGTCTACCACGAGGCGCGCGAGGCCGGCATATCGGTCCTGCTGGCCGGCCACTACGCCACGGAGACGTTCGGCGTTCGGGCGGTCCAGGACCGGCTCGAGGAGTGGGGGCTCGAGACCACGTACGTCTCCCATCCGACCGGACTCTAGCGTCGTTGGTCGGTACCATCGCCGACCGGACTCCGGCTTGACTGACCGGACTCCGGCGTCGTTGACCGTCGACGCCGTTCCGATCTCGCGCGTTACTCCCCGTCGGCGATCCGGTCGGCGGCCTCGAAGCCGGCGACGATCCCGCCGTTGATCGACCGCTCGGGGTACTGTGCCCGGCTCGCCATCCCGGCGTAGTAGACGCCCGGGACGTCCTCGGCGGCGAGGTCGTACGGGATGACGAGATCGAGGTAGCCGCGCTCGTAGACCGGCGCGGCGCGTGGGTTTCTCGATATCCGGACCTCCCGAACGTCGGACCGAGAGAAGTCGGGAAAGAGGTCGGCGATCCCCTCGAGCCACCGGTCGGTCAGCGTCCCGTCGTCGTCGGTCCAGTTCGGTTCCTCGCGCGATTGGACGTAGCTGGCGACGTACAGGAGGTGGTCGCCGCCGTACCGCGCCGGCGGGACGAAGTTGGTGTGTTCGATCAGCGCGCCGAAGGGCGCCTCCTCGCCGATGTTGAGCCAGTAGGTGTCGGTGAGCGGCTCCTCGAGCGTGAGGAGCGCACAGACCGCGCCCTGGAAGTCGATCCCGCAGCGGTAGCCCGTGAGGTCCTCGAGAACGTTCGGCATCGCCGCGACGACGACGCCGTCGACGTCGGTGGTCGTGGTGCCGGCCGGCGTTTCGACCGTGACCGTCTCGGCGGGCCCGCGAGCTCTATCTTCGGGACGCGTCTCAGCGAGGGCGGCTTCGTCGCCGGCAGCAGATTCGTCGCCGGCAGCAGATTCGTCGCCGGCAGCAGATTCGTCGGGAGCGTGTGTCTCGTCGACCTCCATCGCCGGCGTTCCGCTCGTCTCGGCGAACCCGATCCCCGTGACGCGGGCGTTGGTGGTGACGTTCTCCCGGCCGATCGCGTCGAGCAGGGCCTCGATGAGAACTCCGAACGAGCCGTCGAAGTAGCCGAGGATCTCCCCGCGGAGGAGGTCGCGCTCGCCGCGGAACTTGATCCGACCGAGCAGCCACGCGGCCGAGACGTCCTCGACGCGGTCGCCGAACTTCGCCTCCAGCAGGGGCTCGAAGAACCCCTCGTAGACGCCCCGCGTGGTGTGCTCGAGGAGGAACTCCCGGACCGGTACGTCCTCGAAGTCGGTCAGATCCTCGTAGGTGTCGAAAGCGGGGATCCCGCCGCGGACGTCGACCTCCTGGGTGAGCATCGCGAGCCGGAACGTGTCGTACAGGCTCAGCTCCGGGTACGCGAGGATCTCCCAGGGCGCGTCCAGCGGGTGGACGGTCCCGTCGACGTAGTAGGCGTTCTTGCCCACGCGCCACTCGATCCGGTCCCCGACGCCCAGCTCGTCGGCCAGCTCGACGATCGTCTCCTCCGAGCGGGAGAGGTGGTGGTAGAACCGCTCGATCGGGTCGCCGCCGGTTTCGTAGAGCCCCGCCAGTCCACCGACCTCGTCGGCCGCCTCGTAGACCTGCACGTCGTGACCGTGACGCTGGAGCCGGTAGGCGGCCGCGAGTCCGGCGATCCCGCCGCCGACGACTGCGTACATACGGCACCGTGCGCGCGAGCGGGGTAAGTGCGTTGTGGAGTCGCGGTCTGCGTTGTGGAGTCGCGGTCGGGATGCGGAGCCACGTTCCCGCCGTGGTGACCCGTCCGCCGCCGGTCAGTCCGCGGCTACGGCGAACCGCGAGGCGTCCTCGCCGGGAACGTGGTCGGTGACGGCCGAGACGCCGACGGCGAGGACGCCCGCCAGCACCATCAGTCCGAGCGCGACGTCCCAGCCCGCGTAGGTCAGCGGGAGGTCGATGCGAACGGTCGTGAACGGGATCGGCACGGACTCGACGAGGACGTGCGCGAGGTAGATGACCTGCGGGATCGCGATCGACGTGATCATCCCGGTTCGGGTCGCTCCGTCCCAGTAGAGCGCGACGAGCACGACCGGCGTGAGCAGCGCGAACCCGGAGAAGGCGGTGTCGCCGACCTCGATCAGGGTGCCGGGCCGGGTGAGGCTCGCCAGGAACGCCAGCGTCGCGAAGGCGGCGACGCCGAGGCGGGCGACCCACGCCTCCCGGCGGTCGGTCGCGTCCGGCCGAATGAAGGGACGATACAGGTCGCGGGTGAAGTACGACGACCCCGACAGCAGCATCGAGTCGGAGGAGGACATCATCGCGGCCATCGCGCCGGCGACCACGAGCGCGGCGAACCAGACCGGCGTGTACTCGGTGAGCAACACCGGGAGGACGTTCGCGCCCTGCGGGACGTCGATCGGGAGTCCGGCCGCCCACGATCCGAGCAGGAACGCGGGGACGAAAAGCAGGAGCACGAGCACGGGCCAGAGGGCGAACGACCGCTTGAGCACGCGGTCGGACTCGGCGACGAAGAACCGCTGGTTGATCTGGGGGAACATCGTCACCCCGAAGGCGATGGTCACCGCCGACGAGATGATGAACTGCGGCGTGTAGACGCCTCCGCCCAGCGCGGCGAAGTCGGGGTTCGCCTCGACCATCGCGGTCGTTGCCGCCGGGAGTCCGCCCACCGCCGAGAGCACCCACCCGACGGCGATCCACGTGATCGAGAGCATGAACAGCCCCTGGACCGTGTCCGTCCAGGCGACGCCGCGCATCCCCGCGATGACCACGTAGCCGATCATGAACGCGGTGATGAGCGCCGCCCCGCCCCAGTACGGGACCGTGCCGCCGGTGAGCCCGACGATCGCCTCGCCGGCGCCCATCTGCTGTAACATCACGTACGGGAACAGCCACAGCAGGCTGACGCCCGCGACGAGCGCGCGCAGGCCGGGCGACCCGAACCGGTCGCCGAACATCTCGCCGAGCGTCACGTAGCCGCGTCGCCGCCCGATGAGCCACTGTTTGTAGCCGATGACGTACCAGAGGATCGCGAAGATGACCCCGTCCATAACGCCCATCACGAGGATCCACTCGGGTCCCGCGGCGTACGCGAGGTTCGGGCCGCCGAAGAAGGTGAACGCCGACAGCAGCGTCGCGAAGGTGGTGAACAACAGGACGAGCGTCCCGATCGACCGGCCCGCGAGGTAGTAGTCCTCGGCGCCGGAGCCGGCGGCCCGGTAGGCGACGAGTCCGATGGCGAACGCGACCAGCAGGTAGCCGACCACGATCCCGAGTTCCAGCGTCGCGCTCATCGGTCACCCCCGTTTCGTCGGTCGGCCGCGGTCCCGCCTCGGTCGGTGGAGAGTCCGCTTCGGTCGGTCGTGGTCCGAACCCCATCGCCGGGGTCGAGCCCCATTATCCGGTCCCAGGAACCGCGGGTGAACCGGTGAAACAGCACCGAACACAGCCCCAGCCAGCCGATGTGCCACCACAGCCAGATCGGCAGGCCGGCGACCACCGTGTCGGTTCCCCACAGGAACCAAGGAACCGCAAACGCGACGAGGAGCACGAACGTGGATATCCACAGTACCGTCCGACCCAATCGATCCATATGTGTCGGTGTTCCGTTCGGACTTCTAAAGGTGTCCCTTCCGGCGGCCGTTGCCATTCGCCGTACACCGACCGGCGGCGAGTCACGCGAATACGGCCGTCTGGCCCGCCGTGACCCGGTACGACAGCTATTTCCGCGGGACGACCATATATAAACGTACTGGCGGCAACGCGCCGCCGTTCACATCACCATCACTGATCACGTATGGAAGACACAGCGAAATACCTCATTCACGCGACCATCGCCGCGGACGGCGTCGTCGAACGGTCCGACGTCGTCGGGGCGGTCTTCGGGCAGACGGAGGGACTGCTCGGGGAGGAGCTCGACCTCCGGGACCTCCAGCAGTCCTCGAAGGTCGGTCGCATCGACGTCTCGATAGAATCGGAGAACGGACAGTCGTTCGGGGAGGTGACCGTCGCCTCCAGCCTGGACAAGGTGGAGACGGCGATCCTCGCGGCAGCCCTCGAAACCATCACGCGCGTCGGCCCCTGCCGGGCGTCCGTCGAGGTCACCCGGATCGAGGACGTGCGCGCGACCAAGCGCCGCGAGGTCGTCGACCGGGCCAAGGAGCTGCTCGCCGGCGGCTTCGAGGAGACGGCCCTCTCGAGCGACGAGGTGCTCGAGGAGGTCCGCGACGCGGCCCGCATCGAGGGCATCGCCGAGTACGAGGGGCTCCCGGCCGGCCCGCGGGTCCACGACTCGGACGCGGTCATCGTCGTCGAGGGGCGCGCGGACGTCCTGACGCTGCTCGACGCCGGGATCAAGAACGGCGTCGCCGTCGAGGGAACGAACGTCCCCGAGGCGGTCGCGGAGCTCAGCCAGGACCGCACCGTCACCGCGTTCCTGGACGGCGACCGCGGCGGCGAACTCATCCTGCGCGAGCTCGCACAGGTCGGCGACGTGGATTACGTCGCCTTCGCCCCCGCCGGCCAGTCCGTCGAGGACCTCGACCGCGGCGCCGTGCTCGACGCGCTCCGCGGCAAGGTCCCCTACGAGACGCTCGCCGACGAACCGAACGCCCGGGAGGTCGCTCGCGACCCTCCGTCGGGGTCGCCGACGACTGAGTCGTCGACCCCTGCGGACGCGACCGACGACGCGGGCGAGGAGTTCGACTCGGAGTCGACCACTCCCGACGGCGCGTCCGACGAGGCGACGCCTGCGGAGGAAACGTCGACGACACGGGAAACGTCAACGACGCGGGAGCCGTCGGCGAACGGGACGGCAGATGCGGAAGCGCCCCCGGCGAACGGAAGCGACGAGAAACCGGACGCCGAGGCCGAGGAGTCCACTACCGCTCAGGGATCCGACGACGCCGATGTCTCCAACGACGCCGATGTCTCCAACGACGCCGATGTCTCCGACGACGCCGATGCCTCCGACGACGCCGACCCGGCCGACGCGAAATCGGTCCGCGACCACGTCTCGGACGTCGTCACCGCCGACAGTGGCCTGGCCAGGCTGCTCGACTCCGCGGGCGAGGTGCTCGCGGAGGTCGACGCCGCGGGCGCCTTCGACGCCGTCGAGGAGGCCGAGCCGTCGCCCCACGCCGTGGTCATCGACGGGGAGATCACCCAGCGGCTGCTCGACGTCGCCGCCCAGCGCGGCGTCTCGCAGGTCTTCGGTCGGTCGACCGGATCGATGGTGAAACAGCCGATCGGGACGCGCGTCACGACGGTCGAGGACGCGGCGGTCGAGGCCTGAACCGCCTTCCCTACTGCGGATCGTCGGCTTCAGCGCTGCGGTCGACGGCGGCGCGATAGCGGACCGCGTCGCGGTCGCCGTACTCGTCCGGCAGCCGCTCGACCGCGCGGAAGCCGCACGACTCGTACAGCGAGCGCGCCGCTTCGTTTTCGACGGCCACGAGCAGCGTCACGGGCGCGTCGGTTCCGACGCGGACCGCGGACAGCAGCTCCCGTCCGCGTCCCTCCCGGCGAAACGCCGGGCCGACGACGAGTTCCGCGACGTGGCGGGCGGTCGGCCCGTCGACGAAGAGGACGTAGCCGACGACGGACTCGGTCCCGTCCGCGGCGGTCGCGGTCGAGACGAGCACGGTCCCGCCGGCGGAGCCGCTCGCCGTGAGCCCGAGCTCGAGCAGCGACGGGGACGGGTCCGGAAGGTGGCGCTGGAGGCGATGCAGCGGCAGCGAGTCGCCGGGCCGAGCCGGCCTGACGCGGCCGGGTGCCGTCCGGACCGGGGGAGTTCGGCCGCCGGATTCGTGGTCCGGCGCCATCAGACCACCAGCACGCTTCCCGCGGCGGCGGCGAGGGCGCCCGCGAGCGTCGCGAGCAGGTTGACCGTCTGGTTGCCGATCCGTCCCCCCTCGAGGAGAGCCCCGAGGAGGCTGTCCACGGTCATCCCGACGACGCCGGCCGCCACCACGACCGCGCCGCCGGTGACGGGATCGCCGACCGGCATCCCGACCGCGGCGAGGACGCCGACGAGGGCGGCGCCCGCGATCCCCGCGAGCTCGCCCTGGAGGGTGACCGCGCCGTCGGTCCCGGGCTCGACCGGCTCCAGCGTGGTGACGAGCCGCGGGTCGTCGTAGAGCCCGCCGATCTCCGAGGCGAGCGTGTCGGCCATCGCGGTCGACACCGCGCCGGCGAACGCGACGGCGAAGACGACGCCGGGCAGCTGGAGGTACCCCGTGGCGGCGTAGCCGACGACCGCCGCGAGCGCGACCGCCGAGTTCGCGAGCACGTTCCCGCTCCCCCGGGCGCCGTCGTTCTCCTGGGCGACTCCGCGGGTGGCCTTCTCGTCGAACCGGAACTTGGAGGCGAGCCCGCCGATCGCGTAGAAGGCGATGAGGACGACGAACCAGCCGACGCCGCCGAGCACGATCGTCAACAGCCCCAGCAGGACGCCGGTCACCATCCCCGGCACCGAGGCGGTCCCGAGCGCGTAGGAGACGTAGCCCAACGCGATCGTGA
The DNA here is from genome assembly GCF_900107205.1 of Halopenitus persicus. GTDB lineage: Archaea > Halobacteriota > Halobacteria > Halobacteriales > Haloferacaceae > Halopenitus > Halopenitus persicus. The sequence continues at coordinate 376,377 of NZ_FNPC01000001.1, read as the reverse complement.
CCCCCAGCGCGAGGACGAGCCCCTGGACGGTCATCGCGGGCGTGATCTCGACGAACAGCCACGCCAGCAGCGCGACCGCGACCATCACGATCGGGTCGTCACGCTCGAACAGCGCCGTTCGGATCAGCGCCGCGGCCAGCGCGCCCACGGCCGCGATGAACACGAAGCCCGGCGGATCGATCGTGCCGCCGGTTGCGGCCACCACGACGACCTGCGCGACGACGCCGGCGGCGGACCCGACGACCACGAAGGCGGTCGCGTGGGCGAACTCGTCGTCGGTGACCGTTCGGACCGTCTGCGTGCCGAGGTTCCCGAACGCCAGGAGGAGGACCGCGGCCGCGTAGACCCGAATCGGCATCGTCACGCGCGGGAGGGTCGCGAAGAGCCCGAGTCCCGCGGCCGCGAGCGCGAACCCGGCCAGCCCGTTCAACCGGCGGTCCCGACGGTCGCCGGGACGTGCGAACAGCTCGAAGACGGGGCCCTCCCGGACGACGAACGCGGCAAGCGCCGCGACGATCGCGAACGGGGCTGCGGCGGCCGCGCCGAGCCACGGCGCGGCCAGCGCAAGCAGCGACACCGCGGCGAATCCGCCCGCCCGTCGGATCCTCGACTGCACGTCCGCGCATACCCCCGACGGTCACTTAACCCTCCCGACATCGGGGGGCGACGCCGCCATCGAGACGTGATGCGTTCGGATCGCGCCGTTCGCCGGCCCCGTTCGCCGACCCCGTTCGCTGACCCCGTCCGCCTCCCGGTCGGTTTTTGCCGATCGACCGCGTTTTCCGGACCGTGGGACTGTACGACACCTACCTCGCGGTTCGCCATCGCCTCCACGAGGCCGACCCGCCCGCCCACGTCGCGGTCGTGATCACCGAACGCGACCTGCTCGAGCAGGGCGCCTACGACACCCTCGAGCGGTTCTTCGGGTGGGCCTTCGGCCGTGGCGCCGAACGCGTGACCGTCCTCGTGTCCGTCCTCGACGCGGCGGTCGTCGAGACCCTCGAGCGCGAGCTCCGCAACGTCGACGCCCCCCGACCGATCGCGGTTCGTGGCCCCGGCGACACCGAGCGGGCCGACGCCCCGATCCAGGTGAGCATCGGACTCGGCGGCAAACGCGAGTTCGCCGATGCGGTCCGGGAGATCGCCGCGGACGTCGCGGCCGGCGACCTCGAACCGGACGCGATCGACGAGGACACGATCTCCGAGCGGCTCGTCTTTCCCGAGGAGCCCGATCTGCTCATCAAGACCGGGGCCGAACGGCTCTCCGACTTCGCCATCTGGCAGTCGGTCTACTCCGAGCTGTACTTCACCGACGTCAACTGGCGCGACTTCCGCGAGCGCGATTACCTCCGGGCGATACTCGACTTCCAGAACCGGAAGCGCCGATTCGGAACCTGAGGTTGCGGCCGGTTCGGTCCGTGGTGGTCGGACGGCTTCGGTCCGTGGTCGCTGAACGGTCCCGGTTTGCGGTCGCCGAACGGTCCCGGTCGTCGCGCTTATCGGCCGCGGCGTCTAACCGTACGGCGTGGCCCGAACCGCCGACCCGACGATCAGGGACGCCTCGCGAGCGGACCTGCTGTCGGTGGTTCGGATCGAGCGAACCGTCTTCTCGGACCCGTGGCCCTACGACGCGTTCGAGCGACTGCTCGACGCTCCGGCGTTCCTCGTCGCCGAGCTGAACGCCGAGGCAACGCCGACCACGGAACGTGGCTCGGGTTCCGGGTCGGAACGCGGATCGACGTCCCGACCGGCGACGGATGCGGAACCGGACGCACCCCTCGACGAGCCCCCCTCGATCGACGCCGGGCCGCCGATCGCCGGCTACGTCGTCGCCGACGTGACGCCCAACTTCGGGCGTGACATCGGCCATATCAAGGACATCGCCGTCCACCCGGACGTTCAGGGACGGGGGATCGGCCGACAGCTGCTCCGAGCCGCGCTCGCTCGGCTTCGGTTTCGCGGCGCTTCCGTCGTCAAGCTCGAGGTCCGGGAAGGGAACGACCGAGCGCGGTCGCTGTACGGCGATCAGGGATTCGCGCCGCTGCGTCGCGTCTCCCGGTACTACGCCGACGGCGAGGACGCGATCGTGATGGTGCTCGATCTCGAGGACTGGACGCCGCCGTGAGTCGAGGGCTGAGCGCCGCCGTCAGTCAAACCGGGCGCGGTCGCGTGATCGCTGCGGCGTGGCGGCGGCCGTGGGGATGTGGGAACTTTTAGGGTCGATCGCACCCTCCCGTTCGCCATGAGTACGGTCCCCGACCGGAGCGAGATCGACGCGCAGTACCGATGGGATCTGGAGGACATCTACCCCGACGACGAGGCGTGGGAGGCGGCCTACGAGTCGGCCTCCGAGCGGGTGGACGAGCTGCGCGAGTACGAGGGGCGGGTCACCGAGAGCCCCGAGACCCTTCTGGAGCTGCTCGAGCTCCGCGAGTCGGTGCTGCGTGAGGTCGCGAAGGTAACGACCTACGCCCGGCTCCGCAGCGCCGAGGACACGACGAACCAGACCTACCAGGCGATGGCCGCCCGGGGGTCCTCGCTCGGATCGACGGCCTCGAGCGCGATCTCCTACCTCGAGCCCGAGCTGCAGGAGGTGACGACCGCGGAGATCGAATCGTTCATCGACGCCGAGCCCGCCCTGGAGACCTACGAGCACTACTTCGAGGACGTCCGCCGGATGAAGCCGCACACCCGGTCGGCGGAGGTCGAGGAGGTGCTCGCGGACCTGTCGGAGGTCACTGACGCGCCCTCGGAGATCTACTCGATGCTCACGAACGCGGATATGGAGTACGGAACCGTCGAGGGCCCCGACGGCGAGCCGGTCGAGATCACCCAGGCCAACTTCACGAAGCTCCAGACCAAACCGGATCGGGAGTTCAGACGCGACGTCCACGAGACCTTCTACGACCACTGGGCGGACGTCCGCAACACCGTCGGCACGTCCCTCGAGAAGGCGGTTCGCGAACACGTGACGGCCGCGGAGATACGGGGCTACGACACCGCGCGCGAGGCCTCGCTCGACGGGTCGAACGTCCCGCCCGGCGTCTACGACACCCTCGTCGACACGGTGCGTGACAACCTCGACGCGCTCCACCGGCACGCCGAACTGAAGCGTTCGGCGCTGGGCGTGGCGGAGCTCCGCAGCCACGACCTGTACATGTCGCTGACCGGCGAGGAGGGTCCCGACGTCGAGTACGAGCAGGCGGTCGAGTGGGTGACCGAGGCGGTCGCCCCGCTCGGGGACGCCTATCAGGACCGGATGGCCGAGGGCCTCGAGAGCCGGTGGGTCGACGTCTACGAGAACGAGGGGAAGCGGTCCGGCGCCTTCTCCTCGGGGACCTACGACACCCAACCGTTCATCCTGATGAACTACCAGGACGACATCGCCTCGCTGTTCACGCTCGCCCACGAGCTGGGCCACTCGATGCATTCGGAGCTGGCGGCCGACGCCCAGCCGTGGCACGACGCGAGCTACGACATCTTCGTCGCGGAGATCGCCTCGACGGTCAACGAGACGCTGTTGACCCAGCACCTCCTCGAGACCCTCGATGACGACGAGCTGCGGACGCACGTCCTCGACGAGTACCTCGAGCGCTTCCGGAGCACGCTGTTCCGCCAGACGATGTTCGCGGACTTCGAACACCGGATCCACGCCCGGATCGAGGACGGCGACGCGCTCACGCCGGACGTCCTCGACGAGACCTACGGCGGCCTCAAGCGGGAGTTCTACGCGCCGGCGACCCTCGAGGGCGGGATCGAACGCGAGTGGGAGCGCATCCCGCACTTCTACTACGACTTCTACGTCTACCAGTACGCCACCGGGATCGCGGCCGCCGCCGCCATCGTCGACCGGATCCTCGAGACGGGCGAGCCCGCCGCGGCCGACTACCGCGATATGCTCGCCGCCGGCGGCTCGGACTACCCGCTCGAGGTCGTCCGGCTCGCCGGGATCGACATGGCCGACTCCGGCCCGGTCGAATCCGCGATCGGCGTCTACCGGAGCTATCTCGACGAGATCGAGACGCTGTTGACGCTGTAGGCCCCGCCGCCTCGGTCGACGGGCGGCCGGCTTTCGCACCGTTTTTCTTCCGTCCCGCGGAGGGTTCGATATGGGTAAACAGCCGCACCTGCTCGTCGAGGAGGGCGACGTCGAATCGATCGCGATCGTTCCCGGCGACCCCGGCCGCGTCGACCGCATCGCCGCCCAGTGTGAGGACCCCGAGACGATATCCGAGAACCGCGAGTACAAGCTCGTCAACGCCAGCTACGAGGGCGTTCCGCTCACGATCTGCTCGACCGGCATCGGCGGCCCCTCGGCCGCGATCGCGCTCGAGGAGCTGGCGAACGTGGGCGTCGAGACGGTCCTGCGCTGTGGCACCTGCGGCGCGCTCCAGTCGGACATCGAGATCGGCGACATGGTCGTCGCCAACGGCGCCGCCAAGGAGGAGGGCACCTCCAAGCGCTACGAGTCCGCCGTCTATCCGGCGGTGCCGAACTACGAGGTCCTCTCCGCGCTGGTCGACGCCGCCGAGGCGAACGACGAGGACGTCCACGTCGGGCCGATCGTCTCCGACGACGCCTTTTATAACGAGAGCGAGGACTACGTCGTCGACTGGGAGGCCGCGAACCTGCTGGCGATCGAGATGGAGGCGGCGACGCTGTTCGCGCTCGCCCGCCGGAAGGGGCTCCGCGCCGGCGCGATCTGTACGGTCGACGGCAACCTCGTCGCGGGGACCCAGAAGGGCGCCGACTCCGACGACGAGCTCCCCGAGAAGGCGAAGAACAACGTCGAACGCGCGATCACGCTGACGCTCGAGGCCGTCGCTGATTTATAAGTAACCGGCATATGGTCGGCGGTCATTTATCAGTAAACTCGGAGTTCACGCCGTCGCCGCCCTGCGACCCTCTCAGTTCGTGTTCCCGTCCGGACCGCTTCCGTCGGAAGTCCCGTCGCGCTCGCTCCCGCCGGACTCCGCGATGCCGAGCCCTTCCTCGTCCATGATCTCCTCGGCGACGGCCTTCGAGTCGGCGCCGAACGCGGAGTCGACGAGGAGGTGGCCGCCCAGCGTCGCCGGCGAGATGACGTCGTCTGCTCCGGCCCGCCGGAGCTTGTCGACGTTCTCGCGCTGGGTCGCGCCGGCGACGATCCGCACGTCGGGGTTGAGCTGGCGCGCGGTGAGGATCGCCAGCGCGTCCTCGGCGTCGTCGTTCGTGGCGACCACGACCGCCCGGGCGTCCGCGATCCGGGCCGTCTCGAGGGGACCCACGTCGCTGGGGTCGGCCGCCAGCACCGCGACGTCGCGGTCGGCGAGCCGGCTCGCGTGGCGCTCGTCGTCGGTGACGACGACGTATTCGACGTCGCGCTCGATGAGCTCTTCGAGGATCGGTTCCGTCAGGTCCCCGTAGCCGAGCACGAGGACGTGGTCGTCGAGGAGGTCGAACTGTCGTTGTGTCATCTTTCCGAGTGCCTTCGAGAGCTGCGCCTCGATCGCGGGCGTCAACAGAACCCCCAGCGCGATCGCGAACGCGGCCACGTTTATCACGAGCACCGAGAGGCCGAACATCCGGCCGATCGCGGTCGTCGGGGTCACGTCGCCGTAGCCGACCGTCGAGGCGGTCACGACGGTGTAGTAGAACGCGTCGACGATCGACTCGATCCCGGTGAACTCCTCGCGCAGCGCGAACGACCCGAACGTGCCGTAGCCGAGCGCGGTCGTCAGCGCCGTCGCCGCGGCCAGCTGCGTCGGCGAGGGGCGGTAGGTCCGGCGAAAGCGGTCCCGGTTGAAAAACAGCGCCGGGATCGAGACGATCGAGAGGGCGACGAGCGGGAGCGAGACGACCGAGACCTGCAGCAGGCCCTGAAGTCCGGTGAGCGGGAGCAGGATCGCGGTCGAGTAGAGGCCGACCCGGTAGCCGCGCTTCAGCGCGTAGCCGCTCGCCAGCATCGCGAAGCCGGTGAGCGTCCCGGTGAACCCGACCGTCTGCCGGACGATGTCGGGGATGTACGGGGAGAGCGGTCCGGCGACGCTCACCCCCGAGATGTGGAGCAGCCCGACGACGATCGACAGCACGGCGACCGCGAACGTCAGGACGATCGACGCCCGGACGGTCACCCACTCGCGGCTCAGCTCCATATCCCTCGGTCGCGCAGGACCGACTTAAAAGGAACGTGCGACGATCGTCGTCCCGATCCGGAGTCGGCCGCGGGCGACGCCCGGCGTCACCGGTCCACCGCGGCGATCGCCTCGGCGGCCTCGCGGGCCGCCTGCAGCTGCTCGCGGGCGCGTCGGGGGTCCTCCGTCCGCTCGGCGGCCTCGGCGAACCGTCGTGCCGTGCGGGCCAGCGACTCGCGGGCCGCCCGGAGATCCTCGGAGGGCGTGTCCCCCTCCGGGGTTCGAGCCGGCTGCGCGTCGGCATCGCCATCAGGCGTGTCGGCGCCCGGAGACGGAGTCGTGGCGTCGGTGGCATTCGGCGCGGCGTTCGCCTCGGCGGCATTCTGTGCGGCGGAGTTCTCCTCGGCGGCATTCGGTGCGGCGGCGTTCGGCGTGGCGGCATTCGGCGCAGCGGCGTTCGATGCGGCGGCGTTCGGCGTGGCGGCATTCGGCGCAGCGGCGTTCGATGCGGCGGCGTTCGATGCGGCACCGGTCTCACGCCCTGCGCCGGTCGTGGTCGAACCGGTTCCGCCAGTCCCCGCCTCGGCGGTCGGTTCGGCGGCCGGTTCCGCGGTTCCGGTCGGCCCGTCGTCGTCGATCTCGATCTCGGTTGGCTCGGTGTCGGTCGGAGTGGCGTCCGCCGTGTCCGCATCGGCGGCGGTGCCGTCAGCCGCGTTGGCGCCCGCCGCGCCCTCGGTTCCCTCGCGGGAGCACGTCGGACAGAACTCCTGGCCGTTGTGTCTGAAGATCGGGTCGCCGCAGGCGTCACAGTGGCTGTTGGTCATCGTCGCGCCCTTCAACAGCAGCTCCGACATGTGCTGGGTGTGCTCGCGCTTCTTTTGGTCCCGCTCGAACTTCTCGCGGAGCTTCTCGCGTTCGGCCTCCTTGTCGAACTCGTCGGTCATAACTGGTGAGAGGGCGTCGATCCGCAAAAGTTCGGCGGGCTCGGTCGGTCATCGGTCGCCGGCCGCGGCGGCGAACTCGGTCCGCGCTCGCAGTCCGCGGCGGCGAACTCGGTCCGTGATCGTCGCTCGCGTCGACGAACTCAATCCTCGGTCTTCGTCCGGTCGACGTCGATCTCGCCGCGCTCGATCTTCACGCCGTCCTGGGCGACCTGTCGGCCCAACACGGCGCATTTCACGCGCATCGGCGAGATGTCGACGCCGAGCATCTCGGTGACGTCGTCGGTGTCGAGCTCCTGGAGCTCCTCGATCGTCATCCCGGCGAGCCGCTCGGAGAGCATGCTCGCGGCGGCCATCGAGATGGCGCAGCCGTCGCCGGTGAACGCGACGGCCTCGATCGTCTCGCCGTCGTCGGCGAGCCGGATGTCCATCCGGATCGTGTCCCCGCAGGAGGGGTTCTCGCCGACGTGCGTGATGTCCGGATCCTCCATCTCCCCGTAGTTGCGGGGGTTCTTGTAGTGATCGAGGATCTGCTGTCTGTACATGTCCGAGCCCAGTCCCATACTGCTTCAGGGTAGCCGGCTCGTCGGGAAAAGCGTTCCGCAGCGGGGTTGGCGGGCCGTTCGGTCGGGCCGTTCGGCGGGGTCTTTGGCGGGGGGCGTTCGACCGGGTCGCGGCCGGGCACAGCCGGCCTCTGACCGCCGCTTTCCGGCGTCCTAGGCGAACAGCTGCCGCGCCTCGTCGATCGCCTCGACCAGCGCGTCGACCTCCTCGACGGTGTTGTAAATGTAGAACGACGCGCGGGCGGTGGCGGGAACGCCGAGCTTGTCGTGGAGCGGCTGGGTGCAGTGGTCGCCCGCCCGGACCGCGACGCCGTGGTCGTTGAGGATGCTCGAGAGGTCGTGGGCGTGGACGCCGTCGACGTTGAACGAGACGAGCCCGCCCCGCCGGTCGCCCGGCGGGCCGTAGACCGTCACGTCGTCGAACTCGCTGAGGCGGTCGTGCGCGTAGGCCGCCAGCAGGTCCTCGTGGGTGCGGATATGCTCCATCCCGACGTCGTCGACGTAGTCGACGGCGGCGGCGAAGGCGATCCCCTGCGCGATGCTCGGAGTGCCCGCCTCGAACTTCCAGGGGAGGTCCTCCCAGGTCGTCTCCTCGTAGGTCACCCGGCGGATCATGTCGCCGCCGTACAGGAAGGGCTCCATCGCGTCCAGCAGCTCCTCGCGCCCGTAGAGCGCGCCGATCCCGGTCGGACCGCACATCTTGTGGGCGGAGAACGCGAGGAAGTCGGCGCCGAGCTCCGCGACGTCGACCGGTCGCGTGGGCACGGACTGGGCGCCGTCGACGAAGAGGTATGCGTCGTGGTCGTGGGCGAGATCGGCCAGCTCGCGCACGGGGTTGATCGTGCCGAGCGCGTTCGAGACGTGGACCGCCGAGACCATCGCGGTCGAGTCGTCGATGCACTCGGCGGCGTGGTCCATGTCGAGCGTGCCGTCCTCCTGAACCGTGATGTAGCGCACGTCGGCGCCGGTCCGCTTGCCGACCTGCTGCCAGGTGACCAGCGAGGAGTGGTGTTCCATCTCGGTGAGCACCACGCTGTCCTCGGGGCCGAGCTCGCGGAGTCCCCAGGCCTGCGCGACGAGGTTCTCCGCCTCGGTCGTGTTCTTCGTGAACACGATCTCCTCGCGACCCTCGGCGCCGATGAACTCGGCGACCCGGTCGTGCGCCTCCTCGTAGGCCACCGAGGCCTCCTGGCTCAGCTGATGGATCCCGCGGTGGACGTTCGCGTTGTACCCGCGGTAGTAGTCGGCGATCGCGTCGACCACCGGATCCGGCGTGTGCGTCGTCGCCGCGTTATCGAGGTAGACCAGCGGCGTGTCGTCCTCCGGCCCCTCCCCCGGCGTGGTGACGTCGCCGCCGACCCGCCGGTTCAGGATCGGGAAGTCGGCCCGAACCGACTCGACGTCGAACGCGTACCCTTCCTGGAGTTCCATTACGGATACCTTGGGTCTCGAGCACCAACACGCCTTCGGTCCGACGCGAGCGGCGCGACAGGGTGTCGGGGTCGCGGTCGGTTTCGGTATCGCAGCCAGGTTTCGAGGCCGACGCAACGATTATGCGGCGTGGGAGCGTAGATCTTGATAGGTGTTTACAAATGGCTAACAAACGGATCCTCGAGATCGCCGGCGACTTCGTCGAGGACTACGAGGTAATGGTGCCGTATCAGGCGCTGCGGATGGTCGGCCACGAGGTCGACGCGGTCGCGCCCGAGACGGAGGACGGTGAGACGGTGAAGACGGCCGTCCACGACTTCCGCGGCGATCAGACCTACTTGGAGACCCGCGGGCACGACTTCGCGATCGACGCCGCGATCGAGGACGTCGACCCGGCCGACTACGACGCGCTCGTCGTGCCCGGCGGCCGCGCGCCCGAGTACCTCCGCACCTACGATTCGGTCCTCGAGACGGTCCGGCACTTCTTCGAGGCGGACAAGCCGGTCGCGGCCGTCTGTCACGGCCCGCAGATCCTCGCCGCCGCGGGCGTCCTCGAGGGACGGACCGCGACCGCCTATCCCGCCGTCCGCGCCGAGGTCGAGGGCGCCGGCTGCTCGTGGGTCGACGGCGTCGTCACCGACGGCAACCTGGTGACCGGGCAGGCCTGGCCCGACCACCCCGAGTGGCTCGCGGCGTTCCTCGAGGTGCTCGGCACGTCGATCGACCACGAGGCCGCCCCGGTCGCGGGCGACGACTAGGTGGCGGCAGCGACGGCCAGCTGGCGTCGCCATCGTTCGGTAACGGCGGCAGCCGCCGCTCCGGAGCGGAGCAACGAACGCTGAAAAACGAACTGCCGAGTCGCGAGGTTCGGCCGAGGAACGGCCGGGTGTGGGATTCGGCTTCCGTTCTCAGAAGGGGGCCTGCGGGCCCTCGTCCTCCTCGCCGTCGTCGCTCGTCTCGCCGGGGAAGGAGGGGGACATCCCGTCGCTGCTCGTGCCGCCGAGGTCGCCGTCCGCGCCGGCGCCCATCCCGGTGTCGGCGTGGACCGTCTCGATCTCCGGGATCTCCTTGACCATCCGGGACTTGATCGCCTGGATCGTCATCGGGGAGATGCCGCAGCCCGAACACGCGCCGCCGAGCTGGATGTGCACCTCGCCGTTCTCGCGGTCGAGGTGGCTGATCGCGGCGTCGCCGCCGTGCATCTGGATCTGCGGGAAGTTGCGCCGCAGGAAGTTCGTGATCCGGTCGCGAAGATCGTCGGTGTCCGCCGCTTCCGTGCTCATACCGCTTGGTTGGCGGTGAACCGGCTTATGCCTTTGGTTCGGAACGGGATTTCGAGAAACTCGTCCGGGGTCGAATCCCACGACTGCGGTCGGGTGTGGGGTCCTCGAGGCTACTCGTCGGGCCGGTCGACGCCGAAGACGCGGTGGAGCTCGTCCTCGATGCGCTCGACGTAGATGTCCAGCGTCTCCTCGAACTTCTCGTCGTCGACGAGCACGCCCTGGAGCCGCTCTCGAGGGTTCTCGGGGAGCTCGACGACGAACTCGCCGTCCTCGTAGAACGGCTCGGACTCGTTCAAGACGGTCTGGTCGATCCCGTGGATCAGCTCCGAGTCGTACCGCTCGTTCATGTGGTTGAACGCGTTCTTGTACGCGCGTTGGAGCTCGGTGAAGTAGTTGGCGTACTTGTCCTCGAACTTCTCGGGGTCGAAGTCGGCGCTCATACCCGGTCGTGGGCGGCGATCGGGGAAAAGTCGGCCGGTCGACGGTCGCGGTCCGCCGTCTCGGACGGCTCGGCGTCGATCCGCCCGTCTCGACGGGAGCATCGACGTCGATCCGACTGCCCCGGCGATGACCTGATCGACTTAAATATCAGGGTCGGATATCGTCGGCCGTGTCGGAACAGGTGCTCCTCCTCGTCGGCATCGTCGTCGCCGCCTTCGTCGGGGTCAACATCGGCGGCTCCGGAACCGGGGTCGCGTTCGGGCCGGCCGTCGGCAGCGGCCTGATCTCGAAGGTCGGTGCGGGCGCGTTGATGTCGGCGTTCGTCCTCGGCGGCGGCTGGACGATCGGCCGCCGGGTCGTGGACACCCTCGGCGCGGGGCTGCTCCGGGGGAACCCGTTCACCCTGGAGACGTCGATCGTCGTCCTCCTGTTCGTCGGCGGGGCGCTGTTCGTCTCGAACCTCTTCGGCGTGCCCGCCTCGACGTCGATGACCGCCGTCGGCGCGATCGCCGGGCTCGGGATCGCTCGGGGGACGCTCAACGGGGGCGTCGCCCTCGAGATCGTCGCCTGGTGGCTGGTGGCGCCCGTCGTCGGCTTCTGGGTCAGCGCCGTCGTCGGCCGGTACTGGTACGACCGGCTCGCGGCGACGCTCGCGATCGACCGCACGGGCGGGTTCCCGGCCCGGATCGACCGATCGGGTCGGATCTCCACGATTCGGTCCGCTCCGTCGGCCACTCCGCGCGAACTGCTGGGCGCGGTCGTCGTCATCGCGATCGCGTGTCTCAACGCGTTCTCGGCGGGCGCCTCGAACGTGGCGAACGCGGTCGCCCCGCTGGTCGGCAGCGGCGACCTCTCGATGAACGGCGGCGTCCTGCTGGCCGCGCTCGCGATGGGCGTCGGCGCGTTCACGCTGGGCCGGCGCACCCTCGAGACGATGGGCAACGACCTCACCGAGCTGCCGTTGACCGCCGCGCTCGTGGTCTCACTGGTCACTTCCGCGCTCGTCGTCGGGCTCTCGGCGCTCGGGATCCCCGCCTCGTTCGTCGTCATCGCCACGATGAGCATCGTCGGGCTCGGCTGGGGCCGCGCCACGCGGCTCCAGGAGCTGCCCGACACGCCGACCGAACACCCGGCCGCGCTCGGCGCGCCCGTCGGGAGCGCCGACGCGCCGGGTGCAGTCGAGGCCGACCGGGCGACCGCGACCGAACCAGCCGATACGGGTGACCGGTCGACCGCGAATGAGGGTTCGGCCGTGGACGGGAGTTCGACCAGGGAGCAGAGCTCGACCGGAGACGAGAGCTCGACCGGGGACGCGCTCAGCGTCGCCGACTTATATAAACCGAGCACGACCGCCCGCGTCGTCCTCCTCCAGAACGCCGTCCCGGTGGCGGCGACGATCGGGTCCTACGTCGTCTTCCGGGCCGTGCCGGCGCTTTGAACTCCGGGATCCCTTTTAAAAGCTCGCCGTCATCCCTCGACCGTAACCGTCGTCTCGAACGCCACGCCGTCCAGGTGTGCGTCCGGATCGTCGGGGATGTAGGTCCCCTCGGTGCCGCACTCCCGGACGAGCGGACAGACGGATCGCTTCGGCGGCCAGATCACCTCGACCGCGTCCTCGCCGCTCGCCGCGTCACCGTCGGCCGTCCCACCCTCGGCCGTCGCCGCCGCGGCCGGCCGAACCGTCGCCTCCTGGCGATACGTGAGCGTTCCGCCGTCCGGCTGCACCAGCGTGACCGTGAGCACGACCGTCTCGGCGTCCTCGCCGATCGGGATCGGGTCGGGGTCGGACGCGTTCGGCCCGGCGCCGGACAGCACGACTCCCTCGGGCGTCAGCCGCCAGTCGACCGTCAGCGACCCCTCGGGATCGCTCACCGCGTAACCGACGTACTCCGACCCCGCGGTTTCGCTCGAGAGGCGGACCCGGGCTCGCGAGACGCGGTCCGGGACGCCGACGGTCGTGGTGGCCGCGAGCGAACCCCCGCGTCGGACGTCCAGCGACTCGAGTTTCGGGATCACGTGCCGGTCCGGATCCGGCGTCCACTCGCCCTGGTAGGTGAACCGGCGATACTCCCGATCGGGATACGCGTCGATCACCGCGAAATCCGCCACCGGGTCCCGGTCCAGCGCGTAGACGACGGGACCGTCGAACCCGGGATCGTTCCGGAGGTACTGGAAGGGATGGTTCTGCCACTCCCCGTACGGCGTCGGGACGAACACGAGGTCGTTCTCGAACTCGGCCGCCTCGATCGGCTCGTAGGCCGCCTCGTACTTGTCGGCGTGGGCCGCGTTGCGCTCGAGCGGTGCGGACGCGATCGAGGCCGTGACCGTCCCCGCGAGCACCACGCCGAGAACGAGGAGGCCGACGGCGAGCACGCGGGCGGCCTGTCCGGCCCGGTCCGACCCCCGCCGATCCGACCACCGGGCTGCGGCCAGGTTCGCGAGCCGCCCCGACAGCCGCCGCCAGCCGACGACGGCGCCGAGGGCGGCGAAGACCGACAGCGGGACGAGCGCGTCGAAGTAGTAGATCGGGCCGAACTGGGAGATCAGCCCGTCGGTCGGATCGCTCATCGTCGCGAGCACGTTGTAGTTCCCCCAGAACGCGAGGTTCGCCAACGGGATCGTCACGAGGGTTCCGGCCAGCAGGCCGCTCGCGGTCCGGCGGAACCTGGCATCCGATGCCCGGTCGATCCACCGACGCGCCGCGATCGCCAAGCCGCCGAGCGCGGCCGCGCTCCCGATCCCGCCCGCGGTCATCCACCGCGTGAGGAAGTACTCGATCACGTAGCCGTTGGCGCGGACGGCCAACTCCGGGGTGTACTCGATCGAGTGTCCGAGGATCCGCCGCCGCCCGAAGCCCGGTCCGTCGAGGGGGGCGAACGCCTCGTAGGGGAACACGAGCGGCGATCCGGTCATCCGCGCGTTGTACGCGAGCGTGACCCCGACGAACAGGATCCCGAACGTGCCGGTGAGGAGGTTCCGGCGAACCACGTTCGGCAGCGTTTCCGACCGCGAGCGGAGCGCCGCGAGCGTGTCGCGGTCGATGGCCCGAAGGGTCGTCACCAGCGCGTGGAGGACGAACGGAGCGGCGACCGACACCGCCGTGTAGGGGCGCGCGAAGAACGCGAACCCGATCGCGATCCCGGCGACGCCGGCCCACCGAAGCGAGCCGTCACGCACCCCGTAGAGGTACGAGACCACGAACAGGAGATTCAACGCCGCGGTTGGCGCGTACGGGAGGAAGACCGCCGTGGTCACCAGCGATAGCGGCGCGGCGGCGAAGACGACTGCCGCGACGAGCCCGACGCGGCGGTCCGCGGCCATCGACCCAAGCCGGTAGACGAGGAAGGCGTTGACTGCGGCGACGACCGCGAGGGTCACCCGCGGCTCGCCCACGACGGCCATCGCGACGGCGTACATCGCGGCCGGCACCGGGGAGTACTTGGGATACAGCCGGTCGCCGTCCTCGATGAAGAACCAGGGATGGAACGCGTCGGCCAGGTCGCCGGGATACAGCGCCAGCTGGCCATCCAACAACATCGCGGCCTGCTGGATGTAGACCGCCTCGTCGTGGTTGCTGGAGTGATACGCGAAGACCGTCATCGCGACCGTGAACACCGCAGTCCCGGCGATCGCCGCGATGCCCAGCGCCGCGAGGGTTTCGGGGGCCGCTTGCCGGAGCCGTGAGCGGAGCCGCCGCTGCAGCGCATCGCGAACGCGACGGACCGCGGCTCGAACCGGGACTGACACGGACGAAACGCCGGGTTAGAGCGCGCCGACGTCGCGCATCAGGTCGACGGTCGCCTCGAGGTCCGACAGCTGCGCGAGGTCGATGTCCGGCACGTCGAGCTCGTCGATCGTCGGCAGGTCGCCGACCGGTTCGACGCCCGGAATCAGCGGGTACTCGAAGGTCGACCGCGCGAAGTAGTCCTGTGCCTCCGCCGACAGCAGGTGGCGGATGAAGTTCTCGGCCAGCGTCCCCTGGTCGGTCGCATTGACCACGGCCGCGCCGGCGACGTTGAAGACGGCGCCCGCGTCGCCCTCGGTGAAGGAGGTGGCGATCGGTGCCCCGGGGTTCCCGTCGAGGACGCGCTGGATGTAGTAGTGGTTAGTGAACGCGGCGTCGATCTCGCCGTCGGCGATCGCCTGACAGGCCGCGAACTCGTCGGGGTACTCCTGGATCCCGGCGTCGAGGACGCCCTGGAGCCACTCGCGGGTCGCCTCCTCGCCCTCGATGATCCGCATCGCGGTGATGAACGCCTGACAGGAGCCGTACCGCGGGGCCCAGCCGAGGTCCCCCTCGAACTCGTCGGGGTACGCCATGATGTCGTCCGGAAGGTCCCCCTCCGAGAGGGCGTTCGTGTTGTACGGCACCGTTCGGGCCCGTCCCGACGTTCCGATCCAGCTCTCCGTGTGGAACTCGTCGCGAACGAGGTCGGTGACGTCGCTCGAGAGGGACGCGGCGTGGCCCGCGTCCGCGAGCGCGCCCAGCGACCCGGCGTTGACCGAGTAGAAGACGTCCGCCGGCGTTCCGGCGCCCTCGTTGGCGATCTGGTTGACCAGGTCCGTGGACCCGCCGTATCGGACGGTCAGATCGAAGTCATCGTAGAGGTCGCCGATGTAGCTCACCAGCTCGCCGACGAGGAACTCCCCGCGTCCGGAGTAGACGGTGAGTTCGCCCTCGAGGTCGGGCATCTCCGCCATCGGCGTTCCGCCGGGCGCGTCGCGTCCGGCCCTTCCGGACCCGATCTGCCCGACGTCGGAGCCGGGATCGGAATCGCCGTTGCCGCCGCCGTTACCGTTGCCCCCGCCGTTTCCGTTCCCGTTTCCGTTGCCGCCGCCGTTACCCGTACAGCCGGCGATCCCGACCGCGGCGAGCGTTCCGGCGCTTGCGAGGAACCGTCGGCGGTCGGTCAGTCGCTCCATCGTTGCTCGGTCGTCCGTAATCTCGTCGTCGCTCATATTTTTAGGTTTGCCTAAAACATTAAATACTCGTCGGTTCAGTTCCCGGCCGCCGTCCGCGGTTCCGGCGATCCCGTCGACCGGTCGACGCCGTTGAGCGCGTCCAGGCAGTCGACCCACTCGCACATGTGTTCGCCGACGTAGTTGAAGAACGCGCCGTTGTTGTACGACTCGTAATCGCCCGCCGCGAGCTCCCGGCCCATCGCTTCGAAGACGTCCGCGTAGGTCTCGGCGTCGCCGCCGACGTCGTCGATGATCTCGTAGAGGTGTTCGTTGAGCTCCAGTCCGGCGACCTCGTTCGTCAGATCGTCGAAGGTCGAGCGGGGCGCCTTGTTGTGCTCACACAGCGGGTACCCGTTATAGATCGTCTTCCCGAGGACGTCACAGGCTCGCTTGAGGAACACGCCGCTCCAGATGTCGTCGAACCGGCCGACGTCCCACTCGTTGTCGTCCATCGGCAGCTGGTAGAACGCCGGGATGACCTCCCGCTTGAACGCGAGGTTCATCGAGCAGACCGTCAGGTAGTTGCCCTCGGCCGCGACGAAGTCGCCGGTGAAGTCCGACCGACTCGTCCGCGTCTGCGCCTGTCCCTGCAGGTCGCCGTCCATCAGGATCCGGACCGCATCGAGGTCGGGGACGTTGGTCCACAGGCCCTGGGACGCGACCACGTCGTCGACCGTCTCCGTCGACGTCTCGACGGTCTCGTCCATCGCCGCGTAGGGGTACCCGCGCGGGTAGAGTCCGTGTTCGTCGGCGGTCTGGTGGAGCACGTTCACCCAGTCCGTGTCGGAGGAGACCGACTCGACCTCGCCCTCGAACGCGAGGTTCTCCATGTGTCGGCCGAAGAAGTCGTCCTCCGGCTCCGGCAGCGTGTCATCGTCGATGAAGAAGCCGTACTCGAAGCGGTCGTGGGCCCACATGTAGAGGAGGCCGAAGCTCGTCTCCGCGTGGCTGGCCGCCGGCACGAGGTGGTCGTATTCGTCGATTCCGTGCTCCTCGTACCACTCCTGGCGGCGCGTCCCGTCGAAGACCTCGCCGGAGACGCCCTCCTCCTCGAGCATCGTCGCCATCGCGTCCGTCTCGCAGAAGTCCTCGGTCACGAGCACGACGTGGAGCCGCGAGAGGTCGAACCCGTGCTCGCGTGCGTTCTCGAAATACGTCCGCATACACTCGTACTCCCGAATCGTCGGGACCACGACGCAGATGTCCTGTGTCATTCAGTCACTGCTCTTTAGGACAGCCTAAAAAATGTGGCGAGTTCGGACGAGCCCGGGTCGACCGATGACCCGCGGCCGGTCCGCACCGGTCTTCCCGCGATCACCCGATTTGCTATCGCGTTATATGGTTTATATTCCGTCAACCACGTCGGCTTCGACCACCGGATGGAACGGTGCGCCGCCTCCTGGTGAACCGTGTGAGAACCCGTCACGGATCTCCAGTGACGTGGTCTCCGGCGATGATCCGCCGTCGCCACGGAACTCGTGACTCGCCACAGCGTTCGACACGACCGGCCCTCGTGCGTGCGCGACGGTAGTTGTGGCCAGCCAACGATCGCCGTGTTCGCCGACCGAGTCGGTGGTCAGGCCGGAAGGGTATCGATCCCGTTGATCGCGACGAAGCCGTACTCGCAGTCCGGACACCGCCACTTCTGCTTCTCGCCGAGGTGAAGCGTCATCGCCGCGGTTCGGTAGAACGACTGTTCCTCCTCACATCGGGGACACGTCACCGACCGTTCGAGTGCCATACGTGCCGGTAGCGTCTCGGATCGCTTAATCGTGTTCGTCGCGTGCGCCGTGGCCGATCCTCCGGATAAACCACTCGCAGCGATATATAATATCCATCGAGAGGATGGAGGAACGGGTCACGCAATATCCGCGTCCGTGCGAACGAACCAACCGGTTACGCGACCGGGGAGGTCGTGCCACGCGGATCGCTTCGCCACGCGGATCGCTTCCGGGACCTAAAGCGGCGATGCGTTTTCCGGCTCAAGCCGCAAGGTCGCCGAATTCGACACGGTGTTCCGGCCGGTCGACGTTCGTGACGAGAGTCCCTCCCGGCTCCGCACCGGCGTGTTGGACGGTGATTTTATCATCTGGTGGATAACAATGAGTTATACGACCGGTTGCCGCCCATTCATGTCGTTCAAAATATCCCCCACGTCCGGATTCTATGCGTTGGGGATCTTCTGTTTTGGCCTTGGTACGCAGCACGCGCTGTTCGAGGGACGGGGATTGGAAACCGTTCTCGAATCGTTCATCGTTTGGAGCCTCTCCGCCCTCGTGTTTTTCACCGCGTACACGCTCTCCGACCGGGACATCTCCCTCGACGGCCGGTGGCGGGCCTTGGTGTTGAGCCTCGGCGTCACGGCCGCATTCGTCCTCCTCGCGGTCGCCGTCTGGCTGACGTGGGCCATCAGAGGCCCTTCCCGCGAGCTCTCCTTTCTCGTCTCCTTTGCCGGCGCTCTCGGAGCGGCCGTCGGCACACGAAGCGGCCTCTATGCCGTTGAAGGCAACGAGCGTCTCAAACGGGCACAGGAACTCTCCAAGCTGCTCAAGATCAACCAGCGCGTGTTGCGCCACAACATTCGAAACGAACTTTCGATCGCGCTCGGTCTCCTCGAGGATCTCGAGACGGCCGACAGCACCGAGGAAATACCGGAGACGACGCGCATCATTCGGCGCCATCTGGACGATCTCCTCGAGGCGACCGACCGTACCCGTCGAATCGTGTCGATCTGGGAGACGGACGCCCGACGTGAATTCGACCTCGTGGAAGCCGTTCACGCGGAAGTTACGGCGATTCGGGAGGACCATCCGGAGATCACGCTCACGACCGAACTTCCGGAGACGTGCCGAGTGCGGGCCCATCCGGCACTCTCGCTCGCGATCGAGGAAGCGATACTGAACGCGGTCGAGCACAACGCTCCCGACGTCACGGTGACCGTCTCCATTCACACCCGGGACGACGGCACGGTGATCACCGAGATCGCGGATACGGGGCAGGGGATTTCGGAGGACGACTGGAGGCCGATCGAGCTTCCCGAGGAGACGCCGCTGTCCCACACTGAGGGGCTTGGGTTGTGGATCATTTACTGGACGGCGACGATGTCCGGCGGCAGCGTCGAGTTCGCGGAAAACGAGCCACGGGGTACGATCGTTCGGTTACTCCTCCCTCCGGACCGGTCCGTCCTGTCGATGTTCTCCGACGCGTCGCGTAATCGGTAACCGGTCGAGACCGGGTAACCGGCGTCAGACGAACCGGCCACTTCGACCGCTTCCTCCGGACTCCTCACTCACCGTTCCGCAGCCCCCGTCGAAGTCCCTGAACGATGGCTTCGAGGTCCTCGGAATCGATGTCCAGGTCGAGCGAGACGGCGTGTGGTTCCGTCGCTGGTCCCTCGCTGCCCGCCGTGCCGCCGCTCGCGGCCGCTTCGTTGATCGCGGCTCGGGCCTCCTCGGCGGCCGCCTTCGCGTCTCGGGCCGCTTCCTTGGCTTCCGTCGCGGTCTCCGCGATCCCGGCTACGAGTTCCGGCGCGGACTCGGCTTCGGCCAGCTCCGCGAGTTCGGCCTCGGCCGCTTCGGCTCGGTCCGTCAGTTCTCCGGCCGCCTCTTCGGCTTCCTCTACTGCCACTTCACCCGCCTCTTCGGCTTCCTCGGCCACTTCTTCGGCTCCCTCTTCCACCGTCTCCTTCGCTTCTTTCGCGTCCACTTCTTCAGCCCCTCCCGTCGTTGCCTCCGCTCTTTCCCCCGTCGTCTCGTCCGGTTTCGCTTCTTCGGCGTCCTCCGATTCGGCGTCCGCATCCTCTGCTTCCTCGGCGTTCGCATCCTCTGCTTCCTCGGCGTCTGCTTCCGCAACTGCGTCGGCTTCCTCTCCTTCTTCGTCACCGATGGCGATCGTTATCCCCGGTCCCGCATCGACGTCGATACGAACCGTATCGTCCTCCTGTGCTAGTTCGACCTCGGTCCCCTCGTCGTCTCCTGCTTCCTCGGTACCGCCGTCGGTTTCCAGATCGTCGGTTTCGGACGTCCCCGTGTCACGGTTCCGTCCGCCGGATTCGATCTGTACACGTTCGGGCGGGTCTCCGTCCTGGATGTCGACGTCACCGTCGACGCTGATTTCGACGCCGGATTCATCGTCAACCGCGATTTCGATGCCCGACTCGTCCCCGACCGTGACCTCGATTTCCCCGGCGTCCTCGAGAACTTCGCGCGTCACCTCCTCGGCCGCGTCGGCGATCTCGCCCGACGTTCCGGCGGCGGCCTCGGACGGCACTTCTTCCGCTGCCTCCGCCTGATCCGTCGCCTCGGCGCTCCGTTCTTCTGCTCCGGCTTCCGTAGCCTCCGTTACCTCGTCGACTGCTTCCTCCGTTACCTCCGCCGTGGGCTCAGATGTCGCTTCGGCGGCTGTTTGCTCGGCGTCTTCGACCGCGTCTCCGATTTCGTCTCCGGCTCCTTCGGCGGCTTCCGCGACCGGAGCGGTGACGTCCTCGCCCCCGTCGGCGATGCCCTGGATCGTTTCCGCCGCCACATCCCGTGCCGTTCGCTCGGCCGCCTGGCGGGCCGCGGCCTCCGCGGTTTCCGCGGCCTGCCGTTCGGCTCGCTCCGCGGCGGTTCGCCCGGCGATCTCACGAGCCGTCCGGGCGGCCACCTCCCGCGCGACCGACTGCGCGGTTTCCTCGGCCGACTGGTCCGCAACCGTCTCGGCGGCTTCCCTGGATCGTTCGGCGGCTTCTTCCGCGGTCTCTGCGGCCCGTGTGACCCGTTGTGCCGTCTCCTCCAGTAGTTCCTCGCTGGTGTCCGCCGCGACATCTCGGGCCACTTGGTCGGCGACCTTCGCGGCCGTCTGCCGTGCGGTTTCTTCGGCCGTCTCCGTGGCGGCCTTCCGGGCCGTGGCCTCGGCCGTCTCCGCGACCGTCCGTTCGGTTACCGCTTCGATCGTCCGTTCGATGGTCTCGGCCGCTTCCGCCGACTCCTCGGCCATCGACCCGGCCGCGTCGGTGACTGCTTCGGTCTCCGCGGCCGCTGCGTCGGTGGATTCTTCCGCTGCCTTTTCGGCTGCTTCCGCCGCCGACTCGGCCACCTCGGCCGCCTCCCGGGCCGCTTCTTCGGCTTGCACGGCCTCCGTTACGTCGGCTGCAGGTTCCGTCAGTCCCGCAGCAGTCTCCGCTGCGTCGGCTGCCTCCGCGACCGACTCGGTAGCGGTCTCGGACTCGGGGTGCCGATATCGTCCCTCCGCGTCGCGTTCGAGCAGTCCCGCCCAGTCGTACAGGTCGAGCAGCGTGGTGACCCCGGTTTCGACGCGGCTCGTCTCGAGGTCCTGCTCCGCGAGTTCGGCGACGAGCGGGACGAGCTCCTCTTTCTCCATCGGGCCGTCCTCGAGGACGTCGCGAACGTCCCGCGTGAGCTCCCAGTCGGAGAGGAGCTCCCGCGCTCGCTCTCTGGCGCGTTCCTCGTCGTTTTCCTCGAGGGCGCCTGCGAGCTCCCGTCCGCGATCGGTCAGCTCGTGTTGCTGTTTATGTGGTTCGAGAACGCCGATCTCCTCGAGAAAGCGATTCTGCCGTCCGACCACATCGGAGACGCTCGTAACCGCTTCCACGTCCGCGGTGTACTGGGGCTCTTCCGCGGCACCCGCGGCGCTCCACCCGGCCAGAATCTCGTGCAGCGTGTCGAGACTCACGCCCTTCGGGACGTCGTGTTCGGACATTATCCGGATCTTCGATGGGAATCTCAAAAAGACGTGGCCAATTTGTCACGACCGAAACGAATGAGCCGTTCGACCGAACGGACGAACGGACCGGACTGGCCGTTTCACGGGCGGTATGGGGCAGCCGTCCCGACAGTGAGACCGGTGAGGAAGTCGACGGTTGGTGACGCAGACCGCATCACCCGTAGTTTTACGGCGCTGGGTGAACATAACTGCCGATGGAATATGAGTGACTCCGATAAGACGGACGAGGCACTCAAGCGCGTTCGACATACGTTCGAGGAAGCGGCGGATGAAGCCGAGGAGATGAGCGAGAAGGCTCGGCGAGAGGTCGAAGAGGCGATAGACGACCTCGAAACCCGCATCGAACGACTTCGAAACCGCGACTGAGCGAACGGATCCGCTCCCTGCTTCGCGGCGAATCGTCGATATCGTGACTGACGGGGCGGATCGGCTGGGCCGTTCCGCCGATCACTTGGATCGAGCGGTTCATCGACGCAGTCCCGACGAATCCGTCTGGACCGTTCTATGACGCCACTCCTTGGTGAACGATTCGGTTGCACCTACTGCTCCGGAGGATTCTAACCATCGAGAGGTACGACGGAATTAGGTGGCTGGGGAGTTCCCGGCCCCTAACACGCCACGGCCAAAGACCGTGGACGTTGTAGGTGGGCCAACACGGATTTGAACCGTGGACCTCCCGGTTATCAGCCGAGCGCTCAACCTGACTGAGCTATTGGCCCAGGTGAGCGCATTCACCGCTTGCGGTGGTAAGAGTTTAAGAGTTTCCTTTTGCAGATCGTCGCGCAGTCCGTCGGTTTCAGCCACGGTATCGATCGGCGTGTGCGAGGCTGCCGTGTCGTCAGCGTTCGTCCGTCGAGCGCGTCTCGTCGTTCCCGGCGTCAGCGTCATCCGCGTCCTCGACGGTGTAATCGACGTCGACCACGTCGTCCGCTCCCCGGTCGGTCCCGGAATCGACGCCGGAACCCGAACCGGATCGCCGTCCCGTACCGCCGGATGCACCGCCGCCCCCAGGTCCGTCATCGTCGTTCGGCTGCGTGGCTCCGCCGCCGGCGCCGCCGAATCCCCCTCCCCCGTCGGCACCGCCGAACCCGCCGCCGAAGGCACCGCCCCCGGCGCCGTCGAACTCGTCGCCGTCGGGGAACCCGCCGATGTAGACGTTCCCGCTGAGGAACCCGTCGGTCCGGCGCTCGAGATAGGGGACGAGGACGAAGCGCTTCGTCACCGCCCGAATGGGGATCCGCGTCGGCGGGAACGCGAGCAGGAACCCGATCGCGTCGGTGACGAGCCCGGGCGTGAGCAGGAAGGCGCCCGCCGTGATGAGCAGCGCGCCGTCGAGCAGCTCGTCGGTCGGCGGCTCGCCGCGCGCGGCCTTCCGCTGGAGCCGGGCGAGCGTGTGGCGTCCCTCCGCGCGGACGAGCAGCATTCCCAACAGCGCCGTGAGCACGACCAGCGCGACGGTGAGCTGCCAGCCGAGGTGGTCGGCCACGACGACGAGGAACAGCGCATCCGCAAGCGGGATCAGCAGAAGGAGCGCGATCAGATAGCGCAGGCGCATACCCCGAGGTTCACGACGGGGCCCCATAGCCCTTTTCGTCGGGGATGAGCGGACAGCGGCGACGCCGCGGCGTGGCGGCGGAACCGGATCGTGAGCGAGCGGGCTGGCGGCCACGCCGTGGCGGCCGACCGGTCCCGGACCGCCATCGCTTTGTGAGACGGCGACGACCCACGACCATGCCACGCGGGTCCGCATCCGGATCGACCGACTCCGACCCTTCCGAACCGAACCGGGAACGTGGATCGCCGCGGGACCCGCCGGACCGACTGCCGCTCCCGCGGTGGGCCGCCCCCCTCCCGGCCCGGCTCGAGGCGGTCGCGCTGCGGCTTGTCTGGGTCATCGTCGCGATCAACCTCGTCGGGACCGCCTTCGGGTTCTGGTACTACCGGTTCCAGTTCGCGCAGATCGCGCCCCGGTGGTGGGTCTTCGTTCCGGACAGCCCCGGCGCCACGCTGCTCATCGCGCTCGCGCTCGCGGCGTGGGCGGTCGGTCGACCGAACGACACGCTCGCGTCGCTGGCGTTCGTCGGGAACATCAAGCTCGGGCTGTGGACGCCGTACGTGCTCGTCGCGTTCGCGCCGGGATTCCTCGAGTTCACCGCGCTCCCGATGTACCTCTTTCTGTTCTGGAGCCACGTCGCGATGGCGGTCCAGGCGTTCGTCCTCCACCGGATCTCGGGGTTCCCGCTGCACGCGATCGCGATCGCTGCGGCGTGGTACACCGTCGACCTGCTGTTCGACTACTTCGTCCCGCTCGGCGGACAGGTCACGCACACGTCGCTGCCGTACGCGGGCTCGACGCCCTGGTTCACGACGACCGTGCTCCAGGTTGCGGCCGCGGGCGCCGTCGCGTTGACGATCGCTCCGATCGCGTGGCTGCTTGCGACTCGCGTCCGGATCGTCGCGGCGGGCGGCCAGCCATGGGAATGAGGATCCGAGGGACAGCCGGGATCCGCCCGCTCACGCGTCCAGCGTCGCCTCGGTGTCGATCCCGTAGACTCGGTTCGGCGTCTCGACGTGGGCGATCCGGACCGCGTCCTCGTACCCCTCCTCGAGAAGCCAGCGGACGCGCCGCGGGACGGTCTTCGGACCGAGGACGGCGCCCGGCTTGTCGGGATCGTCGACGAAGTCGGTCTCCATCAGGAACGGCTCGCCACGCTCGGCCGCGCGCTCGAGCCGGTCGCGCTCGCTCATCACGCTCGGGGTCGGTCCGCGGAGCCGGCCGGCGGCGTAGTGTTTGACCACGCGCTCCGGTTCGAGCCCGCGTTCGGCGGCCCAGTCGGCCAGCTCCGAGAGGTCCTCGCTGGCTTCCGTGTGCAGCTGGACCGCGCAATCGTGCTCGGCGCCGAGCGTGAAGGCGTGTTTCGTGACCGCGTTCGAGGCGTCCCACACCGCGTCGGGCACCTCGTAGTGGGGCCGGCCCGACTTGAGCGCGAGCGCGTCGCCGTCGGCGACGTACTCGGCCGCCACGGAGAGCCCGCCCTGCATCAGCTCACGAGCCGCATCGGCCGAGAAGCCCCGTTCGTCCACCAGCCGGCTGATCAGGCCGGGATGGACGCCGAGGACGGGCCAGGCACCGCCGTCGAGCAGCTCGTCCGCCTCGGCGACGACGTCGACGGTTTCCTCGAAGACCGCCCGGAAGTCCTCGGGGTCGTCGGCCTCGACGCCGAGGTGCCAGGACGGCTTGTTGACCACGAGCAGGTGCGTGCCGCCGAGATTCCGAAAGTCCTTGACCGCGTCCATCCCGCGACCGTGTCGCGGATCCAGGTGGAGGTGGTTGTCGAGCACGGGCGTCGGGAGTTCGGGGTCCGTCATCGGCGGATCCTTCGGCCGGCGACGTAAAAGTGCCCTCGGTCGGCGGGGCGATCAGAATGAGAGGCGAACCGCGCCGGCGGTACCGTCGGCGTCGGCGGCGTCCGTAGCATCGGCGGCGTCCGCAGTGTCGGCGGGGGCGTCCGCAGCATCGACGGCGTCCGTAGCGTCGTCGTCGGAGCTACGATCGTCATCGCCGTCGATCGACGGAACCGTGACCGCGGCCTCCAGCTCGCCGAACGCCGCGTGGAGATGCTCGTAGGTCCGGTCGACCGCCTCGACGATCACCTTCGTGTCGCTCACCACCGGCATGAAGTTCGTGTCGCCGTCCCACCGCGGGACCACGTGGGTGTGGAGGTGGTCGTCGATCGAGCCGCCGGCGGCCGACCCGCCCAGGTTCATCCCGGTGTTGATGCCGTCCGGCCCCGAAGCGGACTCCAAGGCCGCGATCGTCGCCGCCTTCAGCCGACCGTGTTCGAGCATCACGTCGTCCTCGAGCGCGCCCCACTCGGCGACGTGGCCGTACGGGATCACCATCGCGTGGCCCGGGTTATAGGGGGCATTATTTAAGAGAACGAAGTTGTGCTCGCCGCGGGCGACGATCCGGGCGTCGACGTCGTCGCCGCGCTCGGGGAGGACGCAGAAGGGGCAGCCGTCGATCGGGTCCCGGTCGCGTTCGACCCACTCGATCCGCCAGGGGGCGTAGATCCGGTCCATATCGTCGATGCGGTCCGCCGGGTCTTGAAAGCAGTCGGTCGTCGACGCCGGGGACGGCGTCCGCCGAAGCGGCCGACCGAAACGGCCGACCGAAGCGACGGTTTTTGTCCGCGCGCGTCGACCTCGGGAGTGATGGACCCACGCGTACGCGACCACGCGGAGACGCTCGTCGACTGGAGCGCGCGGATCGAGCCCGGCGACGACGTGATCGTCGACGTCGACGAGGGGGCACACGAGCTGGCCGTCGCGGTCGTCGAGGCGCTCGGCGAGCGCGGGGCGAACGTCGAGGTGACGTACGGCTCCGACGAGCTCTCCCGGGCATATTTAAAGGGACGCGAGGACGCCGACGAACCGTTCGAGACGGATCCCGCCCACTCGCTCGCGCTGTTCGAGGCGGCGGACGCGTACCTCCGGCTCGGCGGCGGGCGGAACACGATGGCGACCGCGGACGTCGACCCCGAGACGCGGCGGGAACACGCCCGTTCCCGGACCGGGATCCGGGAGGCACGGATGGACACCGACTGGGTGTCCACGGTCCACCCGACGCGGAGCCTCGCCCAGCAGGCCGGGATGTCGATCGAGGCGTACCGCGAGTTCGTCTACGGCGCGGTTCTGCGCGACTGGGAGGCGCTCGCCGACGAGATGGATCGACTCAAGCGGCTCCTCGACGCCGGCTCGGAGGTCCGGATCCGGATCGGCCGTGAGGACCGTCCGGCGACCGAGGACCGTCCGGCGACCGAGGACCGCCCGACGACCGAAGAGCGTCCGGCGACGGACCTGACCGTCGGGATCGAGAATCGGACCGCAGTCAACTCCGCGGCCTCCGTGGCCTACGACTCCCACAACCTCCCCTCCGGCGAGGTGTTCACTGCGCCGGCGACCGTCGCGGGCGAGATCCACTTCGACGTGCCGATGACGATCGACGGGCGCCGCGTCCGGGACGTTCACCTCGAGGTCGCCGACGGCGAGGTCGTCGACTTCGCGGCGGCGACCAACGAGGACGCGCTCGCGTCGATCCTCGAAACCGACGCGGGCGCACGGCGGTTCGGCGAGCTCGGGATCGGGATGAACCGCGGGATCGACCGGTTCACCGACTCGATCCTCTTCGACGAGAAGATGGCCGGAACCGTCCACCTCGCGCTCGGCCGCGCCTACGACGCCTGCCTCCCCGACGGCGAGTCCGGTAACGACTCGGCGGTCCACGTCGACCTGATCGCGGACGTCACCACGGACGCGTCGATCGCGATCGACGGCGAGGTGATCCAGCGGAACGGAACCTTCCGGTGGGAGGACGGCTTCGAGGCGTGACGGGTCCGGGTCGGGGCGGACGAGCGGCGGGAGGGAACTGACGTCCCTCGAGGCGTTCACGGCGAACGGGGAGCGAAGCCGGCCGGGTCCGATGCACCTTTGACGACCGATCGCGAAGGGAGTCCGTGTTCGGAGCCGCGATCGTCGACCCGGTTCTCTGGGCGGTTCACCAGTCGATGATGTCGTTCCAACCGACGATGACGTCGTTCCAACCGACGATGACGTCGTTCCAACCGACGATGACGTCGCTCCAACCGTCGACGCTCGCGCTTCAGATACCGCCGACGAGCGCGATCGCCGCCGAGACGGTCGCGCTCCTCCGGGAGGTCATCCCGCGGCTAACCCGCATCACCGTCTTCATCGCGCTCGGCGTCTTCGTCGCGAACCTCGTCGTCTCGTTCGGGTTGATCCAGTATATCGCCGGGGTGGCGGGCTACCTCACCCGGCCGGCCAACCTCCCCGACGAGGTCGGCACCGCGATCCTGACGACCGCGGCGTCGACGACCGCCGGCTACGCCACGCTCGCGGAGTACCGCGAGTCGGGGCTACTCGACGACCGCGCGACGATCGTCGCGGTGATGATAAACACGTTCTTCGGGTTCGTGCAGCACGTCTTCACCTACTACGTCCCCGTCCTGATACCGATCCTCGGGTTCCACACGGGCGTTCTCTACGTCTCGATCCGCGCCGGGATCTCGCTGGCGATCACGATCGCGGGCGTGGCCATCGGCGGACTCGTCCTCTCCTCGCGGAACGTCGACCGGTCGGCGCTCGCCGACCTCGAGACCGGCCACGGGGACGGCGAGACTGGGGACGCCTCCGAAAGCGGTGCGCCCCCTACTGACGACGACTCACCCGACTCCCCCCGCGACCGAGCCCGGGAGGCCGCCCGGAAGACCGCCGGCACGCTCCGGCGGATCGTGCCCCGGCTGGCGGTCGTCTACACGCTCGTGATCGCGCTCATCACCCACGTCGACGTCGCGGCGCTGACCGGCGTGGCCGAGCCCCTGACCGCGGCGATCGGGCTGCCCGGCGCGTCGGTCGCCATCGTCGCAGTCTACTCGCTGGACACCACCGCCGGGGCGGTCGCGATCGCGCCGCTCATCGGCGAGCCCTTCACCCCGCGGACCGCGGTGATCACGATGCTGCTCGGCGGGATCGTCTCCTTCGCGGTCTCCACGTTCAAGCGGTCGATCCCGTTCCAGTTCGGGATCTGGGGCCCCGAGTTCGGCCTGAAGGTGATCGCGGTCAACACCGCGATGAAGCTCGTGTTCATCACGGTCGCGATCGCCGGGCTCCTGCTGGCGCCGTGAGGGCGATGCTGTGGGATCGGTCGGATTAATGGGCCGGCGCGGGAACCCCGTCCGTGGTCAGACGTCGGGTGTACACGAGCCTGTACGCGAGCCTCCTCTTTACCGTCCTCGGGAGCGTCGCGTGGGTCACCGGGCAGCCGTTCATCTTCCCGAGCCTCGGCCCCTCGGCGTTCGTCCTGGCCTTCGACCGCCACGGCGGGCGCGACCGGGCCCGACGCGTGGTCGGCAGCCACCTGATCGGCGCGGTCGCGGGTCTGGCTGCCTACCTCCTGCTCGCCGCCGGGGTGACCCTCGTGGAGTCGCCGGATCCGGCCTCTCTCGACGGCCTCCGGCTCGCGGCGTCGGGGACGGTCTCCATCGCGGTCACGAGCTGGGCGATGATCGCCACCGACACGAACCACGCGCCGGCGTGTGCGACGACGCTCATCGTCTCGCTCGGACTGCTGTCGACGCCGCGGGCCGCCGCGACGATCGTGGTCGCGGTCGCGGTGCTGGTGGCCGCCCACGAGGTCGCGCTGGCCGTCGCCGGCGAGGTTCGCGAGCGGCTCGTGGGCTAGCCGGCGGGCACGTCGAGTCAATACTCGGGAGCGGCAGGTCCGGATGGCGTCACGGTCGGAGCTGGCGTCACGGTCGGAGCTGGCGTCACGGCGGGCGACGGCGGACGACTCGGTTCCGGCTACAGCACGAACAGCGCCGCTCGATACAGGAAGCCGAGACCGAAGACGCCGAGGAGCGCGATCGTCGCGATCACGACGATCGGGGAGAGCAGTTCGTCGTTCTCGATGTCGACGATGTATCCGTCCATACCCCGCGTTTTCCCGCCGTCGGTATACGCCTTTCGTCGGGCGGTCGACCCCTATGAATCGTCGACGAGACAGTACGCGTGGCCCGGCGTCCGGACGGTCGTGGGCTCGTCG
The DNA here is from genome assembly GCF_900107205.1 of Halopenitus persicus. Taxonomy (GTDB): domain Archaea; phylum Halobacteriota; class Halobacteria; order Halobacteriales; family Haloferacaceae; genus Halopenitus; species Halopenitus persicus. Next base: position 347,298 of record NZ_FNPC01000001.1, on the reverse strand, counting down.
TCGTTCCAGTAACCCGTGATGTCGGCGCGTTCGGCGTAGTAGATCCGGCCGTCGTGGGGCACCGCGGCGCTGGTGACGTGGCCGTTGTTCGGGACCGTCCATCGGACCGCGCCGGTGTCCTTCTCGAGGGCGTAGAGGTTCCGGTCATAGGACCCGACGAGCACCGCGTCGGCCGTGACCGTCAGGGATCCGATGACGTGGCCGCCGACGTCCCGCGACCAGATCACGTCGCCGGTCTCCATGTCCAGAGCGTAGACGTGCTCGTCGTCGTTGCCCATGTACACGATCCCGGTCTCCGGGTCGACGCCGGGGTTGGACATGATTATCTGGCCGGTCTCGAAGGACCACAGCTCCTCGCCGGCGTCGGTGTCGAGACAGTAGAAGTGGCCGTCCCAGGACCCCACGAACGCGCGACCCTCGTACTGCGGGATCGTGCCCTTGATCTCCGCGCCGGTCTGGAAGGACCACTCGAAGTCCAGCGAGGGGAACTCCCAGCAGTAGCAGACGCCGTCGTTCGAGGCGGTGATCAGTCGCTCGTACTCGGGGTCGATCGAGACGGAGGGATGGGGCATCCCCCACAGCCGGTCGTCGCTCCAGAGGGGCCGGCCGGTATCGGCGTCGACCGCCCACAGGGTCCCGGCCGGCGGGTTGTTGTACTCCACGACGACGTAGAGGACCCCGTCCCAGTAGGCCGGGCTCGAGCCGATCGCGATCGCGCCGTCGAAGGCGAACCGCGAGGTGCGCCAGACCTGCTCGCCGGTGCCGACGTCGAAGGCGTACAGGTCCCCGTCGTAGCCGCCGATGTAGGCGACCCCGTCGACGATCGCCGGGGTGCCGTGGATCCCGAGCGAGGTGGCGCCGGTCCGCTGGGTCCACCGATGCCGGCCCTTCGGGCCGACCGCGTGGACGATGCCCGTGTCGCCCGGGATCACGATCGTTTCGTCGTCGGGTGCGGGTCGCGGACTCGCCTTCGCGGCGGTGTGGCCGATGTAATTCACCGGGAACTGCCAGTTGACCGTGACCGCGTCGGGGACGGTCGCGTCCGGGTAATACCCAAGCCGGCGCAGCCCGCGGCGGAACATCGTGACCCCGGGGTCGTCGGGATACGTCCGGTCGCCCGGCAGCGGCTCGGGATCGAAGTCGGCCTGTGATCGGTCGAGGGTCGTATGCCCCCAGCCGTCGAGGCAGCCGGCCGCGCCGGTCGCCGCCGCGGCGGCGACGCCGGCGAGATACCGGCGACGGGAGGGGGAGCGTGGATCGCGGGGCGGCTCGTCTGGCGGGTTCGACATTCGAGTCGGTTTCACTCGCGGGCACTGGGGTATAGCTGTTGTGTTCGACCGGAGGCCGGACGTTCCGTTCGCTCGGCGGTCGGGTCCTCACTCGAGAAGCCGGTCGCGAACCGCCGCGACCGTCTCGGGCCAGTCGTCCTCGAAGTCCCCAAGGGCCTCCCGGACCGCCGACCGGTGGGTTCGGATCCACGCCTCCTCCTTGTCCATCTCCAGCCGCCACTCCGCGAGCGAGTCGATGGCGAAGTCCGCGGCCGCGTACGTCTCGTCGTCGACGCGGACGCGTCCGTGCAGCTCGCCGCAGTCGTGACACCGGAGCGTGGAGACGACGAAGTATCGCTCGAGCCGGTCGTGAACGGATCCGTCGTCGCTGGATGGTGAACGCATCGAGACGGGGTGTGTCGGCATCAGTTATAAACCATCGTGAAGGGGCCCCGTTCCACGGTGTACTCACGAAGCGAAGCCACGACCGCTCGGGACGCCGCTAGGCACCCGGCACGCCGAAGGCACCGATCCCGAGACTGAGCAGGCCGTTGAGCACGAACAGGATGACGAGCGCGGCGATCCAGGCGACGAGCCCGATGATCGCGGCCTGCCCCCATCCGCCGGGGTAGCGCCAGTTGATGACGCCGACCCAGACGACCAGCGCGATCAGCGGGCCGACCAGCGGCACCCAGGAGACGAGCGCCCACGCGACCGCGCCGATCAGGGCGGTGATCACGGCGTGTGAGTAGTCGTCGACGTCGGCGATGACCCGCGCGCCGGCGTAGATGGCGAGTCCGCCCACGAGCAGCGCAACGACGAAACTGACGATCGATCCGAGTACCATGGTGACCGTTTCGGCCGTCGACGTATATATCGTCCGGCGGACGTCATCGATGAGTGACACGTTTGGAACCGCGGGCGACCGTCCGCCGATCGGCTACCGCAGGTCCGGGATCTCCGCCCGGATGACGTCCCGTTCGAAATACAGCGTCTCGACGAGGAACGTCGCGACGGCGATACCCAGGACCGCGTAGAACGTCTCCCGTTCGGCGGTGTAGAGGTGGTAGAACAACAGCACGAAGAAGAGCGCCGCCCCGACCGCCCCGACGGCCGGCCAGACCGCGCGGATGCGCTCGCGATCGCGCTGGGTGAACGCGAGGAGGCTCATCGCGCCGAACACGACGATGAACGACAGCGACGCGAAGGAGGTGATCGCCGAGAGGCTCCCGACCGCGGTGAACGCCGCGGTGACGCCGCCGATGAGGAGCACGGTTCGCGGGGGGACGCCGTCCGCGCTGGCGTCGCCGATCCGGTCGGGCAGGAGGTCGCTCGAGAGCATCCCCTTGGCGAAGTAGCCCGTCGAGAACAGGGTGGCGTTGATCGCGCTCCCGGTCGAGAGCAGCGCCGACAGGGAGATGACGGTCGCGCCCGCGCCCGCATAGCCGACGGTGCCGGCGATCGTCGAGGCGGCATCCACCAGGGCCGTATGTGGACGCGTTCGAAGCGCCTGCGGCGCGAGATCGGAAGTCGCGACCACCACGAGGACGTAGACGACGACCGCGGTGGCGATGGCGATCGCGATGGCTTTGGGGATCCGATCGAGCGGGTTCTCGATGCTCTCCTGGTCGTAAAACAGCAGCTGCCAGCCCTGGAACGCGACGAACGAGACCGCGGCGGCCATAACCGGGCTGAACGACGTGAGCGTCGATGCGCCCAGATCGACGGCCGGCGGCGACGTGGCGATCGCGTAGCCGACGCCGCCGAGGCCGAACGTCACGAGCACGAGGACCTTCCCCGCGACGAGGACGGTCTCCACCGTGCCGGTCGCGCGGGCTCCGAGCAGATTCAATCCGACGAAGGCCGCGATCGCGCCGACCGAGACGATCGGGCGAAGGGGAGCGGCCCCGATCGATTCGGGGACCATCGGAAACGAGATCACGAACTCCGCGAACGCGAACGCGTACATCGCCATCGACCCGATGTAGCCGAGCAGCAGCGTCCAGCCGACCATCCCGGCGATCGTCGTGTTTCCGGTGAACGACCGAATGAAGGTGACCGATCCGCCCCCCGTGTTTCCGTCGTTCGCGGCGATCAGCGCGTTCAACTGGACGTAGGAGTAGCCCGCACAGGCCGCAACGACGCCGGCCAGGAGGAACGCACTCCAGGTCGCCGCCCCGGATATCTGCGTGACGACGCCCAGAACGGCGTATATCCCGCCGCCGATCATCCCGCCGAGCGCGATCGAGACGGCCTCGGTCAGCCCCAGCGTTTCGGTTCCCATCCGACACCGGCCACGTAGCCGACGGAGACTTGTATATGTGGCCGCTTCGGTCGATCGTTCTTCCGCAGGCGGACGAGGGGCCGGTCGTCCGGAGCGCACAGGTTTCTGGCAGGTGGTGGCCGCACCGGAATCGGTTCGAGATCGCACCGGAATCGGTTCGATGATCGCACCAGAATCGGCTTGTAGCGCAGGTGTGAAGGGCAAATCGTGAACCGTCGACGATTTCTCACGGCGTCAGCGGCGATCGGTGGAGTCGGATCGACGGCGGGGTGTCTCGACCGGCTCTCCGCAGGGTCGGCGGACGCCGAGCCGGACCCGGTTGACCTCTCGGGCGGAACGTTCGACGACGATCACGGGATGGAGATCGGTCCTCACGGCGGTGCGAACGGACAGATATACTACGCGAACCACGCTCCGCCGGATCGCGAGGGGGGACCGTTCTGGTTTCACACGCTCGTGTTCAGCCTGTTTCCGTTCCACTTCGACCGACTCGATCGTGGGTGGGAGCCCGAGATCATCTACGTGACCGACTTCTCAACCGTCGACTGGACGATCGAGGATCGAGAGAGCGGTCCGACGATGCCCTCACCCACGGCACCCGAAACGTTCGGCGACGCGACGACGCTCACCTACGTGGTCGAAAGCGACGTCCGTGGCGGGATGGGTCCCGGCCTCCACCCGTTCTCCGAGGCGGACGAGGCCGCGGCGTTCGTCGACGACCACGGCGGGCGGACGATCGGCTTCGACGACATCGATCGGGCGCTCGTACAGGGACTCCGGGACGGCGAGTGAGCGTCTCGTCGGTCCCGGGCGTCGACGTCCTCCTGTTTTTCACGATCGGGCTTCTCGGCGGCGCCCATTGCATCGGGATGTGTGGCCCGTCGGTCACGGTCTCCGCGACTCGGATGGGAAACACGCCGAAACCGACGGCGGGACGACGATCACTCCGCAGTCGAGCCGGACGTTCCCGCGACGACCGCCTCAATATCGTTCGCAACGCGGTCGCGGTCGATCGTCTCGCCGCGGTAGGCTCGTTCCACGATCCCGCTCGGGTTCACGAGCAGCGTCACGACGGCGTGCACGAAGTCGTATCCGGCCACGCGGTCGCTGCTCGTGTCCCGTTCGAACCCGATCCCGAGCCGGTCCTCGACGACGCGTTCCGCGGCGGCGGGCGAGTTCGGACGGAGGTAGTGCCAGTTCCCGGCCCCGATATCGGCGCCGACCCGTCGAGCGTGGTCCCGAAGCGCGGCCGCATCGTCGCGTTCCGGATCGAAGGAGATCGGCAGGAACACCGCCGACTGCGTCAGCCCCCGGTCGGCGACGGCCGCCTGAACGTCGGCCAATCGGCGAAGCAGGACGCCACATTCGGCGGGGCAGGTCGCGAAGAACGCGGTGATGATCGCGGTTCGGTCGAGGTCGCCGGTATCGATCCGTTCGCCGGTCTGGGGGGAGGACAGCTCGACGGCGGGCATCGGCTGACCGTAGGCCGGATACGACAGCTCCTCGCCGTCCGCCTGCTGATCCGACTGCGGCTCGAGAACGACGTTATCGGGACGATCCGCGAGAACGGAGCCGAGACAACCGGTCACAGTGCTGATCGTCCCGGTCGCGACCCCGCACAACAGCGTTCGTCGTCGCATAGCGGCATCGACGTCTCACCCGGCCATAGGCGATCTGGCGCGTTCGACGAACGCACCAGCGTTCGTGTTCGAGAGGTCGGTACTCCCGCCTCGGTCGGGGGTATCCCACTGGTCCGGAACGGCGACCTCACCGGTCCTCGAGGGCGGTTACCGACCCGGGCGCGTACATATAGACCGCATAGAGCACGATCCCGGCGGTCAGCAGATCGAGCGAATGGCTGATGAAGTGGTGTGCGGGCATCGGGACGAGATCGAAAACCGTCCCGGCACCCACCACCGATCGAACCCACAACGCGCCGATCGCGACCGCGATCAGCCCGTATTGGGGTCGCCGACGGCGACGGTACGCGACCACGCTGACGAGGAAGAGCACCCCGGTTCCGATCGACGCGAGCAGGATGACGACGAGGATCGGGAGCGCAGCGTCGATGCCCCACGTGGTCTGCCCCAGTACTGCGCGAATCACACCGGCAATACGGGCGCCCGTATAAGAAGGACATCGGTCCGGATGACCGGGACCGGGCCGCTCGCGGCCGAGCCAGTCGAGGCGTTCCCATGTAATGAAAACCGACACGCGATTAAGCACGCTCGCCGTACGACCATCGATCGATGTCCGACACCAGGGATCGGATCCGTCGACGCGTCCACGCCACGCCCGGCCTCCACTTCCGACGGATCGGCCGCGAGCTCGATCTCGCGACCGGACAAGTCCAGTACCACCTCCGTCGCCTCGAACGTGAAGGGGCGATCGTCGAGGAGCCGGTCAGCGGAAAAACCCACTACTTCGCGCCGTCCTTCGAGCCGTGGGAGCGTCGGACGATCGCCTTCCTGCGACGGGAAACCGCACGCGGAATCATCGTTCGACTCGCTGCGGACGGGCGGAAACGGCCACCCGAGCTCGCGGCCGAGCTCGAGCTCGCCGAGAGCACCATCTCGTGGCACCTCTCGACGCTCGCGGAGCACGACGTCGTCGAAAAATCGGCCGCGTCTCCGATGACGGTCTCGCTGACACGGCCGGACCGAACCACGGAACTCATCGACGTCGTTTCACCGTCCGTCTCCGACCGGCTCGTCGACCGCTTCCTCCGGACGGTCGACGAGATGTTATAGCCGTTTGAAACGTCTGCCCAAGTCCCCGGTCATCGACCTCGGAGCGATTCGACCCGCCCGCGAACTCGCGCAAGCCGATCGGTGACGGCGTCGCCGAACGCCAGTGCGGCGATCGAGGCGCCGACGCCGATCGCCGTCCAGCCGAGCAGACTCCCGACCGCCGCGGCGGACGACACGAACCCGTCGTCCGGAGGGAGGGCGACCCCGATGACGTGTTCGAAGACGAGTCCCCGGAAGGCTCCGTTCGGCGGGATCGCGACGCGAGCCGGGAATGATGCGACCCCGGCGTCACCGCCGAGCGTACCGACCACCGCGAGATCGCCGCCAAGCACGCCGCCGATGAGAACGAGGGCGGCGAGCGCCAACGCCCCCCGCCGGCTGTTTGCAACCGCGCCAACGACCATCGCCAGCGACAGATACGGAAGCCCGAGGAGGACGACGAACGCGAGAAATCGGACGAAAAGCAGCGGCGAGTCGACGCCGGTGTGCGTGGCGTAGATCGTCGTGTCCGGGCTCGCGGTGAGCCAGACGTATCCACCCACCAGTGCGAACGGAACCAGCATCCCGAGGAGCGCGGCGAACCGGGCGGCAACGATGCCACAAACGTATTCGACCGTCGATATGGGATACGTCCGGATCATCGCCAGCTCCTCGGCGTCGGTGAGCAACGCTCGATATCCGAGCACGACGGCCACCACGGGGACGAGCAGTTCGGTCGGGAGCAACAGATCCACGATCGTGGGGACGAATCCGGTCTCACCGCCTCCGCCGACGGCAAGTACTCCGGCAAGCACGACCAGGAGCCCGAGGGAGGCGATCCAGTAGCCCGGCGTTCGGCGGATCGTCGCGATCTCTCGTCGAAGGACCGCGCCGATCACGCGAGCCCGCGATCCGGTCATCGCGTGGACGCCACCGTGGCGTGGACCGGTCATCGCGTGGACACCCCCGTGACGTGGACCGACTCAGCCGAATCCGTCGCTGGGTCGGCCACCGAGCTCGCTCCGGGCACGACCGATCGATAGAGGTCGGCGGCGGTGTCCACGTCGTGATCGGCGTACACCGCCGAAAGCGGCCCCGACGCCGCGACCGCTCCGTGCCGCAGACAGAGCACCCGGTCCGCGTACCGGTCCACCAGTTCGAGGTCGTGCGTGCTCACCACGACCGCGGCGTTCGCCTCCGTATCAGTCGTCGCGTTCACGCCCGCGTCCGTGCCGGCATACTGCCCCGCGAGCTCGAAGATCCGTTCACGCATACCGGGGTCCAGGCCGCTCGTCGGCTCGTCCAACACGAGGACGGGCGGATCGCCGATCGTTGCCTGTGCGATCCCCAGCAATCGACGCATCCCTCCGGAGAGGTCCTCGACCGACCGGTCGGCTGCATCGGAGAGGCCGACACGCTCGAGATATCCGTCCGGCGTCTCGTCGAGCAGCCGTGCATAGAACGCGAGCGTTTCACGGGCGGTGAACGACCCCCGGAACGACGCTCGCTGCGGGAGATAGCCGATCGGGCGGGCGGTGGCCGGTCCGTGATAGCGAACCGTTCCGTCGGTCGGCGCGGTGTCGCCGACGAGCGCTCGGAGCAGCGTCGATTTCCCGGAGCCGTTCGGACCGATGACGGCCGTTATGCCGGCACGGACGTCGAATGCGACGTCGGTCAACACCGCGACACCGCCGTACGTTCGCGTGACGTCGTCGACCCGAACGAGCGGTCGTTCGTCCGTCACTGCGGTACTCCCGTGGTAGCCATCGGTTGCGTCTCCATAATCGGCTTCGTATCCATCCGTCGTGTTGTGGTCGAGTTGGCGTCGTTGCGTGACTCGTTCAGTAGGTCCTGCCGCCACGCCGCGTGGGTTGGGCCGCTCGAGTCGGTCGCTCGCGCGATCCGATCGGGTGCGTGTGGCGTGCGTACCGGTGCCGGATCGATCACGCTCCCGGTGCGGGCACCGGGGACCGACCCGCGGAGCGCGGCGAGCGCACGGACGGACGGGGACTCGGCGAGCGTCGTGGCGGCCGGATTACGGTGAAGCGTAGCATCGACCGGTGAACTCGGTCGGTATGTGCGGTCGAAGGTCCCGGAAGACGTCCGGGCTGGTGCGCCGTTCGGACCGGTCAGCCACAGGGACGGCGACTCGTATGCTCCCTCCCAGTAGTTTCCGTGATCGCCGTCCGCCCAGATCCGTAACGGGCCGGACCCTGCGGACGCGTGTCGGTCGTTCCCGACGAAGTCGTTGCGTGCGATCAAACTCGACGGGATAACGGTCGTCGACCGCGCACCCATCCCGTTGTCGGCGATCACGTTGTACTCGTAGACGGATTCGCGGGCGCTCGTCGACAGCCCGAGTTCGTTGTTCACGAGCGTGTTGTACCCGACATAGCTCCGGATGCCGGACGGCTGGATCGCGGTCGGCGTTCGGCGGATGTCGTTGCCGACGATCGCGTTCCCTTCGGGACGCGTCATCACCGTGATCCCGCCGAACTCCTGATCGCGGATCACGTTGTCGGCGAGCAGCGTGTCGCTCGTGTACATCAGATGGATCCCGTATCGGGTCTCTCGGAACGTGCTGTTCCGAATCACCGATCCGTCGCCCCGGTGGAGGTAGATGCCGTCCCGGCCGCCCGTGAACGTGCTTCCGGCGACGGTGATCCGGGAGTTCAACGCAGTAACGCCCATAAACCCGTTCTCCCAGCCTTCCGTGCCGGTCACGCGAACGTTCCGGATCACCGCATCGGACCCCTCCCGAAGCAGGATCCCGCTCGCGTTGGTCTCGATCGTCGTGTTCGTGACGACGAGCCCGGGCGAGTCATCGGCCAGAATTCCGGCGTCCCCGTATCCGTATCCGGTTCGGATGAGCTCGTCCCACGCCGCGTCGTCGTCGGCATCGGAACCGGGCGGCTGGCTGATCGCCTCGTCGTCGCGCGTTCGATTTCCGGTTCCCGAGATCCGAATGCCGGTGATCGAGACGTTCGCCGAGCGCACCGTGATCACCGATTCGGTCCCGTTCCCGCGAAGCCGCGCGCCCCGGCCGGTAAGGGTGATCGGCTTCTCGATGCGTATCCGCTCCTCGTAGGTTCCCTCAGGAACCACGACCGTCGTGTTCGGCGGCGCGACGTCGACCGCCTCCTGGATGGATCCGGCCCGCCGGATCGAGTCCGCTTCGTGGTTCGCGTCCGCTTCGTGGTTCGCGTCCGTCTCCCGGTCGACGACGACGGACACCGGACGATCTGTTCGTGCGGTGGCCCGATCGATCCGCTCGGTTGCCCGGGTCCACCGCTCGGGAACCGCCTCCCGAACGGTCGCCGCCGTGTCCACCTCGAACCGGCGCTCGCGAAGCGTCGTCCACGTACTGACCGTTCCGCCCTCGGCCGTCACGAACGAGTCGGCGGCATCCCGATCGGCGAACGGGACGACGGTCTCGCCGGCCGTGGTCCGGGCATCACTCCCGATAACGTAAACCGCCTCGTCCGCCGGCGTCCACGTCGTCGATCCCGTCGCCGTCAGCCGACCGCGATCGTCGACCGACGGCGCAGCGTCGTCGTACGTCTGCACGTATGCCGCCGTCGGATATCCAAGCTGCCGGCGCGTGTACGAGTCGTCGAGATCCGAGACCATCGTCTCGATGCCGGCATAGCCGACGACGTATTGGAACTGGGAGTAGAAGACCTGTGCCTTCGGGATCTCCCGCCGGCCGGCCATCACGTCGTCCGTCTCGGCCGAGACGCCGAGTTCGGCGGTCCGGTCGTATGCGACCGGATCAGGTGCCGCCACGCCGACGTCGACGACGAAGGCGGCCACGACGAGGACCGTGATCAGCGCCACCGTGGACCAGGCGAAATGGCGGAGGAGTCGTGCGCCGTCGCCGGAGAGGTCGATCCGCGACACGTTCGGATCGACGACGCGTGCGGATATAGTCCGTCTGGTACATCCCTCGAACTCATCGGCCGTCGGAGTCACGCGAGCCGCCCGGCCGATCACGAGCGCGGAAAGATAAATAATAAACAATATATAAATATGTGTTGCTTTCATTTTAATTAGATGACTGCCGGTCGGGTTCGGAACGGAAAGGAACGGCCCGGATGCCGCCCATATCGGTCCGAGAAACGGATCCCTCCCGACGAGCAGCACCACCGACCGTAGCGGGTGCTTCCGATCGAGTCGTCGACGGATCGAACCGGATGACGGCTGCCGGAACCGCCTCGGAAGCTGCAGTGTGGCGGCTTGCCGGTCGATCCCGGTGACCCGTCGCCGTCGGTGTGACCCCGTTCCGTAGACCACGATCGCGTCCGTCGAGTACTAAATATAACGAGGTATCTCAAAACGTATCTGGATCCATATAGAAACGTCGTATGAATGCTGCTAACGCGATCAGCGGGAGACGGACTGGTCCCTGCTAACGCGATCAGCGAAGGACGGACTGGTCCGGTCGAACGAAGAGTTCGTTCACGGGGGACTCCGATGACTTCCGTCGAGCAGCCGCGAGACGACGTCGACCGGTGACCGGGGACCAGGATTTATTACAAATATATGGGTGTAATAGATCGGCTAGCGAGATCCGACCCACCTCGGGTACGCCGAACCGGCTACCGCTTGTTTCGGCTCCTGGGAAACCGGCTGGAGAAAGTCGTTACCCCTGTTCGTAGTCCTCGAGGGCGGCCTCGACGTCCGCGACCGTGGACCGGAGCCGTTCGGCGACGACCTCGTCCTCGGGTAGCCGATACGGGGGTCCGGAGATGTCGAGCGTTCCGAACACGCTTCCGTCCGGCTCCTCGATCGCGATCGCCACGGCCCGCAATCCCTCCAGTTCCTCCTGTGCGTTGACGGCGTAGCCCCGTTTCCGGATCGTCTCGAGCTCCTCGTGGAGGGCGTCGCGATCGGTGATCGTGTTGTCGGTGTGGGCCGGCAGCCCGTATCGGTCGACGAACCCGTCGACCCGGGATTCGGGAAGCTCCGCGAGCGTTGCTTTCCCACATGCCGAACTATGGAGGTCGAAGTACCGGCCGACCTGAAACCCCTCGTCGGAGGGCGTGGTCGTCTCGTCGAAGAGGATGACCATCCGGTCGTTCTCCTTGATCGCGAAGCTCACCTCCTCGCCGACCCGGTTCGACAGGTTCCAGGCCCGCTCCTTCACGATCTGGTAGCGTTCGTCGCGCCACCGCGCCTGCTCGCCGAGGTGGAAGAGCTTCATCCCGAGCTGGTAGACGTCGCCCTCGCGGACCACGTACTCCATCTCGCGGAGGGTTCGGAGGTGGGTGTGGAGCGTGCTCACCGGAATCCCGGTGTGGTCGGAGATCTCCGACAGCGTCGCGCCCTCCAGGTCCCGAATCGCCTCGATCGTGAGGAGGGACGTTTTCGATGTCGTGCGCGATCTGTTTCCCATATTGGAAAACAATATGCGTGTCAACATAAAAGTGGGCGCTCGTGCGAACGCCGGCGAGCGCCGGCGAACGCGCGCCGCAACCACGGAAACGCTTTTATATTGACGCTGCCGAACTCCACTCGTGTCGCTACGCACGCCACCACTCCATCAGGTACACCGCGACGCCGGGGCGGAGTTCACCGACTTCGGCGGGTGGGAGATGCCCGTCTCGTACGCGGGGATCAGCACGGAACACGCCGCCGTCCGGGAGTCCGTCGGAATCTTCGACGTCAGCCATATGGGTGAGGTCGAGGTCCGCGGCCCCGACGCGACGGCGGTTATGGACCACCTGACGACCAACGCCGTGGCGGACCTCGAGCCGGGGGATGCACAGTACTCGTGCATCCTGAACGATGACGGCGTCATCATCGACGACACGGTGATCTACAGGTACCCCGACGAGGACGCGTACCTGTTCGTTCCCAACGCCGGCCACGGGACGCAGATGACCGACCGTTGGTCGACGCACGCCGCGTCGCTGGATGCGGACGTCACGGTCGAGAACCGGACCGAGGACCTGGGCCTCGTTGCCATCCAGGGTCCCGACGCGATCGAGACGGTCGACGCGCACGCGCAGGACTCGATCGCCGACGTCGGCCGCTTCTCGACGATCAGAACGACGATCGGCGACGTCGAGTGTCTGGTCGCCCGGACGGGATACACCGGCGAGGACGGCGTCGAGGTCTTCTTCGACGCGGACCGCTCGCGCGAGCTGTGGGGGACGTTCGACGACGTCCAGCCCTGCGGGCTCGGCGCGAGAGACACGCTCAGGCTCGAGGCCGGCCTCCTGTTATCCGGACAGGACTTCGATCCGGAGACCGAACCCAGAACGCCCCTCGAGGCGAAGCTCGGGTTCGTTGTGGACGAGTCGAAGGACGACTTCGTCGGCAAGGACGCGCTGGCCCGCCAGGCGGAAACGGGCCCCGAGGAACTTCTCGTCGGGATCCACCTGAACGGGCGCGGGGTGCCACGCAACGGCTACGAGCTGTACCGCGACGACGAGCACCTCGGCCACGTCACGAGCGGAACGATGAGCCCGACGCTCTCGGAGCCGATCGCGCTCGGCTACGTGGACGCCGACCACGCGTCGACCGGCACCGAGATCGCGGTCGAGGTCCGCGGCCGGAGGATCCCGGCGACGATCGTCGGCCAGCGGTTCCTGGACTCGCTCGGCGGAAACGGCGGGGACGAGGCGAGCGACGGGAACGACGCCACCGACGGAACCGACGACTAACGCTATGGACTACGAGATACCGACCGATCGGCGGTACGCGGAATCGCACGAATGGGTACTGGCCACCGACGAGGAGGGCGTCCTCCGGGTCGGCATCACCGACTTCGCACAGGACGAGCTCGGCGACATCGTCTTCGCGGAGCTCCCGCGGGAGGGCGAGACGTTCGACCGCGGCGACCAGTTCGCGGTCGTGGAGAGCATCAAGGCCGTCTCGGACATCTACCTCCCGGTGTCGGGGACGATCGAGGCGGTCAACGACGCGGTCACCGACCGGCCGGAGCTGATAAACGAGGACCCGCACGGTGACGGCTGGCTCGTCGAGATCAGCACGGACGAGGACGTCGAGGACGTCGACTCCCTTCTCACGGCAGCGGAATACGAGGATCAGATCTAACCCATGAACCAGACACACCCAACGCGTGAAACGGACCTCTCGTTCGACGAGTCCGATGCGGCGCAGGCCGAATCGGGAAGTCCGTTCACGCCACACGATGCCGAGGACGTAACGGAGATGTTGGCCGCCATCGGGGCGGACGACGTCGAGGAACTGTTCGACGTTCCGGAGCCGGTTCGATACGACGGATCGTTCGGGATCGAGGGACGGTCGGAACGGGCGGTTCGACGGCGCCTCGACCGGACGCTGGACGCCAACGCGGACGTCGTCGAGTTCCTCGGCCGCGGGCACTACTCCCATTACGTCCCGTCGGTCGTCGACTCGCTGTCGCTTCGGTCGGAGTTCATCACGTCGTACACGCAGTACCAGCCGGAGGTCTCCCAGGGGTTCCTCCAGGTCCTGTTCGAGTTCCAGTCGCTGGTGACCGAGCTCACCGGGATGGACGTCGCGAACTGTTCGATGTACGACGCCGCGACGGCCCTCGGCGAGGCGGCCACCCTCGCGGACCGGGTCCGCGCCGCGGACGGGTCGACGATCCTCGTTCCCGACTACCTCCGGGCCGAGCGGCGAGCGGTCCTCGAGAACTACGCCGACGGCCCCGGACTCGAGATCCGGGAGTTCCCGACCGCAAACGGGATGGTCGACCCCGACGCGCTGGAGTCGGCCCTCGGGGAGGACGTCCTGCTCGTCTACGTCGAGAACCCGACCACCGACGGCGTCATCGAGGAGCACCTCGACGAGATCGGGTCGATCCTCGAGGACCGGGAGACGTTGTTCTGTCTCGGCTCCGACCTGCTGGCGTTGTCCCTGCTACAGAACCCGGCCGACGTCGGCGCCGACGTCGTCGTCGGGAACGCCGGCGTGCTCGGGCTCCCGAACGTCTACGGGATGGGCATCGGGCTGTTCGCGTGCCGCGAGGAGTTCCTGCGACAGGTACCCGGGCGGCTGGTTGGCGCGAGCGAGGATGCCGACGGCGACCGGACCTACACGCTCACGCTGCAGACGCGCGAACAGCACATCCGCCGCGAGCGGGCGACGTCGAACATCTGTAGCAACCAGGCGTGGGTCGCGCTGCGGACCGCGATCCACGCGGCGTATCTGGGACCGGAGGGGCTCACCGCGCTCGCGGACCGATGTACGCGTCTGCCCGCACGGCTCGCCGCCGAACTCGACGCGATCCCGGGCGTCTCGGCGCCGGCGAACGACGCCTACCACTTCCGGGAGTTCACGGCGGAGATCGACGGCGACGCCGAGGCGGTGGTCTCGGAGTTGGCGGACCGCGGGTTCGCGGTGCACCGGCGCGGCGACGACGCGATACAGGTCTGCGTCACGGAGACGAACGAGGAGCACGCCGCGGAGCTCCTCGAGACCGTCCGGGAGGTGATGGCGTAATGCAACGACATCGACAGGCGAAATGGGACGAGACGGAATCGGACGGCCACGAGCCGCTGTTGGCCGAGAAGGACCTGACCCGCCACGAGCCGAGCGACACGTACCTGCCGGACGATCTGACGCGCGACGGGGTCGAGCTGCCCTCGATCTCGGAGCCGGAGCTGGTCCGCCACTACACCCGGCTCTCCCAGATGAACTACGGGATCGACAGCGGGCCGTACCCGCTGGGGTCCTGTACGATGAAGTACAACCCGAAGTTCACCGAGGACATCGCCGGCCAACCGGCGGCGGCGGTCCATCCGGACCGCGATCCCGAGCTGGCACAGGGGACCCTGCAGGTCTACCACGAGCTGCAGGACTACCTGTCCCGGATCGGCGGGATGAGCGCCGTCACCCTGCAGCCGCCGGCCGGGGCGGCCGGCGAGCTGACCGGGATCCTGGTCGCGAAGGCCTACCACGAGCACAACGACGAGGGCGATCAGCGCGAGGAGATCCTCGTTCCCGCCAGCGCCCACGGCACGAACTTCGCGAGCGCCGCGATGGCCGGCTACGACATCGTCGAGCTGCCGGCCGACGACGACGGGCGGGTCGACCTCGACGCCCTCTCCGAGGCGGTGGGCGACTCGACCGCGGCGCTGATGCTCACCAACCCGAACACGCTCGGCCTCTTCGAGCGTGACATCGAGGAGATCGCGACGATCGTCCACGACGCCGGCGGGCTGCTGTATTACGACGGCGCCAACCTCAACGCGCTGCTCGGGCGCGCCCGCCCCGGCGACATGGGCTTCGACGTGATGCACTTCAACGTCCACAAGACGTTCGCCACGCCCCACGGCGGCGGCGGCCCCGGTGCCGGCCCGATCGGCGTGCGCGAGGGGCTCGAGAAGTTCCTGCCCAGCCCGCAGGTCCGCGTCGACGGCGACGAGTACACGCTCGTCGAGCCGGCCGAATCGATCGGGAAGGTACACGGGTCGATGGGCAACTGGCTCGTGCTTCTCAAGACGCACGCCTACATCTCCCGGCTGGGCGACGAGGGGCTGGTCGACACCAGCGCGAAGGCGGTGCTCAACGCGAACTACCTCGCCGAGCGGATCGACCTCGAGGTTCCCTTCGGCCCCTTCCACCACGAGTTCGTGGCGAGCGCCGGCGAGACCGACGCCGCGGACTTCGCCAAGGCGATGCTGGACAACGGCGTCCATCCGCCGACGACGAAGTGGCCCGAGATCGTCGACGAGGCGCTGATGACCGAGCCGACGGAAGCCGAGAGCAAGCGCTCGCTCGAGCGGCTCGCCGCGGCCTTCAACGCGGTCAGCGAGGCGGACGACGACGCGATCGCGGCGGCGCCACGGATGACCGCCGCGAAACGGATCGACCAGACGACCGCCGCCCGGGATCCGAAACTGAGCTGGCAGCAGCTCTCCGACTGATTCGCGGGTCCCGTCCTCCCGCGCCCGCGGCGACGCCGACCGCAACGACGTCGTCGCGGTCGCCGGGATCGGCGTTCAACGAGCCACTGACCGCTTCGACGTCTCACGCGTCCCGATATCATCACGATTCGAATGACCATCACCATCGAGGACATCACGGCAGCCGAGGACAGGATCGACGACGCCGCGGGCATCCGGCGGACGCCCGTCCAGACGAGCTCGACGCTGGGCGACCGGCTCGGGGCGGACGTCCGGTTGAAATGCGAGCACCTCCAGAAGACGGGGTCGTTCAAGCCTCGCGGCGCGTTCAACGCCATCCACCGGATCGCGGACGGCGACGCGGACCGCGTCGTCGCGGCGAGCGCGGGCAACCACGCGCAGGGCGTCGCGTTCGCGGCGACCGAGCTCGGGCTCGAGTCGGTGATCGTGATGCCGGAGACGGCGCCGCAGGCGAAGGTCGACGCGACCGAGGGCTACGGCGCGACCGTCCGGCTCGTGGGGGACACCTTCGCCGACGCGATGGCGACCGCCCGGTCGCTGGCCGCGGACACGGACACCGAGTTCGTCCACGCGTACGACGACCCCGACGTCGTCGCCGGCCAGGGGACGATCGGCCTGGAGCTGCTCGAACAGGTTCCCGAGATGAGTCTCTTCACGATCCCGATCGGCGGCGGCGGACTGATCGGCGGGATCGCGACCGCGGTCAAGGCCATCGACGACTCCGTCCGGATCGTCGGCGTGCAGGCCGAGACGGCCGCCACGGTGCCGCAAAGCCTGCGGAAGGGGCGGCCGGTCGAGAACGAGACCCCGGACACGATCGCCGACGGGATCGCGACGGGGAGCGTCTCGGATCTCACGCTCGAGATCATCGACGACCACGTCGACGAGGTCGTCACGGTCACCGACACCGAGATCGCGCAGGCGACGCTGTGGCTGCTCGAGCGGACGAAGCAACTCGTCGAGGGGGCCGCCGCGGCCGCCGTCGCGCCGCTGCTCACCGGGGCGGTCGACTGTCGGGGCGAGACCGTGGTGCCGGTGCTCGGCGGCGGGAACATCGACGTCGCGACGCTGCAGGACATCCTCACGCGGGCGCTCGTCGACCGCCGGCAGTTCGTCACGCTCACGGTCAGGATCGACGACCGGCCGGGCGTGCTCGGCGAGGTCGCCGAGATCGTCGGCCACCACGACACGAACGTGCGAAGCGTGCGCCACGACCGATCCGAGGAGGGGCTGCCCGTCGGCACCGCGGATCTGGTCATCCGGATGACGACGCCCGGCACCGCGGCGATCGACCGGATCATCGCGGATCTCGAGGCGGCGGGATACGCCATCAAACGCGTCGTGCCGGCGATCCACTCCGACGGGGACGACGCTGACGGAGACGAGGATGGACTGACGCGGTAGGAACGTCGAGTACCTCGATGGATGCTTCGATCGCGACCGATCGAACCGCTACGCTATCCTATCGATTGAGCGTGTGGATCGCCTGCCCCATCGCGTTCTCCGCGGCCTCCATCACGGCCTCCGCCAGCGTCGGGTGGGTGTGAACGGTGGTCGCGACGTCCTCGAGCGTCGCGCCCGTCTCGACCGCCAGCGTGACCTCCGCGATCAGCTCGGAGGCATCGGCCCCCACGATCTGCGCGCCGAGCACGGCGTGGCCGTCGGCGTCGGCGACGATGCGGACGAACCCGTCCGTCGCGTCCGCCGTCATCGCCCGCCCGGAGGCCCGGAACGGCATCTCGCCGACCACCGTGTCGAACCCCTCCGCGGTCGCCTCCGCCTCGGTGAGTCCGACCGTCGCGATTTCGGGGTCGGTGAACACGGCGCTCGGGACGGCCTGCGCGTCGAGGGCGGCCGGCTCGCCGGCGATGGTCTCGGCGGCGACGATCCCCTCGCGGCTGGCCGCGTGGGCGAGCATCGGGTCGCCCGCCACGTCGCCCACGGCGAAGACGTGATCGAGGTCGGTCCGTCCCTGCGCGTCCGTCTCGAGGAAGCCGTCCGCGTCGGGCTCCAGGCCGGCCGCGTCCAGTTCGAGCGTGTCGGTCACCGGCTCGCGCCCGACCGCGACCAGCACGCGGTCGGCCTGGTAGACCGATTCCTCGCCGTCCTCGGTTTCGGTGACGATTTCGATCCCGTCGGCGGTCTCGCGTCGGTCGCTGGCGCCCTCGCCGAACGAGAACTCGATCCCCAGCTCCTCCGCACGCGAGCGAACGACGCGTTTCACGTCGTCCTCGTAGGTCGGGAGCACGTCGTCGAGCATCTCGACCACCGTCACGTCGGCGCCGAGCTTGGCGAACGTCGTGGAAAGCTCCATCCCGATGTACCCCGCACCGACGACCACGAGGCGGTCGGGAACGGTTTCGGCGCCGAGCGCGTCCCGCGAGGACCACACGGAGTCCGCGGCGAACGGGAAGTTCGGGATCTCGATGGGCCGGCTCCCGGTCGACACGATCGCGTGCTCGAAGGAAATCGTCTCGGGCGCCGCATCGGGCCCGGCGACGGCCAGCTCCGATTCGGACGCGAACGTCGCCGTTCCCTCGACGAGCCGCACCCCGTTCGCCTTACACAGCTTCTCGACGGAGCGCGTCATCCGGTCGACGATGCCGGACGTCCAGTCCTGCAGCGTCGGCATGTCGACCTCGAGATCGCCCTCAAGCCCCATCTCCGCCGCGTGGGTCGCGTCGTGGGCGAGGTCGGCCGCGTGGATGTACGCCTTCGAGGGGATACAGCCCGCGTTGAGACAGACGCCCCCGTATGCGTCCCTCTCGACGAGCGTCACGTCGAGGTCGTGTTGTGCGGCGCGGATCGCGGCGACGTAGCCGCCGGGGCCGGCGCCGATGACCGCTACGTCCGTTTCGATGGATGGATCGGTGGTGCTCATGGGTTGGTGAACCGCTGGTGGTCGTGTGAACCGCTGGTGATCGCGTGATTCGGTCGTAGTCCCCGCCCGTGATCCGGGACGCTGCGCCGTCGTTCGGTCATAACGCGGGGAGACACGCGAGAGCCCGCAGCTGGACTCCCGCGAATCGTTCGTTTCTCAGTGATCCGCGAACCGATTTATAAATTCTCATCGAGCGCCGAGGGGGAGTCCCCTGGAGCGGTCGGCGGTCCCGTCGGAACGTGGTTGGCGTCCCGTCGAAGCGTGATCGGCGTCCCGTCGGAACGTGGTCACTTTCCACTCACTTCGAGCCGTTGCCGAACCGCCCGTCGACCGCCGCGCCGACCGACTGGGCGGTCGGGAGGTGCAATCCGAACCGAACCGCGTACAGTCGGGTTCCGACGGTGACCGCCGCACACAGCGCGGCGGCGACGCTCCCGGCGCCGAACGCGACGGCGAGGAGCCAGTAGGTGGTCCCGCCCAAAACGGCACAGCTCGCGTAGAAGTCGGTCACCAGGATGAACGGCGACCGGTCGAGCAGGATGTCGGCGAACGCGCCGCCGCCGACCGCGTTGATCGTGGCGATGGCGACGACGCCGAAACTGGACACGCCCGTCTCGACGGCCACGATGGCGCCCGCGGTCGTGAACGCCGCCAGCCCGATCGCGTCTGAGACCACCGTTATCGGATGGTCGTCGGGGGACTCCAACACGAGATGGAGCGCGACGGCGAGGCTCACCCCGACCATTCCGAGGGTGATCTCGCCCATCGAGCTGAGCGCGAGCGGGATCCGCCCGACCAGGACGTCCCGGGTCGCGCCCCCGACGAACGCCGTGACGAGGCCGACGACGGTGATCCCGAACAGGTCGAACTCCTCGCGGATCGCCTTCGCGGCGCCGACCAGGGCGAACGCGACCAACCCGACGGAGTTCATGATCGCGAACGGGTCCAGCAGAACGGATCGAAGCAACTCGTACACCAGTAACTGTAATTTGGCGGGAAGCGCTATTGAAACCTACGGTTTCGGGGATTCGGGCACATCGTCGAACGCGCCGTCGACCGTGGCTCACGAGGGCCGACGAACGGTCGCCGAGCGACCGTACATCACCGGTCGTCGGTGACGTGTGAGAACACGTACATTACCGATGGGTTTATATATGGGAATGAGAGAGACAGTACCAGCCATGGTATGGCAGGAACTCTTAACGATCGGTCCGACATATATGGATATCGCTAACAGTCGATGGTTGTGGCTCTCCACGATACCCGTCGTCTCGGTGGTGCTGTTGCAGGCGGCGATCTTTCTGCGACGAGCCTGGCAGGACGGCAAGGAGATGGGACTCTCGGACGACCAGCTTCGATCCGGCTTCAAGACCGGGTTCATCTCGGCGATCGGTCCCGCGGTCGCCGTGCTCGTCGGAATGTTGGCGCTGATCGCCACCGTCGGCGGTCCGGTCGCCTGGATGCGTCTGTCGGTCATCGGGTCGGTCGCGTTCGAGCTCCCGGCGGCCGAGCTGGGCGTGAGCCAGTTCGGTTACGGGCTCGGTGACGAGGGCATCACCGAGACCGCGTACGCGACCGCGGTCTGGTCGATGACGCTGGGCGGCACCGGCTGGCTGCTGGTCTCGGCGCTCGGCACGCCCCACATGGAGAAGGCGAGACAGAAGCTGGGGAACGGCAAGGACAAGCTCATCCCGATCATCAGCTCCGCGGCGATGCTCGGAGCGTTCGCCTACTTCCTGACCGGCGAGGTCACGGCGGGGACCCCCGAGACGGGGTCGGTCGCCGTCGGGGGACTCACGATGCTGCTTCTCCTCCGGATCGCGGACCAACGGGACGTCCAATGGATACGGGAGTGGGCCCTCGGCGTCTCGATGATCGTCGGCCTCTTCGTCGGCGTGGCGCTGCAGGTGACCGTGGGGACTGGGTGGTAAGATGTCGGGGAACGACGCATCCGCAGTCGGCGGCTCCGGCGCCGGGTCCGACGTCTACCAGGACAGCTTCATCCCGTACATCAACAGGTGGGGGCGAGTGACGAACCTCCTCGCGGTGCTGCTCTCGCTGGGGCCCGCGGTCGTCCTCCTCACCGTCTTCGACATCCTGCCGCCGACGCAGGCGATCGTCGGGGCGTTCGTCTCGGTGGCGGCGACGTTCGGCATCTTCTGGTTCGTCGAGCCGATCTCCTACTACCCCGTGCTGGGGATCCCGGGCACGTATATGGCGTTCCTCTCCGGGAACATCTCGAACCTCCGGCTGCCCTGCGCCGCCGCGGCCCAGGAGAGCGCGGACGTCCAGACCGGCACGCCGAAGGGCAGCATCATCTCGACGATCGCGATCGCCGCGTCGATCGGCGTGAACACGACGCTTCTGGGCGTGGGCGCGTTCGCCCTCGTGTCCGCGTTCCAGGCGCTGCCCGGCCTGTGGCAGAACGCGCTCGAATCGTACCTCGTCCCCGCGGTGTTCGGGGCGATCTTCGCCCAGTTCGGGCGCGATTACCCGAAGGTTGCCGGCGTCGGGTTCGTGCTCGCGCTGGCGATGACGCTGCTGTTGGAACAGGGACTCCTCAACTTCCTCCCGGGCTACCCGCTATACGTGGTGATCATCGTCTCCGTCTTCGGAACGATCCTGATCGCCCGGTGGATGTGGGAGCAGGGGATGATCGAGGCGCCCGAGGACGCCTGAAAGGAGCAACAATCAAGAACGTTGACGGGAAACGGAGACCATCGGACCACCATGACACCGACACCGACGATCCCATCGGACGCGGAGTTGACGGAATTGCGCCGCGAGTTCCACCGAAACCCGGAGCCGGGGTGGTGTGAGTTCCGAACGACGGTGCGGATCGTCGAGGAACTGGAACGGCTGGGCGTCGACGAGATCCACGTCGGACCTGACGCCCTCGATTCCGACGAGCGGCTGGGCGTCCCCGACGACGACGTCCTCGCGGAGTGGTACGAGCGGGCCGCCGCCGAGACCGACCGGACGGACCTCCTCGAGCAGCTGGAGGGCGGCCACACCGGCGCCGTCGCGGTCGTGCGGAACGGCGAGGGCCCGACCGTCGGCCTGCGCGTGGACATCGACGCGCTGCCGATCACCGAATCGACCGACGACGACCACCGGCCGGTCGCCGAGGGCTTCCGCTCGACGAACGAGGGGTATATGCACGCCTGCGGGCACGACGCCCACATCACGTTCGGGCTCGGGGTTCTCCGGACGGTGCTCGAGAGCGACTTCGAGGGGACGTTCAAGGTCTTCTTCCAGCCCTCCGAGGAGCTGCTCGGCGGCGGCAAGGCGATGGCTTCGGGCCCCCACATCGACGACGTCGACTATCTGTTCGGCGCCCACGTCGGGCTCGACGTCCCCGTCGGAACGGTCGTCGCCGGGCTCGACGAGGCGCTGGCGCTCTCCCGGATGGCCGTCACCTTCGAGGGCGAGTCGGCCCACGCCGGGCTGGCCCCCAACGAGGGGCGGAACGCGGTCCAGGCGTTCATCGCGGCCGCCGACAACGTCTACGGGATCCCGCGCCACCGGGAGGGGAACACGCGCGTGAACGTCGGACAGCTCCGCTCGGACAACGCCGCGAACGTCATCGCCGACCGGGTCACGGCGTCGATCGAGGTCCGCGGCGAGTCGACCGAGCTGATGGAGTATATGCGCGACGCCGTCCGCCGGTACGTCGACGCGGCGGCCGAGATGCACGAGTGTACCGCCGAGATCGAGCTCACCGGCGAGTCGATCCGGCAGGACTGCGACGAGGAGCTCGTGGAGCTCGTGAGCGGGACGGTGACCGACCGGTCCGACTCCCTGTCGCTGGTGCGCCGCGACGCCCTGGCCGCCAGCGAGGACGCCACGTACCTGATGCAGGCGGTCTCCGAGAACGGCGGCGCGGCGACGTACCTCGGCATCGGCGCGAGCAACCCGAGCGGCCATCACACCCCGCGGTTCGACGTCGACGAGGAGTGCCTCCCGATCGGCGTCGAGGTGCTGTCGGCGTCCGTCCTGCAGCTCCTCTCGTAGGGTCCAAGAGACGGGCGACCGGTGGCCGGCGGAAGGTCACAACGGGCGCCGTCCTCGCCGGTCGCGTTCGTGTTCCGGACCACATCGAGACGTCGTGGCGACGATGAGCGGCAACGACCCCGTTCATCCACGAGTTGGTGTATATTGTATAAAATATAAATAGTATTTTTATATTTGAAATGTATTCCGAGCATAGTCGATCGACGATCCATCCGGACCGCACCGACGGGTCGACAGCCGACGGAAGGCGGCTCGCAGTATCGCGGATATCGGAGAGAAAGACTGACATCCGACCAGCGATACTCGAACCAATCGGTATTATCAGTCCAAAAACGAGCAGAAACGCGTTCAAACCGGATAACTTCGCTGGCGGTGATCGGTCACGGATACGTCTCCGAGCCCTTCACGGCACTGATGAACGCAACGGTTAAAATATAATAACTTCTAAAGTAATGCAATCATATCATTATTTATACTATCTAATCTCTCACGGCGGGAGGTGCCGGTCGTAGATGTTCCGGCGATGTCCAACGGCTTCGACGACCAGGCGGTCGTCCTCTCGATCCCACGTGATGATCGCGCGGTAGTCGCCGGCCCGGAGTTTGTAGTAGGGATAGCCAGTTAGTTTCTCCAGTCGGTGGGAGGTCCAGTCTTTCGCTTCGTCGAGTTTCGAGACGAGCCGTTTCTGTGGCTCGGCGTCGAGTCCGTCGAGCAGGTCGAGTGCCTTCGGCGTCCACTCGACCTCAGTCATCGATGCCGAGTCGTTCTTTCACGTCTGCCTGCGATACCGTCTCGTCTCGTTCGCGCTGGTTGCGACTCTCGGCGAGGTGCGCGAGCGCTTCCTCGGAGAGTTGTGTCGGTGGTTCAACGGCGTCGCGGAGCGCGTCGCGGATGAACTCGGACTTGTTCGCGTACCCACGCTCCTCCCACACGTCGTCGATCTGGGCCAAGAGCGCCTGTGGCACCCGAACGTTGATCTTCTCCATTTCGCCGTCGATCCCGGTGTTACTGTCAGTGCTCATATCGCGTGATACGGACGTATCACACAAGAAGGTTCGTCTTCCGCGTGGGGAGTTCACACCATCCCGGGTCGATCGGCGATCTCCCTCAGATCGCGAGTACCCGATCATACCCCGATGGCCAGAACAGACTGGTTTCAGAACGACTTGTGTAGCTGAATCAAAAGATAGCTGGCAATGAGGCGTCGGCGGGTTCCCCAAACCCGGACGCTAATTGAACCAGATCGCCACGGAAAATCACCCGTTTATGGAATTATAAGTTATCGGATGAACAGCGGCCCGATAGTCGTCGGCCTCGGCACTCACGGCTCGTGAACGTGCGTAGTGCGCCGATGGAGTCCACTCGTTCCGCAATGATGAACCGCCACGCAACCCGTCACGCGTTCAAACCCCAGTCGGCATCTCTCGCGACGACCTCACGCTCTCGTTCCGCCCGCTCGACTTTCGTCCGGCCGACGTGCTCGATGGCCTCCTCGCGGTCGCGGTCCCCATCGAGGTACTGCGCGAGTACGAGGTCCTCCCACAGGTCGTCGAGACCACGTTCGAGTGCGCGTTCGAACACTTCGGACTCCGGAAGGCCGCGAGTTTCAGCGATCTCTCGAATCCGGTCGGAGATCTCGGCAGCCATATCGCGTAATTGTTCGGCAATGGTCTTAAATCCGTGTTTGACCGATGTAGTGCGCGGATGATCTCTGGAGGTGAAGAGGCCTCGGCACTCATAGGGCTCGTCGTCGCCGGTGCCGAGCCGGCTCGGAGCGGTGGATCGTCATCGGCCGGGAATCGATAGGACCGGCCGGGTGTTAAACGCTGCTTCACGGCGGCGCCGGCCGCAGCTCGCGGAACCGAACACGTCGCATCACGAACGAGCGTCGCATCACGAACGAGCGTCGCATCACGAACGAGCGTCGCATCATGAACGAGGAACAGCCCGCCCGAGGGGCGGGACGTGAGGGACCGACCGGATGATCGCGCCTATCGTGGCTCGGCCCTCCAGGTGCCGTCGCCGCCGAGGTCGCCCGCGAACGCGTTCTCGGCGTCGATCGTGTTCGGCAACCGACGCCGGTCGGTCGCGTCGAACGTCGCCGGAACCGCCGCGAGCGGATCCGCGGGTCGGTCGCGGGAGGATCGGTCCGCGTCCAGCGGCGTGGTCGTCGGGGCCGAAGCGATGCCGTCGGTCTCGGGTCGCGGGTCAGCCGTGTACTACGGATGCCATCATCGAACCGAACGCCCCAGTTAGTAATAAACGTTCGTGATGGATCAATTCTTTCCGATCGATCAATTATGAACGATCGACACGGCCAACGGCGTCACTCCACGAGGTCGCCGTCGAGGGTGACCGAGTCGGTCGCGGCGTTCCGGAGGGCGTCCGACCGCCCGAACTCGCCGGGCGCGATCGCCACCGTGCGCACGCCGTAGCCGTTTGCCGTCTCCACGACCGGCTTGAAGTCGGTGTCGCGGGAGGCGATCGCGAGGGTCGTCATCCGGCCCTCGGCGGCGAACCGCGTGGCGTCGACGGCCAGCTTCACGTCGACGTCGCCGGAGGTGATGACGACCTCGTAGCCGCGCGCCTCCGCCGCCTGGATCAGCCCCGGCGTCGCGTGCTCGTCGAGGTACAGGCGGGCGGTCACGAGCGCCCCCTCGGCGGCGGCCGCCGCCCGGACGTCGTCCAGGTCAACGTCGAACTCATCGCGCAGGACGTTCGGCCCGTCGACGAACAGCGCCACGCCGGGCGTCCGTTCGACGTGGGGGCCCCCGACCGTCGCCGTGCTCGGTCCCGCGTCCCCGTCGGCGTCCGCATCCATACGCGCCCTACCGGTCGCGGGAGCATAGGCGTCCCGATCCGCGGTCGTCGCGGCGGGTCCGGCGACGGATCGCGAGCGGTTCCGCTCGCGGTTCCACAGTAAAACGTTAAGGGCGCGGGCGGGAGAGGCGTCAGTATGTCCCGACGACCGACGTCGCTGGACGCCGCGAAACGACGGGCGGCCGGCCGACGGCGGACGCCGGAGACGCGACCGTTCGATCCGCGACCGACGCCACGGACGCGCAACCCCACCACCGCACCCAGCCCCACCACGGCACCAAACTGACCCACAACAGATGAGCTTCGACGTCCCATCCGACCGACGCTACCTGGAATCGCACGAATGGACCACCACGGACGACCCGATCCGGATCGGGATCTCCGCGTTCGCGCAGGACGAGCTCGGCGACGTCGTCTTCGTCGAGCTCCCCGACGTGGGCGAGTCGATCGCCGCCGGCGAGACGTTCGGCGTCGTCGAGTCGATCAAGGCCGTCTCCGACCTGTACGCGCCGATCTCCGGCGAGGTCACGGCGGTGAACGAGGACCTCTTCAACGCCCCCGAGCTCGTCAACGAGGACCCGTACGGCGAGGGGTGGATGATCGAGATCGACCCCGACGACGACGCCGCCTTCGAGGACCTGCTGAGCGCCGACGAGTACCGCGAGCAGATCGAGTAGCGAGCAGATCGAGTAGCGAGCTATTCCGCGTCCGTTTTCGACGCGTCCGCCGGGATCGCGCCGGCCTCGCGCAGGCGCTCGATGTCGGCGTCCTCGTAGCCGTACTCGCGCAACACGGCCGTGGTGTGTTCGCCCAGCAGCGGCGGATGCCGCCGGTAGGTCGTCGGCGACCGGGAGAAGTGCATCGGCGACCCGGGCATCTCGACGGTGCCGGCCGTGGGGTGGTCCATCTCCACGCGCATCCCGCGCGCCTCGATCTGGGGGTCGTCGAACACCTCCTCCATGTCGCGGACGTGGCTCGCGGGGACGTCGTGCTCGGCGAGCGCGTCAAGGGCCTGCTCGGTCGTTAGCTCGGCGAACTCGGCCTCGAGTTCTGCGTCGAGGGCCTCGCGGTTGCGCACGCGCTTGGTGTTGGTCTCGAAGCGCTCGTCCGCGAGCAGGTCGGGCCGGTCGAGGGCCGCACAGAGGGGCGGCCAGAACGGGTCCGACGAGCAGGCCACGACGACGTAGCTGTCCGCCGTCTCGAAGGCCTGATACGGGGCGATGTTCGGGTGTTTGCTCCCCATTCGGCCGGGCGACTCCCCGGAGGCGAAGTAGTTCGCCGCCATATAGCTCATCCAGGCGGCCTGCCCGTCGAGGAGGCTGACGTCGATCTTCTGGCCGCTCCCGCCGTCGCCGAGCTCCCGGTCGAGCAGGGCGGCGAGGATCGCCTGCGTGGCGTACATCCCCGCGCCGATGTCGGCGAGCGCGACGCCGACGCGGACCGGCGCGCCGCCCTCGATGCCGGTGATGCTCATCAGCCCGCCCCGCGCCTGCATCATGATGTCGTAGGCCGGCTTGTCGCGGTCGGGGCCCCACTCGCCGTATCCCGAGATGCCGCAGTAGACCAGCTCGGGGTTGACCTCGCGGAGGTCCTCGTATCCGAGCCCCCAGTCGTCCATCGTGCCGACCCGGAAGTTCTCGACGACGACGTCGGCCTCCCGGGCGAGATCCCGGAAGACGGCCTGGCCGGCGTCGCTCGAGAGGTTCAGCTCGACCGAGCGCTTGTTCCGGTTGACGCTGACGTAGTAGGCGCTCTCGCCGGGGTCGTCCTCCCCGCCGCCGAAGGAGGGCGGGTACCAACCCCGGGTTTGATCGCCCTCGTCCGGGCGCTCGATCTTGATCACCTCGGCGCCGAGGTCGCCGAGTTGCATCGTACAGAAGGGACCCACGAGGACGCGCGAGGCGTCGAGTACCGTCACGCCGGACAGCGGCCCGGAGGATCCCTCCGGGGAACGTGCTTCACCGACCATGTGTGTTCATCCCGGGGTGTTCACACGGCGGGGACTTGAAGCCTCCCTCACGCGGCGGGGACTTGAAGCCTCCCTCACGCGGCGGGGACTTGAAGCCTCCCTCACGCGGCGGACGATGAATCGTCACACACCGGCCGGAACGTGGCGCCGCCGTCACCTCACAGTCCTTCCTGACCGCCCTGCGAGAGCAACACCACCATCGAGAGCCCGGAGATGGCGAGCAGCAGCAGTGCCGGGACGGCGGCGTACTGGAAGTAGGCCGCCTTCTGGGCGCGCCAGATCTGGATGACGATCGTCTCGAAGCCGGTCGGTCGGAGGATGAGCGTCACGGGAAGCTCCTTCATCGTGGTGAGGAAGACGAGCGCGGCGCCCGCGGTGACGCTGGGGGCGATCAGCCGGAGGGTGACGCGGCGGAAGGCCCCGCCGGGAGTCTCCCCGAGCGTTCGGGCCGCCTCGACGATCGTCGGGTCGACCTGGAGGACGCCCGACCGGAGCGTGCCGACCGCCTGCGGCGTAAAGCGAATGACGTACGCGAAGACCAAAAGCGGGATCGTCTGGTAGATGCGGGGCGAATAGGGGATCTCGAGGGCCTCGTAGCCCGCGCCGAAGTAGACGAGCGCGAGCGCCAACACGATCCCGGGGACGGCGAACCCGACGTAGGTCGTCCGTTCGGTGACCGCCGCGAGCGGCGACGTATCGCGGGCCGCGAAGTAGGCGATCGGGAGGGCCGCCAGCACGGCGACGACCGCCGCCGCCAGCGCCACCGTCGCGGAGTTGAGCGCGAAGCTCCACTCGAAGGCCAGGGAGGGGCGGCCGGCGTCCGCCCGGACGAGCCAGAGCCCGAGGATCCAGACCGGAACGACCAGCGCGAGAGTGACGACGCCGACCGGCAACAGGGTCGCGGGCCACCGCCAGGCTCCCAACGAGACCGGCGTCCCGCTCCGGCCGCCGGTGCCGCCCTCGACCGACCGGTTCGACCGGATCCGCTGTTCGAGCGCCAGCACGACGAGCACCACCGCAAGCAGCTGTAGGGAGAGCATCGCCGCGTACTCCTGGCCGAAGGCGTTGTACTCGACGTAGATCTGTTGGGTGAACACCGAGACGCGCATGATCGCCGGCGTGCCGAAATCGGAGATCGCGTACAGCGCCGCAAGCAGCGCGCCGGCCGCGGTCGCGGGCCGAATGTGCGGCAGCGTGACGCGACGGAACGCCTCCCAGCGCGTGTGGTCGAGGGTCCGAGCCGCCTCGATGAGCGTCGTGTCGAGCGAGAGCAGCGACGCGCGCGTCGTCAGGTAGACGTACGGATAGGTGTACAGCGTGATGAGAACGATCGCGCCGTGCAGGCCGTAGATCTCGGGCAGCCGCTCGATCCCGAGGGGGGCGAGGAGGTCGTGGAACTCCCCCTGGGGACCGAACGCGGAGACGAACGAGAACGCGCCCACGTAGCTCGGCACGACCAGCGGGAGCGCGACCGCGACGGTGAAAAACCGGCGGAACGGCAGGTCCGTCCGCGTCGTGAGATACGCCAGCGGCACCCCGATCAGGATCGACAGCGCCGTCACGCCGCCCATCAGGAGCAGGCTGTTGAGCAGGATCTCGGCCGTCCGCCAACGAAACAGCAGCTCGCGCGTGCGCTCCGGATCCACCGTGACCGCCTCGATCACGAGCCAGCTCAGCGGGAGCACGAACGCGAGCGCGATCCCCGCACACAGAAGCGCGAGCCCGCGTGAGGTCTCGAGGGACCCGAATCGTGACCGGACCGCGACGAGGGTCGATCGGACGTCTCGCATGAAGGTTCCTACTCGAACGAAGTCGTTCCAACGAGTATAAGGATTAGGTTTGCCTAATCCGCCTATGGAGCTGACGAGACGCGACGCGGTCGCGGCCCTCGCGGCGATGGGGACCGGCGGGGCCGCGGTCGCGGGCGTCGCCCACGTTCGCGACGGGGACGACCGTGACGCCGAGGACGGCCGTGACGGCGGTCCCGGAACGGAATCGTCGAACGGGTCGGGCGGGGACGACGACTCGCTCCTCGCGGACCCCGCGATCGTCGAGTCGTTCGTGGCGGTGGCCGAACCCGTCTATCCGACCGAGATCGCGGGCGTCGAGGAGTTCGTCGGGACGGTCATCGAGGGGCGGCTGCAGTCCGCGCCGACCGCCGACGGGATCCGCGAAACGATGACGGAACTCGACGAGCTTGCGGAGGAGTGGTACGGCGGCCGGCTCCCGACGATCCCGGCCGCCGACCGGGACCGCCTGCTGCGGGAGGTCGGCGCGGACGTCGCCGACGAGGTCCCCGACGGAACCCTCGCCGAACGGGTCCGATATCACGTCGTGAACGAACTGCTGTTCGCGCTGTACGCCTCGCCGACCGGCGGGAAGCTCGTGGGCATCGAGAACCCGCAGGGACACCCCGGCGGCACGGAGAGCTACACGCGGGGGCCGAACCGATGAGCGGCTCGTCAGGGCTCTCGAAAGCCGGCACGGAACCGGTCCAACGGGACATCGACCGAACGCCGGTCCCGGACGCCGACGTCTGCGTGATCGGCGCCGGGCCCGC
The DNA here is from genome assembly GCF_900107205.1 of Halopenitus persicus. Lineage (GTDB taxonomy): Archaea > Halobacteriota > Halobacteria > Halobacteriales > Haloferacaceae > Halopenitus > Halopenitus persicus. Next base: position 316,892 of record NZ_FNPC01000001.1, on the reverse strand, counting down.
GGGCGCGATCGTGAGCGACCGGCTCGCCGCCAACGGGCACTCGGTCGTCGTCCTCGATGCGGGACCCCGGTTCGACCCCGCGGACCGCATCGACCGCCAGGAACGGGCGATCCGCCCGTACTACGGCCGGCCGGACGTCTGGGACGGCGACCCGGAGCGTGACGCCTACTCGAGCAGCGGCGACCGCGGCTACCCGCTCAACCACGCCCGCGTGAAGGGCGTCGGCGGATCGACGCTCCACTGGCAGGGAATGGTGATGCGGCTCCACGAGAACGACTTCGCGTCCGCAAGCGAGCGCGGCGTCGGCGTCGACTGGCCGATCGACTACGCCGACCTCCGTCCGTACTACGCGGCGGCAGAGCGGGAGCTCGGCGTCTCGGGAGCCAGCGACAACCCGTACGCCCCGCCCCGGGAGGAGCCGCATCCGATGCCGGCCTTCGAGCCGTCCTACAGCGACAGCCTGTTCGCGGAGGCCTGCGAGGAGCTCGGGATCGACATGCACTCGGTGCCGAACGCGCGCAACTCGGAGGGGTACGACGACCGCAGCGCCTGCGTCGGCTACGGCACCTGTCAGCCGGTCTGTCCCTCCGGAGCGAAGTACGACGCCACCGTCCATATCGAGCGCGCCGAGGAACGCGGCGCGACCGTCATCGACCGGGCGGCGGTCCAGCGGCTCGAGCACGGGCCGGACGGCGAGCGGGTTCGCGCCGCCGAGTACGTCACCCCCGACGGGGAGACGCACCGCCAGGCGGCGGACGCCGTCGTGGTGGCTTGCGGCGGCGTCGAGACGCCGCGGCTGCTCCTGCTTTCGGAATCCGACCGGTATCCCGACGGACTGGCCAACTCGAGCGGGCTGGTCGGACGGTTCTTCATGGACCACCTGTTCGCGGGGACCGGGGGGCTCCTCGGGGAGCCGACCCGGCAGAACCACGTGGGCTTTCTGACCAGCGAGTCGCACCAGTTTTATGACGAGGCCGACGCCGAGACCGCGCCGTTCAAGCTCGAGTTCTTCAACTACGCGGGGCCCTCGCCGGTCGAGATGGCGCTGTCGGGGGAGTCGTGGGGCGACGACCTGCTCGGGGACCTGCGTGACTCCTACGGCAACAACATCGCGATGGGCGCGCTCGTCGAACAGCTCCCCTCCGAGGACAGCTACGTCGGACTGGACCGCGACCGCACCGACGTCCACGGGAATCCCGTGCCGGACGTCCACTGGTCGGTCGGCGACCGCGCGCTCGAAACGATCGACCGGGTGAACGCGATCCAGGAATCGATCCTCGAGGAGCTCGGCGCGGAGATCACCTGGCAGGTCGACGCCGAGAGCACCGGTCCGGCCTACCACCATATGGGAACGACGCGGATGGGGGAAGACCCCGCCGAGAGCGTCGTCGATCCGGACCTGCGGACCCACGACCTGGAGAACTGCTGGATCGTGGGCAGCAGCGTCTTCCCGACCGCCGGCGCGATGAATCCGACGCTGACGATCGCCGCGCTCGCGCTCCGGGCAGCCGAGGCCATCGACGCGGCGCTCGGCGGCTCGTGACTGAGGAGCCGCCAGAGCGACGGGGGACGGCGGGATCGGCGGTCCGTGAGGACCCGGCGGTCGCCGCCGCCCTGTTTTAGGCGAACCTAAAAGATTAAATCCCCCCGGGACCGATGGGGAGATAATGAGTCAGTCAGTCGAGCCCCGAAGCGGGGCCGAGTCAGCTGATATCGACGGTACCGAGGAGACAACCGATCGGGACGACCCGATCGCGGAGCACGCGGACGCGTCCGCGGCGGACGCAGGCACGGACGTGGATGGCGCCGGCGCAGGCGCGGGAACCGCCGACGGGGACCGATTCACGTTCGACGACCTGAGCGTTGTGATGGGAACGTACAACGAGGAGGCGGCCATCGGGACGGTGCTCGAGGACATCGAGCGCGTCACGGGCGGCCGCGCGGAGGTCGTCTGCGTGGACGGGTCCTCGGACCGGACGCCGGAGATCGCCCGCGAGCACGGCGCGACCGTGATCGAACAGGAGCCGCAGGGCTACGGCGTCGCGGTTCGCGAGGCGATCCTGACGCCCGACCGGCCGGTCGTCGTGACCACCGACTGCGACGACACCTATCCGATGGAGCGGCTGCCGGCGTTCCTCGAGGCGATCAACGACGGCGCCGACGTGGTCAGCGGCGACCGGCTCTACCACGGCGCCGAGACGATGCCGGCGTTCAACCGGTTCGGCAACCACGCCTTCGCCGCGATCGCGAGTCTCCTGATGGGAACGCGCGTCCACGACACGACGACCGGGATGCGGGCGTACCGCCGCGAGGTCGTGGAATCCATCGACTGGACCGAGAACACCGGCCTCTCAGCGGAGCTGCTGATCCGGCCGCTGGTGCGCGGCTACGACGTCCGTGAGCTGCCGATCGCCTACGGCGAGCGCGCGGGCGAGACGAAGCTCGATCCGATCGAGGGCGGCGCGGCGATCGCGAAGTCGATCGTCACCGTCTGCCTGGAGGAACGCCTCCGGCAGCTCTAGCGCGTCGACGGGACGCTCCCGGGACGGCCGCGCCGGATCCGGGCCCGGTCACCGAACACGTTCACGCGACCGGGGATCGAACAGCGGTCGCCACGTCGATCGGCCCGTTCGAACAGCAAAGCCTAATGAGGTGGGTGTCAAACCGGCAGGTGATGCCCACAGTAGAATACCTCAACTACGAAGTGCTCGACGACCACGGATGGTCGATGGACGACGACGACCTCTTCGAGAAGGCCGCCGACGCCGGCCTCGACGACGAGGACTACGGCACGCTCGACGTGAACCAGGGCGAGTATATCCTCGAGGCCGCCGAGGCCCAGGGGTACGACTGGCCGTTCTCCTGCCGCGCCGGCGCCTGCGCGAACTGCGCGTCCATCGTCAAACAGGGCGAGATCGACATGGACATGCAGCAGATCCTCTCGGACGAGGAGGTCGAGGAGAAGAACGTCCGCCTGACCTGCATCGGCAGCCCGGCCGCCGAGGAGGTCAAGATCGTCTACAACGCGAAGCACCTCGACTACCTGCAGAACCGCGTCATTTAAACCGGAATCAGGGTTCGTCGACCCGCTTTTTCGCGTCTCCGGGACCCGTAGTCGCGGACTCCCGACCGAACTCGCTTCGCCGCCGCGTTGACACGGTGACCGGAAGCCGATCGCCGCCACATCGACGGACGGACCGGTATATATCACCCACGACCGATCCGGATCCGCGGGAACGCTCATAATATATACAATATAATAATCAAAAACACGGGTGATGTCGGGAACGACGATCGAGACGATCGATACGCTCCTCGAGAGCGTCGAGGAGTCGGTCGCGGACCCTGATCTCGGGTTCAAGCTTCGAACCGCGCGCCAGCTACTACTCCTGATCGACGAGCGGGAGGAAGCCGGACAGGAAGCGCTTCACGACGCCGACCTCGAACCGGAGACGCGCGACCGGCTTCGGGAGTTGGGATACATCGACTAGATCGGCGGTCCCTGGACTTCAACCGTGCCGTGAGAAGTGGTACACGAGTCCCCAGACGAACGAGAGCCCGACCATCACGACCACGGACCCCGCGAACTGGTCCGTGAGGGGGACGGCGATCCCGGTGGACTCGCGGATCACGGTCATCGCCAGGACGCCGGCCTCGCCGAGCGGGGGCGCGACGCTCCAGAGGTACTTCGAGAACATCGTCCCGATGATGAGGGTGACGAACGCCGAGATCGCGTGTGATCCGCCGGTCTTCGCGGGCATATCCGATGGATCCCGGAGATCGGTCTTAACCGTTCGGACGTGTATTCTCTCCAATACGTTTCGGGACCGTCACGCGGGACCGTTACGCGGGGCGTCACTCGAGGACGAACTCGAAGCGGGCACCGCCGTCGTCGCCCTCGCCACAGCGAACGTCCCAGCCGTGGGCCTCGGCGATCGTGTCGACGATCGCGAGTCCGTAGCCGGTGCCGTCGGGGTCGGTCGAGTGACCGGCCTCGAAGATCGTCTCCCGCTCGGCCGCGGGAACGCCCGGTCCGTCGTCCGCGACCGCGAAGCCGGCCGCCGTCGCCTCGATCCGGACGGTCACGTCGGAGCCGGCGTGTTCGACCGCGTTGCGAAAGAGGTTTTCGAGGGCCCGCTGGAGGCGGTCGGGATCGGCCGGGACCGCCCGGTCTGCGTCGACGACCAGTTCCGCGTCGGGCGTCTCGACGAACGCCCATGCGTCCCGGGCGACGATCTCGAGGTCGACGCGGTCGACCTCGCGGATCCGATCGCCCTCCCGCGCGAGCTGGAGGACGTCCTCGATCAGCCGGTCCATCCGGCCGAGCGCATCCTCGATCCGGTCGAAGTACTCGTCACCGCCCGTCTCCCTGGCGATGTCCAGGTAGCCCGTCGCGACGTTCAGCGGGTTCCGCAGGTCGTGGGAGACGGTCCTGGCGAACGCCTCGAGCTGGTCGCTCCGGCGTTCCAGCTCCTCGCGGTGGCGCCGGATCGTCTCCTCGTGGGCCGCCCGGTCGAGGGCGGCGGTCGTGGTCGAAGCCAGGATGCGGGCGGTCGTGGCGTCGACGTCGTCGAAGGCGTTCCGTCGCGTCGCCGCGACGTTGAAGACCCCGTGGTCGCCGAGCGGGACGATGATCTCGCTGCGAACCGGCGTCTCGGCCGGGTCGTAGATCCGCGGATAGTCGTCGACGTCGTCGATCACCCGCGCGGTCCCGCTCTCGAAGACCTCCCAGGAGATGCTCGGATCGGACTCCGCGGCGTAGACGGCGTCCTCGCCGAACAGGCCGGTCGAGGCTTCGGTGAGCGCGGTGGGAACGAGGGCCGCCTCGTCCTCGTCGTGGAGCCAGATCCCGGCGTGGGACATCCCGAACTCCGCGGCGACGGTCTCGACGACGCGGTCACAGACCGCCTCGCGGGTGTGGACGGTCAGCAGCTCCTCGGTCACGCGGTGGATCGTCTCGATCCGATTCTAAATTGCACAAGTTTTATTCAATAGTGCTGTGTTGGTCGAAGTGAAATGGCAGAGAGAAAGCGCGTCAATCTCACAGTCTCGCCCGCACAGAAAGAGAAATGGGACGATGCCGTAGCTGAATCCCCGGAGTATTCCAGTCTCTCCGGCCTAATCCGTACTGCCGTCACACACGAGCTTTCCGACGAGAATGGTGGAGATGCCGGAGAGGTTAGCTCACGCACCGCAGAGGCTAACACAGAGGCATTAGATAAGGTTACAGACACTCTTACCCGGTTAGAATCATCAATCAATAATCTAGATGAACGTATCGGAAGCCTTGAAAAAGAGGTTAACGCATCTGAAAAGACGAACCTGAAAAACGAGATATTCAAAGTACTTCCCCATTCCGGGAGTATATCGAGTGTTGAGGTAGCAGAACGGATCAATCGAGATGAAAAAGAGGTTATAAACACACTTTCCAAGTTAGCTGACAAAACGGGGATGGTCGAACGTGTTGGTAGTCCAATAAATGACGGTCCAACGTACTACAAGAGGGTTGAATGATGAATTTTAAAACCGTACTTTCGGAATACGAAAACCGGCGTAGCAGAAAGTCGGCGGAATCAACGGTTAAGAGGTACGTTAACCACGTTCGCAATTGGAGGGAGTGGCTTACAAACGCCCGTAGTAAGCAAATTTGGGATGCTGATTCTGTTGATCTGCTCATTTTTATCGAAAAACACACCGATGATGGAAAAGCACCCAAAACGATCACTCAACGTGTTTCGGCTATCTCAAAATTCTATCAAGATATGGATAAATTAGCAGAACGTGGTGAAATACCCTACGACGTACCTGATAACCCGTATGATGATTTAGATGATGATGATAGGAGTCTACTAAGAGGAAATACAAAAAAGAAAGAATCACAACAAAAATCGGGCGGAGATGAATATCCGTATCTAGAACCTGATAAAATATCACAACTTATCGACAATGTTCCGGCACCCCGTTTACGTAATGAACTTATCATTATGTTATTATATAATTGTGGTTTTCGTCGTGGAGAGTTGATAAACGCGAAAGTTAAACACATTGATCGGGATGATTGTTCAGTTTTTATTCCACCTCGAAAATCGCCAGAGTGGCGTACTGTCTCCTACAACGAGGAATACTTAGGCTTTCACCTCGATCAATGGCTTGATTTTGGCGGTCGGGAAAGTATGACATATGCCGATGAATCCGATTACCTATTCCCAACCAACGACAGTACCCATATCTCCGCAGATTCGATCAATCGGATAGTGAAACAAGCTGCTGAAAACGCCGGTTTTCAAGAAGTTACTGCTGAATATTCGGACGGTCGAAAACAGCATAAAATCACACCCCACACCCTTCGCCACTCTTTTGCTATGCAATCTATCAATTCGGGAATTGACGTTAGGACCCTTCAAACCCTCTTAGGCCACGAAGATCTTGATACAACCCTCATTTACCTACAACAGTCAAAAGACGAAGCTAAAGAAAACTCAAGGTCGTTCCGACCGGAAGGGTAGGTCTAACCCCCAGAGATAACACATCGAGATACCCTTTCCACGTACTTCTTTGGACAGGCGGCATTACGCACCACAAGTGCCGCCAAAGAATTAATGTCGGCACTTTAAGACCTTAGAACTAAGTAGAAGCGCGCTAAAGAATTCTCTGTGTCTGAAAGCACAATCGGAATACCGGACGACATCGCTACAGAATCACTCTCCTACGCAGATACCGATATGACCCTTCGGGAGATAGCCGGCGATCTACAGGAAGCGCACAGGGAACTTGACGAATACCGTAAAGGCTCGTTGGTACTTGCGCAGAATCTCAAGGAACTACGTATGAAAGCCGAATCTGACGGGGATATACCACTCGCTAATACCACTAAAGAATTAGAAGACTCTGCTATGGCTGTCTTCGAACGTACCAGAGAGTAGCCGACCGTTCCCTCTCTCTTTCAGGGGTTATCACCGCAACGATGGATAACAGTCTGGCCTTTTCGCGTTTTACCTTTCGTCGCGATATTACGCAACGATGTATCGCACAATGTAAAATTGCAGTTTCCCCCCTTAATCAGGGGCAACGACCAATTGACGGAGTTTTCAGCTTATCCGCTCACCCAAATCCTAATCCTCTGTCACATATGCCATACCCCCTTAGGTACGGTCACAGATCACTACTCCCCACTGTCTTAGTTCGACAGCAGTAGAAGTTCACCGAGATGACGAGAAACCGGGCTATTGCTCAAAGCATCCGGGAGCTCTACCTTCGTCGTGAAGATATGGCCCCACAATCTACGGTCGTTCGTGCTTACCGTCTACTCCTATTAATGGTAATGGGTTTATATACCCTATGCTAAAACCACACTACAAGCCTTGAGACGACATTATTGCTATTAGACTTTCCGGAAATTATTGCCGACTCTTTTCCCCCCCTTCAGACGACTATGAAAATTAGACAGCAATAAAACCAATTATAGAGACTATGCTGTAATTTAAGGATCTATCTCACGCGCAGGTTCTACTTTCTCAAGGCGATCACCGCAACGATGGATCGCCCAGTAGTAGCCTGTGAGGAAAAGTTCATAGAGGGAGGGGTATCTGTGTTCTTGTTTCTCTATTCAAGGTTTCTAAACTCTCTAAAGACCCTCTAATAACTTCTAAACTCTCCATACTCCCTGTTTTAATCTTTCTGTACTCTAGAATATTCGCCCGCTCAGAAACTACACACAGTAGCTCAGTGACCTTACAATCACTTTCAGTATTGACGGTATGTTTCCCGTGATATTCCTTCAGACACACACACGGACCACACAGTAGTACACAGTAGTACACAGTGGCATCTCTGGAAACCCTAACCTCACAGTATAAATTTCGGAGAGGGAGTTACTTATACACGCAGGCACAGGCGGGTATCAATGTTCTAACCGGCCGTACTCTCACGGTCCGCCCTTCGCACAGCATAGGGTCTTACTCATATCTTATATACTTTGGCCGCGGATCGTCTCGATCCGTCGCGACCGGCGGACGCGCTGGGCGTCGTAGATCCCGACGAGCGTCCCGCCGAGCGCGCCGCCGGCGGCAACGGTCGCGAGCACGTACCGGGTTTCATAGACCGACTCGACGGCGATGCCCTGGTCGAACACGACCAGACTGGCGACCGCGCCCATCGTCGCCGCGCCGCCGTAGGCCCACCACCAGACGCGACCGGGCGGGATGCGGGGGGCCGCGGTCCGCAGGCCCAGCGCGGCGGCGACGACCGCGAGCGAGACCACGAGCGGGATGACGCCCACGAGCAGGACCACCGGCGAGAACGTCTCGTGGCTGACGACGTGTTCGAGGTGGATGCCGGATAGCGCCGTGCCCAACCCCGCGAGCAACAGCGTGCCGAGGAGGTCCTCGTTGATCCTAGTCCGGAATCGGGACCGATCGGGCCAGCGCCCGGACGCGTCGACGCGTGGCCATCGTCTATCCATACTAATTTCATAATATATGATCCGAACCCAACATAGTTCTGGTGGCGGTCGGCGGGTCGTAACCCCGAACCGAGCACGTCGCCGGGAGTGCTTCCGGGACGCCGGGTACGGCGACCCGACTAGAGCTCCAGCTCGGCGGCGTCCGCGACCTCGAACCGCATCACCTCGGGCTCGCCGTCGAGCAGCTCGGGGAGTCGGTCGGCGAACGACCGAAAGTGCTCGGAGTCGGCGTGCGCCTCGAAGGCGGCCGCGTCCTCGTAGCGCTCGACGAACCGGAGAACGGTCTCGTCCTCGAGGTCCGTCGCGGCGTGATACTCGATCGCCCCGGGCTCCTCGGTCGTCTCGGCGACGAGGTCCGCGGCCAGCTCGAGCGCCCGCTCGCGCTCGTCCGGATCGATCGGGAACGTCGCGTGGATGATGATCATCGCCGGGCGACGGTTCCGTCGGCGGCGAAATATATCCGGCGGTCGGGGAAGATGCGGTTGCCGAGCGGTCGCTCCGGGATCGAACGAGACCACCCCGAACACGTTCGTGGACAGCGACTCCGGGACGGCCCGACAACCGATCGACGATGAGCGACTGTCGGCTCTGTGGCCTCCCGACTCCGGACCAGCCCGTCACGGCCAGCGACGTCGACGGCGCGTTCTGCTGTCGGGGCTGTCTGGAGGTGGCCCGACGGCTCGACGACCTGGACGACGTCGGAGGCACAGCGGGCGGCGTCGGGGGCACAGCGGACGGCGTCGGAAGCGGCGCGGCCGCACTCGAGGCGGCGTCGGACGGCGTCGTGTCCGACTCCGACGCGAACGCGGCACCGGATGCTCCCGAGGCCTACCTGGCGGTCGAGGGGATGCACTGTACGACCTGCGAGGCGTTCCTCCGCCTGCGCGGCGACGACGTGGCGGGCGTCCACGCGGTGCAGGCGAACTACGGCACCGAAACCGCCCGCGTGGTCTACGACCCCGACGAGATCGACCGCGAGGCGCTCCCGGAGGCCCTCTCGGGGTACGGCTACGCGCTCCGGTTTATGGAGGGGGAGCGGACGACCGACGGGACCGGAAAGCGATCCAACGGCGACGACGCGAAACCGGCTCGCCGGGAAGGCGACCCCGGCTCCACGAGCGGCCGGTCGACCGACCCGACGCTCGAGCGGCTCGCGATCGGCGGCTTCCTCGCGATGCTCGTGATGCCGTGGTACGTCCTCTCGCTGTATCCCAGCTACCTCGGGATCGAGACGAACGTGCTGGCGATCGACACGACCACGCCGGTGGGTCGATACCTGCCGCTGGTCTTCATCGCCCTGGTGACGACGATCCTGGTGGCCACCACCGGCGCGCCGCTCCTTCGGGGGGCGTACGTGAGCCTCCGGGCGCGCCGGCCCAATATGGACCTCCTCGTGACCGTCGCCGCGCTGTCGGCGTACGCCTACAGCACCCTCGCGCTCGCGACCGGGAGCACGCACCTCTATTACGACGTCACCGTCGCGGTCGTGATGGTCGTCTCGCTGGGGCGCTACTACGAGGGCCGGGTTCGCTCGCGGGCGACCGACCTGCTGGAGACGGTCACGGCCGCCCGCGTCGAGTCGGCGACGCGGATCACCGACGCCGGTCGGGAGACGGTCCCGATCGGAGCCCTCGAGCCCGGCGACCGGATCCGGGTCGCGCCGGGCGAGCGCGTGCCGGTCGACGGGACCGTGATCGAGGGGGTCGCCGACGTCGACCAGTCCGTCATCACCGGCGAGTCGCTGCCGGTCCGGGCGGAGCCGGGCGAGGAGGTCGTCGGCGGGGCGAGGGTGCTCGGCGACGTCGGCCATGGAGGGAGGGACGCCGGGTGCGAAAGCGGGGACGGCAACGACGATGGAGCCGCGGGCGGCGCGATCGCGGTCCGGGTCGGCGAGGACGCCGAGAGCACGGCCGACCGCCTCGCCGCCGCGCTCTGGGAAGTCCAGACGACCACGCCCGGGATCCAGCGGTTCGTCGACGCGCTGGCGACCGTCTTCGTGCCGGTCGTGTTGACGCTCGGGCTGGCGGTCGCAGCGTGGCAGCTCGTGGCCGGCGAGACGGTCGCCGCGGCGATGCTCGCCGGGCTGACCGTGCTCGTCGTTTCCTGCCCGTGCGCGATGGGGCTGGCCACCCCGCTGGCCGTCTCCGGAGGCCTGCGGGACGCCATCGCGCGCGGCGTCGTCGTCACGGACGGGTCCGTCTTCGAGTCCGCGCGGGAGGCCGAGACGGTCGTCTTCGACAAGACCGGCACCCTCACCGCCGGGGAGATGCGGGTGGGCGCGGTCCACGGCGACGACCGGACCCTCGCCCGCGCCGCCGCGGTCGAACGCCGTGCCGACCACCCGGTCGCCGACGCGATCCACGAGGCGGCGGCCGCCAGAGCTGACGGCGGCGGGAAGAGCGGCGGCGTGGTCGAGACGACCGAGACGGGCGGAGCAGCGGCATCGGCCGCATCGGGGACCGACGGTCCCACGGTCGAATCGTTCACGCACCATCCGGGGATGGGCGTCTCGGGGACGCTCGTGGACGCCGCTCGTGACGATCGGGTTATCCCATCGGAAACGGCGGGAACCGACGCGGGGGGCGAGCGCGTGGTCGTCGGAACGCCCGATCTCGTCGAGCGCGAGTGCGGGCCGCTGCCGGCCGCCCTCGCCGAGCGCGTCGACGCCGCCACGGACGACGGGGCGTTGCCGATCGCGGTCGGCTGGGGCGGCGCTGCCCGCGGCGTGATCGTGGTGACGGACCGCGACCGGGCCGGGTGGACGGCGGCGCTCGAGGCGTTCGCCGACCGCGAGGTCGTGGTCCTCACCGGCGACGACGGGCCGCGTGCCGACCGATTTCGGGGCCACCCGGCGGTCGACGAGGTCTTCGCCGGCGTCCCGCCGGACGGGAAGCTCGAGGCGGTTCGGGGATTCGTCGCGGACGGGACGACCGTGATGGTCGGGGACGGGACCAACGACGCGCCGGCGCTGGCGGCGGCGGATCTCGGGATCGCGCTGGGCGACGGGACGGCTCGGGCGGTCGAGGCAGCGGACGTGGTGATCACCGGCGATGACCTCCGGACGGTCGAGACGGTCTTCGAGCTCGCGGCCGGGACGCGGCGGCGCATTCGCGAGAACGTTGCCTGGGCGCTCTGTTACAACGCGGTGGCCATCCCGCTGGCGGTCTCGGGAGCGCTTAACCCGTTCTTCGCCGCCCTGGCGATGGCCGCCAGCAGCGCAATCGTGGTGACGAACTCGACGCGGCCGGTGCTCGACGACGACCCGGCGTCCGAGGCGTCCGAGGCGTCCGAGGCACCCGACTCGGCGTCCGGAACGTCCGACTCGGCGTCCGGAACGTCCGACCCGGCCTCCGAAGCATCCGGCCCGGCGTTCTGACCGGCAACCGACGGACGAACCCACAGCGGCGCTTGCGGGCCGTTATTCCTCGATACGGACGGTCAACACCGGCACCGGGGACTGCTTGACGACGCGCTGGGAGACGCTGCCGACGATGTTCCGCTCGTAGTTGTCGCCGCTGGTTCCCATCACCACGAGGTCGATCCCGGCCTCCTCGACGTACTCGATGATCGCCGGCGAGGGGTCCCCGACGTCGACCGCGGAGGTCGTCGGGATCCCCCGGTCGGCCGCGGCGTCGACGGCGGCGTCGACCGCGGACCGGGCCTGTGCCTCGAGGTCGCTTCGGACCTCGTCGACGCGGTCGTCGTCGAGGGTCAGAAAGGAGCGGTCGTCGACGACGGACAGCACGTGCAGCGTCGCGTCCCGGGTCTCGGCCATGTCGAGGGCGTACTCGAGCACCGCGTCCGTCCGCTCGGTGCCGTCGGTCGGGAACAGGATGTGGTCGAACATCAACGGGCGAATCGAGGCTCGTCGGCTATTTAAGTTCGCCGTGCTCGTCCGGGCGGAACGCGGCGGTCGGTTGACGATTGATCGTCCGAAAGTATTCGAGACGCGACACCAGCCCGCGTTCCGACGCTCACGGAACACTCGGTACGGATGGATATAGCCGTTAATGGAGCCATTAGTTAGTACGCTCTGTCGAGGACGTCACATACCGTTGTGCCGCGTAGAATCCGATGGCATAGATTCCGAACGCAAACGGCCCTACAGCAAAGATCCCGACCGAAAATATTCCGACGGAGAAGACGCCTGCAGAGAAGATCCCGACCGAGAAGATACCTGCGGACAGCACACCGAGGCTGAAGTTTCCCGCTGCGAGGAATCCGAATGCCGATTGCTCAGCGGAAAGAACCTCGTATCCTGCTACCGTTTCAATACCAGCCAGCGTCAACACTAACGCGATCGCCAACGAGCCGAGTGCGACGATACCGCCGGAATTCCGCCAATCAATCTCCATATCTGACTATCCGTTCTGAATAGTGTAAACTTTTCTACGAATCTGAACACCCAGGGAAGAATTAGCAGGTTTTGTATCATCCTTCGGTGGTCTGAATATTTTTCATCCTCCGGGTTATATCACATATTTAATATTTAAATGATGGCTCTATTTCGGGGCATTAAGAATGGTGATACATTTGAAGTTGTTAATCCTCAAACTTGTTTATGGAGAGAACTCCTATGCCCGTCGAAGACCTCGCACGAAGCGACGCCGTCACAGCTGATCCGAATACTCCCGTCGCCGAACTCGCAGCGACGATGGACGAGGAGAACGTTGGGAGCGTCGTGATCACGGATGATGATACTCCCGTCGGGATCGTCACGGACCGAGACCTGACCGTTCGCGTTCTCGGAGAGGAGGTTGACCCGGCCGACCGGACTGCCGAAGACGTAATGACCGACGATCTCCGTACAGCTGAGCCCGGTGCTGGGTTCTACGAGGTGACTAACCTGATGGCTGAACACGGTATCCGGCGACTCCCCATCCGTGAAGACGATGCCCTCGTCGGAATCATTACCGCTGATGATATGACTGAACTACTGGCCGACGAACAACAACAGTTCGGAGAGATCATCCGAGCCCAGCGACCTGAATACTAATGCCGGAAGAACAACTGTTCAAAACTGAGGAACGAGTGACGAGAGCGGAAATCACTGAAGCGCTACGTGATGCTGCCGATCAGATCGAATCAGGGAGTGTCCGGTTGGCGAATGATACCGAAAAGCGGACCGTTACCGTTCCGGAAAATCCCCGATTCGAAGTCGAACTTGAACGCCTCACGGATTCGGAAACCGGCGAGCAACGGTACGAACTCGAGTATGAAATCAGGTGGACAAAGTAGCGTTCAAAAATGTTCGAAAACGGAGACAGCTGAGACGACGTCTGTCCATCGAATTTCGTAGCTATACCGATCGAGGTGCGTAGAAACGTCCGGATATCACGATGCTGCTGATGATGATGCTGCTGATGATGTCGATCAACTGATCATATATCAACTCAAAAGTGGCTACAAATCCAGTATGAAACCATTAGAAACGCACGATATATTCCGGGTAGCGGTATAGTTGGTTACTATTCCCTATGTCACCGTCAAACGGAGACGGCAGTGCAGCTCTTCCGACCTTTGCTGCATTGGATACACGAGCGGTACTTGAACGGGAACGACGTGGTGCCAGTATTCAACTGGATACAAACTACTTTCGAGGTCAAGAATTAGCGCTCCAGGCTGTTGAGGCCTCTTCGATAACCGAGCGTCGGAACGTTGCATCCCGATCGCGCGAATTCTATCGTCAAATACAGGTTGACTTCGACTCGTTTACTCGGGAAAATCTCGAATCAGCGTCGGCGAAGTTCCGTCGTGTTCTTCAGCAAATACCCGAAGTACAGTATCTCAAAAGGAATTTCCCGGAAACCTGTTTCGTCGTCCCGGAATGGCTGAGAGCAGGTGGAAACGTCAACTACGGTGGCCGTCTCTACTTTTTCCGAGATGAAGATGCTCCGGAACCTACCGAGATCTTGCAACGGAATATTGAAGCAGTGATGAACGATGACCGTGCCGGTTTCGAGCAGTATCAAGGGGTTCTCCACGGATATCCGGCGTGTTGTGTCGATTATTTCTCGGACTATGAGCGTCGAGCGGAAACGGGTCCTGAGTTAGAAGCGGTGGAGACGATCGCGGACTGTATCAATACCGATATGATTCGTGACGACGTCGATCGTTCGGTTTCGATCGAGGAGATCGTGGATGGTATCTTTGAAATCCCGCAGGTGTATGCGTTTTTCACGCGGGAGTTTTACCCGGAACCGAGGTGTGAACGTGCACGTCGTCAGGGGGTTTCCATTTACGAGACCCTTTGTAAGACGTACCCGGAAGACCTCGTCAAAGATCATTTCCGCATTAACGTTGCGTGGAGTTATCTGATGGCGAAAGCCACTATGCCTGAAAACAGGCAGACTGATCGACCGGTTCCGGGCTCCCTCGGGCGGGAGCATCTCCTATTCTACTTACCGCTATCAATGACCGTGACGACTCCACAGTATCGACGTGACTGATCCTTCTGAAACGGTGTCCCGAGATGCCTTAACCGCCCCCGTCTTTTCCAGGTATCCCCGTCAGTTAGCCATTGGACTTCTCGGAACGGTGCTTCGCCCGTTCCCCCTGTAGACCGCGTATGGGTCAGAATATATCCCCCGTTGAGGGTTTCAACGGTGCCAGATCCTCATAACAATGCTCCGACACGCGCCGTCCGAGCGGCGCGTTCAGACGGTGCGCACGAACCGCCGCAGGGTGTCGCCGTTCGCGTCACGGAGCTCGATCTCGAACTGCGCGCCGGACGGGCCGTCCGAGAGGGCATCGCGGGATGCCGAGACCGCGTACGGCGGCTCGTCGCTTCGGTCGAGCACCTCCCCGCCGGAGGTGAGCACGACGTGGTCGACGCCCTCGCTCGTCTCGAGCTCGCAGCTGACGGCGTCGGCGCCCGTCTCACAGGTCAGCTCCGCGGTCACGTCCCCGCCCGCGTCGGCGCCGAAGCCGGACGAGAAGTCGAGCAGCATCACGCCCGGCGCGATCGTCCCCACGACCGCGACGATCACGAGGAACGTCCCGAAGTTGATCTTCGACCCGTGACGCGCGATCCGCCGCACGACGGGATGCTCGGCGGTCCGACGCAGCCGTATCACGGCCGGGACGACGAGCAGGTGGGTGAACGGCCCCCACGCGAGCAGGACGAAGCCGTAGGCCATCGCGTACCGCAGGACGATCGCGTCGGTCCAGTAGGCCAACAGCACGTTCCCGCCCATCCACAGGAAGAACCCGAGGAAGACGAGCGCGCCGCTTTTGAGCCAGCGCCACACGGGCGTGTTGGTGTAGTAGACGCTCAGGAGGTTCCGCCAGGCCTGGCGAACGATGCCGCCGAGCTGCATCGGGAGATGGATGCGTGGGGTGTCGGTCATTCGTTGGGGTCGTGGGGTCGTGGGGTCATTCGTCGGTCACTCGGTCGTGCGGTCTTTATCAGGCGTTCGGTCGTGCGGTCGGTGGAGCGTTTATCAGGCGTTCTGTCGTGCAGTCGTGCGGTCTTTATCAGGCGTTCAGTCGTGCGGTCGGTGGAGCGTTTATCAGGCGTTCAGTCGTGCGGTCGGTGGAGCGTTTATCAGGCGTTCAGTCGTGCGGTCGGTGGAGCGTTTATCAGGCGTTCAGTCGTGCGGTCGGTGGAGCGTTTATCAGGCGTTCAGTCGTGCGGTCGGTGGAGCGTTTATCAGGGGCGTTCGGTTAGCGGGTCAGTCGTCGCGAACCCGGCAGAGGCCGGGCGACGACCGGCGCCTACGCGCCGATCGACCACAGCTGCGTCACGAGGTACCAGTTCAGCACGTAGATGGCGATGAAGACGGCGAGGAAGACCAGACACAGCGTGAAGGTCCCGCGGAGTTCCACCGCGTGGATCGGCTGCCCGCCGTCGGCGTGGAGTCCACCCTCGGGCAACAGCCCGCCGTCGTCGCCGCCCGGGAGTCGGTCGCCGAACAGCAGCGAGCCGACCGACACGAGGATGAACAGCGCGCCGGAGGCGATCGCCACCACCGCGAAGATCCCGAAGATCATGAATATCGGGATCGCCGCCGCGAAGCTGAACTCGGAGCCGGGGATGTTTCGGACGACCTCGGCGGTCCGCCGCGGGACGCCGTAGAGGATCCCGGCGTACATCATCATCAGCGTGACGATGCTCATCGCGCCGGCGTAGGCGTACGGCACCGCGGACGCCAGCGTGTTCGAGACGAAGTCGCGGCGGAACATCGTCTTGATGACGAAGAAGACGAGCCCCATGAAGGCCAGCGTCGTCCCGAGCACGACGGTCGCGTGGAAGTGCCCGACCGCCGCGAAGGTGTTGTGCCAGGTCATGTTGACCTGCATTTGGCCCATCACGACGCCGGTGATCCCGCCGAGGAAGCCGAAGAGGATGATGCTGAAGACGGTGGCGGCGAAGACGGGATTCCCCCAGGGCGCGGAGGTGAGCCAGCCGAAGAGCCCGCCGCCCTGGCCGCGGCGACGACGGCCGGCCTCGATCCCGGCCGGGATGGCGAACGCGTGGATCATGCTCGCGAAGGCCGCGCCGTAGAAGGCGTAGGAGGTGTTCCAGATCCGCCAGCCGGCGGAGACGCCGGGGTCGACCAGCAGGTGGTGGGCCGCCCCGAGGTTGATGAAGAAGAGGTAGAACACGAACGCCGTCCGGGAGACCTTCTCGGAGACGACGACCGCGCCGCCCACGACGTGGGTCAGGAAGTACCACACGGTGATCATCGCGAGCAGGTTGATCTGCTGGCTCCCGTGACCGATGATCCAGTAGAGCTGCCGGTAGATCCCCGGCTCGACGGCGGCGATCAGGTCGACCCGCCAGGCCAGCGCGTACGCGAAGGCGGCGATCCCGCCGAGGATCGCCTCGACGGCGATGATGCCGGTGATGAACGCGCCGAAGGCGACCAGCGGGAGCGACCGACGGGTCCCTCGGGTCTCGAACCAGATCGTCGCGAAGAACGGCAGCGCCGCGATCGTGGTCCCGAACAGGAAGACGATGGCGGTCCCGTAGAACCACGGCGAGACCGGCAGCGGGACGTACGCCGTCAACAGCGGGGCCTCGTTGGGCGCCTCCGTGAGCAGGATCGACGCGTTGACGCCGACCGCGCCGAGCGCCATGATCACCCAGCCGGCGCTCGCGAGCCGCCGCAGCGGAAGCTTCCGGCCGAGCACCATCGGCCCGCCGACGTAGAGGATGGCGATCTCCATGAAGACCATCCAGAAGATGAGCAGGTTCCACGCGTGCAGGCTCAGGTGCGTGTAGTAGCTGCCCGGGTCGAGGAAGCCGATGAACTCCCAGCGCGTCATCGCGACGGTGAAGGCGAAGACGCCGCCGACCGCCAGCGCGATCACCGCGGTCAGCCCGAACAGCTTCACGTGGTTCTCCACCGACCGGTGGACGTCGAGCCCGGTCACCGAGCAGGTCCGGAAGCCGTCCGCATCGTAGTCGTTCCGGAAGAGGGAGGTGATCGCCGACATGCTATCCCTCCACCACCGTGAACCGGCCGTGCATCGTTCGGTGTCCCTGGCCGCAGAACTCGTTACAGACGACGTGGTAGGTGCCCGGCTCGTCGAACGTCATCGGGATCACCCACTCCGACCCGGGGAAGACCTGGAGGTTGATCTGCTTGTTCAGGTTCTCCTCCGGCCGGACCGAGAAGCCGTGCTGGACGTCGTAGGCGCCGAGGTGGATGTCGTACTCGCGGCCGGCCTCGAGCACGGCCGGGAGGCCGTCCCAGTTGAATCGCATCGCGCCGACGTAGACGGAATCGCCGGGCGGGACCAGGCCGTCCTCGGTCTCCTCGGCGGCCTCCTTGTACTCGGCCACGCGCTCCTGATACTGCTCGGGGTCGACGTCGTAGGTCGTGCCGATCGGGTTCTGGTCGCCGAACTGGGTGAAGCCGGCCATCCAGGCGAAGATGCCGACCGACCACGCGCCGGCCAGTCCGAGCCAGATGCTCTCGCGGCGATTCACCGGCGAGTTCCACCAGTCGTCGTCGGGGTCCTCGAGCGGGTCACTCATCGGTGATCACCTCACGGGCAGCGACAGGAGGTCGAGCAGCCCCCAGCCGACGTAGGCCACGAGGAAGAACACGAACGCGGCCACGGCTAGCAGCCAGATGCGGTCGTACAACCGTTGCATCGCCGGGGTGTCGGCGGCGTCACGAGTGGGTTCGTTGCTCATCGGTCGCTCACACCACGGGATACTCACAGGTCCCTCGTGGGGGTTGTCGCGTACATGTTCGACCGACGCTTTCGGATCGCGGAAACGGGGGCGAATCGATTCGGGTGCCGTGGCGGCGAAACCGGTCTCCCGCGCGTGTCGGCGGCATCGGTCGCCCGTGCGTGCCGGCGGCATCGGTCGCCCGTGCGTGCCGGCGGAACCGGTCGCCCGCGCGGTTCACCGCGACGATGGTGGACGGTCAGAACGCGAGCGTCTCGAGGAGGATCGCCCCGAGGATGGCCCCGAGATAGGCGTTCGAGGCGTGGAAGCTCCGGTAGGCGGCCGCGCGGGCGTCGTTCGCGGCCGGCGCGTCGGCGTCGGTGCCCACGTCACCCGCCCGCCGATCGGCGTCGTACTGCCGGACCACGCTGCGGACGAACACCGCCCCGAGCGCCGTGGTCGCGAGCGCGTAGAGGAGGCCCAGGTCGGTGACGGTGCCCAGCAGGGCCGCGGCGACAAGGGTGATCCCGAGCCAGGCGAGGATCCGCCGCCGCGCGGTCGAGACGCCGGCGACGACCGGTAACATCGGGTAGTCGGCGCGGGCGTAGTCCTCGCGGTGGGCGATCGCGAGGTTGTAGAAGTGCGCCGGGGTCCAACAGCAGACGACGACCGCCAGCAGGACCGCCGGCAGGCCGACGGTGCCGGTCACCGCGGCGTAGCCGATCAGGGCCGGCAGAGCGCCCGACCCGCCGCCGATCACGGTGTTCCATCGGGTCGTCGGCTTCAGCAGGACCGTGTAGACGTACGCGTAGTAGACGACCGCGAGGGCGGTCAGGACGGTCGCCAGAACGTTGACGAACGCGAGCAGGATCGCCATCGAGACGGCGACGAGAAGCACGCCGAAGGCGACTGCCCGTCGAACCCCGACCCGGTCGGTGGCGACCGGGCGGTCAGCGGTGCGGCGCATCCGCCGGTCGCGGTCGCGTTCGTACACGTGGTTGAACGTGCCCGCGGCGCCGATCGCCAGGACGCCCCCGCCGAGGGTCGCGACGACCGTCACGCCGTCGAGCGCGGCGCCGGTCGCGGTCGCCAGCCCCATCCCCGCGAGCGCGAGCAGACACAACAACCACATCAGCCGCGGCTTGGTCAGCTCGAGATACGCCCGAAGGCGGTCGCCGAGCGTGGTCGACCGGGAGTCGGACGCGGGCGCATCCCCAGCCGAGTCGACCGCGAGGGCGTCCCCAGCCGAGTCGGCCGCGGAAGCGGTCGCGGAGCGATCGGTCGGGGACTCCGCGTCGATCAGTTCGTCATCGGCAACCGACGCGCCCGCGGTCGTCTCCAGCCGGTGGATCAGGGTCGCCAGGAGGACCGCGAAGACGGCGATCCCGCCGAGCAGGTGGAGCCGCCCGCCGAAGGGCCTGACGCCGGAGCGCCCCGCCAGCCCGATGCCGGCCTGGACCGGGTAGGCGACCACGACGGCCGCCGTGCCGATCCGGACGCCGCGTGCTGCCGCCGCGCGGCGGGCGACGACCGCCGTCGCGACCAGCAGCAGGCCGACGAGGACGGCGGCGACGTGGTGGGCCGCGGCCAGCGCCGGGCCGGCGTCCGCGGCGGCGGTCGCTCCGAGCGCGACGAGCAGGTAGGTCCCCACGACCGCCCAGGTCAACAGCGTCGTGAGTCGTGGTCGGTCCATACGCCGCGTTCTCGTTCCGTCCCCGCGGACCTTCCCCCGAACGTGTTCGCGACGCGGCGGTCAACCGGCGCGAGCGACGCGAGCGACGCGTGTCGGTGCGGGCGGCGTGTATCGCCCCGGCGACCGTCGGGAGTCGGCGATAGCTTTAGCACGCCCCTGGGTGAGGGATCGGACGACTCACCGGATGAACCGGAACGATCGGGCCTTGACCGGGTTCACGATGCTCGGACACGCGACCTTCCACACCTACGAGCTCGTCATCCCGATCCTCGTGGTCGTCTGGCTCGACGCCTTCTCGACGACGCCGGCGTTCCTCGGGGCGATCGTCGGCGCGAGCTACGCGGCCACCGGCGTCGGCGCGCTCCCGAGCGGCATCCTCTCGGACCGGATCAGCGGCAAGCGCCTCGTCGTCGCCTCGATGGCGGGGATGGGCGGCGGCTTCCTGATCGTGAGCGCCGCCCCGAACCTGGCGACGCTGTCGGTCGGCCTGCTCGTCTGGGGGATCGCAGCCAGCCTCTACCATCCCGCCGGGCTCTCGCTCATCAGCCGCGGCGCGACGGAGCGGGGGACGGCCTTCGCCTATCACGGCGCGGCCGGGAACGTCGGCGTCGCGACCGGGCCCCTGTTGGGCGCGATCCTGCTGGCGGCGTTCGACTGGCGCACCGTCGCCGCCCTCCTCGTCGTTCCCGTGGCGCTCGCCGTCGTGGTCGCGCTCGGACTGGAGTTCGACGAAACGGCCGGGGGCGACGCGACGAACGACCGGGAGACGGCCGACCGGGAGACCGACGAATCGGGGACGGCCGACCGGGAGACCGACGAATCGGGGACGGCCGACCGGGAGACCGACGAATCGGGGACGGCCGACCGGGAGACCGACGAATCGGAGACGGCCGACCGGGAAGTGGACGGCACCCTCCGGGAGTTCGCGGCCGGCTCCCGGCGCCTGTTCGTCGGGGGCTTCCTCCTCGTGTTCGTCATCGGAGGGCTCTACGGGCTCTATTATCGGGGCGTGTTCACGTTCCTCCCGGACGTGCTCGCCGGGGTCGCCGTCTTCGATCCGGTCGTGGTCGGCGGGCGATCGCTCGAACCGAGCCAGTACGTCTACTCCGGGCTGCTCCTGCTCGGCGGCGTCGGCCAGTACGTCGGCGGGAGGCTCGTCGACCGGTATCCCGCCGAGCGCGTGCTCGTCGCCAACTTCGGGATCCTCGTGCTCGTTGCCCTCGCGTTCCTGCCGGCGGCGAACGCGGGCGCCGGGCCGCTCCTCGTCGTCTCCGGACTGCTCGGCTTCTTCGTCTTCCTCGAGGGGCCCGTCAACCAGGAGGTCGTCTCGAAACACGTGCCGCGGGATCTGCGCGGGCTCTCGTTCGGCTGGACCTACGTCGCGATCTTCGGCGTCGGCGCCGGCGGCTCGGCGCTTTCCGGCGCGATCCTGACGCGCTGGTCGCCGGCGGTGCTGTTCGCGGCACTCGCCGGGATCGCCGTCCTGGCCGGGCTCGTCGGCGGTCTGTTGTTGCGGCGATCGGGATGACGAATGGTGAACCGGCGGCTGGCGTGATCGGGCCGGAACCGGCCGATCATTCGCTCCCGTTCGGGGCGTCGACGGCGCGGACCGCGACCAGGCCGGTGGGGCTCGCGACGAGGACGCGGCCGGCCGCGATCACCGGGGAGGCGTACGTCGTCGCGTGGACGCCGTCGTACCGCCACCGGACGCGGTCCGGCGTGAGGAGTCCGTCCCGGTCCCGGCGGTACGCGCGGAGGTCGCCGCTGGCGACGAGCACGTCGTCGTCGGTCACCACGGGCGCGGCGGTCCCCTCGCTCGGGAGGTGCGCCTGCCAGGTCGTCTCGCCGGAGGCCGGATCCAGCTCGTGGAGGTCGTGTGCGGCGACGTAGACGTCGCCGTCGCCGACCGCGACCGGGGCCCGGCTGTGGAGGTCGCGCCGCCAGCGAACCTCGCCCGCGAGATCGACCGCGACGGTCTCCCGCCAGCCGGTCTGGATCACGCCGCCCGGGTCGACGACTGCGGCCGCGTAGGGCGTGTCCACGGGGACGCGCCAGCGTTCGGTCCCGCGCTCGCGGTCGATGCACACGAGCGCGTCGCGGTCGGGAACGAAGACGGCGTCGCCGGCGACCGCCGGCGCGATCTGCGTCGCGGTGGAGTCGCCGAGGTTGTACTCGTCGTAGATGAGAGGATCGAGCGGGCGCCGCCAGCGCTCGCCCCCGTCGGGGTCGAGCCTGACGCAGGCGGTGGCGCTGCGCACGTAGCAGTCGCCGTCGGCCACGGTGACGCCGTAGGTCGCGCGGTCGCCGACGCGGACCGACCCGGCGAGCGCCCCGTCGCGCATCGAGAGCGCGGTCAGGGACGCCGGCGCGGGGTCCGGCGCGTCGGTCGTTCGAACGGTCCGTGTCGGGACGTAGAGCCGGTCCCGATCCGGATCGAGGGCGGGAGCGCCGGAGACCTCGGCGTTCAGCGACTGCGACCACGCCTCGCGATCCGGGACCGCGGCGGCGGGCGAGAGCGCGCGGACCTCGCGGCCGGCGGCGAAATAGACCGTGCCGTCCTGGACGACCGGCGGGACGTGCGTCCAGTCGCCGGGTGCGAGGCGATCGAATCCGACGGGTTCCGGGGTCCCGCCGTCGACGCGGTTGTGGTTCCGCGGGCCGGCGCCGAAGGTGCGCCAGTCGCCGTGGTGGTACGGGGCCGGCTCGTCGTCGGGTTGGAGGGCGCTGCAGCCGGCGAGCCCGGCGGCGGCTCCGGTCCCGACCGCGGCGAGGAACGCGCGGCGGGACGCCGGAACGTCACCGGATGGAGGGTCGTCAGGGGCGGACATCGTTCCGGATTCAGTCCCCGGTCGGAAGTGCGTTGTGCTCGATACGGGCTGATGGAGGCGGC
This sequence comes from Halopenitus persicus, assembly GCF_900107205.1. Taxonomy (GTDB): domain Archaea; phylum Halobacteriota; class Halobacteria; order Halobacteriales; family Haloferacaceae; genus Halopenitus; species Halopenitus persicus. The sequence goes on along the minus strand of NZ_FNPC01000001.1, from coordinate 293,722 downwards.
GGTGTGGAGCCACGGAGACGGTCGGTGTGGAGCCACGGAGACGGTCGGTGTGGACCGGACACCCGGAACGACGGTAGCTTCTTGATGACGGCGATCGAGGCTCCGCGTATGGACGAGGCGGCGGTGTTCGACCACGTCATCACGGCGCTCGAGGAGCGGAACTACGACCCGCTCGTCCACGTCCCGGAGGCCCATAGCGAGACGTACGCGGACGTGTTGGACCGGTGTCGCCGACACGCGATCACCATCCGGGGTCGGTACCCGGACGTGATCGGGTTCACGGACCGCAATCGCGTGTTCGCGGTCGAGGTGAAGGGCTCGTCGGGGCTGCTCCGGGGCATCGGCCAGGCGCTCACCTACCAGGAGGGCGCGCACGTCTCCTACCTCGCGGGGGACGCGACCGCCGTCGACTCGCACGCGTCGCTGCTGCGGTCGAAGGGGGTTGGCGTCATCGGCGTCCGCGAGGACGGCGTGAGCGCCTGGCGGGCGCCCCCGCGGGCGGAGACGAGCACCGAGGTGGCCGACGTCGAGGGACAGCTGTCGCTGCGGCTCCGGGGCGGCGAGTTCGGCGGGGACGTCACCACGCTGACGCTCGCGCAGCCGCTGAACTACCTCGCGCCCGTGGTCGGGCTGGATGGTGCGGGACCGACGCCGCGGGACGAGCTCGTCGAGCGGCTCGCCGACGAGTATAGCTTCGGCGCGGGGGACGCGGCGGTCGCGAGCGCGCGGACGCTCGGCCTGCTGGCGGCCGGATCGCCGTGTCGCCTCACCGACCAGGGCGAGCTGTCGGCGACGGTCCTCCGGGGCTACGGCGTCGCGGACCTCGACGAGCTGTGGGCGATCAAGCGGGAGACGCGGGGGAGCACCGTCGTCGAGACGCATCCGCCGCTGGCGATCCTGTTGCGGAACGCGTTCGCGCGGCACCCCGAGTTCGGGCTGCTGCTCGAGGCGCTGCGCGCCGAGGGCCCGCGGGTGCACTTCCTCGACCTCCTCGAGCGGCTGGTCCGCGAGTACCCGAACGTGTTTTTAAGCGCGGTCTGTACGACCCGCGGCGCCGAGCGCGCCCGCGAGCTGATCGAGCGCGGCGAGACGGCCCGGATCTACGCGGACCCGGACGTCTGGCGGGACGTCGTCCGGAACAACGTCCTGTTCAACTTCGTCCAGCAGCTCAAACACGTCGGGGTCCTGGCGTCGGAGACGCGGAGCCACAGCGGCGCGATGGCCGAGTACGACCCCGACGAGAAGCCCTGGATCCTCGCTCCGGACGAACGAGGGTGAGTCAGCAGGTCGGTCGCGTCGCGACCCTCAGAGCGCGGTCTGCATCCCGCACTCGGGACACTCGACCCCGGGCGCGCCGTCGACCATCGCGAACTCGAGGTAGTCGCTGTCGCCGCAGGCCTCGCAGGGGCCGGCGATCCGGACGTCGGTCGACTCCTGGGGGGTGCCCATCGCGAGGGCGCGGAGGGGCTCGTCCGACTCGTTGCGGCCCTGCTGGTACTCGCCGGGTGCGAACCGGACCAGCTGGCCCTCGCCGACGGTGACCGTCTCGGTCTCGGCGGTCGGGCCGGAGGCCGTCTCGAAGGTGGCCTCGCCCTCGAGGACGAGGAACGTCTCCTCCTGGTCGAGGTGCGCGTGGAGCCCGGCGGTGAACGCCTCGCCGGGGTCGAGCGCGTAGTAGTTCATCGCGAAGTCGGTCGCCCCGAGGGCGTCGGCGACGCTGGCGCGGTTCTGCGGGCTGTCCTCGGCGCCGAGGTCGGCAACGTCGATCGTTTCCATACGGGTTCGATTTGGGTCGGATGCGTGAATAAGGTACTGCACGGCGGGGGGACGGTTCATATGTGGTTGCGACGAAGTGTTTGCGCCGATCGCCATCGAAACGGATCCCAGTAGTTGCGAAACGGTCCGCCAGAAAACCGACGAAGCCGCGGTCGACACGGGGACTGCAGTCACCGACTTCCGTTCGTGTGCTCGACATAATTGACAAAATGATATGCCGGGAATCACCACACAGAGATGGCGCCCAGTACCGATCCCTCGACGGTGATCGATGACGAAGTCCGTACGCTGTACGAGCGGTATCAGGAAGCCGAGAGCGACGCCGAACGCCACGAAATCGCCCTTGAGATGGGACGGCTCGACGGACGCCGACACGCGGACGTCTACGACGCGCCGGAATCCGAGTGACGACTTCCACGACTTCAGTTGTGGACTCTCTTCTCGAATCCGGGTGATATCCGACGAGCGAGACGAACATCCGGCCCAGCAGCGTTACGGACCGGCCACCAGGCGCTCGAGTCGGTCGTTTCGGTGGGATGGATGGCCCGTTCGACGCTGGTTTGACTCTCCGCGGGGGAATAGCGTAGGAAAATGTATCAAATTCTACATAAACATTAACTTATGATTATTATGATATATAATATTTATTTAAATTTATAGTTATTGGTGTTTAATTTATATATCATAATTCAATTTCGTGTTCATCGTAGTTCGGGGTGCCATCTCCACTGATCCGAGTTTAACCGTGTCACGTTAGACGGCGTATTTAGTCCAGTTTGATACTGGTCGAGGCTGATTTGCGCCGGATCGCGGTCTCACCAACACATTATTTCTCAGATCCGCGTCCTCCGTCAGCAGTCTTCCGATCTCTTATCTAGAGTTACAAATAATTCTAATACTAATATACTTGTTATATATTGGAATTTTATTTATCATTTATATTATATATAGAATTTATCAATACTCCGAAGTCATCTCGTTCAAGATCTTCTCCTCCAATGTCTCAACCGATGATCGCAGTATTTTCGGGATCTCTTTTCGAAACCGAGTATCGGTCATCCGATAGCTCGGCCCGAACAAGGAAATGGCGCAGATCGTGTTCCCGCTTACTCCCTTAACGCGGTGTCCAACCGCTCGTAATCCCTCGACGGCTTCCTCGTCCGAATACGCAAACCCCCTCTGCTTAATGTCCTTCAGTTCATCAAATAGTTCCGTCTTTGACGTGATCGTGTTTTCCGTCCGACGTGGGAGACCCCATCGGTCAACGATCTCATTCACCCGTTCCTTCGACATCGTTGCAAGAAGTGCTTTCCCCGATGCAGTGCAATGAAGGTGATAATAGGTTCCGGAGTGATACTCCTGGTTACCCATTCCTCCATCACTTGCTGCATATCGGTGTTCCGGATGATAGGACTCCTCGAGAATCAATCCCCGTCCATCGTTTTCGACAACCATATCGACCTCTTCGCGTGTTTCGTTGGCTAGTTCTCGGGTGGTTTCTATTGCGAGTTTGTGCTGTTTCTTCCTACTTCGAGCGTATCCGCCGAGGTTGTAGAATTTCAATCCGATGTGGTACTGTTCCCCCTCTTTGACTACGTATCCGTTATGTCTCAGTGTTTGAAGATGTTTGTAGGTGGTACTCTTTACCAGATCCAGCTCGGCAGTGATATCTGCCATCGTTGCGCCATTTTGGTCTTGAATAAACTCAACGATATCTAGAGAGCGCTGTGTCGTGTCTAGTATATTATCATTGTGATCAGTAGGCATTGACCAATGATATCGGCTCTATTTTTAATAGTTTTTCTCTTCCGAACGGCATATATACGCACGGATGGAAATAACTGGGTTGTCTTCAATTTCGGTGTGCATCTCAGATAGAGAAGTGAATCCCAAAGAAAAACTCGATTTTAGCCTCTCGTAGTCATCCCGTGTGAATTACTAATCTAGTAGTGTAATTTCAGAGACCGTGATGGATTATTATTTAATAGTTTTCGAGAGAGAAACTCACCAAATGGATGAATTCCGACAAGCGGTTCGTTCAATCGAACTAATAATTTGACCCGGTGGTCGCCGAAGGCATCGACGATTCGTGGCTTGATTACTTGCAGAACCACGGTGCGGGGGAACGGCACGCAGGTGACTCGACGAACCACTAGCAACCGACGAAGTCTGTGACTGATCTCGAATACGAAAACCTCCACAAGGACTCCGTGCACTGCTGCTGTAACCATCGTGCCTGGGTGAGCGTCTGTGATCCGCGAAATCCACCGTCGCCTTCGGAAACGTGGGGACAACGAGTTGACTGCGATGGTACTCTACCGGCACGGGTTATCCATCCAAGGTTGCCAAATATTTTTATACTATGGCATATGCTGTTTGTTGTATGGGTGCAACCCAATAGAACTATGGCGGGGACAGAGATCACTGCGGACGATGACGAAGAGTTCGGAGAGTCAGTCGATGAGATGTACAAGTCGCTTCACCCACAGGTGCTCTCGGACTTCGAGGATGAAATGCCCGAACTCTGGGGTGAAAAGTGGAAGGCGAACACCACGGTCGGGAAGCTCAGAACCGCACTCCTGCACAAACCGGGCGAAGAGATGCTCCAGGTCGGCGAGGAGACCCCCTGGGAGCCCCACGAATCCAGCCTTGCGGCGTGGCGTATGCGGGAGCAGCCGGATCTCGACGAGATGGTGGAACACCACTACAATCTGAAGGATACCCTTGAGGCGGAGGGGGTGGACGTCATCACCCGTGAGCCGGACCCGAACGATCCGCCGTACCAGGTCAAGTCGATTTATTGTGATGACGTCGCACAGCCTGCCGTATACGGGCACGTTATCCTCCGTATGTACGATAACGTGCGACGGGGTGAGGAGGTCCCGACGTACAAAACCCTGGCCAAGAACGACATTCCGGTCGTCGGAATGATCACTGGGAAAGGGATGGTTGAAGGAGGGACATGCGGATGGTTCGACGAGAAACACGCGTTTATTGAAGTCCACGTTCCTCGGGAAAACACGTCCGAACCGGAGGTGATGCGTGCAAACGAGGCGGGACACCAGCAACTGGCGAACATCATCAAATCACAGGACCCCGAGGTGGACATTCGGATTCAGTCGGGATACGGGGAAACGAAAGGGAACATCCCGTATGCGATGGTCGATCGCCATACCAGCATCGGCAAGGAGGAGTGGTACGATCCTCATCTGGTCGAATGGATGAAATCCGAGATGGACTGGAACTTCATCGAGCCGCCGGAGCACCTGGTTCGTGATCAGGTTCGGGCATTCACGCGTGGACCAAACACGGGAGTCGTGCTGGAGCCAGGGAAACTGCTCACCACGGATCAGTATCCGGAGGCGACGAGGTGGTTCGAATCGATCGGCCTCGAGGTGGTGGAAGTCAACGTCGAGAGCCTGGTTCGACCGCGAAATAGTGGGAGTATCCACTGCTGTGTCGGAAGCCTCCGACGCGATCCGGAACCCGAGGAACCGGATACGTACGCATAATCGGCCGATTTCGAAGGGACTGACGGTTAACGTGGCGAACGGCGTCGATTGAGCCTGGCAGCAAAAAGGAGTCGGGTATACTCCTGCTGAATTATTCGTTTCTCCTGATGCCAATCCAAAAATCATCTACCGCGATATGTGAGCATCCTGGACCACGTTCGACGAAGCGATCGTATATCCCACACATCCAACGTTCTCGCAGTTGACCTTCACACCACCGCGGGATGGAGGTGTATTATTGTTTCGATCTGGGATAAATTTATATGGATGGGCTATACAGATCGCTTTGATGCGTTCAAGAAGACGATTCATTCAGTCAGCGGGGGTTGCATCGTCGATGGTTGCTGGCCTCAGCGGCTGTTTGGGTAATGGCGATGGGGGCAATGGTAACGGCGGCGCTCAAACCGGAACCGTCGACGGTGACCCGGAGTTGGCCGACGAGCTTCGTGTTTCAACGTACGGCGGGGCGATGGGCAACGCAATCACGAGCACCGTGCTTGACGGTTTTGAGGAGGAATACGGCGTCGAGATCGTCTCCGGAGATTTCCCATCAAACTGGGGTCTCATCTCCCAGCTGCAGGCCGGAGAAGTCGATGTTGACGTTCTCATCCTGGATAACACCGCTGTTCCAACGGCGTACGAAGCCGATCTAATGCTGGAGCTTCGGCCGGAAAACATCCCGAACCTCGAACGGTATCAGGACCGGTTCGACCCACGAAACGCTCGATGGGACCCGACCGAAAACGGAGCGAGCTACGCACCGTTCCAATACTTCGCGGACGGAATGACGTATAATACGGAACAGCTGGAGACGCCGACGGAGTGGGACGATATGCTCACGGAGGAGGCGCAGGGACACGCGATCAATGCGTCGTGGATCGATCGGGTGCTCGGCGTGGCCGGCGTTGATATCGGCGTCAACGTCAGCGACCTCGGAACGGATACCGAATCAAAGCTGAATCAGATCTGGGAACGTGTAGAGGAGCAAAACGAATACATCTTTGAGTGGGCGGACACCGGAGGAACCATCCAGGATGCCTTCGCGAACGGGACTGCATACATCGGAATGATGTGGTATGGGAGAGCAACGACGCTCCACAATGAGGACGACGTTCCGATCGAGTACATCATCCCGGAGGAAGGAACGACGATGGCCACGAGCGGCTGGAGCGTTTCCGAGACGACGGATCGTCGCTACACCGCCGAGAAGTTCATCGATTACAGTCTCTCCGAGCAGGCACAATACGACTACGGCGAAGCCATCGGATACGTCCCAACGACGGAGATGGACGAACTCCCGCAAATCGTCCGAGACAACCCGGATTATCAGCAGCAAGATCGTCTGGAGTTCTTCGACGGCCACGCGCTTATGGACAATCAGTCCGATTGGGCAAGAGAGTTCCAGCAGCGCATTCGGCAGTAACATAGTGACCGCATATGACACCAACGCTACAGCAGACGGAGCCGACGTCGTCACGTGACGATCGAAAGGCAGTCGTTACGCTCGATTCCATAGTCAAAGAGTTCGGGGATGTGACGGCGGTTGACGGCGTTTCGATCGAGGTACGGGATGGGGAGTTCTTCTCGATCGTGGGACCGAGTGGGTGTGGAAAAACCACAACCCTTCGAATGATAGCCGGGTTTGAACGGCCGACTCGGGGACGGATCCACCTCGAGGACGAAGACGTCAGTCAGGTTCCCGCGTATGAACGGGATATTGGTATGGTATTCCAAGGGTACGCCCTCTTTCCACACAAAACCGTCGGCGAAAACGTCGCGTTCGGGCTCAAAATGCAGGGGGTCCCGGAGGAGGAGCGTGAAAAACGAGTCGCGGATATACTCTCGCTGGTGAATCTTCCGGGAACCGAGGATCGAAATCCCACGGAACTTTCGGGCGGGCAACAGCAGCGAGTCGCACTCGCACGCGCACTGGTCGTTGAACCCTCGGTGTTGTTGTTGGATGAGCCGTTATCGAATCTCGACCGCAAGCTGCGGGAGGAGATGCGCTTTGAACTCAAGCGGATCCAGAACGAGCTGGGGATCACCACGATCTACGTCACTCACGATCAGGAGGAGGCGATGTCAATGAGTGACCGGATACTGGTGCTAAATAAGGGTGAAATGGAGCAGATCGGGGAACCGTACGAGATCTATCACGGACCGTCAAACCAGTTCGTCGCCGACTTCATCGGAGACATCAATGCGTTACCGGGGACCATCGTGTCAAAGACGGATTCCCAATATACGGTTGAGCTTGAGGACACGGGAGATGAGATCGATCTCCCGCGTTCGGTGGCTGGACGTGAGCTTCAGGTGGACGCCCGGGTCAACGTCAACGTTCGTCCGGCGGACTCCCAGCTGGACACGAAGCTTGAGGAAGGGATCTCCCTCCAAGGAACGATCGAGGCGATAAACTTCCTCGGGAAGAGTGCGAACATTCTCATCGACGTGAACGGTCGCGAATTCCTCGTACAAGCGAACGGAAGAACGGCTGGTGGTCGTTACCAACCGGGAGATTCGGTCACGGTCAATTGGAAAACAGAGGCCAGCATACTTCTGCAAGAATCCTAAACAGATGTCAATCAAAAATAAGTTCGATGAGTTAAACCGAACGGCGAGCGTCTATTTCAAACGCGAGGAGGGGCGGCTGGGGTTACTCGAGATTCTCCCGGGAATAACGCTGATCACCATATTACTGGGTGGCTCACTCGGGATCGTTCTCCTCTACAGCTTTCTCGATCCTGCACCAGTCTCCGCCGAGTCAACGTTCACGCTCCAGCATTACAGAGAATTCTTCGAAACCGGATTCTATCTCTCGGTTCTCCTGGATTCGTTCATCATCGCGGTCATCACGACCGCCGCAGCACTCGCCTTGGGATACCCCGCCGCATACTACTTGACGATTATGGACAGTAAGTGGAAATCCCTCTACCTGCTGTTGATGATACTGCCGTTCTGGATCAACGTGGTGGTACGAACCTACGCGTGGCGCCTCATCCTCGGATCGAACGGGCTCATAAATTATCTTCTCGTCGATATTACAGGCGTGATTAACTCCCCGTTAGATCTGCTGTACTCGAAATCCGCGATCGCCATCGGCCTCGTCCACGTTTTTCTCCCATTTATGGTCATCCCGATCTACATCTCGTTGAACAATGTCGACCGATCAGGTATCGAAGCCGCAAAGAACCTCGGAGCGAACAAACTGGTGGCGTTCTCGGAGATCACGTTCCCGCAGAGCCTTCCGGGCGTCGCGGCGGGGGTATTGCTCGTGTTCGTGATGTCGTTCGGAGCGTTCGTCACGCCGTCGCTGCTCGGCGGCCAGCAGAATATCATGATCGGAAACATCATCGGACAGATGTTCAATGAACTCCAATCCTGGGGGCTTGGAGGAGCAATATCCGTCATCTTCATCGCCCTCGTGGTGACTATCGTGTACCTGTTCAACCGCCAAATCGGACTCGATGAACTCTACGGATCCGGAGGTGACGCGTGATGGGACTGATTCGAACGCTCAGTTCCAACATCGACCTCTCTGATGGATTCAGTACCCGGCTTCTGAAAGTCCACACACTGTTGCTTTTCACGTTCCTTTACGTCCCGATCGGCGTCGTCGTGCTGTTGTCGTTCACGCCGGATCAGGTGCCGACGTTTCCGATGCCGGGGATTAGTCTTCAGTGGTACGCGGAGATACTCCCGCCAAACTACAACGAGGAGCTGATATCCGCCCTTTTCACCAGTCTGAAGATCGCGACGTTGTCCTCGATCGGAGCGGGAGTCATCGGGACGCTCGCGGCGTTCGGAATGGTTCGACACGACCTCCACATCCGGTGGCTCTCGACTGACAAATTAAATACGGCCTTCCTGCTTCCGCTCGTCGTTCCGTGGATCGTGACGGGGATCGCCGTTGCAACCCTCTACAGTCTGCTCGGAATCTATGGGACGTTCTGGTCCGTGGTCCTTGGCCATATTCTCATCACGATACCGTTCGTCGTGACGATCGTTTCGAGCCAGCTCTACGGTTTCGACCGATCACTTGAGGAAGCGGCGCAAAATCTCGGTGCGTCGGAGATTCGAACGTTCTACGAAGTCACGTTCCCGATCGTCGTCCCCGGTATCCTCGGCGGAATGCTGTTCGCGTTCACGATCTCGTTTGACAACTTCACTCAGACGTTCTTTTGGACGAGTTTCGGAACGGACACGCTCCCCGTGTTCATTTACTCAATGATTCGAACGGGTATCGATCCCTCCGTGAACGCGATCGGAACCGTGATCGTTGGGTTCTCATTGACGGTTGCCGTAATCGGAGAGAAGCTTTCCCAACGAGTACTGGATTAATTCCGTTGCAGGTCTCAATTTCGTCAGCCACGTTTCTCACCGGCATAGATGCCCGGTTCGTCGTGCAGTTCACGGCGCTTCTGTCAGGTGCCGCCGATGACGAACTGCGCTGATATTGAGCTTGCGGAGACCATCATTGCGGTAGAAAGCCGCTCCGGCTACCTGGTCGGAGTATATGCCCGTTCCCCGATCGTGTATTAAATATATTTTATATATAATATCAATAGATATTATTTTATAATCGGCATTTGAACTACGGCCTATGGTGGAAGCCGAGGCTGCCAAAGCGTTCGCTATCGACTGGTTAGAGCAGAATCAAGATTGGCTCGCCGAGTTCGAGCAGGAGATCTGGGAGTATGCCGAACCGGCGTTTCGGGAGTACAAATCAGCGCGTGCGTATCGAGAAGTGCTCGAAGAACACGACTTCGAGGTTGAGGTCGGCACCGCTGATATGCCAACGGCGTTCCTTGCCGAATGGGGGACCGGTGAGCCGACGCTGGCGACGTATGCCGAGTACGACGCGGTGCCGGGAAACTCACAACAACGCGTCCCGTACGAAGCGCCTCGTGAAGGCCTTCATCCGTATGCAGCAGGGCACACGGATCCTCACTCCATACTTGGGGTGGGAACCCTCGGGGGGGTTCTCGCGGCGAAGAACGCGATGGAGGAGTTCGATCTCGACGGTCGGATCCGATACTTCGGAGAACCGGCGGAGAAGATCTGTGCCTCCAAACCGGTCCACGCGACGAAAGGCTACTTTGAGGACCACGATGCCCACATCTCCTATCACCCGTACCCGACGAATACCACGGTCTGGGACACCCAGTGTGGATCGTATTGGAGCGTCGTGTTCACCTTCGAATGTGATGAGCCGGAAACGTGGTCGGACCCGAGCGTGCTACCGGATATGGGGCCGTGGCATGCAGGGGCACGCGCACCCGGGGCTCTGGACGCCATCTCCCTTATGTATACGAACACGAAGCACACGAAGGAAGCGATGTTTCCCCACACCGGCACGTGGATCGTGAACGAACACGTGATGAATGCGGGTCAGAAAACGTCGGATAACCTCGCGCCACGCATCGGGCAGATACAATACTGCTGGCGTGCTCCGACCCTCGACATTCAACAACGGATCTACGAAATCCTACGACAAAACGCCGAACACGCAGCGTCGGTTTCCCATTGTTCGCTGTCGGAGACCTGGGTTACCAAAACGCGCGTCGGGCTGACTAATCACACCCTTTCAACGCTCACTTACGAGAACCTCAAACAGGCCGGCGCGCCGGAGTTGAGCGAGGAGGCCCGTGAATTCGGTCGAGAGATACAGCGGAATCTGGACGTCGAGCCGATGGAGAACCCCTTCAACGACGGAGCGGAAGAACTCATCGAGCCGCAAGACTACGAGGCCCAGCTCCGTCGCGGACTTCCGGAATGGCAGCAAAACTTCACCTCCGACGACTACGTCGATTATACATGGCACGCTCCAACGGTTCGCCTGTACACCGGCCGGCCGTGGCTTGACCCGCCGACCGAGGACTACAGTTACCCGGAATGGGCCTATAACGCGATCGGTGGCGTGCCCGAAGTAACGCATCCAGGGATGTTCACCGCCAGTAAAACGATCGCCGGAACGATGCTCGATCTGTTCGTCCGTCCGGACGCTCTCGAGGCTGCGACGGAGGAGTTCCGCGAACGGACCGGTGGCGGCATCGGCGGGAACGACTGGGTGTCGCCGCTGCTGCCGGAAGACCACACGCCGCCGACGGACCTGCCGTGGCCCGAATACGTTGAAACGCCACGCGGGAGGGAGTGGTCACTGGCGACGCCATCTCGAACGTGGAACGGAAACAAACCTTATGAGGGAACAGACTGACCGAACCGAAGTCGATCACTGAATCATTACGAACCATCAACTGTCATCGAATATGTCATCAAACTATACAGGCTCGGATCTAGTCGTCGACGCACTGGAGTCGTATGGAGTCACTCACGTCTTCGGCAATCCGGGAACGACGGAAGTGCCATTGCTCAACGCGCTCGGCGACTCCGAACTCCAGTACGTTCTGGGTTTACACGAGGATATTGCGGTTGGGATGGCTGCTGGGTACGCGAGTACCCGTCGATATCACGCCCACAAAGGAGACGCGTTTCCGCTCGGTGTCGTCAACCTTCACGTTGCGCCGGGGCTCGCACACGGACTTGGAAACCTCCAAAACGCGCATCAAAGCGGCGTTCCGCTGCTCGTGACCGCGGGCGAACACGGCACGAGCCATCGACACGAGGAACCGATCCTCTCGGGCGATCTCGTGAAGATGGCCGAGGAATACACGAAATGGAGCGCCGTCGTCGAGGACGTCTCCGCGCTGCCGACGATGCTCCGGCGGGCGATCCGAACCGCTTTGACCCCGCCAACCGCCCCCGTCTTCCTGGGATTTCCGATCGACGTGATGATGGCCGAGACGGATGAACGACCCGAGCGACTCGGTGGGATACCCGCCGCCGGACGTGGTGATCGCCAGCAGATCGAAGCGGCTGTTCGTGAGCTCGAAAACGCGACCGATCCCGTCCTGGTTTTGGGCGACCAAGTTGCACGAACCGGTCCTCGCGGGATCGAAGCCGCAACCACGCTCGCAGCCGAAACGGGGATGCCGGTGTACAGCGAGATGGCCACGGGCGAGATCAATTATCCGCCCGGCGACGACCAGTGGGTCTCCTTCATTGCGCCGGATCCGGACATGGCCCGAGTCGCGCTCGATTCCGATGCGCTCGTTTTCGTCGGATGTTCGACGAACGTTCCGTACATTCCATATGACGAGGCGTTCGTTCCGGATGACGCGACGACGATCCATATCGGCGATGAGGCTTGGGAACTCGGAAAAAACGAGCCCGCGGATATCGCGATCGTCGGCGACCCGGGGAGCGTGATGTCCGAGATCGCCGGTCTGGTTGACGTTTCGGAGGCGGAACGTGAGCGTCGGTACGGACGGATTCCGGAGCGACGCGAGGAGATGGAGCCGTTCCATCCGACCGCGGACGTGGACGCACCGTCGATCTCCAAACCGGCGCTCGCGGAGACGCTGGCTACCGTCGCACCCGACGCGCTCGTCGTCAACGAGAGCAACACCAGCAAGTACCCACTCCTCACTCGGTGGCCGCTTGATCCCGAACAGTTCATCGCCAATAAAAACGGCGGCCTAGGCTATGCGCTCCCCGCCGCCGTCGGGGCGGGCATCGCGGTTTCACAGAGTGGCGAGAAACGCTCCGTCATCGGATTCATCGGAGACGGATCGTTTTTGTATTACCCACAAACGATGTACACCGCGGCTCGATACGGCGTCGACGTGACCGTCGTCGTTCCAAACAACCGGAACTACCGGATCCTCAAGGACGGGATGTTGGAGATCTTCGGTGGAACCGACGACGATTACGACTACGTCGGAATGGACATCGATCCCGAGTTCGACATCGCCGAAAACACCCACAGCCAGGGTGTGGTCGCCGATTCGGTCCGGGACATCGAACTGCTCGAATCAACACTTCGCGAAGCAGTGACGACGGACAAGCCTGCGCTCGTCGACGTCCGCGTTGAAGACTAGAACACAAATCAATCAACGGAGGCACAACGGGTATGACTCGAGAATTCACGATGGTGGAGTTCGACGATACGCCGACGGAACCGTCCCGAATATCCGGGGTTCCGGGCATTGATCTGACCGAACGACTCGGGTGCGAGGAGGTTCGAGCGAGGGTCTGGTATCTCGATCCCGGCGACGCGATGGCACCCCATAAACAGGACCGACAGGAGGAACTCTATATCCCCCTTGCAGGACCGTGCCAGATCCGGATCGACGGAGAGCTCGTCACCGTTCCGACTGACTCCGCGGTGCGGATCCCCCCGGATACGCCGCGGCAGTTGCGCAACGACGATCAACACCAGCACGTGTGGCTCGTCGTTGGTGCTCCGCCGGTCGAAGACGACGGGATTCCGCTCACTTCCGAATAAATATCAATTTTAAGCATTGTTTCTCATCCTGACTTCAGTCAGTATAGCTGTTCACGGCTTACGGTCGACGAAAAACTCGATCACGGCGATCCCGACATACGAACGGCTCATCCCTCTCCCCGGATCCTGAAATAGCAACTGTATTACCAGTATTGATGACCAGATATAGCATCGATGAGGATTAGAAGCATAATTTAAATCGTTAATAGTATACGACGTCGTTGAATCTGAGTTTCATCGGCATCCTCGTCCCTCACGCCGCGACCGTCAGTATGCGATCGGAGTCGACGTAATCAACCGGACTGGGAAGTAACAAATATATTATTAGATAGTTAACTAATCATAATTACTATAATTCAGTCGATTGTGGATAGGGCGAAAGACGCGGTTCGGAGAACCTCCTTCCGCCCCGGCTAGCAACGGTCGCCGTCGTCGGGCGTCCACGCACACGCGTCGCCCGTCGCGAGGTCGCGCTCGTCGATGTACGCCGCGAGGCAGGCGTGGTTGCAGAAGTACGTCGGCGAGCCGCAGTCGTCCTCGCAGTCGCGGACGCAGACCGGGTCGTGGTCGAAGACGTGCGACCCACAGTACGCACACGGTTCGTCCGCGTCGGGCGTCGTGACGATCGTCGACATACCCCGTGTAGGGCGCTGCTACGGAAAACGGTTCCTCGGGCTGAGGGGTCGGACGTCCGTCACGACTCGGGGGCCGTCACGACTCGGGGGCCGTCACAGCTCGGGATACGCGTCCCGCCAGGGCGCGCGGCGCTCGACCGCGGCGCTGGCGGCAAGGATCGCGTCCTCGTCGAACCGCGAGCCGACGAGCTGGGCGCCGACCGGGAGCCCGGAGGGGGCACGGCCGGCCGGGACCGAGGCGGCGGGGTGGCCGCTGAGGTTCATCGGCCAGGTGAGCAGCCAGTCGAGGTAGGGGTCGATCTCGGTGCCGTCGACCGTCTCCGGGCCGATCCGGCCGGTCTCGAAGGGCTCACACGCCAGGGTCGCCGACAGGAGCAGGTCGTGGTCGTCCAGGACGTCCTGGAGCGCGTCGTACACGCGCGTCCGGACCACGTCCGCCTCCTTGAGCGTGAGGGCGTCGTGGTCGGCGCCCGCCTCGATGTGCTCCACCAGCGTCGGCGTGAGATCCGCTCGATGGTCCCCGAGGAGGTCGATCCCCTTCGTCTCCAGGTTTTGGGTAATGGAAGCCAGCGTGGACTGGAAGAGAACCATCTCGGCGTCCCGCATCCGCTCGAGGGGGAGGTCGAAGGCGGGGTCGACGCGGGTCACGGTGGCGCCGGCCGCACGCAGCGTCTCGGCCACCGCGTCGACGCGGTCCCGAACGGTCGGCTCGACCGGGAACGTCCCGAGGTCGGGGGAGTAGGCCACCGACAGGTCGTCGATCGGCCGGCGGGTCGCGGCCAGGTAGTCGGGGTCGGGGTTCGGGATGCTCACCGGGTCCCGGGGATGGGCGCCCGAGATGATCTCGAGCACCAGCGCCGAGTCCGCGACGGTCCGCGTGATCCCGCCGAGGGACATGAACGGGTACAGCGACACGAGCGCGTCCGGCCGGGAGGCCTCCGGAACGAGGCCGGCGGTCGGCTTGATCGCGTAGACGCCGCAGGCGCTGGCGGGGATGCGCAGCGACCCCGCCGCGTCCGAGCCGAGCGCGACGGGCACCATGCGCGCGGCCACCGCCGCGGCGCTGCCCCCGGAGGAGCCGCCCGCCGTCTTCTCCGGGTCGAAGGGGTTGCCCGTCGCCCCGTGCAGGGGGTTGGCGGTGTCCCCCTTGTGGCCGAACTCCGGGGAGTTCGTCGACCCCACCACGATCGCGCCCTCGTCGATCAGCCGCTGGACGATGACGGACGTCCCCGGGGGGTCGGCCCCCTCGAAGACGACCGATCCCTGCGAGCAGGGCAGCCCCTCGATGAAGGTGTCGAGGTCCTTCAACGCGATCGGCACGCCGTGGAGCCGCCCGCGCGGTTCCGCGGCGTCGTCGGCCGCGGCGGCCTCCTCGCGAGCCGCCTCCTCGCGGAGCTCGACGACCGCGTTGATCGTCCCGTTCGTTCGCTCGATCCGCTCGAAGGCGTCCGCGACCGCCCCCGTGGCGGTGGCGTCACCCTCCTCGATCGCCGCGGCGAGTCCGCGTGCCGAGAGTCGTGTCGTGTCGGTCATCGGTCGGTGGAAATGCCGGTCGGTCGGGCGGCCGCGAGTCCCGTCCGGGTGGGCTCGCGTTTCGTCCGGGCGGTCGTGCGTCTCGTCCGTCTGGAGAACGTCGATCGGTCACACATTCCACGCGATACACTCTCGCGGGGGGAGTAAGAAGTTCACCGTGACTTGGTCAACCTTTTAAATATGAATAGGGGTCAGCCGTCGAGCACGTTGTCGACCAGTCGCTGCTGGCCGCGCCGCAGCCGCGTCGAGACCGCCTGCGTGGAGACGCCGAGCTCGGCCGCGATCGCGTCCATCGTCGTCCCGCGGGGGACCTCGAAGTACCCGAGCTCGGCCGCGGTGCACAGCGTCCGGCGCTGCACCTCGGTGAGGCCCGCGGCGGTCGCCCTGGCCGTCGCGTTGATGCCGGCCCCCGCGTTCGTTCCGGGCTCCGCGTTCGTGCCGGTTCCCGCGTTCGTGCCGGTTCCCGCGCTCAGGTCGGGCTCCCCGCTCGTCCCGGTTTCCGAGTAGAGCGTTCGCAGGCGGAACGGGATGTCGCGCTCGGCACAGCCGTCCCGGTACGCGATCAGCGCGCTCCGGGAGGGGAAGCGCGCCCGCATCTCGAACCCGTCGGGGGTCCCGCGCGCCTCGAGAAGACGACCGAACGACCGCCGGCTCCCATCGCGATTGCCCAAACGCCAAGCTATATGAGATCGATCACCGATCGGGCGGTGTGATCGAACGCGACACACCGATACGCGTCGTCCAGTGTGGCATCGGCGCGATGGGGACGGAGATGCTTCGACTGCTGACCGACGATCCCGGCGTGACCGTCGTCGGCGCTGTCGACGTCGATCCCGAGAAAGTCGGGCAGGACGTCGGCGCCATCACCGGCGGTGGCGACGTCGGGATCGAGGTCGCGGACGACCTGGAGTCGGTGCTGGAGGCGACGGAACCGGACGCGGTCTGTCTGGCGACGGCGGACGCTGCGGCCGAGGCAATGGTCGCGGACCTGCTGACCTGTCTGCGTGCCGGGGCGGACGTCGTCTCCTCGAACGGCGGGTTCTTCTACCCGTACCGGACGCATCCGGTCCTGGCCCGGAAGGTCGACCGCGTCGCCCGAAAAAACGACGCGTCGGTCCTCTGCACCGGGCTCAACCCGGGCTTCGCCCTCGACACCCTTGTCGTCGCGTTGACGGCCGTCTCGGAGTCCATCGACGCCATCGAGGCCAGCCGGACCGTCGACTTCTCGCCGTACGGCGCCGGCGTCCTCGAACCGGGCGGCTTCGGGCTGGCCCCCGACGAGTGGACCCGCCGACGCGACGCGGGCGACCTGGCGGGACACGAGTCCTTTCCCGCGCAGATCCAAATGATCGCCGACGGCATCGGCCTCGACCTCGACGCGGTCGTCCAACGGGAGTTCGACCCGGTCGTCGCCGACGAGCACCGTCCGGTCGCGAGCGAGTACCCCGACATCGAGGCCGGGGCGGTCGCCGGGTTCGAACAGACCTACGCCGGCCTCGTCGACGGGGACCCCGTCGTGACGCTCACGCTGGCAGCCGTCGTCGACCCTGCAGCATCGGGGCTCGAGGGCGGCGACCGGATCGCCATCCGGGGCGTTCCCGACACCACGGTCACGACCGAGGCCCCCTTCGAACCGGGGCCGACGACGTGGGCGACGGTCGTCAATGCGCTTCCGAACGTCAGCAACGCCGATCCGGGCCTCAAGACGATGCTGGACCTGCCGCTCCCGTCGGCGTCGCTGGGCGATATGCGTAAGTTCCTCGATCCCGACCGCTGAGGACTGCGTCTTTCAATCCGCTCCTGTGTCCGCACCCTCCTCAAGCAATCGTCGAGGGAGTTCTGCTCCCTGATCGACTAATTCCGAATCAAACGAGACGAGCGTTGCGTCGGCAGCGTCAGCTGCTGAAAGGATCATCGCGTCCATCGGATACAACAGCGTTTTCGATCGGAGGCGGTTCGCTGCCATCATATCCGAGGCATCGGGGAAAGTCACAGTCATTCGGGACGTAATTCGATCCTCGATCGCATCAATTCGATCCCGTTCGAACCGTTTCTTTTGCTCAGAACGCTCCGCAGTTCCATCAGGCTGAGAACCGAAACGAGTGGATCGTCGGCTTGATCAAGTAGCTCGATCGCCTCGTCAGACCGATTCGTATCCCGAGTGACTGCTGCGACGAGGACGTTGGTGTCGATGAGATCCTCATAACCGTTCGCGGATGTCACGAACGGCCGCAACGGAGTCGGCCTCAACATCAAGCCCCAACTCTGACAACGCCTGTCCGAGCGGGACCGTCTCGTCATCGTCAGGATCCGAGGAAACGAACTCCTCGAAGTCGTCCGAGGTGAGACTCATACCAGATCTTACCTGTCGATTCGCAAAAGGCTACTGGTGGGACGTATCGCCCGAGCGAATACTGTCACCTCAATCAGCGTTCGTCCGCAGCAATAGTAGCGTCAGGAACTCTTTGTGTAACCAGATAGAGGAGAGCAGTTCCATCAGCCGATTTCCGGGGCATTCACTGAAAACGTGTGCAGATCTTTCCGGAGATTGCTATACCACGGTGACGAAGCCGACGAACCTGAGTCGGATCCACTCACGCCAAGCCGGCACAATGCCTTTCACCCGTCCGATGGTTCGATGTGATGATGTATTCCGGGCCGATTGACGTCCTCATCCGTTTCGGCGCCGTTCTCGTCGGCGTTGGATTCCTCGTGCAAGCCGGCCTGGTCCTCCGGCAAAGCATCGCGATGGCTGCCCCTGCGGCGGATCGGATCCGCGACGCCACCGGCGGTGACACCGTCGCCATCGACGGAACGGTCCGGGCAACTCGGGACGACGCCGGCGGGCTCCGAACCGTGACGGCTCCGCTCAGCGGCGATGACTGTGTCTTCGCGGCCTGGCGCATCGAGGAGTTCTTCGGACACGAAGTGGCCACGCAGGATGGCTGGACCGATCACGCCTCGGGCTACGATGCCGAAGCGTTCGAACTCGCTGACGGGAGCGGGACGATCGCGGTCGACGTCAGCGGTGACTGGGAGTTTCTCGAGACGGAATTCGATCTCGCGGGCCTCGACTCGCCACACCGGACGGTGTCGATCGACGAGGACGTCCCCGCAGAGATCCGGGACTTCGAGGCCGCCGTGGGCGCCGAGGATCGGACGCCTGCCGCCATCGACGTGCCGACGAGCGACGCCGGCCCGAAACAGGGGGACCGCCGGTACTACGAGGCAACGATCGACGCCGGCGACGACCTGTTCGTCTCGGGAGTCGCCAGCGAACGGGACGCCGAAACGGGACTCGTCGTCACTGGCGGCGGTGACGACCGGCTTCTGGTCTCGGACCAGGGCCGACGCGGTGCGACGCGGAGCCGGCTGTTCGGCGTCGTCGTGCTGTCGGTCGTCGGTCTCCTGCTCTGCTGGTACGGTGTCGCGCCACTCCTTCGAAGCGTTCCGATCACCCCGACGTGATCAATACACAGCGCGTATTCAGCACCCGATCGGGCGTCGACCTCCCAACGGAGGGTGCGCAACTCCGAAAGGCGGTCTCAATCCCGTACCATTCTTGCTGCTGCCGACGAAACCGGCAGCTATGCGCCGTCGCGCATTCCTTGCGTCCGCCCTGACCGCCGCCTCCACCACCGCTGCGGGGTGTAGTGCCGTCGAATCGCGAACCGAACACACGGATCCAACGGTGACGGCCGACGACGATCCCCGGGATGATGCGAGATATCTCGAATTTCGCGATGGCGGCACTGATCTCGCCACCGTGGGCGTTGACCCCAGGTTTGCTCCCCTGCCGGACCATCTTCACACGTGGGTGTCACACACTGACGACACCGAACTGCAGTCGCTCACACAGCGGTTTGTGGCAGTCGGCGGTGACGGAACCCCGCCGGAGCTGGCGCTCCAGGGCCCGTTTATGGGTGACTACGAACCCCATCCATCCGTGTCACTGTTCCGGGACGGGATGGCTGCCGTCGTCGACGTCCACCGGTTCGGCGAGATCGCCGACGAGACCGTATTCATCGATCTTCCGGTCACACACTGGCCGGAGTCGGCCCATCGACTCGTCGTCGAGAGCACCGTCGAACTCCTCGAACCGGGGCTCCGCGACCGAAGACACGTCCTCGACGGCCGACTCGAGTTCGAGTTCGCCGCCGAGACCGAAGCCGATGGACCACCCGATGACACGCCGGATCCCTCGGGGGAAAGTGAAAATCCTATGAAATGAAGGGGGATGATCGACGTTCGACGACGGCCTCCGGATCGGCGATCGAGCCGTTAAGCGGTCCAAAGACGGAGCCCCACTCTGACGACGCTATACGGCGACAACGCGGGGAGTTCCGTCGTCCCTGAACCAATGACTGGCCCCGAGATCAGCGGAGCGGATGGATCAGCTCACCGGTTGCACCAGTTGCGTGGAACGGCGACGTGGACGGTTCACCCGGACTCGGCGGCGTCGGCCCACGCGATGAGTTTCTCGAAGCCGACGAAGACGAGCAGGAACAGTACGATGAACGCGCTCCACCGGCCGACGTGGAATTCGCCGGTAAACGCGAGCACGTTGAAGATGTAGGAGATCGATGCGCCGATGGCGCCGGCCAGATACAGCCGTCCGCGGACGTTCATACACCCATCTTGGCCCGCGCCGAGATAGCCGTATGGGATCCCACCCCTCGGTCACGACGTCTCCGACCCCGCACCGCGAGTTCCGTCCCCGTCGCCGCCCGTTCGGACGTCCACCACACGATCCCTTAAATACCGTCGCGACGAACCGGTAAAGGTAACCCGACCTCACGAAAGGATCCCGTATGTCCACGTCCGATCTCGATCCCGGTGACGTCCGCGTGCTCGATCTCTTCTGCGGCGGCGGCGGCCTCTCGGAGGGGTTCCTCCAGGCCGGCTACGACGTCGTCGCCGGCGTCGACGTCAGCGAGGACTTCCTGGCGACCTACGAGCACAACCACGAGGACGCGCTGGCGATCCGGGCGGACCTCGCGGAGGTCGACCCCGCCGACTTCTTCGCGACGCACCCGATCGACCCCGACGCGATCGACGTCGTCATCGGCGGCCCGCCGTGTAAGGGGTTCAGCATCGCCGGCCACCGCGACCCCGACGACGAGCGCAACTCCCTGGTCGGCAGCTTCATCGACTTCGTCGAGTACGTCCAGCCGGCCGTCTTCGTGATGGAGAACGTCCCCGGGATCACCTCGATGGAGGACGGCGACACCCTGCGGTCGATCCTGGCGGGCTTTGCCGACGCGGGCTACGAGAAGACGCGCTACGAGACGCTCAACGCCGCGGACTACGGCGTCCCCCAGACGCGCCGCCGCGTGATCTTCATCGGCCGGCGGGACGGCGAGCAGCCGACCTACCCCGAGCGCACCCACGGCCCCGCCGAACAGGCCACGCTGACCGGCACCCGGCGCCAGTCCTACGTGACCGTCGCGGACGCCATCCTCGACCGGGACCTCGAGGGGCTCCCGAACACCGAGACCACCGACCACTCCGCGGACATGGTCGACCGGATCGCGGACGTCGACCCCGGCGAGAGCCTCTATGAGAGCTACGGCGACAGCTGGCGCCGGCTCGAGCCCGACGAGCCCGCGTTCACGATCAAGGAGAACCATAACGCGCCGTTCATCCACCCCGAGGAGGACCGCGTCGGGACCGTCCGCGAGTGTGCCATCCTCCAGTCGTTCCCCGACGACTACGTCTTCAAGGGGGCAAAGAGCACGCAGCTGAAGGTGGTCGGCAACGCCGTCCCCCCGGGCCTGGCCACCGCCGTCGCCGAGGCCATCGCCGCCGACGTCGCCGCGATGCGACGCGCCGAGCCCGTCTCGGAGTAGCGGCGGGTCGCCTCAGGGCGGGCGACCGGTCGGTTCCGCCAAAGCGACATCGAGACGAGTCCGAGGTATAACCCCTCTCGTTGCTGTCATTCGACCACGACGCGTTCGCTGCGTGTCGAACGATATCCGTGGCAACGAAACGCCGACTGCGTGTCTCGAGCGAGTACCGTACTCGGAACATCCCTCATTGACGATCAGCGCACGCCCAAGTAGCCGGCTGCCTCACGGGCGATCGTCTCGAGCGTCGCCGTGACGAGCTGACCTTCCTGCGTATTGATATCCCCGTGCCGGATCGAAACGACCGTCCAGGGGTTGACGTAGCTCTCTCGTGGCAATCCTCCTGATACGAAATCATCATCAGTAAGCGGGATCGCGACTGCTCTTCGAGTCGTCGTGATCGCGGCGTAGAGCGCTTCTTCGTCGCTGAACGGATGTGTGTCATCGCTCACCCGAACGTATGGACGATGGTCGTAGTCGGCGAACAGGTCGGGGCCCTTGACGACGGCACCGCGGTCGATCGGCATCGATCAGTCGTCCCCGTAGTAGTCGTCCGTCACCGACTCCGAACTGGCCTGCGTCTGTGCCGCGTACGACGCGAGTCGATCGTCCTCGGCGACCGCCCAGTACCGACCACGGTGACGCACGAGCCCTCGATCCTCGAGACGTGAGAGAACGGCACCGACGCTTCCGCGTGCGATGCCGGTTGCCTCGTGGATCTCGGTCTGCGTGAACGCGTGGTCCGGATTCTCGGCGAGGAACTCGAGGATTCGGGCGGGCTGTGTCCCCGCTTGGAGGTCGAGGACATCAGTTGGCTGATCGTCGAAGGCGTCGATGCTGATCGGCATATGTAATAAATTGTAATATACAGCAATAAATTTACGGGCGTGTAGGGCTCATCACTCCGTATTCGTTCGACGGACGTCGGAAGACGTCCTCGTCGTTGAGAGCCGACGTCTCTCCGCTGCGGCTATTGCGTCCGGTCGAGTATATAAATCACTCTCGCAGTCTTGCGATTATTGCTTATAAGGTGATGGGCTGGCCAAGATTTGAACTTGGGGCCTGCTCCGTGTGAAGGAGCCGTCATAACCGGACTAGACCACCAGCCCGCTATCGCCCGCTAGCCGGCGTTCCGACTTAAGGATTGCCTTGTGCCGCGACTCGTCGGCCCGAAAAACGGGTCCCGGTTCCTAGGCGGCGTCGCCGTCGTCGCGGGAGCCGCGCACCGTCTCCCGGAGGGACGCCGCCGCCTCGCGGGCCGTCTCCGCCGCGCGCTCGCCGGCCGCGATCAGGTCGGCTTTGATCGCTTCGAGCCGCGAGGGTTCCGGCTCCTCCTCGATGCCCGCCAGCTCGCGGGCCCGTTCCGCGACCGGTTCGACCTCCTCCTTCACGCCGGCCGTCGCGTGGTCGACCGCTCGTCCGAGGTAGTATCGTGCGTCCGTGAAGTGCTTGCTCATACCCATCGGTAGGGTGCCGACGGATATAGTCCTTGTGGAGACAACGGAACCTTTCCGAAGCGACGGAACCTTTCCGAAACGACGGAATAGTCGACCGCGGACGGGAATCGAGGTCGTGGAACGGGGTGGAACGAGGTGGGACGAAAACGAAACGGGTCGACCGGAGGGCGGTCCCTCGCCCGACCCACGGCATCCCGCCCGAAACTCAGTACGTCGGCGACTCCTCGGGCTCGTCCGCGCGGGCGTTCACCACGCGCGCGAGCGTGAACAGCGCGTCCGAGAGGCGGTTCAGGTACGCCAGGACGGCCTCCTCGACCGGTTCCTCGCGGGCGAGCGCGACCGTGCGTCGTTCGGCCCGCCGGACCACGGCGCGGGCGTGATGAAGCCGCGAGCCCGCCTCGCCGCCGCCCGGCAGCACGAACGACTGCAGCGGCGCCAGCTCCTCGGAGAGGACGTCGATCCGGTCCTCCAGCGCCGCGACGTGCTCGTCGGTCACGCGGGGATCGTCCGGATCGGGGTCGGGGTTCGCGAGGTCCGCCTGGACGACGTGGAGGTCGTTTTGCACGTCGGCGAGCGTCTCGTCGACGTCGGGATGGCCGGTCGGCCGGACCGTCCCGATCAGCGCGTTCGCCTCGTCGACCGTGCCGTAGGCCTCGATGCGGGGATCGGTCTTGGAGACGCGCTCCATCGTGCGGAGGTCCGTCTCCCCGGCGTCCCCGCGTCCGGTGTAGATGGTCACGCCAGCGTCCGCTCCACGTACTCGAGGATGTTCGCGCTCTCGGCCATCGTCACGCCGCGCTCGTCGTCGACGAGCACCGGCACCGCGCGCTGGCCGCTCACGCGTTTCACCTCGTCGCGCTTCGAGTGAAGCCCCTCGACCCACTCGGTCCGATACTCCAGGTCCGCCGCCCGCAGCGCGTCGTGAACCTTCTCACACCACGGGCAGCCCTCCAGGGCGTACAGCGTCAGCGCCATACGCGCCGTTGGGCCCGCGTCCTCATCAAGCTCCCGCCGCGCCGGCGGGCGCGTCCCTTCCCGGGAGTCGACGCGCGACCGCCTCGCCGTGCGGTCGGATCAGCCCCCGCCGAGGTACAGATCCATCACCTCCTCGCTCTCGAGCAGCTCCGTGCCGGTCCCCTCGAACCGGTTCTCGCCCATGTCGAGGACGTATCCCCGGTCGGAGACGCGCAGCGCCTGCTTTGCGTTCTGTTCGACCATCAGGATCGCCGTCTCGGTCCCGTCCCGGATGTCGACCAGCCGGTCGAACATGTCGTCGACCAGGTCGGGCGCCAGCCCCGCGGAGGGCTCGTCGACGACGAGGAGATCGGGGTCGACCATCAGCGCCGAGGAGAGCGCGAGCATCTGCTGTTGGCCGCCGCTCATGGACTCGGCCCGCTGGTGTTTCCGCTCCTCCAGGATCGGGAACCGGTCCCACACCTCCTGGTAGTCCGCCTCGGTCACCTCGTCTTTGATGTACGCGCCCATCTCCAGGTTCTCCTTGACCGACAGCGTCGGGAAGACGTTGCCCCGCTGGGGGACGTAACACATCCCGAGCTCGCTGACCGTGTCGGCCCGGCGGTCGGTGATGTCCTGGCCGTCGAAGCGAACCGTCCCCTCCCAGCAGTCGATGAGCCCGTAGATCGCCTTGAGCAGCGTCGACTTGCCCGCTCCGTTCGGGCCGATGATCGTCACTATCTCCTCCTCGTCGGCGTCGAGATCGACGCCGTGGAGGATCGTCGCGTCGCCGTATCCGGAAACCACGTCCCGGGCTTCGAGTAGTGCCATGGATGTATGTCGTGTCGCGTCGTGTCGGTTCTCGCGTCGCGTCGGTTCTCGTGTCGCGTCGGTTCCCTCTTCGTCCCCGTGCCTCGGGTCGCCCCAAACGGGGGCCGGGGCGGTCGGTCAGTCCACGCCGAGTGCGGTCAGTCCACGCCGAGGTAGGCGTCGATGACCGCCTCGTCCTCCTGGATCGCCTCGGGCTCGCCCTCGACGAGGACGTCCCCCTCGCTCATCACGATGATGGTGTCGCTCAGGTTCATGATGACCTCCATGTCGTGTTCGACGATACAGAAGGTGTAGCCCTCGTCCCGAAGCGTCTCGATGCGGTCCATCAGCTTCCGGGTGAGCGAGGGGTTGACCCCCGCGACCGGCTCGTCGAGCAGGATGACCTCCGGCTCGATCATCAGCACCCGACCCAGCTCGAGCAGCTTCCGCTGCCCGCCCGAGAGGTTGCCCGCGCGCTCGTCGCTCACGTGGTCGAGCTCCAGCAGCTCGAGCATCTCGCGGGCCTGCTCGCGGACTTCCGCCTCCTCGCGTTCCATCAGGTCCCGGCGCAGCCAGGTGTTCGCCAGGTTCTCGCCGGCCTGCCCCTGCGGGGCTAACATCAGGTTCTCGAGGACGGTCATCTCGGTCAGCTCGCGGGTGATCTGGAAGGTCCGGACGAGCCCCTCCCGGGCGAGCATATACGGCCGGCTGTTGGTGTGGCCCTCGCGGGCCTGCCGGACCCGCTCCTGGCCGGCGTAGAACCCGGCCCCGAGGCCCGCGCCGACCGCGAGCGTCCCGAGGCCGCCGACGGTGCCGAGCCCGAGGCCGGCCACGCCCGCGATGCCGCCGATCGTCCCGGCGGTGATCGCCGAGGCGCCGCCCCAGATGACGCGCTCGTCGCGGCTGGGCTCCATCAGGTCCTGGAGGTCCTCGCCGCGGAACCGGACGGTGCCGCCGTCGGGCTCCTCGAAGCCGCTGATGAGGTTGAACGTCGTCGTCTTGCCCGCGCCGTTGGGTCCGATGAGGCCGGTGATCGACCCCTCCTCGATCCCGAACGTCGCGCCGTCGACGGCGGTGATGCCGCCGTAATGCTTCTCGAGTCCCTCGACCTCGAGGACCGTCGTCATGAGTCACCCACCCCCGAGGAGTACTCCTCGCGGCCAAGCAGCCCGTCGGGCATGTAGTACAACACGATCAGGAACAACACGCCGACCACGACGAGCCGGAACGCGAGGACGTTCACCCGCAGCGCGGGCGGGAAGAAGCCGGCCAGCTGCGTGGTGGCCTGCTGGAACCCCCAGTAGAGGACCGCGCCAAGCAGAACGCCCTTGTTGTTGCCGACGCCGCCGACGAAGACAATGAGCAGCGCGATGAAGGTCGTCTCCGGGGCGCCGGTCCGGAAGGTGAGTCCCTGGGAGTACATCGCCCACATCGCCCCGGCGAAGCCGCCCAGCGCCGAGCCGATCACCATGCTCTGCACCTTGTAGACGAACGGGTCCTTCCCGAGCGACTTCACCACCGCCTCGTCGTTGCGGATCGCGCGCAGGACGCGGCCGAACGGCGACTGGACCGCGGCCTCAAGCACCGTGTACAGCGCCCCCAGCGACAGGAGGAACAGCGCGAGCTGGAACCGGCTGTAATCCAGCTGGACGGTCACGTCGCCGATGACCGCGATGGAGTAGCCGATCCCGGCGCTGCTGCCGAACTGGAGGAACCAAACGACGTTTCGGAAGAGCGTGCCGAGCACTCCCGAGAGGCTCCCGGAGCCGAGCGGGCCGAGGATCGGCAACAGGACGTACCAGATCCCGACGAACCAGACGGCGCCGAGTCCGACGACGGTCAGTTTGACGTCCGCGACCCACTCGTAGGACGTGATCGCGTGGTAGTAGGCGTACACGAGCGCGCCCAACAGCGCGAGCGTCCCGACGATCGACACCGAGATCCGGTCGGCGATCGGCAGCGGCAACAGCGCGACGAGCAGCCCCGTCCCGAACCCGACGCCGAGGGCCAGTTCGCGGCGGTCGAGATCGGCGTAATGCTGGCCGATCGCCACGAGCACCACGAGCCAGCCGTACACCGAGACCAGGGCGCCGACGAGCAACACGAGGGAGGCCGCAAGCAGCAGCGCCGCCGATATCACGGCCGCGATCAGCCCCGCGACGCCGGCCACCGCGAACCGGGATCCGAGAACGCCGGCGGCACGCGTTCCGAGGCCGAACGTCGTGACCGCGTAGATCCGGTCGAGCGGGAGTCGAGAGTCGTTTTCGCGCTGCAACGACAGCGCCGCCGTGGCGACCGCCCAGACGACGAACACCACGACCGAGAAGGCGACCGCGCCCACGAGGGTCCCCGGTTCGATCGGGAAGAGTCCCTGGAACGGCGGGGAGTACCCCCGGAGCGCGTCCGGCCCGTTCGCCAGCCAGCTCTCCGACTGGACGACCCGCTGGAAGATGACCGAGATCCCCAACAGCGTGATCGCGAGGTAGTCCTCGCGCAACCGTATCGTCGGCAGGGCCACGAGCCCGCCGATCACCCCCGTCAGTATCGTCGCGACGATGATCCCGAACGCCCAGGTGCCAACGAGGGGGATCTCCCCGAACCCGATGACGTAGTTGGTGAAGTCGGCCGGGTCGTCCGGCGGCAGCACGAACAGCGCGGAGGTGTACGCGCCGACCAGGAAGAACCCGACGTGGCCGAAGTCCAACAGCCCGGTGTGGCCGAACTTGACGTTCAGCCCGAGCGAGAGGACGCCGTAGATGGCCACCAGCAACGCGAACGAGACGACGACGTCGGAGACCGCCATCTCAGTTCCCCCCCACGATGCCTTCCGGCTTCACGAGCAACACCACGAGCAACACCACGAACGCGACCGGGATGCGGTAGGTCGCGCTGAGCCCGGGGATGGCGAAGATGCCGACCTCCATCGCCAGCCCGACGGCGTAGCTGCCGAGGATGGCGCCGTAGACGTTGATCCCGCCGAGGATGACGCCGGCGAACATCGGCAACAGCAGGTTGAACCCGAGGTTGATCGAGAGGTTCGAGAAGAGGAACCCCAACAGCACGCCCGCGAGCGCCCCGAACAGGCCGGCGATGATCCAGACGGTCATCATCACGCGCCGGGTGTTGATCCCGCGCACCATCGCGAGGTCGCGGTTGTCGCTGGTCGCCCGCATCGCCTTCCCCAGCGTCGTCGCTCTGAGCAGGTAGTGGAGCAGCCCCATCATCACGAGCGCGGTCAGGATGATCCCGATCCGGAGCGGGGACGCGCGAACGCGGGTGGCGTACCACGCAGTCTCGGGGACCGCTCCGGGGGCGAGCGCCGTTCCGCCGACCACGACCGTCGCGACGACGGCGAGCGCCGCCGCGAGGCGGCCGCCGATGACGCCCGCGGTGTCGGTCCGCCACCGGTAGGCCGCGACCCCGAGGATCGCAGCGATGGCGACGACCGCGACCACCTCGATCCACGAGTAGGAGAACGTCGCCAGCGGGATCTCGTTCCCGCCACGCGTCTCGCGGATCGCGAGCGAGAAGCCGTTGCCGGCCACGAAGAAGTCGAAGAACTTCGCGAACGTGATGTCGAGCTGGCCGCCCGCGAACGGGATCGTGGTGTCGACCTGGTAGGACCGGATCTCGCCGCCGAAGATCGTCTGGACCCCGAACCGGACGATGAACGCCACGGCCAGCGAGGCGATGAGCAGCATCGCCACCGAGGCGTCCTTCGCCCGGAACTTCCGGAAGACGAGCGACTCCATCAGGGGGACGAGCGCGCCCACGACGACGACCGCGAACAGCAACGCCGCGAGGAACGACGGCGTCCCGGTCACCACGAGGACGCCGACGACGGCCGCCGCGAGCACGTGTACCGCGACGGCCACCGACGGCGGGGCGTCGATCCCCCACCAGCCGCCCTTCAACGCGCGTCTCCCGCCGAGGTGATACACGATACCTAACACGCCAACGAACGAAACCGCGAACAGGAACGCCATTCCGCCGATGCCGATCCCGCGCGTGTCGGTCGCGAGAGCACCGAACCCGGGCACCGTGCCGGGCTTGTTCACCAACAACGCCGTGTAGGCGCCGAGCGTCAGGAGGTCACCGTGAGCGAAGTTGGGCACGTCGCCGATGTCGTACACCAACGCGAGCCCGATCGCGCCGAGCGCAACGATGCTCCCGGTGACGATCCCGTTCGATATCGCGTTCAACAACCCCGTTTCGACTGCCATGTACGCCATCTCATACCGCAGTACCTATACGATTATGGTATTTTTCATCTATTTTCGTCCGCATTATACATTCGCCGGCGTATTCGCCGCGGTTCCCTGCACCGCATTCGTCTCGGTCCCGGGACGTGAAGAACGGCGGACGTCGCGGTGATCTCGCGGATCGAACGCTCGCCCGGATCGAACGCTCGCCTGATCGGTCACGCTGAGCCACGCTCCGTGCGCATACGGACGGTAATTCGGGGAAATTCGTTGTATACTCGCCCCGCTGCGAGCACATGGTTTAATTACGCAGAAGGTCGAAACCGTTGAATGGACCATGTCATCGTACAACAGACGAGAGACGCTCAAGCGACTCGGCGCCGCGGCCGGCACCGCCGGCGTCGTCTCGCTTGCCGGTTGTTCACAGCAGGACGGCGGCAACGGCGGCGGCAACGGTAACGGCAACGGCGGCGGCAACGGTAACGGCAACGGCGGCGGTAACGGCAACGGCGACGGCAACGGCGATGGAAACGGCGACGGCAACGGCGGCGGTGGCGGCGATCCGATCCAGCTCGGGACGCTGTTCCCGATCACCGGCACGAGCAGCGCCTACGGCGGCGGCCATCAGCGAGCGGCGAACCTCGCGATCGAGGAGATAAACGCCGCGGGCGGGCCTCTCGACCGGGAGATCCAGGTCACCAACCGCGACACCGAGGGTGACCCCGCACGGGCCGGCCAGAAGTTCCGAACGATGATCAACGAGCAGGGGATCGTCGGGCTCATCGGGCCGTACTCGAGCGGCATCGGGACCACGCTCGCGCCGATCGCCAGGGACAACCGGGTGATGGAGGTCTCGAACGGCAACACCTCGCCGGCGCTGGCGACGGCCGGGATCAACGATAGCAACGGCGTGAAGTACTACGGCCGGGTGTCGCCGAACGACACCCAACAGGGACTGGTCGTCGCCCGGATCATGAACCAGACGCTGGAGGCCGAGACCGCCTCGTTCCTCTACGTCGATAACCCCTACGGCGAGGGGCTCGCGCAGGTCGCAAGCGAGAGCTTCGACGGCGAGACGCTCAACATGGTCGGCTACGCTCAGGAGGCCAGCGACTACACCTCCACGCTCGATTCGCTCTACGAGGGCGACCCCGACGTCGTCGGCGCCGTGATGTATCCGGGGAACGGGGAGACGATCCTCAACCAGTGGAACCAGGGCGGCTACGGCGGCCAGTGGGTCGCCGCCGAGGCGATCTGGTCGCCGGACCTGCTCTCGCGGCTCTCCGACATCGTCGAGGGGATGTACATCACCTCCCCGCAGACGGCCAACAGCGAGACGTTCCAGGAGAACATGGGCGGCCAGGACCAGATCACCCAGTTCGCGCCCCACGCCTACGACGCGACCTACCTCGAGGCGCTGGCGCTCCAGCGCGCCGGCGAGGCCAGCGGCACGGCGATCGCGGAGAACATCCGCGCCGTCTCGCGGCCGAACAACGGGGACACGACCATCGGCGTCGCGGAGTTCGAGGCCGGCAAGGAGGCCCTCGCGAACGGCGAGGCGATCAACTACGACGGCGCCTCCGGCAACGTCGACCTCAACGAGAACCTCGAGCCGGTCGTTCCCTACCGGATCATGCGGGTCGAGGACGGCGAGGCCGTGCTCCAGGAGGAGGTCCCCGTCTCCTACTTCGAGGGGAAGATCTAACGGCCCTCTCGGCCGATCCCTACCGGCCCTCTCGGCCGACCCGATTTTTTAAGCCCCGACCGCGAACCGAGGGTATGGTCGAGCTGGAAACGGAGTGGCATCCGTCGACGAAGCTGAACGTCATCGCCGGCGAGCTGGATTTCACGGCCGTGGACCCGCTTCCGGACGGCGTGACCCGGGACGAGATCGAGGAGAACTGTTACGCGCTGCGGACGCTGTACGGCGAGTACGTCGACGAGATCGTCGCTGAGACGACGCTGTCCCGACGGGAAGCCCAGACCTGGGTGCTCACGCGGCTCGTCCACGAGGGCGCCGAGCGGCTCTCCTACGAGGCGGTCGGCCTCTACATCTGGGCGATCGGCCGGTCGACCGACGGCGACCCGCTCTCGCGGACGATCGTCGCGGATTACGCCGAGCGCGCCGCCGAGAAGGTCCGCCGCGCCGAGGAGACCGTCAAACGAACCGGGCCGCCGCCGTATCCCGACGACTGTTACGAGGAGCCGGCGCTCGTGTGGCTCGAGGGAGCGGTCGCCGACCGCCTCCGCCGCCGCGCGGGCCCCGAGGAGACGTACGGCGACCTCCTCGAGCGGCTGCTCGACGAGACGCTCGCGTCGGTCCCGATCGCCGACCTGATCGCCGCTTACCGCCGGGAGGCCGGCAGCGAGTACGTCGCCGTCGAGACCGTCTACCCGAACTGGGACGAGCAGCTCCGGATCGTCGCGCACGCACCCGAAACCGCGACCGAAACCGCCCCACCCGAGGCGGTCGCCGAGGCGGACGCGGTGACCGTCGACGGAACGCCGCTCCCGTTCCGGTTCGAGGAGCGTGCCGAGCCACGGCGCGAGCGGTCACACCTCACCCTCTATGACGCCGCCGAGGGGATCGAGCCCGAAACCGGGATCGACCGACTCCGGGACGCCCTGGCCGCGGTCGAGGGAACCCTCCCGGAGGTGGTCGACCGCGTCCGCGAGGCGGGCGGCCGCGCGCTCGCGGTCGCGAACGAGCCCGCGGGCGCGGGCGCACACCTGCATCCCGTCTTCCCGGATGCGGAACGCGGCGACGCCGTGGACGCGTCCGACGCTGCCGAGGACGACCTGCCCGAGGGCGGCGGGCTCGCGCACCTGGAGCGGATCGAACTCGACGACCGGACGCTCGCGGTCGGCCGGATCTCGCCGACGACCGTCGCCGAGTACGGGACGCTCGCGGGGTCGACGACGCTGCTGTGGGCGGCGCCCGGCTTCGAATCGGGGCCGGTCGAACTGCCGGACGACCCGGTCGAGCGTCGCGAGCGGTTCCCCGCGACAGTGCTGCGGACCGCCTGACCGTCGAGCCACGAGGGACGGGATGGCGGACGCTACAGACCGTGGTACTCGCGGATCGTCGACCGCCAGTCCTCGGGGATCGGAACCGACTCCCCGGCGTCGGCGTCGTAGCTCACCTGGACCGACTCCGCCTCGGCGGCGACGCCCGCGTCGGTGGCGATCGTGTAGGTCATCGGGACGCTGGCGGTGCCGATCTCGGGAACGTCGATCGCGACGGTCACGGCCTCGTCGTCGAGGTCGATCGGGGCACGGTAGTCGATCGAGAGGCTCGCGAGCACGGTCTCCACCGCGGAGAGGTCGCGACCCAGCACCTCCCGGAAGTAGGCGGCCCGTGCCTGCTCGAGGTAGGTCGCGTAGACCGCGTTGTTGACGTGGCCCATCGAGTCGACGTCGCGGAACCGGACCGCGATCTCGGTCGTGAACGTGCTCATAGGAGGGCCTCGCCGGGAAGCGGTATGTAGCCATCGGCCGACCGACGCCGGATCGACCGACCACCGCCGGATCGGCCGACCGGGCCGGTATGGTCGGCCGCAACCGGTGCGACGTCAGTCCTCGGCCCGGGGCGCCAACACGAGCAACGCGGTGCTGTCGGCCCTGGCGACCGGGGAGATCTCCCGATCCCCGTCGAAGCGGGCGACGTCGCCGGGCTCGAGCTCGTGGATCTCGTCGTCGAGGTGCAGATCGATCGCGCCCTCCAGGAGATACGCCACGATCTCCCGGTCGGGATGGCGGTGCGGGTCGACGCGCTCGCCCGCCTCCAGCCGCAGCCGGATCGTCTTCGGCTCCGCGCTCGGGAAGGCGTTCGCGTGGGGCGCTCCCTCGAGGTCGGCGAGGGACCGGATCGTCGCCATCGGGATCACCGCCCTCCGTCGTCATCGCCATCCTGCTCGGTCTCGGTCCCGCCGTCCGGGTCGAACTCGCCGCGTTTGAGCCCCCGGCGGACCGGGTCGTGTTCCGCGTCGGTCGGCGGCGGGGACGTCACCAGCAGCGCCTCGAGTCGGGCGTCCTCGTCGGCCCGGATCCCGCGGTCGACGTCCGCCTCGACCGCGACGACGTCGCCGGGTTCAACGCGATGCTCGCGGTCGCCTTCCCGGACGAGGCCGGTCCCCGACCGCACGCTCACCACGAGGTCGCTGCCGGGCGCGTGGACCGGGATGAACTGGCCGGGCTCGAAGAAGCCGCAGACGACCTTCGTCCGGTCGGTGCGGAACGCGCCTTGGGCGCTGAACCGGTCCGCGTCGTACTGCCGCTCGGCGTCGAAATCGATCGCGGGCATTCACGCCACCTCGCCCGCGTCGTCGATGGCCGCCTCACTGGGCACGCCCAGTCTTGTCCTGCCGGTTGCTTCCAGCCTTATCCCGCCGGTCGCTTGCGGTCTCGTCTCGGTCGGACGGCGTCCGGTATGCATACGCTCGGGAAAACGGTCGCCGCACGGGTGTACGTTCACGCGAATATATTCCGATCGGGCGGCGCCGGGCGGTCGGCTCCGACGCGGTTGCGGGCCCGGCGCGGTTGTGACTCTCCGACGGTCAGGCGTCGGGCCAGCGCTCGATGTAGACCGTCTCGTCGGTATAAAAGCGGACCACGTCCTCGGCCTGCGCGTGGAGGTCGCCGAAAAAGGAATCCTTCCGGCCGCCGAAGTGGAAGAACGCCATCGGCGCCGCGGTCCCCGCGTTCACCGCGAGGTTGCCGGCCTCCGCGCGGTGGCGGAACCGCCTGGCGTCCGCGCCGCTGCCCGTGAACAGACTGGCGGCGTTGCCGAACTCGCTTCGGTTCATGATGTCGATCGCCTCCTCGATGCCGCTTGCGGGCAGCAGGCCCAGCACCGGCCCGAAGATCTCCTCGCGGGCGATGACCATGTCCGACGTCACGTCGCGGAACACGCACGGCCCGAGGAAGTTCCCGCCCTCGTGACCCTCGACGGTCACGTCGCGGCCGTCGTGGATGAGTTCCGCGCCCTCTTGGACTCCCGTCTCCACGTAGTTGCGGACGCGCTGCTCGTGGTCCGCCGAGATGAGCGCGCCGATCGTGGTCCCCTCCTCGAGGCCGTTCCCGACGACCTGTCGCTCGACCTCCTCGCGGACGAGGTCCACGAACTCCTCGTAGACCGACTCCTCGACCACGGCGACGTCGTTGGCCAGACAGCGCTCGCCGCCGCAGGCCAGCGCCGAGCCGACCGTCTTCTCGGCGGCGAACTCGAGGTCGGCCGACTCCGTCACGATCACGTGGTTCTTCGCGCCGCCCTGCGCCTGGACGCGCTTGCCGTTGGCCGCCGCCGTCTCGTAGATCGTCTCCGCGACGGGCGTGCTGCCGACAAACGAGACGCCCTCGATGCCGTCGTGTTCGAGGATCGCGTTCACGGTGTCGACGCTCCCGTGGACGAGCTGGACGACGCCGTCCGGGAAGCCGGCCCGATCGATGAGGTCGAAGAGGAACTCCGCCGTCAGCGGCGTCTGCTCGCTCGGCTTCAGGATGAACGAGTTGCCCGTCGCCACCGCGTACGGGAGGAACCACAGCGGGATCATCCCGGGGAAGTTGAACGGCGTGACGGCGGCGAAGACGCCGAGCGGCTTTCGAACCGCGGTCTCGTCGATGCTCGGCGCCGCGTTCTCGACGTGGCCGGCCTGCATCAGCGTGGGGATCCCGCAGGCGGTCTCGACGTTCTCGATGCCGCGGCGCAGTTCGCCCTTCGCCTCGCCGAAGGTCTTGCCGTGCTCCTCGACGAGCAGCGTCGCGAGGTCGTCCTGGTGCTCCTCGAGCAGCTGCTTGAGCTCGAACAGCGGCTGGATGCGCTCCTCGACGGGGCGCCGGTGCCACTCCTCGAAGGCGTCCTGCCCCCTCGTGACCGCCTCGTCGACGTCGCCCTCCGAGCTGTACCCGACGCGCGCGATCGACTCCCCGGTCGCCGGGTTGGTGACGTCCTCCCCGTCGGCGGCCGGCGTCGTCCACTCGCCGTCGACGTAGTTCCGTACCGTGCCGTGCTGAAGCTCCGTCTGGCTGGACATGCGTTCGTCGTCGAATCGGCGCCAAGCGTTATAAGCGTTCCCCGTTCTACGGAAGACGTCCGCCGGATGGAGTATATTCCGGACGAATTTCTCTTTTAATTTCTTCTCTCGGACATCATACTCCGAAACGGCGCTTCGTGCAAAGATTAATCAAACACACGCGCGTAGCCGGGCACAGTATGTCCGACGGATCCGCCGCCGAGCTGAACGAGATCGAACGGCTGGACAAGGACCACGTCCTCGGCACGTGGTCGTACCAGAGCGAGGTCAGCCCGACCCAGATCGTCGACGGGGACGGCGTCCGCTTCACCGACGCGGACGGCAACGAGTTCATCGACTTCTCGGGACAGCTGATGTGTTCGAACCTCGGCCACTCCGCCTCGCGGGTCTCGGAGGCGATCGCCGAGCAGGCCGCGGACGTCCCGTACGTCGCGCCGAACTACACCACGGAGGCGCGCGCGCGACTCGGCGAGAAGCTCGCCGAGGTCACGCCGGGGAACCTCTCGAAGACGTTCTTCTCGACCAGCGGCACGGAGGCGATCGAGGCCGCCATCAAGATCGCGAAGTTCTACACCGGCAAGGACAAGGTCGTCTCCCGCTACCGCTCGTATCACGGGGCGACGTACGGCTCGATCAGCGTCACCGGCGACCCGCGCCGGCTCGCCGCGGAGCCGGGGATGCCGGGCGCGATCAAGGCGCCGGACCCGTACGCGTACGGCTCCACGATGGACCCGATGGAGAGTCTGGAGTACATCGACGAGATGCTGATGCTCGAGGGGGACACGGTCGCCGCCGTCCTCGTCGAGCCCGTCGTCGGGTCGAACGGCATCCTCGTCCCGCCGGAGGAGTACCTCCCGCGGCTCAAGGAGATCGCTCACGACCACGGCGCGCTGCTGATCTGTGACGAGGTGATGGCCGGGTTCGGCCGGACCGGCGAGTGGTTCGGCAGCGACGTCTTCGGCGTCACGCCCGACATCATGACGATGGCGAAGGGGCTCACCGGCGCCTACCAGCCGCTTGGCGCGACGGTCGTCACCGACGAGATCGCCGCCCACTTCGAGGACGAGATGCTCACGCACGGGCACACGTACGCGGGTCATGCGGTGGCGTGTGCGGCCGGCGTCGCCGCCATCGAGACCTACCAGGAGGAGAACCTCATCGAGCGCGCGAGCGAGACGGGCGAGTACCTCGAAGCGCGGCTCGCGGACCTCGCGGACGCCCACCCGAGCGTCGGCGATACCCGCGGCGTCGGGCTGTTCCGCGGGATCGAGCTGACGAAACACCCCGAAAAGCGGGTGCCGTTCGGCGAGCGCGCGGACAAGCTCGCGAAGGGGAGCACGGTCGTCGACGAGGTTGCTGCGGCCGCCGGCGAGCACGGGACCTACGTCGCGAACATGATCAACACGCTGATCATCGCGCCGCCGCTGACGATCACGGAGGCGGAGATCGACGAGGCGATCGACGCCCTCGACGCGGCCCTCGAGGTATCCGACGACGCGATGGTGGCCTAATCCCCGGCGGCTCGGAGGTCGTTCGGTCTCGGCGGTCGGCGGTCGTCCGGTCTCGGCGGTCGGAGGTCGCCCGCTTTCGACGGTTGGAGGTCGTCCGCTTTCGGCGGTTGGAACTCATCCGATCGACTCGCCGCCGCAGACCGAGTATTCGTATAATATCCTATTTCAGGACGATATTCAACGATATATAAAACGTCGTTCTGCTAAATTCCGTTTTTATCGGAAGTATTTATATATCCTCGCGGCAAGCACGGGTATGACCGACGCGAACGGCGGCTTCGACGAGATGGACATCGAACTCCTGCGGTGCGTCGAGTCCGACTTCGACGTGAGCCTCGACGCCCTCTCCGAGGAGCTCGACCTCTCGAAGTCGGCGGTCCACTACCGGCTGAACAAGCTGAAGGACCGCGGCGTCATCGAGGGGGTCACCGCCGACCTCGACCCGCTCTCGTTCGGCCTCGATATGGTGGCCATCACCGAGGTCTCGGTGACCCACGAGCAGGGGTACTCCGAAAGCATCGGCGCCGACTTGGCCGCGCTTGCGGGCGTCGAGCAGGTCTACTACACGATGGGCGACGTCGACTTCGTGGTGATCTCCCGCGTCCAGGACCGCACGCAGATGAACGCGGTCATCGAGGAGATGGTCGCCGTGGAGGGCGTCAACGAGACGTCCTCCCGGTTCGTGATGGACGAGATCACCAGCCGCCCCCGCGTCATCGACGCGATGCCGGAGGCAGCCCGATCGAGGGTCGTCGAGGAGTGAGGCTCCGACGCTCCGGGACGTGTGCGACGTTCCCGTCGGGTCCCGTGAAGGCCGGGTATGTAGGATCCGCGCGAAGGCCGGGTCTGATCGTCGACCGGTCCGTCCGCGGTCTCATCCGCGAAGCGCCTCGACGGGGCGGTCGGTCGCCGCCTTCCAGGCCGGGTAGAGCCCGCTGAGGACGCTGGCGACGACCGCGAACGCGAAGCCGAAGACGAGGTAGCGCGCGCTGGACCACCGCACCACCAACAGCGCGTCGCCGGCGACGGCGTCGAACAGCACGAGCCCCACGCCCAGCGAGACGAGCGCGCCGACGGCGCCGCCGATCACGCCGATGAAGGCGGCCTCGGTCAGGATCATCCGGAGGATCTCCCCGCGGCGGATCCCGACCGCGCGCAGGACGCCGATCTCGCCGCGCCGTTCGATCGTGGACATCAACATCACGTTCAGGATGGCGACGCTGGCGACGACCAAGGAGATCGAGCCGATGCCCAACAGCGCGAGGTTCAGCGTGTTCAGGAAGGAGTCGATGTTCTCCTGGGCGCTTGCGAAGCTGGTGACGCTCAGCTCCTCCTCCTCGCCGTCGTTGAACTCGGCCTCGAGCCGGTCGACGATCGCGGTCGCTGCCTCGCCGTCCGCCGCGACGATCGTCACCGAGTCGTAGTGCTGCTGGTCGGCAAGCCCCGACGGCGGGATCACGAGCTCGTTGCCGCCGCCCCCGAAGCCGCCCTCGGCCTCGATGAGTCCGCGGATCCGGTAGAGCCGGCCCTCGTACTCCACGGGGTCGCCGAGCTCCAGGCCCAGCTCGCGGGCGGTCCCGGCGCTCAACAGCGCGCCGGACTGGAGGCGGTCCGGCGCCTCACCCGCGGAGGCGTTGTAGAGCGCGCTCGCCTCGGTCAGGCCGGTGACCGTGACGAACGCCTCCCCCTCCCGCGACTCGATCGTCGTCGTGTTGGTCTTCTGCGGGACGACCCGGGCGTCCGTGAGGAGGCGCTCGATCCGGGCGACCTGGTCGTCGGTGACGCCGTCGACGTCGCTGTCCTGGCCGCTGGTGACGGTCACCTCGTTGGTGAGGCTGCCGAGGTCGGTCGTCGCCTGCTGTTGGATCGCGGCGCCGGCGATCCCCAGCGACGCGATGGCGACGACGCCGATGACGATCCCCAGGGTCGCGAGCGCGGTCCGCACCCGGTTCCGGCCGAGGTTCCGCCAAGCCATCAGGACGCTCGGGAACCGAGTCAGGAGGTCGCTCGGCTTCACTCTTGCACCACCCCGTCGATCAGCTCGACCACGCGGTCGGCGTACTCGACCAGCTGCTCGTCGTGGGTGACCGAGACGACCGCGACGTCCTCGTCGGTCGTGAAGCGCGTGAGCTCGTCGAGGATCGTGGCCCCGGTGTCCCGGTCGAGGTTGCCCGTCGGTTCGTCGGCCAGCACGATGTCGGGTTCGTTGATCAGCGCCCGCGCGATCGCGACGCGCTGGCGCTGCCCGCCCGACAGCTCGTCCGGCGTGTGCGTGAGGCGGTCGCCGAGCCCGACGCGATGCAGGAGGTCGACCGCCCGGTCGCGCCGGTCGACCGACGTGTCCCACATCGAGGGGAGCTCGACGTTCTCGACCGCGGTGAGCATCGGCAGCAGGTGGAAGTCCTGGAAGACGAAGCCGATCCCCGACCGGCGCTCCTCGGTGAGCTCGGCCTCGGAGAAGTCGCTCACGACGCGGTCGTCGATCCGGACCGTCCCGCCCGTCGGCGTGTCGAGCAGCCCGATCACGTTGAGCATCGTGCTCTTCCCGGACCCCGAGGGACCGATGATCGAGACCATCTCGCCGCGGTCGGCGTGGAAGTCGACGTTCTCGAGCGCCA
The DNA here is from genome assembly GCF_900107205.1 of Halopenitus persicus. Taxonomy (GTDB): domain Archaea; phylum Halobacteriota; class Halobacteria; order Halobacteriales; family Haloferacaceae; genus Halopenitus; species Halopenitus persicus. The sequence goes on along the minus strand of NZ_FNPC01000001.1, from coordinate 254,492 downwards.
CGACCGTCTCGGCCCCGCTCTCGTAGCGCTTCGTCACGGACTCCAGGACGATGACGCTCATCCGCGGATCCGACGAACGAGGCCGAGCCCGGCGACCACGACGAGCCCCACGATCGCGCCAAGCGCCACGCCGCCGAGGCCGCCGAGCAACCCGGATCCGCCCGAGCCGCCGCCGGCGCCGTCACCGCCGGCAGCGCCGGATCCGCCGGAACCGTCAGCATTGGCTCCCGCGCCGCCGAGCGATCCCGCCGCGCTCACGTCGACCGTCTGCGTGGTCGTGACGCGCTCGCCGTCGACGAGGTAGCTGATCTCGACCGGGACCGACTCGACGCCGCTCGCGAGGGTCGCGGTCAGCTCGAAGGTGGCGAACTCGCTGGCCTCGATCCCGCCGACGAAGTACTCCCGCGCGGGCGCGACCGGGGTCACTCCCTCCGCGGCGCCCACGCGCACGAGCACGGACTCGGCGTCGGTGCCGCCGAGGTTCGCAGCGTCGCCCTGGATCCGGGTCGCGGCGCCCTCGGGGACCGTCTCCACGCCGGTCAGCCGGACCTCCCCGTCGACCGGTCGGTCGAGTTCGACGGTGCGGGAGACGGAGTGCTCGGCGTCGGCGGCGGTGTAGGTCGCGGTGAACGTGACGGCGTCGCTGCGGACGCCCGAGAGGTCGACGGTGGCGGTCCCGTTGGATTCGGGCGCGACGTCGGGCACGTAGGTGCGGTCGACCACCTCATCGTCGACGGCGGCCGACAGCGACACCGCGGTGGCGTTCACGTTGCCGTAGTTGGTCAGCGTGACCCTGGCGGACTCGCCGTCGGCGGCGGTCGTGGCCGACAGGTCCGCGGTGGTCACCGGCTCCTCGACCTCGACCGAGACGGGGTACTGGTAGGCCTGCTGGACGCCGTCCGCGCCGCGGACGCTCACGTAGACGGTCAAAAAGTGGGTGCCGGCCTCCTCGAAGGTCGCCGACAGCGGGACCTCGACCGACCCGCCGGGGGCGACGTATCCGATCTCGCCGGTCTGGCCGTGGCGGTCGACGCCGCCGGACGTGCGCACGTGGACGGACGTGACGTCCACGGCGCCCGCGCTCGACTCGAGGTTCGCGATCTCGACGTCCAGCGTGACGGGCTCGCCGGTCGTAGGCGTGTCGGGTGAGACGGAGACGTTCGCGATCCGGACCTGCGGGTCGTCGGCCGCGGCGGGCGGCGGGACGGTCCCGACGCCGACGCCGAGAACTGCGAGGACGAGGAGTCCGGCAAGCAGTCGCGACCCGCTCATCGATCGCGGGTCGAAGCGTGTCGGTGCGGCGTGCGGGCAGGGCCGGTCGTGGAGCGAACGCGCCGTGGAGGGGCGGGTCGGCAGCGGGGGGTAGGAACGGCAGCTCGATTCGTCATAGCTCCGGTTGGGCGTCGATGCATAAACACGTTACCCAGCCGACCGGTTCGCGGTCGAGCGTTGAGAAGCGTGGCTGCTCACGGCGTCCGTCCTTGCCGAACGCGTGCTGCAGCTGGTCGGTCGGAGCAGCGCAATAAAGAAACGCGAAATCGGAGCTGACCCGCGAGGGTCAGTGGTTAGGCGTCCGTGTTAGGGACGGCGGCGGACGGCGAGGAGCGCAGCCGCGATGAGCGCGACGAGGGCGACGACGGCGCCGAAGCCGGGCGTCTCCTCCTCGGTGGGCTCAGTCGTGTCTGCGGGTTCCTCGGTTTCCTCAGGCGTGTCCTCAGGCGTGTCCTCAGGCGTGTCCTCAGGCGTGTCCTCAGGCGTGTCCTCAGGCGTCTCTACCTCTTCGACGACCTCGATGTCCTGACGGTCGGTGTTGTCACCGTCGTCGGACTCGACCGTGTAGGTACCGGTCTCGATGTCGGTCTCGGAGAGGTCGATCTCGACGGACCACATACCGTCGGTGCCCCAGGATTCCGTGCTGTCGATGCTGACGGAGTCGCCGTCCTCAGTGAGCAGCTCGACGGTGATCGTGTTGTCGTCGGGCTGGAGGTTGGTGGTACCCTCAACGGTGAGCGTACCGTCCATCGCGACCGGGTCCGTCGCGGACTCGATCGTCGTGAGACCGCTCGCGTAGCGGAAGTTCTCGGTAACGATCAGGTCGTCGCTCGCCGTGTCCTCGACGGAGTTGGCGAGGATGCGCTGGCGGACCTGGTCGGACGTGCCGGAGTAACCCTCGATGGCCGACTCGAAGGCACTTCCGTCAAGACTGCTGTTCTCACCGAAGTGGTCGTCACGGCCGGACGAGATGATGTGTGCGGAGACACTACCCTCGTTCAGGTTACCCATATCGACCGAGACGTTGTCGAACGTACCGTCGCTGTCGACGGAAACCTGTTCGGCAATTGCCTGTCCGCGGGAGTCGACGACGGCAACGATCACGTTGTTCTTACCCAGAGCAACGCCGCTGACGTCGACTTCGCCGTCGGACGTCGCGACCTGTCCGTTGTAGGTGGTGAAGGAGCCGCTAAGCTCGGTGTCAGTCACCTGGATGGACGAGGTGCTGCTGACGCCGCTGTTGAATTCGGACGTCGTCAGCGTCGGATCCGGACCGGCCGGAGTGTCGAGGTCCGCATCCGAAGCGTCGATGATGCCGAGGCGGTAGGTGCCCGGCAGCGAGAGGAGGTTGTTACCGAGCGTCTCGCCGTTCAGCACGACGCCTTCCTCCTCGAAGGTGTTGTCCGCGTCAACCGACGTGGTGTTCGAGCCGTCGATGGTGACGAGCTCGAAGTCGTTGTTGTTCCGTGCGTAGATGGCCACCTCGTCGATACCCTCGGAGGTGGTTCCGTTCACGGTTACCTCAGAGCCGACCACGTACGCTCCGGTCGGGCTGTTAAGCGAGACGGTCCCCTGAGTGACGTCCACGGACTGGTCGTCGTCAGAGGAGAAGTTGTTCACGACATCGCCGCCGAGCGTGTCGGAGCTCGTGATGTTCGCACCGGCCGGGTAGAGCTCAACGTCGACGGACGTGTCGGAGAGGTACTGCGTGTTGATGGAGCCAACGCCGTTACCGCCGTCGATCTCGACGACAGCGTAGGCGTAATCGATGTTGCTCGGGCTCGGGATACCGCTGCTACCAGCGGGGTACACCGTGCCGCCCGCAACGACGCCAGCTTCCGACGTGTCGCCGACGTTGCGGAAGATCTGCGATGCGCTCGTGTTCGAGATACCGGACCGGAAGTCACTCCCGTCGATCGTGACGGCGTGGAAGTTGCCCTCCGGGCTGTTCTCGACCGTGTACTGCAGGTTCTCGCCCTGAGTGATCTCGTCGCTGCTGAGGTTCAGGGACGCGGTCTGCGAGGAGGAGATCGTGACCGTCGTGGAGTCAGCCGCCGCTCCAAAGTCAAGATCTTCAACACCTGAAACCGAGAAGGTGTAGTCTCCCTCATCAACTGCATCGGGATCGATACTGAACGATCCGTCACCGTTTCTCGTCTGAGCACCAGTAACGATCTCGTCAGTAACGTCGAGACCGTTCTCGTCCTCAACGGTGAGCTCGACGTCCTCTGCAGCCTCGTAGTTGTAGTTAACCTGGACGCTGGCGCCGGAACCGTCAGCAACCAACGTACCGCCGGAGACGTCCGCTCCACCGGAGTTCTGGACTTCGAACGTCGTCACACGCGGTCGCTGAACCGTGACGTTGTAGGAACCAGCAGCAGGGTTCCCGCTGCCGTCCGTTGAAGTCGCATACTGGCCCACCGGGGTATCGTCAGCCATCGGCATCTCAAGGACGCCGCTACCGCCGGTCTGCGAGAGGGAGCCCGGAGCGACTTCTGTATCGTCGTTTCGAACGAACGTGAGATCTTCTTCACCCTGGAAGATCACTGCACCAGATCCGACACCACCGACGCTTGTGGAAGTGTCATAGTTCTGGGCAATCGCGGAGTTGGAAGTGAGCCGCTCATCACTGTTGAAGACAGGGTTACCCGCAGCTCGGACATCCAGCGAGATGGTGGTGTCAAAGTTGCTAGCCGAGAAGGGCGTAGCGTCGTCGGCACCATTCTCCGTGGATCCGGAGTACGTTCCGTCTTCCTCCCAGGCACCAACGGTGTAACTGTTACCGCCAGACATTCCAGTGACGTCCGACGGTTTGAACTTGAACTCCACAGCGTTATCGCTGTCGTCCAAGTCGTTATTACCGTTATCCTGAATAGTATCAATTACTTCGTCAGATTGGATTGTACCATCGCCGTCTTCATCGAACGCGAAGACGACGTCCTTGCCGGAAGTTGAGGTGCTACCAGTAATGGTAACGTTCTCGTTTACTCCGACAGGGTTAGGCGATGCAGCTAACCCGCTAAAGTCATTGGAGTTACCCGCCGCGACGCCGCCAGTGAAGGCAACGCCCGCAGCAATCATGGACGTTACCATAATTGCCGCGAAGAAGACCGCATGGGCCTTCTTACGATAGTTTGTTTCGTTTGTCATAGTTGTGTTCTGTTTCGCACGGACTGTCTGAGAGACACCGCTGTCCCTCGTCCAGTCGACAGGCACAGATATAGTCACCACCATTAAGTACTTTGTGTATCTGTTAGGTAGGAGTTAACATACAGTAGACACTGGTTTTGCGGGGTGAGGAGCGCCGTATGAACCGGATCAGCGTTTCGTTGAAACGTCGATAATTCGGTCGAAAACTGCGCTTTGACGTGTTCTCTGAGTGGGTGTGCGAGTTGAAGTTTCATCCGCAGTTCGAGCCGTCTGACGCACGTCGAACGGTAGGTGTGTCAGACGATCGTCAGACTCTGGACGTTGTATTGTGTCCGGCCATAGCCATCTCGACCAAACGGACTCGACCGGTGGCGTAATCACCGGAAAGCCGCCGCTTCTCACTCGCCGGAGCGAGCTGTCCCGATCAGCACGGCGAACGTCGCAGCGATGAGCGCGACGATCGCCACGATGAAACCAAACCCCGGGGTTTCCCCATCCGTGAGCCCCGTCCCGTCCGTGGTCACCGAACCATCGTAGGGACTGATCGGTTCGGGGTCCGCGTCCGTGGGGGTTTCCGACCCGACGATCTCGATCGTCGCGGTTGCGAGCGGCGTGTCCTCCTCGCGTTCGAACGTCACACGGGCGGTGTCGCCGACCGAGGCGTCAGAGAGGTCGAAGGAACCGGCGAAGGTGCCGTCCCGATCGACCGTGGTGCTCGAGAGCTGGATGTACGACAAGCCGGCCGTCTCTCGAGAAGCAACCCGAATGGTCGCCTCCGTGCCCGGCGCCAGGTTCGTCTCGCCCGCGATCCGGACCGAGTCGTCCGCCATCAATCGGATCCTCGGCGTTGCTTCGTCGGTACTGCTTGTGCTCCCGTCATTCGCGCGCTCCGTCCCCTCGAACCGAACGAATCGACTCGCCGTCGCGAAGTCGGTCGTGTCCGACTCGTTCGCGCCGGGGTCGAGGTACGGGAAGGCCGGCTGGTTCGGGTCGCCGCCGGCACCGCCGAGGAGGCCGCGGTCGAACGTCTGGATGTGGCGGTCCTCGCGGTCGAACAGGAACGGCTCCTCGGGATCGGTCTCGTAGGTCATCGTCGCCGCGAAGTTTCGCTCGCCGTCCACCGCGTCGGGGTCGAAGGCTCGCAGGTCGCGGGTGTCCACGACGACGAACAGCTCGCCCGACTCCTCGTCCGTGTAGAGGGCGACCGTCTCGGGGTCCACGCCCGAGAGCCCCAGCACCTCGGTGGGCGAATCGATGCCGGCGCTCGATCCGGGGCCCTGGACCACGGGCCCGTCCCGCGCCTCGACCGCGAAGCGTACGCCCTCGCCCGTGCGCGTCTCGAGTTCCACGAGCGTGCTCGGGGCGAAGCCGGTCTCGAGCGACTCGAAGTCGCCCTCGATCGCCACCAGATGGCCGTAGATCCCGGTGGCCTCCGCCGCGATCACGAGCCGGTCCCCGGCGGCGACCGTGTCGCGCTCGGTCATCGCCGTCTCCAACGCCGTGTGGTTGGCCGCCGCGTTCGCCTCGGCCGCCGGGGCGGTGTGGACCGTGACGTCGTCGATCCCCGGCCGGGTCAACTCGACCGTCGATCGGCCGAGCGTCGCGGGGTCGGCGGCAGCGTCGGTGCTGGTTTGGGCGGCGGCGTCGGTGCTGCCGTCGCCGGCCGCGTCGGCGTCAGTACCGGCCGCCATCGCGGACAGTCCGGGCGCGGTCTCGCCCGGCGCGGTCGAGCCCGACTCGAGGATCCGGAACTCCCCGCCGGTGCCGGCCGCGACCGAATAGGTGCCGGGCTGGAGCGGCCGGTCGAGCTGGTCGATCCCGCGCTCGGCGTCGGCCGAGCCGATCAGCCCGAGCTCGGCGAGGTACGCGTCGAAGCTCGACAGCTCCTCGCCGTCCGGGCCCACGAACGTCGGCGCGCGATCGTCCCGAGGGAGCCGGCCGTGGACCGCGCTCCGGACCTCGTCGCCCGGGGCGTGATAAACCAGGTCCGTGTTCGTGGCGCTGATGCTGTCGCTCGTGCCCAGCGTCCGCGTGTTGATCGACAGCGTGATCTCGCCGTCGTCGTTCGCGTCCGCGAGGTAGAGCACGTCGATGAACCCGGCGTCCGCGCTCCCGATCTGGACGTACGCGTGGTCGGGCGTGCCCGCGGGGCCGGTCGTGGCGTCCGTGGCATCGGCATCGTCGCCCTCCGTCGCCGCCGACAGGTCCAGCGTCAGCGTGACGACGTCGCCGGCCGGGTCCTCGTAGGTCGCCTCGCTCCAGCCGCCGACCTGCTCGACGCGATCGTCGGTTGCGTTCGGGTCATCGATCCGGCCCGTGGACGTCTCGTTCCGGGCTTCGGCGTCCGGAGTCGCGTCAGGGCCGACCTCGAGCGTCGCGTTTCGGTCCCCCTCCGACTCGGGGGTTGCGGTGGCGGCGACAGACGAGACGGTCGCAGTGGTTGAGGGAGCGATATCGGAAGACGCGGTTGCGGTGGAAGGGGGTGCGGTTGCGGTGGTAGCGGGAGCAGTTACGGTGGAAGCGGAAGTGGCGGCGGCCGCGGCGGGGGCGAGCGCGACCGAACAGACGACGGCACAGCAGAGCGCGGCGAGAAGGATCGGTCGAACGGGTGTATCGCGTGTCATCGTGGGTGTGTGTCCGGAGCGTGGGTCGGCCGGGACGAGCGTCGCGGCCCCCGCGACGGTGCTCGCCGGCCGCCCGCAGTCGGCGTCTCGAGCCCGGATCGAGGGCGGATCGCCGCCTCGATCCCTGGCGTGTTCATCCGGAAAGAGCGATGGCGAGGGTAAATACTTTGGGCGATGGACCGAGCGCGATGCCCAACAGGACCGGGAGTGCCACCAAGAGACGTCCCACCATAGGTTCATTGTGATGTGGATCGATCCATCATACGTCGACGAATACTGACCCTGAACCGCCACCCGATACACGACACAATGACGGACTCCGAACCGACTCCCGACGATCGAACGCTCCACGTCTACGTTGGGGCCCAGAACCGACTCCGAAACCAAACGAAGGAGATGCTTCGAGCGGCCGAATCCGGCGACGATCCGACGGCTATCGGGCACGTTCACGTGCTCAACTTCGAATCCGAATCCGAACTCTCCCGGCTCCTGAGTCCAGCGAACCTGGAACTGCTGCGCGTGATCCGTCAACACCAGCCGGAAAGTATGCGGGCGGCGGCGGATCTGGCTGACCGGGATTTCAAGCAGGTCCATCGGAATCTCACCGAACTCGCCGAACTCGGCGTCATCGACCTGGTGTCCGATGGCCGTTCGAAACGTCCCGTTGCGCAGTACGACGACATCCAGGTCCACTACTCGCTGGTGAACGACGACGCGGCGAGGGAAGGAGCCGGAGCGTAGCGAGGCACTCGGCAATACCTGTACATCCGACGAAGTTTATAAACGGAAGCCGGAACGAACGACGATCGTACTCGACGCCACCCACGCAAAATGTCACAGGATGACGCCGACGCAACGGAACGAGACCCGGATGTGACCCGCGTTCGCCCACTGGACACCGCGACTGCCGGACGCGAGGAGTGGTCGAACACGACGCCGACCGATGCGGGAGACTCCCTTTTCGGGCCGATGCGGACCGAGGGCCACGAGGACGAAGCGGCGCGTTCCCGCTCGTGACTACCGGACGTCCGTCGACGGCTCCTTATGAACCCCCGCTCGCGGACGCGACGAGTCCCGCGAACGGCGCCGCCTCGTCGTACCGGGCCCACAGCAGCACCGCGGGCGGGAGCGCGACCACGGACATCACGAACGAGTAGGTCACGCTCAGCGCCATCAGCAGCCCGAAGTCGCCGAGGACGGGCGTGATCGCGAGCGCGAGCGCGCCGGTGCCCAGCGACGTCGTGAGCATGCTGCCCAGCAGCGCCCCGCCGGTCCCCGAGAGGGTGATCACCATCGCCTCGTGGGCGTCGGCGCCGTCGTTGTACTCGTCGATGAACCGGTGGGTGGTGTGGACCGAGTAGGCGATCCCCAGCCCGATCGAGATGGAGAGGATGGTCGCGGTCAGCGCGTTCAGCGACATCCCCAACAGCCGCATCGTCCCGATCAGGTAGGCGATCGCGATCAGGATCGGGAAGACGTTGACGACCCCGAGCATCGGCTTGCGGTTCAGCGCCCCGTAGGAGATCACGAGGAAGACCCCCGTCAACCCGACCGCGAGGATCAGCCCGTTGATCGCGGACGCGAAGATGACGTCGGTGACGGCGTCGAAGACGACGAGGGAGCCGGTCGCCGTGGCCTCGTACCGGAAGTCGTCGGCGAACTCGCGAGTGTCGGCGGCCGCCTCCCCCTGGGTGGCGTCCGACTCGATCGCGTACTCGACCTGCGCGCTGCGGCGGTCCTCGGTGAGGTACCGTTCCGCCCGGTCGCCCGCCGGCGAGGCGAACAGCTCGTCGTAGATTCGGTCGAGGTTCCGGTCGGGGATCCCGTTGTCGTTCAGGTCGTTGCGCGCGACCAGCGCCGCGAACTCGGGGTCGGAGTCGGCGTGTGACCGGATCACGGTGAGGATGCTCCCCTGTGGCCGTGCCTCGCCGCCGTCGGTCACCGAGAGCGCGTCGGGAGGATCGTCGTTGGGCGCCGCCAGCGACTCGAGGGCGTGGTCCTCCTCGAAGTTCCCCTCGACGTACAACTTCACCGACTGGTCCTGGTTGGTCGCGAACCTGTCCTCCAACAGGTTGATCGTCTCCGTGACGGTGTACTCGCCGGGCGCGAACGGCTCGGGGAGGACGGTCACGTACGCCGGCTGCTCCTCCGGCGGGAGGAAGTCCTCCGTCTCGAAGGAGGTGTCGACGCCGCTGCCGTACGCGGCCGCCACGCCTCCCGACAGCAGCAACACGATCACGAACGCGACCGGCGCGTACCGGCTCACCACGGCCGGGAACGCGAGCGCCCGGCCCAACGCCGACTCCTCGGAGGCGATCGGCGCGGAGTTGAACTCGGGGACGCCGAACCGGTCGCGCAGCCGGTCGACCTCCAGCTTGGCCGCCGGCAGGAAGAGCCCGAAGATCAGGAACGTGAAGACGATCCCGATCGCCGAGGCGATCCCCATGTTCCGGATCGGGGTCAGATCCGAGATCACGTTCGCCCCGAACCCGAAGACGGTCGTCACCGTGACGATGACGAAGGCGATCATCAGCTGGTTGTTCGCCTCCCGCATCGCCTCGGTCGCCTCGAACCCGCGGACCGTCTCCTCGCGGTAGCGGTTGATGATGTGGATCCCGAAGTCGACCCCGACCGCGAGCAGCAACACGGGCACGGAGATCATCTGCTGGTTGAAGGGGATCCCGGCGTAGCCGAGGAAGCCGAAGGTCCAGATGACCGTCATCAACAGCGCCAACAGCCCGAGCGCCAGGTCGATCGGGTCCCGGTAGGCGACCGTCAGGAAGCCCAACAGCAGGATGACGACGACCGGCATCACGATCGTCAGCGAGTCGCCGATGACGTTGCCCATCTCCGCGTTCGTGATCCCGGATCCGAACGCCCGGATGTCCCCGGGTTCATCCGACGCGATCGACTGGATCTCCGTCTGAATGTCGGTCAGGTCGTCGCTCGAGAACCCGCTCGGCACGTCGTGTGAGAGGCTGGTGATCGACGCCGAGGCCGAGGGGCCGTTCGGGTTGTAGTCCTCCGAGACGGGCAGGTTCTCGCCCCCGACCTCCCGTATCGCCCGCCGGATCTCCGACGGGGAGGCTCGCTCGAGGACGCGTCGCTGTTCGGCGGCGGTCGTGGCCGAGGGATCGATCGTGCGCGCGACGATCGGCGCGGGACCGGCCGCCGCCCGCGGTCCCGACGCCAGTCGAAGGTCCTCGCGGTCCGCCACGCGCTCGATGACCCGGATGTTCCGGACGAGCGCCCGCTTCGTGAGGACGTTATCGCCGGTGTGGATCAGCTGCGTCGACTCGGCGTCCGGCTGGAAGGGGTCCTCGAACTCGGCGTTGACCGAATCGAGCGCCTCCTGCTCGGGAAGGCCCTCCGTGAACGAGTCGGTCGAGTCCGTCTCCGTGCTGATGAGGCCGAATCCGCCCGTAAAGAGAACGGTGAGCACGAGGAACGCTATCACGACCCGTCGCGGACTGTCGACGATCGCATCGTTGAGGCGGGCGGTCGCCGCCTCGATCCGGTCGCCGAGCGGCATCGGCTACTGCCTCCGGTACCGGACGACCGCCGCGATGACAACGAGGCCCAGGATCGCGCCGAGGATCAGCGGGATCGGGAGCCCGCCCTCCTCCGCTTCGACGACGTCGACCGGGACCCGGACCGTGTTCGATATCTGGCTGTTCCCGTCCGCGTCGTCGTACCGGAAGTCGAAGGAGATCGGATACGTCTTCTCGGGCGTCGCGGAGGCGCTCGCGGTCAGCTCGAAGGTCACCGTGACGGTCTCGCCCGGCTCGATGGACTGGACGTACCCGGTGTCGGTCGTGCCGGTGTCGAGCGGATCGTCGGCGAACAGCCGCGCCTCGACGTCCGAGGCCGTCTCGTCGAGGTTGTTCGTCACCGCCACCGAGAGCGTCCGCGAGCCGCCGGACTCGATCGTCGCGTTGTCGAGCGAGACGTCGAACTGGTCGCGCTCGGGCGCGACGTCCGCGGTCACGTCGAGCTTGTCGTAGGCCCGCCGGTCGCCGTTCTGGTTCCGGTAGCTGACCGCGAAGCCGATCGACTTCGCGCCGGCCTCGGACTCGCTGCTCACCTCGATCGGGAGGGAGAACGACGCAGCCTCGCCCGGTCCGAGCGACCCGACCGCGACGGACTCCTCGACGGGGATCACGGCCGAGGAGTCGTCGGCATACTGCACGATGACGCTGTCGGCCGTCTGTGGTCCGGTGTTTCGCACCGTGCCCTCGATCTCGCCGTCCTCCCCGACGCGGAGCGACGAGGAGACGTCCTCGAAGGCGAACGACTGCTCGGCGAGGGTCGTAACCCCGGCCGTCATCGGCTCGGAGGTCGCCGCGATCCCGTCGGTGTCCTCGTAGTTCACGGAGAGATCGAGCGTGTACCCGCGGCGGGCGGCGTCGGACGCGAGCGAGACGGTGTAGTTGATCGTCCGCGTCTCGCCCGGCCGCCACTCGCCGACGAACGCGTTCGAGCTCGCGGCGCCGGACTCGAACGTCAGCGCGCTGCTTCGCGACTCGGCGACCACGCTCGCGTCCGCGGCGGGCTGGGTGCCGACGTTCCGGAGCGTCAGCGAGACGTCGCTCCGATCGCCGATCTGGGCGGTGGCGTTCGTCTCGACGACCTCGAAGCGGGCGTCCTCGGTCACCTCGATCGTGATCGATCCGGTCCGCTCGCGCGTGAACTCGCCGTAGTCCGTGCCGTAGGGGTCGTACTCGACGAGTCGGGTGAACTGGTACTCGTACTCGATGGGGATCTTATAGGTCCCCGGATCGGCGGTTTCCGCGATGGTGATCGGCACGGTTCGTTGCATCGAGCCGCGCGGCACCTGTCCGATCGTGACCTGTCCCGTTCGGACGTCGATGGGAACGTTCGAATCGTCGAAGGTCATCGTCATCCCGCGGGCGGTCGTGACGGTCGCCTCGTGCTGGGAGGGACCGCCCTTGTCGATCCGGCCGCGGTTCAGGATCGCGACGTCCAGCTCGGCGGCCGTGCCGGCCGAGACCGAACCGGAGGCCGTCGAGAAGGAGATGTCGGGTTGTCCGATCACCTCCCCGGACTGCTGTTGGGCCACGCTCGTTCCGGGGACGACGGCTGCGGCGCCGATCGTCGATCCGACGACGAGGAGGGCGAGGAGGATGGACAGTCGATGCGAACTCATGAACGAACACCGGCGGTTGGGTCGGATCTCATTGATGTGCTGGCGGGTGGCTGGGAGCGACACGAGATCGAGATGCGGCGTCGATCCCCCGGCCCGATCGGCGGGCGACGGGCGGCGACGGGCGGCGATCGACGTCCCGATCGTCGGTTAACTAACTACTCAGTTACATTCTTCCAGGGATACACATCAATCCGTTGGTTCGTCGTCGAACGCCGTTCAAATCGGGGGCGTTACCGCCGATCGTTTTCGGGACGTTTCCGACGTATACCGGTTTTCACCGGACCCCTCGTCGATGGCCGATGTCCGTTCCTTTTTGGGGGTGGAACGGCGAGGAACGTGCAATGACGTCGGCGCGCGAGGTGGACCCGGCGGATCTCGAGTTCGATCACGTCCCGGAGACGGACCAGTCCTTCGAGAACGCGCTCGCGAACGCTCGGGACGGACGCCGGTTGTCGGTCGCCGACGGGATCGAGCTCATCACGACCGGCACGGACCGCGAGGGGATCGATCCCGAACGCAAGGAGGCCGTGCTCGAGGCCGCCGACCGCCGGCGCGCCGCGGTCGTCGGCGAGGAGGTCACCTTCGTCGCCAACCTCAACAACAACGTCACGACCGCCTGTAACACGGGCTGTCTGTTCTGTAACTTCAAGGACACCGCCCACGCCTTCGAGGCCGACAGCGGGATCGACCACCCGGGATTCACCAAGACGCCCGCCGAGTCCCGCGAGATCGTCGCCGACGCCCTGGAGATGGGCATCTCCGAGGTGACCTCCGTCTCCGGGCTCCATCCCGCCTTCGCGCTGAACGAGGAGCATCACGAGATTCTGCGTGCGCACGCGACCCCCGAACGCGAGGTGAACTACAAGCCGCCCGCGGTCTACGCCACCGACCCGGGAACCTACCGCGAGCAGATGGCGGCGATGTCGGTCGACGACGTCCACCTCCACTCGATGACCCCCGAGGAGGCCGCCCACGCGAAACGCGGCACCGACTGGAGCTACGAGGACGTCTACCGCGAGCTGGCCGACGCCGGCCTCGATAGCGCGCCGGGCACCGCCGCGGAGATCCTCGTCGACGAGGTCCGCGACGTCATCTGTCCCGGCAAGATCGGCACCGACGACTGGGTGGCAGCGATGGAGGGCGCGATGGCCGCCGGCCTCGACACCACCGCGACGATCATGTACGGCCACGTCGAGAACGCGGCTCACCGCGTCCGTCACCTCGAGGTGGTCCGCGATCTGCAGGACCGAACCGGCGGGATCCGCGAGTTCGTCCCGCTCTCGTTCGTCCACGAGAACACCCCCCTCGCGAAACACGGCGTCGTCGACTCCGGCGCCAGCGACGCCGAGGACGAGCTGCTGATCGCCGTCTCCCGACTCTTTCTGGACAACGTCGACCACGTCCAGTCCTCCTGGGTCAAATACGGCGACGCGAAGGGACTCAAGCTCCTCAACTGCGGCGCCGACGACTTCATGGGGACGATCCTCTCCGAGGAGATCACGGCCCGCGCCGGGGGCGAGTACGGACAGTTCCGCAGCGTCGCGGACTACGTCGAGATGATCGACGCGATCGGCCGCGTCCCCGTCGAGCGCTCGACCGACTACCGAACGCGCCGCCGGATCGACCTCGACGACCCCGACGCGAAGCCCTTCGGCCCGACGATCGGCCCCCGGGCCGACGGCACCCCGATGCTCCCCGACGACGCCGGCGGTCCGGACGAGCGCGGTCCCGCGCCCGCGGACGATTAAAGACGCCGGAAGTCTCCGAACCTCAGCGGACGATTCGGTTGCTGGTCGAACACGGATCAGCAGCGTCCGCCCCGAAACGCCGTGTGGATCCTAAAGATCTGAAAACACCCAACAAGTATTTAAGGTGTGCTAACAAGTGCCACATATGGCCGCAAGCCGGTGTGCCGACCTCGATCGAACCGACGAGCGGGTGCTGTCGTACCTCCAGGAGTGCGGCGCCGACTATCCGGCGCTCATCGCCGGCAACACGGGGCTGCACGTCGCCCACGTCGAACGACGGCTCGAGACCCTGGCGGACACAGGACTCGTCGAACCGGTGAGCGGCGAGGTCATCTACCGGCTGACCGACGAGGGGATCGACGTGATCGACTCGTCCCCGGACGGCGGCCCGTCGGTGTAGGTCGTTTTCCGGGATCGCCCTCGAGACCGTCTCCGGAGCTGCTTCTCAGCGATCGAGTCCGTGGCGACGCTTTCAAGCCGCTCTCCAGCCGAGTGTGTCCCGATGGGATACGCGTGTCCGGTCTGTGAAACGCCACAGCGCGACGGCGAGCACCTCGCACATCACCTCGCGTTCACCGCGATGTTACACGGCGGCGACCACGAGGAGTGGCTGGCGGAGCACGCCCCCGAATGGGCCGACCGCGAGCCCGAGGAGCTCGCCGCCGACGTCGTGGAGCACGCCGACGAGGCCGAGTACCACGAGGTCTTCGAGGACACCGTCCACGACCGCGGCCGACCGGACGTGGGACGGGGCGGAACGGGCGCGGGTCACGGGCACGACCACGGACACGAGCACGAACGTACACACGCGACCGCGGCCGGCTCGGATCCGAGCGCGTTCGACGAGGAGACGCAGGCGGCGCTCGAGGAGGCACGGGACTTGACCCGCCGGATGATGGCGGACGAGGGCGAGAGTAACGATGGCGACGGCGACGAGACCGACGACGGTGTCGATGATGAGGCCGGCGACGGTGTCGATGATGAGGCCGGCGACGGTGTCGATGATGAGGCCGACGACGAAAGCCGGACGTAACGCCGCGAACCGAACGCCCTTTTCAGTCGCTTCCCGTACGCGGCGGTATGGAGACACGAGGACTGATCGCTCCCGAGACGGTCGCGGAGGCGCGGACCCGCTACGAGGAGGCCGGCCCGGCGGCACAGGTGGTCGTCCGGGAGACCGCGAAGGCGATGTCGTTCGACGCCGCGGAGTACGACGAGCGCGTCACCGGCGAGGTCGTCGAAACGGCGCGTGACGCGCTGTTCGCCTCCCTGCTCGAGGTGCACGTGGCCGACCGGGACGCCTTCGACGAGTGGCTCGCGACACACGACCGGTACGCCGACGCGGACGTCGAGCTGCTCGGCTCCGATCACGTCGACCGGGTCGTCTGGCACGCGGCGCCGATCGCGGAGTCGGTCGTCGCCGCGACGTTCCACGAGGAGGCGGCGGCCGCGATCGGGACCCTGCGCCGGAACGCGTTCGGGCGGATCTACCGGGACCGGCTGCGACGCGAAGCCGGGGAGTGAGGCCCCGTCTCGAGCCCCTCCCGGGGACTCGGTCGACGGTGATCGCGGCGCCGTCTCCGACGTCGATCGAAGCACCGACGCGTGGCACCGATCCCCGCTCCCGTCCCGAGAACAGCAACTTTATCACTCGCACGGGGCGAATCTCGGACAAGATTGCTTCAAGGAGGTTCACGGTGACACAAGACCATACACGACCGGAGGTGAACATCGGACTCGTCGGCCACGTCGACCACGGGAAGACGACGCTCGTCCAGGCGTTGTCGGGCTCGTGGACCGACAAACACTCGGAGGAGATGAAGCGCGGGATCTCCATCCGGTTGGGCTACGCGGACGCGACGTTCCGCGAGTGCACCGGCCTCGAGGAGCCGGAGCGGTACACCGTCGATGAGGACTGCCCCGACGGCTCGACCAGCGAGGTGATGCGGACCGTCTCGTTCGTCGACGCGCCCGGCCACGAGACCCTGATGGCGACGATGCTGTCGGGGGCCGCGATCATGGACGGCGCCGTCCTCGTCGTCAGCGCGACCGAGGACGTGCCCCAGGCACAGACCGAAGAGCACCTGATGGCGCTGGACATCATCGGGATCGACAACGTCGTCATCGCCCAGAACAAGGTCGACCTCGTCGACCGCGACCGGGCGGTGGAAAACTACGAGCAGATCCGGGAGTTCGTCGAGGGAACCGTCGCGGAGGACGCGCCGATCGTCCCCGTCTCGGCCCAACAGGAGGTCAACCTCGATCTCCTCATCCAGGCGATCGAGGAGGAGATCCCGACGCCGGACCGGAACTCGGACGCGCCCCCGGAGCTGTTCGTCGCCCGATCGTTCGACATCAACCGGCCCGGGACGACCTTCGAGGACCTGACCGGCGGCGTCATCGGCGGCTCGCTCGTCGAGGGCGAGCTGTCCGTCGACGACGAGATCGAGATCCGGCCCGGCCGCGAGGTCGAGGAGGGCGGCCAGACCGAGTGGCGGCCCCTCTCGACGACGGTCCGGTCGCTGCAGGCCGGTGACGACCAGGTCGACGTCGCCACGCCGGGCGGGCTGCTCGGCGTGGGCACCGGCCTCGACCCGAGCCTCACCAAGGGCGACGCGCTGGCCGGCCAGGTCGCCGGCGAGCCCGGCACGCTCCCGCCGACGCGACACGCCTTCGAGATGGACGTCGAGCTGCTCGACCGGATCGTCGGCGAAGGGGAGGTCGAGGAGATCTCCACCGGCGAGCCGCTGATGCTCACCGTCGGCACGGCGACCACGGTCGGCGCCGTGACCAGCGCGCGCGACGGCGAGTGCGAGGTGAACCTCAAGCGCCCGGTCTGTGCGGCCGAGGGCGTCCGGATCGCCATCAACCGCCGCGTGGGCGCGCGCTGGCGGCTCATCGGTGTCGGAACGCTGAAGTGACGTGACCGAGGACACTCCATCGGAGCAGCCGACCGAGCGCGGGTCCGGGGAGCGCGACCGTGGATCGACGACGCGCGACCGCGGGTCGGCATCGACGACGCCGGTCGTCGCCATCGACACGAGCGCCCTGATGGCCCCGGTGGAGGCGGACGTCCGGCTGTTCGAGGAGCTGGACCGGCTCCTCGGAACGTACCGTGCGGTCGTTCCCGACGCCGTGCGGGCCGAACTCGACCGGCTCGCCGACGGGAACGGTCGCGAGGCGACCGCGGCGCGCGTCGGCCGCGACCTGGCCGACCGCGCGGATCCGATCGCCGTGACCGACGAACCGGCGGCGACCGAGGATGCGGACGACGAACCGGAAGCGGCAACGGACGACGCGGACGGCGACGACTCGACGGCCGAGACCGCGGGTCGACCGATCGACGACGCGGGCGGGAACGGATCGACGAACGAGTACGCGGACGACGTGCTGGTCGCGCTCGCCGAGGCGGGCGCGGTCGCGTACGTGGTCACGAACGATCGCCCCCTCAAAAACCGGATCCTGGCGCGGAACGTACCAGTAATCGGTTTAAGGGGGCGGAACGCACTGGCGATAACGGAACCATAAGCGCACGCATGTACAAGCGAGTACGACTCACAGACACGGTCGAAGTGCCGCCGAAACACCTGGCGGACGTCTCGAACGAACGGGTGAAAGCCCTGCTGCAGGACAAACTGGAGGGACGCATGGACGAGGACGTCGGCAGCGTCGTCAGCGTCATCGAGGTCCACGACATCGGCGAGGGAGCGGTGCTGCCGAACCGGCCCGGCGTCTACTACGAGGCCGAGTTCGACGCGCTCACCTACGACCCCGACATGCAGGAGGTCATCGACGGCACCGTCGTGGAGACGGTGGAGTTCGGTGCCTTCGTCGGGATCGGTCCGGTGGATGGTCTCCTCCACGTCTCCCAGATCACCGACGAGTACCTGACCTTCGACGGGGCGAACCAGCAGCTCGCCTCCTCGGACTCCGACAAAACCCTCGGCGTCGACGACGCCGTTCGGGCCCGGATCGTCACCAAGAGCATCGACGAGCGCAACCCGCGGGACTCGAAGATCGGCCTCACGGCCAAACAGCCCGGGTTGGGCAAACACGAGTGGCTCGAGTCCGAACGCCGCCGCCGTGAGCAGCAGGGCGAGAACGTCGAGGAGGCGAACTGATGGCCGAGGACCGCATCGCCTGTCGGGAGTGCCATTTCGTGAACGACCCGGACGCACAGACCTGCGAGCTGTGCGGGTCCTCCTCGCTGACCGAGGACTGGGCCGGCTACGTCATCATCACCCATCCCGAATCGAGCCGGATCGCCGAGGAGATGAACGTCAGCGAGCCCGGGTCCTACGCCCTGAAGGTCCGGTAACCTCACCGTGACTCGACGCGATACCGCGGCCCGAACCCGGGCTCGACGCGATACCGTGACTCGACACGACGCCGGGGCCCGATCCGACGCCCACGAATGCTGACTCTTCCTGCGGACCTCCGGTCGGAGTTCAAGGAGCCGCTGGGTCCCGTGACGACCGACACGGACGAGCTGCTCGACCGGGTCGAACGCACGCGCGCGACCCACGACGCGCCCGCGGCGCCGCTCGTCGCCGTCGGCGACGTCGTCACCTACCACCTCCGGGAGGCCGGGGTCACCCCCGACGTGGCGCTGCTCGACGGCAAGACCGAACGCGAGGAGGTCGCCGTCGAGATCCGCCGCGCGCTCGCCGACGTCGGCGACGCACGGATCCCCGTCGAGAATCCGGCCGGCGAGCTCTCCCGCGAGCTGTTGGTCGCCCTCCGGGAGGCGCTCGCGAGCGACGAGGCCACCGTGATCGAGGTGACCGGCGAGGAGGATCTGGCCGCCGTCCCCGCGATCCTCGCCGCCCCGCTCGGGAGCAGCGTCGTCTACGGCCAGCCCGGCGAGGGGATGGTTCACGTGGCCGTCACGCCCGAAACGCGTGACCGCGCCCGCGAACTCCTCGCGGGATTCGACGGGGACGTCGACGGCGCGCTCGCGACGCTCGGCGTTGATGACGGCGAAAACCGTTGAGTCTTCAGAGGAGTCGGCGAGCCGACGGGACTCAGGCCGCCAGTTCGGCGTCGACGAGCTCCGCGGCGACCGTCTCGGCGTCCAGCAGGGCCGGATCGACGGCGAGGTCCGCGACGCCGGCGACGAACTCCGGCAGCGACCGGTCGGCGTAGGCCACCGTCCGGACGTCCGGGTTCTCCTCCTTGGCGATCGGGATCCCGGTCGCCTCCTCGACGTCGGTGATCACGAGGAGGTCGGCCGCGTCGATCCCGGCCTCCCGGAGCGCCGCCGCGGAGACGACGCCGTCGATCCGCGTCACCGTGGCGCCGGCGGCCTCGAGCGCGCCGGCGAGGTCGTGGTCGTCCGGCCCGGCGACGACGGCGCGGATGGTGTCGGCCGCCATCGTCACTCGTACTCGATCGTCGCGGGCGGTTTGTGGGTGACGTCGTAGACGACGCGGGCGACGTCGTCGTTCTCGCCGGTGATCCGGCTCTGGATCCGCTGGAGCGTGTTCCAGTCGATCTCCTGGGCGCGGGCGGTCATCCCGTCGCGGCTCTCGACGGAGCGGACCGCGACGATCCAGCCGTGTACGCGGTTGTCGCCCTTCACGCCGGTCCCCTTGCCGATGACGGCGGCGAACGCCTGCCAGGGCTCGTACTCCTCGAGCTCGTCCTCGACGACGTGGCAGGCCTCGCGAGCCACGGCCGCCTTCTCGCGGGTGACCTCGCCGATGACGCGGACGGCGAGCCCGGGACCCGGGAACGGCATCCGCTCGGAGATGATCTCCTCGAGCCCGAGCGCCCGCGCGACCTCGCGGACCTCGTCCTTGTACAGGTCCCGAACCGGCTCGACGATCGTCTCGAAGTCGATGATCTCCGGGAGTCCGCCGACGTTGTGGTGGGACTTGATCCCGCCCTCGCTTTCGATCCGGTCGGGATAGATGGTGCCCTGCACGAGCACGTCGGCGTCGACGTCCCGAGCCTCGCGCTCGAACTCGCGGATGAACTGGTCGCCGATGACCTCGCGTTTCCTTTCGGGATCGGTCACGCCCTCCAACCGGTCGAAGTAGCGGTCCGCGGCGTCGACGACGCGCAGCGACTCCATGAAGGAGAACGTCTCGCGGATCTCCTCCGTCTCGCCCTTCCGCATCAGGCCGGTGTCGACGTAGACCGGCGTGAGCTGGTCGCCGACCGCCTCGTATGCGAGCGTCGCCGCGACCGACGAGTCGACGCCGCCCGAGAGGGCGATGACCGCGTTCGAGTCGCCGACCTGGTCGCCGATCTCCGCGACCGCCTCCTCGATGAACGACTCGGCGTCGACCATCAGGCCGTCACCTCCTCGTCCGTGGTTGAGGTCCCGGGAGCCGTCCGGTCGAGGATCGTCTCGACGAACGAGACGAACGGCGGGCTCGCCCTGTCGGGTCGCGACCGGAACTCGGGATGGTACTGCGTCCCGAGGAAGAAGGGGTGGTCCTCGCGCTCGAGGATCTCCATTCGGTTGTCCGCGTACCCGGAGAACCGCAGGTCGTCGGACTCGAGCCGGTCGATGTACTCGGGGTTCACCTCGTAGCGGTGGCGGTGGCGTTCGGTGCAGGAGTCGGCCCCGTAGACCTCCGCCGCGAGCGTTCCCGGATCGATGTCGGTCTCGTGGGCGCCGAGCCGCATCGTGCCGCCCATGTCCTCGGTCTCGTACTGTTCGGGCAGCAGGTCGATGACCGGATGCGGCGTCTCCGGGTCGATCTCGGCGGAGTGGGCCGCCTCGAGGCCCAGAACGTTGCGGGCGTGCTCGACGACCGCAAGCTGGAAGCCGAGACAGAGCCCGAGGAACGGCACGTCGTTGGTGCGGGCGTAGCGGATCGCTTCGATCTTCCCGTCGGTGCCGCGGGAGCCGAATCCGCCGGGAACCACGATGCCGTCGGCCTCCGTGATCCGCGCCTCGTGTTCGGCGGCCATCTCGTCGGCGTCGACCCACAGCACGTTCACCTCCGTCTGGGTGTGGATGCCGGCGTGTTTGAGCGCCTCGTGGATGGACATGTACGCGTCCTCGAGGGCGTACTTGCCGACGAGGGCGACGTCGATCTCCCGGTCGCGGTCGCGGGTCACCAGATCGCGCCAGCGCGTCGAGCGCTCGTCGCCCGGGAGCGCCTCGTCGGCCAGCCCGAGCTGCTCCATCACGTACTCGTCGAGCCCCTCGTCCTCGACCATCAGCGGGACATGGTAGACGTCCTCGACGTCGGGATTCGAGAAGACGGCGTCGGTCGGCACGTCACAGAAGAGCGCGATCTTCTCCTTTACGCTGGGGTCGAGCCGGTCCGCACACCGCCCCACCAGGACGTCCGGCTGGAGCCCGATCGACCGGAGCTCCTTGACGGAGTGTTGGGTCGGCTTCGTCTTCTGCTCGCCGTTCTTCGAGTAGGGGACGAGCGTGACGTGGGTGAAGAGGACGTCCTCGTCGTTCTCCTCGTGGGAGAACTGTCGGAGCGCCTCGAGGAAGGGCATCGACTCGATGTCCCCGACGGTGCCGCCGATCTCGACGATGCAGACGTCGGTCCCCTCGGCGGCCTCCCGGATCCGGCGTTTGATGTCGTCGGTGATGTGGGGGATGATCTGGACCGTCTTGCCCAGGTAGTCGCCGGCGCGCTCGTTCTCGATGACGTGCTGGTAGGTCTTGCCCGTCGTGACGTTGTGGTCGGAGGTCATGTCGACCCCGAGGAACCGTTCGTAGTTGCCCAGGTCCAGATCGACCTCGCCGCCGTCCTTCAGCACGTACACCTCCCCGTGCTCGTAGGGGTTCATCGTGCCCGCGTCCACGTTCAAATAGGGGTCGATCTTGACCGCCGTCACGTCGAAGCCCGCGTTCGAGAGGAGTCGCCCGGTGCTGGCGGCGGTGATGCCCTTGCCCAACCCGGACATCACGCCCCCTGTAACGAACACGAACTTGCGACCCAGCGATGGGTCATACCTCGTGTCTGGATCCGTCGGCATACCGACCGTGCGCGAGCGTCCGCCTAAACGGTTTCGGGACCGCGAACGACTGGGAGGAACTCCCACTCACACGGACCGACGCCGTCGGAGCCGAACCCGGTCGCCTCGGGCGCCGCCCGGGTGGACGATGACTACCCGACGAGCGTCCAGCGGGCGATCCCCAGAAACAGGAGCATCCCGAAGACGTCGACCACGTTCGTCACGATCGGGATGGTGGTGTCGTCGGGGTCGATCCCCAGCCGGTAGGAGCCGTAGGTCGTGGCGACGCTGAAGACGAGCGCGATGGCCGCGAGGCTCAGTCCGCTCGACAGCGAGATGAAAAGCAGCGTTCGGAGTGGGAGCCCGTTTCCGACCAGCAACCCGATGATCCACGTTCCGACCGCGAGCACGGAGAACACCGTCGCGGCCAGCGCGAACGTCGCCGCCACGTTCGCCCAGAGGTGCCGGTCCCGCGGGTCGAAGGCGGTGGTGCCCAGGTGGAGCCGCGTGGTGAGCCGCGAGCTCACGATCGCGCCGAGGTTGCCGCCCATCCCGACCATCACCGGCACCATCACCGCGAGGAGGCCGTACTCCTCGAGCAGCGCCTCGGCGTCCTCGAGCCGGATCCCGGCCCACAACACGATCACCGAGAGGCCGACCAGAAGCGGGAACATGTTCCGAACGATCCGCCGGGCCGACCACGTCCCGAGATCGCTTCCGGGCGGCTCCATCAGGCGACCACCTCGATGACGCCGACGGCGACGAGCAGGAACGCCATCCCGAAGACGTCCCCGAGCGTGGTGACGATCGGTCCGACCAGGTTGTCCGGGTCATACCCGCGCGTGTAGCCGACGAACAGCAGCGTGAGCAGCCCGACGATGAGCACCGCCGAGGTCAGGGTGCCGGCGATCAGCATGATCCCGAGGAACTCGAGGGGATGTGCGGCGGAACGACCGAGCAGCGTCAACGCGCTCCACGAGAGGAGCGCGATCACCGCCGAGATCCCGATCCCGTTGATGAAGGAGGCGACGACCGCGTTCACGAGGCGCTCGTCCCACTGAAACCGCGGCTCGATGAGCCCCTGGTGGAGTCCGCTCGAGATCCGCCCGCCGAGGGCGCCGTAGACGTTCCCGCGGGTGGCGAGGAAGACGGGCACCATCACCAACAGGCCGGGGAAACGACCGACGCTTGCCAACAGTTCCTCGAGGATCAGTCCCGAGAAGAGCCCGCCGCCGAGCGCGACGAGCAACACCGGAAGCGACTCCCGGTAGATGGAGGCGACCTCCTCGCGGACGTCCATACGTTCATCTGGCCGAATTCGAAGTTAAAAGTACCTACTCGCGGGACCGGTTGGGGCCGGTCGGAGACCGGTGGTCCGATCAGTCGTCGGCCTGGGACCGGTGGTCCGATCAGTCGTCGGCCGGCGACGGGCCGGCTGCGGGCCCCACGTCCGTGACGGTTCCGACGCCCTTGCTCGATCCCTCGCGGAAGACGAACCGTTGGCCCTCCTCGACGAGGTACGGGCGGAACTTGAACCGAACCTGCGTCCGGCCGGTGTCGCCGGGGAGCAGCCGGCCGGACTCGGGGGTGAACTCGGCCGCCTCGCTGGCGGTCTCGAGATGGACGACCGGCTCGTACCCCGACCGGATCCGGGTCGGGTGGTTGAGCACCATCACCTCGGCCTCGAACTCCCTGACCGGGTCGGGGTCGGCCGAGCGGGGCAGTAGGACCATCCCGCGTTCGATGGCCTCCTCGTCGATGCCTTTCAGGGCGATCCCGACGATCCGGCCGGCGCTCGCCCGGTCGACGCGGTGGTAATGCATCTCGATCGAGCGCACCGTCACCGCCTCGAAGGTGCCGTCGGGCATCGGGCCGAGCAGCAGCTCGTCGCCGGCCTCGACCGTGCCGGAGTTGACCGTCCCCGAGGCGACCGCCCCGACGCCCTTGACGTCGTAGGAGCGGTCGACGTACATCCGGAACTCGCCGCGCTCGGGCGTGGCGCGCTTGGGGAGTTCGGCGAACAGCGTGTCGAGCCGGTCGAGCCCCTCGCGGGTGACCGCGCTGGTCTCCACGATGGGGACGACCGAGTCGTCGATCTCCGCGATGGCGGCGTCGACGCCGTGTCGCGGGACGGGAAGCGGGGTCGTGCCGGCGTCGCGCAACAGCGACTCGATCTCCGCGAGGACCGTCTCCACGCGGTCGTCGCTCACGAGGTCGGTCTTCGTCACCGCGACGACGGTCGGCAGTTCGGTGGCGAGCAGGATCCCGAGGTGCTCGCGGGTCGTCTTGGTCGGCCCGTCGTCGGCCGCGACCGCGAGCAGGCCGTAGTCGATCTTCTGGCCGACGAGCCCGCGGATCGTCGTCCGCAGCCACGGCTCGTGGCCCACGGTGTCGACGAAGGAGACGAGCCGGTCGGCCTCCGCGACGATCCGGGCCCGGTCCTGCTTGCGGTGGGGATTGTCCATCCGAACCGGAACGTGCTCGCGTCCGGAGGCGCCGACCTCGTCATCCGCGCTTCCGTCCGGATCGTCGAACCCGTAAACCGCGTACGACAGATCCGCGGAGAGGCCGCGTTCGATCTCGTGGGGCTGGACGTCGAGGAACCCGCGGGTCCCGCCCTGTCCGTCGTCGGCCTGGCCGGTCACGAGCGACCCCACGAGCGTGCTCTTGCCGTGGTCGACGTGGCCGGCGGTGCCGATCACCAGGTGGTCCTCGTCGGTCTCGAGGGTCGCCCCCTCGCGGATCGTCGCGATCCCGACCAAGCCGGGCGTTTCGGACGCCCCGAGGTCGTCCGCGGCGTGATCACCGGACCGTGCAGCGACGTCCGCGACGTCGGCGACGCTCCAGGTGTCGACGTCGTGGATGTGTGCGTCCGCCTCCTCGGCCAGCAGGGAGAGGACGTCCATCGTCTCGGAGAAGCGGTCGGGATCGATCCCGGCGAGGCCGCCGTCGTCGGTGACGCCGACGACGTAGGTCGCCTCGCCGTCGCCCGAGAGCACCCGGTGGCGCAGTTGCGCGGCGAGCGATTCCTTGCGTCCGTCCGCGAGGTGGACCTCCCGACTCAGCCGTTCCTTGAACTCGATCGACCCGCCGTCGCGTTCCCCGCGCTCGATGGCCTGTCTGAGGACAGACCGGTCCGCGCTCATACCCGCCCGTAGGCCGCATCGGCGTTTAAGCGTTTTCGTGCCGTGGGTATCCATATCACAATACCGCTCCGGAGGGAGCGAAGCATACGAAATCCACTCTCACTGGGGCGGAGCAGCCCGGACGGCCAATCGCTACTGGCCAAACGAGTCCGTGACGGTATCCTTCCGGCGAGGACTTTTAAACTGCCCCGAGAAGCGCCGCGTAGGCGTCGGCGTACGCGGTCGCGACACGGTCCGGCGAGTCACGGTCCGCGGCCGGCAACGCCGGCAGCGCGACCGCGTCGAGCGGCTCGACCATCGACGTCACGACGTCGGTGTGTTCCTCGAGCGCCCCCTCGCGCGCGCTGCCCGACGCCACGGCGCACGCGCGGGCGTACCGGTCGCCGTCGTAGATCCGGACCCGCGTCGGCGCCACGACCGCGACCGCGTCGATCGCGGGGACGTCGTCGCCGTTGCCGCCGCCGTTGCCGTCGACGTCGCTGCCGTTGTTCCCGCCACCGCCGCCACCGCGGCCGTTGCTGCCGCCGCCGTCGTGACCGCCGCCCTCACGGTCGCCCTCGCCGGCTGCGGCATCGAACGGAAGCGCGACGTCGCCGTACGACTCGACCACGGTCGGCCCGGGGTCGGCGGCGACCGCGGCCGCGAACCGCTCGAGAACCGGGAGGTACGACTCCGCCATCACCGCGTTGAACTCCGAGACGTCGTGGACGCGGACGGCGTCCGCGAGCGGAAGCCGGTCCTCGACGGCCGGCGGGAGCAGCCCCGCCGCCTCCGCGGCGCCGTTCACGACGATCGTCGGATCGTCGGCGGCGTCAGTTCGCCCGATCCGGTCACAGAGGAACGTCCGGTCGGCCTCGCCGAGCATTCCTGTCCGGCCCGGCGTGGGACGCCAGAGCCGGTGGAGCGGGTTGATCGACCCCGGCGATACGTTCGAATCCGGTTCGAACGTCCCGTTTTCGCTCCCCGACGACCCGCCCGGCGTCGGTCCGGAGCGGACTGCCAGCCCGCGGTCGCTCGCGGCCGCGAGTCGGCGCGCGTCCTTGCCGTAGAGCCGGCTCTCCGCGGCGGCCGCCCGGAAGTCGTCGTGGTCGTACCAGAAGTCGTGGCCGGCCCGCGGCTTCACGCCGACCGGGTCGAGCCCGCGAGCCGAGAGGGTTGCGAGGAGCCCGACCGAGAACGTCGTCTTTCCGGCGTCGACCCGCGAGTCACCGGCCACCAGCAGCGTCGGCGACGTGCTCCCGGTCACCGTTCGTCGTCGGGCGCCGGTTCCGCGGTCGCGGCCGCGTTCGTCGCCGGTTCCGCGGTCGAGTCCTCCTCCGTCTCCGATTCCGCGTCGTCCCCGTCGATCGCCGTTTCGGCGAGCCCGTAGTAGCCGGGGCCGTCGTCCTCGAGCGGCTCCGCGATCACGAGGTCCGCGGCGTTTTGCATCACCCACGGGATCGCCCAATCGATGAGGACGGTCTCGGTCTCCTGGTCGAGCGGTTCGTCCGGATCGACCCCCTGGAGGAGCCGAGCGATCTCCGGGATCGTGTACATCAGGTCCGGCTCGAGCAGCTCCGCGGCCGTGTAGAACTCGCACGGGTAGGTCGCCTCGAAGGCGTCTTTCGGCGTCGGCATGGCCGTGTCTCGGTGGTCGCTCCCCTAAACGGCACGGGTTCGGTGGCGGAAGCCGGGACTGGCGGCGTCGACGGCGTCAAAAAATCGGGATTCGATCGGGGTCGTCGGGGACGATCCGCCTCGTCGGCGACGTTACTCGAAGTTGGAGACGACGTTGTCGTAGTTGTCGGCGACCTCGTCCCAGTCGACGACCTCGAAGAACGCGTCGATGAACTCGCCGCGCGCCGGGCCGTAGTCGTAGTAGTAGGAGTGCTCCCAGACGTCGAGCGCCAGGATCGGATGGGCACCCCACAGCGCGCCCTGGTCGTGCTTGTCGACCTTCAGGTTGCGCAGCTGCTTGGATACCGGGTCGTACACGAGCAGGGCCCAGCCCCCGGCGGCGCCGGCGGCGGCCTCGAACTCGCCCTTCCAGGCCTCATACGAGCCGAAGTCCTCGGCGATCCGGTCGGCCAGCTCGCCGTCCGGCTCGCCGCCGCCGTTCGGGGACATGTTGTTCCAGAACAGCGTGTGGAGATAGTGACCGCTGCCGTTGTGGGTCACGTTGCCGAGCGCGCCCGCCGTGCTGCCGTAGTCCCCGCTCTCGCGGTTCTCGGCGAGCGTCTCCTCGGCGGCGTTGAGCCCGTTGACGTAGCCCTGATGGTGCGTGTCGTGATGCCAGGTGAGCACCTGTTCGGAAACGTGCGGTTCGAGCGCGTCGTAATCGTACGGAAGTGGATCGAGTTCGTGGTCGCTCATGATTTCACCCACCGGATCGATCGGTCGCTGTCCTGTTAAAGATTGAGGAGACGTACGCTACCACGCCACAAACGCCGGAATGAGCGCGACGCGACGCTGCGTCGCGCTCTGTACGGTGGGACTGGGATTTGAACCGAGTCGGGACGGTCATCCTCGCATCGCTCGGATGCTGCGTCCCGCCGGCTTCAAACCCTCGCACGATGCTCGCGCGACGCCGCGCCGCGCTCGGTACGGTGGGACTGGGATTTGAACCCAGGAAGCCGTGAGGCTACCTGCTTTCAAGGCAGGCGCAATGGGCCACTCTGCCATCCCACCCGACCGTCGTGTTCACCCTCGCTTCCATCGGACGCGTCGTCGGGAAGCGAATCGGACGATGGACGCTCGGTCGTTCCACGCTCGATCATATCCGCGTGGAACCGCCGGCGATTCACCGCCCGTGGGCGTATGCGGACGACTATTCCCGATGAAGTTGAAGCTATCGCTCTGGTGAACTACCCCACCCTCCTTCGCTCGGCGCGACGCGCCTCGGTCCGTGAGGGCGTCGTCCGAAGCGGCGTCTCTGAAGCCGCGTCTCGGGGGTCGCTTCAGACGGAACGTCCGGAGAGCGTCGGATATCCCTTCCGAACCATCCCTTGAGAACAATTGACAATATATGCGTCCAATGGATGACCGCGGACGCATATACGGTTCATAGCAACCTCTTTTTAAATATCTTCCAACAGGTCAACTGATGACACTCAGTCGACGGTCGTACCTTGGTGCATCGTCCGCAGCCCTCCTCGGTGGTCTCGCTGGCTGTAGCTCCGGCAGTTCCACGGACTCGAGTGGTTCGGGAAGTTCCGGGACCTACACCGTCGGTTACGGCGACTTCGAGGCGGACATCAGCGCTTCCGCGTTCCCGGAGATGCTCTATTTCTATTGCGTGCAGTCGGGGTGGATGAACTGGCCGACGGTTATGGAGAACTTCGAGGAAAAATACGGCGTCGCGGTCCACGATGATGACCGCTCGTCCGGGGAAGCGTTACAGCATATGCGATCGCATTCGGGCGATATGACCCACTCCGGCTACAACGGGGGGTATACATACGGCATCGTCGCCCGGAACGACGGCTTCACGCAGGCCTACAAACCCACGGGGTGGGACGAGGTACCCGACTCGCTCAAGACGGACGATGGCCACGTTACTGCCACCCGACGCGTGACGACGGCCGTCACCTATCGCAAGGACATCTACGAGGAACGCGGACTCGACGAGCCCACGACGTGGGAGGACCTTTTGCAGCCCGAAATCATGCAGGATCTCGCCCTCCAGACCCCGCAAGCTGCGGTCGGACTTGCCGCCGCGCTCTCGATCAACAACGCTCGCGGCGGCTCGATGGATGACCTCCAGCCGGTCATCGACTATTACCAGCGGATCCAGGAGGGTGGTGCGGAGTTCACCGACAACTTCCTCGCCCAGTTCTCCAGCGGCGAGTACTCGACGTTCATCCGATATGATTACTCCGGGCTCGACCTCAAATACAACAACGACGAAATCGCCGAGGAGAACGTGGGCGTTGCGGTTCTCGGCGGGGAAAACGGCAACCAGGGTGCGTTGAATATGCCGTACGGCTACGCTCTCCTCGAGGACGCACCCAATTCCGAGGCCGGCAAGCTGTTTATGGACTACGTCCTCTCGCTGGAAGGACAACAGCACTTCCTCGATGCCTACGTCCGTCCCATCCGCTCCTCGGAGATGGAGCTGCCTGACGAGTTCATTGACGGATCGGAGTACGAGCGAACCGAGTTCCAGGTCGACTATAACCAACTCGTCGAACAGCAGGACTCGATCATTCAGGAGATCACTCGCGGAGCAAACATTTGATGGCAACGCTCGGCGAACACTCGGAACGTGCCGGATCACGACTCCGAGCCGCCGTCCACCTGGCGAGTACGGCCGTTGGGTCCATCGTCGACCCCGTCACTGAGCGTGACCGAACGCGTCGACGGATCGTGGCGTTATGTGCGCCTTTCGCCACCCTGTTAGCGGTTGCCGGCGCGTATCCACTCGTTGAGGTCGTCCGAATCAGCGTTTCAGCGGAGCAGTACCGATCCGTTGGCTTCGCGTTGGAAGCGTACGGGACGCTCGTCACCGACCCGTACTACCGCGGAGTGGCGTTCAACTCCCTGTGGCTAGCTGGTGGGACGACGCTTGCCTCGGTCGGGGTAGCGGTCCCCATCGCACACGCCCTCGAAAAGTACGACCTTCCGGGCGAGGACGTCCTCGTCACGCTCGTCTCCTTCCCGATCAGCCTTCCGGGGATCGTTGCGGCATTTATGATCCTCGTGTTGCTCGGGAACAACGGACTGGTGACCAACCTCGCTGCGCTGCTCACCGGCCGTCCAGCGACCGATCTGGCCATCGCAGTGAGCGCTCCGGGGCTCTTCGTCGCGTTCTGTTACTCGATGATCCCTCGAGCAACGCTCATTCTGCGGGGCACGTACGCCGAACTCGACCACGCCGCCGAGGAGGCGGCCCAGTCGCTCGGCGCAACGCCGTGGCGGACGTTTCGCTACGTCACGCTTCCGCAGATCCGGCCGGGGATCACGGGTGCGGTTATCCTCACCTTCCGGACCGGACTTGCCATCTTCGGGACGCTCATCGTCATTCAGACGGTGGTCGTCTGGACGCTCCAGATCTCCCGGGAGCTCGCGACGGGCTATGACATCCAAGTGGCCGGTGCGATGGCGACCGCGTACTTCCTTTTCACCTTCGCGTTCACGGCTCTCGGGCTTCGGTATACGGATGCGGAGGTGGGATTGTGAGCGTCGCACCATCACGACGGTTCGGTCGGGGGCTGGTGACGGCGACGTTGCTGCTGGCCGTCGGCTTCCTTATGGTTCCCGTCGTGCTCACGTTCGTTGGCTCGTTCGCCGGCGAGTGGAGCGGCGTGCTTCCGTCGGAGTTCATCACCCTGCAGAACTGGCGTGAAGTACTCGGGCTGGCCGAGACGATCGGTTCCCAGCGGAGTATGGGCTGGAACGCGATCCTGTCGGTCGGTGGGTATACCCTCGCCGTTCCGTCCGAGTTGATCTTCAGCGTCGCGCTCGCCCTCGGCGGCGTATTCATCAACCTCGTGGTCGGCGTCCCGATCGCGTATGCGGTCGCACGCTATGACTTTCGTGGCGACGAGTGGGTGAACGCGATCTCCGTCCTTCCGCTCGTTCCGGGAGTCATTCTCGGAGTGGCGTTTTTGCGGGCCTATCCGGATCTCGCGGGAACGAGCTTCGGCCTGATCGTCGGATACTCGCTGTTGAAGGCGCCGTTTATGGTGATGGCCGTCAGAAGCGAGTTCGAGTCGATGCCGCTGCAGCGGCTCGAGGAGTCGGCACGCTCGCTGGGTGCGTCGTGGCCGCGAACCTTTCTCACCGTCATCGTCCCGAACGCACGGTCGGGGATCGTCTCCGGCGCGATCATCTGCTGGACGCTCGCCGCCGCCGAGTTCAACTTCTCGTACATCGTGTGGGCGAAGGGGACCCAACCGCTGGCGCTGTTCCTCCAACGGCACATCTCGAACAGTTCGTTCACCAAGGCTGCCGCCGCGGTGTCGATGTTTTTCTGCATCATCGTCGTCATTACCGTCCTGCTCCAGCAGGTCGGTTCGCGTGGCTTTGACACCAGAGGATAACCAATGGCACGTATTACGCTCGATTCCGTCCGCAAACGATACGGCGAAACGACGGCCGTCAACGGCGTCTCACTCACCGTCGATGACGGCGAGATAGTCGGGGTCCTCGGTCCCTCGGGCTGCGGAAAGACGACCACGCTGCGGACCGTCGCGGGCTTCGAAACGCCGACTGCGGGAACGGTCGCCTTCGACGATCAGGACGTCACGAACGTCCCGCCGGAGAACCGCAACGTCGGGTTGGTGTTTCAGGAGTACGCCTTGTTCGACAACATGACGGTCGGAGAAAACGTCGCGTTCGGACTCAAGATGCGCGGGATCGCGAAGGCAAAGCGTCGAAAGCGTGCCACGGAACTGCTCGATATGCTCGGCATCGGTGAGATGGCCGATCGGGATCCGACGACGCTCTCGGGCGGCCAACAGCAGCGCGTTGGCCTCGCCCGTGCGCTTGCCATCGAGCCCAACGTGCTCCTCCTCGACGAGCCGATGACCGGCCTCGACGCGAAACTGAAGGCTCGTCTTCGAGACGAGGTCGGCGAACTGCTCTCGGAGCTGGACGTGACCGGACTCTACGTCACCCACGATCAGGAGGAGGCGATGTTGATGTGCGACCGAATCGCGGTGATGAACGACGGTCGAATGGAACAGGTTGGAACGCCGCGTGAGGTGTATGAGTCACCCGCTACCGAGTTCGTCTCGGAGTTCGTCTCACTGGATGCACCACAGTTGCCGTTCGTACAATGGTGACAGCACCGGAAAATAAAACGGATCTCACGGTGATCGCTCACCGTGGCTTCGCCGGCATCGCTCCGGAGAATACCCTTGCCGCGGCACGACTCGCTAGCGATCTCGGTGCTGACGCTATCGAGCTCGACGTCGTCGCCACGGTCGACGGGACACCGGTCGTCTTCCACGATCGCCGCTTGGATGACCGCGGGACGAGTCGGGGGATTACGGATGCCACCGGCGTCGTCGCTGACCGCTCGACGTCGACGGTCACGGGTGCGCACGTCCTTGGCACGGACCAGACGATCCCGACGTTGGCGGCGTTCGTCGAAGCGGTTCCAAACGACGTCATCCTCAACGTCGAACTCAAACGGCCGAGCACCACGGCCGAGACACCAGCATCGTCCGCTGAACCCGACGGTGGACTGGGTCAAGAACGGTGGCAACCATTCGTGAATCGTGTGATGGAACGCATCGATCGTCGTCGAAACGATGTCCTCTATTCGTCGTTCTCACAAACTGCCCTCAAAGCGGTTCGGTCCCGCTCCGCGGATGCTCGCGTCGCTCCGATCGCACGGGACGTCGACACCGCCACGACGATGGCAGCGGCCCTCGACACACGGATCATTCACCCGGCGCTTGACGGACTGCGGTCGGTTCAGGGGGACTCTCCGTTACGAGGATATACGGTGAATGCTTGGACGGCGCGAACGTGGCAGGATGCAGACGACGCCGTGCAGTTCGGCGTCGATGGGCTCATTACGGACTATCCGAGCGTCCCATCCGCGGTGTTCGAATCGGACCGGAGCGGCTGACCACGACGGTATTGAACCCGGCGTGTTTTGCCCCTCATTTCACGACCGATGGACACGACGCGAACCGAGGCCCGCTCACTCCCGGATCAGGGTGAGTTCGCCGTCCGCGTCGTCCTCGTGGACGGCGAGCCCGTGCTCGTGGACGAACGCTGCCGTGTGCTCGGGGACGATCCGCTCGGCCGCGAAGCGAGCCCGCAACAGCGGCACGACGTCGAGGAGGTCGCGGCCGGTCTCGATCGTCGGGAGCGACCGGACGAACTCGACCTCGCCGCCGGCATCGCGCGTGCGCTCGGCGAGCGTCTGCACGCTCGGCGGTTCGAAGGCGCCCGCGAAGTCGATCGGCTCGGTGAACCCCGCGTAGTGACACCGCCCGGCGGTCGAGGGACCGAGAACGGCGGTCGCGGTCCGAAGCTTCATCGCCGCCGCGTCGATAATCGACCGGGAGAGGAACGGCGTCGCCGGCGTGACGATCGCGACCGAGCCGGCCCCCTCCTCGCGGAGCAGGTGGGTCGCCGTGTTGCCGGCGCGGGCGCTGAACGTCGAACCGACCTGCGGCTCGAAGCGAGCATCGCTCGCGTCACCGAGGACGTCGGCCACGACCGCGCGCAGCTCGGCTTCCGGGTCGGTTCCCGTGCGGGCGTCCGCAGGGAGCTGCTCCTCGGTCGGGTGGTTCACGAGGAGGTCCCCGCCGGACCGGTCGACGGCCCGAACCAGGTCGCGAAGGACGGCCTCGTACAGTTCGGTCGCCTCGGCGGCCGAGAGCGGGCTCGTCGCCGGCAGGGACGGATAGCCGAGTCCCTCGCGTGGCGGGTCGGCAAGCACCGCGATGACGGTCATACCGGATCTGTTCGCCTCGGCGCCTTCAACCCCCGGTTTTTAAGCGCCGCGCGGGCGATCCCGCGGACATGTCCACGCTTCGTCCGCTGGCCGCGCTCGCGGCCGCCGTCGTCGCGCTCGTCCTCGTCAGCGCCGTCCTCGGCCTGCCGGCCGCGTTGGGATCGCCGGCCGCAGTCGCCACCGCCGCGATCTGTCTGGTCGTCGTCGCCGCGATCGTCGCGCTCGGCGGGCGCGACGCCGGCCCGCGAACGTCCTACTGGTGAGGGCCGGACGAGAAAATCGTTGAACGAGAACTCCGGTCGCGTGAAGGACGTGAAGGCGACGCCGACGAACCGGCCTCACCGACTTCGGCGTCCCTTCGTCTGCCGGTAGTCGCGCGCGAGCACGTTCTCCCGGACGTGCTCCAGGAAGGCCCGCTCCTCGGCGTCGCTCATCGCCTCCGGGTCACGCATCGGGACGAGCTCGAACCCCCGACCGCGGATCGTGGTCGCGTGTTCCGCGGCGACGTCGAAGGAATCCGACGACCGCGTGGTGTACTCGAACGCGAGCGCCTCCAGCGCGCGCTGGCCGACCGGGACGATGATCTGCGGGTTGATCATCCGGATCTCCGCGTCGAGATAGGGCTCGCAGTTGGCGACCTCCGCGTCGGTGGCCGGCCGGTCGGGGTGGCGACACCGCGTAACGGACGTGAAGAAGACGTTTTGGACGTCCATCGCGACCGTCTCCGGCGAGGACCGCACGAATCCGAGCTCCCGAAAGATGGATCTGATCCGCCGTCCGCCCGCGTCGTCGCCGAAGGGGATCCCGGTCGCGTCCGCGCCGGCGCTCGGGGCCTCGCCGACCACGAGGAACTCGCCGCCGACGTCGCCGTAGCCGTGGACCACGTTCGACCGCTCGGCGCACAGCGCCGGGCAGTTCTGGCAGTCCGCGTCCATCCCGAAGGGGTTCTCGAACTCGGTTTGGGCTGCGTCCACGTCGGCCGGTTGGCGGGCGAGCGTCAAAAGCCCACGTGGTCGTCGACGGAAACGGCGTCCGCTCCGACGCCAGGGATGGTATGTTACCACCCCACAAGATTTATGGCGGGAACCGCGACACATCGAGACGATATGCCCGACTGTCAGAACTGCGGGACGTTCGTCACGCCGGCGTACGCACGCGTTTTTACGCCGAACGAGATCGACGAGCCGCGCGTCTGTCCGAACTGCGAGGACGCCGTTCGTGACGGCGCGGACGTCAGGAGCGCCCGATCGACGCGAAACACCGGCTGAGAACGTGCTCGAACCCCGGTCGTCCGGGGATCGAACGAGGAGATCCGCCGAAGCGATGGCCGGCAGAAGCCGTAACCGGCCAGGGCCGGCAATCCGGCGTGGGCTGGCGACCCGACCTAGGCGAGCCGATACTCCTCGCCCTGCTGCTGGATGAACTCCTCGTTCCGCAGGGTTTTGAGGATGCCGTACAGCGAGATCTTCTTCATCCCGAGCGACTCGGCCATCTCGCCCACCGTGGCGCGCCGGTTGGTCGTGAGATACAGGTACACCAACTTCGCTCGCGGCGACTGCAACTCCGGCGGGAGCGACAGCGCGGATCCCGTTCCGGCGTCGGTTTCGATCATCACCTGTTCCAACTCCTTCGACGATAATAAATCCCCCATTCAACGATCGTCGAAAACATCGAAGGGAGGCCGTAGACGTCCGAACGAGCGTGTTTCTCCGCCGGCAGC
This sequence comes from Halopenitus persicus, assembly GCF_900107205.1. Classification (GTDB taxonomy): domain Archaea; phylum Halobacteriota; class Halobacteria; order Halobacteriales; family Haloferacaceae; genus Halopenitus; species Halopenitus persicus. The sequence continues at coordinate 219,335 of NZ_FNPC01000001.1, read as the reverse complement.
CGGTCCGGATCCGCGTCGGCAGCGCCGGCGGCACGTCGATCGGCTCCTCACGCTTCGACCGACGTCGTATGTGACGTGTGGGTCAGTCACACGAGCTCTCGCGGGCGATCGACCGGCGGTTTGCGTCGGTCAGTACGACCGGACCTTCGGCTCGTAGCGTTTGTTCTCGCCTTCGAGGATGACCGGTCGGTACCAGAGGTCCGGATCCCCGTCGTTCCACGAGATGAGCGTGTGTTTCAGCCAGTTCTCGTCGTCGCGGATCTGGTTCTCCTTGCGCCAGTGGGCGCCGCGGAACTCGTTGCGCGCGAGCGCGCCCATCGTCAGCGCCTCGGCGATGTCGATGATGTTCCGCGTCTCCAGGGTGTGCAGGAGGTCGGTGTTGAACGTCCGCGAGGGGTCCGAGACGCCGACGTCGGCGTACCGGTCGCGCGCCTCACGGAGGTCCACGAGGGCCTCCTTCAGTCCCTCCTCCTCGCGGAAGACGTTCACGTTCGCCGTCATCGTCTCCTGGACGGCCGACCGGATCTCGGCGTGGTTCACGCCGTCGGTCTCGAGCAGCTCCTCGACGTGTTCGATCTCGCGGTCGACGGCGACCTCGAGCACGGCGTCCGGATCCGTGACCGCCTCGCCGCCGTCCGCGGCCGCGCTCGCGTCGGCCGGTCCGGCGTCGGAACCGGGCTCGCGCTCCCCGAGCGTGACCGGCGCATCGAAGTCGGCGTCCTCGTGGTCGCCCCGCTTTCCGGTCTCGATCTCCGGCTCGTCGAACTCCTCGCCGGCGGCGTGTCGGCCGGCGAGCTTCCCGAAGACGATGAGCTCCGGCAGCGCGTTCCCGCCGAGGCGGTTCGCGCCGTGAACCGACGCACACGCGCACTCGCCGACCGCGTAGAGGCCGTCGACGCAGGTCTGCCCGTACTCGTTCGTCTCGATGCCGCCCATCGCGTAGTGCTGGCCCGGCTTGACGGGCATCGGCTCCTCGAGGCCGTCGACGCCCTCGAAGTCCTCCGCGAGGTGGAGGATGTTCTCCAGCCGGTCGAGGATCCGGTCCTCGCCGAGATGGCGCATGTCGAGGTGAACGTACTCGTCCTCGATGCCGCGCCCCTCGTTGACCTCGGTCAGCTCGGCGCGGGCGACGACGTCCCGGCTCGCCAGCTCGCCGTCGTTGTTGGCGTAGCCGTGTTCGAACATGAACCGCTCGCCCTCGCCGTTGTACAGGATGCCGCCCTCGCCGCGGACGCCCTCGGAGATGAGCACGCCGGTGGAGGGCAGCGTCGTGGGATGGAACTGGATGAACTCCATGTCCTCCATCGGAACCCCGGCGCGGTAGGCCATCGCGACGCCGTCGCCGGTGTTGGCCACCGCGTTCGTCGTGTGGTCGAAGACCTGACCCATCCCGCCGGTCGCGAGGATGACCCCGTCACGCGCCCGGAAGCCGGCGATCTCGCCGGACCGGATCTCGTAGCCGACCACGCCGTGACAGCTCCGGTCGGTCGGGTCGTCCTCGTCGGTGACCGCGAGGTTCATCACGTGCCACTCGTCGTAGACCTCGATGCCGCGTTTGACCACCTGCTCGTACATCGTGTGCAGCAGCTGGTGGCCGGTCTCGGCGCCGGCGTAGGTGGTCCGCGGGAACGAGAGGCCGCCGAACGGTCGCTGGGAGACCGTGCCGTCCTCCTCGCGGGAGAAGGCCATCCCCCAGTGTTCGAGCTGGATCGTCTCCTTGGGGCTCTCCCGGCAGAGCGCCTCGATCGCCGGCGCGTCGCCGAGGTAGTCCGAGCCCTTCATCGTGTCGTAGGCGTGGTCCTCCCAGGAGTCGCCCTCGCGGATGGCCGCGTTGATGCCGCCCTCCGCGGCGCCGGTGTGTGACCGCACCGGGTGGAGCTTCGAGACGATCGCCACGTCGGCGCCGGCCTCCTGGGCCGCGATGGCCGCTCTGAGCCCGGCACCGCCCGCGCCGACCACGATCACGTCGTGTTCGTAGGTTGTGTTGGATGCCATTGTTGTGGTGTGTTCGAAGCCGGGTGCGTTACCAGAACTTCAGGTTGTTCTTGACCGCTTCCCGTTTCAGTTCCTGGATGTGTTCGGTGAGCGGGATGTCCTTCGGACAGACCTCGGTACAGGAGAACTGGGTCTGACACCGCCAGACGCCGTGTTCCTGTTCGATGATCTCGAGCCGCTCCTGCTTTCGTGACTCGCCCTCCCGCTCGTCCATCGCGAACCGGTACGCCTTGTTGAGCGCCGCGGGACCGAGATACTGGTTGTCGCCGGCGGCGATGTTACACGAGGACATACAGGCGCCACACCAGATGCACCGCGTGGACATCTTCACCTTCTCGCGGTTCGCCCGGCTCTGTCGCTGCTCCTCGAGTTCGTCCTCGGGCAGCTCGTCGGCGTCGAAGAACGGCTCGACGGCGTCCATCTGGTCGTAGAAGTGCTGCATATCGACGACGAGGTCCTTCCGGACGTCGGCGTGGGGCAGCGGCTCGATCCGGACCGGCTCCGACAGGTCGGACAGCTGGGTCTTACACGCCAGCCGCTGTTGCCCGTTCACGAACATCGCGTCGGAACCGCAGACGGCCTGCCGGCAGGAGTGCCGGAAGGTCAACGAGGAGTCGTAGGTGTCACGCGCGTAGATGAGCGCGTCGAGAACCGTCATCCCCTTCTCGAAGGGAACGTGGAACTCGTCGAACCGCGGCTCCTGTTTCCCCTCGACCTCGGGGTCGAAGCGGAACACCTTCAGCTCCCGCGTGTTCTCGCCGGCGGCCGACTCGGCCGCCGCCTCGGCCTCGCGTTCGCGCTCGGCGGCGCGCTTCGCCTTCTTCTCGCGTCGGAGGTCGCCCTTCGATGGCTCCTCCTCGGCGTCCGGTTCGCTCTCCGCGTCCGTCTCGTCGGTCTGTTGTGGGACTTGCGTGCTCATGCTCGGTACCTCACAGGGGGACGCCTCCGGCCCAGGCGTTCGCGGTGCGGACGCCCTGCACGATCAGGACGACGCTCGCGACGATCAGCGTCGCCTTGACGGCCTGCTTCTTTCGGCCGGTCAGTCCCTGATTGATCAACGCGTTGTAGACCCCGTTGACGCCGTGGAACGTCGCCGTCAGCAGGAACAGGATCATCAGCGAGTAGTAGCTCAGCGTCTCCATCCGTGCCTGGCTCACGATGAACGACACCTCGTCGGCGTGGTTGACGAAGTGGAGGAGGAAGAAGTGGAACGCCAACACGACGATGAGGAAGGCGGCCGTGATCCGCTGGAGCAGCCACATCGTTCCGCCGGGGGTGAACGAGGAGTAGCGTTCCGCCATCTCAGAACGCCCCCGCGAGGAACGTCGGGACCGACGCGACCGTGATGAGTCCCGTCAGGATCAGCGACGCGTAGAAGCTCTTGTCCTGCGATTCCAGTCCGACGCCGAGGTCGATGAACAGCAGCCGGGTTCCGTTGAGGATGTGGAACACGGCCACCGCGAGAAGCCCGACCTCGAGGATCCGGACGAGCAGCAGCTCCTCGAGGGTGACGATCGTCTGGGTGTAGACGTCGTCGCCCGCCTGCAGAACTGCGGCCTCCTGGCCGGACGCCGGGATCGCGGTGCTCAACACGGCGATGTGGGTGAACAGATAGCCCACAAGCACCCAGCCGGTGAACTTGTGGAAGATCCAGGCCCACATCCCCGCGCGGAACTCCCGCCAGCGGCCGAAGTCCTCGATGAGGCCCCGATTGTGCGACTGACTCATACCGTTCGTGCGTCAGTCCCCAGCAGGTAAAGTAGTTACTAACCCGCCGGCGCGCCGCGGGACGGCTACCGCTGGTGGACCCAGAACTGCTCGCTCTCGGTGGTCTCCTTTTTGAATATCGGAACCTCCTCCTTCAGCCGGTCGATGCCGTCGGCGACGGTGCGGAACGCCTCCTCGCGGTGGCCCGCGAGAACGACGACGAAGACGATGTCCTCCCCGTCCGGGATCACCCCGGTCCGGTGGTGCAACAGGACCCGGAACACCCCGTCCCGCTCCTCGAGCTCGGCCGCGATCGCGTCCATCCGGTCGGCGGCGACGCCCTCGTAGGCCTCGAAGGCCAGCTGGCTCGTCCGGTCGTCGTCCGGCGCGTCCTTGGCCCGAACCCGCCCCGTGAACGACGCGATGGCCCCCGACCGCTCCGCCAGCGGGTCGGCCTTCGCGCGATCGATCAGCTCCTCCAGCGTGATCCACGGTTCCGCCCCCTCGAGCGCCGCGAGCAACTCCGCGACGTCGATCGCGGACGGTTCCGGAACGGTCGCGATCACGTCGCCCGGGACGTCCTCCGCATCCCGGTCGTCGCCGACGAGGACCGTGGGCACCCGGAGCCGCGTCTCGCCCGTGATCACGGCGTAGTCGTATGCCGGAGCAAACCGGTCCAGGAGGGTCGTGAGATCGGCGTCCGCGTCGGCGCCGCGGGCGTTCCAATCACCCCCGGCGGTGAATCGAACCGCGGCGTCAGCGGTCGTCTCCGTCGGTCCGAGGTCGGTATCGGTGACGCGGTCGATCCGGACGACTCGACCCTCGATCCGGTCGGTCAGTCGCGTCGCCAGCGAGTCGGCCCCGGAGCCGAGAACGGCGATCGGTTGCATACCCGAACCGGAGCGATCCACGGGTTTAGGGTTTTCCCGTCGTGCGACCCCGACGGAGTCCGTCGGCGAACCCGGCTCTCCGGTCCTACGACTCCGGCTCAGCCGACGTAGCCGAGCGCCTGCAGTCGGTCCTGGACCGCCTCGTCGCCCTCACCGTCCTCGTCTCCCTCACCGTCCTCGTCTCCCGTCTCGGCTTTCCCGCTCTCGGCCGGGTCGTGGGTCCCCTGATCGGTGGCGGTCGTGGTCGTCCACGGGACCGTCCGCACGGCGGGATGAAGACAGCCGACCGGGTGGTCGTAGATCCCCCATTCCCCGAGCGCGTCGCCGTGGTCGGCCGTGATCGCGACCGTGTCGGCGTCGACGTTCGACAGGAGGATCTCGACGTCGTCGAGCGCGTTTCGCAGGTTGTCCTGATAGGCGTCCCAGAACGTCTCGAAGTCGATCCGACCCTTGCGGAGCGCGTCGACCGCCGTGTCCGACAGCGCCGGGCCGAAGGGGTCGGCGTCGTAGCGCTCGTCGAGATCGAGGAACGGATGGTGCGGCTGGACGTAATGAACGATCAGACGATCGGGGTCGTCCTCGCGGGCGATCCGGATGGCCCGGTCGGTCATCGACCGCGGCAGGACGGTGTCGGCGTCCTCGTCCCAGTCCTCCCGCCAGACCTCCTCGAGGGTCTCGAACCGGTCGGCCGAGAGGATCCGGTCGGAGAAGACGTTGCTCGTGAGGTAGGCCGTGTTCGCGACCTCGTCGGCGTACTCGTCGGTGAACGTCTTCGCCATCCACTCCTTTGACATGCTGCCGACCGACTCCATCCGCTCGATCTCGCCGAGGAAGTCGTACTCGTCGGCGACCGACCGGAGGAGGTCGACCCGGCAGGCGTCGAGGATGACGAGAACGTCCCATTCCCGCTCGTAGACGTTCGTCCCCCGCGGGATCGGCCACGCGAGCCACCAGAGACCGGTGTACAGGTCGTACAGGACGTCCGAGAGCCCCTCGAGACCCTTGTGGCGGACCTTGCGCGCCGAAACGCGGACCCAGTCGCGGAGCGTCACTTCCCGGTCATTGAGCCGGCGTGTGCAATTATGTATCGATCACGAAGCGTTCGATGGTGACGGAAACGCTGGAAGGGAGCGAGCCGCAGGTTTAAATACTAAAACGGCCCCATATTCCGACGATGAATCGGGTGAATCGGGTGAGCCGGCACGTCATGGAGCGAGCGGGCACGCTGCTCGGGATCCTCGGCCTGCTCGTGGCGGGGTTCCTCACGAGCCTCGACGTCTGGACGGTCGTGATCGCGCCGCTTTTCCTCCGGATCCAGTTCCTCCAGGGCGTCCTCTCGGTCGGCGCCTTCAGCGTCGTGATCGCCGCGATCGGCCTCCTGCTGGCCCGCGACGTCCGGCGCGACGACGCGACCGACGAACGGGTTCGATCCGGGCCGCTCGTTCAGGCGATCGTTCCCGCGTACCGTGACGCCGACGTGGTCGACGCGAGCGTGACGAGCCTGCTCGAGAACGACTACGATCCCCTCCGGATCGTGATCGCCGTCGAGCCGGACGACGAGCCGACGCGCGAGCGGGCCGCGGAACTCGCCGACATCTACGAGCCGGTCGAGTACCTGGTCAACGACGCCCCCGGATCGAAGGCCACCGCGATCAACAACGCGGTCGAGTGGAGCCCGGCCGACCACTTCGTCGTCTTCGACGCCGACGAGCGCGCATCGCCGACGTTCGTTTCGACGGCGATGGGCGAGCTGCTCGGCGAAACGGACGTGTTCCAGGGACGGCGCGTTCCCCGACCGAGCGGTCCCGTCGAGACGCTTGCCTACTGCGAACGCGTGGTCGTTCAGGCCGGCTACCTGATCGGCGACGTGGTCGGGTTCACCCACTGTCAGAGCTCCGCAACGGGGTTCACCCGCGAGGCGCTCGAGGCCGTCGGCGGCTACGCCGACGTGTTGACCGAGGACCTCTACTTCTCCCACCAGTGTTACCAGGCGAACCTGACGGTGGCGCAGAACCGCCGCTGTACGAGTTCAATGGAGGCTCCCCACACGCTCGGCGACCTCTGGGGGCAACGGAAGCGCTGGCGGATCGGCCACGTGCAGGTCTCCCACCTTCGGATCCGCGAGGCGCTGGCCGGCCGCCCGAGCCTCACGGACCTCGTGACCGTCGGGCGCGCGATCGGCGCCGTGCTGGCCGGCGGCGCCCTGCTCGTGCTCACCGCCCACGTCCTGCTCCTCATGGTCGTCGACCCCAGCTCGGTGGTCATCCCCTTCGCCGCCGTCTTCACGATGATCGGCGGCGTCTGGCTGCGTGACCTCCGAGACGGCCGGGTCGGCGGTCCGTCCTGGACGCTCGCGCTCGCGCCGCTCGTCTTCCTCGGACACGGCGTGCTCACGGTGAAGGCCGTCCTCGAGTACGTCCTCACCTGGGACGGGGAGTGGTACCAGGTGACGAAGACGGGGGCGTAGGCGTCGGCGGCCTCGAAGCGACCGCGACCGGCCGACGTCGAAACGACCGCGACCGGCCGACGTCGAAACGACCGCGACCGGCCGACGTCGAAGCGACCACGGACGGGGTCATTTATAAATCCGTCTCCCCTCGGAGCGGACACCCGTGTCCCGAGACGACCGAGCGGTCGGCGCCGGCTGGGTCGACCGATCGACGGCGGCGAAGACGGTCGCGGGATTCGCCGTCGCGCTCCTGCTGGTGTACCTGCTCGGCGTGGTCGTCGGGTGGGAGCGGACGATCGACCGGCTCCGGGCGGCCGAGACGACCTGGATACTCGCCGGCGGGCTCTCGTCGCTCGCCTGCCTGATCGTGTGGGGGAAGACGTGGCACGTCGTCCTCCGGACCATCGGGATCGACGTGCCCTATCGAAGGCTCGTGGTGACGTTCCTGTCGGCGACGTTCGCGAACTACGTGACGCCGATGGGTCAGGCCGGCGGGGAGCCGTTCATCGCGTACGTGCTGGCGCGGGACACCGCGGCGACCTACGAACAGAGCCTCGCCAGCGTCGTCACCAGCGACCTGATCCGCCTGCTTCCCTTCTTCACGGTCGGCGGCGTCGGGCTGGGATACCTCCTCGCGACCACCGCCCGACTTCCCGGCGCGGTCCGGCCGCTCGCGGTCGTGCTGATGGCGCTCGCGGTCGGGCTCCCGATCGTTGCTGCCGTCATCTGGCGGTTTCGCGGTCGGGTTCGAGAGGGCGTCCTCACGGCGGTTGCGCCGGTCGCGCGTCGAACCGACCGGGTCTCGACCGACTCGGTCCGGGGCCGGATCGACCGGCTCTACGGGTCGATCGAGCTCATCGCCGGATCGCCGCGCGCGCTGGTCGTCGCCGTCGGCTACGGCTACGCCGGCTGGATCCTGTTCGCGCTCCCGCTGTACTTCGCCGGCCTGTCGATCGGGACGCCGATTCCGCTGCTGCTCGTCTGTTTCCTCGTTCCCGTGAGCGTCATCGCGGGATCGACGCCGCTGCCCGGCGGACTGGCCGCGATCGAGGGGACGCTGGTCGCGCTGCTGACGGCGCTGACGGCGCTTGCGACCGCCGACGCGCTCGCCGTGACGACCATTTATCGGCTCGTGAGTTACTGGCTCGTGGTCGCCGTCGGCGGAGTTGCGACGCTGTGGGTGATCCGCCGGAACTGAGGGACCGTTCCGACCGTGCTCACCCGTCCGGAACGGGACGTCCGGCATCGTCACGCAACCCTGCCGCAGCGGCTCGTTTCCGCTTGATAATCCTTAAGAGCGCGACAGGGTTACCCGGAGTCAATGAACGTCGTCATCTCCATCGGCGGAAGCGTCCTCGCGCCGGATCTCGATCCGGACCGCGTGACGGCACACGCCGAGGCTATCGAGGAGCTGTCGGAGGCCGGATGCACCGTCGGGATCGTGGTCGGAGGCGGCGGCGTGGCGCGGGAGTACATCGGGACGGCCCGGGAGCTGGGCGCCAACGAGGTCCAGCTCGACCAGCTCGGGATCGGCGTCACGCGACTCAACGCCCGTCTCCTCATCGCGGCGCTCGGACAGCGCGCGACGCTCTCGCCCGCCGAGGACTACGACGGCGCGGCCGAGGCCCTCCGGCGCGGCGAGGTGTCCGTGATGGGCGGCGTGATGCCCGGCCAGACGACCGATGCGGTCGCCGCCGCGTTCGCCGAGGCGGTCGACGCCGACCTGCTCGTCTATGCCACCAGCGCCAACGGGGTCTACGATGCGGACCCGAACGTCGACGCGGACGCGAAACAGTACGGCCGGCTCTCCCCCGCCGAGCTCGTCGACATCGTGCTGCCGATGAGCAGGGACGCCGGTGCCTCGGCGCCGGTCGACCTCCTCGCGGCGAAGATCATCGACAGGGGGAACCTCCGCTCCATCGTCCTCGACGGGACGAACCCGTCAGCCCTCGTCGACGCGGTGCTCGAGGGCGACCACGACGGGACCGACGTCGTCCCCGAGGCGTGTGCGGAGCCGGCGCAGTGGGGTGAGTGACTCGATGGCGGAGCCCGACGCGGACGCCGATGCGCGGGGAAATTCCGCGGACGCCTCGAGCGAGGAGACGCATCACGCCTTCTGGGCCGACGCGGTCGCCGACGAGATCCTCGAGCGCGATCCCGCGGAGCCGATCGTGATCAAGGGCGGCGTCTCGCCGTCCGGGGTTGCCCACCTCGGCAACTTCAACGAGATCATGCGCGGCTACTTCGTCGCCGAGGTCCTCCGCGAGCGCGGCCACGAGGTCCGGCAGGTGTTCACCTCCGACGACCGGGACCCGCTCCGGAAGGTGCCGCGAAAGCTCGCGAACGCCGACGGGGAGATCGTCGGCCTCGGGGAGGTCGACGCGGGCGCACTGGGGCGGAACCTCGGCAAGCCCTACACGGACATCCCCGACCCCTTCGGCGAGGCCGACTCGTACGCGGCCCACTTCGCGTCCCTGCTCGCCGCCGACGCCGACCGGCTCGGCATTCCGGTCGAGATGGTCTCGAACACGGAGCTGTACGCCGACGGGACCTTCGACCCGGTCGTCCGGACGGTCCTCGAGAACGCCGGGACCGCCCGCGAGGTGCTCGCCGCGTATCAGGACAAGGTCGACGAGGAATACGTTCCCTTCAACCCCATCTGCGAGGAGTGCGGGAAGGTCACCGAGACCGTGACGGCGGTCGACCTCGAGGCCGAGACGGTCGAGTACGTCTGTACCGACATGGAGGCCGGCGACTCGACGATCGAGGGCTGCGGCCACGCGGGGACCGCGACGTTCCGGGAGGGGAAGCTCCCCTGGCGGTTCGAGTGGCCCGGCCAGTGGGACGTGCTCGGGGTCGACTTCGAGCCGTTCGGGAAGGACCACGCGGAGGGCTCCTGGCCCTCCGGCGTCGACATCGCCGAGACCGTCCTGGGGATCGACCCGCCCGTGCCGATGGTCTACGAGTGGTTCACGCTCAACGGGAAGGCGCTCTCCTCCTCGGCGGGGAACATCGTCACCGTCCCGGAGATCCTCGCGCTGCTCGAGCCCGAGGTGCTCCGTTACTTCTTCGCGCTGGAGCCGAAGAAGGCCCGCGATCTCGACCTGGAGCGGCTCGACCAGCTCGTCGACCGGTTCGACCGGTTCGAGCGCGCGTACTTCGGCGCGGTCGACGACGCGGACCTGACCGCCGTCGCCGAGCGCGCCTATCCGTTCCTCGTCGAGGAGGTCCGCGAGGAGCGCGTCCGGCTGCCGTACACCTTCGCCGCCGTGCTCGGGATGGTCGAGGACGAGGCGTTCCGCGAGCAGCTGGCCCGCGACGAGGGACACTTCGACGACGATACCCCGGAGTGGGCGATCGAGGACGCGCTCGACCGCGTCGAACGCGCCCGCCGGTGGGCCGAGCGGATGGACAACGAGTACAACTATCGGCTCCAGACGGAGCTGCCGGACGTCTCCGTCGACGAGGACACGGCGGCCGCGCTGGACGACCTGGCCGACTTCGTCGCCGAGGGCCACGACGGCGAGGCGATCCAGGAGCGGATGTACGAGACGGCCCGCGACCACGGCCTCGCGGTGGCCGACTTCTTCGAGGCCGGCTACCGGCTCTTCTTCGACGAGACGCAGGGGCCTCGGCTCGGCGAGTTCCTCGGCGAGCTGGAGCGGGAGTTCGTCGTGAACCGACTCCGACGGGAGGCGTGAGATGACCGAGGACCGTTCGCTCGACGAGTTCGCCGACGCCGGCTCGGACCGGGACCGGAACGAGTCGGTCGACGAGTCGGCGGCTGACGGCGAGACGGACGTCCCAGAGGAGACCGATACCGACGAGACCGATGCCGAGGAGGACGCGAACCCGGTCGAGCCGGCGACGGCCACCGCGACCTGGACGTCGGGCGGTGCGGCCTGCGATCGCTGCGATGCGGTCGTCGAGCGGCGGTGGCTCGAGGACGGCGCGCAGCTGTGTGCCGACTGCAAGGAGTGGTAACTCCCCCGATTCGTCCGGCGCAGCGACCCGGGGGGACCGATCAGCCGCGGGACGGCCGGTCGAAGCCGGCCGCGAGCGTCGCCTCCTCGATCGAGAGGACGGTCGGGCGCCCGTGCGGACAGCTGAAGGGCTGCTCGCACTCGCCGAGCCGGTCGAGGAGGTTCCGCATCGCGGACCGGTCGAGCGCGTCCCCGCGTTTGACCGACGGGTGGCACGCGAGGTCGGCCAGCAGCGTCTCGTAGGGGTCCGCTGGAGCCTCCCCGCCCACAAGCCGGCCGACCGCGTCGCGGAAGGCGTCGACGTCGGCCGCCCGACCGAACGGCGCCGGAACGGCCCGGAGCCTGACGAGGTCGCCGCCGAAGGGGTCGACGTCGAACCCGAGTCGACGAAGGGCGTCCTCGTGCGCTTCCAGCGCCGCCCGCTCGGCGCCCGTCAGCGAGACCGTCGCCGGCGGATCGAGCACCGCGACCGCGTCGGACGTGCCGGCTGCGTCACTCTCCTCCCTCGGGGCAGGACTCCCGTCCGCGTCCGCACCGCTCCCGAACGCACGCCGTAGTCGCTCGTAGTTGACGCGCTCGTGGGCCGCGTGGGCGTCGATCACGAGGAGCTCGTCGTCGGCCTCACACAACAGATACAGGTCCCGATACTGGCCGATCGGCTCCACGTCGTCGAATGGCGAGGCGTCCCCCACCGGCGAGAGGGCCGTCTCGAGATCCGTCGCCACCTCGGCCTTTCGCCGGAGGTCGACGCCGGCGAGCGCGTCCGCGACCGCGTCCGTCACCGCTCCGGCCACCGCGTCGCCGCGCCGCAGCCCGATCTCCCGCTTGGCCGGGTGGACGTTCGGGTCGACCTCGCCGGCCGGCAGCCGGACGTCGAGCGCGGCCACGGGTTCGCGCCCGTCGGGGAGCAGCCGGTCGTATCCCGCGGCGATCGCACGCTCGAGGCCGGCGTCCGCGACCGGGCGACCGTTGATGGCGACGCGAACGTGATCGCGCGTGGCGCGCGTGACCGAGGGATACGCGAGGACGCCCCGGATCTCGACGGTGCCGTCCCCGCCGAGCGCCCCCCGGTCCGTCGCGTCGAGCGTCGTCGATCGACTCGCGACGTCGCGGTCGTAGACGCCGAGGACGGCGTCCGTCCAGCCGGTTCCCGGCGTCGAGAGCGTCTCCGACCCGTCGTGTTCGAGGGTGACGGCGACGTCCGGTCGGGCGAGCGCGTAGTCGGCGACGAGCGCGGATATCCGGGCGAACTCGGCGCTCGGGCCCGCGAGCGACTCGCGCCTGGCGGGGCGGGTGGAAAACAGGTCCGCGACGGTCACCGTCGTGCCGCGGGCGCGTCCCGCGTCGGCGACGGTTGGATCGCCATCCTCGGCGACGATCCGAGTACCGACGGTGCCGCCGTCGTTGGTGACGACCTCGAGGCGACCGGCCGCCTCCGCGATCGCGGCCAGCGCCTCGCCCCGGAAGCCGAGCGAGGCCGTCTCGACCGGGTCCTGGCCGTCCCGGAGCTTGCTCGTCGCGTGGCGCTCGAGGGCGAGTCGAGCGTCCGCGCGGGACATTCCGTGACCGTCGTCGCGGACCCGGATGGCGTCGGTCCCGTTGCCGTCGACGGCGATCGCGACGCGCGTCGCGTCCGCATCGAGCGCGTTGTCGATCAGCTCGGCGACGACGCGGGCAGGTCGCGTGATCACCTCGCCGGCGGCGATCCGGTCGACGGTGCGCTCGGAGAGCCGTCGAACGCGGGGGTCGGCGTCACCGGGGTCGGACTCGGCGTCGCCGGCGTCACCGGGGTCGGACTCGGTGTCGTCGGGGTCGGCCACGGACTCGGCGTCGTGACGATCGGGATCAGCGTCGTTCGGCGAGTGGCGGGTCATCGGTCGAGCTCCCGCTGGAGGTCGTGGAGCGTGTTCAACGCCTCCATCGGCGTCATCGTCGCGATGTCGAGCGACCGGATGGCTGCGGCCAGCTCCACGTCAACGGGGCCGGTCCGGTCCCTGGTCTCGCGGTCGGGGTCCGCGTCCCGATCGTCGGGCCGGTCGGTCGGTGCAGTTCGATCGATCCGGTCGTGATGGGTCGATCGATCGTCCGGATCGGCATCATCGGCCGCCGCGAGGAAGTCGCGGAGGGTCGCCTCGCCGACCGCTCGATCGTGTGCGTCGTCCCCGATCGCGTCCGGAGCGTCACCGGTCGGCCCGTCACGCGAGGCATCCGCGTCCGCAGATGGCTCGATTCGCTCCCGTGCGCGGTCGACGACCGCGGGCGGTACGCCGGCCAGCGCCGCCACCTCGATCCCGTAGGAGGAGGAGGACGCGCCGGGAGCGACGCGGTGGAGGAACGTCACCTCGCCGTCCTCCCTGGTCGCGGTGAAATGGAGGTTGCGGACGCGATCGCGGCGCTCCGCCAGTTCGGTCAGCTCGTGGTAGTGGGTGGCGAACAGCGTCGTCGCCCCGATCTCGTCCACGATGAACTCCGCCGCGGCGCACGCGATCGCCCGACCGTCCGTGGTCGCGGTGCCGCGGCCGACCTCGTCGAGCAGGACCAGCGAGTCGGCCGTGGCGTCGTGGAGGACCTCGGTCAGCTCGCTCATCTCGCGCATGAACGTCGACTGGCCCCCCGCGATGTCGTCGGAGGCGCCGATCCGGGTGAACACGCGGTCGACGATCGGGATCCGGGCCGCCTGCGCGGGGACGAACGACCCCATCTGTGCCAACACGACCGCGAGCGCGACCTGTCGCATGTACGTCGACTTCCCGCTCATGTTCGGCCCCGTGATCAGCGCGAGGTCGCCACGTTCGAGGTCGACGTCGTTCGGGACGAACTCGCCCCGTCGCTCGACGACCGGATGGCGGCCGCCCTCGATCGCGATGCCGATCCGGTCGCCGTCGGATCCGCCGCCGTCGGGTCCGTCGTAGGGGTCGTCGGTTTCGTCGTAGGGGTCGCCGGTTTCGTCGCGGGGATCGTCAGTCCCGTCGACGGTCGACGGGTCCACGATCGTGGGTCGAACGTACTCCCCCTCCAGCGCCACGGTCGCAAGCGAGACGAGGGCGTCGAGCTCGGCCAGCGCGTCCGCGAGCGCCTGGAGCCGGTCGGCCGCCGCGGCGACGGTCGCGCGGACGTCGGTGAACAGCTCGTACTCGAGGGCGTCCGCGCGCTCGCTCGCCCCGACGATCTCGTCCTCGCGCTCCTTCAGCTCGGGCGTGTAGAACCGCTCGCTGTTCTTCAGCGTCTGGCGACGGTGGTAGTCGTCGGGGACGGCATCGAGGTTGGGATCGGTGACCTCGATGTAGTAGCCGTGCACCTGGGTGTGTCCGACGGTCAACGAGTCGATCCCGGTCCGCTCGCGCTCGCGAGCCTCCAGCTCGGCGACCCACTCCCGCCCCTCGCGTTCGGTCGCCCGGAGGTCGTCCAGCTCCGCGTCGTACCCGTCCCGGATCACGTCGCCGTCGGTGATCTCCTGTGGCGGGTCGACGGCGATCGCCTCGTCGATCAGCTCCCGGATCTCGGGCAGGGGATCCAGCCGCTCGCGGAGATCCCGGAGATGGTCACAGGGCGCGGCCGAATCAGCCTCAGTGGATGCGGTCGAATCATTCCCCGCCGACAGGGCGTCACGAAGGTCGGGGACGACCGCGAGCGTGGTCTCGAGGGACCTGAGATCCCGGGCGTTCGCCCGCCCGCGGGAGATCCGGCTCACGAGGCGCTCGAGGTCGTAGGCTCCGGTCAGCCCGTCAGCGACCGTTTCACGAACGATCGGCTCGTCGACGAGCCACTCGACGGCGTCGTGTCGCGACCGGATCCGGTCCGGCTCGATCAGGGGGCGGCGGAGCCAGCGCTCGAGTCGGCGGCGGCCGAGCGCGCAGCTCGTCTCGTCGATCACGTCGAAGAGCGTGTCGCCGGCGCCCGGCCCCCGGTTCTCGAACAGCTCGAGGCTGCGCTGGGCGGCCGCGTCGAGCCGCAGATGTCTCCGGGGATCGTACCGGCGGATCCGGGAGACGTACTCGAGCGGCCCGTCGTCGCCCTGGGTGTACTCGGCGTACGCCAGGACCGCCCCGGCGGCGCGGAGCTCGGCCTCGGTCGCGAACCGCTCCTCGGGCGCGGACAGATACGGCTCCAGGCGGTCGCGCGCGGCCCGCGGCGCGAACCGGTCGTCCGACAGGACCGTCTCCATCCAGCGCGCGTCCGTCCCGACCGGTTCGGGAACGTCATCGGCGGAGGCGTCACCGTCGGCTGCGGCGTCATCGTCATCGGGTTCGTCGTCCTCGGGTTCGTCGTCATCGTTGGGAGCACGACCCTCGCCGGACGCATCGTTCGCCGCGGGCGGCCTCGTCCCCGGGCCGCGGACGAGTTCGGCCGGTGCGAGCCGGTCGAGCTCCTCGGCGACCGTGTCCCGGTCGCCGCTCGTGGCCAGACACTCGCCGGTTGCGACGTCGACCGCCGCGAGGCCGTACACGTCCCGGCCACCCCGGCCGTCCTCGGCCGCCTCCGTCTCGCGGGTCAGGGCCGCGACGTAGTTGGTGGTCCGGTCCGTCAACAGGTCCTCGTCGACGACCGTGCCGGGCGTGATCACCTGGGTGACGGCGCGGTCGACGAGCCCCGAGGCGGCCGCCGCGTCCTCCGTTTGGTCGGCGATCGCGACGCGGTAGTCGGCCTCGAGCAGCCGCTCGAGGTAGCTCGTCGCGTTGTCGATCGGGATTCCGGCCATCGGGTACGACCCGGTCGAATCCTCGCGTTTGGTGAGCGTCACCTCGCAGACGCGGGCCACCTCCTCGGCCGCCTCGCAGAAGGCCTCGTAGAAGTCGCCCACCTGAAAGAGCACGATCGCGTCCTCGTGGGCCGCACACAGGTCGGCGTACTGGGAGAGCATCGGTGTCAGATCGTCGCGGGCGGCCGCGATCGAGGGCGGCAGCCCGGTGACGGTCGTGGGGTCCGCCGTCGACATACACGTGAGGGGGCGGGGAGAGGAAATAAACGCCACGGACGTCCGGGACCGACGCCGTGCTCGCACGTCCGGGGCCGACGTCGTGCTCGCGGGAACGATCGCGGCCCCGTGTCCGCCGGGACGTTCCACTCCCCGCAACCGCCCGGCGGTTCCGTTCCCCGCAACCGCCGGGACGCTTACGGTCGTCCCCGCCCAACGACCCCTGTGACCGATCGACCGATCGTGGTGGGGCTGGCGGCGACGTTCGTCGGGCTCACGGCGCTGCTGGCGGTCGCCGGCGTCGTCGTCCACCCGGTCCTGCTGTTCGTCGCGATCCCGTTCGGGGCCGCCGCGTACCTCCTGTCGCTACACGCTCGAGGGCGGCTCGACGAGCGGATCCGGTCGCGAACCGTCTCACGGGCCGCCGCACGCCAACGCGAGCGCGAGCGGCGGACCCGCGAGCGAACGCGCCGCAACCGTGCGGCCGCCTTCGGCGGGGGGTCCGGACGACAAACCCGCGGGTCCGGACGGCGAACCGGCGGCGATCCCGGCGGTTCCGGGAGTCGGGGTGGTCCCGGTAATCCTGGCGTCGGAACACCCGATCCGATGGGTCTCGAAGCCGCGTATCGAACGCTCGGCGTCGAGCCCGACGCCGACGAGGAGACCATCAAGCGCGCCTATCGCGAGCGGGCGAAGTCGCTCCATCCGGATGCGGAGTCGGGCGACGAGGAGGCGTTCAAACGCCTGACGCGCGCCTACGATCGACTGACGTAGCGCGGTGGGTTCACTGACGTAGCGTCGTGGATCGGTCGACGGATCGACGAGTCGTGGTCTCGATCCGATCGACGAGCCGGGTTCTCAACGCCGATCGCGTTCTCAGATCCCTTTTCAATCGTCGGCACGCGCGCGGTCGAAGGGGTGCGGCGGCAGTCGGAGCTCCTCGAGACCGGGGAGGTGCTTGACGTTGAAGACGATCCGGAGCTCGTCGGTGAGCGGCTCACCGACGCAGGAGAGCCGGATGTCGCCGTCGATCAGCTCCTCCGAGAGGACGTTGTTCGCGGGAATTGACAGCTCGCCCTCGAGGACCGCCACGGCACAGTTCGCGCACGCGCCGCCGCGACAGGCGTACGGCCACGCGAAGCCGCGGTTCTCGGCGGCCTCGAGCAGCGACTCGCCCGGCTGGACGAGAAACTTGCCGTAGGCGGCGTGCGGGAGGTCGGCCGCGGCCGCCTTCTCGAAGAGGTCCTCGTCCCCGAGGTCCCAGCCGTGGTCGGTGAGGCGTTCGTAATCGAGGTACTCGACGGTCGCGGCCGGTTCCGATTCGGCGGCGTCGGCTCCGCCCTCGGAGTCGCCGCCCGCCTCGGACCCGCCGGCAACGTCGCCGGTTCCGTCTTCACCGGGTCCGTCGCTGCCCTCCTCGATCCGGTCCACGTCGACCGTTCCGTCGCCGTCGACGATGGCCTCGTAGGCCTCCCTCACGGTCTGAAATTCCCGAGCGGAGCCCCCGTGGTCCGGGTGCGTCTCGAGCACGCGGCGACGGTACGCGCGTTCGATCTCCCCGTCGTCCGCGTCGGCGTCGATCCCCAACACCTCGTACGGGGAGGTCATACGAACGGTAGCCGGATCGGAGGCAAAAACCTTGGCAACTGAGCAGCACGGTTGCGATCACATGCCACGGTCGAGATCGAGCGGCGCGGACGACGGACGCCGGCTCCCGTTCGGGACCGTGGATCACTGACGGAAGAAGCCACGGCTGTGCAAACGTTCCCCGTGTTGCGCAAACATCGATCGATCGGCGTCTATATTGAAGAGCTAACACATCTCTCCCCGGGAACCTGAATCGAAATCGAAAGGCGCGGTCGTTAAGTGGGTACCGTTCAAAGGGAACGTATGGCAGACGCCACCGATCTCGAGGAGCTCAAACGCGGCACGGAGCTGGTCAAACGCGGATTCGCCCGGATGCAGAAGGGCGGCGTGATCATGGACGTCGTCACCCGCGAACAGGCCCGGATCGCCGAGGACGCCGGTGCCGTCGCGGTGATGGCGCTCGAGGCCGTCCCGGCGGACATCCGGAAGCGCGGCGGCGTCGCCCGGATGCCCGACCCGACGAACGTCACCGAGATCATCGACGAGGTCTCGATCCCGGTGATGGGGAAGTCCCGGATCGGCCACCGCAAGGAGGCGGAGATCCTCGAGTCGCTCGGCGTCGACATGATCGACGAGTCGGAGGTCCTCACGCCGGCGGACGACGAGTACCACATCGACAAACGCGAGTTCACCGCCCCGTTCGTCTGCGGCGCCCGGAACCTGCCCGAGGCGCTCCGCCGCATCAACGAGGGCGCGGCGATGATCCGCACCAAGGGGGAGGCCGGGACCGGCGACGTCAACCAGGCCGTCAAACACCAGCGGACGATGCAGCGACAGATCCGCGAGATCGCGGGCCTCGAACATACCGAGCGCGAGAAATGGGCCCGCGAACACGGCGCCCCGCGCGAGCTCGTCCACGAGACCGCCGACGCCGGCCGGCTGCCGGTCGTCAACTTCGCCGCGGGCGGGATCGCCACGCCGGCGGACGCGGCGCTGATGATGTATTACGGCTGCGACGGGATCTTCGTCGGCTCGGGCATCTTCGGCGCGGAGAACCCCAGCGAGATGGGGACGGCGATCGTCGAGGCCGTCACCAATTGGGACGACGCCGACGAGCTCGCCGAGATCGCCCGCGGCGTCGGCAAGGGAATGCAGGGCCAGTCGACCGACTCCATCCCGGACGAGGAACGGCTGCAGGGCCGCGGCGTCTAGGCGGGAAACGGCGTTCAAACCGATTCTCGACCGTTTTTCGAGCCGTACGTTACACGGATTCGAGGAGAAGGCCCACGACTGCAGTCGTGGGGGTAGTCATAACACCGTCGCGCCGCGACCGATCCGGGTCTGATACGCCCGCGACTCGATGCCCGCGTTCGCAAAGGCATCGACCATCGCGGCGGCGACGTGCCGGCGGTCGGACTCCGTGCAGACCGCGAGCACCGTCGGCCCGGCGCCGCTGACGGTGACCCCGTCGGCACCCGCCTCGAAGGCCGCCTCGCGGACGTCGTCGTAGCCGGTGATGAGTCGGGCGCGTTCGGGCGTGACGACCGGGTCGTCCATCCCCTCGCCGACGAGCTCCGGGTCCGACCGGCACATCCCGATCGTGAGCGTCGCCGCGTTGCCGACGGTCTCGACGACGTCCTCCATCGACGCCGTCTCCGGCACGACCCGGCGGGCGTCCCGGGTCGAGACGGCGACGTCGGGCAGACACGCCACGAGCGGCACGCCCGTCTCGACCCCGTGGGTTCCGTTCGGGGTGGTGACGGTGAACCCGCCGACGATGGCCGGCGCGACGTTGTCCGCGTGGGCGACGCCGGAGACGACCGCCTCGCCCTTCGCGGCGATGGGCACGAGCTCCTCCCGCGAGTAGCCGCGGTCGTAGAGCTCGTTGAGTCCGACGGCCGCCGCGGCGGCGCTGGCCGCCGAGGAGCCGAGCCCCGAGGCCGGGCGCACGCCCTTGTCGATGTGGATCGCCGCGGGCGCCTCGAGCGCCTCCACGACCGCGCCGACGGTGTTCTTCTCGGGGTCCTCGGGGATGTACTGCGCGCCGACGCCGGTGACCTCGATCGAGGTCGTTTCGGCCTTCTCGACGGTCACGACGTCGGCCGGCCGGGCGAGCGCGGCGCCGAACGTGTCGAACCCGCTGCCGAGGTTCGCGCTCGTGGCGGGTGCCCGTACCGTGATCATACTCGGGGGTTGCGTCGGCGAGCAAAAAAGGGGGTGGATCGATCCGCGATCGGAAGCGAACGCGGACGATCACGGCGGTGAACCGGACGCGGGCGGATCCGGAAGGAGACGTGAGACGAAACGACGACGGGCGGACGCAACACGGGTTCACGAGAGAACGGTCGAGCGATCGGGGAGGTCGAGTCAGGCGGGCGGCCGGCCGTCTCGGAAGCGTCGAGCCGAACGATCACTCGGCCATCGTCCACAGAATGGGGCCGATGACGATGAGCACGAGGCCGAAGAGGATGTACGGGGCGGTCATCGTCGAGAACGGCGCGATGGCGAAGATCAACCCGAAGACCGTGAGGTTGATCGCGAGGACGCGCTGGCTCTTCAGCGGAAGCGCCCCCAGCGTGGTCACCGCGAACGTGAACAACAACACGTGCCCCAGGTGATAATTCAGCAGGAAGTTGTTGACCAGGGGTTGCAGCGGGATCATTCTCGTTCGATGCTGCGTCCGGTCGGCGCATTAAAGTTCCGTTTCGTCCGACCGAGCGCGCCGCTGTGGCGTCCACGCGACGGCATCGTGGCGTCCACGCGACGACGTCGTGGCGTCGAGACGTCGGGCGGTCGATGGCCGAGAACCCCTCGAGGAACGATGTCGGAAGGGGAGAGACCCCGTCCCGCCATCGAAGCGATCGTCGCCGTGTATCCGCGTCGGTCCGCCGTCGGTCCGCCGTCGGTTCGTCGTCGGTCGGCGTCGGTCGGCGTCGGTCCACCGTCGCGCCTGATCCGCCGATCACCCACGTGTCATATCTATCGGTTATTCTTAGTTACGAATCTATGTTTTATAGTTATCCCTCTCCAAGGAGGGATCGATGAGCGAAACCGACGCCACACAGCAGTTCCGGATCGACGCGGAAAGCGAGAGTTCGACGCGAACGGCGGTCGAGACGCGCGGCTTCGAGTTCGTCGTCGACGAGCCCGAGGCGGCCGGCGGCACCGACGAGGGACCGACCCCGGTCGAGTACCTGCTCGGCTCGTGGGCCGGCTGTCTCAACGTCGTCGCACACTTGGTCGCGGACGAGCACGACGTCGAGATCGACTCCCTGAACCTCTCGCTCGAGGGCGACCTCGACCCGCGCGCGTTCAAGGGCATCTCCGACGACGAACGAGCCGGCTATCAGGAGATCCGCGTGCGGATCGACGCCGAGACCGACGCCGACGAGGAGACGCTCCAGGAGTGGCTCGAGGCGGTCGAGCGGCGCTGCCCGGTCGGCGACAACATCCAGAACGCGACGCCGACCGAGATCGAGCTCGTCGACGAGTCGGCCGCCGAGCCGGCGTCCGTCTCGGTCGCCTCGGAGTAACGGTCGTCTCGGCCGCCTCGGAGTAGCGATACCGCGGATTGACTTTTTAAACCGATCCCCTCAGCGTCGCCGAAGTTCGAGGTCGGCACACAGCGCGCCGACCCCGTCCTCCTCGTGGAGCCGTCGCTGTCGCTCGGTGCCGCTCTCGGCGTCGAGGACCTCGCGGATCCCGGTGACGCCGAGCCGGTCGCACTCGCGGTCGACGACCTCCGGGAGGGAGACGACGTCCTCTCCGGCGGGCGTGATGAAGGCGGCGTCGTGGCCGTGCCGGAGCGCGCGCCACTTGTTCTCGTCGAGGAGCTCGCGGCGGGTGTCGGTGCCTGACTCGCCGTCCGCGTAGCGCTCGGCCAGGTCGACGACGAGCGCGTGGACGTACTCGGCAAACGCGAGGGTTCGGTCGGGGTCCCGCTGGCCGTCGGGGGCACGAACCTCCACGGTGCCGTGTTGGGTGTGCGGGCGGACGTCGAACCAGAGCTCGCCGCGGTCCCCGATCGAGCCGTGTTCGACCATCCGGCGCTCGTATCGCCGGAACGCCTCGAAGTCGTCGAACCGCGAGGGCATCCCGGTGTTGGGGAGGTTCTCGAAGATCTTCGCCCGGGCGGAGGCGAGCCCGGTGTCGAAGCCGTTCCAGAACGGGGAGTTCGCCGACAGCGCCAGCAGGACCGGCATGTACCACCGCAGCTCGTTGGCCACCCAGACGGCCGCGTCGGCGTCGTCGACGCCCACGTGGACGTGGACGCCCGCGGTCGTGTTCCGGTGTTGGGGATACTGGATCCGGTCGAGCTGCGACCGATAGCGGGGTTTACGCGCGTGGTCGAGCTCGCGCCAGCGCGCCTCCGGATGCAGCCCGGCGCCCGCGATCCGGTAGCCCTGGGACTCCGCGTGGTCGATCAGCGCGTTCCGGACGTCGATGAGGGCCTCGCGGGCGTTCCCGGGGTCCTCGATGCGCGGCGTCTGGACCTCGATCGTGCAGGCGAACAGTTCGTGGTCGACGGCGCCGACGATCGGGTCCGGCGGGTCGGGCCCGTAGACGAGGTCCGCGATCCCGGACGTCGGGCGGCCGGCCTCGTCGACGATGAAGAACTCCTCCTCGATGCCGAGCGTGCCCATCCGGTCGAACGCGTCCCGCGAGCCGAGTTCCATCGATCCCCCCTTGTTGGCGGGACACTATATAAGGTCGGAAGGCGGTCGACCGGACGCGGCCGTGCTCCGGATGACGCTCACAGATGACGGCGGACGCCGCGTTATCCAACGGTCACCACGACGTCGAATCCGTCATCGTGGCCTCGCGACGACCGCGAGGTGGTCGTCGTGATACGGCTCGAGCCGGCGGCGTTCGAGCACCTCGTAGGCGTCGCCGAGCCGGTCGACTGCCCGGTCGAAGACGGCCTCGGGGTCTGCCGTGACGTCCTCGCTGCGCGCCTTGATCGCCGCCACCAGCCGACCGTCGTCGGCCAGGAACTGCGCGTTGCGGACGGCCACGTCCGCCTGTCCCCTGGTCGCGACGTCCTGGACGATCGCGTCGAGGTCGGACTCGACCACGTGGGCGTACGTCTCGGGTGCCCGGGCGTCCTTCAACAGCGGGAAGAGCCGGTCGCGCGGTTCGGCGACCGCCAGCAGGTCCCGGGTCGGCCGCGGGGCGAACTCGACCGCGTAGGTCGGGCCCGCGAAGTCGGCGACGTGGCTGACGGTCGTTCCGGCGGCGGCGCCCAGATAGAGGACGCGGTCGCCGCCCGCAAGGCCCGTCTCCATCCCGAGCTCGAACGTCGCGCCCAGCTTCGACCGCGAGGCGTTCCAGGCGCGCCAGTCGCCGTCGGTCGGCTCGCCGTAGACCGGTTCGCCGCGCGTGGCGAGGGTTTCCTCGCCGCCGATCGTGCGTCGCTCGACGCCCGCCGGAAGAACCGAGTCGGCGCTCGTGGGTGCGTCGGCGCTCGTGGGTGCGTCGGCGCTCGTCGATGGATCGTCGCTCATCGGTCGCCCTCCTCGTCGGCGTCGGCCCGAGCGCGGATCGTCGCGATGCGGTCGCGGAGCTCCTCGTGGACCTCCTCCCGGAGGTCGCCGCTGTAGTGGTCGATCCGGGCGGCGATCGTCAGCTTTCCGGCGACCGCCCGCGCCGCGGACCCGCGGTCCTCCGGTCGGGTCTCGCGCACGTACTCGTGGGTGAAGATGATCCCGTGTTTCGGCGACGGGGCGCGTCCCTCGAGGTGGGCGAACAGCGCGTCCTCCGCGCCGAGCACCTGCACCGTTCCCGAGGGCTTCTTCGCGAGCGTCTCGAGTCCGCCCGCGAGCGCGATCAGGCGGGTCGCGAGCACGGGGCCGGCCATCGCCGCGAGGTTCGGCGCGACGCTGGGCGCCGTCCGTTCGATGAACCCGCGGATCGCGGCCGCCTCGTCGGCCAGATCGACCGCTCGCTCGGCGAGCGAGACTGCGCGCCGCTCGGCCTCGGTGTCCGGCTGGCGCGTCGCGACCTCGCGAGCGCCCTCGATTCCGGCGTCGACGTCAGCGAACAGGCTGCCGGCCCACTCGGCGGCGCGCTCGGCCAGCTCGTTCGCGGTCCGTTCGCAGTCGTCCATAGCACGAATACTATGCTTTAACTGTTGGTCATCTGCCCTTTCTCGCTCTTTGACGGTTTCTCGGGCGGCATAATTCGCTGCTTCGTGGAGTCTATCGTAGTAGTTGTCTTTATCCTCTGCGAATCTAGCCTCTACAGCCTGTTTGGGCCAATCCTTTGGCGATTCTGCGCTTCCGTTTTCAATGACTTCTCGAGCGACTTCGAGGTCGTCAGGCGGGACCGATTCAAACCAACCTGAGTCGGCATCGGAATCTGTCATATACAGAATGGTGGACTCGAATTCGTATATGTATCCCGGTGTGGCAGTCACAGAATACAGTTCAAAACCCGGCTGTTGAAATCCTCAGCGAGCTACTGATTCCCATAGTAGTTTGACTGATTACAAGCTCCTGATGTCGCAACTACTTCGATTTGTTGAGCAATCGATGCTCTTGGCCCGCCGGACTGTCGCTCGCTACTGCTCAAATTTCTCGAAACGATGGTACATACTCCACTAGCACATTTTCCTACTCTGTCTAAAGTTCCAGAAGAGCCCAATATACCGGATGTTCCTCAACAAAGGGATGGAAACATTACGAGCTTCAGTAACTAAGGGTCCACCCGAATCGTACAGTCACAATAGACGTAATCCCGATTTTTCACCCACGATCCACAGTCGTCACAGTACAGTAAGTCATACGCACGCCTGAACACGTCACGCTCGCTTTTCAGCTCCTCGCCAGTATAGAACGCCGCCTCGGCGTCGTTGTGGTGTACGTTCCGATGAAGCAAATTCAGGTGCCGCTCCAAATCCTGCTTGAGCTCCTCCAGGGCTTCGAGGTCATCGTCAATCTGTTCCTGGTCGTACATCGATTGCGAATAATCTGTCTGGTTAACCACAGTGCCATTATCTAGGAGCGACTGATACTGAGTGATCGCGGCCGTGAAGAGCCTCCCAATCTTGAGGTCCTCATCTTCTAATTCGTGATACGGGACATCGGCTTTCAAAGCGGCACAAGCCCGTCGGGAGTACCACTCGACTGTCTTCCGGATCCACGCCGCTGCCGACGTTACATCGTCGCGCTCGATGAAATATTCGATCCGCTCCCACGGCTCAGAAATACTCTCTACAGGGAGAGGTCCTCCTTCGAGCGAACATTTAGAGAAGCGAACCTGTTTATCGAACTCTTTCGTGAGTTGGAGGTGACGGTCCCACGTCTTGTCGTGCGTAGTCAGTAGAATCTGGTAGCGATTGGAGATGTCCCCAGCGAGGAGATTCGCGATGTTCGATCGATGACCAGAGTCAATCGACATCATCACGTCGTCGAGTAACAGAATATCGATCGCCTCGCCACCAACGTCCGACATTGCCAAGAACAGCGCCAATCCCATACTGTCCCGATGTCCTTCGCTATGGACTGCACTGGGATGGTGATGGCCTTGGTCGTAGAATTCGGGCTCGAACTTAACACCGGTGTCTGTCGGTTCGAGAATTGCTGAGAAGTCTTTAGCTTCGTCGTCTTGGTGCATCTCCTCGTAGTACTTCTCAAATTTCTCCCGAATATCACCAAATGCGTCCGTTAGAACCCGACTACGGGCATCCAGGAAATGCTGTTTAATGCTCCCGAGTACCTCTTGAACTCCTTCTGCTTCTTCCAGTTCCCTCTCTCTGATCACCAAGTCGTCATATCGGTCGTCGGCTCTCGCTAGTAGGTCGACATTCTTGGTTGTCGATTTTAATTCGGGCTTCTCCTCCGCAATATTCGCTAATCGATGAATCTCATCTTCGAGAGCACCAGTGAAAATCGCATCCTGAACGTCAATCCCCTCAACCAGATTGGTTAGTGGTCCTTTGTTGAGTTGCGATTTCCATGACTGTGCTCTCTCAATTTCCTCGGAAATTTTGTCTTCGACTTCGGGATATTCCTCTTGCAGTTCATCCTTGAGACTCCCTAAGCTATCGGTGTATCCGACGACCAGTTCGTTCACCTCATCATAGAGCGACTCCAAATTCTCTTTTCGATCCTTCAGGCCGGTAGCCTGTTCCCTCCGCTCTTCCAGACGCTCAAGCAAACGCTCGTCCTCCCAATCAGTCAAACAGAGAGGACACTGGTCATTGTAATGATCGAAGACTGAAAGACCGTTATCCACCAATTCCAGGGTTTCTAACTCTCGTTCGAGATGCTCTGCTGCTTGTAACTCCGAGGTCAACTCTTGCAACTGATCGTATTTGCCTTGGAGCTGGTTTTGACGCCCTTCGAACTGATCTGAGACCTGTTTGAGAAGAGATACAGTAGCCTCACTCTGAAGTGGATCAACGGAGATCTCCACGTCTAAATCAATTCCCTCGGTGAAGTCTTCATCGAGGGACTCACGCTTCTTGGCACCGTGTTCTGCCCTCAACTCGTTCACTCGCTCCAGTGCTCCCGAACGAGTAGAAACACCTTGCTCAAATAAATCGAAGAACCGCTGATCTGCTTGGCTCTTCTCCTTTTTTAGGGCCTCAATTTCCTCTTTTCGATGCTTGCGCTCGGCGTGCTTCACCGATTTTCGTTTCTCGTCGACATCCTCAAGCCCGAACAGTTCGTCGATTCGGTCACCCCGCTTCCCCTCCGGGGCAGTCACGAAACGTAACAACCGGTCCCGGTCGAGAATAGAATGCCCAAGTTCTGCAGCGGCCATTTGATCATCCAACCAGTCTGGAATTTTGTTCAGGCCTGTCGGTTCGATCACCTCTAGATCGGTGGGCTCGGACACCACTCGCTTTACCGCCACGTCCTGTTCCCCCTCGTGAGCGAACGTCGCCTCAACCCAGGCGTCATAGGGTTCTGATTCCATATGTGAGGCGTACTCAGGAAAAGGGATGCCCTGTGTCCCGCTCCCACGAAGTCTTGAGATATCTCCAGTGAGAACGAATTCGACGGATTGTATCACTGAGCTTTTGCCAGAACCATTCGGGCCTAAGATACGAACGTTCTCATTCTCAAACTCTTCCTCCCAGTGCGTTATCCCTCGGATGTTCTTGATCTCAATCTTCCGAATGTGCAACATTCATCACCTCCTTCGCATTCTCGATTACTTCGGTTGCCTCGCTCAGTTCACCCCTCCGTTCAAGTTGTTCCAAGTCCTCAACGAGGTCGTCCGGAATGGAATCATCGTTAGATAGCTTCTCAAAGAACGATTCCAAAATCTCATTTTCCAAATCCCTACCGCCATTAACCATGTCCTCGGCGATGACCAGAATGTACAAAAAACCTACTACCGATGACTATCCCCTTTGATCAATCAGTCCTTTGCCAAGCACTACTTCGAGAATTTTAAGGCGTAGCAAGCGACAGATCGGCAGTTCAAGCCACGCTTATTCAAGAAAATGCAGTCCGAGGCTCTGAGAGCGGCTAGATCCTAAAAACGATAGGCCCAACCAGCACCTTTTTGGGAATTTGCACAAAGCGATTCTTGTGGCTTTTTGAGTCCTTCAGAATTGGAATTGCGTGTTTACTACAGGTGTCCTACTGACTGCACCCTTCGAACGCCGAATCGGACGGCATATCCCTGAATCGTCCGTCCGTCCCAACACGAACGGTCACCGAATAACAGTCTCCGCCCTTCGTTGGATACGTCCTCGATATCGAATCTTCCCCTCCATCAAGCGTCGCAGAAACCGTGTATTTTCGGAGTTCAGTCGGCAGCCCATCATCAGGAGTAATAACTGGCTGTTCTTCGTCTTCGCCGGGAGGTATCTCCTTGCTTGTGTCGTAGAGCGTCTCACCTGAAGACAGAACCTGCACTCGAACTGTATGGCTCCTGTCGTCCATATTCAAGAGAACGATTTCACCGATACGCGTTCGAGATTGCTGGAAGGGGGAGGCACACCCTGCGATAGCGAGTAAGCCGGGACTCAAACCGGTGAGGAAAGTACGACGAGAGGGGGACACACCTATGCAAACAGTGGTGACAGTGAAACACTTCTGGTGTGGGACAGCGCTTGGGACTATCGATAGATACGCAGTGGGCGTACAACGAACCCATCCGTCTCGTCAAGGAGGGCGTGGACTGGGATGCAATCCCCGACCGTGACCGTAGGATTTCAACACCTATGAAAGCCTGCGAGCGCAACAACCCACGTCCGCGAGACGACGTTTTTCGCCGGGATCGATCCGAGCTCGGTCACGAGAGAGAAACGACACGCAGGCACCGCGAGAGTGCAGGAATCAGTCGGCAGGCGGTCAGAACGTGAATCCGCGGAAGCAAAGATGATATCGTCGCTCCGAAGGCGGATCGTGGTCAAAGCGACATTGATTACCTACTCCATCCCGTTAGTGGAGCCTACACGGCGATGGTTGGGCTATCGAAGGACGGCTACCACGGACGCACCGTCTCACTCGCGGTTCGTAACCTCTCCCGCGTCGTCCTTCTCGCGGTCTGTTTCGCCACCGTCATCGGGCTCGTGACGGGAACGTTCCTTCGCGTTCTCCAGTGGGTTACGTTCCTCCTCTGGGAAACGGTTCCAGCGGCGATCGCAGTGGTGCCGAATCACCCGCTGTATACCGTGATCGTCTGTACCGTCGGCGGGATTACGCTCGGGCTCGGACGTCTCCATCTCGGCGATCATCCGGGTGACGTCGAGGAATTGCTGGCCGAAATACGTGCTGGAGAGACCGTTGATCACGATGAAATCTCGAAAGGGGCGATACACTCGCTGGTCTCGCTCGCCTTCGGGGCGAGTCTCGGTCCCGAACTCGCGTTACTGGCGATCGGCGGCGGAATGAGCTCACACGCTCTCGTGAGGCTGCAATATGCGATGCGTACTGCGTGGACCGGGACGATCGCAGGGACGAGCACGTCGTTCAGCGATCTCCGTTTTCATGCGACCGGCGGGCTCGATCACCCCGTCGAAAGGAACGACATCCCCCCGGTTCCCCGATGGTGGCGGTGGATACCGGGGCTTGCCGCGATCGTTCTCGGGGTCACGGCTCTCAAAGTAGCCGCTGGAAGCGGGCTACATTTCGGGTACGCCGTCCCCGAGTTTGGTTCGACGAATCCGACACGGCGTCTGGCCGCGGCGGCTCTCTTTGGGGCACTCGGAGGGTTCGTTTCCGTGCTGTACCTCCGGTTTCGACGTCGGTTGCAAGCCCATCGGGGGACGGGCGATCACCTTATGAGATCAACGGTTGGAGGGCTCGCCCTGGGGTTCGCCGGAGCCGTTACGCCCGGATTACTGTTCTCAGGACAGGAAGCCATCGGTGCGCTCTTTGCCGGGCTTCCGCTCCCGGCCGAGGCGTTGCTCGTGGCCGGGGTCGCCAAAATCATGCTGGTGGGCCTGATGCTGGAGACGGGCTGGAAAGGCGGTCCAATATTTCCGCTGCTGGCGGGCGGTGCGGCCACCGGGGCGGCACTCGCCCAAATAGTCCCCGGAGTCGGTTCTGTGGTCGGATTGACTGCAATGATGGCTGGCGTACCGGTTGGTGAATTGCCGCGGCCACTACTCATCGCCGGAACGGTAGCGTTGTTTTACTCGGGATCGCTGTTCATCGTTGCAGGTATCGGTGCCGTCGCTGGAACGATCGTCGTTCGAACGGTACGGAAAGTCGGAAAGTAGCTCGCCACGTTCCAGCGACACCCGCAACGAAGCGAGCGGGGTCTGAAACGCATCGAGCGGTCGCCAAAGGGGGACAATTCCACACTCCACCGTGACGGCGGAAAGGATCCCTTATCCCGACCAATGATTTAGGCTAGCCTAAAATGGTGGACCATACGGATCAGCTCGTCGGTACGTTGTTCCGGATCCTCTCCGAAAAAGGCCATACTGAGGCGCAACAGGCGCTTCTGAGGACCTACGAATCCCAAGCGACGGCTGACCGGAAAGATCTCACCGAGGAGCTCTTTTCGGAATTCATCACCGTGCTGCACGAACGGATCGACACGCAACTGGAGGTGGATATCCTTACGACGTCGGTCGAGCGACTGCTCAATCGGTTCGCCGCAGTCGTCGAAACCGCACCCGTCGCGATTCTCGTCGTCAACGACGACGGCGGCATACAGGTCTGGAACGACGGTGCGGAGAGGATTTTTGGGTGGCAAGACACCGAAGTTCGTCGACGGCCGTATCCGCGAGTCCTGAGCGAGCAGCCCGAGACCATCGAGGAGTTCCTCAAGCGGCTCCGGAACGGCGAGAAGCTCCACGGGATCGAGACACAACACACCCACAAAAACGGAGCCGTGCTCGACGTGCGGATCTGGGCTGCGCCGATTCACACGCGGGAGGACGCGTTCACCGGCGGCGTGTTCGTTATAAGTGACATTACGGAGCCAAAACAACGTGAGCAGCGTCTCGCCGTCCTCAACCGAGTGTTGCGACACAACATCCGGAACGACATCAACATCATTCACGGCCATCTCGAGATGCTTGCCGAGGAACATCCGGAGGAGAACGAACACATTCGGATAATGGACGATCGGCTCTCGAACATCGTCGAGTTGAGTCGGACGGCCCGAAACATCGAACAACTCCAAGACGACGAGGAGACGGACCGCACGACGATCGAGTTAGGTGTGCTGCTGCGAGAGCGGCTGAACCGACTCCGGGCCGAGTCACGGGATGCGCACATCTCGAGCGATCTGCCGGACTCGCTCACCGTGATCGCACACGAGCTGTTGCCGTACGCGTTCGACAACATCCTGGATAACGCGATCGAGCACAACGATTCGGAGACGCCACGAGTGGCGGTCCGGTCAACGGTTGACGACTCCCGAAGCCACGTGGTCGTGAGCATTGCGGATAACGGCCCGGGTATCCCCCAAGCGGAACGCGAGGTGCTCACCTCCCGAACCGAAACGCCGCTCACCCATAGTAGTGGATTGGGATTGTGGTTGACCCGCTGGATCGTTCGAAGTTCGAAGGGGTCGATAACCGTGCACGAAAGTGAGCTCGGCGGAACGTGCGTCTCGATTCGTCTCCGAGCGCGATCGGACTGAGACACTCCGTGCGTCGGGCCTCCCCTCGCTCTCGACGTTGCCTCGTGTACGGCGTCATAACGCTCGTTTTCGCCGTCAGCGAAGCCCGACCGGGCCGGATTGCTTCGGGTCACTTCCGGGGTGGTCGGCTTCTCCGGTGGCGATCGTGATTGCGCCGCCCTCGGGGCCTCCAATGTCGAGATCCGTGAACCATCCCGTGGGTTCGGGATGTGAGCCGCTCATCGGGGCCTTTGAATGCGGACTCGTCCATGTATTCGCGAACTGGTCCCGTGGACGACGTCAACCCGCATCCTCCGCGCTGCCCTCACTGCACTATTCACCGATCACGAGGATTGATTTCGACCAAAATCCACCCTCTGAGCCGGTTGACATCGGAAGGCCTAGTTCGACCGTCCGAGTAGATGAGCGTCAGGATGTCGTGGCCCCTTTTGATACTGGCTGGCGTCTTCGAGATCGGATGGGCGATCGGGCTCGAATACTCGGACGGACTCTCGAAACCGGTGCCGACGCTTGGCACCGCCATCGCCCTCATCTGTAGCATGGTTCTGTTGGCACGGGCGATCCAGGACCTTCCCATCGGCACGGCGTACGCCGTCTGGACCGGCATCGGCGCCGTCGGGACGGCTTCGCTCGGGATCGTTCTGTTCGATGAACCCGCAACCCTTGCTCGAATGGGGTTCATCAGCGTGATCCTCGTCGGCATCGTCGGCCTCCATTTCGTTTCCGGCGGCCACTAGCGAGGCGCAACGGCGCTCGCGGATCGGTCGCATCACTACCGTCCTCAGCCAGGACCGACCGACGTGGTCAGTAGACCAGCTCCCCCGAGATGAACTTCCGGGTCCGGTCGTCGTCGGGGTCGTCGAATATCTCCGCCGTCGGTCCGATCTCCGTGATCCGGTCGTCGAGCAGCACCGCGACCCGGTCGGCGATCCGCTCGGCCTGGTGCATGTCGTGCGTCGCCACGACGACGCCGATCCCGCGGTCGCGCGCCGCGGCGATCGCCTCCTCGATGACCGCGGTGTTTCGCGGGTCCAGGTCCGACGTCGGCTCGTCGAGCAGCAGGACGTCCGGGTCGTAGGCCACGGCGCGGGCGAACGACACGCGCTGGGCCTCGCCGCCCGACAACGACGCCGCGTGCTGGTCCATCTTGTCGGTCAACCCGACGATGTCGAGCGAGTCGCGGACGGCGTCGGCGGTCCCGTTCGAGCTCACGACCGAGCGGAGCTCGTGTCGCAGCCGGTCGGTCCACGAGCGACGGATCCGCAGCCCGTATTCGACGTTGCGCTCGACCGGGGCGTCGAAGAGGCTCGCCTCCTGGAAGACCATCCCGATGCGCCGCCGCAGCGAGAGGCGCTCGTCGGGGTCGACGGCCCACGCGTCCGTGCCGTCGACGGTGACGGTCCCGTCGTCCGGCTCGAACGACAGCGCGAGCAGCCGGAGCAGCGTCGTCTTGCCGACGCCCGAGGGGCCGATGACCGCGAGGACCTCGCCGGTGTCGACGTCGATCGAGAGGTCACGGAACACCGGGTCCTCGCCGTACGCGTGTGAGACGTCAGTCGCCCGGATCATCAGGGCTTCACCCCCCGGTCGCCGAAGCGAACGACGACGGCGTTGACCGTCAACACGAGCGCGACCAGGACCGCACCCAGCACCATCGCGGTCTCGTACTGGCCCTGTCTGGCCTCGAGCTGGATGGCGGTCGTCAGCGTTCGCGTCTTGGAGATGCCCGACGCGCTCGTGATGTTGCCGCCGACGATGAGCACCGACCCGACTTCGCTGATGGCGCGGCCGAAGCCGGCCAGGATCGCCGTCGCGATCCCGTACCGGGCCTCCTTGAGGACCACCAGCGCCACGTCGAACCGCGTCCCGCCGAGGGCGTGGGCGGCGTCGCGAACGGGCTCGTCCACGCCGGCGATGGCCGCGAGGCTGATCGCCGTGATCGGCGGCGTCGCGAGCACGAACTGCGACATGATCATCGCCTCCTTGGTGAAGACGAGCTCCAGCGATCCGAGCGGCCCCTGGTTGGAGACCGCGAACAGCACGACGAGGCCGACGACCACGCTGGGAAAGCCCATTCCCGTGTTGATGACCGACTTCACGAACTGCTTGCCGGGGAAGTCGGCGAGTCCCAACAGGATGGCCACGGGAACGCTGAACGCCGTGCTCAGCGCCACGGCGGCGAGGCTCACGTACAGCGAGACGTAGATGATGCTCGAGACGTACCCGTCTCTGAACGGAAGGTCGACGACGGCCGGCAACAACTGTGCGGCTGGTTCGATCGGCACGGTTACGCGTCGGACGAGCCGCTACTCCACCCTTCCGGTACGTACTGCTGGAAGTTGGGATCCTCCGAGACGGCCTCCGGGAAGAACAGCTGCTCCCCGTTCATCTCGTAGCTCGAGATGGCGTCCTGGGCTTCGGGGCTGGTGATCCACCCGATGTAGGCCATCGCGAGGTCGTAGTTGGCGTTCTCGTGGACGCCGGGATTGACCGCCATGATCCCGTAGGGGTTCGAGAGGATCTCCGGACCGCCCTCGATCGGTCCCTGCACCAGAATGGTGAGGTCGACCTCCGAGCGCTGCGAGATGAACGTTCCGCGGTCCGAGAGCGTGTACGCGCCCTGCTGGTTCGCGATGTTCAGCGCCTCGCCCATCCCGGTGCCGGTCTCCTGATACCAGTCGCCGCCGGGTTCGGTTCCGGCGGCCTCCCAGAGGTTGAGCTCCTTGGTGTGGGTCCCCGAGTTGTCCCCGCGGGAGACGAACGTCGCCCCTGCCTCCGCGATGGCGGTGAGCGCCTCGGTCGCCGAGTCCATCCCCTGGATGCCCGCCGGGTCGCTTTCGGGACCCACGATGACGAAGTCGTTGAACATGAGGTCCCGGCGGTTGACCCCGTAGCCGTTGCGCATGAACTCGTCCTCGAGGCCGCGGGCGTGAACCATCACGACGTCGGAGTCCCCGTTGCGGGCCGACTCGAGGGCCGCGCCCGTTCCCTGCGCGACCGCGTCGACGGAGACGCCGTACAGCTCCTCGAAGTCCGGGTGGATCGCGTCGAGCAGTCCCGTGTCGTACGTGCTCGTCGTCGTCGTCAGCGTCAACGTTTCGCCGGCCACCGCTGCCGTCTGTTCGTCGCCGCCGCCGAGCTGGGAACAGCCGGCCGTGCTCGCGATGGCTCCCGCGCCGACTGCCGTAATGAACTTCCGTCGATGTATCGCCATAGAAACACCGTTGAACTGATATCAAATATATATTCCGTTTCCGTACAAACGGAATCGGTTACGTGGTGAAACGGGCATCGTCGGGACGTCCGCCCGTGAATCGGAACGGAGCGCCGGGGTGACGGGACGAACCAGGACGTTGGATTCGTGATGAACGGAAACCGCGATCGACAACACGATGGCAGTTGAGCCGTCGACGTCGCGCTACCGATGAGAACCCACGCGATTTGACGTTCCTCCGCAACGACCGCGTTTTCCGACCGCGATCGCGACGGACGCGTTCGGGCTTCCGAAGCCGTATATTCGATCACCCCGTTCCCCCGATCGATGGCCGGAGGGACCTACACGCTCGTGCTTTCGGTGCCGGAACCGATCGCGATCACGGTCGGCGCGCTGGGTAGCCACCGACTGCCGAGCGGCGGCTACGCGTACACGGGCAGCGCGCTCGGAAGGGGCGGGTTCGCTCGCGTGGACCGCCACCGGGAGCTGGCCGCCGGCGAGCGCGACACGCGCCACTGGCATATCGATTACCTGCTCGGACATCCGACGGTCGGGATCGACGACGTCGTCCGGACCGACGAGCGGGACGTCGAGTGTGCGGTCGCAAAGCGACTGGGCGAGGGACCGGTTCCCGGATTCGGCGCCTCCGACTGCGGGTGTGCGAGCCACCTCGCTCGAAGAGGCGACGTTGAAGCAATGCGAGCCGCGGTCGAGAGCGCGCACGCGGCCGTCTAACCAGCTACGGAACGCTCTCGCAGCTACGGAACGCTCTCGCAGCTACGGAACGCTCTCGCAGCTACGGAACGCTCTCGCAGCTACGGAACGCTCTCGCAGCTACGGAACGCTCTCGCAGCTACGGAACGCTCTCGAAACCAGCTACGGCGCGCTCTCGAGGGCAGCATCGAGCAGCTCCTGCCCGCGGTCGGAGGAGACGGTGAGATCGGGCACCGGGATCGGGTTCCGGTCGTCGTCGATCGCGACGAAGACCATATACGACTCGGCCGTGAGCTCCTCCGTGCCGGTTTCGGGATCCTCCCGGAAGACGCGCGTTCGGATCTTGATGCTCGTCTCGCCGGTTCCGTAGACGTACGCCTTCACGACCGCGATCCCGCCGACCGGGACGGGGCGTCTGAAGTTCACCTCGTCCATATGGGCGGTGACGCAGGTCTCGCCGGAGAAGCGCATCGAGCACATCGCGCCGAGCTCGTCCATCCACTTGAGGACGTGCCCGCCGTGGGCGGTCTCCAGGTTGTTCGCCTGGTCGGGCTGGACGAACCACCGGTTTTCCAGGTAGGTGTCCATCAGGTCTGGCATACGCCGACGCACTCCCCCGAGCCGGTTGAACCGTTCGGTTCGGCGGGCGCTACTCGCGGTCGTCGCCGTCGTCCGCGTCGTCGGTCCACTCGGTCGGCAGGTCGTCCGGGCCCGCGGCGGCGTCGCCGCCGTCGTCGCCGTCCTCGCGATCCGCGGGATCGTGATCGGCGGGGGTGTCAGGGTCGCCGAACGGGCCGGCATCGCCGGAGTTGTCAGGGTCGCCGAACGGGTCAGCGTCGCCGGACTGGCCGGGATCGCCGAACGGGCCGGCATCGCCGGAGTTGCCGGGGTCGCCGAACGGGTCCTCGGTCTCCCCGGCCGGCTCGACGTCGAAGCCGAACGCCTCGGCCGGCTGGCCGGCCTCGTCGACCACGGCGTCGGCGACGACGATCGGGCACTCGACGCGGACGCCGACCGCGAGCGCGTCGGAGGGCCGGGCGTCGAAGACGAACCGCTCCGCCTCGCCGTCGTCGTACCGCTCGACGTCGACCTTCGCGTAGAAGGTGCCCTCGCTTATGTCGTCGATGCGCACGCGGTCGACCGCGCCGCCGAACTCGGTGAGCACGTCCACGAGCAGGTCGTGAGTGAGCGGTCGCTCGAAGGGCTCGCCCTCGAGGGTCATCCCGATCGAGTTCGCCTGGTCCGGCGTGACGAAGATGGGGACGATCTCCCCGCGGGCCGCGAGGAGGACCGCCGGGACCTCCTCGCCGCCGGCGCCGGTCCCGGCGCCGATCGCGACGACCTCAGCCTGATGGTTCATACCGGGGATACGTCCCCCGCCGGTTTGTACCTACCCCTGTCCGCACCGGAACCGGGGACGCGGCGGCCGGGCCTGGAGAGTGCTACTCGTCCTCGAAGTATCCCATATTGTAGTGCCAGTAGGCCCACGCGAGCGTGAAGACGAGCGCCGCTCCCAGAAAGAAGACGATGCCGGGTTCCAGCAGCGAGACGGCGTGCTCGGCGGCCGCCTCGGCGCGCTCGGCGGCGGCGCCGTCGAACATCACCTCGACGACGTCACTGCCGCCGGAGCCGCCGTCGGTCATGGTCATCGGGCCGCCCGTCGCCTCCGGGGCCTCGGTCTGCATCACGCCGACGTCCCCGCCGCCGTCGGCGGACTCGACGTCCGCGGTGCCGCCGCCATCGCTCCCGCCACCGCCATCGCCCCCGGCGCCGTTCCCGC
Source organism: Halopenitus persicus (assembly GCF_900107205.1). Lineage (GTDB taxonomy): Archaea > Halobacteriota > Halobacteria > Halobacteriales > Haloferacaceae > Halopenitus > Halopenitus persicus. The sequence continues at coordinate 183,042 of NZ_FNPC01000001.1, read as the reverse complement.
CGGTCCCGGAGTCGGAGACCGTGTAGCCGTCGGTGCCCGGGCCGCCGGTCGGGACGGTGACCGACAGCAGCCGTTGGACCGCCAGTGCCGAGAGCCCGAGGATCCCGTACCCGCCGAGCAGCCGCTTGAGCGCGGTCTTGATCCCGTCGCTGTGGCCCGACTCGCCGGCGAACAGGACGAGCGGGTCGCTCGTGGGGGCATAGACGTTCATCTCGCGACCCTTCTCGGAGTAGACCGTGTCGGCGACCTCGACGAGCTCGGCCTCCGAGAGGTTGCTGAGGTGATACTGGACGTTCTGCAGGGACGTGTCGGTGGCCTCGGCGAGCTCGGAGGTCGTCGCCGGCTCCTCGTGGAGCTGGGAGAGCAGGGACCGGGCGGTCTCGGAGGAGAGCGCCGCGAACAGCTCGTCGGCGTTCTCGTCGTCGACGTCGACGACCCGCGGTTCCCGGTCGCCGAGGGAGACGTCGGGAGGGGAGGGCAACAGCCGGGACATACCCGACACTCATACAGCGGCCTACAAATCCCTTGTGTCGTCCGCGGACGCGCCCTTCGTTCGGGAGGGCGACCCGCGTTCGTTGCACCGCTGTGTCGAGATACAACGTATATATGCCCCCGAGCCACACGTGTGCGTAATGAACGGCAACCGGTTCGGTCGCCTCTTTCAGGTGACCACTTACGGCGAGAGTCACGGCGAGGCGATGGGCGTCACGGTCTCGGGCTGCCCCGCCGGCGTCGAGCTCGACGAGGACCTGATCCAGCGCGACCTCGACCGGCGCAAGCCCGGCCAGTCGATGATCACCACCTCCCGCGGGGAGCCGGACGAGGTGACGATCAACTCCGGGGTGCAGGACGGCTACACCACGGGGACGCCGGTCGGGATGGTGATCCAGAACAAGGACGCGCGCTCGGGCAAATACGAGCCGTACGTCACCGCGCCGCGCCCCTCACACGGCGATTACACCTACTCGGCGAAGTTCGGGACGCGCAACTGGGGCGGCGGCGGCCGCTCCTCGGCCCGGGAGACGGTGAACTGGGTGGCGGCCGGCGCGGTCGCGAAGGCCGTCCTCGACGCCTCCGACCACGACGTCGCGATCAAGGCCCACGTCAACCGGATCGACGACATCGAGGCGCCCGAGGTCTCCTTCGAGCAGCTCCTCGAGCACTCGGAGGAGAACGACGTCAGGTGCGCGGACCCCGAGACCGCCGACCGGATGCAGGAGCGCATCGAGGAGTACCAGGCCGAGGGCGACTCGATCGGCGGCTCGATCTACTTCGAGGCGCGCGGGGTGCCCCGCGGACTGGGCGCGCCCCGATTCGACGGCGTTCCGGCCCGACTGGGGCAGGCGATGATGTCGATCCCCGCGACCACGGCCTTCGAGTTCGGACTCGGAACCGGCGCGACCGAGGTGACCGGCAAGGAGCGCAACGAGGACTGGGAGTTCGACGAGGGCGACCATCCCGAGACGGTCAGCGAGGCCGGCGACCCGGTTCCGGTCGGCAACGACCACGGCGGCCTTCAGGGCGGGATCACGACCGGCGAACCGATCTACGGCGAGGTGACCTGGCACGCGCCGACCTCCATCCCCAAAAAGCAGCGCACCGTCGACTGGGAGACCGGCGAGGCGAAGGAGATCCAGGTCGTCGGCCGTCACGACCCCGTCCTCCCGCCGCGGGCCGTCCCCGTGGTCGAGGCGATGCTCTACGTCACCGTCCTCGACTTCATGCTACTCGGCGGGCGGATCAACCCCGACCGGATCGACGATCGACCCGGCGAGTACGACACCGACTACCATCCGAGCAGTCCTCACAACGAATAGGCGTCTCCGGGTCGGTCACCGGTCGTCGTCCGTGCCGTCCGTCGGTTCGTCGACGCCGGCGCCGGTTCCGATCCCGTTCGTGCCGTTCTCGGTACCGTCCTCGATCGCCGCCTCGGAACCATCACCGCGTTCCTCGCCGTCGTTCGATTCCGACCCCTCGCGGTCGGCCGCTCCCGACTCCTCGCGGTCGGCCGGCTCCGGGTCGGCCGGCTCGAACCCGGCACGGTCGAACTCGACGCTCGGGACGGACGGCTCGACGCCCTCCTCGATCAGCCGGTCGCGTGCCGCCTCCCGGTCGACCGTTCCCGAGACGGTGCGCGGAAGCTCCTCGACGTAGGCGACGGTTCGGGGCATCTTGAATCCGGACAGCCGCTCGCGGGCGTACTCGAGGAGGGCCCGTTCGTCGATCGGCGGGTCGCGCTCTCCGTCAGTCTCGGCAGCCGCTTCGCGGGTCACGTTCGATTCGGCCGCTTCGGGGATCGCGTCCGCTTCTGCCGCGTCCGCTTCTGCCGCGTCCGGTTGGGCCACGTCGGCGACCTCGTCGCCGATCGCCCCGTTCGTCTCCGCCGGTTCGTTCCCCACGTCGGTCGCGTCGACGGTACTCCCGTTCGCGTCCGCCCCGGGATCGGCCGCTTCCGCGTCCGCAACCTCGGCCGCGACCGACTCGTCGTGATCTCCATCCCCATCGGCTCCCTCGTCGCCGTCGTCGGCCGACGATTCCTCCGATGCGTCGGTTTGCTCGGCGGGGACGATCAGCGCGCCGACGCGCTCGCCCCACGTCTCGTCGGGGAGTCCGAGAACGGCCGCCTCGTGCACGGCGTCGTGGTCGGCGAGGACGTCGGCGACCTCTCCCGGATCGACGTTCTCCCCGCCGGTGACGATCCGGTCGTCGAGCCGGTTGACCACGTGGACGCGACCGTTCTCGTCGATCCGTCCGACGTCACCCGTGTGAAGGCCGTGGTCGTCGGTTGCGGCCGCGGTCGCCTCCGGATCGCCGTAATAGCCCGGCGAGACGGTCGGTCCGGAGACGACGAGCTCGCCGGTCTCGCCGCGGTCGACCGGGTCGCCGGCGTCGTCGACGACCGTCAGGTCGGTCAGGAAGATCGGCCGACCGACGGTGTCGGGATCCTTGAAAGCCTCCGCGGGCGTCGCGGTCGCGATCTGGGAGGCGGTCTCGGTCATCCCGTAGGTCGGATACACCGGGACCGAGTAGTTCTCGCACCGCTCGATCAGGCGCTCGGAGGCGGGCGCGCCGCCGAGCAGGACCGTCCGCAGCGAGTCCGACAGCGTCCCGCGGCGGTCGAGCATCCGGGTGAGCATCGTCGGGACGAGCGAGACGCCGGTGACGTCGTAGCGGTCGACGTCGTCGGCCGCCTCGCCCGGTTCGAAGTCCTCCCGGAGCACGATGGCGGTCCCGGCGAGGACCGACCGATAGACGGGCGAGAGGCCGCCGGCGTGGTGCAGCGGCAGCGTCACGAGCCACCGGTCGTCGGGGTGGACGCCGAGCCGGAACGCGGAGGCGACCGCGGAGAAGAGGACGTTTCCGGCGGTGATCTCGACCGCCTTCGGCCGGCCGCTCGTCCCGGAGGTGAACAGTACGCAGAGCCGCTCCTCGAGGTTCCACGTCGAGTCGGGGATCGGTTCCGGGTCGGAGTCGTGGAGGGCGGCGACGTCCGAGTCCTCGATGTCGGTCGGGGCGTCCGACCCGTGTGAGTCGTCGGAGTCGGTCGGTTCGTCCACCGAAAGGATCGGGATCCCGGAGCCTGCGGCGCCCTCGATCGCGGTTCGCTCCGTGTCGGCGCCGCAGACGAGCACGTCGACGTCCGCCCGGTCGAGCCGGACGCCGATCTCTCGGGGGGTGAGCCGATGACCGACCGGCACGAGCGTCGCCCCGAGCCGCATCGCGGCGTGGACGAGGCCGACGTACCCGACCCGCGGCGAGAGATGGACGCCGAGGTGCGTCCCCGCGTCGACTCCGTGGGCGGCCAGCCGGCCCGCGGTCTCCTCGACGAGCCTGTCGAGGTCCGCGTACGTCCACGCCTCGCCGTCCTCGGCCCGCACGAGCGCGGTCGCGTCCGGCGCGGCGGCGACGCGGTGGGAGAGCCAATCGCGCATACGCCGGGTATGTAACGGGGGTGACTACTGTCTTGTGATCGGTGGGGTACGGCCACAACCGACGGCCTGCCCGGAATCGGGACTCAGTCGTCGTCGTTCTTGTGAACCGTCAAAACGGGCACGTCGGCCGTGCGGACGACGCGTTCGGTCACCGACCCGAGGAGGTATCGGTCGATCCCCTGGCGGCCGTGGGTCCCCATCACGATCAGGTCGATCGCGTTGTCGTCGACGTACTCGGTGATCGTCCGGTACGCGGTTCCGTTGACGACGCTCGTGACCGTCTCGACGCCGGCCTCGGCCGCCGCCTCGGCGACGCGGTCGGTGGCCTCCTCGCCCTCCGACTCCAGGGCCTCGAGGACGATCTCCGAGCCGGCCTCCAGCGTCGAGTAGGCCGACCCGTCGACGACGTACAGCGCGTGGATCCGCGCGTCGTATCGCTTCGCGAGGTCGATCGCGTGATCGATCGCCGCGTTGGCTGCCGGGCTACCGTCGGTCGGAACGAGGATCTGATCGTACATTCCGATCGCCGATACGGGGAGGACCGTGTAAAAACTCCCCCTTGCGGGCGGTGGTCACGGCGAGGCGACGATCGCGTCGACCGCGTCGGCGACGGTCCCGTGCTCCCGGCAGGTACGCGCGACCTCGTGGATCGAGTAGGTGTTCTCGATCGACCGGCCCAGGCAGCCGGCGTAGGCGGCGAGCCAGTCGTTCAACACGCCCTCGAGCAGGGACCGCTCGACCGCCGACAGCGTCACGCCGTCGCGACGCGCGCGGGCGTACACCGCGACGATCGGCCGGATACCCTCGTCGATCGCGGTCGCGGCGGCGTCGTCGGCCGGATCGAACCGCTCGTGGCGACGGCGGGCACGCTCGACGACGGCGGCGACCGTCTCCCAGTACGCCGAGCGCGTCCCGCCACACATACCCCGAAACGGCTCGGGCAGGGATTATAAATCATCCGCCGCTCGGCGGAGCTTCAGCTCGCCGCGGGCACGAAGCGCTCCGTCGACGGTCGCGTCCTCGTGGACGTCGATGTCCCGCGCCGAGACGTCGCCGCGCACGTGGGCGCCGGCCGCGATCGTGGCCGTCCCGCCGCGGGTCGTCACGTCGCCGTGGATCGTCGTGTCGGCGCCGACGGAGACGTCCTCGCGGGCGCGAAGCGACCCGAAGATCGTGTTCCCGGTCCCGACCGCGATCGATTCCGCCCGGACGTTGCCGTGGAGCCGACAGTCGTCGCCGATGGTCGCCGGCGTCGAGACGCGCCAGGCGTCGTCGGAGACGGTGGCGCCGCGGGGAATCACCAGCGGATCCTCGACGTCCTCGTCGTCGGCGAGCGCGGCGGCGAGCTCGTCCGCCGCCTCCCGATCGCCGGCCCGCAGCAGCTGTGAGAGCACGATGAAGTAGAAGACGAGCGTGGGGACCGGGTTGCGGACGACGATCCAGCCGTTCGCGTCGAACCCCTCGTCGACCTCGACGTCGTCGCCGATGTCCAGGTCGCCGGAGACCATCAGCCGGCCGGCGACGTGCACGCGCTCGCCGAGATAGGCGTCCTCGCCGACCAGCACGTTGCCGTCGATATCACAGAGCATGTCGAGCCGGCAGTCGCCCGCCGCCTCGATGTCCCCGGCGACGGTCACGCGCTCGCCGGCGGCGACGGTCCGGCCACGGATCCCGAGTTCCACGGTCGCCTGCCCGCCGATCAGGACGTCCCCGTCGGTCACGAGGTCGTGTTCCTCGACCGTCGTCCCGTCGGGGACGGCGAGCTCGTCGAGCGGGTCCGGTCCCAGTGACACGTCCGGTCACAGACCGCGCGACGGTATAAGTTGACCGGGGCGTCCGACGATCGGCTGACGCCGCGACGGTCACGGGGTCGGCGATGGCACGGGGCGTGGCGATGTCACGGGGTATGGCGATGGCGGGAGGACGCTGCGGTGAGTGGAGGTTCGAACGTCCGGGGACCGATCGCCGACGGGGGAGGAGAGCGACGGCCGCTGCCAAACACTAAGGTCGAGTGTCACGTGATCACACACGGAATGGTGTTCGCCAGAACGGCGACCGGGATCCGGGCCGACGTCGGGGCGCTCGCCTCCCAGATCCATCCCGTCTTCATGCTGCCGCCGATCGCGGCCTCGTGGTTCGGCGCGATCGTCGCCGGCGCGCCGTCGATCCCGGCCGGCGCGGTCCACGCGCTCGCCGCCTTCTTCGCCGTGTACACCGCCCACGTGAAGGACGGCTACGTCGACTTCCACCTGCGCGGCGAGGACGACGACCATCCGATGACGGCGGACGGCTGTCGGATCGCCCTCCTCGGGGCGAGCCTGGGGTTTTGCGGCTGTCTGGTCGGCGTCTGGCTCCTGGCCGGTCCGGCGGCGGCCGCGCTCGTCCTGCCGATGTGGGTCATCGGCTACCTGCACGCGCCGCAGCTCGACACCACCCCGGTCGGCGCGACGATGGGCTATCCGACCGGCATCGCGGTCGCGATGGTCGGCGGCTACGTCGTTCAGACCGGCGCCGTCGCGAGCGTCGGGAGCGGCGGCGGGAGCGGTGGAGTGGGCGGCATCGCCGATCTCGGCGGCACCGGCGGTCCGACGACGATCCTCGCGTTCGCGGCCGTCTTTCTGGTCGTTCTCACCGGCGTGAAGGTCGTCGACGACGAGTCCGACCACGCCTACGACGCGAGCATCGACAAGCGGACCGTCGCGGTCCTTCTGGGCCCCGAGCGGGCCCGTCGGCTCGCCTACGGGCTCTTCGCGCTCGGCGGGACGATGGTTCTGTGGGGGACCGTCTCCGGCGTCTTTTCCCCGTCGGCGCCGGCCGCCGTGGCGGTCTTCGCGACGGTCGCGGTCGTCGCGTACCGGGCGCCGTCCGATCTGGCGACGATGCTGTTGATCCGCGGGACGTATCTGTTCCTCGCGCTGTTGGTCGTCGCGACGTGGTACCGCCCGCTGGATCCGGTCGGCCTGCCGGACGTCACGGCGCTGGGACCGGTCACGTATCTCGCCACGGAAGCGGTCTTCGGGACCGTGGCCTTCGGGCTCTTATACCGGGCGAACGCTCTGCGACGGGCGAGGGTCACGATCGCCGCGATCTATCCGGTCGCGTACGTCTGGGACTGGTACACCCTCGAGGTCGGCGTCTTCGCGATCGTGACCCGGACCGGCTACGACCTGTTCGGGATCCCGATCGAGGAGCACCTCTTCATGGTGGTCGTCCCCGCGTTCGTCCTCGGCGTCCACGAGACGATCCGGTCGATGCACGGACCCGCGGAAGCGGGAGGCGAGCCCGGCTCGGAAGCGGAGGCTGACGACGGAACCGACGGCGGGGCCGGATCGGAAGGACGGCGGGACGGATCGTAAGGTCGTTGTCCCGCGCGTTCGGGGTGTCGGTATGGTGCCGCCGCTCGTCCTCGACATCGACGGGACGCTGACCACGGCCGACCACCGGATCGACCCCCGTGCCTTCGAGCTGCTGCCGAGTTGGGAGGCGCCGGTCGTGTTCGCGACCGGGAAGGCGTTCCCGTACCCGGTCGCGCTCGCGCACTTTCTTGGGCTCCCCGAACACGTGATCGCGGAGAACGGCGGCGTCGTCTACGCCGACGGCGAGACCAGGTTTACCGGCGACCCGGACGCCTGCTGGGCGGTCGCCGAGGAGTTCATCGAACGCGGCGGCGATCTGGGCTGGGGCGGCCGGACGACGGTCAACCGGTGGCGCGAGACCGAGGTCGCGATCTCGATGGACGCCGACGAGGAGCTGCTCCGGGCGGTCGCCGCCGAGCACGGCCAGGCGGTCGTCGACACGGGCTACGCCTACCACGTCACCTCGCCGGACGTCTCGAAGGGCGACGCCTTCGAGGAACTCTGCTCGATCCTGGAGTACGATCCCGACGCGTTCGTCGCGGTCGGCGACAGCGAGAACGACGCCTCGACGTTCGCGGTCGCCGGCGAGTCGTACGCCGTTGCCAACGCCGACGACGCCGCGCGCGAGGCCGCCGACACGGTGCTCGCGGACGCATATATGGACGGCACCGCAACCGTGCTCGAGGCGCTGATCGCCGCGGACCGGTGACCGAACGGTATCGTCGGATCAGTCCGCCTCCCCGCGTGCCGCCTCGAAGGTCGCCAGGGCTTCCTCACGGCGCTGGGCGTGGTCGACGATCGGCTCCGGGTACTCGGGCGCGACCGCCTCGCGGCGCTCCGGGTCGAGTTCGTGCCACGAATGGATGGGGTCGGGGTCGACGCCCCGGAGCTCGGGGACGTACGTCGTGATGTACTCGGCATCGGGGTCGTAGCGTTCGCCCTGCGTCATCGGGTTGAAGATCCGGAAGTAGGGCTGCGCGTCGGTTCCGGTGGAGGCGGCCCACTGCCAGCCGCCGACGTCGTTGGCGGTGTCGTGGTCCCGCAGGTGCTCGCGGAAGTGGGCGTAGCCCGCGCGCCAGTCGAGCAGCAGGTCCTTCGTGAGGAAGGACGCGACGATCATCCGGACCCGGTTGTGCATGAACGCCTCCGCGCGAAGCTGGCGCATCCCGGCGTCGACGATGGGGTACCCGGTCTCGCCGCGTTTCCAGGCGGCAAGCGCGTCCGGGTCCTCGCGCCAGTCGATCGAGTTCTCGTACGTTTTGTAGTTCCGCGAGACCGTCTCGGGATTGTGAAACAGAACCTGGAGGTAGAACTCCCGCCAGGCGAGCTGGCTCCGGAACTCCGTGACGCTCGAGACCGGGTCGGCGTCCTCCAGGTCCGAGACGATCCCGTCGGCGCCGCCGGCTTCGGCGCGTGCCATCGCGTCCTCGGTGGCGGCGTACACCTCGCGGGGGCCGATCGTGCCGAACGAGAGGTCCTGTGAGAGCTCGGAGGTAACCGACGCCGCGGGCACGTCCCGGAGCGCCTCGTAGCGAAAGATATCGCTCTCGAGGAACGATTCCAGCCGATCGCGTGCGCCGGGCGTGCCGGCGGGTATCGGATCGGCCTCCGGCTCCGCGACCCCGAGGTCCGTGATCGTTGGGAGGGTTCCGGCGGCGATCGTCGCATCGCCCGACTGGAGATCCGACGTCACGTCGGCGACGACGTCCGCGATCGTCTCGGCATCACACAGCGTCTCCTCGGAGGGTGTCGTCTCCGGAGCCCCTTTCTCCCGATCGCGCCATTTCTTCCAGTAGTAGGTGAACACGGAGTAGGGATCCCCCTTGTTGGTCCGGATCGAGTCCGGGTCGTGCAGGACCGCGTCGTGATACGTCTCGACGTCGATCGCCTCGGGTGCGGCCGCGGCGGCGCCGTCGCCTGCCGCCAGCGACTCCTCGACCCGGGCGTCACGCTCGCGCGCCAGCCCGGAGTACCCCCGGTTCCAGACGACCCGATCGGCGTCGACCGCGTCCGCGAGCCGCGGGAGGATCTCCGCCGGGTCGCCGCGGCCGACGATCAGGTCGCTCCCGCGCTCCCGGTAGGCGTCCCGGAGCTCCGCGAGGGACGCGAGCAGGTACCGGACGCGGGGCGGGCCGGCGTGTTCGAGGACGGCGTCGTCGAGAACGAAACACGGGACGACCGGTCCACGGTCGGCGGCCGCCGACAGGCCGACGTTGTCCGTGACACGGAGGTCGCGTCGGTGCCAGAACGGGTCCATACGTCGGGCACGGACCCGATGTCCCTGAAGGTTTGTGCTACGACCGTAGCTCCTCGACGAGTCCGGAAATCGCTTCGTCGACGAGATCGCCGTCAAGACGGCCCTGCCAGAAATCGATGTCCTCGTGGTCGATCGATTGGACGCCCCACGGGACGATCCGGCTCTCAGCCGGCGTTCCACCACGAAGCCAGCTTTCCTCCGGGATGTCGATCAAGCCATCCAGCCACGACCTCGACGTGAGAGTCAGCGCGATGTACTGGTCGCCGTGGAACGGACGTCCCTCGTGGTTCGAACAAACGAGCCACGGTCGGGCATCTACATCGCGCTTGAACGGATCGTCGCCGTATACGACGTCGCCACGCTCGAAGATCGGAGCAGCCCGTTCGTCGGTCACTGACCGTCCTCCGTACTCGGATGTGGCTCGCTGGGTGCGTGTTCACGCCAGGCGTCCGCCTCCTCCGTGCCGAGTTGTTCGTTGAAGAGGGCCGTCGCTCGTTCGTACCCACTGTATCCGGCGAGTCGATCGGCATCGTCAGTCGCCGCCCAGTACGTCGCCTTGTGTTCGACGAGGTCGCGGTCCTTTAACCGCGAGAGTGCGGTACTGACTGCGCCTTCGTCGAGTCCGGTTTGGGAGGCGATCTCGCGCGCCTTGAACGCCCGATCCGTGTGCGCAACGAGAAATCCGAGAACCCGGTCCGGGACGGAGAGATCCTCGAGTTCCTCGGCACTCGTGTTTTCGAAGGTTTCCCGATCGATGGACATCGCTGCGTAGACGTATCGTATCCGCAGTTATAAGTGTTAGAGATGAAAGCAATGAAAACAGCGAGAACATATAAATAGGGTGGGATACCGCGTGAACTCCCGCACGAACGCTTATCCCGTCGGTCGAACGATCGGTTCCCCATGGCAACCGACCTGGATCCGCAAGCGAAGGCCGTACTCGACGAGCGAAGCGACGAGACGGTTCCTCGATCTCATACCCTCTCGGTAGCGACGTACCGTGAGCGGTTTCGCGACCTGTTCGCCCACCAGTCGAACGAGCCGGTGGGGCGGATCCAGGATTTCGCCATTCCCGGACCGGATTCGGACGTCCCCATCCGGACGTACCATCCCGACCGTGATCAGATCGACGGCGAGAAGCAGCTCGACGGCGAGGGGCAGCCCCCGGTCGTGGTGTTCTTCCACGGCGGCGGTTGGGTGCTCGGCGATCTCGACTGCTTCGACAACCTCTGTACGCGGGTGACGAACGAGTCGGGATGCATCGTCGTCTCGGTCGGATATCGGCGGGCGCCCGAACACCCGTTTCCGGCCGCCGTGACGGACTGCTACGCCGCCACGGAGTGGGTCGCCGAGAACGCGGCGGACTTCGGCGGCGACCCCGACCGGCTCGCGGTCGTCGGGAATTCGGCGGGCGGCACCCTCGCGACGGTCGTCTCGCTTATGGCCCGCGACCGGGACGGCCCGGACATCGACCAGCAGGTGCTTTTATACCCCGTCGTGAACGCGGAACGCCTCCGAACGTTCGAGAGCTACGAGACGGTCGGCAGCGGCTACTGGCTCACGATGGGGAGCATGCGGCTGTTCTACGAGGCGTACATCGAGGACCCGGTCGACTACCGGAACGTGTACGCGTTCCCGCTGCAGGCGGACGACCTGTCCGGGCTCCCGCCCGCGACGATACTCACCGCGGGATACGATCCCCTCCGTGACGAGGGGAGCGCGTACGCCGACGCGCTCGAGGCGGACGGCGTCCCCGTCGTCCGGCGCCACTACGGGGGACAGATCCACGATTTCCTGAGCCTGACCGACGACCTCGACGCCGCGGAGGGGGCGATCGCGACGATCGCTGACGACCTCACGGACGCCTTCACCGCGGCGTCGGGCGGAGGTGAGTGAGCCTCGCGGGTCGAGGCGGTGACGGCCAGCGACCCGACGACCTTTTTATAATCGGCGACGCTGTTGGAAACGACGACCGCCGACCGGTCGGACTCACGGGACACGCCCGGACACACCCGGAACGTGCCGGACCACGCCGCCGGTCGACGACGGACCGACCTCGATCCACCATGCAACAGTACCTCGATCTCGTCGACGAGACCCTCTCGGAGGGCGTTTATAAGCCGAACCGCACGGGCGTGGACACGATCGCGAGCTTCAGCGGCCAGTACACGGTCGACCTGGCCGAGGGATTCCCCCTGCTGACCACGAAGCGGCTCGACGGCTACCGGTGGAACTCGCTCATCCACGAGGTGCTGTGGTACCTCTCCGGGGAGGAACACGTCCGGAACCTCCGGGACCACACCGCGATCTGGGACGCGTGGGCCGACGAGGAGGGACGGCTCGACACGGCCTACGGTCGTTTCTGGCGACGGTATCCGGTTCCCGAAGGGGGTCTGGAGGGCGAGAGCTGGCCCGCGGACGCCCACCGCTGGGTGACCGTCGAGGAGGACGCCGACGGGACTCGCCGCCGGACGTTCGACCAGATCCAGTACGTCCTCGACCAGCTGGCGGAGAACCCGCGCTCCCGGCGGATGGTCGTGAACGCCTGGCACCCCGCCAACGCGGCCGTCTCCACGCTGCCGCCGTGCCACTACACGTTCGTCGTGAACGTCCAGGGCGGCCGACTCAACCTCCATCTCACCCAGCGCTCCGGCGACATCGCGCTCGGCGTGCCGTTCAACATCGCCGCCTACTCGCTTCTGGCCACCGCGATCGCCCAGCGGACGGGCTTCGAGGTGGGGGAGTTCGGCCACAGCATCGTCGACGCGCACGTCTACTGCGGGGAGGGCGACCGCGGCGCGTGGTACGCGGACAACCTCGACCGGCTGCAGGACCGACTCGCGGACGTGGAGACGACGGCCGACTACCGCGACGTCAAGGCGTGGCTCGAGCGGGCGGCGCCCGCCGAGCCCGCCGACCGGGAGGGATACGACCACGTCCCCGGACTCCTCGAGCAGCTCTCGCGGGAGCCGCGGTCGCGACCCCGCATCGAGATCGCCGACAAGCCGCTCGACGAGCTCACCTTCGACGACATCGAGCTCCACGACTACGACTCCGCGGACGGGATCACGTTCGCGGTCGCGGAGTGACCGTCGAATGGAGGACCGAACCGACCGCGATGTCCCGGCCGATCGAACCGACGTCGACGTGCCGGACGATCTCACGGTCTCGCTCATCGCCGCGGTGGCCGAGAACGGCGTGATCGGCGATTCCGGCGGGATGCCCTGGCACTATCCGGCGGACCTCGAGCACTTCAAACGGACGACGACGGGCCACCCCGTGATCCTCGGCCGGCGGACCTACGAGAGCATCGCGGCCCAGCTCGGCGGCCCGCTCCCCGACCGAGTCTCCGTCGTGCTCTCGCGGTCGGACCTCGATCTCCCGGACGGCGCCGTCGGTGCGGACGGAATCGAAGCAGCGCTCGATCGCGCCGCCGCGGCCGCCGCCGACCTGGGCGTCGGGACCGTCTACGTCGCCGGCGGCGCGACGATCTACGAGGCGTTCCTCCCGCTGGCGGACGAACTGGTTCTCACGGAGATCCACGAGTCCTACGCCGGGGACACGCGCTTTCCCGAGCGAGACGCCGACGAGTGGACGGAAACGGACCGGGACGAGCGTGACGAGCTCACGTTCCGGACGTATCGCCGCCGGTGAGCCGGATCCGGTGCGGACCGCGACTCTCTCGACGAATTCACTGCCGGAGCATCTCCGAAAAGACGGTCCGATCAACGCCCGTTGCGGATGTCCCGCTCCCGATCGAATTGATGGGCGATGTCGATCAGCGCCGACGCCGGACGACGTATCCACCCACGGCGGCAATACCGACCACGATCGCGGCTATCGACTGATAGACCGTTGATGCGGGATTCTGCCGCGAGTTCCAGTCCTCCATCCATCTCCCTTCGAGCGAGTCGGCCCGATTCTGGACTCCGTTGAAATCGAAGGCGTCGAGGCCGAGCGTCGCCGTTTGGTTTGCGGCGACGGCCGACTCGTTGTGGACGCTCCGGAAGTGCCGTGCCGTTTCGTTTCCGCGTTCGGGAACGGACGAGACGTTCATCGCGATGGCCTCGCTCGTGTTTGCCGTTTGCGCGAGCTGCTCATTGACGCCGCCGAATCCGAAATGATCCGAAACGTCGTTTTTCGCCTCGAGCGTCGTTTCGTACTGGGCGTAGAGCCGCTGGGGATCGACGTCGGTTCCGTTCTCCCGCCGTTCGAGCAGTTCGACGAGATCCGTCGCGTTCGATCGGTATGCGGTCGACGCGTTCACGAAGGAGCGAAGTTCCGGGTGCAGTTCGCGTGCGCTTTCGTTGAATTCGGGGATCCGGGGTGCCGCCTCGACCGAGGCGTTATAGACGGTCGTTCCGTTTTCACGGACCGTTTTCGTTTGCTCCAGATACACGAGCGTCTCGTTAACGGCCGTGGCCGTTGCCGAGACGTTGGATGCGGCCGTACTGACGTTCCGTGACGTCGTGCGAAGTGGAGCGGCGCTCTCCGCTTCGAGGTCTCGGACCGCCCGTCGTTTCGCGAGTGCCGTAAGAACCGTTTCGGCGGTTGACTCCGAGGTGACGCGGCCACCGTTCGTATAGATGTCGATGCCGCTGGCCCAGGAGAAGACGTTCTCGTGTTCGTAGACGCTGTACTGTTGTCCGTCGACCGTGACGTCCGCGATGTGGGTCGTGTCTTGGTCCAGCAGTACCGGCTGCGGATCCGAAGCCCCCTGTGCAATGGCGGTCGTGGGGGTTGTGCCCACCAGGAGCAGTATGACGACGAGACCAGTGGCGAGTTTCCGTCCGTTCATCGTCCGCGTGTGAGGTCACGTCGTGCGGATAAGGAAGGGGATGGAGAGTTACAACTGGCGAAACTGTCGGGAGCAACCGGAAAGCCGGCTCCCGTCAGTATCGGGACAGGGCATAGAAGATGACGACGAGTCCCGCAGTAATGAGCAGGCTATCAACCGTTTGCAGCGCGAGGGATTCACGCCCGCCAAGATGGTAATCCCGACGAATGCCGAGCTGATAGATGATGTCGAGGAGTCCTCCGAACGTGATGAGCGCGAAGCCTCCCGATGCGAGACGGAGGCTGCGTTCCTGGATGCGAAGGTAGGCTCGATAGCTGAGCGCCGTTAAGGCCCCCCCGGCGATGAACAAGAGGGAATTGGCGACGAGAAAACTCCAGAACTCCGGCGGCTCAGCCATCTTCATCCACCACTGATATCCGACGATGAACTCGTATCCGGACGGGAGTCCGCGCTTGCATCGTTCGAGACGTCCTTTGCACCCTTTTCGAGGTCGTTCCAGAAATCCGTGAACTTGTCGGAGTAGTCCTTCTTGAGCTGGATGTCGATGCTGAATTGTCCGTCCTCAATCCGGAACCGTGCCTCCTCGAGGTTCGTTCTGAACCGCTTGTAGTGGTGGCCGTCATCGTCGATTTCCATCTGCTCGTCCAGCATATCGTATTCCTGGAGCGCGTGGATCCGTCGATAGATCGTTGGCTCCGAGACGTCACAGTGTTCGGCGAGTTTGGTTGCCGAGAGGGGTTGATGGCTGGCTAACGCAAGGATCTGTCGAGCGATCTCGCTTCCGAGCACGTCGAACACGTTCTCGGGCTCCCATTCCTTGCTCACAGTTCATCCCTCCGCTGTGTCTCTGCCTCACGTACTACGAGTGCCGAATCGAGTGCCGAACCGAGTTCGAAATCCGATAGCAGGTCCCAAGCATTCGTATCGAGTTCTTGCCGCCGTCGTCGTATCAATCTTTTCCGACTATTTTTTCCGCCGACCTGTGGGATCCCGTGATGTCCGCTCCCCGTCCTGGATACCGGGAACCCATCGCTACCAACCGGACCATTGGGTTCGCTTCTTATTAATGGTGTTTCGAGCTTCGCGCTCCGAAACCGCGCCTAACGGTCATACCTTGGCGAACATATCGCGGTAGCTTTCGTCCAAGACGGCGTATCGAACCCGTCGTTTCCTCGTTGATCGCGTCGAGTGTGTCCGCTTGGTGTTTGCGTCAGTGCATCCCAATAAGGAGGGTTTTTCCCCGCCGAGACGCTATCGAGAGGTAATGATCGACGACGGAGTGCGGCGACGAGGTGGAGACCGATGAGGGGTAACGACCAGCAGGCGTACGACCGCGGGACGTCGTTGTTCTCCCCCGACGGCCGGATCTACCAGGTCGAGTACGCCCGCGAGGCGGTCTCGCGCGGCGCGCCGAGCGTGGGAATCCGAACCGCCGATGGAGTCGTCCTGGCGGCGATGAGCCGGACCTCCTCGCCGCTGATGGAGGCCGAAAGCATCGAGAAGCTCCACAAGCTCGACGACCACGTCGCGACGGCCTCCGCCGGCCACGTCGCCGACGCCCGCAAGCTGATCGACCTGGCCCGACGGCAAACCCAGGTCAACCAGCTGCGGTACGGCGAGCCGATCGGCATCGAGACGCTCACCAAACACGTCACCGACCACATCCAGGAGAACACGCAGCTCGGCGGCACGCGCCCCTACGGGGCCGCGCTGCTCATCGGCGGGATCGAGAACGGCGAGCCGCGCCTGTTCGGCGCCGACCCCTCGGGAACGCCCCACGAGTGGAAGGCGACCGTGATCGGCGACGGTCGCGACGAGATCCAGTCGACGCTCGAGGCGGAGTGGTCGGACTCGCTGACCGTCGAGGAGGGCGTCGAACTCGCGGTCACGGCGCTGAGCGAGTACGCCGACGACCTGACGGCGGCTGATCTCTCGATCGCGACCATCACCGCGGCGGACGGCTACCGGATGCTGTCGGACGAGGACGTCGCGGACGTCGTGCCGGACCTTCCGGTCGACGGGACCGAGACCGCGGACGATGACGAGACGGCCGGCGAGGAGGCTACTGACGGGGAGACGGACGGCGACGAGGAGGAAGCCGACGACGCCACCGGCGACGACGGCGATACGACCGACGACGGCGACGCGACCGACGACGAATAGCGTCGCCGGGCTCGACCGGACGTCGGCCGACGACGATGCGACCGGACGTCGGCCGACCGACCTGGGGACGCAAGCGCTTTTACTCGCCGGCGAACCCTTCCGAACGGATGCGGGGATCGACATCGGTCAGGATCGGCTGCTGTCTCGTCGTGCTCCTCGCGGGGCTTGCGGGAGCCGTCGCTCCCGCCGCCGCAGGGCCGGGAGCCGTCGGGAGCGCCGATCTCGAGGCTATCGGACCGATCCCCTACGAGCCGCAGGCGGAGTCGGGCGGCTTCGACCGAAGCGTGTTCGAGATAACGGTCCACCGCGACGGACGCGGCGTCTGGACGCTGCGCTACGAGCGCGTGCTCGAGTCGGCGGACGAACGGGACAGCTTCGAGGAGTTCGCGGCGCGATTCCGCGAGGAGGAGACCGACCTCTATCGGGGGTTCCGTACTGACGCGGGCGCGCTCGTCGCGGCCGGCGAGAACGCGACCGGTCGGGAGATGGCCGCGGACGGCTTCGCCCGCGACGCGTTCGTCCGGTCGACGATCGGCAACGACATCGGCGTCGTCGAGCTGCGGTTCACCTGGCGCGGGTTCGGCGTGGTCGCGGACGGGACCGTCACCGTCGGGGACGTCTTCGAGGGCGGCTTCTACGTCGGCCCCGGCCAGGAGCTCGTGTTCCGGCCCGGCGAGTCGCTCACCTTCCGGTCGGTCGAGCCGCCGGGAACGCGGTCGAACCCTGACTCGTTGGCCGACAGCGCGTCTGTCACCTGGGAGGGCGAACGCCAGTTCACCGACCGGCGACCGTGGGCGGTCTTCGGGCCGGCGAACGCGACCGAAGCGAACGGAACGAACGCCTCGGGCGGAACGGGCTCCGCGACCGAAACGGAGCAGTTCGGAACCGGTTCGGGGACCGTCACGCCGACCGGACCGACGAACGGCGCCGGGGAAACGGACGCCGCCGACGACGGCCCGCTCCCGTTCGTGGTCCTCGGCGCGGTGGTGCTGCTCGCCGGCGTCGTCGCGTGGCGTCGTCTCGGCGCCGGGAGTGCCGGGACGTCGGCTGGGCCCGGTGACGGTGGAACCGCCGCCGGCGAGACGCACGGCGACGGAGACGGAGCCGACGAAGTGACAGCCCGCAGCTCGACGAGGGGAAGCGGGCCGGACGGCGATGCGACGGCGGCCGGCTCGGCCGTCCCGGGGGACGGTGACGGCGCGGACGAGGCGCTCGAGGACACGGGACCCGATCGCGACGGAACGCCGCCCGATCACCGTGACGGACCTGCGGCGACCGGCGAGACGGGCGCTGCGGCGCCGGCACCGTCGATCCCCGACGAGGAGCTGCTCTCCGACGAGGACCGGGTCGTCCGGATCCTCCGGGAACACGGGGGTCGGGTGAAACAGTCCCGGATCGTCGACCGGACGGAGTGGTCGAAATCGAAGGTGAGCGTCCTGCTCTCCGAGATGACCGACGAGGGAACGGTCTCGAAGCTCCGCGTCGGCCGCGAGAACGTCGTCAGCCTCGAGGGCCACGAGCCCGACATCGCGGGGTCGCCGTTCGACGACGAGGCGGGGACTGACGACGAGGCGGGAACTGACGACGAAGGGGAGTCGGACGACTCGGACGACTCGGACGACGAAGAGTCCGTCGAGGAGTGAGGTCGTCGGGCCTGCTTGCGGCGGTCGATTCCGGCGGTCGTGGCGTTCGATCCATGCCCGCAGATCCCACACCACGAGCCGTCTCGCGCCGCTTTTAGTCCCCGAGCGTCCACCGTGGATAATGAGTTATCGGATCGGCCTGGTCGGCAAGCCCTCGGTGGGCAAATCGACCTTCTTCAACGCGGCGACGATGAACGACGTGCCCGAGGGGGCCTACCCGTTCACGACGATCGACCCGAGCGTGGGCGAGGCGTACGTCAGGGTGCCGTGTGCGGCGCCGGAGTTCGACGAGACGTGCACGCCGAACGTCGGCGTCTGTCGGTCCGGAACGCGGTTCGTCCCCGTCCGACTCGTCGACGTCGCCGGGCTCGTGCCGGGGGCACACGAGGGACGCGGCCTCGGGAACCAGTTCCTCACCGACCTGAACGAGACGGACGTGCTGGTCCACGTCGTCGACTTCTCGGGGACGACCGACATCGAAGGGGAAGCGACCGAGGGCCACGACCCGCGCGAGGACATCGACTTCCTCGAGGAGGAACTCGACCAGTGGTATCTCGACGTCCTCGAGAAGGGGATCGACAAATACGAGACCAGGTACCACGGGTCGGAGGCGGCCATCGAGGTCGAACTCGCCGAGCAGCTCTCCGCGTTCGGCATCTCGAAGGACGGGGTGAAGCAGGTCATCCTCGCCGAGGGCCTCGAGCTCGACCCCGCGACGTGGGACGACGCCGACCGCCAGGAGCTCGCCAGGGAGATCCGCAAGCGCACCAAGCCGATGATCGTCGCGGCCAACAAGATGGACACGCCGGCGGCCCGGGAGAACTGGGAGGCGATCACGACCGACCCCGACTACGAACACCTCACGTTCGTGTCCACCAGCGCTCACGCGGAGAAGGCGCTCAAGAACGCCGACGCGGCCGGCGCGATCGACTACACCGCCGGCGCGGACGAGTTCGAGGTCCGCCAGGACCTCCCCGAGGAGCAGGCCGCCGGCCTGGACCGGATCGAGGAGTTCCTCGACGAGTACGGCGGGACCGGCGTCCAGGAGTCGCTCGAGGCCGCGGTCTTCGACGTGCTCGGCTGCATCGCGGTCTTCCCGGGATCCGCAAACGGCCCGAGCGACGAGAAGGGCGTCTTCCGCGACTGCTTCATCCTTCCGGAGGGGTCGACCACCGAGGACTTCGCCTTCCACATCCACTCGGACATCGGCGAGGGGCTCCTCCACGGGATCGACTGTCGGGCGGACAGACAGGTGTCGAAGGACCACGATCTCGATCACCGCGACGTGATCGAGCTGGTCTCCACGAAGCAGGCAGCACCCTGACCCGCGAGCGGTCGAGCGAACCACGACGCGGACGTCCCCGATGCGACGGGAGCCGGGCCGCAATGTCCGTCCCGGGAGGTTCTTAACCGGCGGGACCGAACGCCGCGGCGTGCAACCGGTCGAACGGACCGAGGTCGAGGGCGTCGATTACGGCTGGGTGATGCAGACGACGTTCGTCGTGACCATCCTCGTCGGCGCTCCGCTCGTCGCGCTGGCGTCCACGCAGGTCACGCTGCCGTCGTGGGGCGCCCGCGTCGCCTTCGCGATCCGGGTCGGCGCGCCGGTCTGGTTCCTCACCGCGATCCTCGTCTTCGCGTACGCGAAACGGACGAACGCCGGCGACGTCGTCGACGCCGACTGAACGGTCCGCCGTTTCGATACGGCTTCGCGATCGTTTTCATTCGACGATCGTCGATCCGAGATTCCACGATGAACCGATAGAATGAGGTATCGGCTGGGGAAATGGCCGGACAAGGATGTTCGACAGGGTTCTCGTGGCGAACCGCGGCGAGATCGCGGTTCGGGTGATGCGCGCGTGCGAGGAGCTGGGGATCGAGACCGTCGCGGTCTACAGCGAGGCCGACGCGGACGCCGGACACGTCCGGTACGCCGACGTCGCCTACACCGTCGGGCCCGCTCGGGCGGCCGACTCCTACCTCGACCAGGAGGCGATCCTCGAGGCGGCACGCGCGGCCGACGCGGACGCGATCCACCCCGGATACGGCTTCCTGGCGGAGAACGCGTCCTTCGCCGAGCGCGTCCAGGCGGCCGACGGGATCACGTGGATCGGCCCCTCGGCGGCCGCGATGGAGCGGCTCGGCGAGAAGACCCACGCCCGTCGCGTGATGCGGGACGCCGACGTTCCGATCGTCCCCGGAACCACCGAGCCGGTCGCCGACGCGGACGCGGTCCGCGCGTTCGGCGAGGAACACGGCTACCCCGTCGCGATCAAGGCCGAGGGCGGCGGCGGCGGCCGCGGGATGAAGGTGGTCGCGAGCGCCGACGAGGCCGACGATCAGCTGGAATCGGCCAAACGGGAGGGCGAGGCCTACTTCTCGAACGACTCCGTCTACCTCGAGCGCTACCTCGACTCCCCGCGGCACGTCGAGGTACAGGTCATCGCCGACCGCGACGGGACCGTCGTCCACCTCGGGGAGCGGGACTGTTCGCTCCAGCGCCGCCACCAGAAGGTGGTCGAGGAGGGGCCTTCCCCAGCGCTCTCGCCCGAGCTCCGGGAAGCGATCGCCGAGGCGGCCCGGCGGGGCGTCGCCGCCGCCGACTACACCAACGCGGGCACCGTCGAGTTCCTCGTCGAGGAGGACCCCGACCGGGATCCCGCGGAACCGCTGGGTCCGGAGACGGACTTCTACTTCCTCGAGGTGAACACCCGGATCCAGGTCGAACACACCGTCACCGAGGCGCTCACGGGGATCGACATCGTGGCCGAGCAGATCCGCGTCGCCGCCGGCGAGGGGCTCTCCGTCGACCAGGCCGACGTCGACCTCGACGGCCACGCGGTCGAGTTCCGGATCAACGCGGAGAACGCCGCCGCGGAGTTCGCGCCGGCCAGCGGCGGCCGCCTCGAGACCTACGACCCGCCGGGCGGCATCGGCGTCCGCGTCGACGACGCGCTCAGGCAGGGCGACGAGCTGGTCACCGACTACGACTCGATGGTCGCGAAGCTGATCGTCTGGGGGAACGACCGCGAGGAATGCCTCGACCGCTCGCGGCGTGCGCTCGCCGAGTACGACGTCGAGGGCGTCACCACGATCATCCCGTTTCACCGGCTGATGATCGACGACGACCGGTTCCGCGACGGGACCCACACCACCACCTATCTCGACGAGGACCTCGAACCCGACCGGATCGAGGCCGCACAGGATCGATGGGGAGACGCGACCGACGGGACCGACGGTGGGAACGACGAGGACGGCGCGGACGGCGCCGAGACCAGCGAGCGCGAGTTCACGGTCGAGGTGAACGGCAAGCGCTTCGAGGTCTCCCTTGAGGAGCGAGGGGCTCCGACGATCCCCGCGATCGAGGACTTCGGCGCCGCCGGGAGCTCCGGTGCCGCCGGAACGCCCGGGGAAGACGGTCGCCCCCCACACGTCGGGGGCGGTGACGCCGACGGCACGGCCGGGTCGGATGGAGCCGAGGAGACGGTCGAGATCGCGGAGGGCGGCGAGGCGATCGACGCCGAGATGCAGGGGACGATCCTCTCGGTCGACGTGACGGAGGGCCAGGAGGTCGCGGCGGGCGAGGTCGTCTGCGTGCTGGAGGCGATGAAGATGGAGAACGACGTCGTCGCCGAGCGCGGCGGCACGGTCGCGAGCGTCCACGTCGCCGAGGGGGACAGCGTCGATATGGGCGACCCGCTCGTCGTCCTCGAGTGAGACGCTCGCGCTCGAGTGACACGATCTCACTCGAGTGAGTCGTTCGCCCGGCGGGATCGGGCGGGACCTCCTACTCGTCGACGACGTGATCGTCAGCAGCCGGATCTCCGGTGAGTCGGTCGAGTTCCGCGAGATATGCCTCGCGGGGAACCTGATACGGCTCGCGGTAATCGACCGCGCCGTCGGCGAACTGTGAGGCCAGATCGAGAAGCGCCTCGACGGCCGCCTCGCGCTCGTCGTACGTCCGGGTGGTGACCTCGACCTCCGGCTCGAGGAACAGGACGACGTGCCACTCGTCCGTTCGGTACTGGCCCGCGCCGGGACGAGCGGCACGCGAGCCGTTCGTCAGGTAGATCGTCGGCAGGCACGCGGCCGGAAAGTCGTCCTCGGTGAAGACGTCGGGACGGAACGCCACGATCGCGCGTCCGTTCGGCTCCTCGTTCCAGACGCGCCAGCCGTCGGGGAGGTCGGGAAGACTCATACCGGTCGTTGATCGCGAACGGTTGAAAGGTCCGCGCTCGTCGTCGCCGTCTCAGCGGCCGACGTCGCTCCGGACCGCGTCGACGATTCCGCGCTCGGCCAGCGCGAGGACGAGCAGTCCGATCGTCACGAGGAGGAAGGCGGTCAGCGAGAGTCGCGGGATCGTGAAGATGCCGAGCCCCCGCCACTGGACCGCGGTACAGGCCCCGTCGAGGCCACACGTTGCCCCCGGCGAGAGCTGGATCGCGACGTGGTACGTCGCAACGCCGACCCCGAGGCCGGCGAGCGGAAGCGCGGTTCGCCACGTCCCGATCCGGTCCTCGAGGGCTCCCACGCCGAGGACCACGACGAGCGGGTACATCAGGATTCGCTGGTACCAGCAGAGCTCGCAGGGGACCAGTCCGAGCCCCTCGCTGAACCAGAGGCTGCCGGCCGTGGCGACCGCGGCCACGACCGTGCAGGCGCCGAGGACGGAACGGGTACGCATGGCCGCCTATCGATCCGGTGGAGGGATAAAAGCTCCAGAACGACGGCGGACCGTGGCGACGATCGGGTATCGCACCGGCGGCCCGCCGAGCGGCTGACGGGTCGTCTGGGGTGGCAAGTCGGCGGCTCGGCGGATGATGGGATACCGGCGGCTCGGCGGTCGGAGAGTGGAGAATGCTCGGTCAGGGATTTGAACCCTGGTCGTCGGCTCGAAAGGCCAACATGATTGGCCGGACTACACCAACCGAGCGTCGGCGTTCGGATGGAATGCGGGGATCGTAATAAATCCCTTCACTCGCGTACGCCGTGTGGGTCGGGCACACTGCCGCGACGTCCGTGGTGGTGACGTTTGCCGGCCTCGAGCGCGTCGGCGACCACGCCGTCAACGCCGCGGCCCGGTCGCTTCGGCCTCAAGGGATCTCACTTGCCCTCGAACTCGGGCTCCTCGTCGCTCATAAAGGCGGTCAACCCGGTCATCACGTCCTCCGTGCTCATCAGCTGGCCGAACGCCTGCGACTCGACGGCCAGCCCGGCCTCGGAGTCCGTGCGCCCCGCGTGGATCGCCCGCTTCGTGTAGCGCTGGGCGATCGGCGGGCCGGCGGCGAGGTCGGCGGCGAACGAGAGCGCCCGGTCCTCGAGCTCCCCGGTCTCGGTGACCTCGTTGAGGAAGCCGTACTCCGCCATCGTCTCGGCGTCGTACCGGTCCGCCGTGAAGATGATCTCCTTCGCACGACCCTCGCCGACGATCCGCGGGAGTCGCTGGGTGCCGCCCCAGCCGGGCATGATCCCGAGGTTGTGTTCGGTCTGCCCGAACTCCGACCCCGCCGCCGCGATCCGGAAGTCCGCGGCGGCGGCCAGCTCCATTCCGCCGCCGAGACAGTAGCCGTCGATCCCGGCCACGACCGGCATGTCGAGTCGCTCGAGCGTGCCGAACGTCTCCTGGCCCGTTTTCGAGAGTTCCGTGATCGCGACCGGGTCGGCCCCGCCCGCGGCGATGCTCTGGACGTCCGCGCCGGCCGAGAAGGCGCGGTCGCCGCCGCCCGTGATGAGGACCGCTCGCGCCGACTCGTCCGCGGCGAGCGCGTCGATCGCCGCCTCGAGCTCCGCGAGCAGTTCCTCGGTGATCGTGTTCATTCGATGGGAACGGTCGAGCGTGATCCGGCCGACTCCCTCCTCGGTGACCTGTACGTCGAGCGTCTCGTAGCTTGGTTCCGAACCGGAACCGGTCGCGTCGTCCTCGTCAGGGTCGCCGACGTGGGCGTAGAACCCGCCCTGATCGGCGATCGCGACCAGCGCGTCCCGGGGCCGGTACCGTTCGGCGTCGGTGTCCGCGTACAGGTCCCGCAGCGTCTCGAGGAGGACGTCGACGCCCGCCGCGTCGGCCAGCCGTCCCGGCCCCTCGGGAAAGCCGGCGCCGAGGGTCACGGCCTCGTCGATCGCCTCGATATCGGCGACGTCCTGGTCGAGGAGGCCGGCGACCTCGTTGGCCATCACCGCGAGCAGCCGGCGACGAACCGCCTCGTCGCCGGCGTCGCTCGGGATCGTCGCCCCGCCGTCCTCGTAGTCGTAGAATCCGACGTCCGACTTTCGGCCGAGCTCGTCGGCCTCCACCTTCTCCACGATCAGCGGACACGGCCGATACGCGTCGCCGAGCTCCTCCTGGAGGTATTCGAGGACGTGATACCCGACGTCGATGCCGATCTGGTCGGCCAGTTCGAAGGCGCCCATCGGGAGTCCGACGTCGAACTTCGCCGTCGAGTCGACCGTCTCGATCGACGCGTCGCCCTCGTTCACGATCCACGCGGCCTCGTTCAGCAGCGGAACGAGGATCCGGTTCACGATGAATCCAGGGACGTCCTTCCTGACGCGGACCGGCGTCTTCCCGAACTCCTCCGCGAGGTCCTCGATCAACTCGAGGACGTCCGGTTCGGTGTGGGCGCCGGCGATGACCTCGACGAGCTGCATCCGGACGGGCGGGTTGAAGAAGTGCATTCCGCAGAACCGCTCCGGGCGGTCGGTCAGCTCCGAGAGCGCGGTGATCGAGAGGCTGGACGTGTTCGAGGCGAAGATCGCGTCGTCGGGCGCGTGCCGCTCGAGTTCGCTGTAAACGTCCTTCTTGATCTCCATCCGTTCGGGAACGGCCTCGATCACGACGTCGGTCCCCTCGACGGCCGCCTCGAGATCGACCAGCGGCGTGAGCCGGTCGAGTGCGGCGTCGGCGTCGGCCTCGTCGATCCGGCCCTTCTCGGCCAGCTTCTCGAGCGACCACTCGACGCGGTCGTACCCGTTTTGGACGAACTCCTCGTTGATGTCACGCATCCGCACCTCATACCCTGCGAGCGCGGCCAACTCGGCGATCCCGTGTCCCATATTCCCCGCACCGAGGACTGTCACTCGGTCGACGTCGGTTATCGACATACTCGACCGGTTGCGCCGCCTCCGGTTCAACGTTTCCCCGGCCCGGTGTTGTGGCGGCAGACCGAATCGCGTGTGGCGACGGTCCGGTTCGCGTGTGGCGGGGATTCGAGAGCACGTGCCGACGGTCGGAGACGCGTCCGGTACGGTTCGAACCGGCGGACGAGAGCACGAAACGGTCATTGCGGTTCGACCCCAACGGTCCCCCGTGAACACGGATCCACTCCCGCCGGCGGTCGAGGAGACGCTCCGGTCGGACCCGGTCGTGAGCCCGCTCATCGACCGGCACGGACCCCTCCACGTCACGCCCGCCGAGGAGCCCTTCCGGCGGCTCTGTACGTCGATCATCAACCAGCAGCTCTCGACGGCGTCGGCCGACGCCATCCGAACGCGGACGTTCGACGTGCTCGACGACGTCACCCCGGAAGCGGTGCTGGCGGCCGACCACGACCGGCTTCGGGAGGCGGGACTGAGCCGCACGAAGGTCGAGTACCTCCGGTCGGCGGCCGAGGCGTTCCGCGACCGGGACCTCACGCCGGCGGGACTGGCGGACGCGTCCGACGAGGCGGCGATCGAGGAGCTCACCCGGATCCGCGGCGTCGGGGACTGGACCGCCCGAATGTACCTCATCTTCGTGCTCGGCCGCGAGGACGTATTGCCGCTCGGAGACCTGGCCGTTCGGAAGGGGATCGAGCAACTGTACGCGGACGGGGACGACCTCTCGCGTGGGGAAATGCGGGAGATCGCTGACGCGTGGCGACCGTACCGGAGCTACGGGACGCGGTACGTGTGGGCCGCCTACGAACGATGAAGCGAACAGCCGGTATCGAACGGCCGCGGCGTCGTCGGGACGAGGGTCACGGTGAAACGCCGGGCCGGTGCGGACACGCGACGGGGATACCGGACACCCGCGAACCGCCGCGCGGTCGTGGTTAGATCACGCGGCGGGGTGGGTCGGTATCCGGAATAAACCTCGGGGAACGGAGGTGGAGGGCTACTCCTCGAGGAGTTCGGGATCGTCGGCGTCGGGTCGGTCCTCGTCGACGCGCTTGCGGACGTCAACGCGGTAGTGCTCCAGAATGTCGCGGCCGAGCAGCAGCGGGTACTCCATATGACCGCGGTCCTCGACGCTGGCGGTCACGGTGTGTTGGGTTCCGCCGATCCCGATCACCAGATCGACGACCGGCCGCGCCTTGCCGGACTTGACGCTCCCGGATTTGACCCGCGTCATGCTCTTTATCGGACCGGCCCCGATCTCCGCGGCGAGCTGGGTGTCGATGCTCGTCCGCGTGGCGCCGGTGTCGGACTTCGCGAGCGCCTGGACGGAGCCGGAGGTGCCCGTCGCGACGACCTCCTCGACGTAGCCGATGATCGGCGTCTCCTCGAAGGGTGATTTCGACAGCGGCGGCGCACACGAGGGGCGCGAATCGTCGAGCGTGCCGGCGAGCGTCTCGACGCGATCGTCGTCGACGGTCCCGCCGGCCTCCTCGATCGCGAGCTTGGCGATGTGAGGGGCCGGGGAGACGCCGGTCGCCTTGAACAGCCCCTTGAACCCCGCGGTCGGGTTGACCTCGAGGACGTACCAGCCGTCGTATCCCTCGATGAGGTCGACGCCGGCGTAATCGAGCCCCATCACCTCGGCCGCATAGAGGGCCATATCCGCCGCCTTCTCGGGCATATCGTCGATGGCGTTCTCGACGTCGCCGCCGAGGGCGACGTTCGTCCGCCAGTCGCCCTCCGGCGCGTAGCGGTACATCGCGCCGACGATCTCCTCGCCGACGACGTAGACGCGGAGGTCCCGGTGTCGCTCGTCGTCGCGCTCGATCAGCCGCTGGAGGAACGCCTGCCGGTTGCCGACCTTGGGGTTGACCGGCTCGGTGAGATCGACCTTCCAGGTTCCGCCTCCGTGGGTCCCGATCGCGGTCTTGTAGACGCCGACGTCGCCGAATCGCTCGCGACCCTGGTTGAGCCGCTCGTTCGAGAGCGCGAGCAGGGCGTCGGGAACCGGGACGTTCCAGTCGGCGAGGGTCGCCGCTGCCGCGAACTTGTGGATCGCGGCGAGGACGGCGTCGGGCTCGTTCAGCATCGGCCGGATCCGCTCGAAGGTGGTCGCGAGTCCCAGGTGTTCGGCGGGCTGGTCGGTGTTCGAGAGGAGCAGCCGGTTGAGCACCACGTCGACGTCGGGTTCGATGCTGACGCGTCCGTCAGTGACCTCGATCGCGGTGTTCTCCTTGCGCAGCCAGGCCGGCTCGTGGCCGAGGTCCTCGACGGCGTTCAGGATCGCCTTCGTCTCCTTGCTGTTGTGTAGCGACAGTACCCCGACACGAGCGGTATCCCCGGTCATCGATCGACCGGTCGACGGGGTCCGGGTAAAAACGTCCGGTATCGACTCCGGTATCAGTGCTGATATTTTGACGGCTCGCGGAACCGTGACATCGAGGCGTTCTGCGGAAATACGCCGGCGGAGGCTGCACGACGACGTTCCCACGACGGCATATATATACCGCCGCCGGCGCTCGGGAACGTATGAGCGACGACGAGGCCTTCACCTATAACGGAGGGCGGGTCGGGCCGGGCGAGCGGCAGAACATCCGGTACGGGATCAGCGAGACCTACCTCGGGGACCCGGTTCGGATCCCCGTGACCATCATCAACGGCGAGCGGCCCGGAACCACGGCGTTCCTCTCGGCCGCCGCCCACGGGGACGAGCTCAACGGCATCGAGGTCGTCCGCGAGGTCGCCAGCGAGTGGGACCTCTCGGAACTGGCCGGGACGCTGGTGTGTCTCCCCGTGTTGAACGTGCCGGGCTTTCTCGCCCAACAGCGGTACCTTCCCGTTTACGACCGCGATCTCAACCGGTCGTTCCCGGGCAAGGAGGGGTCGACCAGTTCGAAACGGATGGCCCACCGGATCTTCACCAACTTCATCGAGCCCTGCGACGTCGGGCTCGACTTTCACACCTCGACCCGCGGACGGACGAACATGCTCCACGTGCGCGCGGATATGGCCGATCCGGACGTCCACCGGCTCGCGCTCTCGTTCGGTTCGAACGTCGTCATCGACAGCGAGGGGCCGAGCGGAACGCTCCGCGGGGAGGCGACCGCGGCCGGCGTCCCGACGATCACGATCGAGATGGGCGAAGCCCATCGATTCCAGCGGGGTCTGATCGACGAGGCTCTCGCGGGCGTCGACTCGACGTTCGCCGAGTACGGGCTCCGCGAGCGAGCGTCGGTTCGGTGGCCGGGCTGGCGAACGATCATCTCGGGGTCCGACGAGAAGACGTGGATCCGGGCGGACACGGGCGGGATCGTGGACATGCATTACGAGCGCGGGTCGTTGGTCCACGAGGGGGACCGGATCGCGACGATCACGAACCCGTTCAAGAACGACGACGCCACCGTCGAAGCACCGTTCACCGGCCTGCTCGTCGGCATCCTCGAGAACCCCGTCGTCTATCCGGGCAATCCGCTGTGCCACCTCGTGGAGCTCGACGCGGGCGTCCGCCGGATCATCGAACGGAACCAATCGAACGACGACGCGACGAAGTCGTGACCGGCGGCGTCGTGGCTGCGACGCGGGGTTTTTACGATCGGATGACGTACCGCGGGTCAATGGCAGACAGCGAGGGCGTGGACCCGGATCCCGTCCCGCGCCCGGAGGAACTCGAGTCGTTCTTTCATCTGGTCGACGTTCGCCGCGACGGCGAGACGATCCAGTACGTCGGCGAGTCCCTCGTTCCGGAACGGGCGCTCCTCGACCGGGTGGCGCCGGCGTTCTACGAGGCGGGCTACGAGGTCGACCTCCGGGAGGTCGAGGGCGGCCACGTCCTCCTCGCGAGGCCGATCGGGACGCGGCCGGACGGAATCCCGTGGGCCAACCTCGGCCTGCTGCTCGCGACGATACTCACGACGCTGTTCGTCGGGGCCTACGGCTGGTACTACGTCCCGCTTTCGACGATCCGGTCGAACCCGCTGACGATCCTGCAGGCGTGGCCGTTCACCGCGGCGGTCCTGGGAGTCCTGTTGACCCACGAGCTCGGCCACTACGCCGTCGGCCGGTATTACGGCGTCAACGTCTCGCTGCCGTACGTGATCCCGTTCGTTTTCCCCTTCGGAACGCTCGGGGCGATCATTCGAATGAAGGGGCGGATCCCCTCGCGGCGGGTCCTGTTCGACATCGGCGCCGCCGGGCCGATCGCGGGGCTGCTCGCGACGGTCGTCGTGACGGCGATCGGCCTCTCGCTCGACCCGATCGCGGTTCCCGAGCGGGTGTTACAGCGATCCGGAGAGGTGATCATCTTCAACGATCCGCCGCTGCTGACGTGGATCGCCGACGCGCTCGGGCGGCCGACGGGATACGAGGACTCCGCAAAGGCGGTTCACCCGGTCGTCATCGGCGGCTGGGTTGGGATGTTCTTCACGCTGTTGAACCTCCTCCCCGTCGGGCAGCTCGACGGCGGCCATATGACGCGTGCGATGCTCGGCGAGCGGCAGGAGACGCTCGCCGCGCTGGTGCCCGGGGCCTTGTTCTCGATCGCGGCGTACCTCCACCTCGTCCTCGACTACGGGATCAACGAGTCCGTCGGACTCTGGGCCTTCTGGGGGCTGTTCGCGACGGTCATCGCCGTGTCCGGCTCCGCGACCCCGCTCGACGAGTCGGAGCTGGGATGGCCGCGGCTGCTCGTCGGGATCGCCACGTTCCTCGTCGGCGCGACGTGTTTCATGCTCGTGCCGATACAGGTCGTCGCGGCCTGAGCACGCGGCGGCGCCACCTCGCCCGGTCGATCGCCGGCCGATGTCGCGCGGACCGGAGACGCGGCCACGAGGTCCACGCTAGGCATCCTCGTCGACGTCCCCGTGGGTATAGCCGCGGTCCGGAAGCGGGTCGCCGCCGACCGTGACGCCCTGGTCGGCGGGCACGACCGACCCGATACGGGTCAGATCGACCGGACATCGGTCGACGGCCCGCTCCAGAGCCGCCTCCGGGATCGTACAGACGAGCTCGAAGTCCTCGCCGAACCGCGTGGCCAGCCGCCAGCGGTCCGCGGCCGTCCCCGCGACGTCGTCGACCGCGGGATCGATCGGGACGGCTGCCCGATCGAGCGCGAACCCCACGTCGCTGGCTTCGGCAAGCTGATGGACCGATCGGGCCAGCCCGTCCGAGGAGTCCATCATCGCCGTCGCGTGACCGGCGAGGGCGCGACCGGCACCGACTCGCGGCGGGAACCGGAACAGCTCGTTCGCGCGGTCGAGACGGTCGGAAGCCACTTCCTCGTCGGCGCCCCTCACGCTCCCGTCCGCCGTGTCGGCCTCCCTTGCGGCGTCGAACAGCTCGACCGCGGCCGCGCTGCGGCCGAGCGTCCCGGTAACGCAGACCGCCTCGCCGGAGGTCGCTCCGGACCGTCGCACCGGATCGTCGGTCTCGCCGATGGCGGTCGTGGCAGTGGTGAACTCCGAATGCCGGTCGAGGTCACCCCCGACGTATCGCGCGTCGACGGACGCACAGACGTCGGCGGCGCCGTCGACGAACGCCGAAAGCGCCGCGGGGTCGAACTCGACGTCGGCGTACACGGCGACCGCCGCCGTCGCGTCCGCGCCCATCGCCGCGACGTCCGACAGGGAGGCGCCGACCGCCCGCCAGCCCGCCGTGTATCGCGTCGTTCCCGCCGGGAAGTCGGTCCGGTCGTGGAGCATATCCGTGGTTATCACGGTGGAGCCGACAACGGCGGCGTCGTCGCCTGCGTCCGGCAGCGTCGCGGCGATGCGGGCCAGCGCCTCGCGCTCGTCGATCGGCCCCCCGTCCGTGTGGTCGGCCTCGCCCGTGTGGTCGTTCGAGTCTCCGTCCGCGCGTTCGTCCATCGGTCGTTTCTCCGTCACCGTCGCGTAAAAAGCTTCGACGCCGTCGGTGATGAACCGCTTCGACGCCGTCGACCGCGGCTGCGTTGCCCTCGGCCCCGCGCCCCGAATCGGGCGTGAAACCGCTTCACACGGCGCCTCCGCGAGACGATGCCTTTAACCTTGGCAGGGCAGAATCACTCCCCAATGGTAAGTCTCTACGACGTCCCGGCGGACGCCCTCATCGAGGAGGCGGCCGACCGGCTCGCCGACCGCATCGACGAGCCGGAGTGGGTCCAGTTCACGAAGTCCGGCGCCAACCGCGAACTCCCGCCCGAGCAGGAGGACTTCTGGTTCGTCCGCTCGGCGAGCCTGCTCCGGAAGGTCGCGACGAACGAGCCGATCGGCATCGAGCGGCTCGCGACCGAGTACGGCGGGAAAAAGCGCGGATCGAACCGCTACGTGGTCGCGCCCGGCACGCACGCCGGCGGGTCCCGAAAGATCATCCGCGCGTCGCTGCAGGCACTCGAGGAGGAGGGGCTCGTCGAGACCGCCCAGGGCGAGGGACGCCGCGTCACCGACGAGGGCCACACCTTCCTCAACGAGGTCGCCGACTCGGTCCTCGAGGACCTCGACCGCCCCGAGCTCGAGCGCTACGCGTAGTCGATTCCCTTCTCGACGCCGTCTTCCCGCTACCGGTGACCGCCGCGTCCGGGCAACGAACCCGCCGTTCGAACCGCCGCGTCCGGGCAACGAACCCGAAGTCCGGTCTCCGTCGACCGCGATTCTCAGAGACTGGGAATCCCCGTCATCTTTCAACCCCGTCGGGCCGAACCGTTCGGGCAATGAACGTCGGAAAGGTGCTCGAAGGTGAATCGCTCACGCCCCGACAGATGGGAATCATCTGTGTCGGCTGGCTGGCGCTGGTCATCGTGACTGCCGTCGGACTCGCGTTCTTCGTCTAGTCGCGCGTCCCGTCAAACTGGACCCCGTCAGCACTCGGGACCGGACGGCGAGACGGATCGAATCGGGATGAAAACGAGCGTCGGTGAGCGGCCGGACTCAGAACGTCTCGAGGTACCGGTCCTCTTCCCACTGCGAGACCTGGGTCAGGTACTCGCTGAACTCCTGATTCTTGGCCTCGGGGAACTTCTCCGCGGTGTGGGGTCCGAGGGCGTCGAGGACCACGTCGTCGGCCTCCAGCGCCTCGACGGCTCTGCCGAGGTTCGGCGGAAGCGTCTCGATGCCGTACTCCTCGCGCTTCTCGTCGTCGAACTCGTAGATGTCCTCGCGGACCGGGTCACCCGGGTCGGCGTCGTTTTTGATCCCGTCGAGTCCGGACGCGATGAGCGCCGCGAGCGCCAGATAGGGGTTACACGAGGGGTCGGGACTGCGAACCTCGAAGCGCGCGGAGACGCCGGCGGCGTCCGGGACGCGGATCAGCGCCGACCGGTTGGTGTCGGACCACGCGACGTAGATCGGGGCCTCATAGCCCGGAACGAGCCGCTTGTAGGAGTTCACGGTCGGATTCGTGACGGCCGTGAACGCGGGTGCGTGGTTCAGGAGGCCGCCCATGAACTGGTAGGCCGTCTCGCTCAGGTTAAACTCGTCGTCGTCGTCCGCGAAGGCGTTGTTCCCGTCCTCGTCGAACAGCGAGATGTGGCTGTGCATCCCGGAGCCGTTGATCTCGGCGATCGGCTTCGGCATGAACGTCGCGTGCAGGTCGTGCTGTTCGGCGACCGCGCGAACGACGGCGCGGAACGTGACGATGTTGTCGGCCGTCGAGAGCGCGTCGTCGTACTTGAAGTTGATCTCGTGTTGCCCCTCGGCGACCTCGTGGTGGCTCGCCTCGATCTCGAAGCCCATCTTCTCGAGCGTGAAGATGATCTCCTTGCGGACGTCCGAGGCGAGGTCCTTGGGCGCGAGATCGAAGTAGCCCCCGTTGTCGTGGGGGATCGTCGTCGCGTTGCCGTCCTCGTCCTTCTCGAAGAGGAAGAACTCCGGCTCGGGGCCGATGGAAACGCTGTACCCCATCTCCTCCGCCTCCTCGAGGACCGACTTGAGGACCTGACGCGGGCCGCCGACGAACGGTTCCCCGTCGGTGTCGACGATGTCACAGAC
This sequence comes from Halopenitus persicus, assembly GCF_900107205.1. Lineage (GTDB taxonomy): Archaea > Halobacteriota > Halobacteria > Halobacteriales > Haloferacaceae > Halopenitus > Halopenitus persicus. The sequence goes on along the minus strand of NZ_FNPC01000001.1, from coordinate 149,840 downwards.
GAGCCGTGCGGCGCCGCCGTCGTCGTCGCTGCGCCAGGGCAGGACCGCGAACGTCTCGGGGTCGGGAACGAGACGCATATCGGACTCCTGGATCCGGACGAACCCCTCGATCGAGGAGCCGTCGAAGTAGATGCCCTCGGTCAGCGCCTTCTCGGCCTGATGGGCCGGGATGGAGACGTTCTTCACGACGCCGAGGATGTCGGTGAACTGGAGCCGGAGGAAGTCGATGTTCTCCTCCTCGATGCGGTCGAGGACTGCCTGGTCGTCGGCGGAGAGGCCGCCGTCCGAAATGGTGTGTTCGTCCGTCATTTTCTGGACATCCCAACCGAATATCCCTAGTATAAAGGTCTTGTCGATTGATGCATATCCCGCCGAGCCCCGAACGAAACTGTATATTCGTAAAGTTCTAAACCCCCTGGAACGTGATCCGGTGTAATGACGTACGAAAACCTCGATGCCAAGCTGATAAACGAACTCCTGGGGAACGGCCGAGCGAGCCTGCGGAGCCTCGGCGAGGAGCTCGACGTCTCGGTGACGACCGTCTCGAACCACCTCAACGACCTCGAGGACGAGGGCGTCATCGAGGGGTACACACCCATCGTCGACTACGGAAACCTCGGCTACGACGTCACCGCGATCCTCCAGCTCAAGGTCGAGGGGGATGCGCTCCCGGAGATCACGGACCGGCTCCGCGAGGAGAAACGGATGATCACCGTCTACGAGGTCACCGGCGATTACGACGTCATCGCCGTCGGGAAGTTCGAGGACACCGACGGAATGAACGACCAGATCAAGTCGCTGCTCACGGACGCGAACATCCGCGAGTCGAACACCTCCGTCGTGCTCAACGCGGTCACGGAGAACGAGCAGTTCGAGCTCGACCTCAACGAGGAGTGACGCCCGACCTCCGGGATCGGTGATGTCGGACCAGCCGGAACCGGCGATGTCGGACCAGCCGGAACCGGCGATGTCGGACCAGCCGGAACCGGCACCGCGAGCGGTTCCGGCTACTCCTCGAAGCCGTCCTCGAAGACGAACGTCCCGTCCCGCTGGATCACCTCGCCGTCCACCTCGAGCACCGATTCCTCGCTCATATCGACGATCATGTCGACGTGTTCGGCCGACTCGTTGGCCTCGTTCCCCTCGCCGACGCAGTCGTCGTAGGCCGACCCGACCGCCATATGGACGGTGTCGCCCATCTTCTCGTCGAAGAGCATGTTGTACGTGAACCGGTCGATCTGCCGGTTCATTCCGATGCCGAGCTCGCCGAGGTACCGTGAGCCATCGTCGGTCTCGAGGATCGCGGTCAAGAGGTCCTCGTTGCGGCCCGCGGAGTGGTCGACGACGCGGCCGTCCTCGAAGGTGAGCCTGACGTCCTCGATCTCGCGGCCGTACCGGTATAGCGGGAGGTCGAAGTGGACGCGTCCCTCGACGCTGTCCCGAACCGGCGCGGTGAAGACCTCCCCGCCGGGAAGGTTCGCCTCGCCGAAGTCGTTCAGCGCCGTGTTGCCGGCGATCGACATCGTGAGGTCGGTCTCCTCGCCGGAGCGGATCCGCACCTCGGACGCGTCGTCGAGGATCTCCACGAGGTTCGACTGGAACTCCCGTTGGGCGTCCCAATCGAGCGAGACCGCGTCGAAGACGAAGTTCTCGTAGGCCTCGGTGCTCATCCCGGCCAGCTGGGCGTGGCCCGAGGTCGGCACCTGCGTGAGACACCACGTCTTCGAGAGCCGTTCCTCCTTGATCGCCTTCCGGGCGCGGTTGTAGGCCGCGTTGGTCTCCGGATCGACGTCGGCGCCCTCGGTGACGTTCGCGCCGCCGCGGGCGATGACGAAGACGTCCGTCTCCTCGTACATTGCGAGCTCGTGGGCGGCCTCCTCGAATCCCTCGGCCGCCCGCTTGAAGGCCCGACTGAATCGATCGGAGTTCGAGATCCAGACCGGCTGTGCCCCGCGGTCCCCACACAGCTCGGCGAGCGCGACCGCGAGGTCCTCCGCCTCGGGCGGCAGCTGGATGACGACGGTGTCACCCGACTCGATCCCCGTCGAGTGGTCGACGATCGTCTCGGCGTGGTCGCGGATCCGTGGGTCCATACCCTCGATGACCGCTCCGATCGAATACCGGTTTCGGGTCCGCCGAGCAGTACGATCGAACCGGTGAGCCGGGAGGTGCGGCCGTATCAGTCGGCCGACTCGGGATCGGTCCCGGACAGCTCGGCCGTCAGATCGCTGGCCGCTCCGCCGGGGAGATGGTCCCGAAGGCGACGGGCGACCGAGCGCGCCTCCGCGACCTCGATCTCGGCGACCGCACGCACGAGCGCCGTCGCGCGGTCGGTCCGAGTTCGTTGCCAGGACTCCTCGCGCGACTCGTAGGTCCGGACGGCACGGAGGAAGTCAACCCGGGAGAACTCAGGCCAGTAGGGCGCACAGAAGTAGACCGCCGCCTCGTTGCCGTTGGCGTGCCACGGCAGGAAGTTCGAGGTGCGCTCGTCGCCGCCGGTGCGCACGATGAGGTCGACGTCGCGGACCGGCTCGCGGTAGAGCCGGGATTCGACCTCGGTCACGTCGACGTCGTCGGGATCGAGCGCTCCCGTGGCGACGTCCGCCGCGACGTCGCGGGCCGCCCTGAGCAGCTCGTTCCGGCCGCCGTAGGCGATCGCGACGTTGAGACGGAAGCCGTCGTTCGCCGCGGTCCGCGTCTCGGCGTAGCGGACCGCCTCACGGACGCGGTCGGGAAGTCGGTCGACGTCGCCGATCGCGTGGATCCGGACGCCTTCCTCGTGAACGCGGTCCGAGTCGGCGAACTCGCGGAGCTTCTCCGCGAGCAGGTCGAACAGCGGCTCGAGCTCCTCGTCGGGCCGGTCGAAGTTCTCCGTCGAGAACGCGTATAGGGTCAGCTCCTCGATCCCGAGGTCGCCGCACCACTCGAGCACGCGCTCGGTCGTCGAGGCGCCGGCGCGGTGTCCCTCCGGTGCCGCCTCGCCGCGCTCGCGGGCGTACCGTCGATTCCCGTCCTGAATGATGGCGACGTGCGTCGGGGGGGAACCGATCTCGCGGCGGAGCAACCGCTCGTAAGCCGACTCGAACCACGATCGACAGCGATCCAGCACGGGTTCAAGAACGGGAGCGGATGATATGTGTCTTTTGAGTGACGAACGCGGGAACACTTAACAGAGCGGAGACCGAGACGTCGAGTATGTCGAACGTCCTGTCCGACGAGGAAATCGAGCGGGGACTCCCTGACGGGTGGGAGCGCGACGGCGACGAGATCCGCCGCGTCTACGAGTTCGACGACTATCTCGACGGGATCGCCTTCGCCGCGAACGTCGGGGAAGTCGCCGAGGAGGAGTTCCACCACCCGGAGATCCGGATCGGCTACGGGGAGGTCGAGGTTCGGTTTACCACCCACGAGGCCGACGGGATCACCGACAGCGACCTCCGGCTCGCCGACCTCGTGAACGACGAGTTCTGACCGCCTCGCACGGAACCACGACCGAGATGCCGACCGACGCACCGGAAGACGCGCCGACGACCACCGACGGCGGGGACGACGGCGGGCCCGACCGCAGGAGTGCTGCCTACGTGTTCCGAGTGACGCTTCGGCTCGACCCCTCCGCCGCCGAGGTCTCCCCCGATCGCTTCGAGACGACGGTCCGGGCGCCCGCCCCGGAGCCCGGAACGGACGGCTGGCTGCTCTTTCGCGACCGGCTCTGGCGCGGCGAGCTCGGCGACCCGGAGCGGTTCCACCCGGTCGTCCGGGAGCTGCTCGGACTCGGGGATGCGCCGGGAATCGCGGTCGTCGACGTCGATTTCCGGGAGCTTCGAACCGACGAGTCGTACCTGCGATCCCTTCGAACGGCGATCGAGTCCGACCCGAGCCCGTTCGCGGCCACGGACGCGGACACGGTCCTCCACCAGTACCTCGGATCGTCGATTCACGTCCGGGACTGACCCGCCTGCGGTCGACTCGTCCGCGTCCGGCTCGCCGTAGATCGGCTCGTCCGCGTCCGGCGAGCTCAACGACCCGCCACGGCTGACCTGTCAACCGACCGATCCGACCACAATACTGATGCCGGTCCGTGTCGATCGACGATCCGTCCCTCCGTATGAACCTCCAGATCGACGGCGGCAAGGTCCTCTACGCGCTCGGCGTGCTGTTCGCGCTCGGCGCGTTCGTCTACTTCATCCGTGACGTGGTGTTCGGGCTCTCGATCACGGTGAAAGCGGCCCTCCTGTTCCTGACGTTCCTGGCGTTCCTGCTCGTCGGGCTGTGGATCGACCGTGACGCGCTCGACGTGGTGGCGTACGCGATCGCGTCGCTCGCGTATGCCGTCTTCCTCGGGTACGTCATCAGCCGGTACGACCCCTCCGAGACCGGCATCTTCCTGCTGTTCGTCGTCTCCGCGGCCCTGTTCGTCGGACTCGGCTACGTGGTCCGACAGGGGGGAGTCGCGATTCCGGACCGGACGGTTCGGTACGCGCTCGTCGGGATCGTCGGCGTCGGCGTCCTCCTGGTGGGGGCCGACGTCGCCAGCGCCGAGGTCGACTACACCGCGGAGCTGGACGAGGAGGCGACGCTCACGGTTCCGGACCGGGTCGCCGCCGACGCCGAGGCGTCCGACATCGTTCCGCTCCGGGGGCAGATCGGGACGCTGACCGTTCGGAACGGCGGCCCCTTCACGCGCCCCGTCGATCTGCCCTCGATGCGCGGCTGCGTCGTGGGGACGAACGCAACCCCGTCGGACCGCGGCACCTCGATCCGATACGAGCAGCGGAGCTACGAGCGGTCCGACCGGATCGGCGGCGGCGCCGAGCGGACTCACGCCGTCACCGCCGAGCTCCCCGTTCGCGCGAACGCGACCGACGACGGGTCGCTGACGTTCGCGGTCGAGCGCGGCACGGACTGTGACGTCTCGCGCGAGGAGCCGACGATCGTCGTGATCGTCGGCGCCGAGGGGACGACGACCCGACCGCCGCTCGTCGCGGACTGACCGCGGCCGACGGACACGTCGCTCGGAGTCACTCGGGGCGACTCGTCGGGGCGTCTTAGGCGGTCTCGGCGCCATCCTCCTCGATCGTCGCCGCGAGGGTCGCGAGCGCGGACTCGACCGACTTCCGCTTGATCGTCGCCCGGTCCCCGTCGAAGGTGAACCGTCGGGACCGGACGAACGACGCCTCGGTTCCCCACGGGGCCGCGTACGCCACGCCCACGTAGACGAGCCCGACCGGCTTCTCGTCCCGGCCGCCGCCGGGACCGGCGACCCCCGTCGCCGACAAGCCCCACGACGTGTCCGCACGGTCGCGCGCGCCGCGCGCCATCGCCTCGGCGACCGGCTCGCTGACCGCGCCGTGGGCGTCGAGCGCTTCCCGGGGGACGGCCAGCTCCGCCCGCTTGGCGTCGTAGGCGTAGGTCACGAAGCCGCGATCGAAGTAGTCGCTCGAGCCCGGCACGTCGGTGACCGTCGACCCGATCAGCCCGCCGGTCAGCGACTCCGCTGTGGCGAGCGTTTCGTTTCGATCGCGGAGCACGTCGCCGACGATGGCCTCGACCGACTTCTCGCCGGTCCATCGACCGTCGTCGAGCGCGCCGGTGACGTCCTGCGGTAACGCGCCGTTTCCCGTCGTCGCTTCGCCGTCCTCCGTCACCGCTTCGCCGCCGTCCGTCATCGCTTCGCCACTATCCGTCGTCCTCCCGTTCGACTCCCGACTCATACCCGTCGGTCGCTCGCGATCGGACTTAAACCTCGGCGTCGGAACGACGTCGGCCGCGGACCGAGAAGCGACCGGGACCTGCTGGTCAACTAGAACTGCGGGCCCAGACCGGTGAGGGCGTCGGCGTCCGCCAGCGCGGCGTCGAGCTCCACGGTGGCACGCCCGAGGTCGGCGAGTCGTTCGCCCAGGGCGTCGTCGGCGACCGCATAGCCGCCGGCGCCGCCGGCGTCATCGGTGCCGTCCCCGCCGTCAGCGAGCGACTCGAAGTGGTCGTCGGTCGCGTAGACGCTCCCGCCGACCGTGTGGGCGCCGAAGAAGCCGAAGATCGGGCGCAGCTCCTGGTCGATCGCGAGGTAGTGGTGGTTCGTCGCGCCGGTCGCGACGAGCCCGACGGCGGCGTCCTCGAAGGGAGCGACGTCGGCCTGCCACATCCCCCGCGGGACCATATCGAACAGGTTCTTCAGCGCGCCCGAGAGGGACCCGCGGTAGATCGGCGTTCCGACGACGTAGGCGTCCGCCTCCACGATCGCCTCGAGGGCCGCGGCGGTGTCGCCCTCGTAGGCGTCGAGCGTCCGCCCGTCGGCGGTGACGAGGTCGTGGTCGGATAGTCGGAGCGTCTCGGTGGTGACCCCGTCTCGTTCCGCAGCCGCCTCGAGCGCGGTCTCGACCGCGGTGGCCGTCTTGGAGGGATCCGACACGCTGCCGACGATCCCGAGGAGGGTTCGGTCAGCGGCCATCTATCGGGCGACCTCCGCGCCGCCGATCGACTCGACGTCCTCGTCGATCACGTCGTCGACGTCGTCGACCTCGATGGGGTCGGCCTCCCGGACGGCCGGGATGATCTCCTCGCCGAACTGCTCGAGCTCGGTGTCGTAGTGGAGGAACCCGGCGAGCACGATGTCGACGCCGATCGCGTCGAGCTTGCGGATCCGCTCGACGATCTGCTCTTTCGTCCCGATGAGGCCGGTCTTGAACCCGTCGTTGTACTGAACCAGGTCCTCGAAGTCGGAGTCGTCCCACATCCCCTCGCCCTCGGCGGAGGACTGGCCGGCCTGTTTGACCTGCTCGCGGAACGCCTCGACGGCCTCGTCGGTGGCGTTCTCGATGATCCCCTCCAGCGTCTCCTTGGCCTCGGCCTCGGTGTCGCGCTGGATGACGAAGCCGTTGGCGGCGAACCGCGGCGGCTCGGTCCCGAACTCCTCGGCGTAGGACTCGACGTCCTCGATGATCCCGCGGATCGTCTCGAGGCTGCCGCCGTTGATGAACAGGACGTCGGCCTGCCGCGCCGCCATCTTCCGCGCGGCCTTCGAGTTCCCGCCCTGGAAGACCTGCGGATACGGATCCTGGACCGGCTTCGGCTGCATCGGCGCGCCCTCGAAGCCGTCGATGTCCTTCCCGATCGTGTAAAAGCGTCCGTCGTAGGTGGCGTACTCCTCGGACCACAGTCGCTTCAGCACCTCGATGAACTCCTCCGAGCGCGCGTAGCGCTCGTCGTGTGCGAGCCACGGCTGCCCGAAGCCGGTGAACTCCCCTTTAAACCAGCCGCTGACGACGTTGATCGAGAACCGGCCGTTGCTGATCCGGTCGGCCGTCGAGATGAAGTTCGCGAGCGGCCCGGGCTCCCAGAGGCCGGGGTGGACCGCGCCGATGACGTGCAGCTCCTCGGTCTGTGCGGCCAGCGCGTTGGCGACCGAAAGCGCCTCCAGCTGTCGGTCCGCGCCGTAGCTCCCGAAGAACCGCGCCTGCGCGAGCGCGTACTCGAACCCGACCTCCTCGGCGGTGCGGGCCAGTTCGAGGTTGTACTCGTAGGTCCAGTCCGTGTCCATGTCCCAATCGGAGACCACGAGGCCTCCGCTGACGTTCGGCACCCAGTAGGCGAACTCCGTGTCCATAACGGGTGCTAATATAGACTCCACATCTTTATGCAGGTTGATTATGGCGATTCCTGTCTCCGCTCGATCTCATCGGCAATACCTGTCGGCACCGATGACGTGATCACGTATCCCCCGATCGACGGGTAAAAGCCGGTCACCGCCGTATCCGTCCCTCGTGCAGATCGAATGTCGCTTCTTCGGGCCGTTCCGGGAGGACGTCGGCGAGCGGTCGATCGAGATCGAGACCGCCGCCGAGACGTACGGCGACCTTCTCGCGGAGCTGGAGGACCGATATCCGGAGCTGTCGGGACGACTGATCGACGGCGGATCGCTGGTCGGCGAGGTCGCCGTCACCCGGAACACGAAGAACATCCGGCACCTCGAGGGGCCCGAGACGCCGCTGCGGGACGGCGACGTGATCCGGCTCACGCCCTCGGTGTACGGCGGGTGTGTGACCACCGGATCGAAGCGGTGATTCCTTCCGGTATCCGGGGGACGGGGATCCGGGTGCCGAGGTCGGGCCGCCGGTGCGTGAACGGCGGCCGCCGGTGCGTGAACGAAACCACTGAAACGAAAACCACCGGTGCGTGAACGGAAACGAGTCGGAGCCGCGCGCTTTTTGTCCGCCGGCCGCGTATCGAGACGTATGCGCCGCCACATCGAGCTCCTGATCGGACTGTTCGGACTGGTCGAACTCCTCTGTCCCCGCGCCGTCGTCGCCGCCGCGACCCGGTTGGCGTATCGGACGCCGGACGACCTCGAGACTCGGGAGTGGGTGTACACGGCCGCACGGGTCGAGGGTGCGATCTTCGTCCTGCTGGCGCTTGCCGGCCTGTACACGTCCGCGGGCCCGACGGGCGACGACGAGGCGGCTGCAGCGATCGAGCCGTAGAAGAGACGGCCCAGCGGTCGCTCTCCACCACATCGTCTTTGTCCGCCCGTATGTCTTTGTCCGCCGCCGTATGTCTTTGTCCGCCGAATTCCGCTCGCGAGAGCCGCCTGTGGACGGCGACGACGGCAGCACTCGCTCGATTCCTCCCATAACTTTACCAATTTTGTCGGATACCGGTCGTTTGATGGCCCGTCTCCGTTCGGAACATGCTCGCCGGATACGTGATTCAAACGCGATATTGATCTTGGTTTTCCTCGCGATGGCGATCTCGTTCGGGCCCTTCGTGGCGCTCGTGACGAACGGACCCTCCAGCCCAACCGAACCCGTTCTGTTGGTCTCGTGGTGGACGGGAGCGGTGACTCTCGTCGGATATGGCACGGTCCACCTGCTGGCCGCACTCGCGGACGCCGGGCGATTCCGTGACGACTACGGAACCGAATACGCGAGCGTGGCGGTCGTGTTCTGTCACGCGCTTGGGCAACGCCTACTCGTGGTTGTTTCCGTCGGCTTTGCGTTGGTTCTCCTCTCGATCCTCGGGACGGGGGTCGGGATTCCGTTCGTCCTGCTCGCTCCGCTCGGGTCGTTCGGAGCGGTGCTCCTCGGCCCCCCGACCGCGATCCCGATGAACCGTCGTGTGTCCGAAAGGCTGGGCGAGAACCGTCACGGGTGACTGTCCACGTTCGCCGTATAATCGGGAGCTACGACGGGTCCTCCGACAGCAGCGTTTCGAGACGGGCCGCCGGATCCGCGGCGGTGACGACGCTCGAGGCCGCGCCGACCGCGTCGACGCCGAGCTCGAAGGCGGCAGCCACGTCCGCGGGCCGCGAGATCCCGCCGCCGACCGCGATCGCGACGTCACGCCCGTGTGCCGCGGCCGCCGAGCGAACCCGCTCGACGAACGTTCGGACGCGATCCGGGTGACGCCGCACGAGCGGGTCCCCGGAGGCGACGTCCGTGGGCTTCTCGAGCAGGAGCCAGTCCGCGCCCAGCTCCACGGCCGCGATCCCCTCCTCCACGCCACGCACGCAGACGATCGCGTCCATCCCGGAGTCCGCACAACGCTCGATCAGCGTCCGCGTCGCGGGCAGCGACTGCTCGCGTTCCGGGTGGTTCACGAAGACGGCATCCGCCCCGGCATCGGCCAGCGTCTCGACGAGCACGTCACCGGTTCCCTCACCCGGATCCGCGGCGTCGGCCGCCTGCGCGATCACGGTGAGGTCGGTCTCCCGCGAGAGGAGACGAACGTCGGGCGTCTGCGGGGCGACGGCGAGTCGGATCGGCGACGACCGCTCCGATTCCGTTCGCTCCGCCGCATCGGTCGCGGCGCGTGAGAGCGACCGCGCCAGTTCGAGGCCGTCACGACCGGCGGTCCCCGGATACGTCTTGAAGCTACAGAGAAAAGCGGGGGTGGGAAGCGCCATATCGAGCGATCCGACCGCCGCCCTTATAAATAGACGTCGGATCCGAACGTCGCTCCGGATCCGAGGCCGAATCCCGTCCCGGTTCCGAACTCGAATTCAAAAATTGTGTACGCTAGTCCTATAATCCGTAGACAGATATTTATTGACGTCGTTCGTTACCGCATCCATGGCCGGACCACCGATCGAGGAGCTTCATTTCGACGACGCACCGTCAGTCGGGGACGTCCCCGGACCGCGCTCGCGGGAACTGCTGGAGAAACAGCGCGAGATCGATTCGAGCGCGGTGGCGTATCCCGAGGACATTCCCGTCGCCTTCGAGGAGGGAAAGGGCGCGACCGTTCGCGATCCGGACGGCAACACCTACATCGATCTCTTCGGCGGCATCGGCGTGTTGAACGTGGGGCACTCGAACCCCTACGTGCTCGAGGCCGTCCACGAGCAGGCCGACAAGCTCGTTCACACGATCGACTTCCCCACGGAGGCGCGCCTCGACCTCATCGAACGGCTCAACGAGATCGCGCCACCTGGTTTAAAAGACCAGAATCGCTTCGTCTTCGGCGGTCCGACGGGGACTGACGCCAACGAGGCGGCGATCAAGCTGGCGAAGTACAACTCGGGCGGCGACGGGCTGATCTCGTTCCGTGGCGCCTATCACGGCACGTCCTCGGGGGCGATGAGCGTCACGGGCAATAAAAAGCTCAAGAGCCACTACACGCCGTTGCTCGCGGATGTAGTGCACGCGCCGTATCCGAATCCGTTGCACCAGGAGAAGCCGCCTCAGGAGGCGGTCGAGCACTCCCTCGAGGAGGTCAAAGCGATCCTCGAGGACCCGTATGGCGGCTTGGCGAACCCGGCGGGGATCATCGTCGAGCCGATCCAGGGCGAGGGCGGGATCGTGGCGCCGCCGGAGGGCTTCCTCCAAGGACTGCGGGATCTGGCGACGGACAACGACGTGCCGCTGGTGTTCGACGAGATCCAGTCGGGGTTCGGCCGGACTGGGGAGTGGTGGGCAAGCGAGTGGTACGACGTGACGCCGGACGCGATGACGACCGCGAAGGCGCTGGGCGGGGTCGGCTTCCCGCTGTCGGGGTTGATGTACCACGAGGACCTGGACACGTGGGGGTCGGGCGACCACGCGGGCACGTACCGCGGCCACGTGGTGGCGATGCGGGCGGGCGTCCGCGCGATCGAGTACATCCAGGCCCACGACCTGCTGGCACACGCCCGCGAGTTTGGCGAGACGATCCGCGGTCGGTTTGCCGAGATCGCCGACTCGAACGACGCGATCGCCGAGATCCGCGGCAAGGGCCTGTTCATCGGCGTCGAGTTCACCGACGACGACGGGAATCCGGCCGACGAGACGGTCGACGCGATCCAGACCGACTGCTTCGAACACGGCGTCCTGATCTGGAAGGCCGGCCGACACGGCAACGTCCTGCGCGTCATCCCGCCGCTTGTGCTCACCGAGGAGCTGGCCGACACGGCGATGACGATCGTCGCCGACGCCATCGACCGACAGACCGACTAGCGACACCACGGACCGACTAGCGACACCACAGACCAACTAGCGACACCACGGACCACCTCACCAATGTCAGACACCGACCGCGTGATCACCGACGAGGCACCGAGTAATGACAACCCGTACTCCCAGGGCGTCCGCGACGGCGACCGACTCTACGTCTCCGGCTACGGGCCCGCGGATCCCGAGACCGGCGAGCCGGTCGACGGCGACGTCGCCGACCGGACCGAGCAGGTCCTCGCGAACATCGACGCCGTCGTCAGGGCCGCCGGCGGCGAGGGGCTCGCGGACGTCGTGAAGGTGACCGTCTACCTGACCGACCTCGACGACTACGAGACGGTCAACGAGGCCTACGGCGCCGCCTTCGGGGGCGACCCGCCGGCCCGCGTCTGCGTCGAGGTCTCCCGGCTGCCGGACGACGTCGACGTCGAGATGGACGCGATCGCGTCCCTCGGCTGAGGCGGCCACGGTCTCGTCCAACCGGGAACGGCTTCGCCCCGCTGGAACGGCTTCGCCCCACTGGAACGGCTTCGCCCCACCGGGCACGATTAAGTACCTCCGTCGCCAACCGACGCCAGATCGATGTCCCACGACGTACGCAACCGCCTGTCGGAGATCCGTCGGGCGTTCCATCGCCATCCGGAACCGGGATGGCGGGAGTTCCGAACGACCGAGCGGGTCGTCGAGGAGGCCGAACGGATCGGCGTCGACGAGCTCGCGGTCGGCCGCGAGGCGCTGGCGAGCGACGACCGAATGGCGGTGCCCGAGCAGGACGAGCTCGACGCGTGGCTCGAACGGGCCCGCGAGGCGGGGGTTCGTGCCGACGTGCTCGAACGGACCGCGGACGGCCATACGGGCTGCGTCGCGATACTGGAGTGCGGGCCCGGTCCGACGGTCGGTCTCCGGGTCGACCTCGACGCCGTCTCGATGACCGAGTCGGACGAACCGGGCCACGTGCCCGCCGACGAGGGATTCCGGTCGGAACACGAGGGGTACATGCACGCCTGCGGGCACGACGCGCACCCGGCGATCGCACTCGGGGTGCTCGAGGCGGTCAAACACGGCGACTTCTCCGGGACGTTCAAGCTGTTCTTCCAGCCGGCCGAGGAGACTTCCGGCGGCGGAAAGCCGCTCGTCGAGGGCGGCTACGTCGACGACGTCGACTACCTGCTCGCGATGCACGTCGGCCTCGGGAATCCGACGGGAACGATCGTCTCCGGGATACGAAAGCCCCTGGCGATGGCCCATCTCACCGCGACCTTCGAGGGGGCCAGTGCCCACGCCGGCACGGCGCCGAACGCCGGCGCGAACGCGATGCAGGCGGTCGCGGCCGCGATCCAGAACGCGTACGCGATCCCGCGACACAGCGACGGGATGACCCGGGTGAACGTCGGCCGGATCGAGGGCGGGACGGCGAGCAACGTCATCGCCGAGGAGATCACCATCGACGGCGAGGTCCGCGGCGAGACCACGGCCCTGATGGAGTACGCGCGGACGGAGCTCGAGCGCGTCCTCTACGCCGCCGCGGAGATGCACGACTGCGACGTGACGCTGCGGGTCATCAGCGAGTCGCCGCGGGCCGACAGCGACCCCGAGCTGCGGGAGCTGATCGGCGCGGTCGCGCGCGGGATCCCGAGCGTCGACACCGTCGTTCCCGAACAGGAGTTCGGGTGGAGCGAGGACGTGACCTACCTGATGGAGCGGGTGCAGGAGAACGGCGGGCTCGCCTCCTACCTGCTCGTGGGGACGGATCATCCGACCGACCACCACACGCCGACCTTCGACGTCGACGAGCGCAGCCTCGACGTCGGCGTCGAGGTGATCGCGGAGACGATCGCCGAGATCGGTCGCCGACGCCCCTGAACGGAGGGAGCGCGGCCGAGTACGATCCGGCCGGTCGGTCGCCGACGTCGAAATCGCCGCCGCCGACGGGCGGCCACCCCAAGGATTAATTCGCGTCCTCCCCGTATTCGGGGTATGAGTGAGGACGTACCGGAGTCGCTGGAGACCGCCGCGGACGCCGACCGTCCCCGCGGCATTCTGACCCCGTCGGACCGCGATTTCCTCCTCGGTCGCAAGACCGACTACACCGAGCACTCGAAGAAGCAGAAGCGAAACCGCATTCGTCGGCGGGTTCGCAACGCGGTCATCGACTTCTCGATCCTCTTCGAACACCTCGAACAGCGCGACCGGGAGACGGTCTTCGATCCCAAAGACGAGGACCGGGCGGCGTTCACCCAGGGGGTGATCGACATGCTCGCGTTCCTCCATCTGGGGTCGATGGGCTATCACACGCCGTTCAAGGAGATGCTCGCCGAGGGTGTCGGGAAGGCCGAACAGCGGCTCGCCGGCTCGGATTACCGGATGGTCAACGTCGAGTTCAACGTCGATCCGGTCGGTCAGATCGACGTCGACGAGGTGATCGAGAAGATCGAAAACGACGAATTCGCCCAGCTCACCGACGAGGAGCTCCGAGCCTTCGTCCGGCTGCTCTCGATGTCCGAGGAGTTCTCGCCGAGCGAGACCCGCGAGGCGATCAAGGACAACGTCGGCGAGTTCGTGCGGAAGGTCAACGAGAGCGAGGCCGAGCGCGAGCGCGCCGTCGAGGAACTGACGAACCGGCCCTGAGTCGACGGTTCCGTCCCGAGTCCCCGACGACCCTGAATCGACGATCCCGTCCTGAACCGACGGTCCCCTACCGAAACGGCCGAACCGTCGGACCAACACCGCCGATCGGAGTCCGGACCCGTCCCCGGTCGTCGTTCGATTTCTCCGTGGATCCCGTTCGCTCGCGAACCGGTTCCCGTTCGCGGAGTGTCTACACAATTCGTGGATACCACTAACAGATATAGGGAAACGTTTATGTCATAAACATACGATCTGTTGGGTATGCCATCACTCGACACGATGGATGAACGGGGCCGAACGCGGTGCGGCGAACCGCCGTATCGCGGGATGAAACGGACCGGACGGTTCGAATCCGGGGGTGAGGGACGATGAGCGACGTCGACGGGACCGGCGAGCCCGACGGCGCGGTCGGCCGGTTCCTCGAGGAGCTGGACCCGGTCGTGTTCCTGTTCGGCGCGGGACTGACGCTCGGACTGATCCTGTTGTACTTCTTCGATCCGGGTCTCGTGCAGCGGGGCATCGCGGCCGGGGAAACGGTGATGTACTCGTACCTCAACTGGGCACTGCTGGTCATCGTCTTCCTCGTCGTCACCTTCCTCGTGTACCTGATCCTCGGGCCGTGGGGTCGGCTCAGATTCGGCGACGAACCGCCGGAGTACAGCTTCTTCTCCTTCTTCGCGATGTTGTATTCGGCCGGCTTCGCCGCCGGCGTCGTCTTCTGGGGGCCAACCGAGGCCCTGTTCTACTACGCGGATCCCTCGCCGCTGTTCGACGTGGAGGCGGGGACCGCGGAGGCGATGACGATCGCCGTCCAGCAGACGCTGTTCCACTGGGCGGTCCCCCAGCTCGCCGTGTTCACGATCATGGGGATCGGGATCGGCTACTACGCGTACAACTACGATGACGTCCCGCTGCGGGTCTCCTCGGCGTTGACGCCGCTTCTGGGGCGGAAGAACCTCGACGGCCCGATCGCGAAGGTCGTCGACGTGATGGCGGTGTTCGCGACGATCGGCGGGGTGGCGACGTCGCTGGGCTTCATCGGCAGCCAGTTCATCGAGGGGCTCCGATACCAGTGGGGGATCGACCTGGGCACGACCGGGATCATCCTCGTGGTGACCGCGATGACGCTCGCGTTCACGGTCTCGATGGTGCTCGGGGTCGACCGGGGCATCCGGCGGCTCTCGAACTTCAACATGATCCTGTTCGTGATCCTGATGGTCGCGACCCTGATCGTGGGGCCGACGGCGTTCCTCGTGCTGATGGGCACGCAGGCGCTCGGCGGAATGTTCAACGACTTCGTCGCGATGAGCCTCTTCACCGGCGCCGGCGTCGACGGCGGCACCACGTGGATGAACTCCTGGACGGTCTTCTACTGGGCGTGGGCGCTCTCGTGGTCCCCGTTCGCCGGCCTGTTCATCGCGCGGATCTCGAAGGGCCGGACCGTCCGCGAGGTGGCGTTCACCGGCATCGCCGCGACCTCGGCGGCCTCCATCCCGTGGTTCATCTTCGTCGGCGGCACCGCCGTCTGGAGCCACCACAACGGGATCGCCGACTTCGGCGCGGTCATCGCGGGCGACGCCGGGGCCGAGGTCTCCGGATTCATCCTCTTCGAGACGTTCCCGCTGGGGACCGTCTTCATCCTCGCCTTCATGATACTGGTGACCACCTTCTTCATCACCTCCGCGGACTCCTCGACGCTTGCCGTCTCGATGATGACGACCGGCGGCAAGGCCCAACCCTCGAACATCAACCGGGTCTTCTGGGGCGTCCTCCTCGGGATGATGGCCGCGATCCTGATGACGCTCGGCGGCGTGAACGCGCTGCAGTCGGCGGCGATCATCACCGGCACGCCGTTCGCGTTCGTCTGCCTGTTCACGATGATCGGCCTCATCCGGGAGTTCGTCTCGGACGGGAGCCGGGTGCTGTTACACGAGGACAGCTGGCTGTTCGGCTCCGGACCCGAGAACGAACCGTCCGCGGCCGAGCTGAGCGACGACGACTGACGTCGGCGGCTGCGGAACTCCAACGGGCGACGATGACCGGGCGACGATCGATCGTCGCCATCGGCCGCCGCCATCGACCGCCCGTTCCGGGCAGTCGTGGGTCGAGCGCGGTTCGATCGATACTAACATTTAATGTATACGGTATACACTATTTGTGTATGGATAGGGATACCGCCGAGCCCGACGCGGACGCGCTGCCGGGGCCGAACGCCGAGCGCTGGGTGCGCTTCCACGGGGAGCACGCGGCGCCCAGCGAGTACTCCCACGAGTTCGTCTGGGACGTCACCGCGGAGGCCGACGGGCCGTTCGTGACCGACGTCGACGGGAACGTCCTGCTGGATTTCACCTGCCACATCGGGGCGGCGCCGCTGGGGTACAACAACGAGAAGGTCCTCGGAAAGCTCCGGGAGTTCGACCTCGTCGAGCCGATGAAGATCGCCGGTCAGGACATGTACTTCGGGTCGGGGCCGGACCCCGAGAACGCGCCGTTCCCCGGGTCGAGCCACCTGATGGAGCAACTGACGGCGGTCTCGAGCCAGTATGGAATGGACACGGTCTTCCTCTCGAACTCGGGCGCGGAGGCGGTCGAGAACGCGATGAAGATCACTCACGACGCCGCGCCGGCGGCGAAATACGGCTACGCGTTCGCCGGCAGCTTCCACGGGCGAACGCTCGGCACGCTCTCGGTCACCCGGTCGAAGGACGTCTACACCCGGCACTACCCGGAGATCGCCGGCATCCGAACGGTCCCGTTCTGCGACGACCGCGGCTGCTCGGCGGCGACCTGCGAGTGCGGATTCTTCACCGACGGGGGCGCGGGCTCGCAGCTCCGGAGCGCGCTCGCGCCGGAGGGCGGCCACGTCGACCCCGCCGAGATCGCGTTCCTGATCCTCGAGCCGATCCAGGGCGTCGGCGGCTATCGGTTCCCCAGCGAGGAGTTCATGGCCGAGGTCGGCGCGGTTAGCGACGAGTACGACATCCCGCTGGTGGTCGACGAGATCCAGTCGGGGATCGGCCGGACCGGCGAGATGTGGGCCATCGACCACTATCCCGTCGAACCCGACGTCATCGCGAGCGCGAAGGCGCTGCGCGTGGGCGCGACGATCTCCCGGTCGGACCTCTTCCCGAGCGAGAAGAACCGCCTCGGCTCCACGTTCGGCGGCGGCGACGTGCTCGCCTCGATGATGGGCTCGTTCACCCTCGAGGCGATCGCGGAACACGACCTGCTCGCGAACGCGACCGAACGCGGCCGGCAGGCGCAGGAGCTGCTCGGCGACGACGCGCCCGACTCCGTCGTGGACGTCCGCGGGAAGGGCCTGATGCTCGCCGTGGAGTTCGACACCGCCGACCGCCGCGATGCCGTGGTCGCCGAGGCGCTCGAACGCGGGCTGCTCACGCTCGGCTGCGGGAAGAAGACGATCCGGCTGCTCCCCCCGCTGGACGCGACCGAACGCGAGATCGAGCTCGGCGTCTCCATCTTCCTCGACGCCGTCGAAGCCGCAGGGACGACCGCGGCGGCCGCGTAGGGAGCCGTCCGCCGGCGACGGCGTCAGGTCCGCCCGCCGATGAACGCCTGATATTTATAAGAGGGTCCGCCTTTCTTCGGCGTCCATTTATAAGTGGATTCCAACAAATATAAACGGATTATAAACGGATCCGCATTCAGGCTCGCGCTATATGTCGCAGTAATTGACGCGGCCGACGACGGATTCGGGGCAGCGTAGAGTCGGTCTCCGCCGAGCCGAACCGTAACTCACCTGCCCTGTCAACCTACGCGACCTGTTCGCTGTTCCGGAACGTGACCGTCGTGTCGTCCGACTCCACGGTCGTTTGAATCGTTATCCAGCCGTCGTTCCGATCGACCTTCCGTGCGCCCTGGAACGAGAGCTCGACGCGCTCGGTCGTCGTGTGGGACGCGCCGGCCTCGAGCGTGCCGACGTCAACGGTCCCCTCCCAGACGACGTCGTTCGGGTCGGCGTTGTCCTCGCCGGCGAAGATCCGGATGTACGTGGTGATCCCGGTCGCGGTCTCGTCCTGCTCGTTGTACAGCGTCGCGGTGACGTCCCGACAGGTCGTCCCGCACTCCTCGGTCTCGTCGATCGTGAACGAGAACGGCTCCGTGTCGGGGGACGTCGTCGTCGTCGACCCGTCGTTACTCCCGGATTCCTCCGCGGTGGAGGGCTCCTCCGTGGGGAACTCCTCGATGGATTCGCCCGAACCACCGCCGGGAGCGGGGCCGACGCCGGTATATGCCATCGCGCCGATCGCGACGGCCAGAGCGAGCACGACGAGTCCGACGGCGATGCCGTGTTTTCGGTTCATTCTGGGCTCACGCTCCGGGTTCTATTCGGCCTCGTAGTCGACGGTGATCCCGTCGGGAACGGGCTGCAGGAGGTACTCGCCGGTTCGGCCACGGCGGACCGGAGTGAAGTCGGCGGTGAAGACCGTGCGGGTGTCCGCTCGGATCTCGAACTCCTCGTTGAAGGTGAGCGGCGCCTCGCCCGGAACCTCGACGGTGGCCGAATCGCCCCCCTCAAGCGTCGCGTCGACGCCGTCGGTGTCCAGCTGGAGGTACTCGTAGGTCGCGACGTCGAGTTCGCGCTCGTCGACCAACTGTGTGTTGTCATTCTGCAAGTCGACGAGATCAGCTTCCTGCGGCTCCTCGAACTCGTAGTACTCGCGGCCGGACTCCTCGTCCGCGTCGTCCGATTCCTCGGATTCGGCGTCCTCCGTTCCGGCGTCCTCTGTACCGGCGTCCTCTGTACCGGCGTCACTGGAACCGAGCCACATCCCGACGATGGTAACGACGCACGACTCGAAGTCCGCGATGTCGCCCGGCTGGTCGGTGACCTGCGCCGCGAGCGTCCCCGTTTCGCCACCGCCGCCGCCGAGACAGCCCGCGAACCCGATCGTTCCGGCCGTCGCCGCGCCCGTGAGATACGTCCGTCTGTTCATTGGTAAATCAGTCATGGTATGTTCAGTAGTTATCTTATATGAGGGGATGAAGCGCTATGCCGTCTCCTCGGCGGCGTCATCATCGTCGTTCTCGGCGGCGTCACTATTGGCGTCACCATCGCCGCTCTCGGTAGCATCGTCAGCGTTCCCGTCGGCCGCATCGTCACCCGACAGCAGGTCACCCAACGAGTCGCCGAGCCCATCGATCGAGCCGTTTCGGAACGAATCGATGGCGTCGTGGATCTCACTCACTCGGTCGGGAACCTGTTCGGGCAGGCCGCCGCTCGGCCCGACGCCGTCCGCGTTGTCAGCGCGTTCGTCGGCGTTCCCCGCGCGCTCGTCGGTCACGTTCTCACCATCGTCGTCGCGTTCCTCAGCGTCGGCCGCCGTCTCGTTCTCGTCGCCTGCCGTCTCAGTCGGCGTGGCAGCGTCAGCTGCCGCCCCGTTCGATGCGTTGGCCGCGTGCTGATCCGCCGCGTCGGCCGGACTGGCGGCACCGACCGCCGCCACGCCGCCGATCAGGAACATCGCCGCGATCGCGATCGTGATGGGTCGTTTCGCGTTCATTGCACTCGCCGCTCGGACGGCTATCCACATAAGGGGGTGAAGACGTGAACCCGATTTCAGGCGGTTGCGGGACCTTTCACGCCGAATTAAGCCGAATTATCGCGGATAAATCGGCGTCGTCCCGTCCGTCCCCATCGCCGGCGGTCACCCCAGCGACTGGGTCGTCACGCGCGGGCCCAGCCTTCGATCGACCCGGGATCACTGCTCCCAGAAGTCCGTACACGACACCAGCTCCGCCACCGCTCGGGGTTCGGGACGAACGCCCTCCGGCCCCACGACGACGGTCGCGAGCGGATCGCGGTGCTCCGCCTCGCGCCACGTGATCGGTCCGGAGACCGACCCCGCCTCGACCGTCGCCCGGTACTCCCCGAGTCGCCGGTCGAACTCGCCGAGCGTCGGCCGTTCGTCGGGAGTCACCGACTGACTCGCCTCGAGGACGACCTCGTCGGTCGGTCGGTACGTGACCTGCACGTCGACCGAGACCGATTCGTCGAACCGGCTCTCGACCGACAGCGGATGCGGACCCATCGAGGGAGTCGCCTCGGCCAACGTCAATCGCATAGTCGAGTTCCGATCATCGATCGTGGCTCGGTAATACCTGTCGCCGTTCTCGCCCCCGGGTTCCAGGTACGACGCCTCGGGATCGAGCACGTGCGGGAGGGAGAGTTCCCCGTCGGTTTCGTACGCGCCCTCCGCGAGCGCGGTCTCGACCTCCCGACGCACCGGCTCCGGGAGCTCCCCGATGCCGATCACCAGGCGGGGACACCGGTCGTACGTGTCGGGGGCCGGTTGGCCGTCGGGGGTTCCGGATGCGGTGGCGGTTCCGGATGCGGTGGGAGTTCCGGTTTCCGGATCGGTCGTATCCGGGTCGGACGTTTCCGAACCGCCGGTTTTCGGACCGGCGAGACAGCCACCGACCCCGCCCGAAAGCGCGAGCGTCGCGGCCGCGAGCACCGATCGTCGGCGCATGGGTCGTGTCGTGGATCGACTGATAAGGTCTTTCTGGCTGGTTGATACTCGTTAGAACTGCGAACTGCGAACCGGGGCCGACTCCGGGCTCTCGACTGCGGACCCTCGGCGAGCGGCTCGCGACTACTGACTCTGGGCGAGCGGCTCGCGGTCGATCAGCGACTCCTCCGCCACCTCGACTGCATCCAGCGACGCGAGCGCGTCGAGGACCTCACGCAGGTGTTCGGGGCCGCTCCCTTCGATGCCGACCGTCACGGGAACGCGGTTGGGGTGGTCGATCGCGCTCCGATCGTCGCGCTCGAGACCGTCCAGCTCGGCGCCGTGGGACTCGATCGTCTCGGCGACGTCGGCGATCGCGGCGGGCCAGCCGTCGACGTGGAGGCGCGCCTCGGCGTAGCGGCCCAGCTCGATCAGGCCGGTCCGCGTCAGTTCGGCGTGTTCGGTGAGGTTGACGTTCCCGCCCGAGACCACCGCGGCGACGTGCTCGTCGGTCACGTCGAGGGCGTCCGAGAGCAGCGCGGCCACCGGGGCGGCGCCGGCGGCCTCCGCGACCGTCTTGGCCCGCTCGGCCAGCAGGGTGACGGCGACCGCGAGCTCGCGGTCGGAGACGGCGACCACGTCGTCGACCCGGTCGCGAAGGACCGCCCACGTTCGCTCGAGGAGCCGGGTGTCGGCGATCCCCTCCGCGACCGTGTCGACGTCCGGCAGCTCGTGGATCGCGTCGCGCTCCAGGGAGGGCTTGGCGTGGAGCGCCCCCTCCGGCTGGACGCCGATCACGCGGACGTCCTCGTCGAGGGCCGCCGGCAGCGCGGTGGCGATCCCGGAGATCAGCCCTCCGCCGCCGATCGAGACGAGGACAGTGTCGACGTCGGGCAGCTGCTCGGCGATCTCCAGGCCGACCGTGCCCTGGCCCGCCATGATCGCGGCGTCGTCGAAGGGATGGACGAAGGTCCGACCGGTCTCCTCGGCGCGCTCGAGGGCGTGCTCGTAGGAGCGCTCGTAGATGTCGCCCTCGACGATCACCGTCGCGCCGTACCCGCGCGTCGCCTCGATCTTGGAGGCGGGCGTCACCTCGGGAACGACGATCTCCGCGTCGATCCCCAGCAACTCGCCCGCGAGCGCGACGCCCTGCGCGTGGTTGCCCGCGCTGGCGGCGATGACGCCCGCCTCGCGCTCGGCGGCGGACAGCTGGGCCATCGCGTTGTACGCGCCGCGGATCTTGAACGAGCCGGTGCGCTGGACGTTCTCCAGCTTGAGCCCGACCGACGCCGCGCCGCTGGCCTCGGCGAGCGTGGTCGAACCGTCGAGCGGCGTCCGGTGAACGACGTCGGCGATCCGGTCGTGGGCCTCGCGAACGTCCTCGGGGGTGAGGACGTCCGCGGCGGAACGGTCGACGTCCGAAGCGGAGCGGTCGGCTCCGGGGTCGGAATCGTCCGGTTCGGCGGCGGAGGGGTCCCCCTCGGTCATCGATCGCCTCCCGTTCCGGTCGGCGAGCCTCCGCCGTTCCGGCCGACGATCGTCCCGCCGCTCCGGTCGGCGATCGTCCCGCCGTCCGCGAACGCGTTCCCGCCCGCGGCCGTGTCCGTGCTCGCGAACGCGGCCTCGACCCCGCGGATCGCCGCCGTCAGCACGTCGGCCCCGATCCGGAGGCTGCGTTCGTCGACGTCGAAGGTCGGCGTGTGGTGGCCGGTCGGATGATCCGTCCCGACGATCAGGTAGGACGCGAGTCCGCCGTTCTCCTGGACGCGCTCCATCAGGAACGTCGCGTCCTCGCTCGCGCCGAAGTCGGCGGTCGGCACGACGTCGGTCACGCCCTCGACCCCGCGGGCCACGCTCGCGACGTGGTCGACCAGCTCGGGGTCGCTGTCGGCCCGCGGCGACTCGCTGATGACGTCGACGTCGACCGTGCAGCCGTGCATCGAGGCGGCGCTGCGGAGGGTCCGCTTCAGGCGACCCTTTATGTACTCCATCAGCTCCGTCGTCTCCCCGCGGGCCTCGGCCTCGAGGTGCGCGTGGTCGGCGATCACGTTGCTCGCCGTTCCCGACTCGGCCCGTCCGATGTTGACGCGGGTCATCCCGTCGGCGTGGCGGGGGATCGCGTAGGCGTTCTGAATCGCGGTCCCGAGCGCCTGCATCGCGTTGTCGCCCTCGTTTGGCGTCTTGCCGGCGTGGGTCGAGGTCCCCTCGATCGTCGCGTCGACGTGGCACATCGCCAGCGGGCGCTCGATGCCCGCCACGACGCGCCCGGTCGGGTGGTCCAGCCCGACGTGGACCGCGAAGAGGTACTCGAGGTCATCGATGTAGCTGCTCTCGGCCATCGGGTGCCCGCCCCCGCCGGCCTCCTCGGCGGGCTGGAAGAAGACGACGAGCCGGCCGGCGAAGTCGCTCGCCTTGATCGCCTCGATGGCGGCGAGCCCCCAGGTCATGTGCGCGTCGTGCCCGCAGGCGTGCATCGTGCCCTCGATCTCCGAGCGGAATCCCTCGGCGACCGGGTTGTGGGCCGCGTCCGTTGACTCCTCGATGAACAGGCCGTCGATGTCGACCCGGAGGCCGACCGCGGGGCCGTCGCCGCACTCCAGCACCGCGACGCAGCCGGTGACGCCGCCGGCGGTCCTCTCGAGGATCTCCTCGTCCGCGCCGCGGTCCCGAGCGCGGTCGGCCCACTCCGCGATCGATTCCTCCTCGGGCACGGCCATCCGGTCGTCGGGGTCGTAGGCCTCGCGGCCGATCGCGAGCTCGTCGACGCCGATGTCGCGGAGCTCCTCGACGAGCCGGTGTGTCGTGTAGAACTCCCGCCAGGCCGGTTCCGGATGCCGGTGGAACCCCCGGCGCAGCGAGACGAGTCGCTCGGTGGCTTGGGTGGACATGGGCACCCCTACCACGCGGACGAACTTAAGAATACACAGTTCCCGTTGACGAAGGATACATAAAAGGATAAGTCGCCTCCCGCGGGATCGATCCGTACCCGACCCAACACCATGACCGAACAACCGGACGTCGTCGTGCTCCGCGAGGGGACCGAGGGACTGTCGATGGAATCGTACGCCGAGGCGATCCGCGAGCGCCTGCCCGACCGCACGGTCGCGCTCGCGCGGACCCCGGCCGAGGAGCGGGACCTGATCACCGACGCCCGCGTCGTGACGGGGATCTCGATCGACGAGGATCTGCTCGACCGGGCGGACCGGCTGGAGCTGTTCGCGTGCACCTTCGCCGGGACGGACCACGTCCCGATGGCCGCGCTCGGCGAGCACGGCGTGGCCGTGACGAACGCCGGCGGGATCCACGCGCCCGGCATCGCCGAGCAGGCGATCGCCAACATGCTCGTGTTCGCCCGCCGCCTCCACGAGGGATGGCGCCGGAAGTCGAACGGCGAGTGGCGCCACTTCCAGTCCCACGAGTTCACCGACAGCACGGTGACGATCGTCGGACTGGGCTCGATCGGACAGGCGGTCGTCCAGCGCCTGCAGGGCTTCGAGGTCGAGACGATCGGCGTCCGCTACACGCCCTCGAAGGGCGGCCCGACCGACGAGGTCGTCGGCTTCGAAAACGAGGCGATCCACGACGCGTTCTCCCGGAGCGACTACGTCGTGATCGCCTGCCCGCTCAACGACCTCACGCGCGGGCTGGTCGGCGCCGAGGAACTCGCCACGCTGCCGCCGAACGCGGTCGTCGTCAACGCCGCCCGCGGCGGCATCGTCGACACCGACGCGCTCGTCTCGGCGCTGCAGTCGAGCGGGATCCGCGGGGCCGCCCTCGACGTCACCGAGCCGGAGCCGCTGCCGCCCGAGCACGTCCTCTGGGACCTGGAGAACTGCCTCATCACGCCCCACACCGGCGGCCACACGCCGAAACACTGGGACCGGCTCGCGGACATCCTGGCCCGCAACGTCGCGGCCCTCGAGACCGGCGACGACCTCGAGAACCGCGTGCGAACGCCGGATCCGGAATAGGACGTCGGACCCGGAATAGAACGCCGACGCGCTCGCTCACCCGCTCCGATGTGGACTGCGGTGGGCGCGGGCCGCGACCGCCGCGACCGCTGCGGGGTTTTTATTTGGCCCGCTCCGATCGACGAGCGTGCGGACCTTCAGAACGCTTCCCGCCGACCGGCCGGATCCGGACACCCTGCCCGACTGGTGCGACGTCGACGTCCGGTCGATCCCGGCGGTTCCGGAGTGGTGCATCGAGACCTTCACCGATCCCGGGGACGCCGTGATCGACCCGTTTGCGGGCTTCGGCACCACGATCGCCGCCGCCGACCGACTCGGCAGGGCCGGCTACGGCATCGAGCGCGACCCGCGCCGCGTCGCGTACGTCCGCGAGCGCGTCGACCATCCCCGTCGCGTCGTGGTCGGAGACGCCCGCGAGGGCCGGTCGGCATTTATAAGTGATGCGACGGGGGATCAGGAAGAGTTTATAAGCAGCGACGGAAGCGAGCGGAAACCGCATATAAATGCTGACGACGATGAGGAGGATCACGAGGGCGGCGACGTCGATCCGCCGGCGTTCGACCTCTGTTGTACCGCGCCGCCGTTCATGCTCGACTGGATGGACACCGACCCCTTCGAAGGCTACGAGTCCGCCGGCTCCTACGGCGCCTATCTGGCCGACGCGACCGCGGCCTTCGAGGCGGTCGCGGACCTGCTTGCGCCCGAGGGTATCGCGGTCGTCGAGGTCTCGAACGTCCGGTTCGGACCGGGCGTGAGCACCCTCGCGTGGGACCTCGCGGACGCGATCGACGACGCGGCCGGGCTCCGGTTTCGGACCGAGATCGTCCTCGGGTTCGAGGACGGCGACATCGGGTTCGAGGACGACGCCAGCGGTGACGATGGAGACCGGATGGTCGACGCGGCCGGCGACGACCGGACGTGGGGTCCCGAGACCGGACGCTACGGCTACGGCTACGACCACTGCTACTGTCTCGTCTTCGACCACGTGTCGTGACCGAGTGCTGAGGGGCCGCGTCGGTTTAAATAGTAGTTGAGATCGGCCTTCTCAATTCATACGGCAGCCTGGCGTAGTTCATAAATAGTATGATGATGTAGTCTCGGATGGAACAATGGCACGAATTACCGGCTCCTACCCGGATGACCTCGACCTCCTCATTGAGGGTGCTGTCGAGGCTGGTGTGTTCGGGGGCAAGAGCGATGCGTTGCGCGAGTTCGTGCGTGAATACTTCGAGGACCACGAGAACGAACGTATTGCAGCTGCGGTCGCCCTCTACGAACGCGAGCGGATCACGCTCGGTGATGCTGCGAGACTCGCTGCCGTCGACCGCTGGACGATGCGTGACATCCTCCGTGAGCACGGTGTTGAACTTCGCCTCGGGCTCGTTGACGAGGATGACGCAGCCTACGAGGTAGAGGCAGCACGCGAGCTCGAATTCGATGATGAAGACTCGTCTGATGGGGAGTCACGTGCTAAATGACAGGTAACGATCTCCCAGCGAACCCGAGCGTCTTGAACACGACTGTCCTCTCGAATTTTGCGTACATCGATCAGCTGTGGGTAGTTGCTGACCTCTCCGGAATCTGTACGGTACCAGTCGTTCGTGAGGAGCTCGAACACGGCGTTGATAACCACCCATATCTCCAGGAAGCACTCGATACGCTTGATGGCGAAATCCCAGTCGCGACGATTTCGGATACTGTCGCAAACAGAGAAGCCGTTGTTGGTGGGCATCTCGATCCCGGGGAAGCACAGGCGTTCGCCCTCGCCGACGCACACGACGGTCGACTGCTAACTGACGACGGAGATGCCCGATCGTTTGCGAAAGACCAAGGCGTGACCGTTGTCGGGTCGGTTGGGGTTTTGTTGGCTGCAATCGATGCTGGGAAAATCGATGAAGCGACTGCTGATGAGTGGCTATCGACGTGGATCGATGAGGTTAGCTACTACGTCCCGTATCGAACGATTTCGGAGTATCGATGACGGGCTTGCTCGGGGTTCGAAACGCCTGATTAGCGCCTATGAATCGTTAAGACCGCTGTCGTCTCCACATCCACGATTTATAAGCGACGACCGTCGGGGGGCCATCGATCACCGTCCGGCGAGATCGATCGGTCGCCGCCAGCGATCCCTCAGTCGTCGGCCGGCGAGGCCGCGGCGCCGTCGTCGGTTCCGAGGTCGGCCGCGATCGGCTCGATCCGGTCGTCGGGGAGCGTTCCGTCCTCGCGGAGCCCGCGCGCCTCGTAGTACTCCTGGATCGCGTCCTCCAGATCCGGGATCTCGTAGGGGAGGTCGTCGGCGTCGGCGGCCATCCCGCGGCGGTTGTTGAAGTGGCGCTCGCGCTCGATCGTCCGCGCGCCGACCGCGAGCAGCTCCTCGTAGTCGGTCTCCAGCAGCGCGGCGAGGCGCTCGTCGGTGATGTGGCCGCTCGCGAAGGCGCAGACGATCGCCGAGTCCCGTATCGCGTTGCGGTTCTCGTGTTCGACGAGGAGCTCGGCCTTGCCGAGCGTCCCCTCGGGGTCGATCTCGCCGGCGTACTCGGGGGAGAGCAGCCCGCCGTACATGTGGTCGGCGCCGCGGTTCGCGACCGCGTACGAGAGGCCCTGCCCGTGGAGCACGCGGCCGTCGTGGGCGGCGAACTCCATCCCCTTGACCGTGTAGTCGTCGACGCCGAGCTGCTCGTGGACGCGGTGGACGCCCTCGGCGAGGTCGTCGCCGATCCCCTCGCGGTGGGCGATCTGCTCGGTCAGCTCGCGGGCGAGCTCGGCGTTCCCGAACTCGTCCTCGCTGGCGAGGTAGGCCGCGACCGTGACGCCCGCGGAGATGGTGTCCAGCCCGAGCCGGTCACAGAGCTCGTTGGCCCGCATCACGTCGACGATGTCGCCGACGCCCTGGCTCGATCCGAACGCGTAGACCGTCTCGAACTCCGGTCCCTCCGTCTCGACCCCCGTCTCCTCGTCGCGGGTCGGGAGCTTGCAGGCGTACGCGCACTGCGAGCAGGCGCCCTTCTTGTACTTCTTCTCCTCGACGGCGTCCCCGCCGATGCCGGCCGCGGACTCGAACTCGTACTCCGAGAAGTAGCGCGTCGGCAGCGAGAAGTTCTCGTTGATGAACTCCGTGTTGCCGGTGGTCCCCTGCCGCCGCATCAGGTCGTCGGAGGTGGCGGCCTCCCGGTGGATCTCCATCTCGGGAGGGTCGGGGATCTCGATCTCGGGCGCCGAGTCGCCCTCGAAGGTGACCGCCTTGAGGTTCTTCGCACCGAGGACGGCACCGAGCCCGCCGCGCCCGAACGCCCGGGAGTCGAAGGTCATCACTGATGCGAACCGGACCAGGTTCTCGCCGGCCGGGCCGATGGCGATGCAGTTCTCCGGGCCCAGGTCCCGCGTCTCGGCGACGTGGTCGGAGACCTCGGGCACCGTGGCGCCGGCGAGTTCCGGCACCGGCTCGAACTCGACACCCTCGTCGGTGACGTGGGCGATCAGGAGCTCGTCGCTCGCTCCGGTCACCTCGAGCGCCGAGATCCCCGTGCCGGCGAACTCCCGGGAGAGGTAGCCGCCGGCGTTCGTCGAGACCAGCCCGTCGGTCAGCGGCGACAGGCCGGTCATCGAGAGCCGCCCGGTGAAGGAGGTGGTCGACAGCTGGAGCGGGCCGGTCGCCAGGTACGCGCGGTTCTCCGGCCCGAACGGGTCGGCGTCGAACGGGATGCGGTCGTGCGCGAGCGCGGTCGCGACGCCGCGGCCGCCGATGAACGCCTCGAGGACGTCGTCGATCGGCGTTCGAGTCGCCGACCGCTCGGTCAGGTCGATCGTGAGCAGGGGGCCCTCCGCGTGAAGCATGGGTGTACCCTCGGTGGAGACGCCCAAATAGCCTTCCCCTCCCGCGGTGGAACTCCCAGCGCGCGAGCCGTCGCCCCCGGCCGAGGCTCAGTCCTCGCCGCGAGCCGCCGCCACGAGGCGGTCGATCATCCCCGAGTCGGCGTGGCGGTGGGCGTAGGTCCCGACCGTTCGGTGGACGGTCAGCCCGTCGTGGTCGCCGTCGATCCCCTCGCCGCGCCGGACGTCGAAGGCGAACCGGGCGTCCGTGTCGGGATCGACGGCGGCGTCGACGCCGGCGCTTTCCGCCCCGTCGAGAGTCGACTGCCCGCCGTCCCCGGCACCCGTGCCCCCGTCATCCGCACCCGCACTCCCGAGCGCGTGCGAGGAGTAGTGGAACTCGTGGCCGCGATGCGTCTCCCCCGCGGTCGCCGCCGGCGTGTCGCGTCGTGCCCGGAGCTCGACGTGGTCGAGCGCCTGGTAGCGGTCGCGCATTCGGACCGCGCCCGGCAGCACGCCGGCCATCTCGTGGGTGTCGCCCGCCGTCGTGGTGAGCGACCCCGAGAGCGCCATCAGGCCGCCGCACTCGCCGAGGATCGGGAGGCCCTCCGCCGCCCGATCGGCGATCGTCGACAGGGCGGGCGAGTCCGCGAGCGCCTCGGCGTGCAGCTCCGGGTACCCGCCGGGAAGGTAGACCGCGTCGCAGTCGGGGAGGTCATCGCCCGCGACCGGCGCGAAGAGCTCGACGGTCGCCAGGGCCGCGAGCCGCTCGCGAACCGCCGGGTAAACGAACCGGAACGCGGCGTCCTCGGCGACCGCGACCGTGGGCTGAGCGTCGTGAGGTAGTTCCGTGACCCGGTCCGAACTCGACGCGGCGGGTCGTGCCGGCGGTCTGGCGACGTCTCGAAGCGCCGCGACGTCGATCGCCTCGGCGGCGTCCGTGAGCGTCTCCGGATCGATCGGCGCCTCGTCCCCCATCCGGAGCCCCAGGTGGCGGTCCGGGATCTCGAGCCCCTCGGTCGGCGGGATCCGGCCAAGGAAGGCGATCCCGTCGGGGAGCGACTCCCGAATCCCCTCGGCGTGTCGTCCGCCGTGAGCGCGTTGGGCGATGACCCCGACGACGTCGAGCGACGGCGGATCGCCATCGAAGGACGTTCGAACGTCCTCGGGAAGGGGCGTGTGCGCCGCGTACTCGCGGAACCCGAGGGCGGTCGCGCCGACGCTTTGCATCCCCGCGCTCGCGTCGACGACCAGGACGACCGGGAGGGAAAGCGCAGCCGCGGTCGCGGCGGTCGAGGTCACGCTGCCGTCGTACAGCCCCATCATCCCCTCTATCACGGCGAAATCGCCCGCGGACCGGGCGAGCGACCGGCGAACCCCGTCGATCCCCTGCATCCAGGTGTCGAGGGTCCGCGACGGAGTCCCCGTCACTGCGGCGTGGTGGCTCGGGTCGATGAAGTCCGGTCCAGCCTTCGCAGCGACCGGCTCGTGGCCGGCGTCGTCGAGAGCGCGCAGGACCGCGAGGGTCGCGACCGTCTTGCCGACCCCCGAGGCGGTCCCGGCGAGGACGATCCCTCGATCGGGACCGTCGGCGGCCGTGGTGACGCGATCGTTCATATGGGTGAGTTCGGCCGAGCTGGGTTGACGGTTGCGGTCGGCCGGGCCGGGTTGCGGTCGGCTGAGCTGGGTTGCGGTCGGCTGAGCTGGGTTGCGGTCGGCCGGGCTGGGTTGCGGTCGGCGGAACAGGGGAGCTGGAACGGTCGGGTCGAACGGGACGGATCGAGATCCCCACCGCCTTGGTGTGTGAATCCGACACGAACGTTTATTGAACTCAGCGTGATAGCTCCGGTGTGATTCCGAACGAAACCGGAGGTGTGGCCGGGAAATGACCCTTCACGAGCGCATCGAGGCGTTCCGCGAACTCCTCGAGAAGTGGCTACACGGGCTCTACCACGGAATGATCGAGCATCCGTCCTTCGAGAAGATCGAGAAGGAGGCCGAGGACGCGGCGGACGTGTTCATGTTCGCCTGTTTCGCCGACGCCTTCGGCATCCCCAGCCCCGTCTCCTACTACACGGCGGAGCTGCTGCCGTACCTCACCGACGAGTTCGTCGCCTGGGAGCGGCGGATGTGGGACCGCCAGTCGCTGATCGAGCGCAAGGGCCAACAGTACCACTTCTAATGCGCAAGTTCGTCTTCTTCGGCGGCAAGGGCGGCGTCGGCAAGACGACCGTCTCGAGCGCCTACGGACTGCGATGTGCGCGTGACGGGCTCGACACCCTCCTCGTGTCCACCGATCCGGCACACAGCACCTCCGACGTCTTCGACCAGCGGTTCGGCGACGAGCCGGAGTCGGTCGCTGGCCACGAGAACCTGCACGCGATGGAGATCGACCCCGACGCCGAGATCGAGCGCCATATGGCGGAGATCCGGTCGGCAATGAGC
Source organism: Halopenitus persicus (assembly GCF_900107205.1). GTDB lineage: Archaea > Halobacteriota > Halobacteria > Halobacteriales > Haloferacaceae > Halopenitus > Halopenitus persicus. Next base: position 119,093 of record NZ_FNPC01000001.1, on the reverse strand, counting down.
GACCAGGTGAGCCCGGCGATCGTCAACGAGATCGACCGCCAGATCGAGCTCGCCCACCGGACGCCGGGCGCTTACGAGGCGGCGCTGTTCGACCGGTTCATCGACGTGATGCGAAACAGCGAGGCGTACGACCGGGTGATCTTCGACACCTCGCCGACGGGCGGAACCCTCCGGCTGCTGGCGCTGCCGGAGTTCCTCGAGTCGTGGATCGACCGGCTGATGGCCAAGCGGCGCGAGAGCGTCGACCTCTTCGAGAAGGCCGCGATCGGCGACGCGGAGGCCCGCGAGAAGCTCGCGAACGACCCGATCATCGAGCGGCTGACCGACCGCAAGGAGACCTTCGAGTTCGCGGGACGCGTCCTCCGCGAGGAGGCCGCCTTCTACCTCGTGTTGAACCCCGACGACCTCTCGATCGAGGAGTCCCGCCGCGCGATCGCGGACCTCTCGGAGGCCGGGCTCGGCGTCGGCGGGCTGATCGTCAACAAGGTGGCGCCGGAACCCGACCCGGACGAGACGGGGATCGGGGCGACGTACCTTCGAGAACGTCACCAAACCGATCGACGGCGACTCGAACGGATCCGCGAGGAGTTCGACGAGCCGGTCGTCGCGGTCCTCCAACAGCGCGTCTCCGAGATCAAGGGCGATCTCCTCGCCGAGATCGCCGACGAGATCGGGATCGAGACGGCGCCCGACTCCTCGGCCGCGGGAGACTGACCTCGCCCTGGGATCGTTCGATCGTGTCGGAGTGCTTCGGTCATCTGTGGTCGTCGATGTTCGGTCACTGTCCACCCTTCACACGTGTAAGTAGTTCACAGATACCATAATCATTAAGTAATTTTTCTCATAATCCTTGAAGGAGGATACAATGGTCCAAGTACTGTGGCTCATTCTGGCGTCGATCGTAACGTTCACCGTCGGCTACCTCGCGTATTCGAGGTATCTGGCGCGGTTCGTGGAGCTGGACGACGACCGTGAGACGCCGGCACATAAATACGACGACGGACAGGAATACGTCCCGTCGAAGAAGCCGGTTCTGCTCGGGCATCACTTCTCGAGCATCGCCGGCGGGGCGCCGATCGTCGGCCCGATCACCGCCGGGGCCATCTGGGGGTGGCTTCCGGCGCTGGCGTGGGTGGCGATCGGGAATCCCCTGATGGGCGCCGTCCACGACTTCGTCTCGCTGTCGAGTTCGGTCCGGCACGAGGGGAAGTCGATCGGCTACATCATGGGCGAGTACGTCGGCGAGCAGGGCAAAAACATGCTCCTGTGGTTCGCCTTCCTGACGATCATCCTCGTCGTGGGCGTGTTCGCGCTCGTGGTCGGGATCGTCCTGAACGCGTACCCGCAGGCGGCGACCGCCAGCGTCATCTACATCGCGCTGGCGATCGTCTTCGGAATCTACCTGTACCAGATGGACGGTCCGCTCATTCCGGGGACGGTCGTCTTCGTCGCCGGCGTGTTCGCGGGCGTCTGGGTCGGGATCCAGTACCCGATCGCGCTCTTCGAGCTGGCCGAGGGGTCCCATCCGGCCGGCACGATCGTCCTGCTCGGCGGCACCGGATCGTGGATCCCCGGCGCCGGAACCGCGGCGCTCAACGGGAACGCCGCCGCGTGGGTCCCCGTGATACTGCTGTACGCCGCGATCGCGAGCGCGCTCCCGGTGTGGGTGCTATTGCAGCCCCGTGATTACCTCTCGTCGTTCCTGCTGTACGCGGGCGTCGGCGGGGCGCTTCTCGCGATCATCGTCGGGACCCTGCTCGGCACGTCGGCGGAGCCCCTGGTGGTCGCCGACAGCATCAACGCCTTCGAGGGCTTCTTCGGCGTCGACTCGGTGGCGCCGTATCCGCTGTTCCCCCTGTTGTTCGTCACGATCGCCTGCGGGACGATCAGCGGGTTCCACTCGCTGGTCTCCTCGGGCACGACGGCCAAGCAGCTGAACAAGGAGAGCGACGCGCGGCTCATCGGCTACGGCGGGATGCTCGCGGAGGGACTGCTCGCGACGACGGCGATGGCGACCCTCGCCATCGCGGGCGGCGCGAGCGCGGCCGCCGGCGGCGGCATCGGCGGCGCGCTCCCGAACTTCGCGGCCGGCGGCGGCGCGATCCTGACGAGCTTCGGCATTCCGACGGCTTACGGCGGACCGTTTATGGCCCTCGTGCTCGTGAGCTTCCTGCTCACCTCCACCGACACGGCCGCCCGGCTCGGTCGGTATATGATGGAGGAGATCGTCGGTACGCAGGGCAGCGGCACCGAGACGGGCCTCTCGGGCGGCATCGGGTCGTTCGCGCGCGGACGGTACACCAACCCGGTGCTCCAGTGTGGGATCGCGTACGTGCTCGTCATCTCCGGCGAGTGGGCGACCCTGTGGGCGCTGTTCGGCGGCGCGAACCAGCTGCTGGCCGCGCTCGCGCTGTTGACCGCGACCGTCTGGATCGCCAACTGGGACCGCTCCAAGCAGCTGATCAGCACCGGCGTGCCGATGGCGATCATGGTGACGATCACCGTTCTCGGGCTGGTCTGGATCACCGTCTACGAGAACCTCCTCGTGAATCTCGTGCAGGGCGGCGCCGAGGGGATCGGGTCGATGCTCTCCGCCGGGGTCCAGATCGTCCTCGGACTCGTGTTGATCTTCCTCGCCCTGTCGCTGGTTCGGATCGGCTACGGGAACATCAGCGACGCGCGAAGCGGGGGCGGGCCGGACGTCCAGCCGGGCGACGACTAGCCCACCACTCGGTTACCCCGCAACCGTTCGATCACGGGCCGACGACGCCCGCTATCTTTTCAACCACGACGTGATCCGGGAGCGGAGGCCGTCGGACTCCGGCGCCGTCCGCGGCTCGCGGTCCCAGAAGGCGAACGCCTCGACGACGTCGGCGAGCTCGCTCGCGACGGCCGCCTCCCGGTCGGGCGCGACCACCGCGAGGTTCACCTCGTAATGGCCGTAGTAGCCGAACGCCAACAGCGTCCGGTCCCGGAACCCCCCGACGAACGAGCGAACGTCGTCGGTGATCTCGGGAACGACGACGACGAAGGTGAACTCGGTGGCCTGGTGGGTCTCGTCGGGGTCGATCCAGTCGGCCGCCAGCTCGTGGCCGAGGTCGACGAACCGGTCGAGCGTCGAGGGAGTGAGCCGGTCCTGCCGGCGCGCGAAGACGTGCTCCTCGGTCTCGTGGTTGGCCCAGTTGATCGACCGGTGGAGAAACTGCTTCTGGCTCTCCATCGCCAGGTGGCCGTACAGATCGAAGCGTTCGCCGCGGACCGCTCGGTCGGTCTCGAGGTCGTAGCTGTGTCGCAACCGGTCCGCGACGCGCCGGAGATACTCGTCGGCCACCTGCGGGCGATCCGGATCGTCGTCGACCGCCGCCGGCGCGTCCGGAGCCGTCTCGGGATCGCTCATCGTGTCGACCCCTCGCGTGGCCGCCGTAAACCTCCTTCGGCCGGATCCGCCCGAGGCCGACGCGCTACGACCAAGGTTTATAAGACACGCGTGCCAATAACACGCACGTATGGACGAACCGAGGGAGGCCTGCGGCCGGTGCGGAATGACCGCAGTCGTCGAGATGTCCGAGGACGGTCCCGGATCCGTCGACGAGGAGCACATCGAGGTCGACGACGGGTCGGCTCGGGCCGTCTCGCCGGGCGCCTGGCTCGGCCGCCTCACGGACCGGCTCGACGACGTCGCGATGCGGCTGACCTACGGCCGCCGGTGACGGCAACGCGTGAACCGCCCGTTTCTCGCTGACCGCGAGCCACGGCCGTCTCCGTCGTTCACGTTCTTCCGCCGCCCCCGTTCCTCACCCCCGCGTTCCCCATCCCACCACCACGTTCCCCACCCCACTGCGTTCTCCCCCGCTCCCGACTCGGGATCGCTCCCTCCCTCGTCACGTTCCTTTTTAAATGGGCGCGTTCCCGCCCGTCGGCCATAACCGCGCGCATCGCCGCGCGCATCGCCGCGAGCGAGCCGCGAGCGAGCCGCGAGCGAGCCGCGAGGGAGGGTCGATCGCGCCCGATCCGTCCCGACCCGCCGGGAACGGTCAGCAGTTTCGACGGCTGAATCCGGATCCACGAAACCCGCTCAAAACTAGTTATAAAATATCTGGGCTCTTCTGAAGCGATTATAAAACGTCGAGAGGCGATTCTGAAAGGTCGTGAAACGTCGCGGGTCCGCGTTAATCGACGTGAATCAGCGCCAACGCTCGTCCTATTATATACTCCTGGGGGTCGGTGATGGAAACGAAGCAGGTGACACAGATGTCGAACCACTCCCTCCGATCCAACGCTGCCCTGCCCACGCGGCTCCGCCGGAGCACCGAGCGACGTCTCCGCGCGGGGGCGTTCTGGGCGGCGGTGTTGCTTCCGCTGACGTACCTCCCGGTCCTGCACGGGGTCGTCATCGACGCGAGCGCGGAGCTGTTCCTGCTCCTGCTCGCGCTGAACGTCGTGTGCGCGATCGTCGGACACGACCACAGTCCCCGCAGCGACTCCGAGCACAGTTCGGCCGCCCACGACGGCCACGAATCGACCGCCGCGAACGCACACAACCTATGAGCACCAACACCAGCAGCACGGACGGGTCGTACGGGTCCCCGAAAGCGCGCCGACTCGCCGAGTTCCTCCGCGAGGAGGCGAAGAACGGCGAGATCTACATCAAGGGGAAGTTCATCGCCGACGACGTCGACCTCTCCCCGAAGGAGATCGGCGCCCTGATGGTCCAGCTCCAGGGCTCGCTCCCCGACCTGGAGATCGAGAAGTGGTCCTACACCGGCGCGACCACCTGGCGCGTCCAGGCGCAGTAGGCGATCCGCCGGGACCGGGCGCCGTCCGACCACGCCGTCCGACCGAGTCAGCCTCCCGTGCTCGCCGCCCGGAATAGGCCTCCCCGCCCCGCGATGGCGGCTCGGCCGCCCGCGATGGATCCGCGAACCGATTTCGCGCTCCAGTCACGCCTCGTTATTCACGCCGTTAGCCACCGCCGTTTCGATCGCCGAACACCAGGCGAGCAGCCGTTCGTCCGCACCGTGACGGGCGGTACACTGGATCCCGACCGGGAGCCCGGCGGTCGTCTCGGTCGCCGGAACAGTGACGGTCGGAAGTCCCGCGTGGGTCCACGGCAGGTTCAGGACCGGATCGCCGGTCGAGTCGATCCCCTCGGGAGCCGGGCCCCTCGCGGACGGACTGACGACGACGTCGAGGTCGTGGGCGTCCATCGCGGCGTGGACGCGATCGCGAAGCGCCGCTCGGCCCGCACGGGCGTCCGCGAGAGCGCCCGCGGAGACCGACCGCCCCTCGCGGATCAGCTCGGCGGTCGCGGGAGCGTAGCGGTCGCCGTACTCCGGGAACAGCTCGGCGTGTGAGAGCGCGAACTCGGCCGCCACGAGGGTCTCGTGACGCTCGATCACCGACGCCGCCTCCGGCTCCGTGTCCGCGACGACCGGGAGCCGAACGACCTCGTACCCGGCGGCCTCGAGCCGGTCGACGTGGGTTCGGAGGTGTCGGCGCGCGACCTCGCCGGCCCGGTCGAGATACGGCCCGTCCATCACGCCGATCCGCTCGAGCGGCGGCGGGGAGGATTCGGCTCGCCAGTCGGGATACACGACGCCGGCCGCGATCCGCGCGCCGGCGACGTCCTGGGTGAAGTACCCGACGACGTCGACCGACGGCGCGGCCGAAACGATCCCGTCGGTCGGAACCCGGCCGGCGCTCGGCGTCACGCCGACGATTCCGCAGAAGGACGCCGGGCGGTTCACCGACCCGATCGTCTGCGTCCCCAGCGCGAGCGGGCACAGCCCGGCGGCGACCGCCGCGGCGGATCCGCTGCTCGAGCCCCCGGGCGTGTGGTCCGGATCGTGGGGGTTTCGCGTCGGTCCCGGCGCGAAGTGCGCGAACTCCGCCGTCACCGTCTTTCCGAGCACCACCGCGCCGGCCTCGCGCAGGGCTTCCAGAACGGATCCTTGGGGACCCGAAAGCGCCGCGGGCAGGACCGCGGATCCGGCTCGCGTCGGCAGCCCGTCGACGTGAATGACGTCCTTGACGCCGACGGGGATCCCATACAGCGGCGGGACAACCGGAGCGTTCCGGGCGGTCTCGCGGCAGTCGGCAAGCTCCTGTTCGATCCGCTCGAAACGGCCCCCGTTTCGGCCTCGGCAGCCGTTCCCGCGGTCGGGGGCGGCGTCATCGTGACCGGCGGCGTCATCGTGGTCACCCGGTTCGTCCTCGCCGGGTCGTTCGCCGACGAACGCGCGGATCGTGGGTTCCACGGCGGCGAACCGCTCGCGCAGGTCGGCGTAGTGCGTTTCGATCCGCACATCACCAGTCCGCGCATCCCCGACCCGATCGTCGCCCTCGCGAAACGATCGGACGAGCGGCGCGAGCGGCGCTTCCGCCGTGAGGTCGGTCATACGTCGGGGTCGTCGCACGTCCTTGTAAGCGTACCCCGTCGCGATCCGGTCCGGGACGACGGATGGCGTCTCGATGACGAAACCGGCCACGGAACGCGACGGTCACGCGGGCAGTCCCACGGCGGTTCGAGCCTCGAATCGCCGCTATCAACGCACATATAGGCGTGCTCAACCACCGATCGGTGAATGAGCGACGACGCGAGCACGGCCGAGGAGATCATGGCCGGCGTCTATCGCGCCCTGCGCGAACACGGGTATGCGGACCTGACGATGCAGGACATCGCCGACGCGTGCTCGAAGAGCAAGTCGCTGTTACACTACCACTACGACACGAAGGAGGACCTGCTCGTCGCGTTCCTCGACCATCTCATCACGACGTTCGAGCGCCGCGCCGCGGCCGGGGCGGACCGCCCGGCGACCGAACGGCTCGCCGCGTTCATCGCGTGGTTCGGGTTCGATCCCGACGAGACCGACCGGGAGCACTTCCACATCGCGTTATTGGAGCTTCGGTCCCAGGGCCCGTTCAACGACCGGATCCGGTCGCGGCTCCAACGCAGCGACCGGGTCTTCCGCGGAACGGTCGCGGAGATCCTCGAACAGGGGATCGAGGAGGGAACCTTCGAGCCCGTCGACGTCCAGGAGACGGCCGCCCTGCTCGTGGCGACGCTCGACGGCGCGCGGACGAGACAGATCACCCTCGACGAGATGGACGTCGACGGCGACACCTACACCCGAACGGTCGCGCGGACCGTCATCGATCGCGTCATCGATCCGATGCTCGCGGCGGGGGTCGAGCTTCCGGACGTCGAGACGGTCGAGGTGTTGCTCCCCCGCGACGAGCCGGTCTCGATCGCCCCGGCCGACCGGATGGACGGCCGGGAGGCGTGACCGCCGAGAACGAACGCCGCGAACCCACCGGCTGACCCCGCGATCCGACGCGAACGTCGACGCAGTCGGCCGGTCACTCGATGTATAACGAGTAGACGATCACGCCGAAGCCGAACGCGGTCAGGACGCTGTTTATCGCGATCCCGATCGCGAGCTCCATATTGAGCACTTGGTGGGAGAGGCCGCCGAGCAGCGCCCCGACCGTCACGACCCCGAAGCCGATCGACAGGGCGCGTAACGAGGGGTCCCCGGTGCGGCGGTACGCGCGTCCCGCGTAATACGTGATGCTGCCACCGAGCAGTAGGATGGCGGTCTTCGCGGCGATGATGAGCAGGTTGATGTACACGTCAGCCATGGGTTAGTCCCTCCGTGTTCGGTCTGTGGTTGGCGGATCGCGAGCGATCCTCGAGCGCGGGTCCGGTCCGTCGGGTGCAGGTCCGGTCCGTCGGGCGCAGGTCCGGTCCGTCGAACGCGGATCCGCTCCGATCGGCCGAGCCCGACCACGACGGCCGGGTCCGATCACGGGCGATCGCCGACCGCCGACGGGTCGGGTCACGTTTCCTCCCGGACCTGCGACCAGAGGGCCGCGAGCCGCTCGTCCGTCGCCCGATCCGGTCGCGAGAACTCGATCGACAGCGCGTTGTCCTCGTCCAGCTCGACGGTGACCGAATCGAAGGCCACGTCGTACCGCGTCGTGTGCTGGCCGTCGCGTCGGATCTCGGTCGACTCCTGCAGCAGGTCGGCGTCGGTCAACAGTTCCAGCTTCCGATAGGTCGTCGACAGCGGGATGTCACACTCCTCGGAGAGTTCGCTCGCGGTCTTCGGCGCGTCGAGCGCGGCGATGATGTCGACGGCGTCGTCGTCGCTCAACGCCGACAGCACCGCCTGCGGGTCGGGCGGTTCCTCGCGCCGTGACGGGTCCCGCACCATACCCGGGTCTACCGCTCGGATCGGATAAAGGCACCCGATCCGCGGTCGACGGACGGCGCTCCGGATCGGGTCCCCGCGAACGCGAGCTACCGGGTCCATCGGGTCCCCGCGAACGAGAGCTACCGGGTCCCCGAGAGGCGTGCGTACACCGGCCAGGAGGAGTCCCCGGCCGGCGGTTCCGTTTCCTCGCCGTCGACCACGACGCGGACTGGCGCGTTCCCGGCGTCGCCGGGGTCCTCCACCTCCAGAACCTCGCCAACGACCGCGGCGGGGGTGCCCCGATCCCGAAGCGCCGTGACGACGTCGTCGGCGACCGCCGGATCGACGGCCGCGAGGAGGGTGCCGGCGGTCGTGGCCCGCCAGGGATCCATCCCGAGCGCGTCACAGACTTCCTCGACGCCCGGCTGCCTCGGGACCCGTTCCGTCTCGACGCGGAGACGAACCTCGCCGGCGCTCGCCAGCTCGTGGAACGCCCCCAGCAGGCCGCCCTCGGTCGCGTCGTGCATCGCGTGAACGCCGTCGTGGTCGGCGAGCGCGAGCGCGTCCCCGACGAGCCGGACGTCGTCGAGGCGGCGCTGGGCGGTCGCGACGACCTCGGGCGGGAGCCCGTCGAGCGCCTCGGGAAACAACGAGGCGAACAGGCCGGTCGCCTCGACGGCCGGCCCCTTTGTCACGACGATCCGGTCGCCCGGGCGCGCGCCGTCGGGGCGAACGATCCGGTCGGGGTCGCCGCGGCCGATCGCCGTCGCGGCCCCGACCCAGGGAAACGTGCTTCCCGGGTATCTCGCTGTGTGGCCGGTCGTCACGGCGATCCCGAGGTCGACGCATTCCTCGTGGATCGCCGTCCACACCCGGTCGAACGCCTCGTCCGTCATATCCGACGGCAGCGAGAAGGCGATCGAGAGGTGGCTCGGCGCGATCCCCGAGACGGCGACGTCGGAGAGAACGATGTGCAGCGCGAACCGGCCCGCGCGCTCGAACCCGAGGTCCGGCAGGATCGAGATCGGGTCCGTCGCGAGCACCGTGGCGGTCTCCTCCCCCGAACCTCGAATCACTCCGAAATCGCAGCCGTGTTTCGGCCCGAGCCGGACGTCCTCGCGGTCGGCCCCGAGCCGGGTCGCGATCCGGGTCCGGAAGAATTCCTCGGAGACCTTCCCGTCAGCCGGCATGTCGTCCACCTCGCGTGCCGACGCGTTGCATACGGTCCCTTGCCAGGAACTATTTATAAACACGGCGAGACGTGTCGATATGCTCCGCGAGGCGATCGCGACCCCCGGCCGCGGCCCCGACGTCGTGGCGACGGTCCTCGTCGGCACCGCCCTCCTCGTCCTCGCTCGGATCGCGGCGCTGGCCTGGCTCGTCGGCGTCATCGTCGATCCGCGAGTCGTCGTCCTCCTGCCGGTTCTGGGCGCGCCGCTGTTCCTCCTGCGTGGCTACGACGTTGCCGTCGTTCACGCGGGGATCGAGGGCGACCCCGGCGCCCCGGCGTTCCGGGAGTTCCCGTCGCTGTACGTCGACGGCGTCAAGTCCGTCCTCCTGTCGATCGGCTACGCGCTCCCGGCGGCGCTCGTTCCCGTCCTCGGACTCGCGGCCATCGCCGTCCAGTCCGCACGGGAGTCCGGCGTCCCGCTCGACGAGGCGGTGATGCGACCGTTTCCCGCCGGTCTCGATCCGACCGTCGGCTCCGGCCCGGTCGGCGTCGGATCGGCCGTGATCGAGGTCCTCCAGTCCGTCGTCGTCGAGATCGGCGACCTCCTCCTCGATCCCGCCGGCGTCTCGCTCGTCACGGTCGCGATCGGCGTCGTGACGGTCGCGACGACCTGCAGCGCCGTCGCGGGCGCCATCTACGTCCGACCGGCGGGGCTCGCCTGCTTCGCCGCGACCGGGCGACTGCGCGACGGGCTCCGTCCCCGCCGCGTCCTCCGGGTCGCCGGCACCGGCGAGTACGCCGTCGGCTGGCTCCTCGAGGCGGCGGTGGGAATCGTCGGAACCGCGCTGGCGCTCGCGCTGTCGCCGTTCCTCGTCGGGATCGCCGGCCTGTTCGTGGTCCGGATCGTGACCCGGTCCTTGTACGGCCGCGGCGCCGCGCCGGCGCTTCGGTCCGAACGGAGCGGTGCGGTCGAGGAGCCTGCAGACAGCGGCCCCGTGGCGATCGACTCCGGAACCGAAACGGATCCGCCGGTCGGTCACGACGTTCCGCCGGCGATCCAGGTCGGTCGCCACGTCGAGACCCCCGTGACGAACGAGCGCTTACGTGCGGCCGACGCCGACGGGAATGAGGTCGAGGTGGCCGACGAGGATGAGCGTGAGGCGACCGACGAATTCGTCTGGGGGGAAAGCGAGACGGCCGATCCCGCGGACTCGGGTGACGTCGCTGATGGGGGCGGTGACGTCGCTGATAGGGGCAGCGACGTCGCTGATAGGGGCAGCGACGTCGCTGACCGGGAGCGGTGACGTTCGTCGAGCAGGTCCGCCGCGCGGGTCGAGAGGCGAAGGCGCGAGCCGAGAAGCCAAGCGTTGATACCTCGGCGGGCGAACCGCCGGTATGCGAATCACGGAGCGCGGCCACGGGGAGGAGGGACGCGAGCGGATCTCCCTCGTCCCGGAGACCGTCGACGACCTCTGGCACCTCTCGCACGTCCTCGAGCCGGGCGACCGCGTCGAGGGCGACACGACGCGCCGGATCCAGCGGAACGACGACCAAATGCGGGACACCGGCGGCCAGCGGGAGCACCTGTTCGTCACGCTCGCGGTCGAGACCGTCGAGTTCGCCCGGTTCGCCAACCGGCTGCGGGTGGGCGGGGAGATCGTCGGCTGTTCCCGGGAGGACCAGCTCGGACAACACCACACGATCAACGTCGAGGAGCACGACGAGATCACCGTCGAGAAGCGGTTCAAGCCCGACCAGCTCGACCGGCTGGAGGAGGCCACGGAGGCCGCCGAGAATCCCGACGTCGCGATCGCGACCGTCGAGGAGGGGGCGGCGTTCATCCACACGGTCGAACAGTACGGCACCGAGGAGTACGCCTCGTTCACGCGGCCGACCGGGAAGGGCGAGTACGCCCGGCCCCGGACCGAGCTCTTCGAGGAGCTCGGGTCCGCGCTCGTCCACCTCGACGCCGACGCGGTCATCCTCGCGGGCCCGGGGTTCACCAAGCGGGACGCACGCGAGTACATCGCCGAGGAGTTTCCCGAGCTCGACGCCTCGATCCGCGTCGTCGATACCGCGAGCGTGGGCGACCGCGGCGTCCACGAGGTCCTCAAGCGGGGCGCCGTCGAGGAGGTGCAGGACGAAACCCGGATCGCGAAGGAGGCGGCGCTCATCGACGAACTGACCGAACGGATCGCCGAGGGCGCGAAGGCCACCTACGGGCCGGCGGACGTGGCCGAGGCCGCCGAGTTCGGCGCGGTGGAGACGCTGTTGGTCGTCGACGACCGGCTCCGGACCGAGCGACAGGGCGAGGGCGACTGGGAGATCGACGTCAACGACGTGATCGAATCGGTCGAACAGCAGGGCGGCGACGTCGTCGTTTTCTCCGGCGAGTTCGCGCCCGGCGAGCAGCTCCGTAACCTCGGCGGGATCGCCGCGATCCTTCGCTACCGGCTTACGTGATTCTACCGCCCCGTCAGTGCCTCGCTGCCGGGCGAGATCGAGATCGGCTTCCCCAACCCCTGCTCGACCGCGCGTTCGTACAGGAGATGCGCCGCCGCGACCGTTTCGATCCCGGTGCCGCCGGAGTCGAAGATCGTCACCTCGGCAGCGTCCGTTCGGCCGGGCGCGCTTCCGGCGACGACCTCGCCGAGTTCGGCGTGGATATGCGCCTCCGCGTCCGCCTCGTCGATCAGGCCCGCGTCGATCGCCGCGAGGAAGGACCCGGCGTCCTGCAGCACGCGATCCCGGAGGTCGGGAACGTAGGTGGCCCGGGCGACCGTCTCCGGCGGCAGCTCGTTCTTGCCGGGCGTGTATTGGCCCATCGCCGTGATGTGGGTGCCGGGCTCGACGTCGGCGTCGTCGATCACCGGATCGCCGGCGTTCGTCGCGGTGATCACGACGTCGGCGTCCGCGAGCGCCGCGGCGCTGGAGTCGACCGCCTCGACGGGGAACGACAGCGTCTCGGTCAGCTCCGCCGCAAACGTCTCCCGGCTCTCCGGGGTCGGTGAGTACACTCGACCGGCATCGAACTCACGGACCGTCGCCGCCGCCCGGAGCTGGCCGCGGGCCTGCGCGCCGGCGCCGATGACGGCGACCTCGGCGGCGTCCTCGCGCGCGAGCGCGTCGACCCCGACCGCCCCGGCCGCCCCGGTTTTAAAGGGGTTCATCGACGCGCCGTCGATGAGCGCGAGCGGCTCCCCGGAGTCGGCGTCGAACAGCGGCGTCATGAACCAGACGTCCTTCGCGCCGAACCCGGCCGCGTAGGTGTAGCCGCCCATCGCGCCCGTCTCCGGAAGGATCGCGGCGTAGGTGGTCAACATCCCCGCCGGATCCCGGTTCACGAGCTTCGTCCGCGGCTCGGCGGGCGCCCCCTCGCCGACCTGCCGGTAGCCGTCACGGACGACGTCGACGTACTCGGCCGGCGCCGCGAGTCCGGCGACCTCGTCGCTGGTGAGGAACAGTGTCTCGGTCACACTCGCGGTTCGGCGGGCAACGATAAAACGGTTGAGGAGGGATACACGTCCGATCGCCGATCGGAATCACGACGTGGAGCGGGGCGGTGACGGAGCCGGGACGAGAGTCAGGACGGGACGAGAGTCAGGACGGGACGAGAGTCAGGACGGGACGAGAGTCAGGACGGGACGAGAGTCAGGACGGGACGAGAGTCAGAACGGGACGAGAACCAGAACGGCTCAGTCCGCGTTCCGTGCGGACAGTCCGGGGGATTGCGTCGATCGGTCGACGCCGGATCCGGCGCCGTGCCCGTCCGGATCGATGGCCGGCGTCTCGGGGACTGGACCCTTACGGAACATCGCGTGGCCCATCAGCCCGATCGCGACGGTCGCGCCGACGGGCACGGCCGACACCACGGGCAGCCCGACGAGCGTCAACGCGAAGGTGATCCCGATGAGCGCCGCGGGGATGAGGCCGAGGATGTAGTCGTAATATCCAGTCATAATACGACCGATAGTATGATTGGAGGGTATATAATTGTTTCCCGTGCCCACCAGGTTACGATCGGATTGGACACTGAAAACCGCCTCATAACTTATGAGGCGTTCGAGACGCGGATCGATGCTTGAGACGCCGATCGACGCTCGAGCCAGCATCGATCCGGGAGGGATCGACGCCGATCGGGATCCAGCGACGATCGAATTTCGGCGTCGATCGGAGCCGTAAACTACCCGGGCATCCGAGACGGCGGCAGTGAACCGGAACGACCGCTCCATCGTCGCGTTGGTCACGCTGGCCCACGGGATGGTCCACACCTACGAGCTCGCGGTCCCGATCTTCGTCGCGATCTGGCTGACGGAGTTTTCGGTCATCGACCTCGGCGTGATGACCCTCGACGTGACGACCGCGACCCTCGGCGTCGTGGTGACGATCGGCTACGGCCTGTTCGGGCTCGGCGCCCTCCCGGGCGGAATCTTGGTCGACCGGATCGGATCCAGGCGGCTCATCACGTGGTGTCTGGTCGGGATGGGCGCGTCCTTCGGCCTGCTCGCGCTCGCCCCGACCGTGGTGGTGATCACGCTGGCGCTGGTGGTGTGGGGGATCGCCGCCTCGGTGTACCATCCGGCCGGCCTCTCGCTCATCTCGAAGGGGATCGAGGAGCGCGGGACCGGCTTCGCGTACCACGGGATCGCCGGCAACCTCGGGATCGGCCTCGGTCCCCTCGTCGCGGCGACGCTGCTTTTGGTGCTCGACTGGCGCGTCGTCGCCGGGCTGCTCGCCGTCCCGGCGCTGCTGGCGGCCGTCTACGCCTCCCGATCCGACATCGACCCCGAAGCCGCCGTCGATGCGGGTGACGATGACGACGGAGTGACCGATGATGACGACGGCGACTCGAAGGCGAGCGCGGGCGTCGACTCGCTGGCGGCGTTTCGGACCGAATCGCGGCGGCTTTTCGCCGGGAGTTTCGCGCTCGTCTTCCTCGTCGTGATGTGTTCGGGGCTCTACTACCGCGGGTTCCTCACCTTCCTGCCCGAGCTGCTCGGACGCCTCGAGGGGTTCGAGCCGATCGCGATCGCCGCGCTTCTTCCGGAGGCCCTCCACGGCCCGCTGGGGATCGATCCGAGCGACGGGAACACGCTCGCGCCGAGCGACTACTTCTACTCCGGGCTGTTGCTGATCGGCGTGGTCGGCCAGTACGTCGGCGGCAAGCTGACGGACCGCGTGCCGGTCGAGTACGGCATCGCGGTCGGGTTCGGCGGGCTCGCGGTGCTCGCGCTCGCGTTCCTCCCCGCGGCCGGCCTCGGGCTCGTCCCGCTCGCGGTCGTCGGCGCGCTGATGGGCGTGTTCCTGTTCCTCGTCCAGCCGCTGTACCAGGCGACCGTCGCGGAGTACACGCCCGCCGGCACGCGCGGGCTCTCGTACGGCTACACTTACCTCGGCGTCTTCGGCGTGGGGGCGCTCGGCGGCGCGATCGCGGGGACGATCCTCGAGTATGCAACGGAGCCGGCGCTGTTCCTCGTCCTCGCCGGATTCGCGACCGTCGCGTCGGTCACCGGGCTCGTTCTCGGCCGCCGGAACGCGGCGTAGGTCCGCCGGTCGCAACAAAACGCGGCGTAGGTCCAGCGAAAGGCGGCGTAGGTTCGCCGGCCACATGGGATGCGGCCGCAGTCGGCCGGTCACCCTTCGTAGCCCGCGTACTCCATCAGGTCGGCGAAGACGTCGGTGTTCATCGCCTCGCGGTAGACGATCGCCGAGAGCATTCCGCCGGGATAGACGCTCCCGTTCATCACGTGGTCGACCTTGTGACAGTGCATCGGGTAGATGCCGGGGTCGGCGTCCGCGGTGAACTCGACGGTGTGCCGCTCGGCCGGCGCGACGTTACAGACGTCCATCTCGTGGCGGGCGACCTCCGGTATCGTGCCGCCGTCCTTCTCGGTCCGCGTGAACCGGTGGTTGTGGATGTGCAGCGGGTGGCTCATGTAGCCGGCGTTGACCCAGTGGAGTCGGACCGTGTCGCCGCGGTCGACGATCATCGGCGACCCGTCCTCGGGGTGGAACGTCCGCGGCGCGACCTTCCCGTTGACCGTGAAGACGTCCGGGTTCCGGTTCCGCGGGCTGTAGGAGACGTCCTCGCCGGCCATCATCCGGTTGAGCCGGGAGTCCCAGTCCTTCACCGTCATGAAGTACTCCCGGTCGGCCGGCTCGTAGCCCTCGGGGTCGACGCGGAAGATCCCGTACATCCCCATGTCGATGTGTCGCTGCGTCTGGAAGTGGCAGTGATAGAGGTGCGTGCCGGGGACGTTAGCCGGGATCTCGTAGGTGTGCTGCTCGCCGGGCGCGACCGTGATCCCGGTCGTCGTGGGGACGCCGTCGTCCTTCCAGGCCTTTTGCGAGCCGTGGAAGTGGATCGTGTGGGGAAGGTGGCCGTCGGTGTTGTCGAGGGTGACCGCGATGTCCTCGCCCTCCGTCGTCCGGATGATCGGGCCGGGAACGCTCGGGTCGCCGTCGTCGGCCCGAAACGCCCACACCCGGGGCAGCTCGACGGGGCCACCCATCGAGTCGAGCGGGTGGGCCGCGTGGACCGCCGGCTGGGTCGACAGCGTCACCGAGCCGCCCTGCTCGTCGACGTCCACGACCTCGGGCGGGCTGGTCCGCGGCAGCGACTCCTCGGACGTTTGGGCCGGCGTCGAGTCCGCCGCGTCCGTCACGGCCTTCGCGCCGCCGCCGTTCGACGGCGCCTGACAGCCGGCGAGCAGCGCGGAGCCGACGCCGCCGGTGGCCGCCAGGAATTCACGTCGCGACACGTTCGAGCCGGGTGCGCCGATGCGGTCGTTCATCACACTTGGAGCGAGAACTCGTACATAAATAGGGAAGCTGCAGGTTCCCGACCGACGAGAAGGACGGCGAACGTATTCGACCCGATCCATATAAAGGCCGGAACGTGTTCGATTCGGGGTTTATGGTGGGTGGTAGCAACCGATCCCGAGCGGCCGACGTTCCACGGGCGGAGCGGGCCGACGATTTACAGGCGGTCGAGGCGAATGCCCCGGGACTTGACCCCGAGGCGATTCACGACCGGATCTTGAAGTACAGGACCCGCCAGACGGCGAGCGCGACCGCGCCCGTCACCACCATCACGGCGACGAAGATCAGCTGCACGCCGCCGTGGAAGATCGGGGTCGCCCGGAGGCCCAGCCCGATCAACGCCGCCGGGACCCACGACCGGATCACGAGCGGGACGGACGCCTTCGCCGACTCGACCGCCCCCGGGGAGTACGCGCCGACGAGGGGCGCGACCAGTACCCAGCCGATCAGGAAGGGCGCGTAGATCCCGAGGAGATACGGCGGGTTCTCGATCAGGAAGTCGGTCGGATTGTGCTGGTTCGCGCCGATCGTCAACACGACCAGGATCGCGACGACGTCGCCCACGGCTAAGGGGATCGCCGCACGGTCCAGGCGGGTCTCGAGGAACGCTTCGACGTCCATACCCCCGATCCGGACGGGGTGCCCTTGTGTCGTGCGGATCGTCGCGGGGGCCGATCGGGCCTACCGCGACGCGCTCTCGGAGTCCGGAACCCGCCCGACGACGGTGTACATAAATCCGCGGTCGGGAACGGTCGTCTCGAACCCGGCCGCAGCGAGCACGCTGCGGAGGTCGTCAGGAGTCACGAACGTCGAGTCCATCCCGATCGCTTGCTCGCCGCGAGCCAGGACGCGCCCGAGCGGATGTGACGGATCGAACTCGCGGATCACGACGACGCCGCCGGGGCGTATCGTCCGGTGCAGATCCTCGAGGGCACCCGAGACGTCGGGAAAGTGGTGGAGCGCGTCGACGATCACGGCGGCGTCGACCGCGTTCGAGTGGACGGGGAGCCGCGCCGCGTCGCCACGAACGGCGCCGAATCCCCGGTCGCGGGCCCGCGCGAGCATCCCGGCGCTCGCGTCGACCACGACCGGGGCATCGGCGTCCAGCCCGGCGGGCAGCGCGGCCGACGCGCGACCCGATCCGCCACCGACGTCGATCACGCGCCGGACCGGTCCGGTCGCGACGTCGAGCGCGTCCGCGAGGACCTCGGGATCGGCCCCGGGCATCACGAGGTCGTACAGCGGGGCGAGACGGTCGAAGAACCGGACGTCGCCGGGGCCGAACATCGGCGGCTACGAGAGGCGTTCGACCGGCGCGACGAAGACGATCTCCGTCCCGGCCGGTCCCTCCCGGCTCGTCTTGTGGTTGAAGCCGTTCGCGCGGTAGAACTCCCGGCTCGTCGGGTCGTCGTGGGGGACCGTCGTCCGGATCGCCTCGACGCCGTCGCGCGCGAGCGACCGCGCGACGTTGCCGAGCAGGGTCGTCTCGACGTCGTCGGCCGCGTGGTCCGGATGGACCCACAGCGCGAGCAGCTCCGCCTCCCGCCCGTCGGGGTCGGGGTGCGCGAGCGCCACGCCGACGGGCTTGCCGTCGGCCTCGACGAGGAACGAGCAGTCGGCCGTCGCCGCGGCTTCGCGGACCCCCGCCGCGGAGACGTCGAGTATCGGTGCACCGAAATCGTCGAACACGGCCGTTTCACCCGCGCGGGAAACCGCCGCCCGTAGTGCCTCGGCATCGCCGGGACACGCCGGTCGGACTTGCATCGTACAGAGTACACGGCGGAGGCGTTCGAATATCTTTCGGAGGATCGCTCGGGCTCCGAGCACCGGGCAGCCGCGGTCGGCCACGACCGGCGGCCGCGCCGACGTCGGCCGATCAGATCCGGTCGTTCGGGCGATCTGGCGCGGTCGGGGCGGTCAGATCCGATCGATGCCGATCGTGACGTCGATCCCCTCGACGTCCCATTCCTCGCGGGCGTCGGTCGCCGCGTCGGGATCGTCGAGCCACTCGGTCGCACGCGTCTCCTCGGCGATGAGGTCGCGGTGCTCGTCGACCAGGTCGGCGATGCGGTCGTCGTCGATGGCGACGCCGAGCCGGATGCTCGCGTCGACCTCGAGGTCGAGGTCCTTGCGCATCTCCTGGACGCGGCGGATGACGTCGCGGGCGTAGCCCTCGGCCTCGATGTCGTCGGTGAGGGTCGTGTCCACGTAGACCGTGCCGTCGTCGAATTCGGCCGCGCTCACGCCCTCCGGCGGGGTGGCCTCGTACTCGACCATCCCCGGCTCGAGTTCGATCGTCTCGCCGTCGACGGTCACGCCGCCGTTCTCGACCGCCTCGCGGGAGGCGCCCTCCACGGCGGTCATCACCTCCTGCGCCTGCCCGCCGAAGGCGGGGCCGATCTCCGCCATCTGCGGCCGTGCGCGCTCCTCCAGCTCCTCGAATCGATCCGTTACCACGAGCGAGCGCGCGTTGACGCGGTCGAGGATCAGATCCTCGAGGGTCTCGACGGCGTTCGCGACGTCGTCGTCCTCGGTCTCGACGACCACGCGGGAGACCGGCCACCTGAGCTTCCGGCCGGCCTGCTGGCGGGCGGTCGCCGCCGCCTCCTCGACGTCGCGCATCACGGCGACGTCGTGCTCGAGGTCCGGATCGTGGAGGTCGTCGTCGGGCTCGGGATACGCGAGCGCGTGAACCGTCGTGGCCTCGCCGTCGAGCGTCCGGTACATCCGCTCGGTGACGTAGGGGGCGATCGGCGCGAGCATCCGGATCGTCTCGTCGAGGACGGTGGCGATCGTGGCGTACGCGCCGCGTTTGGAGGCCGAGTCGGCCTCCTCCCACATCCGGTCGCGGACCGCCTTGATGTAGAACCGGGAGACGTCCTGGGTGACGAACTCGATCAGCGCGTTGACGGCGTCGCTGATCCGGTATTCCTCCCAGGCGTCGCTGACCTCGCGTTCCACCGACTGCAGCCGCGAGAGGACCCACTCGTCGACGAGCTCAAGCTCGCCGTCGGAGAGGTCCGCCGACGCGGGGTCGTAGTCGTCCAGATCCATATACGGCAGCGGGAACCGGAACGTGTTCCAGAGGATGTTGAGCTTCCCCTGGATCTCGCCGAGCCCGTCCCACTCGAAGGCCAGGTCGATCCCCTGCTGGTCGTGGCTCAGCAGGTACGTCCGGAGGGGGTCGCGGCCGGCGCGCTCGATCGCCTCCTCGGGCGTGACGATGTTGCCGACCGACTTCGACATCTTCCGCCCCTCGCTGTCGTTGACGAACCCGTGCATCAACACCTGTTCGTAGGGGGCCTCGTCGAAGGCGGCCGTCGCCATCCCGAGCTGGGACCAGAACCAACCCCGGGTCTGGTCGTGGGCCTCGACGATCAGGTCGGCGGGCCACAGCTCCTCGAAGGCCTCGGTCTCGCCGGGGTAGCCGATCGTCGCCCACGAGGCCACCGAGGAGTCGAGCCAGACGTCGAAGACGTCCTCGACGCGCCGGTAGGTCGTCCCGTCCTCGGTGATGGTGAGGTCGTCGACCGTCGGGCGGTGCAGATCCACCTCGTCGGGGTCGATCGACTGGTCGACGCGGTCGGCCAGCTCATCGCGCGTGCCGATCACGATCATCTCCTCGTCGAAGGAGCCGGGCTCGGCGTCCTCGGGCACCCAGATCGGGATCGGGATGCCCCAGTAGCGTTGCCGGGAGACGTTCCAGTCCGGCGCGTCCTCGATGAAGTCGCGGAAGCGCTGGTCGCGGGCCCAGCTCGGGAACCACTCCGAGTCCTCCATGTTCTCGAGGAGGTCGTCCTTGACGTCGGTGATCGAGATGAACCACTGGTCGGTGACGAGCTGGATGATCCCCGTGTCACACCGCCAACAGTGGCCGTAGCTGTGCTCGACGGTGTCGTGGGCGAGCATCCGGCCGTCGTCGATCAGGTCCGCGATGATGTCGTCGTTCGCGTCGCGGACGAACTGCCCGGCGTACTCGCCGGCCGCATCGGTGAACTCGCCGTTCGGCGCGACCGGACAGGCGATCTCCAGCCCGAGCTCGCGGCCGCGCTCGAAGTCGACCTCGCCGTGACCGGGCGCGGAGTGGACCAGGCCCGTGCGGTCGGCCTCGACGTAGTCGGCCGCGTACACCTGCCCGGCCCCCTCGAAGTCGGGGTATTCGGCGAGGTGGTCCGCGAGCGGATGGTCGTACTCCCAGCCGACGAGCTCCGCGCCCGACAGCTCGGCCTCGATCTCGTAGTCGTCGTAGCGGCCCCGCTTGAGGACGTCCTCGACGCAGTCGGCGGCGACGTAGAGGAGGTCCTCGGTCTCGCTCCCGTCCTCGCCCGCACCGCCGTCCGCGCCGCCATCGCCGTCCGACTCGCCGCGCTTGACCGCACGTACCGCGTTGTAGGTGAGCTCCTCGTCGACCGCGACGAAGGTGTTCGCCGGGATCGTCCACGGCGTCGTCGTCCAGATGACGAGGCTTCCCTCGCGGTCCGCGAGGTCGAACTTCACGTAGACGGAGGGATCCTCGACGTCCTCGTACTCGACCTCGTTGTTCGCGAGCCCCGTTTCACACCGGGGACACTGCGAGATCGACCGCTTGCCGCGCTCGACGAGCCCGCGGTCGGCGACCTCCGAGAACGCCCACCAGGCCGACTCCATATACTCGGGCGAGACCGTCTTGTACGGGTCGTCCCAGTCCATCCACGCGCCGATGGACTTGAAGTCCTCGTCCATCGCCTCCCGGTTGGACTCGGCGAACTCCATACACTCCTCGATGAACGCCTCCATCCCGTACTCCTCGATGTCGCGTTTGGAGTCGAACCCGAGCTCCTCCTCGACCTTCACCTCGATCGGGAGGCCGTGCATGTCGTATCCCGGCCGGTCGGTCACCCGGTGACCGGTCATCCGCTTGTACCGGATGATCGCGTCCTTCAGCGTCTTGTTCCAGGCCGTTCCGAGATGCATCTGCCCCGAGGTGTACGGCGGCCCGTCGACGAAGAAGAACGGCGGGTCGTCGGCGTGGGCCTCCGTCGCCGCCTCGTAGGCGTCGGCGTCGTCCCAGTACGACTCGATCGCGGGTTCGACGTCCGCGGGAGCGTACTGGTCGTCGATCTGCTCCATATCCGAGCGTGTTCGGCCGCGTATTTGAATACGACGGAGTCGTGGTCGCGTCGAGCGTGGTCGTCCCGACCGATGTCGTCACCCGTCGCGACCGAGACCGATGTCGGCGAAGGTCGCCATCTCCCGGTGGGTCGCACAGGCGGCCCGATAGATCGGGAGCGCCAGGCAGGCGCCGGTCCCCTCGCCCAGTCGGAGGTCGTATTCGAACAGCGGCTCGAGGTCGAGCGCGTCGAGTTGGATCGCGTGTGCGGGCTCGGCGCCCGCGTGCGAGGGGAGCAGATAGGGACGGACGGCGGGGTCGATCGCGTCCGCGAGGAGGGCCGCGGCCCCGCTGATGACGCCGTCGACGACGACCGGCGTTCGGTCGGCCGCAGAGCCCAGCGCAACGCCGGCGAGAACGCCGATCTCGAACCCGCCGACACGAGCGAGGACGTCGAGGGCATCGTGGGTATCGGCGGAGTCGCCGGTCCCCGCGTCGAGTGTGCCGGTGGAGTCGCCGGTCCCCGCGTCGATGCCGTTCGCCGCGAGCGCGTCCTCGACGACGCGTACCTTGTGCGCGAGCTCGTCGTCGTCGATCCCGGTCCCGTATCCTGTGGTTTCGGCCGGCGACGCGTCGGTCAACGCGGCGGTGACCGCCGACGCGATCGTGGTGTTCCCGATCCCCATCTCGCCCAGCGCGACGACGTCGGTGCCCGCAAGTTCCGCCTCCGACGCCGCGATCCGGACGCCGGCCTCGACCGCGTCGACCGCGTCCGAGCGGGTCATCGCCGGACCGCGGGACGCGTCGTTCGTTCCGGCGCCGATCCGGACCGCGAGCGCGTCCGGAACCGGGTCGCCCGAGATCCCGGCGTCGACGACCAGCGTTTCGGCACCGACCGCGTCGGCGATCGCGTTGACCGCGGCGCCGCCGTTCAGGAAGTTCTCGAGCATCGCCCGGGTCGCGGCCTGCGGGTACGCGGAGACGCCGCGGTCCACGACGCCGTGGTCGCCGGCCGCGACCACGACGGTCGCGTCGGCGAGATCGGGTCGGTCGTCGCCGGTGAGTCCGGCGAGCGCGACCGCGAGATCCTCGAGGCGGCCGAGGCTTCCGGGCGGCTTCGTGAGGGTCGGCTGTCGCTCCAGCGCGGCGCGTTCGGCCGCCTCGTCGACCGGCGGTATCGTGGGCCGGTCGAGAACGGCGGACTGCGTCTCATCGCCCGCGATGTCGTCGCTGATTTCTGGTTTCCGCTTTCCCATACTCAGGCGTCGAAGTCCGGAAGGTCGTCCGGCGCGTCGTACTCGGCCTCCCAGTCGATGTACTCCTGCTTGAGGGTCTCACAGACGATCTGGCCGAGTTCGGTCAGACCGGCGTTGATCCCCGAGACGGTGCCCCACGAATCGAGGTCCGGGTGGAGGTCGCGCTCCCGCCAGTCCTCCGGGAGACCGGGTGCGTGATAGCCGACGCGGTCGGCGAAGTCGTCCCAGAAGAAGTCGAACCGCGAGACGAGACCCAGGTCACGGACGATCGCCCAGTCGGTCTCGTCGAGGTCGCTCGTTGCCGCCCACTCCTCGAACGCGTCCGTCCACGCGCCCTCCCGAAGGAGCGTCTCGATCTCGTCGCGCCTGTAATCCGTATCGCCGGCCACGTCGGCATCCTCGTATTCGTTCGGGTCGATCTCCTCAAGCTCGGGCGGGTCGGGAACCGGGACGTCGAGGCTCATACGCCGTTGTTCGTCCGGCGACCGAAAAGACCCGTCGACTGGTCTGTGACGTTGCCGGTCGGGCACCACCATCGGCCGAATTCACCTTCCGCGGACTTAACGGGCCCCGAGTCGATGCCGAGGTATGCAGCGAACGCGACGGGAGTTTCTCGGCCTGCTCGGCGGGGGCATCGCGGCCGGCTCGACGGCGGGCTGTGTGGCCCCGGCACGAAACGAGCCGGTCGGCGAACGGCGGTTCGCGATGCTCTACGAGGACGTCGCGCCCTCCGTAGCGCGCGTGCAAACGACGACCGACGGACGGACCGGACAGGGGTCGGGATTTCGATATCGGCCGTCCGCCGCCGACGGCGCGTACGTCGTGACGAACCAGCACGTCGTCGGCCCCGATCCCGACGCGGTCCGCCTTCAGTACGCGGACGGCGCGTGGGTCGAGGTCGAGGTTCTGGGAACCGATCCCTACAGCGACCTCGCGGTCCTGGAGCCGGGGGAAGCCATCGACGCGGAGCCGCTGCCGCTCCGGGAGACCGTGCCGCCGATCGGCACCGAGGTGCTCGTGGTCGGGTCGCCGCTCGGCTTCTCGGGAAGCGCCAGCCAGGGGATCATCAGCGGGCGCAACCGGAGCATCCCCGCGGCGGGGAACTACACGATCGCGGACGCGATACAGACCGACGCCGCGTTGAATCCGGGCAACAGCGGCGGCCCGATACTGACGCTCGACGGCGAGGTCGTCGCGGTCGCGACCGCCCGCGTGTCGGGCAGCGACAACCTCGGATTCGGCGTCTCCGCGCCGCTGGCACGCCGCGTCGTTCCCTCGCTGATCGAGACCGGTCGGTACGACCATTCGTATATGGGCGTCGCGATCCGGGACGTCGGGCCGCTGATCGCCGAGGCGAACGGCCTACCCGCGGCTCGCGGCGTCTACGTCACGGCGACCGAACCGGGAGGACCCGCGGACGGCGTGCTTCGAGGATCGACCGGCGAGGCGGTCGTCGACGGGACGCCCGTTCCGACCGGCGGCGACGTCATCGTCGGTCTCGGGGGGACCTCGATCGACACACAGAGCGCGCTGTCACGGTATCTGGCCCTCGAGACGACGCCGGGTGACGTGATCGACGTCCGTATCCGGCGGGACGGAAGCGAGACGACCGTCGAGCTCGAGCTCGGTACGCGGCCCGCCCCCCGAGCCTGATCGGAACGTCCTCCGACGCGCTCGATCGGCGCCCCTCTCGGTATGCGATCCCGGAACACCGTCCGCGGGCATCCGTGACGTTTAAGTATCGATGACGGGTTCCTCAACACGCACGTACTGCAGGGGCGCGGCGCCCCGAGTCCGGAAGGGCGACGATACACGCGGGTTGCGGTAGCCAAGTCTGGCCCAAGGCGCAGGGTTGCTAACTCTGTGGCGGTCACGCCTCCGGGGTTCGAATCCCCGCCGCAACGCTCGAATCGAACCGGCGGGGGATGGACGTCCATCCGCCGCACCGACACTCCAGACACCCATGAGTGCAGAAGAACCACAGGACGGCTCGCCGGAGGAGGACGAGGACCTCCAGTACTTCGTTCGTATCGGGGGCGCGGACCTCGACGGAACGAAGACGGTCGAGCGAAGCCTGACAGACCTCAACGGAATCGGCACGCGCGCGGCGCGACTCGTCGCGGAGACCGCCGACGTGGACCGCACGGCCACGTTCGGCGCGCTCGACGACGACGACATCGACGCCGTCGTCGACGTCGTCGAGAACTTCGAGGACCACGTTCCGGAGTGGATGGTCAACCGGCAGAAGGACTTCTTCACCGGCGAGACCGGCCACAAGATCGGAACCGAGCTCTCGGAGCAGCGACGACACGACATCAACCGCATGAAGATGATCGACTCCTACAAGGGAGTCCGACACAAGCGCGGACAGAAGGTCCGCGGACAGCGGACCAAGTCCACGGGACGGACCGAGGGCACCATCGGCGTCAACGTCGAGGAGATCCGCGAGGAGCAGGCGGAGGAGGAAGCGGCTGAAGAAGCGGCCGGTGAGGAAGAATGACGACCGGCAACAACACCAAGGCCTACGAGACGCCCAACCACCCGTACCAGGGCGAGCGGATCGCCGAGGAGGCGGACCTCGTCTCGCGGTACGGTCTCAAGAACAAGGAGGAGTTCTGGCGCGCCCAGTCCGAGCTGCGGAACATGCGCCGCGAGGCGCGTCGACTGCTCGGCGAGGCACAGGGCGACGTCGAGGCCGCACAGGAGGCCGGATCGGAGTTCATCGCGCGGCTCCGCCGGCTCGGCATCCTCGGCGAGACCGACGACATCTCGGCGGTGCTGTCGCTCGACGTCACCGACCTGCTCGAGCGCCGTCTCCAGACGGTCGCCTACCGGAAGGGACTCGCGTCCTCGACGAAGCAGGCGCGACAGTTCATCGTCCACGGACACGTCACCGTCGACGGCGCGCGCGTCACGCGCCCGTCGAAGAAGGTCGACACGACCGAGGAGGAGACGGTCGCCTTCGACGAGACGAGTCCGCTCGCCGACGAACTACACCCGGAACGCGCGGACTCACAGGAGTAACCATCCATGAGCGACTCAGAAGACGGAAAGTGGGGCATCGCCCACGTCTACGCATCGTTCAACAACACGCTCATCACGGTGACCGACGAGACCGGCGCCGAGACGATCGCGAAGTCGTCCGGCGGGACCGTGGTGAAACAGAACCGCGACGAGGCGTCGCCGTACGCCGCGATGCAGATGGCCGAGGTCGTCGCCGAGGAGGTCAAGGCGGCCGGCCTGGAGGGCGTGCACGTTCGCGTGCGCGGCCCCGGCGGCAACCTCAACAAGTCCACCGGCCCCGGCGCTCAGGCGACGATCCGAGCGCTCGCCCGCGCCGGCGTCGAGATCGGCCGGATCGAGGACGTCACCCCGATCCCGCACGACGGAACGAAGGCGCCGAAGAACAAACGGATCTAACATGAGCGAGGCCGACTTCGACGTGCAGTACATCGAACGCGACGACCGGAGCGCGCGGGTGCTGATCCGCGGGCTGTCGCCGGCGTTCGCCAACGGCATCCGCCGGGCGATGATCGCCGACGTCCCGACGTTCTCGATCGACACCGTTCGGTTCGTCGAGAACTCCTCGGTGATGTTCGATGAGATGCTCGGGCTTCGGCTCGGGCTCGTCCCGCTCACGACGCCGATCGACGACTTCGAGATCGGCGACGAGGTGACGCTCGCGCTCGACGTCGCGGGTCCCGGGACCGCCTACTCCGGGGACCTCGTGTCCTCGGAGCCGCTCGTCGAACCCGCCGATAAAAACGTCCCCCTCATCGAGCTGAAGGAGGGGCAGCGGGTCGAGCTGGAGGCCGACGCGGTGCTCGACACCGGCAAGGAGCACGCCAAACACCAGGGCGGCGTCTCCGTCGGCTACCGACACCTCCAGCGGGTCACCGTCGAGGGCGACCTCGGCGAGTTCGACGAGGAGGAGACGCGGATCCTCCGCGGCGTCATCGAGACGGAGGACGGCGAGATCGTGCCGACGGAAGCGTTCGACCACGACCTCTCCGAGCGGTACCCCGGCAAGGAGGTCAGCGTCGAGGACGTCCCCGGCGCGTTCGTCTTCCACGTCGAGACCGACGGCTCCGTCGACGTCGAGGAACTGATCGTCCGCGCGATCGGGACGATCGAGGAGCGCGCGGACGAACTCCGAACGACCATCGCCGTCTGAACAGCAATGTCCCTTCACCCCACCCCCCCGACACGAACGCTCGCCCACGTCCGTCACGGACGGGCCGTGAGCGCCGCCGCACGGAGCGGCGGGGACGTCGGGGCGGTCCGACCCGGGCGATCGACGCGGTCGACGATCGCGTCCGGACGGACCGAAAGTGGTTTGAAGGGCGCCCAAGTAGCGTGGAGTGCACGCAGGGATAGCCAAGTCAGGCCAACGGCGCAGCGTTCAGGGCGCTGTCCTGTAGAGGTCCGCAGGTTCAAATCCTGCTCCCTGCACTCCACTTCTCGATCCGGCGACGCGACCGGTCGCCACGCGTACCTTCATTTCGGAGGACACCAATGAGTAGCAAGACGAATCCACAACTACAGAACCTCATCGCCGACCTCAAGTCGGCATCCCGTGACGCCGACGCCGCGGTCTGGCAGGACGTCGCGGATCGGCTCGAAAAGCCACGGCGCACGCACGCTGAGGTCAACCTGGGGCGCATCGAGCGCTACGCCCAGGAAGACGAGACGGTCGTCGTCCCCGGCAAGGTGCTGGGCAGCGGTGTGCTCGAGAAGAACGTCACCGTCGCCGCCGTCGACTTCTCGGGAACGGCCCGAAAGAAGATCGACCAGGCCGGCGACGCGGTGCCGCTCGCACAGTTCGTCGAGGAGAACCCCGCCGGATCGAACGTTCGGGTGATCCGATGAGTCTCGCCGAGTTCGACGCGGACGTCGTCGTCGACGCCCGCGACTGCATCCTCGGTCGCGTCTCGTCCATCGTCGCCCAGCGCGCGCTCGACGGCGAGCGCGTCGCCGTGGTCAACGCCGAGCACGCGGTGATCACCGGCAACGAGGAGGACACGATGGACACCTACCACACGCGTGCGAACCTCGGGTCCGACAGCGGCCCGTACTACCCGAAACGTCCCGACCGGATCTTCAAGCGGACGATCCGCGGGATGGTTCCGTACAAGACGCAGCACGGTCGCGAGGCGTTCGAGAACGTTCGCGTGTACGTCGGCAACCCCTACGAGGGCGACGACGAACACGAATCGACCGTCCTCGAGGACACCTCGCTGGACCGCCTGTCGAACATCAAGTTCACGACGCTCGGGGACGTCTCCGAGAGTCTGGGTGCTAACGTCACATGGTAACCAACACATCCGGCAAGAAGAAGACGGCCGTCGCCCGCGCCACCGTGCGCGACGGCGAGGGTCGCGTGCGAATCAACTCCCGGCCCGTCGAGCTGGTCGACCCGGAGCAGGCCCGCCTCAAGATGCTGGAGCCGTTCCGCATCGCCGGCGAGGACCTCCGCGACCAGGTCGACATCGACATCACCGTCGAGGGCGGCGGGTTCAGCGGCCAGGCGGACGCCGCACGAACCGCGATCGCCCGCGGGCTGGTGCAACATCTCGGCGACGCGGAGCTGCGCGACGCCTACATGAACTTCGACCGGACGCTGCTGGTCAACGACGTTCGGCAGTCCGAACCCAAGAAGTGGGGCGGACCCGGCGCACGCGCCCGGTATCAGAAGTCCTACCGCTGAGGTGATCCACCTATGATGATCCCTGTCCGGTGTTTCACGTGCGGCAACGTCGTCGGTGAACACTGGGACGAGTTCAAAGCGCGCGCCCGCGAGGGCGATGAGGACCCCGGCGAGGTCCTCGACGACCTCGGCGTCGACCGCCACTGCTGCCGGCGGATGATGGTCAGTCACACCGACCTCGTCGACGTCGTCTCCCCGTACCAGTAACTATGTCAACGAACCACAATCGCTACGAGAAGGCCCGCATCCTCGGCGCACGCGCGCTGCAGGTGTCCTACGGCGCGCCGGTGCTCATCGAGACCGAGGAGACGCAGCCGATCCTCGTCGCCGCCGAGGAGTACGACGCGGGCGTGCTCCCGTTCACGGTCCGCCGGGAGGAAGCGTAATGACGCGAGTCACGTCCGTCTCGCTGCGTCGGGTCCTCGACTCCCGCGGGAACCCGACCGTCGAGGCCGACGTGCTCACCGAATCCGGCGGGTTCGGTCGTGCCGCGGCGCCCTCGGGCGCCTCGACCGGCGAGTACGAGGCGGTCGAGCTGCCGCCCGCGGAGGCGATCGCCGCCGCACGCGAGCACGCCGTGCCGCGGCTCGAGGGCGTCTACGCCGGCGATCAGCGCGCGGTCGACGCCGCGTTACACGCGGCCGACGGCACCGAGGACTTCTCCGCGATCGGGGCCAACGCGGCCGTCGCGATCTCGATGGCCGCCGCCAAGGCGGCCGCGGACGTCCTCGGCGCACCCTTATACCAGCACCTCGGCGGCGCCTTCCGTGGCGGGAACTTCCCCGTGCCGCTCGGCAACGTGATCGGCGGCGGCGAACACGCCGCCGACGCCACGCACATCCAGGAGTTCCTGGCCGCGCCGACGGGCGCGCCGAGCGTCTCGGAGGCGGTCTTCGCGAACTCGGCGGTCCACGACGCGGTCGCGGAGATCCTCGCCGACCGGGGCGTCCCGGCGGCCAAGGGCGACGAGGGCGCCTGGGCGCCGTCGATCGACGACGCCGAGGCGTTCGAGGTGATGGCGGCCGCGACCGAGCGGGTCGCCGACGAGGTCGGCTTCACGGTGCGGTTCGGCCTCGATATGGCCGGCGCGGAGCTGTACGACGCCGACGCCGATGCGTACGTCTACGGCGACCGGACCCGCTCGCCCGCAGAGCAGATCGAATACGTCGCCGAGCTGGTCGCGGAGTACGACCTCGCGTACGTCGAGGACCCCCTCGACGAGGAGGACTACGACCGGTTCGCCGAGCTCACCGACCGGGTGGGCGACCGGACGCTGATCTGCGGGGACGACCTGTTCGTCACCAACGTCGACCGACTCCGGACGGGGATCGAGACGGGCGCCGGAAACAGCATCCTGATCAAGCCGAACCAGATCGGGACGCTCTCGGACGCCGTCGACGCCGTCGAGCTGGCGGTCCGAAACGGCTACGACCCCGTCATCTCCCACCGCTCCGGCGAGACCGAGGACACGACGATCGCCCACCTGGCCGTCGCCACCGACGCCCCCTACATCAAGACGGGGACGGTCGGCGGCGAGCGGACGGCGAAGCTCAACGAACTGATCCGCATCGCCGAGGACGCGGTGTGATGCCGAACCGACAGCCAACCGAGACCACCACCATCCATGACTGAGGACAACGACACGGTCGAACTCGACGCGGACGCGGACGCCACGGCGGAGGACGCCGCGGCGGCCGACGCCGACGTCGAGGACGCGGCCGACACGACAGCCGAACAGCCCGACGACGCGGCGGCACCCGCCACCGAGGCCGACGCCGGGTCGGACGAACCCGACGCGAACGCCGCGGAAGAGGCGGTCGAGGCCGACGACGAGGCGGACGAGGAGTCCCGCTTCGACGACGACGTGATGCCCGACGAGGATGCGGACCTGCTCATTCCCGTCGAGGAGTACCTCGGCGCCGGCGTCCACATCGGGACCCAACAGAAGACGAAGGACATGGAGCGGTTCATCCACCGCGTTCGCGACGACGGCCTCTACGTGCTCGACGTCTCGAAGACGGACGAGCGCATCCGCGTGGCCGCCGACTTCCTGTCCGGCTACGCCCCCGAGCAGGTGCTCGTCACCTCCTCGCGGCAGTACGGCCGCTTCCCGGCCGAGAAGTTCGCCGACGCGATCGGCGCCCGCGCCCGGACCGGTCGGTTCATTCCGGGCACGCTGACGAACCCCGATTACGCCGGCTACATCGAGCCGGACGTCGTGGTCGTCACCGACCCGATCGGCGACGCACAGGCCGTCAAGGAGGCCATCACGGTCGGCATTCCCGTCATCGCGATGTGCGACTCCAACAACCAGCTGTCGAACGTCGACCTGGCGATCCCGACGAACAACAAGGGTCGCCGCGCGCTCTCGGTCGTCTACTGGCTGCTCGCCAACGAGACGCTCGACCGCCGCGGCGCCGACACGGTCTACGCCCTCGAGGACTTCGAGGCCGAGCTGTAGCTGGCCGGATTTTTCGTTTCCGTGTCTCGTACGGTCACGTGTGCCAAGCGAAAGCGACCGCGCTGAAACGCGTGCGCGGAGCCGTCGATCCCGCGCCGCCGGTTCGTAACCCACGACGACGAACGGGACCGCGGCGGCGCGACCGCGCCGCGTCCATTCCCCAGTTCCCCCGGTGATCGTCCGCGACGGACCGCGGTGATCGTCCGCGACTGCCGGGCCGATCACCTCACGGGCTTTCCGGGCGGCGAGTATATAAGTACTCGTCCTTCGGGACCAGCCTATGGGACGGAGGTCGCTGCGGCCATGGCCGCGTCGGTCACAAGCGCAACGCCTGTTATCGCCGAGCCTGTGGTGGGGAGTATGACCGTCTGTAGCGCGCCGGGGAAGGTGTATCTCTTCGGCGAACACGCCGTCGTCTACGGCCAGCCCGCGGTGCCGTGTGCGATCGAGCGCCGCGCCCGCGTGACCGTCGAGCCGCGCAGCGACGACCACGTCCGCGTCGAGGCCGAGGACCTCTCGCTCGACGGGTTTACCGTGGAGTACGACGGGACCGTCGGCGACCACCCCGACGTGGACGTCGAGCGCTCGTTGCTCGACGCCGCGATGGGCTACATCGACGCCGCGGTCTCGCAGGCGCGGGACGCGGCCGGGGCGCCGAACGCGGGCTTCGACATCACCGTCGAGAGCGACATCCCGCTCGGGGCCGGGCTCGGTTCCTCGGCCGCGGTCGTCGTCGCGGGGATCGACGCGGCGACCCGCGCGCTCGGCGAGCCGCTGGCGCCGCGGGAGCTGGCCGACCGGGCCTACCGCGCGGAGTTCGACGTCCAGGACGGCCAGGCGTCTCGCGCCGACACGTTCTGCTCGACGATGGGTGGGGCGGTGCGCGTCGAGGGCGACGACTGCGAGCCGATCGAGACCCCGAACCTCCCGTTCGTGGTCGGGTTCGACGGCGGGGCCGGCGACACCGGCGCGCTCGTGGCGGGCGTCCGTGAACTCACCGAGGAGTACGGCTTCGCGGACGAAACCGTACGGTCGATCGGCGACGTCGTTCGCGAGGGCGAGGACCTGCTCGAGGCGGCGACGTCCGGGGCGGATCCCGACGCGGAGCTGCTCGCCGAGCTCGGCGACCTGATGAACTTCAACCACGGGCTGTTGTCGGCGCTTGGCGTCTCAGCACGCTCGCTGGACGCGATGGTGTGGGCGGCGCGCGACGCCGGGGCACACGGCGCGAAGCTGACGGGCGCCGGCGGCGGCGGGTGCATCGTCGCGCTCGACCCGACGCCGGAGACGGAGACGGCGCTGTCGTTCACGCAGGGCTGCGTTGACGCCTTCCGGGCCGAACTCGCGACCGAGGGCGTCCGGGTGGAGGTGCGGTGATGGCGGGGACAACGGTCGTCTGCAAGCTCGGCGGCAGCGTGATCACCGAGAAGGACCGGCCGGAGACGCTCGACGCGCCCGCGCTGGACGCCGCCTGCGACGCGATCGCCGGCGCGCTGGCGGACGGCGCCGTCGAGGACCTCGTCGTCGTCCACGGCGGCGGGAGCTTCGGCCACCACCACGCGAGCGCACACGGGGTGACGACCACCGCGGGGACCCACGACGTCGGGGCCGTGATGGACGTCCACGGCGCGATGACGACGCTCAACCGGTTCGTGCTCGACCGGCTTCACGAACGGGGCGTGGCTGCGGTCCCGGTTCACCCGCTGTCGGTCGGCGCGCGGGCGGACGGTCCGGACGGGGACCTCACGTTCCCCACGGACGCGGCCGCGACGCTGGTCGAGGAGGGGTTCGTGCCGGTGTTGCACGGGGACGGGATCGCCACCGCGACCGAGGGCGTCACGGTGGTCTCGGGCGACGAACTGGTCGTCGAGCTGGCCGGCGATCTCGGCGCCGACCGCGTCGGCATTTGTTCGACCGTTCCCGGCGTGCTCGACGACGACGGCGACGTCATTCCCCGGATCGACGCCTTCGCCGAGGTGGCCGACCTGCTCGGCGCGAGCGAGTCGACGGACGTCTCGGGCGGGATGGCGGCGAAGGTCGAGGAGCTGCTCGCGCTCGGCTCGCCGGCGTTCGTCTTCGGCCCGGACGACCTCGAGGGGTTTCTGCGAGGGGACTCGCCCGGCACCCGGATCGGGTAGGTGACGGTCACTCCCTCGCCTCGAGGATTACTCGGCCGCGTCGATCGCCCGGTCCAGCAACGTCGCGGCGCGGTCATACAGGGCGTCGGTTTCCGAATCGGTCCGCGCCTGTGCGGTCAGCCGGATCAGCGGCTGCGTGCCGGAGGCGCGGACGAGCAGCCAGCCGTCGTCGGTCTCGACGCGGACGCCGTCGAGGGTGCTCACGGCGGCCGCGTCGTACTCCCCGTCGACGATGGACACGAGGGCGTCCATCACGGACTCCTTCGCATCGACCTCGCGGTTCCCCCGGCGGATGGGATAGGACGGGAGGTCCCCGACCCGCTCGGAGAGGGAGCGCTCGGCGGCAAGCGCCGTGATCCGGACCGCCGCGAGCGGTCCATCCGGACAGAGCGTCTCGGTCGGGAAGATCCACGCGCCCGAGGGCTCGCCGCCGAAGACGACCCCGGTCTCGGCGGCACGCTCGGCGACCGCGACGTCGCCGACGCGGGTCCGGACGAGCTCGGCGCCGACCGCCTCGAGCGCGTCGTCGACCGCGAGGCTCGTGTTGAGCGGCGCGGCGACCCGCGCGGTCGCGACCCCCCCGGTGTCGCCGACGGCGGCGCCGGCGTCCTCGTCGGCCCCGGTTTCGGCATCCGCGTCGGCCCCGGTTTCGGCGTCGGCGACGGCGGCGCGCGCAAGCAGGGCGAGCAGCGCATCGCCCTCAAGGAAGCGCCCGTCGTCCGCGACCGCCATCATCCGGTCCGCGTCGCCGTCGTGGGCGATCCCGAGGTCGGCGTCGGTTCCGGCCACGTGGGACCGGAGCGACGCACAGGTCTCGGCGGTCGGCTCGCTCGGCCGGCCCGGAAAGCGGCCGTCCCGCTGGCCGTTGAGCGTCTCGACCGTGGCGCCGAGTTCGACGAGCGCGTCGGCCGTGACGCGGCCCGTCCCGTTCCCCAGATCGACGACGACGCGGGTTCCGGAGAGCGGCGCGGCCGCCCCGCGTTCGCCGACGCCGGCGAGCGCTCGGCGTCCGGCATCGACGATCGCCGCTCGGTGGCTGTCGGTCGCGGGGCGTTCGAAGACGTCGCCGAACCCGTGGCGGCGCCCGTGGTCGTTCGGATCGGCCGGGTCGAACGCGTCCGACCGGACGCGGTCCGCGATCCGGTTTTGGGCGGCGGCGTCGAAGGCCTGCCCGGAGGGCGTCCAGAGTTTGAAGCCGTTGTCCGACGGGGGATTGTGTGAGGCGGTGACCGCGACGCCGGCGTCGGCGTCCGCGCCGCCGACGGCTCGGGCGATGGTCGGCGTCGCGGCGACGCCGACGTCGAGGACGTCGGTTCCCGATTCGACCAGCCCCGCGGCGAGCGCGTCGACGAGCGCCCGCCCGGAGTCACGAACGTCGCGACCGACGACGACCGCGTCGGTCTCGATCCCGAGCGCGCGGCCGATCGAGACCGCGAGGGCAGCCGTGACCTCCTCCCCGACCGGACCGCGAACGCCGCTCGTTCCGAACATACCGTCGGGTGGCGGAGGGACCCTAAAAGCGATCGGGTCCGGTCGGTGCGGTCAGTCGGGAGCGGTCGCAGTCGGTCGCGGCGGGTTCCGCTCGGTCGCGGCTGGTCGGGATCGGTTTCGGTCGTTCGAGCCGGCCGCGGTCGAACGCGGTCGGCCGCGGACCCACCCGTGACACAACCCTTATTCGACCGACACGCCTCCCCTCGGGTATGGACGAACCCGGCGTACGCGATCTCCTCCGGTCGGTGGTCGACCCCGACCTGGACGACGACATCGTCTCCCTCGGGCTGGTGAACGACGTGACGGTTCGCGAGGACGGGACCACGGCCAGCGTCTCGCTCGCGCTCGGGGCGCCCTACTCGCCGACCGAGACGGCGATCGCCGAGGAGGTGCGAACGACGCTCACGGATGCCGGTCTCGACCCGGAGCTGTCCGCGCGGATCCCGACCGCGGTCGCCCCGGACGAGCAGGTCCTCCCGAAGGTGAAGAACGTCATCGCGGTCGCCTCGGGGAAGGGCGGCGTCGGGAAGTCGACGATGGCGGTCAACGTCGCGGCCGGCCTGGCGGATATGGGGGCAAGCGTCGGCCTCTTCGACGCCGACGTCTACGGCCCCAACGTGCCCCGGATGGTCGGCGCCGAGACGCCGCCGCGGACCGACGGCGAGACGATCGTCCCGCCCGAGCAGCACGGAATGCGCGTGATGAGTATGGACTTTCTCACCGGCGAGGACGACCCCGTCATCTGGCGCGGCCCGATGGTGCACAAGATCATCACCCAGCTCGTCGAGGACGTCGACTGGGGCGGGCTGGATTACCTCGTGCTCGATCTCCCGCCGGGGACCGGCGACACGCAGCTGACCATCCTCCAGACGCTGCCGCTGACCGGCGCGGTGATCGTGACGACCCCGGAGGAGGTGGCGCTCGACGACGCGGTCAAGGGACTTCGGATGTTCGGAAAACACGACACCAACGTGCTCGGCGTCGCCGAGAACATGGCCGGCTTCCGGTGTCCGGACTGTGGAAGCGTCCACGACGTCTTCGGCGAGGGCGGCGGCGAGCGGCTGGCGGCCGAGCACGACCTGCCGTTTCTCGGCGGCGTTCCGCTCGACCCCGCCGTCCGAACCGGCGGCGATGGCGGGGAGCCGATCGTGTTGGGCGAGGGGGAGACGGCCGAGGCGTTCGCGGCCATCAGCGAGGCCGTCGCGAACAACGCCGGCGTCGTCCGTCGCCGCCAAGCGGTGGAGCAGGCGTGATGATGACGGGCGACGAGGACGCGGATGCGGACGCCCGCGCGGATGTGATGACCGACGCCGACGCGACGTCCGACGCCACCGATGCCGACGCGACGTCCGACGCCACCGACGCCGACGCGACGCCCGACGCTCACGCGATCCCTGACGACGCCGCGGAAACGCGGCGAGCCCTCCGGGCGGTCGCCGAGGACGTTCGCGGGGACAGCTCCGAGAGCCAGCAGGTCGCGGCGATCCTCTATCGGGTCTCCGACCTGTATGACCCCACGGAAGACACCTCGCCGGAGGAGATCTACCGAAACGTCCGGCAGATCATGCGGGTCAAAGCACGGGGCGGTCTCGACCGCTGACCCGTTCGCCGAGGATACACGTCCGTCGAGGGCGACACGTCCGTCGAGGGCGACACGTTCGCCGGTCGGGCGTGGAGTCGACTGAACGCGGGATCGAGCGAACGCGGGATCAACTGAACGCGCGATCGCCCCGACGCGGAATCGATCCGATGCGGGATCGACAGGAACGTAACGACTATGCCACCCGATCGCGAAACCGGGGTATGGACTGGCCACACGACCCCGACGGCGAGGAGGGGAGCGAGGGCAAGCGGAAGTACGGCCACGCGGTCCTCGCGAAGAAGATCGACGAGGAGGAGGACTTCCCGCTGTCGGCCGCGGAGTACGTCGAGGAGTACGGCGACCATCCGGTCCGGATCGACTACGAGACCGTCGTCTCCGTCGAGGAGATCTTCGACAACGTCGATCGGGAGGAGTTCGCCGACTTCGTCGAGTTCCACCGGGAGCTCGGCCGGGCGATGCGCGAGGCGGGCTACTGGTTCTACGAGGGCGCCGAGACGTTCGTCGGCGCCGACGCCTGACCGGCCCCAGGTCGGTTCGACGCGCCGATCAGTGAGATAGGTTCCCATCCGTGTTAACTGTACTGGAGGTAGGTTTTACACGGACACGTCCGATCTACCAGTATGCACAATGGTACCACCACCCGAGACGTGATGCACAGGGAGTTCCTGGGCGTCAGCGAGTCGGACGAGCTCGGCGAGGCCGCGGCGCTGCTGGTGGCCGAACCCGCCGACTGCCTCGTGGTCGTTCGCGGCGAGGAACCCGTCGGTTGTCTCTCGCCGCGCGACGCCCTCGCGGCGGTCCTTGAGGGAACCGACCCGGACGAGACGACGGTCGGGGAGGTGATGAGTCCGCCGGCGCCGACGATCGAGGCTGGCGAACCGATCGACGCCGCGGAGGAGCGGCTGATCGCCGAGGGAACGAGCCGGCTGATCGTCACGGAGGAGGGGCGAGCGGTCGGCGTGCTCACCGAGCACGACGTGCTCGCCTCCCGGCCGACGCAGCGGCTCGAGAACGCCGAGCCCGGAGCGAACGGGGAGCGGCGGTCGAGGTCCCTGGAACGGGATGCCGAACGGAACGAGGCGGAACCGACACAGAGCATCTGCGAGGTCTGTGGCACTCTGTCGGCGACCCTCGAGCATCACGACGGCCGACTCGTCTGTCCGGACTGTCAGGAGGTCTGAGCGGCGCGCGGCGTCCGTCACCGATGGAAACCCCGGAGAACGGCGGTATCTCGGGTGTTTTAACCGCAGTTTTATAATACATTGCGTCATTGTACCAAACCGGTATGACACGCGACATTCGACGACGCGACGTGCTCCAGGGTGCGGCCGGAGTCAGCATCGTTTCCATCGCCGGCTGTGCCGGCAACGGCGGCGGTAACGGCGGCGGTAACGGCAACGGTGGGGGGAACGGCAACGGGAACGGCGGCGGCAACGGAAACGGCGGCGGTAACGGGAACGGCGGCGGCAACGGCGACGCCGGAGCGACGATCGACTACGGCGTTCTGATGCCCGAAACCGGCGATCTGGGGAGTCTCGGCGGACCGATCCGTGACGGAGCGCTTCTTCCGGCACACCAGCTCGAGGGCGAGACGGAGTTCACCGTCGAGACCGAGACGGGGGACACGCAGACGAACCCGCAGACGGGGATCTCGGAGGCGAACGGCCTCGTCAACGCGGGGATGCCCGCGGTCGTGGGCCCCGCGGCGTCGAACGTCAACCTCCAGGTGGCACAGCAGGTCTACATTCCGAACCGGATCGTGGGGATCTCGCCGTCGTCGACCGCGCCGGCGGTGACCGACCTCGACGACGACGACTACATCTACCGGACGTGTCCGTCCGACGCGCTCCAGGGACCGGTGCTCGCGGACCTGGCCGTCGACCGCTTCGAGGCGTCGACGGTCGGCACGCTCTATCTCAACGACAACTACGGCCAGGCGCTCGAGGAGGAGTTCGTCGCCGGCTTCGAGGAGAACGACGGCCAGGCGGTCAACCGCGTTTCCTTCGCGCCCGAGCAGGCGTCCTACTCCTCACAGATCAGCGAGGCGCTCAACGACAACCCCGACATCCTGATGGTCGTCGGCTTCCCGCAGTCGGGGATCACGCTGTTCCGGGACTACTACAACGAATACGCCAGCGACTACGACGTCCCGATCCTCGTCACCGACGGCCTCAACGACTCGACGCTGCCCGAGGAGGTCGGCAACCCGATGAACAACGTCTGGGGGACCTCGCCCGGGTCGAGCGGCCCCGGCAACGAACGGTTCGTCGAGATGTATCAGGAGCAGTACGACACCGAGCCGGGCGTGTTCAACGCGCACGCCTACGACGCCGCGGCGGTCATCATTCTCGCGAGCGCCGCGGCCGACGCGGCCGATCCCTCCGGGACCGACGTCCGCGACAACCTTCGGGCGGTCGCCAACCCCGACGGGACGGAGATCACGCCCGAGAACCTCGCGGAGGGCGTGTCGATGGCCGCCAACGGCGAGGCGATCAACTACCAGGGCGCGTCCTCGCGGGTCAACTTCGACGATAACGGCGATATGCAGGCGGTCTCGTACAACGTCTTCCGCTACCAGGACGGCGAGGTCGTGAACGTCGAAACGATCGAGATCGAGTGACGACGCGGTCGGGATCGAGTACTGACGACCGCCAGTCCGTCCCGCCGCCCGCCGTCGGACGTCGTGTGGCCGCTACCCGCCGAGGAACTTCCGGCGGACCTCCTCGTCGGCGAGCAGCCGGTCGCCGGCGTCGGTGTAGGCGTTCCGTCCCTGCGTGAGCACGTAGCCGCGGTCACAGCGGCGCAGCGCTTGCTTCGCGTTCTGCTCGACCATCAGGACCGCCGTCCCGTCGTCGTTGATCCGGTCGATGCGGTCGAACATGTCCTGCACGAGGTCGGGCGCGAGCCCGGCCGAGGGTTCGTCCAACAGGAGGAGGTCAGGATCCAACATCAGGGCGCGACCCATCGCGACCATCTGCCGTTGTCCGCCCGACAGCGTGCCCGCCTTCTGTCCCTGCCGGTCACGGAGGACGGGGAACCGGTCGTAGATCGTCTCGATCCGCGATTCGGGAACCTCGTCCAGGATGTAGGCCCCCATCTCGAGGTTCTCGCGCACGCTCAGCCCCGCGAACACGTTGTCCGACTGCGGCACGTAGCTGATCCCCTGGTGGATGATCCGTTCGGGCGGGAGCTCGTGGATCGGCTCGGACCGGAAGGTGATCGTCCCGCCCAGGTGCGTCGTCAGCCCGAACACGGACTTCATCACGGTCGACTTCCCAGCCCCGTTGGGGCCGACGATCGTCACGTACTCGCCGTCGCCGACGTCCAGGTCGACGTCGGTCAGGATCTGCAGGTCGCCGTAGCCCGCATCGAGGTTCCGCACCCGAAGGATCGCGTCCTCCGGAGCGCTCGCGCGGGGGTCGGTCCGCGCTCGAACGTCATTCGCGTCAACGTCCGATCGGACATCCGTCTCGCCGTCGCTCGCTTGGACGTCCGTCTCGCCGTCGCTCGCTTGAACGTCCGTCTCGTCGCCCGTTCGGTCGTCGCCCGCTGCGTCGCTCATTCGAGGTCCTCCCCGAGGTACGCATCGATGACGCGCTCGTTCGACCGGATCTCCGCCGGCGGTCCCTCCGCCAGCAGCGATCCCTGGTGCATCACGATGACGTGTTCACAGTGGTCCATTATGACGTCCATGTCGTGTTCCACGATCAGGAACGTGTATCCCTGGTCGCGCAGGTCGTGGATCCGGTCGAGCAGCTTCTCCTCGAGGGTCGGATTCACGCCGGCGAGCGGTTCGTCGAGCAGGAGCAGGTCCGGGTCGGTCATCATCGCACGGGCCATCTCCAGCAGCTTCCGCTGGCCGCCGGACAACGCCCCCGCCTCCTGCCGGGCGAGATGGTCGATCTCGAAGAACTCGAGGGTCTCCCAGACGCGGTCCCGAAGGGCCCGTTCCTGTTCGACCACGCCCCTGCGTGCGCCCGGGACGACCGAGCGCCACAGTCGCTCGCCGACCTGGTCGGGCGGCGCGAGCATCAGGTTCTCGAGGACCGTCATCTCCGGAAGCTCCCTGGCGATCTGAAACGTTCGAACCAGCCCGCGGCTGGCGATCTGGTCCGGCCGAAGCCCGGTGATGTCCTCGCCGTTGAACCGGACGGTCCCCCCATCCGGCTCGTGTGCGCCCGTGATGCAGTCGAAGGTCGTCGATTTGCCCGCGCCGTTCGGGCCGATCAATCCGGTGATCGTCCCCGCCTCGACCGCGAAGCTCATGTCGTCGACGGCGACGACCCCCCCGAAGGACTTTCGCAGGTTCCGAACCTGGAGCCGGACGTCCGGCGGCGTCTCCGCCGCGCGCCGTTCGACCGCCGAATCCTGCGTCTCGGGCTCGTGAGTCGTTCCGTCCGCAGCCGACTCGTCGCTCCCGCCGGCGACCGCTTCGTCCACGCCGACGACGTCGACCGCGTCGGGAACGTCCGCGTCGTCCGCCTTCCCGGCCGACGCCGCGCCGTTCTCCGAGGCCTCCTCGTCAGGGGCGTCGACGCCGCTATTCATCGGCGTCACCTCCCGAACCGGACGCCGACCCGGCGTCCGTCGCCGAGTCGCGGCTCGCGTCCGGGGCGGCTCCGGCAGCGGGACGCTCCCCGAGGTCGACCGCGGCGGCCGTTTCGGTTCGGTGCCCGAGGACGCCGTCGGGTCGTCGCTGTATGATCACGATCAGGACCACGCCGAGGAGAACGAACTGGAGCGCGCTGATGTTCTCGAGGCCGTACGCGAGCAGCGGCGTCGGGTCGAGCCCCGTCAGCGGACCGACCGCGCCGGCGAACGTCGCCGGCGCGTCGCCCAGTTCCATCGCGTTCTGAACGATCCCGCCGAACTGCCGCGGTCCCTCGAAGAGCAGCCCAACGAACAGGATGGACCCGACGATGCTGCCGGCGTTCGACCCCGAGCCGCCGATGATGACCGCGACGAAGACGT
This sequence comes from Halopenitus persicus, assembly GCF_900107205.1. Taxonomy (GTDB): domain Archaea; phylum Halobacteriota; class Halobacteria; order Halobacteriales; family Haloferacaceae; genus Halopenitus; species Halopenitus persicus. The sequence goes on along the minus strand of NZ_FNPC01000001.1, from coordinate 78,189 downwards.
AGAAGGTGACGATCGGCCGGAACGAGTTGGGGTTGACGTATCCGTACGAGCCCTGCCAGAGGATCCCGCCAAGCCCCATCAGCGCACAGCCCAGCATGAACACCTTGATCTTGAACAGTCTGGTGTCCTTCCCCAGCGACCGGGCAACGAGTTCGTCGTCGCGGATCGCCTTGAGAACGCGACCGAACGGCGAGGCTCCCACCCGCGAGAGCAGCCAGTAGACCCCGACGACGAACGCGATCACGACGAACAGATAGGCGGCGTCGACGACGATCGACCGCCGAACCCCCATCCCGGTCAGCGTCGCAAGCAGCGCCTCGCCCGCGCCGCCCTCGAACAACGCGTCCGTCGGGCGGGCGGGGAGGTTGAGCCCGGAACCGCCGCCGGTGCCGAACCCGAACGTCTCGACGGTCCAGCTCGAGAGCTGGCCCGAGTTCATCGTCAGGCGGATGATCTCCGAGAGCCCGAGCGTCACGATCGCGAGGTAGTCCGCCTCGAGACGCAGCGCCGGGAGCGCTGCGATCAGTCCGACCAGCGCGGCCGCGACCATCCCGCCGATGATCCCGATCGGGAGCGGGAGCCCGAGCCCCATCCCGGAAGTCGCGTCCGGCGGCGACGAGAGCAGCCCCATCGTGTAGACCCCGACCGCCATGAATCCGGCGACGCCGATGTTGAACAGGCCGGTGTATCCCCAATGGAGGTTCAACGCGAGCGCCAGGACCGCATAGGAGGCGGCGAAGAACGTGAGCAGCCGGAGCGTGCTGGCGATCGCGTTTATCGTGCTCGTCGTGATCTCGAAGTCGTTGGCAACGAGCACGAACAGCGTGAACAGCAGATAGATGGCTCCCAGCGTGGCGAGCACGACCGCGAGGTCGTTGCCGCCGAGCGTCCGTTCGACCGCGTCCCGGACGGCGCCGGCGGCCGACTTCCCGCGTGGCGTTCCGCGGCCGCCGTCACCGGATCCGCGATCGTCGTCGTCCGAACCGGAGGCATCGCCGCCCGATCCGCGAACGCCGCTCGGTTCGCGATCAGCGTCGCCCGATCCACGAGCACCGCCGTCGGGACGAAGGCGATGGGTCACGCGGTGGTCACCCCGCTGAAGAGCCCCTCGGGGCGATACAGTAGCACGAGGATCATGATCAGGAACGCGGCGGCCGCGTTGAAGTCGCCGGAGATCCAGACCAGCGAGACCTCGTGGACGAGCCCGATGACGAGCCCGCCCGCGATCGCGCCGTAGATCGATCCGATCCCGCCGAGGATGACGGCGGCGAAGATGAAAAGCAGGAGGAACCAGCCGATGTTGAACTCGATGGTTCCGCGCTCGAGCACGTACAGGAACCCCGAGACGCCCGCGAGCGCGCCGCCGAGAACCCACGTCGCGGTGACGACCCGCTCCGTGGGGATCCCCGTCACGAGCGCGAGGTCCTTGTTGTCGGCCATCGCCCGCATCGCCGTCCCCAGCTTGGTCCGCTGGAGGAGGAGGTGCATTCCGACCATCAGGACGAGCGCGACGACGAACAGGGTCAGCTCGTGGAGGTTGACGCCCACGCCCGCGACCGTGGTTCGAACGCCCTCGGTCGCGGTCACGCCGCGGCTCCGGGAGCCGAAGACGAACTGTACGACGTACCGCAGCGCGAGCGCCACGCCGATGCTGGCGATGAGCAGCGGGATCCCGCCGCGGTCGCGCATCGGGCGATAGACGGCGCGGTCGATCGCCACGGTCACCAGAACGGTCGCGACGGCGGCGACGACGACGCCGATCACGATCGCGATCGGGGCCTGGATGACCGAGGCGCCGATCTCGTTCGGGCTCGGCCCCCCGGCAGCCCGAACGAGGACGAGCGAGCCCGTCTCGGCGAGCCCCCAACCGGCGATCAGGAGCGCGGCGCCCCAGCCGGTGAACGCGCCGGTGGTCAGGAGGTCGCCGTGCGAGAAGTTGGCGAAGTTGAGGATGCTGTAGGTCATCGAAAGGCCGATCCCGGCGAGCCCGAAGATGAGCCCGACGATCACCCCGTTCCAGACGAGGTTGCCGAACTGCGCCGCCGACATCGACCCGCCGAAACTCCGCCCGGCGGCGAGCGCGATCTCGACGCCCGCGAGTCTGGCGAGGATATCGAGCGCGAGCAGCACGCCGGCGAGCCACGTGATGAGTATCAGGGGGCGTCCGCGGACGGTTTCTCGCCCTCGATCGAGTGCTTTAGTAAGGCCCATGCGTTAGGTTCACACGATACTTGGGTACGTCGGGCGTAAATAACTCTTCGCTCTCGGTCAATGATGGTACCACACCACGGTCGATCGTGGCGGGTCGGCCGGATCACCTCCGCGGTCGCTTCACCCGACCGCGATCGGGAACGCCGATCCGACGGACGGACTGATCAATGACGGAACGACAAGCGGACGACCGGAACGGAACGAACGACCGGGATGAGGCGGACGACGAGAACGAAGCGACTGGCGAGTGCGAAACGGGCGAGAACGAACCGGAGCACACGGTCGTCGCGGCCACGATGGCGGAGCTCGATGCGCTCGTCGACCTGTGGCTCGCGCTCGCGAGCGATCAACGGGAGGCGGGCTCACACCTCCGCGTCGAACCCAACGCGCAAGTCGTGCGAGACAGGCTCGCGGAGGGCATCGTCTCGGAGGAGGTCTTTCTCGCGCGGGTGCGGCCGACGAAGGATGCTCCCCCGGGGGAGGCATCTTCAGGAGACGATCCGGTCGGTTTCGTGCTTGTTTCCCGCGAACGCGGGTCCTACGAACGGGACGCGGACCGGGGGTTCGTCGATGCGCTGTTCGTCCAACCCGGAGCCCGTGGCCGTGGGATCGGCTCGTCGCTTCTCGATCGCGGGGAACGTCGGCTCGCGGCGGCAGGAGTCGATGTCGTCGGGATCGAGGCGATGGCGAGCAACGTCGACGCGCGCCGCCTCTACCGCCGACGCGGGTACGAACTCCACCGTGTCGAGCTCGAGAAGAAACTTCCCGACCGGTGACCGACGACCGGCCGCGAACCCCGCGTTCGATGCGGAACCCGGTGACGACGCGGACCGGTTCGGCCGGAAAACCGATACTGACTCAAAGGAGGGTCGACAATCCGGTCCCGTGCCAGGGGAGCATGGGCGGTTCATGCACTCGACTTGTAATCGAGACTTCCGGGGTTCAAATCCCCGCCCTGGCTCGTTTTTCGATCAACTGATCAGCAGCTTTGACTGACGGCCGGCGTCGTCGTGTGCTGAAACGACGACTCCGGCGTCAGAGAACCCCTCGGCTGACGGCCGATGAGACGAAAAATCGAGGCGAACGGCCGGCGTTACAGGCGGCCGACGTTCTCGACCGAGACGGATTCGACGCCCTCGACGCCGCTGAACGCCTCCTCGACGGCCTCGGTGCCGCCCGCGTCGTCGGGGACGATCACGGTCGGCAGCAGCGCGACGAGGCCGAACGCGACGTCGTCGCGTTCGAACCCGCGGATCTTCGCGCCCTGCGGGAGCGAGTCCTCGAGCAGCTCCTGGAGCTCGTCGAGGTCGACCTCGGGACCGTTCGGCATCACCTTGATCTTGGCCGCGACGTCACCCATCGTTAGGGCCCCCGGAAGCCGCAGTCGGGACACTCGTACAGGTTACTCTGCTTGCGGCACTTCGCGCACCGGCTGATGTTCGTGCCGCACTCGGGGCAATCGAACCGGGCGGCGTTCATCCCGGCGACCTGGATCCCGCAGGAGACGCACTGAGTGGCCGCCTGCTGCTGACTGTCGCTCATACTCTGATGAACCGGTGCGCGACTTTTAACCGTTGTTCTTTGCATCCGGTCGGGATCGATTCCCGGAGCCGTACCGCCCGGTGGCCGTGCTACGACGCTGCACTCGTTGGGTCACGGTGGCGTTGGGTCACGGTATCGTCGGGTCACGATCCCAGCAGCAACGGGCCGATCAACACCCCCATCAGATGGACGCGCCGGGTGCCGACCCGCGGCGGCACGAGCCCCAACGCCGCGGCGACGACGAGCGTACCGACGCCGACCACCCCCGCGAACAGAAACGAGAGCCCGACGAGAAAGACGAGCACACCGAGCGAGAGCCGGGTATAGTCGGTTCTGCCGACGATCCGGAGGTACGCGTCGCCGACCAGAAGCAGCACGCAGAACCCGATCCCGGCGGCGAGGGCGGTCGCAGCGAGCAGAACCGGGAGAGCGAACGGGACGGCAACCTCCTCCATTGCGACCATTACGCCGGTTCGGGGCACGCCCAGCGCGACGAGCGCGAACAGCGCGAAGACGGTGTTGCTCGTCGACGCGCCGCTCGTGGCGACCACGAATCCCCGGTCGGCATCCGAGCGTGGCACGAGGGGGGTTGCCGCCGTCGCGGCGATCGCCGCCGAGACGCCCGGCAGATAGCCGACGATCGCCCCCGCGAACGACCCCGCAGCGGCCGTGATGCCGAGCGGCCGACGGTCCATCGCGATCCGGGCGTCCGACTGGGGCGGAACGCCGGCGCCGTCGATGGCGTCGATGAGAACCGGCGCGCCGAAGAGGCCGGTGAAAAGCGGCGCGAGCATCCCGCCGGTCGAAAGCGGCGCGTTCGGATCGACGTCGAGCGTGACCGATCCCAGAAGCGCGCTGGCGAGAAACACGCCGAAGCCGGCGACGGCGGCGTGCCGCGAGGACTCGGTCACGAGGAGGAACCCGACGACCGCGGCGAGGACGATCCCGATGTTCGCCCGGATCGTCGGGTATGCGTGGACCATCACCCACGTGACCGGAACCGCCAGCGGGACGGCGATCAGGACCGCCAGTCCCGATCCGACCGCGGAGAGCCGCAACGCCTCGCGGCCCCGGCCGGCGATCACCAGCCGATGGCCGGGCAGCGAGGCGACCGCCATCGCGGCGTCCGGAACGCCAAGCGAGAGGGAGGGGACGACGTCGAGAAACGTGTGGACCACGCCCGCGCCGAGCATCGCGCAGCCGACCAGCAACGGGTCCGCGGGGATGCTCGGCGCGGCGCCGGCGAGCACCAGCGCGAAGTTGTTCGCGTGTAACCCCGGTATCAGTCCGCTGACCGTCCCGAGAGCGGCGCCGCCGGCCACGAACGCGAGCGCGGCGACCGCGAACGTCGGGTCGACGACCGGCCGGAGCACGGGGTCCATCCCGGCGAGATGGCCGCGGCTTCGGGGATAAACCCTGGGCGAAAACGCGCCACGATCGACCGTCGGGCGGTCGGAGAACGGTCCGGGAGGGGGAGTCGGGTCGAAAGGGGATGAGAGCCGACGGTTAGGCCGCGGAGGCGGCCGACTGGGCCTTCTTCCGCGTGACGTACCCGGCGATCCGGTTTCGGACGCCCTTGGACTCGACCGTCGTGAGCGCCTCGACGCTCTCCTTGTTCGTCTCGAAGTCGGTGTTGAACGAGTCGGGGTACTCCTGGATGAGGACGTTCCCCAGCTGCTTGATGTATTTGGGTTTGATGGCCATACCGGCGGTACCGGCGGCGCGAACTAAAAGGGTTCGTTCCGGCACGAGCGCCCCGTTCGGCCGTACGGTGGCTCGTTACGCCGGTCGCGCCTGGCGGTCAGCATCGATCGCGTCCGGCGTCTGCTCGTCCGGCGTCTGCTCGCCTGGCGCCAGGCGAGGCCGGCAATCAGCATCGATCGCGCCAGCCGGTCGCGTCGTCGATGCGCTCGAACGCCGCCTGCTCCCGCGGCCCGCCACAGCGGTCGACCGTGTCGGCGAAATACCGCAGCCGGCCGCACAGCTCGTCCTCGTCGAACCCCTCGACGTCGAGCCGCGACGCGGCGACGGTCGCGTCGATGACCGCGCCGAATCCCCGATTCGTCCGGGGGACTCGTTCCTCGAGGATCCGTCCCGCGACCGGTTCGAGCGCCCAGGCGTGGATCTCGGTGCCGGCCTCGACGGTGCGGTCGACGCGCGTGAACTCGACCTCGACGTACGCGTCCGCGTTCGCCAGCAGGGGATCCGATCGCTCGTCGATCGTCAGCGCCGCGTCGACGAACTCCCGCGGGTCGCTCGTGAACTGGATCACGCCGCGACCGGTGCGCTCGACGTTCCGCCGGGTCCGCGTTCGGCCGTAGGTTCGTGCGGTCGGAGCCGCACTCGCTTCGTCCGCCCCAGCGTCGGACGCGTCCCGACCCGGAGCGTGAACGCCAAGCGCCGCCATATTCCACGCCCCGTCGGGACCGCGCGTCGCGACGACCGTCTCGGTCACGCCCTGCAGGTCGACCGGCCAGTCGTTCCCCGTCGTTCGGGGAAGGACGCGCGTCCGCTCGTCCTCGGGATCGAATCGCTCCGGATCGACGATCCCGTCCCCGTCATCGGATCGGGTCACACGGACAGCCCCCGTTCGAGCGCGACGAAGATCCCGGCCGCGACCGTGTCGGCGGTCGTCCCCGGGTTGATGTTCTCCTCGACGAGCGCGTCCGCGAGTTCGTTCGCGGCCTCGGGATCGCCCCGAACGGCAGCGGCGCGTTCGGAAACCTCCCGCGCGACTGCCGGGCCGTGGGCGGTCGCCACGAGGCTGTCCGGCCGGTCGGCGAGCAGGTCGATGAACGCCCGGGCGACGCGGTCGCCGACCGGTCCCGTACCGTTCCGTATCGAGTCGGCGACCGCGAACGTTCGCTCGAAGCCGGTCGTCCACTCGACCGCGTTCCAGTCAGGGATCCGGTCGTCCGAGTCGGTCTCGGTCGACAGTGCCAGCACGTCCGCGAGCGTCAGACCGCGGTCCCTGAGGGTGGACGCGGCGGCCGACCCGCGACGAACGTCGAGAGCGTCCAGATCCGCCGGGGGATCGCGAACCGCGACGTCGACGTGTTCGAAAGCCCGATAGAACGCCACCGCGTCCGCGACGGTCGTGTCGGCGACGATGCGCTCGAGACCGTCGGCGGTGAGGCGTTCCCGAGCCGCGGCCGAGACGAGCGGGACGAGCAGGAGCAGACAGCCGAACTGCGTGTTCCCGCCCGACTGGCGGCTCATCCCGGCGACCGCGCGTTCGAACGCGACCCCGACGCGGGCGCCGCGCTCGGCGCGACGGAGTCCCTCGCCGGCTCCGATCGCGCCCGCGAGGAAGTGCTCGAACCGGAGGTCCTCGAGGTCACGCGCCCGGTCGACGTTGCCGGGCTTCGGCGTGCCGGCGACCTCGAGCAGCAGCGCCAACTGCGCGTTCTCGGCCGGCGTCCGCGAGGCGTCCTCCGGGAGCGTGGCTCGGTCGCGGTCGCCGGGCCGGTTCGCCTCGTCCGAAACCACCCGCCCGCTCTCGGAACCGTTCCCGGTCACGGCGACGCATCCTCCGGATTTCGCGGTGAATCGGTTCGTGATCCGGTTCCGGTTTTACGGTTTGAGCCGGATCCGGGTTCCGAAACGAACTCGGCCGCCGCGCGGGCGACGCGCTCGAGGACGGCCGGCTCGTCGCTCGGGCGCCCGACGCTCACCGCGTCGGCCCCGTACGCGGCGTACTCCCGAACGCTCTCGCGGCCGCGAACCTCGTTGTTGGCGATCACGAACAGGTCGGTCGCGGCCGCGACGTCGGCCACGGCGCGTTCGGTATCCATCGCGTCCAGGTGGAGGATGCGGGCGCCGGCGTCCTCGATCGACCGAGCGACGGCAGGCAGGTCGACGCCGGGTACCTCCGCCCGGACCTTCACGCTTACCGTCGCGCCCGCGTCCGCGGCCGCCGCGACGTACTCCGAGAGCCGGTCCCGGTCGGCAAGCAACGCCTCGCCGCAGCCGACCGCACGCAGCTCCGGCTGGCGGCAGTGGGCGTTCACCTCGAGGATCGCGCCGTGGGTCGCACAGATCCCCGCGACGCGCTCGATCGGGGCGGCCGTCGTGCTCCGGACGTTGACGGCCGGCCGAAGCGGCACGTCCGCGAGGGCGTCCAGCTGAGCGTCGACGAACGCGACCGGATCGGACGGGAGGAACTCCTCGCGACCGCGGTCGACGAGGTCGCGCGCGGCGGCCCGGCTGGCCGGATCGACCGCGATCCCGCCGAGGACGGCACAGCCGACGTGCGGGGCCGCGGCTCGAGCCCACGCCGCGTCGGACCGGCCGCTGAGGCTCGCGACCGCCACCGGCGGATCGAAGGGAGCCGTTTCGCCACATTCCGGTTCCGGCTCCGACTTTCGGCGTTCCGGCTCCGGCTTTCGGCGTTTCGGCGCTCTCTCGCCACGGTCCCGATCCATCTCATCGTGTTCCTCGGGAGCCATCCATTTCACCCCATCGTTCACCGACCCGTCTCGAGTGCGGATCGACAGGCACGAGCCACGCGTTCGGCGTCGTCGCCGTCCTCGATGCGGGTGTCGGTCCGAACGACATCGCGGTCGAGGTCGGTCCCGTCGGCATCGTCGAGGACGAACGCGTCTGCGAAGGGGTAGGCTGCCGCCACGCCGGCGGTGCTGGGATCGTAGCCGACGCCGTCCATCAGATCGGCGGCCGGTCCCGAGAAGACGTCGTCCTCGACGAACGGCGAGACCGCGACGACCGGCGTCTCCCGCAGCGCGGCCTCGACGCCGGGCAGCGCGAGCATCGGCCCGATGCTCGTCACGGGATTCGACGGCCCGATCACGACCGGCTCCGAGAGGGCGGCCTCGACGGCCTCCGTGGGCGTTGCCCGGTCTGCCCCGCGGAACTCGACGTCCTCGACGGTCGGCGTCGCACGACGGGCGACCCAGTACTCCTGAAAGTGGAGCGGCCCCGCGTCGGTGTGAACGATCGTTGCGACCGGGTCGTCGGACATCGGAAGCAGGTCGACCGCGAGGTCGAACGCGTCCGCGAGCGTTCGCGTGACCTCCGTCAGCGACAGCCCTTCATCGACCAGGCTCGTTCGCGTGATGTGGACGGCGCGGTCGCGGTCGCCGATCTCGAGGAATTCGGCGACGCCGGAGAACCGCCGCCAGTTCGCGATCCGACGGCCGGCGGTCTGGGCCTCGTCGGAAAGATACCGCGGCCCCGTCTCGAGACCGGCGGCGGCCGCGAGCCGGTCGAGCTCGGCGTGCGTCGCGGTGGTGTCGCCGTCGATCCCCCACCACGTCTCGCGGTCGAGAACGTCGCCGCCCCAGAAGAGGACGGTGTCGACGTCCGGGCAGACGAGGTGACCGCCGATCTCGACGTCGTCGCCGGTGTTGCCGACGACCGTGATCGATCCCGGATCCCAGACGCGGGTCGCCCCCTGCAACAGCTTCGGCGTCCCCGTGCCGCCGGCGAGAAACGTGACCATACGGTCGGGTCGGGCGGGGACGGCTTGTATGCTCCGTCCTCGGGTCGGTCAATCCGTGCGGCGGGTGGCGGACACCCGACCGCGACCGACGGTGCATTCCTCGACAACCGACGGCGCATCGCCGACGCCCGACGGCGGAACCACTATCTCGCCGCGTCGATCAGAGACCGTATGGACACTCGTCGCGCGCTGTTGGACGCGCTCGAATCGGGACCCGTTTCCGGCCCCGATCTCGCCGAGCAGCTCGACGTCTCCCGGGCTGCGGTCTGGAAGCACGTCGAGGCGCTTCGGGACCGGGGATTCGAGATCGAGAGCGGGGATGACGGATACGTCGTGACCGATGCGCCGACGTACGGAGCGGCAGCGATCCGGTACGGATCGGACGCTCCATACGGGATCGAGTTCCACGACGCGATCGGGTCCACCAACGATCGGGCCCGCGAACTCGCCGAGGCGGGGCGAACCGACGTCGCCGTGATCGCCGACGAGCAGACCGGCGGCCGCGGTCGGCTCGACCGGGACTGGACGGCGCCGTCCGGCGGGATCTACGCCTCCGTGGTGATCCGCCCGGACCTGCCGCCCGCCCACGCGCCGATCGTCACGCTCGCGGCGGCGGTCGCGGCGACGGACGCCTGCCGTGACGCCGGGGTTGACGCCCGGATCAAATGGCCCAACGACGTCCTCGTCCCCGAGACCGACGCCGATCGGGACGGGAACGACCGGGACGGGGACGATCGGCCCGAGGACGACCGGGACGATGCGGACGAAGGCGACCGGGACGATGCGGACGAAGGCGACCGGGACGATACGGACGATGACGACCGGGACGAGAACGCCCGAGGCGGGGCCAAACTCGCCGGGATCCTCACCGAGATGCGCGGGGAAGCCGACCGCGTCTCGTGGATCGTCGTCGGGATCGGCGTGAACGCGAACGTCGACCCCGCGGCCCTCCCGCCGGGCGCCACGAGCCTCCGCGCGGCGGTCGGCGAGGACGTCGACCGGCGGCACGTGACGCAGACGCTGCTCGAGCGGTTCCACGAACTGACGACCGATCCGGACTCCGTGCTCGCGGAGTGGCGCGATCGAGCGATCACGATCGGCCGATCGGTCCGGGTCGAAACGGCGAGCGGGACCGTCGAGGGAACCGCGGTCGACGTCGAGTTCCCGGGCGCGCTCGTCCTCGAGACCGACGACGGGACCGAAACCGTGCTCGCCGGGGACTGTGAACACCTCCGTCCGGTCGAGTGACTGCCCGGACGCTACCGCAGACGCCTACCGCTCCCTCCCCTCACTGCGGCCCCGGATTCACCCGCTTCCCGAGGCCTCCGAGCCGGACGGACCGTCGGCCGAGTTCGCGTCCGCGTCGGTCGTCTCGGGCGACTCCGCGGCGCCCGTCGTGCCGGCGGCGTCGGCCGCCTCCGCCCCGTCCGCCTCGCCGAGACGAACCGTGAGCACCGGCACCGACGAACCGCGGACGACCTTCTCAGCGACGCTTCCCAGCAGTAGCCGGTCGATCCCGCCGCGCCCGTGGGTCCCCATCACGATGACGTCACAGCCCTCCTCCTCGGCGTAATCGATGATCTCCCGGCTCGGCGATCCCTCGACGATCGCCGTCTCGACGGGGACGTCGTAGTCGGCCGCTATCGACCGGACCTCCTCGACGGCCGACTCGGCGTCGGACCGCAACAGCTCGTCGACGCCCTCCCAGGACGACTCCATCGGAAGTCCGGCGTAACTCGAGACGTTGATCACATACAACGTATGGACGCTGGCGCCGTGGATCGTCGCCAGCTGAAGCGCGTGCTCGACGGCCCGGTCCCCCTCCGGCGATCCGTCGGTCGGGACCAGGATCCGATCGTAGAGTGCCATGGGAACTCGTCACAACGTACTGAACACGGAGGGATAACTGTTTGCACGTTTTGCCGGTTCTCGGCCGCGCGCATTCCCCCGGTGACCGGTCACGCACCCTTGTTCTGGTCGCTCTCGAAGGTCGACGGCTCCGGCTCGATCGACCGGTAGGCGACCACCCGGTCGCCGAGCGTCTCGACGCGTTCGCGGAGGTCGCGATCGGTGATGGATCCGCCGTCGATCGTGGATCCGGCCCGCGGAACCGCGGCCTGATACGGGAGCACCCACGCGTCGAGCGCGCGACAGACCGACCGCAGGTGCTCGAGCGCCGTGATCGGGAACGAGCCGCCGGCGACGGCCACCAGCCCGACGGTGACGCCCTCGAACTCCTCGAACCCGCAGTGGTCGAGGGCGTTCTTCAGCACGCCCGAACAGGATCCGTGATACATCGGCGTTCCCAGAATGACTGCATCAGCATCACGGATTGCGGAGCGAAACGCGGCGCCGTCGCCCTGGTCGTCCACGTCGGGGTTCAACGGCGGAAGGTCGTACTCGCGAAGGTCGAGCAGCTCCGTCGTCGCACCGGCCGTGTCGGCACCCTCGAGAGCGGTCCGAACCACGACGCGGGTTCGACTCCGCGATCGGAGGCTGCCGACGACGCCGACGACGTGTGGATCGTCCATATCGTCTCCCCTCCCGCGGCGTACAAAAATTCGGGGGCTGGTACCCCGTTCCCGGATCAGTCCGACGTCTCGGGCTCGCCGGCGATCCGACCGGACGTTTATCCCGGATGCCGACGCAGCGACCCCGTGACCTGACCGCCGCTCGCGACGGCCGAGGCGGGTGTTCGGCGCCCCGTCGCGAGACGACTCTCCAACGCCATCGATCCGGTTTCGCGCCGACTGCTCGTCATTCATCATCGTCGCCGCGGCCGCTCATCTCACGATCCGGCGGCCGGTTTCGGGTCCCGATTACTCCTCTCCGTCGGCGTCGTCCGCCCGAACGACCCGATACCGACCGCCGCACTCCCCGCAGCGATAGTGATCGGGGTTCTTGACGAGTTTCGAGCGTCGATAGCGCGCGAGCTCGGCGTCACAGTCGGTACAGCGGACCCACCACGTCGGGTCGACGAACCGGTCGCAGCGAACGTGCGTTCCGAGCGCCTGCGCCAGGCGCCGAAAGGCCGGCCCGTGGCTCGGGTCATCGCGCTCGTTCAGCAGGTGGACGTGCAGCAGCTCGTGTCGGATCGTTGCCGCGGTCGCCCGCCAACCGCGGTTACGGAACTGTAGCCAGGCGAGGACGACCGCCTTCGGCTCGCCGTCCCGATGTCGCACCGCGCCGGCGCGCCGTTTGGCGCGCCGGCTGACCTCCCACTCCAACTCGCCCACGGAGACGGTCAGATCGTGCGTCTCGGCGACCGCCCGCGCGTAGACCCGCGCGGTCGCGAGGAACTCAGCCGGCGTCGCGTCCGTCCCGATCCGGTACCTCCCGACCTCCACGCGAGGCCCGTCCCCGGGGTCGCCATCGGTGCACCCATCGAGAGCGCCGCCTGTTTCGACTTCGGTATCGCCGTCGGTTCCGACTCCGGTACCACCGTCGACACCGGAGTCCGACGGTCGTTCCGACATTCCTCACTCCCGGAGTCGCACCACGGTTCGGTCCGTGCGTTCGCGAACCTCGACGAGCCCGTCGTCGGACAGATCCGCGAGGAGGCCGCGAAGCCAGTCGCGTCCGTGTTCGCCGTCGGGCGTGTAGTCGACACGGATCCGATGGCCGAGCGCGTCCAGCTCCATCTCCTCCTGCTCACCGAGGAGCCGGACGATCCGTCCGCGGAACTGTCGACGGCTCCCTTCGAAGCTGGGTTGCGTGGGGACGTCGGGCGCCGTGAAGTCGCCGGTTTCGTAGGCGCTGCACCACTCTCTCCACGGGCAACCCGCCTCGTCACATCGCGGCGTCGTCCCGCAGGCCACCCCGCCGAGCTCCATCATCGCGTTGTTCCAGACGCGGGACCGGCCGTCGGGCAACAGGAGTGAAGCGACGCGCTCGAAGGCATCGTCCGAATCGGGAACGTCGAAGGCGCGGTACAGCACGCGTTTGACGTTCGTGTCGACGACGGCGTCGCCGGCGTTGAACGCGAAGGAGGCGACCGCGTTGGCGGTGTACGGACCCACGCCCATCAGCTCCTGGAGCTCCTGCGGCGTCCGCGGGAACTCCCCGTCATACTCCTCGTGAACCTGCCGTGCGGCCTCGTGGAGGTATTTCGCGCGGTTGTTGTAGCCGAGCGAGTGGGTCGACCAGAATCCCACCACGTCGCTCCTGTCGGCCGCGGCCAGCTCGGCGGCCGTCGGCCACTCTTCGAGGAACGCCTCGAAGGCCGGGCGAACCCGGTCGAGCTGGGTCTGCTGGCTCATCACCTCCGAGACGAGGATCGCGTAGGGATCCTCGGTCTCCCGCCACGGAAACTCGCGATGGTCGGCCTCGTACCACTCGATGAGCGCCGACCGAACGTCCTCGAGGTTCGCGGGAAGATCGACGTCGGCGGGACGTTCGACGTCCTCGGTTCCGCTCGAACTGCCCGCCATCGCGGTGTCATCCCCGGAACTCGTCATACGTGCCGTTGTGGCCGCGGGCACTTATAAAGAGCAAGGAGAGCGGCCGCGCCGTGGGGTCGGTCGCGTCGCGATCGATTGGTTCGGATCGGATATCGATCCGGCAGGGGTCCTGTCGAACGGAGAACGGACGTCGGGATCGCGGGTCGTCGACTGCCCGATCAGTATTCCTCGACGCCGAGGCGCACGACAAGCAGCCGATCCGAAAGCGGTTTCGGAGCCGGGCCGTTGCGGAAAGTTATGACGCTCGAGGACCTGACGACCGACGTCGAGGAGACGTACGGCGAACTCGGCGAGTCGATCGACGTCGAGCTCGACCGGGAGACGCGAACCGAACTGGCGATGCTGCTCGCGGCGACCGGCGCCGACGCCGACGAACTGGTCCGGCGAGGGATCCACGCGCTGTTCCGTACGACCGTCGACACCGGCGACCTCGATTTCCAACTGCGGAACGGGTACGACGTCTCCTACGACGAGTATCTGATGGGAATGTCGGTCGACGAGATGGCCGGCGAGTCACAGTATCCCCAACGGGACGACGAGCGTCGCTATCGAATGTGAACTGCCGTACTGCCCTCGGCCTGCCGCCTGTAGAAGCTGGCCTCACGCCCTGATCGCGGTGATCGGGTCGCTGAAGCCGTTCACGTTTGGTGTCCGGTTCCTCGTTAGACGTCGACGTACTGCGCTTCCCACTCCTGGCGGGCGTCGATCTCCCGCTGGCCGCGACGCGTGAGCGTGTAGTAGTTCGTTCGGCGATCGCGTTGGCCCTTCTCGACGAGCCCCTTCTCGACGAGCGTATCGAGGTTCGGGTACAGACGGCCGTGGTGGATCTCCTTCTCGTAGTAGTCCTCGAGTTCCTCCTTGATCGCGAGTCCGTGCGGCTCGTCGAGCCCAGCGATCACGTACAGCAGGTCCCGCTGGAATCCTGTCAGATCGTACATCTATGAATTCGATTCAACATTATATCTTTATATCTGATAAATATATCGGATCGGCGATCGATATCCGGAGTGCGTCCCGGTGAATCACGGGTTTGGATGCTATCCAAACCACCAACTGCGTGACTACTCCGGCAGTCAGAAGACATATATAATGCTGCCCGATCGACGTGAACGGCGCTCGCGACCGTCCCGATGGCGGCGACTGGAGCGACGCCACCTTTTATACGATCGCTGACGGAGACCTGGTATGCCCGAAGAGACCATCTTCGCGACGGAATCGGTCGAATCCCGTGAATCGATCGCAGCGTCACTCAGGGCGGTCGCCGACAAGCTCGAGGCCGGCGAGCCGGTCACGCTCGCCGCCGGCGAGGAGTCGGTGTCGCTGACGGTGCCGCCGCGGGCGACCTTCGAGGTGCAGGTCGAACGTGAAACCGGGAGCGGGTCGGAGGAGCAAAGCGTCGAGTTCGAGATCGAGTGGGACGTCGGCGCGGACGGGGACGGGACGGAGCCGTCGCTGTCGATCGAGTGACTTCGTCGTCGTGTCGACTACGGGCGGACCGACCTCCCTCGAGGCCCCGCCGCCGCGCTAGATGTGTTCCTCCTCCAGCACCCACCCGAGCGCTCGCTTGTAGTAGGTGAACATCTCCTTGACCCCCTCGTGACGCATCTCCTCGTCCTCGAGGTGCTCCGTCAGGAACTCGTACTGCTCGCGGATCTCCTCTTCCTCGCGCATACGGGATCGGTCGTCCGGGACCGACATAGGTCCGGCGAACGGAACGACTTTACGCCGACCGGTGCTACCGACCGAGAGCGATGGACGACCGCACGCGCGAGTACCTCCGCGGCCGCTTCGGCGACTACTACCGTGACACGTCGCTGTCGCCGCCCCCCGGAGCGAACGAGCGCGAGTGGGGCCACATCCCGTGGACGCCGGGGAGCGGAACGACGATGGTCCGCCACCAGTCGCTGCTGGACCTGGGAAACCTCGAGGCGTTCTTCCGGGAGACCGCGCCGAGACACGCCTATTTCTCGGCGGCGCGCTACGACGACCCGGGCGTCTCGACGATGGGGAAAAAGGGCTGGCGCCGGGCGGATCTGGTCTTCGATCTCGACGCCGACCATCTGCCGTCGGTCGATCCCGAGGCTGCAACGTACGCCGAGATGCTGGCGGCCTGCAAGGACGCGCTCCAGCGGCTGCTCGTCTTCCTCGAGGACGACTTCGGATTCGAGAACCTCCAGATCGTCTTCTCCGGCGGTCGGGGTTATCACGTCCACGTCCGCGACGAGGCCGTCCTCGAACTGGACAGCGAGGCACGACGCGAGATCGTCGATTACGTTCGGGCGATCGACCTCGACGTCGACGGCCTGATCCGTACCGAACAGGAACGGGGGACGACCAAGCGCGTCCTCCGGACCGAGGGCGGCTGGGGACGGCGCGTCCACGAGGCGCTCGTCGAGTACGCGGACGACCTCAGGGAGCTGGACGAGGACGACGCGCTGGATCGGCTCCGGGAACTCGACGGCATCGGCGAGGGACGCGCGAAGACGATCCTCGGCGCCTTTCGCCGGAACCCGGACGCGGTTCGGGAGGGGAATCTGGAGGCGGGCGGCCCCGGCGTTCGCCGGCTCGTTTCGGCGCTGTGTGCGCAGGTGACCGCCGACCGGACCGCCCCGGTGGACGAGCCGGTGACGACGGACACGCATCGGCTCATTCGCGTCCCCGGCACGCTCCACGGCGGCAGCGGGCTCGAGGTATGCCGGATCCCGCGGACGGAGCTCGACGCGTTCGACCCGCTCGTGGATGCAGTTCCCGACCGGTTCACCGGCCGCACGATCGCGATCACTTGCGCCGAGGAAACGACGGTAGAGTTAAACGGCGACGCCGTAATGGTGGAGGCGGGAACGAACACGGTCCCCGAGTACGTCGGCGTGTTCCTGATGGCGCGCGGCGACGCCAGCAAGGCCCCGGAACGATGACCGCCGGGATGGCCGGACCGCTCGAGAAGGGACCGACGAACGACGAACGCACGATGCTTTCGACGACGAACGACCACGCACGATGAACCTCGACGAACTCAGATCGGTGCAGGCCAAGGAACGCCGGAAGGACAGCCTGCAGCATCTCCGCGACACGTTCTACGAGGACGTGGCCGCCTACATCGCCGACCTCCGCGCCGCGCGCGACCGGCGAGCCGAGCGCGTCGAGAACCCGTTTTCGGACGACGACGTACGCCGGATGTCCGACGAGGTCGAGACCGCCGAGGAGGTCGCCGAGGCGCTGTACGAACGTCGGGTGGGGAAGGTCGTCAAACTCGCCTCCTTCGCAGCGGCCGATATGCCGGTCGAGCGCGAGGGGATGACGACCCAGGAACGCGAGCTGTTCGAGGACCTGGTAGCCCGCATCGAGGCCAACAAATCCTCGGTTCTCGACGTCCTCACCGGATCGGCGTCGGTCACGGAGGCGGCTTCGAACGCGTCGGAGCCGACGGACGCCGCGGCCGGCCCGCCCGCCGACGCCGTCGAAACGAACGGCGGCGCGAACGCGGCCCGTTCGGAGACCGACCCGGCGACGCGATCCGCTGACACCGACCGGCGGGAGGACTCCAACCAGCCTGTTCCGCCGGAGGACCCCGCGACGGAGCCGAATGACGATGGGTCGGAGGTTCCGTCGGACGCCGCGGCGGAACCCGCCGTCGGTTCCGCTTCCGGCCACACGGACGACGGCGGGGCGCTCGCCGAGGCGATGGGCGCGGAACCGTCCCCGTCAGCCGCCGCGACCGTCGACGACGGTTCCGGAGCGGAGACGGCCGGCGCCGCCGGGGACCGCACGGTCGAGAGCCGCACCGAGACCGGACCCGACGGGGCCGGCGAGGACGCCGCAGTGGACCGCGACCGCGACGCCGCGGACGATCGCAGTCACGACGGGACCGCCGCGGACGATCGCAGCCACGACGGGACCGACCTCGACCGCACGGTCGTTCGGATCACCCGGGACGTCGGGGAGATCCTCGGCGTCGACGAGCGGGAGTACGACCTCGAACGCGAGGACGTGGTGACGCTGCCGGCCGCCAACGCCGATCCGCTGCTGGAGCGGGACGCGGCCGAGCAGATCGAATAGCCCCGCTCAAACGGCGCCCACTCGAATCACGGCCGCTCAAACACGCCCGCCGAACCGCGAACGGCGGGCTTTTTGCCGCCGGCCGGCGAGGAGCGGGTATGCTCGACCCCGGTACCGACGCCCCGTCGTTCTCGCTGCCGAACCAGCACGGCGAGACGGTCTCGCTCGAGTCGATCGACGCCGACTACACCGTCGTCTACTTCTACCCCCGTGCGGACACGCCGGGGTGTACGACCGAGGCCTGCGGGTTCCGCGACGCGTGGGACCGGTTCGCCGAAGCCGACGTCGCTGTCGTCGGAATCAGCGACGATCCGGTCGACGATCTCGCGGACTTCGCCGACAAGTACGACCTGCCGTTCCACCTGCTGTCGGATGCGGACGGCACGGTGTCCGGCGCCTACGACTCCTACGGCGAGAAGAACGTGTTCGGGAACGTCGTCGACGGCGTCTTCCGCAACACCTACGTCGTCGATGCGGCGGGCGAGATCGTCCTCGCCTACGAGGGCGTCGACCCGGAGGACCACGCAGAGGCGATCCTCGAGGACGTCGCGAACGAACGCGCGGACGACCGCGCGTAAGAATAGCGGTGTGTGCGTCGAGGCGACGCCGCAGCTCAGTAGCCGCGCGTGATCAGATAGTCGGCCAGCTCGGCGAGCGTCTCGCGGGCCTCGTTGTCCGGCAGGACCTCGAGGTGGCGCTTCGACCGCTCGGTGAGCTCCTGGGCCTTCCCCCGCGCGTACTCGATCGATCCGGCCTTCTCGAGCGCCGAGACGGCGGTCTCGATCTCCGCGTCCGTCACGTCCGCCGGCGTCTCCGCGTCGACGAGGTCGTCGACGTCGACGCCCTGCTGGCGCGCGTGCAGCGTGATGAGCGTCTCCTTCTCCTCGACGAGGTCGGAGCCGCGCTGTTTGCCCAGCTCCTCGGAGGGAACGGTCAGATCGAGCACGTCGTCCTGGATCTGGAAGGCGCTGCCCGAATCGATCCCGTACCGGTGGAGCGCGTCGACGACCTCGTCGTCGGCGCCGAGCAGGACCGCCGGGGTCGCGGCGGCCGCGCCGTAGAGGACGGCGGTCTTCAGCTCGACCATCTCGAGGTACTCGTCGGGCAGAACCTCGCCGCGCGACTCGAAGGCGACGTCGAGCGCCTGGCCCTCACAGATCTTCGTACACGTCGAGGCGAGCAGCCGCATCGCCTCGAGCCCGTCGACCGGGTCGGATCCGGTGTCGGCCATCATCTCGAAGGCCTTCGAGTAGAGGGTGTCGCCGGCGAGGATCGCCGTCGACGTGTCGTAGGCCTCGTGGACCGCGGGGACGCCCCGCCGGAGGTCGTCCTCGTCCATGATGTCGTCGTGGATCAGCGTGAACGACTGGATGACCTCGATCGACACCGCCGCCCGCAGCAGGTCGACGGTCGAACCCGTCACCGTCGGGAACGACCGGTAGTCGACGGAGCCGGGGGCGACGTCGGCGATCGCCTCGCCGGCGAGGAGGACGACCGTCGGACGGAGCCGCTTGCCGCCGGCCTCGAGGATGTACCGGGACGCCTCGTAGAGCCGCTCGGGCTCCGCCAGCGGGAGCTCCTCGTCGATCGCGGCGTTGACGAGTTCGCGCCGCTGTCGAACCGCGTCCAGAACCCGTGCCTCCGTCGCGTCGTTCGTCATTCGACCAGCTGGAAGACGTTTCCGTTCTCCGTGACGTGGAGGTCACGGTCGAGTTTGTACCCCTGTGAACGGCACAGGTCGACGTACGGTGCGAGCCCCTCCAGATTCTGGTGGGCCGGGATCACGTGCTGGGGCTGAAGGGCGTCCAGCATCGTGTAGTGGCCCTCCTCGCGCAGGTGGCCCGAGACGTGGATGTCGTCGTAGATGCGGGCGCCCTGCATCCGGAGGAGCTGCTCGGACTGGTAGCGCTGGCCCTCGTTCGTCGGCTCCGGGATGACCCGGGCGCTGAAGATGACCTTGTCGCCGTCGTCCAGCTCGTAGGGCGTCTCGCCGCGACCCATCCGGGTGAGCATCGCGCGCGGCTCGCCCTGGTGACCCGTGACGATGGGGAGGTAGTTCTCCTTGCCCTCCTTCATGATCCGCTTGAACGTCCGGTCGACCGACTTCCGGTGGCCGTACATCCCCAGGTCGCCGGGGAAGTCGACGAAGTCGAGCCGTTCGGCCGTGCCGGAGTACTTCTCCATCGACCGGCCCAGCAGGACCGGCTGACGGCCGATCTCGCGGGCGAACTCGACGAGGCTCGAGACCCGAGCGATGTGCGAGGAGAAGGTGGTGGCGACGATCCCGCCGTCGTAATCCTCGACCGACCGCATCACGTCGTGGAGGTGTTCGCGCGCGACCGACTCGGAGGGCGTTCGGCCCTTCCGACCGGCGTTGGTACAGTCCTCGATGTAACAGAGGACGCCCTCGCCCTCGCGACCGATCTCGCGGAACCGGTCCATGTCGATCGGGTCGCCGATGACCGGCGAGTGGTCCATTCGCTTGTCGAGCCCGTAGACGACCGCGCCCTCGGGCGTGTGCAGGACCGGGTTGATCGCGTCGATGACCGAGTGGGCGACGTTGACGAACTCGAGTTCGACCTGTTCGGAGTCGCCGATCGCCATCGTGCCGCCCGCGTTCATCTTCACCAGGTCGTTGTCGACCTGGAACTTGCCCTCGTCCTGGATCTGCTGGCGGACGAGCTCGATCGTGAAGGGGGTGGCGACGATCGGCGCGTCGTACCGGTGGGCGAGCTTGGGGATCGCGGCGATGTGGTCGAGGTGGCCGTGCGTCGGCACGATGGCCTGCACGTCGCCCTCGAGCTCGGACATCACGCGGTCGTCCGGAATGGCGCCCATGTCGATCAGGTCGAGGCTATGCATCTTCTCGGTCTCCACGTTGTCGTGGATCAGGACCTTACTCAGGTTCAGGCCCATGTCGAAGATGACGATGTCCTCGCCCGCTCGGACCGCCGTCATCTGTCGACCGACCTCTTCGTATCCGCCGATTGTTGCGATTTCGATTTCCATAGTCGTGTTCCCAGAGCATCCAAAGCCGCGTTCGAACGGCGATACTGCTCACTGAAACCCGCATCTGGGGCCAAAGCCCCGGCGTCTTACGGCACGTCGGCGAGGGCCCCGCTTCGGTCGAGCCGACGTCGGCTCACCGTGTCCCGCGGGATGATGGTACCTACGGATACACGGGCCCCTCTTAAAAACTGTGTGGGTTGGTCCGCGTGGAACTCCGACGCTCTGACGACCGCCAGGAGACGCTGGAAACCGGAGACGCTAGAGAACCGCCATCGTGACCGCGAGCGTCGCCGAACTGACGACGACGAGCGCGAGGAGCACCACGGCGACCGGCGCGATCCCCGCCTCGCGGAACTCCCGGACGTTCATCCGCATCCCCAGGCCGGCGAAGGCGACGAGGAACAGCCAGCTCGAGGCGGTCCCGATCGCGGTCCGCTGTGCGGGCGTGAACGCGCCGAGCGCCGACATTACGACCAGGAGGAGAAATCCGAGCAGGAAAACGGGAACCCCCTCCCGGAGCTGGCGAAGCCGACCGCGAAGCGCGGCTCGACGGCCGCGTGACGTGGGGGTCGAACCGGCTACGGAATCCGAACCGTCCGCGTAGTACATCGCGTATCCGACGGCGACGACCCCGATGAGCACGTTCCGCGCGAGCTTGACCAGAACCGCCCACTCGCCGGCGGCGGGCGAGTAGGCGAACCCCGCGGCGGTGACGGGGCCGGTGCTGAACATCGTCGTGCCGGCCCAGACCCCGAAGACGACGTCCGACAGGTCGAGCAGCCGTCCCAGGGCCGGGTACGCGATGAGGGTGACCGCGTCGAACAGGAGGACCGTCGCCGTGGCGTACGCGACCTGTCCGCGGTCGGGATCGATGGCGCCGGCGACGGCTGCGACGGCGGAGACGCCGCAGATTCCCGACCCCGCGGCCAGCAGCGATCCGGCCTTCTCGTCGATACCGACCACCCACCGCGAGAGGATCTCCACGAGGAGGACCGTTGCCGACACGGCGCCGAACACGATGGCGAGGACTCGCCCGCCGGCGTCGATGACCCGACCCACCGCGACGGTGGCGCCCAGCAGGACGATCCCGACCTCGAGCCAGAAGCCGTGCGTGTCGACGCCGGGAGCCGCCCAGTCGGGAACGCCGAGCGTGTTCGCGAGGAGTGCTCCGATCGCGATCGCGACGAGGAGGTGGCTGCCGAGCGGGACGATCGCGGTGACCGCGCGAGCCAGCAGCCCGACCAGAACGAGAAGCACGATCCCGGGGAGAATCCGCCACGCCGGCGAAGGTTGCCGTGAGTCGGACATCCTCACCACGGGATCGGCAGGTCGAAGGCGGCGATGACGCCGGCGGGGAGGAACGACGCGCGGATCGCCCGCCACCTCCAGTCGATCCGTCGCCATCCACGGTTGAGCCGCCGCCATCGCCGCGGAATTCGGTCGGTGGCCGATCCCCGGTCCGTCATTACGTCCGGCTATCCGAGTCGGCGGGTAAAGTCTGCTGATCCCGACGGGTCGTCACGGATGGCGGATGATACGTCCGTAACTGATGACGGTGACCGATGACGGTGACCGATGACGGTGACCGATGACGGTGACCGATGGTAGCACCGGACGATGTCGAGGGGCCGTTCCGCCGGAGACGGTCGTGAGACCCGTCTCGCGGGGCGTCTCCATCCCGGTATGTTTAATAGTCCGACGGGAGGCGATCCGAACCATGAGTGGCCGACCCCTCGACGTGCTGGAGTCATCGCTGAACGAGGCCGTGACCGTCCACCTCAAGGACGGAACCACGTATTACGGCCTGCTCGCCGGATACGACCAGCACATGAACCTGGTCATCTCCCCCGAGGAGTCCGCCGACGACCGCGTCGAGGGCGACGAGGAGTTCGCCGTCGCGGTCGAAGACACAACGATTATACGCGGCGACAACGTCGTCACCATCAAAGCATGACCGGAGCCGGAACGCCCTCCCAGGGGAAAAAGAACAAGACGGTTCACGTGAAGTGCCGCCGCTGTGGCGAGAAGTCCTACCACCTCAAGAAGGAGCGCTGCTCGTCGTGCGGCTTCGGCAAGTCCGCCAAGCGCCGCGAGTACGCCTGGCAGTCGAAGTCCGGCGACAACTGAGCTCCCGGCGTCGCCGGGAATCGACCGATACCGTCGAGACGACGACGCGATCCGAGACGACGACTCTTCCTCGGTTTCACGTTTCACCGGTCCTTCGTGACCGACCGGTGTGAGGCTCATACGCCGGGATAGCCGGCCACGAGCGATGGTCTCACTCGCTCGCGATCCGACCGAGAAACTCGCGCAGTAGGGCGTTGAACGCTTCGGGCTGTTCGATCATCGCGAGGTGTGCGGCGTCCTCGATGACGGCCCGCTCGCAGTCCGGGATCTCGCTCGCGAGGAACTCGTGGTACCGCGGAGGCGTCAGCCCGTCGTGTTCGCCGGCGACCGCCAGCGTGGGGACGTCGATCGCCGAGACGCGGTCACGAACGTCGAACCGGTGACACGTCAGGAAGTCGCGTTCGACGACCGCCCGGCCGGTCCGCCGCATCGCGTCCATCGAGAGCTCGACGTACTCGGGCGGGGCGTCGTGGAAGACCCGATCCGCGCCGTGGAGGAACTCGATCGCTCGCTCGAAGTCGTCGGCGAGCCACTCCCGGAGGTCCTGCAGGACCGCGAGCTTCGCCCCGGTTCCCTGGAGCACGAGTCCCTCGAGCCGGTCCGCGTAGTCGCGCTCGAGCGCGACCCACTGTGCGACGGCACCGCCGAGCGAGTTCCCGCAGAGCACCGTCGCGTCCGTCTCCTCGGCGACCGCGACGACGTCGTCGGCGTAGGCGGCGAGCGTCTCCGGGCCGGGCTCGGCGTCGACGTCGTCGCTTTCGCCGTGGCCGGACAGGTCGACCGAGACGACGGGAGCCGTGTCCCGGAGCCGAGCCTGGGCCTTCCAGATGGCGTGGGTGCCGCCGCTGCCGTGAACGAACAGGGTCGCCGGTCCATCCCCGTCCCCCTTCGAAACGCGATAGGCGATCCGGCGGCCGTGGTGCGTGAC
The DNA here is from genome assembly GCF_900107205.1 of Halopenitus persicus. Lineage (GTDB taxonomy): Archaea > Halobacteriota > Halobacteria > Halobacteriales > Haloferacaceae > Halopenitus > Halopenitus persicus. The sequence goes on along the minus strand of NZ_FNPC01000001.1, from coordinate 54,398 downwards.
GTGCTCCATACCTGCTCTTCCGCGCGCGGGGACAAAAACCGTCGTGTCGCGGTCTCATCGACGCAGCCACACGGTCACCGACGAACACGGATCGGAACCACCCGGACGCCGATGGACGCCGATCGGAACCGCCCGGACGCCGACGGACGCGGATCCGAATCGCGACGCGATCGACGGACGCCGATCGGGATCGCCCGGACGCCGACCGGATCCGAACCGCAATCACACTCCCGATCCGATACCCGACGCCTTCACGCGATCAATTGGCGACAAGTTTATATATGTAACCACCTAACTTGGAGTTAGGATCGAAATGAATCTCACCCAGATCACCGACGGCGAGCCCGTTCTTCGCCGCTACGAGTACCCGAACCGATGGGTCATCGCCGCCGACCTCGGCGTCGACGACGAACTCGTCTCCGTCGACACCGTCGGCGAGACGGCGATCGTCGTCGTCGACCGCGACGACGTCGACGCCGAGACCGAGATCGAGCTGCCCGGTCCGGCCGCCGACGCGACCGTGAACAACGGCGTTTTGACCATCGAGGTGGCCAAATGAAGCTCACGGTCAAGCCGCTCAAACAGAAGGACGCCGGCCGGCGTCTCGCCGCGATCGACCGCGTCGCCGCCGAGGAGCTCGACCTCTCCGGCGGCGACTTCGTTCGTATCGACGGCCAGTCCGGCAGCGCCATCGCGCGCGTCTGGCCCGGCTACCCCGAGGATGACGGCACCGGCGTGGTCCGCATCGACGGCCGCCTCCGCCAGGAGGCCGACGTCGGGATCGACGACCGCGTGACCGTCGAGAAGGTCGACGTCAAGCCCGCCGAGCGGGTGACCGTCGCGCTCCCCCAGCGGCTGGGGATCCGCGGCAACATCGACGCGCTGATCCGCCGCGAACTCGGCGGCCAGCCCGTCACGCCCGGCCAGAACGTCCAGCTGCCGCTCGGGTTCGGCTTCATGGGCGGCCAGTCGCAGGCGGTCCCGCTGAAGGTCGCCTCGACGACGCCCTCCGGAACGGTCGTCGTCACCGACAGCACCGAGATCGAGATCTCCGAGAAGCCCGCCGAGGAGATCGTCGAGAACGTCGGCGAGGCCGGCCCGGGCGGCGACGCCACGCCCGACGTCGCCTACGAGGACATCGGCGGCCTCGACGACGAGCTCGAGCAGGTCCGCGAGATGATCGAGCTGCCGATGCGCCACCCCGAGCTGTTCAAGCGGCTCGGCATCGACCCGCCGAAGGGCGTCCTGCTGCACGGCCCGCCCGGCACCGGCAAGACGCTGATCGCCAAGGCCGTCGCCAACGAGATCGACGCCAGCTTCCACACGGTCTCCGGTCCGGAGATCATGTCGAAGTACTACGGCGAGTCCGAGGAGCAGCTGCGCGACGTCTTCGAGGAGGCCTCCGAGGACGCGCCGGCGATCATCTTCATGGACGAGCTCGACTCGATCGCCCCCAAGCGCGAGGAGGCCGGCGGCGACGTCGAGCGTCGCGTGGTCGCCCAGCTCCTCTCGCTGATGGACGGCCTCGAGGAACGCGGCCAGGTCGTCGTCATCGGCGCCACCAACCGCGTGGACGCGATCGACCCCGCGCTCCGGCGCGGCGGCCGGTTCGACCGCGAGATCGAGATCGGCGTGCCGGACCGCGACGGTCGCAAGGAGATCCTGCAGGTCCACACGCGGAACATGCCGCTGGTGGACGGGATCGACCTCGACGAGTACGCGGAGAACACCCACGGCTTCGTCGGCGCCGACCTCGAGAGCCTCGCCAAGGAGTCCGCGATGCACGCGCTGCGTCGCATCCGCCCGCAGCTGGACCTGGAGTCCGACGAGATCGACGCGGACGTGCTCCAGTCGATCCAGGTCACCGAGCGCGACCTCAAGGAGGCGCTCAAGGGCATCGAGCCCTCCGCGCTCCGGGAGGTCTTCGTCGAGGTTCCGGACGTCACCTGGGAGGACGTCGGCGGGCTCGAGGACACCAAGGAACGGCTTCGCGAGACCGTCCAGTGGCCCCTCGAGTACCCCGAGGTGTTCGACCAGCTCGACATGGAGGCCGCCAAGGGCGTGTTGCTGTACGGCCCGCCCGGCACCGGCAAGACGCTGCTGGCGAAGGCCGTCGCCAACGAATCCGAGTCGAACTTCATCTCGATCAAGGGGCCCGAGCTGTTGAACAAGTTCGTCGGCGAGTCGGAGAAGGGCGTCCGCGAGGTCTTCTCGAAGGCCCGCGAGAACGCGCCGACGATCGTGTTCTTCGACGAGATCGACTCGATCGCGACCGAGCGCGGCGGTAACACGACCGACTCGGGCGTCGGCGAGCGCGTCGTCTCCCAGCTGCTGACGGAGCTCGACGGCCTCGAGTCGCTGGAGGACGTCGTGGTGATCGCCACCACGAACCGTCCGGACCTCATCGACTCGGCGCTGTTGCGCCCCGGTCGGCTCGACCGGCACGTCCACGTGCCCGTCCCCGACGAGGAGGCGCGCCGCCGGATCTTCGAGGTCCACACGCGCGAGAAGCCGCTCGCGGACGACGTCGACCTCGATGAGCTGGCGCGCCGGACCGAGGGATACGTCGGCGCCGACATCGAGGCGGTCGCCCGCGAGGCCTCGATGAACGCCTCCCGCGAGTTCATCGCGAGCGTCGACAGGGAGGAGGTCGGCGAGTCGGTGGGCAACGTCCGCGTGACGATGGCCCACTTCGAGGACGCGCTCGAGGAGGTCGTCCCGAGCGTGACGGCGGAGACCCGCGACCGCTACGAGGAGATCGAGAAACGGTTCAAGCGCTCCGAGGTCGAAACGGAGCCCGAGGCGACCCCCGGCGGCGCGTTCCAGTAGGGTCGCGGTCGGGCCGTCCTCGACGGGTGCCCGTTCTCCATCGCGAACGACGATGCGTAGAACATAACTGTTAGACGTGTCTAATTTTCTCCGAATGCGGATCGAACCCGCCGGGAGTGCTGCCGTATGACGACCTGGATGGACGTCGCCGTGATCGCCTTCCTCGCCCAGCTCGCGGTGCTGCCGGGCGAGAAGGTCCAGTTCATCATCGCCGGGCTGTCGACGCGCTACAACCCCCTGCTGGTCGTTGCCGCCGCCGGGAGCGCCTTCGCCGGCTGGACGGTCCTGGAGATCGCCTTCGGGAACTACGTGCAGCGGGTCCTCCCGGGCGTCTACCTCGACCTTCTCACGGGGCTGTTGTTCCTGTTCTTCGCCGTCGCGTTGCTGCGGTCGGCGCCGCCGCGGACGCGGACTGACGGCGGATCGGACATCACGAGCGGGGAGGACGGCGTCACGGGTGACGGATCCGGCGGCGTCACGAGCGGGGAGGACGGGTCGACCGTCGGCGATGACGCCTCGCTGCCGGACGAGGACGCCTCGCTGCCGGACGACGACGGCGGAACGAGCATGCTCGACGGGGAGCTCGAGGTTCGCGTTCCCTATCTCGGATGGCGGGTTCCCAACGCACTCGGGGGGTTCCTCCCGATCTTCGCGCTGATGGCGTTCGGCGAGTTCGGGGACAAGACCCAGCTCGTCACGATCGGGTTGGCCGCCCAGTATCCCGCGTTCCCGGCGGCCATCTGGGCGGGCGAGATGGCGGCCATCATCCCGGTCAGCCTCGTGAACGCGTTCGTGTTCTTCCGGTTCGCGAACCGGTTCGACCTCCGGACGGCACACCATCTGGCGGGGGCCGCCTTCGCGTTCTTCGGGATCGACACGCTACAGGCGATCGTGACCGGCGTCTCGGTCTGGGACACCGCCATCGAGGCGGTCGCGGCGGCGATCCTCGCGCTCGTCTGATGCCGATCACGTGACCCGTCGGTCGGGACCTGGCCCCTACTCGTGGCCGTTCACGGCGACCGGTCCGTACGGCTCCTCGAGATAGGCACGGTCGCTCTTCGAGAGGTCGATGTCGAGCGCCTCGACGGCGTCCTCCAAGTGATCGACGCTCGTCGTTCCGACGATGGGCGCGTCGACCGGCTCCTGGTGGAGGAGCCACGCGAGCGCGATCTGCGCCATCGTGACGCCCTTCTCGGCCGCGAGCTCCGCGACGCGGTCGTTGATCTCGTCGCCGCCGTTGGCGCGATAGGTGTCGATCCGATCGGCGAACCGGCCGTCGTTCATGTACTTGCCGCGGGTCGTCTCGAGGAACTCCTCGTGGGGGCGGGTGAGGAACCCGCGCGCGAGCGGGCTCCACGGGATGACGCCGATCCCCTCGCGGTCACAGAGGGGTAGCATCTCGCGTTCCTCCTCGCGGTAGGCGAGGTTGTAGTGGTTCTGCATCGTTTGGAACCGCTCCAATCCGAGCTCGTCGCTCGTGTGGAGGGCCCGCGAGAACTGATGGGCCCACTGCGAGGAGGTGCCGATGTAGCGGACCTGGTTCCGGCGAACGGCGTCGTCGAGCGCCCGGAGGGTCTCGTCGATCGGCGCGTCGTAATCCCACCGATGCGTCTGATAGAGGTCGATCGTGTCCATCCCGAGGCGGTCGAGGCTGTTCGACAGCTCCTGTTCGATCGCCTTGCGCGAGAGCCCGCCGGCGTTGGGATTCGTTTCGTCCATCTCCCCGTAGACCTTCGTGGCCACCACCTGCCCGTCGCGGTCGTATTCCTCCAACGCGTTCCCGAGGACGCGTTCGGACTCGCCGTTCGAGTAGACGTTGGCGGTATCGAAGAAGTTGATGCCGAGATCGATCGCCCGTTCGATGATCGGCCGGCTCTCCGCCTCGTCGAGGACCCACTCGCGCCAGTCGCTCGATCCGAAGCTCATACAGCCGAGACAGATCCGGCTGACCTCCATTCCCGTGTCGCCGAGCGTCGTGTACTCCATCGTACTGCCACTCGTGGGTCCGCACATTAAGGATTGTGACCATATACCATACTCCCAGCGGACGTCGTCAGCGATCGCTCGGTTCCGTCGTGATCCACGACTCCGTGCTCGAGGCCACCACGAGCGTGTCGGTCACGTCCTCCATCGCGTCGAGAACCTCGTCGAAGCGGAGTGCGAAGGTCCGGGAGACGAACGCGCCGTGGATCACATCGTCGGCGAACGCGGTCTCGATCACCGCGTTCCGGAGCTCGTCGACCGAGCTTTCGGCACCCCGCACCGTGGCGATCTCCGCGGCGACCGAGTCCGACCGCGACGGGGAGCGCAACAGTCGTACGTAGCACGCAACCGCGTCGGCGAGCGCATCCATCGCCCGCTCGGCACACCGCGCCATCTCGGCGTAGCGGTCGAAGGTGGCGGCCTCCCGGGGTGGCGCGATCGTGACCAGCTCCTCGGCGAGACGCTCGATCGCGTTCGGTATCTCGTCGAGTCGCTGATAGAGATCGAGCACGTGCGGCGAGTTGAGGTGGATCCGGGCGTTCCGCAGCCCGATATCCCGGGCGTCGGCGTTCGTGATCTGTGCCGAGATGTCCCGCTTGAGACGGTCGCAGTCGCTCTCGCGGGTCGTGATCGCGTCGACGAGATCCCGGACCGTCGGGTCATCGGCACCGCCGTCGACGTAGGCGTCGACGAGATCCGACAGCAGGCGAACGCACTCGTCGATCCGGTCGAGATACGTCTCCGTCCGCGACACGATCCGGTCGTCGAACCGCCGCTCGGGTTCTGCGGCCATCGATCGATCCGGGGTTCGACACGTGAAAGTAGGTTTATAAGATCGCTATATATCGGTTCGATCCACGGCATGGCGGTCCCGAGCCGCCGGCTTGCCGTCCGATCCCCCGCCGCCGATGGCGATTTCCCGCTCCGGACCGTTCGATCGACCGATGGGCTACCCGGTCACGTACTACTGTCCGCACTGTGAGACCCTCGTCGCGGTCGAGCGGGAGGGCTACCTCGACGACAAGGCCGTCACGCCGTATCCCCTCGAGGGATGGACGTACGCCGCTCCGGAGGTCGTCTTCGATGACGCCGGATCGGCTGCGACAGGATCGGCCGAGGAGGACGCGGCTGCGGAGGACGCGGCTGCAGAGAAAGCGACGGAGCGCCGGGAGTCGTCGGACCCGGACGGCGTCCGGTTCGTGTGTGGGGAAAGTGACGGCGTGACCTGGGCGCCGGAGAGGGCCGAGCTGACGTCCGAAAGCGTCGACGGAAACTCCGACGCCGCCGACACCGACGCTGCCGACGCCACCGCCACCGGCACCGACGCCACCAGCACCGACGCCACCGACACCGGCGATGCCGAACACGACGACGTCGGCTGTGGCGAGCCCTTTTACCTCTCGTTCGTTCGCTTCGAGGACGGCCGGGAGGTCGATCCGCGAAGCGGCACGGACGGGGAGCGGATCCGGCTCAACCTCGGTCGGGAGCCGGACCGCCCCCGCGGGCCGGCCGGGCCGTCGGGCCCCGACGGCGGATCGGGCGGATTCTGGGGATGAGTCCGGTATCGGGAGCGACGGGAAAGCCGGCCCGTGAGACGGATCCGGATGTTGCCTTTTAAGAACCCAACTTCAACTTAAATACCGGATCCGGCCGAACTCCCGGCCTACCCCTTGATGTTGCAGACGGGGAACGTCCGGGCGACGGTGTCGCCGATCCCCAACGCGTCGCTGACGCGGACGACCTCGTCCACGTCCTTATAAACGCCGGGGGCCTCCTCGGCGATCGTCGCTCCGCTCTGGGCCTTCACGTATATCTGCTCCTGCTCCTCGAGATCGTCCTGCACGTCGCCGCCCCAGAAGTCGCGTTTGGCCTGGGTGCGGCTCATCAACCGTCCGGCGCCGTGGGCGGTGGATCCGAAGGAGACGTCGAGGGAGTTCTCGCCGCCGCGGAGGACGTACGACCCGGCGCCCATGCTCCCCGGGATGATGACCGGCTGGCCGACGTCGCGGTAGACCTCCGGGACCTCCTCGCGGCCGGCGGGGAACGCCCGCGTCGCGCCCTTCCGGTGCACGTAGAGGTCACGCTCCTCGCCGTCGACGACGTGCGTCTCCCGCTTTGCGATGTTGTGGGCGACGTCGTAGAGCAGTTCCATTCCGAGGTCGTCGATCGGGTCGGCGTCGAAGACGTCGCCGAACACCGTCCGCGTTCGGTGGGTGATGAGCTGCCGGTTGACCCACGCGTAGTTGATCGCCGCACACATCGCGCCGTAATACTCGTGGGCGAGTTCGGACCCGGCGGGCGCCGCCGCCAGCTCCTTGTCCGGGAGCTCCTCCAGGAGGTCCCCGTGGCGCTGCTCGATCTCCCGCAGGTAGTCGGTGCACGTCTGGTGGCCGAGTCCCCGCGAACCGCAGTGGATCAGGACGACGATCTGCCCCGGCTCGAGCCCGTAGGCGTCGGCCACGTCCTCGCGGAAGACGTCCGTCACGCGCTGGACCTCGAGGAAGTGGTTGCCGGAGCCGAGCGATCCGATCTGGTTGCGGCCGCGGTCCTTGGCCTTCTGCGGAACGAACTCCGGACGCGCGTCGGGACGGCGACCCTCGTCCTCGCACCGCGCGAGGTCCGTCTCGACGCCGTATCCCGCGTCGACCGCCCACTCGACGCCGTGCTCGAGGATCGCCTCGACCGTGTCGCTGTCGCCCTCGACGATCCCGCCGCCGCCGAGCCCGGAAGGGATCCGGTCGAAGAGGGCGTCGACGAGCTCCTCCTCGCGGCCCCGAACGTCGTCGTATTCGAGATTTGTTTTTACCATCCTGACGCCGCAATTTATGTCGTAGCCGATCGCTCCGGGCGAGATACACCCCTCCTCGGCGTCGATGGCGCCGACGCCGCCGACCGGGAACCCGTAGCCCTGGTGGCCGTCGGGCATACAGAGCGCGTACTTCGTCATTCCCGGGAGGTGGGTGGCGTTCCGGAGCTGGGTGAGCGTGTCGTCCTCGCCGATCTCCTCGAGGAGGGACTCGGAGGCGAACACGCGGGCCGGGACGTTCATCCCGTCCGCCTTCGGGATCTCCCAGACGTTCTCGCGAACCTGCCGCAGACGGACGTCGCCGAACTCGCGGATGGTCATACCTCGAGGGAGGCCGGGCAGGTGGAATAGCGTTACGACGCGGGGCGAGCGTTCGAACCGCAACCCACCCGGTCAGCCATGCACGATCTCGGCGAGGCGATCGCGCAGGGAGTCGCGGCCGAGCTTGAGGTAGTAGGCGTCGCCGCCGTCCTCGTAGTAGTCGTTGATCCGCCGTTTGACCTCGAAGCCGAGGTGCTTATAAAAGCCGATCGCGTTCTCGTTCGTCGACCGCGCGTGGCAGGTCACGGAGCGGTGCTCCTCGGCGATCTCCGCAACCAGCCGCTGGGCGTAGCCACGGTTTCGCGCATCGGGAGTCACACCGAGAAACAGCAGGTAGCCGTCCCGTCGGACGCAGGCGAACGCGACGAGGTCGTCGTTTTCGAAGAGGAGATGGGCCCGTGAGCGCCGGTAGGCGTCGGTGAAGAATCCGCGCTGCTGTCGGAGCACGCCCTCCTCCTCGCGGATCGTCTCCTTGAGGTCCCAGGCCGCCGAGACGTGCTCGGCGTTGCCGGGCTGGTCGACCCGCTTCTCGACGGTGACGCTCACTGAGCGGTGCTAACGCGGGCGTCGAATATAACTCCTCCGTCGCAACCGCCACCGTCGTCGCGACCGTCACCGTCGTCGCAACCGTCACCGCCGTCGGAACCGTCACCGTTCCGCGTCAGAACGGTTAAACTTCCGACCCCCGTTCGGGAGAGCAATGAGGACGGACCGGCCGCTCGTCGGGACGCTACGGCGCGGGTTCCTCACCGGAGTCGCGGTCCTCGTCCCGCTCGTGATCACGCTGATCGTGTTGACGATCGCGTTCAACTACGTCTACCACTACCTCGATCTGTTCTCGAACGCGATCCTCCCGTTCTCGCCGCGGATCGTGGTCCCGTTCGTCGGGGCGATCGGGCGGGAGCTCCTCGTGGAGATCGCCACGCCGATCGTGCTCTTTCTGATCATTCTCGGCGTCGGAGTGGCGGTGAACGCCTCGCGATACGGCGCGCTGGCGGTCGACTACTTCGACCACCTCGTCGAGCGGGTGCCGGGGATCGGGGCCGTCTACGAGAGCTTCCGGCGGATGTCCGACGTGATGCTCGAGTCCGACGGCGAGAACTTCCAGGAGGTCGTTCTCGTCGAGTTCCCAACCGACGACACCTACACGCTCGCGTTCGTGACGAGCCGCACGCCGGCGGCGATCGCGGAGCCGGCCGGAAACGAGCGGGAGGGAATGCGCACGCTGTTCATGCCGATGGCGCCGAACCCGGTGATGGGCGGACACGTCCTGTTCGTCCCGGAATCGCGGATCGTCGACGTCGACCTCACCGTCGAGGAGGGGATCCAGGCGCTGGTCACGAGCGGCGTCGCGATCGGGGACGAAGCCGGCGCCGACGCGGGGGGCGGCCCCACGAGCGACGGCGTGGCGGCCGAGACGCTGCGAGACCTCTCGCGGCTCGACCACGTCGAACAGCGTATGAACCCGACGGCGGCGGCGCGAGCGACGACCGATCAGGACCGGACGATGTCCGATCGGGCGGAGCGGTACGACGAGGCGGTCACCCCGAGCACGGCCGAGACCCCGGACGCGATCGTTCGCCGGGAGCGGGACGCGGAGGACGAGTCCGGGTCGAAGCCGCAAGGCCCGACGCCCGCCGAGCGCGCCGACCGACGGGCGACGGACCGGGACGCGACCGAGACGCCGCCCTCGGAGCGCGCGGGGCGCGATCCGCGGGACCGGGACCGAACGGACGTCCCGCCGGAACGGCGCGGCCGGAGCGACCAGGGTTCGGAGGGCGGGGACGAGGGACCGGAGAGCGAGGACGGGGGACCGGAGAGTGAAGACGAGGGACCGGAGAGTGAAAACGAGGGACCGGAGAGCAAGAATGAGGAGGGGGGATCCGCGTGACCTACCGACTCCGCGACCACACCGCCGACGTGGCCGTCGAGGCGACCGCCGACTCGCTCGCGGCCGTCTTCGCCGACGTCGCGGCCGGACTCACGGCGGCGATGTGCGAGGACCCGCCCGCGGGCGGCGACCGGTTCACGATGGAGATCGCCGCGGAATCCGGCGAGGCGGCGCTGTTCGACTACCTCGACCGGCTCATCTACGAGCGCGACGTCCGCGGCGTCCTGCCGGTGGACCACGACTGCCGGGTCCGGCCGGCGGCGACCGACGATCGCGGCGACGATCCCGGACACGACGACACGTGGGTCGTCGAGGCCAGCGCCCGTGGCGTACCGCTGCGCGAGGTGACCGCTCGTGACGTGAAGGCGGTGACGTACTCCGAGATGGTGCTCGAGCAACGCGGCGGGGAGTGGTACGCGTACGTCGTCTTCGACGTCTAGGCCGCGTTGTCCCGTCCTCGCCGAGAGCGAGACGGGCGGGAACGCAGCTCGACACTATGGCTGGAAACGGGCTGTTGGCGGGCTGTGCGAACCGCTCGCGTGCTCGAGGGCGAAGAACAACCGTTAAAAGTCGCGGTCGGGTTCGTACGCGTATGGCTGGAACCATCGAAGTGCTCGTTCCGGGCGGGCAGGCCAATCCCGGCCCGCCGCTCGGTCCCGAGCTCGGACCGACGCCCGTGGACGTGCAGGACGTCGTCAGCGAGATCAACGAGGAGACCGCCGCCTTCGACGGGATGGAGGTTCCCGTCACCGTCGAGTACGACGACGACGGCTCCTTCAGCATCGAGGTCGGCGTCCCGCCGACCGCCGAGCTGATCAAGGACGAGGCCGGCTTCGAGACCGGCTCCGGCGAGCCGCAGTCGGAGTTCGTCGCCGACCTCTCGGTCGAGCAGGTCAAGACGATCGCCGAGCAGAAGTCCTCCGACCTGCTGGCGTACGACACGAAGAACGCCGCCAAGGAGATCGGCGGCACCTGCGCCTCCCTCGGCGTCACGATCGACGGCGAGGACGCCCGGACGTTCGACGACCGCGTCGACGCCGGCGACTACGACGACGTCCTCGCGGAGTAGTCGAGGTCGAACGGTAGTCCCGGTCGAACAGTGTCCCGGTCGAACAGTATCCCGGTCGAACGGCCGACGCAGCCTCGCGGGCGCGGGCCGACGCGCGGTTTTTCTCTGTCCCTCGTGGTGGCGCGATACCGACCTCGACCGCCGACCGACGCGGTACCTCGACCGCCGGCCGACGCGGTACCTCGACTGTCGACCGACGCGACCGTCACCCCGGAAAGTACAGGACGAACAGCAGGAAGAACGTCGCCGCGGCCGTGATCGAGAGCACGATCGCGTACCAGACCGCGGCGGCGGCGAGAACGATCCGTCCGTCGAGACCCTCGGCGGCGGGGTCCCACCGACCCGCGGCCGGCAGCACGACCGCAAGGATCACCCAGACGAGGACGGGATAGCCGGCGGCCACGAGGAGCGTCCAGCGGACGAGTTCGACGCCGCCGATCCCGCCCCGAATCACGACGCCGCCCAGGAAAACGGCCGCGTGGCAGAGAACGACCGCGCCGAACAGGAGGAGGTAGTTCAGCGCGTACCGGTCGGTCGGCCAGTCGTCGATCGCCGCACGGACGCTCCCGGCGGCGAGGACGGGAAGACACGCGACGGTGACGAGGAGCCACACGAACACGGTCGCCGCGATCGGCGCGGTCCAGCCGGAGGCCACGGGCCGATTAGCGAGGGTCGGCGCATCAGTCTTTCCCCGGCGTTCCGCCGTCTGCTGTTCCAGTTGTCGTCAACCGAGGTCGTCCCGCTCCGGCCCTGTGCCCGGGTCCCACGCGCATCGCGGCTTCGACGGGTTTAAACGCCGCCTGGGGCAAGTCCCCGGTGAGACAGGCTTCGCCTGTTTCACTGACCCGTAGGAGCGTTCCTGCGTACTACGGAGGTGAAAAATGGCAGACACAATAGAGGAGGCAGTTTCTCGCGCACTCGAGGAGGCACCCGAGCGGAACTTCCGTGAGACGGTGGACCTCGCGATCAATCTGCGCGATCTCGACCTCAACGATCCGTCGAACCGAGTCGACGAGTCAATCGTGCTGCCGGCTGGAACGGGACAGGAGACGCAAATCGTCGTCTTCGCGGAGGGCGAAACCGCCGTCCGCGCCGAGGAGGTTGCCGACGAGGTGCTCGACAGCGAGGACCTCGAGGACCTCGGCGGCGACGACGACGCCGCAAAGGACCTCGCCGATGAGACGGACTTCTTCATCGCCGAGGCAAGCCTGATGCAGGACATCGGTCGGTACCTCGGTACCGTCCTCGGTCCCCGCGGCAAGATGCCGACTCCACTCCAGCCGGACGATGACGTCGTCGAGACGATCAACCGAATGAAGAACACGGTGCAGCTCCGCTCCGGCGAACGCCGGACGTTCCACACGCGCGTGGGCGCGGAGGATATGAGCGCCGAGGAGATCGCGGACAACGTCGACGTCATCATCCGTCGTCTCGAGGCCGACCTCGAGAAGGGTCCGCTCAACATCGACGGGATCTTCGTCAAGACGACGATGGGTCCCGCCCAGGAGGTGCCCGTATGAGCTCCGCGCGGCGAACCGAGACCATCCCCGAGTGGAAAAAGGAGGAGGTCGACGAGCTCGTCGAGTTCATCGACTCCTTCGCCTCGGTCGGTGTCGTCGGCGTGGCCGGCATCCCGAGCCGCCAGCTCCAGCTGATGCGGCGCGAGCTCCACGGCTCCGCGGACCTGCGGATGAGCCGGAACACGCTCGTCGTCCGCGCGCTCGAGGAGGTCGACGAGGGCGTCGAGCAGCTCACCGAACACGTGAGCGGCCAGGTCGCGCTCGTCGGCACGAACGACAACCCGTTCGGGCTCTACAAGCAGCTCGAGGCCTCGAAGACGCCGGCGCCGATCAACGCCGGCGAGGTCGCCCCGAACGACATCGTCATCCCCGAGGGCGACACCGGCGTCGACCCGGGGCCGTTCGTCGGCGAGCTCCAGACGGTCGGCGCGGCCGCCCGGATCCAGGACGGCTCGATCCAGGTGACCGAGGACTCGACCGTGCTCGAGGAGGGGGAGGTCGTCTCCGACGACCTCGCGAACGTCCTCACCGAGCTCGGCATCGAGCCCAAGGAGGTCGGACTCGATCTGAAGTCCGTCTACTCCGAGGGCGTGCTCTTCGAGCCCGAGGAACTCGCGATCGACGTCGAGGAGTACGAGGCGGACGTGCAGGCGGCCGCCGCCGCCGCGCGCAACCTCTCGGTCAACGCCGGCTATCCGACGGCCCGCACCGCCGGCACCCTTCTCGCGAAGGCGTCCGGCGAGGCCAAGTCCGTCGCGTTACACGCCGAGATCGAGAGCCCGGACGTCGTGCCGGACCTGATCGGAAAGGCCGACGCCCAGCTGCGTGCGCTCGCGGCTCACATCGACGACGAGGAGGCGCTCCCCGAGGAGCTGCAGGGCGTCGACGCCCGGGCAGCCGCGGCGGACGCCGAAGAGGAACAGGCTGACGACGAATCGGACGCCGAGGAGGCGCCCGACGACGCCGACGACGCCGACGCGGACGATGACGACGGCGACGACGGCGACGCGGGCGACGGTCTCGGCGCGATGTTCGGATAACACACGGAGATTACACCAATGGAATACGTTTACGCTGCGCTCATCCTGAACGAGACGGGCGAAGAGATCAACGAAGACAACCTCACCGCGGTGCTCGACGCCGCGGGCGTCGACGTGGAGGAGTCCCGCGTCAAGGCCCTCGTCGCGGCCCTCGAGGACGTCGACATCGAGGAGGCCATCGAGACGGCCGCCGCCGCGCCGGCCGCCGGTGCCGCCGCGGGCGGCGCCGCCGAGGCGTCCGGCGAGGAAGAGGAAGCCGACGAGGAAGAGGAAGCCGACGAGGCCGAGGAAGCCGAGGAGGAGGACGAGGACGAAGGCGACGGCGGCGAAGGCCTCGGCGAGCTGTTCGGCTAACGCTCCGTATCCGGAGTTCGCGCCCACTCGGGCGCCCGACCGCCAGCTCGTTCCTCACGAGCACCGTTTTTTATACCACGCCGCAACCGGGAGCGACGGCGACCAGGAACGACAACGACCGGGAGCGACGCCGACCTCATTTAAAAATGATCTCGGAAAGACGACCTAGTAGACGTACTCGTCCGCGGTGATCTGGGTGTAGGTCCCGCGGAGCTGCCGCTTGGTCCATTTATACCGCAACAGCAGCTTGGTCGCGCCCCAGCCGGCGGAGTAGGTCCGTTTTAAGAGGTCGCCGCCGGTCTCGGCCGCGAGCATCACGTCGGCGGTGTCGATCACGCGGTCCCAGTCGGCCGGGCCGTACTCGCTCACCATCTCGGCCATCGCCACGCTGCGGAGCACCTCGTCGCCGATCGCCTCCTTCCAGCGGCGGTTGTACGACGCCAGGTCGCCGGCCGCGGCCAGCTCCCCGGCGATCGCGCCGGTCCGGACCGCCACGTGGTCGCCGCCCTCGTGGAACGCGGAGGTGGTTCCCATCGCCCCGCCGGCGACGGCGATCCCGGCCTCGGTCGGCGAGTCGATCGGCTTCGTCGAGGAGATCGCGTACGTCTCGGTGCCGTTCCGCTTGCCGGCGTCCTCGACGACCGGGAAGTCCGAGAGGTCGTACTCGTCGCCGTACTGCCACTCGAGGAGCCGCTCGATGTACGCGGCGCCGTTCGGGATGGCGTCGTCCTCGGGGCGCAGCAGCTCGTACGACTCGCGGTCGGCGACGTCGTCGATGTCGATCCCGATCGGCATCGTGAGACCGACCCGGCAGACGCGGTCCTGGTTCGGAAAGATCCACGGATAGGCGGTCTCGCCCGGCATCACGCCCCACCAGAAGACGATGGCGTCCCGGACCTCCTCGTAGAGCTCCTCGGGGAACCGCCGGTACTCCTGGTAGGCGATGTGGTTGGCCTCGCGGGAGGCGAGCCGCTCGGACGCCTTCGAGTCGTCCGGGAGGTAGCGGTCGAGCACCTTGTTGGTGACCGTCCGCTGGGGCCCGTCGGCAAGCACGAGGGCGTCGGCGCCGACGGTCTCGCCGTCCGCGAGGTGCAGGACGTGTCGGGGGTCGTCGTCGCGGTCGGGATCGACCGTCCCGTCGGTCTCGACGTCGCGAACGGACGCCTGCACGCGGTAGCGCGCGCCCGCGTCCTCGGCGCGCTCCCGGAGGAAATCGTCGAAGCGCGCGCGGTGGAAGGTGTAGCCGAACGAGTCGTACGAGGAGTCGATCCCGGTGTGATACAGCGTACAGGCCGTGTTCGGGCCGCGGAACTCGGCCCGCTCGAGCTCGTTTTGCACGACGCCATCCGGAAACTCGTCGGGATGGATCCCCATGATGTCGACCCAGTAGTCGAGGATGCCGGCCGCGTCCGTCGAGTCGGGACCGATGTCCTCCCGGTCGGCGCGCGGGACGCCCTTCTCGAACACGATCGCGTCGGCTCCGGCGCTCGCGGCGGCGTGGGCCGCCGAGGACCCGGCGGGACCGCCGCCGACGATCGCAACGTCTACGCGTTCCATACTCGTGAGGGACGCGCTCGGGCTATTAAACCCACGGAGGGCGGATCGGTCGCGGGATGGACGGGCATCGTCGCAGGGAGGGGGATCGGTCGCGGGAGGGGTGGCTGCCGTCGGACGGGTTGCGTTCCCAGGGGCAGGATCGATCCGTCGGGTTATTCACGTCGGGCGAATTGGGTCAGGTAATGGCCACGGTACAGCTCGAGGCCGACGAGATCGACGAGATCCTTCGAACAGCCGGATCCGGGGTGTTGTCGCTGTGTGACGGCGCGGAGACCTACGCCGTGCCGGAGTCGTTCGGGTACGACGGGAATGCCCTCTACTTCCAGCTGGTCCACGACGACGACAGCGAGAAGATGGCGTTCATCGAGACGACCGATGCGGCGACGTTCACCGTTTACGACGAGTCACCCGCCGAGAGCGTCATCGTCCGTGGGCCGATCGAGACCGTCCCGGAGGATGACCACGCGATCGCGATGAACGCGATCGCCGAGAACGCCGCCATTCCGACGCTGAACGTCTCACCCACCGCCGCACTCGAGACCCTCTCGATGGATCTGTATCAGATCCGCCCCGCGGACGTGTCGGGACGGGCCTTCGGTGAGCAGCACGGAGCCGTCGAGGACGGACGCCGGTCCGCGTGGGACGGCGGTCAAGCATCACCCTAACCGGGAGGGTGGTCAGGCCTCGTCCTCGCTGGGGCGGACGGCCTACGCTTCCCCATAGACGGGAACCGCCGCGCCGCTCGTCACGCTCGTGGCGTCCGAACAGAGCGCACACATCACGCGTGCGACCTCGATCGGGTCGACCCACTCCTCGGAGGGCGTCATCATCTCGCGGTTCATCGGCGTGTCGAGCACGCTCGGCAGGACGGCGTTGGCCCGCACGACGCCGCGGTTCTCCGCGGCGATCGTCTCGGTGAGGAGCCGAACGCCGGCCTTGCTGGCCCGGTAGATCCCGTCGCCCTCGCCGCCCTCCAGGCTGGCGCGGGCCGAGACCGAGACGATCGCCCCCTCGGTCTCCCGGAGGTGCGGGATCGCGTGTTTCGAGACGAGGAACATCGTCTTCAGGTTCACGTCGAAGAGGAAGTCGAAGGCGTCCACCTCGGTTTCGTGCAGCGGGGTGCCGCCGCGCCAGGTGCCGGCGACGTTCAGGACGTAGTCGATCCGGCCGTGGTCCGCGAGGACCGCATCGACGGTCTCGCGCACCGCGTCCTCGTCGGTACAGTCCGTCCGGTAGAAGTGCTCGACGTCGTCGGGATCGAGGACCGCGTCCTCGTCGTCCGGGGCACGGACGTCGACCGCGGCGACCGTCGCCCCGGCCTCGCGGAACGCCTCGATGGTCGCGCTGCCGAGCGCCCCGGCCGCGCCGGTCACGATCGCGACGTCGCCCTCGAAGTCGAACTCGACGTTCATACTGTGGGATACGATCGCACACTACTTCAAACGGATCATCCGTGAGAGCCGATCGTCCGTCAGACGGAGAGCCCGTCATCAGCCGGATCAGCCGTCGGGACCGCTCGTCGTCACTCCTCGGTCTCGAGCTCGCCGTCCCACTCCCGATAGCCGCCCGCCATACTGGCGACGCGGGCGTCGTCGTCGACCGCCTCGAAGCTGCTGATGAGCCTGGCGGCCTGGACCGACGACTGCCCGATCGGACAGGTGACGACGATCTCGTCGCCCCACTCGTGCTCGTCGATGCGGCTCGGGAGGTCGCTCATCGGGATGTTGATCGCGCCCGGAATGTGCCCGCGTTTGAACTGGCCCGGCCCGCGAATGTCGACTATCTGTACGTCCTCGTCGTCGAGCTTCGACTCGACGTCCTCGGGGGAGATCTCCTCGACCATACTCCCTCTGGGACCCTCACGCCCTAACCCGTTTCGGGGACGACCGCGACCGTCTCCCGTCGGAACCCGTCGCGCTCGCCGGCGCGTGGATCCCCATCCGGTCGGTCCGCTGCCGACTCGCCCTGCCAGCGCCAGGAGCCGACGAACGGCTGTCCGTCGAGCGCACAGATGACGTACGACCGACCGGGCCAGGTCGCGTCCGCGGCGTCCGTTTCGCTCGGATACGGCGGGCCGGTCGGATGCGAGTGGTAGAACCCGACCACCTCGTCGCCGGCCGCCTCGATCGCCTCGAGGATCGCGAACTGCTCCTCCGGATCGATCAGGTACCGGGTCCGGGGCGTCTCGGCGGCGTTGCTCGCGCGGTGCGTCTCCGTGACGGTGCTCCGGTCTCCGTCCTCGTCGAATCGTCCCGCGAGGACGCCACAGACCTCGACCGGATCGGCCGCCTCGCGTCCCTCGATCGCGTGGGCGACGACGTCGTCGTAGGCGCCGCGCGTGAACTCGATCATCCCGATCCGGATCACGCGGACGATAGGTATATGCCTCGCGGCCGCGAGACTCCAGCGACCGCTTCGGATCCGGAGCGTTCAGGTCCCGCCAATGAAGGTATCCGTCCTGTCACACACGCTCGAGCTCGACGCGACACACGTCGCCGAATCCCCCGCCGAGATCCGCGACCAGGTTCGCGCCTACGAGCGCGGCGACCGCCGCGCGTTCGAGTTGTCCGTGACGATCCCGGACGGGCTGACCGGCGACGTGATGGCCGCGATGACCGAGATCCCCTACGGCGAGACGCGGACGTACGGGGAGATCGCGTCCGCGGTCGGGTCGGCTCCGGTCGCGGTCGGGCAAGCCTGCGGGCGCAATCCCGTGCCGATCGTCGTCCCCTGTCACCGCGTGGTCGGAAGCGACGGGGGGCTCGGCGGGTACTCGGCGGCCGAGGGCGTCGCGACGAAGCGGCGGCTCCTCGAGTTCGAGTCACGGCAGGCGGGGACCGGATCCGTTCAAACGCGTCTTCCGACCGATCGGTAGCGGGGGAATCCGACTCCGGGCAAACGTCCGGATCGGTACTGCTGGAACGGCGGCTGCGCGGCCGACCGCTCAGTCGTCGCCGAGGATCCCGCGATGGGTCATCCGCTCGGGGTCGAGCACCTCGTCGGCCTCGTCCTCGGTGAGGTAGCCCTCCTCGACCGCGACCTCGCGGACGGTCTTCTCCTCGGCGAGCGCCCGCTTGGCGACCTTCGAGGCCTTGTCGTAGCCGATCGCCGGGTTGAGCGCGGTCGCCAGCGCCATCGAGCGGTCGACCTGCTCGGCGCAGTGCTCCTCGTTCGCCTCGAGCTTCGCGACGAACTTCTCGCCGAACGCCTCGGCGGCGTTGGCCAGCAGCGCGGCGGACTCGAGGAAGCTGTGCGCGAGGACCGGTTTGTAGAGGTTCAGGTCGATCTCGCCGCGGGCGGCGCCGGCGCTGATCGTCGCGTCGTTGCCGACCACGCGCTTGTGGACCTGGTTGACCGACTCGGCGACGACCGGGTTGATCTTGCCGGGCATGATCGACGAGCCGGGCTGGTTCTCGGGCTGTTCGATCTCGCCGAGGCCGTTCCGCGGGCCGGACGCGAGCAGGCGCAGATCGTTGGCGATCTTGTTCATCGACCCGGCGACGGTCCGGAGCGCGCCGTGTGCCTCGGCCATCGCGTCGTGGGCCGCCTGCGCCTCGAAGTGGTTGTCGGCCTCGCGGAAGGTCGTGTTCGTCTCCTCGGAGATGTACTCGGCGGCGAGCTCCGGGAACTCGGGATGGGTGTTGAGGCCGGTCCCGACCGCCGTCCCGCCGAGCGCGAGCTCGCGGAGGTGGAGCCGGACGTCGCCGACCCGCTTGATCCCCTTCTCGACCTGCGTCCGGTAGCCGCCGAACTCCTGGCCGAGCCGGATCGGGGTCGCGTCCTGGAGGTGGGTCCGGCCCGTCTTGACGACGCCGTCGAACTCGGCTTCGGCCTCCTCGAGGGCCGTTCGGAGGGTCTCGAGCCCCGGAATGAGGTCCTTCTCGACCGCCTCGAGCGCGGCGACGTGCATCGCGGTGGGAATCACGTCGTTGCTCGACTGGCCGTAGTTGACGTGGTCGTTGGGGTGGACGACCCGGTCGCCGATCTCCGCGCCGGCGATCTCCGCGGCCCGGTTGGCGATGACCTCGTTGGCGTTCATGTTCGAGGAGGTGCCCGAGCCGGTCTGGAACACGTCGACGGGGAACTGGTCGTCGTGCTCGCCCGCGATGACCTCGTCGGCCGCCTCGACGATCGCCGCGGCCGTCTCCTCCTCGAGCAGCCCGAGGTCGCGGTTGGCCTGCGCCGCGGACTTCTTGACGATCCCGAGCGCGCGGATGAACCGCCGGCCGAAGGTGCTCCCCGAGATCGGGAAGTTCTCGACGGCGCGCTGGGTCTGTGCGCCCCAGTAGGCGTCCGCCGGGACCTGCATCTCTCCGAGGCTGTCCGATTCGATCCGGTAATCGTCTCCCATACGCGCCCGTGGTCGGTCGAGCGCGTAAAACCTACTGAAACGTGCCGGGGAGAACCGCG
This sequence comes from Halopenitus persicus, assembly GCF_900107205.1. Taxonomy (GTDB): domain Archaea; phylum Halobacteriota; class Halobacteria; order Halobacteriales; family Haloferacaceae; genus Halopenitus; species Halopenitus persicus. Next base: position 34,618 of record NZ_FNPC01000001.1, on the reverse strand, counting down.
CCTCCGTGATTCCTCCGGCGACCTACTCCTCGACGGGCAACAGTCCGGCCTCGCGCAGGTCGGCGTCGAGCGAGCCGTCCCCGTGCTCGGCGTACGCGCTCGGGGTGTACGTCTGCAGCTCCATCGCGTGGATGTCCGTCGTCATGTGCTCGCCCAGCGCGTCGTAGACGCGCTGATGCTGGTCGACGAGCGAGAGGCCCTCGAAGGCGGGCGAGACGATCGTGGCCGCGTAGTGGTCGTCCTCGTCCTCGTCGTTATGTACGCGCGGTCGCGTCACGCTCGCGACGGCGTCGGGGATCTCCGCCTCGATCAGGTCCTCGATCGCGTCCAGTTCCATACCCGGTCATTACGTCGCCGGGGTAAAAGCGGCGCGCAACGGACCGCACGGGCACGCATCCGAAGCCGGACGTGGGGTTTTTGGCGGAACTCCCCGTTGCGTCCGTATGGAGATCGTCACCGACGCGGACGTCGAGGCGACCGAGGCCGCCGACGGCGTCCACCTGACTCAGGAGGCCGCGGGTGATCGCACGAGCGTGCAGGGATTCACGTTCGAACCGGGCGCGGCGGTTCCGGAGCATCGCCACGAACACGAACAGGCCGGCGTGGTCACCGCCGGAACCCTGACGTTCCGGATCGACGGCGAGGACCGCCTCGTCAGCGCGGGCGACTCGTACGTCATCCCCGGCGGCGAACCGCACGCGGCAGTCAACCGGGGCGACGTGCCCGTGGAGGGGTACGACGTCTTCTCGCCGCCCCGTCTCGATCCCGATTGGCTGGAGGGCTGAGATCGGCGAACTGCGGTTCGATCCCCCGCGGAACGTTCCGGACGAATATGTTCGGCGACGTCCTCAGCCGATGGGAACCGACCGCCCCCCTATATCCGTGGCCGCAATAGGATCACCTGTTTATGAGCGACCGAACACGGAACGCGGGACGGAGCCTCGATCGGCGAACGTACCTCTCGGCGACCGCGGCGGTCGGCGCGACGCTGCTCGCCGGCTGCTCGGGCGGCGGGAACGGCAACGGCGGCGGTAATGGTGGAAATGGTGGCGGTGGAAACGGCGGCAACGGTAACGGTGGCGGCAACGAGTACCTCTCCGAGGAGCCGAACTACGACGGTTGGTTCGACGACGTGAGCAACTACGAGGGGCAGACGCTCGACCGCCGCGACGCCGATAGCGTCACGGTCGACGTCGGGGCCGGCGACGGACTGCAGTTCGCCCCGCCCGCGGTGGCGGTCTCGACCGGCACCACGGTGACCTGGGAGTGGACCGGCCAGGGTGGCCAGCACAACGTCGCCGCCGAGGACGGCTCCTTCGAGTCCGAACAAACCAACGAGGAGGGCCACACCTTCGAGCACACCTTCGAGAGCGCGGGGACGTACACGTACATCTGTACGCCCCACGAGGCGGTCGGAATGAAGGGCGCGATCGTCGTCGAGTAGCGATCGCGGTGAGGGACCGCGGCGATGCCGCCCAAAGCGGCGAGCCCGCCACGCGACGACGTGGGGTCCGACGGATACATACTTACGACGCGGGGACGATCGGTTTCGGTACGGGTCGTCCCGGGACGCCGCCGGCGACGACGGTCGAACACACGACAACACACTACAACGATGACACAAGCACGCCTCGTCGTCGAGATGCCCGAGGGACCGTGGGTCGCGGACGTCTCGCGCGCACACCCCGACGCGACGTTTCAGGTGCTCGCGGCGCTGCCCGGGGACGGTCCCGGGTTCGCGCTCGTGTGGATCTCGGCGACCGACCTCGATGCGGTCCTCGAGGACATGCGCGACCACGCGGTGCTGACGGATATGTCCGTGATGCAGCGCACCGAGACGGAGGCGACCGTCCAGTTCGAGACGACGGCGCCGATGCTGCTGGTCGCCGCCAAGCGGTCCGGGATCCCCATCGAGATGCCCATCGAGATCCAAAACGGCGAGGCGACGATCGACGTCACGGGAGCCCACGACCGCCTCTCCGAACTCGGCCGCCAGTTCAAGGAGCTGGAGATGGACTTCCGCATCGAGTACATCCAGGAGCGGCTCCAGCCGAGCCAGGTCCTCACCGAGAACCAGCAGCGGCTCCTGCTCACCGCCGTCGAGCTGGGTTACTACGACACGCCCCGCGAGTGTTCGCTCACCGAGCTGGCCGACCGCGTCGGGATCGCCAAATCGACCTGCAGCGAGACGCTCCACCGCGCTGAGGAGGAGATCATCAAACGCTTCGTCGACGACCTCCCGCCGCGGGTCGACGCCGAACCGAACCTCGACGGCGCCGATGTCGACCGTGACGGCGAGGAGACGGCCGCCGGAACGGTCGACGCACGGGACTAGCGGACCGGGGTCGTGATCCGCCGGCACTCCCGATCACACACCCGTCTCGTCGCGCTCGGTCCCGTCGTCCCGTCTCGTCGCGCTTACTTGTCGCCGCTGCTCTTCTCGCCGCCGACGTCCGCGACCCCCTCGAGGTCCTCCTCGACGTAACTGTGTTCGTCGGCCGGGAACTCCCCCGCGGTCACGGCGTCCCGGTACGCCGCCACGGCGTCGTGGATCGCCGCGCCGACGTCGCCGAACTGCTCCGAGAAGGAGGGCGACCAGTCGTCGAGCCCGAGCACGTCGGTGATCACGAGCACCTGGCCGTCACACGCCGGGCCGGCGCCGATCCCGATCGTCGGGATCTCGAGGCGGTCGGTGATCGCCGCGGCGAGGTTGGCCGGGACGTGTTCGAGGACGAGCGCGAACGCGCCGGCCGCCTCGTGGGCCTCGGCCAGCTCGATGATCGACTCGGCGGCCTCCCGGTCGGTCCCCTGCCGGGCGTAGCCGAGCTCGTTGACGTGCTGGGGCGTCAGGCCGAGGTGACCCATCACCGGGATCCCGACGTCGACGAGCGCCTCGGTCAGCGCGACCGTGTGGTCGCCGCTCTCGATCTTCACGGCGTCGGCGCCCTCCTCCTTTAAAAGTCGTCCGGCGTTGTGGATCGACTCCGCCTCGTCGGCGCCGAACGAGAGGAACGGGAGGTCCGCGACGACCAGCGTGTCCTCGGTCGCACGCGCGACCGCGCCCGTCCGGCTGGCGACGTCGTCCATCGTGACCGGGATCGTCGAGTCGTAGCCGAGCACGGCGTTGCCCATGCTGTCGCCCACGAGGATGACGTCGATGCCCGCCTCCTCGATGATCGACGCCGTCGGCGCGTCGTAGGCCGTCAACATCGTGATCGGCTCCTCGCCGGCTATGCTTCGGAGGCCCCGGGTCGTGGTCATATCCGAAGGTACTACGGACGCCGCTTAAATCGCTCGTGTCCGGCGAGCGACGGGGCGATCCGCGAGGGGCCGCCGCCGGCCGATGCGAGGCTGCCGCCGGCCGGTGCGGGGCCGCCGCCGGCCGATGCGAGGCTGCCGCCGGCCG
>NZ_FNPC01000001.1:0-31167 GCF_900107205.1 Halopenitus persicus | reverse complement strand
GCCGCCGGCCGATGCGAGGCTGCCGCCGGCCGGTGCGGGGCCGCCGCCGGCCGATGCGAGGCTGCCGGTGCGGGGACGCCGCCAGCCATCGGAGGCCGGCCTCACCGATCCGCCCACTCGACCATCCGCGTATAAAAGGGGTCCGAGCGGAGCGCCGCCCGGTCCCCGACGAGCACGAGGGCCTGCTTCGCCCGCGTGAGCGCGACGTTGGTGCGGCGGTGGTCCTCGAAGATCGGCCCGTCGAGCTCGCCGGTCGCGACGAACGAGACCACGATCACCGGCTTGCTGGAGCCCTGGAACCGGTCGACGGTGTCGACGGTCACGTCGGTCCGGCGCCCGATCTCCGCCACCTGGGCGCGGAACGGCGCGATGACGCCGATGTCGTCGGGGTCGACCCCCGCCGCGACGTAGGCGTCGACGATCGCCGCGACGCGCTCGGCCTCGCGAACGTTCCGGTTGCCGTCCCGGGTTCCGTCGGGGTCGATCAGGGTGACGTCCCGCCGGAGCTCCGGCGGGAGGTCGGCGACGTCGTCCACGAGATCGGCCACCGACCGGGCGGCGACGTCGCCGGTCGCGGGGCGGAGCGCCCCGCCGTAGAACTCCCGTGAGGCGAACGCCTGGATCCGCTGGCTCATCCGGTACTGGCGGTCGAGCATCACGCTCGCCTCGGGGTACGTCTCCACGAGCCGCTCGAACAGCGACCGTTGGAGGTCGTTCTCGGCCCGGACCACCGGCGGCAGCTGTTCGTGGTCGCCGACGAGGACGAACCGGTCGGCCAGCGAGATCGCCGCGAGGGTGCTCGGCTCGGTGAGCTGGGAGGCCTCGTCGACCAGCGCCACGTCGAATGACTGCTCGCGGAGCACGCGTGATCCGCAGGCGGCGGTCGTGGCGGCCACGACCCCGGCCGACTCCAGCTCGCGCGCGCGGTCAGTCGGGTCCCCCCGCTGTCGGATCCGAACGTCCTGCATATCACCGCGAACCCCGGTCTCGGTGCCGACGCGGACGACGTCCTCGTCGGGAACCGCGAGATCGCTGGCGTCGCCGTCCGGACTCCCGTCCCCACCCTCGGCTCCCGTCCCGTCCCGGAGCGCCGCCAGCGCGTTGTCGACCGCGCGGTTCGTGAACGCCGCGAGCAGCACCCGGTCGCCGTCGGCGACGAGCGCCTCGATCGCCCGGGCGATGGTGTAGGTCTTCCCGGTGCCGGGCGGGCCGTGGATCAGCGCGAGGTCCTCCGCGGTCGTCGCCAGGTTCACGGCGTCGTTTTGCGCGTCGTTGTTGGCGATCCACTCCCGCTCGGGGCCCGAGAACGTCGGCTCGCGCCGGTCGAACAGCACGTCCTTGCGCCGCTCGTCGCCCTTCAGGATCGCGTCGTGGACCGCGGTGAGCATCCGGTCGACGGAGATCTCCGAGGGATAGACGTCGAGCCGCCGGAGCGGAACCGGTTCGTCGGTTTCGACGACCACGGTGTCCCCGAGCGACCGGATCCGCCCGAGTTCGGCATCCCCGGCGATCGGATCCCCGTCGGAGGCGAGGGCGACGTCGCCCTCCCGGAGCTTTGAGACCGCGTTACCGGGTTTGCGAGCCTCGAGTCGCCAGCGGCCCCCCTCGAGCTCGGTCTCGGAGACGGGGTCGAGGTCGATCAGCGCCCGGTCGTCGTCGGCCCGCTCGGCGGGCGACTGCTCCCAGAGCTTCCGGTACTCCGCATGCGTCTCCCGCCGTTCCGCCTCGATCGCGCGGTAGAACCGGTCGACGTACTCGCGCTCCTCGGCCGGCAGCGGGGCGCCGATCTGTCCGGCCTTCGACTCCTGGTTCAGCCGGCCCGAGACGACCATACAGGTGTCCTGCTCGAAACAGTACTGACAGGTCGCGTCCGCCTCGTGGCCGGTCGGGATGCCGGGCTGGTCGCCGGACTGGCCGTCTGGTTGGTCGCCGGACTGGCCGTCTGGTTGGTCGCCGGGTTCGTTGAGGACGTGCCACTCCATCGCCGCGAGCTCGTTTCGGGTGCGGATCACGAAGTCGAGCAGCCCGTCGCCGATCGAGAACTCCTTTGCCGGCGAGAGGTCACCGGTGGCCTCGTTCCGGTCTAAGGCGGTGTTCTTCGTGTACAACAGCGTGCCGGTGTCGGGTTGCTGGTCGTGTTCCGCGAGCATCAGCCCGTAACAGGCGGCCTGGATCTTGTCCTGAAACCGGGGTTCGCGGTTCGTGTTCTTGCCGGTCTTCAGCTCGACCGGCATTCCCCGCCGGAGCGCGTCGGCGCGCCCCTTCAGCCCGTAGGTCGGCGAGATCAGCGTGTACTCCGAGCGCCAGTCGTCCCCGTCGGTCAGGGTTCCCTGCGCCAGCCAGCCGTCGATCGCGGCGGCGTTGCGCCGGACCTCGTCGGCCACCTCCGCGGCGTCGTACCCCAGGATCCCGAGCTCGAGTCCGGCCTCGGCGACGCGGTCGGCGACCGACGCCTCGAGGTCGACCCCGCGGAGCAGGTCGCCGAACACCTCGTGGACGATCGTCCCCTTGACCACCGGGTAGTTCAACGGGATCCCGGACAGCTTATTCAAATAGTACATCCGGGGACACTGGACCCACGACCGGATGCCCGTCACGTCGACGAGGAAGTCGGGCTCGAGCACGACGGCCGAATCGCCGGTCGTCGAGTAGGTCGTCTCCCCGCGGTATTCGCCCGCCTCGGCGTCGGTCACGAGCAGCTCCATCCCGATCGCGGCGTGGTCGGCCGTGTGGGTCCAGTCGCCCCACAGCGTGATCGAAACCGGATCCGCTGCGCCGTCCTCGGGGCGGATCTCGATCGAACAGCAGTCCCGCTCGCCGTACTGCGTCGACGCCGACCGAACCCCGCCCACGTCGACGATCGGCCCCCGAAGGTTCACGGACGCGTGTGGGTGACGGGCGCGAAAAACGCTGTCGGTCACTGGGGGTGGCGTCGAGTTTCGCGAGCCGTTCCCGCCGCTCGCGAACCGCGTACGCCACTGGCGAATCGCGCGCGCCACCGATACGCTAATGCGTCGGCGGCGGCAACCGCCGCTATGCGCGTTCGAGACTGGCAGGACATCCTTCAGGAGGTGACCGAGGAGTCGACCGATCCGGACGGCTGGCGCGCCGTCGCCGGCAATCGCCGGAACGGCGTCGGCGAAGACCTGTTCATCGGCCACCCGAGCGTCGGCGTCTACCAGCTCAAGACGTACGCGAAGAATCCCCGTGAGCTCCGGGGCGTCGGCACCCGCGTCGCGCGCCGGGTCGACGACGGGCTCGACCCCCTGTTGCCGGCCGAGGACGCCGCCGGTCGGTTCGCGGTCCGGACGCCGCCCGAGGACGAGGACCACGCCAAGGAGATGGCGACCCGCCTCGAGGAGACGCTGAAGGTCCACGCCGAGGCGCCCACCGAGCCGGACCACCTCTTCGAGGACGTGATGGAGGCGATGGACGCCCCCGCGTTCGGCCCGATGGACTACGAGTTCGACGGCCGCCCCGACGAGCTCGACGAACTGACCGACGAGTTCGAGGAGGCCGAACGCCTGCTGTCCGCGGAGCTCGAGGACCTCATCGAGGACGACGCGGTCGGTCGCGGCTTCCACTGACGCGGTCCCGAGGGCGTCGACCGCTCGCCGTCACAACCGGCTCCGCGCTCGATTTTCAGGAACGTTTTAACCGCCGGCGAGAAACGGCGGGTATGCTCGACGTCGCCTTACATACCGGAAGCGAACACCCCGACCTGTGGTTGATCGCCGTTCCGACGCTGCTGGCGTTCCTCGCCGGCATCGGGATCAACCTCTTCGGCGACCGGATCCGATCGACGCTGGGACTCGGCGACGAGTCTGCCGAGTAACCGGCGAGAACGCCGGCGGTCACCGTGGCGTCCGAGACCGCGTGCGCCTGGGTGACAGACCGCGTGCGCCTGGAGACGTTTCTTTTGAATCAGCTGGTCAGTCCAGCGTGTAGCATCTGCCAAAAACTCCCTTTATATACCCATTTCTGCAGAAGTAGAAATCGTGATTTCCGAAATCGTGATTTCCGAAATCGACAGTTCCATTACGCTCGGGATCGGACACGTGGTATGGAACGATTCGTTGATCGAGACCTCGAACTCGATCAACTCACGGACTGCTACGAGTCCGAGACGGCGGACCTCCTCGTCATCTATGGTCGCCGTCGTCTCGGGAAAAGCGAGCTCGTCCGCCAGTCCATCGCCGATCGGGAGGACGCCGTCTACTACCAAGCGGTCGAATCAACGGCGCAAAACCAACTCGAGCGGTTCGTCGATGCCGTCACCGTGCAGTTTCCGTCACTGCGGAACGTCCGTCGGGACTGGGAAGTCCTCCTCGAAGCACTCGGTGAGGAGGACGCGATCGTCATCATCGACGAGTTTCCGTTCCTCATCGAGGAGGACGAGTCGCTTCCCTCCCGCATTCAGCGCGTCTGGGATATGGAGTTACAGGAGACGGGGATGACGCTCGTGCTCGTCGGCTCCTCGATCAGCGTTATGGAGGACAAGGTTCTCTCCGGAAGCGCGCCGCTGTACGGTCGGCGGACGGCGACGATCGACCTCGAGCCCCTCTCCGTCGCCGATGCACGCCAGTTCTTCCCGGCATACGACCCCGAGACAGCCATCGCCGCGTGGTCGATCTATGGCGGCACGCCGTACTACCTCCAGACGATCGACTCCGAGCAGCAGTTAGGAACGAACGTCCAGCAGGCGATCCTGTCGGAACGCGGACTCCTCTACTCCGAGCCCGAGTTCCTGCTCCGGACCGAACTCCGACAGCCAAACACGTACTTCAGTATTCTCCGCGCGCTCGCTCACGGGCGTCGCACCCCGAACGAGATCGCGGGTATGGCCGGTATGGACTCGGACTCGCTCAGCACGTACCTCCAGAAGCTTCGCCGCCTCCGCCTCGTCGAACGCCATATTCCCGTGACCGAATCGCCGAGGGCCTCGAAGCGTGGGCGGTATCGGATCGCCGCGCCGCTGTTCCGTTTCTGGTTCCGGTTCGTGTACGGGAATCAGGACCAACTTCGGATGCTCGGCGACGACGCGTACGACGAGCTCGTTGCGCCCGAGCTGGCGGATTACGTGAGTCCGCTGTTCGAACGGCTCTGTCAGCAAGCGCTCCCGGACCTCCTCGACCGACGGTTCCGTGACATCGGCCAGTGGTGGTTCAAAGAACACGAACTGGACGTCCTCGGCCTCACCGACGAGGGACTCGTCGCCGGCGAGTGCAAGTTCACCTCCCAACCCGTGAGCGAAGGCGTCCTCACCGATCTCGAACGAACGACCTCGAACGTACGGTGGTCAAAGGGACCAGCAGACGGGGAGCCGCTGTACGTGTTGTGTAGCCGCTCCGGGTACTCCGACGATCTCGAACGCGTTGCGGGTTCGCGCGACGACGTGCTCCTCCTCGAGTTATCCGACATCATCACGTGAGACGACCGTCCCGTCCATTCCTAAACCGCGATTACGCTTTCGCGCCGGGAGGACGTCAAGGGCCCAGATACCCCCACGCCTGCAGCCGGTCGCCCTCCCCGTCCGTCCACCGCTCGCCGATGTCGTCCCGGTAGTACATGTTGGGCATCACGATGTCGTCGATGCGGCCGTACGCCTGCTCGCGTGCGGCCGCCATCGTGTCCCCTTTGCCGGTCACCACGATGGGCATCCCGTTGTCGCCGGCGACGCGCCACTGGCCGTCGACCTTCTTCGCGTCCTCGATGTGCACCCCCTCCTGACTCTCCGTCTCGAAGACCACGGCCGCGTTCCGGGAGTTCTCGTCGTACGTCTTCTCGTCGTCGAACGGGAACGGCGGGAGGACGATCCGAACGGCGATCTGGTAGCCGCTGTGAACGTCCAACTCGGGGTCGTTGCCGTGGGCGAGGTCATAAAAGAACTCGCCCGTCGAGGACTCGATGGATTCCTCCTGCAGGGCGATCGTGGGGTAGCCGAACCGGGGCGTGAACTCCAGCGGATAGATCCCGGTCTCGTTGACGATGCAGTTGATGTCGATGCTCCCGACGTAGCCCTCGTCGGCGAGCCAGCCCTCGAGCTTGCCGAAGGTTTCTTTGAAAAGCTTGTTCTGACCGGCCCAGAACATCGACGTGCCCATCTCGCCGGTCGAGGGGCCGATGTTGCCGGGGAACAGCTTCTTGTGCTCGAAGTTGAAGTTGACCTGGTCGATGAACTCCTCGCCGTTGAAGAACCCGCAGATGGCGACCTCGACGCCCTCGACCTTCCGCTGGAGCTGGAAGCCCTTCATCCGATGGCCCCACGCCTTTTTATACGCCCGCAGGACGTCGACCACGTCGCTCCCGTCGTCCTCGTTGCCGACGTACAGGAGTCGCTTAACGTTCTGGACCTCGCCGAGCGGCTTGATCACGTACGGGGCGGGGTGTTCCTGCACGTGCTGAATGCCGGCGTCGAAGTCGTGGAAGACGTGATGTTCGACGGTGTTCACGCCGTGGTCCTCGAGGATCTCCATCGCGTAACCGCGGTCCTCCTCGAGCCGATCGGTGTTCGGCGTGCCGCCGACGACCGCCTTCCCCTCCGCACGGAGTTCCTCGGCGAGCGCGCCGGTGCCGACGTCCGAGCCGACCCAGATGTCGTCGAAAACGATGACGTCGGCCCACTCGACGTCCCCGCGCCAGTCGTCCGTTTTGGGAACGAAGCCGTCCCCGATCTCCCGGTCGCCCTCGGCCTCGATGTAGTACTTCACGTCGTGCCCCTCGCGGTGGACCTGCCAGGCCAGGTCCGTGATGAGCGCCGCGTCCGCGGAGACGAACAGGAACCGTTTGGATGCCATAGCCGAACGATGGCCGGCAGCGACTTGAAGTCTCCCCCGACCGATCCGCACCGACGGCGCCACGGCGAAATCACGGGACTGCGACGGAGGGTACTCCACGACCGTGGTCGTCGATCGGCGACCGTTGAATCGGGGGAGGACAGTCTTAAGAGGCTAACCGCTCAATCAGGAGTCGTATATGACCTGGTCCAATGAGGACTGGTGGCCGAATCTGTTGAGACTCGACGTGCTCGACGATAACGCCCACGACGTCAGTCCGTACGACGAGGACTTCGATTACGCCGAGGAGTTCCAGCAACTCGACTTCGAGGCGGTGAAGGAGGACATCGAGGAGGTAATGACGACCTCCAAGGAGTGGTGGCCGGCCGACTACGGTCACTACGGGCCGCTTTTCATCCGGATGGCGTGGCACAGCGCCGGGACGTACCGGACCCTCGACGGTCGCGCCGGCGCGGCCGGCGGGCTGCAGCGGCTCCCGCCGGAGAGCAGCTGGCCTGACAACATCAACCTCGACAAGGCCCGACGGCTGCTGCAGCCGGTCAAACAGAAGTACGGCCGCAAGCTCTCGTGGGGCGATCTGATCGTCCTGGCCGGGAACGTCGCCCTCGAGTCGATGGGCTTCGAGACGTACGGCTTCGCCGGCGGCCGCGCGGACGAGTTCAAGTCCAACGAGGCCGTCGAGTGGGGGCCCGAGACCGAGTGGGAAACGACCTCGCCCGAGCGGTACGAGGACGGCGAGGTCGGCAACCTCAAGGACCCGCTCGCGAACACCGTGATGGGCCTCATCTACGTGAATCCCGAGGGCCCGGACGGCGAGCCGGACGTCGAAGGCTCCGCGAAGAACATCCGGGAGGAGTTCGAGCGGATGGCGATGAACGACGAGGAGACGGTCGCGCTCATCGCCGGCGGCCACACCTTCGGGAAGGTCCACGGCGCGGACGACCCCGAGAAGCACCAGGGCCCCGAGCCCGAGGCGGCCCCGATCGAGGAGCAGGGTCTCGGCTGGAAGCACGACTTCGAGGACATCGGCGGGATGATCACCAGCGGCATCGAGGGACCGTGGACCGACGCGCCGACGCGGTGGGACATGGGCTACATCGACAACCTGCTGGAGCACGAGTGGACCTCGGTCAAGGGTCCCGGCGGCGCCTGGCAGTGGCATCCGGTCGAGGCGGACGAGATCGAGCACGCGCCGGGCGCGCAGGACCCCTCGAAGACGGAACAGCCGATGATGCTGACGACCGACGTCGCCCTGAAACACGACCCCGACTACCGGGCAGTTCTGGAGCGCTTCCAGGAGCATCCCGACGAGTTCCAGCAGGCGTTCGCGAAGGCGTGGTACAAGCTCATCCACCGCGACATGGGCCCGCCGGAGCGGTTCCTCGGTCCCGAGGTTCCCGACGAGACGATGCTCTGGCAGGACCCGCTTCCCGACGCCGACTACGATCTGATCGGCGACGCGGAGGCCGCCGAGCTCAAGGAGGAGATCCTCGAGACGGACCTGACCGTCTCCCAGCTGGCCAAGACCGCGTGGGCGTCCGCATCGACCTACCGCGACAGCGACAAGCGCGGCGGCGCCAACGGCGCCCGGATCCGACTGGAGCCCCAGCGGAGCTGGGAGGTCAACGAGCCCGCGGAGCTGGAGACGGTTCTTGAAACCCTGGAGGACGTGCAGTCGGCGTTCAACGAGTCTCGCTCGGACGACGTGCGGGTCTCGCTGGCCGACCTGATCGTGCTGGGCGGCAACGCGGCCGTCGAGCAGGCGGCCGCCGAGGCCGGCTACGACGTGACGGTTCCGTTCGAGCCGGGCCGAACGGACGCCACGCAGGAGCAGACCGACGTCGAGTCCTTCGAGGTGCTGGAGCCGAAGGTCGACGCCGTCCGGAACTACCTCGGCACGGGCGACTACGACGACCTCTACGACTCGCCCGAGGAACGGATGGTCGACAAGGCGGAGCTGCTGAACCTGTCGGTCCCCGAGCTGACGGCGCTCGTGGGCGGGATGCGCGCGCTGGGCGCGACCTACGAGGACACCGACCGCGGCGTCCTCACCGACCGGCCGGGCGCGCTGACGAACGACTTCTTCGTGAACCTGCTCGACATGCGCTACGAGTGGGAGCCGGTCGACGAGGACGGGTACGTCTTCGAGATCCGCGACCGCAAGACCGGCGACGTCGAGTGGGAGGCCACCCGTCTGGACCTCATCTTCGGATCGAACTCCCGGCTTCGCGCCGTCGCCGACGTCTACGGAGCCGAGGACGGCGAGGAGGAGCTCGTTCAGGACTTCGTCGACGCCTGGAGCAAGGTCATGCGGCTCGACCGCTTCGACCTGGAGTGACGCGAACCGGCCGGTGACGCCGGCCGTTCGCTCGTCGGACTGACGTCGGCCGCGCCTTCCGCGACCGATCGTTTCTTTGTTTCTCCCGCCGCAGCGCCGTACAGGCGTGGAACTCCTCGCACTCGCGGGCCTGATCTTTGCCGCACTCGCGGCCGTGTTGTGGGCCGTCCACAACGTGATCGTTCGGATCGCGACCCGGACGGGAACGGTCGCCGACACGCTGGCGGTCGTGCTGGCGGTGAACTTCGTCTGTCTCGTCCCGTTCTCGGCGGTCGCCTACTATCCGGATTACGGCCTCACGCCGGTCGCGGCCGGCGCGTTCGCGGCCGCCGGGCTCGCCGGGTTGCTGCTCGGGCGCCTCTGTATGTTCGAGGCGATCACGGCGATCGGTGCCAGCCGGACGACGCCCGTCGTCTCGGCGTCGACGCTGGTCTCGACCGGTCTGGCCGTGTGGTTTCTCGGGGAAACGATCACCCCGAGACACCTCGTCGGCATCCTCTGTATCGTCTCGGGCGTCGCCGTCATCTCCTGGCTGACCGCGACGGACGCCGGGGGCGACACCTCGCTTCGCGGGATCGGACTGTCCCTGCTGCTTCCGCTCGCGGCCGCGACGTTCATCGGGATCGAGCCGGTGTTGATCCGCGTCGGGCTGACCGCGGGGACGCCGATCCCCGTCGGCCTCTCGGTGATGATCACGACGGCGTCCGTCAGTTATCTCGGCTACCGGCGCGTTCGTGACGGGGCGATCTCGCTTCCCCGACACGGCGAGGGGCGCCGCTGGTACGTCTGGGCCGGGCTCTCGAGCTCCGCCGGGCTGATCGCGTACTTCGCCGCGCTGGAGGCCGCGCCGGTGGTGATCGTGATCCCGATCCTCCAGGTCTCGCCGCTGGTCGTGCTCGTCATCTCCGCGGCGTTCCTGCCGCGACGCGTCGAACGGGTCACCCTCCGGCTCGTCCTGGCTGCGGCCGTGGTCGTTGTCGGCGCCGCGCTCGTCTCGCTGTCGGGGTGAGTCAGCGTCGAAGGGTGAATCAGCGTCGATGGGTGCGTCGGCGTCAAGGGGTGAGTCAGCGTCGATGGGTGCGTCGGCGTCAAGGGGTGAGTCAGCGTCGAGAGGATCGGGGGCGTCGTCGTTCGGGACGAGTCGGCGTCGGCAGGCGCCGCAGTTCGGAACCGATCGCCTGCAGGGACGCCCACGGCGTGACCCCGTTCCACGATGAACCGGAAAATCGACAGCCCTTTTACTGTCCTTCCGATAGGAGGCAATGCGGAAAAACACGTGAGCGCGTGGGTAGCCAAGCCAGGCCAACGGCGCAGCGTTGAGGGCGCTGTCCTGTAGAGGTCCGCCGGTTCAAATCCGGTCCCACGCATCGCACGGCGGCACACCCGCCACACCGATGCACGGTGTTGTCCCCTACGACAGCACCCACGCACAATCCTTCGACGACAACGCCTCCAGCGGCGGCGTCGTTGACGACCCGTGGGTGATCGATTCCTCGTTTCTTTTAAAACCCTGCGGCCGGTAGCCCGAGTATGGCCAAATACTCGACGGGGTCGTCAAGCGGCGGCGGCGACGGCGACTCCTGCGAGCTTTGCGGACGCGAGACGGGCGATCTCCGACGAGCGAAGGTCGCGGGTGCGACCCTGCTCGTCTGTTCGAACTGTCGCCCCCACGACGACAGCGCCGACTCGAGTTCGGGCGGCGGGTCGGGCGGTTCCGACCGGGGGGACGACTCCCCGAGTCGGTCGCAGGAACTCGCGCGCAAGCAGGCGAAGATGTACGACGCGGGAACGGGCGACGCCAGCCACTGGGAGCAACACGGCACCGATTACGAGGACGACCAGCTTCCCTACCTCGTGTCCGGCTACGGCGCACGCGCCGAACAGGCGCGCCAGGACGCGGGACTGACGATCGAGGAGCTCTCCGAGGAGACCGGCCTCGCGGAGGACGACATCCTGGCGGTCGAACAGGGTCGAGCCGCCCGCGCGAACGTCGGCGGGTCGGTCATCCGGGCGCTCGAGGAGCATCTCGACGCCGCCCTCGTCGACGAGTAACCGCGGCGACCGGAACGGGAGGCCCTTTCACCGGGGATGCCGTAGGTCCGGTATGGCCCTTCGAGCTCGCGACCACGTGCCGGCGGTGGCGGCGCTGCTGTCGGCGGCCGCGTTGGCGCTCGTGTTCGCCGCGGTGACCGGATCGATCCCCACGGGATACGTTCCCGACCCGGGGGACGCAGTGCTGTCGGCGTTCGCCCACCTCAACGCCGTCATCTCGGTCGTCGCCATCGGAACGATCGCGGCCGGCGGGCGGGCGATCCGGAACGGCGACGTGCGGCGACACCGCGCCCTGATGGGGCTGTCAACCGTCCTGTTCGGCACCTTCCTCGCGTGTTACCTCTGGCGGTTGACCCTCCTCGGGACCGCCGAGTTCCCCGGCCCCGAGGTGTATTACCGATACGTCTACCTTCCGTTCCTGGCGGTCCACGTCCTGTTGGCGATCGTCTGCATCCCGCTCGTCTGTTACGCGCTGGTGTCCGCGCTGACGCGACCGGTCGCTGCGATCCCCGAGACCGCCCACCGGCGAGTTGGCCGGATCGCGGCCCCGCTGTGGATCGTCTCCTTCGCGATGGGCGTCGGCGTCTACCTGCTGCTGCACCACGTGTTCTGAGTGGGCATTCAATTCTGAGCGGGCATTCAATTCGATCGAGGAGGGCGGCGAGTCGCGACGCTCGCTCGGAACGTCCTACTCCTCGGCGTCGATGTCGCCGAACACGAGGGCGAACAGCACCGCCACGAACCCGAAGCTGGTGGCGATCGCGAACAGGTCGCTTCCGGAGAGGGTCACGCCGCCGGAGGCCGGTGCCGGCGTGTCCTCCGAGGATCCGTCGCCGCTTCCGTCGCCGGAACCGGATCCCTCGCCGCTTCCGCCGTCGCCGCCATCGCCGCCGCTTCCGCCGCCGTCCCCGCCGCTACCGCCGCCGGACGGTTCGATGAGGTCGTCGTCGGTGCTGCCGACGGCCACGACGCCCTTCATCCCGACCGCCTCGTGGGGGTCACACTGGTACCGGAACGTCCCCTCGCTCTCGAACGTCTGCTCGAAGGTGTGTCCACCCTCCTGGACGAGCTCCGACTCGAAGGCCCCGTCGGCCTCCGCGACGTTGTGCTGGCCGCCCTGGCCGGTCCACTCCCAGACCACCGTGGTGCCGGGGTCGACGAGGATCGCGGGCGGGTCGAACAGCAGCCCGTTGCCGGCGCCGACGGACACCGTCACCTCGTCTTGCCCCGTCATATCCACGGTTCCCTCGTAGTTGCTCACGCCCTCGAGCCAGCCGTCGTAGTTCGCCGCCGCGCTTCCGGCACCGACGGCGATCCCGGCGGTCGCTGCCGCGGCGCCGGCACCGAGCCGGACGAATCCCCGCCGGTCGATGGTCGTCTCGCTTCCGCTCGATGCCGACTCCCGCGGTGAATCACGTAGTGACATATCTAGAGTTCCGTGGTGGAGGGGGAATATCCCGTCGGTCGTTCCCGGTGACTGAGACGGTGATGCGAATATGTTCGGGGGTAGAAGACGATGTGGAGCTGGTCCGCGGATCCGACGTCAGCGATCCCAGTGCGGCGGTCCCGACGGCGGCGGTTCCGCCGTCAGTCGTCGGCGGGCGGCGACTCGCCGATCGCGGGGCGCTCGACGTCGCGGTCGGTCGCCTCGCCCTCGACGTCGAAGGGGTACTCGCCGGTGACACAGCCCAGACAGAGGTCCTCGTGTCCCGTTGCGAGCGTCTCGGCGATCGCGTCGATCGAGAGGTACGACAGGGAGTCCGCCTCGATCGTCTCGCGGATCTCCTCGGTCGACCGGTCGGCCGCGATGAGTTCCTCGCGGGTCGCCATGTCGATGCCCAGATAGCACGGCGCCACGATCGGAGGCGCGCCGATCCGCATGTGGACCTCCTCGGCGCCGGCCTCCTTCACGAGGTCGACGAGCTGGGTGGAGGTGGTGCCCCGGACGATCGAGTCGTCGATGATCGTGACCGTCTTCCCCTCGACGGTCGAGCGAATCGGGTTCAGCTTGAGCCGGACCGCCCGCTCGCGTTCGTCCTGTGTGGGCATGATGAACGTCCGGCCGACGTAGCGGTTCTTCATCAGCCCCTCGGCGAAGGCGACCCCGTCGTCACCGTCCGGCCGCGGGTCGCCGTCGGCCGTGGTCTCGTTGGCCGCGTCGGCGTAGCCGGAGGCGAACGCCCGGCCGGAGTCGGGAACCGGCATCACGACGTCGGTCTCGACGCCGGCCTCCGCCCAGAGCTTCCGACCGAGGTCCCGACGGACCTCGTAGACGAGCTCGTCGTCGATCACCGAGTCGGGGCGGGCGAAGTAGACGTGTTCGAAGAAGCAGTGGCCGGTGTTCTCCTCCTCGACGAGCTGGTAGGTGTCGTAGCCGGTGCCGTCCGCGTCGAGGACGACCAGCTCGCCGGGGCGGACGTCCCGGACCAGCTCGCCGTCGAGGGTGTCGATCGCGGCCGACTCGGAGGCGAGCACGTAGCCGTCGTCGAGCTTTCCGATGCACAGCGGCCGGTTCCCCTTCGGGTCCCGGACGCCGAGGACGGTGTCGTCGTGCATGATCGTCAGCGAGTAGGAGCCGTGGATCCGCTCCATCGTCCGCTTGACGGCGCGGACGAGGTCGGCGTCGAGGAGGTTCCGCGCGAGGTCGTGGGCGATCACCTCGGTGTCGCCGTCGGAGGTGAACGCGTGCCCCTGTCGCGCCAGGTCCTCGCGGATCTCGGCGGCGTTCACGAGGTTGCCGTTGTGCGAGAGCCCGAGCGATCCCGACTTGAACGAGACGGAGAAGGGCTGGGCACAGCTCTTATCGAGGCTGCCCGCGGTGGGGTAGCGCACGTGGCCGATCCCCGTGGTCCCGTTGAGCGACTCGAGGTCGTCCGCCTCGAAGGCGTCCCCGACGAGGCCCCGCTCGACGTGGCCGTGCTGTTGGAAGCCGTCGTGGGTGACGATCCCCGCCGACTCCTGTCCGCGGTGTTGTAACGCGTACAGCGCGTAATACAGCGGTCGTGCGGCCGGTCGGTCCTCGAGCGCGACGCCGACGACCCCGCACTTCTCGCGCGGGCCCGCGGCGATCCCGTCCCCTCCGGGTTCCATACCGATCGGTGCGGGATCGATTCCTAAAAAGACTCGTGTTTGTGGCGTGTTGCCCCCGAATACCGAAGCGTTCGATCCTCGATCGTGGATCTAACACGATCGATATCTACATTAAATACGCGGAGACGTGGAATCGTTCTACACCGAGACGTGGACCTGACGGAGACGTGGAATCGTTCTACACCGAGACGTGGAAGTCGTCGTGCGCGCTTGCCTCGTCGGCGACCGCCGCGAGCAGGGTCGCGACGTCGTCGAGGTCGGTCGTGTCGATCACCTCGACGGGGGTGTGCATGTACCGGTTCGGGACCGAGACGTTGATCGAGGGGATCCCGGACCGGGAGGTGTAGAAGGCGTCGGCGTCGGTCCCGGTCCGGGTGCCGGCCGCCTGGATCTGGACGTCGACGTCCGCGTCGGCCGCCGCCGACCGGGCCAGATCGACGAGAACCGGGTGGTTCGCGCTGCCGCGGGTGATGACCGGCCCCTCGCCGAGCTCGACCGGGCCGCGCCGCTTGGCGGCGACGTCGGGGTTGTCGGTGGCGTGGGTGACGTCGACCGCGATGAACGCGTCCGGATCGAGGTCGTAGCCGACCATCTTCGCCCCCTGCAGGCCGACCTCCTCCTGCACGGTGGAGACGGCGTAGACCGTCGCGTCGACGTCGGCGGCGACCGCCCGCCGCAGCGCCTCGGCCGCGCACCACGTTCCGACGCGGTTGTCCATCCCGCGTGCGGCGAGCCGGGTGCCGGCGAGCTCCCGGATCGTGGTCGAGACCGTGACCGGATCGCCCACCTCGACCAGGTCGCGTGCCTCCTCCTCGTCGGCCGCGCCGACGTCGACGAACTGCGCGGAGACGTCCTCGTACTCGTCGTTGGCCGTGTCCCGGAGATGGATCGCCGTCTGCCCGATCACGCCCTGCACCGGCTCGTCGGCGTGGATCGTGACGTGCTGGCCCTTCGAGACGGTGCGGTCGGCGCCGCCGACGGAGGCGATCCGGAGGTACCCGTCCTCGAGGACGTCCCGGACGATGAATCCGATCTCGTCGGCGTGGCCCGTCACCGCTATCTCCGGGCCCTCGCCCGACCCCTCGTGGACCGCGACCGCGTTCCCGTAGGCGTCGGTCCGGACCTCGTCGGCGAACGTCTCGACGTGGTCGATCCACACGCGCTGGCCGTTCGTCTCGAAGCCCGAGGGGCTCGGCGTCTCCAACAGCGTCTCGAGAAACTCGCGTCGGCGCTCGTCCATACCGGTCGCTGAACGGGAAGCCGTATCAAACCGACGACTCGATCGACGGAGCGGGGACCGCTTCGGGGATGCGGACCGCCGTGACGATGCTGGCCGCTTCGGCAGCGAGAGGCGACGCAAGCGCTTTGGGCGACCGGACCCGAACGTGGCTATGAACCTCCTTCGCAGCGTCCGCACGGTCGCCGAGGCCTCCGGGACCGGCGTCGTGGACTGGGACCGGGTCGGCAGGGCCGCCAAGGAGGGAACCGACCCCGGCGCCCTGGACCTCTCGCCGGCCGACCGCGCGGGCTACGCGAGCGACGTCCGGGACGCCCGCGACCGGCTCGGGTCGGTCGCGGGGATCACGTTCGCCGTCCCGCCGACGGTCGAGGTGCAGAACCGCCACCACTGGATCGACGCCAACGTCGAGACGTTCCGGACCGTGATGGCGCCCGTGGAGTCCCACGCCGCGCCGGCGTTCCCGGAGCTCTCGCGGGTCGCGAACACCGGCACGATGTCGGTGCTGTTGGCGTTCCTGGCCCGCAACGTGCTCGGCCAGTACGACCCGCTGCTGTTGGCGGACGAGCCGGCCGCCGACCACGGGCTCTACTTCGTCCACCCGAACGTGGTGCGCGTCGCCGACGAGCTCGACGTCTCCTATCCTCGCTTCCGCCGCTGGATCGCGTTCCACGAGGTCGCCCACGCCGCCGAGTTCGGCGCGGCGCCGTGGCTGCCCGACTACCTCGAATCGCGGATGGAGGACGGCGTGGCCGCGATCGCCGACGGCGAGCTGGACCGGGACGCGTTCCGCGAGCTCGACGCCGCGATGACGGCCGTGGAGGGCTACGCCGAGCTGCTGATGGATCGGGCCTTCGACGACGCCACGGACGATCTCCGCCGGAAGCTCGACGCCCGCCGGTCGGGCGGCGGACCGATCGCCCGGATCCTCCGGCGGGTCCTCGGGCTCGGACTGAAACGGCGCCAGTACGAGCGCGGCGCCGCTTTCTTCGAGCACGTCGCCGACGAGCGCGGGGTCGCGGCCGCGGCCGCCGTCTGGGACGAGCCGGCCGCGCTCCCGACGGACGCCGAGATCGACGACCCCGCGGCGTGGATCCGGCGGGTGGATCCCTGACGCAGACGGCGGTTGACGCTCGAACTACCGCCGACGACCGCCCCGCCCGCGTCGGCGGGACGGGGTGAATTCGCCGGCCGTCCGAACCACGTACCACAACAGGACCAGCGAGACGAGGAACCCGCCGCCGAGCGCCGCGAGCAGCTGGCCGGTCGTCGCATCGCCCACCAGCGCCACGCCGCCGGCGGAGGCGGTGACGACGAGCACGAACAGAGCCTTGAGCCAGCGGGCGCCGGCGTCGTCTTCCGCCTCGGGCGTCGAGTCGACCATCAGCCGCGCGCCTCCCGTCCGGGTGACATACGCGCCCTTGCGGACGGACCGGCTTGAACCTCGTGGCTCGGGGGTGGACGCCTCGGCGTCGGGACGGTCGGCACCGTCGCGAACGGCGTGCCGACGCAGCCGACGTTCCGGGTCGCTTTTTTAGCGGGCCGCCGACCGATACCGTATGGACGAGGAACTCCGCGAGCGCGTCGAGGCGGCCGCCGAGGAGGCCGCGCTGTTCAACGCGCTCAAACACGACAGCGACCCCGACGTCGGCGCCATTATGGGGCCGCTCATGGGATCGAACCCCGACTTCCGGCCGCACGGCGACGCGATCCCCGGCATCGTCGCGCCGATCGTGGATCGGGTGGCCGGGATGGACGCCGCCGAGCGCCGCGAGCGCCTGGCGGAACTCGCGCCCGATCGGCTCGAGGAGCTCGAGGCCGACGAGGAGACCGACGACCACGCGCTCCCCGACCTCCCGAACGCCGAGGACGGCGAGGTCGTGATGCGGGCGGCCCCGAACCCCAACGGGCCGTGGCATATGGGCCACGCGCGGATGCCCTCGGTGATCGGGACCTACGCCGAGCGGTACGACGGCGAGTTCATCTGCCGGTTCGACGACACCGACCCGGAGACGAAGCGGCCCGACCTGGACGCCTACGACGCGATCCTCGAGGACATCGAGTACCTCGGGTTCGAGCCCGACCTCGTCTTAAAGGCCTCCGACCGGATGGAGACCTACTACGAGCACGCCCGCGATCTGATCGACCTGGGCGGCGCCTACACCTGCTCGTGTCCGGCCGCCGAGTTCAGCGAGCTGAAGGCGAACGCCGAGGCCTGTCCGCACCGTGGGAAGGACGTCGAGACGATCCACGAGGAGTTCGCGGCGATGGTCGCGGGCGAGTACGACCCCGGCGAGATGGTGCTGCGCGTGAAGACCGACATCGAGCACAAGAACCCGGCGCTGCGCGACTGGGTCGCCTTCCGCCTGATCGACACGCCGCATCCCCGCGAGGAGGCGGCCGAGTACCGCTGCTGGCCGATGCTGGATTTCCAGTCGGGCGTCGACGACCACCTCACCGGCGTCACCCACATCATCCGCGGGATCGACCTCCAGGACTCCGCGAAGCGCCAGCGGTTCGTCTACGACTACTTCGACTGGGAGTACCCCGAGGTGCTTCACTGGGGACACGTCCAGCTCGACGAGTACAACGTGAAGATCTCGACGTCGACGATCAAGGAGCTGATCGAGGCCGGCGAGCTGACCGGGTGGGACGACCCCCGCGCGCCGACGATCCGGTCGCTGCGCCGCCGCGGGATCCGCGGGCAGGCGATCGTCGACGCGATGGTCGAGCTCGGGATGTCGACCTCCGACGTCGACCTGGCGATGTCGTCGGTGTACGCGAACAACCGCGAGCTGATCGACGACGAGGCGAACCGCTACTTCCTCGTACGCGACCGTGCGGACGACCCGGCGGTCGAACTCGACGTCGCGGGCGGTCCCGACGCCGGCCACCCGCCGCTGCACCCCGACCACGAGGACCGCGGTACGCGCACCGTCCCCGCCGGAACGGTGCTCCTCGAGGCGTCCGACCTGCCCGCCGACGGCGACCGCGTCTGGCTGAAGGGATACGGCTGCGTCCGATACGACGCTGACGGCGAGACCCTCGAGTACCTCGATGACGACATCACGGCGGTCCGCGAGGAAGGGGTGTCGGTCGTCCACTGGGTCCCGGCCGAGGAGTCGCTCGAGACGCTGCTCCGGACGGTCGACGGCGACGTGGCCGGCCACGCCGAGCCCGCAGTCGCTGACCTCGCGGTCGACGAGATGATCCAGTTCGAGCGCGTCGGGTTCGTCCGGCTGGACGCCTTCGATCCCGAGCCCGCCCCGTCGGGATACGGCCCGACCGGCGAGGAGGACCTGGTCACCTACTACGCGCACCCGTAGGGCCCTCCCGCGGGTCGTTCACCGTCACTCGAATTGCGGGTCAGTCGAAGCGTCGTTCAGTCGAAGCCTGAGTCAGTCGAAGCGCCGTTCAATCGAGGCCTCGATCAGTCGAAATAGCGGTCCGGAACCCACGCCCGCAGCGACGCGGGCGTTCGCGCCGCGATCGCGGCCGCGATGTCGGGAAGCCGGCGGCGCACGGCCACGTACACCGCGGAGACGCCGAGCAGGACCGCCGCGAGCGCGAAGAGCGCTCCCTCGGCGACGACCAACACCGGAAGCCCCGCGGCCGTCGCGATCCCGAGATCCTCGGGGGAGCCGTCGTAGCGGATCCATCGACGGGGCGCGATCCACCGGCCACGGACGTGGTCGTAGACGGCCCGATCGTCCCGGCCCTCCCACGGCCGAAGCTCGAGGCCCCCGCCGAGCACGTCCATCAGACAGTGGGCAGCCGCGGCGGCGAATCCGACCGCGAGCGCGGCGACCGTCGGCGTCGACGCCAGGACTGTCCCGGGGAGCGATACGGTCCCGCTGAGGCCGCCGAGGCCGGCCGCGGCGATGACCGACGCCACGACGGCGGCCGCGGCGTACAGGACCGGAAAGTGGAGCGTCCGCCGATGTCCCTTATAAAGGTCGAGGTCGGGAAACGCGCCGCCCACGAGCCCCGCGATCAGGACGATCCCCGCCAGCTCGGGGAATCGGACGGCGATCGGCGTGGCGATCGCCATCCCGACGAGCGCGTGGGTGGTCTGCATCATTGCGTCCTGATCGAGACGACAGAAGACTATGAAGCTGTCGGCGGTGTGGCTCTCCGCGGCGAAGACGGCCTCCCCGCTCGACCGGTCTCGTTCCTTTTAAACGCCCTCGACCGTCTCGCGGTACTCGTTCAGCAGGGCGTTCGCCTCGTCGACGGCGTCCGCGGCGGCCGGCTCGTCCGCCTTGAGGTCCTTGAGTTTCTGCTGGAGGCGGGCGACCGTGCCGTGGTCGGGCCCGCGGTCGCGGTCCGCGAGCGCCGCCAGCCGGTCCGCCCGTTCGGTCAGCCGATCGGCGGCGGATCCCTCGACCGCGGTCGCTGCCTCCCGGAGCACGTCGCTCGCCTCGTGAAGCTTCTCGATGCTCATACGATCCACTCAGTTCGGGAAGCCCATAGCAATTGTGTCGACCGGACCCGAACCGAGCTGGATCGACACGGCTCGCGCCGATGTTTATAAGCGATGCCGTCGAATCCCGCCGGCCCTTATAAGCGGCGCCGCCGAAGCCCGCCGACCCTTATAAGCGATGCCGCCGAAACCCGGGTATGGTCACGATCAAGGACAGCGTCCACGACCACATCCGGATCGACGGGGTGGCCGCGGACCTGTTGGACACCCCCGCGGTCCAGCGGCTGCGGCGGGTCTCCCAGCTCGGGACCGTCACGCTCGTGTATCCCTCGGCGAACCACACCCGGTTCGAGCACTCCCTCGGCGTCTATCACCTCGCCAGCCGCGCGCTCGACCATCTCGGGATCGAGGGGACACGGGCGGACCGGATCGAGGCCGCCGCGATCCTCCACGACGTCGGCCACGCTCCCTTCAGTCACAACGTCGAGTCGCTGCTGTACCGCCACACCGGGAAGTACCACGACGACGTCGCGGACCTCGTGGCCGCGGGCGCGGTCGGCGACGTCCTCCGTGACCACGACCTCGACCCGGACCGGATCGCGGAGCTCATCGCCGGCGAGGGACGGTACGCCGGGCTGATCTCCGGGGAACTCGACGTGGACCGGATGGACTACCTCGTGCGCGACGCCCACCACACCGGCGTCCCGTACGGGACGATCGACACCGGGCGGCTGGTCCGCGAGCTGACGTTCGTCGACGACACGCTCGTGCTCGACGAGGGAAACGTCCAGACCGCCGAGAGCCTGCTGCTCGCGCGGGCGCTGATGAACCCCGTCGTCTACACCCACCACGTCGCGCGCATCTCGAAGGCGATGCTGCGCCGGGCGACCGCGCGGCTGCTGGAGACGCCCGACGTGACCGCCGAGACGGTCCGCCGGATGGACGACCACGAGCTGATCGTCGCGTTGCGGCGCACCGAGGCCGCACAGCCCATCGTCGACCGATACGATCGGCGCGACCTCTACAAGCGAGCCGTCTGGGCGGAGTACGACGACGTCCCGGACGCGGTCCGCGACGCCGACCACGAGCGCGTCCGCGAGCTCGAGCGGGAGATCGCCGCGGCAGCCGGCCCCGACGCGGCGACTGCCGGCCCCGATCCGGCGACTACCGGCCCCGATCCGGCGACTACCGGCCCCGATCCGGCGACTACCGGCTCCGACCCGGCGGCGGACGTCGACGACGTGGACGTGATCCTCGACGTGCCGCCGGAACCGTCGATGCGCGAGTCGACCTCCCGGGTCACCGTCAACGGGGAGATCCGCCGGCTGGGCGACCAGTCGCCGCTCGTCTCGGCGCTGCGGACCGCCCAGCGCAACCAGTGGCGGCTCGGCGTCTACTGCCCCGCGCCGCTCACCGACCGGGTGGGGCGAGCGGCCGCCGACGTGCTCGGGCTCGACCCCGATTCGCTCATCAGCGACGTCCGACGCGGGCTGGAGACGACGCTCGACGAGTACTGATCCCGACCGGACGTCATCGAGGCGGGAGCCGCACGTTTCACGCCCGGTGTCGTGAGCTTCAAGCCGCGTCGCGTGGACCGAACGAGCATGCACGTTGAAGGGACGATCCTCCGCGGACCCGAGTTCACCCCGGTCGAGGGGCGCGTCGTCGTGGCCGACGGCGAGATCGTCGCGGTCGAGGAGACGGACACGGACGAGGACGCCGTGATCTGTCCCGCGTTCGTCAACGCCCACACCCACATCGGCGACTCGATCGCCAAGGAAGCCGGCGGCGGCCTCCCGCTCGACGAACTCGTCGCGCCCCCGGACGGGCTCAAACACCGACTCCTCCGAGCGGCCGACCGCGAGGAGACGGTCGCCGCGATGGCCCGGTCGCTCCGGTATATGGAGTCGACCGGAACCGGCACGTTCCTCGAGTTTCGCGAGGGCGGCCGCGAGGGAGTTGCGGCGCTTCGGGACGCGCTGGCGGGCACGGGCGGAGCGGAGCCGGTCGGCGAGCGGGACGTCGACGCCGTCATTCTGGGTCGCGAGGAGGAGTCCGTCCTCGAGGTCGCGGACGGCTTCGGCGCCTCGGGCGCGCGGGACGCCGACTTCGACGCGGAGCGGAACGCCACCCGAAACGCCGGCAAGCTCTTCGGCATCCACGCGGGCGAACGGGACGACCTGGACATCAACCCGGCGCTGGATCTGGACCCGGACTTCCTCGTCCACATGGTCCACGCCGGCGAGCTCCACCTCGAGCGGCTCGCGGACCGGGACACGCCCGTCGTCGTCTGTCCGCGGTCGAACCTCGTGACGAACGTCGGCGTCCCGCCCATCCGCGAGCTGGCCGACCGGACGACCGTCGCGCTCGGCACCGACAACGTGATGTTGAACTCCCCCTCGATGTTCCGCGAGATGGAGTTCGCCGCCAAGCTCGCCGACGTCTCCGCACGGGAGGTGCTCCGGATGGCGACGGTCAACGGCGCCGAGATCGCGGGCCTGAACCGCGGCGTCATCGAGGAGGGCGCGGACGGGAAGCTGCTCGTCCTCGACGGCGACTCCGACAACCTCGCGGGCGCCGAGGACCTCGTCCGGGCGGTCGTCAGGCGGGCCGGCGCGAACGACGTCGAGCGCGTCGTGCTGTAGGGCCCGCTGCTGAGCGCGTTGTGCTGTCGGGCCCGCTGCTGTGGATCGGGTGACGAGTTCGAACGGGGGCACGCTTATGGGATGACGGACCCATCCATAGATCGTGATGGACGTAGACGCGGCACTCGTTACCGAGCCCGAGGGTGAGTTCGAGATCGACACGGTCCAGCTCGAGGAGCCACAGGCGGGCGAGGTGCTCGTTCGGATCGTCGGCGCGGGCGTTTGCCACACGGACATGATCGTCCGCGACCAGCTGTATCCGACGCCGCTGCCCGCGGTGCTGGGCCACGAGGGGTCCGGCGTCGTCGAGGCGGTCGGCCCCGGCGTGACCGGCGTCGAACCGGGCGATAACGTGGTGTTGAGCTACGATTACGACGGCGACTGCCGCAGCTGTCGGGACGGGCATCCGGCCTTCTGTGAGGACTTCTTCGAGCACAACTTCTCGGGCGCCCGCCCGGAGGACGGCACCTCGCCCATCTCGCGGGACGGCGAGCGCGTCAGCGGGCGCTTCTTCGGGCAGTCCTCGTTCGCGACGCACGCGATCGCGACCGAGCGGAACGTCGTCCCGGTCGACGACGACGTGCCCCTCGAGCTGCTCGGTCCGCTGGGATGCGGCATCCAGACCGGCGCGGGCGGCGTCATCAACTCCCTGGACCCGCAGGCGGGTTCGTCGATCGCGATCTTCGGCGCCGGCTCGGTCGGCCTCTCGGCGGTGATGGCGGCGGGGATCAAGGGCTGTACCGACATCATCTCGGTCGACCTGAAGCCCAACCGGCTGGAGACGGCCGACGAACTGGGCGCGACCGAGACCGTCAACCCCGGCGAGGTCGACGACGTCGTCGAGACGGTCCGCGAGATCACCGGCGGCGGGGTGAACTACGCGCTCGAGACGACGGGCGTCCCCGAGGTCGCCGAACAGGTCGTCGAGACGCTCACCCAACGCGGAACCGCCGGGATCATCGGCGCCCCCGCGCTCGGAACGGAGGCGAGCTACGACGTCAATAACCTCATCCTGAACGGCCGGACGATCACGGGCATCGTCGAGGGCGACGGCGACCCGCAGCAGTTCATCCCCGACCTGATCGAGCTGTACCGACAGGGGAAGTTCCCCTTCGACGAGCTCGTGACCTACTACGACTTCGCCGACATCCAGCAGGCCGTCGAGGACTCCGAGAGCGGCGAGACGATCAAGCCCGTCCTGCGCGTCAGCGAGCCCTGACGCCCGGACGCGGCGGTTTATAAACCGTCTCGACCGGACGAATCGGTCATAAAAGCGGGTCGAAGCTCTCGACGCGGTGGTCGCCGAGCACGCAGCGGCCGCGCTCGTCGTGGCCCAGCCGCTCGACGTGCACCGCATCGAGGCCGGCGTTCCAGGCGGCCCCGACGTCGCCCTCGCCGTCGCCCGCGTAGTAGCCCCGCGCGCGGTCGGGATCGACGTCGAGGTCGGTCATCGCGAGCTCCAGCGGGGTGGGGTCGGGCTTCCAGCCGGTCGACTCGGTACAGCAGACGACCGTGTCGAAGTGGTCGCGCAGGTCGAGCGCGTCGAGGACGGGATCGGTAAGGAACTCCTGGCAGTGGGTCACGAGGCCGGTCGGGCCGTCGACCGCCGCGAGGGCGCGCTCGGCGTCGGGATGAAGATACGTCGACGCCGCCCGCTCGTACGGGTCCTCCTCGGCGTGGAAGGCGTTCCAGAAGGCATCGGGGTCGACCCCCCACGACCGGAGCGTCTCGTTGCGCGATCCCGTCAGCCCGTGCCAGAGGATCCGTGCCTGTTCGTCGGAGAAGCGTCGGCCGAGCCGGTCGCCGACGCGATCGAAAACGCCGCGCGTGTACTCCCACTCGGCGTCGACCAGCGTCCCGTCGAGGTCGAACAGGTGAAAGTCGTACGCGCTCGCGAGCATACACGTCCCTACGACCCCGACGGAAATGGCCCTTGTGGTGGGCGACGGTCCCTGCCTCCGTCGGGACGCCGACGAGCCACCGGCGCGACGTCGGCGTACGGAGCGTGACTGGACCGTCCACGGGACACGTTCGCGACGCGGTTCGTGCTCGTCGACCGCCGCGGGAGTTATATACTCTATATAGAGAAACGTTGCCATCCGTAATCTATTCGGTGCCTCCGGGTCTACGTCAACGTATGATCGAACGAACGGTTCCGTCGGCGAGATGGACGTCGCCGCCGTCCCCGAGCGAGGGCCGATGCCGATGACCCAGACGGGCATCGAGGGCGCGCTAGTGGCCGAGCTCGACGCGTCGGTGACGAAGCTCGTCGTCGCGACGCTGTTGGGGATGTTCCTCGGGTTGGAGCGGGAGTGGTCCCACAAGACCGCGGGCATCCGGACGTTCGCGCTCCTCGCGCTGCTCGGCGCGGTCTTCATCGTGCTCGACGCCGCGGGCCTGCTGGTCGTCGGAGGGTTGTTGATCGTGGCTCACGCGGTCCTGCTCGCGGTCCGGAGCTTCATTCGGGAGGACCACGAGGGGCTCTCGTTGACGACGTCGGTCTCGATGCTCGTCGCCTACAGCATCGGGGCGCTCGTCGGCGAGGGGCTCTACATCGAGGCGGTGACGGTCGCGGTGTTGTCCTCCCTGCTGTTGGTGTTGAAACGGGAACTCCACGAGTTCGCCTGGGGGCTCTCCAAGGAGGAGGTGCGGTCGGCCACCGAGTTCGCCATCCTCGCGTTCGTCGTCTATCCGCTGTTGCCCAGCGAGCCGATGGGGCCGTGGAACGCCATCCAGCCGCGGGTCGTCTGGCTGCTCGTGATCGCGATCGCCGCGATCGGATTCTGCAACTACGCCCTGCTCAAACGCTACGAGGGACGCGGACTGGCCGTCACCGGCTTCTTCGGCGGGCTCGTCAACTCGACGGCGGTCATCGCGGAGATCGCGAAACGCGCCGCCGTCGATCCCCCGCTTCGCGAGTTGGCCGTCGGCGCCATCCTCCTGGCCAACGCGGCGATGGCGCTCCGGAACGCGGTCGTCGTCGCCGCGTTCGTCCCCGCCGAGGCGGTCGCGGTCGGCCTCCCGCTCGGCGGGATCGCGGTCGCGGGCGTTGCGCTGTCGACGTGGACCAGCGACTGGGACGCGACGATCGAGACGGACCTGACGTCCCCGTTCAGCACGACGAACGCGTTGACCTTCGGCGCGCTGTTCCTGGTCGTGCTCGTGGTCGCGGCGGGTGCCCAGGCCACCGTCGGCGCCGGCGGGTTCCTCCTCACGATGTTTCTCGCGGGGCTCGTCTCCTCGGGAACGGCAGTGACCTCGGCCGTCACGCTGGTCAGCACCGGCGGGATCGCGGCCGATACCGCGGTCTGGGGCGTCATCGTCGGGACCGTGGCGTCGATCCTGGTCAAAGTCGCCCTCGCCGCCACGATCGACCGGTCGCTCGTCGGGCCGGTCCTCGGATACAGCCTCGCGCTGATCGCGGTCGGCGTCGGGCTCGGTGCCGCCGCGACGCTCGCACCCGGTGCGGTTGCCGGGCTGTGGTGAGTCGCGGAGCGCTCCGTTTCGAACCGGGCGTCGGGATCCGGATATCCACCCGGCTCCGTCCGGGTGCTGCGTCGGGAGGAAAAACCACCTCGCGGTCGCTCGCGAGCAGGCGAGACCAAAAAACGCCGTGAGATGTCCGTTACTCGCTGCCGAACATCTGGCGCATCATCCGCCGAACGGGCCCCTATTTGGTCCCCAACAAACTGCGATCAGAGTTCACCCTACTTTGGGAAGTTCCACAACGAAGACTGAGCCGTTAGGATCGTTATCTTTCACCCATACCTTGCCCCCGAATTGTTGGGTTAAGAGATGTACGAGATATAACCCAATTCCGGATCCGGGGCTGTCTAATCCTTTTTTTCCCTTCCCGAAGATCTGGTCTTTCTGGTTGTCGGGGATACCAGGCCCATTATCTGCAATCCGGACACGAATCGTGTCTGAATCCTCTTCGCAACTAATCGTGATTTCAGGGACCTCTTTGTCGTTGTGTCGAACTGCATTTTCGAGGATATTCCGGAAGACCGAGGAGAGCATCTCGTTTGCCAGTACCGACACGTCGGGGAGATCACCCGAGACCTGAAACTGAGCATCCGGGAACGAATCACGTACTGCGGCGAGTTCCGCGTCGAGAAGCGGCTGTAGCTCGATTGGTTTTAATTCAGCATCCTCATCCTCTGAAAGCGACTCAACGAAATCACGTGCGACCTCTGTGAGCTGAATCACGTGCCGGGACTTCTGTAAGACTCGCTCCAGGGCTTCTTCCCCGTCTTCATCGATATGTTCTTCCAGGATTTCAGCCCACCCGAGAATCACCGCCATATCGTTCCGGATGTCATGGCGAACCACACGATTCAGGGCTTCAAGCTGTTCGGTTTTTTCTTCGAGCCGTTTCCGATACGACTCCCGCTCGGTTACGTCGGTAACTGTCACCAACTGGCCCGTCGTCACCTCACCAGCTACAAATGGCGTGCTTGACACGTCATAATATCGTGTCTCGTCATTCTGCGTAATCGCCAGCACGTCTTGCTTCGTGAGATGATCCGCAAGTGCCGTATTCACAGCAGTTAGAGGTTTGCCAAACGATTCCTCAAGGGCTGGAAAGAGTCTACGGGCTGCTTGGTTGTAATCCCGGACACAGGTCTCCTGATCGAGGAAGATCGCCGGTTTATCTGACTCTCCGGTGAGTCGGATTCCCTCAAATCGCTGTCTGTAGAAAAATAGCGTTCCAACGGCGAAGAGCGCGACACCAGGCGGCTCATACATTAACGGGAGCAGCCAGTCAACCTGGCCGCCAATAATCGTTGCAACAGCTGGGAGCCCTGAGAGTCCAACGAGCACGACGAGCGGACGGCTGTCGCTACCAGTGTGATAGAACCGCTCCATAAGGACGAAGAACCCGACAGCGATGGCGGCATATGACAGTCCTAAGACGATCCAGTAGAGCAGTTCATGGCGGATTACGAGGTGCGGAAACGGCTCAGTGACCCATTCGGCCGTGAAATAGAGATTGTGGAGTGGATTCGTGACTTTGAGTACAGTGAAAAAGAGGAACGTCCCGAGGATGAGCTTTCGGAACGGGGCGTGCCGCGGTGGGCGGCCGGTATAGGCAGCACAGAAGTAGAGCCACGCACCGACGGCGATGAACGCGAACACAAACCCAAGTATATAGAACGCAACTTTTCCCGAACGCGTCGGTGCGAGAAGGTAGCCGATGTATCCCCCAGACCACAGGGCGACTGAACCGAGGAAGACAACGAACCCTTCCCGTGTTCCCGGATGCTGGATCTTCCGTGCTTGAGGAATCGCTGCCACGCAGGCAATTGCAGACAGCGCGAAAATGATGATATGGCCGAGAAGAAGCGGTTGCACCATTCTAATAAAAGGCAGTTATCAGGCTGTCAGATAACTGTTTGGACGAGTACTCTGACAGCGGTCTATCTGACCTTCTCACTGTCAATTGAGATGAGCTACCACTCGCTGATTAAACCGATGAGCAAAACATATTCGGTTAGATAACAGATACGTATCAGTATGACCGACGAGTTATCGCAGGGAGAAATTGACACACTACTTTACGAGTCGGGCGTTGGTGTACTAGCGCTCACTGACGGTGCAGAAGCGTATTCGATTCCAGAATCGTTCGGCTATGACGGTGAGAAAGTGTATTTTCAGTTCGTCTACACAGCTGATAGCAAGAAGATGAGATTCCTCGAAACGACAGAGACAGCGACGTTGACAGTCTACGACGAACACCCTGCAAAGAGCGTCCTTATTCAGGGCCCAATTGAAGTTGTCCCCGGAAAGGATGAAACCAAGGCCGCCACAGCAATCGCAGAAAACGCTTCTATTCCAACTCTGAATGTTTACACCGAAACGACACCAGAAGAATTCACAATGGACTACTACCGCTTAGAGCCAACCGCAATATCCGGCCGTCAGTTCAGTGCTTTCACCCCTACTCCCGACGACCAATAGGCAACCTTTAGCGACTAGTTGTTGCAGACAGGAATGTGACTGAAGAAGAGGATTTCAACAGTATCAGTTTGGATTGTTCTGTCCGGAAGTTGATTCAAAACGCCGAGCACCGCGAATCATCCGGAACGCGACGGCAACAACGGCGATCACGAACACGAGCCAGTACCACTCGCCGTTAGCCGTTGATGATCGTAGTTCTAGTACCCCGACACTAACCGTTAACACGGCAACGTAGAGCGCATTTGTTCCGATAAAATCAGCTAACTCTTCCTCGTCTGTTACCCTCTCAGGGTCGTATCCAGCGATCAACCCCATCACACCGACGTACTTAATCAGGACACCGAGAATACCGACGAAAACACCCGCTGCAATCACGGTTACTGCTGGTTCAGTCATAGGACTGTTGAGACACTGTTCGGTTTCTAAATTGCTCGATACCCACTCGACCGAGATGTCCGACGGCAAACCCAACGGTACCGATGATGAGGCTCGCAACGCCGAGTACTACCAATCCAACCGGATCGAAAAGGAACGCGAGTTTCCCACCGAGCGAGTGGCTCGAGAGCCCCAAGAACGCCCACTCGGCTTGAAATCCGATGTAGGCTGCGAACAGGCTGACCCACGCCACGAGCAACCCACTCCGTCGAGCGCCTACGCCAGCGGCGACGGCGAATCCGACGAGTGTCGCCGCCCCTGGCAGGACAACCACACCACCAGACACCTGAAAGACGCCGAGTGCATACGCCACGAACGTCCCAATAAGGACTGTGAGGGCAACGAGTCCATCGAGCGTCCACTGATAGCGACTGCGGGGACGACCGACGAGTACTGTTCGAAGAGCTGGGACCATATGCCTATTTGATGACCGTATCACTGAATACTTTTCACATCCCATAGATCTGACTCGAAACCACCAGTATAGGAAACTCACTCTCAGGAACACCGTGCGAGAGACGGCGTGGTCGTCACCCTTGATCGGTTCATCCTGCAGCGTAGATCGCGTAATTGAGTACGACTGCAAACGACACCCATCCAAGATACGGAACCAGTAATGCGGCGGCGAGACGGCTGACGCGGGAGAACGTCACAATGGTAGCAACAATTGCGACCCACAGCACAACGATCACGACGAGTGCTAGATCAGCCCGCTGAAGTCCGAAGAAAACGGGCGTCCAGGCTAGGTTCAGCGCGAACTGAACGGCGAATGTACTGAAAGCGATTCGGACAGGCCGTTGATCCGCTTCATACCGCCAGACGATGAATACGGCCACTCCCATAAACGTGAACAGGAACGTCCAGACGATCGGAAACAGAATCTCTGGCGGGTAGAACCACGGGCGATCGATCCAGTTCGTATCCGCACCAATGAACACCGCCGGTAATGCCCCCAGCGCGTTCATCAACAGAACCACACCCAGGGCAAAAACTCCCTCACGTGTCGATAGCCCACCCCGTTGAAACATATCTCACCTGCTCACCGGGTACGGGTAGTGGTTGCGCCCAGGGGGACTCGGCGTGGCGAAAATCACTCGTCGTTACTTGGCGATGCAAGCAGCTCGTCTTCATATGCAGCTATCGCTTCGACAATTTTGTCAGCGTCCTCATCAGAAACACCAGACTCATCGAGAGTCTCGTACAAGAGCTCAATTGCTCGATGGATGTGAGATGGTGAAAATGGTACATGGAGATGTGCCTCACGAACTGGTTCTGCATCATATGTTTCTGGCCCCTCGGCAGCGTCACACAAGAAATCTGTCTGTGTCTCTCGAAGTTTTTCCAGATCTGCATCCTCAAAGAAGGGGCCTAACTCTTCGTCATCCTGTAATTTCTCATAGAACACATCAACGACAGCACGGATACCGTCGTACTCACCAAGTCGGTCGTACAGCGTTGATTCCGCCATACTTCCATCTCTTAGCTCATTGATAAAATAATTTGGAAATCCAGGTGTGTCATCGTTCAATACCTCGATACTGTTGCATCGTGACTGCCAATGGAAGGAAAAACAAGAGATGTTCCTGACCGATCGATCCCGGGGTAGGTCGTGTCGCGCTCTTCACTTCGGCCGTGGTTGCTTTTGCCATCAGGTAGCTCCACCCCGCGTTGATCCGGAAATAATCCTTGACGATAGGTAGCGGATAGCTGTCGCAGAGTGAATCGTAAATAGCTGTTCCGCGGCGTCGAGCCTGCTCACAGCTCGGTTCCGGGAAAAACTCGCGTGCAAAGAATGCGTACACGTGTGGCGTTTCAAATATCCCATCGATGATGGAGCCGATCGAGGGTGGCGGAGTCTCATCCGTCGGAAGCGCCTCTGTATCAATGTACTCGACGATCGGTTCAACCGCTTCCAACTCCGGAGCAGCTTTCGCTCCTCGTTCATACTCCGAGAAAAACTCGATGCAGCACTCCGGATACCCGTGAAGCACTCCCTGATACCGTTCGAACGCGGCGCGATCATCCGAGACGACCGCGTCGATATTCCGGTCAAGGACATCACCCGGCGCTGGCGCATCGTTCTCACGGAAAAAATAGATGCGTGCTCCATAGTTCACCCGTTCGGGCGTTCGTAGCCACTCCGGGAGTACAAAGCACGTGCCGGGAAACTGTTGTTTGAGATACTGCAC
>NZ_FNPC01000007.1 GCF_900107205.1 Halopenitus persicus | reverse complement strand
GAACTGCTTCACGTCCGGCTATTTGCGACGGCTACAACCGCCCTCACAGAAATTTTCCTGCGCGAACTGTGTCAAAAACACGATGTCGAATCCGCCGTGTTTCTTGTTGACGGCGCGAAACACCTCCAAACCGCGCTTTCCCGAGCTGGGCTCCGATTTCAGATACATCACCACGGAAATCGAAATGCTGTCGAACGGATCTTTCGAGAACTGAAGCGTCGAACCTCGTCGTTTTCAAACTGCTTCAGCCACGTTGAACCGGAAACCGCCGAAAACTGGTTGCAGAGCTTCGCTCGATGGCTCAATGCTACTAACTAAACACTACCAAGACGACGAACCGCAATGCTAAATTCCGAGAGCGAATCGTGTACGAGTTTCTCCTCACTAAGCGATAGCCGAAGTTTGGGGGGATTGGAATCCAGGGAGATGGGCTCACCCTGTATCAATCCTTGCTCTACCAATTGTGCCTTTTTCCTCGAGAAGGTAGATCGGGATGCTAAATTGATACTCTCACCCCATTTCGAGATGTCGTAGAGCGTTTTACCCTGACGGGCGGCTAATAAAAGAACCAGTTCAACCGCATCGATTTCCACCTGAATACGAGACATATCATCAATAAGATCATCAAGAGCCCGTTGAAATTGCCTATCGAGATGGCTGACTAACGAACGGCGAATAACACTACGAGATGGAGTACGGATCGTGAATCTGTCTGATGATTTGGATAGACTAGTATACTTATTCAGCATTTGAGATGACAGTTGGTGATCTCGTGTGGATAATACGCCGACCTCATCCTCAAAATAAATCAGCGTCGTTAGTTTATTTTCAGTAAGAATGAGTGGGTTAGGCGACCCTGTTGAGGATGTTTTCATATCTAGTGACCCCTGTTCAATCAGTTCAGCTGCTTGGGTAGCCAGATAAAAGCTTGAGATTAGCGTTTGTAATTTCTGTTCTGAAGCAACCACGGAAATTGTTTGTTCAGTAGAAACAGAATACTCGGACAGTACTGTTTCGAGGAGATCCGTTGGTGGCGAGACCAACAATAAATCCGTGTCTGAATTTTCGGGGACGGTCGCAAGCACTTCCGTTAGATCATCCTCAATTCTTGCAGACATTAAATCGGGTTAAAATTCTATATATTTACCACTATTGGATCGAAATATAGCCAAAGTAGTCACATACCACATCTTCACGCTACCCACGGTGGTTTAGCAACCGAGGCTACTTATCCTCAATCAGTTCGCGAGCAGCATTCCCAATCTCTTCTACAGGAATATTTGAGAGTTGAGGGTTCTCCAGTTGAAGCCGGTATCTAGGCCGACCAACATCAATCGGAACTTTTTCAGTAGTGATCAGATCCTCATCCTCCAGTTGGCTTTTAGTACGTGAAAAGGTCGCTCTTGAGGCAATTCCGATCTTCTCACCCCACGCCGAGAGTTCATACTGCAGTTCGCCGTTTCTCGCCGCGACTAGAACACCAATAGCCACTTCATCAATGGGGTTATCCAAGCTGGATGAAGACTCGAGCGCCGCGATGTAATCCTGTTCCATCTCTTGATTAATTGCTTCTCGTAGAGAGGTTTGGACTTCCGAGTAGGCTGGTGTATGGACGTCATACGAGCGAGCATCGGCAAACAGGTTCTGATACATTGATCTCGTTCGTTCCATTAACTCTTCGTCTGTCGTAACGAGAGCGTTCAAGCGAGAGTCAAGACGGAGCAAAGTCGCCATACTGGAGGGCGTAAGGAGAAGCGTATTATTGAGCGTTTGATCCACGATACGAAGATCTATACGATCTTCTTCAATGAGATCTACGGCACGTGCGGCTATACGAAAGTCAGAGAGTGCTTCCTTGAGTGTATCCTGTTGAGCCAAGATATTGATCGTTTCATTGTCCGAGTACAGTAATTGAGTAATCTCTTCAACCATCGTTGGTGAAGGGTCGACGAGTAATCGATCAGAGTCATCGTCGGAACCAATCTGACCGAGTACATCCTCCAAACCGTCACCGATGACCTCAGTAGGCACTAATTCCAATAGGTGCTAATGATAGTTAATCATTTGGAACACCCGTATATAATATCTAGTTGATAGTAAAAAAGTCCAATATTCCTTAGAAGCAAACTACAATCTGCATAGCCAGTTCACAACGCCAAGCACGTCTCTTGACTTCGATCGTGGTATGTTCACCAATGCGTTAGTAAACTACCCCACCCTACTTCGCTCACCGCAGACGCGGTTCGCTCGTTGAGGGAAGGGCTTTGCTGTGGACTCCCGGCGATCAACTCTCGGCGGTTGGCCGATAGCCGTCACCGTTCAGCATCCCACCATTTATACGCACGTCTACTGGTGCGTCTGCGTTCCCCGACGTGGGCGAGGAACGCAGTCTGTGCTGTCGCTTCCGCATGTATCGTACGGCGACGTTTTTTGCGCCGTTGTAGTCCGCGTTGATTTCATACCCACACGTTAGACACCGGAACTGCTCGCCGTCCCGGTTGTCTTCGTGGGTGAAGCCACAGTCCATGCGAGAACACCGCTGGCTCGTATGGCCTGGCTCAACCTGCTCAACCACGACACCGCGTTCTGGAGCCTTATAGTCGACGTACTCGACAAGACGACGGAATGCCCACACATGATGCCAGCCCGCGTGAGGCAATCTCTCTCGAATGTCGGTTAAATCCTCGAACACGATCACGTCGCAGTCGTGGGCAACCGCCTCCTCAACGATCTCGTTGGCGACTGTGTGGATGTACTGTTTGCGCCATGCTCGCTCTCGCTTTCCAAGTCGAAGCAAGGCGTTATGCGCAGCTTGCGTCCCACGCTGTTGCATCTCTGCTCGGCGCTTCTCGAACTCTTGAATCCAGTGGTCGTACTCGTCGCCGCTCCAGAACGTGGCTGTTGACGAAACCGCGAGACTGTTCACGCCGAGGTCGATCCCGAGGACTGTTTGGTGCCCGGTATCGGCCGAATCCTCAACTTCGACAGCCTCGCCGTCGTCGTCTATCTTCCGTGTTTTGACGTGGAAGTAGAACTCGTCGGTGGCGTGGTCGTACTGGAGTGTACTCGTCCGGAACTCGTAGTCTGCCGACAGGACGTACTCCTCGTATGGCGTTGGACTATCTGCTGGCAGTTCAAAGTCAACCTCAATTCGTCCGTTCACCGTGGAGAGTGAGATTTTGTTGCGGTAGAAGGTGGCACTCCGCTTATCGTACACCATACTCCATGAGGTGAACTCTGGTTTGTTCGTCCGTTTACCCTTTTGCCAGCGGTCAACACCGCTGTCTACGGCGTGGACGGCACGCCGAATGGCTTCTTGGACGAGATTTGCCGTCAGATCAGTTTCCTCGCGGAGTCGGTCGTAGAGTGCATCTCTGGCTTTTACGTTTGAGGTGACGCAGTCTTCGTAGTCGGTGTTGTCCCAACAATAGTCACTCGCCTCGTTCGCACAGTACAGGAATTGCTCGGCAGTTTCGTGGAGGTCGTCGTGGTACTCGTCGGGAACGACGAGGGTGACCGGCGCGGTGCGTCTGACCTCCATAGTTCAGATGTTAGGTCAACGGTACTTAATAGTGCGGGAGTCAGATGGCTACTGTCTCGTGGGGAGGTTCATCGAGTGTCGGCTTCCTCCCCGGCCTACTCGCTTCGCGCTTCCGACAAGTCGGAAGCCCGTGCTCCTTGATGCCGGGGGCTCCGCCTCGAAACTGCTGAATCGACGACTACAACTCTTGACCGGTCCCACTGAAAGACTCATAGCCTACTCTACGAAAATTTTAGGTTAACTAAGAAGTACCTCGGAAAAATACGTTGCACTACCGAGATTCGATCGTGACGGTCGTTGTTAGAGGCTCGATTAGCGACCCTCCAGAGGCGTCTCGTTCAAGGCAGAAAGCACGGCATCGACATTCGAAATATCATCTCGATCACATCGATGTGACGGCCGCCACCACACAGCTGACCGAATTACGAGTGCCTCGTCCGACAGTTTGTAGCTCGTGTACGCGGACCACGGTCGAAATTGGCGTTGCAGTGGATGTTCAACGACGAGCCCGACATCCGTTACACGAAACGTTCGCGGGTTCATCACGTTCATCAGCACCACGCCGACGAACAGTAGATAGTATAACCGCCACCCCAACTCGGAATCGAATACGAATGCAGCAAGGATCCCGATAGTGCTGCGGTAAACGCGGCGATCGAGACACCGCCAGCAATCCGCCGCCACCGGCGTGGCCACCGCGCTTCCCACTCTACGAGTTGGATCGCATCCTCAAGGGCAGCGTCTGCGTGTCGCGTTCGACTCATTGCCACCAGCATAATCCCGAACAGCATTCCGCCAGCCGTCCCGATCACTGCGAGTGGGGCCGCGATATCAGGTGAATCGGCCCAGAGGACAGCGCCACCAAACCAACTGAACGGCAGCACGACAAGCAACCAGACAGCATCATAACGGCCAAGGATGGCCGCTATCCCAGGCGTCCGTGATACGATCCATCCAGCGACGGCAGTCACGATCGTCACGGCGATAAGCAAGCCTATGTAGAAACGGCAGCGTCAGCGACGACCAGCGATACAGCGAGGACAACTTCTGGAGCGGCGAGAGCAGCCATATGAATCGCCTCGGGGTCAAGTGGTTCGAGACGCTCCGCGTCTCGTCATCACGGAAGACGAAGTCTTCCGTTCGACCCCGAGGCTTCCCGTTTCCACGACGTGACTTGCAGACACGGACTCAACGTGAGTTATGTCCGTAGCGGTCACAGTCTCCACAGGCGTGTCTTCGGGCCATCCCAGCCATAACTCGGAAAAGCCGCGTTGCAGGATGTTCATCGCCGCGTTCGCATCCCGATCGGTTTCGAACCCACAACTCGGGCAGGAGTGTTCCCTGACCCAGATCGGTTTCGCTGTCTCTACGCCACACCGAGCACACTCTTTCGTCGTCCCCTCTGGTTCAACCTGCTTGACGTGACAGCCGTACAGGTCGGCCTTGTATTCGAGCAAAGTGATGAACTGTCGCCACGCCGCATCCTGCTTGTTGCGAGCGTTATGCGACTGTTCGAGCATCCCTTTCACGTTCAAGTCCTCGACGAATATGGCGTCGTACTCGCGGACAAGCCACGTCGTAATCTTGTGCTGGTAATCCAGCACCTTCCGCTTGATGTGACGCTTCACCTTCGCCACTTTTCGGCGTTGTTTCTCGTAGTTGTTTGACCCCTTCTCCTTGCGAGACAGTTTGCGTTGCTCGCGTCGGAGTCGTTCGTAGTCGTCTTCGAGGTCAAGCCAATCCACAGTCGTGCCGTCCGACGTGTGGATGTAGTTCTGGATGCCGAGGTCAATCCCGACGCTGTTGCTCGCATCCAGCGAGTCTACGTCGGGTTTCTCGGGCAGGTCAGCGTCGTCGGTTTCTAACCCGAAGGAGACGAACCACTCGCCGGTCGTCTCTTTCTTGATGGTGACTTCTTTGATGGTGGCGTGGTCAGGAATCGGGCGGTGGTAACGGATTTTGACCCACCCAATCTTGCTGAAACGGACGTAAGCGAACCTGTCGCGGCCCCTCTTTTCATCGAGGTCGAAACCGGACTGGTTGTACGTCACGCTTCGATACTCGGTGGGTGCTTGCCGTTTGAGACAACCGACGTTGTACCCCTTCTCTTTCTTCTTGCGAAGGTTCGAGAGGTTGCGATGGAAGCGTGCGACGGTGACTTGTGCGGCTTTCGAGTGCAGCCCACCGAACACAGGCCACCGCCGTTTCCACTCGGGGAGTTTGTTGTTCTGGTCGTACTCGCTCGGCTTGTCGTCTTCTGGGGCTTGTTCGTAGTCCCAGCGGACGTGGTTGTAGAGTTGGCGATGAACGCTGAGATGGTGTTCCAGCCTGTCCGCTACCTCTTGTGTCAGGTAGGCTTGGTAGCGGTGGCTGTATTCCATCGCTGTCTCTTGATTAGTGATGTTTCGACTTAATGGTTTGTGTCACGAGTTGTCGGCTTCATCCCCGGGGTCAAGCCCCGGGGTATTCTCCTTGACCGCCGATAAAGACCTGCGACTAACGCATATTCACCATCAGGGCGTTCAGCGTTCGACTGACCCAGTATAGAACGCGTAGACTCCGCCATAGCGAGACGTTCTATCCCGGATAACAAAAGACTCCCCACCACA
The DNA here is from genome assembly GCF_900107205.1 of Halopenitus persicus. GTDB lineage: Archaea > Halobacteriota > Halobacteria > Halobacteriales > Haloferacaceae > Halopenitus > Halopenitus persicus. Next base: position 169,507 of record NZ_FNPC01000007.1, on the reverse strand, counting down.
AGGGGCTATAATCGATCTTAAGCGTGCGCTGTCACGTCACCGATATCGAACACTTGCAGATCATTCCGGTCTGACACGGCTTCCTGAACCGATTGTGTTACGCCGCTTCGCGTGAAGAGCGCGTACTTCGTGTCGACATTGCCACCGCTATCGGGCGTCCAACGGATCTCCCCAGCGTGCTCTTCGAGCGACGCGAGTGCACCATAGTCGAGGGGAGCGTTCGTGAACTTGCACTCACCCACAACCATCGTGCCGTCGGTGGAGAAGCCGACGACATCGACTTCGTGTTCTTGGTACCACCAACGACCGATGTCGAGGAACGTCTGCTCCGGATACAGGCCCGGAAGCGCGCTTCGGCAGAGCGCTTCGAAGTCCTGACTGACAAAGTCAGGGAGCTCCGGTTCGATGACCGCCTCATAGGCATCTTTACCGAGGCGTTCGTAACGATCTTCGTTTCCATAGACAAAGCGGAACCAGAACCGGAAGAGCGGATCGAGGAGTCGATAGCGGCCTCGACGAGACTTCGCTTTCTGTTCGGTAATTGGAACTTCGCGCTCAATGAGCCGTAATCGCTCCAATTTCTGTGTGTACGTCGAAATCTGTTTACCGTCGATACCAACGGCTTGTGCGATCTCGTTCGACGTCGTCTTTCCCGCAGCTATCGCGGTGAGGATCGCAAAGTAGCGGTTCGGATCCGTGAGTTCGGTGCGGAGAACGTACTCGGGTTCGTTGTGAAGATACCCCTTCTGTGAGAGCACGTCCTCGGTAAGCACCGTTCCCAGGTCTCGATTCAGATCAACGCCGTCGAGATAGTATGGCACGCCCCCGAAGATGCCCCAGGCGAAGACGCGTTCCTGGGAGGTGTAGTCATCCGGAACGAACGCCCGAGTGGCGGCAAAGTCGAGTGGTCGCAGATCAAGTTTCTCCGTGAATCGGCCGTACAGCGGGCTATTTCCAAGGAGCGTTGCTTCTTCCATCATACTGATCGAGGAACCGACGAGTACGAGCGTCCCCGCAGTATCCTGTAGTCGATGATCCCAGAGACGCTGAATGACGGACGGGAGACTGTTATCGGCGTCGATGAGGTACGGAAACTCGTCAAGGACGATGATGGCGTCCTGGTCACTAAGGTACCCGAGGAGTGCTTCCCAGTTCTGCTTAATCTCCGTGATTCCGGGGAAGGTTTCGGCGGCGACGTCGACAAATTCGTCGAGCTGGAGTTGTGATGTCGTCTCGGTCGCCTGATAGACGACGGCGTCGTCACGGTCGTTCAGAGAGTGTTGGACGAGTTGCGTCTTTCCGAGACGTCGACGACCGAAGATGACAACCATCTCAGCGTCGTCCGATTCGTAACAGCCCCGTAAGCGCGAGAGTTCGTCTTCCCGGTTCACGAAGTGCTCCATAGTGGGTCGTGGACGTACGGGAGAATAATACTTCCGAATAGAGCAACTACAGATAGGCTATTTTGAAATTGGCTATTTTGGTTTAGTTTAAATAGGGGTTAAGTTCTGCAAACAACTTAGTGTAGATGGCGGGTGGATGGCACACTGAGAACGGATTCGCTCCAGACCCCCTCCCACTACCCATCGATTTCAGACAGTGCTTCCGTAGCAACATCGCCAAGTTCGCCGGCCTCAATATGGGAATACCGGTCTCGCACCATCTCTTCGGAATTATCCAAGTATCGAGCTGCAACCGTGTAGCCAAATGCTCGAACGAGAACCTCACCCATCCCGCGGCGACCGCCATGCGGAGCGAGATAATCGTGTTTCGGATGGTCGATATCGATTCCCGCTGCTTCAGAGAGTCGCTGGAGAATCGATCGTGCGCCGTCCGTCGTGATCGACGGCGGACGAACGTCCTCATCGAGGGCCAGTAGAAAGTCTCGAGCGTACTCGCCCCGTCGACTGTCGATCGTATCCGGGTGTTCCCCTCGGTCAGCCAGCTCGTCCCTAACGAGCCCCGCCAACGTCCGCTGATCGAACGTCGGGAACACCGGCCAGCGGTCCGTTGGCGGATCCATCAACTGGCGGTAGCTCCGCAGCGGCGAGATCACCGGGTCAGGGAGACTCGCAGCGTCCCACTGCTGTTTCTTCCGGTAGACGTCCATACTTCCGTCCTCGAGCGAGAGCTCCTCCCACCGGACCCCGCGCCGGCGCGGGTCGTTCGGGTCCCGAAGGAGTTCACCCACGCGGACAGCCGTGTACGCGAGGACGAACACGAGGGCACGGTCACGGGCCGCCTTCAGCGCCTCGTAGCGCGCTCGCTGTCTGTCAAGTGGATCAGCATCATCCGAGAGTGTCGTGAACGTCTCGATAGCGTCACGTGCTTTCTCGTCGACGTGGCGGGTAAGGGCGTGGCGCTGCGCGGACGTCCAGGCCTGCTGATCACCGGGCTTTCGACCGTCATCTTCCGGAAGTGGAGCCATCGCGCTCGCCCGCTGAGCGTAGTGGGCCTCAAGGTAGCCCTCGTTGACGCACCAGCCACACCAGGCAGAGATATAGCGGTAATAGGTTTGTACAGTATTTTGTTTGAGCCCTCGATCACCGGCTAGATGTCGGGCATATTCCCGGAAGACACGTTCGTCAAGGTCCTCGAAGGTGGGGTCGCGGTCGACATCGGCGGGGACGATCCCGGTCCAGTCGTCATTGCCGCGGTCGCCGACGGCCCACTCTTCGAACCGCTCGAGCTCGCGGGCGGCGTTGCGTCGGTAGTTCCCGCCGTCGCCCCCACGCCCTTTCCCCTTATCTTGGAGATAGCGCTCGAAGGAGCTTCGCAATGGCCGCTCTGCGGGTTCCTGGCCGGTGGTATCGTCGATCATAACGAGTCAGAAGCCTCCGAGTTGTCCAAGTAGGAGATCGTGGCTGTCGTGACCTGTTCAGTGAACTCGTCGGTGATCGATCCCTGCTGACCGACGACGTGAAGGTCGTCTTTCAGCGTGGCGACAGTCCAGGGCAACACGAAGCTCTGCTGACCTGGTTCCCCGCGGATCCACGCCTCGCTCGGCACAGCGAAACTGCCCGCGTGATGGGACTGAGTCGTGAACGCGACGGCGATCGACTCCTCGTCGGGATAGGGCATCCGTCCGCCGGAGACGACTAACCATGGACGGGGGTTTCCGCCGTCCGTCTTGAACGGATCGGGCGCCCAGAGAACAGTTCCGCGGTCAGCCATCCGGGATCACGACTCCTCGTCGTCCTGCTCGGTCGCTGAATCAATGGGATCGACGGCGGTCTCCATCCAGGCCTCGACGTCGTCGTCGGAGAATCCACCGTCGACGTCGTCGGCCATAGCAGCGCCGTGCATCCCTGCCGATGCGACTGCATGCTCGGCGTCGGCAATCGTCCAGAACCGATCGCGGTGCTCGACGAGGCCGTGTTCCTCGAGGCGTTTGAGCGTGGGGCCGACGCTTCCCTCCGGAACGTCGACGGCGTCGACGATCTCTCGCTGGCGAAACGCCTGGTCAGCGTGCTCGAGGAGGAAGCGATAGACCGCACCCTGAGTAGTGTCCGGTGCGAGATCGGGGAGCGACGGTCCATCTTCGTCAATAGAACGAAACCTGTCTTTCGAGATGGGCATCTTGAGTATTGGTTTGTATTAGAAGCTATTAGGTCTTATCGACAGGACTCTCAACATAGACTGGTGAATGGTTCTGTTCACGAGTTTTTCCGGGGGTAGAGATTCTCTTCGTGCGGTTCCACGTTTCGTGCTTACCCGACGGCGGCGGGGTACTTCAAAGTGGCCGTGATTATTGGGGTAATCACGACCAACAAGATGAACGCTAGAATCCCGCTAATTCGGCGGTTTCTCTGCCCCTATCCGCAGATTAGGCGATCTAGGCAAATTATAAACTATATGCCGCTATATCAAAATTTGGTACGTGAGCTGCGAATGTCGGTGAAAACGTTCACGAGAAACGCAGAATCACAATCAAAAACAGCCCTCTCCCGGAGAAACCCACCGACCTGAACTACCAAGAAACTAATATACTTGCTAAACGCCCACAATACGGTCGAAAAACGAGTGGCTACCTACTGATGGCTCTCACGACCTGCTGCCCCGAACCGAGCGTTAAATGAGTGTGACCAGCTCCTTATCCAGCCACTCCAAGAATCGTGACAGCGTGATTCGCGGTTTCGTCCGCGTCTCAATCACGCCAATTCGCTCCTGGGTCAGGAAGTCCACCAGCAGCCACATATTGTAGACGATACAGCCAAACGCGAAGTGGAACCACCGGACCTCAATCTCTTTCGATGTCGTCCACGCTGCTATATCCTTAATCGACGAGTACGACGTCTCAATCGCACCCCGATCACTGTATTTCTCGATTCGATTCCTCGCCGCCCGCCGATCCAACGCAAGCTCATCACTCACCTCGAGATTCGTCAGAAACGGCTGGGGTGACCCAGACTCGTGCGTCTCGTCGTCGTCATCCGGTGGCAGCACCACGACGTTCGTGGATACTTCCGTGTTCGAGACGTCGTGTTTCACCGGCCCGTACATCGAGACATCCGTGTTCACGTACAGCGGCGTATCATCTGCCTCATCATACCCGCGTTTCAACTGGTCGAACCGATCGCACATACGCCCGATGCGGTCGTTTTTCACGGCGGGAATCACGTAGTTCACCCCCTTCGCTTCGAGCGTGTAAATCACGTCCGCAGCGTGGAACTCCCGGTCGGCGTACACCATCCGGATGTTCACATACTCCTCAGCGATCGAGAGGAGTCGCCGCGCGACATCACCGACATAGTATGAGCTGTCCGTGCCGGCGTACGCGTGCGTATCGGCGTAGTCAGTACTCCCGAGCGGGCAGACTCCAACGGTATAGTGCGTGTTCTCTCCAACAATCACGACAGTGGCGAATTTGTGACACCAGTCGTACTCCTTGTCCTCGGGTGCGCCTTGGATCCACACCATCTCATCCCGATCGCCGTAATAGGCGACGTACGTAATATCCAGCGCAATCTTCGCTCGCACCCCGAACCGTGATCCGTTCTCGTGTTCGAGTTCATGGAGGCGCGGTTTCGCGCGCGTGTACGTCTTCCGTAACGCGAAGTTCATCACGGTCGTAATCTGCTCGACCGACATCTGCTTCATCGCCTCAAGCAGTGTCTCCCCAGACGGGCCATCCTCATAGAATGGGTCATCCAACTCTGGGTCTGGATTCTTCAGATCACCCATTATCTCGCCTGCACCGTTCGCTGCCGACCGTTTGATCGCGGAAATCGCTTCCAAGACGAGTAACTCGTCTTTCTCGTAGACCGCCTCATCCGGACGTGGAAGCGATAGTGACGGGATGGCAACCGTCTTCAACTCATCGAGCACTTCCCGGCCTTTCTTCCGTAACAAGCGTTGCTCAGTACGATTCGACAGATCCGATTCGGACCCCGCGTCTGCATCAGTCTTTCCAAGCTGGTACCCGAGTGGTGCGCCACGTTCCGCAGCAAGCGTCCGAATCTGGTCTGCGGATCGAGTGACCGTTGCTTGCAGGGCGTCGAAGCGGTCGTGTAGCCGAACCGGTTTGAACGTGCTTTCCGATGGCAGGTCATCAGGCGCAAACCCGAAGGTCTCGGCTAAGTCCGGGCGGTCTGCCAGCCGATCAGGGATTCCGCTGAGTGATTCTTGCTCGACGGTCGCCCAGAGGTAGGCGAGGAACATCGGGCGGAACGGGGTGCCATCGTGCCAGTCCGGGTGCGCGTCTCCGTACCGGTACGTCTGCACGTCCAGCTGGTCAGCGAATGTGACCCAATCTGTGTCCGCATCAATGATTTCGTCGGCTTGCTTTACGAGAGACGTTCGTACCTGATCCATCTGTGAGCGCGCCAAATATTACTGTGAATCACAGTCGTGAGGCAGTTGGAGGGCGAAGCGTCGCATCTATCTTCCTGTTATCAGGGCGGCCCCATCAATCGGTATGCGCGCTGTGAATTACGAATTGGGCGAATTCAAGAATCAGTATAGACGGTGAATCACTCCAAGTCAATAATTAGTTTGATTTATACTCTTGGAGTGCCATTGCTTCGTTAGCAATGGAACACGGGCTCATCGAGGAGTTTCTCCGAACGAAGGGAGCACTCGAAATCGTCGTCGAAATCGGGCGCGGGAGTGCGTCATTCCAGGATATCGAGGACGCCGTCCTGGTCAGTTCGTCGACGGTCGCGACACGACTCCAAGACGGCGTCGAGAAGGAGTTAATCGAAATCACGCATCGCCCGACTGATCACGGGACGGAGAAACGATACGAACTCACGCGCGTCGGGACCCGCGTCCACGACCGTATTCAGGAGATTGACGTGGACAAGACAGTCCGGAAACTGCAGCGGCTTCAGCGGGAGCGCGCGACCGACATCGAACAACTCATCGGGCGACTCAATCGAGATAAGTTGATCATCGGCTACGAACATGAGCGAAACCCACCCGCCATTCCTGAGGACACCATCCCACCAGAGGAGGCCCTTGGGGGCCTTGAGCCACCGTCAGAGAGCGATCAGGAAGCAGCCCACCGAAAACGGCTCGAAGACGACCTTGTTGAATTGGATGAGGAGACCGACGACGAGAGTGAGGATTAGACGGAGGGAGCGGTCTGTCTCTGTGCTCTGCGGTATCTGTACGTACCACTTGGGTGGTGAGTCTCCTCCGTAGTGCTACTTCCACCAATGACCGTGAGTGTCAACCAGCCGAATACCACCAGTCGTTCCACGTTCAGTGGTTCCCTGAGTTATATGTAGTCTTCACTTCTCACGGGATTGTAGGGGTGGTTGAGCTCCAGTCACACGCTCCCCCCTCGTTTCCACTTGTCGACTCATATGAGTACACAGAATCGCCATCTTGGTAAGTGCCCGCACTGTGGTGGTGAGATACTGTCGTACCACGTTTTGATCGAGTACACGTCGGGTGTGTGGGCGGAATGTCCTGACTGCCGGGACGTCGTCGACCCAGAATAATACCGTATGTTCGGGGTTTTGAAGCGGTTTTTCTCGTCTCCGAGTGGGTCTGTGGTGGTTTTTGAGTGTCGCCGGTGTGGAGCCAGCGGTTCTTCAGCGTCCGAGCAGTGTTCGGAGTGCGGGAGCCGCGAGGTTGCTCGGTATGAGATATAGCAGCCTTCCAATTGCGTTCGGTTGGAAGGATTCCAGTCTTTCGGTCGCGTGAGCGTGCCAACAACTAATTCGCAGGAGGGTAGGTTCAACTCGCTCTGTTTGAGTCAGCCGGTACGTAGGTCTGCTAGCTGAACAGTGTGGTAGTAATTGACTATTGGTGAAGACCTTTGAAGTCCGCTGAACGCTCTGAAGTTGAGGCCAGTCTGTCATCCAAACCACTTCCATTCTGGCCTCAACCGACAGAAGGGCCAATTTTTTCGATTGTGAATCCTTCACGAGAATCACGACACCCTCGGCGACGAGTTCCGAGAGATCATCTGCGATGACAGTGATGACTGAATTCTTCTTCGCGTTCTGAGAGAAACCAAGAGTTCACTCGTGAGCAGGGCTGCAAGAGAACCCTCAGACGGGTGAGGAATCTCCGCTGAACCTGTGCATTATTCCCCAATATTCGCAACACGTCGTATTCTCGTGCCATACGACCTCAAATCACTCCTCTCGCTGACCGGCGCGAGATGAGGTCGTGAACGCTTCGCCCTGCCGTTGTCGATGCGCAGCATCCCACTCCTCGAACATGCCGTAGTCCGTCATGGTGGTCATGCCAGCGATTGCTGCCCGGAGGCTGATGCCGATCAGGGGAATGTCGGCGACCGTCACGATCACATCCGCTTGAATCACGGCCCCCTCGCGCAGTAACACGTCGACGAACTCGACTATCGCGTGTGTCTCGTCTTTCGTTGGCTCCATTATTCACCGATATCTGGCGCGAACGTGTACGGTGGCCACGGCCCCGTGAATCGAATCTCTACTCCCTCGTGTTCGACGATTGTATCCAATCGATCACCGAGAGCGGTCTCGTCGTCCTCGTCCGCGAGAACGGCGAACCGCACGATTTGTTCTTTCTCGACGGACGAGTGTTCGTCGTGCAGCGGCGTATTTGTGTCCTGTTCGGTCAGGTTATTCACGACCGGAGTGATAGCCTCTTCCAGTTGCTCTGCTAGTTCCGTCTGTCGTTCCCGTTTCAGCTCTTGGAGCCGCTGATCGTATTGTTTCTCGAGGAGGAACCGCTTCCCGGCGCCGGATTGTTGCTTGCGCTGTCGTAGTTCTCGGAGCTGGTCGTCCTGGTCTGCGATGGTCTCCTCGAACGGAGCGGAATCCCACAACAGATTGGTACGATATTCCCACACCCCCGTGAACGACGCTAGCTCGTCGCGAATACCCTCGTAGTGGCCCTCCAACCACCGCTCGAGACTCGCATCACCGCCCTCGAGGACCGTGTCGAATCGCATCGGCAGCGGCGTCCCGAACGCGTCGCCCGCCGCATCGACGACCTGCTGATGTGTGAGCAGCCATCGCTTCACCTGTTCGAGGTCTTCCGTCTCGTAGACCGTCTCGCAATCGTGGACGACGGCGCCCACGCCATTGACCTCAACGACGTAGACGGAGTTGTCGTCGACGCCAGTCGTGGACAGGGTCGCCGGTTCCGCCGACGTGGTATCGACCACGCAGTATAGATAGCGGCCGTCGCTGATCGTCCGTTCCTCGTTCGTCGCTGTCTGCTCTTCTTCCGGGCTGGGACGGTGGTCAGTCATGCGTTATCACGCTGGGATTCCGTCGAGCCGCGACGTGACTGCGTCTCGTGTTTGGAGAGCTGTTCGATAGCGTCGCGGATCACGTGGTCGAGGTCATCCTTGAACTCGGAGACCTCGGCGTCGATGTCCTCCTGCTGTTTCAGTCGTTCAAGCTCCTCTTCGAGAGCCTGTAATTGTCGCCCCAGTCGTTCGATTTCCTCCTCCGAGAGCGACCCGGACTCCATCCGACGTACGGCTTCTTGTTCGAGGGCCTCGACCAGCAATTCGACGACAGTCACGACCAGCGCCGTGAGCCCGCCTTGCAGGTCGTCCTCGTCGCCGTCAAGCCCTAGTTCCATCTCACTCGGTCTCCTCCGTCGACGTGGACGCCGTCGGCGTCGAATCGTCCGACAGTGGGTTCGTCGATTCGGTCTCCGATTGGGTTTCCGACGCTGGGTCGGACTGGTCCGGTGAGATATCCGCGGCGGATTCGACGCGCTTCATATCCGTCCCCGTCGGGAACTCGAGTCCGTATTCGGCCGCCGTCTCGAACGAAGCGATCGCGGCCCGTAACTCGATGCCGAGGAGCTCCGTGTCGCCGACGCTGACCGCGATGTCGGCGTTGACGACGACCCCCTTGTCCAGCAACATCTCCAGCATCTCAGCGAGGTCGCCCTGCGAGCGCGTCGGTTTGGGATCACTCATCGTTCGCCTCATCCTCGGTGGGACTCTCGTCCGACGAAGCGGATGCCTCCGAGTTTCCATCGGCCGTTCTCCGGTGAAGCCGCCGGCCGTACAATCGCTCTCGAGCCGGCATATCCGAGTACTTCGGAGTCTTCGGGACGGTCGAGTGGGAGTTGCGTGCCGCGTTCTCCGCGTTTGACTTCTGAGACGGCATCGTCGAGTGACCCGCTGGATTCTCGACCGTCTCCCCGTCGGTATCGTCGCCGTCGGAATCGCCACGCCGGGTTTCCGACTGTTTCCGGTTGCGGGTCCGACGCCGGGCGAGTTTCTCGCGCTGCCGAAGCAGCTTGCGCCGAGCCTTGTCGCGGTTGATCTGCGCCTTTACCCGTGCCTGTCGTACTTTCTGCTCGTGTTTCTGCTGTTGTTTGTCGTTCATGTGGGTTCGCCTCCATCGGTGTCCGATGTTCGCGTTAGCCGAATTTCGAGGATCTGATTTCTAAGTGTCATATCGGTGATCGCCACATCCGGCCGGTCGAGCACGACTCGCTCGACCACGTCGTCGTCGACCTGTAGCGTGAGTGCCTGCTCGTCGGTATCGAGTGCGACGTCGATGTCGTCGTCCGTCACGCCAGGCAGATCTGCGATCACGACGAGTTCGTCGCCGTTCGTTCCTTCACGGGTCTCGACGTGAATCGGATCGTCTGTCATCCCTCGCTGACCGGTTCGCTGTTCGGAACGGGACCGTTCGGACGACAGTCCCTCGTCGTGAGACGACCCGTCTGCTTTTCCCAGCCCGATAGAAACGTCGTAGTCGTAATTGACTCGGATGTTTCCGCGGTCGATACGGCCCGACTCGTGTCGGTGACCGCCCTCCTCTTCGATGTCGGCGAGCGTCTCGACGAGCGTGCGTAATTGGTCGAGCAGTCCGCTGGGCCGAGACGGCTGGTCGTCGGGCGCGCCGTCGTTTTCGTCGGGCACCATTATTTCTTGACCTCCATGCGGTCACGCATCTGCTCTTGGATCTGCTCGGCCATCTCCAGTTGCGATTCGAGTTCTTGCTTGCGCTGCTGGTGTTCCTCCTCGGACCGTTCACCGACTTCGTACAGGAGTTGGTTCTCCTTGATGTCGTCTCGAATCGATTTGGTGTCGTACATCTCGTTGAGCGCCATCGTCTGGAGGATGTCCAGCAACGAGAAGAACGGACTCACGAAGAGGTCGTCAACGATGAACATGCAGTGTCACCCTCCTTGTTGTTGTTCCGCACCGATGTGGATGTCCACGAAATTGTAGGGAGGCCACGGCCCCGTGTACTGGATCGTCAGGTCGTCGTGCTCCGCTTCGACGTCGTCGATTGCAGAGTCGAAGGCGTCGCGTTTATCGCGGTCCACGAGGTACGACTTGTTGACGATCAGGCGGTCGGTGAACAGATCGTTCTCAGTCTCGTTGATGCTCAGGTCTGCCAGCTGGTTTGTGACGGTGGCTTGGACGTCGTCCTGAGGGACTGCGTCGTCAGCAGGCGCAAGTATCTTCACCCCAAGTTCAACGGTCCCCTCAATATCGTTGAGCGTACTGCGCAACGCGCGTCGCGCCCCGCGCAACACGCCCTTCAGCGTGCGCGCGTTTTTGAACGCCATCCCGAAACTCATCGGGACGACGGTGTGCCCCCCGTCGTACTCCAGCACCTCTTGAAGCACGGTGTTGTGCGCTTCCACGTCCTCGTCGGTGCGCTCGGGGTCGGTCGTGTCGATCTCGGAGACGACGGCCGAGAGCGTCTTGTAATCGACCGTGTAAATCCGGTCTGCGCCAGCGACGCCTTCGACATCTAATTCGAGGTCTTGCTGTTTGATGATGCCGTAGGTGTACAGGTTCTCACTCATCGGTCTCACTCCGGTGGGATTGTGACTGATTGGCTTTGCAATCGGTCAGGGCTGCCTTGAGGACGAACGAAAACAGCAGCAACTGATCGGCCGCGTGGTCTACTCGGGTGAATGCTGCGTCAGGATCGGGGAGGCGATACACTTTGCGCTTGCTCAATTTTTGCATTTCAAGAATACCGTCGTCTGCAAGGTCACTTAAATGCGGATATACTGTGCCCGGACTCAGGTCTGTCCCAAACACTCGCCGAATATCTTGTAACAGTTCTTTGCCGCAGGCGCCATCGCGCGCAGCGATCAGGAGCAGGAGAATCGCGTCGATGTGTTCGGTAACGATCTCATCACTGATCGTGTGCAGCTGGTCATTGTCAAGCCACCCGTCTATCGTAGCGACCGCGTCATCAGTCAGCGGCGTATCCGTGTACCGTTGCGCCGCTCCCTCATCATGCGGCTGGTCGTCGTGAACTGATGCACCGTTGGAGTCGATCACCGATTCGAGATCGGATACTGTGACCGAGATTGTGGCGTCGGCGTTGATGTCCGCGGTGAGTTCCTCCAGCAGGTCGTCCATTGTTAGACCATCTCCGTGAGCGTGATTTCAGGGATCGACTCTGACTGGTTGATGCCGATGCCGAGCAGAGGCGTTAACGGGTTTTCGCCATACAGGATGATGGCGTCACCGGACCGTTCCAGCCGGAAGTGCATATCGGCAACCCGATCCGCTCGCGTGCGGAGTTCAGTACCCGGCTTGGTGATGAGCAGTGTCAGGTCGTTGTGGAGAGCGACATAATTCGCAAAGTCACCCAGCCGGGTTTCGAACGCCTCCTGCGCCGTGTCCATGCTGATCACGTGCAACAACGGGGTTTCACTTTCTGCTCGAACCTGTTCAATGTAGGCTATGTATGGCTCGTACGCGAGTTGCCCGCCTTCTATGGGTGACTCAAGGTCGTCATCAATTGGATGCGACTGGTCACCTCCTGTACCTGCATCCATCGAACGTGGCTCATCGGCCTGCTCATCTGTCTCATGTGCCGGCGTCGCTGCATCGTCCGCTGTGGTTGTCGCTGCCATCTCAGCAGCGGACGCATCGGTGTCCAGTTGGTCGTACCGATCTGCATCGTCAGAGGGGCCAGCGTATGTTTCGAACACGTGGCAGTAGGTATTGAAGACCTGTGGAGAGAGCACCGTATTGAGATCGTTGTGGAGTAAGCCGGGACTGCCCTCCCGGGGTGGGACAACCGCAACGCCCATCTCCTGAGCAAGGAAGTTACGAATCGTCGGGAGCGTCAACACGCTCCACGCGTCACGAGACAGATCGGGTCCGAGGTCGAGATGAACGACGCTGCCGCGGTTGTAGCCACCCGAGAGGATCCGGTCAAGATCACGGATGCCAGTCGAGAATTTCGCCTTCGAATTCGACAGGGGCTCCCACGTGCCATTCCCGGTTCCTGTTCGGATGGTTGGTAATTCGACTGGCGTGATTGCTTGGAACTGGCCGTCGGCAAGTGTAAACGGCTGTAAGCGGTTACCGATCCGAACACCCCGAAGCTTTTCCAAGCGAAGATGCCGACGCGTTCGGCCGCGGTCGTCCTCTTCAACCTCCAAGGTGACGACACCATCGACGATGTATTCAAGCGATGCAGACGCCGCTGTTTCTGACACCAACATCAAACGAATGTTCTCTTCGCGGGCAAGAACGACCAGTTGATTCGTCACTGTCTCGATGTCAGGGGGGTCGTCGTGGCGCGTCGCCAAGTACTCGTAGATGAGCTCCCAGCTATCGAATGCGATTGTGAGTTGCGTGGTCGCGGCATTGATCTCTTGGATCCATTCGAGGAGCGAATCCAGATCGAGTTTCTCGAATGGAACGTCTACGTCCAGTGGGAGTTCGAATGGGTCTTGGGAGAGGTCAAGAATCGCGGTTGTGTCAAGTGAGGAGTGATCGTCGAAGTACATCTCGTGAATCGTCTCCTGATCAACGCGTGTGGACACGTAGAGGACATCACCATCCCGGTTCAACACATCGAGACCGCGGATCGTGAACAAGGTTTTGCCCGTGCCTGGTGCGCCGTTGACGAGGAGCGTTTGCCCGGTATCACCCGTGAAAAACTGGCTGATCTCGCGCGGGAACAGCGCGAGCCCGGTGTGGTCTGTGGGCGGTTGAGCTGGACTGAATGAACTCATTACGTTTCTCCAGTCGTTGGCGGGAGAGCACTCACGACTGGTAGGTGAGGATTTCTTTGCATACCGACCTTACAGAGATGTTTATGCTCCCCTTACTTAGAAGTACGACTCATTACAGGAGATGAAACGGGTGGTGAAACGACTACTGAAACTATACATACTATTTTGTGACGGGCGAGTACAGTTGTGAATGCAAATGGCGCAGCCAGATTCCTCAGGCTTGGCAGAAGTGCTGGATCGCGTACTGGACAAAGGTGTCGTCGTGGACGTGTGGGCTCGCGTGTCGCTTGTCGGCATCGAAATCCTGACCGTCGAGGCGCGGGTCGTCGCCGCCTCGGTGGACACCTTCCTCCACTACGCAGAAGAAATCGCCAAGATCGAACAAGCCGAACTTACCGCCGGCGCCGAGGCGGCACCCGAGGCCTGACGCACAGACCTCCCCTTCGGCCCGGCGTAAGAGAGGTGAGTAGATTGCACACCATACCATTAACACCCTTCTTTGATACACACTAAACCCATGAGTGTCACAGACAAACGCGACGAGATGAGTACGGCCCGCGAGGAATTCGCGGCGGCACAGTACGAATTCGAATCATACGCTGACGAGTTTGCAGCTGATGTCGCGGCACAACAAGACGAGGTCAATGACCTCGTTGAGGCGATCGGCGACGTTCAGGCGGAGATGACCAGCACGACAGACGCATTTCACACCTATGGTGACGAGTTCGCCGCTGAGGTTGACCACCTCCGTGCCGATATTGACGCCCAGCGGGACGTGATCCGTGAACTCCAGGACGCGTTCGAGGCGTATGCTGACACCTTCTCGACAGATGTCGCAGACAAACAAGATATCGGCGATCTCCTGGCTGCGATTGAGGCGCTCCGCACGGAGATGAACACAACCCACGAGACGTTCGACGCATACGCAAACGATTTCGCAGCCGATGTCGCTGCGCTCCGTGATATCTCCGAGTTGTTTGCAGCAATCGACGACCTGCGAGCGGAATTCATCGCCGTGCACGACGCATTTGACGACTACGCTGATGACTTCGATGCCGAGATCACCCTATTCCACGCTGCCACCGCAGACCAACGCGACAGCTTCGACGCTACCGCCGACGCCTTCGCAGCGTACCGAGAGGAGTTCCATGGCGAGGAGGTAGAAGCACTGCTCGAGGCGATCGATGACTTCCAGCAGGAAATCGGCGACTTTCGAGCGGAGTTTGCAACGACTGAGGACGCCTTCGCTGCCTTCGCCCGTGACTTCTACGGCCACGAGATCACGGCCGAGGCAGTCGCCGCCGACGCGGAAGCCGAACCCGTGGAGGATGAAGCGGACGTAGACGCGGAAGCAGCGGTCCCTCCAGACGAAGCTGGCGGAGAATCCGCCGGTACCGAGGACGAAGAGACAGAGCCGGTCGAAGTTGAAACGACGGCTCCGGACGCAGAAAGCAGTCCTGTGGACGCGACAGACGAGGCGGAAGCGGGGGACGCAGAGGAGGAGACAGAGGAAGCAGCGCCGGAAGACATGGTACAGTGCCGGGTGTGCGGCGAATACTATCAGGCCATCACGGAGCCCCATCTCCAGACCCACGATATAACGATTCAGGATTACCGCGACGAGTACGGTGAGGACATCCCCCTTCGGCCGGATGATCAAGCATGACGAACGAGTCCCGTAAGCGCAAGGTCCGAGGGTCGCAGATCCGCTCCTCACGCGGCGACAAGAAACAGGGGCGATCGCAGAGCCGTGATGATAAGGAGATCGAGCGTCTCGAGAGACAGAACGGCGCTCGTCGTCAGGAGTCGTCCGCCCATATCGACGAGGGGTTCGTCCCGGAGGAACAGTCCTTCGTCGAGACCGAATCGGTCAATCGAGTCGAAACGCGGATGGAGCGGTGGCTCGACGTCGGACGACCCACTCACCTGATCGGACCGACCGGCTGTGGGAAAACGTCGCTGGCGATGCACGTCGCGCGCGAGCGCGATCGGCCGGTCGTCTGGATCAACGGCGACGCCGAACTCACGACCAGCGATCTCGTCGGCGAATACGCCGAAAAAGAGCGTATCTCGGAGCGCGACCAGTTCATCCACAACGTCGTCAAGAGCAAGGACATCATCCGTGACCGGTGGGTTGACAACCCCCTGACGCTCGCCGTGCAAGAGGGGGCGACGCTGGTCTACAACGAGTTCTCCCGAACCAAGCCCGTCGCGAACAACGTGCTGTTGTCGGTCTTCGAGGAGGGTGTGCTCGAACTGCCGGGGAAACGCGGTAAATCCCGGTACGTGGACGTGCATCCCGAGTTCCGAACCATCCTGACCTCGAACTCCGTCGAGTACGCCGGCGTCCACGAGCCGCAAGACGCCCTGCTCGACCGCCTCATCGGGATCTACATGGACTTCTACGATCTCGACACGGAGATCGAGATCGTCCGGGCGCACGTCGACGGGTCGACCGGCACGAACGTCGAGGACATCGTGCAGGTCCTGCGTGAACTCCGCGAGCGGCTCGATATCACCGTGGGCACCCGGGCCGCAATCATGGCTGCCGAAGGCGCCACCACCGTCGACACCGTCGACCAGGCCGTCCTGACCGACGTCTGTACCGACGTGCTGGCATCGAAGGTTGCCCAGCGGAGCGACGTTCGCGAGCTGCGCGAGGAGATAGAATCCGCGATCGACGACATGGAAGTCGGCCTTTCTTAATATCCGGGGTCTCTACATAGAAGCATGGCAGATCCAGCAAACGATCAATCTGAACGCGAAGAAGGCGACGAGGACGACGAGACACCACCAGCGTCCGACGGGGAGTCCTCGCCGTCGGCCGATTCATTCACTCTCGCCGATGCGCAGAAGCGAGCACGAGAGGCGGCACAGGACCTGTTAGAACACCAGTTCGAGGGAATCATCAAAGCCGAGCCAAACGACGAAGGCTGGCGGACCGTCGTCGAGGTCGTCGAACGGAACGCCGTACCCGATACCCAAGACATCATCGGTCGCTACGAGATCACGCTCGACGAGACGGGGACCGTCACGGGCTACGAGCTCCTAGAACGCTATCGTCGGGGCGACATGAAAGAGGAACTGTAGCGGTGCGTCGAAAACACGAGAGATATATATGGCCCAGCGACTGACCGTAGCGAACGAGAAAGGCGGTGTGGGGAAGACGACGACTGCGATCAACGTCGCCGGAGCCCTCTCCGACCGCAGGCACGACGTTCTGTTCGTCGACCTCGATGCACAGGGGAACGGAACGGTCGGACTCGGTCTCGATGCGTCCTACACCGACGACGGGGTCTCCCTGTACGATATACTCACGGATCTCGACGCGCAACAGCAGATCGACGCGGTGATTCGTTCACACGAAGAGTTCGATGTGCTCCCCTCCCACATCGATATGTTCAATGCGGAGTCCGAGTTGCAGACGGCGATGCGCGGGCGTGAGCGGCTGTGGATGGCCCTGGACGAGCTACACGCCGACTACGACTACATCGTCGTCGACGCACCCCCATCGCTGGGGCTACTTACGGACAACGCGCTCCTCGCCTGTCGAAATGTCCTCATCCCGGCGTTACCCGAAGAGGCGTCCCGACACGCGATGGATATTCTGTTCGAGCACGTCAATACGCTCGAGGACGGATACGGTGTCGACATCGACACGGTCGGGCTCGTCGTCAACCGAATCGAGGTCGACGGTGAGGCCAACCGGATGCTGGAGTGGTTCGACGAGCAGTACGAGTCGCTCCCCCTCTGGCGAATCCGGAACCGGGTCGGGATCAAACGTGCGTGGACGAACGGGACCTCCGTCTTCAGTCACGCGGAAACGACAGACATGGACGAGCGATTTCAAGCCATCGCCGCTCACCTCGAACGGACCGAGTAAACTACCCCACCCTACTCGCTCACGGTTTCTTCTCGCGGGCCGGAGGCCCGCTCGAATGGTCCGCGGAACTCCGTTCCGCGCTATCGCCGTTCGCTTCGTTGAGGGGGGGGGCTTTCGCGTGGACTCCCGCTCTGGCCGGACTCTCCGGCAGGGGGTTCATACTCCCCGTTCGCGTTCAACATCCCGTGATTCAAGCGCACGCCTACGGGTGTGCTCACTGAGCTAAGCTCAGTGGCATGCCAAAAATCTTTGATTTTTGAGCATGCCTCCGCCGTCCCCAGTTTGGTTACGACGGAGATAGCGTAAACCGACGTTCTTTGCGGCGTTGTAGTCGGCGTGGTTCTCGTACCCGCATTTCAGGCACACGAACTCCTCACCATTGCGGTTGTCTGGATGGGTGAACCCACAGTGCGAACACCGCCGTGACGTGTTCTCCGGGTCCACCTGCTCTACGTCGATGCCATACAACTCGGTCTTGTATTCGACGTACTCGTACAACTAATCGAAGGCCCACTTGTGCCCCCACGACGCACCGGAGAGGCGGTCGCGGATGCCGGTCAACTCCTCGAAGGCGATGACCGTACAGCCGTTTTCGGTGGCTTCCTCGATGATGCCATTGGCAATCCGGTGGAGCATCATCGTGAACCGACCTGTCTCCTTGCGACCGACCGCTTGGATGTTTTCGTGGGCATGACGGCTCCCACACTGTTGGAGCGAACCACGCCGTTTCTCGTACTCCCGTCGCCAGTGGTCGAATTCGTGACCACTCCAGAACGTGCCGGTCGAGGTGACAGCGAGTTGGTTCACGTTGAGGTCAACGTCCTCAGAAATCAAAGATTTCTGATGGGCTGCACAAGAGCTTTGCTCTTGTGAACGCCGAGGACCGTCGGGTGCCCGGTCGTTGCCTGATCCACCGTGTCAGACTCCACCTCCGGCTTTGTACGGAGATGAAGGAACCACTCACCGCCCTTGTTATACGCTGAATATTCGCAATACCACGGCGTTCACGCCGTGGATACGCGCCGTCACTTGGGAGAGGTTCAACGTTGGACAACCTCCCCTGATCTTCCGACGCTGACGTTTAAGTGACAGGCACGCCTATTCGCAAGTAGGAATCGGTCGGAACGGAGCGGATTCCGAACCGTCCTTCGGAGGCGGCCTATCCGCCCACGTAACGAGGCAGTATCCGAAAGACCAGTCGGCACAGATTCGGCGTTTGGATTTCTACAAACCACCAATTAGGAAACATACCTCTGTGGAAATTCTATTGGTCAAATACTATCTACGGTGAAACAGCCGCTCAGTAGGGATGCGACTTTAACAGGTAATTCGCTCGATTAATACACGAAAAAGGAGTCGTCATGTGGGAGTTATATGGCTAGGGGCATACTAGGTGATGCTGCCGCGTCACTCCTACCCGCTACGCTTCGACAACGTCAGCTCTACCCGGCGGACAACATCTTCCCAAAGGGCAATGGCGAGAGTGGTTCCACGTATTCGGAGACTCCCTTCGCGACGACCACCTTGATTCGCGTCCCGTCGCTCCGAGTGACATACGCCTCGTCGGAAACCGTGTCTCCCGACACGCTCACGCCATACAACTCCGCCGGACTGTTGATATTCTCGGCGTACACCAGCTCGGGCCGACCATCGCCGTCTATGTCACCCTTCCCGAACGGAGCCTTCTTCGCCTGTCCAGCACTGGACAACGTAGTCGTTCCACCCCACTTGCTGTTACACTTGTACTTGCCGCCAGGGTTAGCTCCACACCCCACCAGCACTGGGTTGTTACTGCCGTCCACAATTGCGATTCGTTCCTGTCCGTCACCGTTGTAGTCCGCCACACTCCCGATTGCCAGGCCGCTGCTCGACGCAGGCTGATGCTCGGACACGTACGTACTGCCGTCGTCGTCCAAGATGGCAATCTTTTGCCCGTTCGTCACCGCGGCGATTTCGTCGCTACCGTCGCTATCGATGTCCCCGATTCCAACGACTGCCCTCAGCGTCTGCGGGAACGCAGCAACTAGTTGACGTTCTCCACCGGGAGCTTTCCGGTACAGGCCGTCTTCGTCGTTGTTGTTCGCGAAGAACACCGACTTCGGACTACCCTGCCACGTTCCCGCAGCGATGCCGTCCTTCTTGGCGCTCACACTGCTCAAGAGAGTCGTCGGACTACTGTCGCTGCTGTCGATGTACTTGATGTTCCCGCTGGTGTCAACGAACGTCACCTCAATCGCGCTGTTCGCGTCCACGCTGATCGTCGACCCAACTGTCTCGACGTTCCCACCTGCCGCGTAGGTAGTTATCGTACCCGACGCCCCGACCGTTTTTAGAGTCCCACTCGTCGAATCGACAAACGCGATGTCGGCACGGTCGACGCTACCGTCCCCACCGTCCCCACCATCCCCACCGCCCCCACTTTTTCCTTCAAAAATGACTTTGTGTTCTTCTCCACTGCCAGGGATTGAGATATTCACATCCTCGCCAGACCCAGTATAGGTAAACGTCACTTCGCCTGATTGACTCACTCGTTTCGAGGTGCTTCCCACCACAGAGCCGTTTGCAGTCACAGTTACATTTTGATCGCCGACCGGGTTGTTGAATTTGTCTCGGACGGAGACTGTGAATTCCTCATTCGGTTGGACTACAGTATCTTCACTCGTTGTTAGATACCGTGGACCAGGTTCCGTAGTGTCGCTCCCAACACCGATTTTTGCGGTTCGCAGCGTATAGTCACCCCGCAGCGTAATGTTTACAGTTCCGTTGCGAGGGCCGGGAGAGACATCAGTAAGACTCGTCCGGGTCTCCATCAAGTCAGGTGAGACCTTTGTGGGAATCGTGAGTGTCATTGTTTCCGCGTCTCCCTCGGGAGTGATTTCCACTGGCTCATATGGCGCACTCAACGAGACTGGGTCAACACTTACCGAGCCCGACTGGGCGGTGTTGAGCGATCCATTCAACGCTACCAACGTGATGGTGTTGCTCTCCTCGTTGACGAGTACTTGCCCCGAGACTGGGATTACGGGGGAATTCTCAGCGTCTGGATGGTAGACCGAGAGAATCGACGATTCATAGAGTATGCTTGGCGCGTTATCGTACTCGTGGTAGTTTGGCTCATACGAGAGCGTCTTTGTTGACGTATTCCACGTCCCCCCGATAGCTTCGAAGAAATCGTTCGTCTCCGCATTGTTCGCGGAGACGTTCGTCAGTTGAATCGCTCCCGCGTCTGAGGTTTGGAGCGTGCCTGTTGCTGGTGGGGGGTTCACTAAGAAGACTCGTGTCGGGTATTGTGTGCCGAGTGTCACTGAAGCTGGCTGTATGGTCCCGGTGCCAGCGGCTCGCAGAATGCTATTCCGCACGTCAGTCATCTGGTTTTGCACGGTTTGGCTGTGCTTGTACTCAATTTCCGCATTCTGCGAGGGGACGATCGTCATTTGGTAGATAGACATCGCAATAATCAGCGTGGCGAATAGCAGTATCGCCCCGATTTGCACGGTGACTGCTCTGTTATCGTCCCAGAAGTCCACGGATATCAGGATTTATTCAGGCACTGACTTAAGCGCGATGCCTGTGCCGATTGCGGCTGTCATCAAATGCTCTGTAGTAGTACCCAGAGATTGTTGCCGACAATTAGTATCCCCCAGAGGATGATGGCACTCCATGTGCCGATCGAGAGCCAGTATAGTTGCGTAGCCTCAGACTCGGATGCTCGTGAAAACAGCCACGTGAATACGCTCATCATAAGAAGCGAACCCAGATAGAGCGGGAAGTGAATACCAATGAACGTGGTCAGACCTTGATTGAGATAGGTCGCTAACCACAGATTCGTCTCAACACCGACGTCCAGGACATTCACTGCAAGATACGTGAGCAGCGGGTCGAGGACAGTATGTAGGAGTAATGCAGCAAGGCCAAGTATCCAAAATCGCCGTACTCGGGAATCAGAAAATCTCGTGGCCCACGTTTCAAACATGTCTTGAGAGTGGTAATACGGCGAGAAAGCCGATGAAACCCCTAAAATGTGGGGAATCAATCATACTCCGGCCTTAGATTGGAAATGGTAAATAAGTTATCTGTACTTAGCGTTCAGGAGTTCGTCTTCACTCACTACTCTCTTCGGCTTGATCGTCCGCAATAGGCTTGAGTGATTCTTCCATGCGTTCGAATTTGGCTTCACGATGCTCTTCCTCTGACGGAGCTTTCGGTACGAATGATGCGCCCTCTGACAGGTCAACATCCTCGCCCTCCAAGGGGTCCGAATCCGCGACCATCTTGCGGATCTCCATATCTCGGTTGAGCTTCCCGATCAGCTGCTCGAACGACGTATCACGCTCGTGACGCAGCCGACGCAGTTTTCGAACCTTCCGCTCGAATTCCGTCTGTTCTGCCCAATCATAGATTCGCCGTCCAAGCACTGTGAGCTTATACCGCTTTTCGGTTCCATGCTCAGTCGGCCTGTGGCTCACCGTGAAAATATCGCGTTCAACACCCTCGGATAACCGTGAGGACACTGTCGAAGAACTCACCGCAACCGCGTCGACGAGTGCGTTAAACGTCGCTGTTCCTGTCCCAATCTCCGTGACGAGTTCCGGTGCGCCCTTCTGCCGGAGAAACCCCTCCAGGTCGTCTAATCCCATCGTATCCACGCATTCGCCACCAGCCACTATAAATCCAACCAATAGATAACTCACACCGGTATTCAGTCTATACCGTATTTTAGCCACAACCAATTCTTCAATTACAGCCTGCACACCCCTTCATACATCCGCAGTGACAAGCCCTAGACAGACTACCAACGCTAATGGCTGACCCTAATTTTACTCTATTCTATACCGATATTCGCTATCTCAGCAGTGCTACACTGGGACTGAATCACTCCACAATCTGGCTAGCGCCACGCTACCAGTGCAGTAGCTCGGCTCGGAGGCGGGATAATGACGAGTGACCCGTCGGCGGTCGCCCAGTCAATCATCGTGCACGCGGAGACGCTCTGTGAGCGCGAAGACCACCTCTGGGACGTCATTCGCCAGCTCTCGATTCCAGTTGACGACCTCGAGGACGCCCGCGACCAGAACAAGGCCGATTTCGAGACCGATGAAATGTTTCGCACGCTCCTGTTCAAAGGGATCCGTGGGATCTCACAGAATGAATTAGCGCAACAGCTCGGTCGGAAGCAAACCCTCGTCAAGAGCTTCCACTTCGATATTACTGACCTCGAGAAGACGCCGACTCAACAGCAACTCTCGTACACGCACGCACAATTCAGCGATGACACCCAAGAAGTCCTCAACCGGACTGTGGCTGGCGTCCGGCAAGTCGCGCTCGACAATAATGTCCTCACAGAAGCTCTCGTGCCGTCCGTCCCAACTGAAACCGAGGAAGAGAAGTCACAGAGCACGAGCGAGTACAAAAAAGAGAACGCTCTTCTGTAGGAGATTGTTGATACTGCTGAGCTGCCGCTGTTGAGTCGAAGAGGACAAGGACACCGCGTCAGCGGTGTCCGACACGAATGATTCCGCTGGATGTGTTTGGGTCGGAATCGGTCGCAGCGGACCTGCTGCAACAGGTTCGCTGGCGTGACGGTGTGACTTGTCCCCGCTGCCGTTCTGACCGAACGGTCAGAAACGGCAGCTATCGGCAGTTTCAGCGGTATCTCTGTAAGGATTGCGACCGCACATTCAACGATAAGACCGGCACGATCTTCGCTCACTCGAAGATCGCACTCCGCAAATGGTTGTTTTCGATCTATGCGTTTTTGCGGTTTAACACGAGCCTCAGGCAGTTACAGTGCGAAATCGAGGTCACCTACAAAACGATCCATAGGCGTGTCGAGCGCTTCGCCGAAGCGCTCAACGCGCCGTCACTCGATCTTTGTGGCCCGGTTGAAATTGACGAGTTCTATGTCTCTGCCGGATTGAAAGGCCGCGAGCGCGACCGCTGGTCGCGCTCTCGCGGCCTCTCTCGACGCGGACGCGGAACGTATGATCAAGACAAACCGCCTGTGTTCGTTCTCGTGGATCGTGGCACCGAGCAGCGGTACGTTGTGCCAGCGAAATCCGCAGATGAATCGACGATCCGGCTCCCGCTGACTGACCGCCAGCAGGAGCCTCTCACCGTCTATACCGACGGATTTTGCGCGTACGATCCGCTTACAGAAGACGAAACATTCGACCGCGAATACGTCGTTCACGGAGACGGTGAGTACGCCGACGACACGGTCCACGTGAACACCTGCGAGAGCCACGCGTCGCTGGCGCGACGGTGGCTCTCGCCGCATCGAGGCATCTCAAAAGACCGCCTCACACAGTATCTCCGAGCGTTCCAACTCAGACGAGAACTCTACCGCAAACCAGGACGAGAAGCGCTCAAATACGCCGTCAAAGCGACTCTCTGAAATCAACAATGTGCTACACAAGAGCGAAAGAGAAAGCCCAGAAGACGCTGACGCTCGCTCGCAAACACGTCATCCCCGAGTTCGACACGCACCGAGCGGCCCACAAGTCGTACTCCGACGAGGTAATCTTGGATATGTTCGCGAGCATCTGCGCGAACAACGGCAGTGCCCACTCAGAAGCCGAGTACGGCTGGCTCACCGACGACGACCTCACCTGCGATGACTCAACGTTCCTGCGGGCAATCAAGAAAATCGCCACGCCCGAGGGGTCAGACGGGCAGCTCACGTTCGCGGATTTCGAGGACGATGATTCGATACCCGAGATCGACCAGATTCGGGACGCGATTATGATGGCATTCAACGCCGCCACGGAGAACATCATCAATTCAATTCGCGGCGACGATCCCTTCGACTCACGGGAGACCGTTGCAGCCATCGACATCACCCACGAGCAGTTCCACGTCTGGCCGTGGGAAGACAAAGAAGCGGGTGTCGCCAAGCCGGACTATCCGAAGATGGTGAGTGGCTACAAGAAGGACGGCGAGTACAAACGCGGCTACAAGTACGCCACCATCACGCTTGTTGGCGACCACGCACCGATTGTCCTCGGTATCGAGCCGGTCAAAGAGGATTCTGCGTGGGAGCGTGACGATTCACCATCGTACTCAAAGGCTGACTTAGTGAGCCGATTGCTCGACCGCGCCGAGCAGTTCGTCGATCTGGATATGGTGATGTTCGACCGTGGGTTCTACGCCAATCGCGTGTACGCGAACGTTGACGAGCGTGGGCTCACGTACCTGTCGCCGGTCCCGCGATACGAAGACGATTTAGCAGCGATCCAGGATGTCCAAGCGCATCCCACGGCGGACAAGGCCGTCGAACACGGTGTTCCGCTGGGCATCGACGGCGACGTTCATCACGAGGCGGAGTTCCTCTACGCGCCGAGCACACGCGACGACGCTGACGGGAATTACGCAGTGTTCGTGACCAACAAGGACCGCGTTGAGCCGGAGGAAATTGCGAGCGTGGTGAACGGCTACAGTCGGCGGTGGGACATCGAGAACCAGTACAAGTCGATCAAGGACTTTCTGCCGAAAACATCGTCGACGGACTACCGACTGCGCCTGTGTAACTTCGCGCTGTCGACGCTGATCTATAATCTGTGGCGGCTCACAGACTATCTGATTAAGGTCGCGCTCGATGAGCCGGTCCGGTCGCCGCCAGTGATCACGGCGAAGACGTTCGTGCGGGCGTTAGGCGACTTCCTCCGAGAGTTCGGGTAACGCTTTTCTCACGCCGGGTTCTCCGACTCAGTAGCGGCTGCGCTGTTCATTTTCGCGTATCTTCACGGTATCTGTCAGTAGTTCGAGCGATGGTCACTCGGTAAGTCGATCTCGTCCGGTTTTCGTGGTGCTTGCGCACTCACGAGCTCCCAGAATTTCCAGTTTCGTTTGTAGCCCTAAAAGGACGCGAAGAATGTGAGTCGGTGAACGCCACAGCCTCGAAGGGTATGCCGACGTGCCGACTGCTCAAAGCACGCGACACGATACCCCCGACTCTGTTGAATCCTGCTGGCGTCCCCGTGGCAAAAACAACATCGGGACGCCGTACACGGATGAGGATAGGGGTAACGGCGGCTTGGCACCGCTAGCAGTCCACCAGTCCGATGCCGTGGAACTACCCGTGTCCGAAAGGCCTGGAAGTCCGGTGATTGGACTGCAAACCTGAAACTCCCACCGCTCGGGATTCCTCCGCGTTTACGCGGAGGAGGATGTCAATCCGTGATTATATCTTCCACTTACCTAATATGGCGGCACCCCCCCCCTCCACCTCCACTCGCATCCCGTACCGACCGTGCGAAAGCCCTCGCTCGGACGTATACCGATATAAACAACCGGGATGGCTGGGCACGTGTCGAAGAGTTCCAACGTGTTCAGCAATGGCGTGGCAAGTATCCGAACAAGGGTTCATCAGCCGCGAGCAGCGCGCTCGACCTCCCGCGAGATCGCATCCGGCCGTGATTCAACGGCTCGAAACCTGACCCCGCACGAGCGGTCGAAGTCGCGGACGTAAACGGATGGCTCGACGCACAGCCCGGTGATCGCGTGTTCGACGCTCTCAGCGTCCTCCATGGGTGGGTTCTTGCCGGAGGCTCTATCCTTGCTGAGACGTACGTCCCACGGCTGGCTGTCGATACCGACGATCCACGGAAGCTTGCTGCCGCCGCATTCGACGCCGTTGGCGTCGACGTGACCGTCTCTCGCAAACGAGAACACGATACAGAGCCCAGTCGAAGTGCAGAACTCCGGCCGATGGATCACGCCTCCACTCTTGGCCGGTTTCTTGTAGCAGTACTCGACGCACCGCTCGGTGAGAAAGCCGGACGTAACGTTCACGTCCCCGAGTGGATTGCCGCGACGCCATTCGACACACAACTCCGCTGGGCACGAACAGTCGTCACGCTCCGCGGGACGCAGACCAATCCCAAACATGGCTACCGCTGCCAGCTTAAAGAAAAGTGTCGTCCAGATGATTATTATTATGATCTTGGGGAATGCTTCGCCACAATCGTAGGAGACGACGACCAGGTCACTGTCGGAACACGAACGATTCGATTTCGAGAGCGGGCAGCTGCCATGCTCAATGCCGTCCCCGATCTTCCCGACTAATCTGAGCGTTATGCTCTGTTGAATAGCCACTCACCTGCGACGAGCAGAGGTACGTTATCTATCTACCTCAGTGAGCGCGTCGGTGGCGATATTCCCAATTCACCAGCCTCAATATGCGAGTAGCGCTCTCGCACCATCTCCTCTCAGTCGTCTTGTTGATTGGCAGACGACGTGCCACAAATCTCGAAGCGAGCACCACCACGGTCGCTAGCCGTCACATTAACCTCCCATCCGTGGGCCTCGGCAATCTGTTTCACAATCGACAGACCGAACCCGGTCCCCTCGCTCGCCGTCGAATACCCCGAATCGAACACGGTATCGCTCTCGTCGGGCGGGATGCCCGGCCCGTCGTCCGCAACGTAGAACCCTGGTGGATCATCGAGGGTGCCAACGGACACCGTACAGGCGTTGCCTGCGTGTTCGACCGCGTTTCGGAACAGGTTCTCGAACAGCTGTCTGAGCCGACTCTCGTCGGCTTTGATTTCCTGACTTCCGGTTATTTCCACAGTAGCCTCGTCGGTCTCGACGTGGTCCCAGGCCGCTTCCGCGACCGTGGCCACGCTGACGGTCGTCGTCTCTCCGACAGAACGCCCTTCTCGGGTGAGCGTCAGCACGTCCTGGATCAACGTGTCCATTCGGTCGTGTGCCTGTGCGACTGAGTCGAGATGCTCGCTGTCGCACTCGCGCTGGGCCAGATCAAGGCGTCCCTGCGCGACGTTCAGGGGATTCCGGAGGTCGTGTGAGAGCACGCTCGCGAACTTGTCGAGCCGTTCGTTTTGCCGGCGGAGTTCCTGTGTGCGCTCTCTAAGTTCCCGTTCGTCGGCGGCGCGATCGAGCGCGGCTTCGACGTTTGTGGCCAGCAGTTCGGCGAGCTGGACGTCCGTCTGGTCGAACGCGTCAACCGCCCTACTGTTGATGCTCAGCGCACCGTACTCCCCGAGCGACACGTAGAGCCCTGCTCGCGCATCGCCGCGATCGAACCCGTCATCGAGCTGCTGGACATCCTCGCACACGCGGGTACGCCCCGACGCGTACACTTCACCCACGGGCCCTTCGCCGACGGCATAGGTTGGCCGTTTACCGTATACCGCTTTCGCGTCCTCGGTGACGGCCACTGGTTGAAGGGATGTCCCGTCGGCCGAGCACAATCGAACCACGTTGGTCGGATACCCGAGGACGGATTTCGCTGCGGCCGCCGTCTGCTGGGCGACCTCATCTCTGGTCTCACATCGAAAGAGGGCACGCGTCGTCGCGTGGAGCGCTTCGAGGGTGTTCTCGTACTCCTTCCGTTCCGTAATGTCCCGGACGACGCCGACGACCCCTTGAAACTCACCATCCGAGACCAACACTTGAATGTGATCCTCGCACGGAATCCGCTCGCCGTCTCTGGTGACGAGATTCATCTCGAAGACTCCCTCGTCGCGGTCCTCGTCCGCGAGCAGCTCCTGGATGATCGCCTCGCCGGTGGCGACGTCGGTGTCGTCCATGACGAGCGAGACGTGGGCCCCGACGACCTCCTCGCGGGAGTAGCCCAGAAACGCCGTCGCCGCGTCGTTGACCGCGGTGAGATACCCGTCTGGGTCGGTCGCGTAGACGATGTCGCCGGCCCGGTTGAGCATCGTTTCGTACCGCTCCAGTTCGAGCTTACGCTCCTTGCGTTCGTGATTGCGGAGCGCCCGGTGGACGATGTCGGCGATGTCGCTGGCGAAGTCGACCTCGTCGTCGGTCCACTCGCGGGTTCCACCGACATGTTCGTGACATACCACTCCAATGGTCTCCCCCACCGACCGGATGGTGGCGTCCAGCACAGCACCGATATCGTGGACCTCGAGGTAATCGTCAGTCAACTCGGCCGTGCGCGGATCGGAGCGGGCATCGACCGCGTCTATGGCCCGGTGGGATTCCAGCGCTTCGAAATACTCGGGATATTCTTCGGTCGCAAGGTCCATCCCGCTCGTGTGCGCATCCATCGTCCTATCGTAGTGGTCGACGCAGTCGAGGAGCGTCGCACCGCCTTGGTCCTCAACCATCCAGACGTTCACACGGGGGACATCTAGGACGTCCGCGGCGGTTTCCGTAATCCTGTGGAGGGCAGTCCCTAGGTCGCCGGTCGCGACCGCTTGGTCTGTCGCCAGCTCGACGAGCGCCTCGCGTTGGCGCTCGTGGCGCGCTCGACGCTGACGTTCCCCGGTGATGTCCCTGCCTTCGATAACGAGAAGTTCGACGTCTCCCGTGTCGTCGAGGACCGGTCTGACCGAGAAGTCGATGGTGGCCTTCCCATCGGCACCCATCACTTCGAGTTCGTGTCGAACGAACTCACCGGTCGCCGCCCGCTCGACGGCCCGCATTGTCCGAGCCTGGGTGACCTCCGACCACGCAATAAAACTCGTTTCCCATACGCGCCGACCGCCGACCTTCTCGGGAGCGAGGTCACCGAATTCGCGCGCCGGCTCGTTCACCTTGAGTACCGTTCCGTCGGACTCTAGGAGCCCCATGAACTGGTACGTGTTGTTAAACACCGCCTCGTACCGACGTTCGGGCTCCTTGCGCTCGGTAATGTCCGTGTAGATACCGTAGCCTTCGACTCGACCGGTCTCCCGAGTGACGACGACCGTTCGGAGCAGGAACGTCCGGCGCTCGCCATCGTCGGTCAGCCGTTGGGCCTCCTGGCCATCGCCCGTATGCGGGCTGAGCCACGGCTCGACCGGCTCGGCAACGTCCTCGGGCACGATGAGGTCATCGAGGCGTTGGTCGATAGCTGCGGACCCGTAGCCGAACGTCTCTCGAAACGCCGGATTCATCGCCGCGACGACCGGTGTCTCGTCCTCAAATCGGACGGTCACGACCGGGTCCGTGACCTGCTCCAGCAGGGCGTCGAACCGCTCTTGGGTCCGTTCGGAGACTCGAATCTCGGTAGCGAGGAGACGGAGGTACCCCTCGGTTTGCTGCTCGATGGCTTCACAGATGTCCGCGACGTTCTGGCTGGTGTATGTCTCGGTGGACGGGAGGCCGACCGTTCGCGCGCCCTTGTCGACCAGTGATTCGGCCTTCTCGACGTCAACGGCCTGGCTGAACCGGGCGACAAGATCGGCGCGCCTCATTCTGGAAGGAGCATGATGACCGTCGTGGTGTTGTGAAAGCCACTCAACTGCCTGAGCTGCATACACTGCTCGCCGTACGTCTCGAAGCTCGTAAACGGAACTCCCAGTTCATCGTCGATGGCGGTGACCGCCTCAGCGAAGTCGTCCTCGAGGATGATCGCCCGGCAGGCACGTCGTAGACGAATCCGCCAGTCAAGGGGGGGGGATGTCGCCGGCGAGGTCGACCGCTTCACGCGCGGCCTCGCGGGCCGACGAGATCTGCTCTCCACGAGAGCCGTACATAACTCGGAGCACGGTTCTCTCCGGGATTTCCACCGCGAAGTGTAACGCGCCCCCTCGACCGCGCTCGGCCACCGCATCTTGTACTGCTGCCCCTGGTTGATCCCGAATTCATAGAGCACGTCACGAATCCCACGCAGCAGGACCTCGTACTCGTACGCATCCGCACAAAAAACCTGACAGAAATCGACCCGACTCCCCGCCAACTCCTCGATGGCTGCAGCCGCGGCTTGGATTCCAGCGTCGAATCCATCCGCGAGCGTCGAGAAGGCTGACGAGAAATCGGTCTGCATATGTGCCTACTTGAGTCATACTCATAAATCAATTATGGGAACGATTCATCGGACACACCTGTCTTAGTGTCGGTCTCAAGATGCGCCCCAGGAACCCAGCCGTTGTGACGTCAGTCCATCGACCGCTCATCCTCATTCGTCAGAATTCCGGTCACCCGGGAGGCCCTGTAACGTGGCATCGAAGTCCTCCTCCTCCTCGAAGTCGGCAATTGTCTCATCGAGCGAGCTCTGGAGCTCCTCGAGATCCGACTCCAGGGCAGCAAACTCGTCGCTTTGGTCGAGTTCCTGCTGGGATTTTTCGGCCTCCAGCGCGGCCTTTTTCGACGTGAGCGCGTAGAGCCGCTGAAGTTGCTCGTCGTAGTTCGTCCGCGCGAGCATCCGCTCGACGACATCGTGAATGGCCTCCTCATCGAGGGGTTTTACGACGTACTCGTCGAACGGCAACTCGAGTACGTCGAAATCAGGATTGACGGCTGTCACCATCACGACGCGGCAGTCGTATCCCCGGTCACGGATTGCTTCGAGCACCTCGTCTCCGGACAGGCCCGGCATCCGTCGGTCGAGCAAGACGAGATCCACGGTCTCGTCGATCCGGTCGAACGCTTGCTCGCCGTCGTAGGCGGTGCGCGTACTATAGGACTCCTCTTCGTCTATCCACGCCGCATAGAGATCAGCAAGCCCCTGCTCATCATCGACGACAAGAACAGTCACCGATTCCGTCTCAAATTCAGTCGCATCCATAGGTAATCAGAAGCGATCTTTTATATTCGAACTCGGCCCGGTTACTTATCGGTTATGGGCCGGAGGGTGAGCGTGACGATACTGCCGTGCGGCTCATTATCCGTAATGTCGACCTCGCCGCCCACGCTGGCGACGATCCAGTTGACCATCCACAGCCCGAGGCCACTGCCGTGCCTGAACGGCGTCTCGCCTCCTTCCGCAAGCACAGCCCGCTCATCTTCAGGGATTCCCGGACCGTTGTCGAGGATCTCGATTTCGATGGAACCTGACGATGCGTCGGCTGGTGAGACGCAAATCGTTACCTCCGGGGTTCGGTCGGTGGTATGTTTGATCGCGTTTTCACAGAGTTCACGTATGGCAACATCGAGCTGTGTGGGGGCGAGTACTATCACCGATTCCGGCAGTTCTGTTGCGATGTCGGCGTCAGGGGATGTTTCCTGCACCGTTTCGGAGACGTCTTCGACAATACTGACGACGTCGGCCCGGTGAGACACGCCGCCTCGCTGGGAGAGTTTGTTTATCTTATCGGCCTTCTGACTCATTTCGACGAGTCCCGCAGCCGTCTCCTCTATCTTGCGGGCGTCGGCCGCCGCATCCCTCCCGGCTAGCTCGTCGACGAGGTTGGAGGCATGGCCCTGAATGAGATTCATGTCGTTGCGGAGATTGTGTCGCAGAATCCGGTTGAGCACCTGGAGTTGCTGTTCGCGTTGCTTGCGTTTGGTAATGTCCGTGTAGACGGCGTACGCGTCGCTCACCCGCGCCTCGCGTTCGATGGGCACGGCCCGGAGGAGGAGCTCTCGCGCCCCGTGTTTCGTCTCCCGCCGCACCTCGGTAGTGATATGGTCGCCCGCGAGCACGCGGTCAGCGTGATCGGCAAGTTCGGCGGCGCGATCCGGCGGGACTAACGCATCGACGACTGCTTCGCCAACAATCGCGTCGGCGTCGTAGCCGAACGTCTCCTCGAACGCTGGGTTGACCGCCCGAATCATCGGCTCACGGTCAACGAATTCGACCGCAGCGATGGCGTCCAACGAGTTCTCGAAGAGGGTTGTCAGCCGGGCGTGTTCCCGTTTTCGCTCGGTGATGTCACGGATGCTCAGTAGAACGTGTGGACGGTCGTTGACCTCCAGCACGGACGCCGATATCTCCGTCCTCAATTCATCTCCAGCGGCCGTTCGGCAGGTGAACCGATCCGTCCAGCCGTGCCCCTGTTCGTTCACCGATTCGAGGAACGTCTCGAACATCTCCTGCTCGGCGGTGATTAGCTCGCGACCCAGATCCATCGAGGCCAGTTCCTCGGCCGAATACCCGAACAACGACAGCGCCGTCGAGTTACATTCCAACAGCGTTTTCTCCGCCGGATCGAAGACGATGATCGCATCGTTGGCGGCCTGGAGGATCTTCTGGTAACGGTTCGTGGTCTCTTCGAGTTGCGTCGCGAGCCGGCGCGAGAGGGCACGCCGTTCGACCAAGTTTTCGAGACGGTACGCCAAGGTGTCCTTCTGAATCGGCGAGTCAATCTGCTCGTCGACAGCATCCAATCCGATCGCGTCGACTCCCTCGCCGGATCGAGATCGGACCAAGAGTGCCGGCAGGAAGACCGGCTCGACGTCTTCCTGGCAAGCCACCAGTACATCGCGGTGACGGCACAACGAGGGATCGTCGATGATACAGAGATCGAACTCGCACTCGAATGGCGCGTCACCGTCGGGGTGTACGGGCTCATACCCGTCCTGGGCCGCCAGCCACTTGGTCAACGCCTCCCGGTTCTCTTCGGTTTCGATCACGAGGAGCGTCCGTGTCATAGACAAATCCCGGAGGACGGGTGAGAACTGACCGGCGCACTTCCGGAACGGCCGACTGAGGGATCCATCTGGTGGTACACGCATCCAGTGCTGGCGATCATGCGTCCGTGTCGCCCTCCAATAACGCGCGAATCGACGCCCTGAGTTCGGCTTTCCGCATGGGTTTGTCCATGACGGTCTGGACGCCATGGCGGAACGCCGCGGCTCTGGGCGTCTCGGAGGGCGATCCCGTGAGTGTCATTACGGGGACGCTGCGGTCCTGCAAGCGCTCGCACCGCTCCCAGACCGCGCCGGTGATCCCGTCGATGTCGAGCACCGCAATCGCGGGGTCGCTGCACTTCGACGAGCGTTCCCAACTGGGCGAGCGCATTGGACGGCCCGCCGCCGAGTTGCTGGAAGCCGGGAATGCCGTCGATCATCACCACGCTCGCGTCTTTGGTTTCGATGTCCTGTCGGACCGTCCCGATGAATTCGCCGAAGGGGGGGGTGAGCGCCGACGGGCCCGTGATCATCGTGGTCGTGCCGCGGGCGAGCCATCCCCCCACCCCCCTCCGGAGGAGTTCATCCACCTCCGGCACGCCCGACGTGAGCGTCTCCTCCGGGGGCGGGCTGGCCGTCGGCGACGAGCTGTGGAAACACCTCGATGCCGCCAGTCGTGATCTGTAGCGCGTGCGCCCCATGTCGGTATCGGAGCCGCGGAGCTTGACGATCTCGACGGTGCGTTCCGTTGACGGTGTGTTCAACTGAACGATGCCGCCGCTCAGGAACTGGAGGCCGAGCGCCGTCCTGCCATTTCCGGGTGGGCCTCGGACCAGATAGCTCCGCTGGGAGCGCAAGCCGCCGTTGAGGACGGTATCGAGGCCAGGGATGCCCGTGGACACACGGTCGGGAGACTCCATGGACGGGCTCATTGATTGATCTTGTTCTGCCGCTGGAGTCGTGTTCTGAGAGATTTCATTATCCATAATCTGCCACGTATTGGTGAGCAGGCGTTCGATCGGTCGGCATGAAAGCATTACTGGCTCGCTATACGACTCATTCACACATCCGGCTTTTATAAATTGGGCTGGGAGTTGTATAGCTGATGTCCTCCTCTCAACCTGATTTATTCGGGCAGTCTAGGATTTTATTAAATATAGTCGAATTATAATTAATCACCTAACACCTATTGGTGCGTTCCGGAGTATATGGAATATGCGGAACGAAATATATCGGGAAGCAACGAAACTCATCAGATCCCGCAGTAACGATGCACTCCGCATTGTATTCCGATATACTCAAGATACGATTGATATTATGTACATAGATGAACAGATACTCAATGAGGACCTCTTACCACGGATTGAACGGCTCCGAACTCGCGCCCTCGAAATTGCTGAGATGTCTGCGGCAACAACAATTACCGCCTATGGTGAACTCGAAACTATCCTCGCTACCCATGACGATGCAATCATTCTCTACTTACTGGCAGGTGATGATGAAGGAATAATCGCCACTCATGACCGGACTGAGGCCCCCTTTAATAACGAGCTTCTCTGACCCGGAGTTGCAACCGGATATGCTGAACAAAGTATTGGTCGTGTCGCACACTACTTCTGGGATTTAACAGCGTGTTTTATGCTTTCGATGAGTAATTTACGGTGAGTATACTGTAAAGCGACGCCATCATGCGGTTTCCTGATTTTCTTCGTGTTGAAGCCGGTGGTGCAAGAGTCGTGCGAGGTCGGCATTTGTCATTTTCTCTTGATCTAACGCACATTGAGCGGCGTGATCGATGGCGAGCGCCATCGATTCCAGGTCATGGCGCATCATGACTCGGGGCAACTTGGCTGCGGTCTCGTTGCTGATCGTGACGGTCGTGTAGCCGTTTGGCGGCATATTCGCCCGAAAGCAGTGGTTTACTGTAAGCTTATCGTAATTGTACCCAGAAGCGCTAATCTTTGAATAAACCAGTAGTGTGCGACACGACCTGTTGATTGGCGGCAAGGTACCAAAAGACGACGTCACGTTCAAGCAACCGATCTAGTTTCCGGGAGCTTCGGACGCCGATAGAATAGCCAAAGATGAGGACTTTCAACATCAGGACGGGGAGAAGGACGGCCGCCTAAGCAAAATTGGCAGTAGTGTCTTGTCAGCTATAGTAGACGTTAGAAGTAATTGCTTACTTTAGGGATTGAAAGTTGGTCGAGAGCGGTGTCGATTGCCGTTGTCAGCTCGTCGAGTGAGTCGAAAAACCGGTTGCTCAGCGCGGCTTGCAGCTGCCGCCAGCACTCCTCGACAGGATTTAACTCCGGCGAATACGACGGTAACGTGACGAAGTCGAGGTCGTCACGGGCCGCCAGGTCCGTGACCGCCGACGCCTGGAAGTACGGCGCTCCATCTAGGACCACGAGCAAGTCATCTTCGAATTCTTCGCATAATGCGAGAATGAAATGTTTTGCGTGTTCGGCGGTGACGTACTTTTTGAAGCGGGGGAAAGTGATCACCGTCCTCGGTGATCGCGTCCAGCAAACACGTCCACTCACGCTGTCCGGAGAGTTCGACGAAGGGCCGCGTACCGCGCGGAAACCAAGCGGCACGCGGCTCGGCTTGTGCAGATTTCTTGGTTTGATCGATGCAGACTACGGAAGCGTCCATCTCTGCTCGCTTTTTGTGAGTTCGTTGTGGAATTCTTCTTGTTCATCTTCGTCGGCTTCGGCGGCTGTCCGGCGTGGTTTCTGATAGGTTAGTCCAGCTTCTTTCAACAGCCGCCGGCAACTCGGATAGGAGTACTGGACGCCGTACGTGTCTTCGAGATATTCTTGGACGAGCGCTGGCGTCCACGCCGGCGCGTCGATCCCAACCTCTTCAGGTGGTTCGTGAACCGTGCGTTCGAACTCTTCTTGCTGTGCTTGTGAGAGTTTTCGTTTTCTCCCAGTTCGCTTAGCATCAGTAACAGCCTGCTCAAGCGACTCGTCAGTGTCAAGTCGGTTGAGCCAGCTGTAGATCGTTCGCCGACCGGTATCGTGCCACTCAGCGAGATCTGTCTGCGTAACACCGTTCTTGTACGCAATCGCGGCTAACAGGCGCTCTGTCGGCTTCTTCCCGTCCACATTATCAAGAGCCTCTTGGAGTTCTTCGACAGAGATCTCGTCGAGGTGATCCATTACATCCTATCACAGTTGCTGTGCGGAAATTTCTAACGGTTACTATAGGTGAATCGCCTCAGGGTCAAGTGGTTCGAGAATCAGCCCTTTGATCAAACGTATATGTTCCGTACTCGGGGCGTTCAAAGCCTGGAAGCTCATCGTAGAGGCGTTCTACTGTGGATGCCCAGAGCGCCCCGGCAGAGTCGTACGTGTCAGGATTGCGGTCGTACAATTGCTCCCGTAATTCGCTTGCTTTGAGTGGTCCCTGTTTGTCTAGGATCTGAGCAGCATCCAGCAATACAGTGCGAGCGTCGTCACTTTGTGGTCCATTCTCGTCAAGCCACTGTTTGAACTTGGTGAGAGATCGCAGTTCGTCAGCTGATGGCTGTTCTGTCGTCGACGGGTGGTGATCCGAAAGAGAGTCATCCGAGGTTGAACTCACAGATGGAGAGGAGTCTGTTAGTTGATCGTCATTGGGGTGGAGCTGTTCGACCTCCTCCTCGAGGTCGCTAATTCGTTGTGTGAGCTCATCATGGTAGTCGGCCAGTTCGTCGACGGTCTGTCCTAACTCGTCAACGGGGGTACTCTCGGTCGTCGAAGATGTGTCCTCCACTGTTGCCATCTGACTGATGTCGGGGCGATGAAACAGGAGATGGCGGATGTATTCTGATCGGGTACTAAATCCAGCTTCGTCCGATTCAGCATCCAACTCTTCGAGGAGGTCCGTGGGTAATCGAAGTGTAATCGGTTCCATGTCGTATCAACTACAATGGTGGTGGTCCTGCTCGCTCATAATGATTTGTAGTTGATCCGGCATTGGATAGGGTACGACTTGTTTCTCGTAATGGAACCGATATCGAATCGGATACAGAAGCCCATTGCAGTGTAAGTTAATGGAATTTGGTATATCTCCCGGTATTTAATCAGACATTCCCTATGGTAAAAGAAGTCGTGAACGTTTCGTGTCGTTCGCAACTTAACTTGGTAGTGGGAAGTTGAGACTACGGCGGGTTTAGCGGGGCTGTAATGCGTGGTTTCGGGCGAATTTGTGAGGGGAGGACGCTTCGAATCCTCTTTCGAGGATCTTCTCGTGTCGTGCTACCGACCAGATCGGTGAGTTTCCGAGATCCCCGACAGCGTTGCCACTCAGGAATCTGCATTGCCCCGGACCGAGTACCGCCCTATCCAATTCCAGTCTCCTTCTTCAGCAGCGTCAGCGTATTATCGGCAGTCACCATCGGTGCGTGTTCGTACTCACCCGTCAACTCGACTTGGACGAGTAGGTCGACTGCTCGCCAAATCGAGTACAACAAACAGGCGAACGCGAAGTAGAAGAATCGGAGCCCGAAATTCGTCGACGTCGTCGCGGCCATGAATCGCTTGATCGACCGATAGCCACTCTCAATCTCCCACCGATGGCCGTACTCACTGAGAAAGCCGCCACCTCGGTTGGACATGAACACCGAGTACTGCCGGTGATCGTCGTGTTCAGAGTTCTCTTTGCGTCGGTAGATCAGCGTCGTCTCGTGCCACTCATTCTTCCCGAGATGGAGCTTCCGGTCGGTCTCGTACCGGTCTTGATCGCGCTGGAGCAACCGCTTGGCCTGCGCTTTCTCGCTGGTCTGCATCCGCTTCGGCACAACGTAGGAGAGCCCCCGCTGGCTGATCATCTCCAGGAGGTGTTGACTGTCGAACTCTCGGTCCATTAGCACGTTATCGACGTGAACGAGGTCCTCAGCGGAGTTGAGCAGGTCCTTGACGATCTCCTTGCGTGACTCGCCTCGTCGAACTGGGCGGGCATCAAGCACGAGTGGAACAGCGTTGCCGACCAGCTGGACGGTCGCCCATTGGTAGGCGTACTCGTCGTTCTTCTCCTTCGTCCCGATAATCTCGTCCTCGTGGCCGGTTCGGTCGCCCGTGAAGGGATCGTCCTCAGTGATGTCGATCGCGACGATTCCAGCTCGGAAGAACTCCTGCGTCCCCGCAAGTTCGTTGGTGAGTTGCTGGACTGCCTGTCGGTACATTTCGCGGATCTGCTCGATAGGGAGGTCACGAATCTGGTCGCGGTGACCGTGTCCGAGTGGTGTTCGATCACGCGTCGACTCGTGGATGAAACTGCGAGCGCCCTCGTTAGCCGCTAGGTTCTCACGGAGGCCCAGATAGGTCTGTAAGCCCCAGTAGGCGTTCTCAGGAATCTCACAGCCCTCCCCACGGTCGAGCGAGAACGCGGGGTATACGACGCGACTGATGTGGTCGGTGACCCTCCCGGCCTTGTCGAGGATGGCCTGATCGTTTGGGTCCGATTCAGTAGCGTCGTCGCCTCGATTCGGGAGGGTTCGTTCTGGTTCGCGTGGCACAGCGACGGCCGCCTTCTGCGCTTTGATGAGGATCGTGCGAGCCGCTTTCTGGATCGTTTCCCGAAGATTTCCCGTGAAGCGCTCGTTCCAGGTGCGCCACAGTGTCGATTGATGAGGGGCTGACTCCAATCTCAGGCGTTCACAAAGTTCGGGGTGGCTCTCAAGGTACCCCCGGAGTTCTGTTTCGTGCTGCCACCCGTGGAGTTCCTTCAGCAAGAACATGCGAAAGAGGGTGTCCATCTCGTAGCGTGTTGAACTTCCGTAGCGGTCGTGGGCCTCGAAGCGGAAGTAGGCCAGAGGGATCGAGCAGACGAACTGTTCGAGTGAGTTATGATTTGGGTGCGTGAACCAGACACTCGAGACGACTCGAACGTCCGATTCTAACCCACCGAGTGAGGAGCGATCGTACAGCGGCGTCGAGTCATATGCGGGCCACTCGACGTGCTGGTGTGCGATTCGTCGAAAGACGCTGCGCTGAGACTCGCGAGTCGCGACCACTACAGAAGAATAGCCCGGAGACGCTCAAGAGTTCGTCCAACCGACCAGTATAGAGAGTTCTGTGGCTCTGCTGGATTCCTCAATCACGAGCAGGGGTGATGCAGCTAATCGTTAAATGTAGACAAGACACTTACCGAAGCCGAGAGAGCGATTCGGTATGAAGCGGCGGAAAGTCCTCCTCCACGCTACCGTTGCTGTCTCGTTGACCGCAGGGTGCCTATCAACCTCCGAAACAACAAGAGAGACGACTACAGAACCACAGCAGACGACTGTTGAGGCAGAAATCAAACCCCTCTCTCAGCAGCCACCGGACTCAGATGTTGGCTGTAGCGACGAAGCGATGGAGCCGATCGGCTTCCTGACCCGTGAGTCGTATCCCAAGCGGGCGGATGACTTTGAACTAACCGCGACAACTGAGACAGTTACTATTGGCGATGAGATTACGTTCTCGCTCCGGAATGTCGGTACCGAACGGAATTCTGTCGGAACAATCTACAAGTACACCTTCCAGCGACGTGAGGGCGACGAATGGGTGCCTGTGTACTATACGCCCAACCCGGGTTGGATTGATGACGTTAATGCTGTCAGGCCCGGTGGCGGCTACGACTGGCCGTTCACGTTCAACCAAGAAGGCCTCGAACGAGAAAATCCCGGTAACGCCGACCATTACGTCTGTACGCCACTCGAACCGGGGACGTATCGGTTTCTCTACTGGGGCGTAGGGGAGGAGGCGATAGCGACAAGGTTCACCGTCGAAGCACCCTGAATCAGCTGATTGCAGTTCAAACGAGTGAGTGGCTACCCAAACCAAATCCTGTTGGTGCGAATCCGTCCTGATGCGTCGAGTAACGTCGGTAAGTCCGCATCCCTACTAAGCGGCTGTTTCACTCAGGAGTCGCTGGTAAGAATTCGCCTTGATGTAGTACGGAGTTTCGGTAAGTACAATAATTAGCTAACCGCTTCCTCTATATTGATATCCTGTTCAAGTATTGATACAGTTAGTACAGAGCCACTACTTGATGGACTATCATTCCATGTGTGTCGTTTACTTCTGTTGCCGTTAACGGTTATCCTCAACTCTTTTTCGCCACTCGTCTCAAATGGTTGCGAGTAGGATTTATCTCCATCGGCATCTAACGAAAAAGTCTCATCTATGACTGGCTCTTCTTCCTCTACATCTCGTACTACTAATTTAACATCAATTCTATTACTGGTTTGATTAGAGATGGATATTGCTGGTAGTGAATCAGTGTGTAAGCACCCGGCAATAGTGAATATTGAGCTACTACCGAGCATTTGGAGAATACGTCGGCGGTTAATTTCCATTATTGACTTATTTATATTTGTGGCATATGTGCTGGCCTATACGTGGACATTCCTACTGAGCGGCTGTTTCACGCCAAATGCAGTTGGTGAGAATCCCAGTCGGGATTGATTAGATGTATTTTATGAATGCTAGCCGAAGCTGATACAGCACGAAGAGACCGACTAGTATTCTTACGAAGTTAACAAACCAATTAGGCGGTTCAACGTTGGTCTCTGGCCCAAATACGAGATTGAAACGACCAAGTATCTCATCCATCTGGTATATGATATAGAGACCGAGGAAAGCTACCAGTAGTTGGAAAACACCCACCATACTTACTATTCTCTTAGCGCCTATAATGAAAATAATTGCCGTCTGATTCCATAGTAAAATAGACGTAAAGAAAGGGGCCCTAATCGCATCTATTATGAATGCCAGCTGAACCTGCATCGAATGCTCACGAAGGTTGCCCACCTACTGAGCGGCTGTTCCATTCCGAATCCGCTGGTACGAACCCGCCTCGATGTGATGCGTAGCCTCGCTAAGTACAGGGATTCAGTAGACCGATGTTCTGAGTAGCGGGACAAATACAGTCATGCCTTAACTAGGATGTTGAACGGGGCCACCAAAGTCAAAGTTCAGCCATTTCAAGACTTATACAAGAAATGGAAGTTCCACGCCGACGACTCCTCGCCCTCCTCGGCTCATCGGCTCTCGCAGGATGCGCTCAGCTCCCGAGATCCAACAACTCTGGCACGCCACTCTCGCTCCCCGCCGGAAGCAACGCGTGGCCGACACAGACCGCAGATCCAGAAAGAACCCACACAAACCACTCTGCATCAGGCCCACGCCACCAATCCTTCACTCGTCAAGCCTACGACGGGATCTCGGCAGCCGACCCGATCCGTGTCGTGGGCGACGTCGTTTACGGGTACAATGGAAACGTGTTCGCGTACTCCCTCTCCGATGAGAAGTTCATTTGGGAGACACCCGCATTGACCCGGCAACTCATCGTTACCGAGGACTACGTGATTCACTCCGACCCGACGATTACCGCGCTTGATCGGAAAACAGGCGAGCAGCGATGGCACGTCCCAAAAGAGGAAGCCATCTTACAGAGCAGTAGGCCCCATATCGCCTTCACTAACGGGACAATCGCTGCTGCTGACGAGGAAGGAAATCTTATCGGAACACGAAACGGCACCGTACGTTGGCAACAATCGATCCCGTCGAATCGCTCCCAATCATCACCAGGACGTGTTACTACTGTCCGGCTCCTCTCCTCTTCGGAGAATCTCATTCGCATTGTGCGGAGAGATCAAGAAATCACTCGAAAGCACGGCACACCAGAGATTCAGCGAACCTACGTCGACGCCTTCTCCCACGATGGGACGCCCGTCTTTCACTATGAGTTCTCGGGCTATCCTACCGGCAGTATGGTAACAGAATCCCGACTCTACCTGGCGCGACTTCTTCCTTCGATCTCGACCACAGACCAGGGGACTTCGTATCCTGATGAACTCACGTCAATCACCGTTATTGATACGACAAGCGGGGAAATCGTCGGGAAACGAATTATCCCGCTTGACCACAACACAATCCGAGGAATTTTCGGATTCGCAGCGACAGACGG
This sequence comes from Halopenitus persicus, assembly GCF_900107205.1. GTDB lineage: Archaea > Halobacteriota > Halobacteria > Halobacteriales > Haloferacaceae > Halopenitus > Halopenitus persicus. The sequence goes on along the minus strand of NZ_FNPC01000007.1, from coordinate 128,007 downwards.
AGAGCCAATAACCGTACAAAACCATCGCCTGCACCGGCTAACCCCAAGCACCCTGACAACGAAGTGGTCTTCGGAACCGTTCCCGGACCAGCCCAGACAGATAGCGGTTGGTGCGAATACAATCTACGCTGCGGTGGGAGGGGATTCTAAGCAGTCCCAGGTACGGTGTATCGACGCTGCAACTGGTGATACTATCTGGACGGAGTCAGTTAAGGCGGACAGAATTTCGCAACTCATCTTGGTGGACGAGTCGCTGTTCATCTCCACCTCAAAGCCAAACCAGCTCATTCGACTTCGTGCTTGACGGAGATACGCTATTCACTCTGCAACAAGCTCTACGTCAGATGAGCATACCTACCTAACGAATGCTTCACCACTGTTAGTCTCTAATCTGGAGGGCTTCACTAGAGACAGATGCGTACATCTCATGCACAGATTCTGTCGGTATGCATTCTCCGAGAGTAGTATGCGTCCCAGTTTGTCGTGATTTCGAGTTCTCGATGGAGAAGCACGTACGGGGCCATTTCGACCGGGAACTGGTCACCGATCCCGTGCACAATTTCTGTCGTTCGCAACTACAGTCCAGGTCGGGGAAGTTGAGACTACAGGGGGTTTAGCGAGACTGTGATGCGCAGTCTCGGACGAATCAGTGACTAGTTCGGCTTCGAATCTCCTCTCAATCGTCTCTTCCTATCGCACTCCCAACTAAATCGGTGGATTTTCGAAATTCCTGACAGCGTTGCCACTCAGAAATCCGCACTGGCCCCGGACAGAGTACCTCCTTATCCGATTCCGGCCTCCTTCTTCAGCAGCGTGAGCGTATTGTCGGCCGTCACAATCGGCGCGCGTTCGTACTCACCCGTCAACTCGACTTGGACGAGTAAATCGACTGCTCGCCAAATCGAGTACAACAGACACGCAAACGCGAAGTAGAAGAATCGGAGCCCGAAATCCGTCGACGTCGTCACAGCCATGAACCGCTTGATCAACCGATAGCCACTCCCAATTTCCCATCGATACTGCCTTGGTAAACGCAAGACGGCATCGGGATAAGCCCAATTGTCTACAGACTTACAGCGTCAAAGACGAGTTTTTGAGCTCAGAAAATGCAGTCACCGCCACTCACCGAGGCTGCTGAAAGGGCAAAACTATCGGATCTAAGAGGTGGTGACTGAAAGGATGTGTCGCCGACGGATGGGGTGGATGACAGGTAATATGGCGGCAGTGGTCTCACTTCTGCCGCCGAACTGGCGACACACTCGGGTAGTAGCTACTGGGGTATTGTAGGTTTTCGGACCACTACAAGTGTTTCCACGCGCTCGCCAGTATCGGACATCAATCCGGGTGACAAAGCGGGTGTCGCCGGGGATTCCCGAAGGGGTTGGGAGCGACAGGCGATGCCGACGTCACGGGTATGTCAACTAGGCGTTATGGTAACATCAAACCTCCATTTCGTACATGGGGAGGGTGGTCCGAGTTATTTCTACATTCTACAAGCGGGGGTGTGGTCTGAACCCGCGCCATTTTGAACACGGGGGTGCGTTCACTAAACCCTCTGTACGTATCGAAGCCACTCACCGCATCGAGGCGGGTTTTCATAGCGCGAATTCGGCGTGAAACAGCCGCTCAGTAGGTGTGCGAGTGTAACAGTAGTTGCTATCGCCCTCTACTTGAACGGTGTAAAGGCCGATTCCAACTCCTAAGCCCATTCCGCAAGCAGTAATACCTGTTTCTACACAACATAGTCGCTGAAGTCACGGGGAGGTCGTACGCGTACAACCATGACTACGCAACCAGTCGAGACACCCTACCAGTGGCTATGACGGTAGTGGCGTTGAACGGCAATATCTGCGATATTGGCGCCGTATTCGGCAGTTCGTTGGATACTATCGAGGACGATTCCGTAGGTATAGGCTTCACCAGAATCTGAATGGTCGTAGAGCGAGCGGCGTCGATCGTCGATGTCGGCAATGAGGGCATCACAGTCGGCGATTGCGTCATAGGCGATATCGACCGGATCGTCGGAGAGAACGACGTCGGTGGCGGCGTTACGAATATCGCGAGCCCGTCGGTCAAGAGACGGGATTGCAGCGGAAATCTCGCCGTTAGACGCGTCGAGGTCGGTAGAGAGGCCGGCGATTTTCTCGGCGTGGTCACCGATTCGTTCGAGCTGCCGAGCGACCTGGTAGTGTTCAAAGAGACTGGCGCGGTCGTGCTCGAGTTTCTGCACTTCGTCGAAAACGCCGAGTGATCGGCGGAGGCACCGCGTGAGGAGTGCGTGGAGTTTGTCAGCTTCGTTGTCACGGGTGGCAGCTTCGGCTGCGAGGTCAGCGTCGTTTTCGCAAAGGGCGGTAACCGCGTCTTGTTGCATGGCATCGACGATGAGTTCAAGTCGAATGATGCTCTTGCGGACGGAGACGTGATCAGCGGACATAACGCTGTGAATGGTGAACGATGCGGCGTCGCGTTCGAGGACCTCTATGCCGACGAGGAGTCGGGTAGTTTCGCGGGCAGCGCGAAGGTTCGCCTCGTCGTCGCCAAGCCGGAGGGTAATGTGGTCAAAGCCGAGAATGTAGAGCGCGTGGATGGCGACCCGCACTTCGTCTGGTCCGTAGTCGCTGACGTCGACGGTTGCACTGGCTTGGTCGCGTCCATTATCCAGAACTTGGACAATAAGCGCGCCGTCATCACGTGGTTTGAGGCTCAGTAGGTCGCCAGCCGTGACGCCGTGTTCGTTCGCCCACTGCTTCGGTAGGGAAACTGTATACGTGGTTCCGCCGGAGAGCTGGACCTTACGTGTCTCCATACGGGCGCGTGTTTTGACGTGATAGGGTAAGCGTCTGCTATGAGGGGTCCGAACTGCTCTATAGGAATATAGTTGAGTCCGTGATTTCCGTGCATATCGGCTAACCTCAAGGTCGGAGTAAGATATGGTAATGACGGACTTCCGGCCCGCAACCTCAGGTGAGCAGAGTCAGGCAACGACCGTCGCGAAGATTATCGAGACAGTTGATGAACACCATCCAGATACGAAGGCGGAACTCGCCGAAATTCTCGATCTAAGCCCGAACTACGTGTCTGAGATTCTCCGCGAATTGAAAGCAGACGGTGTTATTTCGAAGGCGTACGTCGTTCACGAGTCAGAAGTATATCAACGAGCCGGTGATATATCCACACTCTGGGAGCACGCGACGGGGCCTCAGTCGACGACGGGAGCCGACCTCCTCGAACAACTCCAGCAGCTCGACGAAGTGACGTTCGACCAATATCAAGCAGCGGCTCAAGCGGTTGACCACGAAACATGTGATCCAAGCGCGAACCACCTCGAAGGGTTGGCGAACAAACGGTATTCAGCAGCCCTTTCGGCAGTAAAAGACTACACAATATCGACGCCGTGGCCGGGAAATCGCGTCGCGAGCGCGTTCGCAAGCATCGCGAAAAATCTCGAGATTGCTGGTGATCGTGCATGCTTCGTGGAGGACGCAGTTGAGGTGACAGAACGATCGCCGGGCGGAATGGTACACGAACGTGTCCTTGACATTCTCGCAGACGGAGAGCAGATTCACGAGCACGTCGCAGCAGTACTCTTTGATGCAGAACTCGACCGGATGGAGGCACTACATGCCGTCGAGAGCGACGTCCATCACGATCTCGCGGAGCTATTTGAGTTAACGACGGCGTATAGCGAGAATGGGTATGGCTATCTCGCGAGTGTGACGCATGCGATCGAACGAATCTTCCATCACTGGGTGAATACGGCAGAGACCGCGACACGACTCCACGTCGGTCTTAATGCCGGACACGTCGAGATCTGAGGGGATCGAGACATCGTTTCGGACGGCTACAGGAGGGATAACTGTTGGTGGGCGAGTGGTCAGGTGTAGGCGTCAAGGAACGTGTCGAGGTCGTGGAAGGCATCGAAGCGCTCAGCGATCGTTTCGTGATCCCACTCCCACCAGGCGATGTCGAGAAGGCGATCAGCGGTCGCATCATCAAATCGATGGTCAATAGGTTCAGCGGGAACGCCGGCGACGATTGTGTATGGCGGTACGTCTTTCGTAACAACGGCACCCGTTCCAACGACAGCACCTGTCCCAACTCTGACACCGGGCATGAGTGCACTATTGTAGCCGAGCCAGACATCGTGACCGACCTCGACGGTATTCTCACGGCGACGTTCAAAGATGGTATTGCCGTCCGCCTCGGCGAAGCCGTACTCTGCAGAGCGATACGTGAAGTGGTGGCTTGTCGGCCGCTCGATGGGATGGTTGACGGGATTGACGCGGACGTGTGAAGCGATGGAGCAGAACGACCCGATGGTCGCGTGGTCAAACTCACAGCGCGCCATCGCGTAGCTGTAGTCGCCAAACGTCGTGTTCACCATGCGGACACCACGATTGACCTCAGTCCATGCGCCGAGGTCACTGTCGACAACGCGGGCGTCGGGATGGATGGCAGGTTCGGGGCTAACGGTCGGCGTCTGATCGGAGCCGTGGTCCTCGACGTGGTAGCTCATCGGAATACACTTTGCGCAAACCGGTCGGGCATCCCGGCAAGATATTCGAGTGTCCCTGGTGCCTCCTTGTCGTTGCGAAGGCGAGCGCGGACGCGCTGGCTGACGATTTCGACACTACTGACAAGGAGGATGGTCACGATGACCGCCGCCATCATATTTGTGTATTGGTACGTCTGGCGCTGAATCATCAACTGGTAGCCGAGGCCGCCCGCCCCGATGAGGCCAAGCGTAATCGCAACACGAACATTCAATTCGAGGATGAACAGCACCCACGCAATATACTGACGGAACACCTGGCTTAGCATCCCAAAGAAGACCGTCTGTCGTTGATTCGCCCCTGTTGACTCCACGCCCTCGATGGGGCCGGACTCTATCTCCTCAAGTTCGTCCGTGAATAGCCGCCCGAGATACCCCATTGTATCAACCGCAATGGCAAGCGTACCCGTAAACGGCGTGACGCCACCAAGAGGAATGAAGAGGAGCGCCCAGACGAGCGCGGGAATCGCACGAATCGTGCTCATCAACGCTCGAAAGACGAAGTTCAGTGGGAACGGTGTCACGCGCTCGGAGCCGAGCGTACCGAGCAAGAGTGCACCTGGAATCCCGAGTGCTGTCCCACCGACAGCCATTGAAACAGTGACGACAGAGAGTGAGAAGAGATTCGCGGCGTCGATGAATTGCCAGTATCGCCCGAAGTCGAGGAAGGGCACAATCCCGAAGTACGTCGTCGTCGGGAAGTAATCGTGTGCCGCGGTCACGAACTCTGGCCAGTAGTTGATGAGTTCACGAACGGAGAAACCAACCTGCCCGTACGCAAATGTGAGAATTACAATGAGTGCGATCACACCGACAATACCCCTGAGGAGACGGTACCGACGCTGCTGATGTTGCTCGGACAGCTTCTCTCGTGGCGTTAGTTCGTCGTCCTCGTCACTCTCAGTTTCGGGGTGGAGAGTCACGGACGCACCTCCTGAAGACGTGGTTCCGTCACGTCTGTGGTCGTTTTCCGGTCCGGTGCCGTCTCTTCGGCGAGCGCAACAGTTTCGACGTCTCCGTAGAGTTCGTCCACGACTCCAGGGGTCAACTCTTCCGGACCACCGTCGAAGATGAGTTCGCCGTCTTTCAGGCCGAGGAAGCGGTCGCCGAAGTACGCGGCAATATTCACCTGATGAAGGCTGACAAGCGTCGTGATGTCGTATTCGTTCGCCGCGGTTTTCAGGTAATGCATGACAGTCTCCGCACTCCCCGGGTCAAGCGACGCCACCGGCTCGTCGGCGAGCAAGAGATCGGGCTGCTGGACTAACGCGCGGGCGATGCCAACGCGCTGTTGTTGGCCACCAGACATCGTGGCGACACGCTGGTCCGCCTCATCGAGCAACCCAACAGTACCAAGCGCGTCCAGAGCCGTAAGTTTCTCTTTGCGACCGACAAGCTGGAGCACGCTTCGCAGGAAAGGGTGGCGGCCGAGCGACCCGGTTAGCGCGTTCGTATACGCCGAGAACCCCTCAACAAGATTGTGCTGCTGGAACACCATCGCGACGTCCTCACGCGAGTTGTCGAGAGTCGCCCCATCGAGCGCCACCGACCCCGCTGTCGGCGACGTCAAGCCGTTCAGACAGCGGAGCATCGTCGACTTCCCCGCGCCAGACTGCCCGAGAAGCACCGTGAACTCCCCGTCGTTGAGCGTAAACGAGACATCTTCGAGCGCCCGGACATCCCCGTAATGCTTCGTGAGGTCCGTAACTTCGAGCATCGAAGGGTCACCGAAGCTTCAGGCCGAGTTCGTTCACTCGATTAATGACCGGCTGATAGTCGTCGATGGACGTCTTCTTCATCGAGGTGAACGGGAACGAGACGTTCCCGTCCATGTACTGTTCGAGGTCGCTTTTCGTCATGGTTGCGAGAGCGTCACGAATCTTTGAGCGCGCCGGCGGGTTCCACGAAGAGTGCGTGATGACCGGCTGTTTCGGCACCTTCTCCGAAACCCAAACCGCACGAAGCGAGGGAGACTTCGTGTTTACCTGGTCGCGGAACGCCGAATGCTCCCTGACGCGCTTCGGAATCGACTCCATATGCGGGATTCCAAACTTGCCGCTGTTGGCGTTTGCATCGAGTTTCTCCCTGTTGAAGAGTTGCTGTAGGCTTGTGTCGTGGTTCGACCAAGAACCTTTGAAGTCGACCGGCTTCCCGGTTGGGGCGTCGCCGATGTCAAGGCCAGCCTGTTTGAGCGCGGACAGTGGATAGATGGAACCGCTCGTGGAAAGGGGATCACAGAAGCTAATGGACGTTCCTTGGAGGTCGTCGAGCGACTGGATATCACTATCAGCCTGCACAAGCAGCATCGAGAAGTAGTAGGCCGTGTTCGCAGTGACGCTCGTCCCGAGAACATCCACCTTATCAGGGAACTGGATGAGTGTGACGTCGTCAAAGGCGATATTTGCTTGGCCGCTCCGAATCGCGGGCCAAATCGCCGAGTAGTCCGTCGCGACATCCACCGTGATGGAAATTCCTGAAACGGAGTTCTCAAGATACTTCACCATCGGCTGATACTGCTTCTTGACATCCGCAGGGCTCTCTGCGGGCGTCAGGAGAACAGTGACCGTTGTCTTCGAGGCGCCTGCGATACTGTTGGTCATCCCCGAGCAGCCGGCGGAGAGCGCGGTCAGCGCTGCCCCACCCGTTGCTACGAACGCTCGGCGGCTCGACGTCGTCGATACCTCGGTGCTGGATTCTGACTCCGACATGCACGTCAAAGACGATTGTATCAGTCATTGAACGTTGTCTGGGTATAGTACGTCGCGTCACGAGTAGGACGACATTCCCCCGTCCCATGTTACACTAGTCCGGGTGCGTCCAGACGTTCAGATATAGTACTGACCAAATCATTTTCCGGCTATTAGAGTCCAGACGTAGCGAAGAAATAGTGGGTTCGAGACAGGGAATCGTGCGTCGACTGTAGAGTACCCAGAGTAGACTTAGGGCCCTTCTAACCCGACAGATATCCGTGAACGACACAGACGAGACTACCCTCGAAGACCGAACGGCACGCTTCGAGCGAATCGCCGCCAGCGAGACAGCAACGCTGCTTGACGGGGCCGAAGCAGTTCTCGACGGCGAGACTGACGTCCGAGTTGTGCAGTCCCCGTCGCCGAAGCTGGTGATGCAGCGAGCGACGGACCCGGTCTCCGGACAACCGTTCAATCTTGGGGAGGTACTGGTGACGACTTCCGAAGTTGAACTCAGCGACGTGAAGGGATTTGCGATGGTACCCGGGAAGGCCGAGAGGAAGGCGCTCGCGGGTGCAGTCGTTGACGCCGCGGTCGCGGCCGACCACCCTGTAAGTAGGGATCTCCGCGCGGCGCTCGCTGACGACGCCGCCAACCGCGCCGAGCGCCGCCAACGTGCATGGGCAGAGAGTCGGGCGACGACGGTCGACTTTGATGTGATGGAGGACCCCGCATGAGTATTCATGATTTTGACCGCGTGCACGACACGCAAGCGTGCTATCGAGCACTCGTCGATTCGACGAGTCACCCCGGCACTATCCACGAAGTTACACCATCGCCCGCCGATCGGACGGTGTTGCTGACGCTTGTCGATGAGGAGACTGCGCTCCACACGGACGACGATGCCGTTCGGGAGACACTCTCCGACGAGGGGCGTTACGTCGCGGCATCGCTCGAAACGGCGGACATCATCCACGTGCACGGGAGCACTGACGGCGCAATCACGGACGCGTCGCGCGGTACGCTCAAGGAACCAAGCGAGGGCGCGACCGTCCTCTATCGCGTCGACACAGTCTCGACGCCGTCGGATGCAGCGACCAACGTTACCGTCTCCGGCCCGGGAGTACCGGGCGAGCGGAGAGTCGCAGTGGCGCTCCCGCCGGCTGAACTCGTGGCCCTCGTGGATGCGCAGAGCGACTACCCGCGTGGCATCGACGCCTACGTGACCGACGGAACCCATCTGGTCGCATTCCCGCGGTCGGTGAACCTCACCGTTGAGGAGGTGGCGTGAAATGGGGTATGTCGCGGTTTCTGCCGGCGAGGACGTCATCAGACGTGCGGAGGACCTCTACGAGAAGACGCGCATCGAGGGTGAGAGTGACACGGTTTCTGTCGACCAAGTCGCCGATCAGTTCGGCCGCCTCACCGGACAGGTGATGGGAGAAAGCGGGCTGTACGCCCCGCGACTCGCGGCGCTCGCCATCAAGCAGGCGCAGGGTGATGCTGTCGAGGCGGCGTTCCTCCTGCGTGCCTACCGCTCCACGCTAGAGCTCTGGGGGTACGCTGAGGCGCCAAGCACGGACGCGCTCGACGTAGAGCGACGCGTCTCTCCGGCGTTCAAGGATGTCCCCGGTGGCCAGATCTTAGGCGGGACGAAGGACTACACACAGCGACTCCTCGACTTCGACCTTGACGGCGAGGACGACCCCGTCAACCCGATCGACGCATGGGACCTCGATCCTGAACACGACGTTGACATCAACGACGAGGAGCCCGGGTCGCTCGCGGGTGTCGTCGACTTGCTTCGCGAGGAGGAACTTGTCGCCGACCCGGAGACGGCGGCCATCGACGACCACGTGGAGGACGGACCACAGGACACAACGCGAGAACCGCTGTCCCATCCGGCACCGCGGGATGCAATCCTCCAAGAGCTCTCACGTGGCGAAACAGGTGCGGTAACAGCACTGGGCTACAGCGCGCTACGGGGCTACGGCCAGGTACATCCGACGCTCGCCGAGGTCCGCGTTGGTAGCCTCCCGCTGCGAGTCAAGCATCCCTACACGGGTGAAACGGCGACGCTCCCTGGGACGGACGTTTCAGAGTGTCAGGGCGTCGTTCCTGCGTACGAGACGCGAGATGAGGCGCGCTTCGCGTTTGGCTACGGTGTGACGTTTGGTCGGAACGAACGCAAGGCCATCGGGATGACAATGCTTGATGCGTCCATCCAACTCGACGGCGACGCGCCCGCTGAGGACGCTGAGTTCGTCCTTGATGTCGTTGACGGCCTCGACTCATTCGGCTTCATCGAACACCTGAAACTCCCACATTACGTGACTTTCCAAAGCATCCTCGACCGGGTGCGCTCCATCCAGGAGCGCGACACCACGACGGACGAGAAGGTCGACGCCGAGCTCGCGGAGGTGGGTGGCGATGACTGACGCCGAACCCGAGTCGCTTGAAGAACTTCACGACCCGTCCTCGGAGGGCTTGGAAGGGTATAATTACGCGTACCTCGACGAGCATACGAAGCGTGAGGTGCGACGTGCGACGCTGAAGGCAATCTCGATTCCTGGTCACCAAGTCCCGTACGCGTCTCGGGCGATGCCGCTTGCACGCGGCTGGGGGACTGGCGGGATTCAGGCGTCGCTCTCCCTGCTCGGCCCCGACGACGTCTTCAAGGTTATTGACCAAGGGAGTGACGCGTCCGTCAACGCCGCGAACATTCGACGGCTCGCGGAGACAACGGCGGACATCGAGACGACGACGGACACTACGGCGGCATCCGTGATTCAGACCCGGCATCGGATTCCCGAAGAGGTACTAACCGACGATCAGATTCTCGTTCTCCAGGTCCCGGTGACGGACGCACTCCGGCGCGTCGACGGAAGCGACGACCGAAATCGGACTCGTCACGCGCACGCAGACTACAGCAAAATGTGGGTTGCGCTCTACGAGAGCGTCGTCCAGTGGGGCGAAGTGGACATCGGTGCCCGCTATCCCGTAATGGTTGAGGGCCGCTATCTCATGGACCCATCGCCGATTCCGCGCTGGGACGTCCCGAAGCTCCACGACGCGGACAATCTCTTTGTTTTCGCCGCGGGCCGCGAAGCCCGTATCTACGCGATCCCACCACACACAGACGTCGAGCCGCTCGCGTTCGAGGATCGCTCGTTCCGCGTCGAACACTTCGACGAGGAGGCTTGCGACGCCTGCGGGAGCACCGACACGTTCCTCACGGAAGTCGAGGGCGAGGACGGCGAACGCCGCTTCGCCTGCAATGACACGAGTTTTTGCGAGAAACGCCAGCGCAACTCCGATTGTGCCAAGGACGACCATCTGGAGCGTTCGGATATCGCATGGGGTCCGGGAACGGGTATCGACCCGAACGGTTTTGTCGGCGACGGGGGTGAAGATATTTGACTTTTCTCGACGCTGATGGCTTGACGAAAGTCTACGGAGAGGGCTGTTCGGCATGTCTCGCTACGACCGGCCCCGAGTACGATCGAAATCGCTGTCCAGAGTGTGACAGCGTCGTTGCATGTGCGGATGTCTCCTTTGAGGTTCGCGACGGCGAAGTCCTTGGTATCGTCGGGGAATCCGGCAGCGGGAAGTCAAGCGTCGCAGAGATACTCGCACTCGATGCGGACGCAACAGCCGGGACCGCCACGATTCGCGGTCACGGCGACGTCCTTGACGCAGACTATCAACGCCGCCGCGAGATTCGAGACGAACACCTTGGCATGGTCCACCAGCACGTCCACGACGGCCTCAACCTCTCGTTCACAGGCGGGGGAAATGTCGCGGAGAAACTGCTCTCCGCAGGCTGGCGCCACTACGGTGATATCCGCTCACGCGTCCGCGGACTTTTCGAGGAAACCGAAGTCCCGGTTGACCGAATGGACGACTCCGCCGAAACGTACAGCGGTGGGATGCAGCGCCGCGTCCAAATCGCGAAAGCCATCGCGAATGACCCCGGGCTGGTCGTGCTAGACGAGCCGACAACCGGCCTCGATGTAAGTGTACAGGCGCGTGTCCTCGACACTTTCCGACGCCTGCAACGCGAGCAAGATGTCGCGACCGTCGTCGTGAGTCACGACCTCAGTGTCGTCCGCTTGCTTGCTGACCGCGTGCTCGTCATGCGGCAGGGCCGCATCGTTGAAGCCGGCCTCACGGACCGCGTCATGGAAGATCCACATCACGAATACACCCAAACTCTCATCAATTCAATAATATGAGCACGTCCACAAACAGCGACGGCGAGCAGCCGCGGCTTGCCGTCACCGACCTCTCGAAACGCTTCCAGATGCACGTCGTCGACGGCCGCGAAGTCGTCGGCCTTGACAGCGTGGAATTCGACGTTGCAGCCGGCGAGTTCCTCGCTGTCGTCGGCGAATCCGGCAGCGGGAAATCCTCACTGCTGAAGTGTCTCCATCGGACCTACGAGCCGACTGACGGCACCATCGAATATGATACGGGCGACAGCGTCGTCGACTTGGCGACCTGTAATGAACGTACCATCCTCTCGCTGCGCGGAACGGATGTCGGCTACGTCTCGCAGTTCCTCCGCGAGATCCCGCGCGTCCCCGCGGTGGACGTCGTCGCACGACCGCTCCGTGAGTCCGGTAGCTCACCCGAACAAGCGCGTGAAACCGCACGCGGCCTCCTTGAACGCCTCCAACTCCCACGCGAGCTTTTCGACGCCTATCCAGCGACATTCAGTGGCGGTGAGCGCCAACGCGTAAATTTTGCTCGCGGCATCGCGCCACGCCCACGACTACTGTTGCTCGACGAGCCGACGAGTGCCCTCGACCCGGAGACCCGCGAGCATGCCCTGAAGCTTCTCCGTGACTACCTCGGCGACGACACGGCCGTCGTCGGCGTCTTCCATAACCACGATGTCGTTGAGCGCGTCGCTGATCGCGTCCTCACGATAGACGACGCGCGCGTCGTTGATGTCCGCCCAACCGGGGGTGAATCGACGTGAGTCGCCAGCAATCCGTCGCGACACTCGCAATCACGAATGGTCAAATCGTCACACCCAACGGCGTCATCGAAGGCGACGTGACGGCCGTGGACAATCGAATCGCAGCCATTACCACAAACCAAACTGGCCAGACGGACGCCGACACGGTTGTTGACGCAGATGGCCGCTACATCCTTCCCGGCCTCATCGACTTACATGGCGACGATATCGAAGACCACGTCTTTCCACGTTCCGGCGCTCGAACAGCCGATTCGCTTGCACTCGACGCCGCCGACCGCGCGAACGTCGCGGCCGGCGTCACTACGAAATGTCACGCGGTCAGCTTCCAAGACGCACCCGAGGACGATCGCTCCACTGATCTCGCGCGCGACATCGTCGATATGGTCGCGGCGAATGACGACCTACTCGCCGATCATCGGATTCATGCTCGCTGTGAACTCACCGATCCGGGCTGTGTGGAAGCTGTCTGCGAAATCATCGATCGCGACATCGTCGTGATGGCATCGCTGATGGCGCACGTCCCAGGCCAGGGACAATTCGCGAGTGTTGAGAGCTTCAAGCAGTGGTACATGGACGACGCTGGCTTCGACGAGGGCGAAGTCGATGAGATAATCGAAACCAGACAGAAAATCACTGACGACGTATTCGACGACCGCATCGAGCGCGTGACCGCCGCCGCGACCGCGGCCGGCCTCACAGTCGCCTCACACGACGACGAGAATCCCGAGGAAGTCTCCCATCGTGCCGAGAAGGGAGTCTCACTCAGCGAGTACCCCGTCACGCTCGACGCCGCAAATCGCGCCGCAGAAGAGGGAATGACCACAGCCATGGGAGCGCCAAACCTCGTCCGCGGCGGGAGCCAGTGGGGCAACCTCTCGACCGCCGACGCGATCGATGCGGGCGTCGTTGATATCCTCTGTGCAGACTACCACCCACCATCGCTTCTCGCCGCGCCATTCGTCGACACCGGCGAACCACTCCACGAGCGTGTCGCCCGCGTCACCGCCAACCCCGCAGCCGCCATCGGCCTTGACGACCGTGGCCGACTCGAACCCGGCGCTCGTGCCGACCTCCTCGTCGTCGATCCCGACCCAATGCCAACGGTCGAACGCGCAGTCGTCGCCGGTGAAGACGTCTTCTGCGCGGAGGCCTCTCCATGATAATCACGCACGGCGTCGGCGAGTCGCTTCCCGCAGTGGAGGTCAGTCGATGACACGACTCGGCGCCGCGATGGACATCCGCTTCACGGAGTCCGTCCCAGAATTCCTTGAGCACATCACAGCCCTCGGTCTCAACCACGTCGAATTCAAACGCGAATACCTACATGGTCACCCGGACGCACCAGATGCGGACATGCTTGGTGAACTCGCGGACGACTACGGAGTCAGTGTAACCCTACATGCGCCGTTCCGTGATTGGAATCTCGGTAGCTTCAACGATGCATCGCGCGCCGCTGCCGTCGAACAAGTGAAGGCAACGCTCGACGACGCAGCCACCTGTGGGGCGGGCGCGGTTGTCGTCCATGGCGGCTCGGTCCCGGAACGCTATCCCACGTACGTCCACGAAAAAGCCTATCAAAACGCCCGTAAATCACTCGCCGAGTGCGCCGCCCACGCCGCAGATGTCGGTGTCCCACTCTGCCTCGAGAACCAGCCGCCCAGCGCGTCGAAGCGTCGATACACAACCACCCCAGACGACTTCCGCGACCACCTCCGCGACAACGACGGTCTCGACGTGACACTCGATGTCGGACACGCGAAAGTAAGCGGCCACGGTTGGAAGGCATTCCACGACCACATCGACGAGCACGTACGAGTACTCCACATACACGACAACGACGGTGAGAGCGACCAACACCAACCACACGACCACGCCGAAGAACTCATCGCAGCCGTTAATCCCGACTACGCAGTCCTTGAACTCAAGCAAGTTGCCGATATTGAACGGTGCGTCATGCCGACATCATAGTCCATGAGAACCGACTAAACAGTTTATCCAGACTGTCCCCTAAATGGGACCATACGACATCCAGATCATATGCATTGAGACGAGCAGTCGCAACTATTGGTGAAGTTGGAAGTTGAGACTACAGCGGGTATAGCGGGTGTATAATGCGTGGTTTCGGCCGATTCAGTGATCGGAAACCGACTCAGATTACCCTCCAGACGGCACATTCTGTTGAACTTCCAACCATATGCGCGAATTTCCGCGACTTTCGACAGCGTAGCCACTCAGACGCCGGGCTACCACGGGTAGAGCTCCTCGCTATCCGGTTCCGGTTTCCTTCTTCACCAGCGTCAGCGTATTGTCGGCTGTTACGATCGGCGAGTGTTCGTACTCACCAGTCAACTCAACCTGCACGAGCAGATCGACAGCTCGCCAGATTGAGTACAGGAGACACGCGAACGCGAAGTAGAAGAACCGTAGCCCGAAATCCTTCGACGTCGTCGCCGCCATGAACCGCTTTATCGATCTGTACCCGCTCTCGATTTCCCACCGATACCCGTACTCAGTAAGGTGCCCACTCCCGCAATTCGTCATGAACACCGAGTATTGCCGGTGGTCGTCGTGCTCGGAGTCTTCTTTCCGGCGGTAGATCAGCGTCGTCTCGTGCCACTCATTCTTGCCGAGGTGGAGCTTCCGGTCGGTCTCGTATCGGTCCTGGTCACGCTGGAGCAATCGCTTCGCTTGGGCCTTTTCGCTGGTCTGCACCCGCTTGGGAACGACATAGGAAAGCCCGCGCTGGCTGATCATCTCTAGAACGTGCTGGCTATCGAACTCCCGGTCCATCAGCAGGTTATCGACGTGAACGAGCTCTTCGGCCGAATCCAGCAAATCCTCCACTATTTCTAGTCGTGACTCGCCTTTCCGTACCGGGCGGGCATCAAGGACGAGTGGGACAGCGTTACCGACCAGCTGGACTGTCGACCACTGGTACGCGTATTCGTCGGTTTTCTCCTTCGTCCCGATAATCTCATCTTCGTGCCCGGCGCGGTCACCGGTGAACGGGTCGGACTCGGTGATGTCGATGGCGATGATACCAGCTCGGAAGAACTCCTCCGTCTCTGCGACTCGATCCAAGAGGCGACCCACGGCTTGGCGGTACATCTCGCGTATCTGCTTGATGGAGAGGTCCCGCACATGCTCGCGATGGGCGTGGCCGAGCGGCGTCCGTTCCCGATTGGACTCGTGGATGAAGCTCCGAGCGCCCTCATTGACGGCGAGGTTCTCTCGAAGTCCGAGATAGGTCTGGAGATCCCAGTAGGCGTTCTCGTGTATCTCGCAGCCCTCGCCTCGGTCCAATGAGAACGCCGGGAAGACAATATCGCTGACGTGATCAGTGACTGTCTTGGCCCGCTCTAATACGGTCTGGTCATCAGGATCCGATTTCGGACTCTCTTTATTATGTCTGCGGCTCTGTCGGTCCAGTTTGCGCGGGACTGAGACGCCCGCATTCTGGGCTTTGATGAGAATCGTTCGCGCTGCGGTCTCGACGGTGTCTTGGAGATCAGTAGTGAAGCGGTGGTGCCAGCTGCGCCACAGGGTTGATTGATTCGGCACCGACTCTAAGGCAAGTTGATCACAGAGATCGGGACGCTGGGTGAGATATTCGACGAGGGCAGTCTCATGATCCCAGCCATAGCATTCTTTCAGCAGGAACAAGCGAAACAGTGTCTCCATCTCGTAGCTCGTCGAACCTGCGTATCGGTCATGAGCATCGAACTGGACGTATTCGATCGGTAATGCGTGGACGAATGGTTCAACGGCCTCGTGTTTGTCTTGTTGAAACCACGTTTTTGCGACGGCGCGGACATCCGACTCCAGTGCGGGAAGCGACGAGCGATCGAACAGCGGGTTGGACTCATACGTTGGCCAGTCGACATAGGAGTGGTGGGCGATCTGGCGAAAGACTGTTCGACGTGACTCGGGGGTCATAGCCATGTGGGTACTGATAGTAAAACGTCCAAGACCAGTTGATTATGATCGAATAGAAATTGGATTCATCAGCGGAAGTGTTGTGGTTAGCTGAAGTAAGAGGCAATTCCAGATTGTGTTTCTCGCCAGTATTTCCAGAGATAGGAAAAATCAGTAGGATACAATAGTTTTAAAATTTCCCGCTTGCTGCCATCGTTAATATCTGAAAGGGTATCTCGAGAGAGCTTGTCCAGATCTCGCATAAGCTGGTCGTACCGTTCGTTTGGTGCAAGGTATAGCAACCTCGTCATCATCAACCGTCGGTCTTGTCTGGGAGCAACTTGCTCCTTCCAGAGGTCGTCGTAGACTCCCATCTCCTTAGCAGAGGTGTCTTTCGTCCTCGTCAGACAACGATCGGCTGTCATCGCAGCTGCTCGAGCTGATTTCATACACTTGTAGATTCCCTCTCCCCAGACAGGATCAACCGATGGGACAGTATCACCGATCGCTATAAACGAATCAGTACTCATCGATCCGGGGGGCTGTACATGTGCTGATCCCCGAACTGGACTCTCTGCGATTTGTCTGGCGTTCTCAAACCGTGGGTCAGTATCGAGCCAATGTTCGAGATACCCGTCGACGGTGCGATCGTGAATGGCGTTTTCTTGATAGCGTTTATTCTGGATGTAACAGATACCGACTTTTGCTGTGTCGTCACCCGTATGGAAGATCCACGAATAACCTCCAGGGGCGTACTCGTGGTCCAACCGCAACATCATCGCGTCAGTGAGATCAGCAAACTCGGGATGATTGAGATCGACGCCTTCGAATAAGTATTCAATACCAATCGCGTGGTTCTCCCGCTCAAGATTGGCTATCCCCAGATCTTTAGCCAGTGGCGCAGCCGGACCCGTAGCATCAATAACGATTTCTCCAAAGACCTCCTGGTCACGATTATAACGGACACCAACGAGGTCGCTATCTTCGACGATCGGGTCACGAACACGAGCATCAAACCGATACTCAGCACCCTTGTGACGACCATCCTCGACAAGGAACTTCTTGAACGCCTCGAAGTCCAAGACAAAGCCCGGCTGGTCCTGGATAAAGTGTTCATTGGGAGATTCAAGAACTACTGATTCAGTCGCGTGCATAACGACGTCGTCCGGGATGCCGAAGGAGGTCATCATTGACGCAAACGTTCCGCCGGTAGATTTGTTACTTTGAGCAGGGAACTCATCTTCTGCTTCGGTTTCCAAGACGACAACATCGTACCCACGGTCAGCTAAATCTCGTGCGCACTGCGCCCCCGCTGGCCCTGCCCCAGCGATGATTACATCATAGTTGTTTGACATCGTTGGAGAACAACTACTCAGGAGATGACGAACAAGATGTTGGAACATAGTGCCACTTTTCGGTTGTTTCTACACCGACCCGGGGCCCACCATCTTAGTGGGCAGACATCTGTGACACCACGTTAACGCAGTAGACGCCGCCGATAATGAGGGTGATTCCGAGAAGGCCTGCCAGATCAACTGGCTCATCAAAAACAACGGCCCCGATACCTGCCACACCGACAATACCCAATGCTGCCCATGTCCCATAGACGACACCCATCGGTAATTCCTCTAACGTCAGGGATAGTAGATAGAACGCCGCCCCATATCCGAGGACAACCCCAATACTGGGAACCAGTTGTGAAAATCCATCGGAGAGTTTGAGGGCAGTTGTCCCGAATAATTCGGAGAGTATTGCACCAGCGAGCAGTACGTACGGATGCATATCGTTAGGTCTCGAAGCCCCCGATATACGACTACTGAAACAAAACAGCACTTACAATTTGTTTAGAGGCACAATGACAAAGCATGACGGAATTGAGCGAGCTTGGACTCTCAAGTTACGAGGAGAAGGCCTATCGAACCCTTCTCGTAACAGGAGCAGTGACGGCAGCTGAACTCTCTGATACTAGTGGGGTTCCAAAAGGCCGTATCTACGACGTACTAAACGGCCTTGAAGCTCGCAAGCTGATCTGGAGACAGTCAAGCGATCCAAATCAGTACGTTGCCGTACAGCCAGAAACCGTCGTCGACAGGCTTCTGGCTGAACGAGCGTATGAACTGAAACAAGAGTGGGATCGTTACCGGGAGAAAGCAGAAACAGTTCGTTCGAACCTTTTGCCGACACCACCAACAGAGAGTAGTTTCTGGCTTGGATCGCTCGGGAGTGACGAAATGAGTACAGCACTCCAGCAGCATATGCGAACCGCGGAGAGCGTTGTCAAAGCAGCCGTCGGGCCTCCCTACGAGGATGCGACGTGGGAGACACTCCAATCTGAAGTGGAAGGCTTTTTCGAGGGTGCTAATACGGATTTGTCTGTTGACCTCCTCTTCAGTGAAAAAGCAGTTACCGTACTCCCCGACCGATTCCCACATCTAATTGAAAACCAGCCTGCAGACATAACTGTCAGAACGACTCCTGAGATTGCGCTTTCGTTTGATATCGTGGACAATGTGGAGACGACGATCGATGTGCTACATCCAGTATCTGGTGAAGACAGGATCGGTGTGATCGGGATCAAAGATTCGCAAGTAGTCTCCGAGTTTGAGCAGTACTTCCAACGACTGTGGACCGATGCTGTTCCCCTCCTTGAGTGAGACAGTGATGATGGAAGGAAGACGTGATTGGTGTGATTGACTCAAACCGATATTGCCTCTGTGCATTGGGAAGACCAGTCTCAACTTTTGATCGGGGTGTGGAAGTTGAGACTACAGCGGGATTAGCGGGCCTGTGATGCGTGGTTTCGGCCGAGTCGATGAGCAGAAACTGATTCAGATCGCTTTCTGAACGGCCGTTATTGTTGGATAGTCAATTTATTCGAGGTGTTTTCGAGATTGCGGGTAGTGTAGCCACTCAGACACCGCGCTACCACGGGGAGAGATCCTCGCTATCCGATTCCAGTCTCCTTCTTCAGCAGCGTCAGCGTGTTGTCGGCTGTTACGATCGGTGAATGTTCGTACTCACCAGTCAACTCAACCTGCACGAGCAGATCGACAGCCCGCCAGATCGAGTACAACAGGCAGGCGAATGCGAAGTAGAAGAACCGTAGCCCGAAATCCATCGACGTCGTCGCCGCCATGAACCGCTTTATAGATCTATAGCCGCTCTCGATCTCCCACCGATACCCGTACTCCGTGAGGTGACCACTCCCGCAATGCGTCATGAACACCGAATATTGTCGATGGTCGTCGTGCTCTGAGTCTTCTTTTCGACGATAGATGAGCGTCGTCTCGTGCCACTCGTTCTTCCCGAGGTGGAGCTTCCGGTCGGTCCCGGTCACGCTGGAGCAATCGCTTGGCCTGGGCTTTCTCGCTAGTCTGCATCCGCTTCGGGACGACGTAGGAGAGCCCTCGCTGGCTGATCATCTCCAGGACGTGCTGGCTATCGAACTCTCGGTCCATCAGCACGTTATCGACGTGAACGAGGTCCTCAGCCGAATCGAGCAAGTCTTCGACGATTTCCAGTCGTGTCTCCCCCTTTCGGACGGGGCGCGCGTCCAGCACGATTGGGACGGCATTGCCGACCAGCTGTACTGTCGCCCACTGGTAGGCGTATTGGTCACTCTTCTCTTTCGTTCCGATGATTTCGTCTTCGTAGCCCGTCCTGTCACCGGTGAAAGGGTCGGCTTCGGTAATGTCGATGGCGACGACTCCGGCTCGAAAGAACTGCTCTGTCTCCGCAACTTCGTTTAGGAGCCGAGTGGTGGCCTGCTGGTACATCGCTCGAATCTCTTCAATCGAGAGGTCTCGAATCTGCTCCCGATGAGCGTGCCCCAGCGGTGTCCGATCCCGAGTCGACTCGTAGAGGAAACTACGAGCACCTTCGTTCGCAGCCAGCCGCTCGCGAAGTCCGAGATATGTCTGCAGGCCCCAGTAGGCGTTCTCGTGGATCTCACAGCCCTCTCCACGGTCCAGAGAGAACGCGGGAAAGACGACACGGCTGACGTGCTTGGAGACTCTATCGGCGTTGTCCAGAATGGCTCGATCTTCTGGAACCGATTCGTCCACGTCATCGCAACGAGCCGGGAGGATCTGCTCCGGTTCGCGGGGGACGGTGACGTCGGCGTTCTGCGCTTTGATGAGGATCGTTCGAGCCGCTTTCTGGACCGTCTCGCGAAACTCATCAGTGAAGCGTGTGTGCCAACTGCGCCAGAGTGTCGATTGGTCAGGCACTGTCTCCAGCCCAAGCCGCTCGCAAAGTTCCGGATGACTTTCGAGGTACTCGTAGAGTGCTGTTTCGTGCTCCCATCCGTGAAGTTCTTTCAGAACGAACACGCGAAACAGGGTGTCCATCTCGTAGTGTGTCGGATCCTCGTAGCAGTCGTGGGCCTCGAATTGGAAGTAGGCCAGCGGAAGTTCGGAGACGAACTGCTCAACAGAGATGTGCTCATGGTGCGTGAACCAAGCTCCTGAGACGATCCGGACATCCGACTCTAATCCGGTAAGTGAGGTGCGGTCGTACAACGGTGTCGAATCGTACGCTGGCCACTCAACGTACGACAGTCGTGCAATTTGTCGAAAGACGGTTCTCCGAGATTCAGTAGTAATGGCCACTACCGGACAATCGTTCTGGCCCCCTCAAGAACACGTCTACATCTAACGAAAAGGCCCGCTTCTTACAGAAGCTGACGTTTTATTCGTGATCTTTTGGTTTAGTCGCTTCCGCGCTCCCCTGTTCAGAAATGTCAACAGCTTCGCTTGCCGAGGCAGCCTGTCTTTTCTCTTTCACTCGTTGTTCAATCGACGCCTGCATCTCACGCATAAACTCGTCCACCGTGTTACCCATGAGGATGACCGGTCGGCCATCGGTGAACAGTTCAGTTAGAACCTGCTCTGGGTCCGCATTTTGACTGTGGCACTTGGTTGGAACATCGACGTTTTCGGCGAATGCGCGTGTGTTAGCCCCACCGATGTGAGCTTCATCGATTAACTCTCGCTCGAATAGCAACTCGATGTATTGAGCAAATGACGCTGTACGCCCCCGCCGGTCTCTTCGGAGGTACACGAACGGGGTGATATATTCGTCATCGACGAGCACCCGTCGAACCATTTCTGTACTTTCGACGTCGTTCACCTCGGCTGCATTGAAGATGCACCCGTCTTCAATTTCTATCCACGTTGGTTGGATCGCACTGAGGAACGATTCGATTTCCTCGGCTGGAAGTGGCGGTTCGCCAACAACATCTAACACCGCATTGACTGCGTGAATCGTTTCAGAACCGATTAGCCCTTCGTGTTCGTCGGGAATATCAACCTGCTCGATAGTCCCTCCGCGGCGTTCGATCTCTTTTTGCATATATTCGTGCAACACCGGGTGTTGCTCGCCGCTCACAACATGTGTTCCCGCTGGGACCGACCGCGCAAACGAACGTGCAAGGTCTGTCCTGGTCTTTCCAAGGGTATCTGTGTGGTCCTGACGGACGTTTGTTAACACGATGATGTCCGGATCGGTCAGACGCTGGTTGAACAGCCGGGTCGTGTATTCTGTGATACCCTGATTCTCGAAGATAGCGACGTCGTCCGGCTCGTACGCATCGAGTTCGGGAACGAACTCAGCGATGAGACTGATATTCTCGTAGAGCGTCGTTCGAGGCCCCCGTCGTTCGATAGGATGGACCTCGCCGTTGTGGATCAGTAGTGGATGGTTGCCGGTGATCTTCGTGAGCGTGTCGTACCCTCGGCGGTTGAAGACGTCGTCGAGCCGTTGGGTGGTTGAGGATTTACCGCGGGTCCCCGAGACGACAATCTGGGTATCGATCTGATCGAGGACCTTACGATGTCGAATACCTCTCGTTGCTTCACTAACCAGCCCTGTTAAACTCGACGAGCCGACTTCGATTGGCTTCGGGCCAGTCTTCCACTCGTACTCTGCCCCAACCAAGAACATCGGCAGCGCCCCCGCCGCATAGTCGAGGAACTGGTCCGCCGCGGACTGTGCTGCCATTTCGGTCGAGAAGCGATCGGCACTATGTCCCAGTACCCCGTTTGCAGTTTGGAGCCGCCAGACCCAGTTGTTTCGTTCCTCCGGAAGCTCTCCTGACGGTGTGGCCTCTTGTTCGACGCTTATGTCGGGCGCGTCGACATCGGTGTCTGGGAAGGACTCCTCGTGTCCCGATATTTCTGCAACAGCGGCGCGAACAATGTCAATTGCATCGCGTGCTGCTCGGGATGTGTCGTAGTGGCGGCTGCCGGTTGCTAGTACCTCCGCTGGGCCCCTAAGACGCCACGACCAGCCGAACCCACGGCCGTAGATCTCGAAGGCAGTCCGACTCATGTTTCACCCCCTTCAGAGAGAACCGACGCAGAGAGGACCTCATCTTCACCCGGGGGTGACACAGTATACCAGTACGCGACACCCAGGGCAGCCACCCAGAGAACCGCTGCAATCCCCAGGACAGGCAACGTCAGCTCTTGTGGAAACCCACGAGGTTGGGGAGCACTGAACAGTCGAGCGACGATCAAAGCGGGGACAAAGACCACGATCTGAAGCGGGACGACGAGGCGGCGCTCGAATGGTGCCGACGCATGCGCGTTGTACGCCCCAACACCTGCCAAAATCGCAGTAAAGAACGCCGACAGCCCTCGCTCAATTGGTACGACAAACGTCAGCGATACTGCGGCGAAGATCGCGACTGCGACAGTCACTCCGAGAAGCACTCGTCCGTACCGGAGTGTGAGGTAGTTCGACAACTGGATGAAACCGAACGATAGCGCAAGCAAAAGGACGTACAGGATTACGAGCCAATAGCTCGCTAGCGCGTAAATCGCGAGGAGGACCGCACCAATGATTCCGACCCGAACACCGAACCGGCCCCGGAGCCGTTCAGATAGAACCAGCCCACCAGCGAACAGTCCGGCCACAATCTTTCGAGGGAGGATGACAGATTCGGGGTCGATGGGCACTGCAACACCTTTGTAGATAGCGACGTCTGCCGTCGAAGAGAAGAGGACTGGGGGCGTCAGCGCACCAAATTCACGCGCATATCCATTGGAAACCAGTACCCAACCGAGCGCAGTGAGGGTAACGAACAACCCGATACTCGCCAAGAGGTCGTTTCGGCGATACTCCGGCTTGATTCGATGGTAATTGTACGCTGCGAGTCCAGGGAGAATACTTCCCAGAAACGCAACCACTCCCACCTCAAGTCCTAATTGCAGGATGAAAAAGAGCGTGACTACTGGAACGGCTGTGCCGATGACCATCGCTGCGATGAGCTCGTCACGACCAAATATCAATGTTCGACGACGGAGGATCCACAGGCCGACGTACGCGGCTGCCGCGCTCAACACAAAAACGGGGAGCATGACGAAGTTCTTCAAAGAGTACACGGCAAGAACGGGAATGGTGATTGACCCTCCCATACGATACCCGGTGAACTGAGTGATGGCCCCGACGCTCAAGAGACCGATAACGGCGACTAGTGTGGCCACCCACATTGTGACTATCTACCAGCTAATGCACCTTTACTGTTTCAATTCTGTACGGTCGCTTACTGGAGAGTTTGCTGTACACGTCCGTACAGTTCGGATTTATTGAAGGGCTTCGCCAGGAAATCGTCCGCGCCTGCCTCGAGCGCTCGAACGATGTCCTCCTCCCGACTCCGAGATGTCAGTATAATAACCTGAATGTCCTGCATCTCGTCGTTCTCTCGGATATGGTCCAGAACCGAAAACCCGTCCATCTCTGGCATCATGACGTCGAGAATGACCGCTTTCGGTAATGAATCCGGGGACTCTTCTAAGTACTCCCATGCCTCCCGACCATCTTTTACAGTCTCCACATCGAACTCCTCACTGAGACTAACATCGATCATCTCTCTGATGTCTTCGTCGTCGTCGGCAGCCAGAATTTCCGCAGGCATACTAGCAGCGTATCCGTCCCGTTTCCTTATATTGACCGACATACCACAACTCCCTCGGTTATTGCGCTTTTCAGTCGTCAGCGACCTCGATAGCCCACGAGAGTGTCTCGCAAGAAATATTTAACCAGTTAGACAGTCAAATCTCTGTAACTGTGCTCGGTACTACTGACGAACTGGACAATCCAATCCGCGTCCTCTACGTGAACTCCGATCCCGCGTTCGCGGAGTTGGTTCAAACCAAACTCCAACAGACGAGTACCGAGATCGACTGTATACCTGCCGACGGTATCGACGAAGCACTGCACCATCTTGCTACGGAACGAATCGACTGTATCGTAACGGCGTACTCGCTCGAAGATGCCGACGGCATCGAGCTTGCAGAGTCGATTCGGCAGCGGAACGACGATATCCCGATAATCCTCTTTACTGGAAAAGGCAGTGAGGATATCGCGATCGAGGCGACTCGGGCCGGCATCTCTGACTACATCCCAGTCCGGTCGGAACGTGATAACTTCACACTACTCGCGGCCCGCATTCGAACGCTCACAAGGGCTGCTCGCAAACGCACGGAGGCCGAGCAGACGAAACGGCGCTTCCGACGAACGCTCGAACGCGCAACTGACGCGATTTACGCCGTCGATAGCGATTGGCGCATCGAGTATATGAACGAGAAAATGGCTGATCGAGTCGACCGTGAGTCCGACGCGGTCGTCGGGGAAACCATCTGGGAGGAGTTCCCCTCGATCGTTGGGACGGAACTCGAAGATAAGTATCGAACGGCGATGGAGACTGGTGAACCAGTATCGTTCGAACAGCATCTGGAAGAGCCGTTCGACTACTGGGTCGAAGTGCGAGCGTTCCCAGATGACGACGGGCTGACTGTCTTTTCGCGTGAGATTACTGCCGAGCGAGAGCGGGAACTGAAGCTAGAGCGCAGTGACGCGATTCTGGAGAACATCCACGACGTCGTGTTCGTCCTCGACGAGCAAGGTGATATCGAGTTCGCGAATACGGCTGCAAAGCGGTTGCTCGCCGGAGATCAGTCGGCCCAGCTCTCAGGACAACAGCTCGAAACGGTCGTCGGTGACCGCGTTAGCGATTCCGATGCATCGCGATTCTCCCAAGCAGTCGAATCGACGCTCGACGAGATCGAGAGCGATGGTGGGTCCACCGGGTTGTACGATGCAGACCTCCAACTCGACGTCGTGGCCGGGACCAGCGAGCGGACATTCGACGTCCGGGTAACCCCGTTCCAGAGTCGCAAAAGTAAGCAGGTTCTCGTTGTCGCTCGAGACGTGACCGAACAAAGCGAGGTAAAGCGGCAACTGGAACGAGAGCGGGACGCACTCCAGGACCTCCAGGCGGTCATGGCAGAAAGCGATGTCTCGGCCGAGTCACGCCTCCAGAATCTCCTTGAAGTCGGTTGCCAGACGCTCGGACTCGAAATCGGTATCGTCTCGCGGATTCAGGACAGCGACTACACGGTCGAAGCAGCTCACGCACCGGAAGCCGATATCGAAGCTGGCGATCAGTTCGATCTCGAATCGACGTACTGTGCGGAAGTCGTCGGCACGGATTCGGTCTGTTCGTTCGTAGACGCCGTTAGCGACGGGAAAGAGACGCATCCTGCCTACCGTGAGTTCGAGTTAGAATCGTACATCGGCGTGCCACTCGTCGTCGATGGCACGCGTTACGGAACCGTCAATTTCTCGAGTCCGACGACACGAGTCGCGCCGTTCGGAGCGCTCGAACGAACGTTCGTCGAGCTAGTCGCGGAACTGGTGAGTGCCGAACTCTCGCGTCGTCGTGACCATACCGAACTCGAGCGCCAGGGGTTCCTGTTCGACCGCGTTCAGGACATCGCGGATGTCGGTATCTGGGAATTCATCCCATCAAGCGGCGAGCTCATTTGGTCTGACGGGGTCCGTCAGATTCACGGTGTCGACGAGGACTACGAGCCCTCCCTCGACGACGCGATCGAGTTCTACCACCCCGACGACAGAGAGACGATTACCGCAGCAGTCGACCGAGCAATCGAAGACGGGGAACCGTACGACCTCGACCTCCGAATCGTTCGACCCGACGGCGAGGTGCGTGACGTTCGGGCGTGGGGAGAATACGTCGACGACACACAGCGCGGCGACTCAGCACTTCGGGGCGTTTTTCAGGATATAACGGAGCGAAAAGCGAAACGCCGTGAGCATCGAGAGCTCGCAGAGGAATACGAGGCGTTGCTCGAAACGTCCGGGGACGCGATATTCTTGCTTGACGTCGATACCGCTGGTGAGGACCCATCATTCGAGTTCGCCAGACTCAGTCCCGGATACGAGTCACAGACCGGAATTACGACCGAGGAAGTTCGTGGCAAGACCCCACGAGACGTGTTTGGCGACCAGGAAGGTGCTGAACTCGAGGCTAATTACACTCGTTGCGTCGATCAGGGGGCCCCAATCTCGTATCGCGAAGAACTCGACATCGGTGACGGTGCGCAGTTCTGGGAGACCAGCCTCGCACCGGTCGTCGTCGATGGCGAGACTGTTCGAATTGTGGGTATCGCTCGAAACGTTACCGAGCAAGTCGAACGAGAGCGTGAACTCGAAGCGACGAACCAGCGACTGGAATCGCTCATCGAGGCCACGCCACTCACAGTTATGGAGATCGACACGGATGGGACCGTCATCCGCTGGAACGACGAGGCTGAAACCATGTTCGGCTGGTCGCAGGACGAAGTGCTTGGCGAGTTCAATCCGATGGTCCCGGACGAGCAGCAGGAAGAGTTTGCCTCACACCGGCAGCGCGTCCTGAACGGCGAGCGAATCCGAGCAAAGGAGATACGGCGAGAGACGAAAGACGGAGATGAACTGGACCTGCTCTTGTCGGTCGCGCCGGTTACAGGTCCCGACGGAGAGACTACGAGCATCCTCGCCGTCTTGGAGGACATAACCGAACAGAAACGGTTGGAAGCTCGCCTCCGCTCGCTTCAGGACACCGCACAGCAGCTGAGCGGCGCTGAATCAAGCGACGAGATCGGAGCGATCGCCGTCGATGCCGCGGCCGAGATACTCGACCTCGATATCACCGGAATTTGGGAGTACGACGACCGAGAGAACGTGCTCGCCCCAATTACGGAAACGTCCGAAGCACGAGACCTGTTTGGCGAGTCTCCCCGGTTCACTCCTGGAGACAGTCTCGCTTGGGACGTGTTTGAGTCCGGAGAAACCCAGGTATATGATGATATCCAAGCTGAGGGGCAACCCCATAACCCGAACACAGAGATACGGAGTGAGATTCTCGTCCCACTAGGTGAGTATGGGCTCATGTCGACGGGGTCAGTTTCCACGCAGGTCTTTTCTGAGACGGACGTCGACCTGTTCCGGATTCTTGGTGCGACTGTCGAGGCAGCACTCGCACGAGCGAGCAGGGAAGAGGAACTACGCCGACAGAACGAGCGACTCGACCAGTTCGCGAGCGTCGTTGCCCACGACCTTCGGAACCCGCTCTCTGTCGCAATGGGGTTCCTCGAAATCGCGGAGGAGACCGGGAAGGCGGAGCACTTTGAAAAAGTAGAATCCGCACACGACCGAATTGAACGACTCATCGAGGACCTCCTGACGCTGGCACGTGGGGAGACGACGATCGAGGATGCAGAAGAGATCGACCTCGAGAGTATTACAACGGAGGCGTGGGGATACGTCGATACTGAGGAGGCAACGCTTACAGTCGCAGATGGAATTCCGACAGTCACCGGGGATGCAGGGCGGCTGACCCAACTCTTCGAGAATCTCTTCCGAAATGCAATCGAGCACGGTGGTGCCGACGTCACGGTGACCGTGGGTGGACTAGACGGAGACGATGGATTCTACGTTGAGGATACCGGCAGCGGGATTCCCCAGGAGAAGCAAGACGACGTGTTCAAACACGGCGTCACGTCCAGCGAGGGGGGAACCGGGTTCGGGCTCTCGATTGTGGCCGACATCGCGAAGGCGCACGGTTGGACGGTTTCGGTGACAGACGGAAGCAATGGCGGGGCACGGTTCGAGTTCAAGCGGTCGAATAGTACCCGTTGTCAGTGAGCAAACCGTGCCTGCGGTCTATGCATTGAGAGAACCAGTCTCAACTATTGGCCGGGGGGAAGGTGCCCACAGTTTCGGAGGATAGGCCAGTTTTGGATCAAATCATCATCAAGTCGTGGTGATTCTCACCGATCAAGCATCGATTTGGAATCCTCACTGTCTAACTGACAGACGAACGTACGAGATCACGTGAGTTTTGGCGCTACTGAATAGGGTTGCCACTCCCGAACGGCAGACTCAGCGAGGGCTCAGCCGGTCAGTCGTGTGGAATCAACGCCGAGGCAACGAGCTCAACACACTCGCCCGCAGTCAACACTGGTGTGTAGTCCATCTCGTCGTCGACGCCTGCTTTCAGCAGAAAATCGGTCAGCCGCCAGATATTGTATAAAAGAACCGCGAACACGAAGTAGAACAAGCGAACGCGATAGTCTTTCGAGGAAGTCTTGGTGAGAAAGTCACCTTTGATCGATTTGTACTCGCTCTCGATCTGCCACCGGCGGCTGTAGCGCTGACAGAACGTCTCAGCTTCCTCGGGACTGACTCGTAGGTTCGTAGCGAAGACGGCCGTTCCCTCCCCACTCGTCGACGGCACGTACAGGAGCCGCATTGGATGCGATCCAGATTCGACAAGGACAGAAGCCGACTCAACAACCACCTCTTGGTTGTCTTCCTTCATTTGTTCAAATACATCCCGTTCGGAGCTGGAGACCCGCTTCGAAATGAGGTAGTTCACATCAAGGTTTGAGAGTGTCTGGAACACTTGTATCGAGTCAAACTCTCGATCACACAGCACCGTCTCGATTGGACCGTGCTCTTTCGCTCGTCGAACGAGCCGTCGCACAGTACGATGGATCTGATTCGACGGGTTCTCATCCCACTCAGAGCTCTCTCGAACCGGTTCCACGGCAAGAACGAGCGGGATATTCTGTCCGATGATTGAGAGCGTTGCGAATTTGAAGGCTCGACTGTCTCTGTCTTTGGTCCCGCTGACCATCGGCATCTCCTCAGTATCCCCGTAGTAGGGAATGGTGGTGATATCGATCGCCGCAGTGACTGGCCGGCGGAACGATGCTTCCGAGGCGATCACTGAGAGCAAGCGGTCCGTCGTCCCATTGAAGCCGTTCACAAGCCCTTCGGGATCGAACTGCTTGACGGCGCGGAGATGGGTGTCACCGTGAGGCCAATACTCTTCACCACGCCGGTACTGGAAGCGAGTCGCTCCCTGCGCGGTGCTACAGCGGACCATCCCCATAAACGTCTGTAACTCGAAAAATTGCCGTCCTCGTAAGAGGCGTTCGACGCTCGACTAGAGTCGAAGTAACCGAAGTGCGTGATCACGCGCGAGGTGCGTCGTCTGAATAATCACCTCCTGTGAGAAAGAGTCGTCCTCTACTGTGTCTGTATCTTCTTGGTATCGTCGACAATCTCTGCTTTTGGCCGCACCTCCGGCACTGAGTGTCGCGATCGTGGACCTCTTTGACAACGAAGTGGGCGGCAGCGTGGACGTATTCGTGGATCGCGTCATCGAACCGATTCCGCCATGCCCGTGTGAATGCTGATTCGTCGGGCACTCGGCTGAAGCCGAGGATTGTCGCTACCTCTGGTTGCCGAGTGAGTCGTCGAGAGAACTCTGCGTACGAATCACCCGTTATTTCCATAAACACGAACGAAAGAACCATCGCGTGAAAAGAGAGCGGCGTAGGATGCCACGCAGGATACTCGTCTTCGATCGCGTCTAGCGAATGCTCCAGATCCTCTACCGCTGTGACGAGGTCGGCATTTTTGAGTTCATTTCGGATAGTGATCCCGAGCTGGTACGCTTCGCACAAAGAGCGCATTCGTCGAGCCGAACTGGGATGTGAACCGTCAGAACTCTACATACGGGAATTGAGAGATTATGAAATTAACGTACTGAGATCGTATGAGGGTAAACCAAGTGCTGATAATCAATTTTTGGTTTTATTGATGTGAGGGGCATAAATCTGGAAAACACCTCCAAAATCCTGTCCAACCGCCATATACCTTTGTAGCCATCTCTACCACAGATCATTATATGACTGCGGCCTCAATCTCGGTCTATGACTCGTTCCTCAGAGCGTCCGACACCCCCGGAAGGACTCCCGTCAGAAGTAATCGACGCACTAACCGATTGTACACCGGAAGAGCTTCGGAAAGCGATCGTCCATGCTCAGGAATTGCTCCATTTCCACGGAGAGGCGGAGCTCCCCATCAACGCAGAGGTTAATGACGATATCCTCCGCGTTACAGAACACGAGGGCTACACAGAAGTAGTGAAGCAGTTCCGGTGTGCGGACGGTTGCGACGACTGCCCACACGGACCTTACCTTTACCACGTCACGGAGGAACCGCATCCGGACGGAAGCCACAAAGTCCACTGGTCGTTCATGGGACCGGTCCACTCTCAAGAGGAGTAACTAAGCGAAAACAACCGTCCCTTTAGATGGGCCGAATAGTGATCATGGATTAAGGCCCCAGATACCAGCCCGAACGAACACGAGCACCGGAATGATCTCCAGTCGCCCAATCCACATATTGATGACGAACATCCCCTCAGCCAGCGGTGACATCGAAGGACCCGTAATTCCTGAAGATAGTCCGACGTTCCCCTGTGCACTGGCGACCTCGAACAGTGCGTCGGCGTAGCCGAACTCCGGGCCGGCGACGTTGACGAGAACAAGGCTCCCGATAACGAGTGCGACGAGCCACAGGAGAGTGACGATTGCGGCTTCGCCGAACTCGCGTTCCATCGTCTCTCGGTCCAGCGTCCGGTCGCCGATGCGCGCCGTGACGACGGCGTTTTTCGGCAGGAACACGCGGGAGAACTGCCAGGCGATACCGCGACCAACCGTGTATCCGCGGACGATCTTGATCCCGCCGACGGTGGACCCCGCAGCACCACCAAGAACCATCGCACCAACGACCATCACCTTCGCGCCAGCGATCCAGCGGCCAATTGGGGCCGATTGGAACCCGGTACAAGTCAAGGCGCTGATCCACTGGAATGTCGAGTCTCGAACGGCGTCAAGCTGTATTCCGTCAAGGAACGGCACGGGGTACGGAATGAACGAACTCGTCGTGAACGCGTCCGAAGCGGTCTGAACGGATGCGAGGTTCTGTATCGAGAGCACAACGACGCCGATCCCAAGAAGCGCAAACAGCCACCGGGTCTGGAGATCTGCGACCAGTTCGTGTACGTTCCGTTCTTTGAGCACGATGTAGTGGATGGGGAAGGCAATGGCGCCGAGAATCATAATCGGCAAGAGTGTCGCCTCCACCAGCGGGGAACCGTATGTCGCGATCGAATTGTCGGTGACGGAGAATCCTCCCGTTGTGAGCCCTGTCATAGCATGATTAAGGGCCTGCCAAGCAGTCTCCCCGGGTGAAAGCGACTCGGAGTAGGCACTTCCGCTGGCAGAGATCGCTATAAACAGCATTAGGAAGGCGAGCAGTGTGTACCCGACGACGAGCTTCCAGACCGTCCGGACCGTCGAGACGACGCTCGGATGGATCTTCTGCTCTCTAGCCTCACTCCGATAGAGCGCATAGCTCCCGCTGCCGGGACGCGAGAGGATTGAGACTGTGAGGACGATGACGCCGACGCCGCCGACCCACTGGATGAATGACCGCCACCACTGTACCGCCCGCGGCAGTGACGGCTCGTGGATCGCCATCGTCAGCCCGCTCCCGGTCCACCCGCTCATACTCTCAAAAAAGGCGTGTAACGGGTTGCGGAAGTACGCAAGACTAGAGAGGGTGGTGGTCCCGCTGACGCTGATCGGCTCCCATGAGGCCGTGTCTGCGGCGATGGGAACGAACGTGTCCATAACGGCCGGCGGCGTCAGCCACGCCGTGAGGAACAACGGGAGGGCCCCGAAGACAGCAACCATAAGCCACCCGCCGGCGGCGATCACCATCCCGTGTTTCATTTTCGGTTCTGACGCGTCGGCGAACCGTCGATTGGCCACCCCACCGACAAGCGCCGTCATCCCGCCTGCGACAAGGAACCCGAGCGCGGCGTAGAGTTCGCCGAATACAAGCGCAACGACGACGGTGATCGTCATCAGTCCGGACTCCATCAGGAGCAGCGAGCCGATGTCACGGGCGATGACACCCAGATCGGATGGGAGTCGGCCGCCTTCCGGTTCGGACATCTCAGTCGTGGCCCTCCACGTGACCAAAGACGTCCGTCACCTCCGGGGTCACACCGATCCCCGAGTAGACTGTGAGCAGATCGCCAGCCTCGATACGCGTGTTCCCGCGCGGCGTAATTGGCGTGTCCTCTCTGTCCCGCTCAACGGCGACGATCAAGGTTTGGCCGCCGATGAGGTCCGCCTCATCCGCCTCTCGCAGCGTCTTCCCAGCGATCGGCGCGTCGGGTCCGACGGTGATCTCGAACACCTCCGCCTCCTCGCCGATGTGCATAAAGTCAATGACCGATGGACGGCTCACTGCCCGGTAGAGATATTCCGCGATCAAGCTCTGTGGATTCTGCATCGTGTTGACGCCGATCTGTTCGAACACGTTCATATGCTCAGGGTTGTGGACGACTGAGACGATGTTCGGGATCGACAGCTCTTGGGCCAGCAGACATACCATAATGTTCGTCGCGTCCTGATCCGTCGTCGAGATGAGGGCGTCGGCCCGGTCGGCTCCAGCGTCCTGTAGTGTCTCTTTTGACGTCGCATCGTCGTTGAGCACGAGACAGTCATACTGTCTCGACGCTCGTTCGGCCCGTTCCTCGTCGCGCTCGATGACGACGACTTCGTTGCCGGTGTCGGTCGCGAGATCGACGAGCGGTGTTCCGATGTCGCCCGCACCTACGACGATCAGATACATATTACGGCGGTTCAGAGGCGACCACTGAAAGCCTGCCGTTCCATAATACAACAGCAATACGAACGGTGTCGATATCAGTGGCGCCGATCAGTTGTTGGTCTCGTCTCCTTCAACCGGCGGCGTCGACGGCTCGGACGTGACACCGGTGCCGGCGCTGGGGGCGTCCTCTACCCCGCTCGGCGTGTTCGCCCGGGCGCCGCTCCCGAACAGTCGGGCCCGAATCCCGCGCTCGTCGCGCTTCTCGGCGAGCAGCACGGAGCACTCCACGTCGTTCAGCACGTCCAGCACGAGCGATCCGCTGACCAGCCGCGAGAGCAGCCCCTTCTGGGTCGCGCCGATGATCAGCATCGTGGCATCGTGCGCGGCGCGGTCGATGCTGTCCTCGACGTCGCCGCTCTCGATCCGCAGCGTCGCGTCGGCGAGGTCGTGCTCGGCGGCCCACCCCATAAGGAACCGCCGACCGGCCGCCTCGTCGTCGGCAACGTGCAGCAGAGTGACCTCGCCGTCGAACTCGGTTTGGAGCATCTTCGCGACCGCGCCGGAGAGGTCCGAGGCCGGCCCGCCGGCGGTCGGCACCAAGATCCGCGAGGGGTCGAACCCGCGGTCGCGGAACACGAGGAAGTCGGAGGGGAGCGAGTGCGCGAGCTCGTCGACCGCCGTCTCGGCGCGCCCGGGCGCCCCGTGGGAGTCCTCGCCCCAGCCCATCACCGTGAGATCGGCGCCGTAGGTGCGCGCAGCGTCGAACACCTCCTCGAACACGCGGTGCGAGAGCACGACGTGGGTCTCCACGTCGACGCCGAACGTCTCGGCGTCGTCGCGGGCCTGCTCCAGCAGTCCGTGCGCCGCCTCGTGGGCGCCGCGGTCGCGGGCCGCCTCCAGCGAGGTCTGGTCGGGCACGTTCGCGATGTTGACCGCGACGACCGTCCCGTCGCGTTGCTTGGCGATGGCCGATGCGAGCGTGATCAGGTGCTCCTCGGTCGCGGGGTTCGCGAGCGGCACCATCACGCGGTAGTCGTCGCCGCTCGGCTGGACCGACGTGGCCGCCGACACGGCCGCCTTCGGGAGCTCGTCGGAGCGGTCGAGGATCCACGCGCCCAGCACGCCCCGCGACTCCACCTTCCCGCGGGCATACAGCAGGTACCAGAAGACGGCGAAGGCGACGAGCCCGAACGAGATCAGGATGATCGTCGGTTCGATGTAGATGATCAGTGCGAACGACGATATTGTCCCGATGATCGGGACGAACGGGTAGAAGGGGACCTCGAAGTCGGGGTCGTACCCCTCAACGCCGGACTCCCGCATCACGATGAGCGCGAGGTTGAGCAGGCCGTAGACGATGAGGTGGAGGACGGAGCCCATCGTCGACAGCGACTCGACGCCGCCCGCGACGAGGAAGACGAGGATGAGCGCGCCGGTGAGCGCGATCGACTTGTACGGGGTGCCGAACCGCTCGTGGATCTCGTTGAGCGTCGGCGTGACGATCTTCTCGCGGCCCATCGCGAAGTTGATCCGCGACGACGAGAGGATCGACGCGTTCGCCGAGGAGGCGGTCGCGAGCAGCCCGCCGATCAACAGCATCCCGGCGCCGACGGCACCAAGCGAGAAGCCGAAGATCGAGTAGTTACCGAAGAGGAGTTCGGCGGCGTCGACGACCGCGGTCTCGTTGTTCGCGACGAGCTCGTTCGGCACCGCCGCGAGCAGCACGAGGAGGAACAGCGCGTACACGACCGTCACGATCACGACCGAGCCGAGGACCGCGAGCGGGAGGTTCCGCCCGGGGTTTTTGATCTCCTCGGCGACCGAGGTGATCTGCACGAAGCCGAGGTACGAGACGAAGATGATCCCCGTCACCGGGAGCACCTGGCTCGTCGTCCCCGGCGGGGCGAGGGGTCGCAGTGAGTCCATATCGGCGTTCAGCAGGCCGACGACGGTGAAAACGGCGAGAATCCCCAGAAGCGACATGACGATGACGATCTGGAGTCCGCCGGTCTCTTTCGCGCCGAAGTAGTTGACCGCGATGAACAACAGCGCACCGGCGAGGCCGATCACCTGTGCGGCCTCTAAGGTCACCGGGCCGAGGCCGACGGGACCGAGCCCGACGAGGGCGTTGACGTACTCGCCGAAGCCGTACATATAGAAGGCGGACGCGAACGCCAGCCCAAGCCAGTTCGCCCACCCCGCGACGGAGCCGAACATAGGGCCGAGCGCGCGGTTGACGTAGAAGTACGCCCCGCCGGACTTCGGCATCGCCGTTCCGAGCTCGGAGGCCGACAGCGCCGTGAACAGCGCGATGACGCCGCCGAGCACGAAGGTGAACGCCGCGAGCGGCCCCGCGCGGGCGACCGCAGTGCCGGGGAGGACGAAGATACCAGCCCCGATCATCGTCCCGATCCCGATTGTCAGGGCGGCGAGCGGGCCGAGGTCCTTGGCCAGTTCTTCGTCGCTCATTCGCCCGGTTCCTCGCTCGGGAGAGCGATCACGGGGAGAGGTGCCTTCGTCACCAGTTTCAGTGAGAGATCGCCGGAGAGGAACTGCATAAGCCGGTTCCCACCTCGCGATCGGTAGGCGACCGCACTCGCGTTGACCTCGTCAGCGGCATCGAAGATTGCACCGACAATATCGCGAGCGTACGCCGTATGCTCGCCAGCGTCCGGAAATACGCGTTGAACCGCGGCGTATGACTCGGCCGCAAGTTCCTCGGACTGCTCAACGGGCGTCTTGTCAGGGACGCCTTTCCCCTTCTCGACGACATGTAGCGCGGTCACGCGATCCGGGTCGTAGGGGGCGAGCGCACGTGCGGTCGCTAGGGCGTCTTCTTCGTGAGCGACCGGAAGAAGTACGTGTCCGAGCAGATCCTGTGTGTCAGTGTCGTCGGTGCTCGTCATACGAATACTACTATCCTCGTCAGTTAAGAATATCAGCTCTCCACGTTGAGGATTCGAGAGGCTGTTAGAGAACCAATTAGCCGTAGAAGAAGCCCAATATGGAATGGATCGATCGGGGGTCACCGGTTATCAGTCGCCGAAATAAACACTGCGAGCACCGGGACGATCTCCAGCCGACCGATCCACATCAGAAACACCATCAACAGCTTCGACGTGTCGGGGAAAAACAAATAACTCCCGAACGGGCCCAAGCGACCGAACCCCGGGCCGATATTCCCGATCGTCGCGAGCGACGCGCTTGTGGACTCAAGCATCGTTAGCTGAATCCCGATCCGTGCGGCGTCGAGGGAAAGAAACACCGCCGAGATGCCGAATAGAACGAGGTACAGGATGGTGAACGCCATAATGCCGCGAATTGCATCCTCGTCGACGACGCTCCCGCTGAGGCGAACGGGCTGGACGACATCGGGGTGTGCGGAGGTGAACAGTTCCCGCCGGATCGCCTTTCCAACGATGAGCCACCGCACAATCTTTACGCCACCGCCGGTCGAGCCGGCGGAGCCGCCGATAAACATCACGAACATAAGAAAAATCTGTGCGTCGGTATCCCACTGTACGAAGTCGGCGGTCGCGTACCCGGTGGAGTTCAGAAGTGACACGATCTGGAACGTCGCCTGTCGGAGCGAGTTTTCCGCGACCCCCTGTGTCGTTCCACCCAACTCGATGGCCGGCGCCGCGCCGCGGAACAACAGCACCGCGAGGATGGCGGTTACAATTGCGATCGCGCCGGCGTACGCTCGAAATTCTGCGTTCTCCAGCACGATCTCGATCTCGCCACGTAATACGTGCCAGAACAGCGCGAAGTTGACGCCGGCGACGACCATAAACGGAATCACGACCCATTGGACGGCAGCTGAGAACGCCGCGATACTGTCGGCCTCCGGTGAGAATCCACCGGTTGGCAGCGTCGTGAACCCGTGGGCAATCGCATTGAACAGGTCCATATTTGGCGCCATTCCAGCGAGGTGGAGCCCATACAGGATCACGATGTACACCACGGTGAACCCGAAGTAGATTAGCCAGAGCGCGCGTGCCGTCTCCGTAATTCTCGGCGTGAGTTTCTGGAGTTCCGGGCCCGGTGCCTCCGACTCCATCAACTGCGCGCCGTTGACCGCGACTTCAGGAAGGATGGCGATCATCAGCACGATGATTCCCATCCCGCCGAGCCACTGCGTGAGTTGTCGCCACATCAGCACGGCGTGTGAATGGCGGTCCGTGCTGATCTCCCCGAGCACGGTTGCGCCTGTGGTGGTGAACCCGCTCATCGATTCGAACAGGGCGTTGCTGATCGACCCTGTGAACGCGCCGACCGATCCAGTCTGAAGTCCAACTGTCGACGCCGTGCCGTAGCCGGCGAGGAGGTAGGGGACGGTGCCGATGGCCGCAGCGGCGAGCCATGCGAGAGACACAAACAGCAGCGCCTCTCGGGGCCCGAGGTCTGGATCCGGGTCGACTCGCTCGACCATCAATCCGAGCGCGGCGACCAGCGCCATCGAGACCAGAAACACCCAGACATCCTCACCGTAGGCAATCGCCACGACCAGCGGTACCAGCATCGTGACAGCAAGATATTTGATTCCAACCCCGAGAAGCCCCACACTCGCCTTCCAGTTGACCCCCCAAGACATATTTATTCGATCGATATAGCGGTGACTCGTTCGCTGTATTAAACTGTCGAAGAGGAGGTTACAAGCGAAGATAGACGATCAGTTTCCTTGCGCTGCGACACCCGCAAGGACCTTGCTGGCGGGGATTCGCAATATCGATCGATGTGAAATCATCCGTGGCACAGTGCGGGTGTTTGATCGCAGATTCGCCGAACAACTCTAGTCGGCGTGGTAGACTACTCGAAGAGGAATGTTTCGTATTCGGTGCCCCCACAGTCAGGACACGTGTTTGTCTCTGTCTCGATCGTGTTCCCACAACGGCGGCATTCGATAGCGACAGCAGAACGGCAATATGGACACGTTTCGAGAGCGACGTTAATGGTCGTATCGCAAGACGGACACTC
This sequence comes from Halopenitus persicus, assembly GCF_900107205.1. Lineage (GTDB taxonomy): Archaea > Halobacteriota > Halobacteria > Halobacteriales > Haloferacaceae > Halopenitus > Halopenitus persicus. The sequence continues at coordinate 90,062 of NZ_FNPC01000007.1, read as the reverse complement.
GACAGACGGAGATTTCCTTGACCAGAAAGGAAGCATCCTCTTGAGTATCGGTAACGCCATTCTGTACGTTCCTCGTTTTCTACTCGGTGTACGCTTGTATCCATCGGGAGTGTTTGAGAGCTCTATTTCAGATGACACGACCCAACGACAGAACCGATACTCAATGAATTGGGTCACTCGAAATCACTGCTGTCACAGCCCTCCAGAGAATCTTATGGCAGCTCACTGTATCAACAGTAGGAGCCCGAGGCATAGTAACCGACTTCAGCGAATAGATATGTAGTGTGTCTATGGAGGTGGTCATTATTGGTGCAGGTGAGGTGGGCACGAGTATTGCTGCCAGTCTCGCAACGAGTCACGACGTGGTGGTGATCGACATCGATCCGAGTCGTACAGAGGAACTCAAATACGAATACGACGTGCTCACCGTGGCCGGTGATGGAACGACATCCGAGATACAGAGCTCTGCGGATGTTCCGGATGCCGACATAGTCATTGCCTGTACCGACGATGACCAGACGAATCTCGTCGCGTGTGGAACGTCAAAAACACTGGGTGATGCATTCACCATCGCGCGGGTGAAAAACACGGAATATCTGCGGACCTGGGAACGTGACCAGACAGCCTTCGGTGTCGACTTCATAGTCTGTACGGATCTGAAGACAGCGGAGAACATCGTGCGAATTATCGGTTTACCAGCGGCGATCGACGTCGACCCATTCGCAGGGGGGCTCGTTCAAATGGCGGAGTTTGAACTCCCGGAAGATAGTCCGGTCGTCGGACAGACGGTTGCTGAAGCCGACCGATTTGAATCGCTCACCTTTATCGGACTCTTCCGTAACGATGAAATGATTTTGCCTAAGGGAGAAACGGATATCGTAGCTGGCGATCGAGCAGTCGTTATCGGGAGTCCAGAAAGCATCCAATTGTTTGCCAAGGATATCGCACCGCAGGTTACCCCAGACAGTACAGATGATATCGTAATTCTCGGTGGCAGCGAAATCGGGTATCAAACGGCCAGGCTTCTCGAAGAGCGTGAGCTAGCAGCCCGAATTATCGAACAGGACACGGATCGTGCGCAGTGGCTCGCAGAAAACCTCCCGAAGACAATAGTACTGGAACACGACGGAACCGATACGGAGTTCCTTACGCGAGAGCACGTTGATGAGGCTGATATTGTCATTGCAGCGCTTGACTCCGACGAGCAAAACCTCCTCATATCGATTCTTGCCAAGCGCCTCGGTGTTGATCGGGTCTTTGCGATCGTCGACAGTCCGGATTACATCACACTGTTCCAAGAGATCGGCATCGATGTTGCGATTAATCCCCGAACCGTAACCGCTGAAGAGATTATCAGGTTCACCTACGAGAGCGTTGCAGAAAACATCGCGGTCCTCGAAAACGATCAGGCAGAAGTCTTAGAGCTTGAGTTGAGTGACAATTCACGCCTCGTGGGAAAGCCAATCAAAAACCTCGTAAAAGAGATTGAGGGGCAATTCGTTATCGGGGCGATCACACGGGAGCAGTCGTTGATTAGCCCACGAGGAGAGACGGTCCTAGAGCCGGGAGACCACGTAATTATGCTCGTTGAGATGGAATTTGCTAGTGAATTGGCTTCATTTACGTGAAAACATCTCCAAATTCTATAGAGTATCTTACAAATCTGTTGACCTTTGGGCGTTCATTTTGCTAGCCAGAGAGACTAACAGTTGAGATCGGTAGGAAGAGTACCCAGCGTAATACCGTCAAGATACCAGCCTCAATTTTAATTTATTCCTGGTCAACGGAATAGAAGGCACGCATCAAATCTATCCTCCGAGATTATGAAGTTGAAACTCGCGAGTGTCACTACGGACGGTCCGCAAGTGACCGAGGAGAAACTGGCTGTCTTCAAAGGACCTGATCCGTTTTCGACGTTCTTGACCAACAAGAACTACGCGGTAGTGCTGACGACGGCGAAACTGTTCGTCACGCTGCTCAGTCGGAGCCGAACCGTCCTCCTCACTGTCGACGCGCTCGCCGCTTGCCAGCCGCGACGAGGAGTTCTACTACGTTCAGGCGAGGAGTGCGGAAACACTCGATACGGTCCGGTCGCTTCGTCCGAGGAAGTCACCGTCCGGAGACGCTGGCCTATGCTGCACTCGACGACAAATACGAACTCGTCCGGTGTCCCCCCCTCTACAGCGCTGGTGGTTGTCTGGGGTGGGTCTCCACCGAAGCTAACTGAGACAGAGGTCCCGATCCAAGGACGGTTCGATGAAACAAATCCGTACGGGTGCGGGCAACCGAAGCGTTTGGACGACTCGCAGCGTTCGAAACCGGCATTGGATCGGAGTCTGGCTCGATGGTGTCAGAACGAAGTGACGACCCACCAACCTTCCTGATCGCCCAGCTGATATACCGTCGACGGACCGTATCTCCATCGCGGGTTCATTTACATAGAGGGCTGGCCCCAAAGTGTCCCCGCTACGGTGCTCCACACTAGAACATTAGGCCGGCCTAAATTTCACAACTGTTTTGTATTCTTTAGGTAGACCTAAATCTATGACAGACAATAGTGTGGGCGAGAAGCCACAGGCGGCGAGGCGAGACTACATAAGCTGATGACGAGACAGAGAGGAATTCAACGTCGTGAGTTTCTGAAATCTGCTGTCGCAATTGGTGGGACAGCAGCTTTCAGTGCGTGTGTCGGTCGCGAGCAAGTAGACGTTCCGAAAGGCCCGTCAAAATTGTCAGATCTACCTGAACGACAGCACGCTTGGAACAGCGTTCTCTCGACAGATGACTACGGAAATACCATTGTTCCACGCCATCACGGGCTGCTTTTCTTAAACTTCAACAGAGAAGGAACGCCGGCCGACAGCGACCGACAGGCGATGGAGACTGCGCTACAAGGCATCGAACACGCATACGAGCGAAGCGCCGACGGGCTCCTAATGACCGTGGGTTACTCCCCGGCGTACTTCGGTCGCTTCGAACAGTCGCTCCCCGAGAATGTGGACCTCCCGATGCCAAAGGCGTTGGCGCCGTTCGAAGATCCAAAACTGGATACCCCTGACACCGTCGTCCATCTTGCCAGCGACCATTCACAGGTGGTTCTTGGCGCTGAGGAGGCACTCAAGGGGAATAAGGATACACTGAACGGCGTCGATCAGCCGGACGCTACTCTTACGGATGCGTTCGAGATTGCCGATCGACGGACGGGATTCGTCGGCAAGGGCCTTCCTGCCGAGAATGACGATGTCGAGGGTGTTCCTAGCGACGAAATTCCTGAGGACTCACCACTTTATATGGGATTCAAATCGGGGTTTAAAAATAACCAGGCATCTGAGGATCGGGTCTCGATCCAGAGAGGTCCATTTGCAGACGGGACAACCCAGCACATCTCGCATATTACGTTGAATCTCAACCAGTGGTACAACCAGGACAGCCGCTATCAACGGGTTGCGAAGATGTTCTGTCCCCATCACGCGGCAGAAGAGGCTGTCGAAGGCACCGGGAACAACCTCAATACAGACACAGAGATGGATAAGTGCAAACACGCGAAAGACGCTGCCAGGGAAGAAGGTGTGATTGGTCATTCCCAAAAAATGTCTCGGGTTCGGGAAGACGATAAACCAATCATTCTCCGACGCGACTTCGACTCGACAGACGGCGGCCAAGCCGGGCTTCACTTCCTTGCTCTCCAAAGGCAAATATCTGACTTTGTAAAAACCAGAGAGGCGATGAACGGGACTGACTTGGCAGAACAGTCCGCTGTTGGCCAGCGGAACAACAACGGAATCCTCCAGTATATGAACGTCACTAACCGAGGTAACTATCTCCTCCCACCACGCTCACTACGCGCATTGCCTCCTGCAAATCCTCCATCGACAAAAGAGGAGAACAATGCAGCGGCGTGAGTTTCTCAGTTGGTGTGGCTCAGCAGGAGCGGTTGGTCTCGCTGGATGTACGGATGCCGAGCTGCAGGAATCAAGTGGTGGTACTTCACTTGTTGAGAACCGGCCGGAGGCTGTGTACTATCCGACGCACGTTGATGGAATGCAATTGACAGAGGTGAGGAAAGATGGGGCCTACAAGTGTATATTAGCGTATACGTTCCCACATCGATTCTGGCTCGTCACAGGCGACCGAAAAAACAAGGTGGAACTCAATGAGAACGATTCGATGCACTTGATGCCAGTTGTCTGGCACCAGGAAACTGGAATCGTCCCTGCGGATTTGAACCCACAAGTGCGAGTTCGTCTAGATGGTGAAGCCGTCACGTCGCTTTCTCCGTGGCCAATGCTCTCCCAGCCTATGGGCTTCCACTTTGGAGATAACGTCCGACTTCCGGAAGAAGCCACCTATCAAATTGAGGTCTCTGTCGGAGACGGGTCGGTAAATAGAGCCGGTATACTCGCTGATGCTGGACCGGCATCATTCACGTTTTCACTGGAATATAGCCAAGCCAAGATGGACGATATCACATACAGAAACATTTCCGAGGAGAAGCAAGGGACGAAGGGCGCAGTGTCACCGATGAAGATGAACGGATTGCCGTCCACTCAGCTCCCGAAACCAAGTGGATTGCCTGGGAGCGTTCGTGGAACAGTGACCAGTGGCGATGGAAAGTTCGTCGTCACGACTCTCGACGATGCGACGCGGTTCGACCACAAGGAGAATGAGGTATATCTCGCTGTCTCAGCAAGAACACCCTACAACCGCTATCCACTTCCGCTGATGTCGTTGTCAGCTATTCAGAAGCGAAGCAGTGAGATCATCTACGACAATATTCTCCAACCGAGGATTGATTCCAACCTCGGATATCACTATGGAGCTGCCGTCTCCGACGTCGAATCCGGCGATGAACTGACAATAACGATCGATGCACTGCCACAGACGGCGCGACACGAAGGCTACGAAACAGCGTTCTTTGAGATGCCGGAAATGACGCTAAAGCTGTAGCAGCAGGAAGAGCGTACTCTTTGCAGTAACTCGTACATCTATGCAAAGATTTAGGTCTACCTAAAAATCGGAACAGTTAAATTGTTTAGGCTGACCTAAACTAGTATGGTTCAGCGACAATCGACGAGACGGAGTGTCCTCAAAACGGGGATCGGTGCTGCCGCAGGAACCACGCTGTTAGCAGGGTGTACAGGTCAGATAGACGAGGTTACTGGTTCTACCCCTGGAAATAATGCCTTGCGTATCGCGACTGACTCTGACCCGGGATCACCGCTGAACATCTACGTCAGCAGTCACAGCAAGTTCGACTGGATGAAGGACCTGGTATACGACCGACTCCTCGCGCCATCTCCGTACGTTGATGAACCGATGCCAGGGCTGGCCAAAGAAACCAACCAAGTAGACGACACGACCTGGACGGCAACCATCCGATCTGACGCGAGCTGGCACGACGGCGAACCGTTCACCGCCGATGACGTCGTCTTCACTTATCGGTATCTCCGGGACGGTCCGCCGACCCGATACGCCCACCACGTGAGCGAGGCACCCCACATTGAGACTATCGAGGCGGTAGACGAGGAGACTGTCCGGTTCAAGTGTGCCTATCCCTGTCCTACGCTCGCCGACATCACGTTTGCCGACCTCCCGATCATCCCGAAGCACGTGTGGGACGACGTTGAAGACCCATCCAAGTACGCCGGGCTTCCCGTCGGTACCGGTCCGTACGAACTCGTCGAATACGAGTCGGGATCACATCTCAGGTTTGAGGCGAACGAATCGTACTTTATGGGTGAACCGCTCGTCAATGAAGTCGTCATCCCTATCATCCAGGACCACTCGGCACTCTTCACCGCTCTCCAGAGTGGCGACATCGACACGGCCAGCGTCGGGCTCCCACCGTCAACGGTGAATAAGTTCGAACAGAACGATGCGTTCGATCTGGTCCCAGCTACGACGCTGTCACTGGTGGAGATTCGGATCAACTACGAGCGGGCACCATTCGACAAACACGACTTTCGGTGGGCGCTCTCACGTGGGATCGACAAAAAGTCGATCGTCGACGTGGTGATGCTCGGGAAGGCCGTCCCCGGTAGTGAGGGATATCCACATCCGAAGTCACCGTGGACGGCACAGGATATCGGCCAGCCCTACAAGCCCGAAGAGGCACGAGCGACCCTAGATGAACTCGGCTTCCGCGACCGGGACGGAGACGGTGTCAGGGAAACTCCGGGCGGTGAGGAGCTTTCGTTCACACTGAAAGTCCCATCGAATCAGTCGTCATACATTCGGGCCGCCGAACTAGTCGCTGAAGACCTCACAGCCATCGGCCTCGAAACGACCGCGAAGACCCTCGATCCCGGTGCAATCGGTGACCTGTTCAGCTCCCGAAACTTCGATATGTACATCAGTAGTATCACTCCACACGGTGTTGCTGACCCTGACCAGTTCGTGATGTCACATCGCTCAGGATATCTCTGGGACAAGGAGATTGAATATCCGGCGTGGGATTCGCTTTTCGAGGATTGGAAACAGACCGCTACAGTCGCGGAGCGCAAGGAGGTGCTGTTTGAGATGCAGCGGCTGTTCAACGATCAGCCGACCTCCCTGCCGCTGTGGTATCCCGAACCCCGGTTCGCGTACCGTCCTGAAGCCCACGACAAGTGGGCAGAGTCGCCTGGATTTGGCATCCACCACAAGTGGTCGCTGCTCCCACAATCGGTCCGCGGCGCTTCGGTGACCGATTCCTTCGAATGACGATATGCGCTCACGCATCCAGGCTATCGGAAGCGGTGTCCTCGAATATGGAGTGACACTCCTCGCAGCACTCACAGTGAATTTCGCACTGCCGTACGTCGCGCCCGGAGACCCACTCCACTATCGACTTGGCCGGGCAGTCGAGAGCCTCAGTGTGGAGCAGCGAGCGGAACTACTCGAGACCTACGGTCTCGATCAGCCCATCCACATCCAGTACGTCGACTACCTGCTCGGCATCACACAGGGCGAACTCGGAACCTCCGTTATGTACGGCCAACCCGTCAGCGACGTCCTGCTGCAGCGACTTCCCTGGACATTGCTCCTCGTCGGGTCAGCACTCGTACTCTCCACAGTGGTTGGAACTCTACTCGGTGGCCTAAGCGCGTGGCGAGAGGGAGACCGGACCGACGCCGCGCTTATGACCGCCCACGTCACGGCCGAATCGGCACCTGCGTTTTGGGTCGGAATGCTAGTCATTGCAGTGTTTGTCTCCTGGCTGGGCTGGTTTCCATCATACGGTGTCTCGTCAGTCGCCGCGGGAAGCAGCTACATCGGCTCGATAGCCAGTATCGCGATCCATCTCACGTTACCGCTTCTCACGCTCACCGTCGCCCGGATCGGGGGAATATATCTCATCGCACGCGGATCGGTTCTCACGACGCTCGGAGAGGATTTCCTCCTGTTCTCGCGAGCTAAGGGCCTATCTGACCGAGACGTACTTCTCCGACACGCGTTACCGAACTCATTGCTTCCAATATACACTCGGTTCACGCTCCAACTCGGGAGCGTCGTCGGTGGTGCAGTTGTTGTCGAGACGGTTTTCTCGTATCCCGGGCTCGGTCTACTCATCTATGACGCCGCGATCGCGAGAGATTACCCGCTTCTCCAGGGAGCGTTCCTCGTCCTCACTGTTACCGTAATCGCAGCGAACGTCCTCGCTGACCTGACCTATCCATTCTTCGATCCGCGGACGACCGCAGGAAACACAAGGAGGGCCGCCGAGTGATATCAAATCACCTGGAAGAACTTCTCGAAGAAATCACACCGAGTGAGGGAATCGGCGGCTCGCGAGAGTGGTTCCTCGTCATCGGAAGTATCGGGGTGGTACTCGTTGGGCTTCTTGCCCTCTTCGCGCCACTGCTTGCCCCGTTCGAGCCCGATGCTCGAGTTGGGCCGCCGTTCCAGGCGCCGAACACCGACCACCTACTTGGGACCGACGACCTCGGACACGACCTCCTCTCGCTCCTCCTCGTCGGCGCACGCGTCTCGTTGCTCGTCGGAGTCGTTACTGGGTCGGTGGCAATACTCGTGGGACTCCTCGTCGGTGTCTCGGCGGGCCTGCTCGGCGGGCGAACGGAAATTGTCCTGATGCGGTTCGTGGACGTCGTGTTGACGCTCCCGTTCCTGCCACTTGTAATCGTGGCTGCGGCCGTCCTCGGTCCGAGTCTCTGGACCACAATCGGTGTCCTGACTGCCGTTATGTGGGCGCGTCCGGCACGCGAACTCCGATCTCAGGTTCTCTCGGTCAGAAACCGTGAATACGTTCAGGCGTCGAGTTCGATGGGCGGGTCGGTGTTCCACGTTGCGCGCACGTACATCATTCCGGCATTGTTACCCATCGTTATCGCCCAGCTTGCCAAGGCAGTCGGCGCAGCTATCCTGCTCGAAGCGTCTCTAAGCTTCCTCGGCCTGGGCGATCCGACGTCACCGAGTTGGGGGACAGTCCTGTTCTTCGCACAGAAACAGAACGCCTTCCTCACCGACGCTTGGACATGGTGGGTCCTCCCGCCGGGTCTCGCGATAACCGCCAGCGTGCTATCGTTTACATTCCTGGCCTTCGGCGTCGAACGGACAACAGGAAACGAACGACGACGTGTTGCAACCGACACGGACCACGCCAACGTGGACATCCAAAACACGGAGGATGATAAGCGCTCGTCGAACGTCCTTGAGGTGTCGAGCCTCACAGTCGAATACGGAAACAAGGAACCAACTCTTGCAGTCGACGATGTGGACCTGGAACTCCGGAAGAAGGAAGTACTTGGCGTCGTCGGCGAGTCCGGGAGTGGGAAGAGCAGCGTCGCACTCGCCGTCCTAGGTTTGCTCCGAACACCGGGACGGGTCACGTCCGGTCATATCACGCTCACCGCCGCGAGAGACGTCGAAGACGATGCCGACCTCTCGGACATCAGAGGTGACGAGATCGGGTTTGTCCCACAGGAGGCAATGAATGCTCTCGACCCACGACTACGGCTAGACGAGCAGATCGTGGAGGCGATCGAGACGCACCGGGACTGCGACCGCGGCGAAGCAGTGACGAGAGCCCACGAGATCCTAGAGACGGTCGGACTCGATGAATCCAGTTATGACAAATACCCTCACGAACTGAGCGGTGGGATGCGACAGCGAGGGGTCATCGCGACCGCGCTCGTGAACGACCCGTCGGTTCTTATCGTCGACGAGGCCACGACGGGACTCGACGTCGTGACGAAGTTAACTGTCCTCGAGTTACTTGAGGAGCTGCAAGAGGCCCGCGGGTTCGCTATGATAGTGGTCTCCCATGACCTTCCGGCAGTGACTCGTGTGGCAGACCGATTGGCAGTGATGCAGGCGGGGTCAGTCGTCGAGATCGGTACGACCAGTCGACTCACTTCGTCGGCCGAGCACGACTACACAAAGAGACTGCTCGATGCTCGAACGCCGCTCCCAGTCTCGGAGCCAATCACCCTCAACAAGACCAAAACAGCGGTCTCGGAGACGACGAATACCGCCTTCGAGCGAGACGCTCGAGATAATGAACTAGGTTCCCAACAGTCTCTCATATACGAAGATGTCTCGAAAGAGTTCGGTAAGGACGAGCAGGTCTTGACCGGTGTAGATCTCGGCGTTGCCAGCGGCGAGGCAGTTGCACTGATTGGAGAGAGCGGCGCCGGAAAGAGCACGCTCGGTCGGATGGCTGTTGACCTCGAATCGCCGGATGATGGAAGCATAACTATCGATGGCAAGAGCCTAGATCGGTGGCACGACCGCGGTCAGCGTCAACTCGCCCGCAAAATACACTACCTTTTCCAGGATCCCTACGAGTCGCTCCCGCCGAATCGTCGAGTCGGAGAGATTGTTCGCGAACCGCTTGACATCCACGAGGTAGGGACAGATCCTGAAAGAGCAGAACGCGTCCAGCGAGCACTCGCTGACGTTGGGCTGGAACCAGCGGATAAGTACGCCGGGCGGTATCCGACCCAACTGTCGGGTGGGGAGCGTCAACGGGTTGCACTAGCCCGTGCTATCGTGCTTGAGCCGACGGTACTCATCGCGGACGAACCCACATCGATGCTCGATGCGCCGCTCCAGCACGAAGTCCTCACCTTGTTGTACGAGTTGATCGACGAGCGGAATATCGCACTCCTGCACATCACGCACGACATCGCCCAGGCAGGTGCCTTCGCCGACAGAATCGCGGTCCTGCACGATGGTCGCATCGTCGAGGAGGCAACGCCGACGACGATCTTCCAACAGCCGAAACACGAACAGACGCAGAAATTGATCGACGCGGCCATCGCGGTATCGAGTGGCGGGCAGGCCGACCCCAAAGAGCAACCGCAGCCCATCGTACCCAACCAATGATTTCGACAGAACATCAGACACATCGACCGGTCGGGTTTCTGGACCCAGACGACGCATTCACGCGACGGTTCGTCGAGTCGGACTTCGTGGAGACCCACCTACAACGCATCGATATGTACGAATTCCCAGACGTCGATCTGACGGGGCTCCCCGGCCTCATCGTCTCCAGCCAAGTCGATCAGGATCACCTCTATCGACACCGAGATCAGATACGTTCGTTTCTCGCGGCAGGCGGGGTCGTCGCATTCAGTGGCCACCTCCTGCGGCAGTGGCTCCCAGGTGCAGGGTGTTTCGAGCCGAAGTCTATCGAGTCACACGATGATTATACCGTTGTCGAGGTGACGCCGCATCCGATCTTCGAGGATGTCGAAATGTCCGACCTCACCTACCAGCGCGGCGTCGCTGGCTTCTTCGCTCGCGGCCACAATCCGCCTCCGGGGCACGCCACGACACTCCTCAGACTCCGTGACGGTGAACCGGTCGTCTACATTGACGATGAGAGCACTGCCGGGACAATTTTCGTCCACAGCGGGAACGACCTCATCGGGTTCGGGCGGCGTGACACGACGGCAGAACGTGTCCCGGAACAGTTGGTCGCGTGGATGCGGGCGGTCTCGACCGTCCGGTCGACCACGGCATCAGCACAGGGTGATCGCACATGAGTGATCTCGCGGCTCTGTACGGTGGCTCGGCGCCTCACCGACGAACGCTACTTGAATCCGAGTATGCCCGGTACTTCGACGAGGTCGTTCACGTCCTCGACATCCCCGACAGTGGCTTGGACGCGTTCGACGGATTGTTTATTCCGTCACGATTGCACATCGAGGCCCGGAATGCACACGGCGACCGTCTCCGGGAGTTCCTTGAGGATGGGGGGGACGTCGTCACATTCGGTCAGCAACCTGACCCGTGGATGCCGGAGATCGAGTGGACCCACCGACCGACCAACTTCTGGTGGTGGCTCAACGAAAACGGGGACAGCGGCCTTCGATTCCCCCGACGAGATCATTCGTTCTTCGAACATATACCGCCTAGTGACTGCGAGTGGCACTTCCACGGATCGTTCGACCCGCCTCAGGAGGCAGATGTGTTAATCGAGGACGACGAAGGAGATGCAGTCCTATACATCGATACGGAAACGTGGGCAGGGCAGACACTCGTCACTACGCTTGATCCCACCTACCATTTCGGATCGCACTTTATGCCCGCAACCGATCGCTTCCTGTCGGGATTTCTCCCGTGGCTCCACGATGAATTCCTGTAGGTGGATCAACAGACAGACATCGTTGTTGACGTCCTGGCAGAGTGCACCTTACCCGGACAAATCTGGAGGGGTTTGGGGACTGGATCTGGACATTAAGAGGGCTATCAGCACTCTCGACCCAAAGAAGCGGGAGTATATATGAGGAGCAGAGTCCATTTCCTACTCCGGCTCCTGCTGGCGATAGCGATACTTTCAGTGATCGGTAGCGGGACTGCCCTTTCGCACCTGGAACATAGGGACGGAACGCCAGAAACACCATTGGAACCAAGTGATGATTCGGTAGGAGACACACCAATCGTTGGTGGGATTGGAGTGGTTGTAGTATTCACGGCAAAAATGCTCCAGTTCCGAGGAAGCCAATCCACACGTCTTGTGAGAAGCGGATTTTTACTGGGAAGTTTGTTGATTGGGGTCGCTGGTCTGGACCTGCTCTACCAGCTGGTCCCATAAGTCGACTGAGAATCTATTGTATATCAGATTCGCTCTTCTGCCGATCGACCAACTCTGAAGCATACACTAGACAGGCAGTCTCAACTTCCAGTGAGCAAATTCGCGAAGACCGTTGATATACTGGATACCCAAATTCCATTAGTTAGCCTATGATACAACCGGTAATGACGGAGATACCTGACTCGCTACGCCTTCTCTATGAAACTACACTTGAAAAGCGCGATGGCCAGTATACGATTTCAATCCCGAAGGAGATAGTCGACGGAAGCTCACTTACCACTGATGACGTCTACCGGGTGGCGTTGCTTGCCTCAGCAAAGGAAGCTCAAGATGAAGCAGCCAGCTCGGAACGAGCGACGAACGACAATGACTCAAATCGCAACGGCAATGATACACCCCCAGTAGAAGAGGGAGAAGTGCGGTCTGTTACCATTGACACATTAGGTGACCAAGGTGACGGAATCGCGAAGGTCGAGCGAGGGTTCATCGTAATTGTTCCTGGGACCCAGCCCGGCGATATAGCTGACGTCAAGATCACGGACGTGAAGAATTCAGTAGCCTTCGCCGAACCAGTGGCCGATCCAGAAGTTAGGTGTTGACATCCTCCCCGCCCTGAAGGGCGAGGATTCCCGAGCGTTGGGATATTACGGTTTGGAACCCACCTGTTCCCTCGGGTGGAACGACCCCGAGGTTTGATTGAACAGGTAAGCTACTGGCCGTGCCAAACGACCGTTACTCATATCCTCCGTCGGAGGATTCTGAGTTATCTTTCTGCGAATATTCACCGCGCCGTTCACGTCAGCGTTCATCGTCGTACCGCACGACTCACAGACGTACAAGCCACGCTCCACGCGATTGGCGTCTCGTTTCCGACCACAGCACGAACACGTTTTTGACGTGTCTCGCTCGCTCTTGCGGTCTACGAGGATGCCGTGTTCCTCGGCTTTGTATTCGAGCAGGTTCGTGAATCGGTCGAACTCCCAGCCGTGGAGTTTCTTGTTCCCGCGCTTGCCCCAGTTGCGAGCGTCACCGTTCTCGTCTTCACGAATCTGGCTCAAGTCACCGATGGCGATGTGCCCGACCTCGTGGTCGATACACTGTTCAACGATGTGCTTGGCGAGGGCGTGAAGAAAGTGGTCTTTCCGTCGGGACAACTTCCGTCGAGCGCGAAGCGCACGACGAGACGGGCCGTTCTCACCTTCGGTATCGTACTCGTTACGGGTGAAGTAGTGCTTGTCCTGTTTCAGCACGTTTCCGGGGTACAACTCGGCGTCACCGTCATCGTAGGCGATGGCGAGGTAGTTGCTGATGCCAAGGTCGATTCCAGCAGTGTTCTCGCCGGGTGCGTCTTCGACGGGAATCTCGACCTTGCAGACGAGGTGGAGTTCCCAGCGGTCGCCGTTCCACACGGCTCGTATTTGCTGGATGCTCTCCACGGTCACGTCGGGTCGCGTCTCGTACTCACAGAGGATGAAGTCCGAGCGGTGGGTCTTCAGGTTGAAGCCTTTGCTCAGACGGAGTTGGTTGTGCTTAGAATCGTGCTTGATGCCCTTCTGCTTCCACGTCACCGTGGAACGCGGGTGTTCGTCGCCGTGTTTACGGTAGCCGGGTGGGTTGGCGTTCTCGTCTCCGCGTTGGCGTGCGTTGTACCAACTGGTGAACGACTCAGCAAGCTCTTCGAGAACTCGCTGACTTGACTGAGAATGGAGGTCACTGTATCGTTCGTGTTCCTTGAGTTCGGATTTGAGTTCGCCGTCGTCGGGGATTTCTCCGTCTTCGTCCCATCGACCTTGCGTGTAGTATCGGGCGACGTTCCACAGTTTCGACGCGGAGAACCCGCACTCGTCGAGGTCGTCGCTCACCTGTTGGTGATTGACGATTTTCGCTCGATAGGTGCGGGTTGTCTCCAGCATCGGACTGTGTTCATAACAAGTTATGGAAGATTATATATTAAAACTAACGACTGGGCGTGGAATATCCGGACTGCTGTCGAGCGTGGCCCGTGTAGGAATGGTCGGCTGTATCCCCGCCCTGAACGGCGGAGTTTTAGCCTTGAATCTTCAATAACACGGCGCCCTACGCAGTCGTCGTAGTCACTCCAGATCGTAACCCCACTCACGAAGTGTCGCAGCGACCTCATCGGTGTGTTGTAGTCCGACGAGTAACGCTGCCTCACGTAGATCGGCTTTTTTGACCGATTCGCCCAGTTTCGTTTCGATCGTCTGCGCTGCTTCACGATGTGTGTCAACCGTCGACTGCTGTAGGTGGAGCTGTACTGTTTGATCGCGGCCATCGGTAATGTTGTTCCGAGTAAGGACCCACGGGAGATCGCCTTGTGTGGGACTCGATCGATCGGTCTTCGAATTCGAATGGACGTTGGAATCGTGTGTCTCAGGCGTTTCGAAGTCGTTCGACTGGTCAGGTCGAGATGTCTCCGTCTCGGCTGTCGACTCGGCGTCAGGAGCCGTTCCGGTATCACCCCAATCGTCGTCCGCAGCGCCGCTTTTGAATCCCCCCATCAGGCCGTCACCTCTCGTTCGTCAATATCGAGAGCACCGGGCTCCGGTGGGTCAGGGGCTTCGATCCCACCCTGCTGCTCGATGAACCGAGCGATCCGATCGAACTGTGCAAGGGTGTCGAGTTCGTACTCACGACGGCGGTCACGGTGAGTTCGGACGTACTCGAACGCCGAACACTGCTGGCGCCAACAGCCCTCCATCAGCGACGTCCTGTCGGCGATGATCTCAGGGACTTCATACGGGATTGCCTCCAACGTTGCTTCCTGATCACGAGTTCCCTTGAACCCAATCGGCACAGCGCCCAACACGCCGACATCGATGTTGAGTTGGTCAGCGAAGTTGGTTGCCAGATCCTCTAACCCCTCGACGGCAGCTTGTCCCTTCGCCGATGGTTCGATGGGAAGAAGCAGGTTTCGCGTCGCATAAATCGCGTTATAGAGGTGGGATCCTTCGGTCGCCGGCGGATCACAGATGAGGATGTCGTACGTGTCAGGGACACCGGCGTCGCCGAGAACGCGACGGAGCTGTGCATGGACGTTGTACGCGTCGCCGAAGTCCTCGGCTTTCTTCTGTTCACGATCGAGATGCTGAGTGAGATCGGACAGTGAGTTGTGTTCCGGGATGACGTCGATTCCTTCCACCGTCTCGATGAGGTCCTCGAAGGGACCCCGTGGACTCCCGACCATATGGCGAACTAAGCTATCGGCGCTGGCGTCCGCACGATCGGAGTCAACACCCAGAAGGCGGCTCAAGTCACCATCCTGCGGATCCAGCGGGACGACCAACACGTCAAGTCCGGCTCGTTGATGCGCTATGGCGGCGTTCGCCGCCAGCGACGTCTTGCCGACACCGCCCGCCTCACTGTATACCGTGTACGCAAGCATATGAGATAGATAGAACTCTTGGCTAATGAAGGTACGTCAGACAGTTGTCCAACTATCTTACCTTAGTTAGATACCTACTATAGACATATACATAAGATCTCTATCTAAGATACCTTAGATACATACATTAGATAGCCCACTCAGATGTCAATCAGATACATCTTAGATAGAGATCTAAGTTACCTAGAGGAGGCCTTGCGTCGGTGTCCTTAAGGATGTACTAGATGGACGAAATCCTCGACGACACAACGGAGCTCAACTCCTCGATTGGATATTCAACAATCTGGAAGTAGAAAAATACGTTCAGAGTGGCTACTGCCGGTATATTCAATTATATGTAGCCTCAATAACAGAGTGAAATGGCGGAATTCCGCCGAGCGGGTGACGAACGAGTCAACGTCTTTGTCGTCGACGACGTTCATCTCTTCAAGCATTTCTTCGATGACGACGAGGTATTCGACCGGCTGAAGCGGTACTACAACAACCATCAATATCGGTTCGAAGTTCCTGCGAACGAGTTTGAAGAACTCCGGGAGTTTCTCGAGGATCACGGATATGGACTCGTCGACGTCGACGTGACCGAGGAATTCGTTGTGGTAGTGAAGAAATATACCGATCACCCGGACAATATCTTCAAAGAATCCGTCGTCCAGCGGACAGTCAATGGCTACAACTGTTTTCTAATGACCGATCAGTCGGCTGTCGAAAACGCAGTCCAACAAGGGGCCATTCGCCTAACGCAAACAGATCTAGCGAACCCGTTTTGAAGGAACACTATCGTGCCAGACGACTGTCTAGAGCTGGTTGATCAGATTGTCCAGTACAAGCAGTGTAGCGTCAGTATGGAGGAACCGGTTCTGGTTCCCACATTGAGAGTCCATTATACACGCAGGACAGCCACTCGTTCCGTTACAGTCACACTGGCTCACTCGCTCGCGAGTCCGTTCAGCGATCGTCGCTGTTTGGTCGAAGATTCGTTTGGTAAAGCCGAGCCCTCCTTCGACAGCGTCGTGGATGAACCACGTTGGAACGCCCGTCTCCGGGTGTGCGATAGTACTCAAGCCGCCAAGGTCGGATTTGTCCATCCGCAGTTCGAGGGGTGTGAGCTTGATCATTCCGTGTTCAGCGCCGTGGAGGCCACCACCAAAGACTTCCATTACGTCGCTGTCCGTTAGCGTCGAAGAATCTTCACCCGTGATCTCGCGAAGGACGTCATCCTGCAGTGACGGTGGAGTTTCGATCCACATCAACTGTGTATTGAGTTCGATCGGCGGAAGGCCCGTGGATCGTAACGGTTGGGTCGCTGAGCCAGAATTGATGTCCTTCCGCCGAAAGTGCGTATAATGGATCTCGACGGTACCCGTTCCCCAGGAGAGCTGGTATCCGTTCCCGAGATCTCGGGTTGCCTCGGGATCGATATTACGGACGGTCTTTTCGGAGATCGTCTCGGTATACTCGTTCGTCCGAACCTCTTCGACGGTGATGTAGGGGTTTGGAACGTCTTCGACGAAGTCAACGACCTCGTACTGGACCCCGTTGTGGAGAAAGAGCGCGCCTTCGTGATGGTCTCGATATGCTCGTTCACGGTCGATCGGCTCCATATCGATGTCCCGATCCTGACAGCGGACGTCGAACTGGATATCTGAGGACGTATACATCGAGATGTCGGATTGCGGTCGCGGAGAACCGGTATAGCGGACGCTTCGCGACAGATCACCTGCGAGTTTTCCGGCATCGATCCACATCTCGACGGCACGATCGAGGCGGTCTCCATCGAACCACTCCCGATCGGCGGCCGTCAGCGGGTGTTCTTGTGCAGCGCACAGGATATGCTGTGCGTAGACAGGGTTGTTTTCGAGCCCAATGACGGCATCCTCGATCGCATCGCCGAGAACGTACGCAGGATCATCGAGGATGTACTGGTCGATCGCGTCTGCACGAGCAACGAACACCGAGAGGGCATCAGAATCGCCACGGCCGGATCGTCCGATCTGCTGCCAGAACGACTGTCGGGTACCCGGATATCCCGTGAGTATCGTTGCATCCATCGAACCGATGTCGATCCCGAGCTCGAGGGCGTTCGTCGACGTGACGCCGTCAAGTTGCTCGCTCTTGAACTGGTATTCGGTTCCACGACGTGTCTCCTTCCCCAGGCCGGCGTGGTACGGTTCGACGCTTAGATAGCCGGAGTTTGGGTGAGAACTCGCCGCGTTACTGGCGTATTTCGCTCCGAGCTCCGCATTCTTCCGACTCCGAGTGAACATCAGCGTCTGGATGCCGTTGAGTCCAAGATGCGCAAGAACGGAACTCGCTTCGCGAACAGGATTCGTTTGCGCCTGTTGAAATTCCTCGAAGTCGGCATCAGGACCCAACATCCCGTCGTCGACGGGTGGCTTCCAGAACGCGATGTCACGCTTGCCTCGAGGCGAGCCGTCTTCATCAACGACGGTAAACGATTTCCCGGTTAGTCGCCGCGAGTGTTCAGAGGGATTCCCGATCGTTGCGGAGGTACAGACGATCTGCGGGTCACTGTCGTAGTGTTCAAGGATCCGTCGTAATCGGCGGATCGTCCACGCAACGTGCATCCCGTGGACGCCCGTGTACGTGTGGGATTCGTCGATCGCGAGAAGGTCGCAGTTTGCCCAGAACGTGTGCCATCGCGTGTGGTGTGCCAAGTAGACGTTGACCCCGACGAAGTTCGTGATGATAACGTCGGCCGTTTCCCGAATCTGCTTTCGGCGATCCTGGGGAGTATCGCCATCGTATACTCGAACGGAAATGTTCAATCCCAGCGTGCTGAAGAACTCGTTGAGTTCCTGTTCCTGATCTCGAGATAACGCCTTCGTCGGGTAGACGAGAAGTGCCGTCGAATCCGGATCCGCGAGATAGTTCCGAGCAATTTGAAGGGCATAGACGTAGGTTTTTCCCGATGACGTCGAGGTTGCGACACAGACGTCATCACCATCTGCTAAGTGACGGAGGGCAAATGCCTGGTGGGTGTAAAGATCCCCCACAGACTCACTGACCGAATCAGCGAGTCCAGCATCGAGTACTTCGTGCGGATCAACGTATGCACCGGCTTGTGCAGAAACGGATTCGGCGTATTGTAACTGACCCTCGTACTGGGGAAACGTTCCTTCGAGTCCTCGAGCAGTAATTGGGGCGTACTCCGGTGGGTCTGGATCTGAGCTCATAGTTACCAATCAGAGAGACGTTGCTGTGTGGTTGTTTCCGTGGTATTGCGAGATGGTTCGTTGGTCGATACGATACGGTTACTCTTCGCGAGTGACTCATAGATCACAGCGAGTCCGCGGACGTCGTCTTCACAGTAGGACTTGAACCGATCCCAATCCGGCTCCGTCGACGGGGATCGGTCCGCCATCCATTGCTGATATGTTCTGGCAACTGCAGCTCCAGTCAATCCGGTCTCGTCACGTTCGTAACCAAGCGCTGCGGCGACGTCTTCGAGTTTATTCGTGCGGCCAGGAAGGATCGCGTTCTGCTTCTCAACGGCCCACTGGTAGGGATCGAAGCGATAGGTACTGTTCCAGTCGTCCTCGTAGTGTGGACAATACTCGATGATGTGGTCGTGGATGACGCTGAAGTCGAACTTCCAGCCACGATACGCCACGAGAGGACGATGGCTCGCGTTTGCCGTGTACCACGCCAGGAAGTCCTCGAGGGCCTGTCCCGGTTCGTCGGGATTTGTCTGGATGAATGACAGGTATCGGCCGTCCGCAGCTGTGCCATCCAGGACACCGATAAGCCACGTGATCGTCGGAGAGAGTCCATCCGTTTCGATGTCGATGTACACAGGATCTCCGTTCGGAAGCGGATCGTCGGACTTGCGTACGATCTCGTCGTGAGCGATCGCCGTTGCGCTTTGTTGGATTCGGTCAGCGATCGTCTGCCCGAGTCCGGGAAGATCAGACAGTGAACTCGTAGACGTATTGGCGATATCTTCCCGACTCGTGAAACCTGCTTCTCGGAGCTGTTGTGCGCGTTTGCCTCCGACCTGATCCAACGCTCGAAGTCCTAGTTGCGATTGGTTCACTGAACGCGTGAGCACACGTCCATCATCGCGACAGTCAAGAGCGACGAGAGGAGTGCCGGCATATCCCGAGTCGAACCCTCCACCAATGACGGTGAGGCCATCCCACTCACGGCGATAGTCGGCTGGAAGGGACGCCGAGATGTGGACATACTCTCCCTCGAGCTGGCTCGTTTGAAGAGATGAGATGTACGCTTCGCGACCGACGAGTGTGGTCGAGAGTGATGTCGTGTCCACATCCAATTCGAGGAGTCCACTCAGGACGAACGATGGCTGATCGACGTCGAGGTCCCGGGGTTCACACTCACGAAGTTCGCGAAGGGACTGTTCGGTCGGTGCAAGGACGACCTGAACGCCATCGATACGACGTGGACCACTCGCTGGTGCGTTACTCGCAGGATGGTACAGGAGAGTTTCCGGACCAAGACGTCGGCGAAGACGACTTGCAGCACGCGGTGCCGGAACATCTCCCGTTAAGAGGACGATCGACGGATCGTAGTAGGTGAGCCAGTCATCCAGCAGTGATGGCTCAGCCTGCTCGACGAACTGTGGAGATGCACACGCGATACGAGTAGTAGCAGGTGTCGACATTTCTGGAGAGAGAGAGTGTGTTCATCGGTACGGCGGCCACCGTCTTGAGTGTCTGGTTCCATCAACTCGATTGACGTGGGTATTCACGTTTACCCATCAGAAACCGGGCCGTGATACTCCCACTCGAGGCTATCTCCCCGTCGACGAACGGTGTACTTGTAGGGACCATGCAGTTCACCTGACTGGCACTTGCAGCTGTCTTTGCCACAGCTGACTTTCTTGATCACGACCGTTCCGTCGCTCGAGTCCTCAACTGCTTCGATCGACTCATCCTCGTCGACGTCGATGTCGTCGGCGTCGACGTCTTGGCGGTACGCGAGAAGATCGTCGATCCACGCCTGGAGCTCGTGGAGAGTCGGATCGTCCTGTTTGGGAACTCCTTCAGCGAGATACTTCGGGAGCGAATCAGGGGCAGATGGTTGAGTCGACATCGTCTTACCAAACAATAGACGTGGTAATAATTAAAAGTTAGGTAAGATTGAAACATTATCCCTCCGTCGTTTCCGGAGCTATACCGGTTGAGATATCTCACATCGCGGAGTATACAACGATTAGATTTCTTCGGATACGGTGGTTTCTCAGAGAGATTTATTATCCCAGACTTTCCAAAAGTATCCTCGAAAGACGACTGTACACTCCACCGTTTCCGGAGCTTTGTACGAGCTGTATCTCTGAACGATGTGCGAGAAGAAGAAGAACGGCCGAGACAAGTTGAGCTCTTCCTTGGTCAGTAACGTAGGATGTTGTACGAGACAATGACGATGTTTCCGTGAAGATCGGAACGTTTTCGTCCTGACGCGTTAGGCAACCCTCCACCGTTTCCTAAGCTATTATCGACGAAGGATAACGAAGACCCTCACTCCACTGTTTCCTAAGCTACCGTCTAGAGAAAGAGGGTGGGGCGTGGGATACAGAAGATATTGCCGGAGAACGTCGGAACGTCTCGGATCTTAATGTAATAAAATAAATATATTGTATTTATTACTGTTCTTTTCTAGGGTACTGCGGGTACTGTTTCTAGTATAGTGTCTTAATAGTTTCCCTTATTAGATGAGTTCGTTAGAGGGGTAGGGTACGTTTCTACAATAGCTTAGGAAACAGTGGAGTGAGTGTGTTATAAAAAGGAAGACAGCTTGGGAAACCGTGGTGGGTGTTTATTTATATACTACAGAGCTTGGGACGCTTCGGAAACTAAGGAAGCGGTGGTTTTATTACATCGTGGTGTGAGGCCACCTTTCATGGGGATGTTTCAGCGAGATCGTCAGGTGTTTGCGGATGCTGAACCCCTTGACGACTCCTACGAGCCGGAAGACATCCGTGAACGCGACGAGGAACTCGAGAAGTACAAACGTGCCCTCCAACCGATCATCGACAACCGCCCGACGTCGAACATCTTTCTCTACGGTAAGACGGGGACGGGAAAGACCGTCGCGACGAAGTTTATGCTCTCCCACCTCGAAAACGATGCGACCGAGTACGACGACGTCGAACTCTCGACCGTCTGGGTCAGCTGCGAGAATCTCTCCTCATCCTACCAGGTAGCGGTTACTCTCGTTAACGAACTCCGAGAGAGTAAGGGCAAAGACCGCATCAGTACGACGGGGTACTCCCAGCAACGAGTCTTCGACATTCTATACGAAGAACTCGATGAATTCGGTGGAACTGTCGTGATCGTCCTCGACGAGATCGACAATATTGGTCACTCCGACGATATTCTCTATGGTCTCCCTCGAGCACGATCGAACGGCTACGTCGAGGATGTCCGACCGGTGATCGTCGGGATTAGCAACGACTTCCAGTTCCGAGAAAATCTTTCACCGAAGGTCAAGGACACGCTGGCTGAAAAGGAGATTCTCTTTCCCCCGTATGACGCGAACCAACTCCGATCGATCCTTAATCCGCGTGCTGAGAAAGCCTTTCACGACGATGTCCTCAATGACGACGTCGTCCCACTTTGTGCGGCGTTTGCTGCACAGGATACGGGTTCGGCGCGGCAAGCGATCCGGCTGCTTCGCGAAGCCGGCGAGCTAGCCCAGGCGGACGATACGGAAGCCGTTACTGAAGATCACGTCCGGGACGCCCAGGACGAGCTCGAAAAGAACCAACTCTACGAGGGGATGCAGGAACTCACGACGCAAGGCCATGCAGTGCTTTGTGCGCTCGCATACCATCAGGCGATTGGTGAGGTTCCAGTGCGATCTCGCGACCTGTACCAACGATATGTGAAAATCTGTGAACGTCTCGACGCTGATAACGTCAGTGAACGCCGTGTTCGCGATCACCTCTCCGATATGAACATGCTCGGCCTCATCAGCGTGTACGAACGGAACGAAGGACTCTCCGCTGGTCGGTATCATGAATACGAGCTCAACGTTCCGTTGAAGGCTGTTCTCGAGGTTCTTCTTTCAACAAACCGCTTTGAAGAACCCGCGAACATCATCCAGTCGGCGGCTGATGATAACAACCTCTTGTAGACCGATATCTCCGATTATTGAATCTCATTTATAGATTCTTGATGTAGTTGAGATAACAATTTTAATTGATTGTTTGAACTGGAAAAAGCTCCGGAAACGGTGGAGGGGGTTGGTTCTCGTGAAGCTTCGGAAACAGTGGAGGGGATGGATGTTGTGACTCGAGGAGCTACCTCAGCTGGAGATCTCAGTCTGTGATTGAGTTGAGCAAAGCTCCGGAAATAGTGGAGTGTTCCAACCTCCGAAAGCTCAGGAAACAGTGCTGTAGTTCGGTGGAGAAAAATCGTTTGGAGGAACGAATATCGACTTACGATTTCTGAGTGTCACCACACCACTCCGTCAAGTGAAGAACAGGCTGTGAACTGCTCTACCGGCCGATTTCTGATTCAAATCGCAAAAATATGATCGTATCTTATCTAACAAATCTAATCGAATAACCAGGCAGTTGTTTGGTAAGAACTTCCCTTCTGAGACGTCGAAATCTTGGCTCTCTGTGGGTATCACGCATACCCGGGCCCTCCGATAATCACATAGCGAAAAGCTCCGGAAACAGTGGAGGGTGTCTACGCAAGACGTTGACGTCCTGGGGCGTTCGGTATGTGGATCGTTCCACAATGTTCGTCAGATATGCCCGAAATTGCTGAAACGGTGGTGGGTGTTGGGCAGGAGAAAAGGGAGTCGAGAGTCACCAACAAAAGACTATGCGTTCGGTCGATCAACACTGATCTGCTCAAAGTCGATATCTGTGAATCGAGCTGTATCTTTGAGCACTTCGACAGCTATCTCGGTGTCGACCTGGAGCTGGTATTTCTATGCGGGATCTGGACAAGACATAATAAAACCCTGGTTGCAGGAATGTCTTGAATGTCTCCAACGGACGGTCCCAAAAGAAACAGACATACCACACCCACACCACCGTTTCAGCAATTCTCGTGTGAACGGATAGGGGATCCCCTGTTCCGAATTAAACACGTGATATAATACGAAAACCTGCTGTTCAGCCCTAAAACCTCTATTTCGGCCGGAGTGACTTCACGACGGCTAATATTATATATTATAATGTTTCGTTTAGTAGTAGCGGTCTTTTCTTGCCATCATTACCTCACCAAATTCATTGACACTTTCATCCCGGCGTGGCGTCCGTTTGCCGACCGCGCGGACGAGCTTGCTTCAGTCATACCCTAATAAATGTGGCTCTCAGTTGATTCCTTCCGTATTAGAACGCGTCGTCCGAAGGGATGGTGCAGTTGGAAAGTCTCAGGTTCGCGATCAGGGCTTGAGCGAGAGTCTCTACACGCGGTCGGATCAGATTGTGAGGAGCAAGAGCCAGAGTGGCAGCTTTGCCACCTCCTCATCGATCGATGGCTCGAGATCACGGGCGACCACAATGCCGAATTCGCAGTCGTGGTCGTCACAGAAAGCTCGAATCGATCTGATCGGATCGCTATCTAGGGATGCGTTCTGTGTCACGACTGGAAGAGGATTCTCGTCACCAGTTTCGACGACGAAATCGACTGCCTCGCCAGCACTCTCCCAGAAGTGGACTTGGGCGTTCCGTCTCTGGTAGTAGAAGCCGAGTCGTTTCAGATGATCGAAGACAACGGTCGATGTGAGCAACCGTTCGACGTCGGGTTCAAGCATTCCGTCGAAATCAAGGTCGGCGAGCGAACCGACGACGAGCGGATCGCGCAAGTACAGTCGGACACTTCGCCGGCGCTCGTACTCGTACTGATACGAGGGAGTCAGAATGAAGAAGTCCTCGAGGATGTCGAGGTATCGCTGGAGCGTGCGCCGATCGCATTCCAATACTCCGCTCAGATCCTTGAGCCCGAGCGTCTCTCCCGTGTTCAGGGCTGCGATCGCACACAGGGCATATAGATCACTCCGGTCTTCAAATTGCTGGTACCTCGGAATGTCCCTGTAGATAGTCGATTCCAGATTGTGTGCGACATCCGCGGTGTCCACTTCTCGCTCTGATCCTCTGAAGTAGTCTAAAACACCGCGTTTGACGGCACTAGTGGATTCCAACGATGAGGTGAGTGCGTCGACCGACGAGCGAAGCGGTTCGAGGTCGCCAGAGTCCGCACCCGTCTCGAGCGCATCACGCAATCCACGTGCGTGCTTCTTTTCCACCTGTGCCCGCCCACTCTCGGTAATGACGTCGTAGAACTTTGGGGGGAGCAGCAGATCGCTCTCGGTGTCCACGCCGAGATCTTCGGTGGGGCCTGTCTGTGCCCGATTGAGCGTCGGAAGGGTCACCGCAACCGTGAGGTCGTCGAACTCTTCTAAACACCACCGTACTTGTTCGTCCCAAGAGTCAGACGCGTGGGCGTCGTCGATGAGGACGTAGCCCTCACCGTGGTCGGCATCACGGCGCCAGTAGTAGGTCGCAAAAATGTCGACAGCATCCCGGATGACGTTCGAACCAATCTGGAACCGGGGGTTCCCGAGTGGAAGATATATGACGTTCTGAGCTGGTACGCCATCGTCTTCGATTAAATCGTGCGCAATCTGGTGGAGGATCGTCGTTTTTCCACTGCCCGCGGCTCCCGCTATGGTTGTGAATCGGCTGGAACGGACGTTGTCCAATTTGTACTGATAATCGGAATGTCTCTCGGAATGATACCGAGCAGACGACGACACATCGCCCGTCTCCCACCACGGGTTTTGCCGCCCGTAGTCTGTCCCGAGTTCGGCAGTCTGCATACTCGAGTTCATATCTCTAAGCGCATATGCTGTTCGATGTCTCTTAATTCTATCTCTGGAACACCGATAAACGACAACTTAATCTAGTTACGACTACTGTAAAACGCAATCCAGATTCTTAGGATCATACTGATGGCCTAAGAACATAGTTTTATATTCCGTGGAGTTGACACTGGGAGTAGAGATGCTTCGGGCCGCCTATGAGTCCAAACAGGAGGGGTGGGAGATCGAATGACGACCAAGATCCTCCACGTCAGCGACACGCACATCGGCTATCAGCAGTACCGAAACTCGACGCGAAGAGAGGACTACTTGCACGCGTTCGAACAGGCGCTGCAGATTGCGTGCGGCGAGCACCCAGACCACGACAACGACCCGGTGGACGCAGTCCTGCACACGGGCGACCTGTTCGACGACCAACTCACCAGCTTCGACGATGTCTTCGCATGTCACGAGGCGCTCCGCGGCCTCCGGGAGACGAACATCCCGTTCTACGTCATCGTCGGGAACCACGAACTCAGGCGGAACACGGACTTCGTGGACGAGTTTGCTCTCACCGGCGACGCGATCCGCCTCACCCGCTCGCCGACCGTCCTCAACGGCGAGGTCGCCCTGTACGGCATCGACTCAGTCCGGGATCCTGACTGGGAGGACGCCGACTTCTCGCTGGAGCCCGCCGACGAGGGGCTCGTTCGGCTCGTCGCAATGCACCAACTGTTCACGCCTCCGCTCGAGCCCATCGACCACGATTCTTCCAACATCATCGACCTCGACCCTGTCTTCGACCGGTTCGGGACGGAGGTTGACGGCGTCGCACTCGGGGACTCACACGAACGGGATGGCGACACCTGCCGCGGCGTGCCTGTCTGGTACCCGGGCGCGACCGAACGGACAGGTCGTGACAAGCCCCGACCGTCGGTTGACCTCCTGACCATCTCCCCCGAGGAGAAACCCCCGATCTATCGGGAGCGACTGCTGCTCGACACCCGCAAGTTCATCGAGATTGACATCGAGTTCGGCGAGTCCGACACGTTCGATCTGGTCGAGCGACGGGTGGTGGAGAAGGGCCCGGTCGAGGACGCGGTGGTGTTCGTGGACGTGAGCGGCACCGAGAACGGAGTGACGAAGCAGGAGATCCTCGACTACCTCCACGACCGCGATGTCGTCCACGCGGACGTGACTGACGAGCGGGTCGTCGAGGCCATCGCCGGCGACCTCGACGACATCGACACCGAGAGCGAGATCGATGTTGACGCCGAGTTGGACGACGCCGTCGGCGAGCTGGACATCGGCGACGAGGCTCGGGAGATCGAGGAGCTGCTGCGCCACGCGGATCCAGACCTCGCGGATACGCGTCGGCGCGCGAACGCGAAGGAGCGGTTCCACGAGCTGGCGGCAGAGCGGTTCGAGGACATCTCGACGGAGGGGGACGTATGAACTTCGAGACCCTCACACTGAGCAACTTCCAGTCCTACGACGAACTGGAGATCGAGTTCGGAGAGGGGCTGACGCTGATCTACGGTCCCAACGGCGCCGGGAAGTCGACCATCGCCCGTGCGCTGTACACGACACTGTATCCCTACCGCGGCCGGAACCGAATCGGCGCCCACGAACTAGTCGACCTGATTCAGGACGGCAAGAACAGTGCCTCCTCCGAACTCATCTTCAGCGTCGGCGATGAACGGTACCAGATCACCGTGGACATCGACCGGAAAAGCGACGGTGGGGCGAGAGCCAGCGCCGAGATGACCACCCTCGGGACGGGCGAAACCTACTGCGAGAAGTCGACCGAGATCGAGGAGAAGGTCACCCAGTTGTTGGGGATGAACTACGAGGCGTTCGCCAACAGCACCTACGCCCAGCAGACGGAGCTAAACCGTCTGATTGAGGCCTCGCCGGGCGACCGCGAGGAGATTCTCGACAACTTGCTCGGCCTGACCGCACCCGACGACTACGAGGAGGACATCAATGAGGTGTCGAAGTCGGTCGAGGACTGGCTGGAGGACAAACGGTCGCGACTCTCGACCGTCCGCGACGACATCGAGGAATTCGAGGCAGACGACCCGAAGGCGACGCTGCAGACGAAGACCGAAAAGATCGAGGATCTGGAGGGTCGCATCGAGGAATTGGAGGGCGGGATCGAGGAGGCCCGCGAGCGTCTCCGAGACATCGAGGACGACATCGACGAGCACCGCGAACGCCGGTCGGAGTTGGACGATCTGACGAGCCAACGTGACGAGGTCGAAAGCACCATCGACGATCTCCAGTCGGACATCGAGGAGCTGGAGGAGAAGATCAGGCTATGCGACGAGGACATCGAGGAACACCGGAGTCGAATCGCCGACTTCGACGACGAGGTCGACGACTTCGACCTGACCGACGAGCAAGCGGCCCACGAGGCCGTCGGTCACTACGAGGACGAGTACGACGACGTCAACAGCACCGTCGAGCAGAAGCGTGCCAGCGTCGAGAGCGCAGAGGACGAGGTCGAGCGGCTGGAGGACGAACTCGGCGACCTGCGGGACGAGCTGGACGACGCCGAGTCACGTCGCGAATCTCGCGAAGCCGAGGTCGAAGATGCCGAACAGGCGCTCGAGGACGCCGAGACGATACTCGACGAGCGGCGCACCGAGCGCGACGAGGTGCTCCGGGACTACCTCGACGCCACGCTGGACGACGTCGACGACCCCGAGGAGGCCGTCCGCGACCGTATGGACGACCTCCGGGGAGAGAAGTCCGACCTCCAGACGGAGCGGGAGACCAAGCGCGACCGGAGGTCGCGTCTCGCGGACGAGATCAGCGACGCCGAGGACGAGCTGACCGACGCCCGCGAGCGGCGCAAGGACATCCGCCAGAGCCTGGAGGGCGACGTGGACGACCCCGAGAAAGCGTTCGAGGCGGCTGTCGAACGCGCCGACGAGGCGGCATCGACCCTCGGATTCTCGGTCACAGCCGAGGACATCGACACGGTGTTCACCGGGCGGCTGCCCGAGCAACTTGAAGGCGCACTCGACGACCACCGCAGTGCGGCCGAAGACCTCGCGGACGCGCGGGAGATGGTGGGCCGAACGACGGCACGTGTCGATGATCTCCGGTCGCTCGCCGAGGGGGAGTGGCCACTTGACGGGGGCGAGATCGGAGTCGCCCACGACTACGGCGACCACATCGACCGACTGGAAGCGGAGCAGAGCGAGGCCCGGTCGGCCGCCGATACAGCCGGGGACGACCTCGATAACGCGAAGGTGCATCTCGACCGCGTGCAGGCAGTCGCCGAGGCGCTCTTCGAGGCCGCCAGTTTCCGGGCCCTCGCCGACGTGGCCACCGAAATCGCCGAACTGGAGGCGACCATCGACTCGACCCGAGAGGAGCGTGCCGATCTGAAGGCGAAGATCGAGGCCCTGACCGAGGAAATAGACGGCCTCGAGGACGAAATCGAGGCTGGCGACTCGGCACTCGATGACATCGAGGGGGTCGAAGATGCCGCCGAAGAGGTTGAGGAGGCCGAGCGCGAACTCGAGGACGCGCGCGAGGAACTGACCGACGTCGAGGACGAGATCGCCGGGCTGGAGAGCGACATCACGGACAAGCGGACGGAGCTCGACGAGGCCCGCGACGCGGTCGAGGCGGCCGAAGTGGCCCTCGCCGCCGCCGAGGACGAACTCGCGAGCGTCGAGAGCGCCCGGGACGTCGCCCGCGAGGCCCGCGACGCGCACAACGAGATAGAGACGCTGGAGAGCGACCGCGAGGGATACCGCGACCGGCGCGATGACAAGCGCGAGCAGATCGAATCCGAGCACGACGACCTGCAGGAAATCGAGAGCGAAATCGAAGAACTGGAGAAGGAACTCGGCGACACGACGGAAGAGGAACTACAGGAACGGAAAGAGGAAATCGAGGGGGTGGTTGACGACTTGGAGGGGCAGCTCGAGACCGCCCGTGGGAAGCGCGACGACGCGCGGGACGCCAAGACCAAGGCCGAGGATCGACTCGATCGACTCCGTGACAAGCGCGACCAGAAGACTGACCTAGAGGAGAAGATTCAGTGGGCCAAGTCCATCCTCGACGACTTCGAGGCAATCACCGACACGTACGACGAGGTGCAGACGCGGATGCGCGAGCGCGTTCTCGACCGCCTGAAGCACCACACGAACAAGGTATTCCGCGACCTGTACCAGAACAGCACCTACGAGGCGGTCGACATCGACGAGGACTACGACCTCCGGCTGGTCAGCGGCAGCGACACGGCGCGCGATCCCCACAAGGCCAGCGGGGGCGAGGGGGTACTCGTGACAATTGCCCTCCGGGCCGGCGTCTACCGCGTCCTCGCCGATCAGGCCGAGGGCCGCGACGACCGTCTCCCGCCATTCATCCTCGACGAGCCGACCAACCACCTCGACGAGTCGCACATCGACCAGCTCGAGGAGGCCGTCGACAGCATCCGCGACTGGAACGTGCCGCAGGTGTTCGTCGTCGACCGCTACGAGGGACTCGTCCAAGACGCCGACCACCGTATTCACGTGGAGATGGACGACGGGGACGGCGGGTCGAAGGTCGAGACCGACCCCGAGGTTGGTGACGGCCCCGAGAGCGCCGAGGCTGGAGGTGACTGACGGATGGTTTCCCACGACGCCGTCTCGGCGCTCGAGGAAGTGTTCCGCTACATCGACGAGAACGCGGACGGGGACGACGATGTCCCGGACGCCCGGGAGCTGTTCCGCGACCATATGACCCGCGACGGCGGTGAGGTCGAACCACTCGATCCGCCGCGCGTCTACCGGGAGCCGGCCGGCGACCTCACCGACGGGACGCTCTTTGACTGCTGGTACGGCGTCGACGCCAGTACGGTGCCGTCCAAGAAGTTCCGCAACGGGATGGTCGCGTCGGCCGCCGTGGCGAGTGGCGGGGCCCTCGGCGACTGCGACGAGGAGGTGGAAGAGTTGGAGACCCTGACTGCGGCCGTTCACGCCCAATTCGACGGCCTCGACTCTCCGGTCGACCTGATCGACGGCGACGTGACCCTCACACTCGTGCCCGTCGAGGAGGCCCCGGCCCGGAGCGAACTCGACAGGTGGGTCGGCGCGTCCGCGCGCGTCCCCGCGGAGTGCTGGCACAGCGAGCGGCTGGCAGAGCGAATCGAAGGCCCCCTCTTCGTCGACGGCAGCCTCTACCCGATGTCCGTGCTCCCGTTCGTCAACATGTCTCGAACGAGCCGCGGCCCGGACGACTCGATCGCATTCGAGGAGATCGAGGAGATGGGCCTCGCCGCCTCGGCCATCCAGTCTCGCGTCGACGCGATCGATATGCTGGCAAGCCGAGGGTTGCCCACGCTGGGGTTCACCAAGACGCTCCGCTCGGACGATGTCGTCGAGGGGCTGTCCAGCAAGACGGAGGAAATCGACGACCCCCCGCGGATTCCGTGGGACGACGACTCGCAGTTCGTCTCTGCCCTGCTCGCGGACGACGAGCCCGACCACCTGACGTTCACATCGTGGCTCGTCCGCTCCCACCAGCGCGTCTACGGCACCGACCTCGAACCGCTCGCCGGGTTCCGGATGCCGGACGGGCGAGAACCCCGCGATTTCAGGCGGGCGTTCTTTTTCGTCCGCCTTCCGGACGACATCGTCCTCCGGGTCGAGGCACCGCTGATGCTGGTGGATGCGAAGGAGGGACGGCTGCGCCTCCAACAGCTCGCACTAGCCCACATCGCGGAGGCCGGCGACGTCCCGTTCGCCATCAAGCGTGCCGATGACCGGGCACGTATCTCGCGTGAAGCCCGCCGCCACCTCGTGGGGCTCATCCGTGGCACCGAGGAGGTCGGAGACTACAACACCGACAGGCGGTGGGGCTTCGGCGGGGGACAGAGCCTCGCCCGAGAGCCGGACATCGTGGCCGCCGACGATGACTCGGCGAATGCCGACGAGGAGGGGACGGACGAATCGCCCGTCGAACAGACTGCCGATTCCAATGAGACCATACCCGAACAATGAGCGACAGCGACACCAACGAGGACTTCGACCAGTTCGTCGACCGAATGAGCGACCTCACCGAGGACGACACAGCGCAAGATAAGGCCGACGCGGAGGAAGACGGGGGAACGGTCACTCTCGAGTTCGCGGGCGGGCCTGAAACCCGCGGCCTCCGAACGACTGCGACGAGCGACTCCCTCGGACACGTCACGGCGAGCGAGGGACTCAGCGTTCGCCGTGGCGATCACGAGATCATTGGCTACGTCCGGAGCGACACGCGCGACGCCCTGTGCCTCGGCGACTACATCCAGATCCCGTACCCCGGCCGAGAGAACGAGCCCCACGCGGAACTGCTCACGGAGGTGATCGAAATCGGCTACGAGCAACGGGCGGACATCGACGACAAGTCGGACATCCGGCGAGGGATCGACGGTGAGACGATCGACGAGCGGCAGTACGTGCAGGCGGCCGAACTCGACCCCATCGCGATCGTGGAGGGCATTGACGAGGACGACCTCGAGCGGTCGACGGTTGATCGCGTCCCCAAGCCCTTCACGCAGATTTACGAGGCCACGGGCGATGCGTTCCTCCAGACCGGACTCAACCTCCCCGAGCGCGGCCCATTCGTCGGCCATCTCGCCGTCGGCGGCGAACGGCATCCGTCGGACGACCCGCTCGCCTTCCAGCTCCCGGACGGGACTGGGAGCGCGTCGACGCCCGCCATCTACACGCACACGCTCGTGACCGGATCGACCGACGCCGGGAAGACACACTTCACCAAGAATCTGTACCGGCAGCTGGCGACCGATCAGACCTACGAAATCACCGTCACTGACGGCGGCACCGAAGACCGGCTGCTGGGGATGGTCATCGTCGACCCCGAAGCCGAGTACAGTGGTCTCGGTGACGACCCCGATGTGGGAGATCTTCCCGACGATGTCCGCCAGCGCCTTGACGAACAGGGAATCGAGGTAGGCGGCATCAACACGGGTGCGTGCGGGTCGCACGACCTCCGGACGTTCGCGCCAGTCGTCGACGGGAAGTCCACGCCAGATCTCGACAACCTCCGCGAGTTCGGCGTGCCGTTCGAGCTCGTGCAGTCGAATCCGGAACTCATTATGCCGTTCGAGGCGGAGGGGCCCACCTACGCGGCCATCGTGGACTGTGTCGACGCGTACTTCCGCGACGTTACAGACCCCAGCTACGATGGGTTCATCGACTACCTCAACGACCGCGGCGATGCCCTCGCGGATGAGTATGACATCCACGACCAGTCGTGGCGGGCGATGAACAACCGGGTCGATAAGGGGTACTTCAGCGACGTGTTCGACTCCGGCACGCACCTGCTCACCGACATCTCGAACGAACTGTTCCAGCCCGGTCGCGTGACGGTCGTCCCCGTGAACCACCTCGGTGACCCCGAGGACATGGAGATGCGGCTGGTCGTGATGGCTCTGCTGACCTACATCGTCGAGAACAAGCTGGCCACCGACGACCCCGACCCGAACGTCGCCGACACGCCGTTGTTGCTCGGCCTCGACGAGGCCCACGAGTTCCTCGGCGATACTGCGACGGTGCAGACTCGCTCGATCGTCGAGTCCTTCCGCCGGATAGCCAAGCGCGGTCGCAAGTACAGCCTCGGCCTGTCGCTGGTGACTCAGGAGCCGACGGACATCGACGACCAGATTCGCTCACAGCTCCGGACGCGGATCTACCTGCAGCTCGAGGAGGAGATCGGGGAGGATGTCCCGATCCCCGGCCGGTACGCCCCTGAAGACCTCGCCACGTTCTCGCAGGGGCAGGCGGTGATCAAGGCGCCGAACGTCCGTCCCGTCGAGATCCGAGGCCTCGATCACCCGGTGGTGAGACACGACTGATGAGCAGGCCAACGATCCCCGTGCCGGTCGGCGCGGCCGATGACGGCGATTGGGGAGCACCCCCGGCCCGAGAGAGATTCGGCCGGTGTGAACTGCGTCCGTGTGTTTCGTCTGAATCGACGCTCGACTCCTCGCCTCTGATCTCTCTACAGGAGCGAATGGCCTCGAGGGCACAATGAGCGGGTATCAAGTCGGGCTCAACTCGTTTGGGAGCAAGCCGGCTGACTTTCCCCACCAGCGAGAGGGGCATTTAGACCATCTCACGTGGTACAACAGTCGGCCCGCACTGCAGTTCTTCGGGTTTGACGACCCAGTCAACTGTGACGCACTGATCGGGGATGAGATCCGGATCACGGTTCACGACGACCACGTCTGCTCGTCGTGCGGCGGTGACGTCGATCCCGACCGGGACGTTTGCTGGGACTGTGCCGACTCTCCACTGATGACCCCCTGCATCTGGAATCCGGGGACGGAATGCTCGTGGAGCGATTGCCCCTACCCGGAGTACAAGCGGGACGCGTGCGCCCACACGTTCGTCGTCTACCTCGTCGCCAAGGACTCGGTCAAGGTCGGGATCACCCGGGCCGACCGCAGGCAGGCCCGCTGGGCGGAGCAGGGGGCGACTCACGCGGCCATCATCGGCGAGTGCCACAACCGGAAGGTCGCGGGCATCGTCGAGATGTGCCTCGCGGAGGAGTACCCCTCGAAGGCCGACAGCTCGTGGTATATTCCCGTCGATGATCCGGTCGAAACACTGGTCGAGGCCGCCGCGGAGGCGGGGGAGTGCTTCCCGGACAGGCTCGCGGGATGTTACACCCTCGACGGCCTGAGCACCGCCGAAATCCGGGAGCGGGTTGTTTCCGTCCCCGACAGGAGTACTCGGGTGAACGACGAGATCGTGGCGGGAACCTCGGAGCTGTCGAGGGGTGACCGACAGCGTGGTCACGTGGTCGGCGTTCGGGGGAGCGTCATCGCGACCGAGTCGTTCACGTTCAATGCCAAGCTGCACGCCGGAACACGAGTCACGCTCGAAACGACGGGCGACCTCGCGGTGCCCGAGGAGGATTCCAACACATGACTGACGACATCATCTTGCTGGAAGAAGCCGACGTTCGGAACGATCTCGAAGAGTATCAGACGTACACCGTCGTGGTAACGGTCAAGAACACGTACAGCAACCCCGATCAGGGCTCTGGAAATCGCAAGCTGCAGTATATTGACGACACAGGAACGACGCGCTACCTGACCCTCTGGGCGAACAGCACGCCCGAAGCGGTGTACGACTTCGACTTCGAGCAGGACGCAACCTACACTCTCACCGAAGTCCAGTTTACCACCAACGAGTCGAGCAGGAGAGTGTTCTACAACCTGAACGCGACCGAGGAGACGGAGGTCAGTCACGGGCCGCCAGAGGACGACAGCGCGACGAACCGACAAGCCATAACGAGCGCGTCCGAGGACTTGCCCTCCACCGGTGTTGCCACCAAGGACGCCGTCGCAGAGGAGCAAGCTCCGACTCACACGAGGGAATCTCCCTCGCTCGACGAGCACATCGATGACGCTCTCTCCGAAGTCCCCGACCCGGCGACCACACAGACGAGGCATGCCCTGACAGCCTTTGCGAGCACCGGTCGCGCGGGCTCTCTAACCGTACACGAGTACGAACTGGTGGCGGTCAACGGCTATCTGCCCGACGATGATGAAGCCGCCCTCCGTGACACCTACAAGGCACGCCGGCAGATCGCACGCCAGCACGGCGACCGGCCGGTAGTTGCTGTCGTCGAACCGCTCACGCTGGTGGCCCTTGAGAAAATCGACGAGAGTGCGATCGACATCGACGACTTCCGACTCGAGGGGCCCCAAGACGCGTTGCCTCGATTATGACCGACCGCAGGATCGCCATATCCTCAAGGACTTCCTCGAGACGAAGGTGAAGCGCCATCTCGAGGGCGACTACCGGACACGCCACGGCATTCACAAGATCCTCTCACAGGAGCCGATCGTCGAGAAGGAGAGCTTCCGGCTCCACGAGCGATACGACCTCTCGTTCACGGTCACGCCCGAGGGATGTCTCTACCTCTTTGTCGACTTCCGCCACAAGATCATCTCGGACTACCGACTCGACGAGGTCGACCAGTCACGCCTCTATCGTGGACTCAGGGTGAACGTAACGTATCGCGAGTCGGGGAAGGGAGCGTATCTGGACGAGTTGTTGCAGGAACGAGCCACCGACTCGCTCCGCCAGCTGGGCAACCGGAGCGTCGTCCAGTACCACCGGGATGCGAAGCAGGTATCGAAGAAGACGATCGACGAGTTCGAGAGTGCAAACCGTCGGGTTGTACAGGTCACCAAACAGGGCAGCCTCAACACGGAAACCTACCCCCAAGAGCTGCTCGTCCTCCAGCCCCACTTCGAGAACCTCAAATCGTTCGCGCCCGCGTTCAACGAGGCAACACAGGGGAAGACCCGGCTGTCCGCGCAGCGGTGTTTAGAACGAGGCACGGCATTCGTGGAGGGCCTCGATCCGATCCCGCTTCAGGACTCTGCCGTGGCGTTCGACCCGACCCCACTGTCGGAGAGCGAGACGTACTCGATCGAACGCCTCTTCGAAACCGACGCCGACATTCTGCAGTTCGGCGACGACCAGTCTGGAGACCACCCGAAGCGAATCACCTCGAACTCGGTCTACCAGCCGCCCTCGGAGTTCAACGTCTGCATCATCCACCCCGACAAGGGGCCCCACGCGGAGCGGTGGACAAACCTCGATCGGATGCTCTCTCGAATCGGTGCCGAGGCCGACGAGGTCGACCGCTACGAGTACAGCATCGACGACACGGCCGACGCGATCTACGGCGACCTCATTTACGACATCCCTGACGAGAACGACTACACCGCGGCGTGTGTCATCCTGCCGCCTGACGGGTTCAACCTCGGGGCGAGCGACCCCAGCGACATCTACCACGAGGTGAAGAAGGCCCTCCGGCAGAAGCACATCGACAGCCAGATGGCGCACATCGACACGCTGGCGGATGATAATGCGCTCCCGAACATCGCGCTCGGACTCATTGCGGCCGCGGGTGGCGTTCCCTTCACCGCCGAGGATTCGATGCCCGGCGACGCCGACCTGTTCATCGGGATCGACGTCTCGCACCGCTACCCGAAGGACAGCGACGACCGCATCCACATCGCGGCCTCAACGACGAGCATCTACGACGACGGGACAATCCTCGGGTACACCTCGGCGAACCCGCAGGCGGGCGAGAAGATCCCGCCGGGGAAGCTCAAGGACATCGTCCGGCAGGCGGTCGTCGGCTACAAACAAGAGCGGGGAGAGTATCCGGAACATATCGTCGTCCACCGCGACGGCTTTATGAACGAGGATCTGAGCCCTGTCGAAGAGTTGCTCGCCGAATTCTCGATCACCTACGACATCGTAGAGGTTCGGAAGCAGTCGCCGGCACGTGTCCTCGATCTCGAGGACGGCCGAGCGAGCGTCCCTGACAAGGGGATCGCAGCACTGAACGAGAGCGACGCACACGCCATCCTCGCTTCCTTCGGGAAACCCGAGTCACAGGCTACGAGCCGGTACACGGGGCTCCCCCAGCCGATTCAGGTGGAGCGAGAGGCGGGCGACACGGACATCGGGACACTCGCCTCGCAGGTGTACCTACTCTCGCAGTCCCACATCGGCGCAATAAGTGCGACCGCCCAGCTCCCGATCACGACATACTACGCCGATCGGGCGAGCGAAGCGGCCGCGGAGGGGTACCTGCCGCCGACGTCACGGCTTCGGAAGAACATTGGATTCCTTTGACCACGACCACGGAGGAAGGCTCAATGCACGACGATGAATCGGACACATCTCAACTAAGATTCGAGGACGGAGAGCTCGTCGAGCCGTCTTCCGAGGTAGAAAACCGCGATGTAGATCATATTGTCGACCCGATTGAGCCCGGCGATCGAACGGGATTCGTCGTCGAGGTAAAACCGGGGGTGCTCGATGTGAACGGAACGCTCGTCGACGCCGTTGAGGCCCACAGTCGCATTCTCGAATTCGGATCGCGGACACATGCCGAGAGCTACGCCCGCCAGCTGTCGACCTCCGGGGGGTCACTCCGTATTCAAGCCGCCGCTGAGAACGATCCAAGCGAGGTTGACGCGTACCTACTTGCGGATCACAGTCCGTCGATCAAGGAGCCGGCACACGTTGATGGAGACACGTGGACATTCGACATCGGTGCAAATCTCTACGGCGCCCTCGGCGAGGCAATCCTGCTTGAGGCGCCCAGACCACACGCAATCCACTACTTCGTTCGGCAGGATCTGACCCTCGATGAAGGTGAAGTGGAGAACGGACTGAAGGTCGACGTCCAGCCGGGGAGGTTCCTTTCAGTCGGTGACGACGAGGGGCGGAATAACTGGGTGCCCGACTGCAAGGTGGTCGTGAAAGACGGATGGAACGGGCCGGTTCTGGAGCGGTACTTTTGTGAGATCAAGACAGGGAACGCGTCCTTCGAGCGGTCACAGATCGCAGCAATGGAGCAGCTTGCACGGGAGGAGCGCGTTCTGAAGATCCGGATGCTTATCGAAGAGTTGCCCGACCAGCACTCCCTGCGAATTCACGAAGTTGAATCGCCGGCCTGAATGAGGCGGTCTTGACTTAGTCGTCCTGCCGCGCGTCCGCGTCCGCACCGAAGCTCTGTCGGGGCTGGTATCCGTACTCGCGGAGCAACCCGTGGAGTGCCTGTCCGACCTCGTGGCGTACATCGGTTTCCCGTATTGCCGCCGCACGCTCGGTTTCATCGGGGGCGAGTCCCGCCTGTTCTTCCGCGTCGCTCTCCATCTGCACCTCGTTACCTTCCTCGATCTGGGACTGCGCGAACGCGTCTATCGCGTCCGCAAAGTCCTCGTATCCACTGTACTCCTCCACCGCTTCTTCGGCCTCTTCTATGTGCTCCGCAACGTCGTAATCACGTGACATAGTGCTGATGAGCAATAGCAGGCATATTAATCCGGTTGGTGTGCCGTCGTCTGATCACCTCATCAGCGTCGTTCGCACGCTCTGTCAGTCAATGCTCTACCCCAGTGAGGTGTGCGAACCGAGTCCTCTCAATAGCGGCCCGATGCACCTCTGGGTACACCTTCGGGCAGAAGGGACACTCGTCGTCTCCACTGGGGGTGTACTGCATCACCGCACCGACCCCGCCCAGATCGGTTAACGTTCGGACGAGCGCAATCGGCTCGACGAACGGGTAGCCGTCAAGCGGGAGCTTGGCGAGTTCGCCGGCCACGAAACATCCCGCTAGAAATGACGCGAAGGGGAAGGCGGCGTCCGGCCCGCCCTCCTCTGCCTCATCATCCGCCGGCGCCTTCCCTGCGGCACAGGCCGCATCAGTCTTTGCCGTGTCGGGCGGGAAGTGGCACAGGAGGCATGGCTCCTCCAGTGGGATGTTCCGTCGTACGAACACGTCCGACTGGCCCGTGGAGGCGTGTACCATCAGGGGCGGGCGGTCGTGCTGGATGCTACGGCGGACGTTCCGCTCGTTCGCGAGCGGAAGGACAATGTCCGCAGCCTCGGGGTCGGTCGCGGTGAACCCGTCATAGTCGCCCTCGAAGGGACGGACGTCCACGTGGTCGGCGAGGAACTCGGCAGCAGCTTCCACCTTCGAAGCCCCCTCAAGGGCGTGGCTGGCGGTGAACAACGGCGATCGATTGAGGTTCACCAACTCCACCGGATCGAAATCGATCAGCTGAAGGGTTCCCTCGACCGGGAGCCGCTTGAGGAAGTACGTGGCCGCGGAACCAACGGAACCCACGCCGGCCATCCGTGCCGTGCCTAGATCGATCGACGAGGGGAGATCCGGGGTGGCGGGCTCGGCAGACACCCCGTGCGTCTCGTGGTGGAACGCGTCGTAGGTCACCGCGTCGGTGAGGGCCGCCCTGGACGCCCCGACGACCGTTTTGAATGCCTCCGCGCCCCCGAGGCACGCGGCCACGGCGGGCCCAATCGGGTTCTCGTCTCTGCTGCCGACAGACTCCACGGGTCTGTCCCGCACGACGCGGGCGAGCCAGTCTCCGCCGTCAAGCCGAATCGTCGGCGTGGCTCCCGCTTCGAGGTCGGGGTTCCCGACGGCGACGATACAGTCGTACGACGAAGGAGCTGGGGAGTGTGTCCACCTGAACCGGCCGTGGGGATCGGCGGCCCGCATTTGCTTGATGGACTGCTCGGCCAGCGTCGGTGCGGCCGGCTCCAGTTCGTCGTCGGCCGGGACGGAGGGGAAGGCCACGTCGACGTTCCGGGCGAACCGACTGAGGAGGTTCAGGGTCGTCCGGGCGGCGACCCGGCCGGCATACGTCGACAACACGTCGCGCTCGCCCGCGACGAGAATCCTCGCGTCCCGGTAGTCCGTCCCATCACTGATCCGGTTCGTCCGGTCGTCACGAGCGGCGTAGAACTCGTCCGGAGGTGGTAGTGACGTCATCGGTCTCTGGTGTCGATATAGGTCGGCGCCGAGGGGAGTGTCTCAACCCGCTCGTCGACCACCGCGGCGTCCAACTCCACGAAGTCGCCGTCGTGGTACACGTGGACACCGCAGTCGGTGTAGGGGCGGACGCCGTCCTCGGCGTAGCTCGGAACGACGATCGAGTAGTATCCCTCGTGCGGGAGCTGGGCGGCCTCACTGTCCAACTCGGAGTGGCTCGTTCGCTCGCCGGGATGACTGTGGACGGTGGCCACTAGCTCGAGATCATGGTCGTGAATGGCGTCAATCACTGCCGCGTTCGCCACCGCAGAGATGTCGTACGACCCGGGGGTCGTGGTGGCCTCGGGGACGACGACCGAGAGCGCGGCCTTCGCAGACTCGTCTGGGAGCGACTGCCCTGCCCAGTAGACGACACCCTCGTGATCTTCGCGGGAGGGCGAATGGCTCCGAAGGCCGCGACGCGTCTCCTCGCACACATCCTCGGTGACGAGGAGCCGCGGCGGCGTCCACTTGTCTTCAAGAGCGTCGGCACTCTGGGTCGTGAAGACGCGACGAGCTGCCGTCCGTAGGGAGGCGATGAGGTTCATCGTTGACCGTCGTACCGTCCCTGATAACGCTCCGAGTCGCTGATGCGGTGGTAGATGTCGGCGGCAATGTCGCCGAGGGTGGTCAGAGTCCCGGCGTCGGACTGCCAGTCACCCACCGTCCAGTTGTTGTGGAGGTCGGTGTCGTCGTCATACACCCGTCTGTTGTACTGGTGGCACAGGACGGGATCTTCGGGCCCGTCGTCGAACGCGATGAGGAAGGGATTCTTCCCCCTGTCATCGAAGTAGGCCTCGTAGTGACCGACCTCACCCGTCTCGGGGTGTACCATCTCCACGTGTGGGGGCTTCTCGTCGTATCCCGTGCAACCGAACCGGACGACGTATTCCTCGCCGTCGACGGGACTCTGCATCCGCACCTCGACGGTCAGCGCGTCAAGATCGGCCTCGACCTCCCAGCCGTTCGTCTGGGCCAGTTCTCTGACGTCGGCGAGCTGTCGCTCGACCAGCGTCCGGGTGACGTCCGCCTGCACGTTAGACGCCCCGCTCTTCGTTGACGAGGGTGACCGTGTCGCCGTCAAGGTGGTACCGAGCGAGGGGCTTGTTGCGGTCGAGTTCTCCCTCGTCGGGGTGGACGAACGTGGGGTCGTCCGGGTCGTAGCCGTACGTCTCGGCGACTTCCTCGGCGGCGTCGCCCACCTTGGTGCCTTTCTGGAACTCGAACTCTTGACTGTCGCCCCGTCCGGACTTGACGGTGAACGAGACGTCCGATGCGCCTTGGTCGTTGCCGCGCTCGGCGGCGTCGTTGGATTCACTCATAGTTGAGAGTGGTTGCTGACTGGAGCGCGGCAGACGCAGGTTTCAAGACGAACTCCCGCCCACTTTGAAGCGGGCAACTGGAGTTTCGTCGCGTCCACCGCGGCGGCTCTGCCCGCGTCACGGGCCCGCCGACCATTCCACAGAACGCCGGGCGCGTGACGCCGAACTTGTCATCGCAAGTGCCAACTGGTCTTCTTCACCGTTTGATTCCGCCCTCTCAGGCGTTACCAGATGGTAGGCACTGGGGAGACTTTAATTTTGGGCTTTGGTCCACAGTGATGTTCCTAATATCCTAATTTGGAACTTATTTCAGAACCAGAGGACTGTGGTTGCGGTATGGTGTAGTCCCAAGATTATCTTTCGCGGAATCGAGGGCTCTGTGGTAGGTTGCTGTCGAAGACGTGAGATTAGTAGTCACAACAGACCGGGACGAATAGTTGTAGGAGAGCAATAAGGGCCGTTTAGACGATTGTAGCACCCGCTTTTTGAGATATTTATTACAAATGTGTCTTTCGCAGAACCATCTTTGGTACTTGACCCGTCCTCCACTCTAGCTAAATTGCTGCAACGGTGGTGGGGGGTGCCTGGATCGTTCGTCACGATGATTCGAATTGACCGACTATCCGTATCTCCAAAACCACCTGGAGAATCTCGTGGCTACTCTCCCGAGAGGAGTTCCTGAGAGACGTGGGGGTATCTGGTCTTCCGAGACAGCTATCTTTAGCCCCAATCGAGTGTTGACCATTCTTCCATTTTGAGTTACACACTCTCTCTGATCCTGGGGCGTGGTGTCCTTCCGACTGGATCAATTCCTGAAACAGTGGTGGGCCCGTCTATCGAGACCGTCGCTGATCTGTAAAGGCCAGACACACTTTTGCAAGTAATTCCCACCCTAATTGCTCAATTTCTTACCAAATAAAAGGACTAGAACAGACGTGAATTGTTAGGTAAGACAACAAGCCGCCAATTAACTTCGGGAACGTTCTATGTCGAAATGGGAAGTCCGTCAAATACGTGTGAACGGCAGCGGCGGTATGGTGACTAAGCGGTCGAACCGTCGTATGTCTCTTCAAACGCCTGCTCACCACGGATCAACTCGTCGACACCGTCGGTAAGCGTCACCTTGCCGAATTTGGATCGATAATACGTGTACAGGCCGTCCTGTCCGCGGTCCGTGCGCTGGCACTTGCTCGACGAGGCCGACATCAATGATCGCGTACGAGACGTAGTCTGCGAGCTCGTCGCTGTCAGCGCTACCGTCAGTCCACCCTCCATCGAGGAGGCCTACGTCATCCCACAATTCTGCGACTGGCCGTTCGCGTTCACGCGGTCGACGCCGTCTACGTGTGGATCCAGGGCGGCTACCAAGTTGGGCGGAATCCGGATGACTATCCGCTGTTCCTCGCTGTTCGTG
Source organism: Halopenitus persicus (assembly GCF_900107205.1). Classification (GTDB taxonomy): domain Archaea; phylum Halobacteriota; class Halobacteria; order Halobacteriales; family Haloferacaceae; genus Halopenitus; species Halopenitus persicus. The sequence goes on along the minus strand of NZ_FNPC01000007.1, from coordinate 47,700 downwards.
AGCAGGACGTCGACGCCTGGGAGGCGTTTCTCGAGTCGTTCGAACTCCCGACCGCATTCGAACGACAGCCCCGAAACGAGCTGGACGGACCGCTGCAGATCGTCCTCGAGCCCCACCCGTCACTCGACATCGAGCACGTCGAAGGGTACCCGGTGATCCCGAGAGCAGAGACAATCGAATATATGCGCGAGAGCTACGCCCAGTTCCAGTCGGCGCTCGCGATACTCGACCGGATGTACGAGGACCTCGACCTCAACGTCAGTTACCGGGAGACGGAACAGGCATATAGAGACATACCTCCAGGCCATCCATTAGGGAGTGAGTTCCAATCCACGGGGCGGTAACGTATGCAGTCAGTCACGGCTTCTATCGAGGTACAGATCTTCAGGAGGAAAAGCAGTTACCTCGTGTGTAAACCACCGCGGGGCCGAGTCCCGTGGCATTCGCCTCTACAACCTGTGAACACTACAGCAACCCATTTCCGTGGCAAACATTTATGGTTTCTAGTTTCGTAACTCTATACAAGATGAGCTACGATACCGAACACGTGCGAAACGCAGGTGACACTCCCGGGATGATCACCGGAATCCCCACGTTCACAGAATTACTCGAGAACCCGTCCCTCGCTAGCCTCTATACATCAATTAGACGCTCAGCGACTGCCACGGGCCCCGAACTCGTTGAATCAACGACCGTCTCGAAGAAGACGGTGTACGACTATCTCCATAAGCTGGAGCAGGCGGGCCTGATCAGCAAGGTTGACGACGATGGCGGGACCGCCGTATACACCGCTGAAGAGTTCGAACTGACATTAACGGTCCGCGAGACGGAAGTCACGATCACGCCCGAACTTATCGAAGTGATCGCACAGAAAAACGAATACCCAGCGATCGAGCGGGTTCTCGAAGACTACGGCATCGTCACATTCGCACTCGCATACGATCTCGTGAAAGCACACAGTAAGGGGAATGTCACAATCCGGCAGATCGCGAGCCTCACAGACCTTTCGCCTGGAACTGCGTATGATCTCGTCGAAGCGCTCTATTCGATTCTCGATCTCGGTGACGACGAGTCAACCCCGACAACGTACACACCGGATAATTTCGACGAGGACGAAGGCGATCTCCTCGGGGAATTTGCCGACAAGTAGACCGAATGACGAGGATGTACACTGCGAACATTGCGGACACGGTAATGTTTCGGAATTTAGGGAAGCATCCCAGCCCGCGTTTACAGTCGCTCAAGAGAGCCGTTGAGGAAGTCGGAACGGAGATTTGGGTGCCAGCAGCGGTCTACCGCGAACTGGTGGATACTGGAAATACCGACCCACCGACAAATCCGTACCTCGATTCGGCTATCGAAGAGGGGTGGCTTCGAGTAGCCACACCGCTGCCCGGTGATCGAACGAAAGGGTTTGATAATAGTGCTGGGCCGGTTGAGAAAGCTCGATTCGTTGCAGATGAGTTTCTCAACCAGCAAAGCAAGTATCCAGAGACGAACAACTGGCGGGATGCATCGTTGGTCGCGTTGGCAGTTCGATTGTTCGACGCAAATACCCGAATTCGTGTGATTACCCATACTGCGGACAAAAATCTGGCAACGGCGTGTGCTCGTCTCCCTCCCGAATTCGGGTACTACGATATCAAATCCCGATACTACAACCCGCCTCAGACAGCAAAATCTGAGTTTCCAACCGTTGACCAGCTTACGTGGAATGAGTAGAGAGTTGCGACGGTTGGAGGTGTGTAGCTAGGGTACCCTCGTCTGGCAAGAGCTTCTATTCCGATCGAGAATTAATTTTCAGGAAGCAACTCAGCCATAGAACGAAGGTCAGATTCGATCACAGAGTACTCACTCGGGTCCCATTCAAACCGTTTTTCGACGCCGGCATCGGTGAATCGGAGTGAAGCACGAATACTGCGATCGGGACTATGCTGTAGGAGAGCAAACGCGTACGTGAGCATCTGCGGTCGATAATGTTCTGCGAGCTCATCCGACGTCGTAGCTGAGAGGTCGTTGGTCTTGTAGTCGATAATGTGGAAGGCGTCTGGAGTAACGAGCAGCCGGTCGATATCACCGACAATTCGCGACTCACCTATGCGAGCGACAACGGAGTACTCGTCGTAGACCGCTTGAAGCTGGGAATCGGCCTCAACCTGGTCCACAAATTCGACCGCATCAGCAGCGTGATCGACAGCATCGCAGAGGTCTGTTTCTGTCGGCTCCTCACCGGCCATCCGACTCAGACGTCGTATCAGAGCAGGCCAGTCGTCTCTCGGTGGACGAAGTTCGTTGATCCGGTGGACGACCGTCCCGAACGTCGTTGGACTCAGGCCCGCCGACTCCTCACGTTGAGAGTAACTGTGACCGTCTGGAGACGCATCCGCCACCGCATTCACGAGAGTCGTAGCCGCGATTCGTTTCGCCGGTGCGAGTGAAGGCGGTGAAGGAATCGATATCTCTGGCGCTGAATCAACAGCGTCGTCGTCGGTGTGCCAGTCTACTGGGCGTGGCGGCCTGCGAACAGTATAGCTAGCCCCATCTATCTCGCCACAGGCCTGTCCGTCACGAACCGCCTCGGCGACGAGTGCTCCGTCGAGGAGGGATGGCTGAAGCCAGTCACTCCACCGGTCCGCGTCGTCGAAGGCTGCAGGCTCACCGAGTTCAATATCGCCGGACTCGCCAACATCCATCTCGTGCGTACCGCAGAGAAGGAGGTGATCCCGCGTTCGTGTACACGCTACGTAGAGGAGGCGTTTTGACTCTGCCCGCTCCTGTGGACGCGACCGTCGGTCGGCGTACTCGTGGACGGCCGTCTTCTCGATGGAGAACGCATCGCCCGGATTCGGCCCGCCGACCGCCGGCACCGGTGGCGCGTTATCAGTTCTATCCACGAGTCGAACGTAGCCATAGTCGTCGACGGAGCGACCGAAGTTGAGATCACTCCCGAGATCGGGGACCGTGACGATCGGGAACTCGAGTCCCTTCGCGGAATGGATCGTCATAATCCGGACGCCCTCGGCGTCACCTGGAATATCTGCCTCCCCCTCACGAGGATCGATCTCGGCTTGGCGGTCGATCCAGTGAAGCAACCCGGCAGCTGTGTGAACACCGTTCTCGCTCCAAGTACGGACCTGGTCGCGGAACTTCTCGACGTTCGCGACGGCTTGTCGACCGCGTTCATCAGCACTCACACTCGCCAGATACCCCGTGTCGTCGATCACTCGGGACAGCAGGCGGTTCCACGGGAGGACGCCATCTTCGGACGGCGTCGCACAGCCGCTGAGAGTCCGCCACGTTGTGAGGAGGTCGAACGCGTCCGCGAGCTGTGGATCGTCCGTCTCGGCGAGCGCGTCCCACACTGAATCAGCCTCTGCGACCGCCGGTGCGAGGCGATCATCCGCGAATCCGAACAGCGGCGACCGAAGCACCCCGTAGAGAGAGACGTCGTCCTGTGGATCACCGAGTACTCGAAGCAGGTTCGTGAGCGCCTGGACCTCAGGCGTATCGTAGAACCCGACGCCACCGACGACAGTGTAGGGGATGTCGTACTCCTCAAGGGCGCGCTGATACCGATCCAAATGGGTTCGCCGGCGGAGGAGGATTGCCGTGTCGTCCGGCGTAGCGTCGCGATGAGCACCCGTGTCGGGGTCTTGGACTTGCGGCGGATCGTCGAACAGGTGGGTCAGTCGAGCAGCGAGCGCTTGCGCCTCGGCCTCGATGGTGTGGTCCAGCGCACCTTCGGCGACCGGATGGTCGTCGCCGAAAAGCTCTGCCGCCGTGTCAGCGTCGTCGGGGACAGCGAGATACTCGACACTCCCGGTCAGTCCCTCGATGTCCTCGATACGGTCGCGTTGTGTGGTCAACTCCTGCGGTGGCGCTTCGTGGGGTTCGTGGCTGTCACCCTCCGGCTGGAACAGGTACTCGAAGAGCTCGTTCAGGAACGACAACGGCTCGTCCAGCGTCCGGAAATTCCCGGAGAGTTCGAGGGCGGTCGGACTCTCGGCATCGCTGTCGGGAACGTCGTCAACCCCACGGGCCTCGTTGACGGTCTGGAGTTCTCTGCGCGCATCCCCGAACGTCGTCACGTCGGCCCCACGGAATCCGTAGATGCTCTGTTTCTCGTCGCCGACCAGGAAGACGTTCGACGCCGCCTGCTCGTCAACGCCCGTGAGGAGCTTGACCAACTCCCACTGACGCGGGTCCGTGTCCTGAAACTCGTCGACCATCACGGCCGCAAACTGCTCTCGGAGCCGCTCCGTGACGGCATCGTTCGCTCGCAAGAACTCGAGGGTTGTCTCGATCACGTCGGGAAAGTCGAGCGTATCGCGGCGCTCCTTCTCGTCGGTGTAGGTTGCGAGGACGTCGTCGAAGACCCGCATCAGAGCCAGCGCGTAGTGAGCGCTATTCGCTTCCAGTTCCCCTGGCGTCGTCTCGACCGCATCCGCGTGCGGTTCGACGGCATCGATGACCGTGTCGATGGTGTCTTTCAGGTCGTCATAGACGTCACCGTACTCACCCCAATCGTCCCGGTCACCGACGACGTACCTCGAACTGCTGTAGAGGCCGCCGTTCTTCTTCTCACAGGCCTCGTAGAGCTCGAGGATTGCCCGCTGACAGTCGCGAGGATCGCTTTCCTCCGGGTCGTCCGAGAGTGTCGTCGCGACCTCGGTGAAGGTCCGGTAGGCCCCAAGGCCGTCCTCGTCGGCGATAGCGCCCTCACGGTCGACGCGGCCCGCGACCGTGCGTAGCTGCTCGAGGAGTCCGTCCGCATACAGCGTCTGTCGAGCGTCGGCAGCATCGAGGTCACAGACAAACTCCCAGCAGATATCGACGTAGTCATCGACCTCGGCGTCACGCCACGCCTCAAGGACGGTCTCGCTCTGTGGGCGATCATCGAGTAATCCAGCGAGTACATCGACCAACTGGTCACGACTCCAAAGCTGAGCAAGGAGCTCCACGTCGTCATCGTCTTGGTTGCGTTCGAAGAACTCCGTCACGACTTCGCGTTGGAGTGTCGCGGCGCCGTCTTCGTCGAGCACGTCGAAGCCGAGCGGGACCGGAGCCTCGACAGCCCGTTCCCGCAGGAGCCGGGTACAGAACGCGTGAATGGTGTGGACGTAGCCGTCCTCCAGGTCGTCGAGGACGTTTCGCCAGCGGTGATAGGCCTCTGGTGAGTCGACGGCCTCGAGCCGGTCGTACACCTCCTCCCGAACGCGCTCGGTCAGTTCGGCAGCAGCCTTTCGCGTGAAGGTGATCGTGACGATGTTCTCCGGAGTGAGCGACGGGTTCTCGGCCAGAATCGTCACGTACCGCTCGGTGAGCGTCGTCGTCTTCCCCGTCCCGGCGCCGGCAGTGATCGCGACGTTCCGGCCCTGGGCGAGCGCGTCCTCCTGTTCCTCTGTGAGCTGAATCTCCTCGGGGTCCTCAGTCATCGCTCATCACCGCCTCGATGTCCTCACCATCGTGAACACGAAGCGGAACGTACGCAGCCTCGTCCTCGTGGACCTTCTCGACGAACTCCCGCTTGCGGTGATGGCGGACATCGCACGCCCGACGGTAGTCACAGTATCGGCAGTTTGCTCCGCGGGCGGACAGAAGCGTCGTGTGGAACCGTCCGTTGCCGATCGCCTCGTCGATCTGGCCCAACCACTCCGGAACGACATCGTTCAGGAACCGGCGGAGTTCGACCTCTGAATCGAACTTCGATTCGACGCCGCGTGGAACCTTGAGGTCGTTTGGCGGTCGCACCTGATAGTACGTCGACGAGAGCGAGCCCTCCGCGAACAGGTCACCGTCGACGACCTCGGCGGCAGCAAGCAAATAAATGGGGAGCTGGAACTTCGTGCCGCCGGTCGTCTTCGTCATATACGGTGCTCGACCAGTCTTGTAGTCGTAGAGCGTGAGCGTCGGTTGTTCGCCATCCCGACTCACGTCAACGCGGTCGATGTAACCTCGAATCGAGACAGTCGAGCCGTCCGGCCGCTCAACCATGAACGGTCCAGCATCCGAGTCAGGAAGCCCCTCGCCGAACGGGGCTTCGAACAGGTGTGGGCGGGCGGCGCCGTCCCGCGAGAGTTCGTTGTCGAGGAAGGTAGCGAACAACCCCTGTTCCGGTGCGTCGTGGGGTTTGCTCCCGGCCTCGTACGGAGCACTCTCGCCGTCACCCAGGCCCGCAAACAGCTCCGCCTTCCACCATTCGTAGAACAGGCCGTCGTACTCGAAGTCAGCATCCCGGAGTTCCTCGACGGCGATCTCGCGAAGGTGTGTCGCCAGGTCCTCGCGGTCGAAGTCCGTGAGATCGACACCGTCCCCGGTCTCGTCCTGTATATCCGCGAAGAACCGTTCGAGGACGTCGTGAACGTACGACCCGGTTTCGAGGGGTGTGGGGACGACTTCGACGTCGTCGGGATCCTCGATTCCGAGCACTTCGTCGGCGTAGAACTTGAACCCACACTCGACGTATCGCTCGATGCGACTCGCGCTGTAGGGTTCCCGCTCCGACGAAGGGTATACCTCATCGACTGTCTCGGGATCCAACACGCCGTCGTGGTCGGAGAGGCCAGCCGTTCCCCTGTTGGCCGCACAGTGGAGTCCCCGATCCGTGCGCTTGGTCTGCTCGGGGGAGAGATCACCTCGGTCGCCGGCGCGGCTGACTGCCGCACGCCGGTCGGCCGTTGCAGCGACGTGCCGCTGAAGGTCTTCGCGAGAGCCCACGCGGTCGTCGAGCCCGTCTTGGGGTTCGATGCCAGTCACGCGCTGGAGTTCGTCGAGGACCGGCGACCGGACGACGGCGGATTCGTCGTCGCCCGTCTCTGGTGTGGTGACCGTGAGTTCGTCGACGTTCGCGAGGAGCGTCGCGAAGAGATAGCGGCCACGGAGGCGCTCGTCGCCGGTGTCGAACCGCGGGTGGGCGTCGGTCATCTCCTCGAAGAAAGCCGGGCGTTCCGGCGTCACCGGAAAGTGCTCGCTCGTCAGGCCCACGAGAAACACCCTCTCGAACGAGCGCATCCGAGCGTCGAGCAAACCCATCACTTCGACGTGGCCGCCGGCAGCGCGCTGCGGAATCCGGATCGGCACACCATCGAACGCACGGGTGAACAGTGCCAACGGGGAGAGATCGCTATTGACCGCCGCCAGCGACTCGAACGAGGAGAGGACCTCATCCACGAGGTTGTAGGCTCGCTGTTCGACGGCTTGCTCGGCGCCGCTGGCGTAGTCCTCCGTCGCCGCCTCTAGGTCGAACCGGTCGTCCAACAGTCGACGGAGCGTCTCGGTTGCGCCCTCGACGTCGCCTGTTCGGAGCGTCTCTAGCGTTGCCAGTAGGTTCTCGATCAGTTCCGCCGCCTCGCCGTCGACGTCATCGAGCAGGGGTGACACAGAAACGGTGTCACGCCGGCGAGCAGCTGCCGTGACGGCGTTGGCTTGGTCGGTGTCGACGACATTGACTAGTGGATTCGCAAACAGGGACGTGAGGTCCTCAGCCCGCGGATCCGGTTCGGCGAGGTTCAGGAGGTCGTGGACGACGCTCCCAGTGAACGTTCGGTTCAGCTGTGAGGCGGCGGTCGTGACGTGCGGGATGTCGAACGTATCGAACGTGTCTTCGACGTATCCCGAATAGGCCTCGGTCCCAGGTACGACCACAGCCAGGTCGTCAGGATCGCGACCATTGGCCAACTCAGTCCGGAGCTCGCGAGCGACGAAGCGAATCTCGCGCTCGGGCGTCGGGAGTTCACGCCATTGCAGAGTGTCTGGAGCAGGGACAGTGTCCGGGTCCGGGCGGTAGAGCGACTCGGTGATCGTTCCGAAGGCCTGCCCTGACTCGTCGACGGGCTCGAGTTCTAGTGTCTCAAAGTCAAGTGCTTCGTAGACATCCAAGGCGTCCTCCGCAACGGAGTCGACTCCGCTCCGGCCATCTTGGTGGAGCGGCAGCAGTGCGATCATCGGAAGTTCGTCAACGAGGCGTTCGATGAGGCGGCGTTCGACGGGACGGAATTCGTGATACCCGGAAAGGACGACGACATCCAGTTCCGGAGAGAGCGCCGATAGTGACCCGTCTGTCGTCGCGACGGCGTCAAACATCTCTCCTCGAGTACAGACCCACTCATCAACGTAGTCAGCATGGAGATCCTGATAGTGGCGGTACGCGTCGACAGTAGCTGCCGCGATACGGTCATCGAGGGCTGAGCCCTCGAACTCCGTTGCCAATACGTCGGCAGTCTCGACGCCGGCGTCATCGAAGAGTGAGAAGCGGCTACTGAACGAATCAGCGAGGGCGGCAGAGGCTGGTTCGCCGGCAAGAGCGCCATCTGTTTCGGCTGTCGTTCTGTCGAGCGCGTACTCCGCCAGCCGGCGGTTCAGCTGTCCGGAGAGTGGCTGGACCGGACCGTGGAGCTCTTCGTACCACTCCCGAACGACCGCATCGAGCGTCTCGGCACGAAGACGGAGGGGTTCGTGGGACGCGGCCCAGCGGTCCTCAACTATACTCCGGCGAGCGTCGTTCCGCGTTATGAAGAGAATACTCCCCAGCGAATCGGTGGCGATGTCAGCAGCCCGCTGAAATGCCCGTCGTTCCAATCGGGCGTGTTTCGGGCCGATGAGAAGCGTTGAATCCATCGAACACTTCCCACCAAGTTATCGACCACACTTCACTATTGGCGATACTCATAGGACTAAGATTATGTATCTGCAATCAGGTTGAGGGATTCAAAAAGAGAATTACCTTTGCAGTATCAGTGGGACCGATTTAGTCGTCGTTCTTGCAGTATTTTCCAGACATCTCGGAGTTCTTGAATCTCGTTATCACTAAGACCAATCCCTTGCTTCAGAAGAATATTATCAGTATATTCCAATACTGCTTCAGGACCACTAGAGCGCAAGAGATCATCTACACGATCTAAATCAATTTCATCCCAGTTTTTAGTAGGGATGGGGAGTTCTTCCGCTTCATTAGGCTCAAGCTCAAGAATCCCGCCACCGTAGCTACGTCCAATAAATTCAGAAAATGCCCATGTTAACGAATTATGGGTCGCGGCGAAGAAGTTACGCGCATCCTCCTCAGGACCATTATAATTGACCCGGTGGATCGTATCAGTACACGTGGCGTCAGTCTCATTATATACGAACTTGGGGTATTTGTGAATCTGTCTAAGTAGGAATCCACTTGGAATCCAAGTTGACGGGACAGTATACCAGTAGTCGCGAAGGCTAGTCTTATACCCCGTGTGATAACCGTGCCACTCCCCAAGTCGGATGTATGCTCGGACTGCCTGTGGAAGATCTTCGTACTCTGTTTCGGGGATATCAAGCAACCTTGTTGGTCGATCTTCCGAGATGTTATTTTGATATACGTCTCTGGTAAATCGAACGCCATCCCCTAGGTGTGCACTTCGGGTGACAATCGGCCGCGTATAGTCGCTGAGACCTCTGGTTTCCTCTTCAATTTGGCTTTGAAGAAAGAAGGCGTTCCGACCCGTTACTACACCAACGTTCACATCTGCAAAATCATCAACAGGAGCAATACCTTCCCTATTAGGAAGTTCACGAACTAAGTCAATATGATCTTGTTCTAAGAAGTACAGCGTCCATTTTTCTGTCGAGTGTTTAACGTCCTTGACTTCAGACTCATCAAACGACTTGTGAGTATATTCTTCCAGATCATCTACATTATCAAGCTCAATCAGATTCATTCCGGCTGCTTTCTTCCCGTTACGCTCACCTAGGACGAGAACTACTTCTTCTAGTACATCATCAAATACCAATTCGGTGAATGTGATTATCGTCAGATGACTAAATTGTTCAATCAAAAACTCCCTCAATTCACCCGCATATTTTACTTGCAATAGTGCAGCCGGCACGATCATCGCAAGCCGGCCGTCGTCGGAGAGGAGCTGGGTACCACCGATTAAGAATGGCATCCAAGCATTCATCTGTCTTGTTTTAGAAAGACCTGACCCAGAGAGGATTTCCAATGCTCGTTCACGCTGCTCTTCCGGGAAATCCTGGTAACGGATGAACGGAGGGTTTCCTACAACAGCATCAAATTCCGATTGCTTCCAACGAGTCTGATTGATACAATATTTGAAGAAGTCCTCGTTGATTATCTCAAGCTCAGTAGCATCTCGAAGTTTCTTTCCCCGTTCTTCAGCTTTCGTCGCCTCCTGAGCGTTGAATTCGACGCCAGTAACTTTTCGCCCTGGGTCCTCAAGTTCTTCACAGCGATTGATTAGACTGGCAATTATATTCCCGTCACCGCAACTGGGCTCCAAGACAGATGTAGTCGAGTCTTGGACAGCCCAGTCAGCGAGAAAATCTGCGATTGGTTCTGGAGTGTAAAATCCTCCTCTGAGTTTCCGGTCTTGTTCAGATTCCATAGTGAGATCAGACGCTTTCAGCTATCTCTATCTGCTCCGCCGAAAGGTCGTAAAGGCTACTAACTTTATTTTCAATCGAATCCCGGAGAGATTCCATCCGTGTCTCAATCTGAGACTGACGATTGGGGTCAGATTCGTCACGGAGGTCTGCAGAGAGATCAATATGAGTTTGAACATCCGAGATTATCTCTTGGTAGGTTTCTTGTTCTTCATCGCTACTCTCATCTATCGCTTTGATGGGGATATGCTCAATATACTGCCCGCCATGCGAATAGTATCCATCCCGGAAGAACGTGCTGCGGGCCCGTACCATTGCTTCGATAACCGGGTGCGATAGCACAGCCATCAGATAGCGGAGATCTAAATCAACAACGTGTTCGGAATCATCCGGTAATGAATCTGTAGACTTAATGTTGTAGAACGGACCATTTCCGCCGGCGGTATTCGTAATGCCGTTCCGGTCTAATCCATATCGGGGTTCTAGTGCCAGAACCTGAACAACGATCTTATCCTTTTCAATCTTCCCGAAGCCCTGTTTACGACCGTATCGGTAGAATGCTCCATCAACGTCTGTATCGTATAGGTCTCGGGTTTTGAGATCCTTTTTCACCTCGTCTGTGGTGAAATATTCCCAAGCTTCAGGGAATCTGTCTTGCATCTCATCGGGAGAGATGACCTCCCCATCTTCGTATGGGTATATGAGCTTCTGGTTGGAGATTACCTTGTCGAGGAATCTAATTGACGGCTTCCATTTGTTATACGTGTGTAGGTGGTCCCGGACTAATTCCTCCTCGACTTTTTGAGAGTTACCCTTGTAGTCAGTGAAATGGTAAAACCCATTCCTGTATTCATAATCTTTGAGGAAGTAGGCCGAATTCCTACTCGTTTGTAATCCTACAAAAACATCTGCTACGTCATCAAGGTTGTATTCACATTCCTCCCGAATTCGACTGAATAAGTCATCAACTGCATCACCTACGAAGCTCCAAGGTTCGTCTGACAAGGCGTCTGTTTCTCCTGTCGAAACCGAGGGGTTATGATCGCCTTCCTTCCAGGCTTCATAGTCAAAATCAGTCTCCACGGTGTAATTATCAGTCCCGTTGGAATTGAGAAACAGCAAACACGTATACGTGCTATGATTTTCGAAGACTTGATTCACCCCAAAGTGTACGAGTTTGCGAAGAGCTTCCCGATCTGCGATGAGTTTTCGGACCTGCCTACCAACTTCGATGGTGAGGAATTTCTGGGAGACAATATACCCGACATCTCCGTTTTCACAAACGAGATCAAGAGCTCGTTCGATGAACAGGCAGTACTTGTCGTAATTGTTCTCCTGAGCGGTTTCGTACTGATATACATCAGAATAGTATTCAACCTCAGAATCAGGAGTGTATTCCCTCATTTTTTGAATTCGAATATATGGAGGATTCCCAATAACTGCGTTAAAGCCACCCTGCTCCATCACAGACGAAAACTCGGACTCAAAGTCAAATGGGTTGACCTGATATGCAGTATCATCAGAAACATCGAAATTCGTGTAGTAATCTGTCGACACCAATGCGTTCCCATGCTTCACAACCCCTCCAAGTTCACCCACGAGGGGGTCATCACGGGTACGCTCATACTGATCAATTAGTGCAGAGGGCTGGTCCTCTAGCAATTTCAGCGTCAGGTTGAATCGAGTCACCTCAATTGCTAAGGGATCAATATCAAGACCTCGAATATGCTCTTCGAGTATCCTCTTTTGTTCCTCATACTTTAGGCGAAGTTCGTCACCAACCTCAATTAGGACATCCGCTTCCGGCTTATGCTCAGCGTGCCAGTCTCGGTAGTGTGAAACCAGCACTTCGTAAGCCTTCGTGAGGAATACTCCTGATCCACAGCAGATGTCAGCAACAGTGTATCCATCTAGATCTTCTGGATCACGCTGTTCGATTTTCTTGGCCACCGACTCTTCCACAATTTCGGTTACAATGGCATCTGGAGTACTTACCGCACCCTGGGAATGGAGTACCTCTGGCTTCTCTTCAACAACCAACTCATCACCATCTCTTCTGAGCTCCTTCCCAAGAAACAGGTCGTAGATCCGTCCTATGATATCACTCTCGACGACTGCAAAATTATATGGACTATGTGGATAGTAGAGCTCCTCCAAAATTGTCCCAACTACCTCAGCATCAATATCGATGTTCTCAGCCGAATAGTCTTCCAGCAAATCGAAAAGCTCAGAGTTATAGCGTTCTTCTGCTTCTTCAAATAGACCCTCAAGTTTTTGATATGTGTACTCATCCAGTTCTTTCAATTGTTCGTGTCTTTCCAGACCACGGTCTTCCGCCACCCGGAGGAATATAACGCGGTTAAGTACACGGTGAACCAAATAATTGAGATCGCGATTATTGATATTGTCGTTGTTTTCAACTACGTCTTCGGCCAGGAGTTGTCTCCATCGCTCCAATTGTTCAAGGAAGAGTTCATCGAAAGTCTTCCGCTCAGCCGCCTCACTGGGGTCGCCAAATTCGTCTTCGATGGCTCCCTCCAGAACGGCTTCCCGCGATAAAATTCCAGCAATCTCAGAGAATTTATCGACATACTCGGTATAGTGATATGTTTGCAAACGGCCGATATGCGGGTCATCGTCCTCATCGACCGGAACCTTACAGTCATAGATGATAAGGCGTTCAAAGTTGCTCAGAATAGAGATAGTAAGATTCGATGTCCAGCCGTATTCTCTGGTCTGACGGGCTGGGCCATCACTGTCCAGCGAAACAGAGGGTTTCTTGGCCTCTACATAGAAAGCCGGATTCGCCTGATCGTCCCTAAACTCGTAATCAGGTTTTCGGGTCGTACCCTGGTCCGTTTGTTGGCGAGCCTCTTTTTTGACATCCCTGACAGATGGAGATTTATTTTTATCATTATTTACATCCCATCCCAGTGCTTCAAACAGCGGATTCAGGAAATCCTCTCTAACTTCAGCCTCCTGGTATGATGGATCTTGATACTCAGCCCGATTAGCCTCATATGCAGCAACCAATTCTTGAACCTTCTCTCGTCCAGAAGATCCGCTCATAATAGACAACATTAGAGGTTATAATAAAAGCCTATCGTGACCCTGCGAATTTCTTCTCGCCATCCGGTGAATGGTTCGAATCTATTTTTCCCTCCAGCTCAAAAATAGCTATCCGGCGTGGATGCAAGTCAGAGGGGACGAAGGTCCCGCCAGCGAACATCAACGGTTGCGCCGTTATCCAGATCTACACGGAAGAGATGTCCCTCCCGTTCATCGCCAGTCAAAGCATCCGCATCATCGGAGATTATCTCAACAATAGTTCCGTGACGACCGTGTAGACGTTCATAATCAGGATCAGTCTCATCAGGGATATCGATACGGACTGAGTCGCCAACTTCGAAGCGTTTCATAGGTTCTTAGCGGCTTTGTTTCCAATATACGATGGCCAATCCAGCCAGGAATATCCCACCGGTACCAAACCCGACCACCGATGGAGCCGGAAGAGATGGAATGAACCCCTGCGCCAGCGAAGTGAAAATAAAGCCGCCAGCATATCCACCGACGGAAGCGTATCCAACAGCCAATAGGCGAACAAACCACTGTTCCACAATCGTATGCGAGCGGTGGTCAGCATCTTCAGCTGGACGAGGATCAACGATTTCCGGGTCGGGTTTCTCTCGCTTCAAATATCGCCATTCATCGAGATATATGCGAACAGGGAGAACCGATTCGATCTCATTCAGGATGGCATACCGCGCTTTGTTCAGCCGGCGGTACGATTGAAGACTCTGATACCAGAAGTAGCAAATAAGACTACCGAATCCTGATGCGAAGAGAACGATCGCAGCGTTTGTGCTTGTGAGATTGCCGCGGGCGAGAGCAAAGAGACCGGCCAGTATCGAGGTTAAAATCAGACCGAAAAACCGGTTCATCTGGACTCGCTGATTGGCTGTCTCGATTGCCACCTCCCCGTAATGGATGTACTGCTCCATCAGCCGATTCTTCTCGTCCTCACTCAGATTAGCCAACGGTCCAGCCGTGACATCTTCCTCCTCAGTCGGCTCATCGGGATCTCCCCCAGTAACCTCCTCAGAGTGTTCAGGTTCTGATTCAGGCGTGTCTTCCTTGTCAGTATCGGCGCCATCCTCCGGAAGGTCAACCACCGCTTCGTCAGTTGAATCAGGCATATTCAGCGAGTGCATCAACGAGCGAAGCCTTTCGCCATCCTACCTGAGTATCTGCGACTTCTTGGATTTTCTCGGGAACCTTCGATTGTCCTTCTGGAATGATCGCAATCACCGACTTGTCCAGTTCATCGGCAAGTTCCAGCTCCTCCGGGATCCAAGTGCTGTGAGCACCGTACATGCCACTGCTTACGACGACAACCGACGCCGTTTTCATCTGGTTCCGAAGTTCAGAGCGAAGGGCAGACTCGGTATCCACGGGCAAGGGATCGGTTGAGGGGACACTATGATTCTGCCACTCGAGCGACGGGACCTCGTCAAGGAAATCAACGATACGCTCGTAGTGTTCGTCGTACTCCCACGAGTGGGAAACAAAAACGTTGTACTGCTTGTCCTCAAGTCGGTTTGCGGCGCGTGCTAAGCGAGGGAGTGATTGCCCAGTATTTCCGCCTGAGGAGGAAGAGGACTCTTCAGCCGACGAGCCTGCAGAGACCAAGGCTTCCAGCCCTTTGTAGGCACTATATAGGAGCAAAGCACCGCCAGCGATTTTTTGCCCAGACGAGAGCCCCTGCTGGTTCTGAGTATCGGTAGAACCGCGGCTCAGAGAATCGTCGGTCGGTACAAGGCCCGACTGTTGATCATTCGGCTCGAAGAGCGACGGTTGAGAGGAACTAAGCTCAGGGAGACTGTTATCCCCAGATTGCGTGACTGTATAAACGGGGCCGAGTTCTCGAACGGTGAACTCCTTTCCGAGATCGTTCCCTTTGTAGGTCGGTAGTAGGCGGTCTCCATCATCGCGGTAGAATCCGGTAGGTAGATTGTTAACAGCTGACTTCAGAACGAATCGAACAGCTGATTCGGGGTTTGAACTGCCACGAATATCATCAAACGCAGCCTCCCAGGTGGTTTTCAATGGGGAGGAGGTGTCTTGGCTCATAACCGTATGAACAATCCGTTTTTTAAATAGTATAAGTTCTTCCCCCTGGAATATCGGCAGATTTGGATTCCGCATCAGAGAGGACCATAGTACTAAACGGATAAGCCGTCAACAATTCGCATATAGTTATGAGCTTCAACAGCAGATCTTCAAGCAACCGTCGGAGCGAATACCGACTGTTCATCTCGCACTCTTGGGAGTACAGCGACGAGTACAATCGGATGGTAGAACTACTTCGCGACTACCCGAATTTCAGTTTCCGGAACTACTCAGTACCGAAGGTGGATGAGATCGATGCTGACACCGAAGAGAAGCTGGAACAGGCGCTCCGGGAAGACCAAATCAAGCCAGCTACGGTCGTAATAATACTCGGGGGGATGTACGTAGCACACAGCAAATGGATCAAGAAAGAAACTATTTTAGCTAAAATCGAGAGCAAGCCAATTCTGGGCGTTACACCGCGCGGAAACGAGCAGATGCCCAATTTCGTTGAAGACCACGCAGATCAGATCGTGGGTTGGCAAGGAAAGAGTGTGGTAGAGGGAATTCGGGACCTGGCTGATTGAGTTGATGAGAGCGTGGATGAACTATTGAGGAAGAGTCTGGCTGGCATCAAGACTGTTCCCAACGCCGCGAATCGGGTAGAGTTCAATCGCTTCGTATTCACCATCACCGTCAATATGCCCCAGTTTTGAAAACAGAGATCGGCTCTTGTCGTTCGGTTCGTCGATGTAGTAGACACCATCCTCGCAGTACTCCTGGCACCAAGTCTGAATCAATTCCTCAGCAATCCCCTGGCGCCGGTAATGATCCCGGACATACAGCTGTCGAAGAACCTGTATTCCATCCAGCTCTTCCCAAGTGACGTATCCAGCCGCGTCGTCATCTCGAATATAGAGCAATCCCTGGTGGTTCTCAGGGATATATCGGGCAAAAGAAGAACTCGTGTCACCACCATAGCTAGTCATCGCGCCGATGACTCGTTCTGTTTTGTCTATTGGTCGACCATCAGAATACACGAGAAATGAATCTTCGGCACCGATCTCCACGATGTCATCCGGAGTCGAATCCATGAAGAGCCACTCAGCACTGAACACCTCATCAAGATCGATTCTACGACCCTGATACTCGATACCGTATAGGCTCATACAGTTATGGCAGCGAAATTCTGCAGATTCCTCGATTTCGGACATCCCCGGAACACGCCCGATTGACGGGTCGTCAATTCCTGAGCAATCGCAGTCCTGTCTAAGTTCCTCAAATTTGTCCCCCTTCCCAGATTGACTATACGGAACAAAACCCATCTTCCAATGCTCCTCTAACTTCTCACCGAGTTCCTGAGCGAGTTTTTGAACGACTCTCGCGTCTGTTCCCACAAACGCAACGACAGCATCAAGGAGGTCGTCTACGTGAATAATCGGATCCTCGGACAACTCGTATTCTGTGAGCAATTGCCAGCCATTAGGTGCCCGGTAGATCATCCTAAGATCATCTTCATAGAGAAGGGAAACAGCGACGACCTCAATCCCGTCATCAGCTTCGATATAGAGAGGAATCGTTTGTTCAATCTCCTCACGTTGAGAAAGAGTTTCGAGCCAAGAGTAATCCCCGAGACCCGCAGGAAGAGGAATATTCAAGCTCATGTCTATCCGAAAGTCGCTCTGTTACGTTATAAATGATAGGCGACCAGCACTATGTAGATATATAAAACCTGCTTACCACAAGACGGAATATGGAAACCAAGCGGATCGCTGAAGTCGTAGAAAATATAAATTATTCTTATCTCTTACCAGCGATTCAGCGCGAATTCGTCTGGGAAACGAGTGATATAGTCGATCTGTTTGATTCCCTGTTACGGGACTATCCGATCGGTGCTCTTCTTCAGTGGAACCTCTCAGCCGAGGAAGCACAGGCTCAGCCCAAATATCGCTTCGTCACCCACTACATCGACGAACCGAACTTCCCCCAGTCACTCACGACCCCAACCCATCGAAACCCTCCACACAATTCTGAAAATCCACTCCCCTCACCGGTGAAGCTGGTTCTCGACGGCCAGTAACGGCTGACCGCGCTCAATATCGGCCTCACCGGATCGTTCTACGAACGAAAACACAATCATCCCCGAAACAAGGCCAGTTCGTGGGTTCAGAAGCGCCTCTATCTCAACCTCCTCTCGGACCCACAGACAGCGGACTCGGAACTCGGAAATAAGTACGATTTCTCCTTCCGGTCCGAACAGTCGGCGACTGCGAATGCCTATTGGTATCCGGTCAACCGGATTATGTCCATCTCGGATAACGACGATTTCTATGCAGAACGCCAGGAAATCGAGAGCGAAATTCAAGAGCTGATCGGAGAACACCCGGAGATAGAGAATTCGGATAGTCTGATTCTCAACGCCCAGCGCAATTTCGAGGACCTCTATCGAGCGGTCCACAAGGACGAGAAGCTCCACTTCTTCACCGAAGACGAGAACGACATCACCCGTGTCCGCGACGTCTTCGTTCGGATCAATCAAGGAGGTGTGACGCCGAATCGGGCCGAAATCCTCCTCTCCTTGATGACCAGCAGCTGGCAACAGGAGCCACCGGAAATCAACGCCCGTGACGAGGTTCACTCGATGGTTGACGAACTGAACGGGATCATCGACGGTGGGAACGCTCCTTTTGCTACGAAGCACGTCCAGAAGGTACTGCTCGCGATCAACGGCAACGAGATCCAGTATCGGTTCGACAACTACACACTCGACTTGCTGCGGAATCTGAAGGAGATCTGGCTTTCAGATACGTTCCCGAACACGATGGAGCAACTCGCGGAGCTCCTGAACAGCTACTATCCAACGGTGACCTACATCCTCAGTCCCGCCCTCTACACACCTATCGCCTACTACCTCTACCAGAACGAGAACCCCTCGCTTGATTCGACCTCTATCAAGGGTCGCGGCCGGCGCCGGGACATTCTCTACTACATCTGTGCGGCTCGACTCAACGGGTTTACTAGCCAATCATCGAACCAGATCGCCGAACTCGTCCGGGACGTTATCCGAGAAGAAGAGAGCTCGGAGTTCCCACTTGAGCGGATCAGTGATGAAGTGGCGTCCAGTTACGGGACCTCTCTCCGTTTCACCGAAGAAAAGCTGACCACGCTTTTCGAGGAACTCCAATACGGCAAGCGCGACATCGAGTTCCTCCTCCAGCTGTCGCACTATCCCGATGAACCGGCCCGGGGCAAGGACTACGATATCGACCACATTATCCCGAAGTCGGTTCTTCCGGAGGAGGCAGATGCCGACCGAGTGGGGAACCTCCAGCTGCTGATTGACAAGACGAACAAGATGAAATCCGATGACGACTTCGAGGACTGGATGAACTCCCGAACGGACGACTACAAGCAGACTCACCATATCCCAGAGGGCGCCAAGGAGATGACCTTTGAGGAATTCGTTGATGCTCGGGAGCAACTCATTATGGAACACATCCTCGAGAACCAACCGTTCTGACCGCAATCAAGCTTCCAATTCGAAAGCCCTCTCAAGGAGATCAGTGAGCTCATTTAGAGCCTGAGTCGCAGTTTCGTCGATCTGGACACTAACTCGGTCAGTCTCCTTGGGATGTTTCTTTCCTAACGAGAGGACCACGTCGTCATCGGGAGAGAAGGAAGCCGAAAGCCAAGAGGTAACACGAGGAGAGCCAGCGAACCAAGCAGTCGTCAAATTATGCCAAGGGCGTTCCCGATCTTCCTCACTCGGGCGATCTGGTCCAAACGCTAGCCGTTCCAAGTTATCAGTGAATGATCGGAGTTCCTGGGTATCCGAATCTTCAAGTTGAACGGTGACACGGTGGGTATCGCCATCCCAGCCCCAGTCCTTCTTTCCGAGCTGAAGAGTAAGCTGACCCGTTGGTGAGCGAGAAACAGTCGCCCAAGCGCGTCCCTTCCGGCGGAGAACTTGTTGAGCGACAGTCACCCATTCATCCGACTTATCGAACGGAGCCCAATACTCTCCGGGTATAGGGATCTCTACCGAAACAGAGGGAGATTTCTCTTGCCAGAGCCATCTGATAACTTCCGGGTACCCCTCCATATCAGACCGCGACGGAAGCGCATAGGGCCAGACGGACAGTATTCCGGAGAGATCAACATCGTACTCTGAGAAATCGTCCTCATCGAGCCACGCAACGCTATAGTCACGCTGTAGATAGTGGTCAGTAACTGCCTCAATATCTTTGTCCTGATTCCGATACTGAGCCTCAATCGCGATACCCTTTCCATAGGGCTCTCGGGGAGTGTCGAATGTGAGCAAGACATCCGCAATTCGGCCGTCGATACCGGATTCCAGCTCAACTGTCGCATCCGGGAAATCGTGTTCCAGTCGAGCATACGCAATCGACTTCATTTTCATATGCTCGTCCGATTCACCAGGGCACTCGCCAACATCTACAAGATCAGCAAAGGTTGCCTGACCTACAGTTTGGCCCATCTCAGAACGACCCTCCTGTTCGTGGTGCCGAAAATGACGAGAGATGAAAGCAGAACCTCGTTCATGAGACCGTACAACGGCCATCGGTTGGTCACACGCAGGACAAGTAACGGTCGTGCCGTCGGCTACTTGTGGTGGGATTACCCGTGTTCCGTTTAGAAATCCAAGATATGGCATCGGAGTCGATGTGTGTATTGAACTTCGTTGTCACTCGATCATAATGACCATTTCTTCGGCTTCCTGTCGTTCGGGGATCGAAGAGAAATCACCTACATAGTGTCAAACCAGTAGTGGGAGCTGAGTTTCCGGAAGTTTCCGGAAGCCTCGACTTTCCACGAACACAAATCGGGTCACAGCGTAGATTTTTGGGTGCTCAAGATGGTACTATCATAGGAGTTTCCGGAAACAACCCGGTCAGGCTTTTGTAACCTGACCCGAAATCAGTCTGTCAGAGACAGATGATCCGCGATGCTCGCGTTCTCCGCGCCGGGTTCGTCCCTCGGGAAGTTGAGCATCGCGACGCCGAAGTCAACCACCTCTCTAGCGTCCTTGAGCCTATCACGAACGGTGAACCCGCCGACACGGCTATCGTCACCGGACCCAGCGGCGCCGGCAAGACGTGCATCTCGCAATTCGTCACCGAACGCCTACGTGAGGAGGTGCTCAACGTCGAGACCACCTACGTCAACTGCTGGCGCAATTACACCCGATTCCGGACGCTCTACCAGATCCTCGACGACCTCGGCGCGACCATCGACATCCACCGACAGTCGACGCCCCACGACGAACTCGTCGATCGCCTCCAGCAGCATGACGGCCCGCGAACCGTCGTCATCCTCGACGAGGTCGACCAACTGGAGGACCCCAGCATCATCTACGACCTCCACAGCCTCCCGCAGTTCGCGATCATCTGTATCGCGAACAAGGAAGAGGAGCTGTTCAGCCGCGTCGACGACCGCCTCGTGAGCCGGCTTCGCTCCAGCGAACACGTCCGGATGGACAAGTACCACGACGAGCAGCTGTACGACATCCTGAGTGCTCGGGCAAAGTGGGGGCTCGACGAGGACGTCATCACCGACGACCAGCTCTACCGGATCGCCGACGCAGCCGCCGGCGACGCCCGCCTCACAATCGGCATCCTTCGAACGGCCGCCGGCAAAGCAGATCGCGAGAACCACGAGCGCATCACCGACGACATTCTCCTGGACGCCGCCGAGGATGCTCGGGCCCAGATCAAGCAGAAAAGCCTTGACTCGCTCACGCCGCACCAGCGCGTCGTCTACGATATCGTCCGCGAGCACGGTCCGGTCGGGCCGAGCGAGATTCACGAGCGCTATTCCGAGGACGTCGATGATCCGCGGACGAAACGGACTATCCGCACGTATCTCTCGAAGATGGAGCAGTACAACCTCCTCGAGGCGGAAGGGACGAGCCGAGACCGAGAATACTCGCTCGTCGATTCGGCAGCGGCGTCGCCGATGCAGTGACCGTGACGCCGTCAGCTATCAGGAACTGAACTCGCCGAGGCCCGATTGCTCGTGGTCCAGCGGCTCGATGACCTCGGGATCGTCGTTGCTGGGGTTGTTGACCCGCGTCGAGATCTCGTAGGCGTCCAGATCGTTCTTCGGGTACGGCTGGCACAGTTCCTTGCGGGTGTCCGGATCTGCAGCGAGCCAGTCGGATTCGGCGTCCCTCGGAAGGACGACCGGCATCCGATCGTGGATGGAGTTCATCAGGTCGTTCGGCTCCGTCGTGAGAATCGTGACGCACGAGATCGTCTCGTCGTCGCCCTCCCAGACGTCCCAGAGCCCGGCCATCGCGAATGCGGGGTCGTCCTCGCGGTGAATCCGGTAGGGCTGTTTCGACCCGCCGTTCGGTGATTTCCATTCGTAGAACCCTGACGAGGGGACGAGGCAGGGACGGGTTTCCCACGCCCGCTCGAAGACGCTTTTCTCGTCGGCAGTCTCGGAGCGAGCGTTGATGATGCCCTCCTCGGGTTCGTCCGCCCAGAATGGAATCAGCCCCCAGTGGTAGGCGCCGATCTCGTCGGAAGCCTCGTTCGTGATAATGTGGAGGTCGTCGCCAGGCGCGATGTTGTATCGGGGTGTGTACCCGCCGTCCGCGACGACCTCGGCGTCGAAGCGAACCTCGAGGTCTGCCTGATCGATGAATAGCGAGTTTCGGCCACACATACCGAGGAGTTCGGAGGGAAGCATCTTCAACGTGGTCGCACAGAAATCACGTCGTCGCAACAAACCTCATATAGTTCCAATTGATGATGAGGGCTGTTCAGTTGAGCTGAATTTTGTGAACAAGCTTCTAATCACCAGGGAAAGAACAGGAGTCACATAGATGGTGTCTCTAGAAACCGTTCTCACCATCGGCGGGATATTAGCTACACTCTCGATAGCAGGCGCAACCTACTGGACTTTGAGAAAGGATATCCGGACCAGGGTTAGGATACGGCACACGAACGACATTCGTGAACAAGTTCTGGAACCTTGGCTCAATAACCTGCCATCTTACAGGGCCTCCTCACCGCTTGGTGCCGACGGAGGTACCGAATCACTTGTTGCTGAGCTCGCAGGTTATGGTTTCAGGCCCTACCCAGATGAAGTCTCGACTACGTTGAAGGATCATTTTTTGGAGCATCATTTAGATGAGCAAGCACCGCACGATCTAAATCAGCTACTTGAAAACATAGGCGAGAAGATCCAAGAAATCCGTTCGGAGAAAAGGGCCTACGTAGACGAGGTCAAGGAGTCTCCTGAGATGGAGAAAATGCTTTCAGACATATCTCGGAACTGGGCTGAAGTCGATCCTCAACAGCTCACAATCTGGCTGCGAGAGGTTTTCGTAGCCGAATACACAGGTGGAGACTTCCAAGGCGAAATATTGTGGATGGACCCCGAAATAGCAGAGAATGGCCTGAAAGTCGTAGAGCGCGACGGCGAATATCACTATTACACCCTCACGGAGAAAAAGCGAGAGAGGACTCAGGTAACGAATGCGCCGATTATAACGTCAGACACCAGAGTCCCCGATTTCCAAGTCGAAAAGTTTCTACACGAATACAAGAAGCACGCGGAGTACGACTTTGGGGCAGGGAATCGAAACGAGCATATCCGGAAAGCAGGGGAGGCAATGAGCGAACTAATCTCAACCCAGTACCAATCACTAAGGGAAACACTGGAATACTACGGAGCCATGCCCATTCTCCCCAACGACTGCTATCACTCGAAATGAATCACCGATCATGGACCCGAATAAGTACCAAAAAAGAGCCTCTCTCAATACCCACTACAACTGAGTATTCGTCAGCAGGTACTATGGATATCCTGGAAACATTCTTGGAAACAATCGATTGACCCAGGAAACTCGACGGCTGAGTCAGGGTCAGTATCTGTCTCGTGCCTTCCCTGAAACGCGGAAGCGACACGCTGCGGCTTATCGGGAATGTGGACCTCTATTCGAGTATGGGAGAACACTCAACGTCGAACCGATTGGCGGTGGACCAGCCGACACGGGGCGCCGACCGCAATCGGTCCCTCGCTGACCAGGCCGATCCGGCTACAGACGAGATGTTGTTGCCGTCACTCGGCGACGGCATCACGCTGCTCGACGTCGAGGGAGGCCGCGGCGTCCCAATCCTGCAGTCGCTCGTACTCGACCATCTCCTCCTGCACGACGGACCCGCCTTCTGGGTCGACACAAATGGTCACGCGACGACGACGACACTTGCTCAGATCGCGCCCAGTCAACGGTTGCTCAACCGAATCCACGTCGCCCGTGGATTTACCGCCTACCAACACTACGGCGCCGTCTGTGATCTCCCGACGGCAGTGAACAAGTCGATCCAGATATCCACCACCGACGCCGGGACGGCCGGTCGAGGAGCACCAGGTCGTGACGAGGACACGTCGCCCCACACGCCCGCCCTCATCGTCGCGCCGGCCGTCGACGCCCAGTACCGCGCCGACGATACCCTTGGCGAGACTCACGCGAAAACTCTCCAAGCCCGTACTCTCGCCCGGTTAGCGACCTACGCCGAGGGATACGACATCTCGGTGCTCGTTACGCGAAACGAACGAAACGAATTCACCGAGCCAGTCGTGACGGTCGCCGACCATCACCTCGAGTGCGAGCAAACTCGGATGGGCCCACGGGTCGTCGGCGAAAACTTCGAGACGCTCGTCTATCCCGTTGACGACGGCGCGTACTACCAGACGACGTTCGCGTACTGGCGGCAGCTGCTCGCTGCGCGAGCCACGCAGGTCGGCGTGGAACCGACGACGTCGACGCCGTCGACGCGGACTCCGGAGGGCGTCGGGACGGGCGTCACAGCTGATGGTGAGACGGTGGCGGCCACCGCGGATCCCTTGCTCGATGCGTGGACCGCGACCGGGACAGGAGGCCGATAGCGATGGGGCGCACAAACCCGACGTACCGGGATGCGCTTCGGGCCATCGAAGAGCGGTGGGCGGAGTTCCGCCGGGCACTGCGGCGTCGCGACCAGCCGCGCTTCGACCGGCTGTTCGAGTACGCCCGCGAGCACGCCGACGCGAGTGGGCTGTTGAACCACCAGAACCCGCTGCTGCCGGCGCTGCTCAGCATCGATCTCGAACAGGAGGCCCGCCTCGACGACCACGAGGAACGCCTCGAGGAGCTCGAACGGGCACTCAAACAACGGGAAGCGAGCCACGAGCAGGAGCACCACCAGGATGGAGCCACGGAATGACGGAACTCGACACCGTTGCGTTCGATATCGAGACAACTGGCTTTGACGTCGACGACCAGCTGACTGTCATCGGGTTCGACACGGACGTTGGCTCTCGGATCTTCCTCAATACGGACGGGCGAGCACCGCCGTCAAATCTCGAAGCACGGGTCAACGAAGAATTGGCGAGCTCAGTCTCGATATCGGTCCAGCAGACTGAACGAATCTTGCTAAGCGAGATGGATGCGTTTGTCGAATCGACACTCACTCACCAAGACGTGAAGCTGGTCGCGTACAATGGCGAACGATGGAACGGAGGGTTCGACCTCCCGTTCCTCCGCACGCGGCTCTGTTACCACGATATCGACTGGCCGTTCACAGAACTGCCGTACATCGACGCGATGGACGTCTTCGAGACACGGTTCAACACGTCGGGAGAGACCTTGACCGCCGTCTACGAGGAACTCATCGGGAGTGGATTAACCGAACTCGATCCGTTCGTAGACAGCAAGGAAGCGGTTGACGCGTGGGAAGAAGGGGACTTCGAGTCGCTCGTACGCCACAACGTCGCGGATATCCGGCGGACAAGGGCCTTGATGCGGTTAGCAGAGCGATACTGCTCGAAATCTCATTTCACGATGCGGTCACTCGATCCAGTCGCGTCAACAGGATGTTTCTCCGATTCCAGAGTTCTGTGACGATAGGGCAGCTAGTCTCCGTTCCGTTGGTCAGTAGCGTATCGACGAACCTCCGCTGGTCTTATAGTGTTGGGCATCTTCCCAACACGTAAGGGATGGCCCAAGAGCCGGTCTTCCAGTACACACACGTCGAAGCTGGTCTCGTCGAGAACGTCGTACTCCGGCCGACTGAGGCGACCGAGACCTACCCGTCAGGCTGGAAGTACACGCTCCATCTGGGCACTCTTGAGGACCTCACGCTCGTCCGGTTCGATAACGCCCACGAAGATACGAAGGGACACGAACATCACACCGCCGCTGGCGACGTCGACGACGTCACGTTTCCCGGGATGGAGGAACTACTCGTCGACTTCTGGGCGAGCGCAGACGAGTACTGGGAGGCCGTCGGGGGCAATCCGCCGCGGCCGTACTGACCATACACCACCCGCCACCACGACACTCCAAAAATGACCACGCTCCACATCACCGTTGGCGACCGAGAACAGCTCCGTGAGGACGCACTCCAGTTCGTCCACGCCGCCGAGACGGACACGCTCGACGACCAGGACGGGGCGGCGACACTCCAGTTCGGAACCTACGACGATCTCGTTGACAGCCTCACCCCGCTCCGTCTCGAACTCATTCAGGCGATCGCCGAACACGCACCCGAAAGTATGCGGGAGGCCGCCCGTCTCGTTGACCGTGATGTGTCCGACGTCCATTCGGATCTGAAGCACTTGGAAACGCTGGGTATTCTTGAACTGAAAGAAGGCGGCCCCGGCGGGGCAATGCAACCCATCGTCCCGTTCGACCGGATCGAGATGCACATCGACTACCCGCTCATCAACGATATCGATGGGGATGAAGCATCGGTGAGCGCGTAGCCCCAGCACGCAGAGCAATGTCCGAAGAGAAAACCCGGGTCGAGTTCGACGCCCCGAAGTCTCTCGTCGAACGCATCGATACCGTCGCTGAGGTTCTCGATATCCCACGAACCCAGCTTCTCATCGACACCATAGAAAACAAACTCGACGAGCTCGCAAACGAGGAAACGTTCCGCCGGCGATTGAGCAACGCCTACTACGACGACCGTACCGACTACGACACCGTCAAAACGATTCTCGGCCGTGAGGAAGCGATGCGCCTGAAACTCCTCCGAGAATCGATTGACCAGTCATCCGCCATACCCGCACTCAAGGACGATCTCTCAAGCGATGATTCCTTCTACGACGGCGGGGTTTGTCGTCAAGAGTGAAGCGAAGGGGTTCGTCAAAAAAGCGGCTTTCACCAAACTCGAGGCGGAGGCCCCACCCTCAAGGAGCGCCGGGCTTCCGGCCCGGGCGGAAGCACAAGCGAGTAGGGTGGGGAGGAAGCTGACCTGGTATCAACTAGCCGCCAGACTGGTGCCTGCCTACTCCCAGTCATTAAGTGACTTCAATAATATATGTGAGAATATCGTGGAATACCGTCGTACCGCCGTTATCAAGCTCGACACGCCCGAAGGCGCGGATGAATACCTGCGGGAGACTGTCGAGCAATTCAAATACTGTGCCAACACGGCGAGCGAGTGGTGCTGGCATAGTGACGACGGATACCACGTTACATCGAAAGCCAAGGCCGAAGATGCACTGTACGACCAGCTACGCGAGGACACGGAGTTGACTGCAAATCTGGTTCAGAAAGGGATTCGCCAAGCCGTCGAAGCCATCAAGAGCGGCGTCGAACGACTCAAAAACGATCAAAATACGTCCCGTCCGACCTTCACGGCTGATACCGCCATCTACGACAAGCGAAGCGCCACGTTCCACCGTGACCACGTTTCGCTCTCGACACCGGACGGGCGTATCGAGTGCGATTATATTCTCCCGGAGAATCCCGAGACACCGCCGACGAAGTACGTCACCAACGAGGACTACGAGTTTCGGCGGGGGACACTCCATCGGCGCGACGGCGACTGGTATCTCCATGCGTCGATGCTCAAAGAGGACGACGACACCGACACCACGACCGGGCACAGAACAGTCCTCGGTGTGGACCTCGGTGTGAACCAACTCGCGGTCGCTTCGACCGGACGGTTCTGGTCGGCAGACGAGTTCAACCACTGGAAGCGAGAGTACGAAAAGCGACGTGGTGACCTCCAGCAGTGCGGGACACGCGCGGCACACGACGCGATAGCAGGCGTCGAGCGCAAAGAGGACGGACGCTTCGAGATATTCCTGCATCGTGTCGCCAACGAAATCGTAGCTGAAGCCGCCGAACACAACTGTTCGCATATCGTGTTCGAGGACTTGACAGACATTCGTGAGAACATCCCACAGGCGTCGTGGCACCATCTCTGGGCGTTCCGTCGCCTCTACGAGTACGTCGAATACAAAGCCAGAGAGCAGGGCATCGAAGCCGTCCAAGTGGACCCACGGAACACCTCAAAGCGGTGTTCGACCTGTGGGTTTACCCACGACGACAACCGCCACGGCGGGGACTTCGAGTGTCAGGACTGTGGCTACCAGAACCACGCCGACTACAACGCTGCCAAGAACATCGGCCTTCAGTATCTCCGGCGTCGGCAAAACGCAGACACCGGAGGCGCACCCGTAGACGTGCGCTTGAATCGCGGGACACTGAACGTGAGTGGGGAGTACAACCCTCCTGCCTCCGCTACGGCATAGAACGGGAGTCCACGCGAAAGCCCTACCCTCAACGAGCCAGCGGGGCCATTGCCCCCGAGCGAAGTAGGGTAGGGTAGTTTACAGCATATCCGCGGCAGCTGTTACATTGCTACGTCTTAACCAACATTCGGTGCGTATCCCCGGATGTGTTGGTTAACGTCGACTAACGGATTCCGGAAATCGTTCCGGAAGCGGACGACGACGGACAACAAGCTAGAATATGGCGTTGAGGACGCTTTTCGAGCCCGTTTGCTGAAGCCCGGAAGTGACACGCCGTCGCTTATCGGATTCGGATGCCCAGTGGATTGGTGAATAACAAATGTCGTTCACCATCGACTTCCTTGACGACGGCCGCATCCTCGAGTGGGAGGCAACCGCCGACGGCGCCATCGCAACTGAGCGCCATGACTATACCCCACGCTTCCACGTCGCCCCTCGCGACCCAGCGTCCGACCTCGACCTCACGACACTCCAGTCGGTGTACGACCAGCACCCGGACGTCGTCGCGACCGAACTGGTTGCGCGACGCCCCGGCTTTCGACGAGACGAGGAGGCCGTTCTCGCAGTCGACGTCGCCCACATCGACCGCGTCATTCCACTCGCCCGGCAAGCGCGCCAGCTGTCGGCCTATCCAGTCGGGGATCTCGCCTGTTTCAACGTCGACTTCTCGCGAGAGTTCCGGTACTGTCTGGAGACCGGCGCCGATCCGACGCCGGCGAGCGAGCTGTCGACGCTCCGGCTCAGTGTTCCGGTGACCGAAACGAGCAACAACGTCTATGGGGAGTTGGCCGTCGCCGGCGACACCGTCACCGGCTCGCCGACTGATATCCTGACCGCCGTCCAGGGGGCGCTCGAAGCACACGATCCGGATATCCTGGTCTGTTCAACGAGCGAGATCATTCCAACGCTGTACGATATGGCGACGACCACTGACGTCGACGACTTCTCGCTGAGTCGATGGCCTGGTGTCGACTACCAACAGCTCGCGAGCCGGTCGACGTACTCGAGCTACGGTCGCGTCGGTCACTCGCCGGCGCGGTACAACGTGCCCGGTCGGGCGATCATCGACGAGTCGAACACGTTCTTCTACGGGGAGACGAACCTCGACGGCGTCCTCGATCTCGTGTCACGCTCGAAAAAGCCCGTCCAGGAGCTCGCCTGGGCGTCGATCGGGAACGTCCTCACCGCCATCCAGATCCGTGAGGCGCACGACCGCGGCGTGCTCGTGCCGCGGAACTCTTGGCGTCACGAGTTCTTCAAGCCGATGGGAACGCTCCACGACGCCGACCGCGGCGGCTTCATCTTTGCACCCGAGGTCGGCCTGCACGAGAACGTCCACGAACTCGATTTTTCGAGCCTATATCCGAACATCATCTGCACTCGGAACGTGTCGCCCGATGTCATCCGGTGTGATTGTCATCGAGACCGTGACGACGTCCCTGGTCTCGGATACTCGATCTGCGACGACAATGGATACCTCGTCGACGTACTGCAACCGATCATCGACGCTCGCGACGAGATCAAGGCGGACATTCGTCGCGAGAAGGATCGGGACGATCCCGACGAGGAACGACTGGCGGAACTCGAGGGGCGGTCGGGAGCGCTGAAGTGGATCCTCGTCGCCTGTTTCGGCTATCAAGGGTTCAACAACGCGAAGTTCGGTCGCATTGAGTGTCACGAGGCGATCAACGCGTTCGCTCGCGAGATTTTGTTGACGGCAAAGCAACGACTAGAAGCCGGTGGGTGGCGGGTTGTTCACGGCATCGTCGACTCCATCTGGGTGACCCCGGACCCCGACGTCGACGATAGTGATCGCGAAGACCTCGAGACGCTCGCGACGGAGATCACGGAACGCGTCGAGATTCGGCTCGAACACGAATCCCACTACGACTGGGTAGCGTTCGTGCCGCAGCGCAAGAGCGACGCCGGCGCGTTGACGAAGTACTTCGGCAAAGTGGCTGGCGACGACGAGTTCAAGATCAGAGGCATCGAGGCTCGGCAGCGGTCGACGCCAGTATTCATCGAGGACGTCCAGCGGGACTGTCTCGAACGACTCGACGCGACTCAGTCCCCGGATGCAGTACTCGACTGTCTCCAGGACGCCATCAAGCGCCTCCACGCTGGAACGGTGCCAGTCAAGCAGCTCGTCGAACGGAATCGTGTCTCCAAGCCGCTGGAGGGATACACGCAGAACACGCAGAACGTGGCGGCGTTGAAGCGGGTTCGGGAGCAGGATCTCGCTGTCCACCCAGGACAGGACATCGAGTACGTGGTCGTCGACGACGAGAAAACCTCGCGAGAGCGGGTCGCGTTGGCCCACGAAGAGATCGAGTCGTACGATGCGTCGTACTACGAGACGCAACTTGTCCGGGCGATAGAGAGTCTCCTCTCTCCGCTTGGGTGGGATCGCACGATCATTCAACAAGAACTCTCAGGGACACGTGAGCCAGAGCTAACCGATTTCTAGTGACCGAGCAGTGAGTGATTTCAATGGAGGTTCACGGTCACACCCCCTCCCCCCGTCATCGATGTGTAAAACCGTGAGAGGGGGGAGGGGTGAGGAGAAGAGAATGGCGTGAAACCAGCGATGAGACCACAGACGCAAGGAAGGACGGCTCAGCGGCTCGAATTATATTCTCATAAGGAATGCATATTGTCTGACGAAGTTTTATGTGTAGTGCGCTATAACCAAACCCGTATTAGATTAAGATGTGAGAGTTAGGAGGAGTTCGCTCCTCCTAACCGAATACGAGTGTTTCTATCACGACTTTTCTCGTTATCAACCGTCTCGTGGTGTCTAACCCGACTTTCGTGGTTTTCCCTACGAGACCCTCCCTTCTACTTTCCACCGTTTACACATCGATGACGGGGGGTGGGGGTCACAAGATGCTGTTTCTTGTACTCATCTCTGTGCGTTAGAAGGATCTGGTGTAGCTGCTCCGGGTTCTCTGACTCACGCCAGACAGTTTGGACTCTCTCGACCTCATCCTCTCCGCTGTCTCGACTTCACACATCGACCACGAATGGGTGTGTTCCAAACCGAATGGTCGATCGAGTTTTCACTCCTTGTGAAATTCATTCAACTGAGCAGTCACGACCGAACTGAGGAGTTCTACCTGCTGAGCTACTCCCCCCAGGCGAGTATCATCGACAATCCGGGTCATCATCGCTTCAGGATCGCCGGTAAATGTGAATTCCATATACATCCCACCACCTCGTCCGCGGCTCTTCCGGGATGTTGAAATCAATCCGTACGTCGAGAGTTCCTTGACATATTTGACGTACGTTTCGCGGGTCATCTGATCAGCATCGAGTTCGCTCGTCACCCACTGATAGACTTTGAACCCAACCGGGCTTGGGACGGAGCTTCCCGTCCGGTTCGAGTGATGCGCAACTGCTGCGGTTGCGTATAGTGAAATCTTCTTTTGTGTTGTGAGCCCCTCAACGAGCTTCAGCGACCGATCTTTGTCGATTTCCTCCTGAGATTCTCGGACGTGGTCCTCCGTGACCACTTCATCTCCTCGTTCGTCTGCGAGGTCACCGGCGCCACGGAACAGGTCGATCGCCTTTCGTGCGTCACCGTGACTTTGTGCAGCGAATGCCGCCACAAGCGGAATCACGTCGTCCTCGAGAGCATCTTGACGGAACGCATCGCGACGATTTTCGAGAATTTCGCGCAGCTGGTTCGCGTCGTAGTCTGGGTAGTAGACGTCACGTGGATTGAATGAACTCTCGGCACGCCCGTCGATGTCTTCCATAAATTTTGGATCGTTCGTCAGCGCTGCGACGGACACGCGGCCTTCGATTTCGTTCGTGTTACTTGCCCGCGATAGCTGATAGAGAAGCTTCGAGTATGCGGGTTCGTCGTTTTCGCGCCGGCCAACCAAGAGGTCGATCTCGTCGAGAATGAAGATGACCGAATCGTAGTGCTCGTTGATGAGTTCGTACAGACGTCGGTACTTACGCTTCGTGGATACGCCGGTCTCTGGAACTCCGACTTCCGTACCAACGTCCTGGGCGACGGTTTGGACGAGCTCGTAGACGGCCTGATCGAGCGTATTGATTGGCTGGCAGTTGATATCGACAACGCCGAAACGCTCGCCTTTGGATTGACAGAGCTCGATGATCTGTTGTGTGACGGCCCCGATGATGAGTGACTTACCTGTCCCTGCGGGACCGTACAGCAGCATGTTCGGCGGCCGATTTCCTTGGAGAGTCGGCTTCAGAAACGAGACGACAGACTCGAGCTGGTCGTCACGGCCGACGATCCGCTCCTCATCAATAATCGTGTCAGGCTCGACGAGATCTCGGTTGACGAAAACCGATGCATCCCCCTCATCATCGAGCATATCACGGATCGACCGCTGAGCGCTTTCTTCGGTCGATCCCTGATTTTGGTTTGAGTCTCCGGCAGCATCCTCACGGGCGGATTCTATCTGCTGTCTATCCGATGTAGAACTAGTTCCTTCATCAAAGGTAGATTGGTCCGCCTCTTCTTGTTCACTACCGGCCATATGCCTGCTGTACGCCGGAGCATTAAAAAGATTAACCCCCGTCGATGTTTATTCGACAGCTGTATCCAATAAAAACGTCGAATTTAGCGGTTTCACGTCTCGTTAGGTAGAACCGTCACCGAAGTATATCTGGTGGAAGATCCCTCGTCATCGATGTGTAACGCAGAATCAGCGGCCTTCATATGAATTCCCGTATCTATGATCGGAACTATTGTTTCCCTCCCTATCATCGAAGTGTAATCCGCCTGTCTGACACCCCCCATCATCGAAGTGTAAACACAGGGTTGACCATCCCCCGTCATCGATGTGAAAATCGGTTCGGTCTCCGACCCTCTTGATGTTCACCGTTCGCGGGGTGTTCTCGCTCAACCTGTTACTCAATTCATTTCCTACACGGAGTCCCTGGTAAGTCTGTTTCATTCCAGGGGTTGTATAGATCTCCTCCAAAATACAAAATCGGTTTAATGGAATCGTACCGTTGGAATATGGCAAATTTACACTTCGCACACGGGAAGTCTATCGGATTAGCTTCGGACGGGGCTAAGCTCCCACTATGAGAACACCTAATATTTCATCTGCATCTGATATTTCTCTGGAACTCTAATTCAATCTCCACCGGTAGTATCCAACCAAAAGTGCGTAGGTGATGTAAATAGTCCCTGTTATATTACGGAGAATAGTTGTCCAAGGTCCCCACTTGAAGTACGGGGTCGCGGATAACACTATGAATGATGGAAACACAATAGCTGAAAGCCATCCGAACAATGTGAGCGTGACGCCGCTCGCACGTTGGTGAATCGCCTCATCGTAATCGTCGAGTAGAGGTTCATCTGTTAAGTATGGAATTGCCATACCGCTAATCATCCCGAGTACGTAAAGACAGACACTGCCGAGTGGAAACTCAAGAGCGGATCCAACACCGAGAGCAACCCCTGCGAACAGGAAACTAACTACCATTAGTCGTTTGGACGTTTCTGATGATAGGGATTCCAAAAAAGTGATTGATAGTTTAGACATCGATGACATTTTCTCCTTTTCTATAGAGCGCCATTCGAAATAAAGGATGTCTCATAATTCTCTATAAGTGTTAACCCTCCGACTGGCATAGTTTATTAGCCACATTAGTCCTGTTTCGCATACTATGACGTTTAATTCGAATAGTTAGTGTTATTATACGGATAGTAATTCCAATGTGGATGGTTGAGATCTGATTTCAAACTCTAATTATGACCTTACAACAAACTATGTTAACTCGTTAAATAGTATCTCCTCAAGTTTCAACCTTCAAACATCAGGTTCCATAAGGAAATACTATTAACCATCTGTATATGTAATGGTCCTCTATGTACAGAGCTGTATTTCAAATTAGTGGTGATAGTCTCTATTCACGTTCAACAGCAGGGACTGATACTAGACTCAGATTATGGTGTAATGATCACTGTGACCTGCTCCATATTTCCGGGTCTCAACAGGAAAATGTTATCGAATATGTTCAATCCGCAGTCGGAATTCAAGAACAGGTTGAGACTAATAATGACAGGTTCATAATTACCAAAGATTGTTTGCAACCATCGGCAGGTGACTACATTAAACCCTACTTGGTCTCGAACAATTGTCTTCTTATTCCTCCATATCAATATGAAAATGGTACGAAAGTTGTACGTGTACTTGCACTTGATTCAGAGACTCTTACCGAATTTTATCACGATATTTCCGAAGAATACTCTGTTATAGTCAAATCCAAGCAAGAACTAAGCAAAGTAGATGTTGAATCCCCAATTATTTCGATGGAGTCTATTCTCCCGCAACTATCATCTAGGCAACGAGAAGTGTTTTTTACTGCCTATGAGAATGGATATTTTGAGATCCCACGTGGGACAACTACCGCTGAGATCGGAGATGAAATAGGTGTCAACCGGAGAACTGTAGAGGATCACCTCAGACGAGCCCAAAAGAAGCTCGCGGATTCTCTGATTGAATATTTATAAAATAATATCAATGTGATCGGTTTTCATCAGTGATGGATTTCATATGTAACTCACATTCAGGACAGCTGGGAACTCTCTCCATTTCACCTACCATCCTGAAATGAAGGTTATATAAGAGTCAATCACAGTAAAGAGCGGATTCATCCGTTCTCCGAATGGTGGTTATGTGTTTATCAGTAGGGACGCTGATGAGCTTGGATATGAGAGTCAACCAAAAGAGACTTCGACAGGATATTCAGGAGAATGCGACTTTCGGCTCTATAGACGCTGACGAGGGGGAGGGGAGAACGGTTTTAACCGGAAGCAAGGCCGATCGGCTTGTTCGCGAACGGTTCATTGACCGACTGGACGATGCAGGACTTAAGGTCCGTGTTGACGCAATCGGAAATATCGTCGGGCGATGGAATCCTCAGGAATGTGATTGTAATGCATCACCGGTCGCTGTCGGGAGTCATTTGGATTCGGTTCCTCGTGGAGGTATATTTGACGGACCACTTGGTACGTACGGAGCGCTTGAAGCTGTTCGGGCACTCAAGGAGGAGGGGTACGAACCTTCTCGGCCGATCGAGGTTGTCTGTTTCACTGAAGAAGAAGGAGGTCGTTTCAACATTGGAACGCTCGGTTCGTCGGTTGCGACGGGGCACCGCGATGTCGAGGAGGCTCTCGCTCTCACTGATGGCGAGGGTGTTACGCTTGGTGAACGTCTCGAAGGGATCGGGTTCGCCGGTAACTCGATTGTCGACGCGAGATCGTGGAAGGCTTGGCTCGAACTCCATATCGAGCAAGGAACTCGATTACGGGAGGCGGATGCAGGTGTTGGTATCGTAGATTCAATTACTGGTATTACGAACTGTGAAGTCACAGTTCAAGGTGAAGCAGACCACGCTGGATCAACGTCAATGTGCGACCGGACAGATGCGCTTGCAGCCGGCTCCGCGTTCGTTCTTGCCCTTGAACGGGCCGCAAGAGAGGAAGCAGCGAACAGCGATGCAGCCGTCGGGACTGCCGGATCTGGTTCGATTGCACCGAACGTTCGAAATATAATCCCCGCGAAGGTCCAGTATCAACTCGACATCCGCGATGTTACGGAGGCAGGTATGGATCGACTTGTCGAACGGTGTCGATCGGCCCTTAACCGTCTCGAGCAGACTCGGGGAGTAGCAACAATGCTTGACCGGTATCGACACAGTCCACCGACAACGATGAGCGAGCGCTGTACTGGGGCTATAGCTAACGCTGCTACCAAGTGTGGTGTCGACGCAATCGAACTTCATTCTGCCGCGATGCACGACACAGCCAATGTCGCGACCGTAACGGATGCTGGACTTCTATTTGCACCCTCGGAAAAAGGCGTCTCACATTCACCGAAGGAATGGACCGACTGGGAAGAGTGTGCGGCCGCGACGGCCGTGCTCGGTGACACGCTCCGGTCGTTAACTCTAGAATAACGCATTTGTGCATAT
Organism: Halopenitus persicus; assembly: GCF_900107205.1. GTDB lineage: Archaea > Halobacteriota > Halobacteria > Halobacteriales > Haloferacaceae > Halopenitus > Halopenitus persicus. The sequence goes on along the minus strand of NZ_FNPC01000007.1, from coordinate 11,697 downwards.
CATAGGTGATGGATTGTCGTCTTACTATACGTAGGTAGTGGGTTGAATCGTGAGATCACGTCAGAGGTCCTTCGAAACACAAGCAATGTTTTGATCAGGCAGCCGCAACCCTACTAACGACCTCCTTTGGAGAAGCGTTGGAATAATAGGTTACCCACCATCTGGAGGGTGGTGCTTTTTGCACCAGTAAGTGAAGGCTTTGATCGTGACACGATACGCAATCAATCCACCTGAACTCAAGGATGCTCGCGACATCGGTTACAATCACGCGATAATCGACGAAAAGACGTTTTATATGGCTGGACAGGTCGCGATGAACTCGGACTCCGAGATCATCGGTGATGATATCGAAACACAAGCACGGAAAACGTACGAGAACGTTGAGATATTGCTTGATACTGTCGGCAAAACGTTTGACGACGTTGCAAAAGTCACGACTCATATCGTTGACCCAGTTGAACGCTACTACAACGGCTATAAGTCCGTCTACTGGGAAAGGTTCACCGAACCGTATCCGTGCCACACGGTCCTTGGCCACGACCAGCTGGCTCACGAGGATTATTTGGTCGAAATCGAGGTTGAAGTTCCGATTACCGACGCTGACATTGAGGCTCTTACTCCCAATGGAGACAGCATCCGTATAGTTTAACACGAGCCGCTTGGCCACCATACGGAGGGTCCGTGGTTACTACGTTACGGTTCTCGTTCGCTATTGTGCCAAGTGAACTTCCGATCTCAGAACTCACGAACCGGATGCCGCAGTCAGGCATTCGTGAGATTTTCGATGCTGCACAGACATACGATGACCTTGCGGATCTGAGCATTGGTGAACCGGATTTTGCAACACCAGAACCGATTGCGTCAGCAGTCAGCGACGCGATCGGGACCGGTGTGAGCAGTTATACAGCGACGGTCGGTGAAATTGGGCTTCGTACCGACCTGTCCTCCAAATTGGAGTCCCAAAATGGAATCAACACGGATCCGGAGTCGGAAGTGATCGTCACGCCCGGAGCGATGGGGGCGCTTTTCACAGCGCTTCAGGTTCTTTGTGGTCCGGGTGACGAAGTGGTCGTTCCTGAGCCGTACTGGCCAAACTACCACGGTCACATAGCGAGCATTGGAGCTGAATTAGTTACTCTTCCGACGACTCCTGAGGACGGATTTGTCCCCGAACCTGAGGAGCTTGACGAAGCGGTTACGGAGAACACCGCAGCTGTACTTCTGAACACACCAAGCAATCCCACAGGCGCAGTAATTTCACCACAACGGCTGGAGGCGCTTGGTCATATGGCTGCCGAAAACGGGATCTGGATCATCGCTGATGAGACTTACGAAGATCTCGTTTATGATGGGTCGACCCACCACTCGTTGGCGAGTGACCCGGAACGCTTTGAACACACAGTAACGATACATAGCTTCTCAAAGGCATATGCGATGACTGGTTGGCGGGTCGGCTACGCGAGCGCACCCGAGAGAGTAATCGATGCAATGCGGGTACTGCAGGAACATACGGTTTCCTCGATTGCCCAGCCTGCTCAAGTGGCAGCGCAGGCGGCGCTCGATAATCGGGAGATCATCACGGAGATTCGGGATGCCTTCGAGCGGCGACGCGAAACGATCCTCTCTCGGCTCCAACCGATAGACGGCATTGATCCAGGCGAACCGACAGGTGCGTTCTATGTGTTCGCCGACGTATCCGATCACACAATGGATAGCCACAGTTTTGTTGAGCGGTTGCTATCTGAGGCGCACGTTGCGTCTGTTCCTGGATCAGTCTTCGGGAAGGCCGGTGAAGGTCACATCAGACTCTCCTATGCAACCGACCTCGAGACCATCGAGACAGCGATGGATCGTCTTGAACGCTTGTTAGCATAATATCAAGAAAGCAGTGTACAGATACGAATTTACCATATGGAGGTCGTAAGTATATGCGTTCTTGAAAGTTTTTACTGAATATGACGGAACCTGTGCGCGCCGTTATGCTTGATCCCGACTGGTTTGGCGACGTCGAAGCTGAACGAGAACACTTTGAGCACTTGCTCAACAACGATGTTGTCGTTGATGCTATCGATTGCACGGATGAAGAGATTCCCGAACGGGTTGATGATGCAGATCTATTACTCACCCACTATACGGAGGTGTCGGCTAATAGTATGGACGCTACTGGCTGTTCTGTCGTTGCACGCTATGCGACCGGTATTGACGGGATCGACATTGACGCTGCAACTGAGCGCGGCATTCGAGTGACAAGAGTTCCCACATACTGTAACAATGAGGTGGGTATGCATGCGGTCTCCCTTGCGCTCGCACTCGTCCGGGGTCTACCAATGTACGATGCGGCGACGTCTGACGGCGTTTGGGAATGGCGAGACCCAGTTCCTATCCATCCGGTTGAGGATCTCACGTTCGGCTTACTTGCGTTCGGAAACAAGGCCCAAGCAGCGGGAGAGAAGGCGGCAACCCTCGGGTTCGATGTCTGTGCGTACGATCCTTACCTCGATGACGAGACGATTCGAGAGAATGGAGCACGGCCGGTTGATTTTGAGGAGCTCCTAGAGTCGGCAGACATTGTATCTATCCATATGCCCCTGACTGAAGAGACAGAGTCGATGATTGACGCTGATGTTATCGACCAACTTGATGATAACGCAGTACTAGTGAATACCGCTCGAGGACGGATCATCGATGAAGAAGCACTCCGTACAGCACTTGAAGACGATCGTCTCCGAGGTGCCGGGCTTGATGTTTTTCGGGAGGAACCACCAAGTCCAGATAATCCCCTGTTGAATCGAGAAGATGTCATTGCTACTCCCCACGCAGCATGGTATTCAACCCGGAGCGAAGAAGTGCTCCGTCAACGTGGCACTGAGATCGCGGTCGCAGCGTACAATGGAGAGATAGTCGACGGTCTTGTGAATCCCGACGCATTCTAAGCGAACCAAAGCGACTGTGTCAGTGTTCAAATCCCTGTCTGCTAAATTCAACGATAACGTCTGCACCATTCAAAAGTCGGTTAAATTCCGCGATGCCTTGTATTCTCTCGGTTGGCGTTGTTAGTCTCTGTATCTAGAAATCACCTTGGAGGATATGGAACGAGAGATCAAAGCAGTTAGCCTTTCCGCTGAAATCAGCCTCGATCTAACTCCATCACATTCTGTGGATTATCAGTCAGCTCAGCCGTGTATTGTCTAGTGGCGATCATAGAAGTCAAGGCGAATACTGGTAGTACACCCACCAGATCTGGGCGGGAATTGAGGAGTCACGACTCATATTCCGATAGCAGCCAGTATGCCTCGAACACTCAAAAATAATCAGAACAAGTCAATGATTACTCACTACTCTATGGGTGGCGCGGAGCTGACTGCTGGTAGCAAGAGCCAAAGTAACTCTATGCCTGTCGATGTTTTCAGAGCTTCCTGCGCCGTCATCAGACTCTGGTGAAATGATACTCATCATCTGGATGTACGGTTGGACTACAAATATGCAACCTCTAACCTTAGACTTCTCTGTGTTCACGCGGAGGGGGATACAAATGACACAGCTTCACCTTCTAGTGGGTAGTTACAACGCCGATCTGAACGGTCCACTAGACCGACGGGAGTTTCCCGGTCTGATTTAACTCACACTCGATAAGAGTAAATAATAACTATACAAGAGCGAAAAAGACCTCTACGGTGTGTTAATGACTAAAACCACCGGGTTCTGTCCTGGTCTTATCATACACGAATGCGTCCCCAACGTCCCATCCAACGGACATCTCGTCACCTCGAGAGTGAACCACGTGATCATCAGATCCTTGATCTATCACGCGTAACGTTGTGTCGAACGCAGGTATTTCGACGTGATACTGTGTTCTGTCCCCTTCAAAGGATACTTGCTTAACGATTGATTCGTAGGTGTTGTCCGTGGAAGCATCCGTTTCGATCTGCTCGGCACGGATCGCTACGACGACATCAGAATCACTCGTTACGGCCGTAGATGGAACCTTAATTGTTTCACTTCCAACCGAAACTGTCGCTATTTCATCGTTCATGTTGGAGACGGTTCCATTGAGGAGGGTTGTATTACCAATAAAATCGGCCACGAAGGGGGTCTTCGGATCGGAATATAGATTTTGAGTCTCATCCAGTTGTTCCAGCCCCCCGTCGCGGATTACGGCGATGCGGTCGGCCATCGAGAGTGCTTCCGTCTGATTGTGGGTAACATGCACAATAGTAAGCTCAGTCTCCTCGTGAATACGCGCTAACTCTGATCGCATTTCCTCACGGAGCTTTTTATCGAGTGAACTGAGAGGCTCGTCGAGAAGGAGCAGGGTGGGTTCATAGACGATCGCACGAGCAAAGGCAACTCGCTGCTGTTGTCCCCCCGAAAGATCGTCAACCGGCTTGTCGGCGTAATCTTTGGGTAGTCGAACGAGCTCGAGTGCTTCGGCAACCTGGTCATCAATATCGGTGACATTTTCACGTCGCATCTTAAGCGGAAATGCGATATTTTGTTTCACCGTCATATGGGGGAAGAGAGCGTGGCTCTGGAAAACAAGCCCAATATCGCGCTCGTATGGGGGTTCATCAGAGACAGCTTGGCCGTCGATGTAGATCTCTCCATCAGTCGGTTCTTCGAAGCCGGCAATCAGGTGCAAAAGCGTCGTCTTCCCAGCTCCACTCGGTCCAAGAATAGTTAGAAACTCGCCGTCTTCAATCGGGATGCTCACGTCATCGACGGCACGAAGCTGTCCATATTCCTTAGTCACTCCGTCAATGTGAACGACCGTATTAGTAGGTTCATCTGTCGTATCGTCAGACTGGTTCATCGTCTTGTCGGACTGGTTCATCGTATCATCAAACTGTTGGTCCATCATTGAGTATGTCTCACAACAGTACGCTATGAGTAAGATATGCCTCCATATGGAGGGTCAATTAAGTTTATGCGACCAAATAATCCAGCAAATTCTTGACGACCTTATTCTCAGCACGACGAAGATGTTCCTCAAAAGTTCGCCGTGAGACACCCATCTGATCAGCAATCTCACTCGTGGTCGCTCCTCGAGGGATTTCGTAGTAACCCGAGTTGACGGCCAAAGTTAGAGCACGCTGTTGGCCCTCCGACAGCGACGGTAGTGCGGAGTCTAACATTAGAATAGGAATGTCGGGAACAACTGATTGGACCTCGCGTTTAGCCTTGACTGTCACGTGGTGATCTCTGTTGATGTCGCGATAAACTTCGGTGAGTCTCTCCTCTTCGAGTGCGATGACTCGTGCAAGGAGTTTTCCATTATCATATGTTAAGGGGGGAAGTGACAAACAGTGGTGAGGACGTAGATAGCCCTCCAATAGGTTGTCTTGCGAACTGAGTAGACAGGAATCTGTGATGAGAATTACCTCCCCTTCACGGCGAGTGAGCTCTTGGATGCCGATCGTGTCGCGGAAGGTCTCAACCGACGTCTCAATGTCAGTGCCACTTACGTAGACGAGGTCACAATACTGATTGCACCACATTTCGACGTGCGTGTCGCATCGCTCTGTAGCATCCGCGTATGGACTAGTATGGTTGATTTGGAGAGTGGCTTCGTACATTATTGCTTATTTCTCATTTCTTCTAATTAACCCTATTTAAACCCATCGGTTAATATCTATTTTATTATATTTAGACTACAACTGGACATATAAATGGTGCACCATATGTGGGTGTTCGATACTTCACGATTAGATCCGTCTGTATTGATCGAGAGATGTTTGAACATCCACGTGACGAAGAACCGAGCGAACGGTGGCAGACTCTCAAGGGTGCTCCCGAAGGAACCGAGTTGAACGCCAAAGGGTGGCAGCAGGAAGCTGCCTACCGATTACTGAACAACAATCTGGATCCGGAGGTCGGCGAAGCTCCGGAAGATCTCGTAGTCTATGGAGGGTCGGGACGTGCAGCTCGTAGCTGGGATGCCTACGACGCCATCTCCGAAGAACTGCTTGATCTCGAAGACGACGAAACTCTCCTTGTTCAGAGTGGAAAACCGGTTGGGCGATTTCAGACACACGAACACGCGCCTCGTGTCCTGATCGCGAATTCAAATCTTGTCGGCAAGTGGGACGGTTGGGAGCATTTCCACGAACTTGAGGATGAGGGGCTTATGATGTACGGACAAATGACTGCTGGGTCATGGGCGTACATCGGAACCCAGGGGATTATCCAAGGAACATATGAGACATTAGCCGAGTGTGCCAACCAACACTTCGACGAGACACTCAAAGGAACGATAACCGTCACTGCAGGGCTAGGTGGAATGGGCGGTGCACAACCTCTTGCCGTGACGATGAATGGTGGCGTATGCATTGCTGCCGACGTCGATGAGGCCCGTATCGAGCGTCGTATTGAAACTGGGTACTGCCAGGAGAAGGTGGATAGCATTGATGAAGCCCTCCAACGAGCAGAGGAGGCTGCTGAAGCTGGAGAGTCATACAGCGTGGGTATCCATATGAACGCGGCAGAGCTGTTCGAAGAACTGCTCGACCGCGAATTTATCCCAGATATCGTGACCGACCAAACATCGGCACACGATCCTATTGAGGGATACTATCCTAGTGGATACACGCTTGAAGAAGCCGAGAAACTCCGGGAAGAAGACAGAGAACAGTACCGCAAAGAGAGTTTGAAAACGATGGAACGTCACGTTGATGGCATCCTTGAGATGCAGGAGCGTGGAGCCATCGCCTTCGAGTATGGAAACAATATCCGTGGTGAGGTCGATAGTTATCGGGATGAGGATGACTTATGGCCGCTTACCGGAACCTCCAGCGATGAGCGAGACCCGTTCGACTTCCCTGGATTCGTTCCCGCATATGTCCGTCCAATGTTCTGCAGAGGTCAGGGTCCCTTCCGATGGCTTGCCCTCTCCGGTGACAAAGCAGATATTCACCGAACTGACAAAGCTGTTCGGGAGCTCTTCCCTGAGAAGGACCGCCTCATTCGTTGGATCGAACTCGCGCAGGAACAAGTTGAGTTTCAGGGCCTTCCCGCCCGCGTCTGCTGGCTGGGTTATGAAACAAACAATGACGACCGCACCGAACGTGCACAGTTTGCCCTTCGAATTAACGAGCTCGTACGAGAGGGTGAAATCTCTGCTCCGATCGTTGTGACCCGTGACCACCTTGATGCGGGGTCGGTCGCGTCACCAAATCGGGAGACGGAAGCTATGCGTGATGGTTCTGACGCAGTCGCAGACTGGCCCATTCTGAACGCCCTAGTAAACTGTTCTGCGGGTGCTGACATCGTTAGTGTGCACGATGGTGGAGGTGTCGGCATCGGGAATTCACTCCATACGAACAATCACGTCGTCCTTGACGGTAGTGATGAGGCTGCAGAGACGGCAAAACGAGTATTTACAACCGATCCTGGAATGGGTATCGTACGACACGCAGACGCAGGCTACGAGGATGCGCTTGATGAGGCTGAACGGTCGGATGTCCATATCCCGATGCAGGAGGACTAATGTTGTTCGGATCACTAAGCTGGTCATCTTACCCCATTGGTGTACCCTATGAGCAAACTTGGTAACGAGGAAGCGTATTGATGACTGGAACTACACTTATCCACGACGCAAGTCAGGTCGTCCGCATTAGCGAAGATGGTATTGACGCTATCGCAGACGGAAGCATCGCTATCACCGATGGAACTGTTGATGATATTGGTACGACTGCGGAGATAACCGAGAAGTATCCGGTCGATGCTGTCGAGACGGTTATCGATGCAAGCGGTAAGACCGTCCTCCCGGGCTACGTCGATCCGCACACACACGCTGTTTTTGCAGGCGAGCGAATAAACGAATTTGTTGCGAAACTTAGTGGAAAGAGCTATCAGGAAATTCAATCTGAGGGTGGAGGAATTCTCTCGACGGTCCGGTCTGTCCGTGATGCGTCGCTTGAAACACTCACTGAGAATCTTCTTGATCAACTAGATGTGATGCTCGCCTACGGCACCACGACTGCGGAAGTGAAATCAGGATACGGTCTCTCTACGGATGCCGAATTGAAGCTTCTGGAAGCGGTTGACCGAGCCAACGGTCGTCACGCGATCGATGTGATACCGACGTTCCTCGGCGCACATGCTGTGCCTGACGAACAGGAGGAGGAAGCATATGTCGACCAAGTGATCAACGAGCAACTACCAGCAGTTGCTGACAATGACCTCGCGGTCTTTTGTGACGTCTTCTGTGATGAGGGGGCGTTCTCACTCGATCAGTCGCGCCGTATCCTGGAAGCCGGCATCGACCACGGCTTGACACCGAAGATTCATGCGGAAGAATTCTTGAGGCTCGGCGGTGCGCAACTCGCCGGAGATCTCGAAGCAGCGAGCGCTGATCATCTTCTCCAAGCTACTGAGGAGGACGCTGAATCGCTGGCGGAGGGAGGTGTTACGCCGGTGTTGCTTCCCGGGACCGCATTCACACTTGGAGCGGAGTACGCCAAGCCAACACTGTTCGAAGATGCAGGTGCATCGGTGGCGCTTGCGTCTGACTTTAATCCGAACTGCTACTCTCAGAGTATGGAATTTACCATTTCACTTGCCTGCAATGGGATGAGGATGACGCCGACGGCTGCACTTCGCGGTGCAACACAGCACGCCGCTGAGGCACTCCAAATTACTGACGGGCGCGGAACGTTACAGGAGGGCGCTCCAGGCGATGTAATCATCGCCGACGTTCCACGCTTTGAGTATATCCCTTATAACACAGGCGTACAAACGACCGAAACCGTCCTTAAAGATGGGCAGGTGGTTCACAATGAGTGAGGAAATCGCCCTTGATGGCGAGTCTCTCACTCCGGCCGATGTCGAGGCTGTTGCTCGTCAGAACGCCAAGGTCACAATCCCTGAATACGTTCGCGAGCAGGTACGAGATTCCCGTGAAAGAATTGAGGATATTCTAGAAACTGGTGAACCGGTCTACGGAGTTAATACTGGTTTCGGTGAACTCGTCCAGGAACGAATTCCTAACGATAAAATCGAGACAATTCAACAGAATCTCATACGGAGCCATGCTGCAGGTGCTGGTGAAGAGCTGCCAACAGCCGCTGTCCGTGCGATGTTGGTAACTCGACTCAATGCGCTTGTGAAAGGGTTTTCTGGTGTGCGGGAGCGAATCATCGATCTCCTCGCTGGGTTGCTTAACAAAGGTGTCCATCCTGTCGTCCGATCGAAAGGTAGTCTCGGTGCGAGTGGTGACCTTGCTCCTTTGGCCCATATGACGCTGGTACTTCTGGGTGAGGGAGAGGCAACGATCGATGGCGAACGGCTAGATGGTGCTACAGCTCTTGAACGTGCTGGTCTAACATCGGTAGAGCTACACGCTAAAGAAGGTTTAGCGCTCATTAATGGTACGCAACTCACCGTCAGTCTTGGAGCGTTAACCGTTCTGGATGCCGAGCGAGCAATCCGCGCTGCGGATATAGCGGGTGCGATGACAACAGAGGTGACGTTTAGTACGACCGCATCGGCAGACTCTCGAATCAACGATGTTAGACCTCACCGGGGTCATCGTGAGTCAGCTGATAACATCCACGCGATTACAATTGATTCCGAGATCATACAGTCTCACCGGAATTGCGATCGCGTTCAGGATGCTTACTCGATCCGGTGTTTGCCGCAGGTTCACGGTGCGGTTCGTGACGCTGTTCGTCATCTCAGAGAAGCTGTCACAACCGAACTAAATAGTGCCACTGATAACCCGCTCGTCTTCGATGCTAGTGGCGTAGACAATCGGGCAAGCGGTACAGATGACGCAGCAGTACTTTCAGGTGGGAATTTCCACGGCGAACCATTAGCACTCCCGCTTGACTATGTTACGAGCGCACTTTCTGAACTCGCTGCAATTAGTGAACGGCGACTTGACCGTCTTCTCAATCCGAACGTGCAGGAAGACCATCTCCCCCCATTCCTCGCTAAAGATGCAGGGATTCAGTCCGGCTATATGATCGCACAGTATGCTGCTGCGGATCTGGTTAGTACGAATCAGGCTGAAGGGAAGCCGTCAACGACTAACATTCCGGTGAGTGGTAACCAGGAGGACCACGTCAGTATGAGCGCTCAAAGCGCTCTTCGCGCCAACAGCGCTGTTGACCGTACACTTCGTGTCATTGCTTCTGAACTCGTCTGTGCGACGGAGGCGCTCGAATACGTTGATTCGGATCTTGAACCAGGTAGTGGGACGAGAGCAGCTCAGGACTGTGTACGCGAACGCGTCCCGAGACTCAATGGTGATCGACAAATCTACTCCGATATTGATGCGGTGACCGAACTAATTGTGTCAGACACGCTCGACGATCGGGTTGAACGCGCAATCGATGGCTCACTTCGATAAGTGATACTGTTGATATGAAATTATAAAATTAATATATGTAAGAAATTGATAATATTTGATCGGATAGCAACGAGTCAACTCCATTCCTTTTTGTCTTTGGTTATAAATTGCTCTTCGCTCTCGTATAGACATTGTTGACGGACTCCAGCCTTGCGATTAGTAGCTAGATGATGGGAATTGTGAGCCAATATGAGAGATGCTTGGAAACTCGATTACCGCTTTCGCTCAGGTAGTGGTGACCGGATTACTGATCCCCTTAAGCGTAGAATAGCTTTCTCACCATTGCCAAGGGAACGGCGATGTGTACATAAAGAACACTCCATGTGGTGAGCTAAACTCCTTGGTTGTATGTGTATGAGAAGTTCTTGCATGGCAGAAGCACCAAAGACCTGTACACGGCTGAAAAAGAAACTCTCCCGAAGACAAGTAATCCAAGCTGCTGGAGGAACCTCAATCGTTGGTCTAGCAGGTTGTTTACAATCATCGGGTGACCCTTCAGATGAGTCAAGTCCGTCGACGGACTCAGGGGGATCAAGCACATCCACTGGAGGTTCATCTATTCCTGACAAGCCCGACACACTCGTTGTGCGGGCCTGGGGTGGGTCATGGCAGGAAGCACTTGATCAAGCCGTTGCACAACCGTTTAGTGAAGACACCGGAATCACGGTTGAGTACGATAATACCGAAGGCGAGGTGATGCACGGTAAGATCCGAACGGCGATCAATCAAGGACGAACTCCTCCAGTCCACGTGAACTGGGCAACTACCCCGTATTGTTATCGGGCCTATGCACAAGATCTCAGTCAGGAACTCGATCAAGACGTTGTTTCAAATCTAAGTTCCTTATTAGCTGCAACGCAACCAGACACCGAGACGGACTGGCCTTATGTTAACCTTTATTCGTATGTATACTCGCTTTCGTACAATACGGACACAATTTCCGAGACTCCCGCGTCATGGACCAAACTCTGGAATGACGAGTGGGATGATAGCATCGGTCTGTTCTCTGACGGGGGAGGCTTCATCCCAGTAGTTGCTGAGATCACTGATACAGAGCTCGGCCCAGCTGAGTCGATGGAACCCGTTTGGGATAAAATTCGGGAATTAAAACCTAATGTCGGTGCGCTTGGGGACACGGCTTCGATTTCCCAAAGCTTGAGGAGTGGTGAAACGCCGATGGTTTGTCAAACAGCTGCGACCGCCTATAATCTGAAAACTGACGGGGCGCCGGTTGATTTCACGGTTCCTGAGGAAGGCGCTCTCGCACAGCGTGACGGGATGTATATCCCGAAAAATCTCGATCCAGGGCAAACGTATTGGGGGCAGAAATTCATCAACTACGCAGCAGC
>NZ_FNPC01000022.1 GCF_900107205.1 Halopenitus persicus | reverse complement strand
GGCGCTCTCGCACAGCGTGACGGGATGTATATCCCGAAAAATCTCGATCCAGGGCAAACGTATTGGGGGCAGAAATTCATCAACTACGCAGCAGCTGCCGAAAATATCGGTTCATTCTCCGGGGGAGTCGGTGGCGCACCACTGCATCCAGATGCCGAAATACCCAGTTATATGGAAGGGAACAATGCTTTCCCAACAAGTCAGGAGGAGTTTAACAGCCTAATCACTATCTCGCCCAGACAAGCCGTCGAATATGGTTCGAGTTGGGGTACCCAATTTAGCAATATTATGGAATAACTGAACGAATCTATAATTATAGATCGATTGCAAAATAATCACCGATATACGGCAAGTACATATGGAAATTCGAGAATCAGTACACCAGAAACGTCTAGAAGTCCAGTGGGAGATAATGGACTTAATTATCTCCTTGAAACAACGATCACCAATTGACTTTGAAAGCAGCTATGAGCGACAGGGATACTATTTGTTCCTCCCAGCCATTTTGCTCATCGGATTTTTGTTTGTTGGTCTCTTCGTTTTGTTACGGTACAGTTTTCTCACCTATGATCCGCTTGAATTTTTGATCTATTCGTACACAACTGAAAACTGGCAACGGTTCATCGAGACTCAAGCGGTACATTCAATCTTCCAACGGACACTGAGTTACTCAATCATCACCACCGTGCTTACTGTCGGGTTAGCAATTCCATATGCATATATTATCATACGCACAGACCGGAAAGTCTTCCAGTATCTGTTAATGGTTGCTCTGTTTGTCCCGTTCTTTACTGGTCCTATCATTCGGGCATATGGTTGGCTGATTGTGATGGGTCAGAACGGCATTGTTAACTGGTTGTTGAATACATTCGGTAGTAACCCGGTTGATCTAATTGGTAGTGATCTTGCCGTAATTATCGGCCTGGTACATCATATGTTTGCCTACGCCGTGCTTATGCTTTCTCCGGCAATTGCCAATATCAACCAAGACCTAGAACGGGCAGCCAGTAACTTAGGAGCAAATCGGTGGGAGACTTTCCGTTACGTTATTCTTCCTCTGGCAAAGCCTGGACTAACATCTGCCACTGTGGTTGTGTTTAGTATTACTATGGTGACCTTCGCAATCCCACAGCTTCTCGGAGCTGGCAGCAAGGACGTTGTTTCAAACCGTATTTTCACCAAACTATTTGCTGATGGGAATTATCCATTTGCAGCGGTTCTCAGTCTCGTTCTTCTGCTACTCACGTCTGTCTTCGTCGTCATCATCTTCCGATTGTACGGTATGGGACAACTCAGCTTTGACCAGGAGGCAGCATGAATCTTCATTACGTACGTCGAATGATGTCAAGTAAGCATCGGTTCATTTTCACAGTGGCCGTCTTGGAGATTATCTTCCTTCTTTTGCCCACTGTTATTATCTTGGTAACCTCATTTGGATCGAGTTCAATCATTACGTTCCCACCAGAGGAATTTTCATTGAAGTGGTATCAGGCACTGCTAGATTCAGATAATTATCTATCAGCATTTACGCGGTCCTTATTCGTAGCAACGTTCAGTACGGCCGTTAGTATTCCTGTTGGTGTGATGGCTGCAATTGGACTCCACCGTTACGATCTCCCATTCAAGAATGTTCTACAACTCTATCTTTTGATTCCGTTTATGATCCCTCTCGTCGTTTCCGGAGTGATTCTACTCATCATCTTCGGCCAACTGGGTTGGTTGGATCATCTTTGGTCAGTCGGACTTGCGTTGGCTATCGTCAACATCCCGTTTATGATTTGGAGCGTTTCATCCAGTGTGAACGCACTTGATAATCGACTGGAAGACGCAGCAAAGAGTTTGGGGGCGGAAGAGTTACAAACATTCATTTATGTGACTATTCCTGCCCTTATGCCTGGTATCATTATGGGTAGTCTGTTGACCTTTATGTTAGGACTAAATGAGTTCATCGTTAGTCTCATCATAACCTCAACGGGAACAATTACTTTGCCTGTAGAGATCTACACTTCGATCCGTGGCAGTATTAGTCCAGTCATTTCGGCTATCTCCAGCGTATATATCTTTATTGCCATCTTAGCTATGGTCGTTACCGATAAACTTGTAGGTCTAGAACAGTTCCTTCGATCATAGGATTCTCTACCCGTTTGGTGGTCGATACCCGACCCCATCTGACGTGGATGTGGTTTCTGTTTTTTCCGCAAGATCACTATCAGGCTCGACGACCGACTTTTGCCTTCTTTTTTCGATCCAGCTACTGATTGTTCGTATCATTACCACGGTATTGATCCACATTTGGTTTAACGCTATGGGGTAAAGGTGTTTAACTTTAGCGTAGAGAATACGGCCGAGCAAGATCGAGCTGGTGAATCATTTCCCCTTCACGTCAGTTGGTATCCGGTTCACCGTATTGAACACTTCTTCGCGCTATGAGAGTATATAAATGCATAACCAAGTGGCACTATTGTATCTAACATCTTTGCTAACAATTGAACAGATGTACTATGGCGACCAAGGAAGTAACCGACGACACTCCTACCCGCCTCGAGCGAGTCATCGAAGAAGTTGGTGATATAACTGGGACGGGTGAGATCCCGACACAGATTCATAATGACTCCGATATATTCGATTTAGAGCTCCAACGAATTTATGCTCGAAATTGGATTTTCATCGGACACGAATCAGAGATTCCGGAACCAGGAGACTATGCGAAAAGATATATCGCTGATAACCCTGTGATATTTGTTCGTGATGAAAATGGAGAAATCCAAGTCCTATTCGATTCATGCCGCCATCGAGGAACGACCGTAGTTCGAGCAGAACAAGGGAATACTACGCATTTCCGTTGTCCCTACCATAACTGGACGTATAAAAATACTGGTGAGCTGGTTGGAGTCCCACACAAAGAAGAGTGCTATAAAGAAATGGATACCTGTGAATTTGCGCTCCAGTCTCCAGCACAAGTTGACACGTATGCAGGTCTTGTCTTTGCCTCTATCTCCGATGATGCACCGTCGCTTGAGGAATACCTCGGCGATTTTAAGTGGTATCTGGATATCAACCTAAAATTCGCAGAGGGTGGACTCGAAGTCGTTGGTGAACCTATTCGGTGGGAAGCAGATACTAACTGGAAAATTGCGGCGGATAATTTTACTGGTGATGCGTATCATGTGCCAGCTGCACACAGATCGACGATGGATCTGGACATATTCCCTTCAGATCTGACCGCACTTGCTGGCAACCGAACATCTCTTGACGTGACCAATTGTAGTGGCCATGCCTGTTCTCTATCTTACTTTGAGGAGAGCCCTGGTGGTTATCCAGAGGAGATCTTCACCGACGAACATCTCTCCGACAAACAATATATGATTTCGAAAAACCACGTTTCAATTGTAGGTACGATATTTCCCAACCTATCGTTTAACAATACACTGAAAAATGCGGATCCAGACAATCGGGAACTAACAAAATTCCTGACGATCCGTAAGTGGCAGCCGATCAGCCCAGAAAAGACGCAAATCTGGAACTGGATTCTCGTCCCGAAGAACGCATCACAGGAATTCAAAGATCGAGCGTACGACACCGGTATTTCTACGTTCAGTGTTTCTGGCAATTTCGAAGTAGACGATTTTGCGGTATGGGATGGTATTACTGAAGCAGCGGGTAGTACCTTCGTTCGGGAAATGGAACGGAAATCCAACTATCAGATGGGAATTGGTGAGATGAGTGATGCAGAGAATATTTCCGAGGATTGGGAGGGTCCAGGTGATGTTATCAACTCTGCATTTGAGGATGGAACAATGCAGACATTCTATCGGAGTTGGTACCGAGCAATGAAGGGTCAAAAAATCGGTGATTCAAATGAGTAAATCCGAGAACAGAACGAGTATGGAAAATTTTGAGCTTCAATTAGAGTGTACTAATTTCCTGAACCATGAAGCAGCACTCCTGGATGATAATCGTCTACACGACTGGTTTGATTTACTTACTGAAGATATTGACTATCGTGTACCTCGACGGGTTACTCGAGAGAGAAATTCAGAAGTTTCGGAGTTTAGTGAAGAGGGCTATCTCTATCGCGACGATCACGGAACACTATCTACCCGCATCGACCGGTTCGACAACGATTATGCTTGGGCGGAAAATCCTCCGTCTCGGACTCGACGACTTGTCTCCAATATTCGACCTGAGGAACTGCCTGATGACGACGTCGACGATGTCATCGTAAAAAGCAATCTGATGCTCTATCGGAGCCAAGGTGATACAACTGACTATGATCTTATCGTTGGGGAGCGTGAAGACCGATTGCGTCGTTTGGATGGCGAATTTAAGCTCTCCGAGCGGGTAGTGTATCTTGACCAGTCGATTCTGGACAGTCGAAATCTTTCCTTCTTCTTGTAAAATAAAGAGTAATTATGAATCAAACTCTACTCACAGAACTAGATGGAACAGACACAACTATTCGAATTAGCCGAGTTGAAACACCGAAAGGTGAACGCCTCAAGATCGCCACACCGACTGAATCGATTGCGCTGGATGCAGTAGCTTTGGAAGCCCTCACGTGGCAGGATAACGCCAAGTTGGCCAACCTTTCGGATACTACCGGAAATACGAATATAACCCATTTTGGGCCAGAGAACACATCTGCCACAACACGTTTGACAGCGGTTTCAAATGAATTCGGTTTTGTAGTTGTCTCTGAAGAAAAAACGGATGAGGATATTTGGATAGATCTTCGAGCAAAAAAACAAGATGAATCGATTCAGCTGTGTCCTGATGAGCTAGAAATGATTGCGCATCTAGATATCGATATATTCACAGATTGGATCAAAACGGATCTGCACAACTAACCTCTGATTGTGGCTTT
The DNA here is from genome assembly GCF_900107205.1 of Halopenitus persicus. Classification (GTDB taxonomy): domain Archaea; phylum Halobacteriota; class Halobacteria; order Halobacteriales; family Haloferacaceae; genus Halopenitus; species Halopenitus persicus. The sequence goes on along the minus strand of NZ_FNPC01000022.1, from coordinate 2,531 downwards.
CTGGGATTTGATTCGTTTAGAAAGACGTTTCCCGGCTGTTTTCGCTTCGAAGACGGATTAATCATATCTCAATACCATCTAGTCTGCAATTTTTCGGATACAGAAGACGAGTTAATTCTGACTCTGAGAGGATTCCTGAACCGTTGGTAGCGTTGTCTTCAGAATTGAGTGCTTCAGCGACACTCTCCCGGTTCTTTTCGACCACTATCTCGGTTAGTTTGATATCTGTCTTCTCTAGGATAGTGGCGTTCGTGTATTCTTCTGAAGGCATAGATACACGCCGAATTCATATTATCGTTAATCAATCGTTCCTAGGATTGATCCTTCTCCACGTCTTCTATACAAACTGAATAGCGGAATTATTGTACATTCTATTTCCTTCACCGTTACACAAGTATATCCGTAATCCTGTTGAGTCAGCTCTATATTAAATAAAAATGATGGGAAGCTAAAAAACCACGGGAAGATCGTTTGGTATCGATGTGATGATTCTCAAATACGCGCACGACACCGATGGATATGTTATCGAGAGTTCCGCTTCAGTGATGCCGTGAGAGACCTGAATGCGTTCAGCGCGACCTCTCACAGAAGGAACACGGATTTTCAAAATAGGAGGAACAGCAGAAGGTCGTTGTTCGCGTTACAACGGGATGAACAAAATCGACGGGAGTCTTCACAAGTTGTCGAACCATTACGCTTTCCAGTACGACTCGATTCCTACGGATACCTCCATATCTGCGAAGTGCGTCGTACAAACGGAAAACCACATTCCAGCAGTCGACGACTTCTGGTTAGCAGACAGAACTCGGAGATTCTGATGACACTTTGAGAAGCGGACTATGGAAGTGGTGAGTAGAGTGAGGTAGTTCACTTTATATTCAGGATGCTCTATAGTCTACTCGGTAGCTAGATTTGCCATCGTTGTAGCTAACACATTTGTCGCGGCGGCACAGTCTTCCCATTTTGTCCACTCCTGTGGCGAGTGCGAGTAACCCCCTTCTGAGGGTGCAAATATCATACCGACATCAGTCTCTCTAGCCAAGTTCGACGTATCGTGAAGTGCCGATGAATACATTTTCGTATTGGGAATTTCCATCCGTCTTGCAGCGTTAGATACCGTCTCGACACATCGTTTATTCATCTGAGTGGGAGGTGCTAGAATTGTACTTTCAAATGATACTTCCACAGATCGGTTACGTTTGATTCGGGCAGTGCTTTTTCGGCACTGATCGATAATCGATTCAATCGAGGCCCTCTTAATATCACGAATATCAGATTCTAATTTAACATTACCGGGAACAACATTAGTCGCATTTGGTGAAACATCGATTGCTCCGACAGTGCTAACCGCGGTAGGACTATCGGTATTTACCATATCTTGGGCTATTCGTTCGTTATCAAGAATGAACTCAGCCGCTGCGACAAGCGCATCTTGCCGATCGTACATTGGTGTTGCGCCAGCATGATCAGCCATACCATTAATGAGTGTCTTACACTGTGCAATTCCAGCAATGTCTTCTATAATTCCAATCGTTTTTTCTGTATTTTTCAGATACATTCCTTGCTCCACGTGAAGTTCGATCCATACATCCCATGACGAGGGATCTAAAAGTCCGTCACCACAGTAACCAATTTGCTCAAGTTCCGACTCGAGTGTTCGTCCGCCATTGTCTCTGAGATTAAGTGCGTCGTCAACAGGATAGGTACCCGTTGCAACAGCAGATCCGAGAAGTCCAGGGCCGAATCGGCCACCTTCTTCTTCAGTCCATGAAACTACCTTTATTGGCTTGGTTGGTTCAATATCGGCGTCCTGCATCGCTCGCACAGCTTCGAGTGCCCCATAGACACCGAGGGGGCCATCGAATATCCCTCCGTATGGTACGGAGTCGAGATGACTTCCCGCTACTACCGCTGATGCATCTTCATTTACACTTGACGGCATCCATCTGCCAACGATGTTTCCAATGGAATCAACTCGCACGTCTAAGCCAATTGATTCCATTTGCTCAACGAATCTATCTCGAACACGACGATTATCCTTGGTTCCCGTTAGGACGGTTCGACCCCACCCCTCGTCAGTTTCAACTTGACCGATGCGTCCGTTTTCTTCAATATCTTTTCGGAGCCGTTCCTGATCCACTTCAATATTCATAGTATTGTTAATATTCTAAGTGATATTCTGAATCTGTAATAACTAGCTTAGAATTCCATATTAAGTTGTTAAATTGGTTCTTTTATTCAAGAATATTATTGAATTTGGTTCCCCAGGCGGCACCATATTCAGCCGTTTTCCCCGGTGGGACGGTGATCATTCTGTCAAATTCTTCCTGACTCGTTGGGAATGCATCATTTTGTTCCATATAGTCCGGTATCGTGGCGTCGGGGTGTAATGGCGCTCCACCAACTTCTTTCCCAAACGCACCGATATTTTCGGCAGCTGCTGCGTAGTTGATGAATTTCTGCCCCCAATACGTTTGCCCTGGATCGAGATTTTTCGGGATATACATCCCGTCACGCTGTGCGAGAGCGCC
>NZ_FNPC01000027.1 GCF_900107205.1 Halopenitus persicus | reverse complement strand
CACGGGCCCGTGTCGAAAAGGTCGGCGAGGACGAGTAAACCGATAAGTCCGTAGTGGCCGGTTTGTCCGCGAGAGTCACACCGCCGGCATCGGGTCCGTGAGCGTGGAGACGATCCGGACCGACGGCCCTTCGAGCGACCCGGTCCGGTCGCGCACGTTGCGGGCGGTTACCCGGATCCGGTAGTTCCCCTCGGGGTCGAGGTCGGTTCCGGGCGGCACGACGATCGCCTCGTCTTCGGCCGTGTACTCGCGGTCTCCGACGATCTCGAGACGCTTGCGGACGACTTCGGTTCCGTCCCCGTCGACGATCTCGATCGAGATCGTATCGAGCGCGACCTGCGGATCGACGACGGTCAGCGCGCCGATCTCGAAGCGGTTGGCCTCGAGGGTCACGCGAGGATCCTCGAAGACTGTGATCCGGGGGCCGCGACCCTCGGGGACGACGCGCCCCCACGGGACGTAGTGGTAGGCGGCGACGATGAGGCCGAGGGCGGTCAGCGACAGGAGTGTCTGCCAGAGGATCGTGCTGCCGATGCCCAGCGCCGAGAGCTCGGAGACGACCGACCACCCCGTCGCGACCGCGATCCGCTCGGTGGTCTCGGTGGCGGCCCCGTACTCGTCGGCCACGCGCACGTCGACCACGTGCTCGCCGGGTTCGAGGGGATGGATGACCGTCTCGCCGGTCTTCGTGGTCCCGTCGGCGAACGTCCAGGTCACCGTGGCGTCGCCGACCTCGTTCGTGACGTCCGCGGTGAGGGTCGCCATCTCGGCCGCCCGGTCGTACTCCGCGGAGACCTCGGCGGTCGGTACGTCGTTGGCGATGACCGTCCGGGTGGCCGTACTCTCGCGGCCGAGGGCGTCGCGGACGGTGAGTCCGACCTCGTATTCTCCCGGCTCCGCGAAGGTGTACTCGAGCACTCGGCCGTTCTGCGTGGTTCCGTCCGGCAGCGTCCACTGGTAGGTGACGTCCGGGTCGACGAAGACCGCGAACGGGGAGAAGCTGCGCGTGCGCGCCGACACGACCACGTAGTCCTCGGTCGTCTCCGTCACGGTAGTGTCCAGCAGCTCCCAGCCGTTCTCGGTCCGGTGGCCGAGCGTGGCGCCCGAGGGGTCGGCGTCGCCGAACTGATCGCGGTCGACGCGCAGCCGCACCGTCGCCGGCTGATTCCGGCGGTTCTCCGGCGGTTCGATGTCCACCGCGCGCACGATCCGGTCCTGCTCCGTCACCCCGCTCGAAACGCTGATCGTCGACCGCTCGCCCGAGAGCCGGACCGGTTCCCCGACGTTCGTCACGATGGTGCCTTCCGCGAGGTCGATCGCGTCCCCCTCGGAGTCGTCACTCTCGTCGTTGACGCCGTCGCCGTCCTCGTCCTCCGCCGTCGAGATCACCGCTCGCGGGTTGCCGTCCCTGGCGGTGGCGTCGATCGCATCGAGGTCCTCGTTCGAGAGTTCACGGACCGACACCGTATCGCCCTCGGGTCCCTCGCTGCCGTCCTCCGTCTCGCCCTCGAACTCGACCTCCACGCCGGTCTCGGAGTCGATCACGTCCTCTCCGGGCGCGTCGCCCTCGGGCTGTTCGCCCTCCTCGCCCGGTTCGTCCTGTTCGCTCTCCTCGTCGGGCG
>NZ_FNPC01000010.1 GCF_900107205.1 Halopenitus persicus | reverse complement strand
CTAATCCCGCGGGTTGCGCTTCCGGATTGCTGCCAGATCGTTGCGCCGTCATCGATCGAAAGAGCGACGATTTCCTGACTTCGTGTTCCGAGGAACGCGGTCCCATTGCTGACAGCGGGCGGTGTTCCGAGGCGGTCGCCAAAGGTACCGAGTGAGCGTACTCGCGTCCCGTCTGCCGGGTCGTGGACAGCAAGTGTTCCTTGGTCGGTAACGAGTAACTCGTCGTTGGCGACGACTGGCTCAGTGTCCGGATGGTCGAGTTCGGTTTCCCACAGCAAGGAACCATCTGCGGTGGAGAGCGCGCGGAGTACACCGGTATTGCCATCCTGTAGGTAGCCTGTGACGTAGACGCGGTCGTCATCGATTGCGGTTGTCCGCGCTGCGAGTGTCGGGTGGCCCCAGAGTCGATCGCCGGTTGTTGCGTCGTACGCGATGAGCCCGGTTTCGCCACGGCGTCCAGTGAGGGAGAGCGTGATGATCGAGGAACCAGCAGTAAGTGAACCCTCAGCGGGACGAGGGAGAGAGCGTGTCCACTCTTCGGAGCCATCGCTTCGGTTCAGCGCGACGATTTGTTGTTCTGCGGGGATGAGTAGGTGGTTGTCCGTTACTGTTGGTGTCGGACCTGTTTGAGCCGAAAATTCGTATTCCCACTCTTGGTCGCCAGTCTGTGCGTCGAGTGCGGTCGCATTAGCTCCGACGGAATATACCATTCCATCAGCGACGAGCGGTTCGATGCTTCCTGCGTCACCGGCGTCCCATGCTTGATTCCCTCGATCTGGAATGGCGACATCGGATGCGCCGGTGTTACGACTGTCGTGGGCTTGTTGTCGCCAGTCACCGGTGGGGTCGTTCGGGAGCGATTGATTCGACGTGCCGAAGCACCCAGCTATCGCGCCTACTGACGTGGCTGTCGCAGCGAGAAACGCTCGCCGTTGCATAGCGATGCCGTCCATTCGACTCTTACCTGGTGGTACGAACAGTCCGCCCAACAATAGATGTGTGGCGTCTACTAACTAATCAGAACGAGTGCCTCGGGACTTGATCCCGATGTTGTTCACCACTTGCGCGTCCTCGATCAATTATTCTTCGTCGATGTCTCATCAGGTGAGCGAGCGCGTCGATAGCTCCGCACAAATGCGTATAGCACCCCGACGGCTGCCCCAATACCGAGTACTCCAGAGCCGACACTCATCGAGATCTCGGTAGGCGTTGACGTGAATGAGAACAGGAAGCTGAAAGTGTCGGGCGTGCCGATCGTGAGTGAATCAACGCCGAAAGCATCTAGGACAAGCGGACCGCCAACTGCCAACAAGAGAAATACGCTGACAGCGGCGACGGCTGCGCCGGCGAGTGCATCCCAGACAACGGCAGTCACCGACAACGTTCCTCGACGGTCGCTTTCGCGGCCGAGTATCCGAACCCCCTTGGGATGGTCTTCGAGACGGACATCCGCGGGATAGGCAAGCAGCGTCATCGTCATCCAGAGGTCAGCAATCGCTCCAGCGGCGTTCGCGGCCAGCGGGACGATAAGCCAGCCCCACTCGAAGACCAGCATCGCCGGGACACCGATGGCGGTCAGCACAACTAGTGGCGTTATGAGGACGACGATGAACTGGTTACGAGTGAATTCGTGGTCAGTTGTGGCGTAGGCGTACGGGAGAATGAAATGTGCGATCCCGACGCCGTATTTCGCCTCGCCGCCGTAGTACCGGATGGCAAGGCCGTGCAGCCACTCGTGAGGAATGACGAAGACAGTCGCCAATACCAGAATAATGAGAACGTCAAGGGCGTTGGTCCACCAACTGATTCCGGATGCGAACCGGAATGACGCCGGATGCCCAGTACCGGCTTGGTAGAGGCCGCTTAGTGCGACCGCTGTAATAACGAAGCCGAGTGTGGTGAGCGCGGTCATCTGGATGGTAAGTCCGCGCGTCAATTGAAGATCCGCGAGTAGCGTCTCCGGATCACTGGTATCGGCCGAAGCCATACTATTGAATCACTTATCAATCGGTTAACTGTACGGGTCAGCAGATCTGTCTCGGCAGCTTACTGACCGGCAGTGTAGACTTCTGCCCAGAGATATGCGGTTCCAATAGCTGCGTAGAGGAGCCCCAAAACCATCGGTAGCCAGTCACTTTGTAGGGCGAACGATCCCGCTTGGAAAAGCCCTAAGCCGACCATTGCCACCCCAATAAGCGTCTTCAGCTGTTTCTGTTCCATATATTCAATGTGGTTGGCTTTATTGAAATTCTCAGCAGGTGCTACCTTCTGGCCCGGCCTCGGTCAGTACAGGCTATTCGCTGGGAGTGCACCGTTGCGTGTCCCAAACGACAGCATACGTTGAGCGGGTATCGGACGTAGCGCGGACGCGGGTCGGTTGGCGTCGTCTACGCTAGCGCGATCCCGGCACCGACAGCGATACTCGTCAGCGCGAGGCCTGCGAGCGCGACTGTTGTCCGGTCGTGGTGTCCATCGAGGGCGTCGTCGGAGTCGAACCCACTGAGGCCGGTCAGAACGCTGAGGCCGACAGCGACCGCGGAGAGGCCACCGGCGAGCGCCAGCGTCGTCCAGATTTCGAGTCCATTCTGTGCGACTTCTCGTGTAGCCGTCCCGGCGAGAAGGACGCCAGTTGCTATCGGGGCCGCGGCTGTCGCTTTGTTGGAGGGCATCAATTGGGTTTCCGACGCAATTCTCAAAGTTGTGACGATGCTGCTCCGCGGACAGCGGTCAGTACAGGTGATGCCAATGGAGTGAACTTATTTATGGTTGAGGATTTAGCAGTGACTATGGAAAACTTACCCAAAATCCGTCTCGGGGTGATTTGTCTATTGATAATTACCTATCTCGTGGCGTTAGTCGGGTATACATCCAATAATGATTCCCTGATGCACCTTGGTGTTATGTCCTTATTCGTAGCTATCCTTATCTCAGCAGGTTTTGTTGGATATACGAAAAACCGTGAACCGGAGCCGCACTCAAACGCATAAAATTTCGGTTGACATTCTCGCCAGTTTCGGTAGTCGGGGACGTTATCTATGCAGGCTTAAGCGAACGGATGTTTCAGTCCATAGCAGATCTGAAGGATAGGATTTCAACAGATCCGGAAGGTACTCACTCAGTACAGACAGGTCTAGCTCGTTATAGTACTGGCCAAGTACCGGGGAATGAGAGACTATGTAACAGCGGGATCTGCGTGATGGTTTCGATAGATGAGCAAGATGAGCGCCTCGGGGATTGACTTCAAGGCGGTTCACTGGATGGGTGAAAGATGAGATCTAATCTACAGAACACCTAAGGGGGACGGCTGGGGATGTCGGTTTAATGCGTTGGTCCCCGCTTGCACGCAAAGAAGCACGAACAGTTGTAACGTCGAAAGGCGTCTGGCTACTTGCCGTGCTTATGGTTCTTTGGGGGTATCGGCCCAGCTATATTGGGTGGGATGGTCTCGGTGCGAATATTACTGCCGGGTACGTCCAGATCGCCGGGACAGTGCTCCTTCCGTTAGGAGTGCTTCTTTTAACTTATCAGTCGATCGTCGGTGAACGCACCTCTGGAAGCGTGAAATTCATACTTGGACTTCCGCTGACGAGAACAGACATTCTTCTTGGGAAAGTGGCCGGACGAACAGCTGGTATCGCTGGCCCCGTCGCGGTCGCGTGCCTTGTTCTCGGTATTCTCGGATTGGTTGATCACGGCGTGTTCAATCCAATCTTGTTCCTTGGGATGGTTCTCAGCACGATTGTGTACGTCGGAGTTCTCGTGTCGATTGGGACGGCAGTATCGGCTGTCGCTAAGCGAACAGTCACAGCTGCCGGGACTGTGTTCGGCGTGATATTTCTGCCACTAGTGTTGTTCTGGACGCAGATCAGTACGGCTCTTTTCACGCAGGTGACTGGCACGCCCGTCAATCCGTATGAACCGCCAGCGTCCGGCCCGCTGTTTTTGCTGCTTCGCTTGTCTCCTGACGGCGCGTATCGTGTTGTCTCAAACTGGCTGCTCGGTGTCGGGAATTCCGCCAACACGTACAGTCACGTCCTCACAAAACTGGAGCCGCAGACACAGACGAATGCGTACGTCGTTGAAGCGACGTTCGCGCCTGGGACAGCACCACTGTATCTCAACGAAGCAGTTGGGCTACTCATTCTACTCGTGTGGGCAGTCGTGCCATTGGGATTCGCTCGATATTACTTCTCCCGGGGTGATGCTGTGTGAGTGATCCTGCGATACTGATCGAGGGACTGACGAAGCAGTACGGGTCAACAACAGCCGTTGACGATCTCACACTGACCGTTGCAAGCGATGAAATCTACGGGTTCCTCGGACCGAATGGCGCAGGGAAGTCAACGACGATCGGGATGCTGATGGACTATATTCGTCCGACGACAGGCTCAATTAGCGTTCTCGGCCAAGACCCACAACGCGATGTCATCGACGTTCATTCCCGCGTCGGTATTCTTCCAGATCGGTACAGTCTCTACGATAGGCTTTCTGCGCGTCAACATCTTGAATTGGTTATTGACACGAAACGAGTCAGTGAGTCACCAGCGGCGCTGTTAGACCGGGTTGGACTAAACGATGTTGACGGGCAGTCAGTCGGGACGTTCTCGCAGGGGATGGAACAACGACTGGCGCTTGCGATGGCCCTTGTCGGTGACCCTGATCTGCTCGTGTTGGACGAACCGTTTACTGGGTTGGACCCGCATGGCGTTCGTACCGTTCGAGAAATCGTTCATGAGGAGAACGACCGCGGTGCTGCTGTCTTTTTCTCCAGCCACGTACTCGGGCAAGTTGAGCTTGTGTGTGATCGGATCGGGATCCTTCACGAGGGACGCCGCGTGGTCGAAGGGACAATCGATTCCCTGCGTGCGGAAACACCCGTCGGCTCCGATGCGACAGTTGAAGAGATATTCGTCGCAGTGACGGGCGGGTCTGGACAATCCGACGAGCCCTCTTCGGAGACCACACAATGAAGCGACGAACGCTTCTCAGCGTTACAAGTGCGTCGATGGTTAGCCTCACAGGGTGTCTCGGCGCGACAGAGTACACTATCACGGACGTGAACGCAGAAACGACTACGCCACTCGGCATTTCGATAGAGATCGTCGAACCGAATGCCGTTATTGAACATCCGGCACAAATGGCGTTCAGCGTGACGAACAAACAGGAGTCCCCTATCGAGATCCGGAATACGGGGATTTGGCCGTTTGGTCTCTTGGAACTCGTCCCATCGCTTGACACGCAAGACGGCGGATCAGGGACGATACTCTGGACCGATCGATATGAAGAAAGCCGGTACGTTGATGCTGAGTCAAGACAGAGTTATGGAGTTGAGTCAACACCGCTCGTACGAACGCTCGATGCGGGTGAGACGGTCACAGAAACGTACGACGTACACGGCTCCGACATCATCGAAACTGGAACTATGTACGTCCGGGGTAGATTCGAGCCACCGATTCTTGAATATACAACAGAAGAGAACGAGGAATGGGATTCATTCTCACCGGAGATCACCGTCAAACTGGGAGAGCAAAGCCTGATCTAAGAGGTTTCAAATAGCCGTTAGGAAGTAGACGCGGATCGCAGTATCAGCAGGATTTGCATCCGGCTATGACAAGCACTGATGTTCGAGATTATCCGATGTTCCATATTCCGGTTGATGTGACGTTAGGTTCGATGTCATCTCGGTCGTCTGCTAGGCGTTGATGGAGTGTCGGTGGGGCCGATTGCTGGAATCGAGTGCGAACTTTAGATGTGCTTTCTGACGAACGACGAGTTCGGGAAGAACGCCCTTGACTGGGATTGTACGGCCTTGTTTGTGAACTGTATCGGCGCTTGGTTGAACATTCAGATCAAGCACGTCTCGTGGGTACTCGTCGATGAGTTCCGCCCAGTAACGTCGCTGGTGTTGGCGGAGCGTCGATTCGTCGTCTGAGTGGGCAGTCGTATCGGGGACATCACGATTGAATCTGAGAGAGCTGAGGTCACCTGCGGAAATTCGAACACTGGTTTCGACGACTTTGAGATCTAGTCCAGTTGTCTGGGGTGCGAGCCACGCCACAGTTTCGTAGATACGTGAGTCTAGCTCGGCATCCGTCAACCAGACGAGCACATCTGCGTCAGCGAGGTTGCCATAGAGGAATAGCATTCTCAGGTGGTTCAGGGCGCTTCCTTTGTTGCGGTCGAACTTGGCTTCGACTATCACGTCAACGAATTGGTCACCGTCGTATCCGCGTGCGATGATGTCAGCTCGGTAGCCGCCGTACTCGCCGTCGTATCGTACTTCTGGTTGTAGGTTCCAGAGTTCAACACCGATCGTCCGTTCAAATTGGTCTAGTGACTCCGTTGAAATCCTATCCTTCAGACACATTCTCGTCTGAAACAGCTGTTCACTAAATACTGCTCTTCTAGTGTTTCTCGGTGTGAGAACGTACAGCGTTACTGCTGGTAGCCTGAACGCGTGACATTGGTTTGGTTGCGAAGTTCGACAGCAAGACCGAGAACTCCGCCGAGGACGAACAGAACGGCGAGCAGGAACCACTCTCCGTCCAGATACTGTAGTGTCCCGATCACGATGAACCCACCATACACGAGTGGCTGGTAGAGTGGATGGCTTCGAACTCCAGTCACCGTTGACGCCAACAGCATCGGAACGACGATTATCCAGAGAGCGACGGAATACAGCGTCGGGGAGTTGTAGTACACAAACTCGAAATAGGTAGCCGCCACAATGAGGGTAGACATAACCAGCAGTGCCGCCGGACGGATCCGTTTCCGAAGGGTGTGGAGGGCAGTCATCCAGAACTCGATTCGCCGCTTAGATTTATATAGATTGTCTGTATTGACCGCAGATTAGTTGTAGGTTCACCGGCAGAGGATTTCAATAGAGCTGCTTTATTGAAATTCTTAGCAGGTGCTACATTTGCCCCGGCTCGGTTCAGTACAGTCCCATCATGTTGTAACAATACTGAATGCCTTGTTCAAAACTGGAGTAATAACGATAAATCCGATGAAGATTGCAATAACGTAGGAAATAAATTCGACACCAATCGTGACTGGGTCAGCGATCTCGCCCGTGTAGGTATTGTAGAGCGTGAAAATGGTCGCAGCAACTACGGCGTTTGGAAGGTGATCGGAGACCAACTTTCGTAACTCCATAAACGAGATTGTTCGGCGAATCTTCAAATTCGTATCGGTTAGGACCTAGTGCCAGAGAATGTATACGAGTCCTATGTAGCTTCCAACTTTGCACGACGCCCGAAACCAGTCCTCTTGTGAGGATTTCAACAGAGCCAATCTTCCGGCTCTGCTGAAATCCTATTCTTTAGATATGTTCTCAGCTGAAATAGTCGGTTGCTGAAGAGAGCGAATTTATCAGCGTCCTGCTCGTCGCGTTCCTCGTCGAAGAAAATATATGCCGATAAGGACGAGGGTTATAGATAATGAATAAAGTACGTCTCTATTATATATCGTTAGCCGTCTGTGGAGCTATTCTCGGAACGATGGGTCTTTCTAGCGTCGTCTCTGGAAGTATAGCTCTCATCCCAGTACTGCTCTCAATTGGCGGAATCGGAATAATTGTGGGAGTAGTCTACGAGGTATTCATCTCGTCGAACTCCATCGATACCGTCCCTGACGATAGGTTAGTGTGGTTTATGGTCTCTATGGCGGTGATCGGCGTTGTAGCTGGGATTTGGTCTCTGGTCGGATAGTACCAAGCGATAACTTCTCACCGATACTGAACGATTCGTGAGTCCCCTGTATTGACCACAGCCGGGTCAGAACGTGTCCTCTGTTGAGGACTTCAATAGCGCCAATTTTCCCTCTATACCCTTCAATCTTCGTCGGGTTCGTGGTTATTAGTGTAATTTTCGATAGAGAGTCCGACGCCCGTGGGGTATGAGTTTCTTATACGGAGTGCTCCTACAGTAGAGTTATCGAACGTGAACAGTATTCTGTGATACAGTCGTAGAATAGAGATATGATTCCAGGTCTCCGCACAGTACTCGTCGGTCGCTCCCGAAGCCGCTTCCAGTGGACGGTCGACGTACTCATTGCCCTCTTAGTTCTCGTTGGGACGTTCGGGGCGTACGCGCTTGATGTCTTTCAGGTGTCTGGTGGTGTGATTGTCCTGCCGGGGGCGGCGACACTCGTCGGATTCGTCGTCGCCGTTGGTGTCGGCGCTCGACGGAGTGGGTTGCTCGTGGCGTGGGTCAGCCTGTTCGCAGCCTACATCGGATTTCAAGCCGAGTGGGCGTTCTTGGGGCTTTCGAGCCACTCGCTCGGCGGGAAACTCGCGTTCCTCTTTGATCCGGTCGGACTAGCGGTGCTCGGCGTTGCAAGCCTCATCATCGGTACCGTTGGCTTTGCCGTCGGGTCTCTCGGTCGATTGGGTATCGAGCAATTCAGAAACCGAACAGGGTCTCAACAGTCCCATGAGTGAACACGCAGTAACCACTATTGCAGCGGGAGTTTTCGTCGGTATTCTCGGTGTCCTGATCAAGTACGTCGGTGTGATGGAGTTGATCGCTGGATACGACCCTGAGACGGTGACAGATGAGGAAGGTCTAGCTGATTTTATTGGAACGAATGCACTCTACGTGGCCGTTTTGACGATCGGCGTCGGGATACTGGAACTCCGAGCCGCGACTGCCGACAGCGGGTGGTACTGGATCGTGTTCATACTCGCCGTCGCTGCTATCGCTGTCCGGATGATTCGCGGTGCTCGACGTTTTGAATCAACTTGAACAACTCTGTTGAACTCCGAGTAGTCCGATACATTCTATACCGAAACAGTCGTTCGGTGGACATACAGATCTAAGGCTCTGTTGAGATCCTCAGAAAGTGATATGTTATGACCCGGTGAGGGTCAATACGAGGAGAGAGATACTATAGACTACTTTTCAGTCATCCGGACGCTTTATCGGGTCGAACTCTTGCCTGTACGTATGGGGATATTCCAGCGGATGGTGTTTCGTAAGCCAGATGGACGAAGGAAAGGACTCATCTTTGTGTCCTTATCGTCCATCTGCCTCCTTGCGTGGGTGTACACTGGTATCGTACTCAATAGTTCCCACTTCTTCCTCTTTACTGGTCTCGCGCTTGGATTCTCTGGGTTCGCCGAATCGCTGCCCCCGGAGCGACGACGGTCAGCCGGGATACTTCGAATAGTAGCCGTTGGTATTCTCGTTATGTTCCTCGGTCTCCTCGCATCAGTTCCTGAATTACTATTCGAGTAGGGACAGTGCTCGGTTTGGGTAGGTGTCTGAAGTATTTCGGTGGTATTCTGAGACGGTCGGGAGCTCTGTACCTTTCAGTGACCAGTTGTTTCAAGCGAGCATATGTCTCACGAATAGGATTTCAACAGAGCCAGATCAACAAAAAGAGACATCCCCTCGCCGATGATAATTATGTGTATGGACATTCTACGAGGTCTGTACCGACGGCTAGACAATCGAGTACGTGGCCTCTCTCGTGTCTCTTACGCTCTTCTTGTTGGTTTGGTCTCCGCTGTGGGCGTATTCGCTGTGAGACTCCTACTGCCGGGTGATGGAAGTTTTGGACCAGTAGTAATGGGAATCACAATGGCTGTCGTCTACTACGCCTTTGACCCGAATAACAAGAGCTGATGTCAACCGCCTCAGGGTCAAGTGGTTCGAGACGCGGAGCGTCTCGTCATCACGGAAGACTTCGTCTTCCGAACGACCCCGAGGCTTGTCAGTGGAGTCCCGTTCTACCCGAGTAGTTCGGCAGGCGTGAAGTATTACGAGAATCCCCTTACTGGATCTACTGGGATGTCGTTCTGAAGAGCCGGTGATCAATATCCCACGCAAGGGCCAAGCTTAGAAGTACGGCGAGTACACCGAGTAAATTGAATGGTGACCGTTGTGTGAGAGAGAGCGGGATTCCAAACGCGAATAGCGTCCATCGGATTGCCTTTCGGTTGTTTCTGGATCGGTAGTGAGAGATGATTGATGGTACAAGCAAGATGCCACTGATGAGGCCGACTATGACGGGTGTCCGGACAGTTATCTCTTCTACCGATAGTGTCGGGACTTGAGTGACAACGATAGCTCCGACGGCTATGAATACGGTGAGGGCACCGGACCTCAAGAGAGTGGATCTACTTGGTGGCACGTACAAGTAACCGGAAGAATTTCCAACGACATAGAGATTTCCTTGAGGGCCTCTTTCGTACCAAAGTGGTCATATGTGCTGTGTTGAGCGATTCCTCTGTAGGTGTGGCAACTCTTCTTTGATACTCTGAAGTCCACCAAACGCTACGATCTATAGTATAAGACCTGTATAGCTCAAAGTGGGTTTTAATCGTTAGCCGATTTCTGTATCCGTCAGTTCTTATGCTCTCCTGCCGGCAGTATTCCTGTCGGTCCGGTGCCCGCTCCCCACACCCCCTCTCTCCATCCCTGCTCCCCCCTCTTGCTATCGGTGAATCAGATAGAGAACAGATGGATAATGGAGTCTGCGGGCAGATTCCTCAACTGGTGAGTTAGTCTGCGTACGGTGTGGCCAGGATAGATTGTAACTCGTTCACTCTGAGCCTGAATGACGCCGCAACTCATTGAGAAGTGTCGGGAGAATAATCCCGATTCCGAAAAGTGCCCCAAGCTCCAGTAACTCGTTTTCTGCGAATGTTTGAACGAGGTACCATGCTGTGAGCCCGAGAAACATGAACACGAGCGTGATCTTCGTTTCGGGGGCCAACAAGGGATCACGAGTCACGTACCGAACACCCCGCACTGCCTCTACGTGTTATGGCGCCATAGTTCTCTAAACTCTCTTTTTGTCGATCCCACAGAGATGTGAACGCGGTTAAACGCGTGCCGCTTGCAGGCGCTTGCTTCGTGAGGCAACCACGTCCAAGCCTGGGCTGTAATAGTATACCGGCTCCTCGTCTGGCATCTGGAATCCGTGTGCCGAAAGTAGCGTGTTCGTTTGAATCTCGGCGGCGGCAGGGTACAATGTCCACGGTTCGTGTTCCACATCGGTGTATCGGAGGCTCCCATCTTGGGCTTCGGTGTAGAACCGATACCGTTCAACCAGAAACTCTCCGAACGGATCGGTCGGCGCCGAAAATGGCTCGTCGACTGGCCAGTACGTTCCCTCGTACCGGGCGGGACGGGCTCCTGGATGACGACGATGGCTCCTGAATCTGACTCGTCCGTCAGTCCAGGTCAGTGAGATACGTGCGTAGTAGTATGGAAGGTGATGGAAGACACGTGCCCCGAGGACGCTCGTAATCCCTTGTGCATCGAGGCTGAAGAAGTAGACTGCCGGAACGTCGTCGTCGTGAGTGACGTACGTCCTGACGTTGAGTTCCGGGAGTTGGATGCCAAGCGGTTCGGGTACTCCTTTTGGCCGAACGGCGACGTTGGTGAATGGGACGATCGACAGCCACGCTGACCCATCGTGCTCATCGGGTTCTAGTTGATCTGGGAGATGGGCAGTCATCACAGCCGGATCGATTGGCCAGTTCTCGAATAAGAGATGGCGCCAACTCATCTCCAGGGGAACGACCATACATAAATTCCGTAGCGCTGACGCAAATACCTTTGTTGCGGACGAACCAATTACCTACACAGAATACAGAGTTACCGTGGAGCCTCGTTACTTGAGACGGGTTTCAAGCGAGCCAGTTATTCTTTTTTGTGCTGGGGGCGTGTTGTTCAGGATAGTGATGTCGAATGCCAAGTCCTGATAGAACCCGTCTCGCGCTGTTTGTCAGTATCCTCGGTGTCTTTGCCGTCGTGCTCTATGTCGTCTCCGGAACCACCGCGATGAGTCCGATCGCGCTTGCGCCAGCATATATGTTCTCACCGATGATCGCAGGCCTCATTGTTTGTGTCCGCCGGGATATTTCGCTGTCGGCAGTTGGTCTGCGAATCGGCCGTGTTCGATGGCTTGCTGTAGCTGCCGTGGTTGCCCTGCCACTCGTGGGATTGACGCTTCTCATCGCGGTGGCCGTCCCTGGTGTCGGGTTTGATCCGGCTGCCAATCCGACGCCGGGGCTCGGATTGCCGTCGGGAGTGCTTGGTGTGGTGGCGACATTCGGGCTTGTGCTTGGACTCGGGGCGACCGTGAACGCGGTGTTTGCCTTTGGCGAGGAGTTCGGCTGGCGGGGGTATCTGCTGTGGGAGTTGGCTCCGTGGGGGTTCTGGAAAGCCTCAGCTGCTATCGGTGCGCTCTGGGGTGTCTGGCACGCGCCGGTCATCGTTGCCGGCTACAACTATCCTTCGTTCCCCGTAATCGGCGTCGTTGCTATGACGATTGCCTGTCTCTCGTTTTCGCCAGTCTATACGTACCTTGTCATCCGCTCGGAGTCCGTGCTTGCAGCGGCGTTACTCCACGGGGTGTTCAACGGATCTGCCGGTCTCGTTATTGCGTATGCCGTCACGGACAATGCTGTGCTGAGTGAATTAGTCGCCAGCCCGGTCGGGGTTGCCGGTGTTATCGCGTTCGGACTCGCTGCTGTCGGAATCGCGCTGTCCGGAGCCCCGTCGTTGACGCGTGAGTTCGCCCACGACACGGCCAGGTCTGCATAGATTCACGACAAGTGACGGTCGAAGACGGGTACCCGGGACGCGTACTCAGGTATTTGTGATCTGAGAACCGTACGTGTGTATGGAATCGGTTGGCGAGTTCAGCGAGACGTTCTGGAATCGGCATTCGAACCCGAAAAGCGGGTGGAGCCGAATGCTCGTCTTCCCCGTGCTTCTGTATGCCGTGTATCAGCGACGATGGAGAGTCGCCGGTGCTGCTGTCGTCTTCACCGCCCTCAATCCGATTCTGTTCTCCCCGCCGACGGATGACCAGGCGTGGATGACGCGCGTGGTACTGGCCGAACGGTGGTGGACGACAGAGTATGGACAGCCGATCTTTGAGCTGTCCTATCCAAACGTCCTCAACGTCCTCAATATCCCTGTGGCTGGATACGCATTCATCGCTGCATATCGGCAGCGCCCACGTCACACTATGCTCGCAGGTGTTGTTTCGATGGCGCTGAAACTGTGGTATGTCGCGGCACTCGTCCGTCGATACGATGCGGAGAAAGAGAAAACACGAGGCAAATGAGTCATCCGACTGACTGTTTGACCGTCCCCAGAATTATCGTCACAAGCCCCCGTGCTCAGTATATAGTAACAGTCGGCTCTGTTGAAATCCTATTCTTCAGACATATTCTCGCCTGAAACAGCCAGTCGCCGAGAGCTGCTTACTGATACACCCGTTCGAAAACAGATTGTACAGCGATTATGGCAACGACGACAATTGTAAACCTCAACAACAACCCAAAATTCGTCAATGTCCGAAGGGCGACAAGAACAGCAAGGGCTACCACAGCAGAGGCGACCAGCTTCTGATTCTCGTGGGAAACCATATCGCAAATCCAGAGAATCGAGCAAAGTACCTACCGAAAAGTGGTCCCCTGTACTGACCGATCCGTGAGTCCGCTGTGTTGAGCGATTCCTCTATAGGTGTGGCAACTCTTCTATAGCACTCTAAAATCCACCGAACGCTACGATCCACGGTATAAGACTTGAATAGCTCAAAGCGGATTTTAATCGTTAGCCGATTTCTTTATCCGCCGGTTCTCATATGCTCTTGCGGGCAGTATTACAGTCGGCCCGTTGCCCGCATTCCCGACCCCCACGTTTCCCACACTCTCCCCCCTTTTCATCGGTGGTTCACTCGTAGTCGTGACGAGCGTCAACTGCCGCTGTGTTCCCACATATGGCTTATCCTTTTAAGCGAATGACGGTTACCGTCTATATGTCGACTGGACCCCCGTTCACCCCGGATGACTCCGGGGCCGATTGGGATGACTGGCGCGAGAAGACAAGACGGTTAGACTATCCTGGGAGAGACATCCGTACTATATTCCCAGAACAGCCCCGTGGAACTGTCCACGAGCTAAAGTCCCAACCGGCAGACTTTGGAGACTTCAACCCGAATCCGGACGATCCAGACCCAAATGTCTGGCCGCTACAAGGATTTGATCCCGGGTATCCGGCTGACGTGGATGAACTGTTCTTGATCCAGAATTCGTTTCCAGCGCCGCACGTTGCGTGGGTGACCGAGGAGTACCTACAAGCGCGATATGGTTATAATCCGATCCGCCAAGAGATAGACGTAGAAGAACTCCCACCGTGGGCCCGTCCTGAGCGAACTCCGGCAGACGGGACCGTCGAAATCAACGCGACGAATGATTACACCCAACCGGTTTCCCTGACCACAGATCGGAAACAGGCACTACAGCGACTGGCGCACTTATGGAATGGTGACGAAGTGCGTGGCCAGCACTTGTTACTGGACAAGTGTCCTGACTGGATGGCTCTATTTGGAGATCTTGATCAGGGAGATCTGCGGCGATTGGTGGTTGATCCGCAGGCTGACCCTAAGCTCGCTGCAGCCTTTGGTGAATATGACTGGTACGAGCAGGAGCAATCTACCTATCTGAAGCCGGTACGAATCCTGCGGAAGAAAATCTGGTACGCACCGACCCAACGCTGTCGTACCCTGATCAATCGACATTCTGACTTCCCGGAGCTACGTGGTGACCTGAACGAAGGACTAGTTCACCGATTCTCTGTTGGGCTGACAGCACTCCAGGAAGTCTGCCGCGGTCGAAAGGTTGAGACATATTATGATCTCGCTGGCTACAAAGTTGATATTCTCAGCCAGGATGAAGACGATCAATTATATGCCGGTGAGGTGATGACTGGTCATCATAACTGGAAGCTCCATCGGCGAACGTATGAGAAATTACGCGACTTGAGCAGACGAGGAGTCATTCCGTATGTGGTGTTTGATTCGCGGAAAACCGCATACCGCATCTTCAATCACTGGCACAAGAAGGGTCTTGGTCAACTCCCACGCGGTCCCTTCAACTCTGACTTCAAAATTGCTGATGGTCAAAAACAAATCCGACAGGCGTATCAAGCCCAGGAGCACGACTGGGCTGTTTCGGATTGGGAGACAACTACCACGCTGTGGCGGAACACGCTCGGCCGGGATGGCCCTGGAATTGATGCTGATCGCGTAACCTCAATTTCCTGGTAATTCTACTTCCGCACGTTTCGTTCTACCCTCTGAATGGGGTCTATAGTATGTATTATACTGGTTTTCAGGAAGCTCTGCGTTCCACTATATTCGGGGGGTACACCCCATTCCGCACTTGGTTTCAACTCCGGAAGATGCTCCCTCTCACCGGTTCTATCAGTAATAGTTCACAATATTTGTATTAAGAATTCCTCAACAATGGGTGACAGAGGTGGAATTGGGTTGTTATAATTATAGTGTGTTTTCTATAGATCTCCACGATGGCGCGGTGATAACAACTTCTAAGTAGAAAGTCGATTTGTTGGTCATATTTCTTCCCCGTTCAACTCGTTATTTCGGGCTTGTTTAGTCCAACTGGTGCTTGTTGGTAGTTGGTATAACCTATTAGTTTAACTACTCAGTATAACCTGTTAGTCTAACTATTCAGTATAACTTGTTAGTCTAACTTTTAAAAGTGTCTGGGTCTTATTCGTGTCTATGCTCACGTATACTACGTACTCCGAGGCGGGGGGAGTCGGGAAGACGACCCTCACGGCGAACCTAGCCGACGCCCATACCCAACAAGGGCGAGATGTACTTGTTATCGACCTGGATCCACAGCAAGGATCGCTGACGTACCTACTTGGCATCCCAGCATCCCGTGATGATGGTGAAGCTGATAATATCGCTCGGCACCTCATTGATCGCCCGAAAGGTGAGTTCAGTGATCTGATCCAAGACACTCCGTATGACTTCGATGTCATCCCATCACACGATATGCTTGAGAACTTGCCACAACTGCTCACGAAGGCGCAGGAAATAGCCGAGGATCTCGATGAGGAGTTTGCTCCGAACGATCAACTACGGCAAGTCCTTTCTGCTGCCGGTATCCCGGACAAGTACGATACGGTTATTGTAGATCCACCGGCAACAGCTGGACCCCAGTTGTATAACGCTGTGTCAGCAACACGCTCGTTGGTACTTCCTGTGGAACCAACAGGGAAAGGGATACAATCAGTTGAGGGCCTTGAGGATATGGTAGTGAATCTTGAAGATACGCTCGGTTTCAACGTAGGCATTCTTGCAGTTGTTCCGAATGGGATTGGTAGCACATCCAACCAAGAACAGTATCTTGCCGAGATTCAGGACCTCGGGTACGACGCACCTGTCGCGCTACGTGATCGGTCCTCTCTCTTTGAGGGGTGCTGGGATCAACAATGTACTGCGTTTTACTACGTCGGTTATCACCGATCTGGGCGGCGCGACTACGAGGTCGAGACATTAGATAAACTACGTGACCTTGCAGCACACATCGAAGAGGTGGGAGATCAATGACGGACGGAATGAAATCAGGAGCAGGCAGTGACCCGTTTGCTACTGATACCGACGACGACGAAAAGCAATCAAAAGAATCCGAAGAACCGAATGAAGATGTGGGTGGGACAGCCGGTTCGTCTCCGCAGCCGAACGTCGGTACTGACTCTTCGCCTGATCAAGAACTACAGCCGACTTCAACGGAAGAGAGTGTGGAAGATCTACCCTATATCTTCGACCGATCGAGCGTCAAAAGTGAGCGGAAAGCAACTCAGTACTTTCTACGCGAGGAGACACAAGCAACTGAGAAAGATGCCTTACGAGCCGTTGAACAGGAGCTTGGGTCCGATGTCTCTCTTATTGATCTTCGAGAGGCTTTGGTTCGAGTTGGGGCTGAACATCTCGATGAAGTTGCTGATGAACTCCGCGAGTGGGGCTACCGATTCCGCGAAGAGTAGAAGAGACAATTAGCACGAAGATTACAGAGTGATTCACTAGAGCGACTCTATTGAAATCCTCAGCAGTTGGAGTCTTCCACACATTCAATTACCCAGTATAGGGGGCTCATAGATCGCTCACTACAGGGTTCACGGCTACTCTCGAGCTTCCCAAAGCGCAATCAAGACTGCCGCAAGACCGATCCCAGTTTTTTCCCATCCCATAAACCACGAAGTGGCTACCAACGACACAACGACGACTACAAGTCCTATCCAAGAAATTTGTCTGCTTGGCGTCTCCAGTCGGTTACTCATACTTCTGCGTCAGGTCGCCGGTAGTATTTTGACGGCGTGAACGCATTCGTTCACATGGGGCCATCAGAATATCAGCGTCCGGGAGCGATCTTAACCCGGCAACAACGCGACTATCTCCGAGGGAACGTTGACAAGTCAGGTGATGCTGACCGAGCGTTCCGGTACAAAATCAGGAAACGGCTCCGGGCCGCTATCCACGATCTATCACTCATCTATGAGCAAATGCCAACACGCGAACTTCGAACAACGTTTGAAGACGAGCACAGACCAGAGAAACCTGGAGATGATCCTATACCTGGGTATGCTCCGCGGGATACGTACGGGATGGTAGGGCATGGGTATGAAGACGAGCTAGGAATTCCACGTGAAGGTGATCTTGCCTCTGGCTTCCCTGGTGGAAAAAGTATTATTGAAGCTACTCTTGAACATCTTGTCGAATCTAATCCTGACCATTCGAAAGCGAACCCGGCGATGCAGCGGTCATTACGTGATTCTGTTGCGTGCCTGTGTAGGGCAGCTACTGCCGCACAGATCCGGCCTGAACTTGTCCTTGAAGAGGGATACAATACGTTCCTGCAAGATTATGAACAGATGGACTGGGTAGGGTATGTTCGGAGAGACACTGAAGGCACAAAGTATGGTGAAGCACTGGAAATAATCCGATCACCGGGGAAAATCAATTTGAAAAGACAGCATATCCGAGCTATTAAACAGCGTGGAAGAACAGTAGAGGATTTGGTGGAGCGGTATGATTAACTCTGGTTTCATCTGGGCTAAACCAAATTTGGTTCTGTGAACGACAGTACTGATCGCTATCCGTCGTTGACTTCTGCACTTTGGTCAAGCTCTTTCGCCCCACCTTTGCTTGGCGTTTCCATCTTCATCGGTCGTTGTAGCTCCCTTATCTGCAATCTGGATGAATTTGGCGTCGCCATCATCTCCCGTTTCTGTACACTCATACGTCACTCCTAGTGCGGGACGAGCAATATCCTAACGCTTGGGAAACTGCGCCGTTAACGGCGCAGAAGATGTCATCGCATCGCTTTCTGATAGTCTACTGCTATCTGGTCGTCATCATCTTCAACATATTCCATTGTCTGCTCAATACGAGCATGACCGGCGATTCTTCTCACCTGATGAAGACCCAATGACTCACAATCGTTCACCCAGTGTGAAATTGCAGATCGTCGGATGCGATGGGTGGTTACAAACCACTCTTTGACTTCGTCATCTGGATCAGGATTAGGTGGGCGTAGCGGTCGCTGGACCTCTGCGTTCCGAGCTGCTTTCTTGACGACATCATTGATCTGGGGACCAGACATCTCATCGTTATGAGTTGTGACGAGGATATTCCCAGAATCCGGCATAGCTTCTGCCGAAAATGCGTGCCGGATTCTTTCACACCACCGTTTTAACTGGAACCTGAACTCCTCTGGGAAGTACACATCACGGCGAATCAATCCGCTGTTTTCTTTCACGCTTAATTTTGCGCTCCTAACATCAATACTGCATTCTTCCCAGTCGATATTCTCAATCTTTAGGCGCGACAGTTCCACACTACGACATCCGGTATACCAGTTTAGCCGGACTGCGATCTCGTTTCGAAGCTTTGCTTGAGGCGTTTTCCCCGGGACGGCATCAAACAGAGACTCCACCTGTTCCGGCTTGAGTGCTAGGACCTCACTCGTACCTTCCCGCAATTCATCACTATTGCTCGCAGTGAGGTCATGCTGGATCTTGTACTCGGCTTTATTTTCATAGATGTTATAATCATCCTTCAGATCAATCGTATTACTATCCTCACAAGGATGTCCATTAACGAGCTCAAGCTGATCGTCTCTGGCGTCATTCGCAACGATGCTGTAAAACGATTGTACTGACCGATAGTACGAACCAACAGTCGTATCGGCCAGATTAGAATTCAATTGGATATACCCTCTGACATCCTCGGTAGTGGCAGCAAGGGGGTCGATGTCGTTCGATTCGCAGAAGGCTAACCAGTATCGTACTTCACGCCGACGTGTATTGACCGTCGAATCCTTTGTCCGGTCTTTTTGCTCCCGTAAGCTTTCGAGGTACCGTCCGAGTAGCTCTTCCATTTCCCCCGAAATCTGTTTGTCTGCGGGACTCGCGTACTGGCCTTTGTCGTTTCTCATAGCCGCATCCAGTGACGGGTACCATCAATGATCGCGCTGTGCACGTTCTCTGTCGTGCTGTTTTCGAGATAACAGAGTGCCTCTTTGACGAGGTATGTTGGTTCCCTTATTTCGGATGAGAGCCTTTGAGCACTCCCATCAATAGAGAGATGGGAGATTTCTTGGCGTGCTTCCATTATGTACAAAATAAATTCTCGTGGACTTCGTTCACCAATCCCACCCATACCTTCGAGTACATCGTTGGGAATATCATTAGGGTATGTCGGAAGGCGGGGGAGAAGATCCATAGCGAGTTCTTCTATGTCTTCGTCCTCTCCCTCGTCTGCTTGAGTCACAGAGATCGTATCGATCTTGTTTTCAACAGAGGTCACGGAGCGTTGGAGATCATCGATTTGATCCAGAAGTGGTGAGAGATCAACGTCGGCCTGGCCAGTATTCCCAGAGAGATTATTGATCGCTTTCTTTGGGATATACTCGTCATTAATCTCCTTGTCGACCGCACGACGAACGAGTGATGAAAGATTTTCATCATCATTCAAACTGTCCAGCCACTCCTCTTTCTTACTGGAAGTGACTCTCACGTTGAGTTTGACCTTCTTGTGAGCCCCGTCTGGCATACCGGCGGCTACACGGACTTACTAAATAAACGCTGGGGACACATTGTGGTCCCTATTCGCCGAACATCTGGCGCATCATCGGGTGCATCTCCATCAGCTGCTCCTCGGCGATCTCCTCGTAGAGCTTGTAGGTGATCGAGACCGCAAGCAGCAGCCCGGTTCCGGAGACGCCGCCGACGGTGCCGAGCATGTTCGCCATCACGGCCAGCAGCCCGACGAGCGCGCCGCCGATGACGGTGACCTGCGGAATGTACCGCTCCATCACCTTTTCGACGACCTGCGGGTTGCGGCGGAACCCGGGGATCTGCATCCCGGAGTTCTGGATCTGCTGGGCGGTCGCCTCCGGGCCCATCCCGGTGGTCTCCACCCAGAAGATGGCGAAGATCGCGCCGCCGACGATCATGAACGTCAGGTCGATCGCGATCCGGATCGCGATCATCCACGGCTCCGCGGCCGTCTCGCCGAGGAACCACATCCACTGTTGGGGCTGTTGGATCGGGTTGACGTAGTAGAAGAACCCGGAGACGGGTTGGCCCTGATCGCCGTAGACGCCCAGCCAGGCGGGCATCCCCTGCCACGTCCGGTTGAGGATCTGCCCGAGGAACTGGACGTTCGCCTGCAGCGCGCGAACGAGGATCATCGGAAGGACGGACGCGTAGATGAGCTTCACCGGGAAGCGACCCCGGGCCCCCTTCACGCGAGCGTGCGAGAGGGGGATCTCCACCCGGACCGACTCCGCGTACACGACCACGACGAAGATGAACACCGTGGTGAACAGCGCGAGGAGGTTCCCGGGCTCGAAGAGGAGACTCTGGAGTCCGTCGGCGGTGAACACCGACCCGATCGTCAGATCCCCGAAGAGGATCCCGTACCAGCCGGCGAAGAAGCCGACCTGGCCGACCGCCGACCAGCTGAAGAACCCGCCGACGATCTGCTGGCTGACCGCGGCGATGATGAACAGGCCCACGCCGGACCCGACGCCCCACTTGCTGACGATCTCGTCCATGAACAGGATGAGCACGCCGCCGACGAACACCTGCGCGAAGATGATCAGCTGCACGGCGAACGTGCTGACCCCGAGCGCGCTCGCGACCGTCGTGTCGACCGGCAGGAAGTTGCCCGTAAAGACCATCGGCGCGGCCGTCAGGGCCGTCACGATGATCACGAGCAGCTTCTGGAGGCCCTGATAGAGGACCTGGTCGCGGGGGTCGTTCGTGTCGAGGCCGAGCAGGTTCGCGCCGCCCAGCAGCTGCAGGACGATCGACGCCGTGACGATCGGCCCGATGCCGACCTGCAGCAGCGACCCGTGTTCGCCGGCCAGTATCGACCGGAACTGGCCGAAGAAGTCGCTGCTCTGGCCGGCCATCAACCCGAACGGGTTGATGTTGGTGAGGAAGAAGTACACCATCAGGATCGCGGCCGTCCACGCCAGCTTCCGCTTGAACGGGACGTGGCCCTCCGGACGCCGGACCGTCGGCATCCGCGTGAGCACTGGTTCGGCGGCGTCCTTCCAGCTCATGGTTACGCGTCGTCGTCCTCGGCGTCGGATGTGTCTTCTGATTCGGCTTCCGCGGCGCGCTCGGAGAGGACGGCCTCGCCGCCCGCCTCCTCGATCAACTCGCGCGCGCCGGCGGTGAAGGCGTCGGCCGTCACGCGGAGCTGCCCGCGGACCTGGCCGCCGCCGAGCACCTTGACGACGTCCGCCTCGTGACCGTCCTCGGCCACGTCACGCGCGTCGATGACGACCGTGTCGCCGTCCTCCTCGGCGAGGCCGTCCGCGACGTACAGCGCCGCGTCCTCGTCGAGCTTCTGGACGGTGACCTCTCGGACGTCGTCCTGCGCGCCGTCGGGACGCTTGAAGCCGTACTTCCCGAGCGGCTCGTAGTTGTGATACTCGTGTTTCGACCGTCCCGCCGCGCCGCGGCCGCCACGGTGGCCGGCGCCGCGCCGGTTCTTGTGGGTGCCGCCGCCGTGGGTTCGGGACCCGCGCTGGCGGTTCTTCTTGTCCGTCATCGCATCGCCTCCAGCAGCGAATCGATCTCCTCGGTGGAATGGCGTCCGAGTTCGCCGCCCTCGATCACCGGGTGTTTGACGCCGTCGTGGCCGCCCCGCGGCGGGTGCAGCCGAACGGCCGGCGAGAGACCCTGATCGCGCAGCGTCGTCTCCTCGGCGATGAGCGCGTCGGCGAGCGACTCGACGTCGTCGTAGTCGGTGTGCTCGGCGACCCACTCGTCGTCGACGTCCGCGGAGCCCTCGAGGGGCTCGCCGCGTCGTTCGATCGTCTCGGCGACCGCCTCGTGGCTCGGCTCGCCGAACGCGACGAAGTCGTTGACCTTGGTGATCATTCCGCTGTACGCGTCGGTCTCCGGGACGAACGTGGCGTGGTTGACGCGACCGATGTTGAGCATCTCGAGGGTGTCCTTCACCTCGTAGTTCATGTTCACGTCGCCACGCAGTTGCACGATCGCCTGCATCACTCGCTCACCTCGTCGTAGTGGACCTCGCGTGCGTGCTGGGGGGTTCGCGACTGCGCCGCGTTCTCCAGCGCGTTGAACGTCGCCTTCGCGAGGTTGACCGTCGTTCGCGTGTTGCCGTTCGAGCTCGTCCAGGCGTCCTGGACGCCCGCCAGCTCGAGGATGTGTCGAACCGTCGGCGCGGCGGCGAGCCCGAGCCCCTGCGGGGCGGGCTTGATCTCGACGGTGACCGAGCCGGCCTTCCCCTCGGCACGTCGCGTCAGGGAGTTCGTGCCGCCGGGCTGGTCCTCCCACGAGCCCGAGCCGCGGTCGACCTTGATCACGTTCAGCTTCGCGACCTCGATCGCCTTCTGGATCGCGCCGCCGACCTGTTCGTCGCGGGCCTGCGCGTACCCGAGATAGCCGTCGCGGTTCCCCACGACGACGACACATCGGAACTTCACGCGGCGCCCCGAGTCGGTCATCCGCTGTACCATGTTGATGTCGAGGACCTCGTCCTCCAGCCCCGGCAGGAGCTGGTCGACGAGTTCGGGTTCCTTGAGCGGGAGCCCGGACTGCAGCGCCTGCTCCATCGAGGAAACCTCGCCCTCCTGTACCTTGCGGCCGAGCCGCGTTCGCGGTTCCCAGCCGTCGTTGTTTCTACTCATAGTCCTCCTGGATCGTGGCGAGCACGTCGTCGAAGTGCTCGGGTAGTTCGGCCGCGTCGAAGTCCCCGCTGTAGAGCGGCTCCTCGAGCTGCTCGGCGTACTCGGCGATGTGCTCGCCGCGATTGCGCGACCAGTCGGCCAGCACGCTCTCGCTGTGGGGGATCTCCAGTCCCGCGTCGATCGCTCCTTCCTGTACTGCGAACACCTTGTTGCCGGGCGTCGCCGTGTTGAGACCGATGTCGAGAACGGCTTCCTCGAAGCCGTCCGCGACGGCGCGTCCGCCGAGGAGGTATCCCGTGAGGTACGCGCTGGGAAGGTTCCCCGTCGGAGCCTCCCAGCCGTACGCATCGAGATCCTCGCTCGAGGACGCGACGTGAGTCTCATCGCCGTTCGGTCCGGGGGTAACCAGCTGCGCCCTGACGTGAGCGTTGCTCACCCGGGCGACCAGGCGAGGCTTGCCCGATTTCAGCAGGCGCAACCTCTGGTGGTAATCCGTCCGAACCTCGCGACGACGGCGCATCGGCACCGTGTATCGTGGTCCTGTTGCCATCAGTCGCTCACCTCGTATCCGTACTGCGTTTCGATGTACGCCTCGAGCCGAGCGACGTCGTCGAAGTCGCCGCCGCTGGCCTTGTTATACAGCGTCCGGTACTCCGAGGGATCGAGGACCTCCTCCTCGTCCCGGAGCTCCTTGAGACGTGCGCGCTGTGCGCGGATGCGCGCCATCCAGTCGTCCTTGTCGCTTTTGCGAGCGCCGGATTTGCCCTTGCGGGAACCGGCACCGGTCCGGTGACCGTACGAGCGCTTCTCGTCGCGCTCGCGGGCCCGGCCGCGGGAGTTGGACTTGGCGTCCGTGGCGCGGATCGTGCCCTGGTCGATCAGGTCACGAACGTCCTCGCGCGTGATCGCGTCCGCGATCTCCTCCTGTGCCTCGGGGTCGAACCAGACGCGGCCCTTCCCGACGTCGAGTTCGTCGGCGGCGAGCCGCTTCTGTGCGCTCAGATCCGTCATTCTTCGACCTCCACTTCGACGTAGGTCGGGTTGAGCACGCGGATCTCCTCCTGCTCGGCGACCTCCTCGATCCGCTCACGCTTGCGCGCGCCGACGGAGCCGGCGATGCGGACCGCCTGGGTGTCGCCGTCGACGCCCTCGAGGTCGTCCGTGTTGTGCACGCGGACCTCCTCGAAGCCGCTCGGGTGCAGGCCACGGGCCGCGGTCGGCGAGCGGAAGCCCGCCTCGACGGTGTCGCCCTTGCCCTTGATCCCGCGGCGCTGCTTCGAGAGGTTGCCGCGCGGTTTCCGCCAGGAGGTGGGAACGCGCTTCTTCTTGTGGTAGTCCTGTCGGTTGAACTGCGGTTTGCCCTCGCGGTGCTTCTGCGCCAGCGAGCGCGCCGTCTCGTCGTCGAGATCCGGCGTCTTGTCGGCGTGACCGCGGGGCTGCAGCTCGGTCTCGACGTCGGCTTCGGCCTCCTCGGCCGATTCCTCGTCGGTTTCCTCCTCGATCTCGGCTTCCGTCTCCGAGTCGACCTCGAGCCCGCCGACGTCGGCTTTGATACGCGCGGCGAGCGCGTTGCCGACGCCGTCGACCTCGGCCAGCTCGGACTGGGAAGCGGCCTTCACGTCCTCGACCGTCTCGTAGCCGGCCGCGCGAAGCGCGTCCGCCTTCGAGGGGCCGACGCCGCTGATGTCCTCGAGTTCGTCTGCCATTTAGACGCCACCTGCCTTGGGTTTCTCGACGATGTACACGCCGTCCTGGAAGACGCGCGTGTCCTTGTCGGAAACGCGGGTTAGCTGTTCGATGTCGGCGGCGGTCTGTCCGACGTCCTCCTTGGAGGGGCCGGAGAGCGTGATCTCCTCGCCGTCGACCTGTACGTCCGTGTCGCCGCGGACCGGCGTCCGTCGGGCCGCCTTCTCACCGAGGAAGTTCTCGATGACCACGTCGTCGCCCTCCACCGTGACCTGCATCGGGAAGTGGGCGTAGAAGACCTCCATCTTGTACTCCCAGCCCTCGGTCACGCCGTGGATCATGTTGGCGACGTGGCTCTCGAAGGTGCCGACGGTCGCGTTCGTCTTCGCGTCCTCGGCGTCGGCCGCGATGACGACCGCGCCGTCATCGACCGTGACCTCGACGTCGGGGTACCAAAGGCGGCGCGTGACGCTGCCGTTCGGTCCCTCGACCGTGAGGTCGAGATGGTCGATCTCCGCGGAGACGTCGTCCGGAATGTCGATTTCGACTCTGTTCATAGTTTCAGTATACGTATGCGATCACTTGGCCACCGATGCCCTGGTCGCGGGCCTCGTAGTGGCTCATCACGCCGTGGCTCGTCGTCACGATGAGTGCCCCGTAGTCACGGGCGGGGAGGAATCGCTTCTCCCACTTCTCGAACTCGTCGGCGCCCGCCGAGTAGCGGGGCTTGACGACGCCACATTCGTTGATCGCGCCTTTCAGTTCGACCTCGAAGCGTCCCGACTTGCCGTCGTCGACGAACTCGAACTCGTCGACGTACCCGCGGTCGTAAAAGACCTCGAGGACGGAGCCGATGACGTTGGAGGCGGGCTCTACCGTGTACGACAGATGCCCGACGCGCTCGGCGTTGTCGAGTCCGGCCAGCGCGTCGGAGAGTGGATCGTTGCCTGCCATCGTTAGCTGTACTTCCTGAATCCCATGTCTCGGGCGACCTCGCGGAAACACTGTCGGCAGAGGTTGATGTCGTACTTCCCGACGAGCCCCTGCTTGCGGCCGCAGCGGCGGCACTCGACCTGTTGGGTCGTGCGCTTGGCGGCGTGTTCGCCCGTTTCCTGTTCGGTTTCTGTCTCTGTCTCGCTCATTCTTCGACCTCCACCTCGAAGGTGGACTCGAGGAACTCCCGCGCGTCGGCGGGCGTCATCTGGTGTGACGACGGGATCGATCGCGTGACCGTGTCCCGCTTGGCGACGCGGTAGCCCGGGCGCACGATCGTCACCGTCACGTCGAGCCCGTAGATGCCGACGTTCGGGTCGTACTCCTGACTCGGGAAGTCGGTGTGGTCGTCGACCCCGAAGCTCAGGTTGCCGCGGTCGTCGAACTGCGAGCTCGAGAGCTCGGTCAGCTCGAGCGCGGTCTCGAGGAACGCCTCGGCGTCCTCGCCGCGGAGCGTCACCTTGGTGCCGATCGGGTCGCCCTGGCGGATGTCGAACTCGCCGACCGTCCGCTTTGCCGTCGTGCGGACTGACTGCTGGTCGGTGATCGCCTCGATGATGTCCTCCGCGTCAGCGAGGGGTTCACCGCCCTCGCCGACGCCCATGTGGACGACGACCTTCTCGATGTAGGGTTCCCGCATCTCCTGTGCGGCGCTCATTCCCCGTCACCTCCGGTGAAGTTCTCGTCGATGACGACGACGTACTCCTCGACCGTCTCGTAGGCGTCGTCGTCGGTCGCGACGGTCACGGCGTTGTCGCCGGACCCGAGCGTCACGTCGATCGTCTCGATCGTGCCGATCTGGCCGGCGTGCTGGCCGGCGACCGCGGTCACGAGCGCGCCCTCCTCGTAGCCGAAGTGGGCGACGATCTCCTTCGACTCGTTGTCGACGACGATCGAGTCCTTCGGGCTGTACTGGCCGGCGTCCTCGGCGTCGAGGTGCAGCGTCGTGCCGTCGTGCAGCGTGAGCTGGATGTCGCCCCCGTTCACCGTCGTCTTGGAGACGATCTTGCCGAGGCGGCTGTCCGCCGCGTCCGCGTCGATCGGCGTCAGCGCGAGCCGACCCCCCTCGTCGGGGAAGACGCGGTAGTACTCCTCGCGTTCGGCGAACGCCAGGATGTCGAACATCCCGATCGGCCGCTCCTCGTCGGAGACGGCGTCGCCGTTCACCAACACGGAATCCTGATTGAGCGCGTAGCGCGCCTCCTTGCGGGTGTCCACGTACTCGAGGACGTCCCGCAACAGGATCAAAAGCGGCACGCCGGACTCGCCGTGCGGGCCGGCGCCCGCCTTGACGGTGAACGTGTCCGTCTTGCGTTCGACCGGCCAGGAGTTCGGTACTGCCAGTCGTTTCTGATGGTTCGTCATTCGTTATCCTCCCGGAGCCGCGCCTCGCGGCGGTCGTCCTCCAGGTTCAGGTCCGTCACGCGGACGTTGCTCGCCGGAAGCGGGCGAGGAACCTCCTCGCCGTCGGACTTCTCGACGGTGACGTCCTCGACCGTGATGGTCTCGGCGCGGAGGTCGACGTCGACGACCTCTCCCTCCTCGCCGGCGTGATCGCCGCGCAGGATCTCGACCGTATCGCCCGCGTTGACGCGGACGTTCCGCTGGTCGTACTCCGCGCGAAGCTCGTCGGTGAGCGTCGCCCGAACCCGTCGCTGCCGCTCGTGGAGCGGGGCGTTCTCCGTCTGGTTTCGTTGTTTGCGTGGCTGTCGCGTCATGGTTAGACGATCATCGTCGCGGTGGACGCGATGCTGCCGAAGCGCTCGGCGACCTCGCGGGCGATGGGGCCTTTGATCTCCGTGCCCCGCGGCTCCTCGAGGTCGTCGATGACGACGGCGGCGTTGTCCTCGAAGCGGACGCGGGTGCCGTTGGGTCGGCGGATCGCCTTCCGCTGTCGGACGACCACCGCCTCGAGCACCTGGCGTCGCATCTCCGGGGTCCCCTTCGTGACCGAGACGGTCACCTTGTCGCCGATCCCCGCTTTGGGGTGGCGGTTCTTCGTGCCGGAGTACCCCTGCACGCTGATGACCTTGAGCTCGCGCGCTCCCGTGTTGTCGGCACACGTGATGAGCGAGCCCTTCTCGAGTCCCTGCGTGACGTCGGCTTTCAGCGCCTCCATCAGGCATCACCGTCCAGCACTTCGACGACGACGTGGGATTTGGTCTTCGAGAGGGGTCGCGTCTCCGCGATCGTTACTTCGTCACCGACTTCGAGGGGATCGAGCACGCCCGGCACGTGGGCCGGGATGCGCGAGCGACGCTTCATGTACCGATCGTATTTCGGCACGAAGACGTCGTATTCCCGCTCGACGATGACGGTCTTTGTCATGTCCGTCGACACGACCGTTCCCTCACGGGTCTGGCCGCGGACGGACAGCTGTCCGTAGAACGGACACTTCTCGTAGTCGTACTCCTCCGGGTTGTCAGGTTCCGGAGGCATTGGGACGTCAATTCCTATCGCCATACTGAGACACCTCGTTCGGTGCGTTCGGCGGGTCGTGAGAGCAGTGTATCGCCATCCACCGTAACGTAGACCACGTCCTCGCACTCGCCGAGGGAGCGGCTCGCCGCCCCGTCGCCGGCGGGGGACTCCCCCGCGGCGGCCGGGTCGGACGGACGGGACTGACGGGGGCGGACCCCCGCAGTATCCGGTCCGAGTTCGAACGTGGACCCCGGGACCTTGCGGTCGCCGGCGGCTTCATCTGTGGGCGCATCGTCCGGCGTCGCGGACCGCGACCGGGCGTCGCCGGACGGGCCGACGCGCGGTCGATCGACGATTCCGAATTCGAAGGTCGTTCCGGACTTGGGAACGCGCTTGTCGCCCGAGGCCGTGCGAACGCTGAGGGTTCGCTGGCTCTCGTCGACGACACGACCCGCGAGGCCGACGCTGTCGGCGTTGCGGGCGTCGGCCACCCGGACCGGGAGGCCGACGAGTTCGTGTCGCGTGAGGGTTTCGGGCGTGAGCATCGTCGATCGTTTCGTTGTGGTTTCGTGTGTGTTCGGGTCGCTACTCGTCGAGGTCGCCTTCCTCGCCCTGGATCGTCTTGATCCGGGCGATCGTCCGCTTCAGCTCGCCGACGCGGCCCGGGCTCT
Source organism: Halopenitus persicus (assembly GCF_900107205.1). GTDB lineage: Archaea > Halobacteriota > Halobacteria > Halobacteriales > Haloferacaceae > Halopenitus > Halopenitus persicus. The sequence goes on along the minus strand of NZ_FNPC01000010.1, from coordinate 73,275 downwards.
CGGGCATCCCGCCGGCGGCCTGCTGGGCCTTCAGGTTGAGCAGCTCGGTCTCGAGCTCCTCGAGCTCGACCTCGCGTTCGGCCGCGGTCATGTCGCGGATCTCGTCGGGGTAGAGGATCGCCATCGTTAGGCCTCCTCCTCGTCGTCAGCGGTCGTTTCCTCGGCGTCCGACTCCGCATCGGACTCCTCGGACTCCGCCGCGGACTCCATCTCGTCGACGAGCGCCTCGGCTTCCGCCTCGACGTCCTCGTCGAGCTCTTCGACGTCCTCGTCGGGAGTTGCCGTGTCGACCGGCTCCGCGGGCGCCGTGTCGGTCGCCTCGGCGGAGGTCTCCTGGGTCTCCTCGATGACCTCCTCGACGATCTCCTCGTCGAGGTCCTCCTCGGCGCCCTCCTCGACGCCCTCAGGTTCGCCGGTCGGAACCTCGACGTCCTCGTCGGCCCCGACGTCCGGGATCTCCTCGGGTTCCTCCTCGAGGAGGGACTCGACGCCCTCCTCCTCGACGGTCTGTTCGACCTCCGGCGCCTCGACGTCCTCGCGGACGCCGAAGTCGTCGGGCAGCTCCGCGCCCGGGGGAATGATCTTGACGGTCACGCCGATCGTCCCGAGCTTCATCACGGCGACGCCCTGTCCCTCGTCGACGACGTCCTCGGCGGGCTCGCCGTTGTGTTTGATGTAGCCGCGGTTGAACTTCTCCACGCGCGAGCGCGCTCCGGTGACCTTGCCGGACAGGACGATCTCGGCGCCGAGCGCGCCGGATTCCATGATCCGGTCGATCGTCGTGTGGCCGGCCTTCCGGAAGTACCAGCCGCGCTCGAGGGCGTTCGCGAGGCGGTCGGCGACGATCCGGGCGTTGAGGTCCGGCTCGTCGACCTCCTGGACGTCGATCTGCGGGTCGTCCATGTCGAACCGATCCTCGAGCGTCGAGGTGATCTTTCGGATGTTCTTGCCGCCCTTGCCGATGACCATTCCGGGCTTCTCGGCTTTGAGGACGATCTGGGTACCCATCGGCGTCTTGGCGATGTCCATCCCGCCGTAGCCGGCACGACCGAGCTCGTCCGCGAAGAACTCGTCGATCTGGGCCCGCTGTAGGCCGTTCTCGATGAATTGATGTTCGTCTGCCATTATTCGGTGTCCTCCGCGGCCGCCTCGGCCTCCTCGATGATGAGCTCGACGTCACAGAGCGTCGTGTTCCACGGCGAGGCACGGCCGAACGCACGGGGCTGGCGCCCCGGCCGCTCGCCGACCTTGTGGGGCGCGACGTGCGTGACGACCATTTGGTCGCCCTCGAAGCCCTGCTCGGTCGCGTTGTTCTTGACGTTCTCCAGGAGCTTGAGGAAGTCCTTGGAGGCCTTCTCCGGGTAGCGCCCGGCGTCCCAGCCGTCGATGTCGGAGCGGTGCCCGACGCCGCTGTTGTGCTGGCGGAACGGGACCGACTGCTCCTCGTCGATGACGGCCTGCAGGTACGTCTCGGCCTCCGAGACGGTCTTCCCCTTGATCTCACGGGAGATCGCCTTGCTGTGCTTCAGGCTGATCGGCCGCTCGCGGAGCATCCCCTTGGCGGTTGTCTCCGGGTCGGCCTCGATGCTGTAGTTGATTCCCATGGGTTACTTGAGAGGCACGAACTTCGAGGACCGGGTCGCGCCGATGCCGGCCTGTCCGTGTTCGACCGACGTTCGGGTGAGCTGGAACTCGCCGAGGTAATGACCGATCATCTCCGGCCGTACTCGGACGCGCTCGAAGCTCTGGCCGGTGTAGACCTCGAAGGTCAGCCCGACGAACTCGGGCAGGATCGGCATGTCACGGAGGTGGGTCCGAATCGGATCGTCGGCCGTCCCCTCCTCGGTGCGCTGGCGGGCGGTCTCGAGCAGCTTGCGCTGTTCGGTGCCCAGTCCTCGTTCGATGGTTCGCCGCTGGCGTGCGGGAAGCAGTTCCGCGACCTCGTCGAGATCGAGTTCCTGCAGCTCCTCGAGCGTGTGACCGCGGTAGGCGAACTCCTCGCCCTCGCGGCCGATGCGGTATTCCGTGCTCATTTGTTGCTCCCGCGTCCGGTGCGTTTGGACGCGATGTCGCCGACCTTCCGTCCCGGCGGGGCGTCCCGCGAGACGGACTTCGGCTGTCCGGGGTGCTGTCGGCCGCCGCCACCGAACGGGTGGTCGACGGCGTTCATCGCGACGCCCCGAACGCGCGGGTACTTCGTCCCGCGCGCCTTCATCTTGTGATGCTTGTTGCCGGCCTTCACGAACGGCTTCTCCGTGCGGCCGCCGCCGGCGACCACGCCGATCGTGGCGCGCGCCTGCGGGTTGAGCCGCTTGACCTGACCGCTCGGCAGCTGGACGACCGCGACGTCGCGGTCGTGGGTCATCAGGGTGGCCGAGACGCCCGATGCACGGGCGAACTTGCCGCCGTCGCCCGGCTGGCTCTCGACGTTACAGACGGGAACGCCCTCGGGGATCTCCGCGAGGGGCAGCGTGTTCCCGGGCTTGATCTCCGCGCTCACGCCGATCTGGATCGTCTCGCCGGTCGAGACGCCCTCGGGCGCGAGCACGAGCCGCCGGTCGCCGTCCTCGAACTCGACTTCCGCGAGCGGGGCCGAACGGGCCGGGTCGTGCTCGATGCCGACGACCTCGCCATCGATGGTGCCGGTCGACTCGTTCTGTTTGTGCGACAGTTCCGCCTTGTAGCGGTGCGAGGGGGCCCGGAACGTCGGGCCGCCGCGTCCGCGTCGTTGTCCCTGAATTCGTCGTCCCATCTAGAACACCCCGATTCGGGAGGCGACCTCGGTGGCGTCGTCCTCGGCGGACAGCGTCACCGTGGCCTTCTTGGTTCCCTTCGGCGTTATCTGCGTGTTCACGTTCGTGACCGTGACGTCGTAGCGGTCCTCGACGGAGTCGCGGACGTCGCCCTTCGTCGCGTCGATGTGAACGAGGAACTGGAGCTTGTTGTCGAAGTCCATCTCGTCCATCGCCTTCTCCGTGACGATCGGGTGCTCGATGATCGTGCTCATCGGTCGGCCACCTCCGCGATCGCGCTCTCGGTCCAGACGGTGAGCCGTCCCGGATGGGTTCCGGGCGCGAGGTCCTCCGCGCTCACCGTCGCCGCGGTCGCGACGTCGACGCCCGCGAGGTTTCGCGCGGCGCGCGAGGGCTCCTCGGCGGTGACGACGAGCAGCGACTTGGGCTGTTTGTACTTCCGACCGCGGGTCTTCCCGCGACCGGCGCGGACCGACCGCCCCTCCTCGGCGCGCTCGACGTCCGCGTCGGCGCCGACCGCCTCGAGGAACGCGAGCGCCTCCTGGGTCTTCTCGAGGTCCTCGAACTCGTCGGCGACGACGAGCGGGAGCTCGAGGTCCTCGTCGAACGCGTGGCCGCGCTCGGCGACGGTCTCGGCGTCCGCGGTGGCCGCGATGGCCGAGCGGACGGCGAGCTTCCGTTCCTTGTCGTTGAGGTCCTTCGACTGGTCCTTCTCGGCCTTCGGCGGGTGGGCACGGCGTCCGGAGACGGCGCTGGGAACGCGGCGTGCCTGGCCGTTCTCCTGTGGGATGTGTGCCATCCCGCGGCCGGAGCCGGGCGATTCGGCCGGGGTTCGAAGCCCGGCGAACTCGTCGGCGCCGTACGCCTGCTTTCGGTTGGCCTGTGCGACGGAGACCGCTCGCCGGATGAGGTCCGGGCGGAACGCGGTCTCGAAGACGGCGGGCAGCTCAAGGCTCCCCGCGTCCTCGCCGTCCAGGTCTCGTACTGTTGCCTTCATGGGTTATCCCTGGTTGGATGCGGTGGATACGTACCGGACCTCGGGGTCGAGGCGCGGTTGGTCGTTCGGTCGGATCGCCGGACGGAATCGGATCAGTCGCTTGTCCGGCCCCGGGACCGAGCCCTTGACGAGCGCGTACGACCCGTCGACCTCGCCGTAGTTGACGAAGCCGCCGTCGACGGAGGCCTCGTCGCCCTCGCCGAAGTCGATCAGGCGCTTGTTGAGCTCGGTGCGCTGGTGGTACCCGGTCTGTCCCTGTTGGGGAACCGTCGAGCGGACCCGGGAGGGGTTCCACGGACCGAGGTTTCCGATCCGGCGGCGCCATCCCTGGCGGGCGTGTTTGCCCTTCCGCTTTTGGACGCCCCATCGCTTGACGGGGCCCTGGGTTCCCTTGCCCTTCGTGACGCCGGAGACGTCGGCGTACTCGCCGGCGCGGAAGACGTCGCCGAACTCGTGGGCGCCGCCGTCCGAGACGAGATCGAGGGCGAACTCGGCGCGCTCGTCGATCGAGCCGCCGCCGACGCGGGTTTCCATCACGTCGGGTTCCTTCTTCGGGACGTTGGAGAGCTCGTCCGGGGCGGTGTGGGTGATGACGCGAACGTCGTCGACGTCGCCCGCCTCCAGGAGCGCGTCCAGCTCCTCGGCGTCCTCCTCGAAGGTGTCTTCGGCCGGCAGGTCGAGCGTCCGGTCGAGCTCGTCGTGGAACTCGCTCGTCCAGACCTCCGTCACCGGCTGCTTTCCGTACGGCGTGTCCTCGTAGGCGCGCAGGGCCACCGCGTACATCGGCGGCGTCTCCACCACGGTGACGGGAACGGACTCCTCCATTCCCTCACGCGGCGAGTTGGCCTCGTCGTTGACCATGACGACGTGGGTCATTCCGGCCTTGTAGCCGGCGAACCCTTGGAGCGCGGGCGCTCCGTCGTCGTCGGGCCACGAGCGGATGCGGGGCACCTCGCTCGACGCGCGTTTGCGCGGTCCGAAGCCCAGCGAGCCTTTGCGTGGTCGGCTTGGTTGTGGCATGTGTTTACTCCTACTCCGTGAGTGTGAGGGACGCGAGGGACGCGAACATCGCTTCCTCCGTTCGCACCACCTTGCTTCCCTGCTGCGGGATCGTGTTGAGCCAGAGGTCGAACCCCGGATCGGGTTCGACGGGGCCGCCGGCTGCGGCCGTGACGTCCTCGGGGCGGACCCCGAGGATCTCCGGAAGCCCTCTGCCGGGCGCGCCGAAGGCGACGACCGGATCGTCCGCCTCCTGCACCCGCGGGGCGAGTTCGGCGAGCCGCGACACGGAGAGCGGCTCCCCGTGTCGTGACGTCGCGATGGCGAGCCCGCCGTCGGCGAGCACCTCCGGAAGGTCCGCGCCAACGACCTGGAAACCGTCCTCCGGCTTCCCGGTGATGCGGGCGCGGACCGGTTCTCTCGAAGAGATCCTGATGGTGACGCGCTCCCCCCGCTCGACCGACAGTCCGTCGGGAACGAGCAGGGAGATCGGGTGTTCCCCCAGCGGGGAATTGACCCGAACGCGGCCGTCAGGTCCGACCTCGGTCACGAGTCCCTGTGTTGACGACTCGTCCCCGTCGGGGGGCGAGCCGGTCCGTGACGGGACACGAAGCGGCGGGAGCACGCCGACGTACGCCAGCTCGTCGCGACGCCCCCAGAGATCCGTTCGGAGCTCGGGGGGCGTCGCGGCGTACCGGAGCACGGTTTCGACGAACTCGCCGCCCCGACGTCGTTCGCCTTCCCGATCGGGAAAGACGACGAGCCGGGTCGCCGAGAAGACCGCAGCCGCGCGGGCTACGGTGCCGAGCTTGCGAGTCGCCTCGCGTTCGTCCTCGGCCTCTCGAACGATCGAGGACGGCACACAGAGCGTGAGTCCGTCCATGGATCGTCCCGTCACCAGACTGTACCCCGTATTCCTGATCCGAGCGTAAAAGGGTAGCGGTCGGAGTTCGGGACTGTGGGCCGTTCACACGCCTGTTGAGAGGCGTTGCCGGGGATCGCGACCGTGGCGATCGGTCGCAGGTTCGGGTGCGTGATGCGGCCGACGGACGTGTCGGGATGGCGCCTCCCGAGCCACTACGAAATGGGAATACAGGAGTGATTGCGCGTGTGTTGTCGGATTTCGTCACGTTTCCGTCGGGCGATCCGGGTGACTGGTAGCGCGGACCGAGGGCGACGTGGAACGGAACGCTTTTATTTATAACCCGAGTTAGGATCGAATGCGAAGCACGCACCGGTAGTGTAGTGGTATCACGCAACCTTGCCATGGTTGCAACCCGCGTTCAAATCGCGGCCGGTGCACTCACCTTCCGACGCGATCGTTTTCGGCGGTTTCCTTCCGCGAAGTAGTCTCCCATAGCTGACCGGGCGGCTGGATACGTCCGAGTTCCTGGCGGTTCTGCCGTTCTCATCGACCGCCGGTCAGGACGCGCGGGACCGGATTTGAACCTCAGTCACTCCGCTTCGCTCCGTTCCCTGGTTCAAATCCTCGGCGCGCACCTGCTGCTCGCGACGTTGTTCACAGCAGGATGCGCGGGACCGGATTTGAACCGGCGGACCCCTACGGGATAGCGTCCTAAGCGCTACGCCGTTTCCGTGCTTGGCTACCCGCGCGCGCCGTGAGGTACTCGCAGGCTCCTCAAGAACCTGTCGAACCGCGGGATCATTTATATATCGCACGCCGCTAGGGGGCGTATGTACCGGGCGAGCGACCACGTCGCCAACGAGGAGTGGGTCGATCGGATCGGCGAGGCGACCGACGCCCTCGACCTCGACGAGACCGTGCACACGACGGCCGTGGACCTCTTCCTCTCGAACGTCCCCGACGCCGAGCGGTCGAAGGCGACCGTCGCCGCCGCCAGCCTCTACGCCGCGGCGCTGATCCGCGGGCAGGAGCGTCCGCAGTCCGCGGTCGCGGACGCGATGTCGGTGACGCGACTCAGCGTTCACACGCACTGGAAAACGGTCCTCGAGGAGGCCGGGTTCACGCCGCCGAGCTGGTGACGGGAACGAACCGATGCGGATGGCGGCCGGGGCCGAGCCGAGTCACTTCGGTCGGGTCGCCTCGCGTCCCTGGCGGTCCGGCGTGAGGTTCCCGTGCTCGTCGATCTCGCCCTTGACGATCCGGGTCGAGGAGATGCGCTCGCCGTCCTCGGCCGGGACGTGGTCGACGACCACCACCTCGAGGGGGTCGTGGCCGGCCTCGCGACGGATCTCGTTGATCCGCTCCCCGCCGTCCTTCGTCTCCGGGGAGACGATCAACGCGTCGAACTGCGGCTCGGTGGCGATGCCCGTCGGTTCCGTGAGCTCGCGCACCGTGTACTCGCGGTCGTACTCCGCGGCGAGCGGCTCGAGCTCGGCCTCGAGGTCGCGTCGTCGCTCCGCGAACGGGCGGACGTACCGCTCGACGTGGCGCGTCTTCGGCGCGAGATCGTCGCTCGTCAGCCCAACGGTCACGTCCCCGAGCTCGAAGGCGCGCTCGAACAGCTTCCGGTGGCCGTCGTGGATCGGATCGAACGTGCCACCTAACGCGACGTCCATACCCGCTCGTCGCGTCGGCGCACCTTAAAAGGTCTCGAACCGTCCCCGGCGGTCAGGTCGAGCCGCGGCGCTAGGCCGTCTCGTCGGTGCCGGCCGCGTCGTCGTCCGCATCGGCGCCCGCGTCAGCGTTCCCGTCGTCCGCTCCGGTCTCCGACGCCGCATCGCCGCTCTCGACGGAGATCTGCACCGGCTCGCTGTCGGCTGCGTCCGGCTCGTCGCCGAGCCGCTGGTCGAGGTTGAAGACCGTGTTCAGTTCCGACTGGACCTGTCCGACCACGCTGCGGACGAGCTCGCTCGGGGCGATCGCCTCGTACTCGTAGGGATTGTTCCCGGCGCCCTCGCTTTCCCGTTTGCCGCGCTCGACCGTTCCCTCCTCGTGAAGCTCCGCGAGCGCCTCCCGGACCGTGCTCGGGTACAGGCCGGTCCCGTCGGCGATCTCGTCGCTGGTGCTGTGCGGATGGTCGCGGAGGTAGACGTAGATCCGGGCGCGCGTCTCGGTGTCGAGCACCCACGACAGCAGGTCGACGATCCCCTCGTCGAACTCCTGAACCGCCTTGTCGGCACCCTCGCCGAGCTTCTCGCGCGTCTTGCGGATCTCCTCGCGAGTGCGGTCCGTCGGGGAGGAATCCGCGTCGTCAGCGATGTCCGCGTCGTCAGCGATGTCCGCGTCGCCGTCGTCGATGCCCGCGTCGTCGTCCGGGGCCGTATCCTCGTTGGGAGCCATTGTCTATCCGTACTCGCCGCTCGGCGGGGAAAAGGGTTTCTCGTCGTTTCGAATGGGACGGAAACGACGGTCGGGGCGGCGTCGCCGTCACTCCTCGACCGCCACGCTCTCGTCGACCCAGGCCGCGAAGGGGGCGTTCACGTCGGCGGCGTCGAAGCGCTCGATGCAGGGCACGTCGTGGGGATGAAGCTCCCGGATCCGGTCGCCGAGCGCGTCCGCGGCGTCGTCGGCCGTCTTGATCAGCAGGATCGTCTCCTCGTCGGCGACGACGTCGCCGTCCCACCGGTAGGTGGATCGACACGGGACGCGGTTCACGCAGGCCGCGAGCCGCTCCTCGACGATCGTCTCGGCGATCCGGGACGCGTGGTCCCGCGGCGCGGTGACGTACAGCGTCGACATTCGTCCGGTCACGAGTCGTGATCGTCCTCGACGTCGGCGTCCTCGAAGGGAACGAACTCGCCGTTGATGTCCCACTCGTGGATACAGAAGGCGTCGCCGACGTCCTCGGCGCGCCAGGTTTCCCGGTCGTCGTCCCAGCGTTCGGTCCGGCCGCAGTTCTCGCAGGTTCGCTCGGTCGGGGTTCGCAGTGCGGACATATACCCGTCACAGGGGGACGCTCCTCAAAAAGCGTGTCTCCTCGCTCGTTCAGGTCGCGTCCTCGACGATCCCGAGCCACTCCACAAGCTCCGCGAAGAGGAACGGCCGAACCGCACAGATCACGCCGAAGGATGCGACCAGCACGCCCTGTATCGGCCAGGACATCATCACCACGACCCCGACGCCACAGACCCCGATCCCGAGAAGTCGAGTTAACGCACTGTAGACTCGAACGCGCCGTTGCGTGACCATCCCTCGTCGCCGCGTCCTCCTTCGGTCGGCGACTACAAAGCCTCGTCGCTCGCGTTCCACGGCAGCCGGGAAAGCGGTCGAGAAGACCGGATGGCTCCGGAAACGCCGACGGCGACCGACGCTACAACAGGAAGTCGCCCGCCGTGGCTTCCCGCGACTCCTGGATGAAGGTCCGCGCGTTGAGGACCTCCCGAACCACGAACAGGAGGAAGAGGACGGCGAACAGGACCGTCGCGCCGTAGAGCGCGTACCGGAGGATCGTCAGCTCGGTGCCGACGTCGCTGCGGGTCTGCGCGACCGCCTCGGCCTCGCCGGTCGCGCCGGCCGCACGGAACGCGTTCTCGGCCGCCTGCAGATCACCGGAGACGCTCGCGGCGTGGGCGTTGACCTCGTCGATCCGTGCCGGGTTCAACACGAGCGGCTGCCCGAGGACCGTCAGCGTGGCGTTGTCTGTGAAGGACTCGTGGGCGTTCATCGCCTCCGTGCGACGGTTCACGCCGGTCGAGACCTGCTGTTGGTACTCCTCGAAGCTCGACTCGGCGGTCGACTCGTACTCCGCGGCCCGGTCGCCGTTCCCGCGCTGGCGGGCCAGCTCGGCCAGGTTGTCGCTCGCGAAGTGTCGCTCGAGCGCGGTCGCGTCGTCGCTTTCGAGGACCGACTCGTAGTGTGACTGCTGCTCGTCGACGATCGACGCGACCGGGTCGGCGGACGCCTCGGCCGACCTGGTGAACGCGGCCGCCGTCTCCTCGTCCTCGATGTTCGCCGCGTACTGTTCGATCATGTTCCGCGCGATGAGCGCGCTTATCACCTCGCGCTGGGCGGCCTCGTAGTTCCCTTCCGACTGGAGCTGCTGGGCGGATTCGACGGAGTCGATGAGCACGACCGTGCTCTGGCCGACCGCCAGCGTCCGCTGGATGTCGCCGTTCGAGAAGGACTCGCCCTCGCGCAGGCGGCTCTCCATCGACTCGAGCGCGCCGGTCGTCGACTCCGCGGTCGTCGCCTGCCACCCGCCCGCGCCGGCCTGCTCGTCGAGGTCGCTGATGATCGCCTCCGGCGAGAGGAGCCTGGCGACCGCCGAGACAGTGATGGTCTCCGTCTCGACGCCGGTGGCCGACACCTCGAAGGTCCAGGTGTACTCCTGATACGCCTCGGCGTCCGTGTCGAACCGGAGCTGGTAGACCAGCGGCGCGGCCTCGCCGGCCGAGATCGAGCCGGGCGGCTGCTCGGTCACCTCGAGCCATCGGTCCGGGCCGTCGACGCGCTCGATCTCGACGTTCGAGAGGTCGTTGTACCCCAGCGCCTCGCCGACGTCGATCGTCCGCGTGCGCCGTTCGGTGATCGTCACCTCGCCGAAGCCGACGTCCGACTCGCCGACCGCGAGGTCGGTGCCGTGGTCGACCTCGAACTCCTGGCTGATCGTCTCGGTGCCCGCGTCCGCGGTCTCGACCCGAACGTCCAGCGTGTAGGTGCCCTCCGGCGTGCTCGGGTCCGCCGCCAGCTGCACCGTCGCGTCGCCGGACGACTGCCCCTGGACGGTGCTCGAGACGTCGGTGACGCGCGCCTGGATCCGCGAGTCGCTCACCGACGCGTCGACCGACTGGACGTCCATCTCCAGGTCGCCGCCGTTGTCGAACCGGACGGTCGTCTCCGCCTGCTGGGCCGAGACCGTCCGCGGCTCGTCGAACTCGAAGGTGTTTATCAGTGCGTCGACGTTCTCGAGGGTCGCCGGATAGATCACCCGCGCCTCGAAGGTGGTCGACGTGGCGGGACTGTCGCTATCGACGCCCGACAGGTCCGTCGTGAACCGGAGCGTCTCGTGTTGGGGCGCGTCGGAGTTGGCGGAGATCGTCACCTCGGCGGTGTCCGACCCGCCGGCGCTCGTCGAGAAGCCGCTCGTGTCGAAGGAGATCGAGCCGTCGGCGTCCGACCCGCCGGACGTCTGCAGGCCGTCGAGACCGGTGAACCCGCCCTGCTCGGACACCTCGAAGGAGGTGGTCGTGCTCGACCCGACGAGCACGTCCCCGACGTCGACGGTGCCGCCCGGAACGCCCGCGACCGGGGGCTTGCTGACGTCGACGTCGAAGCTGAAGCCGCCGCCCGACGTTCCGAGGTTGTCCTGCACCGTTCCGGTCACCTGCGTCGTCCCCGTCGGCGCGTTCCGGTCGACGGTCACCTCGAGGTCGATCGTTCCCTCGCGGTTGCCGTCGATCCGCGAGGGCATCGACTCGACGGAGACGGAGATTCCGCTGGGCGTATCGAAGGAGACGTCCTCCGGAACCATCGCGCCGTTTCCGGTGTTCGGGACGTCAAGCGACACGCTCCGCGTCTGGGCACCGCTGCTCGTGAACACGACGTCGACCGGCGCGTCGCTGACGCGAACGCTCCCGAACTGCGGTTCGGCCTCGGTGACGGTCAGATCGAGGGGTTCCGTCGTCGCGGTACTGCCGTCGCTGTAGTAGAGGCCGACGGATTCGCTGTAGGTTCCCCCGGACGCGCTCTGGTCAGCGGTCGCGGTGTAGGAGACCGTGTACTGCTCTCCGGCGCTCACGCTGAAGGGGAGCCGATCGTCGAACGCGAAGGAGACGTCACCTGTCGACGGTTCGTCGGCGTTCGTGATCGTGCCGTTCGACGGCGCCGTAAACGTGAACTGCATCGTGGTCGACTCCGACCCGCTGTCGATCGCGGCGTCGACCGTGACGCTGCCGGAAGCGGCGCCGGCCGGCACCGCGAAGCCGACGAGCACCGCGAGGGCGACGGCCACGACCGCGAGCCGGCGGCAGTCGCTCGCCTCAGGCATCGTCCACCTCCAGGGGCGTCACGATCTCGTCGAGGGCGCTCGTGTGGACGTCGCTGCCCCAGACGGAGATCCGCCAGACTACGCCGGCGGCGACGGCGACGAAGAGGCCGGCGTAGAGGAACGCGAGGATCGCGCTCGCGGCGCCGGCCGAGACCATCGCGGTGAACGCCCGGCTCTCGAGCTGTGCGGCCCCGCTCGCGTCCTCGCTCAACCCGTGTTCCTCGGCGATCGCGGCGGCCTCGCTGGCGTCCCCGTGGGCGCTCATCGCCGCGGTGTACTCGCTCACCGCCCCGAAGGGACCGGAGAGGACGTAGTCGGTGGGTCCCTCGCAGGCGGCGCCGCATCCCTCGAGGTACGCGTTCGCGTCGCTCACGAGCGCGTCGTGCCGCTGCATATCGCTCTCGTACTCGGCCAGCAGCTGGTCGCGCTCGAGCTGGGCGTCGGCGAAGCGCTCCGACTCGCCGGCGCCGTCGAACGCGCGGACCGACGCGTTGAGCAGCTCCAGCCGTCGCGGCGTCGACTCTGCCTGCTGGGCCTGCTCGTAGAGGACCTCCGCCTGCGTCGCGTAGAACCGCTCCAGCGCGACCGTTCCGAGCCCGGCGTAGGTCTCCCCGCCGGCCTCCGAGAGCTGATCGAGATGGCGTTGCGCCTCGTCGGCGTGGTCGACGCTCGCCACGGGGTCGTCCTGTGCGGTCGCGTAGGCCTCCTGGAACGCCAGGATCGCGTTCAGGAGGTGATGCATTCGGGCGTCCATCTCGCCGTCGAACTCCTCGGTCGTCTGGAGCTCGACGACCGCCTGGCTCCGCGCCAGGTCGAGTTCGGTGTACTCCGTCAGCGCCTCCGTGTCCCGGAGATCGTTCAGCTGGTTGAGGTACTCGTCGGCGGAGCCGTGGTCCGCCGAGGCCCCCGTGGCGGCGAGCGCGGTCAGCGCGAGCAGCGATACGCCGATGACGATGAGTGATCTTCGCGTTGCCATATCAGAACACCGTTTCCTCCAGTCGGTCCACGAGCGCGGGGTGGTCGAACACGCGCCGGACCGCGTCGAGCATCCAGGTCGCCACCACGAACTGGACGCGCTTCTCGGTCCGCGTCTCCCCGGGGTTGCTCGACAGGTGGTCTTTGATCCGGTCGTACTGTTCGCGGACCGGCGAGACGGTCGAGACCTCCCCGCGCCGCTCGCTCAGGAACGCCTCGGTCTCCTCGAGCCGGTCCGCCGTCCGCCCGCGGTGGTCGGCCCGCTCGGCCGCCACCACCGCGATCAGCTCCTCGAGCATCTCCGTTCGCTGGTCGTCGCCCCGGCCCGCGCGACCGCTGGGTCGCCGGTCGGAGCCGCGTTCGGACCGTCGGCCGGACCCGCGTCCCGAACGTCGGTCGGCCCGTCCCCGCCGGTCCTCGCTGCCGTCGCCGGCGCCGCGGTCCCCGTCCTCGAGGACCGACGGGTCGCCCTCCCAGCGGATGCGTTCGTTACGCAGCGAGGAACACGCGCCGAACAGGTCGACGTTCTGCTTCGTCGTCATCGCGTCGCGCGTGTACTCGATCGCGTCCGCGACCGCCGAGAGGACGGCCTCGGTCACCTCGTCGGGGTCGACGCCGTGTTCGACGAACAGCAGCCCCTGGTCGGGGAACTCCGAGAGGAGGTCCAGCGTCGCCGTGAGCACGCTTCCGTAGTAGTACTGGATCGCGCCGTCGCGGTTCGACCGGGTCAGGTCCGCGATCTCCTCGTTGAGCTCGTCGATCCGGGACCGGTACGGCGCGAGATCGAAGTCGAAGCTCCCGTCGATCGAGACGCGCCGCGGCTCGTCGGGCACCACCTCGACCGATTTCTCGTCGACGTCGACGATCGCGTCGGAGGTGAACGACGCCGTGACCCTGTACTCCCCGATCACGAGGTCGTCGATCGTCACCTCCCCGTCCTCGTCGCTGCGCGTTTCCGTGCCGCCGTCGTTGGCCCGCGGGAACTCCCCGGTCGGACGAACCGACACGGGGACGTTGCCCGCGGCCCGGCCGTCGATGCTGGTTTCGACGGTGAGCGTGCCGGTCTTCGGCTCCAACCCGATCGACCGCTGGAGGCCCGTCTCGGCGGACTCGTAGCGGTCGTGTTCGACCTCGAGGGTCACCGAATCGGCGTCGACCGACGGCGGCAGCTCCAGGGTCGTCGTTCCGTCGCGGTCGGTCCGCAGCTCGTCGCCGTTGACGTCGGTGGTGATGACGTCCTCGGGCGTCCGGCAGCGGATCTCCGCGTCCACGATGCGTTGGTCCTCATCGCGGGCGCTGTGCACGGTGATCGTCCCCTGCTGGGGCGGCACCTGTATCCGGATCGACTCCTGGCCGCGCGGGAGCGTCGTGCCCGTGTCGCTCCCGTCGACGCTCACGTAGTACTGTTGGGCCGGGATCTGGACCTCGCCGCTTCCGGCGATCTGCTTCTTCTGCGGGTTCATCGCGTTCGCCATCCGACCGCTCGGCTCGAAGACGACGGTTCGCGTCGTGTCCACCGGGTCGCCGTTGGCGTCGACGAGGTCGACCGAGACCCGCATCATACTGTTTCCGCCGCCGGCCGATCCGGCCCGCCCGCGACCGCCGGAGCCGTTCGAGTCGCTCGAGCCGGTCAGCTTGAACACGCCGATCCCGCCGATCACGACCACGACGAGGAACCCGATGATGATCTGTCCGAGCGTGGAGCCGAGGAAGAACGACGTTGCCGTTCCGATCAGCCCGACTCCGCCGCCGACGACGCCGGTCACGGGCTCGACGCCGGTGTCGGCGCTCACCGACCCGCCGATCGACGCGGCGGCGGTCGCGTTCTCCTCGGTGACGATCAGCAGATCGTGTCCGCTGCCGGTGAGTTCGTAGCCCGCCTCGGGGAACGCGAGCTTCCCGTTCTCCACGTCGGTGGGGACGTCCTCGACCAGGACGAACTCGCGTGACCCGTTGTGCTCCCACGAGACGTAGACGTCGACCGCCTGCGACGATGCGTCGCTGCCGTTCCTGGCGCTCTCATTGCTGCCCCCGTCCGTTCCGCTCACCCCGAGCGCGTCGCCGAGTCCGTCGACGGTGACGGTGGAGGTGTTCGCGTCCACGCTCGCGTCGAGCACCCTGTCATCGACCGAGACCGTATCCGATCCGATCGTCCCGCCGTCGCCCTCGATCGTAACCGTCGCGTTAGAGCCGGGTGCGCCCAACACGAGGTTCTCGGCGGAGAATCGGACCTCCCCGCCGGTCTCGGCGGTGAGGCGGCGCGTCGTGGTCGGGGACCGGTCGCCGATCGTTCCCTCGATCGTGACGACGTACTCGTTCCCGCTAACGATCAGCGGGTGCAGAACCGTGATCTCGCCGCTGGCCAGTGACACACGTGGATCGCCCGCGATCCCCGACGGCGACACCGTGACCGGGCTGCCGACTCGAGGCGCGTCGGCGGCGTCAGCGGCGCCGATCTCGACGTCCTCGCCGGTCCCGATCAGCGTCTCGAAGTCCGACGAGCGGTCGAAGCGCAGCCGGTCCGGTTCGTCCCCGCCCTCGGACTCGATCAGGGTCGCGTTGACGTCGGCACTTTGGTCGCCCGCCTCGAGGGAGAACGGGAGGTCGCCCTCGAGTCCGACCGACTCCTCGATCGGCACGACGAGCCGGTGCTGATCGTCGAACTGGGCACCGTCGCTCGTGAGGGCGACGTACCGCAGGTCACCCTCGCCGTCGCCGAGCGGTTCTCCGTCGGCGCCGCGTTCGACCGTCACCGTGGCGTCCGAGAGGTCGCCGAAGGAGCGGTCGGTCAGATCGACGTCGTAGGTGTAGGTCCCGTTCTCCTCCTCTCCCTCGACGTTCTCGTACTCGGCGTCCGCGACCGTGACGGTCACGCTCGTGTCGTTGCCCTCGAAGGCGTCCGCCGAGACGGAGACCTCGAGGGTCGTTCCGTCGAGCGCGAACGAGAGGTTCGACCCCCGGTACGTGTTGTTCGCCTCCACGGCTGCCGGTTCCGGCACGCCCACCGGCTCGATGGCCGCCGGTTCGGAGACGTCCGCCGCGTCGATGGCCACGGCGTCGGCCGTCCCGACCGACGATCCGGTCGATCCGGCCGCCGTGCGGGAGGTGGGCACCCGATCGCCGGCGTCGACGCCGAGCGCCGCTCCGGCGACCGGCGCGGCCGACAGCGCCGCGACGAGCAGGAGGGTGAACGCGACCGCGTCGATGCGTGTCCGGGTCCGCGTCATTCACTCCTCCAGGAACCTGATGTACTCGTCGAGGTTCTCCTCGATCCGGTCCATCTCCTCGGCCGCGATCGACGCGTTGCCGAGCCGCCGGCCCCGCTCGAGCCGCGTCTTGTGCGTCTCGAAGGCGTCCCAGGAGCGGTCGAGCAGCGGCTCCAGGTCGAAGCCCCCCAACAGCAGGAGGACGTCGACCTTGCCGCGGGCGCCGTCCGCGATGGAGACCGTCGACATCCCCGGCGCGTCGATCCCCCGCTCGCGCTTCCAGGACTCGAAGGCGGAGTTGACCGCGTTCTCGCTGAAGTCCTCGTCGTCGGCGAGCCCGCGGGGAACCCGAACGATGGCGAACGCCGTCTTCGTCGTCGAGACGTCCATCGGGACGAAGGCGTTCTCCGCGGCCTTCTCGAACATGTACTCGATGTCGTAGACGTTCGCGTTCATGTCCGTCGCGATGGCGGGCGTGAAGTGGTAGGCGCCGATCTGGGAGGGCACGCTCACGTAGTCCTGCACGTCGATCACGCCCTGGGTCTCCCGGCCCGCGCTGATCATCAGGTCGAACGCCTCGATCAGCCGCTCGTTGACGACGTCGTTCGGATGGCCGTGGGGGTCGTCGTCGCCGCCCATCTGGGCGATGTGGGTGTTCGCGCCGAGCAGGACCATGTCCGCGTTCTGGGTCCCGTCGGGCATTCGAAGCAGCCGGGAGAGGCCACAGACCGCGTTGAACTGCTGTTGGGGCGGCTCGTCCTCGTAGGGCCAGACGCCGATCGCCGCGTGGATGACGTCCTCCATCCACGGCTCGTAGGCGTCGCTGTCGATCCCGTTCTTGAACGTCCGGATCGTGTAGGGGATCGACCCGTTTCCGGTGCCGCCGCCAAGCGTCGCGATGTGCATGAACGCGTCGGCGGTCGGGACCACGCCGCGGATCGAGCGGATGATCTCGTCGATGCTCTCCTCGGCGAGCCGCTCGCCGTCGGCGAAGACGTTGCCCGCGCCCTCGTCGCTGCCGAAGACCATCGCGTGGTCGCCCAGCGAGTCGGAGTCCCCGAGGTTGTTCTCGAGGCGGTCGATCGTGTTCCGGATGTCCGTCCGGTTCGTGTTCATCACGAGGATCCGGTCCTCGACGCCGGGGTTCTCCCGGCGGTTGAAGAACTGCGAGGCGATGCGGCCGCCGCCCTCCCCGGATGCGATGACTGCCCAGCGCGTGTACGTGTCGGTTCGTTGTTGTCGTGACATGCTTTGTTGTGGGGTTACGCCACCTTCGTCACTTCGGTCTCGTCACACTCGACGTCCGAGGCGACGGGCGATTCCTGGAGGGTGTCGACGATCAGTTCGTCGGGGGCCGGCACCGCGAGATACCGGTTGCGGATCTGCGTGTAGGGGATCGACTCCCCCTCCGCGAGGTTGTGGCGAACGATGTTCGCGAGCCGGTTGCCGAACTGCTCGCCGTCGTAGACCAGGACCTCGCCGTCGGCCCGCGTGGCGGTCAGTCCCTCCTCCTCGGCCCACAGCGCGAGCAGACACGGCAGGAATCGGTCGCTCATCGGGAAGTCCATCGACGTCGAGAGGTACTCCGTCTCGCCGTACTCGGACTCGAAGAGGTCGCGGGCGTCCGGCAGCGCCTCGCGTGCGTCGTCCTCGATCCCCGCACAGACCTCCTCGCGGAGCGCGATCTCCGGGACCGTCGCCTCCAGCTCGACGTCCTCGTCGACCACGACCTCCCGCTCGACGGAGCCGTATCCCTCCTCGTCGGTCGTGACGGTGAGGTCGTACTCGCCGTAGGGAACCTCCTCGAAGGTGACGACGTCGAGGAGGTGGGTCTCGATCGTCCGCGACTCCTCGAGGGAGCCGCCGACGAGCGAGACGTCGATCCGCCGTTTTGGCCCGCCCTCGTCGAAGCCGGCCTGCACGGTGACGTCGTAGGCCTCGCCGAAGTCCTCGGCGACGAGCGCCGGCGTCGAGGGCTCGTAGCTGACGTCCTCGTGCAGGTCGGCGTACAGCTCCAGGAACGCGGCCGTCTGTTTGACGTGGAGGTCGTCGCCCTCCACGCGGCCGGTCGCGCGCAGCGTCTCCGTGATGTCGTCCTCGACCGTCCCGTACGCCTCCGCGACGGCCGCCTTCTCCTCGACGGCGTCGATCGCCGCCGACAGCTCGCCCGCCGCGTTGAGCCAAACCGACCGGTAGTCATCGAGGTCGCTTGCGGCCCGCAAATCGCTCACGTACGACTCGTCGGCCGCCGACTGGTACTCGTAGTAGTCGTCCGGCACGTCCGCGTTCGCGAGGGTCCGGAGATGCTCGTCGAGCTCCGTGCTCATCGACTCGATCATCTCGGTGCAGACGGAGCGCGTCTCCTCGGTGAGCTCCCGGACCCGCGCCATATCCAGCGCGGAATCGACCGTCTCGAGCTCCTCGTGGACGTCCTCGAGCTCCTCGAGAAGGGCCGGCGAGACGTAGTCGGTCACCACCGACGAGGCGGCGGTGTCGACGAACGACTCGAGGCTCGACCGCTCGCTCTCGAAGTCCGTCGAGAGGTCCCGCTCGAGGTCGTCCCGTGCGTCCAACAGCGCGTCGGCCACGGCGTGGTACTCGCCCTCCGCGAGGGCGTCGTCGGCCCGGCCGACGCCACGGTCGATCGGGTCGAGCGGAGCGTCGGTCGCCTCGGCGATGGCGTCGAGCTCGGCGGCGGCGTCGTCGATCGCCGCGTCCATCGCCGCATCGGCGTCGTCGATCGCGTCCAGCAGCGCCCCGAACGAGTTCCCGTCGGGGGCCTGCGGTTCACGAACGCGGTCGATCAGTCCGGCATCCTTGAGTCGGCGCTGCGCGTCCGCGCAGTCCTCGAGCTTCGTGTGGACGTGCGTCCGTGCCGAGTCGGCGATCTCCGATCGCAGCTCCGAGACGCGGTCCTCGAGTCGCTCGAGGTCGCGGACCTCGCCGGTCCCGGTCACCTCGAAGCGGTTCGCCGCTCGGTCGAACTCGACGCCCGCCTCCGCGAGCTGGTCGAGCAGATAGGTCACTTCCTCCTCGATCGGGTCGGTGTCCCACTCCGACAGCTCGCCGGCGAGCCGGTCGTACTCCCGGAGCAGGTCCCTGACGTCCTCGCCGACGCGTTGGGCCTTGCCCTCGAAGTACTGGGTCGTCCCGCCCCCGCCGGTCGCGGACGACTGCCGGGCGTAGACGATCGCCGCACCGATCACGACCGTCGGGATCGCGACGATCAGGGCGTAAAAACCGACCTCCGAGCCGAAATACCAGAACGCACCCAACCCGAGGATCGTCGTCACCAGCACGATGCCACCGATCTGTAGCGTGTATCGAACGTTGTTCTTCATAGGAGCACCTCCAGGAGCGTCGATCCGAGCAGGACCGACAGCACCGTTCCGGCGATGACGCCGAGGGCAGCGATGGCGAACGCCTTCTTCAGATCGCTCCAGCCGTACTCCACCGAGCTCCGTCGCCGTCGTTCCCGGCGGATCGACTCGAGGTCACGTTTCGCGATCCACTGGCCGATCCCGCCCCCGACCGCGCCGAACAGGAGGAACGACCCGAGTAGCGCGCCGATGGCGGTCAGCCTCGCGGTGCGGGCCTCCGCTTGGGCGGCGGCGAGGTAGCGCTCGACCGACGCATCAAGCGCCGCGAGCGTCCGTTCGTGGTGGGCCTCGTGCCGAACGAACCCCTGCGCCGCGCCGGCGGTTCCGTTCTGGGCGGCGACGAAGAGCGCGCCGGAGAGGTTTTCGCCGGCGGCGTTCAGATCGCGTCGCGTCTTGCTCGCCGCCGTCACGTTGCCGTCGGCGCCGGTCGGCGACGACGAGTTGGCCGCCTCCGAGAGGGTCGTCCGGATCCGGGCCGCGTCCGTCAGCGACCGGTTGTACGCCGCCAGCTCCTCCGCGATCGGCCCGCCGTTGTCGCTTCCGGTCACGAACCGCAGGGTGACCGGATCGTCGAGGTACGACAGCGTCGTCCGCTGGGGCGTCACGATCGTCAGCGTCGGCCCCTCGACGCCCTCGCGTTGCTCCTCGAACGTCGCGATGTCGCCCTCGAAGGCGACGTCCCCGGTTCGCACCGTGTAGTGATACTCGCCGGACCCCTCGATCGACAGCTCTTCGGCGTCCGCAAGGGTCCACGCGTCACCGGCCGGTTCCTCGCCGCTTCCCCCACAGAACACGACGCGTGCTTCCGTTCCCGGATACAGCTCGACCGTCTCTCCGGGACCGACAACGTCGCCGTTCTGGAGCAGCAGGAGCATCGAGAACTCGCTCGTCGCCGCGTCGCTCGAACACGCCGCGTCCGCATCCTGATAGCCGACGTCGGCCGCGACCCCGGCGACCGCGCCGCCGCTCGCCAAGGCGACGACCAGCCAGCAGGCGACGAGGCCGGCCAGAATCCGGGATCGCGTCGACCGCAGCTGTCCTTCAGTCGACCTCATCTGTCCTCCACCTCCTGGTGGTACGCACGGAGGCCGCCGATCACGGAGCCGGCGGCGAGCCCGAACCCCGCGCCGACGCCGACCAGCAGCGGTAGCTGGTCGGCGAGCGAGACCGCGGCCTTCGCCGTCGCCAGCCGCGAGGCGGGGTCGCTCCCGGCCGTGAGCGGGAGGAACAGCAGGACCGCGACGACGGCGGCGCTGCCGAGCGCGATCGCGATGGCGAACTGGTGGGCGGGACGGTCAGGCCGCTTCATACGTGTCGGCTATCTCCTCGATCTCCCGGATCCGGTCGAGGTCGGTTCGCTCGAACGTGTACACCGTCGTACACGACACGAGGTTGCGGCTCGTGGGCACCATCCCGAGGTTCACCTCCGAACAGTGCTCGTTCAGCCGGCGGCGGACCTCCGAGATCTCGATCTGATACTCGGGGTCGGCGATGTACTTCCGGGGCGCGCGGACGTGGCCGATCGCCTTCCTCGCGTCCCCGAAGGTGACGTCGTCGACGCTCTGTTTGGCCTGCGCGAGATACGCGAGCTCGGCCGCGTCGACCTGCTGGTCGCCGATGACCGGGAGGAAGTATCCCGGCAGCGACATCGTCATCTCGATCGAGCGGCCGATCGTCCCGTATCCCGGCTCCCCGTCCGGGCCGGCCCCGAACGACAGCGAGGTGACGATGTCCTGGATGTCGATGATCGGCGCGTCGATCTCGTCGTACTCGCCCGGGTCGATCCGCTCGACGACGGGGCCCGAGACCAGGTCGACGACCGACCCGGCGACGTACTCGTTGTACTCCGCGAACCGGCCCTCGGCGGAGTCCTCGTATCCGAGCCGCTGGTTGTCGACCAACAGGATCCCGTCGACCGTCTCCTCGAGCCGGTCGAGTCCGTAGACCGCGTTCGAGGCCTGCCGGCCGGCACTCACCGTCTCCTCCTCGTCGTCGCGCACGTGGACCGACTCCTGCGTGTTCGGCAACACGGCGACGGCGATCACCTTGACGTCGCCGGCCGCGTATCGGCGGATCGCGTCCACGACGTGCGGGGCGATCCCGCATCCCGTGCCGCCGCCGAGCCCGAGGAAGACGAACGCGAACGGAACGTTCCCCTCCTCGCCGAAGCGCTCCTCGAGCATCGGAACGAGCTGTTGTCCGTGCCGTTCCATCACGTCGTTCGCGCGTCGCGGCCGCCGTCCGAACCCGCCGGTGACGACCTCCTCGAACCCCGCCTGGGTCCCCGGAACCAGCCCGTCGGTCTCCGAGACCCCGATCCACTCGTCGTCCTCGATGTGTGTGAGGTTCTCGAGGTCGCGCACCGTGGAGTTCAACGCGAGCGGTGCCGCTTCGATGCGGATGCCCTCGTGGGCGAACACCTCGTCCACCAGGGCGCTGCCCGCCTGTCCCGTACCCACGAATAGATACACCATACCCGAAAGTCAGCTAATACGTCTGTAAACTACCACATATATCTTCCGAGTGCGCGAGTGGATCCCCGGCAGTGTCGGCCGGTTTCGTCGCCGGCCATATGACCGACTGGCGGTCCTTACCGACTGGCGTCCCTTACCGGGGGTGCTTGACTGGCGGTGCTCACCGGCAGCGTCCTCATCGGCAGCGACCCCACCGGAAGCGGTCCCACCGACAGCGGCCTCACCGGCGGTGCCGACGCCTAACCGCGGAGGCTTCGCAACATCACGCTGTACTGGTTCTGGTCGTAGAGCCCCTCGACGTGATCGATGACGGCCTCGGTCACCGCACAGATTCCGGCGGCCCGCTCCGGTCGCCCGGCATCCAGCCGGTCCTCGGCCTCGGTGAGGTACGTGTCCGCGATCGACAGGAAGTACAGCGGGATGCTGTGGTTGTGGTCCGACCGCTCCTCGACGTAGTCGGTTTCGATCGTCTCGCGGCGCTCGCGCAGCGACGACACGCGCTCGCTGACGGCCTCCGCGTCGGTCGCGGCCCCGTTTCCGGAGTCATCGGCCGAGTCCAACGTGGCCAGCAGCTGTCGGTCATAGAAGGTCAGCTCCTCGTGGGCCGCAAACAGGAGGACGCGGTTCGTCTCGTCGATCCGGTCGAGTCGCGACTCGAGTTCCTCGACGCGCTCCGCCAGCCGGTCGGCGACCGGACCGTCGTGGTCCGCCAGCCGGTCGTCGATCGACGTGGCGAGTTCGGAGACGTCGCCGGGGGAAACGCTGTCGAGCATGCTCCGTGCGGTGGCCATCTCGTCGAGCCGCGTGGCCGCCGTCTCGAGCGCGTCCGCCGCCGGATCGGTGCGCCCCGCTTCGAGCGCCTCGAAGAGGTCGCGCGCCTCGCGCGACCGCGGCGTCGCGGACTCGCGGGCGCGCCTGACGGCGGTCCGCACGTCCTCGTCGGCGTCCTCGTCTGCGCCCGTCACGGCGTCCCCGCCGGCGCCCGTCACGGCGTCCTCGTCGGTTCCCCTCCCGGAATCCGCCGTGGCCGCGGCGTCGAACCGAGCCGCCTCGGGTTTCGCGCCCCGGTCGAACGATCCGGCGTTCGGATCGGCGTCGAACCCGGACTCGCGCTCGCGGACCTTCCGCGTCGCCTCGCGGACCCGGCGGTCGAGGTCGTCGTCCTCGGTCACCTCGACGTCGACCGCCGTGAGCAGCTCCGACACCGCCTCGCGCAGTCGGTCGCGGTCGCTCTCCTCGCGCCGACGGCGGCGCGACTGGGACCGTCGGCGCTCGGCGAGTTCCGCGACCGAATCGATCCCGTCGGTTCGGTCGACGACGTCGCTCGCGCGTTCGTGTTCGTCGAGCCGATCGAGAGCCTCCTGCAGCGTCTCCTCGATCTGCGATTCGGAGGCCCGCCGCGCCCCGGCCAGCTGGTCGAGCAGCCGGCCGGAGACCGACGCGCTGGGGCGGACGTCCCGGGAGACGCTCCGGGCCGCCTGCCGCACCGTTTCGGCCTCGGTCGCCGCCCCGTCGCGTCCGCCCGCGCGCCCCGGCGTCGCCTCCTCGATCCGGATGCGGTCCGTCTCGATCGCGCGCCGCAGCGACTCGGCCTTCGAGACCGGGTCGGAGTCGGGCGACGGCTCCTGCGAATCCGGCAGGTCGGCGGCGGACACGATCCGGTCGATCGACTGCCCGAGCGAATCGAGCCGCCGTTCGACGTCGGTCGCGGACGGGGACGCGCCCAACCGGTCCGCGATCCGGTCGATGTCGTCGCCGTCGTCGCTCGACCGGTCGAAGAGGCCGAGCAGGACGACCGGCAGGATGCTCGTCGTCATCGGTGCTCAGGCCATGTTCTCCCGGCCGAGACAGGAGAACAGCGGTTCGACGTACTCCCAGATCTCCCGGAGGTTCTCCGCCTGCTGGCTGTTCCCCTCCTTGATGTTCTTCGCGTGGTCGTACATCCGCTCCAGCGAGGGCATCCGCGGGTTCCACAGCGTCCCCCACAGGTAGACGTCGTCGAGGTCGGGCGTGACGAGCTGCTCGACGTGGATGTCGACCGACTCCGTCCCCGGCTGGTTGGCGGCGTCGAGGAAGTCCTCGCTGGCGAGGATGTCCCGCGCGACGCCGTCGGAGACGAGCCGTGAGACCTCGTCCATCTTCCGTTCCGGTCCATACAGCAGGAAGGTGCCGCCCCACGCCGTCTCGGGGTCGAACTTCGCGAGCCGGTTCTGGTACAGCGCGTTCGAGATGAGCGTCTCCAGCTGCGAGCGGTTGATCGTCTCGCCGCGCGCCCGGCCGAGCACCGGCGCGAGGATCACGGCCGGCCGGTGGTCGGCGTCGAGGTCGAGCGGGTACTTGTCCTCGACGGGGCGGAAGCTGTCCGCGACGTCGAAGACGTCGCCGTGGATCGACATCGACGCGTCCTGCTTGACGAACTGCGGCGTCGACGACATCGTGAACGCCTCCAGAAAGGCCACGAGCGGCCGGTTGAGGTCGGCGTAGTGTGGCGGGTTGTACTCCTGGAGCCCGTCGATCCGGGGGGTGATGTCCGCGCCGGCGGCCTCGAGCCGTTCGTTGTCGAACGGGACGATCGCGTCGACCGCTGCCGACATCCTGGCCAGTCCCACGACGCCGTTCACGCGCGCCTTCCCGCCGGACATTCCGTCGTTCCCGCCCTCGGAGGGGATCACGACGGACGACAGCAGCGCCTTGGAGATGACGTAATCGTTGTTGAGCACCTCCTCGCGGATCTTTCGGGCCAGCACCGGCGTGGATCCGCAACCGGTGCCCTTCGTGACGCTGTGGACGAACATGATCGCCTGCGCGTCCTGGATCGTCTGGGGGTCCATGTCCCACCGCTCCCGGAAGGGGTTCCGGCCGTCCTCGAAGTCCCGCTCCATCACCTGCTTGCCGTGGTCCCACCGACGACCCATCCCCTGGTAGCCGTGGGCTCCCTGGCCGATGATCGCGTTCATCATCAGCTGTTGGCGCGAGTAGCCCCGCTCCTCCTGGGCGTAGTAGGTCTGTTCAAGCTCGGCGATGTTCGTGTTGAGGATGCCGTAGCCGGCCAGCCCGCCCTCCCAGATGAGCGCGCGGTTCTCGTTGTTCCGGCGCAGCGTGTCGCGGCGCAGCAACACCGCGTCGAGGATGTTGTTTCCCGCGCCGCCGACGCCGATCATGAACCACTTCTTTCCGTAGCTGTCCTCGAAGTCGACGTCGGACTCCACGTCGGTGGGCGGGCTGGCGTCGGTTGGTGGGTCGGCGTCGGTCGGCGGGGTGGCGTCGGGCGCCGATCCTGGACCCGACTCGGCGGGCGGGGCCGTCGGCGCATCGCCGGGATCGCCGGTCCCCGCCGAGTCCGCTGCCGGCTCGGTCGCTCCGTCCGCGGCCGCGTCCGGCTCGGAGACCGGCTCGCCGTCCTCGAAGAGCCGTTCGTACCGGTCGGCGTAGACCGCGCGGATCGCCGGCTGTTCGTCCCGGTGCGTGGCGAGGAGGTGTTCGTCGAGGTCGCCCTCCTCCCACTGTGTGTCGGATAGTGAGCAGATCTTACAGCGCATAGGCCCGTTCGTACCCTATATCTGTCAGGACGATAGCTTAAGTCTACGGGAACTGCGGATCCTCACGCCGCCCGTCCCGTCGGCCGTCCGACTCATCCGTCGCGTCACCTCCCGCGGTCACCCGTATCGCTCGGTGAACCGCTCGCGGGCCGTCCGGATCGCGGTCGTCGCCTGCCGCTCGTCGGCGACGACCACCTCGAAGAACGCCGGCGGTTCGGGGTCCTGGAGGTCAACCTCGGCTATCAGGTCCGACTGGTTGCGGAGGAACCGCTCGACGTTCCTGAGCATATCGGGGTCCGCGATCGTCGAGGGCAGGTCCGCGATCTGGTACTGGACCCGCGATCCGTCGGTGGACCGGGCGTGCTCCTCGAGTTCCCGCAGGAAGTACAGCGCGGCGTCGAGGACCTCCTCGGGCCGTTTGGCGGTCCCGTCCCGGTCGTCCTCCGCCGCGGCGCCCTCGGCAGCGGCGCCGCCACGATCGGCCCGGTCGGTTGCGTCGTGGTCGGCGCTGCCGGCGACGCCGCGTCCGTTTCCTCCGGTTCCGTCGCCGCCGGACGTGCGTCCGGCCGCTCCGCCGGGGCCGGTCGGTCCCGTCGCGCCGGCCGGCGAGTCGAACGCCGATCCGTCCCCGTCGTCCCCGTCGCCGATCCGGACTCGGTCATCCTCGACGCTGACGGTCGTGTCGTGTGCCTCGGCCATCGTCTCC
Source organism: Halopenitus persicus (assembly GCF_900107205.1). Classification (GTDB taxonomy): domain Archaea; phylum Halobacteriota; class Halobacteria; order Halobacteriales; family Haloferacaceae; genus Halopenitus; species Halopenitus persicus. The sequence goes on along the minus strand of NZ_FNPC01000010.1, from coordinate 47,335 downwards.
GCGACGGGAGCGACGGCGTCCGGGTTTACCGTCGCCGGGATGTCGACGCTGGATCCTCCGTGTTGGACGCGGCCGTCGAGGGCACGGAGGAACTCCGCGGCCGTGACCAGGCGTTCGCTCTCCTCGTCGGCCCGGTCGAGCAGCCGCTCGCACTCGTCGAACGCGCAGTCGTGGAGCGCGTCGGTGGCGTCCGAGAGCGTTCGTTCGATCGCGGTGCGTCCCGTGATCGATTCCACGCGGTTCTCGACGAGGACGCCGCGCGCGCTCGACCGAACCGATTCCGGGAGCCGGTCGAGCTGCTCCTCCACCGTCTCGAGCCGCGACCGAACGCGCTGTATCGTCCCGTCCGCGCGCTCCTCGTGGTCCGCGAGGAACGACTCGATGCGGTCCAGATGGGCGGCCGCCGCGCCGATCGCCTCGCCGACGTCGGGGAGGGGAACGCCGCGGTCGAGCCGTTCCTGGAGGACCCCGTTGAGGTCGTCGGTCCTGACCGCGTCGCCGTCCGGCGGCAGCGACACCTCGCGGTACTCCGTGGGGAGGTTCGCGAGGGTGTAGGCCCCGCCGTACCGCGACCGGACCGTGACGTCGCCGAACTCGGTTCGCACGCCGGAGACGACGCGCCGTCGGAGCTCGGACGCGATCCGGTCGACCTCCGCCTCCGGGTCCAGCGAGTCGATCCGTGATTCGAGCTTCGAGACCTCCTCCCGACGCCGGTCGGGGTCCTCGATCCGCTGAATGCGGTCGATCTCCGCGAGGAGGTCGTCACACCGGTCGTGGAAGCGGTCGGCCGCCGATTCGGCCTCGCCGACGCCGGTCGGCGCGACCGGCTCGAGGGCGTCCAACGACCCGATTCGCTGCTCGAAGACCGTCTCGAAGCGCTCCCGGGCGTCGCCGATGCGCGCCTCCTGGTCCCCGAGCCGCCCGGAGGTCTCCTCGAGGACCTCCTCGGACCAGTCGTGGATCCACGCCGCGGAGCCGACGAGCGCGGTCGCGATCACGGGGATCGCGAAGAAGCCGACGAGCTGTCCGGCCCCGACCCCCGACCCGAACAGCGACGAGTAGACGCCGAAGAACAACACGAGATAGAGGATCGACGCGAGCCCGGCCGCGCCGAACGCGAGGTCGCGGTGGTCGAGGACGATCATCGCGGCGCCCTGGACGACCCACGCGATCGTGATGAGCACGAACAGCGCCGCGACGAGCGACGGCTGGTCCTTGAACACCTCCGCGGCCTGGAAGACGACGTCGATCGAGTAGATCGGGTCGAGCACGCCGCGGAGCCCGAGCGTTTCGGAGGTCCAGTCGAGCAGCGACAGCACCGTCTGCACGAAGGTCACGAGCAACGGGATTCCGGCGATCCCCCACGCGACGACCGAGACGTCGAGGTCGTCGAGACCGGACCCGGAACCGAAGTCGGCGTCGAGGTCGAGATCCGTCATTATTTGGACAAGACGGGCGATGCATATTAAAAGTGTGTAGGCGGCCGGCGTCGGTCACGCTCGGGTAAGCCGGAGCCGCCGGGGTCGGTCACGCTCCGGAGAGTCGGAAACGCCGGCGTCGGTCACTCGTGGGCGGCGTCCCACTCCTCGGGCTTGCGCATGTTGCCGCACTCGTTGCACTCGATGCGTCCCATCGTGTCCATCGCGGTATCGAGGCTCTCACAGTTCCCGCACAGGAATCCCCAGCGCTCCTCGCCGCGCTCGTCGGCGTAGACGATATAAAAGGGAGCCTCGCTTCCGCGATCGCCCGCGGTGCGATCGACGTAGACCCGGTCGCCGTCGGGCGACGTTACGGCTTCGCGTTCCATACGGGACGATGCTCGAGCAGCGGTATAAACCGTGCCGTCTCGACCGGAGCGGGCCGGGTCGGTCGGTTCCGGCGAGTCGTGACTACGTCCGGATCACGTCCGGAACGACTCCCCGCAGCCGCACTCGGAGACGACGTTGGGGTTCTCGACGTGGAAGCCCGCGGCCTGGAGCCCCGACTCGTAATCGAGCGTGCTGCCGCCGATGTAGTTCTCGCTCGACGGGTCGACGAACACGCGCAGCCCGTGTCGCTCGACCACGAGGTCGTCCGCTTCCGGCTCCGTGTCGAACCGCATTCCGTAGGAGAGCCCCGCGCAGCCGCCCTGCTGGACGAACAGCCGCAGTCCGCCGACGTCGGCGTCCATCCCCTCCTGACGCATCAACTCGAGCGCCTGCTCGGCGGCGTCCGGGGTCACCTCGACGGTGGATCCCGAGTTCGCGTCACCGTCGCCGTCGGCCGTCTCGGTACTCATACGAAGACGTTCGGCGTCGACGATAAAAACCCTGGCGCTCGCTCGAGTCGAGCGACCGGTCCGCCGCCGTTCACGGCGGCCCCTCCGCCACGCCGCGGGAAGCGTCCCGTCACGCCGCGTTCCGTCCCCGGTCGTTTAAATATCGAGGGCCACTCGTTCCGAACACCGATGGGCATCGATCCGAACTTCGAAACCAACCGCGAGGACGTGGGCGAGGAACACGAGGTCACGGTGTGGGGGCCGACCGACCCGCCCGAGGAGCTGGGGATCCGGGGGACGCACGTCGCGGTCGATTTCGACATCTGTCTGGCCGACGGCGCGTGTCTCGAGGACTGTCCGGTCGACGTCTTCGACTGGGTCGATACCCCGGGCCACCCCGAAAGCGAGCGCAAGGCGAACCCGACCGACGAGGAGCAGTGCATCGACTGTATGCTCTGCGTCGACGTCTGCCCGGTCGACGCGATCGACGTCGACCCCGGCCGCGAAAACCGCGTCTGAGACGGCCCGCTTCACGAGGATCTCACTTCAGCTTTCATTCAACCGAACTCCGGCGGCGTGATTTCGTTTCATTCATCCGATCTCGCCGGCGTGACCGCCGTTCTTCGCCCTCGTTCCACCATCGTCGCCGTCACGATCGGCCGTGTTCCCGACCGACTATTCATTTAAATCAGCGGAAACGAGGCCGTCGGTCGTTCAACCACGATCGACATCGGACCCCGGATCGATCCGTGAGTCCGTATATACCGGTTGGGTACCCTATATATACGCGAACCGAAACGATTACTTGAACAGTCATTCAACCGATCGGTGATGGCACACGCGACACGACGGCTCCGGCGCTACCTCGAGGACGAGCTCGAGGAGTGTCGGAGCGAGGACGTCGACCGGCGTCTGGCGGAGCTCGACACGCTCGAGGCAGCGCTCGGAGCCGACCGGGTGGACGCCGAGTTGGACGTCCTCTCGGCGCTGGCGGCCGAGACGCGGTACACCCTCACCCGCGTCCTCGTGGCGGCCGGCGAGGAGCTGTGCGTCTGTGAGCTCAACGCGGTCGTCGACGTGAGCGAGAGCGGGCTCAGCCACGCGCTCTCGACGCTTGCCGACGCCGGGCTCGTCACCGGCCGGACGGACGGGCGCTGGCGGAAGTACCGCGCGACCAACCGCGCGGTGGCGCTCGTGACCGTTCTCGAGGGGAGCGTCGACGTCGGTGGCCGCATCGACGCCGACGCGGCCACGGATGATCCGGGCGCCGGCACGAACGCCGGCACGGGAGCCGCGATCGAGGATGAGTAGGGTCGACCGATGTGTGAGGGCGGCCGATGAGTGAGGTCGACCGATGAGTGAGATCGCCCACGACCACGGCCCGAACTGCGGCTGTGACGCCTGCGGCGACCCGCGGTCGATGGATTTCCTCGACAAGTATCTCACCGTCTGGATCCTCGGCGCGATGGCGGTCGGCGTCGGCCTCGGCTCCGTGGCGCCCTCGGTCACCGGCCCCATTCGGGACCTCCACCTCGTGGAGATCGGCCTGGTCCTGATGATGTACCCGCCGCTGGCGAAGGCCGACTACTCGCGGCTGCCGACGGTCTTCAGCAACTGGCGGGTGCTCGGCCTGAGTCTGGTCCAGAACTGGCTGATCGGCCCGACGCTGATGGTCGGCCTCGCGGTCGTCTTCTTCGGCGGCGTCGTGCCCGGTCTGCCGGCCCGTCCGGAGTTCTTCCTCGGGCTCGTGTTCATCGGAATGGCCCGGTGCATCGCGATGGTCCTCGTCTGGAACGAGCTCGCGGACGGCTCGACCGAGTACGTCACCGGCCTGGTGGCGTTCAACAGCCTCTTTCAGATCCTCACCTACGGCGTGTACGTCTGGTTCTTCGCGCTGGTGCTCCCGCCGCTTTTGGGTCTGGAGTCACTCGTCGCCGGCATCACGGCCTTCGACGTCACGCCGATGCAGGTGTTCCGCGCGATCGTCGTCTTCCTCGGGATCCCGTTCCTCGCCGGCTTCCTGACCCGCTTCGTCGGAACGCGGCACAAGGGCGCGGACTGGTACGAGGAGACCGTCGTTCCCGCGATCGACCCGCTCACCCTGATCGCGCTGCTGTTCACGATCGTCGTGATGTTCGCCACTCAGGGCGGCGCCATCGTCGCCGCGCCGGGCGACGTCCTGCTGATCGCCGTCCCGCTGACGATCTACTTCGTGGTGATGTTCCTCGTGAGCTTCGGAATGGGTCGAGGGATCGGCGCCGACTACTCCACGACGACCGCGATCGGCTTCACCGCCGCCTCGAACAACTTCGAGCTCGCGATCGCCGTCGCGGTTGCCGTCTTCGGCGTCGGCTCCGGCGTCGCCTTCGCGACCGTCGTCGGCCCCCTGATCGAGGTACCCGTGCTGCTGGCGCTCGTGAACGTGGCGCTGTTCTTCCGGCGTCGATTCGACTGGGACGGCTTCGACGCCGGCAGCCTCGAGCCCCCGTCGACGGACGACTAGCGGACGCGGACACCATCCCGGATCGATCAACCAACGAACCAACCAACGAACCATCCATGCCAACCCATCCCGACTCCACCGATCGAACCACCGCATCGAACGGGACGACCGACTCCGCTGCCGGAACCGGCGCCACTGGCACGACCGACGCCGCCGAAACCGACGCCGCCGAAACCGACTCCATCGAAACCGACGCCGCCGACACGATCCGCGTCGCGTTTATGTGCGTCCGAAACGCCGGTCGGTCCCAGATGGCGACCGCCTTCGCGGAACGCGAACGCGACCGTCGCGGGCTGACCGACCGGGTCGAGATCGTCACTGGCGGCACCCGACCGGCCGACCGCGTCCACGAGGCGGTCGTCGAGGTGATGACCGAGGTCGACGTCGATCTGGCGGACCGGACGCCACGGGAGATCACGATCGCGGAGTTGCGTTCCTGCGACTACGTCGCGACGATGGGCTGTTCGACGCTCGACGTCGGCGAGCTCGGCGCGGACGCCGACGTCGACGTCCGTGACTGGGCGTTGCCGGATCCGGACGGGAAGGACCTCGATCGCGTGCGGGAGATCCGTGAGGATATCGCCGGCCGTGTCGACGACCTTTTTAAGGAACTCGTCGATACGATGGACGCGAACGCCGGCGATCCGGCGGATCCGAGTTCCCCCGACGCCGACGCGGCCTAACGCCCTGGATCCGACCGTCCGACGATCGAAAACGTCGGCGCAGTTTAAAAGGCCGCGTCGAACGCCTGCTGGAGATCCGCCTTCATATCGTCGACGTGTTCGATCCCGACGGAGACGCGGATGAGTCCGTCGGAGAGCCCGGCCGCGAGACGCTCCTCGCGGGGGATCGCGGCGTGGGTCATCGCGGCGGGCTGTTCGATCAGGCTCTCGACGCCGCCCAGCGACTCCGCGAGCGTGAACACCTCGGTCTCGGCGACGACCGTCGAGCCCTGCTCGAGGGTGCCGTCGAGCTCGAAGGACAGCATTCCGCCGAAGTCGTCCATCTGCTCGCTCGCGAGCTCGTGTTGCGGGTGGCTCTCGAGACCCGGGTAATACACCCGCTCGACCGCCTCGTGGTCCGCGAGCCACCGGGCGAGTTCGGCGGCGTTCTTACAGTGCCGATCCATCCGGACCGGGAGCGTCTTGATCCCGCGGAGCACGAGGAAGCTGTCGAAGGGGCCGGGCGTCGCGCCCACCGAGTTCTGGTAGAACCCGAGCTTCTCGTCGAGGCCCTTCCCGTCCACGATGAGCGCGCCGCCGATCGTGTCGGAGTGGCCGCCGAGGTACTTCGTCAGCGACTGCGAGACGACGTCGGCTCCCAACTCGAGCGGACGCTGGAGGTACGGCGTCGCGAAGGTGTTGTCGACCGCACACAGCGCGTCGCCCTCGTGGGCGATCTCGGAGAGGGCCTCGATGTCGTTGACGTTCATCAGGGGGTTCGTCGGCGTCTCGACCCACACGAGCTCGGTCTCCGGGCGCATCGCGTCCGCCACCGCCTCGTGGTCCGTCGTGTCCACGAAGGTGGTCTCGATGTCGTACTGTTCGTACACCTGCGTCAGGATGCGGTGGGTCCCGCCGTAGACGTCGTCGCCCGCGACGACGTGGTCGCCGGACTCGAGCAGGTTGAGGACGGTGTTGATCGCCGCCATCCCGGAGGCGAAACACCGCGCGTCGGTCCCCGACTCGAGGTCGGCCAGGTTCGCCTCGAGGTCGGTCCGCGTCGGGTTTCCGGTCCGGGAGTACTCGTAGCCGCGGTGCTCCCCGGGCGCGTCCTGTTTATAGGTGGAGTTGGCGTGGATGGGCGTCATCAACGCGCCGGTCTCCGGGTCGGGCTCCTGGCCCGCGTGGATCGCCCGCGTCTCGAACCGGCGGTCGCCCCGGCCGCCGTCGGTCACGTCGTCGCCGTCCGCCTCGCGATCGGTCTCGTCGCTCATACCGGATCCTGTGTCGGGCGCCCGTGTGACTCTTGTCCTTTCCGTCCGCGCTTGCCGTCGTCTCGGTCGGTCTGCCCTCCGGTTCGCTCGCCCTCCCGGTCGGCTTGCCCTCCCGGTTCGTCCGGCTGTCCTCCCGGTTCGCCCGGCTGCCCTCCCGGTTCGCCCGGCCGCCCCCGTCACTCGTCGCCCGTGACGTTGGCGCCGATGTCGACCCCGTCGTCGGGGATCGGGAGGTCCCCGTCGTCCATCGGGATCGGGTCCTCGGTCTCCTGGGAGACGGAGACGATCGAGCTGTCGGTGATCCACAGCTCGGCCGCGTAGTATGCGTCGCCGACCGCGTAGTGGCTGCGCCACCCCGCGGCGTCGAGCTCTGACGGGATCGTTCGATCCTTGAACTCCAGCCGGGAGAGCACGGCGTCGAAGGCGTCGGAGATCGGTTCCTGCTCGCGGTATCCCGCCGCAGTCCGCGAGGTCGCGATCAGGTCCCGCTGGGCGGTCGAGAGCGACCCCGGATCGAAGCGGGCCGCGACGTGTTCGGCCTTGAGGTGTGACCGAAACGCCCCCGGGTCGTCGGTCACCGGATCGAGATCGTGGACGTACCGGGTCGTCCCCACGGTCTGCGGCGCCGCGTGTAGCTGCACCGGCAGCTCCGAGGGCACGCCCCCGCCGTCGGTCGTGTTCGCCGGGTCGACCACCGCAGCCGGGTCGACCACCGCGTGCCGGAACGGCGGGTCCGGGACCAGCTCGCTCGCTCCCGGGTCCAGCGGATCGAAGAAGACGACGCCGCGCCGGTACGCTCGGATCTCCGACTGCTCGCGGTCCTCGAGGTGTGCGATCACGGCGGTACGTGCGATCCGGTCGACGATCCGTCGGTCGGTCGCCGAGAGGCCCGCCCGCGGCGTCGCGGTGATTTCGGCGTCGGCCGGTCGCTCCGCGAGCGGTTCCATCCACACGACCCATCGGTCGAGCGTCGCCGGTTCGGACGCGACCCGAACGCGGTGGTACGTCCCGTCCGCGACCAGGTAGGCCGGCACGTATCCGCCCTGTCCGCTCGGCAGCGTCTCCAGCAATGGCTCCTCGAGCGTCGTCACGCGGCCGGTCTCGCGGAGCGTTCCGATCAATCGTCCGACGGCGACGCGGTCGTAGTGAAACGCGTCCGACCGCCGCGGCACGCCGAACAGGTCCGTCAGGGTCGTGCCCTCGGCCGGCGCGCTCCGAAACGCGTACCGCGTCGTTCCGAGGCGCTTGCATCCGGCGATCGACGTCCCCGCGGCGACGCCGAGGGACGCGAGGAGGCGACGGCGAGTCACGCCGGGACGCGGCATACCCCAGGCTGTCGAGTCAGGAATAAAGGTCTTTTCCGCCGCCTACCCGATGATCCCCGTTTCCGTCGCCTACCCGATGATCTCCGTTTCCGTCGCCTATCCGATGATCTCCGATCCGCCGGGCGGGAGGAACTCCTGGATCAGGTCCGCGCTCGCGACCTTCCGGACGAACGACTGGTCGGCGAACCGCTGCTTGAACTCCCGGTAAACCATCATCGCGGCGTCGTTCTGGGCGTACATCCCCGGCTCCAACTCGACGCTGGTCGCCACGCGGTCGCGGATCGCCGACGGCGGCCCCCCGATCACCTGCGTCACCGGTTCACACTGGACTCCGACCGCGACCCGGCAGGGGACGTCCTCGAAGTAGGTCCGGTCGCCGCGGATCGCGAACCCGCCCTTCTCGAGGAACTCGCCGCTCTCGGGCGTCTTCGAGACCTGGTCCGGCTCGACCATGTACGCGTCGCCGGCCCCGCGGCCGTCCTTCCAGTCCGAGGAGTACGAGACCGCGAACTGCGCCGCCTCCTCGAGGCTTGTTTCTGGAAAGTCGACCGGCTCCGAGGGCTCGGAGGGGCCGGACGCCTTCAGGAGGGTCACCGGTCCGCCGTGTGCCTGCGTGTGGAAGAAGCGGTCGTGTTTGTCCATATATTTCTTGACGAGTTCCTCGTTCTGGTCGGCGTTGCGCCCGCCGATCACGAGGAAGTCGTCCGACGTCCGGAACCACCGGAACCGCTCGTACCAGTCGTCGGTCGTCCGAATGGGGATCGACGAGCGCGACAGCCAGTCGATCTCGCGATCCGCCTCGTCCGCGTCCTCGTCGCCACCCTTGCCCTCCTCCTCGGCCGCTCCGGGCGCGCCGTCGGCCGCCTCCCACTCGGCCTTGCGCTCGCGAACCGCGGCGAGGTCCTCGCGGGTCGACTCGATCGCCTCCCGAGCGCCGGCCTTCTTCTCCTCGATCCGCTTGGCCTCCTGGTAGAGCCGGTCGGCGTTGACCTCGACGCCGGCGGTCGCGTCCAGCTCGATGGTGGTGTCGTCGATCCGGACCGTCACGGTTCCCTCGCTGCCGTCGACGTCCTCGACCGCCTCCGCCGCGGGAATGTCCCGTTCGGCCCCCTCCGCGAGCGTCTCCGCGATCGCGTCCCAGCCCAGGCCGTCCTCGCGGGCGGACTGCACGGTCGAGAGCACCTCGTCGACCAGGTCGTAGTTCGCGTACAGCAGCTCGGCGCGCTCGCGCTCGCGTTCGGCCTCGGCCTCGAAGTCCTCGATGGCCGACTCCTGCTGTTCGATGATGCGCTTCTGTTTGGCGATCTCCGCCTCGAAGTCCGGTTTTTCGGGCTCGGTCGCCCCGGTCCCGCCGTCCTCGCCGCCGCCCCCGCCGTCCCGGTCGAACCGGTAGAAGTACTCGTCGAGGGCTGCGTTGAACGAGTCGAACCCCTCGCTCGGCAGGTCCTCCCGTTCGGCGAGCGGGAACGGCGTCACGTCGACGACCCGGCCGTCCTCCTCGTAGACGCGGGGGTCGAACTCGCCCGACCGGAGGCGCTCGTCGATCCGGGCGATCGCGTTATGGAGGTCCCGGTAGACCGACTCGTCGGCGTCCGCGATGGCGAGCGTCTTCTCGACGCCGGCCCGCGAACAGACCTCCTCGGCGTAGAGCCCGCCGAGGTTCAGCTGCGTCGCGAGGGTCCGCACCACGTCGGTGTCCGACTCGTCCATCCGCCGCGAGAAGGCGTCGAGGGAGACGTCGAGCGGGTTGAGCCGGGAGGAGGGGTACTCGTACTGGGCCCCCGGCGCGACGGTCCGGGACTTCAGCCGGACCGTCGAGAGCGCCTGGACGACCTCGCCGGTCTCGTCGAGCACCGCGACGTTCCCTTGCCCGAACAGCTCCGCGACGATCCGGGTGTCCTCGTCGCCGCGCTCGAAGTCGAAGGTGAGGATCCGGTCGAACTCGTACTGCTCGACGCCGACGAAGTCGGCCCCCGAGAGCCGGTTCCGCAGCATCTTCGCGAAGTTCGGCGGGCGCCCCGGCGCGTCCGGCACGTGCTCGGCGTCCGCGACGTGTGCCCGCTTGCACTCGTCGACCTCGATCAGCAGCTCGACCCGGCCGTGGTCGAAGTCGCGCAGCTTCAGCCGGAGGAGGCTCTCGGGATAGAGATAGGCCTTGTCGACCTTCGCGCCCGTGTACCGCCCGAGCTCGGTGACGAGCGCGCGCAGGTCGATGCTCGACAGTTCCCGTTTCGGTTCCATACCGGACCCACGCGTGGCCGCGGAAAAGGCGTGTCGTTCCGGGCCCCGCAAGCGGTCGTCCGCCCCCGTGAACCGGTTACTCGTCCGACTCCCGACGTCCTCACGCGAGCTGCGTGGTGAGGTCCGTCGTGGAGACCATCCCGACGTAGTCGCCGTCGTCGTCGATCACCGGGAGGTGTTTGATCCCGAAGGTGGTCATCATCGCGGCCGCCTCCGTCAGCTCCTCGGCCGTGGTGATCCGCTCGACCGGCGCCGTCATCACGTCCGCGACCGTGGTCGTCTTGAGGTCCGACTCCTCGGCGACGGCCGCGACGACGTCCGTGGTGGTGACGATCCCGGCGTCGACCCCCGGGACGAACAGCGCGTTGATGTTCCGGTCGCGCATTCGCTCGGCGGCCTCCCGAACGCTCGCGTCCGCGGCGATCGTCTCCAGCGGGGACGTCATCACGTCCGCGACGAGGGTCTTCGTGGTTGATGCCATGGCTGATCACGGACCGCCCCGCGCTTGTGCCTTTCCCTCGCGTGGTCGGAGCGCCCGCTGCCTCTCACGGCGTCCCCCGTCGGTCCGCGCGGCCTCGCGCCCGCCGGTCACAGTCGCTTCGAGACGTAGGGGCCGTCCTGGTGGTAGCCGAGCTTGTCGCGGTAGTACTGCCGGGCGCCGATCCCGGAGATGACCGCGACCTTCGGGAAGCCGGCGTCGCGAGCCAGCTCCTCCGCGTGCTTGATGAGCCGACGCCCGTACCCCTTGTGCTGCCAGTCGCTGCCGCCCGCGCCCGCGTCCTCGCCGATCGCCGCCTCGCTGCCGTAGACGTGGAGCTCCCGGACGATCGCCGCGTCCGCCAGCTCGCGCCGGACCGGGTCGGTTTCGGTGCCCGGCGTGCCGGGCTGGCCGGTCGCGTAGGAGGGGAACCGGAGCCGGCAGAAGCCGACGAGGAGGTCGCGCACCGGGTCCTCGAACGCGATGAAGTGCTCGGTGCCGCCGGCGACCTCGTAGGTCGTGGTCGACAGCTCGATCGCGTCCGGGTCCGGGTCGGCGTCGTTCATCCCGACCTCCCGCGACCGGACGTCACGGATCTCGATGCCCTTCTCCGCCGCCCGCTGCTCGGCGAGCTGCCGGAGGTTCGACTTCCAGACGCCCGCGTCGATGAAGTCCGCCGGAATGTCCCGCTGGACGCGCTGGAGACGGGTGTACTCCGGGATCTCGCCCATAATTTCGGCGATCAGGTCCGCGGCCGTTTCGTTATCGAGGGGCTCGTACTCGTCGTTGTACCAGCTGTCGTACACGCGGGTTCCCCGAACCACGAGCGTCGGATAGATCTTCAGGTAGTCGGGCCGCCAGTCGGGGTTCCCGAAGAGCTGCCGGAAGTCCTCCAGGCACATCTCCCGGGTCATTCCGGGCTGGCCCGGCATCATGTGGAACCCGACCTTGAAGCCGGCGTCGCGGAGCCGCCGGTTGGCGTCCTTCGAGGCCTGCGTGCCGTGGCCGCGATGCATCTCGCGGTTGATCCGCTCGTAGGTCGTCTGGACGCCCACCTCGACCTTCGTGCCGCCGAGGTCGAGCATTCGGTCGATCTGCTCGGGGTCACACCAGTCGGGCTTCGTCTCGAAGGTGGTTCCGATGTTGCGGATCTCGTTCGTCTCGTTCTCGGCGATCACGTCCTCGAGGTACCGGAACTCGTACTCGGCGGGGTCCTGCGCGAACGACTCCTCCTCCGCCGGCTCCGGCTCGGAGTCGAGGTCGTAGTCGTTCATCGCCTCGAGGGCGCGCTTGACGAACCACTCCTGGTAGTCGTGTGAGCGGGCCGTCATCGTGCCGCCCATCAGGATGAGCTCGACCTTGTCGACGGGGTGACCGATCGCACGGAGCTGCTCGAGCCGGAGGGTGACCTGACCGTAGGGGTCGTAATCGTTCTGTTCGCCGCGGGCGGCGGCCGGCTCGTGGCCGGTGTACGACTGCGCCGAGGAGAACTCCGAAGCCGGCCCGCCCGGGCAGTAGAGGCATTTCCCGTGGGGACACAGCTCCGGCGAGGTCATGATCGCGACCGGGGAGACGCCGGAGGCGGTCCGAACCGGCTTGCGGCGCACGACGCGTTCGACCTCCTCGCGGGCCTCCTCGGGCGCGTGCTCGAGGATGTCGGTGTTCTTCGGCACCTTCGGCGAGGAGTGGGTCGAGCAGACGTCGAGCTTGGCCGACTCGAGGTCGTCCCGGTCGATCTCGCCGGCGACGATCCGCTCGGCGAGCTCCTCACAGGCGGCGACGAACGCCTCGGGAGCGTCGGCGGATCCCTCGCTCTGGGCGTCGGTACTCATTGTGCGTGGATCGGCGGGATTCGTGGTTAAGGGTGTCGCTCCGATGACTCGCAGCCGTCGGAGTCGAGGTCGTCGTCGGAGTCAGGGAGCGAGAGATGCGGCCGGCGCGAACTAGACGAGGGCGGCGACGGCGGCGATCACGGCGTCCTCGACCGCGTCGCGCTCGCCCGAGAGGAACTCGATCGTTCCGTCACGGACGCTCGCGGTCGTGACGTCGGCCTCCGGAGCGATCTCCGCGGCGTCGGCGGCGACCTCGCGGACGGAGAGGTCCGCGGTCGACCGGAGGTACAGCTCGTCGGTTCCGATGCCGAGCGTGATCGACTCGCCGTCCGCCTCGCGCGTCCGCCGGTGGAGCGTCTCGATCAGCAGCGCCGTCGGCGGGAAGTCGTAGCGGTGGGTGTAGGCGTCGGTGTCGAGAACGGTGAACCGGACGCCGTCGACGTTCTCGGTGTGGAGGTTCTCCCGTGCGGTGGCCAGCTCGGTCTCGAGCTTCTCGCGGAACTGCTCGGAGACGTGGGCCGCCAGGTCGCCGGCGTCGTCGAACAGCAGGTCCTCGACGAGCTCGCGTTTGTCCTCGTAGGACTGGTAGTACGCCTCGAGCGCGATCGCCTCCCGAAGCTCGGCGACGCGGTCGGCGTCGTAGCCGGCGTCGGCGGCGAGGTCGGCGTATGCCGCCGGCGCGTCCTCCCAGTAGCTCACGGCCGGGAGGTGGCGGAGGTCGTCGTGGACGTCGCCGTTGACGGTCGCGGCCAGCGAGGCCGCCAGCGCGCCCGTCGAGAGGTCGCCGTCGACGTCGGCGAGCTCCGGCGAGACGAGCGTATCGACCGACTCGCGGGTCTCGGAGTCCGCGACCGCGGCGTCGATGACGACCGACGCGGCGTCGTAGACGTCGAGCAGCCCGATCCCGTCGGCCGACTCCACGGTCGATCCGGTGCCGACGAGCACGAAGAGGGGGAGCTTCTCGTCGTGTCGGTCGCGGTCCTGTAGCATCCGGGTGACGTCCGTGGTCGCGTCGTCCATCTCGTAGACGGACCCCTCGAGCGGGCGCCGGGTGAAGTAGTGGTAGACCGCGTCGCGCTTCGCGTGTTCATCGCGGATGAGCGGCAGCGTCGCGCGCTCGATCGCCGCGCCGGCGACGTAGCCGTCGGCCGTGGCGGGGTGGCGAACCACGATCGGGCGGGACTCCAGAACGGCCCGGCGGATCGCCTCCGCGGCGTCGAGGACGTCGTCGGCCAGCGCCGTGACGGTCTCGTCCCCGACGAGCGCGTCGAGTTCGTCCGGACGGGCACGCTCGGAGAGCGCCTCGGCGAGGCGGCGTTCGACCGTCTCAGCCTCCGATCCCTCGAGAACGGCAAGCCCTTCGGTCTCGATCTGGATCTCCTCGCGGCGGCGCTCGACCTCGCCGTCGATCCGAACGACGTCGCCGAGCTCGACGCCCGGGTACGCCCGGACGCCGGCCTCGACGAAGGCGGCGACGTCGACGACGCCGGTCTCGTCGCGGACCTCGAAGACGGTCGGACCGCCGGTCTGGCGGACGCTGACGACCTCGCCCTCGATGCGGACCGGTTCCGACACCAGCTCGCCGAGCGTCTCGATCGGCACGCGGTCGTACTCCGCGGTCGGCGTGGGCTCGTCCGCGTCGGCCTCGTCGGCGGCCGCTTCTTCCGTCTCGGTCTCCCCGACGGGAGCGGTCGTCCCGGCGGCGTCGGCGGTCGCCTCGGTCTCGGCGCCCTCGTCAGCAGCCGCGCTCTCGGCGGCGCCGGCGTCCGCCGACGCGGCGGCCGCGCCGTCACCGCCGTGCGCGTTTCCCTCGTCGTCGGCTTCGGTCGACGTTTCGGCCGGTTCCTCGTCCGTCCCGTCTTCCGCCGCTTCGTCCGTCTCCTCTTCCGCCGCTTCGTCCTCGTCGGCCTGGTCGCCTTCGTTCGCCGCCTCGTCCTCGTCCGCCTCGTCCTCGGGCAGTCGCGAGGTTCCGTCCTCCTGGACGAGCGTGCCGCGGAACTCCCGCATCGACTGGCGGATCGACCAGCCGAGGTCGACGTTGCCGTTGTCGCGGACGTTCTTCACCTGGACGAAAACGGTGTCGCCGGGCTCCCACTCGAGCGACTCGAGCCGCTGGTCGAGCTCGGAGCGGTGCAACAGCCCGGTGACGCCGGGGGCGAGGTCGACGAAGACGCCGAAGTCGGCGTAGCCGTCCACGGTGCCGCGGTAGAATCGGTTCGAAACGAGTTCGTGCGGGCTGTCCCCGCGAAAGTCGAACACGACGTCCTCCTCGTGGGAGTCGCAGATGCGACCGTCCACGGAGGCGCCGCAGATGATACAGGATCCCATTTGTTGTCGTAGAAACCCTCCCGCCTAAAACGGTTGTCGAAAGCCGGTCGGCGTGTGAGGCGCAACCAATCGCCCGGAACGGCGGTTACCAGCCCGTCAGCGCCCGAAACGCGAACAGCGACCGATAGCCGAATCCGAACCCGACGATCGCCGGCGGAAGACCGGCGAGCAGAACGCGAGGCCAGGACAGGCCGTGAATGCGTCGGAACCCGATCGCGAGCAATCCGGTGGCGTAGATCGCACACGCGGCCCGGAGCGCCGGAACCGGCGGTCCGGCGACCGCGAAGGGCGCGGACGCGTACGCGACGACCTGGACGGTCTCGCTCACGCCGCCCCGGTCCGCGGTCCCGATCGACCCGGTCGACGTCCGACGCAGGCTCGCGACGATGACGGCCACCACGCCGGTGACCGCCGTCAGGTGGAGCCCGACCGGCGCGGCCAACACCGCGACGAGAACCAGCGTCACTGTTGCGGAGACCGCGGCCGAGCCGGCGATCGCCGGAATCGCGGTCGGGTCGGCGAGGAACCAGCCGGCGGTGAACGCCACCGCGACGGCAACCGCGAACGTCAGCCCCGGTGCCTGGTCGCCCGGGCTCACGCCGTTCCGGAAGAACCGCCCCGGCCGCAGGATGACCTCGATCCACGCCCGCGCCAGCCCGCGCGGACCGCGGTCGCGCCCGCCGCTCGGATTCTCGATCCACGTGGTCACGGCTCCCCGTTGGAACGGCGCGCGTAGAACGATTGCGATCGACCGCAGCAGCCGGCGATCGACGATCCGAATCGGATCAGTGCGACGTCGAGAACCCGGCGCTAGCCCTCGCGAAATCGGCGCTAGCCCTCACGGAATCGACGTTAGCCCTCAACGCCGTTGGCGGTTCCACCGGCGTCGGCCGTGCCGCCGGCGTTTTCAGCACCCGCACCGTCGGCACCGGCGCCGCCCTCGCCGCCGGGGGTCAGCTCGGAGATCGTTTCACCCAGTCCGCCCTCGCCGCCGCCGAACGACCGGATCGCGTCGTGGATGTCGCCCACGAAGTCGGGCACGGCGCCCGGCAGGTCGGCCGGCGGTCCGGCGAGCGCGATGGCGTCCGCCAGGTCGGTACTCCAGGTCGCCAGCAGCAGCGGGTCCATCTCGAACATTGCAACTCGGGGTACTGGCCGGGGGATAATGAGGGGTGGCAGTCGTGAACCCGATTTTGGCCGAATTGTGGCGATTCAACCGCTCTATCGGGGTTTTAAATCCGGATTAACCGTCCGCGACGAGGTCAGGGGGACGCTCACGTCCACCGGTCGAGGCCGGTCTGTGCGATCGACTCCTCGATGCGTTCGAATCCGCGCTCGACCTCGTCCGGATCGACCTCCCACTCCTCGGTCACGTACCGGCGGGCCGCCTCGAGGTCGGGATCGAGGGTCGTGTCGATCGCGTAGTCCTCGCGGACCGGCGGGTCGAGAAAGAGGTTCCGGATCGCCACCGCGTCGGGGATGCTCTCCCCGCGCGCCTCGAGGACGCCCCAGAGGTCGCCGTGCTCCTCGATCTCCGAGACGGCCGTCTTCGGGCCGATGCCCGCGATCCCCTCGTTGAAGTCGGTGCCGCAGAGCATCGCGACGTCGACGAGCCCCTCGCGCGTCAGCCCGAGGGTCTCGAGGGTCGCGTCCAGCTCCATCAGCTCCGGGTTCCCCTTGCTGGTGAGCTGCCGGAGCGTGGCGGGGGCGCCGAACAGCAGCGTGTCGTAGTCCTCGCTGCCCGCGTAGTCGACGTCGCCGACCGCGTTCATGTGGGCACACTGCGCCTCGCCCTCCGCCGGCGCCTCGATCACGGGCACGTCGAGGCGGTCGAGCAGGCCACGCGTCGTCTCCTGGATGACGTCGGTCAGCCGCTGGGTGCGCGCCTCCAGCCGGGCGGCCTCGACCGCGTCCCCGCGTTCCTCGGCCGCCGCGAGCCGATCCTCCGCCGCCTCCCGTTTCTCCCGGCGGTCGGCGATCTCCCGGCTTTTGAAATCGGTCACCTCGCCGTCGAAGACGAAGACCGGCACGATGTCGTGTTCGAAGAACTTCGGGAGCCCCTGAACGATCCCCACGAGGTTCGCGACCTCGGTTCCCTCGGCGGTCGTGTAGACGTCGTCACGCGTCCACTTGACCGTCGTCGTCAGGTATCGATACAGCCAGTTGTGCGCGTCCACCGCGACGACGCTCCCCTCGACGTCCGCGAACTCGACGTCGCGGATCGACGCCAGCGATCGCAGGTCGGCGTTTCCCATCGTTCGGGGTTCGTCGGCGCGACGACTTAAAAAGCCCCCTCGACCAGCGGCGGCGGATCGCTCCCCACGCGCTCGGCGAGGAACGACGTTTCCGGCTCCCCACGATCGCGCGTCCGATAGACGTCCAGCCCCGATCGATACGTCCCGGCGTCGCGGTCGGCCGGCGCGTCGACCGGCCGCTCGAGCACCAGCTCCGCGACCCCGGTCTCACGGCCGGTGAACGCGAAGCCGACCTTATAAAGCGCCTCGTACGCGAACGGGTTGTTCACCCCGATCCGGATCCGGTCGACGGCGTCGGCGTCGGAGTCACGTTCGCGAACGCGCTGCACCAGTTCAGCGATGAGTCGCGGGCCGAGTCCCTCCCCGCGTCGTGCCGTGTGCACCGACACGTATCGGATCCACAGGCTGCTCGGGTCCGTGCGGTCCGGGTTGAAGGCGACCGCGGCGACGACGTCGTCCGCGAGGGAGGCGGATTCGGCGTCGTCATTCGGCCGCGGCGCGGGGTCGGGACGCGACGGATCGGGCTCCCAATCCGGTGCGACCGTGTTCGGGCTGTCAGCCCGGATCACGGCCACGCCGGTCCCCGAGGTCGCGAACTTGCCGGCGTAGCTGAACGCCCGGTAGTCGAGCCGGAGCGTCGGGTCCTCGTCGGGCCAGCCGAGCAGTTCGAACTCCATCCTACGTTACGCTTCGCGCGCGGACCCTTGAGCGTGACCGTCACAGTTGAGCGTGACCGTCACAGACCGATGCCGAGGAAGATCGACGCTATCAGGCCCAACGCGAGGAGGAACCCCACCGAGAGGAGTACGCCGACGACGATCAGCAGCGGGCTGCCGTCGGACGAGTACGTTCCACCGACTTGCCTGCGGGAGTTCGTGATGACACGTCGAACGTGGAACGGAGCCACGATATGTGCAAGCAGTCCGAAATGAGCGGTAAAGAAGCACAGAGCCGCAATCCCCGTCTTGCCGACCAGATAGTAGGCTGCCGGCGGGTAGACGAGTGCGACCAGCGTCGTGGTGTTCTTCCCGCGTGCAGCCACCTTCCGTAGTTCATACTGTTGATACTCGTTCAGTTGCCCGGATGTTCCCGAATTCATGGCTATGTCCGCTATGCGACAACATATAAATTCAATGTTATTTATTTTATGTAATTATATATGGTTGGGATCATCGAGGAGTGGGATCGACGACACCGAGGAAGCCCCGTCAAGCCGGAAGCCGCCCGGTCCGTTCGAGACCGGCAAGCAGGGATAGGGTAACGAGGAGGCCGATCGCGGCCGTCACGAACACCGCGTCGTAGGTGTAGCCACGTTCTATCAGGGTTCCGAGAACCGCCGACCCGACCGACTGCGACAGCATCCAGACGGCGCTGAAGACGGCGTAGGCGCTTCCGCGGGTCGAATCCGGCAGCGCGGTCAGGACGTAGGCGTCCGTCGCCGGGAAGATGGCGTGGATGACGAACCCGATGACGGCGGAGACCACCGCGAGCGCGACGAGGCCGTCGACGGCGACCAGCACCAGGAGGCTCGCCGCGAAGGCGCCGCCGATGCCCAGCAGCACCGGGACCGACGGCAGGCGGTCGACCACTTCGCCGGCCACGAGGAAGGCGGGGACGCCGGCCGCGAAGACGATCGTCAGCATCGCGGACGCTGCCGCCCGCGACAGGCCGCGGGACCGCATATAGAGTTCATAGAAGTTGAACACGCCCTGCCAGACGAAGACGGCGACGCCGGCAAGCCCCAACGCGGCGAGGATGATCCGCCACTCCGAGCGCGCGCCCGCGATGAGCGATCGGTCCGCCGCCCCGGCGGCGGGCAGCTCGGTCGCGCGAGCCTGGATCGCAGTATAAACGGTCACCACGGCGGCGCCGACGGCGATCGTCCAGATCGCGTACCGCCAGTCGATCCCCACCCAGACGGCGACGAGGGGTGCCGCCGCCACGGCGGCCAGCTGGGTCGCCCCGCCGTGGATCCCGATCACGCGGCCGATCCGGCTCGGAAACAGTTCGCTCAAAAGCGGGTTCGCCGCGACGAAGTACGCCCCGGAGGCGGCCCCCATGAGGAAGGCCCCGACCATCAGCTGCGGGACGGTCACGGCCGCGCCGGTGAGCGCCGCCGACGCCGCGAGTATCCCCCCCGAGATCAGGACGAGATGATGTCGCGGGACGCGCGTGAGGAGCCACCCGGCCGGAAGCCGGAGCGATGCACTCCCGAGCCACGTGAGCGTCACGATCAGGCCCGCGGTCGCCTCGCCGATGCCGAACTCGGCGATGAAGACGTTCAAAAGCGGCGCGAAGACGACTCTCGCGAGGTTCAGAAAGAAGACGAGCCCGCACAGCGACCCCAGCAGGCGACGACGACTCACGGCGACCGTTCGAACGGCGGCGGGTCAAGCGTTCCGGATCCGGCTCGTCGGGGCTGTGGCTCCTATTTTTAAGTAGAAATTCGCAGGCACCGAGCGGCGATCTTCAATCGGCGAGGGGCGGTGCGGATTCGGCCGGCGCGGACTCCAGACGCACCGGTGAGACGCGCTGTCGATCGCCACCGTTCTCGGGAACGCCGCCGTCGCCCCCGCTGCCCGCCGAGGCGTTCTCGACCGACCCGGCCTCGTCGATCACGTATCGCTGGCCGACCATCGGGTCGAGCAGCGCGTCCACGGGCGCGTAGTCGTCCCGGAGGATCGGCGCGTCGCCGACGTCCTCCTCGGCGCGGTAGTCGTCGATCTCGGCGGACAGGTCGATCCCGATGTCGCGGCGCTCGTTGCGTTCCCGAAGGGTCTCCTCCGTCACGACCGCGGAATCCTTCGTCGCGACCATCTCGATGTTCTGGATGACGCCGCCGCCGGCGGTCGGGAACGAGTAGACGTTGGGATAGACCGCGTTCATCGTGGCGTACTCCGCGCGATAGAACCGCGAGGCCGGACCGCTGGGTGCGGAGATGACGTTCGCGAAGACCATCCCGTCCTCGCTCAGCCGGTCGTGCGACAGCTCCATGAACTCCTTGGTGGTGAGCTGGAAGGGGACCTTGTCCTTCTTGTAGGCGTCCAGGACGATCAGGTCGTAGGTCTCGTTCGTGTTTCGGAGGTATCGCCGACCGTCGTCGTTGTGGATCCGCAGCTGTTCGGACTCCTCGACGTCGAAGTAGCGCTTCGCGACGTCGATCACCTCGGGGTCGATCTCGACGACGTCGACCGTGGCGTCGTACTCCTCGACGAACCGCTTCGGGCCGGTGAATCCGCCACCGCCGATGAACAGGACGCGGTCGATGTCGTCGGGGTCGTCGGCGAAGAGGTACGGCAGGTGGAAGTATCGCGTGTAGGAGAACACGTGTCGGTCCGGGTCCGACAGGTCCATCGCGCTGTGGCGCTGGCCGTCGAGGTAGAGGGTTCGCGTGTCGCCGCTGTCGATGACCTCGAGCTGCTGGTAGGGCGTCTGCGTCTGGTAGACGACCTGTCCCTCGGGGGAGACGCCGGCCGCGCCGCTGGAGAACGCCGCCACGAGGACGACGAGGACGCCGAGGACCGTGAGGATCGAGTCCCGGGAGGGCGACGGCAACAGCAGGACTGCGGCAGTGGCGACGAGCAGCAGCCCGAAGACGAGCCCGATCGCGTCGACGCCGAGGCTCGGGATCAGGAAGTAGGTCGTTCCGAACGCGCCGACGATGCTGCCGATCGTTCCGACCGCGTAGACGTGGCCCGAGGCCCGACCGAGCCCCTCCTTCCGGGAGAGCTCCGCCCCGTAGGGACTGATGAACCCGAGCAGGTACGTCGGCGGGCCGAACAGCAGGACGACCGCGGGCAGCGACGCGACCCGGCTCGGCAGGGGGAACGCCACCGTCGACCGCAACAACAGGTCGCCGGCGAACACGAGCAGCGCGACCCAGACGGCGGTGCCCAACAGCAGCCGCGCCAGCCGTCGATCGGTCGCCTCCTCGGTCGCGAGCTTCCCCCCGCGGTGGTAGCCGGCGCTCAGCGCGGCGAGGAAGACGCCGATGATCGTGCCCCACGTGTAGATGCTGCTCCCGAACTGCGGGGCGATGATCCGGCCCGCGAGGATCTCGAGGCCCATGCTCGCGACGCCCGAGACGAACACCGCCGCCTCGGGTTTGCTCACGCGACCGTCGAGAACCGCCGCCGGGGTCGAAACCGGGGAGGGATCAGCCATTACCGTCGCTCGGGCGCGGATCGTGTTAAGGGTTGGCGACGGGGTGATCGGTCCCGGCCACGACCACGCGGTGCCGCTCCCGACCGCGACCGCACGGTTCCGATCCCCACATCCGGAACGCCTTTTTCGACGTATCGCCCAGTGGTAGGTATGACTACACGGATGGAGCGATACCGATGACCGAGGAGGGCGTTCCCACCGTCCGGCCGATCGCCGACCTCTCCCCCGACGACAGGCGCGCGTTCTTCGAGCGTGACGCCGGGATCGGGGCGATCCGCGACGACGTTCGAGACATCGTCGAGCGCGTCCGGACCGAGGGCGACGTCGCGATCCGGGAGTTCGCCGAGGCGTTCGACGACGTCTCGGTCGGCAACATCGACGCCACCGACGCAGCCGAGCGGGCACACGCCGAGCTGGAGGACGCCGACGATCCCCGGCTCGACGCGATCCAGGAGGCGGCCGCGAACGTCCGCGCCTTCCACGAGCGGCAGGTTCCTGACGACTACCGCGAGACGGTCGACGGACGCGAGCTCGGCCGCCGATTCCGGCCGATCGAGCGCGCGGGCGTGTACGTTCCCGGCGGGACCGCGGCGTACCCCTCGAGCGCGATCATGGGCGTCGTTCCCGCGACCGTCGCCGGCGTGGACCACGTCGCGGTGGCGACCCCGCCGGCGGAGGAGATCAACCCGGTCACGCTCGCGGCCATCCACGAGGCCGGCGCGGACGCGGTCTACCAGGTCGGCGGCGCGCAGGCGATCGCCGCGCTCGCGTACGGCACCGAGACGGTCACCGGCGTCCAGACGGTCGTCGGCCCCGGCAACCGCTGGGTGACGGCCGCGAAGGCCGAGGTTCGCGGCGACGTCGAGATCGACTTCCTCGCCGGCCCGAGCGAGATCCTCGTGCTCGCCGACGGGACCGCCGACCCGGAGTTCGTGGCCGCGGACCTGCTCGCCCAGGCCGAACACGACGCGAACGCCTCCGTGGTCGCAGTGACCGACGACGAGGCCACGGCGGAGGCGGTCGTCGAGGCGATCGACGACGGGATCGAGGGCCGCGAGCGCGCGGACACGATCCGCGAGGCTCTCTCGGCGGACGCCTCGGGCGTGCTCCTCGCCCGGTCGATGTCGGAGGCGGTGCTGTTCGCCGAGGAGTACGCCGCGGAGCACCTCTCGATCCAGGCCGACGACGACGAGGCGCTGCTCGACCGGATCACGAACGTCGGCTCGGCGTTCCTCGGCCCGTACTCGCCGGTCGCCGCGGGCGATTACGCCGCGGGCCCGAATCACGTGCTCCCGACCAACGGCGGCGCGAAGCGCTACGGCGGCCTCTCGACGGAGACGTTCCTCCGGTCCTCGACCGTGCAGCGGCTCGACCGCGAGGCGCTCGCGGATCTGGCGGACACGATCACGACGCTCGCCGAGGCGGAGGGGCTCGAGGCGCACGCCGAGAGCGTCCGACGGCGGCTCGAATAGGGCTTCGGCGCCCTACGTCGTTGCCGTTCCGTCCGCGTCGACCGGCGTCTCGTCGGTTTCGTCGCTCGTTTCCGTCTCGGATCCCGCGTCGCCGTCGGTGGTGAGCCGGCGTTCGGCCTCGTCGCGATCCTCGGGATAGCCGACGTCGCAGGCGAGCGCGTGGCGGTGTTGGGCCTCGCTTTTAAACCCGGGACGGACGACGTCCGCAACTCGCGCGCGATCCCGGTGATCGAGGGGCTTCGCGAGCGGGGCGCCAAGGTCGTCGGCTACGACCCGATCGCGACCGAAACTATGCGCGAGCGATTCCCCGACCTCGAATACGCCCCCGACGCAGCCACGGCGCTCGAGGGTGCCGCGGCCGCGGTCGTCGTAACCGACTGGGACGAGTTCGCGGCGCTTGACGAGGAGTTCGACGCGATGACCGATCCCGTGGTGGTCGACGGCCGCCGAATCATCGAACGGCGCGAGGGGATCACTTATGAGGGCCTGACGTGATGACCGGCAAACGGCGGGGTCGACGGTGATGAAGACGATCGTGAATCGCCGTGCGGTTCGATCACGCGCCAACTAGTCGCCGTCGACCGGCTCCCGATCCGGATCCGAGTCGGAGTTCGATCCGGACGTTCCCCCTCGGGTTCCGGACAGGTGGTCCCAGATCTCGGTACAGCCGGCGCCGACGGGCACGTCACGGAGGTGATCCGCGTCGTCGTGGGGATCGTCCGTCTCCTCCTCACGACGACGATCTTTCTCGGCCGCCGTCGCGGCCGTCTCGTCGGCGGCGGAGTCCTCGTCCGGATCGGGAGCGGTCATCGATCGACGGTCGGTGCTCCTCAGCGTTAACTGTTGTCACGGAACGTGGGACGAACGGCACGAACCGACTGCAAAGAACGACCGTCGGGAACGACCGTCGGGAACGACCGCCAGGAACGACCGTCGGGAACGACGATCCGGTCGTCGATCAGTCCGCGCGCAGCGACTCGCCGTCGAAGGCCGACCGGTCCGCGTCGACGTCGAGCTGGTCGAGGATGGTCGGGGCGACGTCGAAGAGGTTCACGTCGTCGCCGACCGTCACGTCCGCGTCGGTCGTGAACAGGCTGGCGTTGCCGAACTTGTGCATCCCGTTCCGGGGGCCCTCGCTGAAGACGTCCTTGTCGGTCCCGAAGCCGGCTTTCAAATCGAATCCGTCCGCGGGGATGACCACGAGGTCGGGTGCGATGTCGGTATGGTTGCCCGAGAAGGCCTCCTCGCCCTTCACGATCCGGTCGCAGACGGCCCGGCCGTCGGGGGCCTCCAGGGATTCGAGGTCGGCGATCAGCTCGTCACGGACGTCCTCGTAGTCGGCCTCGGCGACGCTCCCGCGGGGTTCGCGTCCCTCGAGGTTGAGGAACAGGCGACCGGGGATGAGCGAGTAGGCTCGCGCGTCGTCCGCGATGTCCTCGAGTCCGTCCGGATCGTCGGCGTCCGCCGCGTACGAGAGCCAGCCCGCCTCCTCGAGCCACCGGTTGACGTCGACCTCGAACTCCTCACGGGTGAAGCCGTGGTCGGAGGCGACCACGAGCTCGGTGTCGTCGTCGAGCCGGTCGCGGATCGCGCCGATCGCGGCGTCGAGCTCACGGTAGAACTCGAGGAACTCCGCGGCGTACTCGCCGTCGGTCGCGTAGTCGCCGAACAGGAAGTGGTTGACCCGGTCGGGGGTCATGAAGACCCCGAAGAAGAGGTCCCAGTCGTCCGCCTCGACGTAGTGTTCGAAGACCTTCCGTCGGCCCTCGAGCGTTTCGTGGGCGTTCTCGATGAAGGCGGTCTTGTCGTCGTCGTGGCCGAGCTTCGCGTCGGCGTCGATCGCGTAGTCGTACCGCTCGAGCGTTTGACGGACCTCGTCGTCGCTGGCGGCCTTCTCGATCGACGGCGAGAGGAAGCCCGAGACCTGCCGCTGGATCCGGCTCGAGGGCGGGAACGTCACGGGCACGTTCAGGACGGTCGCGTCACGGCCGTCCTCGGTCACCAGATCCCACAGCCGGGTCGCCTCGACGTGGCTCCCCATCGGGACGTACGTGTCGTAGGAGTCTCGTTCGCGGTCCTGGAAGCCGTACACGCCGGTCTTTCCGGGATTCTGGCCGGTTGTCAGGCTCGGCCAGCAGGCGCTCGACTCCGGCGGGACGATGCTCTCGATCTGCCCCGACGCGCCCTCCTCGGCGATGGCGTGGAGGTTCTCGAAGACGTCCGGGTGATCGTCGATCAACTCGTAGGGCACCCCGTCGATCCCGAGGAAGACGACGCGATCGTCGGAGCCGCCGCGGAGCTTGTCGAACAGACCCATATCCGACAGGGGTTGCTCGTCGGGGTTAGCCCTTCGGATACGCGACGAATACTGCTGGAAGATGGGACGCACCGCGGCCGACGCCGACCACGACCCCGGCAATCGTTCGTTTTCTTATAAATACTGCGGGATGCCGGATCCACGAAACCAGGTAGAAAGCCTGATACGTCCCCGTTTGTACCGTTCCGGTATGTCGTCGGAGTTTCCGGAGTACGTCGACGTCGAGTACGATGACGGCGAGGGTGAGTCGCCCGATGATTACCCGTCGCTGCAGCACAAGATCGAGAAGGCGATCGAGGTGACGAAGCGGGGGCTCGAGCAGTACGAGAACCCGGCCGTGATGTGGACCGGCGGCAAGGACTCCACGCTGACGCTCTACTTCATCAACGAGGTCGCCGAGGAGTACGGCTACGAGAAGCCGACGGCGGTCTTCATCGACCACTTCCAGCACTTCGACGAGATCACCGACTTCGTCGAGCACTGGGCCGACGAGTGGGACATCGACGTCGTCTACGCGCGCAACGAGGACGTCGGCGAGTACGTCGACGCCAACGGCCTCGAGCCCGGCGACGACGTCCCGATCGCGGCGCTGAACGAGCAGAACCAGCACCACGTCCGCGACATCCTCGAGTACGAGGACGAGGAGTTCCCGTTCCTGCTCGACACCTACGTCGGCAACCACCTGCTGAAGACGGTCGCGCTCAACAACGCCCTCGAGGAACACGGCATCGACGGCGTCATCTCCGGCGTCCGCTGGGACGAGCAGGAAGCTCGCGCCGACGAGACGTTCTTCTCGCCGCGCCACGACCCCGACATCTACCCGCCCCACGACCGGATCCAACCCATCCTCCAGTTCGCCGAGCGCGACGTCTGGGACGCGTTCTGGTACTACGTCGTCCCCGACTCCGTGGCGGGCTTCCCCGAGGACGGCTACGTGCCCGAGTCCGCTGAGGATCTCCCGGACGGGATCGATCAGGACGACGTGCCGATCTCGCCGAAATACTTCGCCGGCTTCCGGTCGCTGGGCAGCGAGGTCTCCACCGAGAAGACGACCGGCGAGCCCGCCTGGCTGCAGGATCTGGAGAACACGACCGAGCGCGCGGGCCGCGCCCAGGACAAGGAGGACCTGATGGAGCGCCTGCGCGACCTCGGCTATATGTAGGCCTCTCGGGCCCGGGAAACGACGACGTTCACCGGGTTAGCCGAATTCGTCCGCCGGGTTAGTCGACTTCATCCCATACGTTCCCGATCCGGTCGTATATCCACGGCACAACCACGTTCGCGACCGTCGTGAGGAGGTCCGCCGGATATTCCCGGTTGCTGCCGGCGTCGTGAGTCGCCGATGGCGGCGCGTGGAAGTGATCCCGTGTGTATTCCTCGCTTCGGTGCCGATCCCACCGACAACACCACTCGGTTCCGTGGTGATCCTCGACGTAGCTCACGTGGAAATCCCCGTTAGTGTACGACTGGACTTCGACGTACGCCTCCGCGACGCGATCGGGTGGATAGTGGGTCGCCTCGAGCGTGATCACGATCGACTCCGGAGGCGTCGCCGGAAAGACCGAGATCTCGTCGATCCAGTCCTCGGACGCCAGTAGTGAGGCCAATTCACGGAGTACCGCCCGGTTCGGGTCTCGAGTATGCGTCCCGTTGGAATCCGTCTCGACCACCGTCAGACGGCCTCGTCGACGATCGAGTCGCTCCGTCGGACGCGGCGGAGATCGGAGATCTCCTCCCGGATCGCCTCCCAGTTTCGGCAGTCGAGCCAGACCTGCTCGGCATCACCGTGGTCGTCGTCGGCCGCGATCGATAGCGGATCGACCGCCGACGGCCGCTCGGCGTCATACCGATCGCGGTACGCCGCGTCCTCGGAGAGCAACTCGCGGAGCCGGCGATCGCGTTCTCCCTCGGGGAGCGAGGCCAACCGGTTGAGGCGACGCCACTCGAAGTACGATTCGTTTCGTTCGAACGTGTCGGGGTCACTCGTCACGCGTTCGAGGACGCCGATGTCCGCGAGCCGCGCGAGGTGGCGCCGGGCTGCGTTCGGCGAACAGTCGGCCCGCTCCGCGACCTCGCTGACGCCCGTCGGCTCGGTCAACCCGAGCGCGACGCGATGGACGCGTTCGTCGGTGGGCGCCTCCGAGAGCCGATCGGCCACGGAGTCGGAGAAATCCTCCGTTGGCGGTCCATACCGATCGGGATCCGAGTTCATACAAGAATATATGCGCGCCACCGTATATATATGCTCGGCGTCGATCCGATCGCGCCATCGCAGCGACTAAACCCGGGCCCGTTCTCGCAGTCGAGTATGTACGGCGTCGTGCTTGCGGCCGGCCGCGGGACTCGGATGCGACCACTGACCGACCGGCGTCCGAAGCCCTTGCTTCCGGTCGGCGATCGGTCGCTGCTTGCGGGCGTGTTGGACGCCTGTCTGCCGGTCGTCGACGAGTTCGTGATCGTGACCGGCTACCGCGGGGCGGCCATCGAGGACGCGATCGGCGACAGCTACGCGGGCGCGCCCGTCAACTACGTCGAGCAGGCCGACCCGGCGGGCACCGCGCACGCGGTCCTGCAGGCGAAGGGGATCGTCGACGACGACTTCCTCGTCGTCAACGGCGACGTGGTGATCGAGGAGTCGCTTCCCCGATCGCTGGCCGAGGCGGACGGGACCGCGATCGCGGTCACCGAGGTCGAGGACCCACGGTCGTACGGCGTGGTCTCGTTGGCGGACGACGGTGGAACGACCGACGACGCGGCGACCCACGAGAGCACCGGAGCCGAGCACCCGACCCTCGAGACGATCGTCGAGAAGCCGGCCGACCCCCCGACGAACCTGGCGAACGTGGGCTGTTACGCCTTCGAGGCGGACGCCTTCGACGCGCTCGAGGCGACCGGCGAGAGCGAGCGCGGCGAGTTCGAGCTGACCGAGACGCTGGAGATCCTGCTCGACCGCGGGACCGGGATCTCGGTCGTCGAGTACGATGGGCGGTGGCTCGACGTCGGGCGCCCCTGGGAGCTGCTCGAGGCCACCGAGGCGGTTCTCGAGGACCTGTCGGGCCGCGTCGACGGCGAGGTCGCGGCCGACGCAACCCTCGATGGAGAAGTGCTGGTCGAGGCGGGCGCCCGGGTCCACTCGGGCGTGACGATCGAGGGGCCGGCGATCGTCCGGTCCGGCGCCGAGGTCGGACCGAACGCCTACGTCCGCGGATCGACCGTTATCGGTCCCGACGTCCGGGTCGGCCACGCGGTCGAGGTGAAGAATTCGGTGGTGATGGCCGGGTCCGCCGTCGGCCACCTCGCGTACGTCGGCGACTCCGTGATCGACCGCGAGGTGAACTTCGGGGCCGGGACGGTCGTCGCGAACCTGCGCCACGACGACGCGACGGTCCGGATGACCGTCAAGGGCGAGCGCGTCGACACCGGTCGGCGAAAGCTCGGCGTCGTGCTCGGCGAGGGCGTCAAGACCGGGATCGACACGAACCTGAACGCCGGCGTCGTGCTCGGCGTCGAGGAGACGACCGATCCCGGCGAGACGGTCACTCGGGATCGGCGGTAGATCTCCGGGAGACGGTCACTCGAAAGGGGTATTGGATTCCCGGCGCAAGCGGCGAGGGCGTCCGAGTGGTGAGGATTTATGCCGCGAGGTCGTCTCCCTCCGGTATGACCGACGACTCCGTGACCGCCGTGGTGTTGGCGGCCGGCGAGGGGCGGCGCCTGGAGCCGCTCACGAACCGGCGGCCCAAGCCGATGCTGCCAGTGGCCACCCGGCCGATCCTCGAGTACGTGATCGAGGCGATCCGCGAGGCCGGAATCGACCGGATCGTGCTGGTGGTGGGGTACCGCCAGGAACGCATCCGGAACCACTTCGGCGACGGCGACGACTGGGACGTGGACGTCGAGTACGTCGAACAGGCCAACCAGCTCGGAACCGGCCACGCCCTCCTGCAGGCCGAGCCCGCCGTCGGAGACCGGTTCGTCGTGTTGAACGGCGACCGGATCGTCGATGCCGACCTCGTTCGCCGCGTTCGCGAGGCGACCGTCGGCGGGGACACGCCGGTGATGGCCGTCACCGACGTCGACCATCCCCGCGAGTACGGCGTCGTCACCCTCGACGGCGCGGACCGCGTCACCGGAATCGCCGAGAAGCCCGAGGCACCCGTCAGCACGAGCCGGATCAACGCGGGCGTCTACGGCTTCACGGCGGCCGTCTTCGACGCGATCCGGGAGACCTCGCCCACGGGCGAGCTCGCGCTCACCGACACGCTCGACCGGATCGCCGACGAGGACCCGATCACGGCGATCGGCTACCGCGGGCAGTGGCTCGACGTCTCGTACCTCTGGGACCTGCTTCGGGTCAACGCCTCCCTCGTGGGAACTGACGGCGGCGCAAACGCCGGGATCGACGCCGATTCTTCCCCCGAGATCGCCGACGACGTGGTCGTTGGCGACGACGTCCGTCTCGGCGCGAACGCGGTGGTCGGCGGCGGGAGCGCCCTCGGCGAGAACGCAACGGTCGGCCCGAACGCGGTCGTCGAGGGCTCGGTCGTGTTCCCCGACGCGGTCATCGAGGCCGGGGCGGTGGTGCGTGACGCGGTCGTCGCCGGAAACGCTCGCGTGGGCGCCAACGCCACGATCGCCGGCGGCCGGGCGACCGTGGTCGTCGACGACGAGGTCCACCCGGACGTCCGTCTCGGCGGCGTCGTCGGCGACAACGCGACCGTCGGCGGCGGCGCGACGCTCGTGCCCGGCACGGTCCTCGGCGACGTCTCGCGGGTCGACCCCGGCGCCGTGGTGAGCGGCACGATCGAGCCCGACGCGGTCGTCCGGAGGGGATAACGATGTGCGGCATCATCGGCTACGTCGGCGACGAGGCGGCGGCCCCGATCGTGTACCAGGGGCTCGAGAACCTGGAGTACCGCGGCTACGACTCCGCGGGGATCGCGCTCGTGAACGGTGCCCGTGCGACCGGTGGCTCACGTGCGACCGGTGGCTCACGTACGACCGGTGACGTCGCCCCTGACGTCGCCGCTGACGGCGGCCTCACCGTCGCCAAGCGCTCCGGCGAGGTCTCGAATCTGACCGTCCCCGACGCGCCCGACGCGACCTGCGGGATCGGTCACACGCGCTGGAGCACGCACGGACCCCCCACGGACGCGAACGCCCACCCGCACGTCGACTGCGCGGAGTCGATCGCGGTCGTCCACAACGGGATCATCGAGAACCACGAGACGCTGAAGGCGGAGCTCGGCGACCACGAGTTCACGAGTCAGACCGACACCGAGGTCGTTCCCCACCTCCTCGAGACGGAGCTGTCGGAGACCGCCGGCGAGGACGCCCCGGACCTTCGAACCGCGGTCGAGCGCGTCGTCGACCGCCTCGAGGGGAGCTACGCGGTCTGTGCGATTCACGCCGACGAGAACCGGATCGTCGCCGCCCGGGACGGGAGTCCGCTCGTGGTCGGCCACGGCGAGGACGCCGCCTTCCTCGCCAGCGACGTGACCGCGTTCCTCGAACATACCCGCGAGGTGACCTACCTCGAGGACGGCGACGTGGTCGACCTCTCGGCCGACGGCGACGTCGAGGTGTTCGCGCCGTCGGACGACGCGGCGGAGTCCCTCCCCCGCCGGCCGGTCGATCGATCGGTCGAGACGGTCGAATGGGAGGCCGACGCCGCGGAGAAGGCCGGCTACGAACACTACATGCGCAAGGAGATCCACGAGCAGCCGACGGCGCTTCGGCAGACGCTGTCGGGACGCGTGGACGTCGACCGGGCCCGCGTCGATCTGGACGTCTCGCTCCCCGAGGCGTTCCTCGAACGGGTCGAGGAGGTGCAGATCGTCGCCTGCGGAACCTCTTATTACGCCGGGCGGTACGCCGCCCGACTGATCGAATCCTTCGCGGACGTGCGGACCACCGTCGAGATCGCCAGCGAGTACGAGTTCGGGGCCGGACGGGACCCCGACCGGACGCTGACGATCGCGGTCACTCAGAGCGGGGAGACGGCCGACACGCTGGGGGCGATCCGGCGGGCGGATTCCGCGGGCGCGCGGACGCTCGCGGTCACCAACACGCTCGGCAGCAGCGTCACGCGCGCGGTCGACGACGCGGTCTTCATCAGGGCCGGGCCGGAGATCGGCGTCGCCGCGACGAAGACGTTCGCCTCGCAGGTGACGACGCTGGCGCTGCTCGCCGTCGCGCTCGGCCGCGAGCGCGGGACGCTGTCGGCCGCCCGCGCGCGGTCGGTGCTGGAGGACCTCCGCGGCCTGCCGGGGGCCGTCCAGCAGGCGCTCGACGCCGAGGCCGACGTGGTGACGGCGGCCGAGCGGTACTGCGACGAGGACGCCTTCTTCTTCCTCGGCCGCGATCTGGGCGTGCCCGTCGCGCTCGAGGGCGCGTTGAAGCTCAAGGAGATCGCCTACGACCACGCCGAGGGGTTCCCTGCCGGCGAGCTGAAACACGGCCCGCTGGCGCTCGTCACCGACCGGACGCCGGTCCTCGCCGTCCTGACCGAGGGCGGCGCACCGGCCGAGACGATGACCAACGTGACCGAGGCACAGACGCGCGGCGCGGACGCCATCGGCTGCGTCTCTGCCGACCGGGAGTTCGGAACGCTCGACGTCGCCTTCGAGGTGCCGGACGTGGGCCTGTTGGAGCCGCTCGTGGCGAACGTCTACTTCCAGCTGTTCGCCTACCACGTCGCCAACGAGAAGGGTCGGGCGATCGACAAGCCGCGGAACCTCGCGAAGAGCGTGACGGTCGAGTAGCTGCTTCTCGAAACGAATAAGCGCCGGTGAGGATTTCGAGTGCCTGAAACGCGGCTACGAAGACCACGCCGACTACCAAGAAAATTAGTCACACATTGAATCAGAATGTGTCGAACGAGTCGATCACGTCGCTCGTCGAGTACGTCTCAACCAGATCCTGTTCGTCGAAGTCCGAGTCGTCACTCCAGATGGCCGCATCGCAGGCAATCGCACACGCCAGATAGAGCACATCATCCGGATCAGTGTCACCGATTGATTCGTCCGCACTCTCGATAGCTGGATGGAACTCGCTGGCGGAGGTAACCTCAATGTATTGGAACAGAAGATCGATGAACTGTGCCACTCTGGCCGGTTCCATCCCTGACTTCTCGACGATCAGACCCTCGTAGTTCCCGATTTCGTCGTGGACGAACGCCGGTGTCAAAAGGGTGGGTTCGAGCGTGACGATGAGCTCTCGAGTTTTTGAATCAGCGATGAGTGCAGAGATGACGATGTTAGCGTCGAGAACCAACTTCATCCGTCGATTTACGCCGATTCCGTATCAACGCGCGTCCGTCCACTCTCGTTGATTTTGTTGGCGATATCCTGTACGTCACTCTCGGTGAGGTTACTCTCACTGGTGAGTTCGTCCATCACTTCGAGCGCCTCGATCTTCTCTTGGATGGCCTGTCGCGTGACTTCACTCCAGTTGATTTCGGGGTGCTTTTCCATACGCTCTTTCAGGTCGTCATCCACGTTGACCGTGATAGTCGGCATACAGAAAACTATGTAAACACAGGATACTGTGTCTTTCGGTGTCTCTCATACTCAGTGATTTTGGCCGCCTCACGCCTCAAAGATCGAATCGGTCGATAGTCGACCCGGAGCCTGCAGCGCCCATCCGGCTTTCGAACGATCAATACCGATAGGTAGCGTCGGGTTCCTTATAAACCAACTTTGGCTGTCCGGTTTGATAACCGAAACGAACGCGTGAATCTCCCGGTTCCGCCTGACGGTCACTCCATATAGCCGAGCTGCGTGAGCCGTTCCTCGACGCCGTCGGTGACGTCGTCCCCGTCGCCCCGGTCCCACGCGATCGGCTCGCGGGTCTCCGGCTCGGGATCGCCGGCCACGATCGGCAGGGGATCGCCGTCCATATCCGAGGGCACCGCACAGCCGGCGGCGGTCAGCAGCGTCGGCGCCATATCGAGGATGCTGATGCGGTCGATCTCCCCGGCAGCCTCGAAGTCGGGGCCGGACGCGAGGAAGATCCCGTTGCGTGTGTTCTCCGCCCGCCAGCGGTCCGGCCCGGAGCGGACGGTGCCGCCGCCGATGCCGTCGTTAACGTGGACGCCGTCCCGCTGGTCGACGACGACGTCCGGGGCGCTCGCGGTTCCCAGGAAGGGGCCGTCGTAGACGTCCTCGGCGCGGTGCACGCCGTCGAAGATGGGGCCGTATTCGTCGGTGACCGTTCGGAGATCGGCGATCAAGTCCTCGCGAACCGATTCGCGGTCGAACGCCGGGTTCAGATAGATCGGTCCCTGCCCGCTGGCGAGCGCACGCGTCTCCGCGAGGTCGACCGCGTCGAGCTTCCGGTCGCGCTTGAGCCCGGCGCTCTGCGGCACGAGCTTCTGGATCCGTTCGGGAACGACGGACGCGAGCAGGTCGACCGCGCCCAGCCGCTTGGCGACCGCGAGGACGTGCTCGCGGTCGAGTCCGATACGCTGGAACGCGCCGTCGACGGTGCGTTCGCGAGCCTGGTAGCCGTTCTCGGCGAGCCACTCGTTGATGTAGAACTCGGTGGTGGTCGGCCCGCAGCCGTGGTCGGACATCAACACGAGGTTCGTGTCGTCCAGCTCCGCGATCCGGCCGACCCACTCGTCGATGATGTCGTACGCGCGCCGGGTCGGCTCGTCGTTCCAGAAGAAGTGCTGGAGCACGTTGAGGTAAAACAGCGTGACGTGGACGAACTCCAGATCCTCCTCCTCGAGCAGCGTCAGCGCGACCTCGAACCGCAGCTCGAGCAGCTCGAGGATCGCCTCGACCTCGGCGCCCCGCTCCTCGTTCGAGGAGAGGAGGGGATCGGGGTGCACCCGGTAGTCGAACCGCTCCTCGAGCTCCTCCGCGAGCCCCGCGGGGGTGGCGTAGCCGCCGTCGATCGACCGGTATTCCCCCTCGACGGCGTCGGGACCGCCGGCGACGACGGGGCCGTCGATGTCGCGGGGGGGATACATCGTCGGCATGTTGACGACGCCGGCGCGCTTGCCCGCGTCGTTGAGGTAGTCCCACAGCTCCGGCGTCTCGAAGTCGCCGCCGTTCGTGACGTCGATCGTGCCCGCCTCGAGGTTCACCCGCTCGAACCAGAAGACGCCGAACTTGCCGGGGTTCTTCCCCGAGGAGTAACACTTCCAGTTCGGGAAGGTAACCGGCGGGAGACAGCTCTCCGTCTCGGCGTAGGCGCTTGCCGCGCGGAGCGCGGCGAGGTTGGGCAGCTCCCCGTTTTCGATCCACGGGTCGAGGAGATCCCAGCTGGCGCCGTCGAGCCCGACCACGACCGTCCTGCTCATACCTGCGCTCACTCGATCGACTCCCAAGTCGCTTTCGTCGTCGGTGCGGGGGCGTGACGTCCGGTGGTATCACGTGGAGTCCGCGAACCGACCGAATCGACCGGATCGACCGGGGAGCGATATCCCTAAGTGCGGCCCGGCGATTCCCTCCACCAGTGCGAACGGTAGCCGTCCTCCCCGCGTACGACGAGGCCGAGACCATCGGCCCGGTCATCGAGGGGACACGCGAGCACGTCGACGAGGTCGTCGTCGTCGACGACGGCTCCAGCGACGGCACCCCCGACGTCGCGACCGACCACGGCGCCACCGTCATCGAGCACGTCTTCAACACGGGCGTCGGCGGCGCGGTCAGGACGGGCTACCGATACGCGATCCGGAACGACTACGATCTCGTCGTCCAGATCGACGCGGACGGCCAACACGATCCCGCCCAGATCCCGCGGCTGCTCGAGGCGGCCGCGGACGCCGATATGGTCATCGCCAGCCGATACCTCAACGAGAGCTTCGAGGAGTACGGGTTCGTGCGCAAGCTGGGGATCAGCTTCTTCACCACGGTCGTCAACGCGCTCGGCGGCGTCGACATCACCGACGTGACGAGCGGCTTCCGGGTGTACCGTGTCGACGCGCTGGCCGATATCCTCCACCGATCGGACAGGCATTGGGCGGTCGAACAGACGCTGGAGGCTGCGCGGAGCGGCCAGCGGATCACGGAGGTCTCCGTGGCGATGCCCACCCGCGAGACGGGCGACTCGCAGTTCACGTTCGAGACGTTCCTGTTGTATCCCCTCCGGATGACCGACGTCGTGCTGCGCGTGCTCCTGTTCAGATAGCGAGACTCACCATCATACCCAGTACCGATACCTATGGCCGATTATACCATCGTCAACGTCGTCGCGCTGCTCGTCGGGCTCCTCTTCGTCGGGACCGGCGTCCACCTGGTTCGGACCGGCCGGGAGTCGGTCGCGGCGTTCCTGCTCACCACGGCGGTCGGGTTCGGCCTCGTCTTCGTCGCCCTCTTTCCCGGCGCGTTCGATCTGGTCGCGCGGGTGCTCGGGCTCGAGCTGCGCGCGCGGGCGATCCTCGTCATCTCGAACCTGACGCTGTTCGTGCTGGTGACGTACCTGCTGAACCGCATCGGGCGGCTGTCCGACCGCGTCTCCAGGCTGAACGAGCGGCTCAGCCTGCTCGACCGCGAGCTCGAAGACCGCACGTTCGAGGACCGCGAGTTTGAGGATCGAACCGATGAGTGATCGGGCGGTCCTCTCGGTCGATTTCGAGCTGTTCGAGCACACGCCGGCGTATCGGGGCGCCGACGGCGACGGAACCAGCGAGGCGGAGACGTCGGGCGTGGGCCTCGACGGCGCGCGCTTCCTCCGCGAGGCGCTGGGGGAGCGGGACGCGACCGCGACCGCCTTCGTCGTCTCGGAGGTCGCCGCGGAGCATCCCGACGCGGTCAGTGCGTTCGCCGCGGCGGGACACGAGATCGGGTCACATACCCACTCGCATCGACTCCTCACCGACCTCGATCCCGACGAGCGCCGGCGTGAGCTGCGGGAGTCCCGGAAGCTCCTGATCGACGTCACCGGCGCGCGCGTCGACGGGTTCCGCGCGCCGGCGTTCGACGTCGGGCCGGACCACTTCTCGATGGTGGCCGAGACCGGCTACGCCTACGACGCCAGCGTCGTCCCGTGTCGGCGGATTCCGGGCTGGTACGGCGGCGAGCACGACCGCCAGCGCCCCGGCCCGGCGACCGCGTTCGATCCCGAAGCGCCGTCGGACCTTGCCGTGGCCCCGACCGCCGTGATGCCCGGACTCCGACTCCCGCTGACCGGGACGTGGCTCCGGCTGTTCGGCCCGCGATACACGACCCTCGGGATGCGGCTGCTCGCCCGCCGCGGGATCACGCCCGTGTTGTACGTCCACCCGTGGGAGTTCGTCGACCTCCCCGAACTCGAGGGCGTCCCCCGGCGCGTGTACGTCCGGACCGGCGACTGGATGCGTCGGGCCGTCGAGCGGATCCTCGCGACGTCGTTCACCTTCACGAGCGTTCGACGGGTGCTCGCGGACGCCGGGCTCGTTGATTCGCCGGAGGGAGTCTAGCGTGCCCCGCCGCACGCCGCGGGACGTGGCGGTGGCGGCGCTGCAGTACGGGCTCGGCCTCGCGGCGCTCGCGTGGGTGCTGACGCAGGTGCCGGTCGGGGAGACGGTCGCGACGCTCGGGCGGCTGGACGCGCGCACGGTCGCGGCGCTGCTGGCGCTGTCGGTCGCGGGGCTTCTCGGGCGGTTTTACTCCTGGCACGTGCTGTTGGCGCGGGCGGGGATCCGGTCGGTCCGCGCCGCCGCCAGCGTCGACCTGACGGTCTACTTCCTGAACCAACTGCTGCCCTCGCGGCTCTCGGGGCGGGTGGCCGCGCCGTTCGTGATCCGGAGCCGAACCGGGTTGAACTACGCCGACGCGACGTCGGTCTCCGGGGTCCACACCGGAGCCTACGCGGTGCTGTACGGGATCGTGGCTGCGGCCGGCCTGCTGGCGGGGTATTCGCGGCTGCCGACCGGGATCGTCCTCCTGCTGGCGATCTCGACCGGACTCTACCTCGCGGCCGGCGGCGCGGTCCTGCTCGCCGGGACGAACCTGACGCTGCTCGACCGCCTCGTGTCGATGCTGGAGGGCATCGCCACCCGGATCCCCCGCGTCGGGCCGGCGATCGCGGCGCGGGTGGACGGCGTGCGTGGCTTCGCGGCCGAGTCGAGCGCGTCCTTCCGGGATCTGGCGGCCGACCCGAGCGTGTGGGCGCGCTACGCCGCGGGCTGGATCCTCTTCACCGTCGTGGCGCCCGGCGGGCGCGTGCTCGTCGCGCTGGCCGCGCTCGGAGCCGGCTTCGAGCCGGCCGCCCTGTTGCCCCTCTACCTGGTCGCCGCCTACAGCGTGACGCTACTGCCCCTGACGCCCGGCGGGATCGGCGTCACCGAGGCGACCACGACCGTGGTTCTCGTCGCGTTCGGCGTGCCCGAGACGGTCGCCGTCCCGGTCGTGCTCCTCGACCGCGCGCTCGGCGTCTACCTGCCCGCGCTGGCCGGATGGTACCCCGCGGTCGGGTTGGGACCGACGCCGGCGCCGGGCGAGGAGTGATGTGGATGGGGCGGCGCGTCGCAAGCGGATGCCGGTTCCGCACTGGCCACGCCAACCGGACACGACGTGGTGTACGGTCTGGCGCCTCAGTACACCGATTCGTTCCGCGAGGAGGTACACCGATCTGCGATCTCCTGTACTGGCAACTCGTCAATATCGACGTCGGTCGGCGCACGGTGGCCATCTCGGTCCGTTTCGTCGGTTGAAGTTCTCTGTTGCATTGCTGGTTCGACCAGCACGGTCTCCGGTGTTCCTCCCACCGGGACTCTTCCGAGAGTCACTCCCGCGCTACTGATACAGTGGAGCAGTATATAAAGCCACAAATCGTTTGACTGCGGTAGCTTTAGTAATACAGGGACTTATAGGTACTACTAGCGATGGCAAGTAGTACAAATGAACCGAGAGTAGTACGCGTGTCTCGGAAGGGGCAGGCCACGATCCCGAAGGGGCTGCGAGAGAAGTTCGGGATCGAGACGCCGGGCGAGGTGTTCGTCTACGAGGAGCAGGGCCGTATCATCATCGAGCCGGTTCCGTCGCCGGATGAGCTACATGGAATCCACGCCGGCGAGCACGAACGCGGTGAAGTGTTGGAGCGGGTTCGTGAGATGAAGGACGAAGAAAAACGCAAGGAAGCGGAGCGAGTTGAACGACTACGCCCGTCCGAGGACGTATGAGCGGCGGGTACGTCTTCGATACTGAAGCCATCATCGCCTTCCTGTACAACGAACCCGGCCACGAAGCCGTCGCTGAGTTTCTCGACGAGGTCTTCACCGGCGACGCTGACGGATTCCTTACCGAGACGAATGCGAGTGAAGCGTTCTATCTCGTTGCTCGGTTCGAAGGCGTCGATGACGTTCCGACGGACGCCTCGCTGCGGGAAGCTGACCGAGACATTCGTGCTCTTGAACGGCAGGGATTGGAGCTTGAAGCGGCTGACTGGCGACTGGCAGCGGAAGTAAAAGCCGATGGGAGCATCTCACTTGCCGATGCATACGCCGTTGCGCTCGCCCACGAACGTGACGCGACGCTCGTCGCCGGGGCTGACGATGATTTTGACGAGCTTCCTATCGAAGTTGCCCTGCAACGGTTCCGAGACCACGGTGTGTGAATCGCCTCGGGGTCAAGCCCCGAGACGTCACTCTTCCGGGAGAATAACCGGCGTGCCGCGGTTGGCCGATAAAAGAACGATCACGGACGCACCGCGGCTGAAACGAGAGCACGACCGCACCGCGGCTAGAACGGCGGGTCCCGGTCGGCCGGACACGACCCGGTCCGCTCGAGGACGATGGTGTACTGGTTGGCCGCGAGCTCCTGCTCGTCGGCGTACTGGTCCGTCTGCGGGACGACGCCGTAGCGGAGCAGGTCCCGTGCTGAGCCAGGTTCGGCCCGGTCGGGGACGTAGTTCGGCGGCCGGGGGCCGAACTCCGCGACGATCTCGTAGTTGTACTCCTCCTCGAGCAGCGACCGGATATATCGGTGCTGGCGCGCGCCGTTCCGGTAGTAGGTGTCGTCGACGAGGTACAGCAGGTCGCGGTAGCCCAGCTGGATGTAGTCCGGACACGGGTCGGTTCCGATCCCCTCGGGTTGGGCGACCGGACTGGCCGACAGCTCGTAGGGGATCGCGGTGTCCTGGAAGTCCACGCGGTAGGTTTCGACGGTCGCGTCCGGCTCCGCGTTCTCCAGGAGCCAGTCCTCGGCTTGGTCGCGGGGCATATCGGCGTAGCCGCCGACGCCGACGACCGCGTAGCCGCCCGCGGTCACGAGCAGGACCGCCATCAGGGGCCGGGCGATCGCCGGACGGCTCGCCTCGAGGGCGGTCAGCCGGTCGGCAAGCAGCAGCGCGACGAGCGGGAACGTCGGCAGCAGGTGGTGCACCCGGAAGTCGTGCCACTGCGAGAACAGCAGGAGGTACGTTCCCAGCAGCGCCAGGACGAGGAGCGCGCCGTCGCGGCCGTTTTCCCGGCCCCGGAGCCCAGGTATGATCGCGAGAACGCTCGCGAGGACGCCGCCGATCCCCGCCACCAGCAGCGGGATCGAGAGCGCGCTGAGGTAGCCGCGGAGGAACCACCACCAGATCGGTGCGTCCGGACCGGTGGTGTGGGTGGCGCGGGCGACCGGGTCGACGAAGACGCGCTCGAGGACGAGGTCGGGCGCCCCCACGAGCGCCGTCGGGAAGCCGAGGACGATACACAGCAAGCCGGCGAGGGCGCTGGCGACGATCGTCCGCAGCGTTCCGGGCTCGGCGAGGGAAGCGAGGGCGGCGTGCCAGGGGCGGTCGGCCCGGCGCGCGCGCAGCGGGAACGCGAGCCCGATGAGGGGCACCACCGGCACCGCGGTGAGCTTGAACGCGATCGCGACGCCCCCGGCGGCGCCCGCGACCAGAACCAGCGTCTCGTCGCCGATCTGGACGTACCGCAGCGCCAGATAGAGCGCGAGCAGGACGAAGAACAGCGCCGGCATGTCCTCCCCGCCCTCGTGGGCGATCGTGAGGAAGCCGAACGTGAGCGTGAGCAGCAGCGCCGCGAGGTCGCCGGTCCGGCGGTCGAACGCGGCGGCGCCGATCCGGTAGGTCAGGTAGACGCAGCCGACCGAAAGCGCCACGTTCGCGAGCCTGACGAGGACGATCGACCACGTCCAGATCCACGCCGGCACCGACTGCCAGGCGGCGTAGAAGCCGAACTCGTAGCTCGGGACCCCGAGCGCGGCGACCGCCTCCAGATCGCCGAGGACCGCCGCCGCGAGGACCACCGGCAGGAGCGCGAGCCCGAAGAGGTAGAACGTCGCGCCGAAGGGCACTCGACTCCAGGTCACGCCCTCCCGAAGCGCTGCCAGGCTCGGCTCCTCGAGCACGCGCCCGTAGGCGACGAGGACGTCGAGGATCCGGCTCTTCTCGTCGCGCGTGGCGAAGTTTGGCGCCCGATGCCAGATCCAGAACCCGCAGAGGACGACCGCCAGCAGGAGCACGTACGGGAGGTACGGATCCTCCCGGAGGTCCGCGAGCACCCGCCGGCGTGCCTGCCCCGGGAGGTCGCGAAGGCGAGACCGCGTCATACCCGTGGGGTGAGCGTGACGGCTGAAAGGTCTGTTCCGTTGGAGTGGCGAGTGGATCGGGATGGTGGGTGGAACGGAACAGAGGGTGGGACGTGATGGAGGGAACGCTATACGCGGATCACGACCGTGACTGCCGTCGATGACACAAGACCTATTTAGGGCGACCTAAAAGAAGGCGTGATGACGTCGTTGGAAACCCTTCCGGAGGTTTGCTGTCCCGAGTGCGATCGATCCCTCGAAGCGGGGGATCACAAAGGCCGGAGCGCGTTGGTCTGTCAGCGGTGCTCGCGTCTGGGCGTCGTGCTGTTCGAGGCGGCCTAAGCCTCGATCGGGCATCCGTCTGTCACCGATCACGATGATCGATAGGGCTCACAGACCAGCTCGACGCCCTCCTCGAAGCCGACCTCGGGCTCCCAGCCGGTGGCCTCGCGGAACTTCGAGGCGTCCGCCATCGTGTCGTGGACGTAATCGTCGAAGGGGCACTCGATGTAGACGGGATCGACGTCGGTGCCGAGCGCGTCGTTGATCATCGTGACCATCTCGTTGAAGCTGTAGGCCTCCTCGGTACCGACGTTATAGACGCCCGTGAGTTCGTGATCAGCCGCGAGCTCGCAGGCGCGGGCGACGTCGCGAACGTGCGTGAAATCTCGCGTCTGGGTGCCGTCCCCGAACAGCTCCGGAGCTTCTCCGTTGGCGATCGTGTCTGCGAACTGCGCGACGGTGTTGGCGTACTCGCCTTTATGTTCCTCGTTGCCGCCGAATCCCTGATAGACGGAGAAGAAGCGGAGGCCGGCCATATTCATCCCGTGGTGGTTCGCGTAATACTCCGCGTAGCGTTCCCGGGCGAGCTTGGAGGCCTCGTAGGCGGTCTCCGCCTCGACGGCCATACTCTCGGGCGAGGGTTCGGTCCGGCTGCCGTAGATGGACGAGGTGGAGGCGTAGACGACCGTCTCACAGCCCTGCTCGCGGGCGCGCTCGACGGCGTTGACGAACCCCTCGACGTTGACTCGGCAGCCACGCTGAGGATTCTCCTCGTGCATGTTTCTTGAGGAGAGCGCGGCGAGATGGAAGAGGACGTCGACGTCGGCGGGGTAGTCGTCCTCGAGGACGGACGCCTCGACGAATTCGACGTCGCCATCGAGGTTCTCGGGCGTGCCGAGATAGATGTCGTCGACGGCGATCACGTCGTTGTCCGCGGCGAGGCGGTTCGCGAGGTTCGAGCCGATGAAGCCCGCGCCGCCCGTGACGAGGACGCGTTGGTTATGCATAAGTGGGGTTCTTCAGGCGGCAAGGATTACGATGTCGGTTTCGTATCTTCAGTGTTGCGTACTCATCGTCGCAAATACCGTCAGCGACTGAAACAGCAACTCCCCGTCGTTGTAATTGCCAGCGTTGACGAGAATAACTGGATTCTACTTGGGGCGGGGTCTCAGAACGGGCCGAACTCTTCGACGACGAACTCTCGGAGTGCTCTCGAGGAAGCCTCCCACGTATATCGGTCTGCAGCCAGTCGGCGGCCCGCGTCCCCGACCCGTCGCCGTCGGCCCGGGTCCTCGGCGAGGGCGGTAATTCTCTCGGGGAAGTTGTCGATGTCGGCGACCAGCAGTTCTTCGCCGGCAGTTCCGTCAAGTCCGCGGGCGCCGAATCGAGTGGAGACGACGGGAAGGCTTCGCGCGAAGTAGTCGATAAGTTTGATGTTCGTTCCCCCGCCGGACAGCATCGGGTTGAGCGCAATGTCGGCGGCGTCGAAGTGTGCCTCGAATTCGGCCTCGACGTAGCCGGTGGTGGTGAGGTTGTCGGGCAACGAGGGCCTGTCGAGCGCGTTCCCCACCGAACCCAGCACGAGGAACTGTGCGTCGAAGTCGGCATCCGCGAGTTCGTGTGCCATATCGACGACCGCCTCCGCGGCCTCCACGTTCGGTCGGTAGTTGCTGCCCATAAATAGAGAGACAATAGCGTCGGAAGCGATCCCGTATCGTTGTCGGATGCACTCCGCCACGTCGCTATCTGGACGGTGGGAACGAAGACTGTCCTCGTAGGTACCGTTGGGAGCGA
Organism: Halopenitus persicus; assembly: GCF_900107205.1. Taxonomy (GTDB): domain Archaea; phylum Halobacteriota; class Halobacteria; order Halobacteriales; family Haloferacaceae; genus Halopenitus; species Halopenitus persicus. The sequence continues at coordinate 4,681 of NZ_FNPC01000010.1, read as the reverse complement.
CCAGAATCGGCCCGCTCGGATCGTATCGCTCCCGGTAGACCTCGGCGTCGTGTTCGCTCGTGCAAACGATCGCGTCGGTTTCCTCGACCGATCGGCGTTCGAGGCGGTCGACCTCCCGTTCGACCCGTTCGGTAAGTACCGGCTGCTCGATGTCGCCGAATCGTTCGGTTTCTACGTTGTGGCTAGAGAAAATTATTGGCGTGCTGGCGGGAACGTGATCGAGCACGTACGGCATCTGCCACGGTTCCCGAGCTAGTACGACATCCGCGTCCTCGAACATCGCATCGATTCCGTCATTCGCGATGCGAAGTGATCGATGGGCGAGCAGATTCGGGTATCCGAGCAGCATCGGGGCTTTCATCGCCTCGTGGAGAGGGTTGAGGTGACGGTGCTCGTCGTAGCCGTCAGCGATCCGGACGTGGCGTCGTAGGTCTAATGATTTGTACATCGCCGGCGATCCACCCTGACAGTAGCGCTGGACGGTATGCCCGTCTCCGGGGAACTCCTTGACGAGCCCGTGAGTTCGGTGGTCGCCGCCCATCCTCGGAGGGTAGGTGACGTAGGGGGCGACTTGGCAGAGATGCATAGATCCGATACCGGCAGGTCGATCCATAGGGGTGTTGGTTCAGCAGAACTGTTTCCGCTCCCGAAAGGGATAATGTAGGGGTATTCGTACGGATACTGAACTGTGAGAATTTGCCACGTCTCCCCGCGATACGCTCCACACACGGGTGGTGTCGAGACTCAGGTTCAGGAACTGAGCGAGCGACTAGCCGCTCGTGGACACGAGGTGACCGTCGAAACGGCTGGCAGGACTCCCGATCTTCCGAAACGTGAACGGCGAAACGGAGTTACCGTTCACCGTCACTACGGACTCTCACCCAACGAGGCGTTTCACTTCGCGCCTCAGCTTGCGAACCCCCGACTCTGGAGCGAATACGACGTTCTCCACGTTCACAACGTCCACACACTCAGTTTCTCCTGTGCAGTTTTGAGTAGTCGAACCCCCACGGTAGCGACGACGTACTACCACGGTCACAGTGCGAGTGGGTTCCGCGACCGGCTCCTGGACGCGTATCGTCCGATCCTCCGGCGTGCACTGAAGAGCGTCCACGAGGTCGTTTCGGTCAGCGAGTGGGAGCGACGACAGGTGCAGTCGGATCTCGGTGTCGACAGTTCGGTGATCCCGCTTGGGGTCGAGGTCAGTCGGTTCGAGGGGGCCGACCCAGTGGTGCGTGATCGTCCCTATCTCCTCTGTGTCGCGCGTCTGGAGGACTACAAGGGCGTTCAGCACGTCATCTCGGCGCTTCCGGAGCTTCCCGAGTACGATCTCTTGGTCGCTGGCGACGGGCCGTACCGAGACACGCTCGAGGAGCTCGCCGTGGAAGTAGGGGTTAACGACCGGGTGGAGTTCTTGGGCAACGTCGATCACGAGCGCTTACCCGCGTACTACGCGGGCGCGGACGTACACCTCTCGCTCTCCTCGTTCGAGTCGTTCGGGCTCACGGTTGCGGAGTCACTGGCGTCCGGGACGCCGTGTGTGTTGAGATCTGAGACTGCGTTGAGAGACTGGTGCCGCGGGGACGATGTCGAATGTGTCGCGAAAGTGGACCCTGACACCGTCGCGACAGCGGTTCGGAACGGTGGTGAACTCGCCGCGCCAACAGGACCAGTCGAGTCGTGGGACGACGTGACTGACTCGTACGAGGAGATTTACGAATCGACGTTCTGAGTCCCGAGTGCATCCTCGATGGCGGAGATGAACCCGTCGACCATCCTGTCGTAGTCGTACTCCGAGATCACGTCCGCGGCAGCGTCGCCCATCTCTGTCCGCAGCTCCTCGTCGGTGAGGAGTCGTTCGAGCCGATCACCGAGAACGTGGGGGTTCCGCTCCGGGACGATGTACCCGTTTTCGCCGTCCTTCACGACGCCTGCCGCGGCGATCCCGACCTGACTGGAGGTCACGACGGGCGTTCCGGACGCCATCGCTTCCGTCACGACCAGCCCCCACGGTTCGCGGAATATCTCCGTTTGGACGGACGGGAGCACGAACACGTCGGCCAGCCCGTAGTACGGCGGGAGGTCTTCGTTCTCCACGTATCCCGGGAAGAGAACGGTATCCAGATCGTCGGCTCGTTTCTCCAACTCCTTCCTTCGGTCGCCGTCCCCGACCAAGAGGAGGTACGGCGTCGGTTCGACCTCGTCGACGATCTCCCGAAACGCGTCGATTAGGTATTCGAGTCCTTTCTCCTTCACGTGGCGTCCGACGTACAGCGCTACCGGGACGTCTTCGGGGACATCGAGCTGATCGCGTAACTCTTCGGCGTCCTCTGCGCACGGTTTCCGGAAGTACTCGATGTCGGTCGTGTTCCACGCGAGGTGGATCTTCCCCCGATCGATTCCGAGATCCGTCACGTAGTCCCGGATGTGTGGTCCGTAGACGGCGATGGAGTCCGCCCCCTGGTAGATACGCCGGATGAGTGGGAACGTCACCGTCCTGAGTGTCGTCTTCGGGACGGTCCACTCGCCGGTCCAGAGAACGAACGGCGTTCCGGTCGCTTTCGCGTAGAGGTAGGAGGCGTGGGCTGCGAACTGTTCGACGGGGCCGGAGACGACGACGTCGGGAGCGTACTGCCAGAGCCGGTAGAGAACTGTCGGCGCAAACTCGTAGTGCTCGCGAGGGGCCCAGTGCGGGAGGACCTCGTACTCGAAGTCGCCGTACGCTCGCCACCCCTGTTTGTGGTCGGTGAAGAACACCTTCGAGTCGAGTGTGAGTCGTTCTTCGAAGCGTTCGAAGAACCCCGTTCGGTAGTGGGGGCACTGGTGGGTGACGAACGCGAGCGTATCAGACATACAAGACAGAGCGAAACGCATTCACTTAATGTCCGGGTTATGTGTGGTTGCCTATGACACTGCGTAGTTAAGACGATGTGGGTGTTGTCAGCCTCTATACGGCCGGCCAGTTCGGGTGTCGGAAGAGGTTCTCTGGGGGTTCGTCGTTCGGAGAACTCGTAAATGACATATATTTGAAATGGTATATTTATTAGATTAATATTCGATTGAACTAGTCGGCGAGTGAATTTCCGGAAGGAGACTACGAGATCTCCCGAAAGAGGCAATCGACCCGCCGCCGGTAATTGTGCTGCTCCCTTACTTTCCGAGAGAAATCATTGAACTCCGACCGGATACTCTGGTCTGATCTTTGCCGGAACTCCTGCATCGTATCTCTCAATTCATCTCCAGACGAAACCTGATATGGATACTCAAACCCGAGTACGTTCGAGAGGTTGTCGTGTTTTTTCAGGATCAGTGGAGTTCCAGATGCCAACGTCTCAAAAACACGGTTGTTCACCATTCCCCACGACTTTTGCCCTTCCTTATGCATCCCCAACGTGACTTTTTTCGTATTATACCAACAGTTTAATTCTTCAGGAAATCTGAAATGGGAAACTGATTCGAAATTCGGAGAATCACGGTACGGCCCAAGCATCATCTCCTCTTTCTTCGATATTTTGTGGCCTAATGTTCCTGCATAGCCGATTCCACTACGGTCAAATCCTAACGGTTCAAATGCATAAGTTCCAAGGGGGAAACGAATTGTTTCGAATCCCGCTTGTTGAGCCTCCTTCTCTGTTGTCTCGGATGGGCAGAGGATGATGTCCGGTCGGACAGAGACTCTGTCGAGATAATCATCAAGGAACCGTTCCGGTGAATCGTCGAGATTCCCGAAAGACCACCACCAGAAAAGGTTCAAATCACCTTGAACCGGTTCATACGCTGGTGCCATAGCTCCCGTAGAAATCACAATATCCTCCAATTCAGGGTCCCCCTGGCTTCGAAAGTAATTCTGTATTGCACGGCCGAACTGTCTGATTATCATTAAGTCTCCCAGTCCGCCACCATGAATAGTAATAGAAGTGTCTGCTGCGTTGTACTGCCAATAGTTTTCTCCGGGGACTTGGTTACCTCTACTGGGAAGTAATGAGTTCAGTATACGCTGAACGAAGCGATTAGGAAAGGACATAGGAGATACCTACGGAGGGGCGTGGTAAGTATTTCACGTACCATAAGATCCCAAGAGAGGTGGTCGGACTGAGATATTTCACCCTGATGAATCGGCCGGAATATCAAACACCTTCCGCCGTTAACTACTTTATGACTGATTTAGTTACAGATATAAAACCCTCGTTAGGGGATATTCTATTCCCAAGTGTGCGTGAGCCGGTTCTACAGTAGTTTGGTCATCATCAGTCGGTAAGCGCACCAAAGTGGACCGAACGGGTCGTACACTACTATTGTCGCGTGGGGAACTACTTGGTAAGTAAGCCAAACTGGACCGCTACTTAACTGAACAGCATCTTCGGTGGTCAATTACCATCTAAAAGTTTCGTAAAGGACTCCGGCGGTGTTTAGTTAAGCGTGAAAAGCGAGGCGGGTGAATTTCTTGCTGGTCTATGGCAGAAATTGCCCGCCTCACCGGTCATAGAGAGTGGATTGATTTGGATTTTGTGGAGCGAGAGCGGACACCCGAGTCCGCGATGGCGTTGGGTATTCAATCGCACGTTGCGGGACTCTCGCTGTCGAATACCGTCGATTTACTCGATTCACTGGGTGTCCAACGCAGTCGAAAAGCCGTCCACGATTGGGTTCAAAAAGCCGATCTACAGCCAGAATCCGGTAA
>NZ_FNPC01000023.1 GCF_900107205.1 Halopenitus persicus | reverse complement strand
GGTCGTGTACGCCTCCGCGTTCACGCCCGGATCCGTGAGGTCGATCCGGAGCTCGCCGTCGTCGTCGCTCACGACGTAGTTCCCGTTCGTGCCGTTGGTCGCGCCGAACTCGACGTCCGGCTCGCCGTTAAAAAGGTTCTCGGTCGGCGAGCCCGCGGTCCCCAGCACCGCTCCGGTCGCCACTACCGCGCCGAGCGCGAAGAGTACGACGAGCGCGGCGGTGATGGAGCGGAGTTTCATTGTGGCGTGGTGGCTAGTGGTGGTGTAATGAACCGTCCTCCGTCAGGAGAGACGTGATACCGAACGTCGCTCAGTGAGGGCGAGCCGAATCGTTGTGAGGGGAGACTGGGTTAGTTACCCGTGCTCTCGGCGACGATCTCGATGTTGCTGAGGAGCTCATCGTTCTTCGAGAGCGTGTCATCTCCGGTGATGTCGATCCGGATGGACACTTCGATCATCTCTCCGGACGGCACGGTGACGGTGTTCGTTCCGTTCGTGATCTCCTGTGAGTCGTCCGTGTAGTCCGTTCCGTTGTACACGCTCACGTACTGCTCATTGGCGCCGATGGTGTTGACGGAGATGTTGACCTCGTTCGCGCCATTGTTCGATATCTGCAGGATGTTATCGAACTCGGTCGTGGCGTTCAGGTTCACACCCTCCCCGTTCTCACCTGCGAAGTTGATCTGGATCTCGGCGCTACTGTTGTCGACGTATCCGTCTGCCCCAGCACCGCTACCGGGTTCGAGCCCGACGAGCGCGTTCGCGTCACCGGCGACGTTCACTTCGGCGGTCCGTTCCGCTTCCACCGTGGTGAACGCGCCCGTGGCCGTGACGACCGTGATCGCTCCGAAGATCAATACCAGCGCAAGCAGCTTTCCTTTGGGTCGTGCCATAGTTGTTGTCTCCTTGTGTACGCGTCAGCGCGGCGGGCGTCGGTGCCCCCGGCCGGCGTCTCTATTGCATACATATACCCCTACCATCATTGTAAGCCCGACCTACCCAGTAGTTAGAGCATCCTAACGATCCGGTATCGGGTAGTTAGGGCACCCTAACGTGCCGAATTCGAGGGTTTGAAGGGTTCGGTGTGTTGGCGTGTAGCGTTGGAGTTTGGTGGTACCACGCACCACGATCAACGCCCACACGCCTCGTCGATCGTGGCGAGCAGGTCGTCCTTGCTGAAGGGTTTGGTGAGGTAGGCGTCGGCGCCGGCGTCCGTGGCGCGGTCGCGAATCTCCGCGGTCACCATCGCGGTGCTCATCACGACCGCGACCTCAGGGTTGGCCCGTTTGATCGTCCGAGTGGCCTCGATCCCGTCGGTGCCGGGCAGGTCGATGTCCATCACGACCACGTCCGGGGCGGTGCGGTCCGCCTCGCGGATCGCCTCCTCGCCGGTCTCGGCGACCCCCACGACCGTGTGTTCCGGGGTGAGAAACCCGCGCAGGAGCGCGCGCTGCATATCGGTGTCTTCCACGAGGAGGACGTCGACCATTCGGAGGACTGTGTTATCTGGCGGGGGATTAGTTAAATGCTCAACACGTTTTCCGGGATTCGCGTCGGCATTCCACCCAGGAACCAACCTGTAATAGGACGGGGTGGCGTTAGGTGTGGGATTGATCGCCGATTGGTCGGACATCGGTTTTGATCCTGCAGCAGATTGGTCGGTGTCGATGGTGGGACGATCACCGGTTGGGCGGGATGGGATTCCGGATCCGAAATTGCGAACGGGCGGGCGTCCCGTGGGGATGGCGTTCGGGTGCTTCCGTCAGTGAAACGAGAAAATTGGTACAATTGGCCCAACTCCTCGGGCGAAACACGCGAATGGCCGCTCACCAGCGCGAAGGCACCGTTATCCACGCAGGGCGCGCCAGCGGGAGGATCCCATCAGTCCCGGCGGTTCGAACCCGCCAACGTTGCCCCGATGTCGGTGGCGCGACGGGAGTGGGGTCACAGATACGGACCATAGGGGTTATCCGAATACGTGGGACCGGAGGTGTCCTGGTCGGTCACGTCGGCCGGGGGTTTTCTGACGGTGTCGCGCGCCCCCGAGATAACGGCGGTCAGAATCCGGCGGTGTCCTCGAGCTCCTCGGCGAGCTCGGCGACGTCCGCCTCTACCATGTCGTCGAGGTCGTACTGTTGCATGAGCTCGCCCGTTTCGGCTACGGGGATGTCCTCGAGGCCGTCGAACCCTTCGGGCGGCCCTTCGGCGAGCACCTCACCGACTTTCCGTTGACTCTCCTCGTAGGCGTCGATATACTGTTGCATACGCTCGAGGACGTCACGACACTTCTCCTCGGTGAGCCGCCTCGGCCCCGTCCGATCGTCGAACGGGAGTCGCTCGGTTTGTGACGCCCCGAGGAACTCGTCGAGCGTCATGTCGAGGTGCTCCTCGGCGAGGCGTCGGTAGGTGTGAAACGCTCGGTAGAACTCGACGACGGTTTCCATGAGGTGATTTTCCGCCCGTGCCATAGCGGCCGGCTGAAAGTTCTCGGTCACCTCGGTTCGGTAACTGAGTAACCCGTCGGCCGCCAGAGCCGCGAAAAACGGCCGCGAACGGTCCTCGGTATCAAAGGCTAACTCGAGGTCGTTCTGTTCCCACAGCTCGCGGTACTTCCCGGCGAGGCGCGACTCGTCGGGGTCGTACTGGGGTCCGTAGTCGTGAGGCCATGACGCCGGCGTATCGGCGTTCCCGTACTCGTCGACGGTGAAATGGCCCTGGGATAGTTGCTCGAGCGCCTCGTTGAGGAGGACGACGGCGACGTGCATATTCCGGGCGGTTTCGTACATCATCATCGCCGTATAGAGCCGCTCGAGTTCGGCGTTCGCCATACTCGAGAGTGAAAACGCCTCTATCGCCCCGTGGGTAAACTCCAGGTCGCGGGTTTCGTATTCGTATCTCGGCGCCGAATCCCGGAGCATTTCTATACGGTCGTCCTGATCCCCGGCGGCCGCTTTCAGGAACATTCGCACCCGGTCGTCGGCGTCGAGATCGCCGAGGACGTTATCTTGTACGTTCTTGACGTCGTGCTGGAGATCGGTTAGTCGTTTCATAGCTGAATCACCTCAATACTGTTCGACACCCGCCTCGCCTATCGCCTGAGCAAACGCCTCGGCGCGGTCGTCGAGGTCGAGCGGGGCGTCGGGGCGTTCCATCCCGGCCCGGTCGGCGTACTCCTCGCGGAGAGACTGATACGCCTCGAGGTAATCGCGATAGTACGACAGAGTGTTTTCACAGAGCTCCTCGTCGACCGCTGGTACACCGTGCGGGCGGGCGAAGGGGTCGAGGGGGGAATCGGCCGCCTCGGGCGGGCGGATAATGGCTAAGAACTCGTCGAGAGTGACGTCGAGGTACTTCTCGGCGAAGATACGCCACCCGTGGAACCGCGTGTGAAAATGAACGACCATCTTCGCGAGCTGTAATTCTGCCCTCACGAACTCCGGCGGAATCCGGTCTATGTCGACATCGTCGAACCCCGAATAGTCCTCGGCATACGCCATGAGGCCGAGCGCCGCGAGGTGAGGGAACTGTTCCGACGTCCCACTCCGGTCGTCCCCCTCGAGGAGGAGCTCGGCCGGGACGTCCTCCCACAGCTCGCGGTATTTCGTCGCGAGCGTCGACGTGTCGGGGGCGTACTGTGGCCCGTAGTCGTCGGGCCATGAACCCGGTATCTCGGCGTTCCCGTACTCGTCGACGGTGAAATGGCCCTGGGATAGTCGCTCGAGCACCCCGTTCAACAGCATTACCGCCATGTACCTGTCGCGGTCGGCTTCGCGCTCGGTAATAGCCTGGTAAAGCGTCTGAAGTCCATGTCTCGCCTGGAGGGAGAGGAAACTGTATCTCTTTATCCCGTCCGTATACTCGAGGTCGGTCGCCTCGTATTGTTTCGTCGGCGCCGTTTCGGTGAGCCACTCTATCCGCTCCTCGCGGTCCTCGGCGGCTTCTTGGATGAAATACCGAAGTCGCTCCTCGGTGTCGAGGTCGGCGAGTTGTTTGTCGCCTATACTTTTGACGTCGTGTTTGAAGTCGTCTATTGAGGTCATACGTCGTGTACGTCTTTGAGAAACTCGAGTTGCTCGCGAATCTCCTCGAGGTCGGTTCGGTCGGTCACCCACTCGTCGTAATCCTTCGCCGTCCTCGCGGCTTTCCGGTACTCTCCCTCCTCGAGGAGGCCCTGTATCGACCGCTGAAAGACGGCGTCGATAGTGAGCTCATGCCGAGCGCCGAGGTTCTCACCGACGTACTCGGCGATCCGGTCGAGGTCTTTCGAGATTTGCTGTTGACTCACGCCGTAACGTTCGGCCGCCTCGCCCTGGTGTATCATCGACGGGTGGCCGAGATCGCGAACCTGTTGTAGGAGCTCGGCCCGCCGTTCGACGTGGTCGTACTCCGTCGGCGGTTTCGACGGGATATTGACGGCCGCGTAGTCCGGTTGGCTACTACTCCCTACAACCGAACTCCGGCCGGTCTGTTGCGACGAGGTCATAGTCGGTTACCTCCGTGTATAGCGTCGCGGGGCGTAGGCGTGTCGGCGTCGCAACTGTTGGAACCGCGTACCTCGGCCGTGTGAGTGGGTCTAATCGGCGTCATCGGGGGGGCGGTCACCCCCGTTCGCAGCGGCTTGCGCCGGGTCGGACACCTCCGGCGACGGCCGACCGACCGAACCGGCGTCCTCGGCGAGAGAGTTGAGGAAATTAGGCGTATAGTATACAGTACGAGCAATTTCCTCAACCTCGTCGTCGTCGAGGTCCTCCAGGTCGACGGGTTCTAATTCCACCTCGCCGTGCTCGCCGAGCCGGTGTAACCCGTCGTCGCGCCACACTACCCGCCGGCCGTCCTCGGTGTCCTGTTCCCGCTCGAGGACGCCCCGCTCCCGGAGCGCCTCCAGATTGTTGAATACCTGTCGCCGGGTGAGGTCGACCGCCGGGTGTGCGACGACGTCCGCCGTGGTCGCCGTGGTGAGGTCCTCGAGCGCGTCGACGACGTCCCGCATACCGTCGCTCCAGGTCGTAAGCACCCGGCCCTCGCCGGCGAGCGGCACCCACTCGGGGAGGGTGTCGGTGTGCACATAGACGACGGCGCCGTTCCCGTCGCGACCGAACCGCATGGCCGCCTGGAGGGTGTCGTGCTCCCGCATATGCTGGAGGACGTCGTCGCCGAACCCGCTGTATGAGAGGTCGGCGCCTTTCTCCTCGCCTCGGTCGACCGCCCCGCCGGCGTAGGCGCCCCACTTCTTGATGTAGTGGTCGCCGTAGTGGTTGCTCCCGATCACGGCGCCGAGCCGGGTGTCGTCGAACTCATTTGAGCCGAGGACGTTCCCGTAGTGTTTCGTTTCGTCGACGTGCTCGAGGACGCCGTCGGCGTCGTATTCGTGCTCGGCGGTGGTCGTCGTAATCACCGACGGCCGTTCGCCGTGTTTCTCGGTCACCGCCTCGAGGAGGGCGGCGTCCTGTTCGGTGTTGACGTGGTCGGCCGAGTTGTACGGTTTCACGTACTCGGTGGTCCGAACCAGATTCAGATTCAGGGCGTCGCGAACGTACTCGGCGCGCTCCTCGCCCTGGAGCACCGGCCGGTGATTCAGTCGTTCGCCGAGGGCGAGCTCCCACATACGTTTCGTCGGCGTCCCGTCGAGGGCGACGACACCGCTCGCGTACTCCAGCGCCGGCGCCTGGAGCACCGACACCCCGCCCCGAGCGCGGTCGAACACACCGAGGCCGATGTCCTCGAGCTCGGCGCGTTCAAACCCGTTCCCGAGGTCGTCGCTCGCGAGGAGGGTAAAGACGGCGAGCGGGGCGGCTGCGTGTGCGCTCGCGTCGTCGAATACGTGGGTTTCGTCGGGTTCGACACCGTGCTCGTCGAACCACAGTAGCGCGTCGGCGCGCCGGCTTTCGTCGTCGCGGTTCTCGAGGAGATCGGTGTAACTGTCGAACGGGACGCCGTCGGTCGCCTCGAGCCAATACGATACGGCGCCCTGGAGCTCCGGCCCGAGGAGCGTTTCGTAGGCGTCGGGGAACTCGTCGAAAACCACCGTCCGGCCGGCGGCGACTTTCGGTTTGTGAGCGTGGTTGTAGTGGCCTATGAGGACGTCGTACTCGTCGGGGTCGAACTCCCATTTCGAGGCGTAGGGGCACCGTTGGCCCTCATGCTCTTGACAGGGGAGCGGGCGGTCGAGGACGTACTCG
>NZ_FNPC01000026.1 GCF_900107205.1 Halopenitus persicus | reverse complement strand
CCGAACCCGACACCCGCGACGAGTTACACCATCGATATGCTGTCGACGGTTCCACAAGTTCGGATAACAACGTTGGTCCGTATCTGTGACCCTACTCCCGTCGCGACGGTGGACGTCGACCCCGCCGCCCTCGCCCGTGTTCGATCGTTTATCTAACCGACCGGATGTATGTCTGACGCGGATCGTCGACGGAAGGTGTCGAGAAAAGGAACCATTACGGGACCGACCGGCTCGCGTGTTGGTTAAGAGACGCCGACCGTGTTGGTTAAGACCGGAACGAAACCCACCGACGGGAGAATTCCGCACGGGCTACGCGCGCGCTCGCGACGGTGGACCGGAAAAGCAAAAAGAAGCGACTGGGGTTACTCCTCGGGACCGTCGCACCCGTCCCGGTGGGTGGCGTGACGGGTATCGCCCTCGAGAACCTCGACCCCGCACCCGGTACACCGGACGTATTCGGCGCCGGTCGGCTCCCCGTACTTGTCGTATTCGGCGAAGGGGCCTTTCCACCGGGGACCCTCCTCGACGACGATCGTGTGTTCGGAACCGGTACGCCCTTCGGCTCGGGTATCGTATGCAGACATGGGTTTTCTCTCCCGAGACAACCCGGCTCGCGTGTTCCAGCACGCGGGCGCTTTCAAAACGCCCCGAGGAACCGGTTTGTCTCTACCTATTGGTAGTAGCCAAAAGGTAATAAGTATTTCCCATTAGGTTAACCTATTGGGTTCCACCAATAGGACTAAGGGATCCGGACGTCAATACCGAGGTATGCCGGAACGAAAACGAACCGAGGCGGGTACGTTCGTCGAAACGGTGACCCTCGAGGACGTCCGGGACGTATTCGACGAGATACGGGGACCGGTGGTAACCTCGAGTGACGTTTCCGATCGACTCGGGTGTACGACCGAAGCGGCTCGGCAAAAACTCACGCGCCTATACGACCGGGGCGAGGTGGATAAGCGAAAGACCGGTCGGACGGTGATATACTGGAGAGCGGGCGAGGAGGACGCGAGAGCCGACGCCGTCGAACCCGCGGCCGAGACACCGGCGGATACCACGAACGCCGAGAGCGGGTGCACACGCGACGAGAGCGAGGACCTCGCCGAGGACGTCCGCCAGTATCTCGAGACGACGGACACGCCGCCAAAGACGGAACACGGCCGCTCGGCGATCGTCGACGTGTTTCGGTACCTTCGGGAGCACGGAACGACGAAAACGGGCGAGCTCCAGGATGAGATATACACGGGTTACACCGACGAGTGGGGATCCGCGCGGACGATGTGGAACGCGCTAAGTCGGTACCTCGAGGACGTCCCTGGGATCGAAAAGGGCGGATATGGGGAATGGGCCTATACGGGCGACGAGAGCGTTCGCGACGAGCTGGGGCTATGACCGAGGACACCGACGCCGTCGATCCCGAGGATCCGCGACCGAGCGGACACTTTGGCCGGTTTCGATCGAACACCTGGCACTATATCCCGGATGACCTCGCGAGGAGTATTTCACTCGGTCCCGCGACCGACGGCGAGCCGGGAGACGACTGGGTGTTAACCTATACGCCGGAGCGACGGGATCCCGACGATCGCGAGAAGGTTTTGGTTCGGGTGACTCCTCGAGCACTACACGAGCTGTATATTGAAACAAAGAATCTCTCGCCGGA
>NZ_FNPC01000024.1 GCF_900107205.1 Halopenitus persicus | reverse complement strand
GCTTTGAGGGTTCTACCGAAAGTTTACATCACTACCCCGGCGTATCTGTTAGTATGGCAACCGTCGCAGATCCCCCCGGACGGGATAAGGTCGAGTTTATTCGGGAGGACGACGGCCGGGTAACGGCACGACACGTCGAAACCGGTGTTGCGTCGTTCGGTTCCACCGAAAGCGACGCCCTTCGCGAGCTCGCCGACGCCCTGGAGAGCCACCGCGGGGAAGGGACCCCGATCGACGATCCCGAGGCATACCTCGAGGAGCAAGGGATCGACGCCGAGATCGGCGAGGCGGGGCGGCCGCCCTGGCTTGAATAGTGGTCCGAACGACGTTTTCGTCCGACGAGATAATCAAAGGCCTATCGAAACACGGGTTCGTCCCGGTCGGTGGGAAGGGGAGCCACACGACACTTCGATACAAGAACCCCGATACGGGGAAGGTGCGGACGGTAACGGTCCCGAAGGGTGACCCGATCCCGATCGGAACCCTCCAGGATATAGCCGACCAGGCCGGCGCGAATGACTTTCACGACTTTTGCCGATGGATCGACGCCGTCGTCTAACTATGTCACACGACACACCCGAGGACGCGCTTACGCTGGAGGAGTTGACAGAGCTCCTCGCCTACGCCTACGGCAGCGGCGCGGGTTACAGGTGCTCCTCGGGGTTGGGGTGGATACCGCCGTAGTCGAGGGCCATGTGGGCGCTTTCGGGTATCTCCTCGCCGGCCTCGAGGACCTCCCGAACCTCCTCGAGAGTCGGACACTCCTCGACGGGCGGGATGCCGATCTCGACGCCGACCTCTCCCTCGGGCGCGTACACGCCGTGTTTCTCGGCGTATTCGCGAATGACGTCGTTCGCGACCACCGCCTCAAGAGTGTTGAAAATCTCCTCGCGGTCGGCCTCGGCGCGGATCATGTGATAGACGGCCGCGAGCACGGCGCCGTGTACGATACCGAGCTCGTAGTCGTCCCACTCGTCGGCCGGGAACAGCCGGCTCAAGTCGCCGTCCTCGAGGAGGAGGAGGTACTGTATGTCGATGAGGGCGTTTCGGAACCGATTACGTATCTTGTGTCGCTTTTGTCGAACGGCGCTATCGCTCATTTCGTCCCGGACGCCCTCGCCCTCGCCCTCGGCCGCGAGGAGAAACGACCTGTCGTGAGGGGTGAGAATCCCCCGGTCGCGGTCGGCGTCAGGGTCGACTATCCTGGTATCTGAATCCCGATTAGCGTTACCGCTCACGATAACACCGTGTACCCACCCGTACATAACGTTAATGTACCTCCGGGCGCTAACATAAGTTAGAGAATGGCGACGACGACCACCACGGTTACAGTCCATGCCGAGCGCGCCGAGGCGCTCCGGGAGTATCGGGACGAGCACGAGCTCCCGAGTATGGACGCCGCCCTGGAGCAACTACTAAGCGACCGGGGCGAGAGAAGCCACTCATGAACGGTAGAATCGGTGAAAAACGCCGTCGGCCTGTCTCTTGGCAGGGAGGGGCCGACGACGTTTGGACGATTACGGGCGTTACCCCGAGTCGCGACGACCGCCGCCGCGACCCGGAGGGGTGCGACGACGGCCGGCGAGCAGGCCGTACCACGGGCAGGTGGTGCCTGTGAGTGTTCCTTCTGTCGCCGAAACCTTTAGCGTTACTCCCGACGCTAACGGCCACCCTGTTACGCCCGTCAACGGCTCCCGGCGCGCCTTAGTGCCGGCCTTTGGCCTACATGACGGACACTCAGGACACGACTAGACGTATCGACGCCGACCGACCGACGCCCGAAGCCTCGCCGAGCGCTGGCTGGCGAGCGACGGCCGCGCTTATGCACGTTACCGCCGGCCTCGAGGAGTGCGACGTCCTCGGGTGCGACCGCGAGGGCGAACCGCTCGAGGTGGTCGACGCCGGCGACGACACCGACGCCGTCCGCGAGGGCGTCCGGTGTTCGGATCACGCGAAAGGCTTTCTGGAGGTATCTTCATGACTACCGACACCGACACTCTCCGGCTCACCGAACCGTACCGCTACGACGGCGAACAGACGCTTTCGATCCCCTACACCGACCGCTCCGACCTCGGGGGCGCCGTCCTCGTCGAGTGCCCCGACGGTTCGGTTCGGATATTCGACAAAGAGGAGGTGGTCGCATGACGCCCCGCGACACGCCGGAGGGACCGCCTACCGGCGCCGAGTGCGTATACTGTGGGGGCGAGGAGAACCTCAATCCCGAGTTAGGACGCGCCGACGGTGGGACCGACTGGGTGTGTGACGGGTGCCGCGAGAAAGGGAGGGGGATGAAATGACCGACGCCGACGACGGGGCGCTCGAGGAGCTCGCCGAGTACCTACGACTGAATCCCGAGGCGACCACGCCCGAGGTGCTCGGCGCGACCGATACCGACCCCGCCGTTTGGGGTGACGCCGTCGACGACGCCCTCGCGAGCGACGACCCTCACCTGGCGCTCGAAACGCCCGACACCGGCGCGCCGGAGGGGGATTCTCGGGACGCAAACCCCACCCTCGAGGCGGACAAACCGGCCTCGACGACGTCCGAAACTCCCGATACCGACGGTTCGGCGCTCGTCGACGCGCTGGAGTGGTTCCACCAACAGTTAGACCGCGACCTCCCCGACGAGTGCGACCACGACACGCCGCGCGACTACTACCGCGACGGGCGCGGGTGGGACGCCGACACGATCGACGAGAAACTCCTCGGGTTCGCGCCGGCGAACTACAAAGACGACCTGATAGCTCACCTGTTCGGCCGGGGGCACGACCGAGACGCGATCCGCGCGACCGGCCTCTTTACCGAGGACCTTCGCCCGCTATGGCGCGGCCGGTACGTCCTCCCGTATTTCGACGCCGACGGCCGGGCCGTTTACGCGATCGCGAGGGAAACCGCCCCGAAACACCCGGAGGACTTCTTAGCTGGTAAGTACGGAAAGCTCGCTCATACGAAGGACTACGTCACTTCCGAGGAACCGATTTACGGCCTCGACACCGTCGAACCCGGCGACCCCGTCCTTATCACCGAGGGAATCGCCGACGCGATTACCGCTCATGAGGCGGGGTATCCCTGTATCTCGCCGGTGACAAAGCAGTTCAAACAGAAACACCACGACGTCCTCCTCGAGGCGCTCGACGAGCGGGACGTCGACCGAGTGTACCTGATTCAGGACGCCGAGCGGCCGACGAGTAACGTCGACGACCGCGACCGGCTCACCCTCCAGCAGTTCGGCGAGGGCGTCAAAGGCGCCGTGAAAACGGCCGCCTATCTCGACGAGCACGGCCTCGAGGCGAGAGTCGCCGAGCTCCCGCGCCCCGGCCTCGAGAAAGTCGACCTCGACGACTACCTCCAGGGCTGGAGCGACGACCTCACGCCGCTCCTCGCCGGCGCGAAGCCGGTCGACCAACACCCGGCGTATGACGCCGACACCGCGAAGGACGTCGCCCTCGAGGGCG
>NZ_FNPC01000025.1 GCF_900107205.1 Halopenitus persicus | reverse complement strand
TTCGGGCTCGGAGTCGCAACGCTTGGTGATATTGCTATTGCGATTCGAGGGTATGAAACGGCAATATCAACTGCCGCTCGTATGATCGGAAGTGCGGTCGTACTTGGAACACTTTTGCTGGTTTTCATTGCGATATTTCAAACAGATAGGAATCAACAGTCAGGAGACTGACTGTACTGACCGGAGCTGGTTCAGAACGTATCACATCTCGATAGCGACGTTCTTTGGCTTGTTCAGATGCCAAGGCAACGACTTGATCGGAAGAGAGGACAGCGCTAAGACTAGCTATCCCGTTCAGGAACGTCGCCTAAGACACCGAGACCGTCAATGTCGGTAGCTGTGAAGAATACAGCTCCATCAACCAATACCGGTGGTGAAGTCACCTCATGGTGGAACCCTGGATCGAACCCGTAGTACCACCGCATCTCTCCTGATCCGCGATCGAACGCACTGATCGTCTTCTTGTCAGGGGCAAATTCGGGGGTACTGACTGGGAAGATGATCGTATCCGTTCCGAGGCAAATTCCCGGTTTGTATACCGGTGTGTCGCGGTGCCATCGTACCGTTCCGGTTTCGCTGTCGACTGCGACGGCACCGTATGAACTGGTCACGAATACAGTCCCGTCGTCAACAGCCACCGTGTGAGGAACGACATCGTCGTCCTCACCGAACGAGCCGAGTTCACGGCGCTGGTCCCCGGTTTCCCTGTCGTGAACGACGAGCGTACGGTCGTCGGAGACGATCACTCCATCCTGCGTCGCAACGGGCGCGGCAGATTCGGGTGTGGCCGTGAGCTCGCTTTGCCAGCGGTCCGAGCCATCCGCTAGCGAGAAGGCAGCGAGTGACGGCGATCCATCCACGTCCCCGACAGCGAACACGCGCCCGTCGTATACTACAGGCGTATGGACGAGGTGACGTACCGTGTTCGTTTCCCAGCGCCTCTCCCCGTCCGCTGCCCGAAACGCCTCGATACCCCTGTCGGAAGCAACCAGCACCGTCCCGGTGGCCTCGTCCGCGACGAGCTGTTCAACCTCGTTTATCGATTCCGTCCAGATCTGCTCGCCAGTTTGGGAATCAAGCGCAACGAGTTCCTCATCGTACGCCACGACGCAACGATCGTCGACAACGACAGTGACGTTGTCCCCGCTGGCGTCGAGGGTAGTCCGCCACTGTTCAGTGCCGTCCTGTGCATCAAGGGCGATCGCACTTCCGTCATTACTGGGATCGAAGTTCGTCGTGTATACCGTCCCATCGGAAACTGCAGGCCGCCACCGCGTGAACGCGTCCGACGTCCATGCCAGGTTCCCCTGCGACGGAGCGGAGACGTTCGCCGCGAACGTATTCGCCCCGTTGGCTCCGTACTGTGTCCACGCGCCTGTCGGATCGTCCGGCAAGGGCGTGTCCGAGTCCAATAACGGGAACATCGATAGACATCCCGAGAGAAGTCCACTCGCGGCGACACCCGTTGTCGCCAAGAACCTCCGTCGATTCACATTTGGACGTAGACTAACGTATGTATAGTCTTGTGGCTGTGTTAAAACCACCTTGTAGTCTCTCGATTTGATGAATAGCGGGGGGTTCTAGCTACTCGCTTCCCAGATCGAAAACGAGAGCCAATTGAGAGAGTCATCCGTCCCACCGGGTACGAAACAATCCGGGACTGATTGACGTGAAACGGATAACAGCGGCGTATAAGATACAAAGTGTGGGTCGACCGTGCAGTTGCACTCAATTATGACATCCTCCCCGGCGTGAACGGCGGGACTCTCGCGCTGTTTTAGTGCGAACACCGCGAGGAAGCTCGTAACGGCCACTA